>NZ_JAAXOW010000001.1 GCF_012396185.1 Sanguibacter hominis ATCC BAA-789
GACTATCAAGCACACTGTTGAGTTCTCAAGGAACAGACGCGCATCCCCACCCGCCCTTCCAGGCCAGCTCGGAGGCAACCGTTCAAACTTACCCGATCCATCCCGCCGTGTCCAATCCGCGTTCCGGATGAACCGGAGACTCGGATGTGATCGGCCGGAGGGCCGGACAGATACTGTACCTCATTCCCGTGCGGCGCACGAGAGCCTGGTTCAGGATCTTGGAGTCACCCTCGGGGACCGGCCGGCCGCTCCTTCACACGTGAGTGCGAGGCCTGCGGCTGTCCGTTCCTCCCCTGTCGGGGCGACTCGCAGAACACTACGGGGCCACGGCGATCACGGTCAAGTCGCGTAGCGGTGACCACCGTCACCGCCCGACCGCGCGGGTCTACGCCGCTCCCTGACCCGGCGCTTCGCCCAGCAAAGCGACCGTCACAGTGCGCTTGCCGCGGCGTACCAGCACGTACCGTCCGGCGAGCACGTCACCTTCCGAGAGCACCGCGTCCTCACCGGTGACCTTCACGTTGTTGACGTAGACGCCACCCTCGGCGATCGCGCGACGTGCCGCAGCCTTGCCCTTGACCACTCCGGTCGCTGCGAGCACGTCGGCGACCGGGTCGCCGATCGCGAAGCCCGTGCGCGGCAGGCCTTCCGTGGCCGCAGCCAGAGTGTCGGGATCAAGGTCGGCGAGCTCGCCGCGACCGAACAGCGCCTGGCTCGCCGCGATCGCCTGCTGCGTCGCCCGCTCGCCGTGCACCATCGTCGTGACATCGGCCGCGAGCGCCTTCTGCGCCTCGCGCGCCGCGGGGCGCTCGGCCACAGCAGCCTCGAGCTCCGCGATCTCCTCGCGCGTCCGGAACGTGAACGTGCGCAGCCATCCCACGACGTCGGCGTCGTCCGCGTTGACCCAGAACTGGTAGAAGGCGTACGGCGACATCATGTCCGGCGCCAACCACACCGCGCCGCCCTCGGACTTGCCGAACTTCGTGCCGTCAGCCTTCGTGATGAGCGGCGTCGTCAGCGCGTGGACAGCCTTCTGGTCCGACTTGCGCACCAGCTCGACACCCGAGAGCAGGTTGCCCCACTGGTCGTTGCCGCCCGTCTGCAGGGTGCAGCCGTAGCGACGGTTGAGCTCGAGGAAGTCCATGCCCTGGAGGATCTGGTAGCTGAACTCCGTGAACGAGATGCCCTCGTCCGAGGCGAGCCGGCGCGCGACCGTCTCCTTCGCGAGCATCGTGCCCAGGCGGTAGTGCTTGCCCACGTCGCGCAGGAAGTCCAGCGCCGACAAGCCCGCGTGCCAGTCCAGGTTGTTGACCATGCGAGCGGGGTTGTCACCCTCGAACGACAGGAACCGCGAGATCTGGTTCTGCAGGCGCTCCACCCAGCCCGCGACCGTCTCACGATCGTTCAGGACACGCTCCCCCGACATGCGCGGGTCGCCGATGAGCCCGGTCGCCCCGCCGACGAGCGCGATCGGGTGGTGCCCCGCGAGCTGGAGGTGACGCAGCAGGACGAGCTGGACCAGGTGCCCGTGGTGCAGGCTCGGCGCAGTCGGGTCGAAGCCGCAGTAGTACGTGATCGGACCGTCCTCGAGAGCTCTGCGCAGGGCCTCGACATCAGTCGTCTGGCTGACCAGCCCGCGCCACTGGAGTTCATCAAGAACGTTGCTCACCGCTGCTCCTTCGTGGATCCCGACCTCGGACGAGGCCAACAGCACTAGTCTGCCCTGTCCGCCGACGCGGCTGCGACGGACCTCGGAACGCCGAGACGGTCGGCTCCCCCGCGAGCCACAGACGCCACGGAAACCGGTTCGGGTCCGCACCCGCGGCCCCCACACCGACGCGCGGCCCCGTCATCACCACGCCTGGCGCGACCGGACGTGCAAGGACGCGAAGCTCCAGGCTGTCGCCAGCCACGAGGCTCGCTCCGTCGTCGGCCAGCGTCAGACCCAGCGCGTCCGCGAGGCGCGCCGGACCCCGCGCGACGTCGACGGAGGTGCGCACGACGCCGCGGGCCGTCCGTCGCGCCGTCGCCAGGCCCACGCCCTCGACGACCTCGCCAGCCCGCAGCAGCACGGCACGCGCACTCCCCGGCTCGCCGCACACGACGTTCACGCAGTGGTGCAGACCCATGTGCCGGTAGACGTAGAGACGACCTGGCGGTCCGAACATCGTCGCATTGCGCCGGTTCGGGCCCTTGAAGGCGTGCGACGCAGGATCCGTCTCCCCCGCATACGCCTCGACCTCCGTCACACGCAACGCGACCCTGCCCTCCGGCGTCGTACGCACCAGGTGCGCGTCGAGCAGCCCGCGCGCGACCTCGAGCACCGGGCGGAGGAACCACGCAGCGGCCGGCGCACGGCGCTCCACCGCAGGTTCGTTCGACCACGGGTCCGCTTCAGCACCAAGCACCCCGCCATCGTCCCCCGGCACCCCGTCCACCGCCGCCCGACGGCGGCCTGGTCACGACCAGGGAGTGACCAGGTTGCCGACGCCGTCGAGCCGGACATGGGCACGCTCGCGCGTACGGTGCTCCGCGTAGTGCTCGCGCTCCGTCTGCATGAACTCGCGCCAGGCGGGCTCGAGCGCTGCGCCGTCACGCTCGAGCCCCCGCTCGAGCCGCACGTCGTCCGGCGCCTCGACCCACACCACCAGAGGCGAGTACGGCTCCGTGCTGAGGCTCGCTGAGCCGCAGCCCTCGACCACGAGGAAGTCGGCCAACGGCACCGTGTGCCTCTCCGCGTACTTGCCGAGGCCCCAGTCGTAGCGCTGATAGCGGCCCGGACGCCCCTCCGCGAGCGGCTCGAGCACCCACTCGGCAAGCCTGGCGATGCCCGCCCGCATCCCGGTCCAGCCCTCGTACAGGTCGTCCATGTGCACGACCTGCGCCGGGAGCAGCGCACCGAGCTGAGCGGCGAGCGTCGTCTTCCCGGAACCTGCGGGACCGTCCACGCACACGAGGCGCGTCGCCCCCAGGCCCGCCGGTCGGTCCGCCGCCATCCCCGCGACCAGCGCCACCACGTGGTCGGGGGCGGTCACGACGTCACCTCCGTCGTCATGACCGCCCCCGTCGTCGTGCCGCTGGTCGTCAGCGCCTCACGCACCGACCTGGCCCCGGGCGAACGCCCGCAGCTGTGCCGCGCGCTCGCGCGCGGCGTCGAGCTGCTCGGCCACCCGCACAGGCGCAGTCCCCCCGACCGCGTCGCGCGAGGCCAGCGAACCCTCGACGGTCAGGACGCTACGCACGGCCGGCGTCAGGTGCACCGAGACCTCCGCGAGGTCTTGATCTGTGAGATCCCACAGCTCGATCCCGCGCTGCTCGCACACCTGGACGCACGCCCCCGCGACCTCGTGAGCCACACGGAACGGCACGCCCTCCCGCACCAGCCACTCGGCGATGTCCGTCGCGAGCGAGAAGCCCTGCGGCGCGAGCGACGCCATCCGCTCCGTGTCGAAGGTCATCGTGGCGACCATCCCCGAGAACGCCGGCAGGAGCACCTCGAGCGTGTCGACCTGGTCGAACACCGGCTCCTTGTCCTCCTGCAGGTCGCGGTTGTACGCGAGCGGCAGGCCCTTGAGCGTCGTCAGCAGCCCGGTCAGGTCCCCGATCAGCCGACCCGCCTTCCCGCGCGCCAGCTCGGCGACGTCCGGGTTCTTCTTCTGCGGCATGATGCTCGACCCCGTCGAGAACGCGTCGTCGAGCCGGACGAAACCGAACTCCTTCGTGTTCCACAGGATCACCTCCTCCGCGATGCGGGAGAGGTCGACGCCCAGCATCGCCGAGACGAACGCGAACTCCGCCATGACGTCGCGCGACGCCGTCCCGTCGATCGAGTTCTCGACAGGACCGTCGAAACCCAGGTCCGCCGCGACCGCAGCCGGGTCGAGCCCGAGCGAGGAGCCAGCGAGGGCTCCCGAGCCGTACGGCGACCGGGCCGCACGCGCGTCCCAGTCGACGAACCGCTCGACGTCGCGCATGAGCGGCCACGCGTGCGCCAGCAGGTGGTGCGCGAGCAGCACCGGCTGCGCGTGCTGCAGGTGCGTGCGCCCCGGCATCGCCGCGCCCGGGTGGGCGGCAGCCTGCTCGACGAGCGCATCGACGACGTCGAGCACGAGACCAGCGATCACACGCGCCTCGTCACGCAGGTACATCCGCGTCAGCGTGGCGATCTGGTCGTTGCGCGAACGGCCCGCCCGCAGCTTGCCGCCGAGCTCGGCACCCGCGCGCTCGATGAGCCCGCGCTCGAGCGCCGTGTGCACGTCCTCGTCGTCGTCGCCCGCGACGAACGCCCCGGACGCGACGTCCAGACGCAGCCGCTCGAGCGCGTCGAGCATGCCCGCGAGCTCAGCTCCAGTCAGCAGCCCGGCGGCGTGCAGCACGCGCGCGTGCGCCTTCGAACCAGCGATGTCCTGGCCCGCGAGCCGCCAGTCGAAGTGCGTCGACTTGCTCAGTGCCGCGAGCGCGTCGCTCGGCCCGCCCGCGAAGCGGCCGCCCCACAGGCTCACGCGCTGCGTGCCCTCCTCGTGCCCGTCCGCAGTCATCGTCAGAGCTTCCCGGACCCGAGGTCGACGCCGTTGCCGAACTTGACGTCGCGCGCGGCGGCAAGCTTGGCGGTGAGGCCGTAGATCTCGATGAAGCCCTTCGCCTGCGACTGGTCGAACGAGTCACCCTCGTCGTACGTCGCGAGGTTGAAGTCGTACAGGCTCGCCTCCGAGCGGCGGCCCGTGACCGTCGCGCGGCCGCCGTGCAGCGTCATGCGGATCTCACCCGAGACGTAGCGCTGCGTGTCGTCGATGAACGTGTCGAGCGACCGCTTGAGCGGGCTGAACCACATGCCGTCGTAGACGAGCTCGGTCCAGCGCTGCTCGACGCCACGCTTGAAGCGGGCCTGCTCGCGCTCGAGCGTGACGTTCTCGAGCTCCTGGTGCGCGGCGATGAGCGCCATCGCTCCCGGCGCCTCGTAGATCTCACGCGACTTGATGCCGACGAGACGGTCCTCGACGATGTCGATCCGGCCGACGCCCTGGGCGCCCGCACGGCGGTTCATCTCCTGGATCGCCTGGAGCGGCGTCACCGCGACGCCGTCGAGCGCGACCGGGACGCCCTGCTCGAACGTGATGACGACCTCGTCCGCGACAGGCGGGAACGTCGGGTCGTCCGTGTAGCTGTAGACGTCCTTCGTCGGGCCGTTCCAGATGTCCTCGAGGAAGCCCGTCTCGACGGCGCGGCCCCACACGTTCTGGTCGATCGAGAACGGGTTGTGCTTTGTCGTCGCGATCGGCAGGTCGTTCGCCTCTGCGTACGCGATCGCCTTCTCACGGGTCAGCGCGAGGTCGCGCACGGGCGCGATCGTCTTGAGGTCGGGCGCGAGCGACGTCGTAGCGACCTCGAAACGGACCTGGTCGTTGCCCTTGCCGGTGCACCCGTGCGCGACGGTCGTCGCACCGAACTGGCGGGCGGCGCGCACGAGGTGCTTGACGATCGTCGGGCGCGACAGCGCCGAGACGAGCGGGTAGCGGTCGAGGTACAGCGCGTTCGCCCGCAGGGCAGGCATGCAGTACTCGGCTGCGAACTCGTCGCGGGCGTCGGCCACGTAGGCCTCGACGGCACCGCAGTCGAGCGCACGCTGGCGGATGACCTCGAGGTCCTCACCGCCCTGCCCCAGGTCGACGGCGACAGCGACGACCTCGGAGCCGGTCGCCTCCGCGATCCAGCCGATGGCCACAGAGGTGTCCAGGCCGCCCGAGTAGGCAAGCACGACGCGATCAGTCATGACGTTTCTCTCTCTCACACAGTTGGGTTGTTCGTAGTCTTTCAGGGCCGCGCGGTCGCGGTCACGTGCGGTCGTGCGTCAGTCACCCTCGGCGAGGCGCAGCAGCCGTGCGGCGACGGCGGCGCCGCCCTCGTCACCGTCCCGTGCGATGACGAGGACCGTGTCGTCCCCCGCGATCGTGCCGATCACGTCGGGCAGGACCGAGTGGTCGAGCGCCGAGGCGAGGTAGTGCGCCGCACCTGGCGGGGTGCGCAGCACGACGAGGTTGCCCGACGCCTCGGCGGAGACGAGCAGCTCCTCGCACAGGCGCGCGAGGCGCGCCGCGAGAGACTCGGTGTCCGACGTCGTCTGCAGGCTCCGGTCCCCGCCCTCGCCCGGGACCGCGTACACCGACACCCCGCGCGACGTGCGGACCTTCTGCGCACGCAGCTCGATCAGGTCGCGGGACAGCGTCGCCTGGGTGACCTGCACGCCGTCGTCCGCGAGCGCAGACGCGAGCTCCGTCTGCGAGTGGATCTCGTGGGACGTGAGGATGGCCCGGATCCGCGCGTGGCGCGCAGCCTTCGTCGACGGCGTCCCGGTCGGAGCACTCACGCCTGCTCCAGGAGCCACGTGAGGAGCGCCTTCTGCGCGTGCAGCCGGTTCTCGGCCTCGTCGAACACGACCGACTGCGGGCCGTCGAGCACCTCGGCGGAGATCTCCTTGCCGCGGTAGGCAGGAAGGCAGTGCAGGACGATCGCGTCAGGCTTCGCGTGCGCCAGGAGCGCCGCGTCGACCGCGAACGGCAGGAACGGCAGCTCCCGAGCGCTGCTCTCTCCCTCCTGGCCCATCGAGACCCAGGTGTCGGTCGCGACGACGTCGGCCCCCGCCACAGCAGCGACCGGGTCCGACGTGACCGTCACCGAGCCGCCCGTCCGCGCGGCCACCGCCTGCGCGTCAGCGACGATCGCCGGGGCCGGCAGGTAGCCCTCCGGCGTGCCGACGCGCACATGCATGCCCGCGACAGCACCACCGAGCAGGTACGAGTGCGCCATGTTGTTCGCACCGTCACCGACATACGCGAGGACCTGCCCGGCGAGGGCGTCGACGCCGCCCCGGTGCTGGGCGACCGTCGCGAGGTCCGCGAGGATCTGGCACGGGTGGAACTCGTCCGTCAACGCGTTGACGACCGGCACCGACGAGCTCGCCGCCATCTCCTCGACGCGCTCCTGTCCGAACGTGCGCCACACGATCGCCGAGACCTGACGGTCCAGGACGCGCGCGGTGTCCGAGATCGGCTCGCCGCGACCGAGCTGCGAGCCCGCCGCGTCGATGACCAGCGGATAGCCGCCGAGCTCGGCGACACCCACCGAGAACGACACGCGGGTGCGGGTCGACGGCTTGTCGAACATGACCGCGACCGCCTTCGGACCCTTGAGCGGGGTCCGCAGGAACCGGTCGGCATGAAACTCGAGCGCCAGCTCGAGGACCTCGCGCTGCTCGGCAGGGCTGAGGTCGTCGTCTCGCAGGAAGTGGCGGGGCATGTCAGCTCTTCTCGGTCGTCGGGAAGGGGAGCGCGGCGAGGAACGCGACGAAGTCACGAGCCTGGTCCACGGTGAGGATCAGCGGCGGAGCGAGCCGGAGCGCGTCCGGCGCGACAGGGTTGACGATGAAGCCCGCCTCGAGCGCGGCCGCGGCGACCTGCGCGGCGACCGGCTCGGCCAGCTGGACGGCGAGCAGGAGGCCCGCCCCGCGGACGGACACGACGAGCGGGTTCCCGCACGCCACGGTCTCGTCGCGCAGGAAGGTCCCCACCGCGCGTACGTGCTCGAGCAGGTCGTCTCGCTCGATGACACCGATCGTCGCGAGCGCCGCCGCGGCGGCGACCGGGTTCCCGCCGAACGTCGTGCCGTGCTGCCCACGACCGACGAGGGTCGCCGCCCGGTCGCCGAAGGCGATGATCGCGCCGACCGGGAAGCCTCCCCCGAGGCCCTTCGCGAGCGTCACGATGTCCGGCACGACCCCGTCACCGATCGTCGGGTCCTGGAACGCGAACCAGCTGCCGGTGCGGCCCATGCCGGTCTGCACCTCGTCGAGCACCAGGAGCGCGCCGTGGGCCGCCGTGAGCTCGCGAGCGCGAGCGAGGTACCCCACCGGGTGCGACCTGACGCCCGCCTCGCCCTGCAGAGGCTCGACGACGAGCGCCGCGACGTCGTCTCCGTCCGTCGCGAACGCGGCCTCGAGCGCGGCGAGGTCGCCGAACGGGAGGAACTCGACGCCGCCCGGGAGCGGCTCGAACGGCTCGCGGTACTGCGCCTTCGACGTGAGCGACAACGCCCCCATGGTCCGACCGTGGAACGCGCCCTCGAGCGCGAGCACGCGACGGCGCGGCGAGCCGTCCGCACGCAGGTTGCGGCGCGTCATCTTGAGCGCGCCCTCGTTCGCCTCAGCACCCGAGTTCGAGAAGAACACGCGCGAGCCCTCGGGCGCGCCCGCGAGCTCGAGCAGGCGCTCCGCGAGCGCGATCTGCGTCGGGGTTCCGAAGAAGTTCGAGACGTGCCCGAGGGTGCCGAGCTGCGCGCTGATCGCGGCCGTGAGCGTCGGGTGCGCGTGGCCGAGCGCGTTGACCGCGATCCCGGCGAGCAGGTCGAGGTACCGCTTGCCGTCGGCGTCCCACACATACGCACCCTCGCCGCGCACGAGCACGCGCTGCG
This sequence comes from Sanguibacter hominis ATCC BAA-789, assembly GCF_012396185.1. Lineage (GTDB taxonomy): Bacteria > Actinomycetota > Actinomycetes > Actinomycetales > Cellulomonadaceae > Flavimobilis > Flavimobilis hominis. The sequence goes on from NZ_JAAXOW010000001.1 coordinate 8,464, forward strand.
GCGGGCCGAACGTGTCCATGACGGCGCCGCGGTAGCGCTCGGTCCACGCCGCCGAGCTGTTCGGGGCGAGCGTCGCGTCGCCCGTGGGCTGGAGGCCGGTCACCGTGCCACCTCCTCGTCGCGCGGACCGCCCGGGTGGACGAGCGTGCCGTTGCCCTGGTTCGTGAACACCTCGAGCAGCACCGAGTGCGCGACCCGGCCGTCGATCACCGTCGCGCGCGAGACGCCGCCGCGCACCGCGCGCAGGCAGGCCTCCATCTTGGGGACCATCCCCGACTCGAGCGACGGCAGGAGCGCCTCGAGCTCGGACTCCGAGATGGTCGACACGAGCGAGGACCGGTCCGGCCACGACGTGTACAGCCCCTCGACGTCCGTGAGCACGATGAGCTTGCGCGCGCCGAGCGCGATCGCGAGCGCCGCCGCCGCCGTGTCGGCGTTGACGTTGAGGACCTGCGTCGCGTCGTCGAGGTCCGGCGCGACGGTCGACACGACCGGGATCCTCCCCGCGTCGAGGAGGTCCTGGACGGCGGACGGGTCCACCGAGACGACGTCGCCGACCATCCCGACGTCGACAGGCTCGCCGTCGACCGTCGCCGTCCGGCGACGTGCCTGGAAGAGGCCGCCGTCCTCGCCCGAGAGACCGACCGCGACCGGGCCGTGCGCGTTGATGAGGCCTACGAGCTCCCTCGAGACCTGGCCGGTGAGCACCATCCGCACGACGTCCATCGCCTCGGGCGTCGTCACGCGCAGCCCACCGCGGAACTCCGACTCGATGCCGAGACGCTCGAGCATCGAGGAGATCTGCGGACCGCCGCCGTGCACGACCACGGGACGCAGCCCGACCTGCCGCAGGAAGACCATGTCCTGGGCGAAGGCCGCCTTGAGCTCGTCGTCGACCATGGCGTTGCCGCCGTACTTGACGACGACGAGCGCGCCCTCGAGGTCGCGCAGCCACGGGAGCGCCTCGACGAGCACCTCAGCGCGCTGGTGCGGCGTGAGGTCGATCGGTGCGGTGGTCATGTCTTCCGTCTCTCGTGTCGTGTCCGGGCCGGCTCCTCAGGAGGAGTAGGCGCTGTTCTCGTGGACGTAGTCGTGCGTGAGGTCGTTCGTCCAGACCGTCGCCTCGGCGTCGCCCGCGTGGAGGTCGATCTCGACGTGCACCTCGCGCTGCGACGCGAGGTCGACGAGCTCGCGCCCCTCCCCCACGCCGCCGGCACGGCAGACCTGGACGCCGTTGATGCTCACGTCGAGGGCGAGCGCGTCGAACGGAGCGACCTCGGGCGGGACGGTGCCGACCGCCGACAGGACCCGGCCCCAGTTGGGGTCGTTGCCGAAGACCGCGGCCTTGAAGAGGTTGGAGCGCGTGACGGCGCGGGCGACCGCGACCGCGGCCGTCTCGTCGGAGGCGCCGACGACGTGCACCGCGATGTCGTGGCTCGCGCCCTCGGCGTCCGCGACGAGCTGCCGAGCGAGCGACGCGCACACCTCGGTGAGGACTGCGGCGAGCGCGTCCTTGTCCACGCGCACGCCCGAGGCGCCCGAGGAGAGCAGCACGACCGAGTCGTTGGTCGACATGCAGCCGTCCGAGTCCACGCGGTCGAACGTGCGGCCGGTCGCGGCACGCAGCGCCGCGTCGGCGTCCTCGGCGGTCACGACCGCGTCGGTCGTCAGGACGCACAGCATCGTCGCGAGGCCGGGAGCGAGCATGCCCGCGCCCTTCGCCATGCCGCCGACCACCCAGCCCTCGCCCTCCGCGACGGCGGTCTTCGGCACGGTGTCGGTCGTCATGATCGCGGTCGCTGCGGACTCGCCGCCTGCCGCGTCGAGCGCGGCCACGGCCGACTCGACGCCCGGCAGCAGCTTGTCCATCGGCAGGCGCACGCCGATGAGCCCGGTCGAGCACACGACGACGTCGCCCGCCGAGACGCCGAGGGCGTCGCCTGTGCGCTCGGCGGTGACGTGCGTGTCGAGGAAGCCCTCGGGCCCCGTGCACGCGTTGGCGCCGCCCGAGTTGAGGACGACGGCGTGCGCGACGCCGTCGGCCAGGGCTTGGCGCGACCAGACGACGGGAGCCGCGACGACACGGTTCGACGTGAAGACGCCGGCGGCGACGTGCTCGGGTCCGTCGTTGACGACGAGAGCGACGTCAGGCTTGCCGGTGGACTTCAGCCCCGCGGCGACGCCTGCTGCCCGGAACCCCTGTGCTGCGGTGACGCTCACGGCGCAACCCCTTCGACGGTCAGGCCCGTGGTCTCGGGGAGGCCGAGGGCGATGTTCATGGACTGCACGGCGGCACCCGCCGTGCCCTTGACGAGGTTGTCGATCGCGGTGACGGTGACGACGCGACCGGCACGGCGGTCGACCGCGACCTGGACGAGGGCGGTGTTGGCTCCGAGCGTCATCGCGGTCGTCGGCCAGACGCCCTCGGGGAGCAGGTGGACGAACGGCTCGTCCGCGTACGCGTCGTGCCACGCGGCGCGGATCGCGGCGTCCGACGTCGACGGGTCGACGAGACGTGCTGTCGCGGTCGCGAGGATGCCGCGGGACATCGGCACGAGCGTGGGCGTGAAGGAGAGGGTGACGTCCGGCGCGCCGGCCGCGCGCAGGTTCTGCGCGATCTCGGGGATGTGGCGGTGCGTCCCTCCGACGGCGTACGGCTGGGCGGAGCCGAGCGCCTCGGACGCGAGCAGGTGGCTCTTGAGGCTCTTGCCCGCGCCGGAGTAGCCGTTCGCGAGGACGGCGACGATGTCGGTCGGCGAGACGAGCCCTGCGGCGACGCCGGGCTGGAGACCGAGGGTCACCGCGGTGACGTTGCAGCCGGGGACGGCGACGCGGCGCGCGCCGGCAAGGTTGTCGCGCTGCCGGGCGCCGGGGCCGGTGATGAGCTCAGGCATGCCGTACGGCCACGTGCCTGCGTGCGCGGAGCCGTAGTACGCCTCCCAGTCCGTGCCGCTCGCGAGCCGGTGGTCAGCGCCGAGGTCGAGGACGAGGACGTCGTCGGGGAGCTGTGCGGCGATCTCACCGGAGGCGCCGTGCGGCAGGGCGAGGACGACCACGTCGTGCCCGGCGAGCGTCGCGGGCGTCGTGGGCTCGAGCACGCGGGCGGCGAGGGAGCGGAGGTGCGGCTGGTGCTGGCCGAGCGTCTGACCTGCGTTGGAGTGCGCGGTCACCGCTCCGATCTCGACGTCCGGGTGCGCGGCGAGGAGCCTGAGGATCTCGCCGCCGGCGTACCCGCTGGCTCCGGCGACCGCTGCTGAGAAGGTCATGCGCATAAACATACACCGTATTGCATAACTCTCCACTCCCCTCGCGGAGCGTGTCCCACCATCCTGCCCCAGCCCGCACCCTCACCCGAGCGACGCGAGCACGACGCGCCGAGCCGCATCACGACCGAGCGCCCCGACCTCCACACGGGCGACGACCCGGCCCGGCCGCGACGACAGCACCACCACGTGGTCCGCGAGCGCGACCGCCTCGTCGACGTCGTGCGTCACGAGCACGACCGCCGCACCGTCGCCCAGCACACCCTGTGCCCGGTGCGCCGCGAGCCACCCGTTCATGTCGCGCCGGGTCAACGGGTCGAGCGCCCCGAACGGCTCGTCCAGGAGCAGCACACGACGGCCGGCGAGCACCGTGCGCGCCAGCGCCGCACGCTGGCGCATCCCGCCCGACAGCTCGTGCGGCCACGACCGCTCGAACCCCGCGAGGCCGAAGCGGCCGAGAAGACCCCGCGCCGCCGCGGCCGCGTCCCGGCGGGACGCCCCACCGACCTGAGCGCCGAGCGCGACGTTCCCGAGGGTGCGCCGCCACGGGAGCAACGAGTCCCCCTGCGGCATCCATGCGACGTCGGGCCGCCCATCCTGCGCCAGCGGCACCTCGACCTCGCCGCCCACCACCTCCGTCCCCGCGACCGGCAGACCTCCCAGCACGCGCAGCAGGGTCGACTTGCCGCACCCGGACGGGCCCACGACCGCCGTGAGCCCGCCCGGCGCGACGCGGAGCGACACGTCGTCGAGGACCGTCCGGCCGCCGAGCGACACCGTCAGCCCCGCGACCACGACGCCGCTCCCCCGCGCGCCCGGCGGAGCCACGGCCTCGACGTCCGACCGGACGTCAGCCGACGAGGTCATCGGTCCACAGCTCCTCCGCCTTCAGCCCCGGCTCGACGAGCCCCTCCTCCTCGAGGAACGCCAAGAACCCTCGCCACACCTCCGGGTCCTGCCAGCCCCACGGCTTCCCCGGCGCCGCGATCTCCCCCGCCAGGTAGGCGGCGCTGCGGGACACGAGCTCGCGGTCGAGCTCCGGCACGGCCTCCAGGAGCGTGTCAGCGGCCGCCTGAGGGTCGGCGACCGCGTCGTCGTACCCCCGCCCGATCGCTGCGACGAGCCGGTCGACGACTCCCGGCCGCTCGGCCAGCACCTTCTCGGACGTCGCGAGCAACGGCGTGTACCAGTCCGGGATGCAGTCCGTGTGCTCGGCGAACGGGATCGTCGTGACGTCGAGCCCGTCGACGTCGCGCAGCCGGATCGTGTCCCAGCCCTCGAACACCCACGCGGCGTCGAACTGCTCCTGCGTCAGCCCGACGCGGAAGTCGTCGCTCACGAGCGGGGCCATCTCGACCGCGTCCGGGTCGCCGCCGTCGCACGCGACGAGCCGGCGCACGAGCGCCTCCTCGAGCGCGCTCCCGTAGCTGCCGTACGTCCGCCCCGCCAGGTCACGGGGACGCTCGATCCCCGCGCTCGGCAAGGAGATGAGGCTCGAGGTGTTGCGGCGCAGCACCGCGGCGACCGAGACGACGTCAGCCCCCTTAGCCCGCGCCGGGACGAGCGACTCGGCGACCGAGTACGCGACGTCGGCCTTCCCGGCCGCGACCAGGCTCAACCCCGACGCCTCCCCCGGCTCGACGATCGTCACGTCAAGGCCCGCCTGCGTGAAGTAGCCGCGCTCCTGCGCGACGTACAGGCCGAGGTGGTTCGTGTTGGGCGTCCAGTCGAGGACGACGGTCACGGGCGTCAGGTCAGCGTCGGCGGCACCGCTCTCGGGCGTCGTCGTGCAGCCTGCGGACAGGATCATCAGTGCCGCAGCGATCGCTGCGGTGGTACGAGCTCTCATGCTGGTCTCCTCAGGAGCAGGTGGTTTCCGGACTCGCGCCGCTGCCATGGCAGCGCGGCGCGCGACGCCACGTCGACGATCACGAACAGCAGCGCGGTGAGCAGCGCCACGAGGGCGACGGCCACGAAGATGCGATCGACGTCGTAGCCCTTGCGTGCCCGCTGGATGAGCACGCCGAGACCGCTCGTCCCCGCGAGGTACTCGGAGACGACGGCAGCGCCGACCGCATACGTGGCCGCGAGGCGCAGCCCCGAGAGCGCGCCAGGAAGAGCGGCGGGCGCGCGGACGTGGAGCAGCACCTGGCGGCGCGTCCCACCGAGGCCGCGCAGGACGTCACCGAGCTCCCCTTCGGCGTCGCGCATCGCCCCCGCCGCGGCCACGAGCACCGGGAAGAACACGGTGAGCGCGACGAGCACGACCTTGGGCGCGAGCCCCACGCCGCCCCACAGCACCATGAGCGGCGCGAGGACGACCGTCGGGACGGTCTGCGTGAGCGTCAGCAGCGGCACGAGCGCACGGTCCAGCCATGGCGACGCGGCCGTCGCGAGCGCGAGCGTCCCGCCCGCGAGCACCCCGAGCACGAGCCCGAGGATCGCCTCCGTCATCGTCGTCGCGACGTGCGCGCCGAGCACCGGCGCGAGCTCTGCCCCGGCCGTGACGACCTGGCTCGGGGCGGGCAGGACGAAAGCGGGGACGTTCGCGACGCGGACCGCCAGCTCCCACACGACGACGAGCCCGACCGCGAGCACCGCGGGCGGCCAGACGCGCGACACGACGTCCGCGCCCGCCGGACGGGCTGCGATGCTCACGCCCGGAACTTTGCGACGAGGTCCTCGATCGTCGGGCCTGCGTCGTCCGCGCCTTGCCCGACCTTGATGTGGCTCGTCACGCCGCGAGCGCCGGCCGCGAGCGTCGCCTCGTGGACGCGGCGCAAGAGCGCCCAGACGTCGTCCGGACTCCCCTGGACGGTCGTACCCATCGCACCGACCTCGTGGACGAGACCGGACTGCTGGATGACTGCGATGGCAGGGTCGATGTGGGCGTAGGGCTGGTCGGCCGTCCCGGCGGGACGCGGCGAGACCTGGATGTGTGCGAGCACTTCTTCGCTCCTCGAGCTCGAGGGTGCCGCCACGGCGGGCGCGCACGGCACGACCGCCGCGCGCCGACAGAGCGCGCCGCTGCGCACGTCGATCGTGACGCGCGCAGCGGGACGGTTCGAGCAATGAGGGTGCCGACGGCACCGACGCTTCCCTCCGCTGGCATTACCCAGTTCAGGTTCGCGGGTCGGCGGCTCGGTGGTTTCCCATCCGCCCTCTCAGCTTGGTGCACCAAGCTCCCCGGCGTTTCCCGGCCAACGTATCGGCCGTGCCCGCGCGCTGCACGCGTCGTCTCGCGATCCGGGACCGTCGCGTCGACCCGAGCGGCCGACGGGTGGTTGGCTGGGGTGATGAGAGCGATCGAAGCCGTGCACGCAGGTGGTCCCGAGGTCCTCACGCTCGTCGACCGCCCCGCCCCGACCGCAGGTCGTGGCCAGGTCGTCGTCGATGTCGCCTTCGCGGGCGTGAACTTCATCGACACGTACCGCCGCTCGGGCGTCTACCCCGTCCCGTTCCCGCACGTCCCGGGGAGCGAGGGTGCGGGCGTCGTCAGCGCCGTCGGGCCCGACGTCACGGACGTCGCGCCAGGCGACCGCGTCGCCTGGGTCGACGGGCCCGGCTCGTACGCGGAACAGGTCGTCGTCGCGGCGGACCGCACGGTCCCCGTGCCCGACGGCGTCGACCTCGCGACCGCGGCAGCGCTCATGCTGCAAGGGCTCACCGCGCACTACCTCGCCGACTCGAGCCACCCCGTCGGGCCGGGCGAGGACGTGCTCGTGCACGCGGGCGCAGGTGGCGTCGGCCTCCTCCTGACGCAGCTCGCGGTCGCGCGTGGCGCCCGCGTCGTCACGACCGTGTCGACGGAGCTGAAGGCCCAGCTCTCGCGCGAGGCAGGGGCGACCGCGGTCGTGCGCTACGACCAGCTCGACGACCTCACGACACAGCTCCCGGCCGCCGTCCGCGCCGTCGCACCGGACGGCGTGCACGCCGTCTACGACGGCGTGGGACGCACGACGTTCGACGCCTCGCTCGCTTCCCTGCGCCCTCGCGGCATCCTCGTGCTGTTCGGTGGCGCCTCCGGCCAGGTACCCCCGTTCGACCTGCAGCGGCTCAACTCCGGAGGCTCGCTCTTCGTGACGCGCCCGACGCTCGGTGACCACGTGGCGACCCGCCCGGAGCTGCTGCGACGCGCGGGCGAGCTGTTCCACGCGGTGAGCCTCGGCGCGCTCAGGGTACGTATCGGCGCGACGTACGACCTCGCGGACGCCGGCGAGGCGCACCGTGCGCTCGAGGCGCGCGAGACGACCGGCAAGGTGATCCTCGAGGTAGCGGGCGAGCACACCGGGGAGACGCTGTGACAGACCGGTCTGACGGGTTCGCCGAGCTTGTCACCGCCGTCCGCACGTTCTCCGAGGAGCGCGGCTGGACACCCGTGCAGACACCGAAGAACCTCGCGATGGCACTCACCGGCGAGGCGGGCGAGCTCGCAGCCGAGTTGCAGTGGCTCGGGTCCGACGAGAGCCTCGACGCCGTGCGGACGGACCCGGAGCTGCGCGAACGTCTCGCGATGGAGATGGCCGACGTGACGATCTACCTCGCGCGCCTCGCCGACGTCACCGGCATCGACGTGCTCGACGCCGCCCGACGCAAGCTCGCCGTCAACCACGGCCGGTTCCCCGTCGGCTCACCTCCGTCGCGCACGCACCGCGGGTAGGCCTGGGCGCGGCCCTCGCCGCGCCTGGGCGCTCTCACCGTGGGCAGCGGGCGACGAGGTGCGCATGCTCGAGGCATGACCACGATCACCCCGAACATCTGGTACGCCGGCGACGCCGACGAGGCGGCCGCCGCCTACACCGCGTCCTTCCCCGACAGCCACGTCGTGGCGACCACCCGGTACCCCACCACCGGGCTCCCCGACTTCCAGGCGGACATGGCTGGCAAGGTCCTCACGATCGACGTCGTCGTCGGTGGCCTCCCGCTGACCCTCGTCAACGCCGACGCGTCCTTCCGGCCGAACCCGTCGATCTCGTTCATGGTCAACCACGACCCCTCCCGCGACCCGGACGCGCGCGACCACCTCGACGCGCTCTGGGACCGGCTCGCCGACGGAGGTCGTGTCCTGATGGAGCTCGGCGAGTACTCGCACAGCGCCCGGTACGGCTGGGTCGAGGACCGGTTCGGCGTGTCGTGGCAGCTCATCCTCACGAACCCCGAGGGCGAGCCACGCCCGTTCATCCTCCCGTCGCTCCTGTTCGGCGGCGCCGCCCAGAACCGCGCCGCCGAGGCGAACGCCTACTACCAGGACGTCCTGCCTGGCTCGCGTCCGGGGACGACCGTGACGTACCGCGAGCCGCACGGCCCCGCCGTGGCGGGCTCCGTCATGTTCAGCGACCTCGTGCTGGCAGGGACGTGGGTCGTCATGATGGACGCCGCCGCGACACAGGACCACACGTTCAGCGAGGGCGTCTCGCTCGCGGTCACCGCTGCCGACCAGGACGAGATCGACCGGCTCTGGGCGGCCCTGTCGAGCGACCCCGCAGCCGAGCAGTGCGGATGGTGCAAGGACCGGTTCGGCGTCTCGTGGCAGGTCGTCCCCGAGAACATGGGAGAGCTCATGTCCCACCCGGGCGCGTACGAGCGGCTCATGGCGATGGGGAAGATCGTCGTCGCCGAGCTGTGAGGATCAGTTGCGGACCTCGAGCCCGCCCATGATCGCGATGACGTTCACGACGAGCCGTGGCGCGTCCGGTGCGACCGGGCGGACCGTCTTGTCCTCCCAGCCGCCGAGGAGAGGCAGGCCGCGCACGGTGACGCTCCACGTCGGCGGGACCTTGATCTCGACCCCGCCCCAGAGGGTGAACACGGAGACCTCGGCAGGCTCGACGACGCCCGCGCCGCGCAGGTCGACCTCGATCCCGCCCATGACGGCGGTGAACACGCCGGAGCGGAACGCGGGCGAGGCGGTACGCGGGTTCGAGGCACCCATGATGACCAGGGACGACAGCACGTCCGGGTCGCCCTGGGGCCCACGCACCCCGCGCGTGATGAGGGCCAGACCAGCGACCAGCAGGATCAGCGGGACGACGAGCTCCCACAACGACATGCGCGGGTAGCCGAGCCGGTTGGACTGCAGGATCACCCCGACGAGGACGAGCACCGCGGGTCCGTGCCACGCACGCGGCGCCGTCACGAGCCCGAAGACGCCGACCAGGACGATCACCGTCGGCCACCACGTCCGCACGAGGTGGCCGAGGCTCACGTCCACGACGCCGGCGCGCGCGAGCAGAGCGAAAGCGGCAGCCGCGACGAGCAGGACACCGAGGGCACGTTGAGCAGAAGGTCTCACGGCTCGACCCTACCGAAGCAGGGCCGAGCCGTGGTGGACGTCGCGGCTCAGCGGAGCTGGGCGCCCAGACGCTTGCCCGCGAGCTTGACGACCCGGCCGCGAACCTCAGCGGTCTGCTCCGCCGTCAGCGTGCGGTCCGCGCCACGCAGGCGCACGGCGACGGCGACGGACTTCTTGCCCTCGCCCACCTGCGGGCCCGTGAACACGTCGAACACCCGCACCTCCTCGGCAAGCTCACCAGCGGCCTGCGCGACGACGGCACGCACGGCACCGGCGGTCACGTCCTGGTCGACGACGAACGCGAAGTCCTCCTTCGCGAGCGGGAACGTCGAGACCGGCACAGCCTGGACCGGCTCGCTCGAGGCCGCCGCCACGATCGCGTCGAGGTCGACCTCGAACGCGGCAGAGCGACGCGGCAGGTCGAGCCGCTCGAGGACCTGCGGGTGCAGCTCACCAGCCCAGCCGACGACCTCGCCCGACGCCAGCTCGAACCGCGCGCAGCGGCCCGGGTGCCACGGCATGCGCGACGTGTCGTTCGTCGTCGTGAGCTCGACACCGACCGTCCGCGCGACGAGACGGACCGCCTCGACGGCGTCCTCCCAGCCTGCGGCGCGTCCAGGGCCCCACCAGCCCGCACGCTCGCGCGCTCCGGCGAGGACGCCCGCCGCGTGGCGCGGCTGGTCCGGGACGGCAGCGCCGAGCGCCTCGAGCTCCTCGTCCGACGGGCGGCGAGCGCCAGGCAGCTGGGGCGCGACCGGCGCGCCCGGACGGGGCTGCGTGACGAGACCGATCTCGTAGACCGCCAGGTCGGTCATGCCGCGCCCGACGTTGCGGCGCGCAGTACCGAGCAACGTCGTCAGGAGGTTCGTGCGCAGCTCAGGAGCCTCGTCCGAGAGCGGGTTCGCGAGCCGGACGGCGCGGCGGCGCGCGTCGTCTGCGGCGAGCCCGAGCTCGTCGTGCTGGACCGAGCCGACGAACGGGTAGGACAACGTCTCCACGAAGCCCGCCTCCGCGAGCGCACGGGCGACCGAGCGGCGCGAGCGCTGCGCGGCCGTGAGCCCGGTGCCGGCGGGAGCCGCAGGGACGACCGACGGGATCTTGTCGTACCCGTCGATGCGCGCGACCTCCTCGACGAGGTGCTCAGGCGCCTCGATGTCAGGTCGCCACGTCGGCGGCGTCACCGCAACGGTGTCCCCGTCGCCGTCAGCGAGCTCGCAGCCGATCATCGTGAGGATCTCGGCGATGCGCTCGCGACCGTGGTCGACCCCGGTCAGGCGCAACGGCTCGGACCACGGGAACGTGATCGCCGGCGTCGTCGGGACCGCGTCGAGGTCGGAGACGGCTGGGTCGGCCGTGCCGCCGCCGTGCTCGACCAGCAGGTCGACGACGCGCTGCGCTGCCACCCCGGGCAGTCGCGGGTCGACGCCGCGCTCGAACCTCTTCGCAGCCTCCGACGGGATCTTGTGGCGTCGTGACGACCGCGCGATCGTCACGGCGTCGAAGTGCGCAGCCTCGACCAGGACGTCCGTCGTCGACTCCGACACCTCGGACACCTGACCGCCCATGACGCCTGCGAGCCCCTGGATCCGGGAGCCACGCACGCCGTCGGGCGAGTCGGTGATGAGCAGGTCGCCCGGGTCGAGCGTCCGCTCGACGTCGTCGAGCGTCGTGAAGCGCTCCCCCGCGGCAGCACGGCGGACCACGATCGGGGCGGCTACCTTCGCGAGGTCGTACGCGTGCAGCGGCTGGCCGAGGTCGAGCATGACGTAGTTCGTGACGTCGACCGCAAGCGAGATCGGCCGCATGCCCGCCTGCGTGAGGCGCTTCTTCATCCACTCGGGCGTCGGGGCGGCCGGGTCGATCCCCCGGACGATGCGCGTCACGAAGCGGTCGCACCCGACGACTCCGTGGACGGGCGCGACGTCGTCGACCTCGACGGCGAACCCGTCAGCCGTCGCGGCGGGCGTCTCACGCACGCCAGGGTCGATGAACGTCGCGCCGGTCGAGTGCGAGTACTCGCGCGCGACGCCGCGCATCGAGAAGCAGTAGCCGCGATCGGGCGTCACGTTGATCTCGAGCACGGACTCGCCGAGCCCGAGGAGCTGGACCGCGTCCGTGCCGTTCGGCTGGCCAGTGAACCCGAGCCGGTCGAGCACGATGATGCCGTCGTGATCGTCCCCGAGGCCGAGCTCGCGCTGCGAGCAGATCATGCCGTCGGACACGTGGCCGTACGTCTTGCGCGAGGCGATCGGGAACGGGCCGGGCAGGACGGCGCCCGGGAGGGCGGCGACGATGCGGTCGCCCGCCTCGAAGTTGTGCGCGCCGCAGATGATCCCGCGCGGGACCGTCGGCTGGCCGTCGTCGTCGAGCACGTTGTGCTCGCCCACGTCGACCTGGCACCAGTTGATCGTCTTGCCGTTCTTCTGCTCCTCCTTGACGAGGGAGACGACCGTGCCGACGACGAGCGGGCCGGTGACGGCAGGACCGTGCACCGCCTCCTCCTCGAGCCCGACCCGGACGAGGTCGGCGGCGAGCTGCTCCGCGGTCAGGCCGGCCGGGACCTCGACGTGCTCCGCGAGCCAGTCCAGTGCGATGTTCGGCATCAGAACCCCATTCCGAACTGCGTCGAGAAGCGGACGTCGCCCTCGATGATGTCGTGCATGTCAGTGATCCCGTGGCGGAGCATCAGGGTGCGCTCGAGGCCCATGCCGAACGCGAAGCCCGTGTACTCGTCCGGGTCAATCCCTGCGGCGCGCAGGACGTTGGGGTTGACCATGCCGCAGCCACCCCACTCGATCCAGCCCGCGCCGCCCTTCTTCTGCGGGAACCACAGGTCCATCTCCGCGGACGGCTCGGTGAACGGGAAGAAGCTCGGGCGCAGGCGCGTGCGCGCCTCGGGACCGAACATCGCGCGGGCAAACTGGTCGAGCGTGCCCTTGAGGTGCGCCATCGTCAGGCCCTTGTCGACGGCGAGGCCCTCGACCTGGTGGAAGACGGGAGTGTGCGTCGCGTCGAGCTCGTCCGTGCGGAACACCTTGCCGGGGCACGCGATGTAGATCGGGACGTCACGCGAGAGCATCGTGCGCGACTGCACGGGCGACGTGTGCGTGCGCATGACGAGGCCCGAGCCCGCGCCGTCGGCCTCAGGTCCCTCGACGAAGAACGTGTCCTGCATCTGGCGCGCCGGGTGGTCAGGGCCGAAGTTGAGCGCGTCGAAGTTGAACCACTCCGCCTCGACCTCAGGTCCCTCGGCGATCTCCCAGCCCATGGCCACGAAGAAGTCCGCGACCTGCTCCGAGATCAGCTCGAGCGGGTGACGGGCACCGGCTGCGATGCGGTCCGTCGGGAGCGTCACGTCGACAGCCTCGGTGACGAGGACCTGCGCGGCGCGCTCGGCCTCGAGCTCCTCCTGGCGCGTGGCGAGCGCCTTGGCGAGGCGGCCACGCGCCGGGCCGAGGAGCTTGCCGGCGGTCGCCTTCTCGGCGGGCTCGAGCTGGCCGATCTCACGGTTGGCGAGCGCGAGGGGGCTGCGGTCCCCGGCGTGGGCGATCCGCACCTCCTTGAGCGCCTCGAGGTCAGCAGCCGACGCGACGGCGGCGAGAGCCTCCGTCAGCGCCGCGTCGATGCCAGCGGCGTCGAGCGGGGACAGGGGCGTTTCTGGCGTGGACATCCGTGCCTTCCGGAACCGGAGCGAGTGGGATCGTCGATCATTCTACGAGGCCCGGAACCCGGATCCGCGCCCCGTCCGCACCCGCGCGCGGCCCGGCGTCGTGCGACAGGCCGCGCGGGGCGTGCGTCAGAGCGCGACGATGCGCCAGCCGACCTCGTGGCTCTCGCCCGGCTCGAGCAGCACCAGGTCCGTACGCGAGTTGAAGGCGTCGGGCGGGCACGTCATGGGCTCGACGGCGAGGCCGCTGCGGAACGCGTCGCCAGGACCCTCGGGCGTGTGCACCTGGAGCCACGGGCTGCCCGCGTCCCACTCCATCGCGACACCCGTGCCCAACGGCGAACGCACCTCGACACGACCCGTACCGCCCTCGAGGACGAGGCCCGTGTACGCGTGGTCGATGAACGTGCTGCCGACGACGCGAGGCGTACGGAAGTCGAGCGTGCCGCCGTCGTACGTCGCGACGTCCGCGAGGCCGGTCGGGACGAGACGGTCAGGTGTGACCGTGAGGACCTGCTCGGCGGGGATGAGCGCCTCCCACTCGTCCACAGGCTCGGGACCAGCGACGAGGTACGGGTGCGGGCCCGTGCCGTACGGGGCGCGGCCCGTCCCGACGTTCGTCGCGCGGACGCTCCAGCTCAGGCCGTCGCCGGACAGCGCGTAGGTCACCTCGCACCGCACCCGGAAGGGGTAGCCGGCCTGCGGGGCGATCGTGTGGCCGAGCGTCACGGACGCCTCGTCGCTCGAGACGACGATCCACTCGGCCCACGCACCGAGGCCGTGCAGCGCGTGGCCGCGCTCGGGCTCCGTCAAGGAGAGCACGTAGGTGCGTCCGTCGACGTAGTAGTGCCCGTCGACGACGCGGTTGGGCCACGGTACGAGCACCGCGCCGCGGTAGCCGGGCCGGACGTCCTCCTCGCCGAACGGCGTCACGAGGGGACGGCCGTCGTGCTCGAGGACTCGCAGGCTCGCGCCCACCGAGGCGATCACCGCACGGTAGGGGCCACTGGTCAGGATGTGTTGCGTGCCCGAGACGGGCACGGTCGCGTCGTTGCTCACGTGAACATCTAAGCGCACCAGACGCATGTCGTGCGCGGGGCCGAGGGCCCAGCAGCCGTCACCGCTGGGCGCGTGCGGAGCCGTACAGGCAGACGGTGGCGGCCGTGGCGAGGTTGAGGGACTCGGCGCGGCCGCGGATCGGCACGCGGACGACGGCGTCAGCGCGGTCACGGTCTTCGGGCCGCAGGCCCCAGGCCTCGTTGCCGAACACCCAGGCGGTCGGTGCGGCGAGGTCTGGCTGTGCTCCACCCGGGGCGCCGGCGACATCGAGCAGGTCGTCCAGGTCGTGCGGCCCGACGCCGTCAGCGGCGAGGACCGTCATGCCGAGCCCGTGCACGGTACCGAGGACGTCGTCGTACGACGCGCCTGCGACGACGGGGAGGTGGAAGAGCGAGCCGGCCGTCGAACGCACGGCCTTCGGATTGAGCACGTCGACGCTCTCCCCGGCGAGGACGACGGCGTCAGCCCCTGCCGCGTCAGCAGCGCGGATGACCGTGCCGGCGTTGCCGGGGTCGCGGACGTTGAGGAGGACCGCGACGAGGCGCGGGTTCAGGGCGGCCACGTCCTCGAGGGATGCGTGGGGACGGTCGAGGACGGCGACGATCCCCTGGGCGTCGGGGCTCATCGCGTCGAGGACCTCGTCCGAGCCGGTCCGGGGCGTGACGCCCGACTCGCGGGCGGCGTCGACGATCTCCGTGTACCGGTCAGCGGCCGTCTCCGTCAGGAACAGGTCGCGCACCAGGTCCGGCGCGTAACGCACAGCTTCGCGGACGCTCTGCGGGCCCTCGACGACGAAGCGACCGGTGCGCGAACGCACAGAACGCCCGGACAGCGCCCGGACTGACCGCACCCGCTCGGAACGGGGGTTGATCAGCTCGGGCATGTCCGGGCGTCCTGAGGCTGCGAAGCGCGCGACGTCGTGGAGACGTACGGCTCAGGCAGCAGCCTTGGGGGCGTTGACGTCGGCCGGGAGGGCCTCCTTCGCGACCTTGACCAGCGTGTTGAACGCGTTGGCGTCCGTCACGGCGAGGTCAGCGAGGACGCGACGGTCAACCTCGACACCAGCGGCCTTGAGGCCCTGGATGAAGCGGTTGTAGGTCATGCCCTCGGCGCGGACCGCGGCGTTGATGCGCTGGATCCACAGCTTGCGGAAGTCTCCCTTGCGCGCCTTGCGGTCGCGGTAGGAGTAGACCATCGAGTGAGTGACCTGCTCCTTCGCCTTGCGGTACAGGCGAGAGCGCTGGCCGCGGTAACCGCTGGCCCGCTCGAGGGTTGAACGACGCTTCTTGTGGGCGTTGACTGCCCGCTTCACGCGTGCCACGTGATGCTCCTTGGTTCTCGGGGCTCACAAGCTCCTTCAGGGCGCAGGACGCGCCCCGAGGGTCACTTGCCGAGCAGCTTCTTGATCTTGGGGGTGTCGGCGGCCGAGACGACCTGGTCGGCGCTCAGGCGGCGCGTACGACGGCTCGACTTGTGCTCGAGCAGGTGGCGCTTGTTGGCCTGCTCGCGCATGACCTTCCCGGAACCGGTGATGCGGAACCGCTTCTTGGCACCGGAGTGCGTCTTGTTCTTCGGCATGGCTGCCGTGTCTCCTCAGGGTCGGTCGTGCGCCGGCTGGCGTACGACAGTGTCGGTCGGGACCTCACGTGCAGGTCCCGCTCGGTGTGCAGGTCTCGTCACTCGCTCTTCGGCGCAGGCTTCGGGGCGGGCTTCGGTGCGGGCCGGGCAGGCTTGGCAGCCGCCGGCTTCGGGACTGAAGGCTTGGGCGTCGCCGCCGGCTTGGGGCTCGCGGCAGCGGGCTTCGGCGCGGCAGCAGGCTTCGCGGTCGCGGGCTTGGCAGCAACCTTCGCCGGCGCGGCCTCGACGGGTGCAGCAGTCTCGACCGGAGCAGCAGCCGCGACGGGCGCGGGCGCCTCGACGGGGGCCTCGGGCGCAGCAGCCTCCACGGGGGCGGACGCCTCGGCTGCCGAGTCGACCTCGGCCTCGGGACGCGGCGCACGACGAGTCTCCTCGCGCTTGCGACGCTGCTCGCTCTTGGCCTCGGCCTTCTTCTTGACCGGGCCGAGCACCATGGTCATGTTACGGCCGTCCTGCTTGGGCATGCTCTCGACGAAGCCAAGCTCGGCGACGTCCTCCGCGAGACGCTGCAGCAGACGGACGCCCATCTCAGGGCGCGACTGCTCACGGCCGCGGAACATGATCATGACCTTGACCTTGTCGCCTGCCGACAGGAAGCGCTCGACGTGGCCCTTCTTCGTGCCGTAGTCGTGCGGGTCGATCTTCAGGCGGAAGCGGATCTCCTTGAGGACCGTGTTGGCCTGGTTGCGCCGGGCCTCACGCGCCTTCATGTCTGCCTCGTACTTGAACTTGCCGAAGTCCATGAGCTTGCAGACCGGAGGACGCGCGTCAGGCGCGACCTCGACGAGGTCGAGGTCCGCCTCCTGCGCAAGGCGCAGCGCGTCCTCCACGCGGACGATGCCGACCTGCTCCCCGTTGGGGCCGACAAGCCGGACCTCGGGGACGCGGATCCGATCGTTGATGCGGGGCTCGCTGATGGAAGTCTCCTCAGAACTCGGTGGTGTGCACAGAGACGAAGAAGGCCTCCGTCCCTGCGAGCAGGAGGAGGCCATCACATCCATCCCATGGGCACGATGCGCCCACGAGCGAGCGGACGCGTTGAAGCGCCTGCTCTGGACCGGGACCCGGTCCCTGTCGGCTGCAGGCAGCTCGGGCGGGACCTAGGTGGGATGTTCTCCACTTGCTCTCGGCGCATGCGTGAGCACACACCGATCAGTCAGGGGTCAACGCTACCACACGCACATCCCGGCTCCGGCACAGACAGAAGTGAAGAGTTCCGTTACTTGAACGATTCCAGATAGCATGCTTGACTGCAGGTCATGAGCACCCCGACCCATGCGAGCGACGACGTCGCAGCCCAGCTGCGTTCGGCCGGGCTGCGCGTGACCGCGCCCCGCATCGCGGTCCTCGAGTGCCTGCGCGCCACCCCGCACGCCGACGCCGACACCGTCCTGACACGAGTGCGCGCACGGCTCGGCACGGTCTCCGTGCAGGCCGTCTACGACGTCCTGCACGCGCTCACCGAGCGCGGCATCGTCCAGCGCATCGAACCGGCCGGCCATCCGGCACGCTTCGAGGTCCGGGTGGGCGACAACCACCATCACGTCGTCTGCCGCTCGTGCGGAGCCGTGGGCGACGTCGACTGCGCGACAGGACA
The DNA here is from genome assembly GCF_012396185.1 of Sanguibacter hominis ATCC BAA-789. Classification (GTDB taxonomy): domain Bacteria; phylum Actinomycetota; class Actinomycetes; order Actinomycetales; family Cellulomonadaceae; genus Flavimobilis; species Flavimobilis hominis. Next base: position 25,980 of record NZ_JAAXOW010000001.1, read on the forward strand.
TGCACCGTGCCTCGTCCCGTCCTCGACCCACGGCTTCGCCATCGACACCGCCGAGGTCATCTACTGGGGCACCTGCCCCGACTGCCGCGCTGCCGGCACCACGACAGCCTGACCAGCCACAGCCTCCGGTGAGCACGCTCGCCGACGACGCCCCCACGGCACACCACACGAGCCCGCACGGGCAGAAGGAGACACCAGTGACCGACCCCAGCTTCACGACCAGCCAGACCGGCGCACCCATCCCCTCGGACCAGCACTCCCTCACGACCGGCCCCGACGGCATCACCGCGCTGCACGACCGCTTCCTGGTCGAGAAGCTCGCCTCCTTCAACCGCGAGCGTGTGCCGGAGCGCAACCCGCACGCCAAGGGCGGCGGGGCCTTCGGCCGGTTCGTCGTGACCGACGACGTCTCGCGGTTCACGAAGGCCGCCGTCTTCCAGCCCGGATCGGAGGTCGAGACGCTCCTGCGCTTCTCGTCCGTCGCCGGCGAGCAGGGCTCCCCCGACACGTGGCGCGACGTCCGCGGCTTCGCGCTGCGCTTCTACACGACCGAGGGCAACTACGACATCGTCGGCAACAACACCCCGGTGTTCTTCATCCGTGACGCGATCAAGTTCCCCGACTTCATCCACTCGCAGAAGCGCACCGGCGCCTCCGGCCTGCGAGACGCCGACATGCAGTGGGACTTCTGGACGCTCTCCCCCGAGTCCGCCCACCAGGTCACCTACCTCATGGGCTCCCGCGGCCTGCCGCGCTCGTGGCGCCACATGAACGGCTACGGCTCGCACACGTTCTCGTGGGTCAACGGCGAGGGCGAGCAGTTCTGGGTCAAGTACCACTTCAAGTCCCGCCAGGGCGTCGAGGCCATGTCCGCCGACGAGGCCCAGCACCTCGCCGGGTCCGACGCCGACTACTACCGCCGCGACCTCTTCGACGCCATCGCGCGCGAGGAGCACCCCGTGTGGGACCTCTTCGTCCAGGTCATGCCGTACGAGGAGGGCAAGACCTACCGCTTCAACCCGTTCGACATCACCAAGACCTGGTCGCACGCGGACTACCCGCTCCTCAAGGTCGGCGAGCTCACCCTCGACCGTAACCCGCAGAACTTCTTCGCGGAGATCGAGCAGGCGGCGTTCTCGCCGTCGAACCTCGTGCCGGGCATCGGCATCTCGCCCGACAAGATGCTCATGGGCCGCGTGTTCGCCTACCCGGACGCGCAGCGCTACCGGATCGGTGCGAACTACAACCAGCTCCCGGTGAACATGCCGCACGCCGCCGAGGTGCGCAACTACCAGCACGAGGGCCAGATGCGCTACCACTACGCGCCTGCCACGATGCCGGTCCACGCGACCAACTCGACGGGCGGCCCGGCTGCCGACGGCGCACGGGCCGGCGAGGTCTCGTGGGAGACGGACGGCGCGCTCGTCCGCGCGGCCCAGACGCTGCGCTCGGACGACTCCGACTTCGGTCAGGCCGGAACCCTCTACCGCGACGTGTTCGACGACGCCCAGAAGGCGGCCTTCCTCGAGACCCTCACGGGCCAGGGCGCCGGGATCACGGTGCCCGAGATCCGTGAGCGCTTCTTCTGGTACTGGGGCCAGGTCGACGCCGGCCTCGGCGAGCAGCTGCGGGCGGCGCTGAACGCCTGACGCCGTCACGCCGCGCCGGGGACCCGGTCGCGGAGACGCAGCCCCGCACGCTCGTCGCGTGCGGGGCTGCGTCGTCTCGCCGTGCGTCGTCCCCCTCCCGGTGGGCGACAATGAGCGCATGACGAACCCCTCTCCCCAGGCCAGCCCGAGCGACGACGCCGCGCAGGCCACCCGAGACATCGCCGACGTCGCGGCCGTCGAGGTCATCACGACCGCCGCCGTCCACCTCATGAGCGCGGCCGCCGTCAAGTGCGGCCTCGCCGAGGGCGAGGAGGACCTCACGGACCTCGACGAGGCACGCAAGCTCATCACCGCGCTCGCCGGGCTCGTCGTCACGTCGGCACCCGACATCGGCAACCAGCACGCCCGCTCCCTGCGCGACGGGCTGCGCTCGCTGCAGCTCGCGTTCCGCGAGGCGAGCGCGATCCCGGACGCACCGGGCGAGGGCCCGGGCGAGAAGCTCACCGGTCCCGTCTCCTGAGAACGGTCCCCCGAGCAGGACGAAGGCCGCGCCCCTCACAGGCGCGGCCTTCGTCGTACGTCAGGCGTCAGGCCCTGCCGATACGCAGCTCGAGCGAGTCGACCCGCTCGCTGATCACGCTGCTCGCAGCGAGGGCGCGGTTGACCCAGGCGAGCACCTGGTCGAGGCCCGCACGGTCGAGACCGCCATCGATGCCGAGCGCGACGGCGACCTCCGCCGTACGCCCGGGCACGGCGTCGGCCCGGACCACGTGCTGCGCCGGGAGCGCGGCGTCGCGCACCGCGGCACGCACCGCCTCGTCGACGACGCCGTCGCGCACCGCGGGCTCCCACGTACGCCCCTGCGCGAGCGCCCACACGGCAGGGCGCGGCACGAGCACCGTCGTCGGGCCTCCTGGGTCGAGCACGACGAGGGCCCAGCCTTCCTGCACTGCCGAGAGCGCCGCGCGCGTCGCGTACGACGGCACCGGACGGGCGTCGGCACGCCAACGCGTCATCGCCTCGACCGAGGAGAACACGGGCAGCGCCTTGCGCCCGTCGGGAGCCTCGAGCGCGACGACCCCTGCGCTCGCCTCCTTGTCGACTTCCTGGCCGTGCTCGCCACGACCCGCGACGTCGAGCTCAGCGATGATCGGCACGAGCACCCGCGCGGACGCGAGCGCCCCGACCACACGTTCGAGATCGGCGGTGCGTCCGCCGGACGCGTATGCCTCGAGGGCCGCGGCGAGAGCCGGCTCGCACGACCCGTCGTCGCCCGCGAAGGGGTTCGACCTCAGGTCACGACCGGACCACGGCGTCCCCGCCGAGTCCGCCGGGACACCGTGATCGTGCCCGTCGTGAGCGCCGTGCGTCACGGCCGACCAGCGACGTCGAGCGCCTCGGGCAACGTGAACGCGCCTGCGTAGAGAGCCTTGCCGACGATCGCGGAGTCGACGCCCTGCGGGACCAGCGCACGCAGGGCGCGCAGGTCGTCGAGGCTCGAGATGCCACCCGACGCGACGACGGGAGCCTTCGCACGCTGAGCGACCTCGGCGAGCAGCTCGACGTTCGGGCCGCGCAGAGTGCCGTCCTTCGTCACGTCGGTCACGACATAGCGCGAGCAGCCAGCGGCCTCGAGGCGGCCGAGGACCTCCCAGAGGTCACCGCCATCCTCGGTCCATCCGCGTGCCGCGAGAGTCGTCCCGCGCACGTCGAGCCCCACAGCGACGACGTCGCCGTGCTCCGCGATGACCTTCGCGGTCCACTCAGGGTTCTCGAGGGCAGCGGTCCCGAGGTTGACGCGCGCGCAGCCCGTCGCGAGCGCACGGGCGAGCGACTCGTCGTCGCGGATGCCGCCCGAGAGCTCGACCTTGACGTCGAGACGGCCGACGACCTCGGCGAGGAGCTCCGCGTTCGAGCCACGCCCGAACGCCGCGTCCAGGTCGACTAGGTGGATCCACTCCGCGCCGCCCGCCTGCCAGTCGAGCGCCGCGCCGAGCGGGTCGCCGTACGAGGTCTCCGAACCTGCTTCGCCCTGGACGAGGCGCACAGCCTGCCCGTCGGCGACGTCGACGGCAGGGAGCAGCACGAGACGGTCGGTCATGGGGTTCATCTCCAGGGGGTTCGGGCTCGGCGACAGCCGAGACGGAGGGCTGTCCCGCGCGTCAGCGCAGGGACGAGAGCCAGTTGGTGAGGAGCTGGGCGCCGGCGTCGCCGGACTTCTCCGGGTGGAACTGCGTCGCGGCGAGGGGGCCGTTCTCGACGGCAGCCACGAAAGGACCGCCGTGGTCTGCCCAGGTGACGAGCGGTGGGCGGAACCGGCCGTCGGCCGGCTCGTCCTGACCGAGCGTGAACGTCTGCGCGGCGTACGAGTGCACGAAGTAGAAGCGCTCGTCCTCGATGCCCGCGAAGAGAGCCGTACCCTCAGGAGCCTCGACGGTCGCCCAGCCCATGTGCGGAACCACCGGGGCGTGCAGGCGGTCGACGACACCGGGCCACTCCCCCAGGCCTTCGGTGTGCACGCCGTGCTCGTCGCCCGCCTCGAACATGACCTGCATGCCGACGCAGATGCCGAGCACGGGACGGCCACCGGCGAGGCGCCGACCGACGATCTGGTCGCCGCGAACCGCGCGCAGCCCCTCCATCACCGCGGCGAACGCACCGACACCGGGCACGACGAGACCGTCGGCAGACTCGGCGGCCGCACGGTCGTTCGTGAGCTCGACCTCGGCGCCCACGCGCTCGAGCGCGCGCACGGCCGAGCGGACGTTCCCGAAGCCGTAGTCGAGGACGACGACGGACGGCGCGCTCATGACTTCTTCCTCGCCTTGCGTGCGAGAGACGTGAGCAGCCGCGCAGCCTTGAGGCGCGAGTACTGGCCCGCCTGCAGGACACCCTTGACGTCGGCGAGCGTGTGCGTGCCGAGGAGCAGCCCCTCGAGGTCGTCAGGGGCGCCGTCGAGCAACAGGCCCGCAGGGACGTCGTCCCCGCGCTCGCCGTCGAGCCAGCGCGTCGCGGTGATCTGGTTCTCCCGGCGCTCGACGAGGATCGCCGGGACACCGCTGATCAGCTGCGAGATGCCGGCAGCGACCTGAGCGGGGCCGTCACCGTCGAGGTCCCGGCAGACCGCGACCGCGCCGACACCCTGTGCGAAGAACACGTCGACCTCGAGCTTCGCGACGGCGCACACTGCCGCGAGCGGGTCCGCACCGGCGACCTGGGTCAGGACGAGCGCGACGGTCGGCTTCGACGTGGTCTCACCGAACATGCTCAAACCCGACAGGTCGTCCGGGATCTCGAACGACACGTCGTCGGGCAGCTCGTCTGCGGCGCCCGGGACCGCGCCGGACGTCACAGCGCGCCCTTGGTCGACGGCACGCCGTCGACACGCGGGTCGAGCGCGACCGCGGCGCGTAGAGCCCGCGCGAGCGCCTTGAACTGCGCCTCGACGATGTGGTGCGGGTCGCGGCCCGAGAGCACCGTCACGTGCAGGCAGATGTTCGCGTGGTGCGCGATCGACTCGAGCACGTGCCGCGTGAGCGAGCCCGTGAAGTGGCCGCCGATCAGGTGGTACTCCTGGCCCGCGGGCTCGCCGTCGTGCACGAGGTACGGGCGGCCGGAGACGTCGACGACGGCACGCGCGAGCGCCTCGTCGAGCGGGACGTGCGCGTCCCCGAAGCGCGCGATGCCCCGCTTGTCACCGAGGGCGACCTTGAGCGCCTCGCCGAGGCAGATCGCGACGTCCTCGACCGTGTGGTGCGCGTCGATGTGCGTGTCACCGGTCGCCTTGATGGTCAGGTCGATCAGCGAGTGCTTGCCCAGGGCCGTGAGCATGTGGTCGTAGAACGGCACCGTCGTCGAGATGTCCGTGCGACCGGTCCCGTCGAGGTCGATCTCGACGAGCACCGACGACTCGGACGTCGCTCGCTCGATGCGTGCCGTCCTGCTGCTGCGGGTCACAGTCCTGCTACCTCCACCAGGGCGTCCTTGAACGCCACCATCTCCTCGCGCGTGCCGATGGACACGCGCAGCCAGCCCTCGGGACCAGTCTCCCTGATGAGCACACCCCGATCCAGCAGACCCTGCCAGATGGCGTGGCGGTCGGCGAACCGGCCGAACAGCACGAAGTTCGAGTCCGAGTCAGCGACGTCGAGCGGGCGACCCTCGTGGGTCTGCGCGCGCAGCCACGCGACCGTGCGGTCGCGCTCGGCACGCAGCTCAGCAACCTGACCGAGCAGCTCGTCCGCGTGCGACAGCGCGGCGCGGGCAGTCGCCTGGGTGACCGCCGACAGGTGGTACGGCAGGCGCACGACGCGCAACGCGTCGACGATCTCCTGGCGGGCCGCGAGGTATCCGAGCCGCGCGCCCGCGAGCGCGAACGCCTTGGACATCGTGCGGCTCACGACGAGGTTCGGGAAGCGGTCGAGCAGCTCGAGCGCCGACGGGACGCCCTCGCGGCGGAACTCGCCGTACGCCTCGTCGACGACGACGATGCCGGGCGCGCCGTCGACGTCGACCTCGAGCGCCGCCTCGCACACCGCCACGATCGTGTCGACGGACAACGCGGTCCCGGTCGGGTTGTTCGGGCTCGTGAGGATCGTCACGGAGGGCTGGTGCTCAGCGACGACAGCGGTCGCGTGCGCCGGGTCGAGAGTGAAGTCCGCCTCACGACGGCCCACCACGTACGCGGAGTGCGTGTCGCGCGCGTACTCGGGGTACATCGAATACGTGGGCGCGAAGGACACGACCGTGCGCCCGGGCCCCGCGAACGCCTGCAAGAGGTGGAGCATGACCTCGTTCGAGCCGTTCGCAGCCCAGACCTGCTCGGCCGCGACGCGCACGCCGCTCTCGCGCGCGAGATAGTCGGCCAGGTCGCCGCGCAGGTCGAGGAAGTCACGGTCCGGATAGCGGTTGAGCCCGGCGGCGGCGTCCGCGACGGCGCTCGCGATCGACGCGACGACGCGCGGACTCGGCCCGTACGGGTTCTCGTTGACGTTGAGCAGGACGGGGACGTCGAGCTGCGGGGCGCCGTACGGCTCGATGCCCGCGAGCTCGGGGCGCACGGGCAGGCGCAGCGCGCGGGGGACGTCAGTGTTGCGAGGGTTGGCCACGACGCAACTCTAGGAGTTCACCCTGACAGCCGTCCGCGCATTTCACGAGATGGTCGGCGTGCGCCTCGTGGCGCCGACGGCGTCGCGCCGTACCCGGTAGTGCACGAAGACCACCCCGGAGCCGAACGTGCGCGTCTCGACGAGCTCGAGGTCGACCCGGCGTCCGTGCAGCGCGAAGAACGGGGTCCCCCCGCCGACGAGGACGGGGAACACGCGCACGAGATACTCATCGATCAGATCGAGGTCGGCAGCCTGGGCAGCGAGCTCTGCACCACCGATCGCGATGTCCCCCTCCCCTTCCTCTGCGCGCAGCCGGGCGATCTCGTCGGCGAGACTGCCGGTCGCGAGACGCGCGCTCGGGACGACGCCGGTGAGGGTGCGCGAGAACACGACCTTCGGCAAGGCGTTCCACAGGTCCGTCCACTCGCGCTCCTGCGGGTCGAGGGACGGGTCGTCGGCGACGTCCTCCCAGTAGAGCATCGTCTCGTAGAGACGGCGCCCGAGGAGGTGGACGCCGACGTCCTTGACCTCGTCGATGGACATCTGGAAGAGCGCGGGCTCCGGGACCGTCCACTGGAAGTCACCGTCGGGCCCGACGATGAACCCGTCGAGGGACATGCCCATCGAGTACGTGACCTTGCGCACGTGCGACCTCCTCGCTCCGCGCGCCGGTACGGACGACGCGCCCTCGTTCCCCAGCGTCGCGGCACAGGCGTGTCCTGACCAGGGCACCATCGCCCCGACGGTCGCTCCACACCATCTGAGCACCTGCCGGCGATGTCCGTCCCGGTCCGTAGTCTGGAGACCATGACGATCGAGGACCAGCCCGAGCCGCGCGACGAGGCTCCCGACGCCGCGCTGCACCACGGCGACGCCGCTCCCGCTGGCGAGCCGCGCGAGCGGCGCGGCACCCCGGGCCGCTGGGGCGCGGAGCCAGACTGGTCGAAGCTCGAGGGCGTGCCGCGCCGCCACGTCGAGGTCACCGGTCCGCAGTGGGGTGCGTCGTCGCTCGACGCGCGCACCCTCGTCGACCGGCCGGGCGCCGAGCCGGCTCTCGACCTCGGCCCGCTCGGAGCGCCCCCGACGCGCCCTGTCACGCCCCCCGCACCCTCGCCTGCCGCGCAGGTGCCAGCACGGGCGTCGACCCCCCAGGCTTCCCCTTCGCCCTCGGTGGAGAGCGGGCCCGCCCCGGTCGCTGCTCCGGCTCCCGCAACGGACCCCGAGCCTGCCTGGTCGACGGCCTGGGACGAGGACGTGCCGCTCGCCGAGCCGCCCGCCGACTGGGACGAGCCGGTCTGGCTCCCCGAGGACGGCGACGCGACCGCCACAGCCACGGGCTCGCCCTACGGCCGAGCACCTCGGCGACCACGACCCACGAGAGCTGATCGTCCTGAGATCGTCCCCGTGACGACCGAAGGACTCGACGGGCGCGAGGCGGCCGAGGCGGTCCTGCGTCGCCTCGTCGGTCGCGAGGACGCACGGCTGCGGGACGACCAGTGGCGCGCGATCGACGCGATCGTGTCCCACCAGCGCCGCGTGCTCGTCGTCCAGCGCACGGGCTGGGGAAAGTCCGCCGTGTACTTCGTCGCGACCTCGCTCCTGCGGGAGCGAGGCGAGGGACCGACCGTCATCGTCTCGCCGCTCCTCGCACTCATGCGCGACCAGATCGCGGCCGCCAGCCGCGCCGGGGTGCGCGCCGTGACGATCAACTCGTCGAACGTCACCGAGTGGGACGACATCCAGGACCGCATCGCCTCGGGCGACGTCGACGTCCTGCTGTGCTCCCCCGAGCGGCTCAACAACCCCGACTTCCGCGACTCGGTGCTGCCGCGCCTCGCCGCGACCGCGGGCCTCGTCGTGGTCGACGAGGCGCACTGCATCTCCGACTGGGGGCACGACTTCCGCCCCGACTACCGCCGGATCCGCGACCTCGTCGCCGACCTGCCGGCGGGCATCCCCGTGCTCGCGACGACCGCGACCGCGAACGAGCGCGTGACGCTCGACGTCGCGGAGCAGCTCGCGGTGCACCGTGACGCCGACGGGCACGTCGCGACCGCCGACGGCGTCCGCCCGGGCGACGAGGTGCTCGTCCTGCGTGGTGGCCTCGACCGCGAGTCGCTCCACCTCGCGGTCCTGCCCGTGACCGACCAGCCCACGCGCATCGCGTGGCTCGTCGAGGCGCTGCCGCGACTGACCGGCTCCGGCATCGTCTACTGCCTCACGGTCGCCGCCGCCGAGCAGGTCGCCGAGCAGCTGCGCACCGCGGGCATCGAGGTCCGCGCCTACACGGGGCGCACCGACACCGCTGAGCGCGAGGCGCTCGAGGCCGACCTCAAGGAGAACCGCGTCAAGGCCCTCGTCGCGACATCGGCGCTCGGTATGGGCTTCGACAAGCCGGACCTCGGCTTCGTCGTCCACCTCGGGGCCCCGAGCTCGCCGATCGCGTACTACCAGCAGGTCGGCCGCGCCGGCCGCGGCGTCGACCGCGCGACCGTCGTCCTCGTCCCCGGCGAGGAGGACCAGCGCATCTGGGACTACTTCGGGTCGCTCGCCTTCCCCGCCGAGGGGCAGGTGCGGGCCGTGCTGCGCGCGCTCTCCGAGAACGGCACGATGTCGCTCCCCGCCCTCGAGACGCGCGTCGACCTCAAGCGGTCGCGGCTCGAGATGATGCTCAAGGTCCTCGACGTCGACGGCGTCGTCCGACGCGTCCGCGGCGGCTGGGAGGTCACCGGCGAGCCGTGGACGTACGAGGGTGAACGGTACGAGCGGGTCGAGCGCGCACGTCGCACCGAGCAGGAGGCGATGCTCGCCTACCAGTCGACCGGCGGCTGCCGCATGGCGTTCCTGCGGCACCAGCTCGACGACCCCGAGCTCGTCGAAGGGTGGCGGTGCGGGCGCTGCGACCGCTGCTCGACGCTCGACCTGCCGGCCGCGCCCGACCCGTCGCTCGTGCGCCAGGCGCGCGCCGCGATGGACCGGCCCGGCATCGAGATCAGCACCCGCCGGCAGTGGCCGTCGGGGATGGCAGCGCTCGGCGTCGACCTCTCGGGGAGGCTCTCCCCCGAGGAGGTCGCCGAACCCGGCCGTGCGGTCGCACGGCTCGACGGGCTGGGCTGGTCCGCGCCGCTGCGCGAGCTCTTCGCGCGTGCCACGCCCGACGGCGAGGTGCCGACCCCGCTGCGCACCGCCGCCGCGCGGGTGCTCGACGACTGGGCGGACGCTCAGCGGGTCGACGGGATCGTGTGGATCGCGTCCGCGACCCGGCCGGTCCTCGTAAGCCACCTCGCGCACGGGCTCGGCCGCTACCTCGACAAGCCGGTCGTCGGCTCGGTCGAGCCAGCCCCTGGGGTCCCGGCAGGCAGACGGGACGTCAACTCTGCGATCCGCCTCGCGGGCGTCGCGCAACGCCTGCGGCCCGCGCTCTCGGAGGCCGCTGCCGCGGGGCTTCCCGGGCGGAGCGTGCTGCTCGTCGACGACCTGACCGACTCGGGGTGGACCCTCACGGTAGCCGCCCGGATGCTGCGCCAGGCGGGCGCCGCTCGCGTGCTGCCGTTCGTCCTCGCCCAGGCCTGACCATGTCCCGTCCCACTCCCCAGGAGACCTCATGAGCACTGCGCCCGCTGTCGCCCCCGGTGACCTCAGAGTCGTAGCCCTCTTGCGGGGCGTGAACGTGGGCGGCCGGACCATCCCGATGGCGCAGCTGCGGACCGTCGTCGCAGCGAGCGGCGCGCGTGCCGTCCGCACGGTCCTCGCGAGCGGCAACGTCCTGGTCGACGTCACCGAGGACGCCCCGCTCGCGGACGTGCGCGCCGACCTCGAGAGCAGGATCAGCGAGGCGTTCGGATACGACGCGCACCTCGCCCTCCTCCCGCTCGGGCTCGCGACCGAGCTCGCCGACGCCGTCCCGTGGCCCGACGACGACACCGCGCACGGGTACGTCGTCATCTCGACCTCTCCCGGCCTCCTCGCAGAGGCCGCGGCCGAGGCGGCTACGGTGACAGCCGCGCGGACCGGGGCTCCCGAGGCATCCCTCGAGGCCTGGCAGGCGCCGCCTGCTGACCTGGCGCGTCGTCTTGCGGACGTGGGCCTCGACGCGCTCCTGTGGCGCTGCCCGCGCGGATCGTCCCTCACGACACCGCTCGCCAAGGTCCTCGCGCGCTCGCGCTTCCGCGTCGCGACCACCCGCAACGTCAAGACCCTGCGCCGCTTCGCCTGATCAGCGTCCCGGACCAGGCGCGAGCCCGCTCAGGCGTCGGCGTCCTCGGGCGGCCAGACGACCCGGAACCGCTCCGCGACGACGACCGAGTCGTTCGTCAGAGCGAAGCCCAGGCTCGCGCCGACACGCTCCCAGTAGCGCCGATGGCCACGACGCCACGACTCGATCGAGCGGTCCCCCTCACCCTCGTCGTACGCGAACGCTGCATCCACCTCGCGGAAACGCACGCGCCGCAGCTCGGTCGTCCGCAGGATGATGCGGGGCACGCCCGCACCGTCGCACACGACCCAGTGGTCACCCACCTCGGGAACCGTGTCCCCGAGAACCTCGTACTCGTCGAGGAGGGACGCGGTCGCGCGCTTGACCCCGGACAGGACGAGGCCGAGCAGCTCGTCTGCGAGCGCCGGACCGTCACCAAAGCTGTCGACGACGGGCACGGGTGCCGACGGAGCCGGGCCCCGGCCCGAGGCAAGGTAGGCAGACCACATCGCGGCGGCCGCGCGGCTGTCGGGCGGGGTCATCCAGGTACCTCGTCTCGTCGTGCACGGCACCGCCGCGCGACAGGTCAGAACCGCGCGCTGATCGCCTCACCGTGCGCGGGAAGGTCCTCCGCCTGGGCGAACGTGACGATCTGGTCGGCGATCGTCGCCAGGCCCTCGCGCGAGTACTCGACGACCTGCACGGCCCGCACGAAGCTGTGCACGCCCAGCCCCGACGAGAAGTGCGCGCACCCTCCCGTCGGGAGGACGTGGTTCGAGCCCGCCATGTAGTCACCGAGCGGCACCGGGGAGTACGGACCGACGAAGATCGCGCCAGCGCTCGTCACGCGGTCCGCGAGCGCGGCCGCGTCGTCGGTCTGGATCTCGAGGTGCTCGGCGCCGTACGCGTTGACGACCGCGAGGCCCTGCTCGACGTCGTCCACCAGGACGATCGCGGACTGCGGTCCACCGAGCGCGGTCGCGACACGCTCCGCGTGCCGCGTCGCGGCGGCACGCCGCGCGAGCGCCCCATCGACCGCGTCGGCGAGCTCGACCGAGTCCGTGACGAGCACGGACGCCGCCATCGGGTCGTGCTCCGCCTGGCTCAGCAGGTCGGCCGCGACGTGCTCGGGGTCAGCGGTCGCGTCGGCGAGCACGGCGATCTCGGTGGGCCCCGCCTCCGCGTCGATACCGACGACGCCGCGCACGAGGCGCTTCGCCGCAGCGACGAAGACGTTGCCGGGCCCCGTGATGACATCGACGGGCTCCGCGAGGACGTCGCCGTCCTGAGGCAGCTCCCCTGCCGCGCCATAGGCGAGCATCGCGACCGCCTGGGCACCGCCGACCGCGTACACCTCGTCGACGCCCAGCAGCGCGCACGCCGCGAGGATCGTCGGGTTGGGCAGGCCGCCGTCCTGCGCCTGCGGCGGAGACGTCACCACGAGCGAGCGGACACCTGCCTCCTGCGCCGCGACGACGTTCATGATGACCGACGACGGGTACACGGCGAGGCCGCCGGGCACGTAGAGCCCGACGCGCTGCACCGGGATCCACCGCTGACGCACCCTCGCCCCGGGGGCCAGGTCGACGACGAGCTCGGTCGGTCGCTGCGCGGCGTGCACCTGACGCACGCGGTTGATCGACTCCTCGAGGCTCGCCCGAAGGGTCGCGTCGAGTCCCTCGAGCGCCGCGGTGATCGCCTCCGCCGGTACCCGCACGTGCTCGGGCCGAACACCGTCGAACTTCTCGGCGTAATCACGCAGCGCGGCAGCGCCGCGCGAGCGGACGTCGTCGATGATCGGTGCGACGAGCTTCGTCGCGTCCTCGACGCCGACCTCGGGGCGAGGCAGGGTCGCGGCGAGCTCACGGGCGGACAGGGAGCGACCACGCAGGTCGAGACGGTTGATCACGACGCCAACTCTAGTCCGAGCCCCGCACCCCGGTCGCGAGCTTTCCCGGCGACTGCCGCCGACCTGCGAGACTGGGCTCATGAACGACGTGACGATCCGTGACGAGTCCATCCGGCTCGGTCAGTTCCTCAAGCTCGCCGACCTCGCGGAGTCCGGTGCCGAGGCGCGCGAGCTCGTGGCTGACGGCGCCGTGAGCGTCAACGGTGAGACCGACGAACGGCGTGGTCGTCAGCTCGTCCCCGGCGACGTCGTCTCCGTGTCGGGCCCGGGCGGGACCCGCACGGCGCGCGTCGCGCGCGCCTGACGCGCTCCCCGACGGGCTCTTCGCCGGGCCGGTCGATCGGCCTCGCTCGAGGCCTCTGACGTCCCGCCTCAGCGGGCCATGTACGCCGAGCTCATCACCTTGTCGACCGCCATGCGCAGGACGACTCGCTGCGGGTTCGGCTCGAGCACACGGTAGCGCAGGCCGTAACGGCGCACCGCCTCCGCGATCTCGTCCGGGTCTTCCACGACCGTCGTCGGTCCCTCGAGGGTGATCCACCGCCCGCCGTCGACCTGACAGACAGCCGCGCGCGCGGGCCCCCCGTCAGCGTTCCCGGCGGCGAGGTTGCGCGCCTTGACGCTCGTGACGTTCGTCGTGATGCGCAGCACCCCGGCGCCGTCGTCCCACGTGAAGCCGACGGGGACGACGTGCGGGGAACCGTCCGCGCGGAGGGTCGACAACGTCGCGAGGTGCCGCTCCGTGACGAAGACGTGCTGCTCGGGGGTCAGGTGGATCACGTGTCGCTCCGGTCTCGGGAAGGGAAGCAGGCGCAGGTCAGCTGGCGAGGCAGGTCGGGCCCAGGAGTGCCTTGAGGTCGCCGAACAGCGCGGGCGAGCGCTCGACGCGCAGCCTGTCCTCGACCTTCATGAGCGTCGCGCGGCCGGGCTCGGTGAGCTTGAGGTGCACCTCGGTCGCACCGGGGTGCGTGCGCAGGATGTCGCGCAGCCGCTCGACGACGGGCTGCGTGCACCGCGACACCGGCACCGTCACGAGCACGGGCGAGTCCGGGCCTGCGCTCGTGTCCGGGAGAGAGAGCTCCATCGCCTGCAGCGACATCGTCTCGTCGCGCCGCCGGACACGTCCCTTGAGCGTGACGATCTGGTCCTCCGCGAGGATCGTCGAGTACGCGAGGTACGTCTCGCCGAAGAACATGACCTCGATCGAGCCTTCGAGGTCCTCGATCGTCACGGCGGCCCACGGGTTGCCGTTCTTCGACATCTTGCGCTGGAGCGAGGTGATCAGGCCGGCGATCGTCACGACCGAACCGTCAGAGCGCCCCTCGTCGGTGATGAGCGCGGCGATCGACGTCTCCGCGGCCCGGGACAGCACGTGCTCGAGGCCCGAGAGGGGGTGGTCGGAGACGTAGAGGCCGAGCATCTCGCGCTCGAACGTCAGCAGCTGCTTCTTGTCCCAGTCCGGCAGGTCCGGGACGTCGACGCTGAACCCGATCGACTCGTCCTCGTCGGTCGCGCCGAAGTCCGCGAAGAGGTCGAACTGCCCCTCGGCCTCCTTGCGCTTGACCCCGATCACCGAGTCCACGGCCTGCTCGTGGACCATGACGAGCGAGCGCCGCGTGTGCCCGAGCGAGTCGAACGCGCCGCCCTTGATGAGCGACTCGATCGTGCGCTTGTTGCAGACGACGGCAGGCACCTTGTCGAGGAAGTCGGTGAACGACGTGAAGTCACCCTTCTCCTCGCGCACCGCGACGATCGACTCGACGACGTTCGCGCCGACGTTGCGGATGGCGGTCAGGCCGAAGCGGATGTCGGCGCCGACGGCGGTGAAGTTCGCCGAGGACGAGTTGACGTCCGGCGGGAGCACGGTGATGCCCATGTGGCGGCACTCGTTGAGGTAGAGCGCCGACTTGTCCTTGTCGTCCTTGACGCTCGTCAGGAGCGCGGCCATGTACTCGACCGGGTAGTTCGCCTTGAGGTAAGCCGTCCAGTACGAGACGACGCCGTACGCGGCGGAGTGCGCCTTGTTGAACGCGTAGTCGGAGAACGGCAGCAGGATGTTCCAGAGCGTCTGGACCGCGTCCATCGAGAAGCCGCGCGCCATCATGCCCGCGGAGAAGCCCTCGAACTGCTTGTCCAGCTCGGACTTCTTCTTCTTGCCCATCGCGCGGCGCAGGATGTCTGCCTGGCCGAGCGTGTACCCGGCCAGCTTCTGCGCGATCGCCATGACCTGCTCCTGGTACACGATCAGGCCGTACGTGTTGCCCAGGACGTCCTCGAGCGCCTCTGCGAGCTCCGGGTGGATCGGGGTGACCTCCTGGAGCCCGTTCTTGCGCAGCGCGTAGTTCGTGTGCGAGTTCGCGCCCATCGGGCCCGGTCGGTAGAGCGCGCCGACGGCGGAGATGTCCTCGAAGTTGTCCGGGCGCATGAGCTTGAGCAGCGAGCGCATGCCCCCGCCATCGAGCTGGAACACGCCGAGCGTGTCGCCGCGCGCGAGCAGCTCGTACGCCTTCGGGTCGTCGAGCGTGAGGTCCTCGAGGACGACCGGCTCCTTGCCGTTCGCGACGATGTTGTCGAGCGCGTCGTCGAGGATCGTGAGATTGCGCAGCCCCAGGAAGTCCATCTTGATGAGGCCGAGCTCTTCGCACTTCGGGTAGTCGAACTGCGTGATGACCGCGCCGTCCTGGGGGCGGCGCATGATCGGGATGATGTCGATCAGCGGGTCGCTCGACATGATGACGCCGGCGGCGTGGACGCCCCACTGCCGCTTCAGTCCCTCGATGCCCTTCGCGAGCTCGACGACGCGCTGCGCGTCCGGGTCGGCGGCGTGGACCTGCCGGAACTCCTCCGCCTCGGCGTACCGCTTGTCGTTCGGGTCGAAGATGCCGGACAGCGAGATGTCCTTGCCCATGATCGCGGGCGGCATCGCCTTGGTGAGCTTCTCACCCATCGCGAACGGGAAGTCGAGGAGGCGTGACGAGTCCTTGAGCGCCTGCTTCGCCTTGATCGTGCCGTACGTGACGATCTGCGCGACGCGGTCCTCGCCGTACTTCTCCGTGACGTACCTGATGACCTCGCCACGCCGGCGCTCGTCGAAGTCGACGTCGAAGTCGGGCATCGAGACGCGGTCCGGGTTGAGGAAGCGCTCGAAGATCAGGCCGTGCTGGAGCGGGTCGAGGTCGGTGATGCGCATCGCGTACGCGGCCATGGAGCCCGCACCCGAACCACGGCCGGGCCCGACCCGGATCCCGTTGTCCTTCGACCAGTTGATGAAGTCCGCGACGACGAGGAAGTAGCCGGGGAAGCCCATCTGCGTGATGACCTGGCACTCGTAGTCCGCCTGCTTGCGGACCTCGGGGGTGATCCCGTCGGGGTACCGCACGGCGAGCCCTCGCTCGACCTCCTTGATGAACCAGGACGTCTCGTCCTCGCCGGGAGGGCACGGGTAGTTCGGCATGTAGTTGGCGCTCGTGTTGAACGAGACCTCGCACTGCTCCGCGAGCAGCACGGTGTTGTCGCACGCCTCGGGCAGCTCGGCCCACGTCCGTCGCATCTCCTCGGCCGATTTGACGTAGTAGCCGTCACCGTCGAACTTGAAGCGGCCCGGGTCCGCCAGCTTGGAGCCTGAGTTGATGCACAGCAGGGCGTCGTGGGAGTGCGAGTCCTCACGCTTGACGTAGTGCAGGTCGTTCGTCGCGAGGAGCGGTGCGCCGATCGTCTTCGCGAGGCGCAGGAGGTCCTTCTGGACGCGGGTCTCGATGTCGATCCCGTGGTCCATGAGCTCCACGTAGAAGAACTCCTTGCCGTAGATCTCCTGGAGCTCACCGGCGACGCGCACCGCGTCGTCCCACTGCCCGAGGCGCAGCCTGGTCTGGATCTCGCCGGAGGGGCACCCGGTCGACGCGATCATCCCGCCCGAGTACCGCTCGATGAGGTCGCGGTCCATGCGCGGCCACTTGCCCATCTGTCCCTCGAGGGACGCGTACGAGCTCGCGCGGAAGAGGTTGTGCAGGCCCTCGTTGTTGCGGGCCCACATCGTCATGTGCGTGTAGGCGCCGCGCGCCGAGACGTCGTCCGCCTCCTGGCCGGCCTCGCCGAAACGCACGCGCGTCTGGTCGAAGCGGCTCGTGCCCGGCGTGACGTACGCCTCGACACCGATGATCGGTTTCACACCGGCCGCTGTGGCCTGCTTCCAGAAGTCGTACGCGCCGAACAGGTACCCGTGGTCGGTCGTCGCGATCGCCGTCTGCCCGAGCCTGTTGACCTCGGTGAACAGGTCCCCGAGGCGCGCTGCGCCGTCGAGCATCGAGTACTCCGTGTGGGCATGGAGGTGGACGAAGTCCGATCCGGCTGAGGGCATGCCCCGATCCTATGACGGACGTCGGACGCTCCGACGCCCCGGCGGGAGTGGCCCTCGTCGCGCCCGGCGACGGTGCGCGTCAGGCGCGCCGGAGCTCGATCCAGGCGTCCTTGTGCTCGATCCCTGCGTCGAGGTAGAAGTCGCCCACGACGGTGTATCCGAGGCGCTCGTAGAAGCCGAAGGCCTGCCGCTGGGCGCTCAGCTCGCAACGGACGACGCCGTCGACCGCGCACGTCTCGAGCGCCAGCCCGTGGAGCGCCTCCATGAGCGCGACGCCGACGTGCGTGCCACGCGCGACCGCACGCACGGCTACGCGCCCGACGTGCACGACACCCGGGTGCTCCGCAGCGGTCAGCAACCGAGCCGTGCCGACGGCCCGGCCCGTCGCGTCTCGGGCGAGCACGTGCGTCGTGGTCTCAGCGACGTCGAGCGCGTCCAGCTCCTCGTCCGCCGGGACCTTCTGCTCCTCCACGAACACCTCGAAGCGGACCGCGTAGCACTCCTCGAGCTGGGCCTGCGTCGTGACGACCTCGATCATCACGCCGTCGTGCGCACCCTCAGCGAAAGCCATCCGACACCACTTCGAGGGCGTGCGCGAGGTCGGCCGGGTACTCGGACGTGCACAGCACCGGCTGCCCCGTCACCGGGTGGTCGAACCCGAGGCGCATCGCGTGGAGCCACTGCCGCGTCAGTCCGGTGCGCTCGGCGAGGCGCGGGTCCGCGCCGTACATGAGGTCGCCGACGCACGGGTGCCGCAGCGCCGAGAAGTGGACCCGGATCTGGTGCGTCCGCCCGGTCTCGAGGTGCACCTCGACGAGGCTCGCCGCAGGGAACATCTCAAGGACCTCGTAGTGCGTCACCGAGTGCTTGCCGTCGGCCACGACCGCGAACTTCCAGTCGGACGACGGGTGCCGCCCGATCGGGGCGTCGATCGTGCCCGTCGTCGGCTCGGGGTGGCCCTGGACCAGCGCGTGGTAGACCTTCTCGACCGTGCGCTCCTTGAAGGCGCGCTTGAGAGCCGTGTAGGCGAGCTCGCTCTTCGCGACGACCATGAGCCCGCTCGTGCCCGCATCGAGGCGGTGCACGATCCCCTGGCGCTCAGCCGCTCCTGACGTCGAGATCCGGTAGCCGGCCGCAGCGAGGGCGCCGACGACGGTCGGCCCCGTCCAGCCCGGCGACGGGTGCGCTGCGACTCCTACCGGCTTGTCCACGACGACGACGTCGTCATCCTCGTAGCGCACGATCATCCCCGGGACGGGCTCCGGCTCCGGTTCGACCGCCGCTGCCGGGTCGGGCAGCTCTACCTCGAGCCAGGACCCCGCGACGAGGCGGTCCGACTTGCCGACAGTCCGGCCGTCGACGCTCACGGCGCCGTCGCCCGCGAGCTCTGCGGCACGGGTGCGGGACAAGCCGAGCAGACGCGCGAGTGCGGCGTCCACGCGCTCGCCCTCGAGGCCGTCGGGGACGGGGAGGGAGCGCGAGGTCATCGCTGCTCCGGCTCGCCGCTCGTGGGGTCGGCCTCCTGCGTCACAGGGGCGACCGTCGCGCCGGCCCCCTCCTGCGCCTCGGCCGCGCTCTTGCCGGAGTCATCCGGGCCACCGGTCATCGGGGTGCCCCGGAACGACAGCACGATGAGCAGGCCGGCAGCGACGACGATGGCGATGTCGGCGACGTTCCCGACGAAGAAGCCCGCGTAGTTGATGAAGTCCACGACGTGCCCCTCGGGGAACCCGGGGGCGCGGAAGAGCCGGTCGATCAGGTTGCCGACGGCTCCGCCGAGGACGAGCGCGAGCGCGACGGCCCATGCCCGCGACGTGATGCGCCGGGCGCGCGTCGCGATCACGACGACGACCGCGACCGTGAGCAGCGTGAGGACCCAGGTGATGCCGGTCCCCATCGAGAGCGCCGCCCCCGGGTTGAGGAGGAGCTTCCACCCGAGAAGCTCGCCGAGGAACCACGTCGTTGACGCACCGAGCTCGAGGCTGCTCAGCGCGAGCTGCTTGGTGAGCTGATCGACGATCGCGACCCCTGCCGCGAGGCCGAACATGAGCACCGCGAGCCGCGTGCTGCGCGGGGCGGCGGGCGCGGCGACCTCTGCAGCGGCAGGAGCGGGCGCGTCACCGTCGTGGACGTCGTCCTGGCGGGCGCCGTGCGACGTGACGTCGCCCGCTTCCTCGGTCAGCGTCGTTCCTCGCGCTGCTTGCAGGTCACGCACAGCGTGGCGCGCGGGAACGCCTGCAGACGGGCCTTGCCCACGGGGCCGCCGCACGACTCGCACGTGCCGTACGTCCCCGCGGCGATCCGCTGGATCGCGTGCGTGTTCTGCGCGAGCAGGTCACGCGTGTTGTTGACGAACGTGAGCTCCTGCTCGCGCTCGAGCGCGCTCGACCCCGAGTCGGCCTGGTCGTCGCCAGCGCCGTCCCCCGAGTTGCGCAACAGCTCAGAGAGCTCCGCGTCGGCGTTCGCCAGCTCGACCTCGAGGCGCTCGACCTCGGCGACGAGCTCGGTTGCGACCGCCTTGGCCTCCTTGAGCGTCCACGGCTCTTCGCCGTCGCGGACCTGGAAGGTCTTGACGTCCTTGGCGAGGCGCGGGAACCGCTCCGTGAGACTAGGGGTTCGTTCTTCGTCCTGGATCGACATCAGGTCGCCTCTCTGTTCAGAACTGCCGAGGATAGACGGCAACGACCGGCCCAGACAACACGCGCGGTGGCGGTGCCTGTGGCCGGCCGTGGCCGGTGGTTCGGTCGGGACGGCGTCCCGTCGGCTCAGAGGCCGGGGTTGACCTTGTTCGACGGCGGGATCGAGGAACCCCGCGTGTTGAGGTCGCCGAGCAGCGTCTCGAGGTAGCTCTGGAGGCGGGTGCGGTAGTCGCGCTCGAACTGGCGCAGCTCGTCGATCTTGCGCTCCAGGAGCGAGCGCTCCTGCTCGAGCTGCCCGAGCGTACGCGCCGAGGTCTCCTGCGCCTCGCGGACGATGCGCTCGCCCTCGGTGCGTGCCTCGTTGACGAGGCGCTCGCCCTCCTCCTGGCCGGAGCGGACATAGTCGTCGTGCAGCTTCTGCGCGAGCTGCAGCATCCCTGTGGCCGACTCGGGCTCGCTCGCCCGCGACACCTGGGGCGCCGGGGCAGGCGCAGGGACCGGGGCCGGCGTGGGCTCCGGGACGGGCACGACCTCGCGGACGGGCTCGGGAGCAGAGGCGGGCGACGGCGCGGACGCTGCCTGCACCGCTGCCGCGTTCTCGCGGGTCAGCTCGGCGACGCGACGCTCGGCCGCAGCAAGCTTGGACTTGAGGTCGTCGTTCTCGCCCTGGAGAGCTCGCAACGTGTTGAGCACCTCGTCGAGGAAGTCGTCGACCTCGACGACGTCGTAGCCCTCTCGGAACTTCGTCGCCGTGAACTTCTTGTTGAGGATGTCCTCTGCGGTCAGCAGTGCCATCGTGTCACCTCGTTGAGTTACTCGGGTTATGGAGCCGGGACGTCGATGACGACCACGGACTCACGCTAGCGGATATTGGGCGCGCTGCGCGCCCAGGTTCGTAATCGGGCCAGGCGGTCAGCTCGCGAGGCTCCCGAAGATGTTCACCAGGACGGAGGTGGTGAGCATCAGCACCAGGAAGGCCAGGTCGAGCTGGACGCGCCCGAGGCGCAACGGCGGGATCAGACGCCGCAGGAGGCGCAGCGGCGGGTCGGTCACGAGGTAGACACCTTCGATCACGACGAGGCCGACCCCGTGCGGACGCCAGTCACGCGCGACCACGCGCACGAGGTCGACGACGACGCGCCCCAGGAGCACGATGAAGTACACGAAGCACAGCGTGGCCAGGACGCCGAACAGCTGCTGCACGCGCGTCTGCTCAGCTCTGGTTGAAGAAGCCCGCGTGGGAACGGGTGTCGCCCGCTGCCACCTGCTCCTCGCCCGTGATCTCGACGTTCTCCGGCGAGAGCAGGAACACTTTGTTCGTGACCCGCTCGATCGCGCCGCGGAGGCCGAAGATCAGTCCGGCCGAGAAGTCGACGAGACGCTTCGCGTCGGCGTCGTCCATGTCGGTGAGGTTGATGATGACAGGGGTGCCCGAGCGGAACGCCTCACCGATCACGCGCGCATCGTTGTACGAGCGCGGGTGGACGGTCGTGATGCGGCGCAGGTCGGCGGCAGCGGGCGCCTGGGGGCGCTGCGCGGCGGCGCGGTTGATCGGCGTCACCTGGGCAGGGAAGTCGTGGGACATCGCGGGAGCCTCCTCGTGCTCGACGTACTCCTCGGCGTACTCGTCCTCGTATGCGTCGGCATACTCCTGGTCCCCACGGTCGTCCGCGAGGCCCAGATACAGCATCGTCTTGCGAAGCGCTCCGGCCATGACCTATCTCCGTCCATCGTCACACTGGTGGAATCACGCTAACCGTCGGTGTTCGCCCCGCTCGGCACCGACACGCCCGGCGCGCGAGGTTCCGCTCACGGGCGTGCCGGGTCGATCCGGACGACGCCGGCGAAGCGTCCCGTGGTCGGGTCGCCCGTCCGTCCGGCGCGACGGTAGGAGAAGAGGTCGGCGTCCTCGATCGTGCAGCGGTCCGCACGGGCGACGGAGGCGACCCCCGCGTCGCGCAGCTGCTGCTCGACACCGGCGGCGAGGTCGAGCGCAGGCGTCCCCCACGACGTCGTCGACCAGGTGGCGGGGACACGTGCGGCGACGGCCGCGCGCATGTCCTCGGGAACCTCGTAGCAGGCCCCGCACGCGCACGGCCCGACGGCGGTGCGCACCCGCGCACGGTCGGCGCCTCGCGCGACCATCGTGTCGAGCGCGCGGAGCACGACCTCACGCTCGACGCCGCGACGTCCGGCGTGGGCGACGGCCACGACGCCGGCGTCCGGGTCGGCGAGGAGGACGGGCACGCAGTCGGCGACGAGGACGCCGAGCGCGACGTCGGCCGCTCTGGTGACGAGGCCGTCGGCCTCCCCGACGGTTCCCGACAGTCCGCCGAGCCCGTCGGCACCCGAGACCTCGAGGACGTCCGCCCCGTGCACCTGCGTGGCGAAGGCGACGGGCACACCCACCGCCGCGCCCACGCGTCGCCGGTTCTCGGCGACGGCCGCCTGCGCGTCACCGCACGCCGTCCCCAGGTTGAGGCTCGCCCACGGCGGCGCTGAGACGCCGCCGTGGACGGTCGTGAAGACGGCACGGACCCCGGGACCGAGGTCGACCTCGATCGTCCGGAGCCCGTGCTGCGGGTCGGTCACCGAGCTACTTGAGGAAGTCCGGGATGTCGAGGTCGTCCGCGCGACGGCGCGGGGGCTCCTCGTCGAAGATCCTCGGAACCTCGAGCTGGCCCGTCGCGGGAGTCGGCTGCACCGGCTGGTAGACGTTCGGCTCGGCCGTCTCCTGCGCGGACGACGCGTACGGGTCGCTCGCCGGGACGACGGGCTGGTAGCGCTCGCTCTCCTCGACGGGGACCATCGGGCGCGCCTGGGAGTGCATGCCGGTCGTGGTAGCCGGCTCCTGGCGACGGGTCGCCGGGCGCTCGATCGCGGGAGCGGCGCTCTCGACCTGGCCGAGCCCGCGGCCGTCCTTGCGGACCTGCGGCGCACCGCCGTCGAAACCGGCGGCGATGACGGTCACGCGGACCTCGTCGCCGAGCGCGTCGTCGATGACCGCACCGAAGATGATGTTCGCCTCGGGGTGCGCGGCCTCGTGGACGAGACGTGCAGCCTCGTTGATCTCGAAGAGGCCGAGGTCCGAGCCGCCCTGGATCGAGAGCAGCACGCCGTGGGCGCCGTCGA
This sequence comes from Sanguibacter hominis ATCC BAA-789, assembly GCF_012396185.1. Taxonomy (GTDB): domain Bacteria; phylum Actinomycetota; class Actinomycetes; order Actinomycetales; family Cellulomonadaceae; genus Flavimobilis; species Flavimobilis hominis. Next base: position 48,930 of record NZ_JAAXOW010000001.1, read on the forward strand.
TGCTCGCCTCGAGCAGCGGGGAGGAGATCGCGAGCTCGGCGGCCTGGACCGCACGGTCGTCGCCGCGGGCCGAACCGATGCCCATGAGCGCCGAGCCGGCGCCCTGCATGACCGACTTCACGTCGGCGAAGTCGAGGTTGATCAGGCCGGGCGTGGTGATGAGGTCGGTGATGCCCTGGACACCCGAGAGGAGCACCTGGTCGGCCTGGTGGAACGCATCGAGCGCCGAGACGTTGCGGTCGGACATCGACAGCAGGCGGTCGTTCGGGATGACGATGAGGGTGTCGACCTCGTTGCGCAGCGCGTCGATGCCAGCGTCGGCCTGGTTGGAGCGGCGGCGGCCCTCGAAGGTGAACGGTCGCGTGACGACGCCGACCGTGAGTGCGCCGAGAGAGCGCGCGATGCGTGCGACGACGGGCGCGCCACCGGTTCCGGTGCCACCACCCTCGCCCGCGGTGACGAAGACCATGTCGGCGCCCCGCAGGACGTCCTCGATCTCCTCGGTGTGGTCCTCGGCGGCCTTCTTGCCGACCTCCGGGTCGGCGCCGGCGCCGAGCCCGCGCGTGAGCTCACGACCGACGTCGAGCTTGACGTCGGCGTCAGACATCAGGAGCGCCTGGGCATCGGTGTTGATCGCGATGAACTCGACTCCCTTGAGCCCCACCTCGATCATGCGGTTGACGGCGTTCACGCCACCACCGCCGATGCCCACCACCTTGATGACGGCCAGGTAGTTCTGCGGTGTTGCCACGGGGGTACCTCTCGATCGGTGCTGGCAACCTTCACCCTCAGGTAGAGGGTTAGAGTTATGTCACGTTCTGCTAGTGGGACGCTATGCGCCGCGACGACCCGGAGCAACGACCGAGGGCGCGTGTCGCCCCACGATGTCCCGCCGCACCGACGAGCCTTGCCGATCAGCGCGTGATGGGTGCGTTCGGAGCTGAGACGTCGAACACCTTCGAGCCCTTCGAGGCCTTCGCGCTGCGCAGCACCTCGAGCACGCGCACCTTGAGCGCGGCCTCGGCAGAGCTCCCCCACACGACCGTCGCACCACCGCGCAGCTCCATATGGACGTCGTCCGGGCTCGTCGCCGAGATCGTCCGCACGTCCTGCGCGATCTTCGCCGGCAGGGCGTTGAGCAGGATAAGCGCGCTCGCGAGGGTCCGACGACTGTCCTGGTCGAGCGGGAACGTGATCTCCGGAAGACCGTCCGGAACCTTGGTGGACCGGCCGACCTGCACGCCCTCGTCGTCGAGCAGCACGAAGCCCCCGCCCTCGGGCACCGCCGCGACCGGCTCGCGCGACACGAGATCGACCGTCAACCCTCGAGGCCAGTCCCGCACGATCGTCGCGTCCCGCACGCCCGGAACCTCGAGGATCCGGGCACGCAGCCGCACGGTGTCCAGGCGCGTCAACGGCGTGCCCGCCTGCACGGCGACCACCTTCTCGACAGCACCCGGCGCGATCACCGTCCCGAGACCGTCCACGACCACCTGGTCCTCGTCGAGCGCGAACGCGGGCGAGAAGAACACGCCCCACACGCCCGCACCCACGACGAGCAGGCCCGCGACGACCCACAGCGCGCGTCGCAGCAGCACGTGCCGGCGCGCAGCCGCCTTCTCGGCGAGCCGCGCCGCGAACCCCGTCGACACGGTCGGGACGCGCGTCGACGGGCCAGGGAGCGGCACGACCGGGACAGACCCGGTCGACACGCTCCTCGTCGCCGGACGGCGCGCCCCCTCCGCCACCCGAGCAGGGGCCGACGGCGCGGCCGGCGCAGGAGCAGGCGCGGCGGGCGCAGGGCCAGGCGCAGGCGGAGAAGCAGGCGCAGGGGTGGGTGCTCCGGCCGACGGCTCCTTGCGAGGACGCGGCGTCGGCGGTGCAGCCCGGCGCTGCGCCGGACGCTCGCCAGGCCGAGGCGCGCCCGGCCGCGGACGTGCCGGGGGCTTCACTCCGACGCCCTCAGCTCGTCGAGGACGACCGGCGCCAGCTCGGTCACGTCGCCCGCTCCGATCGTCAGCACGAGGTCCCCCGGCCGAGCGAGCCGAGCGACCACCCGCGCAGCCTCGACCTTGTCCGGGACGTACCGGGCGCCACGCGTGCTGCGCGACGTGATGAGCTCACCCGTCACAGCCGGGTCGTCGTCCTCCCTCGCGGCATACACACCCGTCACGACCGCCACGTCCGCGAGGTCGAGCGCGGCCGCGAACTCGGCGGCGAACGCCTTGGTCCGGGAGAACAGGTGCGGCTGGAACAGTGCGAGGACGCGCCCCTCCCCTGCCGCCGGCCGCGCACCCGTCACGAGCGCGGCGACCTCGGTCGGGTGGTGGGCGTAGTCGTCGACGACGCGCACCCCGCCCGCCGTGCCACGGTCCTCGAACCGGCGCCCCGTACCGACGAACGCGCCGACGGCAGCCACGGCAGTGTCGAGCGGGACGCCCAGCAGCAGCGCAGCCGCGACCGCACCAGCGGCGTCGAGCATGTTGTGCTCACCCGGGACGCGCAGCGCGACAGGAGCGCTGCCCGCCGATCCCCCGACGCCAGCGACGACGAGCGTCGCCGTCGAACCGTCACCCGACGGCGCATAGTGCTCGACACGGACGTCCGCGTCCGCGGCCGTCCCGTACGTCACGACCTGCCCGCCCGCCGCGCGGTGGACGTCGACGAGACGCCGCGCGCCGTCGTCGTCGAGGCACGCCACGAGATACCCGCCAGGGCGCACCCGAGCCGCGAACTCGACAAACGCCCGCTCGAACGCCTCCGTCGTGCCGTAGTTGTCGAGGTGGTCCGGCTCGACGTTCGTGACCACAGCGATCGTCGGACGGTAGTTGAGGAACGAGCCGTCAGACTCGTCCGCCTCCGCGACGAGCACGTCACCCGAACCGAGGTGACCGCCCGCCAGCGCGCCGTCAGCCGTGCGCACCGACCCTCCGATCGCGAAGGACGGCGCGAGGCCCGCACCCTCGAGGAGCACAGCGATCATCGCGGACGTCGTCGTCTTGCCGTGCGCGCCCGCGACCGCGACCGCGCGACTGCCCTCCATGAGGGCCGCGAGCGCCTGCGAGCGGTGCAGCACGCGCAGCCCCGCTGCCCGTGCCGCCGCGAGCTCCGGGTTCGACTCGCGCACCGCGCTCGACACGACGAGCGTGCTCGCGCCCGCGACGTGCGCGGCGTCGTGACCGACCCACACACGCACGCCGTCGGCCTCGAGCGCGTCCAGGACCGCTCCGCCCCGCGCGTCCGAGCCCTGCACGTCGACCCCGCGCGAGCGCAGCAGGCGCGCGACGACCGACATGCCGGCGCCCCCGACACCCAAGAGGTGCACGGTCCCGAGATCCGCGACGGCCGGGACCTCGTCCACGAACCGCGACATCGGAGACTCACTCATCGCGCTCCCCCGCCGCCCGCTCGACCATGTCCGAGACGTCCGACGCCGCACCCACGCGGCCCACCCGCGCCGCGGCCTCCGCCATCTGCGTGACCCGGTCCTCGTCCGCGAGCAGCGTGAGCAGCTGCGTGCGCACCCACTCGGGCGTCACCTCGGTGTCGTCCACGAGCAGACCGCCGCCCGCGTGCACCGCCGGCAGCGCGTTGAGCCGCTGCTCCCCGTTGCCGATCGGCAGCGGCACGTACACCGCCGGGATCCCGAGCGCCGTGAGCTCGGCGACCGTGCCCGCACCCGAACGGCACAGGACGACGTCGCACGCCGCGAGGGCGAGGTGCATGTCCTCGAGGTACTCGCGCACGTGGTAGCGGTTCGCGAGCTCGGGACGCTGGGCGAGCGCGCTCTCGAGCGCTCCGGACTTGCCGTTCCCCGTCAGGTGGAGCACCTGGGCGTCGGACGCGGCGACGTCGTCGAGCGCCCCCGTCATGGCGTCGTTGAGGCTCTGCGCACCGAGCGAGCCGCCCGTCACGAGGAGCGTCCTGCGACCCGGGTCGAGACCGAGCGTGGCCGCAGCCTCACGGCGCACCCGTGCAGCGTCCACCTCGCGGTCACGGACGAGGTCCGCGATCTCGTGCCGCAGGGGCAGTCCCGTGATGATGCCGCCGCGCAGCGGCGTGCCCGGGAACGTCACCGCGACAGACCGGGCCCACCGGGCACCGAGCTTGTTCGCGAGCCCCGGACGGGCGTTCTGCTCGTGGATGACCACGGGGACGCCCAACCGGCGGGCCGCGAGGTACGCGGGCGTCGACACGTATCCACCGAACCCGACGACGACCTGCGCCTCGTTCTCCGTGATAGCGCGCGAGGCCGCGTCGACCGCCGCCCGCAGGCGCCGCGGCACCGAGAAGAGGTCCGCGCCGGGACGGCGCGGCAGCGGGACCCGCGGCACGACCGCCATCGGGTAGCCGCGGGCGGGCACGAGCTGCGACTCCAGGCCCTCCTGCGTCCCGAGGACCGTCAGCCGAGCTGCCGGGTGCCGCGCCCGCAGCTCGTCCGCGACCGCGAGCATCGGGTTGACGTGCCCCGCGGTCCCTCCTCCGGCAAGCAGCACCGACTCAACCACGTCTCACGCGTCCTTCCGACGACGACGAACCGACCCGCCGACGACCGCGAGCGACCGTCGTACGGTCCCGGACCGAGCAGCGAGCGCCTCGCGCGCCCCCGGCTCGTCCCGGGCAAAGCTGATCACGACCCCGAGTGCCGCCATCGTCATGATGAGCGCGGAGCCGCCCGCCGACACGAGCGGGAGGGGAACGCCGATGACCGGCAGCGCACCGATCACGACGCCGATGTTGACGAGCGCCTGCCCGACGATCCAGCAGCAGATCGCGCCCGTCGTCACCTTGACGGCCGGGTCCGGGTGCCGCACCACGACACGCGACATCGCATAGCCGAGCGCACCGAACAGCACGAGCATGAGCACCGTGCCCTGCAGACCCAGCTCCTCGCCGATCACGGCGAAGATGAAGTCGTTGTGCGCCTCAGGCAGGTACAGCCACTTCTCGCTGCCCGCCCCGAGGCCCACACCGGACAGGCCGCCCGATGCGAGCGCCCACTTGCCGTGGATGAACTGGTAGCACGTCGCCACGTCCGGGTTGCACGACGCGTTGAGCCACGAGTCGATGCGCCCGAGCCGGTTGCTGTTGCCCTGGAACGCCACGAGCGCCCAGACGGCGACCGCCATGACCGCGCCGCCCGCGAGGAACATGCGCCCCGGGACCCCCGCGATCCAGAGGGCGCCGGCCACGACCATGAGCAGGATGATCGCCGTACCGAGGTCGTGCCCGGCGAGGACCAGCCCGACGACGATGCCGACGACCGGCACCGCCGGCATGAGCACATGACCCCACTGGTGGAGCAGCCGCGCCTTGCGCGCGAGCACGGTACCGAGCCAGATCGCGAGCGCCAGCTTCGCGATCTCGGCGGGCTGCACGGTGAAACCGCCGAGGTAGATCCAGCCCGTGTTCCCGCCCTTCGACCGGGCGAGCGGGGTGAAGATCAGCAGCTGCATCCCGATCGCGGCGAACAGGAAGGGCCACGAGACCCGCTTGTAGAAGGCAGGCCGCATGAGGCTCGCCGCGACGAGGGCGATCGTCCCGAACACCGCGTACTGCGCCTGCCCCAGGAAGATCTCGTACGCCGAGTCGCCACGCTGGAGGGACTTGACGGACGACGCCGAGAGGACCATCCCGAGGCCGATCAGCACGAGCAGGGACGTGAGACCGACGAGGAGGTAGTAGCTCGCGACGGGGCTGTCCAAGAACCCGAGAAGGCGCCGGCGGGGCGCACGCGCCTGCCCGGCCGGGTTGCCGTCGTCGGTCGAGGAGCCAGCGCGGTCGGTCGCCATCCGCGTCGTCACCTCCTCACTCACCGTCATGGCTGTGCTCGCGCGCGGCCGCAGCGAACTTCTCGCCGCGCTCCGCGTACGAGCGGAACTGATCCATGGAGGCGCTCGCCGGCGCCAGCAGGACCGTGTCGCCCGGCTTCGCCAGGCCGGCGGCCGCGGCGACGGCGCGCGCCATCACGGTCCCAGTCTCGCCAGGATCGACACGCACGACCGGGAGATCGGGCGCGTGTCGGTCGATGGCTTCCGCGAGCGGGCCCGCGTCGACTCCGATGAGGACCACGGCGCGGAGCCGGTCACGACGCTCGATCACGAGGTCGTCGAACGTGGCGCCCTTCGCGAGGCCTCCCGCGACCCAGACGACCGACCCCGGGGCGAAGGCCGCGAGCGACGCGGACGCCGCGTGCGCGTTCGTCGCCTTCGAGTCGTCGACGAAGCTCACGCTCCCACCGGGGACGGACACTGTCGCGACCGTCTCGATGCGGTGCTGCCCGGGCCGGAACGCGCGGGCGCCGCGCCGCACGTCGTCCGCGGACAGGCCGTGGGCGCGGGCGAGCGCAGCAGCCGCGAGGACGTTCGCGACGACGTGCGGCGCCACCCGGCCGTCAGGACCTGCGAGGTGCCCGAGGTCCGCGAGGGTGAAGAGCTCCTCGGCGCTGCTGTGCCGCCCCGGGTCGCTCGCGTGCGTGTGGAACGCACGATCGACGGCGATGTCCTCGATCAGGCCGATCTCGGCACGTCCCGGCGAGCCGAGCGTGAAGCCGACCGCGCGGGCGCCGTCGGCGACGTCGGCGTCCTCGACGAGACGGCGCGTCGTCTCGTCCGCGACGTTGTAGACGCACGCGACCTGGGCCCGCTCGAAGATGCGGCCCTTGTCCGCGGCGTACGCCTCGGCGGAGCCGTGCCAGTCGACGTGGTCCGTCGCGACGTTGAGGACCGCCCCCGCCTCGACCGCCATGGTGTGCGTGAAGTGCAGCTGGAAGCTCGAGAGCTCGACGGCGAGCACGTCGACCGACGGGTCCACGGCAGCCTCGACGACCGGACGGCCGACGTTCCCGACCTCCGCGACCTCGAGGCCCGCAGCGGCGAGCATCGACGTGAGCATGCCGACCGTCGTCGTCTTGCCGTTGGTCCCGGTGACAGCGAGCCACGGTGCGGGCCCGCCGCCCGCGGCGCGGTCCACCCGCAGCCGCCAGGCGAGCTCGACCTCGCTCCACACCGGGATCCCCGCCTCGGCGGACGCGACGAGGAGGGGGTGCGTCGGCGCCCAGCCGGGCGACGCGACGACGAGGTCGACCGACGTGAGGTCGACGTCCGCGCTGTCCTGGAGGTCGGCACCGGGCGCGTTCGCGTCGAGCGTCGTGACCGCTGCCGCGCGGTTCACGAGCGCCGCGACGACGGCACGCCCCGTCACACCCAGACCTGCGACGAGCACGCGCGCCGCAGCGAGGTCCGGTCCGAGCGGTGCGCCAGGGTGACCCGACGTCACCATCCGGCGACCCACTCGGTGTAGAACAGGCCGATCCCGAGCGCGGCGAAGAGGCCGGCGATGATCCAGAAGCGGATGACGATCGTCACCTCGCCCCAGCCCGACAGCTCGAAGTGGTGGTGCAGCGGCGCCATCTTGAAGACGCGCTTGCCCGTGAGCTTGAAGCCACCGATCTGGATGACGTCGGACATGACGATCACGACGAACAGGCCGCCGATGATCGCCGCGAGGATCTCGGTCCGGGTGAGGATCGACAGGCCGGCGAGCGCACCACCGAGGGCCAGGGAGCCGGTGTCGCCCATGAAGATCTTCGCAGGCGACGCGTTCCACCACAGGAATCCGAACAGCGCGCCTGTGATCGCGGCCGCGACGACAGCGAGGTCCCACGGGTCCCGCACCTCGTAGCAGCTCGGGCCCGCGGACGTCAGCACCGCGCAGCGCTGGTTCCACTGCCAGATGCCGACGAACGTGTAGGCGCCGAACACCATGAGCGACACGCCGGTCGCGAGGCCGTCGAGGCCGTCGGTGAGGTTGACCGCGTTCGACCACGCCGTGATGAGGAAGTTCGCCCACAGCACGAACAGGATCAGGCCGATCGTCGCCCCCGCGAACGCCAGGTCGATGCCCGAGTCCCGCACGAACGAGATCTTGGTCGACGCCGGCGTGCGGAAGCTCGCGTCGGGGAAGTTCAGCGCGAGGACCGCGAACGTGATCCCGACGAAACCCTGGCCGATGATCTTGCCGCGCGCCGAGAGCCCGAGGCTGCGCTGACGCGAGATCTTGATGAAGTCGTCGAGGAACCCCACGAGGCCGAGGCCCGTCATGAGGAACAGCGCGAGGAAGGTCGAGATGCTCGGCAACCTGCCCGCGACGATCGCGGACGCCGCGACACCGACGAGGACGGACCCGATGATGACGACGCCGCCCATCGTGGGCGTGCCACGCTTCGTGAAGTGCGCCGTCGGGCCGTCCTGACGGATGAACTGCCCGTACTGCTTGTGCACGAGGTACCGGATGAACAGCGGCGTGAGGAGCAGCGACAGCACGAGAGCCGTGCCGCCCGCGACGAGGATGGCGATCATGCGGCGGCCCCTGCGCCCACGAGCCGGTCGGCGAGGCGCCACAGGCCCGTGCCGTTCGACGCCTTGACGAGGACGACGTCACCCTCCTCGAGATACTCGGCGAGGAGCTTCTCCGCGGCTTCGAGGTCGTCGACCTGGACAACCTCGTCGCCCCACGACCCCTCCATCTGAGCGCCGTCGAAGATGGCCCAGGCGCCCGGCCCGACGACGATCGTCAGGTTGATGTTGAGCCGCACAGCGAGCCGACCGACCTCGTCGTGACGTTCCCGGCTCTCCTCGCCGAGCTCGAGCATCTCGCCGAGCACGGCGACCGAGCGCCGCTCACGTCCTGCGACGACGGCGAGCGCCTTGAGCGCCGCCCGCATCGAGTCGGGGTTCGCGTTGTAGGAGTCGTCGATCACGGTGACGCCGTCAGGGCGGTCGACGACGTGCATCCGGTGCGGGCTGAGCGCCGTCGCCCCGCTGAGGCGCTCGGCGACGGTCGCCACGTCGAGCCCGAGCTGGAGGCCGACCGCAGCGCACGCCAGCGAGTTGGACAGGTGGTGCTCGCCGACGAGCTGCAGGCTCACGGGCGCGCTCGCCCCGGCCGCGCGCAGCTCGAACGACACGCGGCCTGCGCGGTCGATCCGGACGTCGTCGGCTGCGACCTGCGCACCCGAGACCGTCCCGAACGTCACGACGTCGCCCGCAGCGAGCGGCGCCATCGCGGCGACGCGGTGGTCGTCCGCGTTGAGGACGGCGACGCCGCCCTCGGCCGCGCCCGTGACGAGCTCGCTCTTCGCGCGGGCGATCGCCTCCACGCCGCCGAACTCGCCGAGGTGCGCCGTACCGACCGCGAGGACGACAGCGACGTCGGGCGGGGCGATGCCCGTGAGGTACGTGATGTTGCCCTCGTGGTCGGCGCCCATCTCGAGGACGAGGAACCGGGTGCTCTCGGTGACCTGGAGGACCGTGAGCGGCAGCCCGATCTCGTTGTTGAAGGAGCCGCGCGGCACGACCGTCTCCCCCGACGGGGACACGACCTGCCCGACGAGGTCCTTCGTCGTCGTCTTGCCGACGGAGCCCGTCACCGCGACGACCTTGAGCTCTCCGCGCGAGCGCACGCGCGCGAGGACGTCGCGAGCGACCTGCCCGAGCGCCGCCTGCACGTCGTCGACCACGACGACCGACGGAGCGTCCACCTCGCGCGCCGCGAGCACGACGGCCGCACCCGCCTCGGTCGCCCGCGCCACGTAGTCGTGCCCGTCGACGTGCTCGCCCGCGAACGCGACGAACATCCCGCCCGGCTCGACGAGCCTCGAGTCCACGACGACCGGTCCCGTGACGACTGCGTCGCCGTCACCGACGAGCCTGCCGCCGGTCAGGCGGGCGATCTCGTCGGCCTTGAGAGCGATCATGCGTGCGTATCTCCTTCGTCGTGCGGCGTGGCCGGCGTGCGCTCGCGACCTGCGGTGCGGGCGGCCAGCGCGGCCCGCGCCTCCACCCGATCATCCAATGGGAGGTCGACACCGTCGACCTCCTGAACCGTCTCGTGCCCGCGCCCCGCGAGCAGGACCGTGTCCGAGTCACCGGCCTCGAGGACCGTCTGGCGGATCGCTTCCGCGCGGGGCGCGACCTCGAGTATCTCAGGTCCGGGACCTTCACGTCCGGTCGCGGCCCGCGCGCCCGCGAGCACCTCGGCGCGGATCGGGGCCGGCGGCTCTCCGTGCGGGTCGTCGTCCGTGACGACGACGACGTCCGCCCAGCGAGCGGCCACTGCGCCCATGTGCGGGCGCTTGCCGCGGTCGCGCTCCCCCGTCGCGCCGAACACGACGACGAGGCGTCCCGGTGTCGTCGTGCGCAGCGAACGGAGCGCGAGCTCGAGCGCGTCGGCGTTGTGCGCGAAGTCGACGACGACGCGCGGCGCGTCCGAGAGCACCTCCATGCGTCCGGGGACGCGCGCGTCGAACCCTTCCGGTCCGAGGGCCGCGACGAGCTCGTCCGCGTCGACCCCGGACTCGAGCAGCATGACGCACGCGAGGGCCGCGTTCGCGACGTTGAACCCGCCCGGGAGCGCGACGCGCGTGGGGACGCGACGACCGTCGCGGTGCACGAGCGTCAGACGCGTCCCACCAGCCTCGGTCTCGGCGTCGCGCACGGTCCAGTCGGCGTCCGCACCGGCCGTCGCGACGGTCGTCACGGGCACCCGGGCCTCGCGCGCCATGCGCGCACCCCACTCGTCGTCCACGACGACGACCGCGCGACGCGCCCGCTGAGGCCCGAACAGCTCGGCCTTCGTCGCGAAGTACTCCTCGAACGTGCCGTGGAAGTCGAGATGGTCCTGGCTGAGGTTCGTGAAGCCGACGACGTCGAAGACGATCCCGTCGACGCGATGCATCGCGATCGAGTGCGACGACACCTCCATCGCGAGCGTGTCGACGTCGTCCGCGACCATCGCCGCGAGCCAGCCCTGCAGCTCGGGGGCCTCAGGGGTCGTCAGCGTGCTCGGGACGACGGTCTCCCCGAAGCGCGTCTCGACGGTCCCGACGAGCCCCGTGCGGCGGCCGAGCGCACGCAGCGCGTGGTCCAGGAGGAACGTCGTCGTCGTCTTGCCGTTGGTGCCGGTCACGCCGAACGTCGTCATCACCTCCGCGGGCTCGCCGTGCACGTGCGCCGCGGACGCGCCGAGCGCCGCCCTGACGTCCTCGACGACGAGGACCGGGACCGCGCACCCCGCGTCCCGGACGATCTGAGCCCCGGCCGCGTCCGTGAGCACGGCCGTCGCACCCCGGCGCACCGCGTCGTCCGCGAACGCCGCGCCGTGCACGCGCGCACCGGGGACCGCGGCGAAGAGGTCCCCCGGGACGGTCCGACGGTTGTCGAGGACGACAGACGCGACGTTCGCCGAGGGATCTCCGTCGAGCCTGGCGCCGACGTGCGCGGCCAGGTCGGCCACCAGGACCTGTCGACGGGCAGGCGGGAGGATGCGCGGAGAGCTCACGGAGCAGAACCTATCTGGTGCGTGGCGTCCCGGCCCTCGGACGGGCCGCGACGCCACGTGTGAGGAGTGTGCAGGGTCACCACTCGAGCGGGAACGTCTTCGGCTTCGAGTCGTTGGGCTCGACGCCGAGGTGCTGGAGCGCGAACGCCGTCACGTCCGAGAAGACGGGCGCGGCGACCACGCCGCCGTACTGGAGCTCCGGGTAGTAGAGGACGACGGAGACCGCGACGCGCGGGTCGTCAGCCGGCGCGACACCGTTGAACGACGCGACGAAGTGGTCGAGCTTCCCGGTGTGCGGGTTGGCAGCCTGCGCAGTTCCCGTCTTGCCCGCGACGCGATAGCCGGGGATCGCCGCGAGCGAGCCCGTACCTTCGGAGACGACGCTCTCCATCATCGCGAGGACCGTGTCGGCCGTCTTCTCCGAGACGACGCGCACCGGTTCGCCGACCTCGAACGGGGTCACCGTCCCGTCAGGGCCGACGTACTCCTTCACGATGTGCGGCTGTGAGCGGAGCCCACCGTTCGCGATCGTCGCGAACACCTCGTTCGCCTGGATCGCGTTGACGGACACACCCTGGCCGAACAGGACGTTCCACTGGGTGCGGCCGTCCCACTTGTCGACGGGGTGCAGGATCCCGGGCGACTCACCAGGCAGGCCCACGCCGGTGCGCTGACCGAACCCGAACTTCGACAGGAAGTCGTATCGCACCTGCTTCGGCAGCTTCTCGCCGATCTGGACCGTGCCCGTGTTGGAGGACTCCGCGAAGATCCCCGCGACCGTCATCTTCTGGACCGGGTGCTCGTGCGAGTCACGGATCGTCTGGTTGTTCGAGGTCACGTACGCGTCAGGGACCTCGAACTTGCTCGTGGGCGTCACGACCCCGGTCTCGAGCGCGGCAGCCATCGTGATGACCTTCGCGGTCGATCCCGGTTCGAAGACGTTGGACACGGCGCGCGACCCCCACGTGGACGGGTCCGACGAGCTCAGGTCGCCCGGGTTCACCGTGTCGGTCTCACCGAGGGCCAGCACCGCGCCGGTCTTGACGTCCTGCACGATCGCAAAGCCGTAGGTCGCCCCGGTCTTGCGCTTGGCGTCCTGGATCGCGTCCTGCGCCTTCCACTGCAGGTCGCCGCTCAGCGTGAGCCGGACGTCCTGGCCGGGCTGTGCCTCGGTGCGCTCCTGCTCACCGGTCGGGATCTGGTGACCGCGCAGGCCGGTCTCGACCTCGTAGGAGCCGGGCGTGCCGCGCAGCGCCTCGTCGAACGTCTGCTCGACACCTGCCGAACCGATGCCCTCGGAGTTGACGAAGCCGATGATGTTGCCCGCCGTCGTGCCGTTGGGGTACTCCCGGACCGAGGTGCGCTCGGCAGCGATCCCGGTGATGTTGAAGGCCTTGATGGCCTGCCAGGTGTCCGGGAGGACGTTCTTGGCGATGTACTTGCCGCGGGCTGTGCCGACGAGCGTCGCGGCGAGCTCGGCGGGCTGCACGCCGAGGAGCGGTGCGAGCACCTCCGCCGCCGCCTCGATGCCCGTGCCCACGATCTCCCGGTCGACGACATGCTTCCACGTCGGCACGAGAGTCAGGTCGGCCTTGATGTGGTAGCGCTCCCCCGACGTCGCGAGGACGTTGCCCTCCGCGTCGAAGATGTCGCCGCGGCCGGCCGGGATCGTGCCGCTGACGAGCCGCTGCTCGAGGGCGGCGGCAGCCAGCTCGGGGCCCTGGATGATCTGGATCGACACGAGCCGGCCCGTGAAGCCGACGAGGACGGCGAGCACGCACGCCATGAACCAGCGCTGCCGACGGCGAGGGTCGCCGACGCGCGCACGCGGGAACAGCGGGCCGCGGGGCGTGGGAGGTGCAGGCCGTCGGCCCGCAGCGGCACCCTTTCCAGGAGTCTGCTGCCCGGCCCGGGCGCCCGCCGGGACGCGGACACGTGCGGGCGCGCCGGCGCGCTCCTGCGGGCGGCGGGCCTGCGGGGCGGCGGAGCGCGGCGCGCGAGCGGTCGCGCGCTGACCGCGCCCGTCGGTCGCGGAACGGGGCGCGGCATGCGTCCGCGAGGCCCCCTGGTTGCGGGCGACAGGCTGGGTGCGAGGGCTGGCCTCGCCGCGACGTGCAGCGACGGGAGTGCGACGCGGCTGCTCGCCAGCCCGTGGCGGCACGCGACGCGGCTGCGCGGCACCCGACCTCTGCTCGTCCATCCCCACGTCCTAGTTCTTCGCCGGGGCTGGCGCCCCGATGATCTTCCCGGCCGCGAGATCGATGAACGCGGGCGTCGAGTCCTGGACCATGCCCAGCTCGCGGGCACGCGCGGCGAGGGCGCCGGGCGCCGACTTCGCGTCGAGGTCAGCGAGGAGAGCCTGCTCCTGCTCGGCGAGCCGGGCGATCGCCGACTGCAGGTCGCGCTCCTCGTACGCACCGTGCGCCATCGCCGTGTTCAGCAGGAGCACGGCGACGAGCGAGGCGACGAGCACCGCCATGCAGAGCAGGACGAACGGCACCCGGCTGCGGGGTCGTGCAGGAGCAGCGACGAGGTGGATGTCGGGGGCGGACTGCGCCGGGGCTGGAGCGGTGGCCCGCCGTACCGAGGGTGCGAAGGAAGGCACGCGTGCGGGCGCTGCGCTCGAGCTCATGGGTGCACCGCCGTACGGTCGAGAAGGTGGTCAGGGGTCGGACGGGTCCGGCGCGCGGCGCGCAGCCGGACGGAGGCTGATCGCGGGTTGGTCTCGAGCTCCTCACCACGCGCCTCCTCGGCGCCGCGTGTGAGCAGCTCCAGGTAGGGCTTGTGGGTCTCGGGCTCGACCGGGAGCCCGGGGGGCGCGCTCGACGTCGCCCCGCGGGCGAGGGTCCGCTTCACGATGCGGTCCTCGAGCGAGTGGTAGGACTCGACGACGATGCGGCCGTCGACCGCGAGGACCTCGACGGCGGCGGGCACGGCACGCGAGAGGACCTCGAGCTCGCCGTTCACCTCGATCCGCAGCGCCTGGAAGGTGCGCTTGGCGGGGTTGCCCCCGGTCTTGCGGGACGCGGCCGGGATGCAGGCGCGCACGAGGTCGACGAGCTCGGCGCTGCGCGTCCAGGGGCGCTCCTCGCGGCGTCGGACGATCGAGCGTGCGATCTTGCCCGCAAAACGCTCCTCGCCGTACTCGCGGAGGATGCGGGTGAGGTCTCGCTCGTCGTACGTGTTGAGCACGTCGGCGGCGGTGGGTCCGGTCGTCGCGTCCATGCGCATGTCGAGCGGGGCGTCCTGCGCGTACGCGAAGCCGCGGTCCGCCTCGTCGAGCTGGAGAGACGAGACGCCGAGGTCCATGAGGACCCCCTGGACCTCGCGCAGCCCCTGGTCGGCGACGACGTCGGCGATCTCGTCGTAGACGGCGTGCACGGGCGTGAACCGGTCGCCGAAGCGCTCGAGGCGCCGAGACGCGAGCTCGAGCGCCTGGGTGTCACGGTCGATGCCGATGACCCGCGCCTCGGGGAGCTGCTCGAGGACTGCCTCCGTGTGGCCGCCCATGCCGAGCGTGCAGTCGACGAGGACGGACCCTGGGGCCGCGAGCGCTGGCGCCAGGAGGTCGACGCAGCGCTGGAGGAGCACGGGGACGTGACGGTCCGACGTGGGGCGCGGGTCGTTCGCCATGGGCTCTCCTCTCGTGTCTGGTCGCGGCCCGGCAAGGGCGGGAGTACGGGGTGGACGTGGCAGGTCGGGTGGTGGTCGATCAACCGCCCGACCAGGTCTCCCACCGCGACCCCGCTGGCACCGGGGAAGGTGTGCCAGATGGGGCGGGAGGAGGCCGAGGCGTGCGGGTGCGTGGCTCCTAGAACGGGAAGGGCGGCAGCACCTCCTCGGCGGTGTCGGCGTATCCGGACTCCTGGCCGGCGAGGTACTCGTCCCAGGCGGCCGAGTCCCAGATCTCGACGCGCGTACCCATGCCGATGACGGCGACGTCACGGTCGAGGCTCGCGTACTCGCGCAGCGGTGCGGGGATGGAGATCCGGCCCTGCTTGTCGGGGATCTCGTCGCTCGCTCCCGAGAGGAACACGCGGAGGTAGTCACGCGACTGCTTGCTCGTGATCGGCGCGAGGCGGATCTGCTCGTACATCCGGCGGAACTCGTCCATGGGGAGCAGGTAGAGGCAGTGCTCCTGACCGCGGGTCATGACGAGACCGGAGGCGAGCTGCGACCGGAACTTGGCCGGGAGGATGAGCCGCCCCTTGTCGTCGAGCCGAGGGTTGTAGGTGCCCAGGAGGAGGCTCGGCGCGCCCGTGAACGACTCAGCGCCCATGTGGATGCACCTCCCCTCATCTCCCGATGGCCCCACAGTACTCCACAATCCTCCACCGTCAACGACGAGATAGCCCTTCTTGAACCGTGTCCTGAACAAATTCGCAGGTCACAGCAGTGGAGGGAAGTGGAGGGAAATCTGCATCCAGTCAGCCTGACGCTCCGCAGGCCAGCCGAGGAGACCACCGAAAGGCCCCACGAGGCGCCCCAGCACGCCCTGATGAGGGCCCGTGGAGCACAGTGGGGGTCCACCGGGCACCGCCGGTGGAGGGAAGTGGGGGGACGTCCGGAGCGACGCGGGACCCGGACGAATGCCTCACGCCGGTCCGTTCCTCTAGGCTTCACCCAGCCGACGAGGAGGAACCGTGACGACGACGCAAGTTCCGAGCAGCCAGGAGCTCTGGGAGATCACCACCACGTGCGACCAGGTCCGGGAGCAGCTCTCCGGCGTGCTCTCCGGAAAGCCCGAGGTCGTGCTCACCACGATCGCCGTCATGCTCGCCGAGGGTCACATCCTCCTCGAGGACGTTCCCGGCGTCGGCAAGACGACCCTCGCCAAGGCGCTCGCACGTGCGATCGACGGCCGCGTCGGACGCATCCAGTTCACCCCGGACCTGCTGCCGAGCGACCTCACCGGCGTGAGCATCTATCGCGCCCAGCAGCACGAGTTCGAGTTCCGGCCCGGTCCGATCTTCGCGAGCATCGTCATCGGCGACGAGATCAACCGCGCCTCGCCGAAGACGCAGTCCGCGCTCCTGCAGTGCATGGAGGAAGGCCAGGTCACCGTCGACGGCCGCACCTACTCGCTCCCCCGCCCCTTCCTCGTCGTCGCGACCCAGAACCCGGTCGAGATGGAGGGCACCTACCCGCTACCCGAAGCGCAGCGCGACCGTTTCATGGCATGCCTGAGCGTCGGCTACCCCTCCCCCGACGCCGAGCTCGAGATGCTCGAGCGACGCGAGGGACGCGACCCCCTCGACGCCGTCCAGAAGGTCACGGACTCCGCGACCATCGAGCGGTTCGTCCAGACCGTGCACCGCATCCACGCCGCGACCGCCGTCAAGCGCTACATCCTCGACCTCGTCGCCGCGACGCGCGCGACGCCGGCGCTCCGGCTCGGCGCATCACCCCGCGCCTCGGTGCAGCTCCTGCGCGCCGCGAAGGCCGTCGCCGCGCTGTCCGGACGCGAGTACGTGATCCCCGACGACGTGCAGATGCTCGCGCACCCCGTGCTGTGCCACCGGCTGATCCTCAGCCCTCAAGCCCGCGCAGGCGGGCAGACCACCGCCTCCGTCGTCGACGACGTGCTCGCCTCCGTCCCGGTCCCGAGCCCGCACCACGTCTCGTGACGCTGCGCCCCGCAGGCCCGACGCCGGCCCGCGTCCGGCTCACCGGCCGCGGGGTGGGCCTCGCCGGAGCAGGCACCGCGCTCGCCGTCGGCGGTCACCTCGTCGACCTGTCAGCGGTCGCCCTCGCCGGGTGCATCGTCCTCGCCGCTCCCCTCGTGTCCTGGCTCGCCCTGCGCGCACGCCCGCTCGGCCCGCGGCTGCGTGTGCGCCGCTCCCTCCAGCCGACGCCCGCGCACGCAGGTCAGGACGTCTCCGTGACCACCGAGGTGGGACCCTCGCGCCCGACCCCGTGGTCCGTCGCCGCCTCGCGCGCGCTCAACCTCGGCGAGGCCGTGCCCGAAGCGTTGCGCGGCCACGCCGTCCTGCGCGCCGCCGTCCGTCCGACGCCGCGCGGCACCTCGCTGCACTACACCCTGCGTCCCAGGCAGCGCGGTCGCTGGCCCGTCGGGCCGCTCGCGACGCGCCGCTACGACGTGCTCGGGCTCGCGACCGCGACCGAGCAGGTCGGCGCGGCCGTACCGCTCACGGTCTGGCCGTCCCTGCTGACCGGGACGATCAGCGACACAGGGGCCCGCTCGGGCCTCACCCCGATGCGGGCCGGCGCGAACGACCCGAGCGACGAGGACACGTCGCTGCGCACCTACCAGGCCGGCGACGACCTGCGCCGGGTGCACTGGGCGAGCGCTGCGCGCCACGGCGAGCTCATGGTCCGCACGAGCGAGGGCGCCAGCCAGGCCCCCGTGTGCGTGATCCTCGACGTCGCCTCCCTCAACGGGAGCGGTGAGCCCGGCTCGCAGAGGCACGTCGCTCTCGAGTGGACCGTGTCGGTCGCGGCCTCGGTCGCCGTCAGCCTCCTCGACTCCGGCCACCCCGTGCGCCTCGTCCTGTCCGACGGCGGCACCGCCCAGGCGGGCCTGCGCGGAGGCGACGGGCAGGCCGGCGCACGCTGGGTGCGATCGCGCGACGCGCAAGGACACGCGGTGCTCCTCGACCTGACCGTCGACGCAGGGCGCCGCGAGCCAGGAGCCACCATCGCCGGGACCCGCGACGACGTGCTGTCTGGCCTCGTCGGCGACAGCCAGCTCGGCGAGATCGTCATCGCGGTGACCGCCTCGACGAGCCGCGACGAGACGTCGCCTCTCGCCGTCGTCGGCGGGACAGCATCACGCCGCTACGCCATCGTCGTCCCGGTCGACAGGACGCAGGACGCCGTGCCGACGCTCCTCGAGCACGGCTGGCGAGCCACACCCCTGCCCGTGGGCGGGGACCTCCCCGCTGCCTGGGACCGGCTGACCGGAGGGACCCGATGACACGGCTGAGCGCACCGACGCCGTCGGGCATCCCGACCCCCGCCAAGGTGGTCGCTTCCGGGGCCGTCGTCCTCGCGATGACCATCGCGTGCGTGGCCGGTCTGGACGGGCTCATCCTGCCTGGCGCGTGGCGGTGGACTGTCGTCGCGATCCTCACGGCCGTCACCGGGGTCATCGTCGCCGCGCGCCTCGCCCTGCGCCGCTGGTCCGGACCGGACGTGAGCACGCTCGCGAGCCTGACCCCGTCCCTCGCCGGTCTCGTGACGGCCGTGCTGCTGCTGGCCGCGCGGTTCGGCCGCAGCGCGCCGCGCGGGACGAGCGGCGACCTCGACCTGTCCGTGTCACTCGAGAACTTCCGCGGTCTCGCGCGCCTCGCCCGCACGATCGAGGAGATCGCGGTCACGACGATCGCACCGATCACCCCGCTCGAGGCGATCGTGGCGCTCTTCACCGCTGGCGCGTGCCTCGTCCTCGTCCTGATGGACATGTTCGTCGCGGTCCGCGTCCCTGCGCTCGCCGGCCTCGCGACGTCGCTCCTCTGGCTCCCCGCCCTCATGATCGTGGGCGACGTCCCCGCGTGGTCGGTCATCACGGTGACCGGGCTTCTGCTCGTCCTCCTCGCCGTCGACCGTCCCACCGGCGCGACGGCACAGACGGGTCGCCGGACTGCCCGTGAGACAGCGATACCGGTCGCCGGTGCTGGCCTGACGATCACCGCGGTCGTCGCGGTCGGGCTCGCCGTGTCGCTCGTGCTGCCGTCCCTCCCCTGGCGCGGCGTCGTCGCCGCTCCCGACCTGAGGACGGGCGTCGCGAACCTGACCGACGACCTCGACCTGCGCCGCAGCCTGCAGGAACAGTCGACCCGCGAGGTCCTCACGTACACGGTCTCCGAGGGAGCTCCGCCGGTCGGCCCGCTGCGCACGACGTCGCTCGTGGACTTCGACGGACAGCAGTGGCAGCCGTCGGACAGCGCCGGCGAGCCCGCGCGCGCCGGGGACCTGCTGTGGCCGTCTCTCGCCGAGGGGAGCTCGGCGACGAGCTTCGCGCTCCGGATGCAGTTCGAAGGTCTGGCGTCGTCGACCGTCCCGGTCCCGCTCGAGCCTCGCATGATCACGTCGAACCGCCAGATGAGCTACGACCCGGAACGGGACGCGGTCGACGTGGCGAACCGCCTCTCGAGCGGCGACTCCCTCGAGATGACCGTCATGCCCCGCGACCTCGACCCGGCGCGCCTGCGGTCCCGCAACACGCTCGAGCTTCTCGACCAGTCCCTCTCGGGTCCTTTCGTCGACCCGGACCGGACGGTGCCCGAGACCTCGCACTCCGCCGACGTGGCGCAGCTGGCCCGGTCGGTCGTCGGCACTGCGGAGAACCGGTACGACGCCGCCGTCGCGCTCCAGGACTTCCTGCGGACGAGCCCGGACTTCAACTACTCGCTCAGCGTCCCGGCCCCGACGTCCGACGACGCCGTGTGGGACTTCCTCCAGGACGGCACCGGGTACTGCGTGCAGTTCGCGTCCGCGATGACGATCATGGCGCGCACGCTCGGCATCCCTGCGCGGATGAGCATCGGATACCTGCCGGGCACGGTCGGGTCGGACGGTGTCGCGGTCGTCCGCGGTCGCGACGCGCACGCGTGGCCGGAGATCTACTTCGACGACGTCGGCTGGGTGCGGTTCGAGCCCACACCGGCGTTGCAGTCGGGTGCACTGCCCGGGTACGCCGCGACGGCGACGGCGACGCCCACCCCGACGGCGACGAAGACGCCCACCCCCACCACGACGTCGCAGCGCCCGACGCGCAGCGCGACGACAGGTCCGACCCGCACCACGGCGACGGCGACGGCGTCGTCCTCCACGAGCGGGCCCGGTGTTCTCGTCGCATCGCTCGTTCTCGTGCTCGTGGCAGCGGCGGGCGTGACCGCGATGCTGCTGCGTCGACGAGCGTCTCGAGTGCACGCGCGCGACGTCGAGGAGGCGTGGTCCACCATCGTCCGCGCCGCTCGCAAGGGCGGTCTCGAGGTGGATCCTGCCGCGACCGTGCGGTCCACGGCCGCGCGGATCGCCCCTGACGGTGACGCTGTGGGCGAGGTCGGGCGTCGCGTGGAGGTCGCGAGGTATGCGCCTGCACCTCGCGCGACTGACAGGGACGAGCTCGACGGGCTGGTTCGCGCGGCTCTTGCTGAGGTCGCGACGCGGTTGGCGGAGGTTGCCAGGTCCGAGGACGGGGGCGACGACGCCAGCACGGCTGAGGAACGGCCCCGCGAGGCGGGTACGAGCGACCGTGGCGAACCTCGATGAGGTCGCAGGTCTCGTCGAGGTCCCGCGTCTCGTCGAGGGCGAAGGGACGGTCGCGGCCGTCGACGTGTGACCTAGCCGAGCGGGCGTCAGCCCTAGCGAGCGGCACGGGGCGCGGCACGCGCAGTGAGCAAACGACGGCCTGGTTCAGCTCACCGGACGTGTCGGCCGCTCCACGGTCGGGCTGGTGCGCGTCGTGAAGGGACGACGCCCGGGCGGGCGTGACGTCTGCGCGGCGCGCGTGGGTCAGAGGCCCTGGTCGCGGCGCCGGTCCCAGCGCTCTTCGAGGCGGGTCATGAAGTCACCAGATCCGCGGCGCTTGGTCGACTTGGCGGTCTTCGAGATCTTTCCGTCAGCGTCGACGGTCCCGAGGGGGCCCTTCTTCGCGGCGGGGCGCAGGAGCGCATAGGCGACGCCACCGAACATGATGGCGAACCCGATGATCCCGACGGCCGGCACGTCGGTCATGACGCCGACGATGAGGAGAACGACGCCGACGACGACGCCTGCTCCCGCAAGCACGTAACGGACACCCGAGCGCCGCGCAGACGGTGACATCGCGCTCGCAAGCTTGGGGTCCTCGGAGTACAGCTGCTGCTCCATCTGCTCGAGCACCCTCTGCTCATACTCTGAGAGCGGCATGAGCACCTCCTCGTGTCGACGCGCCGGACCTGTTCCACCTCAAGGATAGGTCGAGATCCTGGGAGGCGGTAGTTGCGCCGCTCGGGCCTGTCGCAACCGCACGCTTCAGGAGGAGCGGCGCAGGCCTGCCGCTCCCATGCTGATCGCGGCACTGCCGAACTTGCCTCGGACGAGGTCGAGTGCGGCCTCTGCATCGCGGCGCCCCTGGCTCGTCTCGAGGACGGCATCCTCGAGGGTCGGCTGACTGATGCTCCCGGCGCGTTCTCGCAGGTCCTCGACGCGGATGCCGACCAGTCGCACGTCGAGCCCGCGCAGGTCCACCCCGGAGAACAGCTCGCGCGCGACGAGGTAGACGTCGCGCGCCACGTCGGTCGGCGAGCCGAGGGTGCGTGACCGGGTGAGCGTGCGGAAGTCGCTCGTGCGCACCTTGAGAGATACGACACGCCCGACGACGCCCTGGCGCCTCAGCCGTGTCGCGCAGCGGTCTGCCAGCTCGAGCAGGCGAGCCTCGATCTGCGAGATCTCGGACGAGTCCTCACGGAAGGTCACCTCCGCGCCGATCGACCGTTCGACCTGTGTGGTCTCCACTGCGCGTGGGTCCTTGCCCCACGCGAGGTCGTGGAGCCGGGCCCCTGACGCCTTGCCCACGACACGCTGCAGCAACGACACGTCCGTGTCGGCGAGCTGGGCGACCGTCGTGATGCCGAACCGTTCGAGCGCCTCCTCGGTCTTGCCGCCCACGCCCCAGAGAGCTCCGACCGGGAGCGAACGCAGGAACGGCACGGTCGCCTCCGCCGGTATCACGAGAAGACCGTCCGGCTTGGCGTGCACCGAGGCGATCTTCGCGACGAACTTGGAGCTCGCCACCCCGATCGAGCACGGGAGCCCGAGCTCCGCGCTGACGCGGGAGCGGATGCTGGCGGCGATGTCAGCAGGCGGCCCCAGGCGGCGGCGGGCGCCACGGACGTCGAGGAACGCTTCATCGACGCTCACCTGCTCCACGACGCTCGTGACGTCGCGCAGGATGCCCATGACAGCGACCGACGCCTCGCGGTACGCCGCCATGTCGGGTCTGATGACGATGGCCTGGGGGCAGGCACGCAACGCCCTCGACATCGGCATCGCTGACGACACCCCGAACGCTCTGGCCTCGTAGGTCGCGGCAAGCACGACGGACCGCTCGCCTCCTCCGACGATCACGGGCCGACCGGCCAGCTGGGGCTGGCGCACGAGCTCGACCGAGGCGAAGAACGCGTCCATGTCCACGTGCAGGATGTGGCAGCCGTCGTCGGACGTACCCCACTGCCCCGGACGGACCGTTGCCCGCGGGCCCCGGCTCATGATGCCCTCACGACGGCAGGCCGAGCCGCCGCGACTGCGTCCGCCAGCAGTACCGCGACGGCATCCCGGAAGTCCTCGGCCGCGGCAAGGGCCTGCTCCGCAACCGCAGCGTCCACGGACGACAGGTCGCCTGCCTCGATCGCCGCACGCACGCGAGCGGACCGCGCGAAGACCTGGACCCACTCGGCCAGCTCGGGGACGAACTCCCCCGCGAGCTGCCACACGTTGCGGCCCCGGCCACGCACCTTGGCACGACCGCGCGCCTCGAGGATCGCGCCGGCAGCGCGCAGCGCAGCGAAGTGGGCGTGCAAGAACGTGTCAGCCGGGTCGCTCGACAGCTGGGCGGCAAGGATCTCGGCGTCGCAACGCTCGAGGAGGCGGCCCGCAGCGCGGACGCCAGGCAGCTCGGCGGCGCTTCGGTCGGCGCGGACCACAGCGCCGGACGCTGGGTACGCCAGAACGAGGCGCCCGGCAGGAGCACTGCCGTACCGCTCGTGAGTCGCCGTCGTCATGCTCTCCACCTCCCACATCCATGATCGAACACATGTTCGATACCGTCAAGCCCGCGGAGCCCCGGCACGTACCGTTGAGCCATGGCCCGCTCGTCACGTCGACAGAACCAGAACCCTCTGACATCGCGACGCCCCGAGCTGCCGGTCGGGCCCGTCGACATCGCGTCGGGCACCGTCGAGCTCGTCGCCGACCGCGACGACCCGCGCGCGGTCACCGTGCACGTCAACGGCGTGCCGAGCTCCTACGTCCATCTCGACGACCCGACATTCCTCGCCTTCGAGTACATGCAGCAGATGGCATGCCTCATCGACGCGCTCCCCGCAGGCCCGCTCTCCGTCATCCACGTCGGCGCCGCAGGATGCTCCCTCGCCCGCTACGTCGCCGCCGAACGCCCCGGCAGCCGCCAGGTCGCCCTCGACCCTGACCCCACGCTCCTCGAGCTCGTCCGAGGATGGTTCGACCTTCCGCGCGCACCCGAGCTGCGGCTCCGGGCACAGGACGGCCGCGAGGGGCTCGTGAGCCTGCGCGACTCGAGCGCCGACGTCATCATCCGCGACGCGTTCGCCCCCGACACCACGCCGCGCCACCTGACGACGCTCGAGTTCCTCACCGAGGTCGCGCGCGTGCTGCGTCCCGGCGGGCTCTACCTCGCGAACATCGCCGACCGCGCTCCCCTCACCCTGACCCGCAGCGAGGTCGCGACCGCGCTGCAAGCACGCGAGCATGTCGCTGGACGCACCGAGACACGATCGCCGTGGGCCGACCTCGCCGTCGTCGCCGAACCGGCCGTCCTCAAGGGCCGGCGCTACGGCAACCTCGTCCTCGTCGCGCTCCGCGCCGACGAGGACCTCGCGCCTCGCGACTCCTGGCTGTCCGACGTCGACCGGCCGCTCCGGGTGCTCCCCGTCCCCGCCACACGCCTGGGTCGCGTCGACCTCACCCAGCTCAGCGCAGCCGCGCAGGCGCTCCTCGACCCCGCTACCGGCTGAGCGCGAGGCTCAGCGGGGCTCGGCGCCGTCGTCCTCGCCGCCGTCGGGCGCCTGCTCCGCGAGGAAGCGCTCGAACTCTGCGCCGATCTCCTCCGCCGTCGGGATCGCCACGGGCTCCGCCAGCAGGCTGGTGCGCCCCACGCCCTCGACGTAGGCGTCGTACTGCCGCTCGAGCGCATGGACCACGCTCTGGATCTCCTCGGACTCTGCGGCCTGGCGGCCGATCTCCTCGAGCGACTCGGTCGCCGCGTCCTCGAGCGCCTCAGCGTCGAGGTCGAGCCCCGTGGCCACCTCGACGCGACGGAGAGCCGCGAGCGCCGCGGGCGCGAACTGCCCCTGCGCGAGGTAGTGCGGTACGTGCACGGCGAAGCTCATCGCGTCGGTGCCCGCCTCGCCCAGCCGCCGCTCGAGCAGCGCCCCGAACCCGGCGGGCACGGAGACCCGCCCGAAGATCCGCGGCTGCACGCCGGTCAGCTCAGGACGGGTCGCGCTCGTCGTCGCACCGACGGGCCGCGTGTGCGGAACCGCCATCGGTATGCCGTGGACCCCGACCGCGAGACTCACGCCGAACTGGTCGACGAGCCCTTGCACCGCCGCCGCCACACGCTCCCACTGCAGATCAGGCTCACGACCGTGCATCAGGAGGAACCCCGTGCCCTCCGCGTCCTTCACCAGGTCGATCACGAGCCGCGGCTCGTCGTAGTCGGCCCAGTGGTCCTCGTCGAAGATCATCACCGGTCGCCGCGCACGGTAGCTCAGCAGCTGGTCGACGTCGAACGTCACGAGCCGGCGCGCCTCGAGCCGGTCGCGCAGGTGGTCCGACGTGAGCTCGCCGGTGCTCCCCGCGTCGACGAATCCGTCGAGCAGGTGGATGAGGACAGGGCCGTCTGCGCCGGGAGCGCTCGCCAGGCTGGCAGCGACGTCAGCGTCGAGGTGGTAGATGTCCTGCGGGTCGAGCACCGGCTCCTCCTGGGATGTCGTCGGCTGGGCCCGCTCGTGCGGGCCGCACACGTTGCAACGACGCTCCGCCCCGGTTGATTCCCAAGGCCGTGCGTCCGCCATAATGGTTGGCCGTGGCCGACGAGGAGAGCACGAGGTGACCAGGTGACGGTCGACGACGGTCGGTCAGGAATGGCGGCCCGTCCGCCCGAGGTGCTCAAGGAGCAGGAGGTCGTCGACGGGCTCTACGCCCGGCTCGACGAGCTCCGTTCGCGCGCCCGCGCGCGGCTCGGTCAGGTGCGCCGCTCAGGACCGTCGGGCTCCCCGCAGAACAGGTCCGAGCGCGACGCGTTCGCGACGCTCTACGAGGACCGCCTCGCGCAGCTCGAAGCGGTCGAGGACCGCCTCGTCTTCGGCAGGCTCGACCTGGCGGACGGCGGCGACCGCTATGTCGGCCGCATCGGGCTGAGCGACGAGGCGCACGCCTCTCTGCTGACCGACTGGCGCGCTCCAGCAGCCCAGGCGTTCTACCGCGCGACGAGCGCCCAGCCCGACGGCGTGCTGCGCCGTCGGCACCTCGTCACCCGGGGCCGCGCGGTCCTCTCGGTCGAGGACGAGATCCTCGACCTCGACTCGATCGACGAGCAGGACACGACCCACCTGTCCGGCGAGGGTGCGCTCGTCGCCGCGATGGCAGCCGGGCGCACGGCGCGCATGTCGGACATCGTCGCGACGATCCAGGCCGAGCAGGACCGCATCATCCGCTCCGCGCTCGAGGGCGCGCTCGTGGTCCAGGGCGGCCCCGGCACCGGCAAGACTGCGGTCGCCCTGCACCGCGCCGCCTACCTCCTCTACGCGCACCGGCGGGTGCTCGAGCGCTCCGGGGTGCTCCTCGTGGGACCGAGCGAGGACTTCCTCGGGTACATCGACCAGGTCCTGCCCTCGCTCGGCGAGACGGGCGTCGTGTCGACGACGATCGGCTCGCTCCTCCCGGGCATCCGGGCGACCGCGGTCGAGGGCGACGTCGCGGCACGTCTCAAGGGAGACCTGGGCTTCGCGCGGTCGGTCGCGCGCGCCGTGCGCGCCCGGCAGCGCGTCCCGCAGGCGGACGTCCACCTGGAGCTCGACGGCGTCCCGCTCGTCATCCGTCGCGGCGACGTCGAGCAGGCGATCGACCGCGCGCGCCGCACGCGCAAGCCGCACAACCTGGCGCGGCCGGTCTTCGTCAAGGACGTGCTCAAGCGGCTGGTCGCGCAGTATGCCGAGCACGTCGGGACAGATCTCGAGCCCGAGGAGCGGGCGATCGTCCTCGAGGACCTGCGCTCGCACCGCGACGTGCGCGTGACCCTCAACCTCGCGTGGTTCCCGATCACTCCGCAGCGCCTGATCGAGGACCTGTGGATCAAGCCGCACCGCCTCGAGGAGGCGGCACCGCACCTGAGCGCGGAGCAGCGCGCGGCGCTGCGTCGCGAGCCGGGCGCACCGTGGACGGATGCGGACATCCCTCTGCTCGACGAGGCGGCCGAGCTGCTCGGGGAGGACGACGAGGCGGCACGCGTGCAGGCGCGCGCGGACGCGGAGCAGCGCAAGCGCGACGTCGAATATGCCCAGCAGGTCCTGTCCCGGTCCGACGCGGGCGCGCTCGTCTCCGCCGAGATGCTCGCCGACCGCTTCTCGTCAGGGGGCACGACCCTGACGACGGCGGAGCGTGCGGCGTCCGACAGGTCGTGGACCTACGGTCACGTGATCGTCGACGAGGCGCAGGAGCTCTCGGCGATGGCATGGCGGATGCTCTTGCGGCGCTGCCCCACGCAGTCGATGACGATCGTCGGCGACGTCGCCCAGACGTCGAGCAGCGCGGGCACCCGCTCGTGGGCGTCGATGTTCTCGCAGGTGCTGCGTCCGGGCTGGCGGCTCGAGGAGCTCACGGTCAACTACCGGACGCCGTCGGCGATCGCAGAGGCGGCACAGCGCGCGGCGGTCGCGGCGCGCCTGCCCGTCTCGCGGGTGACGTCGGCCCGCGAGGTGCCCGAGGCGCTGCACGCGGTCGCGCTCGTCGACGGCGACCGTCAGCTGCGCGCGATCGTGGCCGATGCCCTCGACCGGCACGTCCGCGAGGACGGCACGGGGCGCGTCGCCGTCCTGGCGACGTCCGAGCGGGCGGACCGGCTGCGCACGGTCCTGGCGGGGGCCGCCGACGGCGTGCTCACCACCGTGCAGGACGCGCTCGTCGTCCTCGACGTCCGCAGCGCGAAGGGCCTCGAGTTCGACGCCGTCGTGCTCGTCGAGCCCGACGAGCTCGCGCCGTCGGACCTCTACGTGGCGATGACGCGCCCCACCCAGCAGCTCATCCTGGTGCACTCGCGCGACCTTCCGGAGGGCACCATCCCCCAGGCGTGACGGGTCCAGCGGCTGGACGAGTTTGTGAGCCTCCTCGCACCCGGCCGATACTGGCCGGGTGCAACGAGCCCTTCTGCTGGAGAACCTCCACCCTCTCGCCACCTCGATCCTGCAGGCGCAGGGCATCGAGGTAGTCACACGCACGGGCGCTCTCGACGAGCCTGAGCTCATCGAGGCGCTCGACGGCGTGCACATCCTGGGCATCAGGTCCAAGACCACCGTCTCGCAGCGCGTGATCGAGTCCGCGCCCGACCTGATGGCGATCGGTGCGTTCTGCATCGGCACCAACCAGATCGACCTGGCCACCGCTGCCCGCCACGGCGTCGCAGCGTTCAACGCGCCCTTCTCGAACACCCGCTCGGTCGTCGAGATCGCGATCGCCGACATCATCGCGCTCACGCGGCGCCTGACGGTGTTCAACGACGAGATGCACGCTGGCACGTGGAACAAGTCGGCTGTCGGCGCGCACGAGATCCGCGGCCGCACGCTCGGCATCGTCGGCTACGGCAACATCGGCACCCAGCTGTCGGTCCTCGCCGAGAACCTCGGCATGTCCGTCGTCTTCTACGACACGGCGGAGAAGCTTGCGCTCGGGAACGCGCGCCGCATGGAGTCGCTCGACGAGCTGCTGGAGATCGCGGACATCGTCACGCTCCACGTCGACGGCCGCGCGGGCAACGCCGGCATGTTCGGTGCGGAGCAGGTCGCCAAGATGCGGCCGGGTGCGGTGTTCCTCAACCTGTCCCGCGGATTCGTGGTGGACTACGGCGCGCTGCGCGACGCGATCCTGTCGGGTCACGTGGCGGGCGCTGCGGTCGACGTCTTCCCGACGGAGCCCAAGCGGAAGGGTGACCCCTTCGCGTCGGAGCTCCAGGGTCTGCCGAACGTCATCCTCACGCCGCACACCGGCGGTTCGACCGAGGAGGCACAAGAGGCGATCGGCCAGTTCGTCGCGACGAAGATCCGCGACTACCTGACGACGGGCTCGACGACGCTGAGCGTCAACCTGCCGAACCTGGCGCTCGAGCACGGGGACGGCGTCAACCGCCTCGCGTACCTCCACCGCAACGTCCCCGGTGTGCTCGCTCGGGTCAACCAGATCCTCGCGACTCACGACGTCAACATCGAGGGTCAGCTCCTCGCGACGCGCGGCGATCTCGGCTACGTGGTCACGGACGCCGAGGGCAGCATCCCCGCCGAGGTGCTCGACGAGCTCGGGGCGCTGGACGCGACGATCCGGCTCCTGCAGGTGGGCTGACCAGACGACCGACACGAGAGGGGCGTCCGGGACGATGTCCCAGGCGCCCCTCTCGTGTCGTCTGTGCGAAAGCGTCAGCCGGACTTGCGGCGGAAGGTGCGCTGCGTCGGCCCGCTCGTCTCGGAGCCGTGGACCGCGCCCGTGTTCTGCTCGTTGTCACCGCCGGGGTGCTTGCCGGCGCTCTTGCGCTCGAGTGCCTCGCGGAACTTGTCCTTCACGTCCTGCGGCACTGCCTGGCGCTTGTCGTCCGTCATGCCTCACCTCCGAGTGTGTCGACGGGCCGCCATCTGCGGCGCCTGCCCTCCAGCCTGCCCTGAACGCGGCGGAGGTGCCAGGACAAAACACGGACGGCGTGGCGAGAAGGCACGCACGACCGGCCGAGGCCCTACTCGGCGTCCCGGACCGAGTCGGTGTCGACGACCTCTCCGTCGAGCGCTTCGGCGTTCTCGCGGTCAGCGCGCAACGCGGTGATGGCCGACTCGAAGTCCTCGAGCGAGCTGAAGTCCTGGTAGACGCTCGCGAACCGGAGGTAGGCGACCTCGTCGAGCTCGCGCAGCGGCCCGAGGATCGACAACCCGATCTCGTTCGCGTCGATCTCGGCACTGCCGGAACCGCGGATGGAGTCCTCGACGCGCTGCGCGAGGATGGCGAGGTCGTCGTCACTCACGGGACGCCCCTGGCAGGCTTTGCGCACGCCGTTGGAGACCTTCTCGCGACTGAACGGCTCGGTCGCACCCGAACGCTTGACGACCGTCAGGCTCGACGTCTCGATCGTGGAGAAACGCTTCTGGCAGGCCGTGCACTGGCGCCTGCGTCGGATGGAGAGGCCGTCGTCCGAGGTGCGGGAATCGATCACTCGCGAATCCTGATTCCGGCAGAACGGGCAGTGCATCACAATCCTTCGCGACGATCGGGGCGTACTCTCCCGCCGAATCTAGGTGGCGCACCCCGACGAAGCAAGGCAAACCGCCGCGCGCGCGGCAGCGACCTGATCAGGGCAGGACAGGCACGACGAGCTGCTGACCGACCGACAGCTGGCTGCCAGCGAGGTCGTTGAGCTCCATCAGGTCGTCCATGACGTCCCTGACGTCCTCACCCACCGGCGTCGCCGCAGACGCGATCTGCCACAGCGACTCCCCCGACGCGACCGTGTGGACGGTGACCTCCTGAGGCGCCGACGGGGCGTCCGCGTCGGCGACCGACGCGAACAGCACGGCCCCCAGCGCGACGACGAGGAGCGCGAGCAGGGAGAGCACGACCCGGCCCCGCCGGGTCAGTCGCAGAGGCGCCTCGGCCTGGGGTGCACGCGCGACGGAGACCCGCTGCACCCGCGGGCGCAGCTCGACGACGACACCGGCTCGTGCGCCCGGCCCTGCGACCACCATGCTGCTCATCTGAACTCCGCTCCCAGCGCCGCGAGGCGCCTGCTCATCGACCCGAACACCTGTATGACGAACATGTGTTCTATTTCTAGCAGCGTGGGGGCCTCTTGTCGAGACACGATCGAACGGGTGTTTGAAACGAGTCCCTCGCTCCCCTACGCTGAAACAAGAGCATCACGAGCCTCTGACACTGCGGTGCGGCGGTCTGGATGCCCGCCTGACCACACGGGATGGCGACCGTCCGACGATCAGGGAGCCGAGCGTGAACGAGACCAGGACGCGAGAAGCCGACGTGAGCCCGGGGGGCGAGGTCGTCCTCGGCGAGACGTTGACACCGCGCCAGCGTGCGGTGCTCGAGTGCATCCGGCAGTCTCTCGAGGCCCGGGGCTACCCGCCCACGATGCGAGAGATCGGCGAGCGCGTCGGTCTCACGAGCCCGTCGAGCGTCAAGCACCAGCTCGAGTCGCTCGAGCGCAAGGGGTTCCTGCGGCGGGACCCGAACCGGCCCCGTGCGATGGAGATCGTGCAGGCGCACGACGCGCAGCTCGTCCCTCTCGACCGCGGCGCCACCGAGGCACCGGGCCGCCCCGCCCTGTCGCTCGTGTCGGAGGGCGCGGCCCCCGAGGACAGCAGGCCCGCCCCGTCGTACGTCCCGCTCGTCGGCCGCATCGCTGCTGGCGGTCCCATCCTCGCCGACCAGGTCGTCGAGGACGTGTTCCCGCTCCCCCGTCAGCTCGTCGGCGACGGCGACCTCTTCCTCCTGACCGTCGTCGGCGACTCGATGATCGACGCCGCGATCTGCGACGGCGACCTCGTCGTCGTCCGCAGCCAGCCCGTCGCCGAGAACGGTGAGATCGTCGCCGCGATGATCGACGGCGAGGCGACCGTCAAGACGCTGCGCCGCGCGCACGACGGCGTCTGGCTCATGCCTGCCAACGCGGCCTACCAGCCCATCCCCGGGAACGACGCGACCATCCTCGGTCGGGTCGTGAGCGTGCTCCGCTCCCTCTGACCGGCGCCGGCACGCGAGCGAGCGGCCGGAGACGCACCGCGGGCCCGGACCGACAAGGTCCGGGCCCGCGGTGCGTCCAGGTTCTGGGTGTCAGAAGCCGAACTGTCGCGCGACCGCGCGAAGCTGGTCGGCCGAGTTCTTCAGCCCGTCGTACTCAGCGTCGGAGAGCGGGATCTGCAGCGTGTCGTAGATGCCGCGGCGCCCGACGATCGACGGGACCGAGAGGCACACGTCAGTGATGCCGAAGTAGTCGTCGAGGAGCGACGACACTGGCAGGACCGAGTGCTCGTTGTTGAGGACGGCCTCGATGATCCGGGTGCCTGCGAGCCCCACGGCGTAGTTCGTCGCGCCCTTGCCCTCGATGATCCGGTAGGCGGAGTTCGCGACCTCGTGCGCGATCTGGGCGCGGACCTCGGCCGTCAACGGGCCGTGCTTGCCCGAGCGGTTCCACTCGAGCAGCGGGATCGCACCGATGGACGCGGAGTCCCACAGCGGGATCTCGGAGTCGCCGTGCTCGCCCGCGATGTACGCGTGCACGTTCTGCACCGCGACGCCGCAGTGCTCGGCGATCAGGTAGCGCAGGCGCGACGAGTCGAGCACCGTGCCCGAGCCGAACATCTGCTGCGGCGGCAGCCCCGAGATCTTGAGCGACGCATACGTCACGACGTCGACAGGGTTCGTCACCATG
The DNA here is from genome assembly GCF_012396185.1 of Sanguibacter hominis ATCC BAA-789. Taxonomy (GTDB): domain Bacteria; phylum Actinomycetota; class Actinomycetes; order Actinomycetales; family Cellulomonadaceae; genus Flavimobilis; species Flavimobilis hominis. The sequence goes on from NZ_JAAXOW010000001.1 coordinate 80,668, forward strand.
ATGTAGACCGCGTCCGGTGCGACCTCGACGAGCGGCGGCAGGATCTTCTTCATCAGCTCGATCGTCGCCCCGGCGAGATCGATCCGGCTCTGGCCCGGCTTCTGCTTCGCCCCTGCGGTCACGACGACGACGTCCGCGTCGGCGCACACGGCGATGTCGTCCGAGCCGAGCACCTCGGCCTGCGGGACGAACTGGACGCCGTGCTGGAGGTCGAGCGCCTCGGCCTCGACCTTGGCGGCGTTGATGTCGTGCAGCGCAACGGTGCGTGCGGCACCGCGCATGAGGGCCGCATAGGCGAGCGTCGCTCCCACGGCACCCGCACCGACGACGGCGAGCTTGGTCGTGCGGCGTGCGGGCTCGAGCGACAGGTCAGGGGTGTGCGTTGACATCGGTCCTCCGGTCGTGACGTCGGCGCCGCGCGAGGGCACGCACGGCTGGTGCCAGCCTAGCCAGCCAGGCGACGCAGCGCCGCGACGACCGTGTCGTGGTCGGTCGTCGGCCACAACGGGGGCATCGACCTGGTGAGGAACGTGCCGTAGCGCGCGGTGTGCAGGCGCGGGTCGAGGACCGCGACGACGCCACGGTCGCTCGTCGCACGCACGAGCCGTCCAGCGCCCTGCGCGAGCAGGAGCGCGGCGTGCGTCGCGGACACCTGCATGAAGCCGTTGCCCCCGGCAGCGGCGACGGCCTCGGTCCGCGCGGAGCGCACGGGGTCGTCAGGGCGCGGGAACGGGATGCGGTCGATCAGGACCAGGCTGCAGGCCGGGCCGGGGACGTCGACCCCCTGCCACAGCGAGAGCGTGCCGAAGAGGCACGCCTCCTCGTCCTCGGCGAACTGCTTGACGAGCGTCGGGAGCTGGTCGTCGCCCTGGCAGAGGATCGGCACGTCGAGACGCTCCCGCATCGCTTCAGCAACGGCGTCGGCGGCCCTGCGCGACGAGAACAGCCCGAGCGTGCGGCCGCCCGCGGCCTCGATGAGCTCGGCGACGGCGTCGAGCTGTGCATCGGTCGCGGGCTCGCGCCCGGGCGCGGGCAGGTGCTTCGCGATGTAGAGGATCCCCTGCTTGGCGTAGTCGAAGGGCGTACCGACGTCGATGCCGGACCAGCCCCGGACCGACGGCGCTGCGGAGGGCTCGACGCCGAGGGTGCCCTCGCCGCGCGCGCTCGTCCCAGGCTCGGCTCCAGCAGGGCCGAGCAGCCCGAGCGACCGGGCCACCGGCTCGAACGTCCCGCCGAGGCTCAGGGTCGCGGACGTGAAGATCCCCGTGCGCTCGGTGAGCAGGTGCGTCCGGACGAGCCCCGAGACGTTGAGCGGCGCGCTGTGCAGCCGCGTGATGCCCGACGCGTCCCACCCGCCGTCGGCGGAGCTGCGTGCGCTCCAGAGGACGTCGTGACCTGTCGGGTCGGCGGCCATACCTTCGGCGACCTCGAACAGGACGAGCATCGCGGCCTGGGCGATCTTGGCACCGCCGTCGGTCGCGTCCTTCTCCCCTGCGGCTGGCTTGAGCGCGGTGACGAGCTCGCGGGCTGCGTCGCGTACGTGGGCGACGGCGGCGCGCACGCCGTCGGGCAGGCCGTGCGGGAAGCGCCCCTCGGGCAGGTCCATGAGGGCGGCGCCGAGATCGGCGGCGGCGCGGTCGAGGTCGGGGGTCGGAAGCCCTGCGTGCCGACGCGCGAGCCGCGCGGCAGCCTCGATGGAGGCCGCGGACAGCTCGGCAGTGGACTGGCTGGTGATGCGGTCGGCGAGCTCGTGCGCCTCGTCGACGACGAGCACCGCGTGCTCGGGGAGCACGTGCGTGCTACCCGATGCGGCGATGCCGAGCATGGCGTGGTTGGTCACGACGACGTCGGCCTCACGCGTCTGCGCGCGCGCCCGCTCGGGGAAGCACTCCGAGAGCAGCGGGCACTTCTGCCCGAGGCACTCGAGCGAGGTGACCGACACCTGCCGCCAGGCGCGGTCCGAGACGCCGGGCACGAGGTCGTCGCGGTCGCCGGTGTCCGTCTCCTCGGCCCATGCTCGCAGCCGGAGCACCTCGGCGCCGAGCCGTCGCACGGGCGACGCGTCGGCGCCGGAGGTGTCGGTCTCGATGCTGCGCGGTTCGTCGCCCGGCAGGTCGAAGAGCGTGGCGCCGGGCTCGTCCGACGGGTACCCGCCCGCGAGCCGGTGCTTGCACAGATAGTTGTGCCATCCCTTGAGGAGCGCGATCGCCGGCTTGCGCGGCAGGTGCGGGGCGAGCGCGTCGACGACGAGCGGCAGGTCGCGCGTGAGCACCTGGCGTTGGAGCGCGAGGGTCGCGGTCGAGACGACGACGCGCTCGTCCTCCTCGACGGCGTGCGCGACGACCGGGACGAGGTAGCCGAGCGACTTCCCGGTTCCTGTGCCTGCCTGGACAAGCAGGTGCTCGCCCGTCGCGATCGACGTCGCAACCGCGCGGGCCATGTCCTGCTGCCCGTGACGGACGCTGCCTCCGAGCGCCTCGACGGCGGCACCCAGGAGCGTGATCGCGGTGTCTGCGGCCCGCTCCGCGGCTCCCCGGCCGGCGTAGTCGTCGGTCGTGGGCGTGTCGGTCACCGGCACATCCTACGTGGGAGGGACGGCCCCGGACGGGCTGTCCTCAGGCGAGCGACACCGTCTTGAGCTCGGTAGCGAGGCCCTCCGCGGCGCGACCGCGCAGCAACGTGCCCTGGGCCGTGTGCTCCTCGTGGTCGATCTCACCCTCGAGGTGCATGCGGTTGACGAGGTCTCCACGCGTGTACGGGACGACGACCTCGACGCTGACGTCCGGGCGCGGCAACGCGTCAGCGATCAGCTCGAGGAGCGCGTCGATGCCCTCGCCCGTGTGCGCCGAGACGACGATCGTCGAGCGCTCCCGGCCACGGATGCGGGTGATGACCTCGGGGTCGGCGACGTCGGCCTTGTTGAGGACGATCACCTCGGGGACGTTCTCGACTCCGGGAATCTCGGCGAGCACCTCGCGCACCGCGGAGATCTGCCCCTCGGGGTCGGGGTGGGACGCGTCGACGACGTGCAGGAGCAGGTCGGCCTCGCCGACCTCCTCGAGCGTCGACCGGAACGCCTCGATGAGCTGGTGCGGGAGCGCCCGGACGAAGCCGACCGTGTCGGCGAGCGTGTAGACGCGTCCGTCGGCGGTCTGCGCGCGGCGGACGGTCGGGTCGAGGGTCGCGAAGAGCGCATTCTCGACGAGGACTCCCGCGCCCGTGAGCGCGTTGAGCAGGCTCGACTTGCCGGCGTTCGTGTAGCCGGCGATCGCGACGGCCGGGATCGCGTTCCGGCGGCGCGTCGCCCGCTTCGTCACGCGTGCGGGCGCCATCGCGGCGATCTCGCGGCGCAGCTTGGCCATGCGGTCACGGATACGACGACGGTCGAGCTCGATCTTGGTCTCGCCGGGACCGCGCGAGCCCATGCCTGCTCCGGCGCCGCCGACCTGCCCACCGGCCTGCCGGGACATCGACTCGCCCCAGCCACGCAGGCGCGGCAGCAGGTACTCGAGCTGTGCGAGCTCGACCTGCGCCTTGCCCTCCCGGGACTTGGCGTGCTGCGCGAAGATGTCGAGGATCAGGGCGGTGCGGTCGACGACCTTGATCTTGATGATGTCCTCGAGCGCTCGACGCTGGGAGGGAGCGAGGTCGCCGTCGACGATGACCGTGTCCGCGCCGACCGCCGCGACGATGCCCGCGAGCTCGGCAGCCTTGCCCGAGCCGAGGTACGTCGAGGGGTCGGGCGTCTGCCTGCGCTGGAGGAGGCCGTCGAGGACCTGCGAGCCGGCGGTCTCGGCGAGGGCTGCGAGCTCGCGCAGCGACACCTCGGCGTCAGCGGTGCTGCCGCCCGAGTAGACGCCGACGAGCACGACCTTCTCGAGCCGCAGCTGGCGGTACTCGACCTCGGTGACGTCCTCGAGCTCGGTCGAGAGTCCGACGACGCGCTTGAGGGCGCTGCGCTCGACCAGGTCGAGCTGGTCGCCGTCCGCCGAGGTGTGGACCGTACCTCCCGCGTCGAGCGCGGTGCCCGCCCGAGCCAGCACCCGCGCGACGACGTCGTCGGCGATGTCACGCTCCTCGCGGGGCGTGGGCTCCAGGGTGGGGTGCGTCATGTGGTGCCTTCCTTGCCGGGGGTTCCGGGCGCTGCGTCGTCGACGGCGCCGCCCCTCCAGGGTCCCACGGCCGTGAGGCACGAGCGAGAGATTTCACGCAGGGCGTGAGCGGCGCCGGCGGTCGGGCACGGTCCTGGGCCGGTGCGTGTCGCCGTAGGCTACTGAGGCTGGACAGCCGTCATCGACCCGCAGGAGAGCTCGACGTGAGCAACGACCACTACTTCACGGCGCAGCCCGCGTCGAAGGACGAGCGCCGGCTCGTGAGCGTCCGCCTGGACGGCCGTGACGTCGAGATCGAGACTGCGGGCGGGATCTTCTCCCCCGGTCGCCTCGACCTCGGTACGCAGGTGCTGCTCCGCTCGGTGCCGGAGCCTCCGCAGCGCGGGAACCTGCTCGACGTCGGGTGCGGCTGGGGTCCCGTCGCCCTGACCCTCGCGCTCCAGGCGCCCGAGGCGACCGTGTGGGCGGTCGACGTCAACGAGCGTGCGCTCGACCTCACGCGCCGCAACGCGGCGCGTCTCGGTCTCGACAACGTCGTCGCGCGCCGGCCCGAGGACGTGCCCGCCGACGTCCGCTTCGCGACGCTGTGGTCGAACCCTCCGATCCGCGTGGGCAAGGACGTGCTGCACGGCCTCCTGCGGACGTGGCTCCCGCGGCTCGAGCCTGGCGCTGAGGGCTACCTGGTGGTCCAGCGGAACCTCGGCGCGGACTCGTTGCAGGCGTGGATCGACGCCGAGGTCGCGCCGGGGACGAGCAAGGCCGCCTCGGCCAAGGGCTTCCGCGTCCTGCGGGTGCCCGGACCTGCGTCCTGACGTATCACCGCCGCCCGACGGCACCTCGGTGCGACGCGTCGCCGGGCGACAGAAGTTCACCCCGCCGTCCCCGGACCTCGGCGCGCCAGCGTCAGAGGCCGTCGCTAGTGTGGGCGCGTCGCTCAGGCGAACGTCCGCACCGCACCCGCACGGGAGCACGACGAGGGAGATCAGATGGGGTTCTTCACCAAGCCAGCAGGAGCAGTCGCGACCGGGTCCAACACGCCCGTGACCCGCGAGCGCGTCGCCGCGATCCTCGAGGCCGCTGACTGGAACATCGGGGTGGACGGGGACGGCGACGTGTTCGGCACGTGGGACGGCCACCTCTTCTACTTCTTCCTCCTCGGCGAGCGCGACGAGATCCTCCAGGTGAGGGGGCGGTGGGCGGGTGACGCCCCGGCCGGCGCCCAGGCGGAGCTCCTGCCGTTCCTCGACGAGCACCACCGCGACCGCCTCTGGCCCAAGGTCTACACGCGGGAGGAGTCAGAGAGCACCGGTGTCTACGCCGAGATGTCGACCGACCTCGAGTTCGGGGTCGCGGACGACCAGCTCGAACAGCTCCTCAAGTGCGCGCTCTTCACGAGCCTGCAGCTCTTCGACCGGCTCGCCGAGGCGTTCCCGCAGTGGGCGCCGGCGGACGCGGAGTGACCGGCTCGGCGTCGGCGGAGGCCTCGAGCGAGACGGCTGCGTTCCAGGTCGACCTGCACGGCATGGTCGACCTGCTCGCCCGGCACCTGTACTCGAGCCCTCGCGTCTACCTGCGCGAGCTCCTCCAGAACGGTGTCGACGCGCTGACCGCGCGCGCCATGCACGAGGGGGTGCCAGAGCGTGCAGGAGCGATCTTCCTGACGCCGTGCGCTGACGGTTCCCTCGAGGTGCGCGACGACGGGATCGGGCTCACCCGTGCCGAGGCGGTCGAGCTGCTCGCCACGATCGGCCGGTCCTCCAAGCGTGACGCCGACCTCGGCGCGGCTCGGAGCGAGTACCTGGGGCAGTTCGGCATCGGTCTGCTCTCAGCGTTCATGGTTGCCGACGAGATCGAGCTCGTGTCGCGCTCGGCTCGAGACCCGCACGCGCCGGCGATCCGCTGGCGCGGGTTCGCCGACGGGCGCTACGAGCTGACGGCGATCCGCTCCGACGACCCGGACGTCCCGGGCGGCGGCGGGAGCCTCGTGCGCCTACGCCCTCGGCGGGACATGGAGCACTGGCTGTCCGTCGAGACCGTGACGGCCCTCGCGACCGACGTCGGCGGGCTGCTGCCGGTGCCTGTCCTCGTCACGACGGAGCTCGAGGACGGATCGGGTACCGTCCGCCGCCGCGTGAGCGCAGCTCGGCTGCCGTGGTCCCGGCACAGCGCCACGGACCGCGAGCGCGACGCGGCGCTCGTCGACCATGCGGAGCGGACGCTCGGTTTCACGCCGCTCGCCCGGATCGACCTCGACCTCCCGCTCGCCGGGCTCACCGGTGTCGCATACGTGCTGCCGTCTGCCATCGCGCCGACGAGCACGCCCCAGCATCGCGTCTACCTGCGCCGCATGCTGCTGTCGGCATCGATCCCGGACCTGTTGCCGCCGTGGGCGTTCTTCGTGCGGTGCGTCGTCGACGTGGGCGCGCTGCGCCCGACCGCCTCCCGCGAGGGGCTCTACGACGACGAGGTTCTCCTTGCGACCCGGGAGGCCCTCGGGCGCCAGGTGCGTGCGTGGCTCCTCGAGACTCTCGCCGAGGGGTCGCCGCTCGCGACGGCGTTCCTCCGCACGCACCACCTCGCGGTGCGGGCGCTCGCGCTGCAGGACGACGAGATGCTCGACGTCGCTGCGCGCGTCCTGCCGTTCGAGTCCACACGAGGCCCGATGACGCTCGCGGCCGCTGCCGAGGCCCTCGACGGCGCGCCCCTGCTGTACACGACGGACCTCGAGGAGTTCCGCCGTCTCGCGCCGGTGGCGAGCGCGCAGGACGTGCTCATCGTCAACGGCGGCTACGTCTACGACGGAGACCTCCTCGACCGCGTCGCGCGCCGCTTCCCGGCGTGGCGCGCGGCGCGGGTCCGGGCGGAGGACGTCGCGCACGAGCTCGAGGAGGTCGCGCCGGTGCGTGAGCTCGAGGTCGCGGACGCCTTGCGTGACGCGTCGGCAGCGCTCCACGAGGCGGGGTGCGACGTCGTGCTGCGGCGCTTCGAGCCCGTCACGCTCCCTGCTGTCCTGCTGCGTGACGCCGAGGGCGACCACGCCCGTGAGGCGCAGCGGACGGCTGAGTCGGCTGACGACGTCTGGGGCGGGATCGTCGCGGGGCTCACGGCGCCCGCTCCACCGCGCCGGCTCGTCCTCAACGACGCCAATCCGACCGTCCGTGCCCTGCTCGCCGGGACGGCGGGACCGGTGCGCGACGCGGGCACCCACGCGCTCTACGTCACGAGCCTGCTGTCGTCGGGCCGCCCTCTCCACGACGCCGAGGCACGCCTGCTCGACGGCGCTCTCACGACGCTTCTCGACAGTGCGTTGCACACCGCACCAGACCAGACCACGCAGGACGACCGGGAGGACAACCCGTGACCAGGACGAGCCAGGAAGCCGAGGCAGCCCTCGGTCGCACGAACGCGCTGCCGTACGGCGTCGCAAGGACCGCCGCGACGCTGGCCGAGGTCGAGCGGATCGAGGCGGAAGGGCCCGACGAGGTCCGCGCCTACGCGTACACGTCCCTCGTCGACGCCTACGTGTGGGGAGGCGACGTCGCGAAGGCGTACGTCCCGTTCACGCGTGCGCTGCGCCTCTACGACGAGCGCCCCGACCTGTTCGACGCCTACGACTCGCACGCCCTGTTCTGGTCGTTCAAGTGGATGGTCGGGCACCTGTCCGACTTCCCCGAGATCTCGGTCGCCCAGATCACGTCGACGCTCGAGGACATGGCGCGGCGGTTCGCGGTAGCCGGCCACGGGATGAACGCCGTCGAGCTCAGCCGGTTCCAGTGGGCGCGAGCCCGCGGCGCCGCCCCTGAGGAGGTCGCGGCAGCCTACGAGACCTGGGTCGCCACGCCGCGCGACGACTACTCGCAGTGCGAGGCGTGCGAGCCGGGAGACCGGGCCGCCTACCTCTTCGAGGTGGGGCGCCGGGACGAGGGCATCCGCCTGCTCGAGACGGTGCTGACGGGGTCGCCCTCGTGCGCGACAGAGCCGGGCGACATGCTCTCGCACCTCCAGCTGGCCTACCTCGACGCGGGCGACGCGGACGCTGTCGTCCGCACGCACCGCCGCGGCCTGCGCCACCTCGACGGGGAGACGACTCTCGACGCGCCGACGGCGCGGCACGTCGAGCTGCTCGCCCGCACCGGCAACCACGGCCGCGCGCTCCGCATGCTCGAGAAGGTCGCGGGGGCGCTGCTCGAGGCGGACTCCCCGGGCGAGCGGCTGAGCGTCCTCACGCACGTCGGCGTCGGCGTCCGCGTCATCGCCATGGCCGAGCCGTCGACCCCGGTCTCGCTGCCCGGGGTCCCGGCGTCCTCGGTCGACGAGCTCGCGGCGTGGATCGACGCCGAGGCTCGCGAGCTCGCTCGAGCCTTCGACGCGCGCAACGGCAACGACGCTGCCTCCGCCAGGCTCGCCCGCTCCCGCGACAGGGACGTGCGGACGCTCCGGGTGGACCTCGACGTCCTGTCGACCAGCGCCGCACCCCACGAGCACGGCCCGGCCCAGACCGGGTCAGCAGAGCCCGGCAGCGAGAGTGCCGACAGCCTCGACAACGCCCACACGCTCCTCGCGCAGGCCGAGTCGCTCGTGGCCGACGACCGGGTCGCGGCCGCGCGGGTCTACGCCCAGGCGTCCGCCCTCGCCGAGGCCGAGGGAGACCTCGAGACAGCAGGGCTCGCGCTGGCCGAGGCCGCTCAGCTCGCGGCGCTCGAGGACGACGCCGTCGGCGCGACCGGTGCGTTCCGACGCGCTCTCGCGCTCCTGAGGGCAGGCGGCGCCGCCCCCCGCACCGCGGGCCCCGTCGCGCGGGCCGCCGCGGCCGTCGCCCCGGAACGCGGAGACCAGGAAGCCGTGCTCCAGTTCGTCGACCGTGTCCTCATCGAGATCGCGGGCCAGCAGCCCGACGAGCCGGCACCGGGGCACGGCACGAGCCTCACCGCTCGTGACAGCGCACAGCTCGCGCTCGAGGCCGCCGAGCTGCGGGACACCAGGGCGCGCCTGCTCGCGACGCTCGGGAACCTCGATGAGGCAGCGGAGATCGCGGAGGACGTCGCCGCCGAGATGGCCGGGCTCGGTCGCACGGGTGACGCCGCCCACGCCTTCTGGCTCGCTGGCCGGTGCCGGGCGCAGAGCGACCCGGAGGCTGCGGTCGCCCTGCTCGAGTCAGCCGTGGAGGGTTTCACCATGATCCGTGGCGAACGGTCCAGCCGGGGCGCGGCGTCGGACGAGCTCGTCGAGCTCCTCACCGCCCTCGGTCGCGAGGACGACGCCGCCGCGGTGCTGAGCAGGCTGATGGCGACCTGACCAGCCCGCCGTCACGCGGGTTCGGAGGTCAGCCCCGCCCGCAGCTCGGCCAGGTCGACGTGCCCGTGCGCGACGAGCACCGCCGGTCCCGCGAGCTCGACGCGCTGGTCCGGCAGCATCCGGACCCGCACCCTCCCGCCAGGGACGTCGACGAACCACGTGCTCGGCGCACCCGCGCCGGCCCACGCCGCGACCGCGAGCGCAGCCGCGCATGCGCCGGTGCCGCACGACCGCGTCTCGCCCACGCCACGCTCGTGGACGCGCATGCGCACGGGCCCGACGGTCGTACCGCCGCCGTCGTGCGTCTCCGCGCGCGGCACCACGTACTCGACGTTCGTCCCGGCGGGCGGCACCGGCGCGACCTCGGGGATGCTGGTGAGGTCGAGCCCGTCCAGCTCGGCGTCCGTCGCGAGCGCGACGACCGTGTGCGGGTTGCCCATGTCGACGCTCAGCGCGACCCGTACGCCGTCGAGCCCCGTCGTGCGCACCTGCGCGTCGTAGCCGTCGGCGAGCGCCTGCGTCCCGCCCGTGAGGCGCCACTCCCCCATCTCGACCGCGTACTGGTCGCCCTCGCGCCGGACGCGACGCACTCCGGCGCGCGTGCCGATCGCGAGCGCGCGCCCGTCCGCGAGGTCCGCGAGGCCGAGGTGCTCGAGGAAACGCACGAAGACGCGCACGCCGTTGCCGCACATCTCGGCGATCGAACCGTCGGCGTTGCGGTAGTCCATGAACCACTGCGCGTCCGGGGCGTCCGCGAGCGCGGCGCGTCCCTCCGGGAGAGCGGAGCTCGGCACGACGCGGATGAGGCCGTCGCCCCCGATGCCGGCACGACGGTCGGTCAGGGCGCGGACGTCGTCGGGCGTCAGCGCGAGCTGGTCGTCCGGATCGGCGACGAGGACGAAGTCGTTCTGCGTCCCGTGCCCCTTGGAGAAGGCCAGCTGCTGCGTCATGAGCCCAGGGTACGGCGCACCGGGACGGTCAGGTCGACAGGGTCCAGCGTCCCGGCGTCCGCTCTCTCGACCACAGCGAGCGCCTGCTCGACGACGTCCGGCGCCTGCGCGTCGAGCCACACGATCCGCGGGTCACGCCCGAACCAACCCATCTGCTTGCGGGTGAGCCGTCGGGTCGCGGCGACCGTGCGCTCCTGCGCTTCGGCCTCGTCGATCTCGCCGTCCAGCATCGCGAGGACCTCCGCGTAGCCGACGGCGCGGCTCGCGGTGCGGCCCATGCCGCGCCCGCGCAGGGCGCGGACCTCGTCGACGAGACCGTCACGCCACATGCGCTCGACCCGGGCCGCGACGCGTGCGTCGAGCGCAGCACGGTCGTGGTCGAGCCCGATCTGCACGGTCGGCCGGACGTGCTCCTGGACCGGGAGGTGCGCGCTGAACGGCTCGCCCGTGATCTCGATGACCTCGAGCGCGCGCACGATCCGCTTGGTGTTGCCGGCACCGATGTTCGCTGCGGCCTGGGGGTCGCGTCGGGCCAGCTCGTCGTGGAGGGGGCGCGTCCCCTCCACCTCGGCCCGGCGCTCGAGCGCGGCGCGCACGCCGGGGTCGGTCGGGGGGAACTCGATGTGGTCGAGCAGCGCCCGCACGTACAGGCCAGAGCCGCCAGCGACGACAGGCCGCCCCCCACGTCCGAGGATGCGGGCGACGTCCGCACGCGCCTCGCGCTGGAACGCCGCGACAGACGCCTCCTCGGACGGGTCGATCACGTCGAGCTGGTGGTGGACGACGCCGCGGCGCTGCTCGACAGGCACCTTCGCAGTACCGACGTCCATGCCGCGGTAGAGCTGGAACGCGTCCGCGTTGACCACCTCGCCCTGGACGCCGTCGCTCGGGGCGAGCCTCAGCGCGAGCTCGATCGCCAGGTCGGACTTGCCCGTCGCCGTCGGCCCCACCACCGCGACGACGACGCGTCCGGCGGCGTCGCTCCCGGATTCCCGCCCGTTCGTCCTCAACACCCCGACACGGTACCCGAGGGTAGGGTGGCGATCATGCCCTTCTGGACGCGCGACTCCCGCCGCGGGCCGTCCGAGGAGCCCGACAGCGCAGGTCAGGACGCCTCGGCCGGTCCCACCCTGTCTCCGCTCGACCTTCCGGACGAGCACCCGACCACGACCGATCCCACCGTCTTCCCGCGACCGCTCACGATCGAACGCGTCGCAGCCGACCTGCGCCGACGGGGTGCCGGGTTCTCGGTCGCTGAACGGACCGGCGAGCTGACCGCCCTGTGGGGGACGCGCTCGTTCGTCCTGTCCACGCTCGGTGAGCCGCCCACGATCCTCCAGGTGCGCGGCCAGTGGAACCGTGAGGCGTCGATCGACCACCTCGACGAGATCCTGACGTTCTGCAACGAGTGGAACATGCAGCGCTTCTGGCCCAAGTGCTACGCCCAGGTCCGGGACGACGGCGCTGTCATGGTCCGCGCGGAGAACGCCCAGGACCTTCACGAGGGGGTCAACGACGCCCAGCTCGCGCAGCTCGTCAGCTCTGCCTTCGCCACGACCGCGACGTTCTTCGCCGGGCTCGACGCGCGGTTCCCCGACCCGCTCCTCGAGGCGGGGTCATGAGGGGGCTCCCGTTCCGGCGTCGGGCGGACGAGCCGCAGGCGTCGGGGCCCGTCCCGATCCCGCTCACGCGCGCACGCATCGCGGCATACCTGGACAGCGAAGGCTACAAGCACGTCATGGACGACGACGGCGACCTCGCCGCGAGCTGGAACGGAAACCCGTTCTGGCTCATCGTCTCGGGTGAGCGGGAGGAGGTGCTCCAGGTACGGGGCCGCTGGGCGACCACGCTCCCCCTCGCCGCCCGCGCCTCTCTCCTGCACGTCATCAACGGCTGGAACCGGGACCGCTTCTGGCCCAAGGCCTATGTCCGCGACGAGGGCGGCCTGCTCGCGGTCTACGGCGAGTGGTCGATCGACCTTGCTCACGGCGTCACGGACGAGCAGCTCGGCAGGTCCGTCCTGACGGGGCTGGCGACCACGCTCCAGCTGTTCGAGCACGTCGCAGCGACTCTGCCGCCGTCCGACTCACCTGACGCGGACTGAGGCCGCGCGGCGCCTGAGCGCGACGACGTCAGGCGCGACGGATCATCGGCAGCCCGAGCGTGACCGGTCCACCCGACGCGGGGGCCGAGCCGTGCGAGTGGTCGTCCCCGCCCAGCCCCAGACGGGCGCGCTCGCGCGCGACCCACGCGTCACCGGCGCGCGTCCTGCGCACCTCGTAGACGTCGTCGACCTCGCTGCGGTCCGCGACCAGGTGGTGCGGTGCCGTGCGGGTCACGCGAGCGACGACGAGGTCGCCCGGGCGCGGGAGGCGTGGGTCCACGGCCTCCGCGAGGCGCGCGTCCGCGCCGCCGGCCTCACCCACGACGCGAGCGACGCCGTCAGGCAGTGCGACGTGCACGAGCCGGTTGTCGCGGGCACGGCCCGTGACGCGGTGCGACGCGTCGTCCTTGCGGCCGGCACCCTCTCCGACGAGCACCTCGACGACGCGGCCGAGCTGGCGCGCCGACTCCTCCTCGCTGATCCGGTCCTGGAGCGCCACGAGCCGTTCGAAACGCTCCTGGACGACCTCCTTCGGAAGCTGGTCCGGGAGCTCGGCTGCGGGCGTGCCGGGGCGCGGCGAGTACTGGAACGTGAACGCGTTCGTGAACCGTGCGGCCTCGACGACGCGGAGCGTCTCGAGGAAGTCCTCCTCCGTCTCCCCCGGGAAGCCGACGATGATGTCGGTGCTCACGGCGGCGTCGGGAAGCTGCGCGCGCACCTTGTCGAGGATCGCGAGGAACTTCTCCGAGCGGTACGAACGGCGCATCGCACGGAGGACCCGGTCGGAGCCCGACTGCAGCGGGAAGTGCAGCTGCGGCATGACGTTGTGCGTCTGGGCCATCGCGTCGATCACGTCGTCCGTGAACGCGGCGGGGTGCGGGCTCGTGAAGCGCACGCGCTCGAGCCCCTCGATCTGTCCGCACGCACGCAGCAGCTTCGCGAAGGCACCGCGGTCGCCGAACTCGACACCGTACGAGTTGACGTTCTGGCCGAGGAGCGTGACCTCGATCGCGCCCTGCGCGACGAGCGCCTCGACCTCCGCAAGGACCTGCCCCGGGCGACGGTCGCGCTCCTTGCCGCGCAGGTGCGGCACGATGCAGAAGGTGCACGTGTTGTTGCAGCCGACACTGATCGACACCCAGCCCGCATACACAGACTCGCGGCGCGTCGGGAGCGTCGACGGGAACACCTGGAGCGACTCGGCGATCTCGACCTGAGCCTTCTCGTTGTGCCGGGCCCGCTCGAGCAGGACCGGCAGCGCGTCGAGGTTGTGCGTCCCGAAGACGACGTCGACCCACGGCGCCCGGTCCACGATGCCCGCGCGGTCCTTCTGCGCGAGACAACCACCCACGGCGATCTGCATGCCCGGGCGCTCGCGCTTCATCTCGGCGAGCTGGCCGAGGTTGCCGTACAGCTTGCTCGCTGCGTTCTCGCGGACGGCGCACGTGTTGATGACGACGACGTCAGCGCGGCTGGCAGCCTCGTCGGCCGCGGAGGCCCGGACATAGCCTGCCTGCTCGAGCATCCCGGCCATGTGCTCGGAGTCGTGCACGTTCATCTGGCAGCCGAGGGTGCGCACCGCATAGGTGCGTGCGGCGGCAGCGGACGCGTCGACGTCGGGCAGGGCGGGGGTCTGGGTACGTGTGGACATCCCTCCCAGTTTACGGCGCCAACGAGCCGCTCCCGGCACCCTCGCGCAGCGGCCGTCCGACGCATGAGACCTGCGTCCATGACCCGATCGATACCTCTTCGTGACCTGTCTGGGTGGCGCGCCCGACCGTCAGTACCTACGGTAGGGAAATGGTGGACAACGGCACAACACCGGCAAGTCGGCATGCACCCGGCACTGACGGGCAGTCCCCGCGCGAGTCGACCGGGCCGCTCGTCGAGCTGATCGACGTCAACAAGCACTTCGGCGACCTCCACGTCCTGCAGGACATCAACCTCGAGGTCCGGCGCGGCGAGGTCGTCGTCATCATCGGCCCCTCAGGCTCGGGCAAGTCGACCCTGTGCCGCACGATCAACCGCCTCGAGACGATCGACTCGGGCACCATCCGCGTCGACGGCAAGGTCCTCCCGGAAGAGGGGAAGGAGCTCGCCCGCCTGCGCGCCGACGTCGGCATGGTCTTCCAGTCCTTCAACCTCTTCGCCCACCGGTCCGTCCTCGACAACGTGACCCTCGGCCCCATCAAGGCCCGTGGTGTGTCGAAGAGCGACGCCCAGACGCAGGCGCTCGCCCTCCTCGAGCGCGTGGGCGTGCAGAACCAGGCGCAGAAGCTCCCCGCGGCACTGTCCGGCGGCCAGCAGCAGCGCGTCGCGATCGCCCGCTCCCTGGCCATGAGCCCCAAGGTCATGCTGTTCGACGAGCCGACCTCCGCGCTCGACCCCGAGATGATCAACGAGGTCCTCGACGTCATGGTCGCTCTCGCGAAGGACGGCATGACGATGATCGTCGTCACCCACGAGATGGGCTTCGCCCGCCGCGCCGCCGACCGCGTCGTCTTCATGGCGGACGGCCAGATCGCCGAAGAGGCAGACCCCGAGACGTTCTTCACGGCGCCCCGCACGGACCGCGCCCGCGACTTCCTGTCCAAGATCCTCACCCACTGACCCCCGCCCCACCGCGGCGGGAGACGAGACCCTGGAGGAACACCATGCGCACGAAGCTCATCGCGGCCGGCACGGCCGCTGCAGCCATGGCCGCACTGCTCACCGGCTGCGGATCGTCCGACGACGACAAGCTCACGATCGGCATCAAGTTCGACCAGCCCGGGCTCGGCCTCCGCAGCGGCTCGGACTACTCGGGCTTCGACGTCGACGTCGCCCGGTACGTCGCCAAGGAGCTCGGCTACGAGGCGGACCAGATCGAGTTCAAGGAGACCCCCTCCCCGCAGCGGGAGAACATGCTCCAGTCCGGTCAGGTGGACATGATCTTCGCGACGTACTCGATCACCGACGCACGCAAGGAGAAGGTCGCCTTCGCCGGCCCCTACTTCATCGCCGGCCAGGACCTCCTCGTCGCAGCCGACAACACCGACATCACCGGCCCCGACGCTCTCGACGGCAAGAAGCTCTGCTCCGTGCAGGGCTCGACGTCGGCACAGAAGGTCAAGGACGACTACTCGACGGGCGTCCAGCTGCAGGAGTTCGACACGTACTCCAAGTGCATCGAGCAGCTCGCTGCCGGCACGATCGACGCCGTCACGACCGACGACATCATCCTCGCGGGCTTCGCCGCCCAGCCGGCCAACGCAGGCAAGCTCAAGGTCGTCGGCAGCCCGTTCTCCGAGGAGCAGTACGGCGTCGGACTGCCCAAGGACAACGACACGTGCCAGAAGGTCAACGACGCGATCACGAAGATGATCGAGGACGGGGCCTGGCAGAAGGCCGTGGACGACAACACGGCGGAGGGCTACACCCCCAGCGCCGCGAACCCGCCCACCCCTGCCGCCTGCAGCTGACCCTTCCCGGGCGGGCGCGGGGACGCGCCCGCCCGTCCCTCCTCCGACCACGAGGTGATCGATGACGACGCTCTATGCCGACGTCTCCTCGCTGTTCGCCCAGTACGACATCCTCGGGGCGTTCGCGATGACACTGCGACTGACCGGGATGGCGCTCCTCGGCTCGCTCGGGATCGGAACGGTCCTCGCTGTCATGCGGATCTCGCCGATCCCCTCGCTCCAGCTCGGCGGAGCGATCTACGTCAACGTCGTGAGGAACACGCCGCTGACTCTCATCCTCGTCGCATGCTCCCTCGGCCTCTACACGCAGCTCGGCATCGTGCTCGCGGACAGCTCGTCGCCGACGTTCATCGTGGACAACAACATCCGGCTCGCCGTGCTCGGCCTCTCGGCCTACCACGCGTCCTTCGTGTGCGAGGCGCTGCGGTCCGGTGTGAACACGGTCCCCACGGGGCAGGCAGAGGCCGCACGGTCGATCGGGTTGTCGTTCGGTCAGAGCCTGCGGCTCGTCATCCTCCCGCAGGCGTTCCGCGGCGCGATCGCCCCGCTCGGCAACGTGGTCATCGCGCTGACGAAGAACACGACCGTCGCCGCGACCATCGGGGTCGCCGAGGCGTCGTACGTCATGAAGGAGATGATCGAGTTCCGTCCTGACGTGATCTTCCTGGTGTTCGCGATCTTCGCGATCGGCTTCGTCGTGATCGTGCTCCCCGTGGGCGTCTTCATGACATGGCTGTCCCGACGAGTGGCGGTGACCCGATGAGCACGAACCCCTTGTTCGACGTCCCTGGGCCTCGGACGCGGCGCGCGTTCCGTGTCGCCAACGTGCTGGCCCTGCTGCTGCTCCTCGGCGGGCTGGCGTGGGTGCTGGTCGTGCTCGAGCGTCGTGGCCAGCTGACGGCGGCGAAGTGGGAGCCGTTCCTGACAGCAGGCGTGTGGACCGACTACCTCCTCCCGGGGATCGGCGGCACGCTCACGGCTGCGGCGTGGTCGGTCGTGTTCGCGGGGATCTTCGGCGTCGTCCTCGGGCTCGGCCGGTTGTCGCAGAGCCGCGTCCTGCGTGCTGTGAGCGGAGCGGTCGTGGAGTTCTTCCGGGCGGTCCCGGTCCTCCTGATGATGGTCTTCGTCTACCAGCTCCTGATCGTCTACCGGCTGGTGCCGTCAGACAAGCTCGCGCTGACTGCGGTGGTCACGGCACTGACGCTCTACAACGGCTCGGTCGTCGCCGAGCTGGTGCGCTCGGGCGTCCTGTCCCTTCCCCAGGGCCAGCGAGAGGCGGGGCTCGCGGTGGGCCTGACCCATGGGCAGACGTTGCGCAACGTGCTTCTCCCGCAGGGTGTGACGGCGATGCTCCCTGCTCTGGTGAGCCAGCTCGTCGTGGTGGTCAAGGACTCCGCCCTCGGGTACCTGATCAGCTATGCGGAGCTGTTGCGGCAGGCGGAGTACGTCGCGACGAACTTCTCGAACTACATCCCGGCGGTCATGGTGATCGCGGCGATCTTCATCACGATCAACTTCGCTCTGTCGACGGCTGCGGACCGTCTGGCGCGACGCCTGCGGTCGCGGACGTCGGGACGGCTGACGCCTCAGGCACCCGGGATGGTCACGAGCACGAGGTGACGGCCCGAGGCGCCGTGGCGCTGCGAGATCATCCCGCGGTCGCGCGGGCGCGCAGCTCCCGCACGACGGTGACCGTGACCTGGCCGAGGACGAGGTCGCGCTCGGCGATGTCACGGGCGATCTGGTCGGCAAGATCCGCGAGGGCGGAGTCCGGGACGGCGTCAGGCTCGACGACCACGCGAACCTCGTGCCCGGAGGCCATCACGACGACCCCGGAGACCCCGTCCACATGGCTGACGTGCCTCTCGAGCTCGTCCATCCGGCGGACGAAGGCGCTCGCGTCTTCGCGGCGCGCGCCGGGCCTGGCGGCAGAGATCGCGTCGGCGATCTGGACGATCACGGCCTCGATGGTCTCGGTGGGCACCTCGTCGTGGTGCGCCGCGATGGCGTTGACGATGACCGGGCTCTCGCCGTGCTGGGAAGCGAGCCGTGCCCCCTCCGCAGCATGCGTCCCGGCTCCACCCCGGCTCACGCCCTTGCCGAGGTCGTGGAGGAACCCCGCGCGCCGGGCGCTCTCGGCGTCAGCACCGACCTCGGCGGCGATCGCTGCGGCGATCAGGGCAGTCTCGACGAGGTGCTCCTGCACGTTCTGGCCGCCCGAGGTTCGGTAGGAGAGCTGGCCGACGATCGTCAGGAGCTCGGGTGCCAGGCCGCGGACTCCCGCTTGCTGCGCGGCCGCGAGCCCGCTCGCCTGGACGCGCTCTGCGGTCTGGCGGGTGGCCTCGGCCACCGCGGTCTCGATGCGATCGAGGTTGATGCGCCCGTCGGCGACGAGCCGTTCGAGAGCGACGCGAGCGACCTCGCGCCGCTCGGCGTCGAAGCACGACAGCACGACGTCGTCGGACTGGTCGTCGATGATCATCGTGACACCGGTGAGCGCCTCGAAGGCACGGATGTTGCGTCCGTCCTTGCCGATGACGGGGCCCTTGAGGTCCGGGGACGGGAGCGGCACGACAGACACTGCGGCCTGGGCGCTCGTCGGAAGAGAGAGCCGGCCCACAGCGTCGACGATGATCCGGCGGGCTCTCGCTTCGGATTCCTTGCGAACCTGCTCCTCGTGGCGCCGCGCCTTGTCGAGCGCCTCCTGGCGGGCGTCGTCGAGCAACCGCCGCACCAGCTGGTCACGTGCGTCGCTCACGCTGAGGCCCGCACTGTCGGCAAGCTGCTGGTCGACCTGACGCTCGAGGTCCTCGAGCCTCAAACGCTCGGACTCGACCGTGTCTTGCAGGGCTGCGATGGCCGCCCGATCTGAGACGAGCCGCGCTTCGACGCCCTCGAGCCGCTGACGTTCGGCCTCGACGCTGCGTTCCCGCTCGGTGACTCGCTCGTCGCGGCCCGCGACGTCCTTCGCCTGACCGATCGCGGTCTCGCGCACCGAGGCGGCATAGTCACGCGCCTGCTCGCGGACGGCTTCAGCCTCGCGTCGCGCGACGAGGACGAGGAGGAGTGCGACGAGGCAGGCGCCGAGCAGGACCAGAAGCAGGATGCTCGTCTCGACCGTTCCCATGACCCTCCCTCACGATGCGCACCGGACCTACGGGGCCATCCTTTCAAACGAATGTGGCCCGTGACGACCAGCCCAGGGTGTCGACATCAGTCTGCGCCGTCGACGACCTCACGGATCACCTGCATGGACACGCTCGACGAGTATCCCTTGCGGCCAAGAAACCCTGCGAGCCGTCGCCGGCGCGTGTCAGGGGGAAGGGACGTCATCCGGGCCGCTCTCGAGGCGGCGAGGCGTCGTGCGGCCATGAGCTCGTCGTCGTCGCCGACCTGGTCGAGCGCATCGCGCGCGACCGCCTCGGCGATGCCCTTGTTCCGCAGCTCCGCGGCGAGAGCTCGTCGTGACAGACCACGCTCGGTGAACCGGGTGCGGACGAGCGTGTGCGCGTACTGCACGTCGTCGATCAGCCCGACTTCTTCGAAGCGGTCGAGCACCTCTGCGGCGATGTCAGGGTCGACGTCCCGGTCAGCGAGTCCCCGCGCGAGGCGCGAACGGCTCTTGGCCGAGGCCGTGAGCGCCCGGAGCAGATACTCGCGGGCACGTTCGCGTTCTTCCTCGGGATCGGGCGCAGGCACGGTGGCGTCCCCTCCCTCCTCCGAGATGGACATGGCTCCGCCCTCGCTGCCCATGCGCACGGACGCGCCGTCCCGCCGTGCGGGCCGACGCGTCCGTGCGGCTGGGCGACTCAGAAGTCGACCTTCTTGCTCTTGGCGGCCTTGGTGGTCTTCGCCGCGGGAGCGTCAGCCACCGCGGCCGCGGGAGCGTCTGCGGCCGCCGGCTCGTCGGTGCTCGGCACGATCCCGAGCTTCTCAAGGATGCGGCGCTCGATGTCGGCTGCCAGCTCGGGGTTGTCGCGGAGGAACGACCGCGCGTTCTCCTTGCCCTGTCCCAGCTGGTCGCCGTCGCACGTGAACCAGGAGCCGGACTTGCGCACGATTCCCTGCTCGACGCCGAGGTCGATCAGGCTGCCCTCGCGCGAGATGCCGACGCCGTAGAGGATGTCGAACTCTGCCTGCTTGAAGGGCGGTGCCATCTTGTTCTTCACGACCTTGACGCGCGTGCGGTTGCCGACAGCGTCGGTGCCTTCCTTGAGGGTCTCGATGCGACGGATGTCGAGACGCACGGACGCGTAGAACTTGAGCGCCTTGCCACCCGTCGTCGTCTCCGGCGAGCCGAAGAACACGCCGATCTTCTCGCGAAGCTGGTTGATGAAGATCGCGGTCGTGCCCGAGGTGCTCAGCGCGCCAGTGATCTTGCGCAGCGCCTGGGACATGAGCCGGGCCTGGAGGCCGACGTGGCTGTCCCCCATCTCGCCCTCGATCTCGGCCTTGGGCACGAGCGCCGCGACCGAGTCGATCACGATGATGTCGATCGCGCCCGAACGGATCAGCATGTCCATGATCTCGAGGGCCTGCTCACCCGTGTCCGGCTGCGACACGAGCAGCGCGTCGGTGTCGACGCCGAGCTTGCGCGCATAGACCGGGTCGAGCGCGTGCTCGGCGTCGATGAAGGCGGCGATGCCCCCCGCGCGCTGGGCGTTCGCGACGGCGTGCAGCGCGACGGTCGTCTTGCCCGAGGACTCAGGGCCGTAGATCTCGACGATGCGACCGCGCGGGAGCCCGCCGATGCCGAGCGCGACGTCGAGCGTGATGGAACCCGTCGGGATGACCTCGACGGCTGGGCGGTTGTCGTCGCCGAGACGCATCACCGAGCCCTTGCCGAACTGGCGGTCGATCTGGCTGAGCGCTGCTTCGAGCGCCTTCTCGCGGTCAGCGGTTGCTGCCATGGCTGTCACCTCTGTGCTCGGGCGACCTGCTGGCCGCGCGTCTCCGGTCGTTCGTGCTGTCGTGCCGACACTAGGACCGACCTCTGACACCGTCGCAGGACGGGGCAGGAACGGTGCTTCCCGAGACGTGCCGACGCCTCTGAGGACAGACGATACCGAACATCTGTTCGAGAGGCGACGGTGCTCGCGCCCGGCGTGTCGGCGAGCCGCTCAGCGGCGCGGCGGGGCCTGTCGGTGCGGGTCGGTGCCCCATCGCTTGTCCTCCGGGACGCTCATCGCGTCGCACAGCGCGTGCCACACCACCCTCGGCTCCTCGCCGTCGTCGAGCGCCTGGACCGCAGTCCGGTCCTGGAGCGGGGGCAGCACCTGGTCACCCGTGATCGAGCGCCCGTAGGCGCGGCCGAACACGTCGTCGACCAGGTCCCAGAACTCGCGGTAGCGCACCCACCAAGCCTGCCACGCGACGGGAGCACCGCCGTGCCGTTGTCGGTGGTGAACGACACAATGTCCTGCATGAGCAGTCCTGAGGTGCGCAGCGAGCCCGCGGCACGCGAGCCGGCCGACACCCTCGCCGGCTTCCACCCGGCGACGCGGGCGTGGTTCGAGGGCGCGTTCGCCGCCCCGACGGCGGCACAGTCCGGAGCATGGGCGGCGATCGACGCCGGCGACCACGCGCTCGTCGTCGCTCCGACCGGCTCGGGCAAGACGCTCGCGGCCTTCCTCTGGTCGATCGACCGCCTCCTCGCACGCCCACGCCCTGAGGACGCGTCGATCGCCCCCGAGCCCGTCCAGGACCGGATCGTCTACGTGTCGCCGCTCAAGGCCCTCGCAGCCGACGTCGAGCGGAACCTGCGTGCGCCGCTCACCGGGATCGGCCACGCAGCCCGGCGCCTGGGCTTGACGATCCCCGACCTCACGAGCGGCGTCCGCACCGGTGACACACCGCCAGCCGAGCGGCGGCGCCTCGCGGTGCGGCCGCCCGACATCCTCATCACGACGCCCGAGTCGCTCTTCCTCATGCTCACGTCTTCCGCCCGCGACGGACTGCGTGGCACAGGCACGATCATCGTCGACGAGATCCACGCCGTCGCCGGCACGAAGCGCGGTGCGCACCTCGCGGTCTCGCTCGAGCGGCTCGACGACCTGCTCGACCGCCCTGCCCAGCGGATCGGGCTGTCCGCGACCGCCCGCCCGGTCGCTGTCGTCGCGGAGGTGCTGGCCGGGCACCGGCCCCCGGAGGACGGGGGCCGCGCCGTCACGGTCGTCCAGCCTCCCGCCCGCAAGCAGGTCGAGGTCGACGTCGTGCTCCCTGTCGAGGACCTCACGGACCTCGCGCGGCCGACGTCGGCGATGCCGGCACCGGACCCGACCGACCTGTCCGGCCCGGCCGCGGGCCCGCTCGCACGGCCGTCGATCTGGCCGCACGTCGAGGAGCGGATCGTCGACCTCGCACAGGAACGGCGCTCGACGATCGTGTTCACCAACTCGCGCCGCACGGCCGAACGCCTGACCGCACGGCTCAACGAGATCTGGGCCGAGCGGCAGGGAGAGACGGTCCCCGACCCGGGGGCGACGCACCCGGCGGCGGTGCCGGGCCAGTCCGGCACCGCCGCCGGCGCCGCCGGCGTCCTCGCGCGTGCGCACCACGGGTCCATGTCCCGGGCCGAGCGCACCTTCACCGAGACAGAGCTCAAGGCAGGCAGGCTGCCGGTCGTCGTCGCCACGAGCTCGCTCGAGCTCGGCATCGACATGGGCGCGGTCGACCTCGTCGTCCAGGTGGGCTCCCCGCCGTCGGTCGCGAGCGGGCTCCAGCGCGTCGGACGCGCCGGGCACCAGGTGGGCGCCCCGAGCCACGGCATCGTCCTGCCGACGTTCCGCGGCGACCTCGTCCCCGCCGCGGTCACGGCGGCACTCATGCGCGACGGCCAGATCGAGTCGCTGCACCCCGTGCGCAACCCGCTCGACGTGCTCGCCCAGCAGATCGTCGCGATGGTCGCGATGGAGGACCGTACGGTCGCCGACGTCGCGGCGACGGTACGGCGCAGCGCACCGTTCGCCCACCTGCCCGACTCTGCGCTCCGGTCGGTCCTCGACATGCTCTCGGGCCACTACCCGAGCGAGCAGTTCGGCGAGCTGCGCGCGCGACTGACGTGGGACCGCAGCACCGACGTCCTGAGCGCCCGGCCCGGCTCTCAGCGGCTTGCCGTGACGAGCGGCGGCACGATCCCCGACCGCGGCCTGTACGGAGTGTGCCTCGCGGGGCCGGGCGGCGTCTCAGGCTCGACCACGTCCGACGCCGTCCACACCGACGACGTGCCCGTGCGCGCCCGTGGTGGCCGTCGCGTCGGCGAGCTCGACGAGGAGATGGTCTTCGAGTCCCGCGCGGGCGACACGTTCACGCTCGGGTCGAGCACGTGGCGGATCGAGGAGATCACCCCCGACCGCGTCCTCGTCTCCCCCGCACCCGGCCTGCCCGGGCGGCTGCCGTTCTGGAAGGGCGACGCGCCTGGTCGGCCGGCAGAGCTGGGCCGCGCTCTCGGCGCATGGGTCCGCGCGCTGCCCGCCGCTCCCACGCGTCGTGCACGCGACGCTGCTCAGGAGGTCCTTCCCGCAGACCCGCGCATCCTCGAGCTGCGGGTTCAAGGGCTCGACCCGTGGGCGGCGACCAACCTGCTCACGTACGTCGACGAGCAGAGGACCGCGACCGGGACCGTGCCGGACGACCGGACGATCGTCGTCGAGCGCTTCCGCGACGAGCTCGGAGACTGGCGCATCGTCGTCCACTCCCCGTACGGGGCGCGCGTCCACGCCCCGTGGGCGCTCGTGCTCGCGGCGCGCCTGCGCGAACGGCTCGGTGTGGACGTCGCAGCGATGCACGCAGACGACGGCATCGTCCTGCGCCTGCCCGACGACAGTCCCGGTGGCCCCGGCCGACACGACCCGTCCGGGCCGCGTTGGACCGACTCGTCCGAGGCCCCCGACCTCGTCGAGGACCTCCTGCTCGACCCTGAGGACGTCCACCGCCTGGTACGCGACCACCTCGGCGGCTCCGTCATGTTCGCCTCGCGGTTCCGCGAGGCCGCCGCACGCGCGCTCCTGCTCCCCCGCCGGTCCCCCGACCGCAGGCAGCCCCTGTGGCAGCAGCGGCAGCGCAGCGCGCAGCTCCTCTCCGTCGCGTCCGGGCACGACCAGTTCCCGATCGTCCACGAGGCGGTCCGCGAGTGCCTCCAGGACGACTTCGACGTCGCAGCGCTCGCCGACCTCATGCGCGCCGTCGCGACGGGCGAGATCTCGGTCGTCCACGTGGACACGCCGTCACCGTCTCCCTTCGCGCAGTCGCTCCTGTTCAGCTACACGGCCCAGTTCCTGTACGACGGCGACGCGCCGCTCGCCGAGCGCCGCGCGGCCGCCCTCACGCTCGACCCGAACCTCCTCGACGAGCTGCTCGGCCGCACCGCGGAGGCGCAGGTCGCGGACCTCCTCGATGTCGACGCGGTCGCACGCACCGCGGCGGAGCTCGCCGGTCTCGCCCCTGACCGGCAGTCCCGGCACGCCGACGACGTCCTCGACATGCTCCGCCGGCTCGGGCCGCTCACGCTCGCCGAGGTCGAGGAACGCACCCTGCCCGACGTGCGCGACCACGCCGCCCGCTGGCTGGCGGCGCTCGCGGACGCGCGGCAGGTGTTCAGCACGAGACTGCCGGGTGCGGAGCGTCCTGACCCTGTGTGGGCGGCCACGACCGACGCCGCACGACTGCGCGACGGTCTCGGTGCCCCGCTCCCGGCCGGCCTGCCCGTCGACCTGACGGCGCCCGTCCCGGACCCTGTCGGAGACCTCGTGCTGCGCCACGCACGCACCCACGTGCCGTTCGCTGCGAGCGCCGTCAGCGCGCGGTTCGGGCTGCCCCCGGCCGTCGTCGACGACGTGCTCACCCGGCTGGCTGCTGCCGGACACCTCGTGTCCGGGCGTCTCCTGCCCGAGGCGCTCGGGGGCACAGGGCTCGAGCACTGCCACCGCGACGTCATGCGGGTGCTGCGGCGGCGGTCGCTCGCAGCCCTGCGCGCCGAGGTCGAGCCGGTCCCACCGCGGACGCTCGGCGTGTTCCTGCCGCGCTGGCAGCGTGTCGGCGCGCTCCGCGGCCGCACCGGTCTGCTCTCGTCGATCGAGCAGCTCGTCGGCGTCCCTGTGCCCGCGAGCGACCTCGAGACGCACATCCTCCCGGCGCGTGTCGTCGACTACGAGCCGGGCATGCTCGACGAGCTCACGACGTCGGGCGAGGTGCTCTGGTGCGGGCACTCGGCGCTCCCGGCCGCGGGGCGCGCGGCGGGCAACGGGCTCGTGTCCCTGCACCTCGCCGACACGGCGCACCTGACTCTGCCGTGGGACGGGCTCGCCGGCGGCGCCGTCGGGACCCCTGAGCCCGAGGACACGACCGCCGCCGTGGTCGAGCGCCTCGTGCGGACAGCGCTCGACGGCGCCGGGGCCTTCTTCCTCGACCGGCTCGTCGACCGGGTCCGCGACGTCGGCGACGCCGCCGAGCTCCCCGTGGACCTCACGGCGGCCGTCCGCGACGCACTGTGGCACCTCGTCTGGGCCGGGCGGGTCACGAACGACTCCCTCGGACCTGTCCGCGAGCTCCTCGGCCCGACCCGGTCCCGCGTCAGCCGCACGCGCACCGCACGGCCGGTGCGCCGCGGCCGGACGGGCCTTGCGGCGCTCGCTGCTGCGAGCAGCGCAGGACGCGCCGGGGCGCTCCACGGCGGCGGACGTTGGTCGCTCCTGCCGCGCGCCGAGCAGGACCCGACCGTGCGCGCCCACGCGCTCGCGACCGTCCTGCTCGAGCGGCACGGCGTCGTCACCCGGGCGCTGGCGGCCGCCGAGCAGGTCAGCAGCACCCAGATCGGTGGCGCCTTCCGGGTGCTCGGTGCGCTCGAGTCGCAGGGTGAGGCCCGGCGGGGCTACTTCGTCGAGCACCTGGGCGGCACCCAGTTCGCGCTCCCGGGCGCTGTCGACACGCTGCGGCAGGACGCGCGCGACCTCGAGCGTGCCGCCGACGGCGGCTCCGCGAGCCCGTCGACGCCAGCATGCTTCGTGCTCGCCGCGACCGACCCAGCCAACCCGTACGGCGCAGCGCTGCCGTGGCCGCCGCCGGGCGAGGTGGCCCACCGACCGGGCCGCAAAGCGGGCGCGGTCGTCGTTCTCGTGGCCGGGGAGCTCGTATGGTTCGTCGAGAAGGGCGGCCGCACGGCGCTGTCCTTCACGACGGACGACGACGTGCTCGGGGAGGGCGCGGCTGCGCTCGCCGAAGCCGTGCGCGAAGGCCGTCTGGGACGGGTCACCCTCAGCAGGGTCGACGGGCACGAGGTGTTCGGAGCGTCGAGCCCCGCCCTCGCCGCACTCCTCCGCGCTGGGTTTGCCGTGACGCCGCGAGGGCTGCGCGTCTCGGCAGGGAGCAGCCGTGCCTGAGGGCGACGTCCTGCGACTGACCGCCTCGCGCCTCCACCAGGCGCTCGCGAGCACCACGCTCTCCCGGGTCGACCTGCGCTGGCCCGGGGTCGACGACGCGACGCTCCGCGACGGACGAGTCACGGAGGTCGCCGCGTACGGGAAGCACCTCCTCGTGCGGACCGACCACGGGTGGACGCTCAGGACGCACCTGCGCATGGAGGGTTCCTGGCACGTCGCACGGACCGGCTCCGACCAGGCCCGAGGGCGCTCACCCTTCGTGCGCGCCGTCCTCGGCAACGAGACGTGGACTGCGGTCGGCTACCGCCTCGGGATGCTCGACCTCGTCCGCACCCGCGACGAGCACACGCTCCTAGGGCACCTGGGGCCAGACCTGCTCGCGGACGACCTCGCCGTCGACGTCGATCTCGTGCGCGAGCACCTGCTCGGTGACGAGCCGCAGACCCCGGTCGCGGAAGCGCTCCTCGACCAGACCCGGCTCGCCGGTATCGGCACGATCTACGCGTCGGAGAGCCTCTTCGTCGCGCGCGTGCACCCGTGGGAGCCGCTCGCGAACATCCCTGAGGAGCAGCTCGCCCTCGTCCTGTCGACCGCCCGCGAACTCATGCTCCGAGCGGTCGCTGAGGGCCTCGGTGCCCGCGCGAGGCTGGTCCACGCACGCGTAGGGCGGCCGTGCGTGCGCTGCGGCACGGCTGTCACCGTGCGGCAGGCTCGCAGGCCGCCCTTCGAGCGTCCGATCTTCTTCTGCCCGCGGTGTCAGCGAGGGCAGGGTGGGTGGACCTGACGGCCGCACCGGTGCGGTCGGCTCAGCCGACCGGGGTGAGCTCGCGCCGCGAGCTCGGGTACCTGTCGACCGCCGTGGCGAACTCGTCCGGGACCGTGTCCGGGATGAGCAGACCCTCGGCGACGGCTACGCGGTCGCTGACCTCGCGGAGCACGAGCGAGAGCGGCAGGTCCAGCGCCTCGCAGATGGAGCCCAGGAGCTCGGAAGACGCTTCCTTCTGCCCGCGCTCGACCTCGCTCAGGTAGCCCAGGGACACACGTGCCGACGAGGACACCTCACGGAGGGTTCGCCCTTGCCGCTGGCGCGCATCGCGCAACACGTCCCCGATCTCTCGTCGTAGGACAATCATCAGACGCCCCCTCTCT
Source organism: Sanguibacter hominis ATCC BAA-789 (assembly GCF_012396185.1). Classification (GTDB taxonomy): domain Bacteria; phylum Actinomycetota; class Actinomycetes; order Actinomycetales; family Cellulomonadaceae; genus Flavimobilis; species Flavimobilis hominis. The sequence goes on from NZ_JAAXOW010000001.1 coordinate 108,115, forward strand.
GCTTGTCGGCCGCCCGCGTTCGGTGCTGTGCACCGCCGTTCGTAGCGACGTCGGTCCGGCTGGTAGTTCTACGGTACCGCCGACCGCCGATAACCACCTCGGCAAATCCGCGATCCTCGAGAATCACCCGCACACTCGTCACAACTACCGGACGGGCGCGTTTGTTCCCGCTCCCGGTGCGTCCTCGCCGAGCACCTCGAGCGCGAGGCCGATCGCCCGGGCAACGGTGGCCGCCCGGATCGCCGCACGGTCGCCGTCGAGAGCCAGGCGGCGCACGGTCGAGCGCCCGTCCACCTGCACGGCGACGAACACCGTGCCGACCGGCTGGCCGTCCTGCGGGTCCGGTCCCGCGACCCCGGTGGTCGCGAGCCCGACCGACGCGTCCGCGAGGCGCGCGACGCCTGCCGCCATCTGCTCCGCCACGAGCGGGTGCACGGCGCCCTCCCGCGCGAGCAGGTCCCCGTCGACTCCGAGCACGCTCGCCTTGAGGTCCGTCGCGTACGCGACGACTCCCCCGCGCAGGACGGTCGACGCGCCCGGCACGTCGACGATCGCGCTCGCGAGCGCCCCGCCGGTGAGCGACTCTGCGACGGCGATCGTGCGCCGTTGCGCTGCGACGAGCGCGACGAGCGCGGCGGCGCGGCCGGTCACCGCTTCGGACGCAGCCGGGCGGCCTGGACGAGGTAGTCGACACCCGTCACGACGGTCACCACCACGGCCGCGACCATGAGGACGACACCCACGACATGGACGAAGCCGGGCAGCACCCAGGTGGGCGCGAGCAGCGCGACGATCGCTGCCGACTGCAGGACGGTCTTGACCTTGCCGCCGCGCGAGGCGGGCAGCACGACGTACCGCAGCATGAAGAACCGCATGACGGTGATGCCGAGCTCACGCACGAGGATCAGTGCGGTCACCCACCACCACAGCTCGCCGATGATCGACAGCCCGACGAGCGCAGTCCCGACGAGCGCCTTGTCCGCGATCGGGTCCAGGAGCTTGCCCAGGTCGGTGACGAGGTTCCGCCGCCGTGCGAGGTATCCGTCGAGCTTGTCGGTGCTCGCCGACACCGCGAAGATCACGGTCGCCACCCAGCGCCACGTCTGGGACTCGCCACCGTCGGCGAGGAGCGCCCACACGAAGAACGGGACGGTCGCGATGCGGGTGGCCGTGATCGCGTTCGGGAGGTTCCACTGCTGGCGCCACGGCGTCGTCGTAGTCGGCACCCACCCAGGATAGGTCCTGCACAAAGGGCGTCCACGCGGGCTGCGTGCTGTCGGCGCCGCGGTCGCGCTAGTGTCCTCGCATGCGCCACGCCCGCCTCACCCCACGCGCCTCACGCGCGCAACGCGTCCTCCTGGGGGCGGCGATCGTGACCGTCGTGGGCGCCGGAGGCCTCGCGGCCGCGACGACGGTGCGCGATGACACGCGGGGCGCCCAGGCCACCACGACCACGACGAGCGCAGCGGGGACGGACGCATCGGCGCCGACCACGACGACGCCCGCGCTCCCAGAGGACATCAGCTTCACGATCCTCGCCGCAGGAGACGTCCTCCCGCACCTGCCCGTCATGAAGTCTGCGCGCGCGGGAGACGGCTACGACTTCAGCCCGCTCCTCGCGGGTCTCGACCCGTGGGTCCAGGGCGCCGACCTCGCGCTGTGCCACATGGAGGTGCCCGTCGCGCCGAAGGGTCGACCAGTGAGCGGCTACCCGATGTTCGGCACGACACCAGCGCTCGTCGAGGATCTCGCGGAGCAGGGCTGGGACGGCTGCTCGACGGCGTCGAACCACTCGGTCGACCGCGGCTACGCAGGTGTCGAGCGCACCCTCGACGTGTTCGACTCGGCAGGCCTGGGACACGTCGGGACAGCTCGCTCGGCGCAGGAGGCGGCGGCACCTGCGCTGTACCGCGTCACCGTCGACGGCCAGCCGACGCTCGTCGCGCACCTGTCCGCGGCGTACGGCACGAACGGCATGCCCGTCGACGCGGACAAGCCCTGGTCCGTGACGCTCATCGACACGGACCGGATCGTCGCGCAGGCCAAGGCCGCTCGGGCCGACGGCGCCGACATCGTGCTCGTCTCGATCCACGACGGCACCGAGTACCGCACCGCCCCGACGGAGCACCAGGAGAAGGTCGCCGCTGCTCTCGCTGAGTCGGGCCAGGTCGACGTCGTCATCGGCCACCACGCGCACGTCCCCCAGCCCATGACGCGGCTCGCGGGCGGGCCCGGGGGCCGCGGCATGTGGCTCGCGTACGGGCTCGGCAACCTCCTGTCGAACCAGTCGGCGGAGTGCTGCGCATCCGAGTCGTCCAACGGGCTCCTGCTCGTCGCCGAGGTCACGCGCGTCGCCGGCGGCCCTGCTGAGGTCACCGACATGACGTGGGTCGGCACGACCGTCGACCGTGTCGGGAAGCACACCCTGCACGCGCTCGCAGACATCGTCGGCGCGGCGACCGGCAAGCTCTCCGCGAAGGAGATCGACGCTCGCTATGCACGCGTGCGCGACGCCGTCGGCACGGACCTCCAGGAGCGCACCTCACCGCCCGAGCACCAGCGCAGCACCGTCGAGGTGATCTCCCGCCCGCGCTGACCGCCTGAGCGCAGTCAGCGACCGGTCTCGTTCCAGGCGTCGTCGACGCCCGGCGTGTCGTCGTCGTAGTAGTCGGTCGCGGCCGGCGGCAGGCCCGCGTCAGCCCCTGCGGCGTAGCGGTCGCCGTCCTCCGACTGGTCGTAGGCCTCCGCGCCCGAGCCGGGCTCAGGCTCCCCACGGAGCATCGCGAGGGTCCCGGCGAGGTCGTCGGGCTGCACGAGCACCTCGCGCGCCTTCGACCCCTCGGAGGGGCCGACGATCTCGCGCGATTCGAGCAGGTCCATGAGACGCCCAGCCTTCGCGAAGCCGACGCGCAGCTTGCGCTGGAGCATCGACGTCGACCCGAACTGTGACGTGATGACGAGCTCGGCCGCCTGCAGCAGGACGTCGAGGTCGTCGCCGATGTCCTCGTCGACCTGCTTCTTCGCCGCGGTGACCGCGACGTCCTCGCGGTAGACGGGCTTGAGCTGCTCCTTGACGTGCGCCACGACGGCGTGGATCTCGCTCTCGGTGACCCACGCGCCCTGGACGCGCATCGGCTTAGCCTCGCCCATCGGCATGAAGAGCGCGTCACCCTGGCCGATGAGCTTCTCCGCGCCCGGCTGGTCGAGGACGACGCGGGAGTCGGTGAGCGACGACGTCGCGAACGCGAGGCGGGACGGCACGTTCGCCTTGATGAGGCCCGTGACGACGTCGACGCTCGGGCGCTGCGTCGCGAGCACGAGGTGGATGCCTGCTGCTCGGGCGAGCTGCGTGATGCGCTGGATCGACGCCTCGACGTCGCGCGGCGCGACCATCATGAGGTCGGCGAGCTCGTCGACGACCACGAGCAGGTAGGGGTACGGCGCGATCTTGCGCTGCGATCCTTCGAGCGGCTTGACCTTGCCCGCGCGCACCGCGGTGTTGAAGTCGTCGATGTGCTTGAAACCGAACATCGCGAGGTCGTCGTACCGGGCATCCATCTCGCGCACGACCCACTCGAGGGCCTCGGCGGCCTTCTTCGGGTTCGTGATGATCGGCGTGATGAGGTGCGGGATGCCCTCGTAGATCGTGAGCTCGACGCGCTTCGGGTCAACGAGCACCATGCGCACCTGGTCGGGCGTGGAACGCATGAGGAGCGACACGATCATCGAGTTCACAAAGCTCGACTTGCCGGCGCCGGTGGCGCCGGCGACGAGGATGTGCGGCATCTTCGCGAGGTTCGCGACGACGTAGCCGCCCTCGACGTCCTTGCCGATACCGATCACCATCGGGTGCTCGGTGCGGCGCGCCACCGACGAACGCAGCACGTCGCCGAGCGCGACCGTCTCGCGGTCGGCGTTGGGGATCTCGATCCCGATCGCGGACTTGCCGGGGATCGGCGAGAGGATGCGGACGTCCGCGCTCGCCACGGCGTACGCGATGTTCTTGCTGAGGGCGGTGACGCGCTCGACCTTCGTGCCCGTGCCGAGCTCGACCTCGTAGCGCGTGACGGTCGGTCCACGGGAGAAGCCCGTGACGGACGCGTTGATCGAGAACTGCTCGAACACGTTGGTGAGCGCCTCGACGACCCGGTCGTTCGCGGCGGAGCGCACCTTGTGCGGCGGACCCTTGACGAGGCTCTCCTCGCTCGGCAGGAGGTAGACGACGTCGCCCTCGAGCATGGGCTGCTCCCCCGGCGGCACGGGAGCCGTCGGGGGGGCCGCGAGCTCGTGCGCGGGCGCGTCGACGGCCGTGATCGCCTCGGTCACGGCGTCGTGGTCGACGGGCGCAGCGAGCGCCTCGGTCGCCGCCGCGAGCACCTCCGTCTCCTCGGCCGCCTCGATCTCGCCGCGGAGCGCGGCAGCCTCGAACGCCTCGTCGCCGACGTAGCCGGGAAGCCCGTCGTGCTGCGCGACGTCCTGCGCGCGGGACCCGCCTCGGCCGAACCGACGCCGACGCTTGGGCGCCTCCTCGGGCTCACCGTCATGCCGGGACACTCCCTCGGCGAGGGCCAGGGGCCCGTCCTCGTCCACGTCCGCAGGGACGCCCTTGCCCGTGAGGCGGTCCAGGAGCGTCCGGAGCCGCGGGACGATCTGGTTGATGGGGGTCGCGGTGAGCACCAGGATCCCGAAGAACCCGAGGATGAGCAGGACCGGCACGGCGATCCACGCGCTCAGACCGGCGACGAGCGGGTTGCCAGCGACGACGCCGACGAGGCCGCCGGCGGACTGCACGGCATCCCACCGCGGCGGGGCCGGCAGCTCTGCCCAGACCGCGACCAGTCCGCACACGGACACGACCATCGCCGTGAGACCGATCGACTTGCGGCTCGTGACGGCCGAGTCGGTGGGGTTGCGCATGAAGCGCACCGAGAGCCACAGCAGGAGCAGCGGCACGACGACGCCCACGATGCCGACCGCGCCCGCCACGACCACGTGCACGAAGTCCATGACGAACCCCTCGAGCCGGAACCACTCCCGGCCCGCCGTGATGATCGTCAGCGCGAGGAGCAGCAGCGCGACACCGTCGCGGCGGTGAGCCGGGTCGAGGTCGTGCGCGCCCTGGCCGATCCGCCGCGCGGAGCCGCCCACGAGGTGGGCGCAGCCCATCCAGGCTCCCTTGACCATCCGGACAGGGAGCGGTGACCGTGCCGGTCCTGCGTCCGTCACGGGCTTGCGCCCGGTCGAGCCGGCGCGCGCGGACCCGGACTTCGCGGCCGCGGGGCGCGCGGCTCCACCCGAGGCGCGCACCGTCGTCGAACGGTTGCGCGTTCCGGAAGAGGAGCTGGACCCACGTGTCGCCATGCTGCGAAATCTACCGTCCAGACGCACGCAGCCCCGGCAGGCGCCGCCGTGAGGCGGGCTGCCGGGGCTGCGTGGCGAGGATCACGCCTCGACGACCACCGGGATGATCATCGGGCGACGACGCAGCCGGTTCGACACGAAACGACCGACGACGCGGCGCATCACCTGCTGCAGCTGGTGCGTGTCGACGCTGCCCGTCGAGGCTGCCTCCTCGAGGGCAGCGGTGAGCTGCGGCAGGATCGACTCGAAGACGGCCTCGTCCTCGGCGAAGCCGCGAGCGTGGATCTCGGGCCCTGCGAGGACCTTGCCGGTCCCCGAGTCGATCACGGCGAACAGGGAGATGAAGCCCTCCTCGCCGAGGATCCGCCGGTCCTTGAGCTCCGCGTCCGTGAGCTCGCCGACGCTCGAGCCGTCCACGTAGACGTAGCCGCACGGGACCGCGCCCACGATCGACGCCTTACCGTCGACGAGGTCGATCACGAAGCCGTCCTCAGCGAGCACGACGCGCTCAGGCGGAACGCCCGTGCGCACCGCGAGGGCGCCGTTCGCGACCAGGTGACGCACCTCGCCGTGGACCGGCATGACGTTCTTCGGTCGAAGGATGTTGTAGCAGTACAGGAGCTCGCCGGCGGAAGCGTGGCCCGAGACGTGAACCTTGGCGTTGCCCGAGTGCACGACGCGTGCGCCGAGGCGCGTGAGGCCGTTGATGACGCGGTAGACCGAGTTCTCGTTGCCCGGGATGAGCGACGACGCGAGGATCACCGTGTCGCCGGGACCGACAGACACCTTGTGGTCACGGTTCGCGATGCGCGACAGCGCGGCCATCGGCTCACCCTGCGAGCCGGTGCACATGAGCACGACCTGATCGTCGCGCAGCGTGTCGATCTTCTTGATGTCGATGAGCAGACCCTCGGGCACGTCGAGGTACCCGAGCTCTGCCGCGATCCCCATGTTGCGGACCATCGAGCGGCCGACGAACGCGACGCGGCGCCCGTGGGAGTGCGCAGCGTTGAGGACCTGCTGGACCCGGTGCACGTGCGACGCGAAGGACGCGACGACGACGCGCTTCTCGCACGTGTCGAACACGGCGTCGAGCACGGGGCCGATCTCCGTCTCGTTCGTGACGAAACCGGGGACCTCGGCGTTCGTGGAGTCGACCATGAACAGGTCGACGCCCTTCTCGCCGAGGCGCGCGAACGCGCGCAGGTCGGTGACGCGCCCGTCGAGCGGGAGCTGGTCCATCTTGAAGTCGCCCGTGTGCAGGACGGTTCCCGCCGACGTGGTCACCGCGACCGCGAGCGCGTCCGGGATCGAGTGGTTGACGGCGACGAACTCGCAGTCGAACACACCGAGCTTCTCGGTCTGCCCCTCCTTGACCGTGAGGGTCAACGGGGTGATGCGGTGCTCCTTGAGCTTCGCCTCGATGAAGGCGAGCGTGAGCTGCGACCCGACGAGCGGGATGTCGCGGCGCAGACGCAGGAGGTAGGGCACGCCACCGATGTGGTCCTCGTGACCGTGCGTCAGGACGATCGCCTCGATGTCGTCGAGGCGGTCCTTGATGTAGTCGAAGTCGGGGAGGATCAGGTCGACCCCGGGCTGGTGGTCCTCAGGGAACAGGACGCCGCAGTCGATGATCAGCAGGCGTCCCTCGTGCTCGAGGACCGCCATGTTCCGGCCGACCTCACCGAGCCCGCCGAGGGGCACGATGCGCAGGGCGCCGGGTGCCAAGGGAGGCGGTGCGGGAAGCTCGGGGTGGGAGTGGCTCAACGTGGTGCCTTTCGTTCTGCTCAGTCGACCAGGCCGGCAGCCACCAGGTGGCTGCGCACGCCGACGACCTCGTCATCGGTGGCTGCCACCTGGGGCAGCCGAAGAATGCGGTTGGGAAGCAGGCCGAGGATCTCGAGCGCTGCCTTGGCCATGACGGCCTGGAAGCCGGCGCCGTTGACGGCGTCGATCGCTTCCGTGATGGTCGAGAACACGCGCCAGGCGCGGGCGTGGTCGCCCGCGTCGAAGGCTGCGGTGATCTCGGCGAGCTGGTCGCCGACGAGGTGCCCGGCGACCGACACGATGCCGCTCGCGCCGTACGCGAGATAGGCGGGGTACAGCGAGTCGTCACCGCAGTACCAGGCGAGGCCGGTCGATGCGATGAGCTTGGAGGCCCCGTAGATGTCACCCGTCGCGTCCTTGATCGCCACGACGTTCTGGTGCTCTGCGAGGCGGCTGATCGTGCTGGGTGAGAAGCGGACCCCGGTCCGTGCCGGGACGTCGTAGAGCATGACCGGGAGGTCGGTCGCCTCTGCGACGGCGAGCGTGTGCCGGTAGACGCCCTCCTGGCTCGGTCGCGAGTAGTAGGGGCTCACGACGAGGAGGCCGTGCGCCCCCGCTGCTGCTGCCTGCTCGGCCATGCGCACGGCGTGCGCCGTGTCGTTCGAGCCGGCACCGGCGACGATCCGTGCGCGGTCTCCGACGGCCTCGACGACCGCAGTGACGAGCTCGGCCTTCTCCGGCGCGTGCGTCGTCGGCGACTCCCCTGTCGTGCCGTTGAGCACGAGACCGTCGTGGCCGTGGTCGACGAGGTGGGTCGCGAGCCGCACCGCGGCGTCGATGTCCACCTCACCGTCGATACGCATCGGGGTGACCATGGCGGTGAGCACTGCGCCGAACGGGCGCGCAGGGGTCTGTGCAGGCATGGTGACAACCTACCGCGCCACGCCTCCGGGCGTGGGCTTGTCCGCCGTCGCGTCGTGCGGGCCAGGGCACCCCAACTGCTATCCTCGCGAACCGTGGGGGCAGGGACAGAACATGATGATGACACGACGCGCGCCGGCACGCCCGAGGGCGACGGCACCGAGGCGTCTCAGGGCGAGCGAGCCGCACGCACGGCCGTCGGCGTCTCGCGGCGCCGGCTGCTGACGACGACGTTGTCCGCGGCGGCGCTCGCCGCAGCGTCGACCTACGCGGCGTCCGACGCCGTCGCGCACCGACCACGCAAGCACAGCCCGACGTATCGCGTCTGCCCGCGCCCCGAGCTGGAGACGGCTCGCCGGGACGCGCGCGTCGTCTGGCGCGGTCACCCCGCGGAGCGACTCGTGTGCCTGACGTTCGACGACGGACCCGACCCACGGTGGACGCCGCTGGTCCTCGACCTCCTCGCCCGGCACGACGCCCGCGCGACGTTCTTCGTGCTCGGCTCTCACGTCGTCGCGCACCCTGACGTCGCCCGCGCGACCGCGCAGCAGGGCCACGAGATCGCGAGCCACGGCTGGGACCACCAGGACATGACCGTCCTCGAGCAGACGCCCCTCCTCGACGAGTTCCGGCGCACTCACGACGCGATCGTCGAGCACACGGGCACGACACCCCGCCTCGTGCGCCCCCCGTGGGGCAGGATCGACTCCCCCGGCCTGTGGGCCGCGTCGGAGCACGGGTACGACATCGCGCTCTGGTCGCACCACCTCCCCACCGACGGCGCGGCTGCGAAGGTCGACCGTGACATCGAGACCGCGAGCCCCGGCATGATCGTCTTGTGCCACGACGGGCGCGGCACGCCCGCAGAGTCGCTGTTCGTCGAGGTCGAGCGGCTCGTCGCGACGCTCACGGCGGACGGCTACCGGTTCGTCACCGTGTCGGAGATGCTCGCAGCGCCCGAGGCGCCCTAACGCCCGGAGCTCTCAGAGCGCTTCAGCTCCCGCGCGCTCGTACCGGGAGATCTCGAACCGCATGCCGTTCGCGGCGGTCGTCCAGCCCTGCGCCGGTTCACGGTCCACGAGCCGCCACTCGTCCAGGTCGACCTCGGGCGCGAACGTGTCCGCCTCGGTGAGGGTGTCGATCGTGGTCACGACGAGCACGTCCGCGTACGGCATCGCGAGCTCGTAGACCTGTCCCCCGCCCACGACCCACGCGTCCTTGCCGCGCACGTGCTCGAGCGCGTCCGCCAGCTCCGTCACGACGAGAGCACCAGGGGCGTCGAGCTCGGGGTTCCGCGTGAGCACGACGTTCTCGCGGCCCGGCAGCGGGCGGAACCGCTCCGGCAGCGACTCCCACTGGAGACGCCCCATGACGACCGGGCACCCGCGCGTCGTGGCGCGGAAGTGCGCCATGTCCTCCGGCAGGTGCCACGGCAGGTCGCCGTCGCGGCCGATCCCCCGGGCGCGGTCCTGCGCCCAGATCATGCCGAGCCGGCCCGCGGTCATACCGCGACCGGCGCGCTGATCGCGGGGTGGTGCTCGTACCCGTGCACGACGACGTCGTCGAACGAGTAGTCGAACAGCGACGCCGCGGGCTTCAGCTCGAGCGTCGGGAACGGGAACGGCTCGCGCGAGAGCTGCTCGCGCACCTGCTCGTGGTGGTTGTCGTAGATGTGGCAGTCCCCGCCGGTCCAGACGAAGTCGCCGACCTCGAGGCCGACCTGCGCCGCGACCATGTGCGTCAGCAGCGCGTAGGACGCGATGTTGAACGGCACGCCGAGGAACAGGTCCGCGGAGCGCTGGTACAGCTGGCACGAGAGCCTGCCGTCCGCGACGTAGAACTGGAAGAACGCGTGGCACGGTGCGAGAGCCATCGCGTCGAGCTCGCCGACGTTCCACGCGGACACGATGATGCGCCGCGAGTCGGGGTCCGTCCGCAGCGTCTCGAGCACCTGCGCGAGCTGGTCGACGTGACCGCCGTCCGGTGTCGGCCACGACCGCCACTGCACCCCGTACACAGGCCCGAGCTCGCCGTCGGCGTCTGCCCACTCGTTCCAGATCCGGATGCCGTTCTCCTGGAGCCAGCGGACGTTCGAGTCCCCGCGCAGGAACCACAAGAGCTCACCGACGACGGAACGCACGTGCACGCGCTTGGTCGTGACGAGCGGGAAGCCGCGCGACAGGTCGTAGCGCATCTGGTGGCCGAAGACGCTGCGCGTCCCCGTGCCGGTGCGGTCCGCCTTGGGCGTACCGGTCGCCATGACGTGCCGCAGCAGGTCCTCGTACTGCGTGTCGACGGGACCCTGCCCGGGGCTGGCGGTCGAGGTGCTGACGGTGTCACGCGTCGGGGCAGTCATGACCCAGATCGTAGTCCGGGCCACGCCACCGACGAGGGTGTGTCCGCGGTGTGCCGCGACGTCCGTCCGTGAGAGAGACTAGGCGGATGAGCCTGTTCTCCCCGACCGCCGACGTCTCGGTCCGCCCCGCGGTCTCGGGTGACGAGGACGCCGTCGCCCGTATCCAGCTCTCCGCCTGGGCCGCGACCCACACGGACGTCCTCACCGAGGACGTGCTCGACAAGCTCGACGCGGACCGCATCCGCGCTCAGTGGCGCGACGCGATCATGTCCCCGCCGGGCCCGGGCTTCGCCGTCCTCGTCGCGTGCTCCGGCCCGCACGTCGTCGGCTTCTGCGCCGTCGCTCCCGCTCAGCTCGTGTCGCTCGAGGTGCTCCCTGAGCACCGTCGCGGCGGTCACGGCTCTCGCCTGCTCATGGCGGGCGTCGACCGGCTCAGGTCGGACGGTGCGGACGAGGTCGTCACGTGGGTGCTCGACGGCGACACGGGCCGCGAGCAGTTCCTCGCCGGTGCAGGGCTCGGGCCCGACGGGCGCACCCGTCTGCTCGCGACCGGCCTCAAGGACGTCCGTGAGTCGCGCTGGAGCGCGTCGCTCTAGCGGAAGTCTCGCTCCGGCGGGTCGCCGTGCGCTAGCGGGCCCCGCTACGGAACAGCGCCGATGCCCGCCGCAGCCCTGAGCGCGCACGCTTGCGGTCCCCCGCGGCGTCGTACGCGAACGACAAGAGGTACCAGGCCTCCCAGCTCTCCGGCTCAGCCTCGGTACGGGCCCGCGCGACCTCGAACGCCGCGTCGGCCGCGTCACGATCGATCCTTCCGCCCGGCGACCGCGGCAGGTCGTCGACCGGGAGCGCCCCGCGCTCGGCGAGCAGGTCCGCCATGCGCTGCACGGTGAACGCGAGCTGCCACTCGCGCACGATCAGCCCGAGGCAGACGAGCGGCGCGACGAGCGCCGCGACACCCATCGTGATCCCGAACGGGTCGCCCGTCCGGACGAGCGCGACCCCCTTGCCCAGGACCGCCCACAGGTACAGGGCGAACAGCGCCGTGACGACGACAGCAGGAACGACTCCGCGCCGCATGCTCGGGGCCTTCAGGAGAGGTCCAGGACGTTCTCGAGGCCGACCGTCAGCCCGGGGCGGGACACGACCTCTCGGACCGCGAGCAGGACGCCCGGCATGAAGGAGACACGGTCGAACGAGTCCTGCCGGATCGACAGCTGCTCGCCGGTGTTGCCGAACAGGATCTCCTCGTGCGCGACGAGCCCCCGCAGCCGGACGGCGTGCACGCGGACCCCGTCCACGTCGGCTCCCCGAGCCTCCCAGCCCGTCTCGGTCGCGTCCGGGCTCGACGCGACGCCAGCCTCTGCGCGCGCCGCCGCGATCGCGTGCGCGGTGTGCCGGGCGGTGCCCGACGGCGCATCGACCTTGTCGGGGTGGTGCAGCTCGATGACCTCGACCGACTCGAAGTAGCGCGCGGCCTTCGCCGCGAACGTCATCGCGAGGACGGCGGACAGCCCGAAGTTGGGCGCGATGAGCACACCTCGCGCCGTGCCGCTCTCCGCGAGGCGCTCGAGGTGCTCGCTCACGCGGGCACGGGACGCGTCGTCCCAGCCCGTCGTCCCGACGACGACGTGCGCGCCGCCGTCGAGCGCGGCATGGACGTTCGCCTCGGTGACCGACGGGACGGTGAAGTCGATCGCGACGTCGGCGCCGCTCTCGCGGACGACCGCGGCGACGTCGTCGCCCACGTCGATGCGGGCGACGAGCTCGAGGTCGGGGGCGCCGTCGACCGCGGCGCACACCGTCTGGCCCATGCGGCCAGCGGCTCCGAGCACGGCGACCTTGAGGGGGGTGGTGGTCTGATTCGTCACGAGGTTCACACTAGCCGCCGCGATGACGCGCGCCGGGGCGTGTCCGCCCTCCGGCGCGCTGCGCCGCGGCGGGCTGGCGCCGGCTGGCAGGCGCGACGAAGCCCCGGCGCCCTGGCCCGCCGGGGCTTCGGTACGGTCACGTGGCCTGGTCGCGAGACTCAGCGGCCGAACGGGCCGACGCGCACGATCGTGCGGTCTCGCGACGCGAGCTCCTTCGCGAGGGTCTGCACGTCCTCCGCGGTGACCGAGCGCATGCGCTCGAGCGCCTCCTCGAGGCTCTGCAGCTCCCCGTGGACGAGCTCGGCCTTCCCGAGCCTGCTCATCCGGGAGCCCGAGTCCTCGAGCCCGAGGACGAGTCCGCCGGAGAGCTGACCGCGGCTGCGCTCGAGCTCGGTCGGCGTGATACCGCCGTCGGCGAGCTTCTCGAGCTCCGCCGCGAGCAGCGCTGTCACCTCGTCGACCTTGCTGGGCGTGCAGCCCGCGTACAGGCCGAAGATGCCGGTCCCGCCGAACCCGGAAGCGAACGAGTACGTCGAGTACGCGAGACCGCGACGCTCCCGGATCTCCTGGAACAGCCGCGAGGACATACCCCCGCCGAGCACCGCGTTGAGGACGGTCATCGCGTAGCGACGGTCGTCGGTCGCGCTGAGCCCGAGGGTTCCGAGCACGACGTTCGCCTGCTCGACGGGACGGTGCACGTCGCACTCGACGCCGCGAGGGATCTCGCCGAGGTCGGCGATCGAGTCCGTGCGGCGCGGACGCGGCGCGTTCGCAGGGTCGAGATCCCACCCTCCCGCGACGAGGGAGTCGGCCACCTGCGCGCAGAGCGCGTCGTGGTCGACGTTGCCCGCAGCAGACACGACGAGCGTCTCGGGGCGGTAGTGCCAGCGGTAGTGCTCCCAGACCGCGTCCCGCGGGACCGCGTTGATCGTCGCGGGCGTGCCGCCGATGGGGCGGCCGAGCGGGTTGTCACCGAGGACGGCGGTCGAGAACTCCTCGTGGACGACGTCGCTCGGGTCGTCGTCGTTCATCGCGAGCTCTTCGAGGATGACGCCGCGCTCGGTCTCGAGCTCGTGTGCGTCGATCCGGGCGGAGGTCACCATGTCGGTGATGACGTCGACGGCCATGGGCAGGTCGGTGTCGAGCACGCGCGCGTAGTAGCACGTGTGCTCCTTGCCGGTCGCGGCGTTGGCCTCGCCGCCGACGGCGTCGAACGACTCGGCGATGTCGAGGGCGCTGCGCCGAGCGGTGCCCTTGAAGAGCAGGTGCTCGAGGAAGTGCGTCGAACCGAAGTGCCCGTCGGTCTCGTCACGAGAACCGACGGGCACCCAGGCACCGAAAGATGCGGAGCGCTGGCCGGGCATCGACTCGGTGATGACCCGGACCCCGCCGGGCAGGATCGAGCGCCGGATGACGGCGCCGTCCTGCCCGGCGGTGAGCTCGCTACCGGGCTCTCCGGCCCGGGTGAGGGGAAGGTCCCAGCTCACGTCAGGCGTCGGCCTGCTCGTCGCCGGACTCTTCGCCCTCGATGACCGCGTGCAGCGACAGCTTGCCGCGCGGGTCGACCTCACCGATCTCGACCTGGACCTTCTGGCCGATCGAGAGGACGTCCTCGACGTTCTCGACGCGCTTGCCACCGACGAGCTTGCGGATCTGGCTGATGTGCAGCAGACCGTCCTTGCCCGGGGACAGCGAGATGAACGCACCGAACGAGGTGGTCTTGACAACCGTGCCGACGAAGCGCTCGCCGACCTCGGGGACGTGCGGGTTGGCGATCGCGTTGATCGCCGCACGAGCGGCCTCGGCCGAGGGGCCGTCGGTCGCACCGATGTAGACGGTGCCGTCGTCCTCGATCGAGATGTCGGCGCCGGTCTCGTCCTGGATCTGGTTGATCATCTTGCCCTTCGGGCCGATGACCTCGCCGATCTTGTCGACAGGCACCTTGACCGCGATGACGCGCGGCGCGTTCGGCGACATCTCGTCGGGCGTGTCGATCGCCTCGTTGATGACGTCGAGGATCGCGAGACGCGCCTCCTTGGCCTGGGTCAGCGCGCCGGCGAGCACGTCGGCGGGGATGCCGTCGAGCTTCGTGTCGAGCTGGATAGCCGTGACGAACTCGCGGGTGCCGGCGACCTTGAAGTCCATGTCCCCGAACGCGTCCTCGGCACCGAGGATGTCGGTGAGCGCCGCGTAGCGGGTCTCACCGTCGACGGTGTCGGAGACGAGGCCCATCGCGATGCCCGCGACGGCGGCGCGCAGCGGCACACCGGCGTTGAGCATCGAGAGGGTCGACGCGCAGACGGAGCCCATCGAGGTCGAACCGTTGGAGCCGAGAGCCTCGGAGACCTGACGGATCGCGTACGGGAACTCCTCGCGGCTCGGGAGCACGGGGATCAGCGCACGCTCGGCGAGCGCTCCGTGGCCGATCTCGCGACGCTTCGGCGAGCCGACTCGGCCGGTCTCACCGGTCGAGTAGGGCGGGAAGTTGTAGTGGTGCATGTAGCGCTTGCGCGTCTCGGGCGCGAGCGTGTCGAGCTGCTGCTCCATGCGGAGCATGTTGAGCGTCGTGACGCCGAGGATCTGCGTCTCGCCGCGCTCGAAGAGAGCGGACCCGTGCACGCGCGGCAGCACCTCGACCTCGGCCGAGAGCGTGCGGATGTCCCGCAGCCCGCGGCCGTCGATGCGGAAGCCGTCCGTGAGGATGCGCTTGCGGATGAGCTGCTTCTGCACCGAGCGGTACGCGGCGGAGAGCTCCTTCTCACGACCCTCGAACTGGGAGGCGAGCTGCTCGACGACCTCAGCCTTGATCTCGTCGAGGCGAGCCTCGCGAGCCTGCTTGTCAGCGATCGACAGCGCCTCGCCGAGGCTCGCCGTCGCGGCAGCCTCGACAGCGTCGTACGCGTCGGCCTGGTAGTCGGGGAACGTCGGGAACGCCTGGGTCTCCTTCGCGGCGCTCGCAGCGAGCTGCGCCTGCGCCTCGACGAGGGCCTTGATGAACGGCTTGGCAGCCTCGAGGCCCTGCGCGACGACCTCTTCGGTCGGTGCGACGGCACCCTCGTCGTGGATGAGGGTCCAGGACGCCTCGGGCGCCTCGGCCTCGATCATCGCGATCGCGACGTCGTCACCGACGACGCGGCCGGCGACGACCATGTCGAACGTGGCGCGCTCACGCTCGGAGTAGCGCGGGAACGCGACCCACTGGCCGTCGATCAGTGCGATGCGGACACCCGCGACCGGGCCGGAGAACGGCAGGCCGGAGAGCTGCGTGGACGCGGACGCGGCGTTGATCGCGAGGACGTCGTACGAGTCGTCCGGGTGGATCGCCATGACGGTCAGGACGACCTGGACCTCGTTGCGCAGGCCCTTGACGAAGAGCGGGCGCAGCGGACGGTCCACGAGACGGCACGCGAGGATGGCCTCGGTCGAGGGACGGCCCTCGCGGCGGAAGAACGAGCCGGGGATCTTGCCGGCGGCGTACTGCCGCTCCTCGACGTCGATCGTCAGCGGGAAGAAGTCGAACTGCTCCTTGGGGTGCTTGCCGGCCGTCGTGGCCGACAGGAGCATGGTGTCGCCGTCGAGGTAGGCGGCGACGGCGCCGGCTGCCTGCTTGGCGAGGCGGCCCGTCTCGAAACGGACGGTGCGGGTGCCGAAACGACCGTTGTCGATCGTTGCTTCGGCGAACTGGATCTCGGGACCCTCCACGGGTGCCCTCCTCTCGTCATCCGCCCTGCTCTCGACGGTCTTCGATCGAGGCCTACGCAACGCGTTCGCGCTGACGGGGGCCACTACCGAGGACCGGACGAGACAGGCAGGGCGGCGGTTCAGATGATGACGAACAAGTCTTCGTCAGGACGGTGACACTACGCCAGCCCGGACCCTGAGGGGTCCGGGCTGGTGAGGTGTCGGATCAGCGGCGCAGACCGAGGCGCTCGATCAGGCTGCGGTAGCGGTTGATGTCGACCTTCTGCAGGTAGCCGAGGAGGCGACGGCGCTGGCCGACGAGGAGGAGCAGACCACGACGGCTGTGGTGGTCGTGCTTGTGCTCCTTGAGGTGCTCGGTCAGGTCCTTGATGCGCTGCGTCAGCATCGCGATCTGGACCTCGGGCGAACCGGTGTCACCCTCGTGGGTGGCGTACTCGGTCATGATGGCCTGCTTGGTGGCCTTGTCGAGGGGCACGGCTCTCCTTGTGTTTCACTCGTTGCGCGGCGCCCTGGGGCTGGTTCACCCGGGCTCTCTCTGTCCGCGGCCGCTATGACGGCACACCGATCCTACCAGGCAGGCAAGAGCCGGCGCAGGACCTACTCAGCGCGCCGTGGTGACGGCGCTCACCCGAACTGTCTTCGCGTCGAGCGTCTTGACGGTGACGGTCCCCGAGAACGCCTTGGGCAGCGTGACGTTCAGGCGAGAGAGCCTGCTTGTCTTGGTCGCCTTGAGGGAGAACGTCTTGACCTTCTTCGTGCCCGTGTAGACGGCGATGCGGCCGTAGCCCTTGCCCTTGCCCGCGGTGACCTGGATCGTCTTGGCGCTCTTGACCTTCGTGACCGCGATGGTCGCGCCCTTCTTCTTCGTCGAGAACGCGAAGTCGCGGAAGTAGCTGCCGTGCCGGACCTTGGTCCACGCCTTGGATCCCTTGGACCGCACGAGCGTCCCGGTCGAGACCGGACGCGTGATCGTGGGGAACGTCGCGCGGGCGGACGTCGTCCTGCCGGGAGCGACGGCGCGGATCCCGACCTGGGCCGACGCGCCGCTCGCGATCGTGACGACGTACTTGCGGGACGTCGTCGTCGCGACGGTCTTCCACGCGCCGTAGCCCTTGCCGTGGGCCGCGGTGCGCACCTGGACCTTGTACGACGTCGCGCCGGGGACGGCCGCCCAGCGCAGCGTGGCCGTGCTGGAGAGCCGGACAGGGGCGACCGTGGCGGCGGGCGTGGTGAGCCCAGGCTTGGCGAGCGCGCTCGGCGCGGCCGGCACGTCGGTCGTCGCGGGGAAGCGCGGGAACGCGAGCGCGCTCAGCGCGACGCGTGCGTCGTCGAGCGTGACGAGACGGATCCGGCCGCTCGTCGGGGCAGGGAGGTCGAGCACCCGCGCGGCAGCGCGGTCGACCGTGGACGCCGACCAGCTGAGCGTCCCGAGCGGCGTGTCGCCGAGCAGGACCTGCGTGCGCCCGCGTCCCGGCCCCGCCTCGCCGTGGACGACGACGCGACGCGCGTCGCGCACGCTCTCAACTGCGAGGCTCGCGCCAGCGACGTTCGTGGACCGCAGGTTGCCGTTGACGGCGCCGTCACCCGGCTCCTGGGTCCAGCGGAGCTTCGACGACCACGTGATGGCCGACGTCGCCACGGGGCGTGCCGTCTGCGTCAGGATGCTGAGCGCCCCGCGGCGCCCCGCGGAGTCGACCCCGCGCACGGCCACGATCCGGTTGGCGCCCGCGTCGAGCCTGACGGTCGCGGACGTCGCCGTCACGGTCGCATAGGTACCCCAGCCGCGGGAGTCCGTCATCGCGTAGCCGTGGCTGCCGACGCGGGTGAGCAGCTCGTAGCGCACCGCACCGGGTACTGCCTGCCACGAGTATGTGGAGCCGGCATCGAGCTGGGCGGGACTCTGCCGAGCATCGTGCGCTGCGACTCGTGGTGCGGGCAGGGCGGCCCCGGCGTTGCCGTGCGCCGCTACCGCCTCGCCGACGGCGGTCTTGACCTTCTTCCGGATCTCGGGGAGCTTCGCGTAGAGGTACTTGCCGGGGCACGCCGTGATGTTCGTGTCGCGGTGCCCCTGGATGACGTTCACGGTGACGACCTCGCCCGGCTTGGCATGCACGCCGCTCTTGGTGCTGGTGCCGGTCGTGAGGCGCACGGTGCCCAGAGGGTCGAGACCGTGCTGGTACGCCTTCCAGGCGAGCACCCGCGAGATCGCGTCGACCATCGCGGCTGTCGGCTTACCCGTCTCGAGGTTGCCGATCGCCGAGATCCCGATCGTCGTCGTGTTGTACCCGCCGGCCTGGGCGCCGATCGGCAGCGTGTCGATCGCGCCGTAGCGCCCCTCGTAGATGGATCCGTACTTGTCGACGAGGAACTGGTAGCCGATGTCGGGCCACTTCATGCTCTGCGTGTGGTACGCGTAGATGCCCCGGACGAGCTTGGGGCCGTCGCCCTTGGCGTAAGAGTTCGAGTTGACCGTGTGGTGCACGTACATCGCGTTGAGGACCGCCGACTGGTCGGGCGTGCCCCAGCCCCTGCGGAGCTTCTCGTCGGCGCCCCACCCCTTGCGCGTGACCACGGTCGGCTTGATCTCGTAGCCGTTCGCGGCGGACGCGGAGGCGGCGGGCGCAGACGGCGAGACTGCGGCAGCGTCAGCGGCCGAGTCGCCGGCGTCGATGAGCTCGATGCGCAGACCCGACGGCGCTTCGCCGCTGAGCGTCCGCACGCGCGCCTGGATGCCGTCCGCACGGGCGGACGCGACCGGCTCGGTGCCCGTCCGGTCGGAGTCGGCAAGACCCTCGGAGGCGGGCAGCGTCGTCCACTCCCCCCATCGGCCGTCCTCGCGGATCCGCACGACGACCTCGATGACCTCCTCGGTGCTCGCCGCGTCCCACGTGACACCAGCCACGGTGAAGGCCTCGGTGCGCTCGAGCGCGCTCAGTGCTGCGAGGTCAGGGTCCTGCGCCGACTCGAGCGGTGCGACCTCCTCGGCGTGGTCCTCGTGGACGCCCTCAGGCTCCTGCGCCTCGGCGAGCGCCAGCGCACGGGACAGCTGCGGGTCCGTCTGCTCAGGGTCCACGGGCGCGTCGATCGCCGTGGGGTCGGCGGCGGCCTCGGGATCGATGCCGTCGAGCGGCAGCGTGGAGCGCTCTGGCGTCACGGGGGACGCAGCGGCGACGGGGAGCGTGACGACTGGGAGCGCCACCCCGGCGATGGTGAGCGCGGCCGTGAGGACGACCGGGACGATCCTGCGCATGCTTCTCCCTCTCGCGCGGCCTCGGGGGTGGCCGCCGTGTGCCTATCGGCGCGGAGGGCCCGACAATCAGCGAACGGGCCCGTCCGAGTTGCACGATAACGCACGGCGCGCGCGCACACGAGCCCCTTCAGCCTCACGCTTCACGCCGCTTGACGCGGCACGCGCGGCCTCTCGACAGCCCGGGCCGCGTCCTTCCAGGTCAGCGGTGCGCGAGCACCTCGCGGCACCGGTCGACGTCCTCGGCCATGCGCGCGACCAGCGCCTCGACCGAGTCGAAGCGCAACGTCGGCCGCAGGTGCTCGACAAGCTCGAGCTCGACGACCTCGCCGTACAGGTCGAGGTCCGTCCGGTCCAGGACGTAGGCCTCGACCCGACGCTCCACACCGGCGAACGTCGGATTCGTGCCGATCGAGATCGCCGCCGGCAGCACGAGGTCCTCGACCGGGGTGCCCTCGGGCGCAGCGTCGCGGCGCAGCCGCCCCGCATACACGCCGTCCGCCGGGACGTGACCCTCGATCGGCCACCCGAGGTTCGCGGTCGGATACCCGATCGTCCGGCCCCGCGCGTCACCGTGGACGACCGTCGAGCGCACCCGGTGGTTGCGCCCGAGCACCTGCGCTGCACGCGCGACGTCACCGTCGACGAGCAGGTTGCGTGCGCTCGTCGACGACCAGCGCCCGCCGCCCAGGCCCAGGTCCTCGATCGCGACGACCTCGAAGCCGTGCTGCGCCCCGAGCTCCGCGAGCGTCGCGAGCGTCCCCGAGTTCCCCCACCCGAACCGGACGTCGTGCCCCACCACGACACGTGCAGCGCGCAGGCCCCGCACGAAGCACGACTCGACGAACTCCTGCGGCGACTGCCGCGCGAAGTCGAGCGTGTAGTCGATCACGAGGACCGCGTCGAGGCCCAGCCCTGCGAGCAGCTCGAGCCGCTGTGCCGGGCTCGTGAGCAGCTCGGGCGCGTGCTCAGGCTGGTGCACGGCGCGCGGGTGCGGCACGAACGTCACCGCGACCGACGTCAGGCCGCGCTCGCGTGCCTGGTCGACGACGCTCCGCAGCACCTCCGCATGCCCCCGGTGGACGCCGTCGAAGTTCCCGATCGTGACGACCGTCGGGCCGAGGTCACCGGGGACCTCCGTCAACCCGTTCCAGACCTGCACGGCTACTCCTGCCCGCGGGTCGTGCCCGCACGGTCCGGCTCGGGCCCACCAGCGGTCCTGGCGGCAAGGTCCTCGAGGGTGCCGAGAACCGCGAGCGGCTGCAGACGCTCGCCCGCGACCTCGACGACGGCGACGAGCGCCCCGTCGGGCGCGATCGCCGCGACGGGCCCCCCAGCATCCTCGCCCTGACGGGCGATCCGTCGGCCGTGCAGCAGCTCGACCACCTCGGCGCCGGTCAGGTCGCGTGCCGCCATGATCGCGCGCGCCGCCCGTGCGAGCGGCAGCACGGGAAGAGGCTCGTCCCGCTCCTGGGCCGCGTCGACCAGGTCGTCGACGGTCGGAGCCTGCTCGACCTTGTACCCGCCGACGCGCGTGCGGCGCAGCGCCGTGAGGTGCCCGCCCACACCCAGGTCCGCACCGAGGTCGCGTGCCAGGGCTCGCACGTACGTCCCCGACGAGCACACGACGACGACGTCCACGTCGAGCACGACGCGCCCGTCGACGTCGACCCGGCGCAGCTCAACCACGTCGAAGCGCGAGACCGTCACCGGGCGGGCGTCGAGCACGACGCTCTCCCCCGACCGGGCCAGAGCGTAGGCGCGCTTGCCGTCGACCTTGATCGCGGAGACCGTGCTCGGGACCTGCAAGATGTCGCCCGTGAGCCGTGCGACGCCAGCACTCACCACGTCCTGCGTCACGCCCGACGCGTCGACCGCGTCGACGGGCTCGCCCTGCGCGTCGTCCGTCGTCGTCGTCTCACCGAGGCGGATCGTCGCGCGGTACTCCTTGTCGGCGCCGACGACGTACGTCAGCAGCCGGGTGGCCCTGCCGATGCCGATGACCAGGACGCCTGTCGCCATCGGGTCGAGCGTGCCCGCGTGCCCGACCTTGCGCGTGCGGGCCAGGTAGCGGACCTTCGCGACGACGTCGTGGCTCGTCCAGCCGAAGGGCTTGTCGACGACGAGGATGCCGTCGGGCGCGGGAGGCCAGGTCCGGGTGTCCGGACGGCGCTGGGGGCTGGGGGTCACGGGTCTCAACGTTATCAGCGGCGCGGCTGCGCCGACGCCGCGAACCGAGGACCGTCCACGGGGTGGTCCGTCACGCACGAGAGGGTCGGACCCGCATGCCGCGGTCCGACCCTCTGCGTGCGACGACGTCGCTCAGGCGTCGTCGTCCTCGGCACGAGGCTTCTTGTACGGGTCGGCGTCGCCGGCGAATGTCGCCTCGCGACGCACCTTCTCGAGCTCCGCGTCACGACGACGCGCCTCGAGCAGAGCCGAGTCGAGCAGCGCCGCGGTCTCGGGGACCGCGTCGAGGATGAACTCGATCGTCGGCGTCAGGCGGATGCCCGTCTGCTTGCCGACCTCGCTGCGGATGATGCCCTTGGCGCTCTCGAGCGCCTTGGCGGTGTCCGCCTGCGCCTCCTGGTCGCCGAGCACCGTGTAGAAGATCGAGGCGTTCTGAAGGTCGCCGGTCACGCGCACGTCGGTGATCGTCACGAAGCCGAGGCGCGGGTCCTTGATCCGCGTCTCGAGCATCTGCGCGACCACGACCTTGATGCGGTCAGCCACCTTGAGGGCCCGGGGGTGATCCACCATGTCGTCGCTCCTGTTCTGGTGGTGATGTCTGGGATGGGACGCCGGGAGGGCCGGACCGTCGGTCCGACCCTCCCGGCGTCACGTGCGTCAGGAGCGCGGCTTCTCGCGCATCTCCCACGTCTCGATGACGTCCTCGACCTGGAGGTCGTTGAACGACCCGAGGCCGATACCGCACTCGAAGCCCTCGCGGACCTCGGTCGCGTCGTCCTTGAACCGCTTGAGCGACTCGATCGTGAGGTTGTCCCCGACGACGACGCCGTCGCGCAGCACGCGAGCCTTCGCGTTGCGGCGGATGAGACCCGACCGCACGATCGTGCCCGCGATGTTGCCGAACTTGGAGGAACGGAAGATCTCGCGGATCTCGGCGGTACCGAGCTGGACCTCTTCGTACTCCGGCTTGAGCATGCCCTTCATCGCAGCCTCGACGTCGTCGATCGCCTGGTAGATCACCGAGTAGAACTTGATGTCCACACCCTCGCGGTCCGCCATGTCGGCGACCCGCTCTGCGGTCTTGACGTTGAAGCCGATGATGACGGCGTTGTCGACCGTCGCGAGGTTGACGTCGTTCTGCGTGATCGCACCGACACCGCGGTGGATGACGCGCAGCTGGACCTCGTCGCCCACGTCGATCTTGAGCAGCGAGTCCTCGAGGGCCTCGACTGCACCGGAGACGTCACCCTTGATGACGAGGTTGAGCGTCTCGACCTTGCCCTGCTCGAGAGCCTGCGTGAAGTCCTCGAGGCTGATGCGCTTGCGACGCTTGGCGAGCGTCGCGGCACGCTCGGCCGCCTCGCGCTTCTCGGCGATCTGACGAGCCGTGCGGTCGTCGGGCGCCACGAGGAACGAGTCGCCGGCGCGCGGCACCGACGTCAGGCCGAGGACCTGGACCGGACGCGCCGGACCAGCGGCGTCGACAGCGTTGCCGTGCTCGTCGAACATCGCACGCACACGGCCGTGGGCCGTGCCCGCGACGATCGAGTCGCCGACGCGGAGCGTGCCCTGCTGGACGAGGACGGTCGCCACCGCACCGCGACCCTTGTCGAGGTTCGCCTCGATCGCGACACCACGCGCGTCCTTGTCCGGGTTGGCCCGCAGGTCGAGCGCCGCGTCCGCCGTGAGGAGGACCGCGCCGAGCAGCTCGTCGATGTTGAGGTTCTGACGGGCGGAGACGTCGACGAACATCGTGTCGCCGCCGTACTCCTCGGCCACCAGGTTGTACTCGGTGAGCTGCTGACGGATCTTCGCCGGGTTCGCCGACTCCTTGTCGATCTTGTTGACCGCGACGACGATCGGCACACCGGCAGCCTGGGCGTGGTTGAGCGCCTCGACCGTCTGCGGCATCACGCCGTCGTCCGCCGCGACCACGAGGATCGCGATGTCGGTGACCTCGGCACCACGAGCACGCATGGCCGTGAAGGCCTCGTGACCCGGGGTGTCGATGAAGGTCAGCGCGCGGTCGACACCGTCGTGCATGTGACGCACCTGGTAGGCACCGATGTGCTGCGTGATGCCACCAGCCTCGCCCGACACGACGTCTGTGCGACGGATCGCGTCGAGAAGACGCGTCTTTCCGTGGTCGACGTGACCCATGACCGTGACGACCGGCGGACGGGCCTGCAGGTCCTCCTCGGACTCGTCGGCGAGCTCGCCCTCGAGGTCGATGTCGAAGGCCCCGAGCAGCTCGCGGTCCTCCTCCTCGGCCGAGACCATCTCGATGACGTAGCCGAGCTCGGCACCGAGGGTCGCGAACGTGTCCTCGTCGAGCGACTGCGTCGCGGTCGCCATCTCACCGAGGTGGAACAGCACCGTGACGAGCGACGCCGGGTTCGCGTCGATCTTGTCGGCGAAGTCGTTCAGCGACGAGCCGTGGCGCAGCCGGATGACCGAGCTTCCGGTGCCGCGGGGCACCTGCACGCCGCCGAGCGACGGCGCCTGCATCTGCTCGAACTCCTGGCGCTTCGCCCGCTTCGACTTGCGCCCGCGGACGGGGCGCCCTCCAGCACGACCGAACGCACCCTGGGTGCTGCCGCGACCGGCACCACCCGGGCGGCCGCCACCACCGGGACGACCGGCAAAGCCGCCGCCACCACCAGCGGGGCCACCACCGGGAGCGCCGCCACCGCCGGGACGGCTGAAGCCGCCACGACCGCCGCCGCCACCAGCGCCACCGGGACGACCGCCAGCACCACCGGGCGCCGGGCGACCGACCGACGTACGGCCAGGCATCATGCCGGGGTTAGGACGGGGACCGCCACCAGGACGCGGCGCGCCCGGACGCGGAGCACCGGGACGCGGAGCGCCCGGACGGGGACCGCCGGACCGCTCGCCCGACGGCGCCGCCTGGGCGTCAGGACGCGCACCAGCACGGGGCATGCCCTGGCTGGGTGCGAACGGGTTGTTGCCTGGGCGGGGTCCGCTCGAACGCGGCATGCCCTGGCTCGGGGCGAACGGGTTGTTGCCCGGACGCGGACCGCTCGCCGACGGCGCCTGAGGGGCAGGCGTCGGGGCTGCGGGCTTGGCGCTCGGCGCCGCCTCGGCAGGCACGGCGGGAGCCGCCGGCGCGGCCGGAGCCGGAGCAGCGGGGGCGGGTGCCTCCGCAGCGGGCTCAGCGGCCTTCTCAGCAGGCGCAGCCGGGCGAGCGGGCGCCTTCGGGGCACGGGCGGGCTTGGCAGCCGCCGGCGCCTCGGCGTTCGCCGGGAAGGCGTCGCGGAGCTTCCGGACGACCGGCGGCTCGATGGTCGATGAAGCCGACCGGACGAACTCACCGAGCTCGCCCAGCTTGCTCATGATGGTCTTGCTCTCCACACCGAGCTCCTTGGCGAGCTCGTACACGCGGATCTTTGCCACTTCTCTCCTGTCCAGGCCCATCCCCGGACAGGGAGGGACCGATTTAGTTCTGGGGGCTCATCGCTGAGTACTCATCGGGTGCCCATCGGCGTCTGACCCGCTTTCCTTGGTGACTGTCCAGACTCGTGACGCCCGGCAGCAGGGAGCTGCCCGTCGCGTCCTTCGTGCTCTTTCATCCAGCTGCGCACCGCCGTGAGATCGGCTGGGCCGTCCAGGCGGAGCGCTCGTGCAGGTGCCCGCCGTCGTTCCGCGAGCTCCAGGCAGCGCAGGTCCGGGTGGATCCACGCGCCGCGGCCTGGGAGGCGCTTCCGCTCGTCGACGACGACCGGGACCGCCCCGTGACCGAGGTCCGGCTGGGCCGGACCGGTGCGCTCGCGCACCAACCTGACCAGCTCGGCACGCTCCCCGGTGCCACGGCAACCGACGCACGTCCGGACAGGTCCGGGGGCATGGTCCTGCCCAGTCTGCGACCCGTCACGGTCATAGAGGGAGGGCACGGCAGGCCCGGTGTGCGTCTGCACGGGGTCCAGTCTAGCGCCCCTGTCCAGTCTCGGGCGCAGGCGCACCGTCACCGCCGCCGTCGGAACGGATGTCGATGCGCCATCCCGTGAGCTTCGCTGCCAGGCGGGCGTTCTGACCTTCCTTGCCGATCGCGAGCGACAGCTGGAAGTCCGGGACGACGACACGAGCCGACCGCGTAGCCTCGTCGACGATCTCGACGGACGACACGCGCGAGGGCGACAGGGCGTTCGCGACGAACGTCGCGGGATCCTCGTGGAAGTCCACGATGTCGATCTTCTCGCCGTGCAGCTCCGCCATGACAGCGCGCACGCGCTGCCCCATCGGGCCGATGCACGCGCCCTTCGCGTTGACACCCGGGACCGTCGCGCGGACGGCCATCTTCGTGCGGTGCCCGGCCTCGCGGGCGAGCGCGACGATCTCGACGGTCCCGTCGGCGACCTCGGGAACCTCCATCTCGAAGAGGCGACGCACGAGGTTGGGGTGAGTCCGGCTCAGCGTGATCTGCGGACCCTTGAGGCCGCGAGCGACCTCGAGCACGTACGAGCGCAGACGCTCGCCGTGCACGTACTTCTCGGTGGGGACCTGCTCGTGGGCGGGGAGGACCGCCTCGGTCCCTCCGACGTCGACCAGGACGACCCGCGGGTCGCGTCCCTGCTGGATGATGCCGCCGAGCAGCTCACCCTCCTTGTCCCGGAACGTACCGAGCACCTGGTCGTCCTCGGCGTCGCGCAGACGCTGCACGATGACCTGGCGCGCGGTCGCAGTCGCGATCCGGCCGAAACCCGCGGGCGTGTGGTCGAACTCGGGGCCGAGCTCACGCAGGGTCCGGGTCGTGCCGTCCTCCTGCTGGACCTCGGTGAGGATCTCCTCGCGAGCGAGCACCGTGACGTGGCCGGACTTGCGGTCCACGACGACGCGGGCGCTGTGGTGCGCGTCAGGTGTGCGCAGGTACGCCGAGTGCAGCGCCTGCTCGATGGCCTCGATGAGCAGGTCCAGCGGGAGCTCGCGCTCGTGCTCGAGCATCCGCAGCGCGGTCATGTCGATGTCCATGTCAGGCCTCCTCGTCCTCGGGTCCGAGATCGACCTCGTCGATCCGCTTCATCTCGACCTCGATGCGTCCGCGACGCACGGTCGCGAGCGGAACGCGCACCTCGTCACCCTCGACGTCGAGGACCACGTCGTCACCGTCCACGTCGGTCACGCGACCGACGACGGGCTGCCCCTCGGTGCACTCGATCCGCACGAGACGCGTCCGCGCCCGACGGAAGTGCCGAGGCTCGGTCAGCGGCCGCGACGTGCCCGGGCTCGAGACCTCGAGCTGGTAGGCGCGCGGGAACAGGTCGGACGCGTCGAGCGCGTCGGAGACGGCGCGGGAAACCTCGGCGACACGCTCGAGCTCGACGCTCCCCACCTCGTTCTCCTCGAGGTCCACGGTCACGCGGACGACGGCGCGCTGCGCCGGTCCCACGATCGTGACGTCCTCGAGGAACAGCCCGCTCGCGCGCACGACCGGGGCGATCACGCTCGCCACCGCTGTCGGCGTCGGTGTCTCGGCCTCTGGTGCCATCTTCATCTCCTGTCGGATCCAGGCGCACATCTGCACCTGGTGACGACCGGTGTGTACTTGTACGCGCAGCAGGCACAGCCTATCGGCACCGCAGGGGTGCGGCATGCCGTGACCTGGTGACGCTCATCGCGCGTGGCATGATCGGCAGCGATGGAACCGCACCCGCTCCTGCCCCCCGCCGCCCCGACCGTCGTCGTGACGTCGCGGGGACGCGCCCACCGCGGCCCGCTCGGCGGTCAGGTGCGTCGGCTCACCGCGGCCGCCGCCGTGGTGGCGATGCTCACAGGCTGCGGGGTCCGCATGGAGACGCCCTCCCCGACGCAGCCGGTGCCGGACGCGGTCGAGGCCGCGCGGCGCGCGGCCGTCCAGGACGTCGTGGACGTCGAGGCGCAGGCCCGCGCGACGATCGCGGCCCTGCCCGCCGACGCGAAGGGCGACGCGAAGCGCACGACCGACGGACAGCGCGAGTCGCTGCAAGCCGTCCTGGACGACGCCGGCGCGCACCTCGCAGCGCTCGGCGGACAGTACGTCTCCGGGCTCCTGGACGCCGACGGCGTCCCCCTCCCCGCTGAGCCGACCCCGGCGGTCGCGGAACCCGGCACCCAACAGACGGTGGACCGGCTCGTGCAGTCGTACGCCCGCGCCCGCGGCGCGCTGACGACCCAGGAGGACGACGCCGTCGCGCGGCTCATGGCGTCCGTCGCCGTCGCGCAGCTCACCCGCGCCCAGTCCCTCGCCGCTGCCGGCGGCGACACGCTCCCAGAGATCGATGCCCCCGTGTCGGCCCAGGTTCCCGACACGCTCCCCGACGGCGTGGACGCGGACCTGGTCCCCCTCGTCGCAGCCGAGGACGCCGCAGGCTACACGTACGAGGTGCTCGCGGCCCGGACGAGCGAGGCCGAGCGGGTCGCCGCACGCACCCGGGCGGCTCAGCACCGCGAGCGCGCGGAGGCGTGGGCGCGTCTCGCTGAGGTGGACGGCACCGCGCAGGACCCGCGCCAGATCGCCTACGCGCTGCCCGACGGGCTCCTCGCCGACCCCGCCGACACCACGGGCGTCCACACGCTCGAGACGAACCTCGCCGCGAGCTACGCGACCCTGGTGTCGCAGGTCGCGCCCGAGCAGCGCACAGCGATGCTCGACTTGCTCACGGACACCTACGGGGCGGCGCTGACCTGGGGTGCGGCACCTGTCGCGTTCCCCGGCCTTCCCGAGCGGCTGCCCGCCAGCTGATCTGCGGCCGCACCTGCACCACCCCGGCGCCCGCACTCGATAGCGTGGCGTCATGACAGCTCCCGCACCCGCCCTGCCCGTGATCGAGGCGCGCGCTCTGAGACGCACGTTCGGGGAGGTCGTCGCTGTCGACGGCATCGACCTGACCATCCGTCGCGGCGAGGTCGTCGCGGTCCTCGGCCCTAACGGCGCCGGCAAGACGACGACGATCGAGATGCTCCTCGGCCTGCGCCGGCCGACGTCTGGCACGGTCCACGTCCTCGGCGCCGATCCCGAGTCCGCTGACGTGCGCGCCCGCGTCGGTGCGATGCTCCAGGACACGGACGCCCCGGCCTCGCTCACGGTCGCCGAGATGATCACGCTCGTCGGCACGTACTACCCGATGCACCTGCCGACGCCGTTCGTGCTCGAGCGGGCCGACCTCGTCGAGCATGCGGGCAAGCGTGTCAACCAGCTCTCCGGCGGGCAGCGGCAGCGGCTCTCGTTCGCGCTCGCGATCGTCGGCGACCCGGACATCCTGTACCTCGACGAACCGACGGCTGCTCTCGACGTCGTCGCGCGGCAGCGGTTCTGGTCCTACGTCCGCGCGTTCGCCGACCTGGGCCGGACGATCGTGTTCTCGACGCACGACATGAACGAGGCCGACGAGGCCGACCGGGTCGTCGTGATCGACCACGGGCTGGTGATCGCGGACGCGAGCCCCACCGAGCTCAAGCGGCTCGTCGCCGCGACGACGGTCACGATGCGCACCGACGCCACGCCGGACGCGCTGCACGGCCTCCCCGGAGTCCGCAGCGCGACCATCGAGGAACCGGGCCCCGACGGGCTGCGGCCCGTGGTGCTCCACGTGAGCGACGCCGTCGCGCCGCTGCGCGCACTCCTCGCGTGCGACGCGACCGTCGTCGACCTCCTCGTGACCGAGGCGAGCCTCACGACGGCGTTCCTCCATCTCACCAGCCAGCCCGAGCAGCCGGAGGTCACCGCGTGAGCACCGACCAGCACCTCGCCCGCGTACCGAGCCCCGAGGCGCTCCCGAGCGGCGGGCGTCTCCCCCGGCTCGCCGCCCAGGTCGCGTCCGAGGTCACCCGCTACCGGCGGCTGCCCGAGTACTTCATCGGCGTCGTCGTGCTGCCTGTCATCCTGTTCGCGATGTTCGGCCTGCCCAACGCGGGCACGACGCTGCCCGGCGGCACGACCGTCGTCGCGCTGCTGTTCGTGTCCTTCTCCTGCTACGGCGTCGTGTCGCAGTCGTTGTTCTCGTTCGGCGCGGAGCTCGCGGCCGAGCGCGAGGCGGGGTGGCTGCGCCGACTGCGTGCCACTCCCATGCCGATGAGCGTCTACTTCGCCGGCAAGCTCGCCGTGAACCTCGTGTTCACGCTCCTCATCGCGATCGCGACGGCGCTCCTCGCGACGTTCGCAGGCGATGCGGCCTTCGCTCCGGGGCGCCTCGCGGCGACGGTCGGCGTGCTGCTCCTGGGCACCGTCGTGTTCTCGCCGATGGGCGCGGCGATCGCCTACTGGGCGCGACCGCGAGCGGCCTCGACGATCGTCAACCTCGTCTTCCTGCCGCTGTCGTTCCTCTCGGGGTTCTTCTTCCCGCCGAGCCAACTCCCCGACGTGCTCCAGGGGGTCGCGCCGTGGCTGCCGACCTTCCACTTCGGCCAGCTCGCCTGGCGAGCGATGGCACCCGCCGACGACGTGCGCCGCTTCGGTGCGGAGCTGTCCGGCAGCGCGTGGCAGCACGTCGCCGTCGTCCTCGTGTGGGGTCTCGTCTGCACGGTCGTCACCGTGTGGGGCTACCGGCGCGAGCTGCAGCGCGAACGGTCCTGACGCGCCGACGGCCGCAGGCACGCTCTCGCGCCTGCGGCCGTCGGCCGGTCCCACGTCTCAGAAGGTGCTGACGATCCCCTCCACGTGCGCGACGACGTCGTCCACGGCGACCTGGATGCGCTCGGTGCTCGTACGCTCGCGCACCTCGATCACCCCGTCCGCGAGTCCGCGACCGACGACGACGATGAGGGGCACTCCGAGGAGCTCGGCGTCGGCGAACTTCACGCCGGGCGAGACCTTGGGGCGGTCGTCGTACAGGACCTCGACGCCGCGCGCCGAGAGCTCCGTCGCGACCTTCTCCGCCGCAGCGAACACGGCCTCGTCCTTTCCGGTCGCGACGACGTGCACGTGCGCGGGTGCGACGTGGGCGGGCCACGTGAGGCCCGAGTCATCGTGGTTCGCCTCAGCGAGCGCCGCGAGCGCGCGCGTCACGCCGACGCCGTACGAACCCATCGTCACGGTGACCTGCTTGCCGTTGACGTCGAGCACCTTGAGGCCGAGCGAGTCCGCGTACTTGCGGCCGAGCTGGAAGATGTGGCCGATCTCGATGCCGCGCGCGAGCTCGAGCGGGCCCGAGCCGTCAGGTGCGGGGTCGCCCGCGCGCACCTCGGCGGCCTCGATCGTGCCGTCGCCGACGAAGTCGCGGCCGGCGACCAGGTCGAACACGTGCGCGTCGGCCACGTTCGCGCCGGTGATCCAGCGTGTACCGGCGACGACGCGCGGGTCGAGCAGGTAGCGCACGCCCTCCTCGTCGCCCGTGTTGGCGCGGCCGACCGCCTGCGGGCCGATGTAGCCCTTGACGAGCTCGGGGTGCTTCGCGAACTCGGCCTCGCCGGCAGGCTCGGCCTCAGCGGGCGCGAGCGACGCCTCGAGACGCTTCATGTCGACCTCACGGTCGCCGGGCAGACCGACGACGACGAGCTCCTTCGAACCGTCCGGGTGCGTGAGCGACAGCACGACGTTCTTGAGAGTGTCCGCCGCCGTCCACTCACGGCCGTCCGAGCGCGGGTGGTTCGCGTTGGCGAACGCGACGAGCGACTCGATCGTCGGCGTGCCGGGCGTGGCCTCGACGTGCGCAGCCGGCGCGTCGTCGAACGGCAGCGCGTCCGGGACGGGGGTCACGACAGCCTCGACGTTGGCCGCATACCCGCCCGCCGAGCGGACGAACGTGTCCTCCCCGATCGGGCTCGGCGACAGGAACTCCTCCGAGCGGGAGCCGCCCATGGCCCCGGCGGTGGCCGCGACGATGACGTACTCGAGGCCGAGGCGCGTGAAGATCCGCTCATAGGCCGCACGCTGCGCCTGGTAGGACGCCTCGAGGCCCGCGTCGTCGATGTCGAACGAGTAGGCGTCCTTCATGATGAACTCGCGGCCGCGGATCAGACCAGCACGAGGGCGCGCCTCGTCGCGGTACTTGGTCTGGATCTGGAAGAGCGTCAGCGGCAGGTCCTTGTACGACGAGTACAGGTCCTTGACCAGGAGCGTGAACATCTCCTCGTGCGTCGGCGCGAGCAGGTAGTCGGCGTCCTTGCGGTCCTTGAGGCGGAACAGGTTGGGACCGTACTCGGTCCAGCGGCCCGTCGCCTCGTAGGGCTCGCGCGGCAGGAGCGCCGGGAAGTGGACCTCCTGGGCGCCAGCCGCGAGCATCTCCTCGCGGACGACCGCCTCGACCTTGGCGAGGACGCGCAGGCCGAGCGGCAGCCACGTGTAGATACCAGGGGCGGCGCGACGGATGTACCCGGCGCGCACCAGCAGGCGGTGGCTGGCGACCTCCGCGTCGGCGGGGTCCTCTCGCAGGGTCCGGACAAAGAGCTGACTCATTCGCAGAAGCACAGGGCAAGCGTACCGACTGGCGGCCCCTGCCCTGGCCGCGTCAGAACATCACGGTCGCGTACGTGCCCTCCCGCACGAACCCCACGCGCTCGTAGGCCGCGAGCGCCCTGGTGTTGTATGCGTTGACGTAGAGCGACACGAGCGGCGCATGGGTCGCGAGCACGGCGCTGACGACCGCAGCCACACCCGGCGCGGCGAGGCCCTCCCCTCGGCGGGACGGCGTGACCCACACGCCTTGGAGCTGGGCGACCTGGGGCACGAGCGCCCCGACCTCCGCCTTGAACACGACCGTCCCGCGTCGCCCTGCTCCTGCGCCGTCGACCCGCACGTACGAGCGCCCCTCGGAGATGAGCTGCAGCACGCGGCGCTCATACCCGGACGACGACGCCGAGAGCGGCGAGTAGCCGACCTCCTCGACGAACATGCTCACGCACGCAGGCAGGAGCGTGCCGAGCTCCTCCGGGAGGCTCGCACGCACACGGGGGTCGGGCTCGACCGCGGGCGAGGACGCGATGACGAGCGACGGCTGCTCCGGCCGGATCTCGCGCGCAGGGCCCCAGGCGCCGTCGAGATGGTTCCAGAGCGCGAGCACCGCCCCGGCACGACCGACGATCGAGGACGATCGACGCCCCCTGTCGCGCGCGAGCGCCGCGAACGCCGCGCACGCCTCGTCTCGTCGACGCGGCGTGAGCCACGGCGACAGGACGGGCACGAGGTTGGCCCCTGCCCAGCAGACCGCCTCGAGGGGCCCCTCGGCAGGGAATCCCCACACCTGTCCTCCCGACGAGGCGAGGCCGCTCTCGGCGGCGGCGACCAGCCGGCAGTACCCGAGCACCGACCCGACCGGGTCGGCGGCGCACAGCTCGAGAGCAGCCGGCAGGTCGACGTCGGTCAGCTGCCGGGCCTGCTCCAGGCCCGGGGCGAGGTCGCGCCCCACGGGTCGTCCGCGCTCAGCCCGCGACCGACACGGTCGGGGCGGCACCCTCGACCGGCTCCATCGTCGCGGCGATACGCATCGCCTCGTCGATGAGCGTCTCGACGATCTGGTCCTCCGGGACAGTCTTGACGACCTCACCCTTGACGAAGATCTGCCCCTTGCCGTTCCCGGAGGCCACGCCGAGGTCAGCCTCGCGCGCCTCGCCCGGGCCGTTGACGACGCAGCCCATGACGGCGACGCGCAGCGGGACCGTGAGCCCCTCGAGGCCAGCGGTGACGCGTTCGGCGAGCGTGTACACGTCCACCTGGGCCCGGCCGCAGGACGGGCACGACACGATCTCGAGCCGACGCGGGCGCAGGTTGAGCGACTGCAGGATCTGGATGCCCACCTTGACCTCCTCGACGGGAGGGGCCGAGAGGGAGACGCGGATCGTGTCGCCGATGCCCTGGCTGAGCAGCGCGCCGAACGCCGTCGCAGACTTGATCGTGCCCTGGAACGCCGGGCCGGCCTCGGTCACGCCGAGGTGCAGCGGCCAGTCGCCACGCTGCGCGAGCAGCTCGTACGCGCGGACCATCACGACAGGGTCGTTGTGCTTCACGGAGATCTTGAAGTCGTGGAAGCCGTGCTCCTCGAAGAGCGACGCCTCCCAGACGGCGGACTCGACGAGCGCCTCAGGCGTCGCCTTGCCGTACTTCTCGAGCAGGCGACGGTCGAGCGAGCCGGCGTTGACCCCGATGCGGATCGACGTGCCGGCGTCGCTCGCGGCACGCGCGATCTCCTTGACCTGGTCGTCGAACCTGCGGATGTTCCCCGGGTTGACCCGCACCGCCGCGCAGCCTGCGTCGATCGCCGCGAACACGTAGCGCGGCTGGAAGTGGATGTCGGCGATCACGGGGATCTGTGACTTCTTCGCGATGATCGGCAGCGCGTCCGCGTCGTCCTGCGACGGGCACGCGACACGCACGATGTCGCAGCCCGCGGCGGTCAGCTCGGCGATCTGCTGAAGCGTCGCGTTGATGTCCGTCGTCGGGGTCGTCGTCATCGACTGGACCGAGATCGGTGCGTCGCCGCCGACCTCGACCGTGCCCACGCGGATCTTTCGGGTCTTGTGCCGGGGCGCCAGGACGGGGGGCTGTTCCTTGACGGACGGGATGCCGAGGCTGATCGGTACGCTCACCCCGTCAGTATCCCCCTCGCGAGGCGACGGCGGCGCCCTGGGACCGAGGTGCTGCACACAATCCACCCGCCCCGCTCAGGTCAGCGTCACCGGCACCACGAGGTCGGCGACGATCAGGAGCGCGGAGATGCCGATGAGCACGGCGAACACGCCGTACGCGAGAGGCATCATCCTGGCGGTGTCCGGAGGCCCCGGCAGCGGCGAGCGGCCGCGCAGGCGGGCGGCCTGGCGGCGCGCACCCTCGTAGAGCGCCCCGACGACGTGACCGCCGTCGAGAGGCAGGAGCGGGATCAGATTGAAGACGAACAGCGCGATGTTCAGGCTCGCGAGGAGCGACACCCAGATGACCACCCGGTCGCCCGTCGTCACGCCCTCGAGGTCCGCAGAGCCGACCTCACCCGCGACCCTGCCGACACCGACGATGCTCATGACCGAGTCCTGGGCGCGCTCACCGCCCGTGACGAGCGTCCGGCCGACGTCCCACACCTGGACGGGCAAGGTGGTGACGATCCGGGCCGTGCCCGTGACCTGGGTCCACAATGCCTCAGCGGTGTCCCCGAGGTCGCCGCGGACCTTCTCGACGGTCGGGCCCACGCCCACGTACGCCGACGTGACGGTCTGCGGCTCCCCCGCGTCGTCGAGCACAGGCGTCCCCGCGGCGTCGACCACCGTGCGCGTCGCGACCTGCGGCTGCACCGTGACCTCGGTGCGCGCGCCGTCGCGCTCGATCACGACCGCCGCCGGGCGGTCGCCGTTCGCGCTGATCGCGGCCGTCACGTCAGACCACGTGTCGACGTCGGTGCCCGCATAGCTGAGGATCCGGTCGCCAGGCTCGAGGCCCGCAGCAGCGGCTGGCGACTGCTGGTCGCCCGCTGCGCACGCGCCCGCCGTCGTCGCGGGGACGCACGGGACGACGCGCTCGACCGTCGTCGTCGGCTGCACGGACCCGACACCCATGACGAGCACGCCCATGAGGACGAGCGCGATGAGGAGGTTCATGAACGGGCCGCCCAGCATGACGACGACCTTCTTCCCGGCCGAGAGCCGGTAGAAGGCACGGTGCTCCTCGCCCGGGAGGATCTCCTCGGCCGACGCGTCGCGGGCGTCCTGCGCCATCTCCGCGAACCGGCCCGGCCGGCTCTCCCCCGTGCCCGGCGCGTACATCCCGACGAGCCGCACGTAGCCACCGAGCGGGATCGCCTTGACGCCGTACTCCGTCTCGCCACGCGTCCGTGACCACAAGGTCGGCCCGAAGCCGACCATGTACTGGCTCACCCGCACGCCGAAGCGCTTCGCGGGCACCATGTGCCCGACCTCGTGGAGCGCGATCGACAGGAGCATCCCGACGACGAACACGACGACACCGATCAGGTACCCCATGCGACTGCTTCTCCTCGGTGCTGTGCTTCGCCCCGACGGGGCGTTCAGGGTGATGGTACGGCTGGCGGGTCCCGGGCAGGAACGGCGGCGTCAGCGCGCGAGCACCTCGTTCGCCCGAGCACGGGCCCACGACTCAGTCTCGAGCACGAGGCTGGGAGTCAGGTGAGAGGTTCCCGGGCCCTCGTGCTCGGCGAGAACTGCCTCGACGGTCGCGACGATGTCGAGGAAACCGATGCGGCCGGCGAGGAACGCGTCGACGCACTCCTCGTTCGCGGCGTTGAGCACGGCCGGGTGCGTCGGCGACGCGGTCACGGCATGACGCGCGAGGCCGACGGCGCGGAACGTCACCTCGTCGAGCGGCTCGAACGTCCACGACGTCGCGGCGGTCCAGTCGCACGCGGGCGCCGCGTCTGGCACGCGGTCGGGCCAGCCGAGGCCGAGCGCGATCGGGATGCGCATGTCTGGTGGCGACGCCTGCGCGATCGTCGACCCGTCCGTGAACTCGACCATCGAGTGGACGACCGACTGCGGATGCACGACGACCGTGATGTCGGCGACCGGCACGTCGAAGAGCAGGTGCGCCTCGATCAGCTCGAGGCCCTTGTTCATCATCGACGCCGAGTTCACCGTGACGACCGGACCCATCGCCCAGGTCGGGTGCGCGAGCGCCTGTTCGGCGGTCACGCCCGCCATCTCCTCGCGCGTCCATCCGCGGAACGGTCCGCCCGACGCGGTGAGCACGAGACGGCGAACCTCGTCACGACGTCCGGAGCGCAGCGCTTGCGCGATCGCAGAATGCTCCGAGTCCACCGGCACGATCTGCCCGGGCCGCACCGCGGCCTTCGTGACGAGCGCCCCTCCGACGACGAGCGACTCCTTGTTCGCGAGCGCGAGCGTCGAGCCCGCCTCGAGCGCCGCGATCGTCGGCTCGAGACCGACAGAGCCCGTGATGCCGTTGAGGACGACGTCCGCACCGCACGCCGCGACCTGGGACGCAGCCCGAGGACCGGCGAGGACCTCGACGCCCGTACCCTCGAGCGCCTCGACGACCGCGGCACGCGCGGACTCGTCGTGCACCGCGACGACGCGTGCCCCGACCTCACGCGCCTGACGTGCGAGCAGACCCGGGTCACGGCCACCTGCGCTCAGCGCGACGACGTCGAAACGACCAGGGTTGCGCCTGACGACGTCGATCGCCTGCGTACCGATCGACCCCGTCGACCCGAGCAGCGCGACCGTGCGACGCCCGTCGGAGGTCACTCGACGCCCAGGAGGACCTCGATGGCGCGGGTGAGGAACGCGTCGACGGGAGCCTCGGCGTAACCGTCCCGACCGCGCCGACGCCGGAACTTGGCCTCACGAACCTCGGTGGACGTGATCGGCTCGCCGCGGTCGAAGTAGCTCACGAGGCGGGCGCACAGAGCGTCGACGTCGTCGGCGTCGTACGACCAGTGGCCCCGGCTGCCAGGAGCGAACTTCTCCCCCGCCGGGCGGCTCAACCGCCCGTACAGCGTGCGTGCACGCTCGGCGAGCAGGGCCATCCACGCCTGCTGCCCGTTCTGGGCGACGTACTCGGTGCGCTCCTTCGCCACGAATGCGGACTCGAGACGGTCGAGCGCCGCGTCGACCTCCGCGAACGCGTAGCCGCCGCGCGTGAAGCCGAACGCAGCCCGGTGGATCGACGCAGCGTCGAGACCCGTGCTTGCCGAGCCCTCGTACTCGCGCCGAGCGCGGTCGAAGAGCTCGTCGACGTCCTCCGGGGCATACCCGGTACGGAGCCTGGACACGGTCGAGAACATGGTGCTGCTCACTCGTCCTCCTCCTCGGCGGCCAGCTGGCCGCACGCGCCATCGATGTCGCTGCCGCGGGTGTCGCGGATCGTCGTGGGGATGCCGTGGCCGCGCAGGCGCGCGACGAACTCTGCCTCGACCGCGGGGTCGCTCGCCGTCCAGATCGAGCCCGGCGTCGGGTTGAGCGGGATCGGGTTGACGTGCACCCAGCCCCGGCCCCGCGCGTTGAGCTTCTTGCCGAGCAGGTCGGCGCGCCACGCGTGGTCGTTCATGTCGCGGATCAGCGCGTACTCGATGCTCACGCGACGACCCGTGACCGTGTGGTACTCCTTCGCCGCGTCGAGCGTCTCGTCGACCGACCAGCGGGTGTTGATCGGCACGAGCTCCGAGCGCAGCTCGTCGTCCGGCGCGTGCAGGGACAGCGCGAGCGTGAGCGGCAGCCCCTCGCCGCTGAGCTTGCGCATCGCGGGCACCAGACCGACCGTCGACACCGTGATGTTGCGCGCCGACATCCCCATGCCGTCCGGCACCGGGGCGACGAGCTGCCGGATCGTGCCCATGACGGCCTTGTAGTTGGCGAGCGGCTCACCCATGCCCATGAACACGAGGTTGTTGAGGCGGCCCGACCCGCCGGGGATCTCACCGTCGACGAGCGAGCGCGACGCCGCGCGCACCTGCTCGACGATCTCCGCGGTCGATAGGTTGCGGGTCAGGCCGAGCTGCCCGGTGGCGCAGAACGGGCACGCCATGCCGCAGCCAGCCTGGCTGGAGACGCACAGCGTCGACCGGTTCGGGTACTGCATGAGCACCGACTCGACCTTCGCGTCGTCGAACAGGTGCCAGAGCGTCTTCACGGTCGTGCCACCGTCGGCCTTGAGCGTGCGAGACGCACGCAGGAGCGGCGGGAAGAGCGTCTCGGTGAGGCCCTCGCGCGTCGCCGCGGGCAGGTCCGTCATGAGCGCCGGGTCCGAGGTGAGGTGCCCGTAGTAGTGCTGCGCGAGCTGCTTCGCGCGGAAGGGCTTCTCCCCCGCCTCGGTCACCGCGACGACGCGCTCCTCGGGGGTTAGGTCCGCGAAGTGGCGCGGCGGCTTGCCCCGCCGGCCAGCGGCCGGGGTGGCGAGGTTGAGCGTCACGGGGACGCGTCGTTCTGACATGGGAGAAGTCTCTCAGGGTTGGTCAGCCCGCGGCCGGCAGGGACACGGACAGCAGGAGGTACACGAACGGGGCGGTAAGGAGCAGGGAGTCGAGCCGGTCGAGCACGCCGCCGTGCCCGGGAAGCAGCGTGCCCATGTCCTTGAGCTCCATGTCTCTCTTGAGCAGCGACTCGGCGAGGTCGCCGAGCGTCGCGGTGACAGGGGTCGCGACGCCGAGCGCGAACCCGACCCAGAGCGGCTCGCCGAGCACGACGACGCCGCCGACGAGCCCGACGGCGAGCGCGAGCAGGAACGAGCCAGCCAGCCCTTCCCAGCTCTTCTTGGGGCTGATCGTCGGGGCGAGCGGGTGCTTGCCGAACCGGACGCCGGCGAAGAAGCCACCGGTGTCGCTCGCGACCGCGAGCAGAACGAACACGAGGACGCGCGTGGCGCCGTCGGGCTGCGCGAGCAGGAGCATCGCGAAACCTGCCATGAGAGGCAGGTACGCGGCGGCGAACGCGCCGGCCGAGGCATCGCGCAGGGCACGCGCTCCACGCGCGTCGATCGCACGCCACACGACGACACCCACGACCGTCAGCACGAACGACACCATGAGGGCCTCGAGGCCCGACGTGTACGCCGAGACGAGGATCCCTGCGGTGCCCACCCACAGCGGGGC
The DNA here is from genome assembly GCF_012396185.1 of Sanguibacter hominis ATCC BAA-789. GTDB lineage: Bacteria > Actinomycetota > Actinomycetes > Actinomycetales > Cellulomonadaceae > Flavimobilis > Flavimobilis hominis. The sequence goes on from NZ_JAAXOW010000001.1 coordinate 147,025, forward strand.
GAGCGGGAGGTGCACGTCACGGCGGGAGAACGCCTGAGCCAACTCCCACAAGGCCGCGCACACTGCGACCAGAGCGAACAGGACGAACGCGGGCCGCCACAGGTAGAGGGAGCCGACGACGACGACGAGCAGGCCCACCCCCACCGCGACGGCCTTCGGAAGGTCACGTCCGCCGGTCGAGGAGGTGCGAGGCTCAGCGTCCACGGGCAGGTCAGCCATCAGACCTCGAGAAGCTCGGCTTCCTTGGCGGCGAGGATGACGTCGATCTCGTCGGTGTGACGCTTCGTGAGTCCGTCGAGCTCCTTCTCTGCACGCGAGCCCTCGTCCTCACCGATCTCACCGTCCTTGACGGCGCGGTCGATCGCGTCCTTCGCCTTGCGACGCACGGAACGCACGGAGACGCGCGCGTCCTCAGCCTTGGACTTGGCGAGCTTGACGTAGTCGCGGCGACGCTCCTCCGTCAGTGCAGGCAGCACGACACGGATGACGTTGCCGTCGTTCGCCGGGTTGACGCCGAGGTCGGAGTCGCGCAGTGCCTTCTCGATCGCCGTCATCGCCGTCTTGTCGAACGGGGAGATGAGCACCGTGCGCGCCTCGGTGACGTTGAACGACGCAAGCTGCTGCAGAGGAGTGGGGCTGCCGTAGTACTCGACGAAGATCTTGGAAAACATCGCCGCGTTGGCACGACCGGTGCGGATCGCCGCGAAGTCCTCCTTGGCGACCTCCAGTGCCTTGTCCATCTTTTCCTCTGCCTCGAGGAGAGTCTCGTCGATCACCGGTGCTCCTTGTGTCGCGTTGGGTGCTCGCGTCAGCGAGCGGGGGTTGCTTCGTGGCCACGCTCAGCGCGTGGTGACTACCGTGCCGATGTTCTCACCCAGGAGGGCGCGGGTCACGTTACCGGTCTCCCCCATGCCGAAGACGCGCATCGTGACGTCGTTGTCCATGCAGAGGCTGAAGGCGGTCGAGTCGACGACCTTGAGCCCGTGCAGGAGAGCGTCCGAGTACGTGAGGGTGTCGAGCTTGCGGGCGTCGGGGTCGACGTTCGGGTCGGCGGAGTAGACGCCGTCCACGCCGTTCTTGCCCATGAGGACCTCGTCGCAGCGCGTCTCGAGGGTGCGCTGGACGGCGACCGTGTCGGTCGAGAAGTAGGGCATGCCGGCGCCTGCGCCGAAGATGACGACACGGCCCTTCTCCATGTGCCGGATGGCGCGCAGCGGGATGTAGTTCTCGGCGACCTGGCCCATCGCGATCGCGGTCTGCACGCGCGTCGAGATGCCCTCCTTCTCGAGGAAGTCCTGGAGAGCGAGGCAGTTCATGACGGTGCCGAGCATTCCCATGTAGTCGGCGCGGGCGCGGTCGAGGCCACGCTGCGAGAGCTCGGCCCCGCGGAAGAAGTTGCCGCCACCGACGACGATCGCGACCTGGACGCCCGCGTTGACGGCCGCGGCGATCTCCGCAGCGACACGCTGGACCACGTCGGGAGCGAGCCCGATCTGACCACCGCCGAACATCTCTCCGGAGAGCTTCAGCAGGACGCGGCGCGCCTTCTTCGACGTCTGCGTGGTCGTGGTCTCGTCGCTCATCGGGTCTCGCCTTCTCGTGCTCTCGTGGTCCGTCCGCGCGCCGCGGACAGGTGCTGAGGTGGTGCGGGTGCGCCGTCGGCCCGACCCCACCGGGGTCGGGCCGACGGCGCGTGCAGGAGTCAGGCCCCGACGCGGAAGCGCACGAAGGACACGACGTTGCCGCCGGCCTCCTGAGCGACCTTGCCGACGGTCTTGCTCGGGTCCTTGGCGAGCGGCTGCTCGAGAAGGACGACCTCTTCGAAGAACTTGTTGAGACGGTTCTCCGCGATCTTCGCGATGATGTGCTCGGGCTTGTTGCCGCCCTCGTTGCGCGCCGTCTCCTCGACGATGCGGCGCTCGTTCTCGACAGCCTCGGCCGGGACGTCCTCGCGGCTGAGGTAGGTCGGGGCGAGCGCGGCGACGTGCTGCGCGACGTCCTTGCCCACGGATGCACCGGCGGCGTCGGTGACGACGAGGACACCGATCGTCGGCGGGAGGTCCTTGGCCGTGCGGTGCACGTAGCTCGTGACCTTCGGGCCGGAGACGACGGCGACGCGACGCAGGACGACCTTCTCGCCGATCTCCGCGGACAGGTTGGTCACGGTGTCCGCGACGGTGCCGTCAGCCGTCGGTGCGGCGAGAGCCGACTCGACGTCGGTCGCGCCTGCGGCGACGACCGCGGCAAGCACGGTGTCAGCGAGGCCGATGAACTTCTCGTTCTTCGCGACGAAGTCGGTCTCGCAGTTGAGCTCGACGAGGGTGCCGGTCTCACCCGCGTCGGTCGTGGTGATGTCGACGGCGACGAGGCCCTCGGACGTCGCGCGGTCCTCGCGCTTGGAGACGCCCTTGAGGCCCTTGATGCGGAGGATCTCGAGCGCCTTGTCGGAGTCGCCGTTCGCCTCGTCGAGAGCCTTCTTGACGTCGAGCATGCCGGCGCCCGTGCGCTCGCGCAGCGCCTTGATGTCAGCGGCGGTGTAGTTCGCCATGATGTGGTCCCTTGCCTGTGGTGGTGTGCGGTGGGAAGACGGCAGCCGGGCGGGGTGCTCCCCGCCCGGCTGCAGTCATCACTCGGACTTCGGCGCCTCGGCCTCGGCCGCGGGAGCAGCCTCAGCGACGGGGGCAGCCTCGGCGGCCGGAGCAGCCTCGGCGGCGGGAGCGGCCTCAGCAGCGGCGTCGCCAGCGAGGAGCTCGCGCTCCCACTCGGCGAGCGGCTCGGCCGGCGCCTCGGCGGCACCGGACTTGCCCGACGCACGCTGGAGCAGACCGTCCGCGACGGCGTCAGCGATCACGCGGGTCAGCAGCGCGACGGCGCGGATCGCGTCGTCGTTGCCCGGGATCTTGTAGTCGACAACGTCCGGGTCGCAGTTGGTGTCGAGGATCGCGACGATCGGGATGTTGAGCTTGCGCGCCTCGGCGACAGCGAGGTGCTCCTTGTTCGTGTCGACGATCCAGACGGCGGAGGGGACCTTCGCCATGTCACGGATACCACCGAGGGTCTTCGTGAGCTTGTCCTTCTCGCGGCGGAGCACGAGAAGCTCCTTCTTCGTCAGGTTCGAGCCAGCGACGTCGTCGAAGTCGATCTGCTCGAGCTCCTTCATACGCTGAAGGCGCTTGTGGACCGTGCCGAAGTTGGTGAGCATGCCACCGAGCCAGCGGTGGTTGACGTAGGGCATCCCGACGCGAGCGGCCTGCTCGGCGATGGGCTCCTGCGCCTGCTTCTTCGTACCGACGAACAGGATCGAGCCGCCGTGGGCGACCGTCTGCTTGACGAACTCGTACGCGGTGTCGATGTACGACAGCGACTGCTGCAGGTCGACGATGTAGATGCCGTTGCGCTCCGTGAAGATGAACCGCTTCATCTTCGGGTTCCAGCGGCGGGTCTGGTGTCCGAAGTGGACACCGCTCTCGAGGAGCTGGCGCATGGTCACGACTGCCATGGCACTTCCTTCCGGCACGGCCGCGGATCCTCCGCCTGCCGTGCACCTTGATCGGCGGCCCGTCGGGCCGCGTGCGGTTGTCGGTCGTCCCGGTCGGGACCACCCCTGGTGCCCTGGATCGAGGGACCGGCGAACCGGACCACCCCTCGACCCCCCTCCGCCCGTAGGCGGCCGTGCCTGTCTGGCAGGCATGGAACGGGAGCAGAGCACGCGATGTCACCGGCTGGTCAGGATCGTCGAGGTTGGTCGACGGCATGACGCAGCCAGAGCGGGTCAAGTGTACCTGACGCTCCCCCGTCCACAGTCATCGCCGACGGGAGTGCTCCTCACCGCCGGGCGGGGCGCCGCACGCTGCGCGCGACGCCCGTGCTCGGCTCGTCCCATGATCCTCCCGACCGTGCCGCTGCGTACGCGCCCGGTGGCCGCGATCGTCGCGCTCGTCCTCGCGGCGCCACCTCCCGCCACCCCTCACGAACCGTCACAGGCCGCGCCCGGCCAGCGCTCCGTCGGCTGGGTGCGCCCCGTCCAGCCAGGGGCAGTCGTCGCCACTTTCGATCCGCCCGAGCAGGACTGGCTCGCTGGCCACCGCGGCGTCGACCTGGCTGCTGCGGTCGGTGAGGTCGTGCGCGCTCCCGCGGACGGGGTCGTCACGTTCACAGGGAAGGTCGCGGGGCGCGGCGTCCTCGTCGTCACGCACGACGACGGGCTGCGGACGTCCTTCGAACCCGTCGCCGCGACCGTCGCGCGCGGGGCGACGGTAGGCGCTGGCGAGGCCGTCGCGACCCTGTCGGCAGAGCAGGGTCACTGCGCCCCCGCGTCCTGCCTCCACTGGGGCGTGCGCGTCGGTGAGAGGTACGTCGACCCTCTCGCGTTCCTGGACCGGCCGAGGATCGTGCTGCTCGGCCGGCGGCGCCCGCCCGGTGTCAGGCGTGCTCGGCGGCGACGAGCAGGTCGCGCAGGCGCGACATCGCAGCAGTGTGCATCTGAGAGATCCGCGACTCGGTCACCCCGAGGATCGTGCCGATCTCCGCAAGGGTCATGTTCTGGAAGTAGTAGAACGTCAGGACCAGCTTCTCGCGGTCCGAGAGCCGACCGATCGCCTGCGACAGGAGGAACTTCGTCTCCTTCGCCTCGAACGTGCGGGCAGGGTCGTTGGTCCGGCTCTGGTGCGTCGCGTCCACCGCGCTCACCTGGCCGAACTGCTCGGCGCCGATACTGAGCAGCTCGTCGAGGGCGACGACGTTCGCCGAGGCGACCTGGGTGCGGACCGCGCGGACCTCTTCGACCTGGACGCCGAGCTGGGCGGCGACCTCGCTCTCCTGGGGGCTGCGGTGGTGGATCGCCTCGAGCTCGCTGTGCGCCCGGTCGATCGCACGCGCCTTCGTGCGGACGGAGCGCGGCAACCAGTCGATCGAGCGCAGCTCGTCGATGATCGCGCCACGGATGCGGGACGACGCATACGTCTCGAACTTGATCTCGCGGTCCAGCTCGAACTTCTCGATCGCGTCGATGAGCCCGAACATGCCGTACGAGACGAGGTCGGCGTGCTCGACGGAGCTCGGGAGGCGGGTGGCGATGCGCGACGCGACCGCTGCGACGAGCGGCGCGTAGTGCAGGATCAGCTGCTCGCGGCGTGCCGTGCAGGCCTCACGCTTGTAGTCGAGCCACGCCTGCGCGATCTCGGCCGCCACGTCGACCTCGTCGGGGACGAGGTAAGGGCGGAACGTCGTGCTCGGCGCCTGGACCGGCACCGCGGTCAGGGTGGGCGTCGCTGCTGGCTGGCTCATCGGTGTTCCTCGGGACTCAGGCACGGGGGTGCGCAAGCTGGAATGACGAGCGCAGGCGCTCGGGGCTGACGTGGGTGTACCGCTGGGTCGTGGCGAGGGTCGCGTGACCGAGGACCTCCTGCACGCCGCGGAGGTCCGAGCCGCCCGCGAGGAGGTGGGTCGCCGCTGTGTGCCGCAGGCCGTGCGGCGCGATGTCGTCAACCCCTGCGAGCGCCGTCAGATCGTGGACCGCCTGACGGATCTGGCGCTGCCCCCAACGCTGCCCGCGGTTGCCGATGAGAAGAGCGCGCTGGGAGGCCGAGGACACGAGGACGGGGCGTCCCCTCTCGAGCCACTGCGTGACGGCATCGGCCGCAGGGACACCGAACGGGACGGCCCGCTCACGGTCCCCCTTGCCGACGACACGGACGAGGCGCTGCCCGAGGTCGACGTCCTCGACGTCGACGCCGACGAGCTCGCCGACACGGATCCCCGTCGCGTAGAGCAGCTCGACAGCGGCCCAGTCACGCAGGTGCGTCGGGTCGTCGCTCTCCGCCCGCTCACGGGTCGCCTCCATGAGGCGTTCAGCCGCCTCGACGCCGAGGACCGTGGGCAAGGTGCGGTCGGCGCGCGGGCTCGCCAGCCTGCTCGCGGGGTCGCTGGCAAGATAGCCGCTGCGGGCGGCCCACTCGAAGAAGGAGCGCACGCTCGCTCCGCGCCGCGCGAGCGTCGCGCGCGACAGGTTCCGCTCGCTCTGGTCGGCGAGCCAGCCGCGGAGGTCGTCGATCGTCACGTCGCGCGGGCCGCGGCTGCCGTCCCGGCAGATGTAGGAGACGAGCTGCTCGACATCGCTGCGGTACGCGCGGACGGTGTGCACGGCGAGGCCGCGTTGAAGCTCCAGGTGCGTGCAGAAGTCCGACACGAGCGCGTCCCACTGCGCCGTGTCGCCGGGACCCTGGTCCATCTGCACGGGTCAACGGTGACGTGCCGCACCACCGCTGCACAAGGGGCGACTCCGATAAATCGCGGCAGCCATGTCCGTTTCGTCACAGCCCGTGCCGATATAACGGTTCGCTTCCTGAGAAGTTCACGAGAACGTTATCGGCGAATCGCTTCGACAGTTGTTCAGGCAGGACCTCTGTCCCGGCGCCAACCTGAGCCTGTGCGCACCGCCAGTCCCCGCGCCTCCAGCTCCCCGAGCCCCGAGAGCACGTCGCGAGGCCCGGCACCGGAGGCCTTGGCGAGGGCCTCGACCCGTGCGGACGCCCTGAGCGGGAGCGCGTCGTACACGCTCCGGGCGGCGTCGCCGAGCCCGTCGGTCGCGCGCACCTCCACGCTCCTCTCCGGCGCGGCGTCGCCACCGATCGCCCCAGCCAGCTCGGCGACCTCGTCCGCGTCCGTGACGCACACGGCGGCGTGCTCGCGCATCAGCCGGTGGCAGCCGGCCGAGGCCATCGAGGTGACCGGACCCGGCACCGCCCCCACAGGGCGGTTGAGCCTCGCGGCATGGGCCGCCGTGCTGAGGGAACCCGAACGCCAGGCAGCCTCGACGACGACGGTCGCGCCCGCGAGCGCCGCGATGACCCGGTTGCGCTGCAGGAAGCGCGTCCTGCTGGGCATCGAGCCGGGCGGAACCTCCGACACGACGGCACCACCCTCGACGAGGATCCGTTCCAGCAGGTCCCGGTTGCCTGCGGGGTAGAGGCGGTCGACGCCGCCCGCCATGACCGCGACGGTGGTACCCCCAGCCGCGAGCGCCCCGCGATGGGCTGCGGCGTCGATCCCGTACGCCCCGCCCGAGACGACGACGAAGCGCCGGTCTGCGAGGCCTGCAGCCAGGTCGGCGGCGATGCGCGTGCCGTAGTCGGTGCTCGCGCGAGCCCCGACGAGCGCGACCGAGCGTCCGAGTGCGGCGTCCCAGTCCGACAGGTCCCCGCGTCCGTCGCGGACCCAGAGGCAGAACGGCGCGGCGTCGCCGAGCAGGTCTGCGCCGCGCGGCCAGCCTCTCGCCCCCGGCAGGAGGAGGCTGCCGTCGAGGGACCTCAGGACGCGCAGCTCTCGACGAGGGTCGACGCCGTCGAGCCGGGGCGCCCATCGCGCGAGCCCGGCGAGGATCCGTCGGGCGAGCGCGCTGCGTCGCACCGCCGGGACACCGAGCCTCTCGAGCAGCCCGTCGACGGCGGGCCGTTCGGCACCAGGACCGATCGCAGCGAGCGTCCAGTCCAGGGCGGCAGTCGCCCCCACCGCCCGGACGAGCATGCCGGCGGTCGTGTCACCCGGCTCGGCGACACGGCTCCATGCGGCCGCGGCGAGCACGGGGTCGGCAGTGTCGAACGAGACCTTCATGCGCCACTCCCCCGGGTCCGCAGTGCGAGCGCCTGCCCGATCTCCTCGCGGCCCGGGCTCCCGAGTCCCGCGAGGTCGGCGATCGTCCAGGCGGTGCGCAGCACGCGGTCGGCGCCGCGCAGGCTGAGGGCACCCCGGTCGAGTGCCGCGTCGAGGAGGGCCACGCCTCCGTGCCGTGGTCCGAGCAGCGTGCGCAGGTGGCTCCCGGGGACCTGGGAGTTGGTCGTCCACCCGTGCTGGCCGAGCCGTTCGCGCTGCGCCCCCCGCGCTGCGGCGACCCGTGCCGCGACGACGGCCGTGGGCTCGCCCGGGGTGTTCTCGGCGATCTCCGTCCGCGTGACCGGGCCGACCTCGACCTGGAGGTCGACGCGGTCGAGGAGCGGCCCGGCGAGCCGGCCGAAGTACCGTCGGCGCGCCATGGGCGCGCACGTGCAGCCGGTTCCCTTGCCGACCGCGAGGCCGCACGGGCACGGGTTGGCTGCGAGGACGAGCTGGAATCGGGCGGGGTACCGCGCGGCGCCGCTCACGCGGTGAATGACGAGCTCACCGTTCTCGAGCGGCTGACGCAGCGTCTGGAGCACACGGGTGGCGAACTCCGGGGCCTCGTCCATGAAGAGCACGCCGCGGTGCGCGCGCGAGGCCGCGCCGGGTCGCGGCACACCCGACCCGCCGCCGACGATCGATGCTGCGGTCGCGGTGTGGTGCGGGTCCTCGAACGGAGGGCGCCGGATGAGCCCGCGCGTCGGGTCGAACGTCCCCGCGACGGAGTGCACGGCGGTCACCTCGACAGACTCGTCGTCGGTCAGGTCTGGAAGGAGTCCGGGAAGGCGCGCGGCGAGCATGGTCTTGCCCGCGCCCGGCGGCCCGACCATGAGCAGGTGGTGAGCGCCGGCGGCGGCGACCTCGAGCGCGGCGCGCGCCTCGTGCTGGCCGACGACGTCCGCGAGGTCGGGTGCGCTCTCGAGCGGGCCCGGCGGCGACGGGAGGCCGCGAGCCGCGCGTGCCTCGGGCTCGGGGATGTCCGCCCCGTACGCGTACGCAAGCTCGGCGAGCGAGGCGACCGCGTGGACCTCGGCGCCGGGGACGAGACGCGCCTCGCGCTCGTCGGCGGCGGACACGACGACGCGCCTCGCGCCGCCCGCGACGGCAGCGGCGACCGACGGCAGCACCCCGCGGACGGGGTGCACGCGCCCGTCGAGCCCGAGCTCTCCGAGGTGCACGACACCCCGCGCGGACGCTGCGTCGATCAGCCCGGCACCGCTGAGGGTCGCGACGGCGATCGCGAGGTCGAACGCGGAGCCGTGCTTGGGGAGCGAGGCGGGCGACAGGTTGACGGTCACCTTGCGCTGGGGCCACGACATGCCGCTCGACGTGACGGCGGCGCGGACCCGGTCGCGGGCCTCGCTCAGCGACGCGTCCGGGAGGCCGATGAGCGTGAACCCCGGGACCGACGCCGCGAGGTGCGCCTCGACCTCGACGAGATGGCCCGTGAGGCCGACGAGCGCGACGGCCCCGGCCGTGCCGAGCCCGCTCACGACACACCCACGAGGTGCTCGAGCACGACGGGACGTCCGGGCTCGGCGACGATCGCGACGACGTCGACCCGGACGGAGCGCGGCCTCAGATCGTGCTCGTGGAGCCACTGCCCGCCGAGCCTGCGCACCCGCGAGAGCTTCGTGTCCGTGACTGCCTCGGCCGGGTGGCCGAACCCGCGCCCGGTCCGTGTCTTGACCTCGACGAGCACGAGCTCGTCGCCGTCGAGCGCGACGATGTCCAGCTCGCCGGCATGCCCGCGCCAGTTCCGGTCCAGGACCGTCCATCCGAGCTCTTCGAGCCGCTCTGCGGCCCACTGCTCTCCTCGCCGTCCGACGGCGTCCTTGGCACGCATGGCACCACCTCCGGCCACCAGGGTGCGGCCGGGTGGGCGCAATCCGGGCGGAGCACGGCGAGCACGTGGGCGGAGCGCGCGAAGCAGCCCCTTGTGGGCGGCCGTTCAGTGCGTCAGATCGTGAGCTCCGGCCGGGCGAGCTCCTCGACGTTCACGTCCTTGAACGTCACGACCCGCACGGACTTCACGAAGCGGGCCGAACGGTAGACGTCCCACACCCACGCGTCCGCGAGCGTCAGCTCGAAGTACACCTCGCCTGCCGCCGAGCGGACCTGGAGGTCCACCTGGTTCGCGAGGTAGAACCGGCGCTCCGTCTCCACGACGTAGGAGAAGAGGGAGACGACGTCCCTGTACTCGCGGTACAGGGCCAGCTCCATGTCAGTCTCGTAGTTCTCGAGGTCTTCAGCGCTCACCCGACCATCATCGCCCATCCGCGGCGCCGGACGTCACCACAGCACGCTCCGGGAGAGACCACGACCGGCGGTGCAGCTCGCACGGACCGAGCTCGCGGAGCGCGTCGAGGTGCGTCTTCGCGCCGTAGCCCTTGTTGCGGTCCCAGCCGAACCTCGGGAACTGCTCGTGCGCCGCGGCCATGAGGCGGTCACGTGCGCACTTGGCGAGCACGCTCGCCGCAGCGACCGACGCGCACCTCAGATCGCCCTTGACGACCGTACGGACCTCGCGGGCGACGTCGAGCGGCGCGGCGTCGAACGCGTCGAACAGGTCCCCGCCGGGCGGCGTCAGCCAGTCGTGCTTCCCGTCGAGGACGACGGCGCGCACGGGCCCGCACATAACCTCCGCTGCGGCGAGAGCACGCTCCCCCGCACGACGCAGCGCGACGATGATCCCCGCCTCGTCGATCTCCTCGGGCGTCGCGTGACCGACTCCCCACGCCGTGACCCAGTCCTGCACGAGCGGCTCGAGCCGCTCGCGGGCCGCCGCGCTCAACAGCTTGGAGTCGGTCAGCCCCTCGGGGTACGGGAACCGCAGCGCCTCGGGCCCGAGGACCGCGACGCCTACCGTGACGACGCCAGCGAGCGCTCCGCGGCCCACCTCGTCCATCCCCGCGACGAGGGGCACGCCCTCGGCGCACCACCCGTCCTCGACGAAGACGTCGGGCGGCTGGACCGTCACGGTTCCGGAACCTCGTCGAAGACGTCGCCGGGGTTGCGCATGATCGCGATCCGGTCAGCGGGCCACACCTTGGCGAACGCGACACCCACGACGTTCTCGAGCGGGACGAACGGTCCGCCTGGCTGCCCGCCGGTGAAACGGGAGTCGTAGGAGCCCTGGCGGTTGTCTCCCTGCACCCACAGGTGCCCCTCCGGGACCACAACGTCGAAGTCGACCTGGCTCGGGATCGACCCGGGACGCAGGTACTCCTCCTCGTCGAGCGGCCCACCGTTGACCGTCATCCGGCCCTCGGCGTCGCAGCACACCACATGGTCGCCTGGCAGCCCGATGACGCGCTTGATGAGGTGCTCGCCCGAGTCCTGCGGGAGAAGACCGACGAACGTGAAGAACGACTCGACGGCGTCGGGCAGCCCGCTGCTCGCGGGAGCGGACGAGTCGAGCCAGCCGCCCGGGTCCTTGAACACGACGACGTCACCACGGGAGAGGTCGAACGGTCCCGGCGTCAGCTTCGACACCAGGACGCGGTCTCCCTTGACGAGCGTGGCCTCCATGGACTCGCTCGGGATGAAGAACGGCTGCACGAGGAACGTCTTGACGGTCCAGGAGAGCACGAACGCTGCGACGAGGATGATCGCCGTCTCCTTGAGGAGCGACGCCCACGTCGACTTCTTCTGCGGGGCGCTGCGCGTGCGGCGGGTCTGGTCCACGCCCTCAGGCTGCGGCGCGGCCTCGTCGTCGCGCGGGTCGGTTCCCGGGGCGTCCATGTTCGTCACTGCTCCACTGTGCCATGTCCGGGCGTGCCGGACGTCCGCGGCTCACGGTGCCGCAGGCACCGAGGAGGTCGGGATACGACCGCGGGCGAGCGACCAGTGGTCGCTCGCCCGCGGGGAGGCAGGAAGGCCTGCCGAGTGCTCGTCAGGCCTTGGGGGCCGTCTCGCGCTTCTCCTTGATGCGGGCCTTCTTGCCGCGGAGCTTGCGCAGGTAGTAGAGCTTGGCGCGACGGACGTCACCGCGGGTGACGACCTCGATCGACTCGATCGTCGGGGAGTTCACCGGGAAGGTGCGCTCGACGCCGACACCGAAGCTGATCTTGCGGATGGTGAACGTCTCGCGGACGCCGTCGCCGCGGCGGGCGATGACGATGCCCTGGAACGCCTGGACGCGGGAGCGGGTGCCCTCGACGACCTTGACGTTCACCTTGAGGGTGTCGCCGGCGCGGAACTCGGGGATGTCGGTCCGCAGCGAGGCTGCGTCGACGGAGTCGAGCGTGTGCATGATGTTCTCCTCGTCCTGCCACAGGTCAGGAACGCGTTCGTGGACCGCGAGGGTCCGTCTGTCGAGAGGTGGTGCCTGGCAGGTTGGCACCTGCCTCGCTCAGGCTCTCCCCTGTGGCAGAGGCCCGTGACGCACCGACGAACAATCTTGCCACACGGTGAGCCTGTCGGCGCAATCGCCGTCGCGTGACCGCCGCCTCACCCCGCGGACGGCTCGTGGTGCAGCGCGCCGTCGCGCACGTGCCAGCCCAGCTCGGCGAGCAGCGCCCGGTCCAGCTTGTCGAGCGTGTCGACGTCGAGCGCAGCCACCATGTCCGGACGTCGCTCGGCTGTACGCACGATCGCCTGGTCCCGACGCCAGCGCGTGACCTTGCCGTGGTGCCCGCTCATCAGCACGGGAGGGACCTCGAGGTCCCGCCATGCTGGCGGCTTCGTGTACACGGGGTACTCGAGCAGCCCGGCCTGCGAGTGCGACTCCTCGACGACGGACTCGGGGTTGCCGAGGACGCCCGGGAGCAACCTCGCGACCGCCTCGATCATGACGAGCGCGGCGACCTCACCGCCGTTGAGGACGTAGTCCCCGATCGACGCCTCCTCGACGCGGACGCCAGCCTCGCGGTAGTGCTCGGCGACGCGCGCGTCGATGCCCTCGTAGCGACCGCACGCGAACACGAGCTGGGGGCGCGTCGCCCAGTCCTCCGCGGTGCGCTGCGTGAACGACGGTCCCGACGGCGTCGGGACGACGAGCGTCGCGCCCTCGTCGAGCACGTCGTCAAGCGCCGTGCCCCACACGTCCGGACGCATGACCATCCCGGCGCCCCCGCCCGCAGGCGTGTCGTCGACCGTGCGGTGCCGGTCGGTCGTCCAGTCACGCAGGTCATGGACGCGCAGGTCCAGCAGGCCTGCTGTGCGGGCCTTGCCGACCAGGGAGAGCTCGAGAGCGGCGAGGTACGCCGGGAAGATCGAGACGACGTCGATACGCACTCAGCCGCGCTCCTCGGCCTCGCCCGGCTCCGGGAGCGCGACGTCGAGGTTCTCGGCGTCACGAGCGAGGAGGCCGCCGGGCGGGGTGAGGACGACGCGCCCACCAGGGACGTCGACGGTCGGGACGATCGCGGTGACGAACGGCACGAGGGTGCGCGCGCCGTCGGCCTCCTCGACGACGAGCACGTCGTGCGCCGGGAGGTGCTCCAGCCCCTTGACGGTGCCGACCACGGTCCCGTCCTCGAGCTCGGCGCGCAGGCCCGCGAGCTCGTGGACGTACCAGGCGTCCTCCTCGTCGGACTCGTCTGCGTCGACGACGAGCTCGACGCCGCGCAGCGCCTCGGCGGCGGTGCGGTCGTCGACGCCGTCGAGCTGTACATACCACCGACCGCTCGACACGCGGTTGCGCACGATGGTCAGCGGGCCACGACCGGCCGGCTCCGTGTCGAGGACCGCGCCGACGGCGAGACGCTCCTCCGGGATGTCGGTGCGGACCTCGAGAGCCACCTCGCCGCGAAGACCCTGGGCCTTGCTGATCCGGGCGACGGTGAGACGCGGGCTGGTCATGGGGGGCTCCTGGGTCGTGGTGGGATGCGTCAGGCCCGACACCCTCGCGGGGGCCGGGCCTGACGTGGAGGTACGCGGCGGGCGTGCGGTCGAGGACCGCGCGCTCACCAGGGTGCGATGCTCACCGGCGGTCGACGTCAACCACGTCGACACGCACGGGGCCGTCCGTCGCGAGGGCGCTGACGACGGTGCGCAGCGCCTTGGCGGTACGGCCGGAGCGGCCGATGACGCGTCCCAGGTCGTCGGGGTGCACGCGCACCTCGAGCAGCTCGCCGCGGCGCAGTGCCTTGGCGTTCACCCGGACGTCCTCGGGGTTGTCCACGATGCCGCGGACAAGGTGCTCCAGAGCATCAGCGAGCATCAGGCCTGCTCCTCGGCCTCGGTGCTCTCCTCGGCCGGAGCCTCGTCAGCAACGGGAGCCGCGGACTTCGCCTCGGCAGCCTTCGCCTTGATCTTCTCGGCCTGCTCGGCGGCGGCAGCGATCGCGGCGGCGGGGTCGACCTTGTCGCCCTTGACGCGCAGCGTGCCCTCGGCGCCCGGGAGGCCCTTGAACTTCTGCCAGTCACCCGTGATCTTGAGGAGCACAGCGACCTGCTCGGTCGGCTGCGCGCCGACGCCGAGCCAGTACTGCGCACGCTCGGAGTCGATCTCGATGAGCGAGGGCTCCTCGGTCGGGTGGTACTTGCCGATCTCCTCGATGACGCGGCCGTCGCGCTTGGTGCGCGAGTCGGCGACGACGACACGGTAGTAGGGAGAACGGATCTTGCCGAAACGCTTCAGACGAATCTTGGTGGCCACAGTGGTGGTCTCTCCTGGTTCTGGGTATGGGCGGACCGCACCGATCTCCGGTGGGGCCGGAGCTCAGGATGGTCCAGGACACGGCGCTGCGCGGAGAGAGGGGCCGGGCACACCGAGTACAGGGGAACATTCTGCCAGACGCGAACCTCATCTCCAACCGTGCGACTCGCCACACTCGCACGCCCGACGACGTCCGCCCGGCAGTCACCGGCGCACACGCGAGCCCTACGATCGCCTAGGCTCTCGCCACCCCTGACGCACGCACGGAGGATCGATGACAAGCACCGACGCCCGAGACGAAGCCCGATCGCCGCGGCGGGCCGTAATCGACGGTGTGCCAGTCCTGTGGGAGGACGTGCGGACGGACCCTAGCGCATACCTCGTGCTCGCGGTGGGCTACCGCGACGCCTCCCCCGCAGAGGCAGGCCTCTCGCACCTCGTCGAGCACCTCGTGATGCGCCACGTGGACGTACCTCCGGGGGCGAACGCAAGCTCTGGCCCCGACGAGACGGTGTTCTGGGCGACCGGCCCGGAGCAGGTGCGCGCCGACTTCCTCCTCTCGGTCTGCGAGGCTCTCGAGCACGTTCGCACCATCGACGACGACGCGCTCGACATCGAGCGCCGCACGATCGTGGCAGAGATCGGTCGCGAGCAGCTCTGGGGCACGCACGACCCGTTCAGCCTGCGGTTCGGCCTCAGAGACCTCGGCGTGCTCGGGGTCAACCACGGGCGGCTGCTCGACTGGACGGCCGCCGAGGTGCGCGCGTTCGCCGAGCGACACCTGCACGCGGGCGCCGCGACGCTCGTCCTCACCGACGAGCCCTGGGACGGCATCCGGCTCCCCTTGCCCACCGGACCCGCTCCCGTGCGCAACGCCCCGGAGGACATGCTGGAGCACCGGATCGTCCACCGCGCGCCAGGCGCCCCGCTGCTCTGGACCGCCATGACCGGAGGCGAGCACGCCAGCGGAGCGACCGCGATCGCGCGCACCGTCCTCGAGCGCGCCGTCTACACCGCGGCACGGACGCGGGACGGCAGCGCCTACGCCGTCGAGGCCGTCCGCTGGTTCGTCGGCGCCGGTGAGGCCTGGCACCTCGAGGTCGACGTGCCACCGCACGCCTGCGCGGCGGCAGTCCGCGCGCTCCTCGAGACCGTCGATCGGCTCACGACCGACGGTCCGACGTCGGACGAGCTGGACGCTGCGCGCCGTGCCATCCTCGCGGAGCACGAGCACTCGGGCGCGAGGATCGGGCGGCTCGTCGCCCACGCCACGCTCGAGCTGCTCGAGTCTCCCCGGCTGCCAGTCACCGCGGACGACGTCGCGCGCGCCTCGCTCGAGGAGGTCCGCGCAGCGCTGCATGCCGCGGCGCAGACCGCTGTGCTCACGCTTCCCTTGTCCCCGGAGGCCGAAGACGCAGTCGATGTCGCGGAGACGAACGGGTACGCCTGGTCGACCGGTGTCGAAGACCCCGAGGGACGCAGCCTCAAGGAGGTCGTCGACGCGGCCTTCGACATCCGCGGGACGCTGCGGGGCCGCGCGACGTCGACCGTCCACAACGGGAAGTTCTTCAGCCCCGCTCGCGGCGCGACCGTAGCCGTGTGCGACGACAGGCTCGTCCTCATGGATGCCGGCTTCGCCGCCACGCTCCTGCTCGACGAGCTCGAGCTCGTCGGTCGCGACTCGGACGGCGACGTCGAGCTCGTCACGTCGCGAGGCGGCGTCGTCGTACTCCACCCGGCGCACTACCGCGGCCTCCCGAAGAAGCTGGACGGGTGGATCGCGCGCGCACCGCGCGCTCTCGTGTACGACAAGGCGCGTGTCCCGCTGCTCGGCGGCGCCGACTGAGGAGGCGGGGCCGACAGCTCAGGCGACCCTGCGGCCACGCAGCACGACCGCGCTCGGTGCCGCGAGGACCGCGACGTCGACCGCCGGGTCTGCGGGGTAGACGACGACGTCGGCCTCGGCGCCCTCCGCGACCGGCGCCACGCCGAGGTACGCGCGGGTCCGCCAGCTCGCCGCCGCCAGGATCTCGAGCGGCGGGATGCCGCAGCGGGCGAGCTCCGCGCACTCGGTCGCGATCAACCCGTGGGGGATCGTCCCGCCCGCGTCGGTCCCGACGAGCAGCCGCACTCCTGCGTCGAACAGGTTGCGCACGTGCTCGTAGCGGCGCGCGTGCATGCGGCGCATGTGCTCGGCGTACACCGGGTAGCGGCCGGCGCTCGCCGCGATCGAGTCGAACCGGCCGACCTGCATGAGCGTCGGGGTCACCGCGATCCCCCGCCGTGCGACCTCGGCGACCTGCGCGTCGTCGAGACCCGTACCGTGCTCGAGGCAGTCGACACCAGCGGCCAGCAGCCCGGGCAGCGCCTCGTGGGAGAAGGTGTGCGCCGTGACGCGGGCCCCCGCCGCGTGCACCCTCGCGAACGCGTCGGCGAGCACATCGTCAGGCCACAGCGGCCGCAGGTCCGCCCGCTCCCCCTCGTCGCGGTCTATCCAGTCGGCGACGACCTTGACCCAGCCGTCGCCGCGCGCCGCCTCGCGGGCGAGCTGCGCCGTCAGGTCCTCGACGTGCTCGAGCTCGACGGCGTAGCCACGCAGGTACCGCTTCGGCCGCGCGACGTGCGTCCCGCAGCGCACCAGCCGCGGCAGGTCGTCACGCTCGTGCACCCACCGCGTGTCGAGCGGCGAGCCCGCGTCGCGCTGCAGCAAGACTCCGGAGTCACGATCAGTGACGGCCTGACGCACGGCTTCCTCGCGGGAAACGGCGCCTGTGGCGCCGAGCCCGACGTGGCAGTGCACGTCGACGAGACCGGGCACCGCCCACCCCTCGACGCGCACGACGTCGCGGCCCGGGAGCGTCGGACGCGTGAACGTCAGCCGACCCTCGACGACCCACGCCTCGGCGCGGACGTCGTCGTCGCCCAGGCGCACCGGCCCGGCGAGGTGCAGCACCGCGTCACGGCCCGACGTCATGTCAGCCGCCGAGCAGCTTCTTCAGCTCGTCCATGTCGGGCACGGCAGCGGCGTCAGGCTTGGAACCGAACCCGAACGCGGACCCCTTCGGTGCCGCTGGTGCGTCGGCGATCCCGGCTGCCCGGTTCGCCGCCTCGCGCTCCTGCTGGGCGCGCTTCGCCGGGTTGCCCGACTTCGCCTTGCCCTTGCCCTTCTTCGGCGGCGGAGCCATCCGGCCCTTGGACTTCTTGCCGCCCATACCCGGCAGCGCGCCCATCCCCGGCAGACCGCCGCCCGAGCGCGCCATCTGCTTCATCATCTTCTGAGCGCCCTCGAAGCGCTCGATGAGCTGGTTCACGGCCGTCGTCGTCGTGCCCGCACCCTTGGCGATGCGCGCCCGGCGCGAGCCATTGATGATCCGGTGGTTCGCCCGCTCGGCCGGCGTCATGGATCGCACGATCGCCTCGACGCGGTCGACCTCGCGCTCGTCGAAGCTGTCGAGCGCCTCGCGCATCTGCCCCATGCCTGGGAGCATGCCGAGCATCTTCTTCATCGAGCCCATGTTGCGCATGGCCTGCATCTGCACGAGGAAGTCGTCGAGCGTGAAGTCGTCGCCGCTCTGGAGCTTCGCGGCCATCTTCTCGGCCTGCTCGGCGTCGAACGCCTTCTCCGCCTGCTCGATGAGCGTCAGCACGTCACCCATGTCGAGGATGCGCGACGCCATGCGGTCCGGGTAGAACGGTTCGAAGTCCTCGAGCTTCTCACCCGTCGACGCGAAGAGGATCGGGCGGCCGGTGACGC
This sequence comes from Sanguibacter hominis ATCC BAA-789, assembly GCF_012396185.1. GTDB lineage: Bacteria > Actinomycetota > Actinomycetes > Actinomycetales > Cellulomonadaceae > Flavimobilis > Flavimobilis hominis. The sequence goes on from NZ_JAAXOW010000001.1 coordinate 165,035, forward strand.
GCGCGACCGAGAGGGCCGCACCACCGCGCGCGTCGCCGTCGAGCTTCGACATCACGACACCCGTGAAGTCGACGCCCTCGAGGAACGCGCTCGCGGTCGCGACCGCGTCCTGGCCGATCATCGCGTCGATGACGAACAAGACCTCGTCCGGCTGCGTGGCCTCACGGATCTCGCGCGCCTGCGCCATGAGCTCGGCGTCGACGCCGAGGCGGCCAGCCGTGTCGATGATGACGACGTCGTGCTGACGCGAGCGGGCCGTCGCGACACCGCCGACCGCGACAGCTACCGGGTCGCCCGTCGGGACCTCGTCCTCGCCCGCGACCCCGGGGTGGGGCGCATAGACGGTCGCCCCCGCACGCTCGCCGACGACCTTGAGCTGCGTGACTGCGTTCGGACGCTGCAGGTCCGCTGCAACGAGCAGCGGCGTGTGGCCCTGATCCTTGAGGTGCTTCGCGAGCTTGCCCGCGAGCGTCGTCTTGCCGGCACCCTGGAGGCCGGCGAGCATGATGACGGTCGGCGCGGTCTTCGCGAACGACAGACCGCGCGCCTGCTCGCCACCGAGGATCGAGACGAGCTCCTCGTTGACGATCTTGACGACCTGCTGCGCCGGGTTGAGCGCCTCGGAGACCTCGGCCGACAGGGCGCGCTCACGCACCGCCCCGGTGAACTCGCGGACCACAGGGACCGCGACGTCGGCGTCGAGCAGGGCTCGACGGATCTCGCGCACGGTGGCGTCGATGTCCGCCTCGGACAGGCGCCCGCGCGTGCGCAGGTTCTTGAACGTCGATGTCAGACGGTCAGACAGGGTGGCGAACACCGGGTATCCCTCACGATCACAGCAACGATGACAGACGCTCAGCCTACCCGCCCAGGGCCGCCAGGCCGCGCCGGTACAGGTCGTCGACGAGCCGCGCCCGCCAGGCGGTCCACCCGTTCGGCCCGAGCGAAGACGAGTCCGCCTCGGTCACGATGCGCAGGATCTTCAGCAGGTCGCGGCGGTGCTCGACGACGTCGAGCAGCTCGGCGAGCGTCTCGGGCGCGTCCGGGTCCGCGGTCGTCGCGAGACGGGCCAGCGTGAGGTGGTGCCGGACGAGGCGCGCCACGTCCCGGGCGACGCCCTCGTCGAAGCCCATGCGCCGCACGATCGCCGGAGCGATCTCGGCGCCCACGACCGAGTGGTCCGTAGCGCCCGGTCGCTTGCCGATGTCGTGCAGCAGCGCCGACAGCAGCAGCACCTCAGGATCCTCGACCTCACGGCGGTCACGGCCCGCGCGCGCGACCACCTCGACGAGGTGCCGGTCGACCGTGTGCCGGTGGATCGCAGACCGCTGCGGACGGTTGCGCACGGCCGCCCACTCAGGGATCCACCCGGTCACGACGCCCGCGAGGTCGAGCGCCTCCCAGACCGCCACCTGGTCGTGCTGCGACCCGAGCAGCGTCATCAGGTAACCCCGCGCGACCTTGGGCCACGGCTCGGGCAGCGGCGGGCATCCCGCCAGGTTGACCGCCGTCACGGGCGAGACCGCGAGCCCGGTACGGGCGGCCGTCGCAGCGGCGCGCAGCGGCAGCAGCGGGTCCTTGTCGGGCTGCGCGTCGATCGCGAGGACGAGCTCGCCGTCGTGCTCCACGAGGCCGTCCGAGACCGCGCGCAGGCGCGGCGGCACGCGTCGACCGCGCACGACGAGCGGCCTGCGCGCGACCGACGGCCGCACGAGCGCCTGGCGCGCACGCCGGACCGTCGTGTCGAGCGCGTACGTCACGGTGCGCCCCGCCTCGGCGAGCGACGCGAGCAGGTCGTCCGCGTCGCCGACGCCCAGCAGCTGGGCGACCTCCTCCTGGTCCTGCTGGACCAGGCGGTTCGTCGAGCGGCCCGTGACGACCCCGAGCGCGTCGCGCACGTCCAGCAGGTGCGCCCGCGCGCGGTCGACGTCGCCGTGCGGCCGGTCCGTGAGCCACGACGCCGCGAGCGCGGAGAGCACGATCGCGTCCCGGATGCCGCCACGCGCCTCCTTGAGGTCCGGCTCGATCAGGTAGGCGATCTCGCCGCTGCGCTCCGCGCGGGCGCGCGTCGAGGCGAGCAGCTCGGGCAGGCGGCGCCGGGACGCGCCGCGCCAGTCCGTGAGCACGGCAGACGACGCCTTGTGCACGAGCAGCGCGTCCCCCGCGACGACCCGCGTGTCGAGCAGCCCGACGGCGGCCGGCACGTCGGTCGACGCGACCTGACGGCACTGCGCGAGCGACCGCACCGAATGGTCAAGGTCGAGCCCGGCGTCCCACAGCGGGTACCAGAGCCGGTCGGCGAGCGCAGAGAGCTGCTGCGCCGAGCGCGTGCGCCCGTCGTGCAGGAGCACGAGGTCCAGGTCGCTCAGCGGCCCCGCGTCCCCGCGGGCCAGGCTGCCCACCGCGGCGAGAGCGACGCCGTGCTCCGGCTCGTCGCCGAGCGCCTCGCGCCACAGCGCGGCGAGCGCGGCCACGACCACGTCGCTCTGCCGACGACGGCGCTCGGCACCCGACTCGGCGCTCCCCGCGCCCTGCATCGTCCGACGTGCGTCCTCGAGCCGGAAGCGGCGGAGGTCCCGCACCCCGATGATCTCGGTGTGCGGGACCTCCTGCGCCCCGGATCGGATCGTTCCGTCCCGGTCGTCCTGCATGCGACCTACAGAGCGTCCGCGCCGCGCTCGCCCGTGCGCACCCGGGCGACCTCGTCGACGGGCACGGACCAGACCTTGCCGTCGCCGATCTTGCCGGTCTGCGCCGCGGTGACGATGACCTCCAGGACCGTCGCAGCGTCCTCGTCCGAGACGAGGACCTCGATGCGGATCTTCGGGACCAGGTCGACCGTGTACTCGGCGCCGCGGTAGACCTCGGTGTGACCCTTCTGGCGTCCGTAGCCTGAGGCCTCGGAGACGGTCATCCCGCGGATGCCCGCTGCTTCCAGTGCCGACTTCACGTCGTCGAGACGGTGCGGCTGGATGATTCCAGTGACGAGCTTCATGCCTTGCCCTCCGTGATCACTCGGCCAGAGCCGATCGTTTCGTAAGCGGCCTCGCCGTGCTCGGCGAGATCGATGCCGCCGACCTCGGCCTCCTCGGAGACCCTCCAGCCGATGGTCTTCTTGATGGCCAGCCCGATGATGCCGGTCACGACCCCCGAGACGAGGATCGCGACGAGGGCGATGACGACCTGGACCACGAGGAGCTTGGCGCCGTCACCGAAGAACAGCCCCCCCTCGCCTGCCAGGAAGCCGATACCGACGGTACCGACGAGGCCACCCACGAGGTGGACGCCGACGACGTCGAGCGAGTCGTCGAAGCCGAAGCGATACTTCAGGCCGACCGCGAGGGCACAGAGTGCACCGGCGACGACGCCGAGGATGATCGACGTGACGGGGTTCAGGACGCCGGCGGCCGGCGTGATCGCGACGAGGCCGGCGACGATGCCCGACGCGGCACCGAGCGACGTGGCGTGTCCGTCCCGGATCTTCTCGACGACGAGCCAGCCGAGGATCGCGGCGGCAGCAGCGGACGTCGTGTTGATCCAAGCGAGGCCCGCGGCGCCGTTGGCGCCGAATGCCGAGCCCGCGTTGAAGCCGAACCACCCGAACCACAGCAGGGCTGCACCCAGCATGACGAAGGGCAGGTTGTGCGGGCGCATCGGCTCCTTGCCGAAGCCCTTACGCTTCCCGATCAGGATCGCCAGCACAAGTCCGGCGATGCCGGCGTTGATGTGGACGACCGTTCCACCAGCGAAGTCGACCGGGACGACGTTCGCGACGCCGTCGGTGGCGCCGAAGAGCATCGCTGCGATGCCGTTGTCCCCGTTCTTGAGGATGCCGCCCGCTCCCCACACCATGTGCGCCATCGGGAAGTACGCGAGCGTCACCCAGAGGGGCACGAAGAGCATCCAGCTGCTGAACTTCACGCGGTCAGCGATCGCACCCGAGATGAGCGCAGTCGTGATGATCGCGAACGTCACCTGGAAGGCGACATCGATCGCGACGGGGTACTCCCCTCCCTCGAGACCGTTGAGCAGGAACGCTCCGTCAGCGTCGGTCAACGTGCCCGAGAGCCCGAACTGCTCGAAGGGGTTTCCGAAGATGCCCAGCACTGACGTGCCATACGACATCGACCAGCCCCAGAGGACATAGATGACGCCGATGACTGCCATGGCCCCGAAGGACATCATCATCATGTTGAGGACGGACTTGCTCCGGACCATGCCGCCGTAGAAGAAGGCAAGCCCGGGGGTCATGAGCAGGACGAGGGATGCTGACATCAGCATCCAGGCTGCTGCTCCCGTGTCGAATTCCATCGGTGATCTCCCATCGCCAGCCCCTCGGCCGGCCCGGGATCAACAGTCGCGGACCTGCGTTTCGCCTGGACGCGATGCGTGTTCCGACCGTGTGACAGTTCCCGCCGCTACGTGAACACCATGTTTCATCGCCCTGCTGGTGCCGCTCTCAGTCGCCGAGCAGACCGTCGACGAACGCCTCCGGGTCGAACGGCGCGAGGTCGTCAGGGCCCTCCCCGAGCCCGACGAGCTTGACCGGGACCCCGAGCTCACGCTGGACGGCGACGACGATCCCACCCTTGGCGGTCCCGTCGAGCTTCGTCAGGACGATGCCCGTCACGCCGGCGACCTCGCCGAACACGCGCGCCTGGTTGAGGCCGTTCTGGCCCGTCGTCGCGTCGAGGACGAGGAGCACCTCGGTGAGCGGCGCCTCCTTGAGGATCACGCGGGAGATCTTGCCGAGCTCGTCCATGAGGCCGGCCTTGTTCTGGAGGCGGCCCGCAGTGTCGACGAGGACGACGTCCGCGTCCTCGCTGCGGCCGCGCCGGACGGCGTCGAACGCGACCGCCGCCGGGTCCGCACCGTCCCGGTCGGACCGGACGGTCGGGACGCCGACGCGCGAGCCCCAGGTCTCGAGCTGGTCGGCGGCCGCCGCACGGAACGTGTCGGCGGCGCCGAGCACGACCGAGCGGCCTTCGGCGACGAGGACGCGCGCGAGCTTGCCGACCGTCGTCGTCTTGCCGGTGCCGTTGACGCCGACGACGAGCACGACCGCGGGCGTCGGCGAGCCGTCCTCAGCCGTCGCTCCGGTCGTGCCGAGCGAGCGGTCGAGGGTCGGGTCAACGAGCTTGACCAGCTCGGCGCGGAGCATGTCCCGCACGACGGCGGCGTCCGCGACGCCGCGCACGCGCACCTGGGTGCGCAGGGACTCGATCAGCTCGGCCGTCGGGCCAGCGCCGACGTCGGCGAGGAGCAGGACCTCTTCGAGCTCGTCCCAGTCGTCCTCGGAGAGGTGGTCACGGGAGAGGACGGCGAGGAGCTTCTGCCCGAGCGGCGACCCCGAGCGGGCGAGCCGGTCGCGCAGTCGAGCAAGACGTCCGCCGACCGGCTCGGGAACCTCGAGGGACGGCGGGGTCTCGACGTCCTCGGCGAGGAGGTCAGGCTCCTCCTCGACCGCAGCGGCCGCGTCCTCGAGCGTCGTCGTCCCCGGGCCGACGCCGGCGGACGGGACGCTCGGAGGCGCCGCGACCGTGCCGGTGCCGCGACCTCGGCGGACGCGCGGGCCGACGAGCGCCGCGGAGGCGCCCGCGAGGACGACGAGGGCGAGCAGGATCCAGAGCCAGGAGAAGTCGTTCACCGGACCAGTCTCTCAGGTCGAGCGCGCCCAGGCACTGGGACATCTGACAAAACCAACTCACCGTTGACTTCCCTCCGAAACCCATCCGAAACGGACCTCAAGTACGTTTCCCCAAGCGCCAACCAGGGCGCACTACCGCCATGGGTCGTATGGGCTCATGGTCCACAACCAGGGGGTACTCGAAGTGAGAAGAGTTCTGACCGCTGCGGCCACGCTTGTCCTCGTTGCGGCAACATCGATCGTCGTCGCAACACCCTCAAGTGCACTCGACTGCACCCCACGGAAGGCTGCGCCGCGAATGGGATGCGAGGCTTCCGCAGTCATCAATGTCACTAAGAAGATCAACCAGAAGGGCAGGGAACTGGGGTCCTGCTACGTCGATACGAAGGGCGGAACGTGCACTGTGAATGCCTCCGGCACGGTCACGAGGTCTGTGCAGACAGGGGTGGGCGTACCCATCAGTTTTGTCACCGCCAACCTCGGCATCACTGGAAGCGTCTCGTACACAATCTCGACCTCGTGCACGTCAGGAAAGCTCCCGGTCGGCAGCACCTACACCGCCTGGGCTCGGTACACGGAGTACAGGTACCAAGTTCAGCACATTGCTAAGTACGCAGGCGCGCCCAAGGGGGTCCAGACGTCGGGCTGGCTTACCGCACGCGTGCCCGTGCCAGGGGGTATCTATTGCGGGTGATGTCCGGGACGCACCCTCCACCGGTGAACAGTCGAGCGACTGTTCACCGGGGGATGGTGGACATCGCCTCGGTTGGGGAACCGTACCGCTCGCAGCCAGGGCGATGTCCGCCACCACCGTCAGCAGACGGCGAGGTACGGCAGGAGGCCGCGCTCAGGCGGCGGAGCGGGGCCCGCGCTGCGGGACCGTCGTGCGAACGACGTCAGCCGCCTTCTCGAGGCGCGCCGTGATCTCCGCCGCCTGCACGTAACCCGCGCCCTCCTCGAGGTTCGCGAGGAAGAAGTCGCTCATCGACGTCTCGACGGGCGGCGCATCGACGATGCGTGCCACCTCGTCCGACGTGAGCTCGGGAGTCGGTTCGCCACGGCCGCGCAGGCTCGCCCACGCTCCCTTGACGTCGGACAGCATCCCGGCCACGCCTCGTCCCGCGCCGAAGCGCTCCGTCGTGACCGCACCTGCAGCCACCATGACGAGGGCGGCGGCGACGAGAGCGACGAGGAGCCAGGCGGAGAAACCGATGATCTGCTGCACCCCTCTATTGTGGGACGAATTCGCGTGAGGCGGGTGGCGTCCGCGCCGTGGTGCGGGATTCGCCACACGATCTTCACCCACCCGCCCGGGCAGGACGCCGGGCTAGCCGACGGGCGCCGGAGCCGCCTCGCGGCCGTCGCGCAGCCGCTGGCTGATGACCTGCGTGACTCCCTCACGCATCGTGACGCCGTACAGCGCGTCGGCGATCTCCATCGTGCGCTTCTGGTGCGTGATGACGATGAGCTGGGAGTCCTCCTGGAGCTCCCGGAAGATGTCCAGCAGCCGGCCAAGGTTGACGTCGTCGAGCGCCGCCTCGACCTCGTCCATCACGTAGAACGGGCTCGGCCGGGCCTTGAAGATCGACACCAGCAGCGCGACCGCGGTCAGGGACCGCTCGCCGCCCGAGAGCAGCGAGAGCCGCTTGACCTTCTTGCCTGCGGGGCGCGCCTCGACCTCGATGCCCGTGGTGAGCATGTCGGACGGGTCGGTCAGGACCAGGCGGCCCTCGCCGCCGGGGAACATGCGCGGGAACACCCGCTTGAACTGCTCGGCGGTGTCGCGGAACGCGTCAGCGAACACGCGCTCGACGCGGTCGTCGATCTCCTTGACGATCTGCAGCAGGTCCGCGCGCGAGCGCTTGAGGTCGGCAAGCTGCTCGGTCAGGAACTGGTGACGTTCCTCGAGCGCCGCGAACTCCTCGAGGGCGAGCGGGTTGACCTTGCCCAGCTGGGCGAGCGCACGCTCCGCCGTGCGCAGTCGCTTCTCCTGCTCGGCCCGGACGTACGGGACGGTGCGCGGCTCCCCCGCGTCCGCATCGTCGTCGCCCACGGCAGGCTCCCCAAGGACAGGGACAGGCCGGTCCGGCCCGAACTCGTCGACGAGAACCAGCGGGTCGATACCGAGCTCCTCGGTCGAGCGCAGCTCGAGCTGCTCGATCCGCAGCGCCTGCTGCGCGCGGGCGACCTCGTCGCGGTGCACGACATCGGTCAGCTCGCGCAAGGTCCCGGTGAGCGAGTCCACCTGTGCGCGGACCTCGACGAGGCGCGCGTCGCGCGCGGCGCGGGCGACCTCCTGGGCGTCACGCTCCGCAGCGGCGACAGCGAGCGAGGTCTCGAGCACCTGGAGGGTGACGCGGGCGCCCTCGGCGACCGCGGACGCGCGCGCCGCCTGCCGGGCGCGCTGCTCGGCCCGCCTCGCCGCGCGGGCCTGCGCCTCGCGCTCCGCAGCCGCCGCCCTCGTGAGCGACTGGGCCCGACCGGCGAGGGCGCGGGCACGCTCCTCGCTCGTGCGCAGCGCGAGGCGCGCCTCGGTCTCCTTGGCGCGGGCCGCGGTCGCCTCCTGCGCCGACGCGTCGCGCACCGTCATGGCTGCAGCGAGCGCCTCCTCGGACGACTCAGGCTCGACCTCGGCGACTTCCAGCCGCTGCGCAAGGTCGGCGAGCGTCGCCTGCTGCGTCTCGAGCGTCGCCTCAGCGCGGGCGAGCGCGTCCGCGGCACGCTGTTCCTCGGCCGCAGCAGCACGGGCCGTCGCGCCGAGGTGCCCGAGCTGCTCGGCGACCGCCGCGAGCGCGGCGTCCGACTCGTGGAGCCGCTCGAGCGTCTCGTCGTGCGCCAGCGCGGCCGAGCTCTCTTCCGTCAGGGCCTCGACGAGCTGCCCTTCGAGCGTCGCCGCCTCCACGTCGGCGGCTGCCAGGCCGCTGCGCGCGTCGTCGAGCGCAGCCTGCAGGTGCAGGACGCTCGGCGCGGCCGCCGAACCGCCGAGCGCGAGGTCGCGCCCGAGGACGTCGCCCGCGCGCGTGACCGCGACGAGGCCGGGTGCGCCCTCGACGAGGGCGCGTGCGTGCGCAAGGTCCTCGACGACGACGTGATCAGCGAGCAGGGACGCCACCGTCGCGGCAAGGTCCGGCGTCGTGCCGACGATCTCGCTCGCCCAGCGCGCGCCGTCCGGCAGGGTGCGCCGCGCGTGAGCGGGCGCCTCACGTCCTTCGGACGCGACGACGAGCGTCGCTCGGCCTGCGTCGTCGGCACGGAGCCACCGGATGACGTCGACCGCACCGCCGAGGCTCTCGACGGCGATCGCATCGGCGGCGTGGCCCAGCGCTGCCGCGACCGCCTCCTCGTAGCCAGGCTCGACGGTGAGCAGCGCGGCGAGCGACCCGAGGACGGTGGCGAGCTCGGGATCCTCCGACGCGAGGATCGCTCCCGCGGCGTCCTTGCGCTCGAGGCTCAGCTCGAGCGTCTCGGCGCGCGCTGTCAGGGTCGCGCGCGACGCGCGGACCTCGTCGAGCCGTGCACGGATCTCCCGGACGGCAGCCTGCGCAGCGTCGAGACGCGTGACGGCAGCCTCGTGCGCGGCATCGAGCCCCACCTCCCCCTCCTCGACGCCCGCGACCTCGGACTCGAGCCGGGCGAGCTCCGCCTGGGCGGCACGGCCGCGCTCGCGCGCCTCGTCCGCCCCCGAGCGCAGCCGCCCGATCTCCGCGACGGTCGCCTCGACGCGGGAGCGCTGCGCCGCGACCTGACCCGCGAGCCGGGCGAGACCCTCGCGGCGGTCAGCAGCGCCGCGCAGCAGCGCCGCAACCTCACGCTCCGCGTCGTGCGCACGCTTCTCCGCCGCCTCGCGGGACGCAACGACCGTCTCGAGCGCGGCTCGGGCGACGTCGGTCTCCCCCGCGAGCTCCTCCTCAGCGGCGCGTGCGCGCTCAGCCTGCGCCTCGAGCGCGCCCGGGTCAGACCTCTGCTCGACCGGCTCGGGGGTGCCGAGCAGGCGCAACCGCTCGGTCGCGAGCGTCTGCGTGCCGCGGACGCGCTCGCGCAGCGAGGACAGGTGGTACCAGGTGTCCGCGACCTGAGCGAGCCGGGGCGCCGCCGTCGCGGCGGCGGCCTCGAGGGCCGTGAGCTCGTCCCGCGAGACTGCCAGGTCCTTCTCGACCTCTGCCTGCCGAGCGCGCAGCGCAGTCTCGTCCGCCTTCTCCTGCTCGAGGGTCGCGACGAGCTGGACCAGGTCGTCCGCGAGCAGGCGCGCACGGGCGTCGCGCGCGTCTGCCTGGACCACCTGGGCGCGGCGTGCGATCGCCGCCTGCTTGCCGAGCGGGCCGAGCTGGCGGCGCAGCTCGCTCGTGAGGTCGCTCAGGCGCGTGAGGTTCGCCTGCATCGAGTCGAGCTTGCGGAGCGCCTTCTCCTTGCGCTTGCGGTGCTTGAGGACGCCCGCGGCTTCCTCGATGAAGCCGCGCCGCTCCTCGGGGGTCGCGCGCAGGACGGTGTCGAGCCGCCCCTGACCGACGATCACGTGCATCTCGCGGCCGAGGCCCGAGTCGGACAGGAGCTCTTGGATGTCGAGGAGACGGCACTGGGCTCCGTTGATCGCGTACTCGGACCCGCCCGTGCGGAACAGCGTCCGGGTGATCGTCACCTCGGAGTAGTCGATCGGCAGCGCTCCGTCGGTGTTGTCGATCGTGAGCGACACCTCGGCGCGGCCGAGCGGGGGGCGGCCGGACGTCCCGGCAAAGATGACGTCCTCCATCTTTCCGCCGCGGAGGGTCTTGGCGCCCTGCTCCCCCATGACCCAGGAGAGCGCGTCGACGACGTTCGACTTCCCCGAGCCGTTGGGCCCGACGACGCACGTCACCCCGGGTTCGAAGCTCAGCGTCGTCGCGGACGCGAAGCTCTTGAACCCGCGCAGGGTGAGGGTCTTGAGGTGCACGGACCGAGCCTAGCGGCCCGGTCCTGCGGGGCGGCGACAGCGCCGCCCCGCTCGGACGGGCGTCAGAGGTCGGGGAACCAGAGTGCGATCTCGCGCGCCGCGGACTCGGGTGCGTCCGAGCCGTGCACGAGGTTCTGCGCGACCTTGAGACCCCAGTCACGCCCGAGGTCGCCGCGGATCGTGCCGGGGGCGGCGGCCGTCGGGTCGGTCGCACCCGCGAGCGAGCGGAACCCGGCGATCGACTGGTGGCCCTCGATCACGAGGGCGACGAGCGGGCCGGACGACATGAACTCGACGAGCGGCTCGAAGAACGGCTTGCCCGCGTGCTCCGCATAGTGCTCCTCGAGGAGCTCTCGGGTCGCGACGCGCAGCTCGAGCGCCACCAGGCGGTAGCCCTTGGACTCGATCCGGCGCAGGATCTCCCCGGTGAGGCCGCGGGACACGCCGTCGGGCTTGACCAGGACGAGGGAACGCTGCGGAGCGGGGGCTTCAGTCATGGGGCGAGTTTACCGATCTGTCCGCGTCGCGCCTGGTGCGGTCAGACGTTGGGCGCCTCGTCGGGGTGCGCGGCGTCGTACTCCGCGCGCTCCCGGTCGACGCGTCCGCCGAGGCGGAGCGACGCGACCCACAGGCCGATGAACACGAGCGCGACGACGCCCATGAGCGGGATGACGAGGGTCCACGCGGCGATGAGGATCTGGGCGACCGAGCCGGCGACGTAGCCGCCGGGACGCCCGCACGCGCGGGAGAGGACGACGAGCGTGACGAACATCGTCGCCCCGACCGTCCAGATGACTCCCGGCTCGAGGTTCGGCACGGAGTCCGGGAGGCCTGCCGGGACGTCGCGCAGGCCGTAGAGCACGAACGTCGCGAACACGACGACGAAGGCCTCGAGAAGGAGGATCGTCGAGGTGAACTGGACCTTGGCGGACTTCTTGGCGCGGATCACCGGGGTCTCGGGACGGCCGGGCTGAGCGTCTGTCACGCCGCCCAGGCTACCGGCCCGGCCGTCACGGGACGGCGGCCTCGTGCTCATCCGGCGACGGCCTCACCGCGCGCGACCATGCCCGCCTCGTGCGAGAGCCGCACCTCGCGCAGGAAGAGCGACAGGACGAAGCCGAGGACGAGCAGCGGCACGAGGTACCAGAACGACGGCGCGAGAGCGTCGGCGTACGCGTCGATGACGCCCTGCTTGAGCGCCTCGGGGAAGCCGTGGACCGCGGCAGGCGTGAGCCCGGCAGGGTCGAGCCGGGCGAGCTCCGCGGGCGGCACGGAGGCGGCGAGCCCGCCGATGTTGTCCGTCAGACGGTTCGTGAACAGCGTCGAGAACAGCGCGACGCCGACGGCGGCGCCGATCTCACGGAAGAAGTTGTTCGAGCTCGTGGCCGTGCCGAGCTCGTGCGGGTCGACGGCGTTCTGCACCGCGAGCACGATCGTCTGCATGACCAGGCCGAGGCCAGCACCGAGGAAGAACAGCAGGACCGAGAAGGTGACGAGGCTCGTGCTGCCGTCGATCTGCGTCATGACCGCGAGCATGACCGAGGAGAGCGCGAGACCCGCCACGGGGTACAGCTTGTAGCGACCGGACCGCGTGATGAGCACGCCCGAGCCGATCGTCGTGAGCATCATGCCCGCCATCATCGGCAGCATGAGGAAGCCGGACTGCGTGACTCCCGCGCCCGAGGACATCTGCAGGAACGTCGGCAGGAACGTCAGCGCAGAGAACATGCCCATGCCGACGACGAGACCGATCGTCGTCGAGATCGTGAAGGTCCGGTTGCGGAACAGGTGCAGCGGGATGAGCGGCTCCTCGGCGCGCGTCTCCGCGAGCACGAAGAGCACGGTCGCGACGACGAAGCCGGCGGTGAGACCGACGAGCAGCGGGTCCGAGAAGTCGTAGCTCCCCGAGCCGCTCCAGCTCGTCCACGTGGCGACGAGGACGAGGCTCGACGTCGCGAGGATCATCGTGACGATGCCCGGCCAGTCGATCTTGCGACCCGCGCGGTGCGACGGGAGCTTGAGGGTGATCCACGAGACGACGAGCGCGGCGACGCCGACGGGGATGTTGATCCAGAAGCACCAGCGCCAGTCGAGGTGGTCGGTGAACAAGCCGCCGAGGAGCGGCCCAGCCACCGCGGAGACACCGAACAGGGCCCCCATGGGTCCCATGTACTTGCCGCGCTCACGTGCGGGGATGATGTCCGCGATGATCGCCTGCGACAGGATCATTAGCCCGCCCCCGCCGAGGCCCTGGACGGCGCGCCAGACCACGAGCTCGCCGAACGACTGCGAGAACCCCGCACCTGCCGAGGCGAGCGTGAAGAGACCGATCGAGAAGAGGAACGGCCAGCGCCGACCCCACAGGTCACCGAACTTGCCGTAGAGCGGCATGACGATCGCGATCGCGAGGATGTAGGCGGTCATGAGCCAGCCCTGGTGCTCGACGCCGCTGAGCTCGCCGACGATCGTCGGCATGGCGGTGCCGAGGATGGACTGGTCGAGCGACGATAGGAACATCGACGCCATGAGCGACCCGAAGATGAGCCAGATCGTGCGCTTGTCGAGGACGACGAGCGGCGTGTCGACGTCCTCGGGGACGCGCTGGTCCGGGGCGGTCGTGGTGGCTGACATGTCTCTTCCTCCGTCGTCGTGTGCGCCCGACGACGCCGCGCTGGTCGGCGCGACGCAGCGCCGCGGCGCGCGTCGAGGCGCCTGCGGCGGTCGGGACCCAGCGACGTTACACGTCCCACGAGCCCGAAAGGCAGCGAGATCTGTGTGGCGTGCGCCTCAGCGGCGCGTGGAGGCGTGGGCCTCAGACCTCGCCGAAGCCGCCCTCGATCGCCTCGACCACCGCGGCGATGGCCTCCTCGGCCTGCCCGCCGGTGCCGTCGACCTCGACGACCTGGCCGCCCACAGCACCGAGCTTCATGAGCTCGAGGACGCTCGCCGCGTTCACGCCAGCGATCGTCAGGTTCGCGTCGTAGCCCGCGACCATGCGCGCCAGGAGCGCGGCAGGCCGCGCGTGGAGGCCCATCGGGTTGCGGATCTCCACCTGCCGGGCGAGCCCGGTCCCCGTCGCCGCCATCGTGTCCTCCTCGTCCGGGGCCACGCCCTGGGCCTCCTCGCCCAGGGTGCCGGATCCGCGCGCGAACGTCGAACCGGCGTGCTCCGCCGCGCCGAGCACCGCGTCGAGGTCGCCCCCGCCGTGGGCCGTGACCGCAGCCGCGACCGTCCCCTCGACGAACGGCGCGTCCGCGAGACGCGTGCGCGACGCGAGGTCCTCGTCGAGGAACTCGAGAGCGGACTCGACGGTCAGGACGGCGGAGCCGAGGTCCGCGAGGACGACGACGCCGAGCGCGCCCTGCGCGGCGCTGCTCAGCTCCTCGAGGGTCCGGTCGAAGTCGGTGCCGAGACCACCACCCGGCAGGCCACCGACGGGTCGGATCGTCACACCGGGCGCCATCTGGGCAGCGAGCCCAGCGGTCCCCTCGGCGATCTGCGCGCTGTGCGACACGAGCACGAGCGCGACGCGCTCCGGCCGCACGTCGTCAGCCACGCGCGGCCTCTGCTGCCGCGCTGAGCAGGATCACGGTCGAGCGGGCTCCCGGGTCGAGGTGCCCGCGGCTGCGCTCGCCCAGGTAGCTCGCGCGCCCCTTGGTCGCGATCAGGTCGACGGTCGAGGCCGCCCCCTCCTCGGCGGCTGCGAGCGCGGCCTCGAGCACCTCGGCGGGCGCGGCGCCTGCGCCGGCCGCCGCCTCGGCGGCGTCGACCGCGGGCGACCAGGCATCGACCATCGTCTTCTCCCCCACGACCGCACGGCCGCGCGACGTGATCCCCTCGAGGGCGCCCTCGAGGAGCGCGACGACGGCGTGCGCGTTGAGGTCAGGGATGCCCGTGACCTTCGCGGCTCGGAGGAACGCCGTCCCGTACAACGGGCCCGACGCTCCTCCGACCGTCGACATGAGCGTCGTCGCGACGACCTTGAGCACGTCGCCGACGTTCTCGGCCTCGAGGCCGTCGACCTTGGTGCGGACCGCCGCGAAGCCTCGGTCGAGGTTCGCGCCGTGATCGCCGTCGCCGATCTGCCGGTCCAGCTCCGTCAGCTCGTCCCGCGCCTCAGCGATCGAGTCGGCTGACAGCCGGACCCACCTCAGTGCCCACTCGACGTCCAGCGACATGGTGCGTGCTACCTCCAGATGCAGACCGGGGCGCGGCCGCTCACCACCGCAGCGCGGGGGTGTGCACGGGCGCGTCCCACAGGCTCGTCAGCTCGTCGTCGAGGCGCAGCACGGTCAGCGACGCGCCCTGCATCTCGAGAGACGTCACGTAGCTGCCGACCAGGGACCGGTCGACCGTGACGCCGCGGTCCTCCAGGAGCCGCCGTGCCCGACGATAGACGACGTACAGCTCCGACGAGGGGGTGCCACCCATTCCGTTAACGAACAGCAACACACGCTCGCCGCTCTCGAGCCCGAGGTCCTCGACGATCGGGGTCAGGAGCGCCTCGGTGATCGTGTCCGCGTCCGCAGCAGGGACGCGGTGACGGCCAGGCTCACCGTGGATCCCGATGCCGATCTCGATCTCGTCGTCGGGCAGGTCGAAGCTCGGGCGCCCGACGTGCGGGACGGTCGGCGCGTAGAGCGCGACGCCCATGGAACGCACCCCGGACGAGACGCGCTCGGCGATCGCCGTGACGCTCGCGAGGTCGTCGCCGCGGGCGGCGGCCGCCCCCGCGATCTTCTCGACGAGCACGGTCCCGGCGACACCGCGCCGGCCAGCCGTGTAGAGCGAGTCCTCGACCGCGACGTCGTCGTGGACGAGGACCGTCGAGACCTCGACGCCGTCCGCGAGCTCGACGGCGGTCTCGAAGTTGAGCACGTCGCCCGTGTAGTTCTTCACGATCGCGAGCACGCCGGCGCCGTTGTCGACAGCCTCGATCGCTGCGGCGACCTGGTCAGGGGTCGGCGAGGTGAACACGGCCCCGGGCACGGCGGCGTCGAGCATGCCCTCCCCGACGAAGCCCGCGTGGAGCGGCTCGTGCCCAGCACCGCCGCCGGACACGAGGGCGACGGTCCCCGGAGGCGCCTTCGTCGCCCGGGTGACGAACAGCGGGTCCGTGTGGACCCGCACGAGATCGGGGTGTGCCAGGCCGAACCCCTCGACGGACTCGTCGACAGCCTTGGCGGGGTCGTTCAGAAGCTTCTTCATCGCAAGATCCTTCCTGCGGGGACTCAGCCCCTCCCGAGAAGCACCCTGGCCTCTGCGGCCAGGACCACCGAGCCGGTGACGATCACGCCTGCTCCGGTGCCGACGCCGATCGTGTCTTCACTCTCCGCCAATGTCGCTGCGATGTCGAGAGCAGCGTCGAGGCGAGATGCCAGGTGAACCCGGTCTTCGCCGAAGACGTCGACCGCGAGCTCGTGCAGGTCCTCCGCCTCCGTCGACCGAGGGGACGACGACTGCGTCACGACGATCTCCGCGAGGACGGGCTCGAGGACCGACAGGAGCCCCTCGGCGTCCTTGTCTCCCAGCACGCCGACGACGCCGATGAGCCGGGAGAACCCGAAAGCCTCCTCGAGCGCGTCGACGAGCACCTCGGCGCCCGCCGGGTTGTGCGCCGCATCCACGAGGATCGTCGGGCTCGACCGGACGACCTCGAGGCGCCCTGGCGAGGTCACCGCCGCGAAGCCCGCCTCGACGACGCCCGCGGGGAGCGCTGCTCCCCCGGTGACGAGCGCCTCGGTCGCGGCGAGCGCGAGCAGGGCGTTGTGCGCCTGGTGGGCACCGTGCAGCGGCAGGAAGATCTCCGTGTACAGACCGCCCGGTGTCGACAGGTCGACGAGCTGCCCACCCACCGCGACGTGCCGCTGCGCGACGGTGAGCTCGGCGCCGTCGCGCACGAGGTGCGACGCTCCGCGCTCGCGCGCCTCGGCGAGGAGCACCTCCTCGACCTCCTCGACCTGCTCGCCGACGACGACGCTCGCGCCCTCCTTGATGATCCCCGCCTTCTCGTGGGCGATCTCGACGACGGTCGAGCCGAGCCACTGCGCGTGGTCCATCGACACGGGCGTGACGACGGCGACGTCGCCGTCAGCGACGTTCGTCGAGTCCCAGCCGCCACCCATGCCGACCTCGACGATCGCGACGTCGACGGGGGCGTCCGCGAACGCCGCGAACGCCATGACGGTGAGCACCTCGAAGAAGCTCAGCCGCGGCCCGCCTGCGGCCTGGGACCGCGCGTCGACCATCTCGACGTAGGGCTCGACGTCACGGAACACCTCGACGAAGCGCTCCTCCGTGATCGGCTCGCCGTCGATCGCGATCCGCTCCGTGACGCTCGTCAGGTGCGGGCTCGTGAAGCGACCGGTGCGCAGCCCCTGCTCGCGGACGAGCGACTCGATCATGCGCGCCGTCGACGTCTTGCCGTTGGTGCCGGTGACGTGCACGACGCGGTACGCGCGCTGGGGATCGCCCAGCAGCTCGCACACCTCGCGCACACGGTCGAGCGTCGGCTCGAAGTCGTGCTCCGGGTTGCGCGCGATGATGGCCGCGTAGACCTCGGCGAGCTCGGGCGAGCGCCCCAGCGCCTCGTCCTTCTTGCGCGCCATGTCAGCCCTGCGCCTTCGCGACGGCGACCGCGTGCGCGTCCGTGCCCGACGTCTCGACGTTGACCGTCACCGACAGTGTCTCCGCAGCGATGAGGTCGCGGTGCGCCTCGACCGCGGCAACCTGCTCGGCCGGGACCGTGACCGTGAGGTCGATCCGGTCGGACACGTTGAGGCCGGCAGCCTTGCGTGCGTCCTGCACCTCGCGGACGAGGTCGCGTGCGTAGCCCTCGGCGCGCAGCGCGTCGTCGAGCAGGAGGTCGAGGACGACGAAGCCACCGCCGGGCAGGACCGCGGCCCCGACCGTCGGCTCGGTCGCGCCGCCCGCAGCGCCGACGACCGTCGTCACCTCGTACTCGGCGGGCTCGAGCGGCACGTCGCCGTCGGGCGTGACGACGACGACCGTGCCGTCGGCGTCCTCGCGCCAGTCGCCCGACTTCGCGGCCTTGATCGCGGCCTGGACGCCGCGGCCGAGGCGGGGCCCGGCCGCGCGGGCGTTGACCGTGAGACGACGCTCGATGCCGTACTCCTGCGCGGCACCCGAGTCGAGGCCGACGAGGTCGACGGCCTTGACGTTGAGCTCGGAGGCGAGCAGCTCGGCGTACGGCGCGAGCGCCGCCGGGTCGGCGACGACGACCGTGAGGCGCGACAGGGGCTGGCGCACGCGCAGCTTGTTGGCCTTGCGCACGCCGAGGCTCAGCGAGCACACGGCGCGCACGCGGTCCATCGTCGCGACGAGGTCCGCGTCGTCCGCGAGGACCGTACCGAGCACGGTCGCGGCGCCTGCGGCGTCCGTGAGCGTCGGCCAGTCGGTCAGGTGCACGCTGCGGCCACCGGTCAGGCCGCGCCAGACCTCCTCGGTCAGGAGCGGGGCGAGCGGCGCCATGACGCGCGTGAGCACCTCGAGCGCGGTGAAGAGGGTGTTGAACGCCGCGGCGTCCTCGGCCCAGAAGCGGTCGCGCTGCGTGCGCACGTACCAGTTCGTCAGGACGTCGAGGTGGTCGCGGACCGTCTCGCACGCGCCGGCGATGTCGTACGCGTCGAGCTGCTCCTGGACGGTCGTCACCAGCAGGCGGGTGCGCGCGAGCAGGTAGCGGTCCATCGCGGGCAGGCCCGCGACCTCGTCCTCGACGACCTGGCGGGCCGTGATCCCGGCACCGCCGTCCGCCGCACTCGCGTAGAGGGTGAAGAAGTAGTACGTGCTCCACACGGGGAGCAGCACCTGGCGCACCGAGTCGCGGATGCCCTCCTCCGTGACGACGA
Source organism: Sanguibacter hominis ATCC BAA-789 (assembly GCF_012396185.1). Classification (GTDB taxonomy): domain Bacteria; phylum Actinomycetota; class Actinomycetes; order Actinomycetales; family Cellulomonadaceae; genus Flavimobilis; species Flavimobilis hominis. The sequence continues at coordinate 183,477 of NZ_JAAXOW010000001.1, forward strand.
GGTTGCCGCCGCGCAGGATGGGGCTCGACATGAGGAACCAGCGCATCGCGTCGGAGCCGTCACGGTCGAGCACCTCGGTGACGTCCGGGTAGTTGCGCAGGGACTTGCTCATCTTGCGACCGTCAGAACCGAGCACGATCCCGTGCGACACGGCCGAGCGGAACGCGGGCCGGTCGAACAGCGCGGTCGCGAGGACGTGGAGCGTGTAGAACCAGCCGCGGGTCTGGCCGATGTACTCGACGATGAAGTCGCCCGGGTAGTGGTGCTCGAACCAGTCGCGGTTCTCGAACGGGTAGTGCACCTGCGCGAACGGCATCGAGCCGGAGTCGAACCAGACGTCGAGCACGTCGGAGATGCGGCGCATCGTCGACCGCCCCGTCGGGTCGTCCGGGTTCGGGCGCGTCAGCTCGTCGATGTACGGGCGGTGCAGGTCGGGCTCGCCCTTCTCGTTGAGCGGCAGCCGGCCGAAGTCGGCGGCGAGCTCGGCGAACGATCCGTACACGTCCACGCGCGGGTACGCGGGGTCGTCGGAGACCCACACGGGGATGGGCGAGCCCCAGTAGCGGTTGCGGGAGATCGACCAGTCGCGCGCGTTCGACAGCCACTTGCCGAACTGCCCGTCCTTGATGTGCTCGGGCGTCCAGGAGATGTCCTGGTTGAGCTCGACCATGCGGTCGCGGAACTCGGTGACGCGCACGAACCAGCTCGAGACGGCCTTGTAGATCAGCGGGTTGCGGCAGCGCCAGCAGTGCGGGTACGAGTGCTGGTACGTCTCGTGGCGCAGCACGACGGGGCGCTTCTCGGCCGCGACGTCGGCGAGGGGGCCGGTGCCGTCCTTGAGGTCGCGGATGATCTCGGGGTTCGCGTCGAACACCTGCTGGTCGGCGTAGTCGGGCACGAGGCTCGTGAAGCGGCCGCGCGCGTCGATCGGCACGACCGGCGTGATGCCCGCGGCGTCGCACGCCGCCTTGTCGTCCTCACCGAACGCGGGAGCGAGGTGCACGAGGCCGGTGCCGTCCTCGGTCGTGACGAAGTCGGCGGCCAGCACCTGGTGCACGGCCGGGTTGTCCGCGTCGTCGGCGAAGTAGCGGAACGGCGGCGCGTAGCGGCGCCCGGCGAGCTCCGCACCGCGCAGGCGGCGCAGCACCTGCGCCTCGACGTCGTCGCCGAGGTCGAGCTCCTTCGCGTAGGCGGCGAGGCGCGCGGCGCCGAGCAGGACCTCCTGCCCCGCGACGACGGAACCCTCGCCCGCGCGCACGACGACGTACTCGACGTCGGGCCCGACCGCGATCGCGAGGTTGGACGGCAGGGTCCACGGGGTCGTGGTCCAGATGAGCGCGAGCTCGCCCGTCTCGAGGCGGACGCCGACCGTCAGGGCCGGGTCCTGGCGCGACTGGTAGACGTCGTCGTCCATGCGCAGCTCGTGGTTGGACAGCGGCGTCTCGTCGCGCCAGCAGTACGGCAGCACGCGGTACCCCTCGTACGCGAGGCCCTTGTCGTAGAGCTGCTTGAACGCCCAGATGACCGACTCCATGAAGGAGGAGTCGAGGGTCTTGTAGTCGTTCTCGAAGTCGACCCAGCGCGCCTGGCGCGTGACGTACTCCTGCCACTCCCCCGTGTAGCGCAGGACCGACGTGCGGCACGCCTCGTTGAACGTGTCGATGCCCATCGACTCGATCTGCGACTTGTCGGTGATGCCGAGGATGCGCTCGGCCTCGAGCTCGGCCGGCAGGCCGTGCGTGTCCCAGCCGAAGCGGCGCTCGACCCGACGACCGCGCATCGTCTGGTAGCGCGGCACGACGTCCTTCGCGTACCCGGTCAGGAGGTGCCCGTAGTGCGGCAGCCCGTTCGCGAAGGGCGGGCCGTCGTAGAACACGAACTCGTTGTCGCCGTCCTGGCCCGCGGGGCGCTGGTCGACGGACGCCTGGAACGTGCCGTCCTGGTCCCAGTACGCGAGCACCTCGCGCTCGAGGTCGGGCAGGTTCGGGGACGCGGGGACGGCGCCGTCGCGGTGCTGGGGGTAGACCATGCGAGTGTCTCCTGGCGGTGGTGGCAGTGATGCAGGTGCATGCGAGGACGACGGCCCCGGGCGCTTGCCCGGTACCACCGCGGTACCACCCCGCTTGTCAGTGCGCTTCCTCGCCCGGGGGCGCGGTGGCGTGCTGACCGCTCGTTCGGCTGTGACGGGCCCACCCGTCCGGTTCTACTGGGGCTCGCTCGCGCGCGCCTGTTCTTCCGGAGGCTCGCCGGTGATGGCCGGGTCGACGCCTGTACACGCCATGCTACTACCCGCGCGGGCTCCTCCGCCGGACCAGGGGCGGCGTCAGCGGGCGGCGCAGCGCCGGCGCTGCGTGAACGCCTCGATGTCCCGTGCGACGAGCTCCTCGACGGTCGCAGGACGTGCGCTCCAACGAGAGCGGAGCGTGTCGGCAGCCGCCGGGACGGCGGGCAGCGAGGGCAGGGCGTGCAGGTCGGGGCGTGCACCAGCGTGGAGCTGTGCGGCGGGACGGGTGAGCAGGGCGGTCGCGGTCACGGGTGGTTCCTTCGGCGTCGAGCGGCACGGGGCTGCGGCAGCCGGGACGAGCGGTGCGTCCCGGGATCGGCACGGGCTGCGACGGTGCAGCGGTGCGGATCTGCTCGCCGACCGGGGATCGGTCCTGCCGTCCGGTCAGCGAGCCGTCAACAACAGCGACAGAAGGCCGCCGTGCGGCGCGCGTGGGCGCGCGCGACCCTGACGTCGGCACGGCTGGAGCCGTGCGCGGAGGTCAGGGGCGTCGAGGTCACGGGTGGATCCTCCGTGATGACCCGCGTGAGGACAACCCTCGCCCTGGGCCGTCCCACAGTGTGGGCAGCCGTCGGGCGCGGGGACCCAGGCTCAGGAGTTGCGCGCGACGACCGTGTTCGACGCCTGCGCGCGCGGCCGGATGATGAGCGAGTCGATGTTCACGTGGTGCGGGCGCGTGACCGTCCACACGATCGCGTCCGCGACGTCCTCGGCGAGCAGCGGCTCGGCGACGCCCGCGTAGACGCGGTCAGCAGCCTCGGCGTCGCCGGCGTAACGGTTGAGCGAGAACTCCTCGGTGCGCACCATCCCCGGTGCGATCTCGATCACGCGCACCGGCTCCCCCACGAGCTCGAGCCGCAGCGTGCTCGCGATGATCCGCTCGGCGTGCTTGGCGGCGACGTACCCGGCGCCGCCGGGGTACGTGTCGTGGCCTGCGGTCGACGTGAGGACGACGACGTCGCCGCGACCCGACGCGCGCAGCGCGGGCAGGAGCGCCTGGGTGATGCGCAGCGTCCCGAGGACGTTCGTGTCGTACATGCGCTGCCAGCGGTCGACGTCGGCCTCCGCGACGCTGTCGACGCCGAGCGCGCCGCCCGCGACGTTCACGAGCGCGTGCACGGGACCCTCCGCGGTGATGCGCTCGACGGCCGCCGCGACCGCGGCGGCGTCCGTGAGGTCGGCGACGACGGGGACCGCGCCGGTCTCCTCGGCAACCTCGGCGAGGCGGTCCGCCCTCCGGGCGACGGCGTACACGTCCCAGCCGATCGAGCGCAGCAGCTCGACCGTCGCGCGGCCGATCCCCGACGACGCGCCCGTGACGACCGCGCGCAGCGCCTCGGGGCGAGCGCCCTCGTCCGGGCCACGGCGCGCAGCGCGACGACCTGCACGGGTCGCGGGGATCGTCGACTCGTCAGGGACCGAGGTGGGAGCAGCGTCATCACTCATGACCTCGATCCTCCCACGCAGCGCGCCCCCGGTCGTGCCGTCCGTCGGGCGCGGACACGTCCCCCCTGCTCGGCGCTGCGCCCTAGGCTGGTCGCACGGCCACGACAGGCCGACGTGACCCGCCGAGGCGGGCGAGGACGAGGGGCGGACTCCATGAAGATCGGGTTCATCGGTGCAGGCAACATGGCGACCGCGATCGCGTCGGGCATCGTCGACCGTGGCGTCGTCCAGGGCAGCGACGTCGTCGTCCACGACGTGCACGCCGCCGGCGCGCAGGCGCTCGCCGAGCGCCTCGGCGCGACCGTCGCACCGTCGAACGAGGCGCTCGTCGACGCGGTCGACGTCGTCGTCCTCGCGATCAAGCCCCAGGTGATCCCGGCGGCGCTCCCGCCGCTCGCCGCGGCCCTCGCTGAGAGCGGCGCGCTGCTCGTCTCGATCGCCGCCGGCACGTCCCTCGCGCGGCTCGAGCAGCTCCTGGGCGACGGAGGCGCGGACCTCCCTGTCGTGCGCGTCATGCCGAACGTCAACGCGATGGTCGGCGCGGGCATGGCCGCGGTCGCGGGCAACAAGGCCGCGAGCGAGGAGCAGGTCGCGACGGTCGTCGACCTGTTCCGTGCGGTCGGCGACGCTATCGAGCTGCCCGAGCCCTCGTTCTCGACGTTCACCGCGATCGCGGGCAGCGCGCCCGCGTACGCGTACCTGTTCATCGACGCGCTCGCGCGCGGCGCCCTCAAGGCGGGCATGCCGAAGGCCATGGCGACACGGATCGCGGCGCAGACCGTCCTCGGCAGCGCTCGGATGATCCTCGAGTCGGACGACGCGCCCTGGGTGCTCATCGACAAGGTCTGCTCGCCGGGCGGCACGACGATCGCGGGCCTCATGGCGCTCGAGGACGGCGGCTTCGTGTCGACCGTCGTCGACGGCGTGCAGGCCACGATCGACCGCGACCTCGAGCTCGGCGCGGGGTCCTGACCCGGCTGACCGCCCGCCGGGCTCGCCCGGAGACCCCGGCGACACATGTCGGCGGTAGCGTTGTCCTCACGATCCGCCCGGCCGACCTGCCAGGTGTTGCGAGCCCGTCCATGGGCCGCCGGTCGCCCGGGACGCCCGTGTCGCGCCCCTCCCCGCAAACGTGCCGCGTCGTCGTGCCCGACGGCGCCTGCCGAGCCCAGGAGGCCCAGTGCCCGCAGCGTCGCCCCGCCCCGCCCTGTCGTCCCGCTCCGTCCGTGCCCGCCGCACCCTCACGGTCGCGCCCGTCGTGCTCGCCGCTCTCACGCTCGCCGCGTGCGGTGGCACGTCGTCCCCTGGCGCGTCCGGGGCTGCGACCCCGCCGTCGGCGTCCCCCACGTCGGCGTACCCGCTGACGATCGACAACTGCGGGACGTCCGTGACCTTCGAGGCCGCTCCGACGCGGGTCGTGACGGTCAAGTCGTCGACGACCGAGATGCTCCTCGCGCTCGGTGCCGGGGACACGATCGTCGGGACGGCCTTCCCGGACGGACCAGCACCCGAGCCGTGGACCGAGGCAGCCGCAGCGGTCCCGGTGATCTCGGACAAGGTGCCGAGCAACGAGGTGGTCCTGGCTGAGGAACCCGATCTCGTCTACGCGGGCTGGGAGTCCGTGTTCTCCGCCGACGGCGCCGGCGAGCGCCCCGCGCTCGAGGCGCTCGGCGTGCGCACGCTCGTCGCGCCGTCCGCGTGCAAGGAGAAGCAGTACCGGCCCGACCCGCTCACGTTCGACGACGTGTTCGCCGAGATCACGCAGATCGGCGCGATCATGGACCGCGGCGCGGACGCCGGGGCGCTCGTGGCGACGCAGCGCGCCGACCTCGAGACCGTCGTGCGCGACACGCGGGGGCTGAGCGCCCTGTGGTTCTCCTCGGGCTCTGACACCCCGTACGTCGGCGGCGGCATCGGTGCGCCCGCCCTCATCATGGAGACCGCAGGCCTGACCAACATCGCCGCGGACATCGACGACTCGTGGGGCCCGATGGGCTGGGAGGCCGTCGCCGCTGCGGACCCCGACGTCATCGTCCTCGTCGACTCCCCGTGGAACAGTGCCGAGAAGAAGATCGGCATCCTCGAGGGCTCCCCCGTGACCGCCGCGCTGAGCGCGGTCAAGAACAAGGCCTACGTCGTCGTGCCGTTCCCCGCGACCGAGGCAGGCGTGCGGACCGTGTCCGCAGCTGCGAGCGTCGCCGACCAGCTCACGAAGCTCACGTTCGAGGACTGACATGACCACGGCGACCCGCACCCCCGACGCGCGCGGCACCACCGCGCACGCCGGGGCGCCCGAGCCGGCGCCGCGTGCGCCGCGCCGGGGCGCGCGTACGGCGACGCTCGTCGCGGTCGGCGTGGTCGTCCTCGTCGCGAGCGTGCTCCTCGCGGTGCTGATCGGCCCGGCCGACCTGCGGCCGGACGAGGTGTGGGCCTCTGTGCTGCACCACCTCGGGCTCGGCCCCGCGCCGGCCAGCGCGCTGCGTGACGCGATCATCTGGGAGGGCCGGCTCCCCCGCACCCTGACGGCGGCGGCCGTCGGCGCCGGGCTCGCGACGTGCGGCGCCGTCATGCAGTCGCTCACACGCAACCCGCTCGCCGACCCGTACCTGCTCGGCCTGTCGTCGGGCGCGTCGCTCGGCGCCGTCATCGTGATCGTGCTCGGCGCCGGCGTCGCGCTCCCGGTCGCGGCGTTCGCCGGGTCGTCCGTCGCCCTCGTCGCGGCGCTCGGCCTCGCGGGCGCGCTCGGGTCGCTCACGCCGACGCGCACGATCCTCGCCGGGCTTGCCGTGAGCCAGCTGTGCGCCGCGGCGACGAGCTTCGTCATCTTCTGGTCCGCGACGGGCGACTCCTACCGCGAGGTCCTGTCCTGGCTTATGGGATCGGTCGCAGGGGCGTCGTGGTCGTCGGTCGCGATCGCGGCGGGCGCGCTCGCGGTCCTCGGCGTGCCGCTCGTCCTGGCGGGGAACGTGCTCGACGCGTTCACGTTCGGCGACGCCTCGGCGTCGAGCCTCGGCATCCACGTCCCGGCCGCGCGCTGGGGGTTGCTCGGCGCGGTCGCGCTGCTCACGGGTGCGCTCGTGAGCGTGTCGGGATCGATCGGGTTCGTGGGGCTGATCCTCCCGCACGCGGTCAAGGCGCTGAGCGGCGGGCGGCACCGGGTCGTGCTGCCCGTCGCGGCGCTCGCTGGCGCGAGCTTCCTCGTGTGGGCGGACACGATCGCTCGCACGGTCGTGGACCCGCGCGAGCTGCCCGTCGGGATCGTCACGGCCGCCGTCGGGGCGCCGGTGTTCGCAGCGATCCTCTGGCGCGGACGGCGGGCCGTCGCATGAGCGCAGAGGTCGGCGCGGGCTTGCGCGTCACCGGGGCGACGTGGTCGGTCACCGACCGTCGGATCGTCGACGAGATCGCGTTCACGACGCCGATCGGGACGGTGACGGGGATCCTCGGGCCCAACGGCTCGGGCAAGTCGACTCTGCTGCGGGCGCTCGCAGGGGCGCTGCGGCTCGACGACGGCGCGGCGTCGTTCGGCGGCGACGACCTGCTGCGGATGCGTCGGCGTGAGCGCGCGCGGCGCGTCGCGCTCGTCGAGCAGGACTCGGCTCCCGACCGGTCGATCACGGTCCACGAGGCCGTCCTGCTCGGACGCATCCCCCACCGCTCTCTCCTCGCGGGTGACAGCGCGGCGGACGACGCCGCGGCGGCGACCGCGCTCACGCGCGTCGGCATGGCGGACCTCGCCGAGCGTGATCTCGCGACGCTCTCGGGCGGTGAGCGGCAGCGCGTGCACGTCGCCCGCGCGCTCGCGCAGGAGCCCGAGCTCATGCTGCTGGACGAGCCGACGAACCACCTCGACGTGTCGGCGCAGATCCGCGTGCTCGACCTCTTGCGCTCGCTGACGGGCGAGGGCGTGACCGTGGTGACTGCGTTGCACGACCTCAACCTCGCGGCGTCGTACTGCGACCGGGTCGTGCTGCTCGCGGGCGGTCGCGTCGTCGCGGTCGGCACGCCGTCCGAGGTGCTCACGCCCGAGCTCGTCAAACACGTCTACGACGTGCGGTGCGAGGTGCTGACCCATCCGACGACGGGCCGTCCGCTGCTCGCGTTCAGCAGCTGACGGAGGTGCGCGCGCCGCCAGCCTGCGCCGCTCGTCGGCCCGGCACGGCCCTCGCGCCCGGACGTCCCGCGCGCCAGGGCTAGTGCAGAAGGTCCCTGACCGCTACACTCGACGAGAAGTTGCTTTGTCTCTCGTGTCTTTGCCGCAGTGTGGGTCAGTGCCCGCGGATCTTGATCTTCAAGAGTTGACTACGGATACACCGTGACGGACAGGGCTCCGAAGTGCGGAGCCCCTCCGATCCTCTTGAAGGAGATCACCATGACTGTTGGAACTGTGAAGTGGTTCAACGCTGAGAAGGGCTTCGGCTTCATCGCCCCCGAGGATGGCTCCGCCGACGTGTTCGCGCACTACTCCGCGATCGCGACGCAGGGCTACCGCTCGCTCGACGAGAACCAGCGCGTCGAGTTCGACGTGACCCAGGGCCCGAAGGGCCCGCAGGCGGAGAACATCCGCCCGCTCTGATCTGAGCCGGTGACTCAGCGACGAAGCCTCGCGAGAGACGTTCGTCTGCGCTGATCCCCCCGATGCCCCGGTCCTCGCGACCGGGGCATCGGTGCATCTGCATCCAGGCATCCACAGGCACCGGCGCCCGTGCGAACGCCCTGCCCTGGCGACGTCGCCGCGGCAACCTTCTTGACCGCTCCGCAGACGACCCCAGGAGGTCCTGTGAGCTCTACCGCCCTGTCCGACCCGCCCGCCGCCGACTCCCCCCGCGCTCGCCAGGTCAGCGACTACACCGATCTGGCACGCGAGGTCCGCGAGGCCGGGCTGCTCGAGCGCAACTACCCGTACTACTGGGCGAAGCTCGTGGGGATGGTCGCGGTCTACGCCGCTCTCGTCACCACCTTCGTCCTGATCGGTGACACGTGGTGGCAGCTGTTCACCGCCGTGGTCGCCGCCGTCGTCATGACGCAGGCAGCGTTCCTCGGGCACGACGCCGCGCACCGCCAGATCTTCGTCTCCGGCCGCTGGAACGACTGGACGAGCCTCGTCGTGGCCAACCTCTTCGTGGGGCTGAGCTACGGGTGGTGGCAGCACAAGCACACCAAGCACCACGGCAACCCGAACAAGGATGGTGTCGATCCAGACATCGACCTGCCCGTGCTCGCGTTCACGCCCGCCCAGGCGGACGCCCGCAAGTCACGCCTGACCCAGTGGTTCACGCGCCACCAGGGCTGGTTCTTCTTCCCCCTGCTGCTCCTCGAAGGCATCGACCTGCACTACCAGGGCCTCAAGCGCGTCTTCGGTCGCGCCCCGATCTCGCGCCGCGGCGTCGAGATCGCGTTCCTCGGCGTGCGCCTGGTCGGCTACGTGGCGCTCGTCCTGTGGGTCCTGTCCCCGCTGACCGCGCTCGCGTTCTTCGCGGTCCACCTCGGCCTGTTCGGGCTGTACATGGGTGGCTCGTTCGCGCCCAACCACAAGGGCATGCCGATCGTCCCGAAGGACCTGCGCATCGACTTCTTGCGCCGCCAGGTGCTCATGAGCCGCAACGTCAAGGGCGGCCGGTTCATGGACGTCGCCCTCGGCGGTCTCAACTACCAGGTCGAGCACCACCTCTTCCCGTCGATCCCCCGCACGAGCCTGCGTCGCGCGAAGGTCATCGTCGAGCGCTTCTGCGCCGAGCGGGGCGTCGCCTACACGGAGACGACGCTGTTCGCGTCCTACGGGATCGTCGTCCGCTACCTCAACGAGGTGGGGCTCGGCGTGCGGGACACGTTCACGTGCCCTCTCGCGACGAGCATGCGGTAGACGTCGCACCGCACGCGGCACCTGACGCACGCGAGGTCCTGCCCGCGCCGGGCAGGACCTCGCGTGTTCTCTCGAGAGCGCAGACGGTCAGGTCGACGCCCGCTCGACGAGGGACGTCTGGAGCGTGATCGCGGCGGGCTCCTCACCGTCGATGACGTCGAGGAGGAGCCGCACCATCTCGGCGCTGATCCGCGCGAACGGCTGACGCATCGTCGTGAGCGGCGGGTGGAGAGCCGCGGCGACACCGGAGTCGTCGAAGCCACCCACCGCGATGTCCTCCGGGACCCGCCGTCCCTCCGCCTGGAGCGCGACGAGCGCACCCGCGGCCATGAGGTCCGACGCGACGAAGACCGCGTCGATGTCGGGGCAGCGCTCCACCAGCTCGAGCATCGCGAGACGCCCGCTCTCGCGGGAGTAGTCCCCGTGCGCCACGCAGCGCTCGTCGAACAGCTCGCCGAGCGCCTCCTTGTATCCCTGGAGCCGGAGCTGGCCGCCCGGGGTGTCGAGCGGCCCGGTGATCGTCGCGACGCGCCGACGCCCGCGCGCGAGAAGATGCTCGGTCATGGCCCGGGCGCCGGCGAGGTCGTCGGCAGCGACGTGAGCGACCTTGCCCTCGTGACCGAGGGGCACACCGACGGCGACGGTCGGCACCTTGTGCTTGAGCAGCTCCGTGAGCATCGGGTTGCCCTGGTGCGAGCTGATCAGCAGGACGCCGTCGACGTGACCGGCGGCGACGTACCGAGTGATCCGGGCCCGCTCCTGCGGAGTGCCCGCGACCATGAGCAGCAGCGGGATCTCGCGCTTCGCGAGCTCCTCGGCGGCGCCGCGCAGGAGCACCGAGAAGTTGGGGTCCTCGAAGAGCAGGTGCTGCGGCTCGGTGAGCAGGAACGCGACCGAGTTGGACCGGCCCGTCACGAGCGAGCGTGCGTGCTGGTTCGCCTGGTAGCCGGTCGTGCGGATCGCCTCGTTCACCGCGGCGAGCGCGTCCGGCGAGACCCAGTGCCCCCCGTTGATGACGCGGGACACGGTCCCGCGCGAGACTCCCGCCGCGGCCGCGACGTCGCGGATCGTCGGTCGGCGTCGGGGCGCCGCGGGCGTACGTCTGCCGGAGTCCTCCACAGCTCGTGAGTGTACTGACACGGTCAGGCCTTCACGCCGCCGGCTGCCAGGTCGACCTGCCAGTAGCGCTGCAGCAGCAGGAAGAGCGCGACGAGCGGCACGATCGACAACAGCGCCCCCGTGATGACGAGCGTGTAGAGGGCCGGTTGGGACGCACCCTGGTTGAGCAGGCCTGAGAGCCCCACGGTGAGAGGGAAGAGCCGGTCGTCGCCGAGCATGATGTACGGCAGCATGAAGTTGTTCCAGATCGCGACGAACTGGAAGAGGAACACCGTCACGAGCCCGGGCAGCAGCATCGGGACGGCCACCTGCACGAACGTGCGGGTCTCTCCAGCACCGTCGGTCCGCGCTGCCTCGATGACCTCGTCCGGCACGGCCGCCGCGGAGTAGATCCGTGCGAGGTAGATCCCGTACGGGCTGATGATGCTCGGCAGGAGCACGGACCAGTAGGTGTTGGTCAGGCCGATCTGCGCGAGGAGCAGGTACTGCGGGATCGCCAGGACGACGCCAGGGACGAGCACGCCAGCGAGCAGCACGTTGAAGACGGCGGACTTGCCGCGGAACCGGTACTTGGCGAGCGCGTAGCCCGCGGTCGCGGACACGATGACCGAGAGGATCGCGCCGGCGCCGGCGTACAGGGCGGTGTTCGCCATCCAGCGCCAGAAGAGGCCGTCCCGATACTCGACGAGGTCGCGGACGTTGACGAGGAGATGTCTCGACGGCGCGAACGTGAACGTCGAGAACAGCTCTGCGCCGGACTTCGTCGAGGCGACGAGGACCCAGGCGACGGGAAGGAGGCAGTACAAGGCACCGAGCAGCAGGATCGCGGTCGCGAAGAAGCTCGGCCGGTCGCCGCGGGTGCGGGAGCGTGCACGCGCTGCGCTGCGGTCCGACTCGGCCCGACGACGTGCGAGCGTCGAGGTGTCTGCGGTGTCCGCGAGCGCCGTGGTGGGGCTGTGGGGGGTCATGTCACTTCTCCTGACCGAAGGCGCGGCTCTGCACGAGGCGCAAGAAGCCGAACGAGAGCACGAACGTCGCGACGGCGATGATGACGGACGTGGCCGCGGCTGAGTAGATGTCACCGCGCGTGAACGCGTCGCGGTAGACCTTCATGAGCGGGGTCCACGTGGTGGAGATCGTGTTGCTCAGCGGGCGCAGGGTGGTCGGCTCGGCGAACACCTGCAGGGTCGCGATCATCGAGAACACGAACGTCATGATGATCGACGGCAGCACCGACGGGACCTTGATCCGCCACGCGATCGCGACCTGGGTGCAGCCGTCGAGCTCGGCGGCCTCGTACAGCTCGCTGGGGATCGCCTTGAGCGCCGTATAGATCACGACCATGTTGAAGCCCACGCCGCCCCACACTGCGATGTTCGCGACGGCGAAGATCACCAGGTCGGAGGAGAAGAGCGACGGCACGTCCCAGCCGAGACGGTCGAACACGTAGTAGAACGGGCTCACGCCCGGCAGGTAGAGGAACCCCCAGAGCAGCGAGGAGATCACCGCGGGCACCGCGTAGGGCAGGAAGATCGACACGCGGGAGAAGCCTCGGGCGCGGCTGCGTCGCGCGTCGAGCAGCAGCGCGAAGAGCAGAGCCAGACCGAGCATCATCGGGACGACGAGCAACCCGTACATCCCGACCCTCCCGACGGACGCGAGGAACTCCGGGTCCGCGACGGCGTCGGCGTAGTTGGCGAAGCCGCTCCACACCTCGGTGCGCGACCCCTTGCCAAGGCCGAGCCCGCTCACCTTCTCCGCACGGAAGCTGAGGTAGACCGCGTAGCCGATGGGCAGCGCGAGGAAGAGGGTGAACAGGACGATCGCAGGCGTGAGGAACGCCCAGGGTGCGGTCGCTCGCCGGAGGTTCCTCCGACGTCGGGCGGGTGGGGCCTCACGGCCCCCGGTCGCAGCGGCGTGTGCCGCCTGCGGGTGGGTGGTGCTCACGGGGGCTGTCTCCTTCGACCTGAGCGAGCGTGAAAGTCGGGTGCGTCGGCGGCCGCCCGTGGGCGGCCGCCGAACGCATCACTCGGTGACGTTGAAGCCCGAGCTCTTGAGATCGTCGAGCGTGATCTTCTGCATGGCGGTCACCGCCGTGACGAACGCCGACTTGGACCTCGACTCGGCGGCCTTGGCGAACTCGTCGTTGTAGGCCGAGTACGCGACGTTGACGTTCGGGCCGTACGTGAAGCTACCGGCGGTCTTCGCGGTCTCCCCCGCGATCGTGTAGAAGTCCTCCTGGTTCGAGAAGAACTCGGGCGGAGAGGCGAGCGCCTCGGCCTGGGCGACGGTGTTCGCCGGGTAGATGCCTGCCTCGGCGACGAGCGCGTTGACGGCCTCCTGGGAGGAGTTGAGCCACGAGACGAACGCGGCAGCCTGCTCGGGGTGCTTCGACTGCGACGTCACCGCGGTCGCGGAGCCGCCCCAGTTGCCGGTGGCCGGGTTCGCCGCGTCCCACTGGGGCATGGGCGCCATCTTCCACTTGCCTGCCGTGTCGGCGGCGTTGCCGGCGAGCACGCCGGGCGCCCACACTGCGGACAGCCAGCCGACCTCGGTGCCGTTGTTGAGCGCGGCGTTCCACTCGGGGGTGTACATCGGCTTGTTGTTGATCACGCCTTCTTCGACGAGGCCGCCCCAGTACTCGGCGACCCGCTGGGTGGGCTCCGCGTCGACGTCGACGCTCCAGGCGTCTCCGTCGATCCCCCACCACGAGGCGCCGGCCTGCTGGGCGAGCCCGGTGAACCAGCCTGCGTCGTTGGCGGAGAAGGTGCCGAGGTAGACCTTGGGGTCGGCCTGGTGGATCTTGCGGGCGGCGTCGGCGTACTCGTCCCAGGTCGTGGGGACCTCGACACCGAGGTCCTCGAAGACGTCGGCGCGGTAGTAGAACTGCATCGGGCCGGAGTCCTGCGGCACCGCGAAGACTGCTTCCGATCCGAGCGTGACCGCGTTCCAGACACCCTCGGGGTACTGAGCGGCGAGTCCCGGGTCGATCGCTGCGGAGATGTCCGCGAGCGCGTCGGCGGAGACCAGGGTCGGGATCTTCTGGTACTCGGCCTGCATGACGTCGGGGGCGCCGGAGCCAGCCTTGATCGCGGTGAGCAGCTTGGTGACGGCGGGGTCCCCTCCGTCCTGCTTGTTGACGGTGACCTGGATGTTCGGGTTGGCGTCGTTCCAGAGAGCGACGACCTTCTCCATGTTGGGTGCCCACGTCCAGAACGTGAGCTCGACCTTCTCCGCGGGCGCGCCTGCGGACGTGGTGGGTGCGGCGCTCTGGTCGCCTCCGCTGCACGCGGCGGTCAGCAGGGCGGTGGCTGCTAGGAGCGCAGCGGCCTTGGTGCCTGTGGTCAGGCGCATGAGTCCTCCTCGTCAAGGACCGTCGCGCTCCCTCAGCTTCGCTGCCGGGTGATGCACGACGATGTGTGTGGGGCTGTGCACGGTCACAGTAGCGCTCACACCCGAACACTTGTCAACAGCGTTCACCGTAGTGTTATCTAGGTCTGCGCGGCCAATGATGACTGTGATCGTGCACAGGAATGCACCGAAGGAGCGACATGACCTCGAACCACTACCCGGACATGGGCCCCGCCTACGGCGGCTGGCTGCCCGGCGTCGGGCAGATCTGCTACGGAGGTGACTACAACCCCGAGCAGTGGCCCGAGGAGGTCTGGCACGAGGACGTGGCACTCATGCGCCAGGCCGGCGTGAACCTCGTGAGCATCGGCATCTGGAGCTGGGCCTTGCTCGAGCCGAGGGAAGGCGAGTACGACTTCGGTTGGCTGGACAGGCTGCTCGACCTGCTCCACGCCCACGGGATCCATGCAGACCTCGGCACGCCCACGGCGTCACCGCCGGCCTGGTTCTTCCACACCTACCCCGACGCGCGCGTCGTGACGCGCGACGGGACCACGCTGGGGTTCGGGTCACGCGGCATGGCCGCACCGTCGCACCCCGCCTACCGTCAGGCGGCCGTGCGCATCGCCGACCGGCTCGCCGAGCGCTACCACGCCCACCCCGCCGTCGTGCTGTGGCACGTCCACAACGAGTACGGCGCGCCCGTCTCCGAGGACTACTCGCCCGCGAGCACCACCGCGTTCCGAGCGTGGCTCGAGCAGCGCTACGGCACGCTCGACGAGCTGAACGCCGCGTGGGGAACGCGGTTCTGGGGCCAGGTCTACGGCGCGTGGGAGCACGTCGGCGTCCCCGCCGCGACGCCGACCGTCGCCAACCCGGCCCAGCGCCTCGACTTCGCCCGGTTCACGAACGACGCGCTCCTCGCGTGCTTCACCGCAGAGCGCGACGCGATCCGCGCGCACTCCGACCTGCCCGTCACGACCAACTTCATGGCGGCGTCGTGCCCCGCGACCGACCTCTGGGCGTGGGGCCGCGAGGTCGACATCGTCTCGAACGACCATTACCTGACCGCCGCCGACCCCCGCGGCGAGGTCGGGCTGGCGCTCGCCGCGGACCTCACGAGGTCCGTGGCGGGCGGCAAGCCCTGGATGCTCCTGGAGCACTCACCCTCCGGCGTCAACTGGCAGCCCCGCAACGTGGCGAAGCGCCCTGGCGAGATGCGCCGCAACGCGTTCTCCCACCTCGGGCGCGGCGCCGACGCCATCATGTTCTTCCAGTGGCGCGCCTCCCGCTCCGGCGCTGAGAAGTTCCACGGCGCGATGGTGCCGCACGCGGGCACGACGAGCCGTGTGTGGCACGAGGTCGTCGACCTCGGCACCGAGCTGGCGTCGCTCGCCGAGGTCCGCGGCTCGCGCGTCCGCGCGGACGTCGCGATCCTCTGGGACCAGGAGTCGATGTGGGCGCAAGGCCTCGAGTGGCGCCCGTCCGTGGACGTCGACGCGCTCGAACGCATCACGACGTTCTACGACCGGTTCTGGCGCGACGGCGTGGCCGTCGACTTCGCCCACCCGAGCCAGGACCTCTCCGGGTACCGCCTGGTCGTCGCGCCGTCGTCCTACCTCCTGACCGCGGACGACGCTGCCAACCTCACTGCGTACGTCGAGGGGGGCGGCACGCTTCTCGTCTCGTTCTTCTCCGGGATCGTCGACGAGAACGACGCCGTCCACCCGGGCGGCTTCCTCGCTCCCCTGCGCCGCGCTCTCGGCGTCACGGTCGAGGAGTTCCTCCCCCTCCGCGAAGGCGAGACGCTGCAGGTCGCGCTCGACGGCGGCACGTCCGCGCCGGGCCTCACGGGGGTCGTGACCGGCGACGTCTGGGCCGACGACGTCGCGGTCGAGGGCGCCACCGTCGTCGGGACCTACGTCGACGGCCCCAAGCCGGGCGGCGCCGCCGTCACTCGCCACAGGCTCGGCAACGGCGTCGGCTGGTACGTCTCCACGAGGCTCGACGTCGACACGCTCGCGAGCGTGCTCGCCCCGGCCTACGCCGACGCAGGGATCGACACGCCCGGACGTCCTGAGGGCCTCGAGGTCATGCGTCGGCACGGTGACG
Organism: Sanguibacter hominis ATCC BAA-789; assembly: GCF_012396185.1. Classification (GTDB taxonomy): domain Bacteria; phylum Actinomycetota; class Actinomycetes; order Actinomycetales; family Cellulomonadaceae; genus Flavimobilis; species Flavimobilis hominis. Next base: position 199,652 of record NZ_JAAXOW010000001.1, read on the forward strand.
ACGCGGACTACCTCGTCGCGGTCAACCACACCCCCGTCGACCACGAGCTCCCGCTCGACGCCCCCGCGACCGACCTCCTGACGCGCGACACGCTCGAGCGCACGTGCGTCGTCCCAGCGGGTGGTGTCCGTGCGCTGCGGCTCCCCCAGCAGCTCGCCGCTCCTGGCGCCCACGCTCCCTCGGGGAGCAGCACGCGCGGGTGACGACCCCATACGAGCCGGAGGCACTCTCGTCCGTTCACAGCGCCGCGAGAAAGTCCTCGACGGCCGAGCAGAAGGCCTCCGGCTCGTCCCTCCGTACGCAGTGCCCCGCCCCCGGGACCACCACGCGACGGACGAGAGGGCTACGTGGAGCGGCAGGGCTCATCGTGGGCCCCGGAGGGACCACGACGAGCGTGGGCACCCCGATCGTGTCCCACAGCGCGTCCCACTCACCGCGGACAGCGAGTCCGCCGGTCACGGCCTCGCGGTCCACCCGCGCCTTCGAGTCGGCCCACGCGTCGATCTCGGCATGGCTCCAGCGCGTCTGCGCGCGCATCCGCTCCACCTGACCGTCCCGGTCGGCCATCGCGTCCAGGAAAGCGAGGTTCCCCGCCACGAAGCGTTCCGTGTCCGAGGGGTCCAGAGGCGACGTCGGGTCCTCGAGGACGAGGGCGCGCACCGCCCCGGGGCGCCGGAGCGCCGCCCGGAGGGCAAGGTTCCCCCCGAGCGAGTGCCCCAGGAGGACGACCGGGGCCGGCTGCTCGTCGAGGAGCGCGACGACGTCGTCGAGCATGACCTCCGTGGCCCGCGGCCGCTCGTCCTGCGTGAGACGGGGCGAGCGGCCGTGCCCGCGCAGGTCCACTGCCAGGAGGTCCCATACCGCGCCCCACCGCTCGACGAGGTCCGGCCAGGTGGTGCCGTCCTCCGTCATCCCGTGCAGGAGCAGCATGCGGGGAGCTTGCGGGGTGCCGTACCGGTGAACGTGCAGGTCCATGCCCTGCAGCGTAGGGGTAGCGCCTGACACTCCGGGGGCGCGGTGCTAGCTCGGGGCGTCCGCGTCGCCCGCTCTGGCGACGGCGCGACCGTCCGCGAGTCCGCGTGCGTATGCCTCGGCCGTCCCTTCGGCGAACAGGTCGTCCGCCCCGAGGCGCGGCAGGACGCGGGCTCCCGGGCCGTCGTCGTCCGTGACGAGGTGGCCGAGACCACGGACGATCGCGACGGGACGCCCTGTGACCTTGCCCTTGGCGAGGTCTGCGGCCGCGGCGATCTCGTCGGCGACGGCGCGCACGGTCATCCCCAGCTCGCGGCCCGCGCTGTCGCGGCGGCCGCGCTCGTCCTCGACGACGCGCACGCCTGCCGCACCGATCGCGAGGTCGACGAGGCCGTCGCGCCACACGCGCCCGGCCGTGTCCGTCACGACGACGCCGACACGCACACCGAGGAGCGCGCGCAGCCCCACGCGCAGCCGCGCCGCGGACGCGTCCGGGTCGAGCGGGAGCAGCAGCACCGTGCCCTCGGGCGTGTTGGACGCGTCGACGCCTGCCGCCGCCATGACGAGCCCGAGCCGGTTCTCGACGATGCGCAGCGGCGGTCCGCCCGGCCGCTCGCGCGTCGCGACGACGCGCACGGTCTCCGCGGTGATCGCGTCCTCCCGGTCGTCGGCCGCGACGACGCGCCCCTCGGCCTTCGACACGATCTTGCTCGCGACGACGACGACGTCACCATCCGCGAGGTCCGGGCACGCTGACGCGACGATCGCCGCGAGGTCGTCTCCCGTGGTGACCTCGGGCACGCCGTCGGACGCCCAGATCTGGAAGCCGGCGCTCACCGCGAGAGCTTGGGCAGCACGTCCTTGGCGAACACGTCGATCCACTCGCGCTGGTTGCGGCCCACGTTGTGCAGGTAGATGCGGTCGAAGCCCAGGTCGACGTACTTCTGGATGTTCGCGCGGTGCACGTCCGGGTCGGACGAGATGACCATGCGGCCCTCGAAGTCCTCGGGCCGCACCAGCCGGGCGATCTGCTCGAACTCGAACGGCGAACGGATGTCCGCCTTCGGGAACTTCATGCCGCCGTTCGGCCACTCCGTCATCGCGTTCGCGAGCGCCTCCTCGTCGGTCGGAGCCCAGGACAGGTGGATCTGCAGCACCTTCGGCATCGACTCCGGGTCACGGCCCGACTCGCGCGCGCCGTCGTCGAACTTGCCGAACAGCATCGAGATCTTCTCGAGCGGCGCGCCCACCGTGATGAGCCCGTCCGCGTACTTGCCCGCGCGCTTCGCCGTCACCGGGCCGGCGGTCGCGACGAGGATCTCCGGCGGGACCTCCGGCATGGTCCACAGGCGCGTCGACTCGAGCTTGTAGAACTGGCCCGAGTGCTTCGTGTCCTTGCCCGCGAGCGACGCCGCGAAGAGCTTCTTGATGATCTCGATCGCCTCGAACATGCGGTTGATCCGCTCGGGCGCCTCAGGCCAGTACTGGCCGACGATGTGCTCGTTGAGCGCCTCCCCCGAGCCGAGGCCCAGCCAGTGCCGTCCCGGGTACATCGCGGCGAGCGTCGCGCTCGCCTGCGCGACCATCGCCGGGTGCCAGCGGAACGTCGGCGCCGTCACGCCAGGCCCGATGTCGCCGCGCGTACGCTCGCCGAGCGCGGAGAGCACGTTCCACACGAACGCGCTCTGCCCCTGCTGCGGGACCCACGGCTGGAAGTGGTCGGCAGCCATGACACCGGAGAAGCCGAGCGACTCCGCGTACGCGGACAGCTCGATGATCTCGGTGGGGTGGAACTGCTCGAGCATGGCGGCGTAGCCGATGGTCAGGTCCATGAGCCGAGCCTAGCTGCCGACCCCGACACGTGCCCCGGCACGATGCGCCGAAGCCTCGGCGCGCCTCGCTCGTGCAGAGTTGCCCACCAGCCCCCCGGATCTGGGATCATGGGTTCTCATGAGCACCCCCGAGACCACCGGACCTGAGTCGACGCCCGCCACGGGCATGCAGCACGGCGTGATCACCGCCTCCGTCGGCGAGGTACCGGACAAGGTCAGCCTCGACGGTCTCGAGACGAAGCTCGACGAGCGCTGGGCCGCCGAGGGCACGTACGCGTTCGACCGCACGGCGGAGCGCGCGGACGTCTACTCGATCGACACGCCCCCGCCGACGGTCTCGGGGTCGCTGCACGTCGGCCACGTGTTCTCCTACACGCACACCGACGTCGTCGCGCGCTTCCAGCGCATGCGTGGCAAGTCCGTGTTCTACCCGATGGGCTGGGACGACAACGGTCTGCCGACCGAGCGTCGCGTGCAGAACTACTACGGAGTGCGCTGCGACCCGTCGCTCCCCTACATCGAGAACTTCGTGCCGCCGTTCGAGGGTGCTGAGGGCAAGAGCGTCAAGGCTGCGGACCAGCAGCCGATCGGCCGCAAGAACTTCGTCGAGCTGTGCGAGCGGCTGACGGCCGAGGACGAGAAGCAGTTCGAGGCGCTGTGGCGCCACCTCGGGCTCTCGGTCGACTGGTCGCACCACTACCAGACGATCGGCAAGCGGGCCCAGGCGACCGCGCAGACGGCGTTCCTGCGGAACCTCGCGCGCGGCGAGGCGTACCAGGCGGAGGCGCCGGGCCTGTGGGACGTGACGTTCCAGACGGCCGTGGCGCAGGCGGAGCTCGAGGCTCGCGACTACCCAGGCCACTTCCACAAGGTCGACTTCCACGCGGCTGACGGCAGCGCCGTCCAGATCGAGACGACGCGCCCCGAGCTGCTGCCCGCGTGCGTCGCGCTCATCGCGCACCCGGACGACGAGCGTTACAAGGACCTCTTCGGCACGACCGTCAGGTCCCCGCTGTTCGACGTCGAGGTGCCGGTCCTCGCGCACCCGGCGGCTGAGCCGGACAAGGGTGCAGGCATCGCGATGTGCTGCACGTTCGGCGACCTGACGGACGTGCAGTGGTGGCGTGAGCTGCAGCTGCCGACCCGGTCGATCCTGAACCGTGACGGCCGCCTCACGCGTGAGGTCCCCGCATGGATCAGCTCCGAGCGGGGTGTCGCGCTGTTCGAGGAGATCGCCGGCAAGACGACGTTCTCCGCGCGCACCGCGATCGTCGAGGCGCTCACGGAGTCGGGCGACCTCGCGGGCGAGCCCGTCCCGACGCGTCGCAAGACGAACTTCTTCGAGAAGGGCGACAAGCCGCTCGAGATCGTCACGAGCCGCCAGTGGTACATCCGCAACGGTGGCCGCGACGCGGACCTCAACGCGGCGCTGCTCGCGCGCGGTGACGAGCTGAAGTTCCACCCTGAGTTCATGGCGGTGCGCTACTCGAACTGGGTCGGCGGCCTCAACGGCGACTGGCTCGTCTCGCGCCAGCGCTTCTTCGGCGTGCCGATCCCGGTCTGGTATCCCGTGGACGCCGAGGGCGAGCCCGTGTGGGACTCCCCGATCGTCCCCGACGAGGCGACGCTGCCGATCGACCCGTCCTCCGACGTCCCGCCGGGCTACTCCGCCGAGCAGCGGGGCCAGGCGAACGGCTTCGTGGGCGACCCCGACATCATGGACACGTGGGCGACGAGCTCGCTCACCCCGCAGATCGCCGGTGGCTGGCTCGACGACGCGGACCTGTTCGAGCGTGTCTTCCCGATGAACCTGCGCCCGCAGGGCCAGGACATCATCCGGACGTGGCTGTTCTCGACGGTCGTGCGCTCGCACCTCGAGCACGGTTCGCTGCCGTGGACCGACGCGGCGATCTCCGGGTGGATCCTCGACCCCGACCGCAAGAAGATGTCGAAGTCGAAGGGCAACGTCGTCACGCCGATGGGCCTGCTCGAGGAGCACGGCTCTGACGCGGTGCGCTACTGGGCGGCGTCCGCGCGTCTGGGCACCGACGCGGCGTTCGAGGTCGGCCAGATGAAGATCGGCCGGCGTCTCGCGATCAAGATCCTCAACGCGTCGAAGTTCGCGCTGTCGTTCGCGGGCGAGGGCGAGGTGCGTCTCGACCCGAGCCTCGTGACCGTCCCGCTCGACCGTGCGATGCTCGCGGGCCTCGCCGACGTGGTCGACGCCGCGACCGAGGCGCTCGAGGCGTACGACCACACGCGCGCCCTGGAGATCTCGGAGACGTTCTTCTGGACGTTCTGCGACGACTACCTCGAGCTCGTCAAGGACCGCGCCTACGGCGGGGGCGGCGAGGACGTGTCGGCCGAGACGCAGTCGGCGCGCGTGGCGCTCGCCCTCGCGCTCGACACGTTGCTGCGCCTGTTCGCTCCGGTGCTGCCGTTCGCGACCGAGGAGGTCTGGTCGTGGTGGCGCACCGGTTCGGTGCACCGTGCTCCGTGGCCCGTCTCGGGCGGCCTGCGCGTCGCTGCAGGTGACGCTCGCTTCGAGGACCTGACGGCCGCTGGCAACGCTCTCGCCGCGCTGCGCAAGATCAAGTCCGAGGCGAAGGTCTCGATGCGGACGCCGATCCTCCTCGCGGAGCTCGCTGTGCCGGCAACCGCTCTCGCCGCGGTCGAGTCCGCGGTCGTCGACGTCCGCGGTGCTGGTCGCGTCACCGGCGAGCTCGTGCTCGTCGAGGCGGCCGAGGGCCAGGGTGACCCGAACGTCCAGGGCGGCCTCGTCGTCGTCCGCTCGGAGCTCGGCGAGGCCGAGGCGCGCAAGCCGCGCGGCTGAGCAGCACACCACCTACCCGGGCGGGGGCGCGAGCGTGCCCCCGCCACCCGGACGCCGGTGGCGCCGCCGACGGCGCCACGCCCGACGCCTCAGGGACGTTACGAAAGGCCCCTCATGCGTGAGACCTCCTCCCCCGACCTCGTCGACGTGCCCGAGGGCTCGTCGCTCTGCACGATCCTCGCGCTGCGTGTCGCAGCGAACCCGGGCGGCGTGCTGATCGAGCGGAAGGCGGGCCTCGCCGGCGGGTGGATCCCCGTGACGGCGCAACGCTTCGCCGACGAGGTCGTCGAGGTCGCGAAGGGGCTCGTCGCGAAGGGCGTCGAGGCGGGCGACCGCGTCGCGATCATGTCGCGCACCCGCTACGAGTGGACGCTCCTCGACTTTGCGTGCTGGGCTGCGGGTGCCGTGCCGGTCCCCGTCTACGAGACGAGCTCTGCGGACCAGGTCCGGTGGATCTGCTCGGACGCGGGCGTCAGCGTCGCCGTGGTGGAGTCGTCGGCGCACGCGTCGCTCGTCGACGAGGCCCGTACGGACCTCCCCGAGCTGCGCGAGGTGCTCGTCCTCGAGAACGACGCGATCGAGGAGCTGCGCCGCGCGGGCGCAGGGGTCGACGACGCGGTCGTCGCGGCGCGGACCGAAGCGGTCCGTGGCGACGACCTCGCGACGATCATCTACACGTCGGGTACGACCGGCCGCCCGAAGGGCGCCGAGATGACCCACTGGAGCTTCGCCTACCTGGCGCGCAACGGCATCCGCTCGCTGCCGCAGGTGTGCACCGTGCCGGGCTCTCGCACCTTGCTGTTCCTGCCGCTCGCCCACGTGTTCGCGCGGTACATCCAGATCGTCGCGATCACGTCGGGCTCCGTGCTCGGCCACACGCCCGACACGCGCAACCTGCTGCCTGACCTGAGCACGTTCAAGCCGACCTACCTGCTCGCGGTGCCGCGCGTGTTCGAGAAGGTCTACAACGCGTCGGAGCAGAAGGCCGGCTCGGGTGCGCGCCTGAAGCTGTTCCGGTGGGCGGCAAAGGTCGCGATCCAGACGTCTCGCGCGTGGGACACGCCGCAGGGCCCGTCCGTCGTGCTCAAGGCGCAGCACCAGGTCGCGAGTGCCCTGCTGTTCTCGAAGCTCCGCGCGGCACTCGGCGGTCAGGCGAAATACGCGATCTCGGGCGGTGCGCCGCTCGGCGAGCGGCTCGGGCACTTCTACCGCGGCATCGGCCTGACGATCCTCGAGGGCTACGGGCTCACCGAGACGACGGCGCCGACGGCGGTCAACCGTCCCGACCGCATCAAGGTCGGGACGGTCGGTCCTGCGTTCGCGGGGACGAGCCTGCGGATCGACGACGACGGTGAGGTTCTCGTCAAGGGTCCGCACGTGTTCCGCGGCTACCGCAACAACCCTGCGGCGACGGCGGAGGCGCTGTCTGACGGCTGGTTCCGCACGGGCGACCTCGGCACGATCGACGACGACGGCTTCCTGCAGATCACTGGCCGCAAGAAGGAGATCATCATCACCGCGGGCGGCAAGAACGTCGCGCCAGCGGTGCTCGAGGACCGTTTCCGTGGCCACCCGCTCGTGAGCCAGTGCGTGGTCGTGGGCGATCAGCGCCCGTTCATCGCGGCGCTCGTGACGCTCGACGCCGAGATGCTGCCGGGCTGGCTCTCCTCGCACGGGCTCCCGGTCATGTCGGTCTCCGAGGCTGCGGAGCACCCGGAGGTGCTCGCGGCGATGCACCGCGCGGCCGAGCGGGCAAACAAGGCGGTGTCGCGTGCTGAGTCGATCCGCAAGGTGCGGGTCCTGACGACGGACTTCACGGAGGCGAACGGTTATCTGACGCCGTCGCTGAAGGTGAAGCGCTCGCTCGTGCTCAAGGACTTCGCAGACCAGGTGGACGCGATCTACGGGTGACACCGCACCGGGTACCACGTGTGGATCGCCTCACACAGGTACTCAGGACCATGTCTCACGCCTCGGTCGTATATGTATGATGTGCTCGGAATAATCATTCACGATCAGACGTCAGGACGCTCATGACCTCCCTCAAGCACCTCGTCCCAGCCCTCGCCGTCGGCGCCCTCGTGCTCACCGGCTGCTCCTCGACCGAGTCGCCCACCACCACCGCGACCGACGCGTCGGGCGCTCCCGCCGTCGCGCTCGTCAAGGGCGACGTCCTCACGGTGTGCACCAACCCGCCGTTCGAGCCGTTCGAGTTCATCGAGGGCGACCAGATCGTCGGCCTCGACATGGACCTCACCGGGGAGATCGCGAAGGACCTCGGCGTCGAGCAGAAGGTCCTCAACGTCGGCTTCGACGCCATGGAGTCGGGTGCGGCCCTCAACACGAGCCAGTGCGACGTCGTCGCGACCGGCATGTCGATCACCGAAGGCCGCAAGGCCAACATCGACTTCTCGGAGCCGTACTTCGCCGCCGACCTGGGCGTGCTCGTCAAGGCGGGCTCCACCATCGCCACCGAGGCAGACCTCGCGGGCAAGAAGATTGGCGTCCAGAAGGCCACGGTCGGCGACACCTGGGTGGCCGACAAGGACCTCACGGGCGTCCAGTTCGACGACCTCGGTCTGCAGATCCAGGCCCTGAAGACCGGCCAGGTCGACGCGGTCATCAACGACTACGCGGTCCTCGGCACGTACGAGAGCGACGAGCTCGCGATCGTGGCGACGCTCCCGACCGACGACGTCTACGGCATCGCCGTGAAGAAGGGCAACACCGCCCTCCTGGAGAAGGTCAACGCGACGCTGGCGCGCGTGAAGTCGGACGGCACGTGGGCCAAGATCCACACCGAGCGCTTCGGCTTCGCCCCGGCTGAGGACTGAGCACACCATGACGTCACCGGCTCCCGCCGCCGCCCGGACCGCCCCGGCCCGGGCGCGGCTGAGTCCGCGCCGCCGAGCGCTGATCTCTCGTGTCGTCCAGTATGCGGTGCTCGTCGTCGTCCTGGGCGCCGCCGCCCTGGCGATCGACTGGGACAACGTCGGTACCAACATCTTCAACCCTGACGCCGCGCGCGCCGTCCTGCCGCAGCTGCCCAAGGCGTTCCTCAACACGGTCACGTACACGATCGCCGCGTTCGCGGTGGGTATCGCGCTCGGCACGCTGCTCGCACTCATGCGGCTGTCGTCCGTGGGGCTCTACCGCGCGATCGCGACCGCCTACGTCGAGTTCTTCCGGGGCATCCCCGCACTGCTGTTCGTCCTCACCGTCGGGTTCGGCGTGCCCTTCGCGTTCGGTGTCCAGTTCGACTCGGTCGTCACCAAGGTCGCGATCGGGCTAGGCATGGTGTCGGCCGCGTACATCGCGGAGACGCTCCGTGCGGGTTTGCAGGCCGTCCCCAAGGGGCAGGTCGAGGCAGCACGATCGCTCGGCATGTCGCACACCCGCACGATGGTGACGATCGTGATCCCGCAGGCGTTCCGCATCGTCCTGCCGCCGATGACCAACGAGGTCATCCTCCTGACGAAGGACACGGCCCTCGTATTCGGGCTGGGACTCACAGCAGCCGACTTCGAGCTCACGAAGATCGGCTCGAACGCACTGTCCAGCCCGGCAGGCGGCGGTATGACGGCGCTCTTCGTCGTGGGCTTCTGCTACCTGATCATCACCATCCCGCTGGGATACCTCGCGCGAAAGCTCGAGGCCAAGGGCGCTAGGAGCCGCGCATGAACGCCACGACGCCGGTCGTGCAGATCAGCGACCTGCACAAGTCCTACGGGCCCCGCGAGGTGCTCACGGGCGTCGACCTGACCGTCGAGCAGGGCGAGGTCGTGTGCATCATCGGACCGTCGGGCTCGGGCAAGTCGACGCTGCTGCGCTGCGTCAACCAGCTCGAGACCGCGACGTCGGGCTCGATCGTCGTGCTCGACACGGAGATCACCGACCCGGACGTCGACATCGACGTCGTGCGTACGCACGTCGGCATGGTGTTCCAGGGCTTCAACCTCTTCGCGCACCTCACGGTGCTCGAGAACTGCACGATCGCGCAGCGCAAGGTGCTCAAGCGCTCCAAGGAGGAGGCCGAGCGCATCGCCCTGCAGAATCTCGAGCGCGTCGGCCTCGGCGACCGTGGCGCCGCCCACCCTGCTCAGCTCTCCGGCGGGCAGCAGCAGCGCGTCGCGATCGCTCGCGCGCTCAGCATGGACCCCCAGCTCATGCTGTTCGACGAGCCGACGTCAGCCCTCGACCCGGAGCTCGTGGGCGACGTGCTCGCCGTCATGCGCGAGCTCGCGGAGGGCGGCATGACCATGATGGTCGTCACCCACGAGATGGCTTTCGCCCGCGAGGTCGCCGACCGCGTCGTCTTCATCGACGGCGGCGTCATCGTCGAGCAGGGCCCGCCCGCCGAGGTCATCGGCAACCCGCAGGAGCCGCGCACGCGACTCTTCCTCGAGCGGGTCCTCGACCCCACCCGCGCCCACCCGGGCGACGAGGACTGAGCGACGGACAGAAGCGAAGGGCGCGGTGCGTGAGCACCGCGCCCTTCGCTTCTCCACGCGCCGTCAGGCTCGCGTCGAGAGGGCCGTTCAGGCGGGTGCCCCCGCCTTGGGCGCGGTCGGGCGGGACAGGCTCGCGAGGCCCTCGCGGGGCGTCGTCTCGTCGTGCCAGCGCAGCAACGCACCTACCCCCTCGAGCGGTGCCCGCTCAGCAGGCGCGAAGGTGAGCCCGGCGTCCTGCGCGATCGCGCTGCGCAGGAGCGCGACCGACGCCGGCAGCTCACGAAGGTTCTCGATGCCGAGGTCCTCGAGCTCGCCGCGGGACACCGCGATCTCGAAGGGGTCGTCACCGACCCACACGCTTCCGGTGACGACCGTCTGCTGCGCGACGTCCTCGGAGACGATCAGCTCCTCGACCTGTCCCTTCCGCAGCACGTCGACGACGTCAGCGAGCGAGGACACGGCGCGTCCACCCTTGCCGTGGTGCTCCTCGAACCTCTCCAGGACACGGTCACGCCGGTGGGCACGGCACGCCTCGAGCGCCTCCTCGACCTGCTGCTGGAACGTGTCCTCCTTCGCGCCGGGGTTCCGGCTGCCGCCGGGGACCACGACCGTGAGGGCACGCGCCCGCTGTCCGAGCGCGGACTCGACGAGGCTCACGGCCCGCTTGTCGCCTGAGATCACGATCGCCTCGGGCGCGTCACGGGTGACGAGCCCGTCGAGCGCTGCGGCGACCTCCTCGGCGTTGCGCTCCCACGAGTCGATCGCGCGGTTCTCGATCCTGCCCTCGGACGTGCCGCCGGCGCGGACGTTCTCGATCTCGTCGTGGCTGCCCTCGACGGTCGCGTGCCAGGCGACGTCAGCGGCCCCCCAGCCCTCTCGCACGATGTCGGCACCGCTGCGGTCGACGAGCACGACCACGTGGTCGACGTTCTCGTCGCCGTACAAGGAGGCGAGCAAAAGCTCGGGCACCGGCCCGCGCACGGCGGTCGAGGTGACTGGTGCGACCCGGACGAGACGGTCGACGAGGATTCCCTCGTCGTCAGTGGCGACGATGACGCGGCCACGGGCTCCGAGTCGGCGCACAGGGCGTCCGAGCGCCTCGTCAAGCTCCGTGAGGAGCGACGTAGGCGTGCCTGCCTCCTGGAGCGACCGGTGCAGGGAGCGCCATCGCTCCTCGACCTCCCGGTCTGCTCGGCCACCTTCGCGCGTCACGTCGATCGACACGGTAGTGAACGGAGCCTTGCGGCCCAGCAGCGGACGGATCCAGTCAAGCTTCATCGCGACCCTCGTTTCGCCGTGGCCGGCCCGGGGTGGCCGGCCGTCCCTCTACTCTCCGCCGGAACGACGACGCCCGCCATCGCTCGGCGTGAGCGACAGCGGGCGGGGTGCGGGCTCTAGGAGTAGATGTCGAGGATCGGCGCCTCGCCGTCGCCCTGCTCGGCGATGAGCTGGTGACGGCGCTTGACCTCGGTGACGACGAAGGTGCGGAAGCGCTCCGCGAACACGGGGTCGAGCCCGGCGCTCGCAGCGATCTGCGCGAGGCGCTCGATCTGCTCGGTCTCGCGGCCGAGGTCTTCCGGGGGGAGGCCGCCCTGCGCCTTGAGCTCTCCGACGCGCTGGGTGCACTTGAAACGCTCGGCGAGCAGGTACATCAACGCACCGTCGATGTTGTCGATCGAGTGGCGCAGACGGACGATCTCGTCGGGAAGCTCGGAGGCGGGCTCCCCCATCAGGCGCTCTTCTCGCGGTGCAGGTCGTCGGGTCGCATGACGAACTGCGGCTCGCCCTCACCGAGCACGACGTCACGGTCGACGATGACGCGGTCGATGTCCTCGCGGCTGGGGATGTCGAACATGATCGGCTGGAGGGTCTCCTCCAGGATCGCTCGCAGGCCGCGGGCACCGGTCTTGCGCTCGAGCGCCTTGGCCGCGATCGTCACGAGCGCCTCCTCGGTCAGCTCGAGCTCGACCCCGTCGATCTCGAACATGCGGCGGTACTGCTTGACGAGCGCGTTGCGCGGCTGGGTCAGGATGCTGACGAGCGCGTCCTCGTCGAGCTTCGACACGGACGTGACGACCGGCAGACGGCCGATGAACTCGGGGATCAGACCGAACTTCACGAGGTCCTCGGGACGGACCTCTCCGAAGAGGTCGCCTTCCTCGTCGGAGTCCATGGGCGCACCGAAGCCGACGCCGCGCTTGCGCACGCGCTGCGCGATGATCTCCTCGAGGCCCGCGAACGCACCCGCGACGATGAACAGGACGTTCGACGTGTCGATCTGGATGAACTCCTGGTGCGGGTGCTTGCGGCCACCCTGCGGCGGGACGGAGGCGACCGTCCCCTCGATGATCTTCAGCAGCGCCTGCTGCACGCCCTCGCCGGACACGTCGCGCGTGATCGACGGGTTCTCCGACTTGCGGGCGATCTTGTCGACCTCGTCGATGTAGATGATGCCCGTCTCGGCCTTCTTGACGTCGAAGTCAGCGGCCTGGATGAGCTTGAGGAGGATGTTCTCGACGTCCTCACCGACATAGCCGGCTTCGGTGAGCGCGGTCGCGTCGGCGATCGCGAACGGGACGTTGAGCATCTTCGCGAGCGTCTGCGCGAGGTACGTCTTGCCCGTACCGGTGGGACCGATGAGCAGGATGTTCGACTTGGCGATCTCGACCTGGTCGTCGTCGTCGGCCGTCGGCTTGCCGCTCAGGCCTGCCTGGATGCGCTTGTAGTGGTTGTAGACGGCGACGGCGAGGGCACGCTTCGCGGCGTCCTGACCGACGATGTACTGGCTGAGGAAGTCGAAGATCGTGCGAGGCTTCGGCAGCTCCGCGAGTCCCGTCTCGACGGACTCGGTGAGCTCCTCCTCGATGATCTCGTTGCACAGCTCGATGCACTCGTCGCAGATGTAGACGCCCGGCCCGGCGATGAGCTTCTTGACCTGCTTCTGCGACTTCCCGCAGAAGGAGCACTTGAGCAGGTCGGCGCCGTCTCCGATGCGTGCCAAAGCCTTGCCCCTTTCAGCGCCGTCTCTCCGAGCGAGTGACGGCTGTCGAGTCCATTGCACACCACCGGAGCGCCGATGTCAGTTCCGACGCTCCGGCGGGTGGGTTCAGGCCTTCGGCAGGATCTTCGCCTTCCGGCTCTCCATGACCTGGTCGACGATCCCGTAGTCGGCGGCCTGCTGTGCCGAGAGGATCTTGTCGCGCTCGATGTCCTGACGCACCTGCTCGACCGGGTTGCCGGTGTGCAGGGCGAGAGTGTCCTCGAGCCACTCGCGCATGCGGATGAGCTCGTTCGCGTGGATCTCGATGTCGGACGCCTGCGCGTAGCCGCCGCCCTCCATCGCGGGCTGGTGGATCAGCACGCGCGCGTTCGGCAAGGCGAGGCGCTTGCCCGGCTGGCCGGCGGCGAGCAGCACGGCGGCAGCGGAAGCCGCCTGGCCGAGGCAGACGGTCTGCACCTGCGACTTGATGTACTGCATCGTGTCGTAGATGGCCGTCATCGCGGTGAACGAGCCACCGGGCGAGTTGATGTACATGTTGATGTCACGGTCCGGGTCCTGGCTCTCGAGAACGAGGAGCTGGGCCATGACATCGTCGGCGGATGCGTCGTCGACCTGGACGCCGAGGAAGATGATGCGGTCCTCGAACAGCTTGGCGTACGGGTCCTGACGCTTGAAGCCGTAGGGGGTGCGCTCCTCAAAGCTGGGGAGCACGTACCGGTTGGACGGACCGGCAGGGGCCATGCCCCCGGCGAGCGCGGCACCATAGGGGCCGGCCAGCCGCTGGGCGGTGGAGATGTACTGGGACTCGATGCTCACTGGTTTCTCCTGGAAGCTCGGTGACCTGGGGTGGGAGGCGGACGCGTCAGGCGTTCGCCGTGCCGCCGCCGCCAGGGACGGAACCGGCGTGGGTGACGACGTGGTCGATGAAGCCGTACTCGAGGGCCTCGGTCGCGGTGAACCAGCGGTCGCGGTCGGAGTCCTGGTTGATCTGCTCGACGGTCTTGCCGGTCTGCTCGGCGATGAGCTCGGCGAGCACCCGCTTCATGTGGAGGATCAGCTCGGCGTTGATACGGACGTCGGTCGCGGTGCCGCCGATGCCGCCCGAGGGCTGGTGCATCATGACGCGGGCGTGCGGCGTCGCGAAGCGCTTGCCCTTGGCGCCCGAGGAGAGCAGGAACTGCCCCATCGAGGCGGCCATGCCCATCGCGACGGTCGCGACGTCGGGCTGGATGAACTGCATCGTGTCGTAGATCGCCATGCCTGCGGTGATCGAGCCACCGGGCGAGTTGATGTACAGGAAGATGTCCTTCTCAGGGTCCTCCGCGGCCAGGAGCATCATCTGCGCGCAGATCGCGTTGGCGTTCTCGTCGCGCACCTCCGAGCCGAGCCAGATGATGCGCTCCTTGAGGAGCCTGTTGTAGATGGAGTCGTTCAGGCCCAGGCCTGCCACGTCACCGCGGGCTGCCACCGGCATCTGCTCGTTCACGCTCATCTCCCTATGTATGGGTTTCACCTTCGTCGACCCTAACGCGGGACCCCTGCGGTCTCTGCCCGCTGCGGGCCCCTTTTCGCTTTGGGCGCACATGCTCTGCGACACCGGGCCGGGCAGCGCGAAGGCCGCGCCCGTCGGGGCGCGGCCTTCGCGGTGTTCGTGCTGGTGCGGGAAGGCTCAGGCCTCCTCGGACTCCTCGGCAGCGGCCTCGGCGGCCTCCTCTACGGCCGACACGGCGGCGTCGTCCTCGTCGGATCCGATGAACTCGGACAGGTCGACGACGTTGCCCGACGCGTCCTTGACCTCGATCTGGCGCAGCGCGACGGCGAGGGCCTTCGAACGGGCGACCTCTCCGACGATCTGCGGGATCTGGCCGGAGCCGTCGATCTGCTTGATGAACTCGTTCGGGTCCATGCCGTACTGGCGCGCGGCGCCGAGCAGGTACTCGAGGAGCTCGCCCTGCGCGACCTTGACGTCGAGGCTCTCGGCGAGGGTGTCGAGCAGGATCTGGTTGGTGATGGCGGTCGTGGCCTCGGTGGTGACCTCGGTGCGGTGCTCGTCGTCCTCGAGACGACCCTCACCCTCGAGGTGACGGTGGACCTCGGCCTCGACGACGCCGGACGGGACCGGGATCTCGATGGCGCCCTTGAGCGCCTCGAGGAGCGCGTCGCGCGCCTGGACCGCCTGGTTGGACGTCTTCATGGACGCGACCTGCTTGCGCAGGTCCTCGTCGAGCTCAGCCATCGTGTCGAACTCGGACGCCAGCTGGGCGAACTCGTCGTCGGCCTCAGGCAGCTCGCGGGTCTTGACCGAGGTGGCCGTGACCGAGATGGTCGCGTCCTTGCCCTCGTGCTCGCCGCCGGCGAGGGGCGAGGTGAAGGTCGTGGACTCGCCGGCCGAGAGGCCGATCAGTGCCTCGTCGAGACCGTCGAGCATCGTGCCCGAGCCGATCTGGTAGGACGTGCCGGAGATCGAGTCGATCTCCTCGTCCTCGATCTTGGCGGTCATGTCGATGACGACGAAGTCGCCGTCCTGGGCCGGGCGGTCGACGCCGACGAGCGAGCCGAAGCGCTCCCGCAGGGCGTCGCGACGCTCGGCGACATCCTCGTCCGTGACCTCGACGTCGTCGACCGAGATGTTCAGCGACGACAGCTCGGGGAGGTCGAGCGTCGGGCGGACCTCGACCTCGGCCGTGAAGTGCAGCTCACCGTCGGTCTCGGAGGGGTCCGGAACCTTGGTGACCTCGACGGTCGGCTGCGCGAGCGGGCGGAGCTCGTGCTCACGGACCGCGTCGGAGTAGAAGCCCGGCAGGCCCTCGTTGATGGCGTGTTCGAGGACCGCGCCACGACCAAAACGCTGGTCGATGATGCGTGCGGGGACCTTGCCCTTGCGGAAGCCGGGGACGGTCACGTCCTTGGCGATGTGCTCGTAGGCGTGGTCGATGCTCGGCTTGAGCTCGTCGTACGCCACCTCCACGGTCAGCTTGACCTTGGTGGGCTCCAGGTTCTCGACGGCGCTCTTCACTTGCTGATCTCCAGATGATCGGGGGCCGACCGGGCAGACGCACCGGCGCGCGGGTAACCCGTCAATCCTACGCCATCGCTGGGCTTGCGGGTACGCGAGCCGGACCCGGTGACGTGCGACCGTCAGAAGGTGGCGACGCTGCGCCCGTCCCGGCGACGTCGTGCACGCGCAGCCCCGAGGGCGACGGCTGCAGCCGCCCAGACGGCGCCCGTCACGAGCGCTGCGACGAGGTAGCCGGACGCGGGCTGCGCCGCGCCCGCAGAATGTGCCGCGCCCGCCGAACGCGCCGCCTCGGTCACCCATCCGGTCGGCAAGGCCGCCGCCAACCAGAACGCTGGAGCCGGCAGGTTCGTGATCGCCGCGGCGGCGCCCGCGAAGACGGGCAGACCGAGCTCGGTCAGGTTCACGAGGAGCAACGAGTCACGCATCGTCGCGCTGACGACGCCGACGAACAGACCGAGCCCGACGCCGCTGAGCGACGCCACGAGCAGGCACGCCACCGCGAGGCCGACCCTTCCGTCGTCGCGCAGGTCGACGGCGCGGAAGGCGGCGAGCGCGAGGATGCTCGAGACGCCGGAGCAGAACCCGAACGCGAGGACCACGGCATTGCGCCCGATCGAGACGAGCGACGCCGCCCGACGGTCCGCGAGCGCCCACTGCTCGGTCGTGCCCTCGAAGCGGTCGAACGAGAGGAGCGTCGCGCAGGAGACCGCTGCGGCGACGCCAGCGGCGACGCACGCGGCCGCGAGAGCGTCGCCGAAACTCGCGTCGCCAAGGTCGCCACGGCTCGCGATCGCGAGATAGAAGAGGGCGGTGAAACCCGGGACGAGCACGAGCCTCACGACGACGAGGGCGGGGCTGCCGAGCTCGGGCAGCGTCCGCCAGGCGATCAGGGCGCCAGCCTGAACGTTCGCGACGAGGCCTCGCATCACGCCACCCCGCTCGTGCCGCGCACAGCGGTACGATCCTGCGCCCGCGCGAGGAGCCGGACTCCGACGACGAGCCACCCGACGCTCAGGACGAACGACGCGAGCGCCCAGGTGAGCGCGTCCGTCGGCGTCGCCGCCCGCTCCGCACGCACCGCGCTCGTCAGCGGGTGCAGCAACGCGAGGATCTCCACGGGACGCGGCATGGCCTGCGCAGGGATCACGACGCCGACCAGCAGCCACACCGGGACGAGCAGGAGCGGCTCGAACGCCGTCGCTCGGCGGGTCGCGACGAAGGCCGCAGCGAGCACGTGGGCTGACGCGACGCACGCCACGAGCCCCACCGTGACGCCGAGCGCCTGCTGTGACCCGACGACGGGCGCGCTCCCCGACGCGACCTGGAGCGCGACCGCGACAGGCAGGCCGACGAGGCCGAGCGCGGCGGCGGCCGTGAAGATCGCGCCGAAGACGACGCCGAGACGGCGCGGGGATGCGAGCAGGAGCTCGAACGTCCCGAGGTAGCGCTGATAGCCGAGCATGCCTGTCGCTGTCGTCGTGGTCGCCCAGATCCCGGCGACGAGGCCGTCGAACCACAGGTCTCGCGACTCCACGCCTGCGGTGAGGCGAAGCAGCATGAATGCGGCGGGCGCCGCGAGCGCGGTCTGCAGGAAGAAGGAGGTCCGTGCGAGCTGCTTCACCTGGAACAGCGCGAGAGCGGGCAGAGCCAAGAAGTCGCGGGCCGCCGTCATGCGGCGACCGGCTCTAGCAGCGCCAGGTACACCTCTTCGAGGGTCGCCGGTCGCTCGGCCGGCCCGGCCAGCGTGCCCGGCCCCGCGGCCGCACGGACGAGGGCCACGGACCCGGGCGCTCCCGAGAGGAGCACGTCGACCGTCGTGATGCCGTTGCGTTCGCTCGTCACGACGGCGCGGACGCCGGGGATGCTCTCGAGCGCCCCTGTCGGCGGTGCGCTGTCGGCAGGCACCTGCCAGCTGACGACGGACGTGACACCTG
Organism: Sanguibacter hominis ATCC BAA-789; assembly: GCF_012396185.1. Taxonomy (GTDB): domain Bacteria; phylum Actinomycetota; class Actinomycetes; order Actinomycetales; family Cellulomonadaceae; genus Flavimobilis; species Flavimobilis hominis. The sequence continues at coordinate 217,694 of NZ_JAAXOW010000001.1, forward strand.
CCGACCGCGCGATCTCGGGCACTCCCCCGTGCGCGACCATGCGCCCGTGGTCGATGACGGCCACGCGGTCCGCGAGCTGTTCGGCCTCACGCATGTCATGGGTCGTCAGGAGGATCGCGGCGCCGTCGTCCACGAGACCGCGGACGAGCGACCGCAGGTCACGCGCCGTCTGCGGGTCGAGGCCGGTCGACGGCTCGTCGAGCAGGAGGAGCCGCGGCGACGACGTGAGCGCACGAGCGATGTGCAGCCGCTGTCGCATCCCGCGGGAGAGAGCCTCGACCGGGTCCGACGCCCGGTCCGCGAGGCCCACCTGCTCGAGGACGATCTCCGTGCGCCTGCGGGCCTCCCGGGAGGTCAGCCCTTGCAGCACGCCGAAGAACCGCACGTTCTCACGGGCGGAGGCCCTCATGTAGAAGCCTCGGTCACCGCCGAGGACGAGCCCGAGCCCGCGCCGGGCCCCACGAGGGTCCCGCACGGCGTCGACGCCAGCGATCGTCACTCGACCCGACGTGGGGCGCAGGAGCGTGGACGCCATCCGCACGGTCGTCGTCTTGCCGGCGCCGTTCGGACCGAGCAGGCAGAGGATCTCGCCAGGATCGACGTGCAGGGAGAGGTGTGCGACGGCCGTGCGCTCGCCGCCAGCAGTCTCGAAGCTGCGCAAGACGTCGTCCATCTCGAGTGCCACCACGGAGTCCCCCTGTCTTGCTGAGCACGAAACTGTTCGCCCCCACCGGGCCGCACAACGGAGCGATCGTGGCGAGAGGCGTCAGCGATGCTCCGCACCCTAAACAACCGCACGACGACGCGACATCAATATTCACGGGAGCCACGGGCCGCCGAGCACGGTGCCACCCGCTCACGGCCTGCTAGAGCGCACCTCCCGCGAGCGCGACAACGTCGTCGACCACCCCACCACGCCCGCCGAGCCCCCCGGAAGCGACGAAACCTCCCGTACGAAGCCCCTCAGGGGCCTCTCACGAGAGGTTCTGTCACCATGAGTGCTGAAGTTGCGTCAGCACCCCATGGTCGGGGTGACAGGATTCGAACCTGCGACCTTCCGGTCCCAAACCGGACGCGCTACCAACCTGCGCCACACCCCGAGAGCCCCGTCAGACGGGGTACTCCCGGTCGAGTGTAGGGCCTCTCCCGGCGCTTCGCGGGGGCCGCCCAGGAGCGAGCGGCAGCGGCCGTGGCGGCTTGGGATGTTTGCTAAGGTATCCGGGCTGGCGCTCGTTGTGGGCGCTGCACGCGGATGTAGCTCAATGGTAGAGCCTCAGTCTTCCAAACTGATTACGCGGGTTCGATTCCCGTCATCCGCTCCATCGCAGGCACGAGCGCCGCTCACTGGTTGACACGGCGTTGCCTCAGCCCCCTCACCACGGCTAACGTTCCTCACGTGCGCGCTGTTCGGCGCGCCGGACACAGCAGGCAGGCCCACCGCGGCGCTGCCCTCGGGACTTGGGAGGCTCCTCGTGCACACGTGCGCTGCCGCTCCCGTCCTGTGCTGCCAGCCGTGTTGCTGCGCAGCCCCCTGTCGCTGTCTGTAGAGCGCTGGCCCCACCTCGGCCTCGCGCACCGCGGGTCGTCCCGCGGTCCGCTCACCGCACCCAGCGCTCTCCCGTGGCCCAGGCCATCTCTGGCGAACCGTCGCCGCACCCAGAAGCACCCTCACCTCCCTGCCGCACCGTCGGCCCCTCCCCCGCACCGCGGGACTACCTGAAGAGGAAGTCATGGCACGCATCTACGAGAACGTCTCGGACCTCGTCGGCAACACCCCCCTCGTCAAGCTCAACCGCATCGCCGAGGGCGTCGACGCGACGGTCGTCGCGAAGCTCGAGTTCTACAACCCGGCGAACTCGGTCAAGGACCGCATCGGCGTCGCGATCATCGACGCGGCCGAGAAGTCCGGCGACCTCAAGCCGCGCGGCACGATCGTCGAGGCGACGTCGGGCAACACGGGCATCGCCCTGGCGATGGTCGGTGCGGCGCGCGGCTACGACGTCGTGCTGACGATGCCCGAGACCATGTCGAAGGAGCGCCGCGCGCTCCTTCGCGCGTACGGCGCCGAGCTCATCCTCACACCCGGCTCCGAGGGCATGAAGGGCGCCGTCAACAAGGCCAACGAGATCGCCGCCGAGCGTCCGGGCGCCGTCCTCGCCCGCCAGTTCGCCAACGCGGCGAACCCGGAGGTCCACCGCCGCACGACCGCCGAGGAGATCTGGGCCGACACGGACGGTCAGATCGACATCCTCGTTGCCGGGATCGGCACGGGCGGCACCATCACCGGCGTGGGCCAGGTGCTCAAGGAGCGCAAGCCTGACGTGAAGATCGTCGCGGTCGAGCCGGCCGAGTCGCCGATCCTCAACGGCGGCCAGCCCGGCCCGCACAAGATCCAGGGCCTCGGCGCGAACTTCGTCCCCGAGATCCTCGACACGACCGTCTACGACGAGGTGTTCGACGTCGACGCCGAGACAGCCGTCGCGGTGGCACGCCGCGCGGCGAAGGAGGACGGTCTGCTCGTCGGCATCTCCTCGGGTGCCGCGATCCACGCCGCTCTCGAGATCGGCAAGCGTCCCGAGAACAAGGGCAAGCTGATCGTCGTCGTGGTCCCGTCCTTCGGTGAGCGCTACCTGTCGACGATCCTCTACGCGGACCTGCTCGACTGACACCGCGCGCTGGTGGCCGCCCGCTCTGGCGGGCGGCCACGAGCGTTCGCCCCCGCACTCTCCGTCGCCCACCGAGGAGCACCATGACCGCCTGGCAGCGCGCCCGCCAGATCCTTCGCGAGGACCTCGAGGCCGCGATCTCGCGGGACCCTGCCGCGCGCACCCGCATCGAGGTCGCCCTCGCCTACCCGGGCCTGCACGCGCTGTGGGCGCACCGGTTGACCCACCGCATGTGGCGCGTACCCGTGCTGCGCCTGCCCGCGCGCCTGATCTCGCAGGCGACGCGTGCGGCGACGGGCGTCGAGATCCATCCGGGCGCGACGATCGGGCGGCGCCTGTTCATCGATCACGGCATGGGAGTCGTGATCGGGCAGACGGCGGTCGTGGGCGACGACGTCGTGCTGTTCCACTCCGTGACGCTCGGGGGCCGCTCGATGACGCACGGCAAGCGCCACCCCACGGTCGGCGACCGTGTCGTGGTCGGCGCGGGCGCGAAGATCCTCGGGCCCGTCTGGATCGGTGACGACGCGCAGATCGGCGCGAACGCGGTCGTCGTCAAGGACGTCCCGGCCGGGGCTGTCGCGGTCGGTGTCCCCGCGAAGGTGCGGCAGACGACGGCGGTCGAGCGTGAGGAGCGCGCAGTCACGCCCCTCGAGGACCCGGCGCTGATCGAGTACATGATCTGAGACGCGTCCCACAACAACCCTGCTTGTTCTAGTTGCCTTAGAACAAATAGGGTTGTCGCATGATCTTCCGGATCGACCCGAGCGCCCCCGAGCCGCTCTTCGCCCAGATCGCGACCCAGGTGCGCCTCGCGGTCGCAGCAGGCGAGCTCGCGCCCGGCGAGCGGCTCCCCGCCGCACGCGCCCTGGCCGAGTCGCTCGACCTCAACGTCCACACCGTCCTGCGCGCCTACCAAGAGCTGCGCGACGAAGGGGTGGTCGACCTGCGCCGCGGCCGCGGAGCGGTCGTCGCCGACGGCCCCGCACCCGACCTGACCGCGCTGCGCCAGGCGATCGCCGTCGTCGTGCAACGAAGCCGCGAGGCCGGCGTCCCGCCCGAGACCACCACCGCCCTGCTCAAGGAGGCCCTGCGATGACGACCGCACGCACCACCCAGGCGAAGGCAGCCGTCCCCCACCGGGGCCGCAACGCGCTGCTCACCCTCGCCGTGCCGCTCGCGCTCCAGACCGTCACCACGGTGGTCGCGCTCTCGTGGCGCGACGACCTCCCCGAGCAGGTCGCCACCCACTGGGGCACCGACGGACCCGACGGTTTCTCCTCGGTCATCGGCTCCGTCGCCACGCTCGGCGGCACCATCATCGCCCTCGCGCTGACGTTCTGGGCGATCGGCCACTTCTGGGGCCAGGCGTCCTCGACCCGGCGCCTCGCCGCAGGCGTCTCCGTCGGCACGGCCGTGTTCCTCGGCGGGATCCAGCTCATCACCCTTGCCGAGCAACGCGGGCTCGAGGACGCCGCCCAGGCAGGGGACGTCGGATTCGCGCTCGGGATCTCCCTGGCCGCGGCGATCGCGATCGGTGCGCTCGTCGCCTGGATCCTCGTGCCCGGCGACGTCGTGCAGGCTGCGACCGCACCCGTCCCCGCGACCGCGCCACGTCTCCCCCTTCCCGAGGGTGAGCGCGCGGTGTGGATCCGCCAGGTGACCGGCCGCTCAGGGGCATGGATCATGGTCGTCACGACCGTCCTGACGGGAACCATGGCCGTCCTCACCGCACAGTGGTGGATGTTGACGATCCCCGCCGCCCTGGCTGCGCTCGGCGCGACGATGCTCGTCTGGACCGTCCGCGTCGACGCACGAGGGCTCGACGTGCGCTCCGCCGTCGGCTGGCCACGCATCCACGTCCCCGCGACGAGCGTCGAGGGCGCCAAGGCCCGGCAGGTGCACCCGCTCCCCGAGTTCGGTGGGTGGGGCTGGCGCACCGGCGTCGGCGGCACGATCGGCATCGTCATCCGCAAGGGCGAGGGAATCGAGGTCGTCCACTCCGGCGGCAAGCGTCTCGTGGTCACCGTGGACGACGCCGAGACTGCGGCCGCGCTGCTCAACACGATGGCGGACCGCGCACGTTGACCCTGCAGGGGCCCTGCGGCACGCAGGGCCCTTCGCTCACGAGACCTCTGGCGCACAGGATCTCTGGCGCACGGGACAGGTATCTGAGACTCTGGGTATCGCTCAGCGCCGGACGACGACGACCGGCCGCGACCACGAGGAGCCCGCATGCGCTTCGGACTGCACACCGGCTACTGGTCCGCCGGCCCCCCGCCCGGCGTCGCCGAGGCCGTCCGGATGGCCGACACCCTCGGCCTCGACTCTGTGTGGACGGCCGAGGCGTACGGCTCCGACGCGTTCACCCCGCTCGCCTGGTGGGGCGCCGCGACCTCCCGCGTCCGGCTCGGCACCGCCGTCGCCCAGATGTACGCCCGCACCCCCACCGCGACCGCGATGGCTGCGCTCACGCTCGACCACCTCTCTGGCGGGCGCGCCGTCCTCGGGCTCGGAGCGTCCGGACCGCAGGTCGTCGAGGGCTGGTACGGCCAACCGTTCCGCCGCCCGCTCGCACGGACCCGCGAGTTCGTCGACATCGTGCGGCAGGTGATCGCCCGCGAGCGCGTCCAGTACGACGGCCAGTTCTTCCGGCTCCCCCTCCCCGAACCCGGTCCCGACGCGGGGCCTGACGCGCCGACCGGGCTGGGCCGTGCGCTGCACTCGACCGTGCGCCCCCTGCGACCCGCGATCCCGATCCACCTGGCCGCTGAAGGACCCAAGAACGTCGCCCTCGCCGGCGAGATCGCCGACGGCTGGCTCCCCCTGTTCTACGCGCCCCGGCTCGACGCCGAGCTCCGCGGCCCGCTCGAGGAAGGCCTCGACCGCCGGTCCGCAGCGCGCTCGCCGCGCGAGACCTTCGAGGTGTGCGCGACCGTCCCGATCGTCGTCCGTGACGACGTCGAGGAAGCCGCAGACCAGGTCCGCCCATTCCTCGCGCTGTACATCGGCGGGATGGGCGCCAAGGGCGCCAACTTCCACCTCGAAGCCGTCGCACGCCTCGGCTACCGCGAGGTGTGCGACGACGTCCAGCGGCTCTACCTCGGCGGTCTGCGCGCGGAGGCTGCCGCCGCCATCCCCCTCGAGCTCGTGCGCGACGTCGCGCTCGTCGGCACGCTCCCGCAGGTCGCGGCGGGCATGGCCGCCTGGGAGTCGACGGCCGTCACCACGATGCTGTTCCAGGCGGACGAGCAGACCCTGCGCGCCCTCGCGTCGGCGCCGGGCCTGCTCGGTTGAGCGCCGCCGCGGAGACGCCGGCCCCTGAGAGGCGCCCCTTCACCCGCTGTTCCTCGCCACTCGGACGACCCCGTGCCGATAGGGAGGGAGATCACGAGAGCACCGAGATCTCTCTCACCCGAACGAGGAGCACCATGGAACCGTCGCCCGCCAAGCAGCGAGCCTCCCTTCTGTCCGGCCGGCCACTGGGCGTCAAGATCGGCGCCGCCATCGCGGTCATGGCGCTCGCCGCGATCGTCACCGGGCTCCTCGCCGTGTTCCAGATCAACAAGGTCGCTTCGGGCCAGCAGTACATGTACACGCACAATGTGCAGCCGATGGTGACCCTCAACGACATCCAACGGTCGTTCCAGGGTGACCGCGCCCGGGTCGTCCAGTACGGGATCGCAGACACGGCGACGCGTGCCGAGCTGCGCACCGAGCTTGTGGAACGCCGGGCCGAGGTCGAGGCACTGATCGAGCAGTACCGCCCCTTCACCATCAACGCCGCGGCGTTCGACTCGTTCGCGACCGGGCTCGCCGCGTTCTACGACGAAGCTGACGGAACGCTGTTCGGCTACGCCGACTCCGGGCAGGCGGACCTCTTCGCCAAGCACTTCCAGGAGACCATGCGTCCGATGCTGACGGCGTTCGTCGAGCCGTTCAACGAGGAGACCGCCGCTCAGGAGTCAGAGGCCGCTGCGCACGCCGCTGAGGGAAGGTCCAACGCCAGGATCGCGGTCATCGAGGTGGTCGTGGCGCTCGCCGTCGGGCTCCTCGCATCGGGTGCGCTCGGCCTCGTCGTCACGAAGGAGATCCTGCGGAACGTGCGCCGCGTCGGCGCGTCCGCCGAGCGCCTTGCCTCGGGCGACCTGACGACCGCTACGGGTGTCAGCGCCCAGGACGAGATCGGTCAGATGGCCGCTCAGATCGACATCGCGCTCGCCAACCTGCGGGAGCTCGTCGAGTCGGTGTCCGGCTCGTCCCAGGCCGTCGCGGCCGCGTCGGAGGAGCTCTCCGCCTCCGCGCTCCAGATCACCTCGACGTCTGAGGAGACCGCAGCACAGTCGACGGTCGCCGCGACGGCGGCCGACGAAGTCTCCCGCAACGTCCTGACCGTCTCGAGCGGCGCCGAGCAGATGGGTGCCGCGATCAACGAGATCTCGCAGTCGGCCAACGACGCGGCCGGCGTCGCGGCCCGCGGTGTCCACAAGGCCGCCGAGACGACGCAACGCGTCGAGCGCCTCGGAGAGTCGAGCCTGGAGATCGGCGCGGTCGTCAAGGTGATCACCGCGATCGCCGAGCAGACGAACCTGCTCGCCCTCAACGCGACGATCGAAGCAGCCCGTGCCGGCGAGGCGGGCAAGGGCTTCGCCGTCGTCGCTTCCGAGGTCAAGGAGCTCGCCCAGGAGACCGCGCGTGCGACCGAGGACATCGCGCGCAAGGTCGAGGCGATCCAGACCGACACGACCGGCGCCGTCGGGGCGATCGCAGAGATCAGCGAGATCATCGGCTCGATCAACGAGTACCAGCTCTCGATCGCGTCCGCCGTGGAGGAGCAGTCCGCGACGACCGCAGAGATCTCCCGGTCGGTCTCCGACGCCGCTATGGGGACGAGCGAGATCGCGAGCAACGTCAGCGCTGTCGCGGGTGCTGCTTCGATGACGACCCAGACGATCACGCAGACCCAGGCTGCTATCTCGGAGCTCGCCCAGATGGCTGCGGACCTGCGCTCTCAGGTGGGCCGCTTCACCGTCTGAGCCTGCCGACGACGTCGGGCGCCCCGGTCTGGTGACGGGGGCGCCCGACTGTGCTGGGTGCCGCGCCACGGTGCCCGGACCGGCGGTTGTCATCGTCCCGGTCGTTGAACCGCCCCGAGCTGTTCGGGGCCGTCACCGTGGTGCCCTCGGTCGCGGGCTGTTCCGGGCCAACGGACCCGGGCAACCTCACGCCGATGCGTCGTCGTCCCCCGTGCGACACAGGCGGGAGACCGACGCGTGCGGGCTGTCGAGGCGTCGGGTGTTCCCGGCGCTCAGTCGAGCGGTGCGCTGCATCGCTGCGCGCTCCTGCTTCCTGCCCTGCTGACTCCCACAACAGCGGGCGTCCCGGAAATGTTCCCGTGCCGGGTGGCCGGGCGTCACGTCATTTTCTGCAGGCGGGCTGCCGAGAGCCGGACACGACCGTCGTCGGTCATCGGGCAGGCCTCTGCGCGGAGCACGTCGAGCGCCTCGAGACGCTTGTGCACGGGCGGGTCACCGGCCGCGTTCACGACCCGCCACCACGGCACAGCAGCCCCGGCGACGCGCAGCGCCGCACCGACCTGACGTGGGCCGCCGCGCTCGAGCCGCGCACCCACCACCTCGGCGATGTCCCCGTACGTCATCACCCGTCCCGGCGGGATCTGGTCGACGACGTCCAGCACCGCCTCCACGTACTCGTCGTCCACCCGCGCCACGCTAGCGTGCTCCGCCGACACGGGAAATGCCCTGGTCGCGGCGCGCTGACGGCTGCGAGAGTGGAGGCATGACGTTCCCCACCGGCTACCGCACGCGTCCGCTGCGCCCCGAGGACGAGCGCGAGGTCCTCGCGCTCGACTCGTGGGGCTTCCCGACCGGGACCGACCTCGACACGCTCGTCGAGATCGGCCTCACCCTGCACTGGGACCGCTTCGTCGGCGTCGCGACCGACGCCGAGGACCCGGACGCCGTGCCGATCGACGGTGCGCGCCCCGTCCGGTCCGAGCTCGTCGCGATGCACGGCTCACGCCCGTTCGCGCAGTTCCCCGTTCCGGGGGCGGAGATCCCGGTCGGCGGCCTCACGTGGGTGGTCGTCCATCCGCAGCACCGCCGCCGCGGCATCTTGCGCGCCATGATCGACCACCACTTCGCTGCGTGCCGCGAGCGTGGCGAGGCCGTGTCCGCGCTCTTCGCGGCCGAGGCGACGATCTACGGCCGCTTCGGCTACGGCCTCGCGGCGAACGACCTGCGCGTGACCGTGCCGCGCGGCGCGGCCCTACGTCCGGCGCTCACGGCCGACGACGCGACGTCGGGCACCGTCCGGATCGAGGAGCTGTCGGTCGAGCGTCACGGCGCGCTGATCGACACGATCGCGACCGAGGCGAGCCGCCGACCGCTCGGTACCGACGCACCGCACGATGCGCTGCTCAACCGCCCGGGCTCGGTCCGGTACGACTCGCTGACGGCGCGCCGTCGGCTCGCCGACCCGCCGGCGTTTCGCGAGGGCAAGGAGTCGCAGCGGATCGTCATCGTCGAGCGCGACGGCGAGCCGCGCGCCTACGCGATCCTGCGCCGCGAGTCGCGCTGGGAGGTCCCGGGCCCGCGCGGCGTCGTCCACGTCTCCGAGGCCGTCGTGACGGACCCTGCCGCGGCGCGCACGTTGTGGGCGACGCTCCTCGACCTCGACCTCATGGCGGAGACCCAGGCGTCGATGCTCCCCGAGGACGACGCGCTGCTCGAGCTGCTCGCCGACCCCCGGTCGGCGCAGGCGCGACGGGCGGACAACCTGTGGGTGCGCGTCGTCGACCCCGCAGCGGCCCTCGCGCAGCGGCGCTACGCCGCGGCGGTCGACGTCGTCCTGCACGTGCAGGACTCGGTGCTGCCCGAGAACACGGGGGCGTACCGCGTCACCGCGCAGCCGTTCGAGCCCGCCACCGTCGTGCGTACGGATGCGTCGCCCGACCTCTCGCTCGACGTGCGCGCCCTCGGCTCCGCCTACCTGGGCGGTGTGACGCTCGCGCAGCTCGCGCTGGGCGGTCACGTCGTCGAGCACACGACAGGTGCGCTCGCGACGGCGTCGGCGGCGTTCGCGTGGCCCGTCGCGCCCGTGTGCCCCTGGGTGTTCTAGCGCAGGGCGCGCCTGGCAGGGCTCAGGCCTGGCAGGACGGGCACCAGAACAGGTTGCGACCTGCGGCGTCGCGCACCTGGACGGGCGTGCCGCACACGCGGCACGCGAGGCCGTCGCGGTGGTACACGTAGAACGATTCGTCACGGCTGACCATGCTCGGGTCGCCGTCGGTGTTCTGCCGCACGCGCCGCGGGTCCATGTGCCCGAGCTCGTGGCCGCGGCCGCGGTGCTCGGGACGCGTCGTGACGATGCGCCCGGTCCGCACGCCGTCGCGCATGAGGCCGACGAGGTCGTCCCACAACGCTCGCAGCGTGTCCGTCGGGACGGCCGTGCCGGGCAGCGACGGGTCGAGGCCGGCTCGGAAGAGCGCCTCGGCGCGGTAGATGTTGCCGACGCCCGCGATGACGTCCTGGTTCATGAGCTGCAGCCCGATCGCGGTCCGCGAACGGTGCGCACGGTCGACGAAGCGCTGCGGGTCGGCGTCGTCGCGGATCGGGTCGGGGCCGAGCCTCGCGACGACAGCGTGGCGCTCGGCGTCGGTGACGACCTCGCACGCGGTCGGGCCGGTGAGGTCGGCGACGGCGTGCTCGCCGAGGATCCGCACGCGCACCTGCCCCCGCGGCGCCGCGGGCACGAACGGACCGTCGACGCCGTCCTGCGCGACGTCGCCCTGCGCGTCCGGCAGCGACGTCTCCGTCTCCCCGACGCGCCTGCGCGGCGCGCCGATCGCGTGCACGACGGCGACCGAGCCGTCGCCCGCGAACGTCCAGGAGCCGTACAGGCCGAGGTGGACGCGCAGCCAGTCCGACTCGGCTTCCGCGACGCGCTCCCCCGGGGCCACACCGCGCGGCGCGAAGCCGAGGAACATCTGCTTGCCGAAGGCCTGCGCGTGCACGAGCACGCGCCCGTCGAGGCGCGCCGCACCTGCTGCGAAGCGGCCCTGCGGGCTCGTCACCGCAACGGGCGCACCACCGAAGAGGTCGCCAAACGTGCGCGCCAACCGGTGGACCGTGTGCCCCTCAGGCACGCGGCACCACCCCGGTGAGGTGCGGCACGATCAGCGCGCGGCCTCGTACGCCGCGAGCTGGTCGATACGACGCTGGTGACGCTCGTCGCCGCTGAACGGCTCGGCGAGGAACGCGTCGACGAACGTCGTCGCCTCCTCGAGCGAGTGCCGACGCTCACCGATCGCGATGACGTTCGCGTCGTTGTGCTGGCGGCCGAGCTTCGCCGTCTCGACGCTCCAGGCGAGCGCCGCGCGGACGCCGGGCACCTTGTTCGCGGCGATCTGCTCGCCGTTCCCCGAACCGCCGATGACGATGCCGAGCGAACCCGGCTCAGCCACGACGGCCTCAGCGGCCGAGAAGCAGAAGGCCGGGTAGTCGTCCTGGGCGTCGTACTCGAACGCGCCGTGGTCCACGACGTCGTGGCCCGTGGCACCGAGGTGCTCGATCAGGTGGGTCTTGAGAGCGAATCCGGCATGGTCAGAAGCGATGTGAACGCGCATGCGCCCATTGTGCCGCACGGCGGTGCGAGCCCCTAGGACCGGCTGACACTCTCGGCACGCCGGATGTCGGTCACCACACCTAGGGTGGGCGCATGACGATCGACGACAACGCCACGCTGCGCTCCGGCATCGACCTCGACGCGCTCGACGCGGCCACCCGCCCGCAGGACGACCTCTACCGCCACGTCAACGGCCGCTGGATCGACTCGTACGAGATCCCAGCCGATCGCGCGCGCGACGGCGCGTTCCGCGCGCTGCACGACCGCGCCGAGGAGCACGTCCGCGACATCATCGTCGAGGCTGGCGAGGGTGCCGCGGCAGGCACCGACGACGCCGCGGACCCGCAGGCGCTCGCCCGCGCCCAGGTCGGGGCGATGTTCGCCAGCTTCATGGACACCGACCGCATCGCCGAGCTCGGCACCACGCCGCTCGAGGAGGACCTCGCGCCGGTCCGCGACGCCGCAGACCGCGAGGCGCTCACGCGCGTCCTGGGGTCGCTGCAGCGCACGGGCGCCGCCTCGGGGCTCGCGTTCTGGGTCGACAACGACGCGCACGACCCGGAGACGTACGTCGTCTACCTCATGCAGTCCGGGCTCGGCCTGCCGGACGAGTCGTACTACCGCGAGGAGCAGTACGCCGACGTGCGCACCGCGTACGCGGCGCACGTCGGGCGCATGCTCTACCTCGGCGGAGTCGTCCCCGAGGGTGACGCGCAGGCCGCGGGCGAGCGTGTCCTCGCGCACGAGACCCTGCTCGCAGCCGAGCACTGGGACGTCGTCCGCGACCGCGAGGCCGAGGCGACGTACAACCCGATGACCCTCGCCGACCTGACCGAGTCCGCGCCCGGCTTCGACTGGCAGACGTGGGTCGACGCGCTCGGCGCCTCCCCCGAGACCTTCGAGCGCGTCGTCGTGCGCGAGCCGTCCTTCGCCGTCGCGTTCGCCCGGCTGTGGGCCGAGGCCGACCTCGAGGACTGGCGCCTCTGGCTCGCCTATCACGCGATCTCCGCCCGGGCGCCGTACCTCACCGACGAGCTGGTCGAGGCGAACTTCGACTTCTACGGACGCACCCTCACCGGTGCGCAGGAGCTGCGCGAGCGCTGGCGCCGCGGCGTCTCCGTCGTCGAGGGCGCGCTCGGCGAGGCCGTCGGCCGCGTCTACGTCGAGCGGCACTTCCCGCCGACGCACAAGGCCCACATGGAGCGGCTCGTCGCGAACCTCATCGAGGCGTACCGGCAGTCCATCACCGAGCTCGACTGGATGGGCGAGGAGACCAAGGTCAAGGCGCTCGCCAAGCTCGACACGTTCAACCCGAAGATCGGCTACCCGACGAAGTGGCGCGACTACTCCGCGCTCGTCGTCGACGCGAACGACCTCGTCGGCAACGTCCGTCGGTCGAACGCGTTCGACCTCGACCACGAGCTGGACAAGATCGGCAAGCCGATCGACCGCGACGAGTGGTTCATGACCCCGCAGACCGTCAACGCCTACTACAACCCCGGCATGAACGAGATCGTCTTCCCCGCTGCGATCCTCCAGCCCCCGTTCTTCGACCCGGAGGCCGACGACGCCGTCAACTACGGCGGCATCGGTGGGGTCATCGGCCACGAGATCGGCCACGGCTTCGACGACCAGGGCTCGAAGTACGACGGCGCCGGGCGCCTCGAGGACTGGTGGACCGAACAGGACCGCACCGAGTTCGAGGCACGCACCAAGGCGCTCATCGCCCAGTACGACGCGTTCGTCCCCGCGCAGCTCGCCGGCACCGACCACCACGTCAACGGCGCGCTCACGATCGGTGAGAACATCGGCGATCTCGGTGGACTGTCGATCGCATTCAAGGCGTACCGGATCGCGCTCGGCGGCGATCTCGGGTCCGCGCCAGTGATCGACGGCCTGACCGGCGCTCAGCGCGTGCTGCTCGGCTGGGCGCAGGTGTGGCAGACGAAGGCGCGCGACGAGGAGGCGATCCGCCTGCTCGCGATCGACCCGCACTCCCCCGCCGAGTTCCGCTGCAACGGCATCGTCAGCAACGTCGACGAGTTCTACGACGCGTTCGACGTCGCGGAGGGCGACGCCCTCTACCTCGCCCCCGAGGAGCGCGTGCGCATCTGGTGACCCCACGCACGACGACGGCCCCGGACCTCGCTGCTCAGGTCCGGGGCCGTCGTCGTGCAGTCAGCGGATCTCGCCACCCGCGCGGGCGAGCGTGAAACCTCGACCCGTCGTGTCGTCCGTGCACGTCACGCCAGCCTCCTCGCTCATGCACGTGTAGCCGAACTCGCGCACGACCTCCCCGTAGTCGAGCACGTCGACCGACTTCTTGGCCTTCGCGGGCTTCTCGTCCTTCGACACGCACGGCACCTCGGGCACGCCCTCCGGCGTGACGACGTACACGTGCCCGACGCTGCCGTCGCAGCCCTCGACCGGGGCCGGGTCGTTCGCAAGGCTCGCGATCCCGCACCGGGCACCCGTCTCGTCGACCGTGCACGTGATGTTCCCGCTCGGCGACGCGAACGTCCGTGCCGTGCCCGTCCGCTCGACGGGCGCTGGGGCGTCCTGGCCCGCAGCCGATGGCGTCGCGCTCGACGTCGCGGTGCTCGTCGCCGTCGGCGTCGACGGGGAGCCCGGCCCACGGAACGTCACGAACGCGACGATGACGACCGCCAGCACGAGGATCACGTCCACGAGGATGAACGCGATCATCCCGTTGCTCAACCGCGGACGGGGGGACGGTCCTGCACTCATCGACATCGCTCCTGGCACCGGGCTCGCAATCAGGGGTCTGCGGGCGCGCCGACGGGCCCGGCCCCCACCCGACGCACGTCCCAGGGTAGGCGCACAGGCCCGCCGGCGCAGGAGGAGTCAGTCGAAGACCGGGCCCCGCGTGCGGGTGCGCTTGAGCTCGTAGAACCCGTCGAACTCGGAGACCAGGACGACGCCGTCCCACAACCGGCCCGCTGCCTCGCCCTTCGGGGCAGGCGTGATGACCGGGCCGAAGAAGGCGGTGCCGTTGAACGCGACGACCGGCGTGCCGACGTCCTCCCCGACCTTCGCGATCCCCTCGGCGTGCGAGGCGCGCAGCTGCTCGTCGTAGCGATCCGTGTCGTACACGTCGATGAGCGACGCGGGCAGCCCGACCTCCGCGAGCGCCTCGACCACGACCTCGCGCCGGTCCGTGCGGCCCTGCGGGTGGAACCGGGTGCCGATCGCGTCGTAGAGCGGCTTGATGACCTGCTCACCGTGCTCCACGCTCGCTGCCACGACGACGCGCACGGGTCCCCAGCAGTCGTCGAGCATCGCGCGGTAGTCGTCGGGGAGGTCGCGACCCTCGTTGAGGACCGACAGGCTCATGACGTGCCAGCGGACCTCGATGTCGCGGACCTTCTCGACCTCGGTGATCCAGCGCGACGTCATCCACGCCCAGGGGCAGGCGGGGTCGAACCAGAAGTCGGCGACGTCCTTCTGCCCGTTCGCGGCAGCGGTCGTGGTCGTGGTGGTCTCGGTCATGGTGCTCCTCGTGTCGTCTGCGTCGCGGGTGCTGTCTCACCGGGCCGAACGTGCCGTCCCGCGCCCATATTCCACGAGAGCTCCGAGGGACGCGCGTGGGATGATCGAGAACGTCACGTCCACCTTCGCGTGGCGACCCACCTCCGCGAGCAGAGGCGCCGTGCGCCCGCTCGCGACGAACCGAGGAGCAGCAGTGCCCGGAGAGAACCTCACCCGCGCCGAGGCCGCCGAACGCGCCGGCATCGTCGCGACCCAGTCCTACGAGATCGACCTGGACCTCACGACCGGGCCCACGACCTTCGCCTCCACGACCGTCGTCCGCTTCACCGCGACGCAGGGCGCGAGCACGTTCATCGACCTCGTCGCACCGACCGTCCGTGAGGTCACGCTCAACGGGCGCTCGCTCGACCCGGCCATAGTGTTCGCCGACTCGCGCATCACCCTCACCGACCTCGCCGAGCAGAACGAGCTGCGCGTCGTCGCCGACTGCGCCTACACGAACACGGGCGAGGGCCTGCACCGCTTCGTCGACCCGGTCGACGGCGAGGTGTACGTCTACACGCAGTTCGAGGTGCCGGACTCTCGCCGTGTGTTCACGGTGTTCGAGCAGCCTGACCTCAAGGCGACGTTCCAGTTCACGGTGACCGCGCCGAACGGCTGGCAGGTCGTGTCGAACGAGCCGACGCCCGAGCCGTCCGTCGACGGCGACAAGGCGACGTACGCGTTCGCGCCGACGCCGCGCATCTCCTCCTACATCACCGCTCTCGTCGCCGGCCCGTACTGGGTCGCCCGCAGCGAGCTGACGAGCTCCGACGGGCGGACGATCCCGCTCGGCGTCTTCTGCCGCGCGTCGCTCGCGGAGCACATGGACGCGGACTACGTCTTCGACAAGACCCGCCAGGGCTTCGACTTCTTCGAGAAGCACTTCGACTTCCCGTACCCGTTCACGAAGTACGACCAGCTCTTCGTGCCGGAGTACAACATGGGTGCGATGGAGAACGCGGGCTGCGTGACGTTCACCGAGTCGTACGTGTTCCGTTCCAAGGTGACCGACGCCGTCAAGGAGCGTCGCGTCGTGACGATCCTCCACGAGCTCGCGCACATGTGGTTCGGCGACCTCGTGACGATGCGCTGGTGGAACGACCTGTGGCTCAACGAGTCGTTCGCGGAGTGGGCGTCGACGCTCGCGACCGCGGAGGCGACCGAGTGGACCGACGCGTGGACGACGTTCGGCTCGATGGAGAAGGCCTGGGCCTACCGCCAGGACCAGCTGCCGTCGACGCACCCGATCGTCGCGACGATCAACGACCTCGACGACGTGCAGGTCAACTTCGACGGCATCACGTACGCCAAGGGCGGCTCGGTGCTCAAGCAGCTCGTCGCGTGGGTGGGCCTCGAGTCGTTCATGAAGGGCGTCGCCGCGTACTTCCGCAAGCACCAGTTCGGCAACACGGAGCTGAGCGACCTCCTCACCGAGCTCGAGGCTGCGTCCGGCCGCGACCTGGGCGAGTGGAGCCGCCTGTGGCTCGAGACGGCTGGCGTCAACACGCTTCGGCCCGAGATCACGGCCGCAGCTGACGGCACGATCGAGTCGTTCGCGATCCTGCAGAGCGCCGCCGAGTCGCACCCGACGCTCCGGCCGCACCGTCTCGCGGTCGGCTTCTACACGCTCACCGACGACGGCCTGAGCCGCACGCACCGTGTCGAGCTCGACGTCGCAGGCGAGCACACCGACGTGCCCGAGCTCGTGGGTCTCGCGCGCCCGGACCTCGTCCTCATCAACGACGACGACCTCGCGTACGCGAAGATCCGGCTCGACGACGTCTCGCGCGCCACCGCCGTCGAGCACCTCGCGGAGATCACGGACCCGCTGGCGCGTGCGCTCGTGTGGGGCTCCTTCTGGGACGCGACGCGCGACGGGGAGGTGCCTGCGAGCGAGTTCGTGCGGCTCGTCGTCAACAACATCCCGTCGGAGACGGGCTCGACGACGTTGCGCACGACTCTCGGCCAGGTCGTCCTCGCGGCACGCAGCTACGTCGCGCCCGCGCGCCGCACGCAGACGCTCGAGGCGGTCGCTGACGCCCTGTGGGCGTTCGCGCAGAGCGCGGACCCGGAGTCCGACGCGCAGTTCCAGTTCGTGAAGTTCTTCGCGCAGGTCGCCTCGACGCCGAGCCAGCTCGACGCGATCGACGCGCTCCTGACGGGCGACGTCGAGCTCGAGGGCCTCACGGTCGACACAGACCTGCGCTGGGAGCTGCTGTTCGCGCTCGTCGCAGGTGGGCGTGCGGGCACGACGGAGATCGACGCGGCCCTCGCCGCGGACGCGACTGCGTCGGGCGAGCAGCAGGCCGCGCACGCCCGCGCCGCGATCCCCACGATCGAGGCGAAGCAGGCGGCATGGTCGAGCGTCGTCGACGAGGAGGGCAAGCCGAACGCGATCATCCGTGCGACGACGGCCGGCTTCGTCACCGCGCACGACCCGCAGCTCCTCGCGCCGTTCGTGGAGACGTACTTCGCGTCGCTGTTCCCGATCTGGGACTCGCGGTCCTACCACATCGCCGAGGAGCTCATCGAGGGGCTCTTCCCGGCGGTCCTCGCCGACGACCACCTGCGATCGGCGGCGCAGGCGTGGCTCGACGCGCACGCGGAGGGGGCGGAGCGTGTGGCGCCGCCCGCGCTGCGTCGCCTCGCGGTCGAGGGTCTCGCCGACGTCGAGCGGGCGCTGGCCGCGCAGGCGGTCGACGCGCAGGCCTGACCGGGCCTGCGGTCGCCTGACCGCCACCCGCCTCACGGACAGCCCGGTCGCACACCTCACGTGTGCGACCGGGCTGTCCGCGTCTCAGGCGGGCCCACGCCCCGCACCACCGCGACGACGACGGCCCGCCACCCGCGTGGGGTGACGGGCCGTCGTACAGCGGGAGCTGGTGTCAGGCGTTCTTCATGACCGCCGCGAGCGAGCGTAGGCGCGGGTGCTCGAACAGCTCGTCGAGCAGGACGGTCTGCCCGGTCGAGTCTCCGAGCGGCACCTTCCAGTTCGGGTACTCGAGGTCTGTGCCCGGCTGGTTCTGCGCCCGGCGCTCCCCGACGGCGTCCGCGATCGAGACGCCGAGGAGGACCGACGGCGTGAGCTTGATGAGGCGGTGCAACGCCTCGACGAGCTCCCGCTCCGACGGGTCGTCGCTGATCAGGCCGCGGCTCGCGAGGAGCCGGACCATGTCCTCGCGCTCAGCACGGGCCTCGTTGCGGACGACCTGGACGGGCGCCTGCAGCAGGCCGAGGCTCTCGCGCAGCTCGACGTGCTCCCCCGCGAGGTATCCCGCGGTCGGGGGCAGGTCGTGGGTCGTGACAGACGTGAGCGACATGCGTCGGTAGCTCTCGGGCGCGAGCGCGTTGCCGTCGTACCCCTTCTCGAACCACAGGATCGACGTGCCGAGGATCCCGCGGTCGGCGAGGTAGTCACGGACCCAGCCCTCGAACGTGCCGAGGTCTTCGCCGATGACGACCGCGCCAGCACGCTGCGCTTCGAGAGCGAGGATGCCGATGATCGCGTCGTGGTCGTAGCGGACGTAGGCACCGTCCTTCGGGCTCGAGCCCGACGGGATCCACCAGAGGCGGAAGAGTCCGATGACGTGGTCGATGCGGATCGCTCCCGCGTGCCGCAGGACCGTCCGCAGCATGTCGCGCAGCGGGCGGTAGCCCACGCGACCGAGCTCCTTCGGGTGCCACGGCGGCTGGGACCAGTCCTGGCCCTGCTGGTTGTACATGTCCGGAGGAGCGCCCACGGACGCACCGGTCGCGAGCACGTGGCGCATCGTCCATGCGTCGGCTCCCGCCGGGTGCACGCCGACCGCGAGGTCGTGCATGATCCCGAGCGACATTCCGCCCTCGAGGGCTGCGGCCTGCGCCGCAGCGAGCTGCTCGTCGGCGACCCACTGGAGCCAGGAGAAGAACTCGATGCGGTCGCCGAGGCGCTCGCGCAGAGCGGTCACGGCGGGGCCGGTGATGTCGAGGAGCTCGTCGGGCCACACCTCCTCGGGGTGGATCTCCTTGATGGCCGACCACAGCGCGAAGTCCTCGAGGCCCTTGCCCTCGGCGGACTTGAAGCTCTCGTACCTCGCCTGGCGGTAGGCGGAGCGCGGGGCGGCGAAGATGACCTCGAGCGCGGACTTCTTCGTGGTCCACACGAGGTCGCGGTCGATCGGGTCCGTGGCGCGGTTGAGCGCGTGCGCCTCCTCGGCGGCCCACTCGACGAGCGAACGGTCGGCTGCGGTGAGGTAGCCGGCCTCCTCGATGTTCTCGGGGCGGACGTAGATCGGGTTGACGAAGCGACGCGTCGTCGGCAGGTAGGGCGACGGCGTCATCGGCACGCCGGACTCGCCCGCGTGCACGGGGTTGATCAGCAGGAAGTCGGCACCGAGCTCGGCGGCCGACCGCCAGGCGGTGGCGGCGAGGTCGTCGAAGTCGCCGAGGCCCCACGACTGCTCGGAGCGGACCGAGTAGATCTGCGACATGAAGCCCCAGGCGCGACCGTGCTCGAGCTGCGGCGGCAGGGACAGGCGCTGAGGCGTGACGACGAGGGTCGCGCGGTGCTCACCGTCGGTGCTGCGCGAGCGGAGCACGTGCCAGCCCAGCGGCAGGTCGCCCGGGATCTCGAACGTCGCGCGGCCGATCATGCGGCCGTCGACCCAGCGCGGCGGCACGTAGACGTCCTGCTGGTAGGCCGGGCGCGTGCCGCCACCGGTCTCAGGGTCGAGCTCGATCCAGACCTCGACCGGCTCGCCGTCCCAGACGTGCACGGGGATCTGGACCGGCTGCCCCTGACGAGAGATCACCGTGGGCGGCAGCGGCTCGCGCCACGGCGCATCCTCGGCGTGCGCGAGCGCGAGGTCGATCCGCGCGGGCGAGGTCGCGTCGATGCCCAGGGCACCGAGCACCGCTACGAGGGTGTCAGCACTGACCTGCTGCTCGTGCCCGTCGAAGGACCAGTACTCCGTCGCAACGCCGCACTCCCTCGCGAGGCGCAGCAACGACTCAGTTCGTTCTGCTTGTTGCTCCACGTCACGATCTTTGCAGACTCCCGGGCCTTCGCGTGGGCCTTTGGCGCCCGATCCGCGTGCAAGTTTCAGAAACGTTACGCAACACCGCCTCTCATGGGGTGTGATCTTCGTCACAAGGACCCGCGCCCTAGGCTTGGCGCATGCTCAGAGCCACCACCCCGACCCCCTCACCCACGCCCGGAGACCTCGACCTCCCGACCCGCGCCGAGGTCGAGACGCACTGGTTTGACTGGTTCGTCGGGACGCCCCTGCGTATCGCGCTCATCCTCGTCGTCGGCATGATCGTCCTCGCCGTCGTCCGGCGCGTCCTGCGCAGCGTGACCAACCGTCTCGCGCGCGAGCCCCGCAACGACTTCGGCAACGTCCTGCGCCGCGTCACCCCGCTCTCCGCCGAGCGCCGGGCGAACCGTGCCCAGACGCTCGGGTCCGTGCTCCGCTCGACCTCCTCGATCGTCGTGGGATCGATCATCGTCCTGCTCGTCCTCGACGAGCTGAGCATCAACCTCGCCCCGCTCCTCGCCTCCGCGGGCGTCGCGGGCGTCGCCCTCGGCTTCGGCGCGCAGAGCCTCGTCAAGGACTTCCTGTCCGGGACCTTCCTGCTGTTCGAGGACCAGTACGGCGTCGGCGACGTCGTCGACTTCGGCACCGTCATCGGCACCGTCGAGGCCGTCGCCCTGCGCGTCACCAAGGTGCGCGACGCCGACGGCACGCTCTGGTACATCCGCAACGGAGAGGTGCTCCGGGTCGGCAACCACTCGCAGGGCTGGAGCCGCGCCATGGCGGAGGTCCGCGTCGCATACGGCGCCGACGTCGCCCTCGTGCGCAACCTCCTGCGCCAGGCGGCCGACGAGGTGCGCTCGGACGACGCGCTCAACCCCCACATCCTCGCCGAGCCCGAGGTCTCGGGGATCGAGGACCTGTCCGGGGAGTCGCTCCTGTTCCGCGTCACGGTCCGCGTCGCAGCCGGCCAGCAGATCGAGGTCTCCCGTGCGCTGCGCCTCGCGTGCCTCACCGCGCTCACCGACGCGGGTGTCGAGCTCGTCGGAGCCGCGCGCATGACTGTCGTCGCGCCGCAGAGCGCAGAGTCCGCGCCGCCGAACGCCGCACTCGCGCCACCGGCCACCGCCGCTGCGCCGCACGGCGCGGCGAGCGCGCCGACGGCGGCGCGCGAGACCGAAACGACGGAGGCCCGCGAGGACTGACGCCGCACAGCACGACGCCCTGGCACCCGTCGGGTGCCAGGGCGTCGTCAGTTCTGCTGGTTCAGATCCAGCGCAGCAGCGGGTCGCCGGCCGCGACCCTCGCGCCGACCTCCGCGCGCAGCTCGAGCGCCTCCGCATCCCCCTGGAGAGCGACGACCGGGCAGACCGCGGCGTACCCGGCCTCCGTCACGGCGTCGGGCGACCAGGTCACGATGACGTCGCCAGCGCGCACGGCAGCGCCTGCCTCGACCTGCTTCTCGAACCCGGCGCCGCGCATGCCCACCGTGTCGACGCCGAGGTGCACGAGCAGCGTGCGGCCGTCGGCAAGCTCGAGCGCGAACGCGTGCGGGAACGACGTCGCGACGACGCCGTCCGCGGGGGCCACGACCGCCTGGTCCTGCCCCGGGTCAGGGATGATCGCGACGCCCGGTCCGACCATCGCGGCCGCGAAGACCTCGTCGGGCACGTCAGCGAGCGACGCGACGGTTCCCGCGAGAGGAGCCGCGACCTCGAGCGGTTCGCGCGCCATGCTCAGCGCAGTCCCTCGAGCTCGGCGGCGAGGTTGTCCGCCTCCGGCCCGACGATGACCTGGACGATCCGGCCGGATCGCACGACACCGAAGGCGCCCGTCTCCCGCAGCCCGGCCTCGTCGACCTGCGCGGGGTCCGTGACCTCGACGCGCAGCCGCGTGATGCACGGCTCGAGGTCGACCACGTTCTCGCCGCCGCCGAGGGCAGCCAGGATCTGCTCCGCCTTGCTCATGTCTGCACTCCCGTGTTCGTCCGTAGCCGCCGAGTCCGGTGCGGACCTCGCGGCCTGATGCTTCGGGCCGGCCTGCGGGCCGGCGCACACACACCTAGCCTACGTCGCGTTCCGCAGCCGGGCTGCCGTCAGCGCCCCGGACATCAGCACGCTGCTGCTCGTTTGGCGCAGCGCCGCCGAGGGGAGACACTGAGGACGGTCACACCCCCTCGACGACCCGCCAACGAAGGCAACGGAGGCACCGTGAACCCGGCACCTGAGCAGCGGACGATCACCGGCATCGGCGTGAGCCGCGGGATCGTCTCTGGTCCCGTCGTCCACCTCCCCGAGCCGATCGCCCAGCCACCGGCAGGCCTGCGCCTGAGCCCGAGCGACGACGCGGTCGCCGCAGCGGCGCGCATCCCCGAGGCCGTCGCGGTCGTCGTCGCGCAGCTCGAGGCCGCAGCAAGCCATGCGACGGGCGACGCCGCGGACGTGCTCGTCGCGACCGCAGCGATCGCAGCAGACCCGACCCTGAGCGCTGACGCGCACCGCCGCGTGGTCGAGGAGCACCTCGTCCCTGAGCTGGCCGTGTGGGAGGCCGCGGACGCCGTCGCGGCGCAGCTCGAGGCCCTCGGCGGGTACCTCGCCGAGCGTGCCAGCGACGTGCACGACGTGCGCGACCGCGTCGTCGCGCAGCTGACCGGCCGCCAGGCCCCGGGCGTCCCCGACCGCCTCGAGCCGTTCGTGCTCGTCGCCGCCGACCTCGCACCGTCGACGACAGCGACGCTCGACCCCGAGCGGATCCTCGCGATCGTCACTGACGGTGCCGGCCCGACGTCGCACACCGCGATCGTCGCCAACGCCCGCGGGATCCCCGCGATCGTGGGCGCGGCCGGGGCGAGCGCCGTCCTCGAGGAGGGCGCGACGGTCCTCGTCAACGGCGCCTCGGGCGTCGTCGTGCTGCACCCCACGCAGGAGCAGATCGAGGCCGCGGGCAAGCTGGCCGCGATCGACCGCACCTTCGACGGCACTGGCCGGACGAGCGACGGGCACCGCGTCCAGCTCCTCGCCAACATTGGCAACCCTGAGGACGCCGAGGCCGCCGCCCGCGTCGGCGCCGAGGGCGTCGGGCTGTTCCGCTCGGAGTTCTGCTTCCTCGGGCGCGAGACGCCGCCGAGCGTCGAGGAGCAGGTGGAGCAGTACCGTCGCGTGCTGTCCCGCTTCCCTGGGCGCAAGGTCGTCCTGCGCACGCTCGACTCGGGAGCCGACAAGCCGCTGCTCTTCCTCACGTCGCCCGACGAGGAGAACCCCGCGCTCGGCGTGCGCGGCCTGCGTGCCGCCGCGACGTGGCCCGGCCTGCTCGACGACCAGCTCGAGGCGATCGCCCAGGCGGCCGCCGCCGAGGAGGCTGAGGTGTGGGTCATGGCCCCGATGGTGTCGACGGTCGACGAGACCGAGGACTTCGTCGCGGCGTGCACCCGGCACGGCCTGCCGACGGCGGGCGTCATGATCGAGGTGCCGAGCGCGGCGCTGCTCGCCGGGCCCATCCTCGCCCGCGCGTCCTTCGCGTCGATCGGCACGAACGACCTCACGCAGTACACGATGGCCGCCGACCGTCTCCTCGGCTCCCTCGCGGCGCTCTCGAACCCGTGGCAGCCGGCGGTGCTCCAGCTGATCGCCGCGACGTGCCGGGCCGGTGCGCAGCAGGACCGCCCGGTCGGCGTGTGCGGCGAGGCCGCGTCCCACGCGTCGCTCGCCGCCGTGCTCGTCGGGCTCGGTGTGTCCTCCCTGTCGATGACGCCGCGCGCGATACCGGACATCGCGACGGCGCTCGGGGCGGTCACTCTCGAGGAGTGCCGCGAGGTCGCCCGGCTCGCCCTCGACGCCGAGACCGCCGAGGCCGCCCGGACCGCGGTGCGTGCGCGCCTCCCCCAGCTCGCCGAGCTCGGGCTCTAGCCCGCCCACGCCGCGACCTGGGTCCCGGGCGTGGGACGCAGGCGTGGGAGGATCGTCCGGTGACTGACGACTCCTTCTACGCAGCGGTGGGAGGTCACGAGACCTTCCAGCGGATCGTCGACGCCTTCTACGAGGGCGTCGCGGCTGACGACGTCCTGCGCCCGATGTACCCCGAGGAAGACCTCGGGCCAGCCAACGAGCGCATGGTCATGTTCCTCGAGCAGTACTGGGGCGGCCCGACGACGTACTCCGAGCGTCGCGGGCACCCGCGCCTGCGCGCGCGGCACATGCCGTACAAGGTCAACCCGCTCGCGCGCGACCGCTGGATCACGCACATGACCGCCGCGGTGCGCAGCGCCGGGCTCTCCCCGTTGCACGAGTCCGAGATGCTCGACTACGTCGAGCGTGCCGCCCACTCGATGCTCAACACGTTCGACGACTGAGGCTCAGATGACCGACACGACCCAGACTCCCCCCGTGGCTGCGGAGCCCTTCCGCAACCTCCAGGCCGTCCTCGAGCTCGACCGCACGGGCGACGACACGTTCGTCGGCACGAGCCTGCCGCAGCTCAACGGTCGCGTGTACGGCGGCCAGGTGCTCGCGCAGTCGCTCCTCGCTGCTGGCGCGACGACGGCCGACGAGCGCCACCCCCACTCGCTGCACGGCTACTTCCTGCGGCCCGGCGCCCTCGACGAGCCCATCACGTTCGAGGTCGAGCGGATGCGCGACGGCCGCTCGTTCAGCGTGCGACAGGTGCACGCGCTGCAGAGCGGCAAGCCGATCCTCACGATGACGGCGTCGTTCCAGGAGGTCCAGCCGGGCATCGACGAGGCGCAGCGGATGCCCGACGCGCCCGCGCCCGAGTCGGTCGAGTCTGCGGTCGACAAGCTCGGCTCGCTCGACCACCCGGTCGCGAAGTTCTGGACGAGCCAGGCTGCGTTCGACATCCGGCACGTCAACGGGTCGCTCTACCTGTCGACCGACCGGTCGGGCGACGACCGGCAGATGGTGTGGCTGCGCGCGCGGGGTCCCGTCGAGGGCGGGCAGCTCATGCACCGCGCCATGACGGTGTACGCGTGCGACCAGCTCATGCTCGAGCCGGTGCTGCGGCGTGCAGACCTCGGATGGGCCACGCGTGGGCTCTCGATCGCGAGCCTCGACCACGCGATGTGGTGGCACCGTGACGTGCGTGCGGACGAGTGGCTGCTCTACGTGCAGAGCTCGCCGAGCGCGTCGGGTGGCCGCGGGCTCGGCGCCGCGCGCATCTTCGCGCAGGACGGCACGCTCGTGGCGTCGATCGCCCAGGAGGGCATGATCCGCGTGCCGGACGTCAGCTGACGTCACGCACGCTTCTTGTCACGGACGGCAGCGTCGCCCTCCGGCTGGTGGGGGCAGGTCAGTCCCAGAACGGCGGGAGGTCGTCCTCGTCCAGGAGACTCGTGGGAACGTCTTCGGTCGTGATGCTCATACCTCTACCCTCGGCAGGGGCGCGCCACGCCGTAGAGGACGTTCGGCCCAGACACGGGCCGTCTGAGACGGCACAGTCCGGTCAGCGGGACGAGGCGGCCGCTCCCGCCGCGACGAGCTCGTCGACGGCGGTGCGCAGGCCGTCGGCAGCCCTGCGTGCGTCGTCCAGGTAGCCGGCGACCATGGCGCCGTCGCGCAGCATCATGAAGGTGTGCGCGGCGGCGCGTGCGTCCGGGTGGCCCGCGCGCTCGAGGGCGCGGCGGGCGACACCCTCGAACCAGGTGCGGTGCTCGACGACGAGCGCGTGCACGGGGTGCTGCGGGTCGGGGTACTCCGCCGCCGCGTTGATGAAGGGGCAGCCGCGGAAGCCGGTGCGGCAGATCTCGCCGCCCATGGCCTCGACCATCGCGCGCAAGAGCGCGGCCGCCTCCTCGGGGTCTTGCGGGTCGGCGCCGAGCCGGGCGCGCAGGGCGTCGTCCTGGGCGTGGAGGTACGCGAGGACCAGGTCTTCCTTGCCGGGGAAGTGCCGGTAGAACGTGGCCCGCGTCACCTGAGCCTGGGCGACGATCCGGTCGACGCCGACGGCGTGGATGCCCTCGGAGTAGAAGATCTGGGACGCGGTGCGCAGCAGCCGCTCGCGGGCGGCCGAGGTGCGGCCTGTTCCGGGGTCGGGGGCGCTGGTCATGGGTCCACCCTAGGCGGGCACCGCCGCGGCGCCAAGCAAAAAGAGGAAGAACGTTCGGTCTTGCAACTTCCTCACGAAGATGTCAGGCTCAGCAAGGCAGAACGATCATTCTTCCTCCATCCGACCAGCACTACCCGAGAGGCCCACCATGAACGTCGTCTACACCGCCGTCGCGACCGCTACCGGCGACGGCCGCAACGGCCGCACCGCCACCTCCGACAACCTCGTCGCCCACGACCTCGCCGTCCCCGTCGAGATGGGCGGCCCCGGCGGCGCCACCAATCCCGAGCAGCTCTTCGCCGCCGGCTACGCCGCGTGCTTCCACTCCGCGCTCAAGATGGTCGCCCGCACCCGCAAGATCGCGATCGAGGACTCTGCGGTCACCGCCGAGGTCGGCATCGGTCAGCTCGACTCCGGCGGCTTCGGCCTCACCGTCGCCCTGCACGCCGAGATCGGCGGGGTCGACCAGTCGACCGCCGACGAGCTCGTCGCCGCCGCCCACGAGGTGTGCCCCTACTCGAACGCGACCCGAGGCAACGTCGACGTCACGGTCGACGCGACGGTCGCCTGACCCTCGAGCACCGCCAGCTCGCGCTCCAGGTTCGCCCGGGCCGCCTGTTCCCACCGCCTCGACCCCTCGGCGGTGGCGAACAGGCGCCCGAGGCCCAGGAGCGAACGCAGCACCGCAGCCCGCCCCTCGCGGAACGCGCCGTCCGGGACGTGCGCGTACTCGGCTCGCACCTGCCGCACGTAGCGGGCATACCCGCTTTCGTCGGACCCGAGGATCGAGAGGTCCGCGTCGCACACGAGCGCCCCGAGCGCGTCGCCGGCCACGACACGGTGGTGCGTCGTCAGCACGACGAGACGCGAGACCTCCGCGACCTCCTCCGGAGGGACGAGCCCCGCGAGGAGCTCGCGCGCGAGCGCAGCCGAGCGCTCCTCGTCCTGCCCCGCGACGCCGTCGTGCACCGCGTCGTGGAACCACAGGGCGAGCGCGACCGGGCGCGGCACGTCCGGATCGACGACCGCGGCCGCACGCAGCACCTGCGCGAGGTGACCCGGACCGTGGTACGAGCGGTGCGGCTCGTGCCAGCGGTCGAGCAGCACCTCCCCCACCTCGGGCGCACCGGGCAGGAGCACGTCCCAGCGAGCCGCGAGCGCCACGCGGCGCCCCTCTCGCCGCTCACGCCCCGGGACGCGCAGTCCCGACGCCGCGAGCCGGCGCGACAGGTCGCGACCCGACACGGGGACCGCACCCCGGGCCACGAGCTCCTCGTACCGCTCCGCAGCGACGTCGTAGTGGTCGAGGTCGAACGCACGCTGCGGCACCCCCGCAGCCTCCGCGAACGCGTGCAGCTCCGACAGCGAGCTGTCCGAGACGAGGTGGGCCCAGAGCGTGCCGTGCGCCGGCCACGCAGGCGCGTCGATCAGGACCGTCACACGGTCACCGGCGGCCGCGCCGGAACGTCACCGGCTCCTCGATGAACGGCTCCCACGCTGCCCGCTCGACGTCTCCGATACGCCGCGGCGAACCCGTCCGCGGATCGACGAGGACCATCGTCGTCACCGCCTTCGCGTAGACCGTCCCCGCCTCGTCGGTGACCTCGTAGCAGATCTCGAGGCTCGCTCCCCCGAGGCGCCCCAGCCACAGCGCGACGACGACAGGCGCGCGCCGGTACGCGAGCGGCGCGACGTACTCGATCTCCTGGTGCGCGACGAGCGTGAACGTCTCCGCGCCGGGCGACGCGTCGAGCACCGCGGTCGGCCGCGCGACGGGCGCGTCAGCCGGATCGCCCTCGACGGCCGGGTGCCGCCAGAACGCCTCGATCCGGGCCTCCTCGAGGAGCCGGAGCATCTCGACGTTGTTGACGTGGGCGTAGGCGTCCATGTCCGACCAGCGCAGCTGGACGGGGATGTGCAGACGGGTCATGCCTTCACGCTAGGCCATGCGTGGACGTCGCCGCGTAGGACCGGCTCCTGCCCGCGTGGCCGCCGCACGGCAGGCGTGCCACGCCTCGAGGCGCGCGCGTGCGGGTCCCAGCACAGCGGCGTCGGCAACCGTGCGGACGCCCACCTCGAGGGCTGCGCGAGCGCGACGGCGACGCCGCGCGGCGGTCGTACGCCCGACCAGGCCCGCGAGCGCCCCGAGCAGTGCACCCGCCGCGAGGCCGCCGACGGCGAGGGTCGTCGGCCACGGCACCGCGAGGTCGCCCGCACGCCACGAGACGTCGGGCGCAGGCAGGCGCAGCGCGTCGAGCCCCGCGAGCGCGGCGAGCCACACGAGACCCGCGACGCCGACGACGAGCAGCGCCGTCTGGACCCACCCGACGACGCGCGCCCAGCGCGGCGGCTCGGGCGAGCCGAGCGGTGCCGCGACGACGACCTGGTCCAGCGCGTCCGCGAGAACGTCCGGGTCAGGGCGCGCGGCGGACGTCGGCTGCCACGGCCCTGGCAGGGCCTGGGCGACCGCATCAGCATGCTCCCGCAGGGCCTCGGCCGTCCGCGCACGGACGGCCGCCGTGGGCCGCGGCAACGAGGACCGACGCACCTCCGGAGCGGCCTCAGCACGCTCCCGACCGGGGTCAGGGCGCAGACCGAGGCGGCGCAGCGGGTCGGCGCGCAGGCGACCGACCCAGCGCGTGACCGGCCACCCCGCCGCCGCGCGCACCTCGCGGCGCGCCGAGAGGCCGACGGCAGTGACGACAGTCGGAGCGCCGCTCGCCTCGAGCAGCGCCTGCACGAGGCGAGCGTCTGCGACGTCGGACGCCCGGGACGCGCCCGCCGGGGGCTCGCTCAGCTCCAGGATGCGGCTCGCGCTCGCGCGCACGTCCTCGAGGAGGCGCGCAGCCATCGCCTGACGCCGCCGTACCGCGTCGGCCACGAGCGCACGCAGCTCGGCGACGCCGAGGCCGTCGGTCGCGGACGTCGCGAGCACCCGCGCGTTCGGCAGGCCGTCCTCGACGACGCGCGCGCGCAGGTCCGCGAGGCACGTCTCACGGTCCGCGTCGGAGAGCCGGTCGGCATGGTTGAGCACGACGACGACCACCCCCTCGTAGGCGGCCAGCCCCCGGAGGTAGCCCTCGTGGAGCGCCGCATCGGCGTACTTCTGCGGGTCGGTGACCCAGATCATGAGGTCGGCGCGGGCGAGCAGGCGGTCCGCCCGCACCCGGTGCTCCGGGACGACGGAGTCGTGGTCAGGGAGGTCGAGCAGCACGAGGCCCTCCGAGCCGTCCCCTCCGCCGTCGACGAACGTGCGCTGGGTGACCTCGAGCCAGTCGAGGAGCGCGGCCGGGTTGCTGCCAGGCCACACCGCCGCGACAGCCCGGGACGTCGTCGGCCGCAGGACGCCAGGCCGCGCGACCTCTGCACCCGCGACCGCGTTGAGGAGGGAGGACTTCCCCGAGCCCGTCGAGCCCGCGAGCGCGACGACCGTCCGGTCGGCGCCGAGCGCGACGCGCTCGCGCACGCGCGGGAGCAGCTCCTCGACCGCGCGAGCGAGCGCAAGGTCGGCGTCCGCGAGGACGTCACGCCCTGCGTCCCATGCCTCCTCGAGCGCCTCGACCCGCTCGAGGATGTCAGCCTCGGCCGGCGTGGCCTGCCGCCCGCTGCTCACCGCACCTCGCCGCGGCCGGACCGGGCACGGGCGAGGGCGTCGCGGGCGCGCTCGATCCGCTCCGCCGCGCCGTCGTCGACATGCTTCGCGTCGAGCCGTGCCTGGAACCGCGCACCGTCAGCCTCGAGCACCGCTCGGACGCGCCCGTCGAGCAGCTCGCGCGCCGTGACCGCGAGCCTGCGCACGGCGTCGTCCCCGAAGACCGCCTCGAGGAGGCGCTGGGCCAGGACAGCCGTCCCTCCCGCGATTCCGACCTCGGCACCGGTGAGCCCGCCCGTCGAGGCGAACACGACGACCATGAGCGCGACGCCGAGGCCGTTGACCCCGAACGACAACGCTCGGGCTCGCCCGCGCGTCGACTGCCCCTGCGTCGAGACGAGCTCGAGCACGTCGCCCTGCCAGGCCCGCACCTGCTCCGCGACGTGCTCACGGACGTGCGGCCCGCCACGCGCAAGACCGTCCGCGAGGTCGCGGCCCGCCGGGTCCCCGCGCCATGCGTCGTACGTGCGTTCCGCGGCCCCGTGCACCGCGTCGAGGATCACGGCCTCGAGGTCGTGCCCGACGGCGCGTGCGACCGCAGGCGCGTCCGCCGTCCGGCCGCGGAAGAACGCCGTGACCCGGTCGCGAGCACGGCCGACGCCCTGCTCAACACGGCGCAGGAAGTCGCCCGTGCCGACGAAGTCCTGCCACCGGGCGAGCACCTCGCCGCGGAGCATCGCCCCGTCGGCCGTGGCGCGCGCCACCTGGGCCGCGGCCGCGTCCTGCTCGCGGCGGAGCGTCGCGGCGAGCCGGTCCCGTGCCGCGACCTGCTCGCGTGCGGCCTCGGCGAGGTCGGCGAGCCTGCGGCCGAGGTCGGCGACCGCACCGTCGAACGTCGCGGCGACGACGCGTCGACGCTCGTCAGGCTCGGTCACCGCGACGAGCCACGCCCGGAGCGCCACGAGGTGCTCGGGTCCGAGCATCCCTGACGCGAGCGCCGTCTCCTCGACGGGAAAGACGCGAGCTCCCGGGTGGCCGCGCTCGGTGAGCATCCCTTCGAGGTGCTCGGTGATCGCAGCGCGGGCGTGCGCGTCGACGCGGTTGAGCACGAGGGCGACCTGCGTGCGGCGCTGCGCCGCGGCGTCGAGCAGGTCCCACGGCACGGCGTCCGCGTAGCGAGCGGCCGTCGTCACGAAGAGCCACAGGTCCGCCGCTGCGAGGAGCTGCGCCGCGAGGTCACGGTTCTCTGCGACCACCGAGTCGACGTCGGGCGCGTCGAGCAGTGCATACCCGGGCCCGACGGCGGCGGTCGGCACGAGCCGCAGCGTGCGGTGGACCGAGTCGGCAGGGACGGCGTCCTGGGCGCCCGCGCGGCTGAGGCCGGGGAGGACGCGGTCGTCGGCGAACCAGGGGGCGTCCTGGGGGTGGTGTGCGAGAACAGGGGCGAGCGTCGTGGGCCGCAGGACGCCGGACGGGCTGACCGGGGCGCCCACGAGCGAGTTGACGAGCGTCGACTTGCCCGCGCCCGTCGAGCCGCCGACCACGACGAGCATGGGCGCGTCAGCTGATCGTGCACGGGGCAGCAGGTGGTCGTCGATGCGCGCGAGCAGCTCGCCACGCAGTGCGGCTGCGTCGTCCGCGCCGGGGCTGGGGAGGTCGAGGCGGAGCGCGCCGACGGCCGTCCGGACGTCCTCGAGCGCGCGGACGACACCGCCGTCTGCCCCGTCGGTCCGCGGGCTCGCCGCACCTGCCGTCATGACCTCACCCTACGGTCGCGGACGTGCGCAGGCCCGGCAGCGCGTGCGCTGCCGGGCCTGCGTCGAGCCTGATGAGGGCTGTCAGTCGCGGGTCAGGCGACGGTGCGTCACGCGGTGCGGACGCGCCGCGTCGGCGCCGAGACGCTCGACCTTGTTCTGCTCGTACGACTCGAAGTTCCCCTCGAACCAGTACCAGTTCGCGGGGTCCTCCTCGGTGCCCTCGTAGGCGAGGATGTGCGTCGCGACCCGGTCGAGGAACCAGCGGTCGTGGGAGACCACGACAGCGCAGCCGGGGAACTCGAGGAGCGCGTTCTCGAGCGAGCCGAGCGTCTCGACATCGAGGTCGTTGGTGGGCTCGTCGAGGAGCAGGAGGTTGCCGCCCTGCTTGAGCGTGAGCGCGAGGTTGAGGCGGTTGCGCTCACCACCCGACAGCACCCCGGCAGGCTTCTGCTGGTCCGGGCCCTTGAAGCCGAACGACGCGACGTACGCGCGCGACGGGATCTCGACGTTGCCGACCTTGATGAAGTCGAGCCCGTCGGAGACGACCTCGAAGAGCGTCTTCTTCGGGTCGATGCCACCGCGAGACTGGTCGACGTAGGAGATCGAGACGGTCTCACCGATCTTGAGCTCGCCGCCGTCGAGCGGCTCGAGGCCGACGATCGTCTTGAAGAGCGTCGTCTTGCCGACGCCGTTCGGGCCGATGACGCCGACGATGCCGTTGCGCGGCAGCGTGAAGCTCAGGCCGTCGATGAGCTGGCGGTCGTCGAAGCCCTTCTGGAGCCCCGTGGCCTCGAGGACGAGCGAGCCCAGGCGCGGTCCGGCCGGGATCTGGATCTCCTCGAAGTCGAGCTTCCGGGTGCGCTCCGCCTCAGCAGCCATCTCCTCGTAGCGAGCAAGACGCGCCTTCGACTTGGTCTGCCGGCCCTTGGCGTTGGACCGCACCCACTCGAGCTCCTCCTTGAGGCGCTTGGCGAGCTTGGCGTCCTTCTTGCCCTGGACCTGGAGACGCTCCTGCTTCTTCTCGAGGTAGGTCGAGTAGTTGCCCTCGTAGGGGTACAGGCGGCCGCGGTCGACCTCGCAGATCCACTCGGCGACGTGGTCGAGGAAGTAGCGGTCGTGGGTCACGGCGAGGATGGCGCCCGGGTACGTCGTCAGGTGCTGCTCGAGCCACAGCACCGACTCGGCGTCCAGGTGGTTGGTGGGCTCGTCGAGGAGCAGCAGGTCAGGCTTCTCGAGGAGGAGCTTGCACAGCGCGACGCGGCGACGCTCACCACCGGAGAGGACCTTGACGTCCATGTCGCCGGGCGGGCAGCGCAGCGCGTCCATCGCCTGCTCGAGCTGGGAGTCGAGGTCCCACGCGTCGGCGGCGTCGATGGCCTCCTGGAGCTTGCCCATCTCTTCCATGAGCTCGTCCGAGTAGTCCGTCGCCATCAGCTCGGCGATCTCGTTGAAGCGGTCGAGCTTCGCCTTGATCTCGCCGACAGCCTCTTCGACGTTGCCGAGGACGGTCTTCTCCTCGTTGAGCTTCGGCTCCTGCATGAGGATGCCGACGCTGTAGCCGGGAGACAGCCGCGCCTCACCGTTCGAGGGCTGCTCGAGGCCGGCCATGATCTTGAGGATCGTGGACTTTCCGGCACCGTTCGGGCCGACGACGCCGATCTTCGCCCCGGGGAGGAAGTTCAGCGTGACGTCGTCGAGGATGACCTTGTCACCGTGCGCCTTGCGCGCCTTGTACATGGTGTAGATGAACTCAGCCACGGATTCTTGGACCGCCTTGTGATCGTGAGGGGGGTGAGCGTCGCACGCCGCGAGGCGTGCCGTGCCCGTCGCCGCCCGGGCGGCCTGGCTCGTCGAGCCGGGCGCGCAGGCGTCGACGGGCGACGCACAGACCCTCCAAGCCTACGCGGTCGCGGGCTCGAGCGCTCCGAGCTGCTCCTCGACGTCGACGGCGGTGTCGAGCGAGTCCTCGTCGGCGTCCGGCGTCGGGGCAGGCTGCGCGCCTGCATCGTCGACGGCGGGAGCAGCGAACGGGTCCTCCTGTCGGCCGGCTCCCGACGGGGCGGGCTCGAAGCCTGTCGCTGCGGTGCGCACGCAGCGCGTGAACTGGGCGAACCCGCGCGTGAGGTCGTGGCCGAGCGTCGCGCCGCGCACGCCGAGCGACGAACGCGGGCCCTCCTCGCTGTCCCAGCGCTCGAGCACGAGCCTGCCGGTGAGCACGACAGGCTCGCCCTGACGCACCGACCGCGCGACGTTGTCGGCGGCGTCGTCCCAGAACACCGCGCTGAACCACTGCGTGTCACCGTCGACCCACTCGTTGCGGGAGTCGCGGTAGCGGTGCGTCGACGCGACGCGGACGGTCGTGAAGACGCGGTCGTGGGCGGTGCGGGTCAGCGTCGGCTTGTTGCCGACCCACCCGCGCACCGTGATGGTCGAGCTCATCGGTCCTCCAGGGAGCGGGGACGGCCTGGTGCCGTCCGAGGGCCCCACGCTCGCGCCCGTGCCGGGTGGACCGCGAGCGCTCTCCCCCGGCCCAGGGCCGTGGGAGCTTCGTCAGCTCCCTGTGGGCGACTGCTCCGCTGCGGCGAGCGCGAGCACGCGCGCGTCGTGGTGGTCGCTCAGGATCGGCGTGGACGGCTGCAGGACGAGCTCGCGGACGACCGCTGTCAGCCGCTCGCGCGCCTCCCCCACGAAGCCCGAGCCACGCTCCGCGGCACGCCGCCGCCGTGCCCGGCCGCGCACGAGCACCGCGACGCCCGCGGCGAGCGCGAGCGCGCCAGCCCCGACGAGGAGGTACGTGCCGAGGTCGACGCCGCCTGGCCTGTCCCACCACCCGAGCAGCAGCGCCAGTCCCGTCCCGGCGGCGACCACAGCGAGGGCGGCGAGGACGAGGGAGAACGCGCCTGCGCGGCGCACCGCCGCACCGGGGCCTGGCTCGAGCCGGACCCCTCCCACCGCACGGTCGACCGCCGCAGCGATCTCGTCGGCCGGCGCGACGACGCGCTCGAGGTTCTCCTGCCACCCGTGCGAGAGGTGCCGCCCGACGTCGTCGAGCCACCGGGAGCGAACCGACTCCGCCACCTCAGGAGTCACGGAGACACCCGCCGCCGCGGTCGAGCCGTCGTCGAGCGTTAGCGCGGCCGTCCGGCCGCGCGCCTCGAGACCGACACCCGTCGCGAGCGCGTCGACGGCAGCCGGCACGAACGCGTCGAGGGCACGCGGAGCCTCCGCCGAGAGCGCCTCCGCGACGAGGGTCCCCGCACGCGTCAGCTCGCTGCCGACGCGTACCGCCGCGACGGAGCGCGCCACGACGACCTTGGCGAGGCGCGCCCGCAGCTCGTCGATGCCGTTCCCGGTGACCGCGGACACCCCGAGGACGTCGACCGAGCCGAGCCCGTCGTACGTCAGCAGGCTCGACACGTCCGCGAGGATCTCCTCGCGCTGCGCAGGCGGGACCGTGTCGAGCTGGTTGAGGACGACGAGCATCGACCCCTCGGCCCCCACGAGGGTCTGGAGGTATCCGGAGTGCAGCGCGTCGTCCGCGTACTTCTGCGGGTCCACCACCCACACGAGGAGGTCGGCCAACGGCACGACGCGGTCGACGACCTCGCGGTTCTCCGTGCGAACCGAGTCGTGGTCCGGGAGGTCGAGCAGCACGAGGCCGTCGAGCTCGCGCTCAGAGTCGTCGTCGAGGGCGGAGATGCGGTTGATGCGCCGGTCCGCGTCGACCCCGACCCAGTCGAGCAGCGCGTCCGCGTGGTCGCTCCAGGCGCACGCCGTCATGCGCGACGTCGTCGGGCGCTTGACGCCCACGTCGGCGAAGTTCAGTCCCGACACGGCGTTGAAGAGGCTCGACTTCCCGGAGCCGGTGCCGCCGACGAGCGCGACGACCGTGTGCTCGACGCCGAGGTCCAGGCGCTCGGACGCGCTCTCGAGCGCCGTGCGCGCGACGGCGAGAACCTCGGGATCGCTCCGGTCGGCGATCCGGTCGAGGGCACTCCGCAGGTCCTTGACCCGCCCACGAAGGTCAGCCGCGTCGGTCCGTGCTCCCATGCCGGCATCCTCTCCTCGTGTCCGCTCTGGTCCCTTCCTCACACCAGCCGGCGAAGCTCGGCGAGCCTGAGCCGCACCGGTGTCGCCGCCTCGTCCTGCAAGGACGGAAGGTCCAGACGCTCAGCGTACGGTCCCTCTTCGTCGAGCACGACAGCACGGCCCCGATCGACGAGCTCCGCCCTGACGTCGGCGAGCACGTCGGAGGCGGACGCGCCGAGGAGGCCGTCGAGCATGCGCTGCGCGCCCACGTTGCCGAGCGCCGCGACGACCGTGACGACGCGCAACCCCTCGACGCCGACGCGGCGTCGGGCACGGCGCACGGCGGCCTCGTCAGCGCGGTCGGCGAGGTGCTCACCCACGGCGGCGGTCCACCTGGCGGCCGTGGACACGGCGGTGCGCTCGCGCCACGCGCCGATCTCAGGGTCTCCTGCGACGACGTCGCGCAGCGCGGCTCCGCCGGGCAGGCCCGGCTCCTCGGCGATCGCGTCGCCGATCGCCTGTCCCGCCACCTCGGACGCGCGGACGAGCAGCCGAGCCACGGCACGCTCAGCCTCGTCGAGCACAGGCGCGAGGCTCTCCTCGCGCCGGCGCACGCGTCGGGCTGACGGCGCCCGGAAACCGGTGGACGCACGCAGGATGCCCGGGTCGGCCTCGATCGCGGACTGCCATGCCGCGACGAGAGCACCCGCGTCGAGGGTCCCGTCGGCGACGGCCTTCTCGATGACCGGGACGCCCACGCTCGCGTGCGCGGCGACCTCCGCGCGCAGGCTCGAGGCGTCGACCGCCTGGTCCTCGATCACGGCGGCGAGGTCCTCGACCTGTGCGGGCAAGGTCGACAGCGCGCCGCGCAGGGTCCGCAGGATCAGGCGCCGTGCCTGCTCGGCGCCCGCGATGGTCGAGAGCCAGCGGCGGATGCCCGCGACGTCCTTCCCGGGGAGCAGCCCTTCGTGGGGGCCTGCGTCGGGGACGATGAACAGAGGCGTCGACTGCATGCCGTGCTCGCGCAAGCGGTCGAGCAGGTCGACGCGCACCTCCGCGACCGTCGCGTCGGGAGCGCGGTTGAGGACCATCGCCATGGTCGCGCCGCGCTCGCGGGCCGCGGACAGGACGTGCCAGGGCAGCGCGTCGCCGTAGCGGGAGGCTGTCGTCACGAAGAGGCCGACGTCCGCTGCGGCCAGGAGGCGGGCGGCCGTCTCGCGGTTGGACCGCAGCAGCGAGTCGAGGTCAGGGGCGTCGAGGATGCACAGGCCGCGCGGCACGGACTCGTGCGCGACACGGAGGGCGTCCTCGAGGACCGTGTCCCCGAGCAGGCCCGCGTCAGCAGGATGGTGGACGAGCACGGGCTCGCGCGTCGTCGGGCGGATGACCGACGCACGGGACACCTCCGCGCCGACGAGCGAGTTCACGAGCGTCGACTTGCCCGCGCCCGTCGAGCCGACGACGACCACGACGGCCGGGCGGGAGAGCTCGCGCAGGCGCGGCAGCAGGTGGTCGTCGATCTGTCCGAGCAGTGCGAGGCGCACGTCTCGGCCGTGCTCCGTGCCCGGTGTCCGCAGCGGCATCTCGAGGTGCTGGACGTCGCGCCGCAGGTCGGAGACGACGTCGAGCAGCGTTGCGTCCGGGTCGACCTCAGGGGCGTCGTCGTGCGCGAGGTCGGCGTCGCGCAGGGCGGCCGTGCCGTCCTGGGTGCCGTCGACGCGCTCGTTGCTCACAGTGCAGATTGTCCCAAGTTGCCAGGTGCGGACCAAACGCGCGCGCCGCGACGGACGGGCTGATCGGTCGACGACGCGCAGAGCGCCCCCGACAGGACTCGAACCTGCAACCGACGGATTAGAAGGCCGTTGCTCTATCCATTGAGCTACGGAGGCGCCTCGATTCTACCGTCGCGCAGCGGGAGGCCGGTCCTGCGCCTGCCACCTGTCGACGCACACGACGACGCCGAGGACCGCGACCGCGAGGCACGCGCCCGCGAGGACGTCGGTGACGAAGTGGTAGCCGAGGTAGAGCCGGGTCGCAGCCACGACGACGATGACGACGACGCTCACGACCGCCCACACGACCGTCGCCCGCCACGTGCGCCGCGAGCGCGCGACGAGGTAGGCGAGCACGAGGACGAGCGTCGCAGCGCCGATCGTGTGCCCCGACGGGAAGGATGCGGACGTCTCGACGCCGGGCACGCTCATCGAGGCCTCGGGCGGCCGCGGGCGGCCGACGAGCGCCTTGATCGCGGTGCTCACCGCGACTGCGAGCAGCATCGCGGCGACGAGGAGCGCCGGGTCCCGCCAGCGGCGCGTGACGAGCCACCACACGCCGCACGCGACTGCGACGAGCACCGGCAGGATCGTCGGGCCGAACGTGTTGGTCACTCCCGTCGCGAGGGAGGTCAGCCACCCGACCCGGTGCGCCGCGAGCCACTCGAGGACGGGCTCGTCGACGCGCCACACGTCCTCCTGCTCGTTCACCGCGTCGAGCACACCGGCGAACAGCCCGATCCCGAGCCCGACGAGCAGAGCGCCAGGGAGCAGGGCGAGCCACAGCTCGCGCCTCGATCGTGCGGAGGGACGGGCGACCTGGGTGCTCGGGGCCTCGGGCATGTCTCGACGCTAACCGAGCGGGGCCGGCCCCACACCCGCGCGTACCCTGGACCAGTGGCCAGCAACCTGAACAACGACCGGATCGTGTGGATCGACTGCGAGATGACCGGCCTGGACCTCCAGGCCGACGCGCTCATCGAGGTCGCCGCGGTCGTCACCGACTCCGAGCTCAACGTCCTCGGCGAGGGCGTCGACGTCGTCATCCGTCCCGAGCCCGCCGCGCTCGAGCAGATGAACGACTTCGTCCGTGACATGCACACGACGTCCGGCCTGCTCGACGAGCTCGACGCCGGCATGACGCTCGAGGACGCTCAGCAGGCCGTCCTCGACTACGTCCGTGCGTGGGTCCCGGACCCGGGACGCGCCCCGCTCGCCGGAAACTCGGTCGGGACCGACAAGGCGTTCCTCGACCGTGACATGCCCGAGCTCGCCGGTCACCTGCACTACCGGATCATCGACGTCTCCTCGATCAAGGAGCTAGCGCGGCGCTGGTACCCGCGGGCCTACTTCCAGTCGCCCGAGAAGCACGGGGGCCACCGCGCGCTCGCCGACATCCTCGAGAGCATCGACGAGCTGCGCTACTACCGGGAGGCGATCTTCGTGCCGCAGCCTGGCCCGGACTCGGTCACCGCGAAGGCTGTCTCCGCCAGGATCAGCGAGACGAGCGTCACGATCCGCGAGAGCGGCACGACCGCCCCCGGAAACCCTGTACACTCGTCTACGGCCCGGTGAGCTTGGCTCGCCGGACCGCGCTGTTGATGCCGGTCTGACCGGTTCGCACAGCACACATGGTGGGTATAGCTCAGCTGGTAGAGCACCTGGTTGTGGTCCAGGGGGTCGCGGGTTCAAGTCCCGTTACTCACCCCATGCGAAGGCCCGGTCCGCGAGGACCGGGCCTTCGTCGTTCCCGGGTACTGAGCGTGCCCCTGGGCGAGGGCTCGGACCGCAGCTACCGTGTCCTCATGGCCAGGACGACACGGGACGCCAACGCGGCGCGCCCCGCCGTCTCGCACGACGACACCCGCCTCCGCGACATCGTGACGATGCGACGTGTCCGGGACCGGATCGACCGCGAGTTCGCTTCTCCGCTCGACATCGAGGCCCTCGCCCGTGGCGTGCACATGTCTGCTGGCCACCTCAGCCGGGAGTTCCGGCGCGTCTACGGCGAACCGCCGTACTCCTACCTCATGACCCGTCGGATCGAGCGCGCGATGACGCTCCTGCGCCGCGGCGACGTGTCGGTGACCGACGCGTGCTTCGCGGTGGGCTTCTCCTCGCTCGGGACGTTCAGCACGCGTTTCACCGAGCTCGTCGGCGTGCCCCCGAGCGTCTACCGGCGGGACTCCTCCCAGGCGGCCGAGGGCATCCCCGCGTGCCTCGCCCGGCAGGTGACGCGACCGGTCAGGAATCGAGAAGCACGGAGCGGCGGACGCATCTAGCGTCGGCGACATGGACATCTCGATTCACTACACGTTCCTCCCCCACACCGACCCTGAGGCCTCTCTCGCGTTCTACCGCGACGTGCTGGGCTTCGAGGTCCTCAACGACGTCGGCTACGGCGACATGCGTTGGATCACCGTCGCACCTCCCGGCTCCGTGACCTCCCTCGTCCTGACCCCGCCCAACGTGGACCCGGGTCTCTCGGACGACGAGAAGCGCACGGTCCTCGAGCTCATGGCGAAGGGCGCATACGGCGCCCTGACCCTCGCGACCGACGACCTCGACGCCCTGTTCGCACGCGTGCAGGGCGAGGGCGCCGAGGTCGTGCAGGAGCCTGCCGACCAGGACTACGGCGTGCGCGACTGCGCCCTGCGCGACCCGTCGGGCAACCTGCTGCGCATCAACCAGCGGGCCTGACGCCGGGCGGCCCGCTCACGCGGATGGGTCGGCGGTCAGGGTGTACTTCGTCTGCAGGTACTCGTCGATCCCTTCGGCGCCGCCCTCGCGGCCCAGGCCCGAGTGCTTCCACCCGCCGAACGGTGCGGCAGCGTTGGACACGACACCGACGTTGAGCCCGACCATGCCGGACTCGAGCCGCTCGATCATCCGCTGCCCGCGCGCGAGGGACTGCGTGTACACGTAGGCCACGAGCCCGTGCGGGGTGTCGTTCGCACGACGGACCGCCTCGTCCTCGTCGTCGAACGTCGAGATCGCGAGGACCGGACCGAAGATCTCCTCGCGCAGCACGTCGGAGCCCGGCGCGACGTCGGTCAGGACCGTCGCCGGGTAGAAGCTGCCCGGTCCGTCGAGCGGTGCCCCGCCCGTGCGGAGCACCGCCCCGCGCGCGACGGCGTCCTGGACGAGCGCGTGCACCCGCGCGACCGCAGCCTCGTCGATGAGGGGTCCGATCGTCACGCCGTCCTCGGTGCCGCGGCCCGTGCGGAACGCCTCGACCTTCTCGGTCACGCGCCGCGCGAAGTCGTCCGCGACGGAGCGGTGCACGAGGAACCGGTTCGCGGCCGTGCATGCCTGCCCCGTGTTGCGGAACTTGGCCGCGAGCGCGCCCTCGACCGCGGCGTCCAGGTCGGCATCGTGAAGGACGAGGAAGGGCGCATTGCCGCCGAGCTCCATCGACGTGCGCAGCACGCCGTCCGCCGCCTGCCGCAAGAGCGACTGCCCGACGGCGGTCGAGCCCGTGAAGGACAGCTTGCGCAGGCGCGGGTCGCCCAGGATCGCCTCGGAGACCGGGCCAGTCTGCGTCGTCGTGAGGACGTTGATGACGCCCGCGGGCACGCCTGCCTCCTCGAGGATCGTCGTCAGGAGCAGCGTGGTCAGCGGCGTCGCGCTCGCCGGCTTCACCACGGCGGTGCAGCCCGCTGCGAGCGCGGGCGCGATCTTGCGCGTCGCCATCGCGAGCGGGAAGTTCCACGGCGTGACGAGGTAGCACGGGCCGACGGGGTGCTTCGTGACGATCATGCGCCCGGCCCCTTCCGGCGTCGCGCCGTAGCGGCCATGCACGCGCGCGGCCTCCTCGCTGAACCAGCGGAGGAACTCGCCGCCGTACGCGACCTCGGCGCGCGACTCGGCAAGCGGCTTGCCCATCTCGAGCGTCATGAGCAGCGCAAGGTCGTCGCTCCGGTCCTGGACGAGCTCGAACGCGCGACGCAGCGTCTCCGCGCGCTCGCGCGCGGGCGTCGCCGCCCACACTGGGAAGGCGTCGCACGCGGCGTCGAGCGCCGCGCGGCCGTCGTCGACGGTGGCGCTCGCGACCTGGGCGAGGACCTCGCCGGTCGCAGGGTCGTGCACCGCGAACGTCCCGCCGTCGGCTGCCTCGCGCCACCGCCCGCCGATGAACAGCCCGTTCGGGACGCCCTCCAGCAGCGCGCTCTCCTGCTCCTGACCCATGGCTCCTCCAGCACGTCGTCGCGAAACTCGACTGTAGGCGCAGGCGTGCGGCCCCGCAGGGCGGCGGCACAGCCCGGCCCGGCCCCGCGTGCGGGGCCGGGCCGGGTGCCGGTCAGAGGTACGCGGAGTACGCGGGAAGGTCCAGCACACCGTTGCCGGACAGGCCGATGACGATGACCTCGCCGTCCGCGGCCGTGCGAGCGTGCGCGACGGCGCCCGCGACCGCGTGCGTCGACTCGGGCGCGGGGATGATGCCCTCCGCGCGAGCGAACAGCAGACCCGCCGCGAACGCGTCGTCCTGCTCGACGGCGATCGCGTCCATGAGGCCGAGGTGCACCGCGTGCGACACCATCGGGCTCATCCCGTGGTACCGCAGGCCACCCGCGTGGATCGACGGCGGGACGAAGTCCTTGCCGAGCGTGTACATCTTCATGAGCGGCGTCAGGCCCGCGACGTCGCCCGCGTCGTAGCGGTACTCCCCCTGCGTGAGCGACGGGCAGGCCGCCGGCTCGCACGCGACGAGCCGCGTCGTCGTGCCCTCGCGCAGGTTCTGCCCGAGGAACGGGAAGGTCAGGCCGGCGAGGTTGGAGCCGCCACCCGCGCATCCGAAGACGACATCCGCACCCTTCTCCCCCGCCTCCGCGAGCTGGACGAGGGCCTCCTGACCGATGACCGACTGGTGCAGCATGACGTGGTTGAGGACGCTGCCGAGCGCGTAGTGCGCCCCCGGGTCCTTGACCGCGGCCTCGACGGCCTCGGAGATCGCCATGCCAAGCGAGCCGGTCGTGTCCGGGTAGGCCTCACGCATCGCACGACCCGCGTCGGTCAGCTCGGACGGGGACGAGTGGCACACGCTGCCGTACGTCTCCATCTGCATGCGCCGGTACGGCTTCGCGTCGTACGACGCGCGGACCTGCCACACCTCGCACGTCAGGCCGAGCAGCGCGGCGGCGAAGGAGAGCGAGGCACCCCACTGGCCCGCGCCCGTCTCGGTCGTCAGGCGCGTAGTGCCCTCGAGCGCGTTGTAGTACGCCTGCGGCACGGCCGTGTTCGGCTTGTGCGAGCCGACCGGGCTGACGCCCTCGTACTTGTAGTAGATCCGGGCCTTCGTGCCGAGCGCGCGCTCGAGGCGAGACGCCCGCACGAGGGGCGACGGCCGCCACCCGGCGTAGATCTCACGGACCGCCTGCGGGATCTCCACGTACCGCTCGGTCGTGACCTCCTGCTCGATGAGCGCCATCGGGAACAGCGGTGCGAGGTCGGCGGGAGTGAGCGGCTCACCCGTGCCGGGGTTGAGGTGCGGCGGGACCGGCTCGGGAAGGTCCGCCGCGAGGTTGTACCAGTGCGTCGGAACCGTGGACGGCACCGCCGTCCCGAGCGGCTCGATCGCCACGGCCGGCGGCATCGCCTGGGTGTGGGTCATGACTCTCCTTCGTGTTCGACCGGGTCGACCGGTCCCACGAAGCCTGCGAGACCGGACATGAGAACGGTCAGCGCTAGGGACGCCACCGTCAGTGGTGGCGCCATCCGTCAAGTGCCGTGAGCAGGATCACACGGCGACCGTAGGCCAACGGCGCAACAGCAAGCCCGTACGTCTCGCCCACTGGACCGGGCGTCGCGTACGGGCCTCGTGAGGTGGGCGAGCCCAGGCGGAGCCAGCCTCAGGCGAGGCGCGCGAGCACGGCGTCCGCGAGACGGCCCGCCGCGTCGTTCTCGAACGCGAGGAACAACGACGGCTCGGTCAGCTCGAGCTCGATGATGAGCGGCTCACCCTCCGTGCCAGGCACGACGTCGACACGCGCGTACAGCAGCTCGGTGCCCGGGGCCTCCTTCGCGAGGACCTCCTTCGCGTACGCGATCGCACGGTCACCGACAGCGCGCTCCTCCGGCGTCGTCGGACGCGTGCTCATCTCCTCCTGCTTGTACAGCCCTGCCATGCCGCGGTAGGGCCCCTGGAGCATCGCGCCCTTGCGCACCGAGTGGGAGAACTCGCCGTCGATGTAGACGAGCGCGGTCTCACCCTGCGTGTCGACCTCCATGAGGTAGCGCTGGATCATCACGTGGCGCCCCTCCTTCATGAGGGAGACGGCGTGCGAGATCGCGAGGCCGCGCGAGTGCGCCTCACCGGCCTCGTAGCGGCCCGTGTC
The DNA here is from genome assembly GCF_012396185.1 of Sanguibacter hominis ATCC BAA-789. GTDB lineage: Bacteria > Actinomycetota > Actinomycetes > Actinomycetales > Cellulomonadaceae > Flavimobilis > Flavimobilis hominis. The sequence goes on from NZ_JAAXOW010000001.1 coordinate 261,112, forward strand.
ACGCGACCCGCGCGAGACGGTGGGCTTGATGACGAAGTCCCCCGAGGCGGGCATACGGGTGTGCACGGCACGAGAGGACAGCTTGCGTGCCGGGTCGAGCCAGATCGTCGGGATCACCGGCAGGCCGGCCTCCTCGAGCTCACGCAGGTACGCCTTGTCGGTGTTCCACTCGACGAGCCCGGCGGGGTTGAGGATGCGCGGCACGCTGCGCGCCCACGCGACGAACTCGTCGCGCCGCGACGAGTAGTCCCACGTGGACCGGACGACGACAAGGTCGAACGAGGACCAGTCGACCTCCGGGTCGTCCCAGACGGCGGCCACGACGTCAGCGCCACGCTCGCGCAGCGCGCGCAGCAGGAGCTGGTCGTCCTCGGCCAGGTCCGGGTGGAAGTTGCAGGTCGCCAGTGCGATGCGTGCGGTGCTCACGGACCCGATCCTATCCGCAGCGCACGCCTGGGGCCCGGGTCAGGAGCGTCGGTCGCGGCGCCGGAACGCCAGGTCGGTGGCCTCGCGGCCCGCGCGCAGGCCCTTCGCCTCGAACGAGGTCAGCACGCGCCCGTCGAAACGCGCGACGGTGCCGTCCGTCCCCGGCTCGAGCGGCTCGAAGTCGGGGCTCGCGCCGATCACCTCGATCATCTCCTCCGCGTACGGGCGCCAGTCCGTCGCGAGGCGCCACACGCCCCCCGGGCGGAGCACGCGCGCCACGAGCTCCGCGAACGACGGCGTGACGAGGCGGCGCTTGTGGTGGCGCGCCTTCGGCCACGGGTCGGGGAAGAACACCCACACCTCGTCCGCGCTGCCTGCAGGGAGCGTCGTCGCGAACACCTCGGGCGCGTTCGCCTGGACGAGCCGGAGGTTGGTGACGTCCTCGCGCTCGGCGCGCAGGATCGTCTGGGCGAGGCCAGGCAGGTAGACCTCGAGCGCGATGTGGTCGACGTCGCGGCGCGCGGCGGCAGCCGCGGCGACGCACTCCCCCATGCCCGTACCGACCTCGACCACCAGCGGCGCCCTCCGGCCGAACACTGCCGCGACGTCGAGCTCGAAGCCCGGGTCGACCGACGTCCGCGCGATCGCGCGCGGCACGTCGATGATCAGCCGCTCGCCCGAGCGCTCGAGCGCGTTGGCCTGCCCTGTCGAGAGCCGGCCGCTGCGCCGGATGAAGGAGACGGGCTCCGTCCGAAAGGTCCCGTAGGCAGGCTCGAGGCCTTCCGGGACGGACGAGGTCTGGGGGTCTGCGGGGGTCGCGCTCATGATGTCCTCACCCTAGGTGACACGCGAACGGGCGGAGACCACCCGATGGTGGCTCTCCGCCCGTCGCGGGGCGTTCAGAGCGCCTTGACGATGTCCTCGACGCGCTCCTTGGCGTCGCCGAAGAGCATGGAGGTGTTCTCCTTGAAGAACAGCGGGTTCTGCACGCCCGCGTAGCCGACGGCCATCGAGCGCTTGAACACGACGACCTCCTTGGCCTTCCACACCTGGAGCACGGGCATGCCGGCGATCGGCGACCCCGGGTCGTCCTCGGCAGCAGGGTTGACCGTGTCGTTCGCGCCGATGACGAGCACGACGTCGGTCGACGGCAGCTTCTCGTTGACCTCCTCGAGCTCCTCGACGATGTCGTAGGGCACCTTGGCCTCGGCGAGGAGGACGTTCATGTGCCCCGGCAGGCGACCGGCGACCGGGTGGACGCCGAACCGGACGTCGACTCCCGCGGCGCGCAGCCGCGACGTCAGCTCCGCGACGGGGTACTGCGCCTTGGCGACCGCCATGCCGTAGCCGGGGGTGATGACGACGGAGGACGCCTCCTTGAGGAGCTGTGCGACGTCTGCGGCGGTCGTCTCGCGGTGCTCGCCCTCGATCGCGGCGGCCGCGGGGCCGCCCTCGGTCGCGCCGAAGCCGCCGAGGATGACCGAGACGAACGACCGGTTCATGGCCTTGCACATGATGTACGAGAGGATCGCACCGGAGGACCCGACGAGCGCGCCCGTGATGATGAGCAGGTCGTTCGAGAGCATGAAGCCCGCGGCGGCTGCGGCCCAGCCGGAGTACGAGTTGAGCATCGACACGACGACGGGCATGTCGCCGCCGCCGATCGCGACGACGAGGTGCCAGCCGACGGCGAGGGCGATGACCGTCATGATCGCGAGGGGCCAGATCGACGGCGCCGCGATGAACCAGCCCATGAGGCCGAAGGACGCGAGGACCGCGACGAGGTTGAGCATGTTGCGGCCAGGGAGCGTCAGCGGCGACGACTTGAGGCGTGCCGAGAGCTTGCCGAACGCGACGAGCGAGCCCGTGAGCGTGATCGCACCGATGAACACGCCGAGGAACACCTCGACGAGGTGCACGGCGCCGCCGTGCGTGTCCGTGAGGTACGAGTTGAAGCCGACGAGCACTGCGGCGAGACCGACGAAGCTGTGCAGGAGCGCGATCATCTCGGGCATCTGCGTCATCTCGACGCGGCGGGCCTGCCACGTGCCGATGATCGCGCCGATGCCGAGCGCGAGGGCGATGAGGCCGGCGGTGACGCCGACGTTGCGCTCGGACTCGATGAGCGCGAGGACGACGGTCGCGGCGAGGGCGAGGCCCATGCCGACCTTGCCCGCGAGGTTGCCACCGCGGGCGGTCTCCTGCTTCGCGAGGCCCGCGAGCGAGAGGACGAACAGGATGCCGGCGACGAGGTAGACGCCGTAGACGAGCTGGGTGAGGGTGTCCATGGCTCAGGCCTCCTTGCGGAACATGGCGAGCATGCGGCTCGCGACGGAGAACCCGCCGAAGATGTTGATCGACGCGAACGTCGCCGCGACGACGGCGAGGACGGTCACGACGGTGTCGGTCGACCCGATCTGCAGGAGCGAGCCGACGAGGATGATGCCGCTGATCGCGTTGGTCTGGGCCATCAGGGGCGTGTGCAGCGAGTGCGTCACGCCCGTGACGACGTAGAACCCGACGACGACGGCGAGCGCGAACACCGTGAGGTGCGAGGCGAACGAGGCGGTCGAGAACGCGACGGCTGCGACGACGAGGAGCGCGGTGATCGCTCCCCCGACGACGACGCCGGTGCCCTTGCGAGCCTTCGGCGCGGCAGCCGGGGCCGGCTCGACGGCCGCAGGCGGCGCGGGCGGGGCAGCGGGCGCGACCGAGACCTGGACGGGAGGCGGGGGCCAGAGCAGCTCGCCCTCGCGCGTCACGGTGATGCCGCGCTGGACGACGTCGTCGAGGTCGAGGACGACCTGACCGTCCTTGCCCGGCGTGAGCAGCTTCATGAGGTTGACGATGTTCGTGCCGTAGAGCTGCGACGTGTGCTTCGGCATGCGGCCCGGCAGGTCGGTGTAGCCGATGATCGTCACGCCGTTGTCGGTGACGGTCTTCTCCCCCGGGACGGTCAGCTCGCAGTTGCCGCCGCCCGAGGCGGCGAGGTCGACGATCACGGAGCCGGGGCGCATCGCGGCGACCATCTCGGCGGTGATCGTGATGGGGGCCTTGCCGCGGATGAGGGCGGTGGTCACGACGACGTCGGCGGCGGCGCTCTCGGCGGCGTAGACACGCTTGGTCGCGGCCTCCTGCTCGTCGCTCAGCGCGCTCGCGTAGCCGTCGGCGCTCTCCTGCGCCGCGGCGTCGACGCTGACGTATGTCGCGCCCATCGACTCGATCTGCTCGGCGACGTCGGAGCGGACGTCGTACGCGCGGACGGTCGCGCCGAGGCTGCCTGCCGCGCCGAGCGCGGCGAGACCTGCGACACCCGCACCGATGACGAACACGCGTGCGGGCGGCGTCGAGCCGGCTGCGGTGACCTGGCCGCCGAACATGCCGGCATACGCCTCGGCTGCCTCGATGATGCCGCGGTAGCCGGAGACGTTGGACATGCTCGACAGGACGTCGAGGGACTGCGCGCGCGAGATGCGCGGCACGGAGTTGAGGTTGAGGGCCGTGACGCCGGCGGCGCGCATCGCCTCGACGAGCGTCGGGTCGTCGTCGGGAGCCATGCGGGCCACGATCGTCGCGTCGGCGCGCATGCGCGCGACCTCGGCGATGGTCGGGGCGTCGACCTTGACGACGACGTCGCTGCCCCACACCGCGTCGGCGTCGCCGATCGTGGCACCTGCCGCGACGTACCCCTCGTCGGGGATCGAGGCGTCAGCGCCCGCGCCCGTCTCGACGACGACGTCGTAGCCCAGCGCGACCAGCTTCTCGACCGTCTGCGGGGTGGCTGCGACGAGCCGCTGCCCCGGGTCGGACTCTCTCGGTACTCCGATGTGCACGTGGTGCTCCTGCAGTTCGGGCCCCACGGGACGTCCCGGCGGGACGCCCCGCCACAGGACGAGCTTCTGAGACAATTGATATCAGCCTGCGGGCCGCCACAGGTGGGACCTCGGGCCCCGCATCTTCGCTGACAGCGGGCTCCGACCTGGACTGCGGTCAGGAAACGACGAACGGCACCCCGTGGGGTGCCGTTCGGTCTGTGCGCCATCAGGGACTCGAACCCCGAACCCGCTGATTAAGAGTCAGCTGCTCTGCCAATTGAGCTAATGGCGCCCGCTCGCGGACGAGCCGCTCGCGTTCTTGCTGCCGATCGCCCGGCAACGAGAAGAAACACTACACCGGATCTGCGGCGAGACGAAATCGGCGCGATCCTGCGGCTGAGCCGGGGTCCTGCGTCAGGACTCCTCGGCGAGGAGACGCTCGGAGTCCGGCCCGAAGGGGCTCACGAGGTCAGCGAGCAGCGCGAGCGGGATACGGTCCAGGACAAGCTTGGCCGGGTCCATCAGGCTCAGGAGCTCCTCGTCCGAGAGGATCGGCAGGAGGCGCTCAGGCTCCTCGTCCTCGACCGCACGGACGACGACCGCGCGGTCGTCGAACTCGATCCCGTCGTGCTCGATCCACCCGTGCCCGGGCGCGACCTCACGGCGCGGATGCTGCTCCTGAGGAGCGGTGCGGGCCAGCGCACCGTTCTGTGGTTCTGCGTTCATGCTCATCTCCCCCCGGAGATGGACGACATCGACAAGACCATGGCATCACCGGTCACGCGGGAGCACAACAGGAACAAAGGTGAAGATCCGGGTGAGACCTCGCGAGAACGGTGCCAAGGCGCAGGTCACACCCGGTGCGCACCGGGAACGGAGGCCGAGCGACATAGGCTGAGGCCGATCCCGCCCCCCATCGCAGGAGGAACCCATGCCCCGTCTCGCCGCAGGCGACACCGCCCCCGAGCTCACGCTCCCGGCCGCGGACGGCTCCACCTTCAACCTCTCCGGCCTCCGCGGGCGCGACGTCGTCGTGTACTTCTACCCGGCCGCCGCCACCCCGGCCTGCACGCAGCAGGCGTGCGACTTCCGCGACTCCCTCGCGAGCCTCACGTCCGCCGGCTACGAGGTCGTGGGCGTCTCACCCGACCCGGTCGAGAAGCTCGCCGCCTTCGCGGCCGACGAGGCCCTCCCCTTCCCGCTCCTGTCCGACCCCGAGCGCACGACCCTCGAGGCGTGGGGCGCGTGGGGCGAGAAGAACCTCTACGGGAAGATCGTCACGGGCGTCATCCGCTCGACCGTCGTCGTCGGTGCGGACGGTCGCGTGCGCCTCGCGCAGTACAACGTCAAGGCCACGGGCCACGTCGCCAAGCTCCGCCGCGACCTCAAGATCGCCTGAGCGCCCGCGTACGATGGACCCTGGCCGCGAGGCCGACGCGCGCGAGTGGCGGAACTGGTAGACGCGCAGGATTTAGGTTCCTGTGTCTGAGGACGTGTGGGTTCGAGTCCCATCTCGCGTACAGCACGAAGCCCCGGCCGGGAGACCCGGCCGGGGCTTCGTCGTCGCGTACGCCCCGTCAGGAGGCAGGAGCGTCCTGCTCGGCGATCTGCTTGCGGACGTCGTCCATGTCGAGCGCCTTCACGGCGTCGACGACCTGCGCGAGCTGCGACGCCTGGAGGGCACCCGGCTGGTTGAACACCAGGACACCCTCACGGAACGCCATGAGCGTCGGGATCGACGTGATGCCAGCCGCCGCAGCGAGACCCTGCTCAGCCTCGGTGTCGATCTTGCCGTGCACGATGTCCGGGTTTGCGTCCGCCGACGCCTCGAACACCGGGCCGAACTGGCGGCACGGGCCGCACCAGGACGCCCAGAAGTCGAGCAGGACGATGTCGTTGGACTTGATGGTCTCCTCGAACGAGGCCTCGGTGAGTGCCGTGGTAGGCATGTCGTCTCCTTGTGCTTCTTCTTACGCTTCCAGTGGAACAACCATCCCAGGCGCCACATATTCCCGCCGGACCCCGCCCGCCGTTCGCCCATCCGCGTCTCGGGAGGATAGAACTGTCAGGTGACCGAGACAGCCGACTTCCCGTCCGAGAGCCCGCGCCCGTCGGGATGGCTCAGCCGCCCCGACATCAACCGCATCCGCGCGCAGGTCCCGATCGTCTACGTCGACGCCGTCCCCGTGCGGGTCGACGACTCGGGCGACGTGGTCGCCGTCGGGCTCCTGCTGCGCGTGACGCCGGAGGGCGTCATGACGCGCGCCCTCGTCTCCGGACGCGTGCTGTTCCACGAGCGCGTGCGCGACGCGCTCCTGCGGCACATCGAGAAGGACCTCGGACCGGTCGCGCTCCCCCAGATCCCCGCCGCGCCGCAGCCCTTCACAGTCGCCGAGTACTTCCCCACGCCCGGTGTCACGCCGTACTACGACGCTCGCCAGCACGCGATCTCCATGGCCTACGTCGTCCCGGTGCACGGCGACTGCACCCCGCAGCAGGACGCGATCGACCTCGCCTGGATCACCCCCGAAGAAGCCGTCAGCGAGGCCGTCCAGGTCGAGATGCACGGCGGCAGCGGCTTCCTGCTGCGCCAGGCGATGGCGCACGTGGGTCGCGCCGTCTGACACGTCGCGACACCCGCGCCCCGCGCTCAGCCCAGGTTGAGCGTCGGCCAGTCCGCGAGGTCCTCGCGCATGCGCCGGTCGTGCGTCGCGACGACGACGGCCGCAGGCGTGCGGCGCAGCGCGAGCGTGAGCTCGTCGACGAGGTCGATCGACAGGTGGTTGGTCGGCTCGTCGAGCAGCAGCACGTGCGGCGCCGCGAGCAGCGCGCACGCGAGGTCGAGGCGACGCCGCTGCCCCACCGACAGGTCGACGACCGGACGGTCGAGGTCCTCCTCGGGCAGCAGTCCCAGGAACGCGACGGGAACGACCAGCTCGGGGTCGAGCGCCCCGGCCTCGAGCAGCCGCAGCGCGAGGCGCGCGCACAGGTCGAAGCCCGTCGCGCCGTCGGCCACCGACGCCGCGAGGCCCGACAGGTCGACGCCCGCCTGCACGCCCATCCCCTCCTGCCCGACGACGCCCAGCCGCGCCCCGGGCCGCACGACCCGCTCGCCGCGGTCGCTCGCCAGGGTCCCCGCCAGGACTGCGAGCAACGACGACTTGCCCGTCCCGTTGCCGCCCGTGATGAGCAGCCTGCCCGACGCCGGCACCGCGATCCGCGTCCCCGGCAGGTCCAGCCGCCCCGGAACGCGCGGGCTGCGCACCGCGAGCACCTCGAGGGCGGCGGCACGCGACCAGTCCTCGGCCATCGCGGGGAGGTCCGGGAAGTGCAGCTCCGCGGGCGGCACCGGGACCTCGACCGCCTGCGCCTCGAGCCGCTCGACCAGCCGGTCGGCTGCCTTGACGTGAATCCGCGCGCGCGTGCCGCGGCGGTTCTTGTTCGAGCCCTTCGGCGGACGCCACTCGTCCGACAGCCCCTCGTAGGACGCGTCGAGGCGCTGCGCGAGCACCTCGCGCCGCTTCGTCTCCGCGCGGAAGCGCTGCCGCCAGCGGTGCAGCGCCTGGTTCTTCGCGAACCGGAACGACAGGTAGCCCGGCTGCCCGTAGAGGACCGGTCGGCCGTCCATCGCCGGGTCGAGGTCGAGGATCCCGGTCGCGACGTCGTCGAGCAGCATGCGGTCGTGCGTCACGATCACGACCGCCGCCCGCGACTCGAGGAGCTGCGCCGTCAGGTACTCGATGCCCGAGTCGTCGAGGTGGTTCGTCGGTTCGTCGAGCAGGAGGACGTCCGCGCGCTGCGCGAGCCTGCACGCGAGGCGCACCCGGTGCCGCTCCCCGACCGACAGGTGCGCGAGCTCACGCGCGCGGTCCGTGCACGCCCCCAACCGGGAGAGCGCCTCCTCGACGCGGCGCCCGGCGTCCCACGCGGCGACGTGCTCGGCACGCGCGAGCAGCTCGGTCAGGGCAGCGAGGTCGCCGCGCTCGTGGTCGAAGTCTCGCGTCGCCGCGTCGAGCTCCGCCGCGAGCTCGCGGACGTGCACGAGCGCCTCGTCGATCTCGTCGCCGACCGTGCGACCAGGCTCGTGCTCCATCTCCTGCGGCACGACGGCGATGCTGCCCTCGCAGCGCACCTCGCCCGCCGACGGCGCGAGCTCGCCTGCGAGGACGCGCAGCAGCGTCGTCTTGCCGCTGCCGTTCTCGCCCACGACGGCGAGGCGCTGCCCCGCTGAGACGTGCGCGGTGACGTGCTCGAGGACCTGGCGCCCCGGATATCCGTAAGCGACGTCGTCGGCGACGAGGTGCACGGTGGGCATCGGTCTCCTGGGGTCGCTACGGGCGGCTGCAGCATCCCAGCCTACGGCCGCTACCGTGGGCTCATGACCGACCGCATCGAGCACGACAACCCGCACGACCTGCTCGGCACGCCGCTGCCGCCCGCCCGCACGCCTCGCAACGTGGTCGTCATGGCGGCCGTCACGGACGCCCTCGCCGTGCTCACGTTCGCCGCGATCGGTCGGGCGAGCCACGACGAGGCGCTCGGGCTCGCCGGGCTCGCGGGGACGGCATGGCCGTTCCTCGCCGCGCTGCTCGTCGGCTGGCTCGTCCTGCGCGCGCACCGCGCGCCTCGGGCGGCGTGGCCGACAGGCGCGGGCCTGTGGCTCGTCACCTGGGGCGGCGGCATGCTGCTCCGTGCTGCGACGGGCGGCGGGACGGCGACCGCGTTCGTGATCGTCGCGCTGTGCTTCCTCGGCCTGTTCCTCGTCGGCTGGCGGCTGCTCGCCCGCCTCCTGGGCAGCCGGTCGCTCCTCCCCGGACTCTCGGAGAGCTGACTGCTCAGGCGCTCGTGAGCGCCGCGGCGATGTGCGGGGCGAGCGCGCGGAACGCGCGGCCTCGGTGGGAGATCGCGTTCTTCTCGTCCGGCGTCAGCTCGGCGGTGGTCCGCTCGCTGCCCGCGGGCAGGAGGATCGGGTCGTAGCCGAAGCCGCCCGTGCCGCGCCGCGCGGTGAGCAGCGTCCCCCGCAGGTACCCCTCCTCGACGTGCTCGACGCCGTCGGGCGTCACGAGCGCGGCCGCGCACACGAACTGCGCGCCCCGGTGCTCGGGGGCGATGTCCGAGAGCTGGGCGAGCAGCAGGTCGAGGTTCGCGGCGTCGTCGCCGTGCTTCCCGGCCCAGCGCGCCGAGAAGATGCCGGGCGCACCGCCCAGGACGTCCACGGCGAGGCCCGAGTCGTCCGCGACGGCCGGCAAGCCGGTCGCCTTCGCGAGGGCACGCGCCTTGATGAGCGCGTTCGCGGCGAACGTGAGGCCGTCCTCGACGGGCTCGGTGACGCCGAAGTCCGTCGCCGAGACGACCGACGCAGGGTCGAGGCCAGAGACACCCGAACCGTCCGCTGGCACGAGGATCGCGCGGAGCTCACCGAGCTTGTGCGCGTTGTGCGACGCGAGGACGAGCCTCGCAGGGACGGTCTGGGCAGGCACGGTCATGTCGTCTCCAGCGGTTCGCGGGTGGTGGTCTGGCGATTCAGACGGCGTACGTCTCGCCCGGATGGGCGAGCTCGGCCGGGCCAGCGTACGTGGAGCGGGCCTCGTCGAGGATCACGTCCGGGGCTGTCCACGGCTGCAGGTGCGTGAGCACGATGCGGCGGGCACCGGACGCCGTCGCGACCTCACCTGCTCGCCGTCCGGTCAGGTGGATGCCGCGTGCCTCGTCGCGGTCCTCCTGGAAGGCCGCCTCGACGAGGAACAGGTCGGCGTCACGGGCGGCGTCCACGATGTTGTCGCACACGTCCGTGTCGCCCGAGTACGTGATCGTGACGTCGCCGTCCCCCGACTCGCTCGGCCCGGTGATGCGCAGCGCGTACGCCTCGACAGGATGGTCGACGGCGTACGGCTCGATCGTCAGGGGGCCGACCTGCCACGGCTGGTCCCACGTGCCGAGGTCGAAGCAGCACAACCGCTCGGCCGCACCGAGACCGAAGGCCACACCGACCCGCTCGTCGGTCGCAGCCGGGCCGCGGACCGGCATCCGGCGGCACTCGCCGCGCGCGTCCTGACCGTGCTCCGGGTGGTAGCGCAGGTAGACGTACAGGCCGCACAGGTCGATGTAGTGGTCAGGGTGCAGGTGCGTGATCGCGACCGCGTCGAGCGAGCTCGGCTCGACGTGCGACTGCAGCGGACCGAAGGCGCCGCTGCCGAGGTCGAGCAGGACCGTCCACGTGCGGCCGTCCGCGTCGTCGGCCGCGACGAGGTAGCTCGAGGCGGGCGACTGCGGGCCGGCCATCGACCCGGAGCACCCGACGACGGTGAGCCTCACGAGTGCCTCACCAGGTCATCGTGGCTCTCGCCCTCGACCGCGGTGACCTCGGGCCCGAGGAAGCGTCGCGCGAGCGTGTGGAACGACGTCGGGTCGCCGGTCGCGACGAACCGGTGCTGCGGCGGGCCGGCCTCGGGGCTGCGCGCGAGGTCGTGGGCGACGAGGGTGCGGTAGACGTCCTTCGCGGTCTCCTCAGCGCTCGAGACGAGCGTGACGCCCTCCCCCATGACGTAGGAGATCGGGCCGGTCAGGAGCGGGTAGTGCGTGCAGCCGAGGACGAGCGTGTCGACGCCCGCGTCGCGCACAGGCTCGAGGTAGCGCTTCGCGACCTCGATCGCCTCAGGGCCCGACGTCGTCCCCGACTCGACGAGCGACACGAAGTCAGGGCAGGCCTGCGACACGAGGCGGACGTCCTGTGCGATCGCGAACGCGTCGTCGTAGGCGCGGGAGTCGATCGTGGCGCGCGTGCCGATCACGCCGACACGGCCGGAGCGGGTCGCGGCCATCGCGCGGCGCGCGGCGGGGAGGATCACCTCGACGACGGGGACCCCGTGGCGGACGGTGTAGCGCTCGCGCGCGTCACGCAGGACGGCAGCCGAGGCGGAGTTGCAGGCGATGACGAGCATCTTGACGCCCTCGTCGACGAGGCGGTCCATGATCTCGAGAGCCATCGCGCGCACCGCAGCGATCGGCTTGGGGCCGTAGGGGCTGTTAGCAGTGTCCCCGATGTAATGGATCGACTCCTGCGGGAGCTGGTCGAGGATGGACCGCGCCACCGTCAGACCTCCCACGCCGGAGTCGAAGATGCCGATGGGCGCGTCGTTCACGGCTCCGAGCCTAGCGAACGGTCCTGACGGACGCGGTGCCTGCCGTCACGTTGAGCCGCACCTCACACCGGGGAGGCGCGTCCCGGTCGCAGATCGCGCCGGTGCAGGAAACGCCGCGGGGCGGCCCCGGCCAGATGGCCAGGACCGCCCCGCGACGAAGGGGTTGGAGCGTTGCCGCTTAAGCCCTGCTACGTCCGCGGCCGACGAGACCCAGGATCAGGCTGACGACGAGGACGGCGACGCCGATCCAGACGAGGAGCGAGCCCACCCCGGAGAAACCGACGATCATGAGAATGACACCGACGATCAGAATCAGAAGCCAGCTAGGCATGAGAATCTCCTCTCGTTGGGCGGCCCGGGCAGGCCGCCTTTCTCCTCAACCATGCAGGGGGTCATCGCTGGCCGCACGCTGAACCAATAACACCAGGGTGGTAACACCCATCACAGTGTTTCAAGTTGCGGATCATCGACTTCTGAGGTCTGCGAGCATCAGCTCGACGAGGGAATCCTGCAGGAAGCCCGTGAGCACATAGACCGACCCGAGCAGCCGGACCCGCTCGTCGAGCCCGTGCTCCGCACGGGGCCGCCCCTCCCACGCCGCCGCCACCGCGTCGTCGAGACGCTCCGCCGACTCCTCGTCCACGATCTCGAGGCGGTCCGCGAGCACGAGGCGCAGGTCCGTGAGCGCCCCCGCGACGTCGGCAGCCTCGTCCCGGCCGACGACGACGTCACGCGCCCCGAGCCCCAGGTCGTCCTCGCTGAAGAACGCCGTCGCCGAGGCCGCGCCGGTCGACTCCTCCGCACGCACGAGACGCCCGATGAGGTCGACGAGCCGCGCGACCTTGTGTCGGGCGACGTCCTGCTGGGTGAGCCGCCGGAACTCGGCAGACACCTCGGGCTCGGTCGGCGCGGCGTCCGGCAGCAGACGCGCGATCGCCGAGTCCGACGGCGCGTCCGGCACCTCGGCCGTCACGCCCGCGAGCGGCCACCCCTCCGGGACGTCCACGTCGGCGTCACCCTCGTCGACGTCGAGCCCCACGACCTCAGACTCGAGCAGCTCGATGACCTGCTCCGCGACCTGCGCCAGGACGTAGCGCTCGTCACGGGTCAGCCGCGCCACGTACCGCTCAGGGCGCACGTCGTCGACACGGAAGACCTGCATCAGCGCGGCGACCTCTCGAACGTCGCCCACAGGCCGCGCTCGTGCATCGCCTGCACGTCCCTCTCCATCTGCTCCCGGCTGCCCGTCGAGACGGCCGAGCGCCCCTCGTGGTGCACCTCGAGCATGAGCTGCTCGGCCTTGGCCTGCGTGTAGCCGAAGTACGACTCGAAGACGTACGCGACGTAGCTCATGAGGTTGACCGGGTCGTTCCACACGATCGTGACCCACGGGTCGTCGGGGCGCGCGAGCGTCGCCGTCGCGCCGCGCTCCTCGGCGTCCAGCTGTGTCCCGTCCTCACGTCCTGCCACGGTGCCAGCCTAGGACAGCGTGCAATACGGTCTGAGGATGACCGGTCACCCCACGCACAGCTCCGCGCTGCTCACGGACAAGTACGAGCTCACGATGCTCCAGGCGGCGCTCGCAGCAGGAACCGCCCACCGCAGGTGCGTGTTCGAGGTCTTCACCCGGCGGCTGCCCGCAGGCCGTCGCTACGGGGTCGTCGCGGGTACCGGCCGGTTCCTCGAGGCGCTCGAGCGCTTCCGTTTCGGCACCACCGAGATCGAGTGGCTGCTCGCCGACGGCGTCGTCGACGAGCCGACGGCGCAGTACCTCGCGGACTTCCGCTTCTCGGGGACCATCCGCGGCTACGCGGAGGGCGAGATCTACTTCCCCGGGTCGCCGCTCATGGTCGTCGACGCGCCGTTCGCCGAGGGCGTCGTGCTCGAGACGCTCGCGCTGTCGATCCTCAACCACGACTCGGCCGTCGCTGCCGCCGCCTCGCGCATGACCGCCGCCGCCGGCGACCGGCCCTGCCTCGAGATGGGCGCCCGCCGCACCCACGAGGAGGCCGCGGTCGGGGCGGCGCGCGCCGCCGTCGTCGCGGGCTTCGTCGGGACGTCGCACCTCGAGGCGGCACGCCGGTACGGGCTCGCCGCGATCGGCACGGCCGCGCACGCGTTCACGCTCCTGCACGACGACGAGGAGCAGGCCTTCGCCGCCCAGGTCGCCTCGCTCGGCACAGGCACGACGCTGCTCGTCGACACGTACGACGTCACGCAAGGCGTCGAGCGCGCGATCAAGGTCGCGGGGACGGGGCTCGGCGCGGTACGGCTCGACTCGGGCGACCTGGGCGCGCAGGCCGTCGAGGTGCGCCAGCAGCTCGACGCCCTCGGTGCGACCGGCACGCGGATCACCGTCACGAGCGACCTCGACGAGCATGCGATCGCGGCCCTCGCGTCCGCGCCGGTCGACTCGTACGGGGTGGGCACGCAGCTCGTCACCGGCTCCGGCCACCCCACCTGCTCGATGGTCTACAAGGTCGTCGCCCGCGAGGACGCGGCAGGTCGGCTCGAGCGGGTCGCGAAGGCGTCTGCGTCCAAGGCGAGCGTCGGCGGGGCGAAGAACGCCGCCCGGACGCTCGACGGACGCGGGCGCGCGACAGGCGAGATCGTCGCGGTCGGGACGCCCGAGGCGGTCGCCGCGTGGACCCCGACCGGGCGGACGCGACCGCTCCACGTCGACCTCGTGGTCGACGGCGAGATCAACACTGACCTGACCGGGGCGCAGGGCGTACGCCGGGCCGCAGAGCACCACGCGCGCGTGCGCGCCGAGCTCCCGCTCGACGCGTTGCGACTCTCGGTCGGTGACCCGGCGCTCTCGGCGAAGGTCGTCGACCTCGGCTGACCTGGGCGGTCGTCAGCGCTTGCCGATGAACCAGCGCCGCACGAGAGCGACGCGCGCCTCGAGCTGCTCGACGGTCGCGAGCGGCACCTCGGGCCCCCCGCACTGCCGACGCAGCTCGACGTGCACGGTTCCGTGCGGCTGGCCCGACCGGCGGGCCCAGCCCGCGACGAGCTGGTTGAGCTCGCGTCGCAGCTCGGCTGCCTTGCGGTGGTCCATCTCCTCGCGGACCGCGTCCGCGCTGCCACGGCTCATCTGCCCGGCCTGACGCTGCCGCAGCAGCGTCGTCACCTGGTCCGCGTCGAGAAGCCCGGGCAGGCCGAGGAAGTCGAGCTCCTCGTCCGAGCCGACGTCGGCACCCAGGCCGAACTCGCCGCCGTCGAACAGGACCTTGTCGAACGACGCCTGCGCCTCGAGCGCCTCGAACGAACCGAGCAGGTCGCCGGCGGCCTTGTCCTCACGGTTGGCCGCAGCGATGAGCGAGTCCTCGAGCTGCCCGTCGGTCTCCCCGGGCTTCTCCGGCCGGTCGAGCGCGTGGTCACGCTCGACCTCCATCGCGTGCGCGAGCTCGAGGAGCTGCGGGACGCTCGGGAGGAAGACCGACGCGGTCTCGCCGCGACGCCGTGCGCGCACGAAGCGACCGACGGCCTGCGCGAAGAACAGCGGCGTCGACGCCGACGTCGCGTACACGCCGACCGCGAGACGCGGGACGTCAACACCCTCGGAGACCATGCGGACGGCGACGAGCCAGCGCGAGTCCGACGACGAGAACTCCTCGATGCGCTGCCCTGCACCTGCGTCGTCCGAGAGGACGACCGTCGGCGACTCGCCCGTCAGCCGGGCGATGTGGCCCGCGTACGCGCGCGCGTCCGTCTGGTCGGTCGCGATGATCATCGCGCCCGCGTCGGGGACGGAGCGCCGCACCTCGGTGAGGCGCTTGTCCGCAGCCGCGATGACCGACGGGATCCACTCGCCGTTCGGGTCGAGCGCGGTGCGCCACGCCTGCCCGGTCATGTCCTTCGTGAGCGGCTCGCCGAGGCGCGCGCTGATCTCGTCGCCCGCCTTCGTGCGCCAACGGACGTTCCCGGAGTACGACATGAAGATCACAGGCCGCACGACGTGGTCGCGCAGCGCCTGACCGTAGCCGTACGTGTAGTCGGCCGACGAGCGCCGGATGCCGTCGTTGCCGCGCTCGTAGCGCACGAACGGGATCTTGGCGGTGTCCGAGCGGAAGGGCGTTCCCGTCAGCATGAGCCTGCGGGTGGCGCTCTCGAACGCCTCGCGCACCGCATCACCCCAGCTCAGCGCGTCGCCCCCGTGGTGCACCTCGTCGAGGATGACCAGCGTGCGGTCGGCCTCCGTGCGGGCGCGGTGGAGCGCGGGGTTGGCAGCGATCTGCGCGTACGTGATCGCGACGCCGTCGTAGAAGGCGCCGTGCCGCCCCTGGTTGTTGCGGAACGACGGGTCGATCTTGATGCCCACGCGCGCAGCCGCGTCGGCCCACTGGTGCTTGAGGTGCTCGGTCGGTGCGACCACGGTCACGCGCCGCACGACGCCCGCCTCGAGGAGCTCGGTCGCGAGCCGCAGCGCGAACGTCGTCTTGCCGGCGCCCGGGGTCGCGACAGCCATGAAGTCGCGCGGGTGCGTCGCGCGGTACCGTTCGAGCGCCTCGGCCTGCCACGCACGCAGCTTCGTCGCGGTACCCCAGGGCGCACGCTGCGGGAACGCGGGCGCGAGCTGAGACGCCGCCGCCGACGACGCGTGCACGGGCATGCTCTGCACAGCCTGCCGCGGCGCGGGCCCACCGACGGTCGCCCGGGCGCGCTCCGCCGAACGTTCGCGAGCCCGCTGGACGCGGTCCTCGAGAGCGGAGGCGAAGAGGTCAGGCTGCTCTGCTGCCTCCGTCACTTGTCCGAGTCGCCGGCGCCGTCGTTCCCGTCGCCGTCCTCGGGCTTGCGGAAGCCCTCGTAGATCTCCTTGCACACGGGGCACACCGGGAAGCGGTTCGGGTCGCGACCGGGGACCCACACCTTGCCGCACAGCGCGATCACGGGGTTCCCCGAGACGGCGGAGGCGAGGATCTTCTCCTTGCGGACGTAGTGCGAGAAGCGCTCGTGGTCCCCCGGCTCGACCTCCTGCGTCTGCTCGACGCGCTCGAGCAGGCCCGTGGCGCCGCCGTCGCGGCTCGGCCCGCCGGGGCCCGTGGGGCCGGACGGGGCAGAAGGTCCGTTCGGGGAGGGGAGGGTCTCGCTCATGAGCACGAGTCTACGACGCCCCCTCCGACACACCCGGTCCGTCCGGGCGTCGGTACAGTGCTCGGGTGACCTCCCCCGCAGCCCCGTCGCCGCCTCCCGGGAGCCCTGCGCCCGACGGCGCGAAGGCCCGCGCGGACAGCTGGACGTGGGCGGTGCGCGTCTACCGGACACGCTCCCTCGCCGGCGCGGCGTGCCGCGCCGGGCACGTGAGCGTCAACGGGGAGAAGGCCAAGCCGTCGTCGCCCGTCCGGGTCGGCGACGAGGTGCGCGCCCGCACGGACGCGGGCGAACGCATCCTCGTCGTACGTCGGGTCCTCACCAAGCGGGTGAGCGCGCCGCTCGCGGCCGAGGCCGTCCAGGACCTCACACCTCCGCCTCCCCCGCGCACCGAGGTCCCGCTCGCGCCGATGCGCGAGCGAGGCGCCGGGCGTCCCACGAAGCGGGAGCGGCGACAGATCGACGAGCTCCGCGGTCGCGAGGCCCGCTGACGCCTTGAGGCCTGCTCAGGCGAGCGGGCTCGCGAGGGTGTTCGTCCCGAACCCCGAGGAGAAGGTCGGGCCGCGGTCGGCGAGCTCGCGCGCGAACTCGTGCTGCCACGCGGGGAACGGTGCGTGCGCGAGGGACTCGTTCGCGAACCGGCGGTCCTCGGTCACCTCGGTGACGCAGAACGACGGGATGCTGAGGTTCGTCACCGGAGTACCGCGCTCGCACTCGGCGATGACGAGGCCGCGGTTGCGCCCCGCGAAGACGTCGACGACCCAGCCGTCGTCGCCGAGCCAGGCGGAGTAGCGGTTCTTGACGATGCGAGCTCCCCCGCGCCGCATCATCTCGATGCCGACGTGGACGTCGATCTCGCGCTCGGCCTCGTACCGCGTGCCACCGACCTGCGGGCCCTTGACGGTGAGCGCGCAGAAGTCGAAGCGGTCCGCGTGCACGTCGAGGAGGTCGACCGCGTCGAGGTCGGCGCTCGGGTCGAGCACGATCCCGTCCGCCTGGACGCGCAGTCGCATGGCGTAGCCGTCGACTGCCAGGAAGTAGGACTGCACGATGAGCGTCGGCGTCGGGTCGTCCCGCACCGCGTCAGGCAGGCCTCGGACGAAGAAGCGCCGCTCGAACTCGAAGTCGCCGTATCCGGTCTCGCTCATGGGGTGTCCTGGTGTGGGGGCCGGTGGTCGTCGGCGGGGACGCCGTCGGGCTGAACGTAGCACCGCGGGCCCCGGATTCGTGGGATCTCGGGGCTGTGCGGCCTCTCTCGGGACTCGTCAGCGTCCGTAGGGCAGCGAGCGGCGTCCCTCGGGGTCGATCCGGCCGAGGATCAGGTCGCTGATCGTGTGGAGCTGGGCGACCTGCTCGTCGCTGAGCGGTTCGAACACCTGGGAGCGGACCGTGCGCGCGTGCCCGGGTGCGGCCTCGACGACGGCGTCCCAGCCTGCGTCGGTGAGGCGGGCGTTCATCGCCCTGCGGTCCGCGTCGCAGACGGCGCGGCTGACGAACCCGCGCTTCTCGAGGCGGGTGACGACGTGGGAGAGGCGCGGCAGGGTCGCGTTGGTGCGGGCTGCGAGGCCTGTCATGCGCAGGGTGCGGTCCGGGGCCTCGGAGAGGATCGCGAGGACGTAGTACTCGAAGTGGCTGAGCCCGCTGTCGCGCTGGAGCTGGGAGTCGAGGACGCCCGGCAGGAGCTCGACGACGCCGATGAATCGCACCCAGGCGGACAGCTGCTCGGGGCTGAGCCAAGGGCTGTCGTCGGGGGCCACCACGGTGCTGTCGTCGTTCATACCCTCATCATAGCGCATTGGTTGACGCTTCAACCAATGCGGCGTAGCGTCGATGAAACCGGGCCGCCCGCTCGGCACCACCCCCGTCGAAGGAGCTCCTCATGACCACGATCACCATCATCGGCACCGGCAACATGGCCCACGCGATCGGCGGCGTGCTCGCCGACGGCGGCGTCTCGGTCCAGTACGTCGGCCACGGCGAGAACACCCCCGTCCAGGGCGACATCGTCATCCTCGCCGTCCCCTACCCCGCCGTCGACGACGTCCTCGCGACGTACGGCGACCAGCTCGACGGCCGCGTCGTCGTCGACATCACGAACCCCCTCGACTTCAGCACGTTCGACTCCCTCGTCGTCCCGTCCGACAGCTCCGCGACCGCGCAGATCGCCGCACGCATCCCCGGCGCCAAGGTCCTCAAGGCGTTCAACACCACCTTCGCCGCGACGCTCTCCGCCAAGACCGTGGGCGGCCTGCCCACCACGGTCCTCGTCGCCGGGGACGACACCGACGCCAAGGCCGCGCTGATCGGGGCCGTCACCGCGGGCGGCGTCTCCGCCCTCGACGCCGGAGCGCTCTCCCGGGCGCGCGAGCTCGAGGCCCTCGGGTTCCTGCAGCTCACCCTCGCCGTCGGCGAGAAGCTCCCGTGGACCGGCGGCTTCGCCGTCGCGCGCTGACCGTCCGAGGAGGTGTGCGCCAGGCGGCGCGCACCTCCTCCCGCGCGAGCCACAGACCGCGGGTGCCCGAGTTGCCCCGTTTGCGGCATTCCCGGCACGGACTTAGCGTCACAGGGTCCGGCACGAGCCGTCGACCGCAGCGTGGCGGCCGGCACACGGCTGGGATGCCGGACCCGACCGACGGGCTCACCCGCCCGCCGAAAGGGGCAACGCGATGAGGTCCACACCCACACGATCGCGCGTCGCCGGGGCCGCACTGGCCCTCGTGCTCGCCGGGACCGTCGGAGCCTCCGGCTCCGGATGGCACGGCCACGACAAGAAGCACCACCGCGACGACACCCGCGCGAAGAACGTCATCTTCATCGTCGGCGACGGCATGGGCATCGCCCACCGCGAGCTCATCAGGCTCGCGACCGTCGGACGCGACGCGGAGCTCGAGATGGACCAGATGCCGTACCACGGCTGGGCCCACACAGACCCGGCGGATCCCGAGGACGTCGTCACCGACTCCGCGGCCGGCGCGACCGCGTTCGCGACCGGGGTCCGCTCCTACAACGGCGCCGTCGGCGTCGACGTCGACGGCAAGCCCGTCACGAGCCTGCTCGAGCGAGCCAAGAAGTCTGGCAAGGCGACCGGGCTCGTCACCACCTCCCAGGTCACCGACGCGACGCCCGCCTCCTTCGGGTCGCACGTCGCGGACCGCGGCGACCAGAGCGAGATCGCCCGCCAGTTCCTCGAGGTCACCCAGCCAGACGTCATCCTCGGCGGCGGCGAGGACTGGTGGTACCCCGCGGACGAGGAAGGCGCGTGGCCGGACAACCCGCCGACCGACCCGAGCGAGCAGTCGAAGGGCACGAAGGGCAACCTGGTCGAGCGCGCCAAGACGCTCGGGTACGAGTACGTGACCGATGCCGACACCCTCGCCGCCGCCAAGGTCCGCGAGGGCGGCAAGCTCCTCGGGCTCTTCGCCAACGAGGAGATGTTCGAGCACCACAACGAGGGACCCGACGCCATCTACGACCCGTCCGTGCCGCTGCCGACCATGGCCACCAAGGCCCTCGACGTGCTCAAGAAGGACAAGCAGGGCTTCTTCCTCGTCATCGAGGAGGAGGGCATCGACGAGATGGCGCACCACGGCAACGCGACGCTCATGATCGAGGCGGGCCGTGCGCTCGACCGGACGGTCGCGCTCGCACGTGACTTCGCGAAGAAGGAGGGCAACACGCTCGTCGTCGTCGCGGGCGACCACGAGACCGGCGGCCTCGCCATCGAGAACCCCGACGACGACGAGTCGGGCGACGGCGAGCAGGCCGAGGACGGGCCCATCACCCTGTACGGGACGGACCAGGAGTTCTACGTCGACTGGACGACCGGCGGCCACACGGGCGCCGCGACCCCGGCCACCGCTGAGGGCCCGGGCGCGGCCCGCATGCGCGACGTCCGCGACAACACCGACATCCACGACCTCGTCCTCGCGGCGATGAAGCTGGACCGCGGACGCCGCTGACCCGTCAGCGCGGCGCCGCCGTCGCGCGACGACGCCCGCGGCGACGACCCGCGGCGGCGACATCGCACGACGACGCGGGCGCCCGCACCGGTGAGGTGCGGGCGCCCGCGTCGTGCTGCATCCTGGCTCCGCGCTGCGGCGCAGCCGTGCGCGCTACCGCGTCGCCGTGCTCCAGGTACGGATGCCGCCGTCGAGGTTGCGGACGTCGTCGTGCCCGAGCTGCGCGAGCAGCAGTGCGGCGCTGTGACCGCGCTGCCCGACGGCGCAGTGCACCACGACAGGCCCCTCCCCGATCTCGCCGTGCCGCTCGCGCAGCTCGTCGAGCGGGATGTTGACCGCGCCGGGGATCGACTCGCGCTCGTGCTCGGCCGGGGTCCGGACGTCGACGAGCGTCGCACCCGCCGCGAGGACGGCGTCCAGCTCGTGCCACTGGACCGACCGCGTCAGGCCGGACGCGAGGTTCTCCGCGATCATGCCGAGCATGTTGACCGGGTCCTTCGCGGAGCCGAACTGCGGCGCGTAGGCAAGCTCGAGGTCGGCGAGGTCGCTCGCGTGCAGCCCGCTGCGGATCGCCGTCGCGACGACGTCGATCCGCTTGTCGACGCCCGCCTCGCCGACACCCTGCGCACCCAGGATCTCGTCCGTCGCAGCGTCGACGACGAGCTTGAGCGCCATGGGGCGCGCCCCCGGGTAGTAGCCGGCGTGGTCGCTCGGGTGCGTGTGGATGACACGGACGTCCCGACCTGCCGCGCGGGCACGGCGCTCGCTCCACCCGGTGGAGGCGGCGGTCAGTCCGAACACCCCGACGATCGCCGTGCCGAGGACCGGCTGGGACCGCACCGGACGGCCGGTGATCGCGTCCGCGACGAGGCGGCCGTGACGGTTGGCGGTCTGCGCGAGCGGGACGAACGCGTCGCCGCCACTGATCGCGTCGCGCTTCACCGCGACGTCGCCGACGGCGAAGATCGCAGGGTCGCTCGTGCGCTGCTGCTCGTCGACGACGACAGCGCCGCGCTCTCCCGTCTCGAGCCCCGCCTCGCGGGCGAGACGTGACTCGGGCGAGACTCCGACGGCCATGACGAGCAGGTCCGCCGGGACGGTCGAGCCGTCGTCGAGCACGAGGTCGGTCTCGGTGACGCTCGTCGCCGCAGCGCCGGTGCGCACCGTGACGCCGTTCTCCTCGAGGCGGGCGCGCACGAGCGCGGCCATCTCGACGTCGAGCGGCGGCAGGACCTGGTCCGCGAGCTCGACGACCGTGACGTCGAGACCACGCAGCGCGAGGTTCTCGGCGAGCTCGACGCCGATGAAGCCCGCACCGACGATCGCGGCGGTGCGCGGTCCTGCGGCGACTGCCGCGACGATGCGGTCGACGTCGGCGACGTCGCGCAGCACGTGCGCCCGCTCGGCGCCCGGGAGCGCGGGGCGGATCGGGGAGGCGCCCGTCGCGATGACGAGCGAGTCGTAGCCGAGCTCGACCTCCTCGCCCGACCGGAGCCGGGCGGTCACGGTGCGGGCGCCGCGGTCGATCGCGACGACGTCGTGCCCGGTGCGCACGTCGAGGCGGAAGCGCGCGCCGAGCGACGCGGGCGTCTGCAGCAGGAGGGCCTCACGGTCC
The DNA here is from genome assembly GCF_012396185.1 of Sanguibacter hominis ATCC BAA-789. Taxonomy (GTDB): domain Bacteria; phylum Actinomycetota; class Actinomycetes; order Actinomycetales; family Cellulomonadaceae; genus Flavimobilis; species Flavimobilis hominis. The sequence continues at coordinate 283,163 of NZ_JAAXOW010000001.1, forward strand.
TCGATGACGCCGCCGACGTGGTACGGCAGCCCGCAGTTCGCGAACGAGACGTGCTCGCCGCGCTCGAGGACGACGATCTCGCGGTCCTCGTCGAGCCTGCGCAGCCGGGTGGCGGCGGACATTCCGGCGGCGACGCCGCCGATGACGATCGTGCGGGGTACGGCCTGCGGGTTGCTCATGGCGCGCCTCGTCAGCGGCCGAAGAGGCCGGAGAACCAGCCGCCGGACTTCTGCTGCGCGCCGACCGAGGTCTGCGGCTCGTCAGCGCAACGGCACTGCTCGGACTTTGGCACGGACGCCATGACGGAGTCGACGTGCTGGCCGCAGCCCGCCCAGGTCGTCTTGCCGCACTTCTTGCATGCCACCGGTCGGCACATGTGTTGCTCCTCGCTTTCTCGTCGGAAGATACCCCCTGGGGTACCTGATGCTCGCAACGGTACACCCCCGGGGGTATGCTGTCCACATGAAGCTCCCACCCGAGACCACCCAGGCCGTCACCACCCGGCTCAAGCGCGCGCACGGCCAGATCGCCGGGATCATCAAGATGCTCGAGGAGGGCCGGGAGTGCGAGGACGTCCTCACTCAGGTCGCAGCCGTCAGCAAGGCGCTCGACCGCGCCGGCTTCGCGCTCATCGCCGGCGGTATGCGCGAGTGCCTCGTCGCCGACGACCCGTCGGTGTCGGACCAGGAGCGCCTCGAGAAGCTCTTCCTCTCCCTCGCCTGACCTCTCTCTGGCGCTCGAGGCTAGAAAAGTGATATCACTTTGCTACCAACGAGCACGAGGAGAGGCAGACCATGAGCGAGGCAGACCAGTCCGTCGGAGGCACCCCCAGCACCGTCCCCGTCGGACATGACGGCGTCCGCGTCGAGATCGACGAGCGCACCGTCACCATGCGCAACGGATGGGCCGCGCTCGGAGGCGCCACCCTGCTCCTCGCCCTCGCGGCCGGAGCCTTCGTCGGGATCGAGCTCGTCGACCCGGTCGCCCTCAAGGCCCTCCTCGCCGTCGCCGGCTCGATCCTGTCCATCGTGTCGGTCCTCGCCTACAGCGCCCTCACGATCGTCAACCCCGGCCAGACCAAGGTCGTGCAGTTCTTCGGCCGCTACATCGGCACCGTCCGCCGCACCGGACTCGTCCTGACGCCCCTGCTCTCCTCCCGCAAGACCGTCTCCGTGCGCGTCCGCAACTTCGAGACGAGCGAGCTCAAGGTCAACGACGCCGACGGCAACCCCGTCAACATCGGCGCCATCGTCGTCTGGCAGGTCGCCGACACCGCCCGCGCGACGTTCGCCGTCGAGGACTACGCCAACTTCGTCCGCGTCCAGTCCGAGGCCGCGCTCCGGCACGTCGCGACGACACACCCCTACGACAACGCCGACGACGGCGAGGCCACCCTGCGCGGATCCACCGACCAGGTCTCCGCCGAGCTCGCCCACGAGGTCGCCGAGCGCGTCGCGCTCGCCGGCGTCGAGATCATCGAGGCGCGCATCTCGCACCTCGCCTACGCCCCCGAGATCGCCCAGGCGATGCTCCAGCGCCAGCAGGCCGGCGCGATCATCGCGGCCCGCGAGAAGATCGTCGAGGGAGCGGTCGGCATGGTCGAGACCGCGCTCGAACGCCTCGAGCGCGACTCGATCGTCGCGCTCGACGACGAGCGCCGCGCCGCCATGGTGTCCAACCTGCTCGTCGTCCTGTGCGGCGACTCGCGCGCGACCCCGATCGTCAACACCGGCAGCCTCTACAGCTGACACGTGCACGACGACGCGACCACCCCGGCAGGGCGCGGCACCGACGGTGCCCCGCCCTCCTCGGGCGAGCCCGCGCCCCGCACCCCGCACGACGAGAACACCCGCAGCAGCGCGGGCGGGGCACGCCCCGCTCGTGCGGCGCGCAAGCAGGTGCTGCTCCGCCTCGACCCGGCCGTGCACGACGCCGTCGCGCACTGGGCCGCCGACGACCTGCGCAGCGTCAACGCCCAGATCGAGGTGATCCTGCGCGACGCTCTCGACCGCGCTGGACGCTCCCCCCGGGGCGCGGGCCCACTCCCCCGACGGGGTCGCCCGCCGGGCGAGACGACACCCTGAGCCGGGGGCGCCTCACCGAGCCCGAGCCCGCCACGCCCTCGCTCCGCGAAGGTGGCGGGTACGACGAAGGGCCCCGCCAGCGGCGGGGCCCTTCGTCGTGCAGGGGTGGAGGTGCGGGGAATCGAACCCCGGTCCGGTGACGCGTATCCAGGACTTCTCCGGGCGCAGTCTGCTAATGGCTTTTCTCGGCCCCAGCTCTCATGCAGACATGCTGCTGACAGGCCCAGTCATCTGAGAGTCCCCACGCCGCCGATGACGAGCGACGTGAGCAGTGGCTTCCTAGATGACGCCAGGAACCGGGACGGAAGCTAGCCCGGGCTGACGGACTTCGGGGCTCGCTCAGGCGGCGAGGGCGAAGTCGGTGCGCTTGGAATCGGCACCTATTGGTTTGCAGACATCGTTAACGAGATAAGTCTGCATCCTCGGCCCGCTTCTCCTCGAAGCACGACCACCGTCGAAACCGATCACCCCCTGTGCAGTTGTCAAGCAACGCCCGCGGGCGCCACCCCGAGGGGTGAGCCTGACAAGCAAGACCAGTCTAGAGCACCCTCGTCGGGGCCCGCACTGCTTTTTGTGGTGGCACCGGACACGCCCCACCCGACGTCGGACCTGCCCGGACGAGCCGGGCCGTCGCGCAAGGTGTCAGCTCATCTCCCGGTGACGCATGGCGCGCTGTGCCTCGAGGTTGTCCTGACGCTCGCGCAGCGTCTGACGCTTGTCGTACTCCTTCTTGCCGCGCGCGAGCGCGATCTCGACCTTGGCACGGCCGTCGAGGAAGTAGATCGACAGCGGGACGATCGTGTGGCCCTTGGCCTGCACGTCGTTGCCGAGCCGGACGATCTCGTTCTTGTGCAGCAGAAGCTTGCGCTTGCGACGCGGCGCGTGGTTGGTCCACGTGCCCTGGGCGTACTCGGAGATGTGCGCGTTCTCGAGCCACGCCTCACCCCGGTCTACGGCGACATAGCCGTCGACGAGCGACGCCCGGCCGGCGCGCAGCGCCTTGACCTCCGTGCCGGACAGGACGATGCCCGCCTCGTAGACGTCTTCGATCACGTAGTCGTGACGCGCCTTCTTGTTCTGCGCGATCATCTGCTTCACCGGCACCCGCCCGGCGTCGGGCCGGTGGCTCTTCTTGGAGCCGTCAGGGATCTGGTACAGCTTGCCCTTCACCATCGTCCCTCCTCCGGGATGAGTCGTGCTGCGGCGCCGATCGGCCGCGACCATCCAGGATACCCGGCGAGCGCCTGGTCTCCCGAGCGATTATCGGTTCAGAGCATCGACATGGGGTTGACGGTGGACCCGTTGACGTAGACCTCGAAGTGCAGGTGGCAGGCGGTGCTCGTGCCGGTCGTGCCGGAGTATCCGACGAGCTGTCCCTTGGAGACGCGCTGGCCCGTCGCCACGGCGAACTTCGAGAAGTGGTTGTAGCTCGTCATGAGGTTCGCACCGGCCACGGTCCCGTGGTTGATGAGGACCTGGTTGCCGAAGCCCGACACGTAGCGCGCCCACTGCACGGTGCCCGCAGCAGACGCATAGATCGGCGTGCCGCAGTATGCGCGGAAGTCGGTGCCCGCGTGCAGGCGGAGATACCCGAGCACGGGGTGCATGCGGTAGCCGTACCGCGACGTGATGTGCACGTTCTTCACCGGGTAGGCGAGGAACTTCGAGCTGGACGGCGGGTCGTTGCCGGGAAGCGACGTCGGCGGGTTGCTGCCGTTCTTCTTTGCGTCCTCAGCCGCCTTCTTCGCAGCTTCCTCAGCAGCCTTACGCTCCGCCGCGCGGATCGCGGCGAGACGAGCCTTCTCCTTCTGCGTCAGGCCGATGACCTTCTGGATCTCGCTCTCGAGCGCCTTCGCGTCGGCTTCCTTCTGCGCCTTCGCCGCGAGCTGCTGCGCCTTGCGGTTCTCGATCTTGGCGAGCTGTGCCTGCTGGGACGAGACGAGGGCCGCGACCTCCTGCTTCTTCTTCTCGGCCGCGCCCTGAGCCTCCTGCGCGGCGACGACCGCGGCGTCCGCCTCGGTCTTGAGCGAGGCGATCTGCTCGCGGACCCCGGCAAGGCGGGCCTGCGCGTTGCGCGACGTCGCCTCCGCCTGCTGCAGGTCCGTGAGCGAGTTCGTCTGGGCGCGCAGGGCGGTCTGGGAGAGCGTGTAGCGGTCGACGAAGTCCTCGGTGCTCGACGCGCCGACGACGAGTCCGAGGCTGTCGGCCCGGCCCTCGCCGCGGTACGCGCGACGTGCGAGCTCGGCGATCGACGCACGCGTCGTCGTCGCGGCCGCGTCCTGCTCCTGGACCTGGGTGACGAGGAGCGACTCCTGGGACTTGGCGTCCTCGAGACGCTCGCCGAGCGAGTCGGCCGCGGCCTGCGCCTTCGTGTGCGTCGCGACGGCCTCGTCGAGCTCGGCCTGCGCGACGGGCAGGAGCGCCTCGACGCGCTTGAGCTCGACGTATGCGGCCGCCATGTCGGCGTCCGTGTCCTCGAGGTCCTCCTCGAGGTTGTCGATCTCCTTCTCGGCGGCGCTCCGCGCCTTCTGCGCGGCTTCCTTCTTCTCGCGCAGGTCGTCGAGCGTGTCCGCGCCCGCGGGTGCGGGCGCGACGACCGCGACCAGCCCGACGACGATCAGGGCGGCAAGAGAACGACGCAGGTTCCTCATGTCACACCTTCGTGTAGCGGTTGAGGGTCACCAGGGAGGAGATGGCGGCAAGGATGATCGCGACGGCGAGCAGCAACGGGGCGATCGTCCAGACCTCGCCGACACCGACGAGCGGCACCCACGAGACCTCGCCCGCGAGCCAGTCGGTCACGAGGTACTTCACGCCCAGCCACAGCCCGCCGACCGCCATCACCGCACCGAGCGCTGCGGCCAGCGCGCCCTCGAGCATGAACGGCAGCTGGATGAACAGGTTGCTCGCGCCGACGAGCCGCATGATGCCCGTCTCACGCCGTCGGCTGAGCGCCGAGAGGCGGATCGTGGTGGTGATGAGCAGCACCGCGGCGAGCAGCATGACCGCAGCGAGCCCGACGGCGAGCACGGACGCACGGTTGAGCACGAGGAACAGCGAGTCGAAGATCTTGCGCTGGTCCTCGACGCTCTCGACGCCCGGGCGGCCCGTCAGGACGTCAGAGACGACCTGGTAGTTCTCGGGGTTGACGAGCTTGATGCGGAAGGACGCCTGCATGTCCTCGGCACGGATCGCCTCGGCCCAGTCCTGACCGGAGAAGTACTCCTGGAAGGACTCGAACGCCTGCTCCTTCGTCTCGAACCACACCTCCTGGATCTCCGGGGCGAGCTCGGGCGACTTGATGAGCGCCTCGAGGTCGGTCACCTGCTCGGGCGTGGCCTCGCCTGCGGCGCACTGCACCTTGGACGAGCCGTTAGGGCACAACAGGACCGTGACCTCGACCTTGCCGTACCAGTCGTCCTTGAGCTTGGACACCTGCATCTGCAGCAGGCCCGCGGCACCCACGAACGTGAGCGAGACGAACGTGACGAGGATGACGGAGATGGTCATCGACAGGTTGCGACGCAGCCCGATGCCGATCTCGGAGAGGATGAACTGAAGTCTCATGATCCCGTCCCTCAGCGCGCCGAGCCGTACACGCCACGGTGCTGGTCGCGGACGAGCTCGCCCGCGGACAGCTCGATGACGCGCTTGCGCATCTGGTCCACGATCTCGTCGTCGTGCGTCGCCATGACGACGGTCGTGCCGGTGCGGTTGATGCGGTCGAGCAGGCGCATGATCCCCAGGGAGGTCGTCGGGTCGAGGTTGCCGGTCGGCTCGTCGCACAGCAGGATCGGCGGGCGGTTGACGAACGCGCGAGCGATCGCAACGCGCTGCTGCTCACCGCCGGAGAGCTCGTGCGGGCGGCGCTTCTCCTTGCCGCCGAGGCCGACCATCTCGAGGACGTCAGGGACGACGGTCTCGATGTGGTGCTTGGGCTTGCCGATCACCTGCAGCGCGAACGCGACGTTCTCGAAGACCGTCTTGTTGGGCAGCAGGCGGAAGTCCTGGAAGACGGCGCCGATCTGGCGGCGCAGTGCGGGGACCTTCCAGCTCGACAGCGTCGAGAGGTCCTTGCCGGCCACGAGGATCGTGCCCGACGTCGGGCGCTCCTCGCGCAGCGCGAGCCGCAGGAAGGTGGACTTGCCCGAGCCGGACGCGCCCACGAGGAACACGAACTCGCCACGCTCGATCTCGAGAGAGATCGAGCTGAGCGCGGGTCGCGCACCGCGTGCGTAGATCTTGGTGACGTTCTCCAGGCGAATCACGTGGGGTGCCGGTTCCGTTCCTTCGTGCCGGTCGGCCAGACGACCGACAGCCCCCGTGGCGGGTCGCGTCGCGACCGCAGACCACGGTGAGCCTCGTCGAGCGTAGGCAGACCCGTCCCGGAGTTCGGGGCGGACACGCCGCCGCCCGCCGTCCTGGAAGCGCTCTGGGAGTCTTCTGGACGCACCGCGCGGCCGTGCGGCGTGCGGGGATCAGTCGCGCTTGGACCGGCGCCAGCGGATGCCGGCCTCGATGAAGTCGTCGATGTCGCCGTCGAACACGGCGCCCGTGTTGCCGACCTCGTGCTCGGTGCGCAGGTCCTTGACCATCTGGTAGGGCTGCAGCACGTAGGAGCGCATCTGGTCGCCCCAGCTCGCCTTGATGTCCCCGGCGAGCTCCTTCTTCTTGGCCTTCTCCTCAGCCTGACGCTCGAGGAGGAGGCGCGACTGGAGGACGCGCATGGCAGCCGCGCGATTCTGGATCTGCGACTTCTCGTTCTGCATCGACACCACGATGCCCGTCGGGATGTGCGTGAGGCGCACGGCAGAGTCGGTCGTGTTGACCGACTGCCCGCCGGGGCCGGACGACCGGAAGACGTCGACCTTGATCTCGTTCTCGGGGATCTCGATCGAGTCGGTCTGCTCGATGAGCGGGATGACCTCGACGGCGGCGAAGGACGTCTGGCGGCGGCCCTGGTTGTCGAACGGCGAGATGCGCACGAGGCGGTGCGTGCCAGCCTCGACGGACAGGTGGCCGAACGCGTAGGGAGCCTTGACCTCGAACGTCGCGGACTTGAGGCCCGCCTCCTCGGCGTAGGACGTGTCGAGGACCGCGGTCGAGTAGCCGTGCCGCTCGGCCCAGCGCAGGTACATGCGCATGAGCATCTCGGCGAAGTCGGCGGCGTCGACGCCACCCGCGCCGGCGCGGATCGTCACGACGGCCTCGCGGGCGTCGTACTCGCCCGACAGCAGGGTGCGGACCTCGAGCTGGTCGAGGTCCTTGCGGATCGTGAGGAGCTCGGTCTCAGCCTCGGCGAGCGTCTCGGCGTCGTCGTCGCCCGCGCCCTCGGTCGCCATCTCGACGAGGACCTCGAGGTCGTCGATGCGCGACTCCATCGAGGTGATGCGCTCGAGCTCGTTCTGCGCCTGGGACAGCGCGGTCGTCACCTTCTGCGCCTTGTCGGTGTCGTCCCACAGGTCGGGGGCGGTCGCCTGCTGCGACAGGTCCTCGATGCGTGCGCGGAGCGCCTCAGGGTCGCTCACGGCACTGATCGTGCTCAGGGTCGCCCGCAGGGCGCTGATCTCGGCGGAGAAGTCGGTGGTGGCCACGAGAGTCAAGGTTACCCTCCGCGGCCCGCCGCTCCCTCACGGAATGCGGGCCGCGGTGGCGGGGTTGTGCGGTCAGGCGGAGCGGCAGGTCGGCGCTCCGCCGCTGGCGCACCCGTGCCAGCCCGTCGGACGCAGGAGCGGCACGTGCACTACGGTCATCGCCTCGAGCTGGGCACCTTCATCACTCCGGGCGCCGCCCAGCCGAACGCGACGGTCGCGCTCGCGCAGCTGAGCGAGGAGCTCGGGTACGAGGTCGTGACGTTCCAGGACCACCCGTACCAGCCAGCGTTCCTCGACACGTGGACGCTCATGAGCTGGGTCGCAGCGCAGACGACGCGGATCCGGGTGGCGGCGAACGTGCACAACCTGCCGCTGCGCCCGCCCGCCGTGCTCGCGCGGTCGGTCGCGAGCCTCGACCTGCTCTCGGGTGGCCGCGTGGACCTGGGGCTGGGTGCGGGGGTGTTCTGGGACGCGATCGAGGCGATGGGCGGGCGGCGGCTGACGCCCGGCGAGGGGGTCACGGCCCTCGAGGAGGCGATCGACATCATCCGCGGCGTGTGGGCGGTCCACGAGCGGTCGCCTCTGCGCGTGGACGGAAGGTTCCACCGCGTCGACGGCGCGAAGCGCGGGCCTGCTCCTGCCCACGACGTGCCGATCTGGCTCGGCGCGCTCAAGCCGCGCATGCTGCGGCTCGTGGGCCGCAAGGCGGACGGCTGGTTGCCCTCGCTCTCCTACCTGGCCCAGGACGACGGCGGCAACGGCACGCAGGCGTTCGCGCGCGGCAACGCGGCGATCGACGACGCCGCGGAAGCGGCGGGCCGTGACCCGCGCGAGGTGCGGCGCCTGCTGAACATCGGTGGGCGGTTCACGCCCGTGCGGCGAGGCTTCCTCGACGGCCCCGCCGGGTCGTGGGTCGAGGACCTGCTCCCGCTCGTCGTCGAGCAGGGTGCGGGGACGTTCATCGTGTCGAGCGACGACCCGAACGTGCTGCGGGAGTTCGCGCTGGACGTCGCGCCCGCGCTGCGCGAGGCGGTGGACCGGGAGGTCCCGGGTGGGTCGGCGGGCGTGCGGGTGCGGCCGCGGGCGTCGCTCGCGCTGCGCCGCGAGGGCGTCGCGTACGACGACGTGCCTGAGTCCCTGCGCGAGCTCGCGGTCGAGCCCGGCGACCGGGAGTTCCACCGCCTTCGCGGCGGATACATGCGCGGGGGCAACCCGGGGCTCGTGCTGCGGCCGCGCAGCACGGCCGAGGTGGTCGAGGCGCTCGCGTTCGCACGCCGGCACCCGGACCTGGACCTGGGCGTGCGCTCGGGCGGGCACGGCATCTCGGGCCGGTCGACGAACGACGGCGGCCTGGTGCTGGACCTGTCGCGCATGAACGCCGTCGAGGTGCTCGACGAGGCGGCGCGGCTCGTGCGGGTCGAGCCGGGTGCGCGATGGATGGACGTGGCGCGGGTGATCGCGCCGTTCGGGTGGGCGGTGACGTCGGGCGACTTCGGCGGTGTGGGCGTGGGCGGGCTCGCGACGGCGGGCGGCGTAGGCTTCTTGAGCCGTTCGCAAGGGCTGACGATCGACCGCGTGCGGGCGGTGGAGATGGTGCTCGCGGACGGTTCGGTGGTGCGTGCGAGCGCTGACGAGAACGCGGAGCTGTTCTGGGGTGTGCGCGGCGCGGGCGGCAACCTGGGCGTGGTGACATCGTTCGAGATCGAGGCCGGCGAGGTGGGTGAGGTTGGCTGGGGTGTGCTGACGCAGGACTTCTCGGACCCCGTGGACTACCTGGTGCGGTGGGGTGCGGTGGTCGAGGCGGCGCCGCGCGACCTGACGAGCTTCCTGCTGACGGGGGCGCCGCGGGCGGGGCAGCCGCCGGTGGTCCAGACGATGTCGATGGTCGTCTCGGACGACGCGGAGACGATCGTGGAGCGGCTGCAGCCGATCGCGGCGATCTCGCCTCTGTATGGGCAGGACGTGCGGTTGACGACGTACGAGTCGGTGATCGCGAACGCGCCCGAGGAGGGGCACGTGTCTGACGGCGAACCGCACTCGCGCTCGGGGCTGTTGGAGCGCGTGACGCCGGGGTTTGCGCGGGCGACTGCGGAGGCGTTGGCGTCGGGCGAGATCTACTTCTTCCAGATCCGTGCGCTGGGCGGTGCGACGACGGACGTGCCGGCGGAGGCGACGGCGTTCGCGCACCGGGGTGCGCAGTTCGCGGTCTCGGCGATGGGCCGGTCCGAGGAGTCGTTGGAGCGGGTGTGGGCACCGCTGCGCGAGCACATGGTGGGCTTGTATGCGAGCTTCGAGACGAGCCGCTCCCCCGAGCGGGTCGCGGAGGCGTTCCCGCCCGCGACTCTCGAGCGGCTGCGCGCTCTCAAGGCCGAGGTGGACCCGGACAACGTGTTCCGCCACAACGTCGACGTGACGACGCGGTAGCGCCCCGCGTCCGCCCACCCTCGTCGAGCCGGAGAGCGAGCACCCACGCACACGTTGCGTGTGCAGGCGTGCTCACTGTGCGGGCGGGACGTCAGCTGCCGCGGGCCGCGCCCTCGACGACGATGCGGACGCCGCCGTCGTCGTCCAGCACGTCCATGAGCCAGCCGACGAGTGCTGGCCGTGCCACGCCCGCGAGCTCGACGACGGCGGTCTGCCCGTCGGGCGATGTCCCAGAGACGAGCCGCACGTCACGCAGCGGCACGACGTCGGCGGAGGCGTCGAGGTACTCCTGCGCGGCCGACGCCACTGATGCGTCGGTCAGCACGATGACAGGATCCACGGTCGCGTCGCCGACCTGGTCGAGGTTCGCGTGGAACAGCGTCTCGTCGAAGGTTCCGGCGGCATACGCGGCAGCTGCGTCGGCCACGGACAGAAGGCGCTTGCGCTCCAGCTGGACACTCGTCACAGCGGCCACCGTCGCGATGAGTGCGAGCGCCACCGCAACGAACCCGATCGCGAGGACCAGCACCTGACCGCTGTCATCGTCGCGCAGACGTCGCGCAAGTCGCCTCGCCCTTACCGCGGGCGTCACGGCGCGGCTCGCAGGCGGTCGACGACGCCCCGCTGGGACGCCTCGACGGGCACGGACATGCTGTCGAGCCCGATGCTCGCGACACCGGGAAGCGGCACCCGGACGTGCACGCGCACCGATATGTCCTGCCCCGGGGTGACGCACGGCTCGGTGCAGTCGACCTCGACGGCCGCGCGGTCGGCAGAGAGCCCGTGGTCCTCCAGCGCGACCTTGACGGCCGCTGCGGCACGAGCGGCAGCGTCAGCATCGTCGTCCGCGATCGTGTAGGCCCGCAGGACGTCCCGGGCGGCCCCCTCGGTCGCGAACGCCGCCGCCTGCACCTGGCTGAGGAACACGACGAGGTAGACGAGCGGGATGATGAAGACGACGGCCACGAGGAGGAACTCGACCTGGGCGTTGCCAGCGTCGGCGCCCAGGCGCACCCGTCGAGCGAGACGGGCTCTGCGCGGCCGGCTCTTCACTGCTGCTCCATGATCGCGTGGCCGCGCACCGTGATCGTCCCTGCGGACCCGATCAGCCCGATCACCGGGGCGGGGGCCGTCACCGTCACCTCAGCGAGCAGCACGTCGTCATGGGTGACCGTCCCTGCGACGACGTCCTGCGCATACCTCTCTGACAAGGAACTCGTCAGGAGGTGGACCGTGCGGTCGACGCCGTCCCGCGGGGTGCTGTCCGCGCGTGCAGCGAGGCGTGCGCCCTCCGCAGCGGCGTCGACGAGGGTCGTCCGCACGTGCAGCACGAGCGCGAGCTGGAGCGCCGCGACGAACAGCACGACGACGAGCCCGCCGACGAGGACGAACCCGACGGGGGCAGAGCCTGCGTCCGCGGCACCGAGCCGCGCACCGAGACGGGTCAGGGTGCCTTGACGCTCTTGACCGCGTCCGTGAACAGCTGGGAGAGCAGCCCGCCCGCCGTGGTCCACAGGATGATGACGAGGCCTGCGCTCATCATCGTGACGAGCACCCAGCCAGGGACGTCTCCCCTGTCGCGCGGGCCCGACATCATGACGCGCGCAGCGAGGCGCGCCTTCCATGACACGTCCGGCGCTCGCCACGTCGTGGTCCCCTGGTTCATCGTGATCCTTCCTGATGGTCTTTCCGGCGCCCACGGCGGGCGCCGGTCGTGCAGGTGCTGGCAGAGCCTCGTCCTGTGTCACAGCCCGATCCTCAGGACGAAGAGCGACGGGAACACGGCGAAGACGACGGTGATCGGCAGGACGAGGAACACGACCGGGACGAGCATGAGCACCTCCTTGCGGCCACCCACCTCCATGAGCGTCCGCTTCCCCTGCTCGCGCACGTCCTGGGCCTGAGCCCGGAGCACCTCCGCGACGGGCGTCCCACGCTCGACAGCGACGGCGACGCCCTCCGCGAACCTGCTGAGCGGCGCGAGCCCTGTCCTGTCCGCGAGGCCTTCGAGCGCGCCGCTGAGCGACGCTCCTGCGTGGACGTCCGCGAGCGTCATCCGCAGCTCGCGCGCCAGCTCGCCGCTCGCGGTCCGGGCGACGCGCTGGAGGGCCGCGACCGGAGCCTCCCCTGCGGCCACCGCGAGCGCGAGAAGCTCGGCGATCGTCGGGAACTCGAGGAGCATGACCTCGTCTCGGGCGCGGATCGTCCGGGCGAGCGCCCGGTCGCGGAGCATGGCCCCGCTGGCGCCCGCGATGAACACGAGGACTGCCCCCAGCAGCACTGGGAGGTTCCGGGTCGCGGAGAGGACGAGCGCGAGGAAGAGCCCGGCAGCGAGACCGATCGTGCCCCAGAGAAGCTGTTGCGCCCGGTACTGCTCGACCGTCCAGCGCGAGCCGGCGCGCTGCAGCCGGCGCCTGAGCTGGACCGTCGGTGTGCCGAGCCTGGCGACGAGCCCACCGAGGGTCGCGACCCAGGGTGCGACCAGCATCTCGAGCGTGGGGAACGGCGTGATGGCGCGGCACTCCTCGAGGAGCGCCGACCCGGTGTCTCGACGACCGACATACGGCGCGACGCGCGCGGCGAAGGTGATCCGACGCGCGCGCAGGCGCCACGCGATAGTCAGCAGCCCGACGCCGCCCACGAGCCCGATCGCCGCGCCCTTCACCACCTCCGGGCTCATCGCAGCACCCGCACGTCGTCAGGAAGCCGCCCGATGCGCAGCATGGCCCAGTAGGCGAACGTCGAGACCGCGCCGCCTCCGGCGAGCACGAGCGCACCCTCGATCGAGCTGTAGGCCGACGCAGTCTCAGGACGCGTGCTCAGGAGGGCGAGGATGACCCAGGGTCCCGCGACGGCGAGCCTCGCTCCGGCGACCGTCCAGCTCTGCCGGGCCTCGAGCTCGCCGCGCGTCCTGAGGTCTTCGCGCAAGAACGCGGAGAGCGTGCGGAGCAGACGACCGAGGTCCGTCCCGCCGACCTCGCGGCTGAGGCGGAGCGACTCGACGATACGGTCCGCGACAGGATCGGCCATCCGGGTCTTGAGATCGTCGAGGCAGTCGTTGAACCTGCCGGTCGCGCGGTAGTCGCGCGCAAACGCGGCGAACGGCTCGCGCAGCTCTTCGGGGCCGCGTACCGCGAGCTGGCTGAGCGCCTCGGGCAGCGAGAGCCCGGCGCGCACTCCGGAGGCGAGGTGGTCGACGACCTCGGGCCAGACCTCGCGGAGCGCCTCGCGGTGCTTGCGCGCGCGGTGCCTCACGATCGCGACCGGTGCCCCGGCTGCGATGACCGCGAAGCTCGCCGCGATCGGGAACGAGCGTGTCGCCGCGAACGCGACGAGCAGCACGGCCACCGCACTGCCGAGGCACATGCCGACGACGCTGCGTACCCGCACGCCCGGCAGGCCCGCCGCCCGCAGGGCGTCGTCCATCCGGGCCCCGCGCGTAGTCCCGCGCGGACGGTCCTGCTGCTCCCAGCAGGACAGCCAGAGGCACAGGACCCCGGCGCCCAGGAGGAGCCCGACGACGACTCCCATCAGCTCGCGGCCCGCAGCTCGGCGGCGATGTCGATGCCCGCGCGTTCGAAGCGCTCGAGCCCTGGCGGGAAGCCGTCTCCGCGGACCAGCGCGCCGTCGACCGTGCGGAAGACGTCGGCAAGCTGCACGAACCCCGCCTCGGCGCGGCCGGGGACCGCCGCGATCTGCTCGACACGCCGTGTCCCGTCAGACCGGACGCCAAGGTGCACGACGAGGTCGATCGCGGACGCGACGGTCGGCACCACGAACGTCGCCGAGACGTTCTCCCCCGCGAGCAGCGGCAGCAGGCAGAGCTTGGCGACGGCGTCTCGCGCAGAGTTGGCGTGCAGGGTCGCCATCCCGGGGATGCCGGCATTGAGGGCGATAAGCAGGTCGAGGCTCTCGGCCTCACGAACCTCGCCGACGACGATCCGGTCGGGACGCATGCGCAGCGCTTCCTTGACGAGTCGCCGCAGCGGGATCTCGCCCGTCCCCTCGAGGCTCGGCTGGCGGCACTGCATCGCGACCGTGTCGCGGCACGCGAGCCTGAGCTCGAAGACCTCCTCGCACACGATGACCCGCTCCTTCGCGGGGATCGAGCCGCCCAGGGCGTTCACCATGGTGGTTTTGCCTGCCTGGGTGGATCCGGACACGAGGATGTTGAGCCCCGCCCGGACCGCCGCGTCGAGAAACCGCGCTGCGTGCACGGTGAGCGACCCGAGCGCCACGAGGTCCTCGAGACCGCGAGCGGCGACGACGTACTTGCGGATGTTGACGGCCCACTGCCGCGTGATGTCAGGGATCACGACGTGCAGGCGCGACCCGTCGGGCAAGGTCGCGTCGACGAACGGAGAGGACAGGTCGAGGCGCCGTCCGCTGGACTTGAGCATCCGTTCGACGAGGTCGCGGAGCTGGGTCTCGGTGAGGATCGTCGTCGTCAGCTCGGGGACTCCGCGCCGCGCGACGAAAACCCTGTGCGGGCCGTTGACCCAGATCTCCTCGATCTCGGGGTCGTCGAGGTACGGCTGCAGCGGGCCCATCCCGGCGACTGCAGCGACGATCTCGCGCGTCGCGTCGTCAGCGTCGGCGAGAGTCGGGACGACGCCGCGTCCCGAGCGGCGGTCGTAGTCCTCGACCGCCTCGCGGACGAGGATCGCGAGGTCGCCCGAGTCGCGCTCGGGGTCGATCCCCCGGCGTCGGATGAGCTCGCGCACCTCGCGCTCGAGGATGGCCACACCGTCCACGTCGTCCCCCGTCCTGCCCCGCCCCCGCGGTGCTGGCGTGCCGCCCCCGCGGCACGCCAAAGCAGACCATAGGGGGTTTTCGGGCGGAGCGCGCGGCGACTGTGGACAACTCACCCGGTGAACCCGACGCGCGTGAGCTGCCCGGCGAATCGGGAGCGCGGGCCGATCAGCCCTAGGACGCGACCTCGAGCTGGGGCCGGCGACGGGCGCGGACGTGCACGGTCACGCCGGAAGCGATCACGAGGACCGCGGCACCGCCCACGGCGAGGTAGGTGCGCTCCCAGGCCCTCTTCGCCTCGGCCTGGTACCGGTTGTAATCGTCGCTCGACAGCTCCGGGTGCCCGACCGGATAGGCGATGTACACGGGGTCACCCGCTCGAAGGCCGCACCACGACGTCTGCCTCGGCTCGAGATCGACGCCCTCGTACCGCGTGCCGCCCGCATCGAACGCGTAGGTCACGGTGCAGGTGCCCACGTGCCTCCGGGGGATCGCTGCCTGCGAGAGCGCGATGCCCTCCTCCTCGGCGCCCTTCCGCGCCTCGGCGATCTCGTCCTCGTTGACGACCCGGCCGGGGCCGACCGACACGACGGTGCCCGTCACCGACACCTCGGAGCCGTCCGTCACGCCGGACCAGGAGAGCCCGACCAGCAGCGCGCCGACGCTGTAGATCACGACGAAGGCCCCGATGAGGACGGCTCCGACGCCGTAGGCACTGAGGACGATGATCCTGGTCTTGTGCACGGGAGCCCCCGCTTCCGTCCGTGGCGCGGCGTCGCCGCGCGAGCGTGGGTGCGCTAAGCCCGTGATGAGCGCGCGCCGAGCATAGCGACGTCGTCACTCACCAGGAAGACGGTCCTGCGGCGACCTGACCTGCGCGTTCGGCTGGCGGGACGGTCCCGGCAGCGGGCGGGTGACCCACGCGTCCGGCTTGGCGAGCATGTCGGTCGCAGCGGGCGGGAGGTCACCGGAGGCGACGTCGGCGAGCGTCACGTGCTCGAGGACCGTGCGCATCGCGACGCGCAGCGCGACCCACGTCTCGCGCAGGTGCGCGGCCGAGCCCTGGTAGTCGACGTCCTCCGGCTGCACCCCGGCGATGTTCGCGAGCGGGCCGTCGATCGCGCGGATCACGTCCGCGACCGAGATCGTCGCAGGGTCCCGCGCGAGGCGGTATCCGCCGTCGGCTCCCCGCCTCGACTCGACGAGACCGGCGCCCCGCAGGTCGCCGAGGATCGACAGCATGAACGGAGCTGCGATCTGCTGCGCCGTCGCGACGCTCTCCGCCTTGACGAACCCGCCGTCGTACGTGGTCGCGAGCTCCAGACAGCCCCGGACGGCGTAGTCGATCTTGGCGGTGATGCGCATGGGCCACAGTATGCCCGGCCCGCGGTGGCCCGAGCGTGGGCGCCCAGCGTCAGGCGTCGCCCCACGCGCCGCCGCGCCGGTAGGCGGGCGTCGCGACGGCGAGGACCGTCACCGCGAGCGCCACCGCGAGCGTCATGACCGCCGCCATCGCGACCGCCGTCCCGCCGAGCACCCCGACGAGCGGGCTGATCAGCCCCGCGAGGCCGGCCTGCATCGCCCCCATGAGCGCGGCCGCCGTGCCCGCCATGTGACCGTACGGCGTCAGGGCGATCATCGACGCGTTCGCCGGGATCATCCCCTGCATGCCCAGCACGAGCCACAGCACGCACAGCAGCGCCACGAGCCCGCCCGCGCCCGTCGCGGTGACCGCGACGAGCGCAGCGCCGAGGCCCATCTGCACCACGAGCGCGACCCGCAGGATCCGCATCGGCGACACGCGCCGCACGAGCGCCGCGTTGAGCTGCGCCGACCCGACGAGCGCCACACCGTTGATCGCGAACGCGATCGCGAACTGCTGCTCGCTGAGCCCGTACTCCTCCTGCAGCACGAACGTCGACCCGACGACGTACGACATGATTACCGCCTGCCCCAGCCCGGGGATGACGGCGACCGCCATGAACTTCTTGTCCTTCAGCAGCGACGCGTAGCCGGCGGAGACGCCACGCGGGCCCGCGATGCGGCGCCGGTCCCCCGGCAGGGTCTCCGGCATGAAGCGCCACACGATCACCAGCAGCACCGCGCCGATCACGGCGAGCGCCGCGAACACGAGGTGCCACGTGCCGCGCGACGCGATCGCCCCGCCGACTGTGGGTGCGAACAGCGGCGCGACACCGATGACGAGCATCAGGCGTGACAGGAGGCGCGCGGCCTCGGCGCCGACGAACCGGTCACGGATGACCGCGATCGCGACGACCGACGCGGCCGCGTTGCAGAAGCCCTGCAGCACGCGCAGGGCGATCAGGATCTCGATCGTCGGAGCGACGATGCACGCGAGCGACACGAGCACGTGCGCCGCGACGCCGATCAGGACGGGCAGCCTCCGCCCGAACCTGTCGGAGAACGGGCCGATGACGAGCTGGCCGACGGCGCCACCGAGCAGCATCCCCGAGACGGTGAGCTGAGCGGCAGCCGCGGTCGAGCGGAGATCGAGCGCGACCGTCGGGAGCGACGGCAGGTACATGTCGACCGTGATCGCCGGCAGGGCCGCGAGCGCGCCGAGCATGAGCACCCACTTGAAGCCAGCGCCTCGGGGTGCGGGCGGGGCTGAGACGGGGTCGTTCGGGCGCGGGCTCACACGCTCGATCTTATCGATTCGATCCAGTGGCAGACCTCGCGGCAGCGGCTGTCACGGAGGCATGCGTCACAGCTCTGCGGTCGCGACGGTCTCGTGTCACGCCGTGGGGAACCGTCGGGCAGGGCGGCGCCGTGCGGCTCAGGGCACCGCGACCTCGATGCCGACCGAGGCGCGGCCCAGGGTCAGGGTCGCAGGCCCCGGCGGCGTCTCGGCGGGGACCGTCACGCTCGTGCGGACCGACGCGTCGGCCGCGGCGTCGAACGTCCCGAACAAGACCGTCTCAGTGCCCTCGGTGTCCGGGGCCAGCGTGAGCGGGAGCCCCGTGCTCACCGGGCTCGGCCCCTCGCCCTGGTCGTGGCACGCCGCGAGGAAGCCCTCGCCGGTCACGGTCACCGTGCCGCCTGCCACGACCCGCTCTGGCTCGACGGTGACCCTCGGTGCCGCGCACTGCGCGTCGCCCGACGTGCACCCGGCCAGGGACGTCGCCCCTACCACCGCGAGCAGCATGCCGCTCCTGAACCGCGCCATCGTCGTCCCCCCTTTGCACGCCAGGTCGACGCGTCCGCGTCGTCGCCGGTCGCGTCACGAGCAGCCTCCCACCGACGGCGCTACCTGACCAGGGCCAGGACTCGCCGGACCGCTGCCGCTCGCCGCCTCCCGCGCCGATGTCAGAGGGGTGCGGGACAGTGGAGGCATGTGCGGACGCTTCGCCTCGTTTCGGCAGACCCAGGACCTGCTCGACGCCTTCATGATCGACCCGACGCTCCCCCTCGACCCGGAGCTCGCGGCCTGGCAGGCGTCGTGGAACGTCGCGCCCACCGACCCGGTGCGGATCGTCGTCGAGCGCGCACCGCGCGGTGCGGCACCGGGAGCGGCAGCCGAACGGTCGCTGCGCCTCGCCCGCTGGGGTCTCGTGCCGTCCTGGTCCAAGGACCCGAAGGGCGGCGCCCGGATGATCAACGCGCGCAGCGAGACCCTCCTCGAGAAGCCCGCGTTCGCCAAGCCGATGGCGGCCCGCCGCTGCCTCGTGCCGACCGAGGGCTACTACGAGTGGAAGGCGGGCGCCGACCCGAAGGCCCGCAAGCAGCCTTACTTCATCCGCCCCACGAGCGAGGGCGTGACCGCGTTCGCGGGCCTCTACGAGTTCTGGCGCGACAAGGACAAGGCCGACGACGACCCAGCACGCTGGCTCGTCACCACGACCGTCATCACGAAAGCCGCGACAGGCGACATGCTCGACCTCCACGACCGAGTGCCCGCCGTGCTCCAGCCCGATCTCTGGGCCGAGTGGCTCGCTCCCACGACGAGCGCCAGCGACGCCCGGGCCCTTCTCGACGTCCCCGTCCCCGACCTCGAGTGGTACCCCGTCAGCGCTGCGGTCAGCACCGCGACCACCGAAGGGCCGCAGCTCATCCAACCGGTCTCCTGACCGGCAGAGGCGACGCAGTCAGTGCGCCTCGGGCGCGCGCGCCCAGTCCAGCCGCACCGGCGTCAGCACGCCCAGCCCCGCGACCTCACGCGGCTCGAGCGTCGTCTGAGCGAAGCGCGGGTTGTTCACCAGACGGTGCGCCGTCACCTGGTCCATCAGCACCGTCGACGGAGCCGCCTGGTCCGTGAGCCGCGACGCCAGGTTCACGCTCGGACCGAACACGTCACCGAACCGCGACAGCACACGGCCCCACACGAGGCTCACGCGCACGGGCCGTCCCGCATATCCCGCGACCGCCATGTCGGCCTCGTCCGCGCTCGCCAGGCTCAGCGCGACGTCAGCACCCGTCACCACGTCGTCAGCGATGAACAGCAGCGCGTCACCCACCGTCTTGACCACACGGCCACCGTTCGCCGTGACGATGTCCCGAGCACGCGTCTCGAACGTCTGGATGAACTCCGCGAACTCGCTCGCACCGAGCTGAGCCGTCAGCCGCGTGAACGACACGATGTCCGCAAACCCCACCGCACGCGGCAGCGGCAGCTCGCCACCCTCCGCACGCGCGACCGAGTCGCGACGCACCCCCGCACCGAACTCGACCGCCTGCCTGCCCACCAGCGCCGCCATCTGCCGGCGCCACGCATGGACGAGCTGCTTCTCGAGCGCAGGCGCCAGCCGTGACATCTCCTGCGCCACCTTGAGGCGCGCCTCCGGGTCGCTCACCCCGTCCCGGCGGACGACGTGATCGACGAGCGCCTCGAAGTGCCACAACGACAGCCGCTCCGTCGAGTGCCCGACTGACCGGATGAGCGTGCCCATCGTGCGGTCGTCGAGCCCCTCACGGCTCGACTCCTGCGCAAGGTGCCGCAGAGCGTTCGCGTCCTCGTGCGTGAACTCTCGCGCCGACGGGTCCGTCACCGGGAGCCCCATGAGCTGCCAGTACCGCTGCGCGAACTCCGGCTCGAGCCCCGCCTCCTCGGCGAGCTCGTCCAGGTTCAGCTCGGGTCCGCCCCCGAGCAGCGCGGCGATGAGCTGCTCAGCAGCGTCGGACCAGGAGGAGAGCACGGCCCCATCCTAGGCGGAGCCGACGGTCCGAACGTGGCTCACGTCACCGCTGCGCACCTCGCACCTCTCACCGTCCGCCAGCTCGAGCAGGAGCGACCCGTCCGCCCCGAGCCCCACCGCGGCGCCCCGTACCTCCTTGCCGCCCGGCACGAGGACGCGCACCTCACGACCGATCGTCGCCATGCGCGCCTCGACCTCACTACCGAGCCCAGCCGCGAACGCGTCACCGTCCCCGTCACGCCACTGCCGGACGACGTCCGCGAGCGACTCCTGCAGCGCCGTCAGCAGCATCTCCCGCGACGGCGACGCTCCCGAGAGCCACAGCGACGACGCGCTCGGCACCGGCAGCTCGTCCGCCGTCTGCAGCACGTTCAGGCCCAGGCCCACGACCACACGCTCGTCGTCGACCACCTCCGTGAGGATGCCGCCCACCTTCCGCAGCGCACCCCAGCCGAGCATGTCCTCGCCGTCGGGCGCCTCGACGAGCAGGTCGTTCGGCCACTTCGTCAGGACCTGCACGCCCGTCGTCGCGCTCACCGCACGCGACGCCGCGAGGCCCGTCAGGAGGGGCAACCATCCCCACGTGTCACGCGGTGTGCCGGGCGCGAGCAGCAACGAGCACGTCAGCGCCGTGTGCGGCGGCGTCTGCCACGCCCGGTCGAGCCGGCCACGGCCCTGCGTCTGGTGGTCCGCGACGACGAGCGACGGCAACGGCCACGCGTGCGCCTGCGCACGCGCCTCCTCGACGAGGTACGTGTTCGTCGACCCGACCTCACCGAGCACGACGACGCGCGCCGCGATCCCCGTCGGCGCCCTCAGCAGGTCCTGGACCAGCCCAGCATCGAGCCGGTGACGCGGGGGCAGCGCAGTGACGTCGTCCATGCCCCCATCTTGCCCCCGTCAGCCAGCCGCGCTTGTGCGTTCCCGACGAAATCTCTCGCCCTTAGCCGTGCGCGGCCTGCACTGGCGGCGCCAAGGGCGCGGCCTAGGCTCGGGGGGTGACCGACGTGAACACGACCGACGCGACCCCGGCCTCCTCGAAGGTCGCTGATCTGCAGGAACGACGCAGGTCCGCGATCGACGTCCCCGAGGCGGCAGCACGCGAGAAGCAGCACGCCCGCGGCAAGAAGACCGCCCGCGAGCGCATCGAGGCGCTCCTCGACGAGGGCAGCTTCGTCGAGCTCGACGCGTACGCGACGCACCGCTCGACGAACTTCGGCCTCGACAAGAGGCGCGTCCCCGGCGACGGCGTCGTCGTCGGGCACGGCACGGTCGACGGCCGCCAGGTGTGCATCTACTCGCAGGACTTCACCGTCTTCGGCGGCAGCCTCGGCGAGGTGCACGGCCAGAAGATCACCAAGGTCATGGACCTCGCCCTGCGCACCGGCGTGCCGCTCATCGGCATCTCCGACGGCGGCGGCGCACGCATCCAGGAAGGCGTCGCCGCGCTCACGCAGTTCGCAGAGATCTTCCGCCGCAACGTCGCCGCGTCGGGCGTGATCCCGCAGATCTCGCTCATCCTCGGCCCGAGCGCGGGCGGCGCGGTCTACTCCCCCGCCCTGACCGACTTCATCGTCATGGCGGACGGCACGTCCAACATGTTCATCACCGGCCCCGACGTCATCCGGGCCGTCACCGGCGAGGACGTCGGCTTCGAGGAGCTCGGCGGAGCGACGACGCACAGCACGCGATCCGGAGTCGCCCACTACATGGGCGCCGACGAGGACGACGCGATCGACTACGTCCGCCACCTGCTCGCCTACCTGCCCCAGAACAACATGACGGACGCCCCGACGTTCCCCCTCGACGTCGACCTCGAGGTCACGGACGAGGACCTCGAGCTCGACACGCTCGTCCCCGCCTCCGACTCCCAGCCGTACGACATGCGCACGGTCATCGAGCACATCGTCGACGACGGCGAGTTCCTGGAGGTCCAGCCGCTGTTCGCCGGCAACGTCCTCGTCGGGTTCGCGCACGTCGACGGGCAGTCCGTCGGCATCGTGGCGAACCAGCCGCTCAACATGGCCGGCACGCTCGACATCGACGCCGCCGAGAAGGCTGCGCGCTTCGTGCGGACGTGCGACGCGTTCAACATCCCCGTGCTCACCCTCGTCGACGTCCCCGGCTTCCTGCCTGGCACCGACCAGGAGTGGAACGGCATCATCCGCCGCGGTGCCAAGCTCATCTACGCGTACGCGGAGGCAACCGTCCCGCTCGTCACCGTCATCACGCGCAAGGCCTACGGCGGCGCCTACATCGTCATGGGCTCCAAGCAGCTCGGCGCGGACATCAACCTCGCATGGCCGACCGCCCAGATCGCCGTCATGGGGTCGGGCGGCGCCGTCAACATCCTGCAGCGCGGGGCGCTCAAGGCTGCTGCCGACGCCGGTCTCGACGTGGACGCCGAGCGCCGCCGCCTGACCGCGGAGTACGAGGACGCGATCGTCAACCCGTGGGACGCCGCCCAGCGCGGCTACGTCGACGACGTCATCGCGCCGTCGACCACACGCGTGCAGGTCGTGCGCGCCCTGCGCGCGCTGCGCACCAAGCGTGCCTCCCTCCCGCCCAAGAAGCATGGGAACATCCCCCTGTGACGAGCTCTGCACCCACCCCCGACCCCGCCGACATCCCGGACGACGTCGACCCCCGCCACCGCGCGCCGCTCGTCGTCGACGCGACACCCCTGCACGCGCTCGTCGACGAGCTCAGCGCACTCATGCACTCCTACGTGAGCACCGCCGTCGGCGTGCGCGCCGAGTTCGACGCCGCGACCGCCGAGGACGACCCCCGGGTCGGGGACCTCGAAGACCGGATCGCACGCCTCAACACGCGCCTCGGCGAGGCGTTCGAGCAGCAGCTCGGCCTCGTCTCCGGGCACACGGCCGAGTCCTGGGAGGACGACGACGAGGACGACGAGGACGATGACGACGAGAGCGGGACGTTCGAGCTGACGTTCGTCGTCGACCTCGACGACGACCTCGACCACGACGCGCAGCTCGCGCTCGTCGAGAACCTCGGCACCGCGACCGCGGACCAGCTCGAGGCCGCGGGGCTCGACGTCCAGCACTGGGGCGTGGCCTACCTCGGCGACGAGGACGAGGACGACGAGGAGTGAGCGTCCCGATGACCGAGCTGCCTCCCGTGCGGATCGTCCGCGGCACCCCCGACGACGACGAGGTCGCGGCCCTCATCGCCGGGCTCGCCGCCGCCCAGCAGGGCGACGCCGAGCCGGCCGCACCAGCACCTCGCTCAGCCTGGCGACGCGGGACCACCCGTGCCGGCGAGAGCTTCGGCCGGACGCCCGACGGCTGGCGCTGGAGCGTGCGCTGACCCGCTGCTGACGCCGCGCACCCACCACGTCCCGCGCGGCTGGACGAGCCAGCCCGTCGCCCGCCGCACCGGCGCAGACGCAAGCACGAGGGCGACGAGCACGGCCGCCGCCACGAGCACGACCAGGTCCGCTGCAGACGACACGTGGTCGAAGAGCCGCACCGACCGCGCCTGGCTCACGAGCAGCGTGTGCAGCACGTACACGTACATCGCCCCGCTCCCGAGGTACGTCACCACCGGCAGGCGCCGCGTCGGGACGAGCAGCACGACCGCGACCGCGCCGCCCGCCGCCACCGCGAGGAGAAGGCCGCGCAGCCCGGCCTGGGCGACCTGCTCCTCCCAGGCGCCGTCGTACGGCAGCAGGCGCAGCGCCTTGCGCGGCACCGACCCGGCAAGGACGAGCAACGTGACGGTCGTCGCGCCCAGGACCGCCCCCGCCGCGACCCGCCACCCGTGACGCCCGCGGTCCTGCGCCCCCCACCACTGCCGCGCACCGCAGCTCCGCAACCACCACCCCAGCAGGAACAACGGGAAGAACGTCACCGTCCGCGCCGCGGAGAAGCCCTGTCCCACTTCGTCGAAGAACCCGACACCCAGCGCAGCCACGACAGCGACGGCTCCGTGCCACCGCACCAGGACCACCACCGGCAGGAGCAGACGCCACACGAACAGCGACAGCAGGAACCACATGCCGAACGCGGGAACCGCAGGCTCGTACCGCCAGATGTCGTCGACCAGCCCACGGCGCACGAACGCCAGGACGTCGACCGCGAGGTAGACGCCGAGGACGGACCGCACGAGCGCGACAGACCGGCGGCGGTCCAGCTGGCGTGCGTCGGAGAAGTAGCCCGCGACGAGCGCGAAGACCGGGATGCGCGCCGGCCACGTCGCCCAGTAGATCGCCGTCGCGGTCTCCGACCGCGCGAGCACCGGTTCGAGCGCGTGGCAGACGACGACGAGGACCGCCGCGACGATCCGCACGTTGTCCGGCCACGGGTCGCGCAGGGAAGGCGCCCGCTCCGCCGGCGCGGAGCCTCCCCGGCGGACGGTCGTCGGCGAGGGCGCACGGGACAGGAGCGGGATCGCGGTCACGCGGGCAGGCTAGGCGGTCCGAGCGACCCCTGAACGTCCAGAACACGTCCCTCGGCGGACGTTCCCCAGGAGTTCACCGCGCCGACAGACCCGTCCCGGCTCGTCGCCAGGTCGACACCGTCCGTCCGTGCAGCGCACCCCGGCACGTCACCACGACTCCCTAGCGTCACCGACGTGACCACATCACAGACCCACCCACCGCAGCCCGCGAGCTCCGGTCACGCCGTCGTCATCATCCCGGCGCGCGGCGGTTCCCGGGGCGTACCGATGAAGAACCTCGAGCGCGTCGGAGGCGTGAGCCTCGTCGGCCGCGCCGTCCAGACCGCGACCTCCGCGCCGTCCGTCCGTCGCGTCGTCGTCTCGACCGACCACCCCGGCATCGCCGCCGAGGCACGGCGGCACGGCGCCCACGTCGTCGAGCGCCCCGCGGGGCTCGCGAGCGACACCGCCAGCTCCGAGAGCGTCGTGCTGCACGCCCTCGCGGCGCTCGACGCCACGGCGGACGTCACGCCCGTGACCGTCCTCCTGCAGTGCACGTCCCCGTTCATCGACGCGACCGACATCGAGGCCGCCGTCCGCCGCGTCGCCTCGGGCGAGCACGACGTCGTCCTCTCCGCGACACCGAGCCACGCCTTCCACTGGACCGAGCAGGACGGCACCGCGACCGCTCGCGGGCACGACGCCGCGCACCGCCCCCGCCGCCAGGACCGCGAGCCCGAGCACCGCGAGACCGGCGCCTTCTACGCGATGCGCACGACCGGGTTCCGTGAGCACGAGCACCGCTTCTTCGGGCGGGTCGGGCTCCAGGTCGTGCCGAGCCTCACCGCGATCGAGATCGACACCCCCGCCGACCTCGAACTCGCCCGCGCGCTCGCCGCGACGCTCGTCCCCGGGCCGACGCTCACCGCGATCGACGCTGACGCGGTCGTCACCGACTTCGACGGCGTCCACACCGACGACCACGCCTTCGTGACCGCCGACGGCACCGAGCACGTCCGCGTGCACCGCGGAGACGGCCTCGGCGTCGCCGCGCTCCGCCGCGCCGGCATCCCGCTGCTGATCCTGTCGACCGAACGAGACCGGGTCGTCGCAGCGCGCGGCCGCAAGCTCGGCGTCGAGACGCGGCACGGCGTCGACGACAAGGCCGCAGTCCTCGCGACGTGGCTCGCCGAGCACGACCTCGACGCGTCACGGGTCGCCTACGTCGGCAACGACGTCAACGACCTCGCCGCGATGGCGACCGTCGGATGGCCCCTCGCGGTCGCCGACGCCCACCCCGCCGTCCGCGCCGCAGCGCGGCACGTGCTCACGAGCGAGGGCGGGAACGGCGCCGTCCGCGAGGCCTGCGACCTCGTCCTCGCCGCACTTCCCCGCGTGTCCACGAGCGCACCCGTCCGGCGCGCTCCTCTCTCCGTCTGACCCCACCGACCGACCCAGCTCAGGAGTTCACATGGTTGCCAGCAGCGTCCGCACCGCCCCCGTCCAGATCGGCGACCGGCTCGTCGGCCCGGACCAGCCCGTCTACGTGATCGGTGAGATCGGCATCAACCACAACGGCGACGTCGAGATCGCCAAGCAGCTCATCGACGTCGCAGCCGAGGCCGGCGTCGACGCGGTCAAGTTCCAGAAGCGCACCCCTGACATCTGCACGCCGGCCGCGCAGCGCGACCAGGTCCGCTCGACGCCGTGGGGCGAGATGACGTACCTCGACTACCGGTACCGCGTCGAGTTCGACCGCGGCGCGTACGAGAAGATCGCCCTGCACGCGGCCGACCGCGGCCTGCAGTGGTTCGCGTCCCCGTGGGACGTGCCGTCGGTCGCGTTCCTCGAGGACCTCGGCGTCGTCACCCACAAGGTCGCGTCCGCGTGCGTGACCGACCTCGGCCTCCTGCGGGCCCTCGAGGAGACCGGCAAGCCGATCATCCTGTCGACCGGCATGTCCACGATCGAGCAGGTCGACCGCGCCGTCGATACGCTCGGCACCGACCGGCTCGTCCTGCTCCACGCGACGTCGACATACCCCCTGCCTCCGGAGGAGGCGAACCTGCGCACGATCGAGACGCTCCGCGAGCGCTACCAGGTCCCCGTGGGCTACTCCGGGCACGAGCGCGGGCTGCAGATCTCCGTCGCAGCGGTCGCGCTCGGCGCCGTGGCGGTCGAGCGGCACATCACCCTCGACCGCACGATGTGGGGGTCCGACCAGGCGTCGTCGCTCGAGCCCACCGGTCTGACCCACCTCGTCCGTGACATCCGGATCCTGGAGAAGGCGATGGGTGACGGCGTCAAGCAGGTCTTCCCCGGCGAGCTCGCACCGCTGTCCCGCCTCCGCCGGATCGACGGCTGAGCGCCGCACCCGGGTTCGCAGCGTGACCGCCATCCATGCCCGACCGCGCGTCAGCGTGGTCGTCCCCGCGAAGGACCAGGCCGCGTTCGTCGACGACGCGCTCGGCAGCCTCGCCCGGCAGCTCGACGACCTGCACGACCTCGAGGTCGTCGTCGTGGACGACGGCTCGACCGACGGCACGGGCGAGCTCGTGGCGCAGCACGACGCGCGGCTGCCCGTGCTGCGGCTGCTGCGCAACGAGACGCCCGTGGGTCCGGCGTCGGCGAGGAACCAGGGGCTCGCGGAGGTGCACGGGCGGTTCGTCGCGTTCCTCGACCCCGACGACTGGTTCGCGCCGCGTCACCTGCAGCACCTCGCGGACGCCCTCGAGACGCTCGACGTCGACTTCGTGCGGACGGACCACGTCCGCCACGAGGGCGGGCGCCGGACGGTGCGGCGCGTCCCGGAGCACCGTCGCGGCACGCCGCTCGACCCGCGCAGCGGCATCGGCCCTGCCGACCGCACGACGCCGGTCGACTACTGCTTCCCACCGTTCGGGCTCTACGACGCCCGGCTGCTCGAGGACGGTCTCCTCACGTTCCCGAGCGGTCGCTTCACGGCCGAGGACCGCCCGTGGATCTGGGACCTGCACCTGCACGCCCGGAGCTATGCCGTCGTCGACTCCGTCGGGGCGTTCTACCGCCGCGGCGTACCGACGTCCCTCACGCAGGTGCGCGACCCGCGCCAGCTGGACTTCCTGCCGTGCTACGACCTGATCCTCGCCATGGTCCGCGAGGATCGTGCGCCCGAGACGCTGTGGTCGAAGGCCGTCCAGCAGCTGCTCGCGATCGCGTGCCACCACCTCGAGAGGTCGCCGGAGTCGTACCGGCCCGACCTCGTCGCGGGGATCGCGAGGACTCTCGCGAACGCCCCCGACGACGTCGTGCGGGCGGTCGTCGGGCGGCTCGACACGCGGCGGCGCGACCTGCTCGCCGACGTCCCCGGACTCATGCTCAGGAGCGCCTCGTGATCCAGCTGTTCGTCGTGACCGACCCGTTCCAGGCCGTGGTGCTCGCGGCCGCGCTCGACTCGGGGACGCTCGACCCGGACGAGACCTCTGCGGGTGCGGCCGAGCGCGTCCTGGTCACGGCGTCGACGGCGGCCGTGCCCGAGGCCGCCCCTGCGCTCCCGGCGCACCCCGGGCTCGACGCCGTCGCACGCAGGTTCGACCGGGTCGTCGACCTCGACGCGGTCGTCGCACCGCTGCGCCCCGTGGACCTCGCCCCGCGCGATCTCGAGCTGCCGCTGTGGGAACGGCTGCTGCGCGACCGGTGGGCGCTCGGCGACGCCCCGCTCGAGCTGTTCGTCGAGCCGCCGTACGCGGGGACCGGCCTGGCGCTCGCGCGCATCTTCGCGACGGCGAGGGTCTCGGTGCACGCCGGACGACTGCTCACGTACGGGCCTACCCGGCGACGTGTGCCAGCCGACGTCGCCGCACGGCTCGGCGTGCTCGTGCACCCCGAGCTCGTCGCCGGCGTCCCGGCGCTGCTCCTCGGCGACCTCCAGGTGCCGACCGCCGCGGTGGGCACGGACGCGGTCCGCGCCGTGGTGGCCGAGGTCGCGGCCGCGGTCCCTGCGCCGCACGACCCGCGTCCCCGCCCGTTCGCCCTCGTGCTCGGCCCCGACGGCGCGCACGCCGCAGACGACGACGCCGGGGCCGCGCGGACCGCCGCCCAGGCCGAGCTGCGAGCCTCGCTCGAGACGGTGCGCGCGCACGGCGTCCGCCACGTCGTGCTGCGCCCCGGGGACGCGCGCGTCCCGACGGGCGCCGTGCTCGCCGTCGCCCGGGAGCTCGGGATGTCGATCGGGCTCGCCGACCGCGACGAGCTCGTGGAGGCCGTCGCCGTGCGCGAGCAGCCGGACCTGCTCGTCGGCTGCACGCCGACGCTCGTCACGACCGGCGCCCTGGTCGACGGCGCCACGGTCGCCGTCGGCGCCGCGGAACGCCTCGACGAGCTCGCGCCGTTCCAGACGAGCGCACGCATCCCCTGGACGATCCTGGACGCACTGCACTCGCCCGACGCCCCGGCCGCGCCGCTCCCGCACCTCGTCAAGACGGTCGCCCACTGCATGCAGCCCGGACGCACGCCCGACCTCCGGCCCGTCGCCGAGTCGTTCCTGGCGAGCCAGCCGCGCGAGGCGTGGCGGCGCTACGTGCGCGTGCTGCGCGCAGAGCGCGTCGGGCTCCTCGCCCCTCGCGTCCCCGCGCACCCGGAGGTGCGCGGGCTGGCCCTCGTCGAGTCGCCGCTGCAGCTGCTCGGCGCGTACGAGGCCTTCTGCCGCGGCCTCCTGGGGACGCGCTGCGACATCCTGGTACGTCCAGGACCAGGGATGGCACGGACCGCGGACGCCCTGCGCACGGAGCTGCCGCCCGGCCTGAACCTCGCGCTGGCTGCGGGTGGCGACGGCACACCACGTCCTGACGTCGAGATCCTCGCGGTCGGCGACGCCCTCTCGGGGCAGATCCAGGCGCGGCTCGTGGCCCGCCGTCTCCCGCCCCGGGTCCTGCTGCTCGACGACGGCATCGCGAGCATCGCGGCCCTCGGAGTGATCGCCGACGGGCGCGGCCCGCTCGTGCGCGGGCACGTGCCTGCGCCCTTGCGGCGGAGGCTGCTCGGCCGCGCAGCGACGCGGACGCTCGCGCGCCTCGCCCGTGAGGGTCGGCTCGTGACTCTCACCGCGCTGCCTCTCCCTGACGGTCTCGAGGCCCGGCTGACGAGCGCCGGCATCGACGTGCAGCGGCACACGTTCGAGCACCTGCGCGGTCTCCGCGGCAGCTCCCCTGCCATGCCGCGGGAGCGGCTCGTGCTGCTCGGCTCGGCCCTGCCCGCCGACGGGCTCGTGGACGAGGCCGCGTACGTCGAGTGGGTCGCCGCGCAGGCCGCGTCGGAGCCTGTCCGTTACCTGCCCCACCGGCGGGAGACGCCCGAGGTGCTCGACCGGCTGCGCCGCCTGCCCGGGATCGTGGTCGACAGCGCGGGCCTGCCCGCCGAGCTCCTGCTGCGCGACCTGCGAGCTCCCCGCGCCGGTGACATCGGGCCTGCGCTGCGCGTGCGCTCGCTCCCGTCGACGGCGCTGCTGACGCTGCACCCCGTGCTGAGTCCCCGGGGCGTGCGCATCGAGCCGGTCGCGGTGCCGCCGCACTGGTGGACCTCCTCGGCGACGCCCGAGCTGCGTGCGCACCTCGAGCGTTCCGTGCCTGCGGTCGAGGACGGCGCCGCGGTGCGGGTCGTCGAGCGATCGGACCGCCGATGACCGCCACGACGACCGCGCCGGCGCCCGTGGCGGCGCGCGCAGCAACCCCGCCGATCCGTGTCGTGGCTGTCGCGGACTCGGACTCGTACCTCAAGTGGGGCGCCGCGACGCTCGACCGGCTCGGGCCTGACCACGAGACGACGCTGCTCGTCGTCCGTTCGCCGATCGCACCCACGCCGAGCCAGGTGGGTGCGGCGACGGCGTCGACACGGTTCGCTGCTGCGCCGCCTCCGGTCCTCGGGGTCGCGGCGCTGCGGCGCACGCTCGCGCGCCTCGCACCTGACGTCCTGCTCGTCTCCGCCACCGGGCCCGTCGCGGAGCTCGTGTGCGAGATGGCCGCGCGCCTGCCGCAGCGGCCCGTCCTGGTCTCCGGCCTGCCGGGGATGGCGCTGCCCGCGACGCTCAAGGCGCTGCGCTTCCGGGCTCGCTGCGACGTGCTCGTGACGCACTCGCGGCGCGAGCGTCGCGAGTATGCCGCCGTTGCTGAAGGGCTCGGTCTCAGCCCTGCGCTGGCGCTCGCGCGCCTGCCGTTCCTGCCGCCTGCACCTGGCACGGAGGGGGACGGCACGGACCGGGCGATGCCCGAGGTGAGCCGCGTCGTGTTCGCCCCGCAGGCCAAGGTCCCTGCGGCCCGCAGCCAGCGCGAGCGGATCCTCGTCGCCCTCGACGACCTTGCCCGCACCCGCCCCGACGTCGAGGTCGTCGTCAAGCTCCGTGCGGCGCCGGGCGAGCAGCAGACGCACGAGGAGCTCCTGCCCTTCGACGCGCTCTGGACGGACCTGGCCCGCGCCGGCCTCGTCACCGAGTCCCACGTGACCTTCGCGACGGGCCCGCTCAGCGACCAGCTGGTGCCGGGCAGCGCGCTCGTGACCGTGTCGTCGACCGCGGTCCTGGAGTCGGTCGCGGCCGGCCTGCCGGCCCTCGTGATCGAGGACTTCGGTGTGAACGAGCGCATGCTCAACGCGGCGTTCGTCGGGTCGGGGTGCCTCGGCAGCCTCGACGACCTCGCGGCGGGCCGCTTCGGGCGGCTCACCGACGCGTGGGCGCAGGACAACTACCTCCACCCTGAGCCGGACGACCTCGCCGACGTCCTCGGCGGCCTCGTCGCGCGGCGCCGTGACGGGACCCTCCCTCCCACCGACGTGCGGATCGAGGTCGCTCGGCGTGGGCACCGCAGGCGGCTGCTGCGAGCCGCGCTGCGCTCGACGCTGCCGCGCCAGGTGCTCGTCGTGGCGGGCGCCGTGCGGCACCCGGTGGCGTTCGTACGTCGTGGGTCGCGCTGACGCGCGAGCCTGCTCAGCCGAGCAGGACGGTCCCGTACTTGGACACGATGAGCGCGGCGATCGTCACGAGCACGCCGATCGTCACGAACAGGTCGGCGTCGGACCGGACGAACGCGAGGGCCCGCTCCTGCATGCGCCGGGACAGGTACAGGTTGTCGTGCAGGATGTTGTGGTGCAGGAGCGTCATGAAGACGAGCGTGGTGCCGAGCGTGATGACGAGGCACCAGGGGCACAGGGCGCCGATGTCCCACATCGACTGCGTGAACAACCAGTACGCGAACACGAGACCGACGAGGTAGATGGCCTGCGCGGTGAACATGAACCACCGCGGGAAGCGCACCCCGGCGAGGCCTGCCACAGCGATCGTGATGACGACCGGCTCGCACATCATGCCGAGGAACGCGTTGGGGAAGCCGAGCAGCGAGGCCTGCCACGAGAGGGCGACGGTCCCGCAGCTGAGGACGGAGCTGATGTCGCACGCGAGCTGCTGGTCCGGGTTCGCGGCGAGGAGGATCGCGTCGTAGGACAGCGTGAAGGACGCGACGAGGCTCAGGCACGCGGAGAACAGCATCGTGGCGAAGATCCAGGTGCGGCTGTGCCGGAAGCCCGGCATCTGCGTGAAGGCGCGTGCGCGCGGCTCGCCACGCTCCCCGGCCGGCAGGGTGACGTCCACGTCGGCGTCTCCTGCTGGGCTGGTCGTGGTTGTTGCTGGCATGAGCACCCCTCCGAGAGTTCAGGTCTTATCGTCGCCGTGCCGGAACTGCGCCGCTCGGGACGAATGTCCCGGCGACTGCCGGTAATGGTCGGCGCCCGACGGGAGGCG
This sequence comes from Sanguibacter hominis ATCC BAA-789, assembly GCF_012396185.1. Taxonomy (GTDB): domain Bacteria; phylum Actinomycetota; class Actinomycetes; order Actinomycetales; family Cellulomonadaceae; genus Flavimobilis; species Flavimobilis hominis. Next base: position 315,336 of record NZ_JAAXOW010000001.1, read on the forward strand.
TGACCGCACCGGTCCCACCAGTGTGCCGCACTAGCCTGGACGCATGACCGCCACCCCTGCCGCCCGCCCAGCCAGTGATGTCGACCGCGTCGCGGAGGCGCACCTCGAGGCGGTGTGCCGGCTCGACCCGGTCGCCGCGACGTCGATGGGCGTCGCGGGGTACGACGGCGAGGTCCCCGACCTGTCCCCCGCGGGCGTCGAGGCACGCGCGACCGCCGCGCGCGCGACGCTCGACGCGGTCGCCTCGCTGGACCCCGCGACGTTCGACGATGTCGACCGCGTGACGGTCGCCGCGCTCCGCGAGCGCCTCGGCCTCGAGGTCGAGCTCGCGGACGCGGGCGAGACCCTCGCACCCCTGAACGTGATCGCCTCCCCGGTGCAGGACCTCCGCGACGTCCTCGACCTCATGCCGACCGGGACGGTCGAGGCGTGGGAGAACGTCGCGTCGCGCCTCGGCGGGCTGCCGACGGCGATCGACGGGTACGTCGAGAGCCTGCGGCTCGCGGCGTCGCGCGGCGAGGTCGCGGCGGTGCGCCAGGTCGCGGCGTGCGCGCAGCAGGCGCGCGAGCTCGCCGACCCGTCGTCGGGCTTCTTCGCGTCGTTCGTCTCGGGACCGGAGGTCGACGCCGTGCTCGACCCGTCGTCGTCGTGCGCGTTGCTGCGACGTGAGCTCGAGAGTGCCGCGCAGGACGCCGCGGCGGCGTACGGCCGCCTTGCGGACGTGCTCGAGCAGGAGCTCGCCCCGCAGGCCCCGACGGTCGACGCCGTCGGCGAGGAGCGCTACTCGCTGTGGTCGCGCTACTTCCTCGGTGCGCGCGTGGACCTGCGCGAGACGTACGAGTGGGGGCTCGAGGAGCTGGCTCGTGTCGTCGCGGACCAGGAGCGCACGGCAGCGCGCGTCGCAGGCCCGGGCGCGTCTGTCGAGGACGCGGTCGCGAGGCTCGACGCCGACCCGGCGTACCGGCTCGACGGCACGCACGCGCTGCGTCGGTGGATGCAGGAGACGTCCGACGCCGCGATCGCGGCGCTCGACGGCGTCCACTTCGACATCCCCGAACCTGTCCGGACGCTCGAGTGCCGCATCGCGCCGACACAGACGGGCGGCATCTACTACACAGGCCCGAGCGACGACTTCAGCCGGCCGGGACGCATGTGGTGGTCGGTCCCCGCGTCGGTCACGTCGTTCAGCACGTGGCGCGAGCGCACGACCGTCTACCACGAGGGCGTCCCGGGTCATCACCTGCAGGTGGGCCAGGCGGTCTACGAGCGGGCGACGCTCAACTCGTGGCGCCGCCTCGCGTGCTGGACGTCGGGCCACGGCGAGGGCTGGGCGCTGTACGCCGAGCGCCTCATGCAGGACCTGGGCTTCCTCGACGACCCGGGCGACCTGCTCGGCATGCTCGACGGTCAGCGCATGCGCGCGGCGCGCGTGGTCCTCGACATCGGCGTGCACCTCGGCCTGCCGTGCCCCGAGCGCTGGGGCGGCGGCACGTGGGACGCCGCGAAGGCGTGGGAGTTCCTGCGTGCGAACGTCAACATGCCCGAGGACTTCGTGCGCTTCGAGCTCGACCGGTACCTCGGCTGGCCGGGGCAGGCGCCGTCGTACAAGGTGGGCCAGCGGCTGTGGGAGCAGGCGCGAGACGGCGCCCGCGCCGCCGCGACCACGCGCGGCGAGGACTTCGACCTCAAGGCGTTCCACGCGCGTGCGCTGCGGATGGGGTCGGTCGGTCTGGACGTGCTGCGCGACGAGCTCGCGCGCTGACGCGGGGGGGCGGGGGCGGCCACGCAGGTCGCCCCGTCCCCGCGTGTTGGAGGGCACTCGTGACGGGGCGACCGACGCAGAAGCGTGGGTGCACCCAGGCCCCGGAGGGGTACGTGAACCCGGGCACACCCACGCTTGTCAGCGGGACGGCACCGTTACCGTCGGGAGGGGGGAAGCCGGGTGGCGGCAGGAGACGCCTCCAGGAGCTCCCCTCGATCTCCTCGTCCCATCATGGTTCGCGCAGCCTCGGCAACGTCGGGACCAATGTCCCCGGCCGAGAGTCTTTCGGGGCGCCCTCGGCTAACCTCGGGTCATGCCTCGTCTCGTCCTCGCCTCGGCGTCCCCTGCCCGTTCCGCGACGCTCCGCTCGGCGGGAGTCGAGCCGCTCGTGCGGGTGTCGAGCGTCGACGAGGACGCGAGGCTCGCCGAGGCTGGTGAGCGGCTCGGCCCCCTCGAGCCCGCGGACGCGGTCCTCGTGCTCGCGCACGCGAAGGCGCTCGACGTCGCCGCGGCCTGGCAGGTCGCCGACGAGGACGACGACGACGTGCTCGTGATCGGCTGCGACTCGATGCTCGAGATCGACGGGGAGATCCTCGGCAAGCCGTACGACGCCGCGACCGCGACGGCCCGCTGGCAGCAGATGCGCGGCCGCTCCGCGACGCTGCACACGGGCCACTGGCTGATCGACCTGCGCGACACGGACGACGACGGCACGGGGGCGACGATCGGCGCGACGAGCTCGACGGTCGTGCACTTCGCGGACGTGAGCGACCGCGAGATCGACGCCTACGTCGCGACGGGCGAGCCTCTGCACGTCGCGGGCGCGTTCACGATCGACGGTCTCGGCGGCCCGTTCGTCACGGGTGTCGAAGGGGACCACCACGGTGTCACCGGTCTCAGCCTGCCGCTCGTGCGCGAGCTCCTGGGCGAGGTCGACGTGACCTTCCCCGACCTCTGGAACCGCTGACCGCGTTGTGCGGCCGCGACAACGCGGCCGCCGCTCACCCGGGATGCGCCGGCGAGCGTTGTAGGTTTCCTACCACCGCGGCCGGCCCCAGTTGGTCCCAGGTCCAGTGTTGTGGGCACGGGGCCGTGCCGCTGCCGACTAGGACCTTCATCCGCGTTACCGTGAGCCGTGCCCGCTATCACCAAGGTCCTGATCGCCAACCGAGGTGAGATCGCCGTCCGCGTCATCCGAGCATGCGCCGACGCCTCGATCGCCTCCGTCGCCGTCTACGCCGACCCCGACCGTGAAGCCCTCCACGTCCGTCTCGCGGACGAGGCCTTCGCGCTCGGCGGCGCGCGTGCGCAAGAGACGTACCTCGACATCCCGAAGCTGATCGACGTCGCACGCCGCAGCGGCGCGGACGCCGTCCACCCGGGCTACGGGTTCCTCGCCGAGAACTCCGCGTTCGCGCGCGCCGTGATCGACGCCGGGCTCGTGTGGGTCGGCCCCTCCCCCGACGCGATCGAGGCGCTCGGCGACAAGGTCAGCGCCCGCCACATCGCGCAGCGCGCCGGCGCGCCGCTCGTGCCCGGCACGCCCGACCCGGTCGGGTCCGTCGCCGAGGTCGAGGAGTTCGCGCGCACGCACGGCCTCCCGATCGCGATCAAGGCGGCGTTCGGCGGCGGCGGCCGCGGCCTCAAGGTCGCGCGCACGCACGAGGAGATCGCCGAGCTCTACGACTCGGCCGTCCGCGAGGCCACCGCGGCGTTCGGCCGCGGCGAGTGCTTCGTCGAGCGGTACCTCGACCGGCCGCGCCACGTCGAGACCCAGTGCCTCGCCGACGCGCACGGGACCGTCGTCGTCGTCTCGACGCGCGACTGCTCGTTGCAGCGCCGCCACCAGAAGCTCGTCGAGGAGGCGCCCGCGCCGTTCCTCACGCCCGCCCAGGAGCGGCAGCTCGTCGAGGCGTCGCAGGCGATCCTCCGCGAGGCGGCCTACGTCGGCGCCGGCACCTGCGAGTTCCTCGTCGGCACCGACGGCACCCTGTCCTTCCTCGAGGTCAACACCCGCCTCCAGGTCGAGCACACCGTGACCGAGGAGGTCACGGGCATCGACCTCGTGCGCGAGCAGCTCCGCGTCGCCGCGGGCGAGCCGCTCGGCTACGACTCCGTCGAGACGCGCGGCCACTCGTTCGAGTTCCGTCTCAACGGCGAGGACCCTGCCGCAGGCTTCCTCCCCGCCCCCGGCACGATCACGCGCTTCGACCTGCCGACCGGCCCGGGCGTCCGCGTCGACTCGGGCGTCACGCAGGGCGACGTCGTCTCGGGCGCGTTCGACTCGATGATCGCCAAGCTCATCGTCACGGGCGCCGACCGGCACCAGGCGGCGCAGCGCGCCCGTCGTGCGCTGCGCGAGCTGCGCATCGAGGGCATCCCGACCGTCGTGCCGTTCCACCGGGCCGTCATGGACTGCGACGCGTTCGTCCCCGCGGGGGACGAGCCGTTCTCGGTGCACACCCGGTGGATCGAGACAGAGTTCACCGACGAGCTCGCCGCGCTCTCACCCGCCGCCCCCGCACAGACGGAGACGACGCCCGAGGCGCCCGCGACCGAGCGCGTCGTCGTGGAGGTCGGTGGCAAGCGCCTCGAGGTCGTCATCCCGGCCGGGCTCAGCATGAAGCGCGGGGGCGGCTCGAGCCGCCCGCAGCGTCCGCGCCGCAGCTCCGGGCGTCCGACGGCGCAGGCCTCGGGCGACACGCTCACGTCGCCCATGCAGGGCACGATCGTCAAGGTCGCGGTCGCCGAGGGCGACCAGGTCGAGCAGGGCGACCTCGTCGTCGTGCTCGAGGCGATGAAGATGGAGCAGCCGCTCGTCGCGCACCGCGCCGGGACGATCACGGGCCTCGCGACCGCCGTCGGCGCTGGTGTCAGCGCGGGCACCGCGATCTGCTCGATCTCCTGACGCGGTCCCGCAGAGTCCGGTAGGCGACAGGTCCCGCCTGCCGGTGCGCCGCGCGGCGTACCGTTGACCCGTCTGCACGTACGACCCTAGGGAGAGCTGTGCCCACCTCACCGATCGACGCCACCACCACGGCCGCCTGGCGCGACCTCACCGCGCACCGCGACGAGTTCCGTGGCGACCTTCGTGGCTGGTTCGAGTCCGACCCGCAGCGCGCGACGCGCCTGACCCGCGTCGCGGGCGACCTGCACGTCGACCTGTCGAAGAACCTCGTCACCGACGAGACCCTCGCGATCCTCGTGCGTCTCGCCGACGAGGTCGACCTGCGCGGCCGCACCGAGGCGATGTTCACCGGCGAGCACATCAACGTCACCGAGGACCGCGCCGTCCTGCACACCGCGCTGCGCCGCCCGATGGGCATGACTCCCGCGCTCGTCGTCGACGGGCAGGACGTGGACGGTGACGTCCAGGCCGTCCTCGCGAAGGTCTACGCGTTCGCGGACAAGGTCCGCTCGGGCGAGTGGACCGGCGTGACCGGCAAGGCCGTCAAGACGGTCGTCAACATCGGCATCGGCGGCTCCGACCTCGGCCCCGTCATGGCGTACGAGGCGCTCAAGCCCTACGCCGGTGACATCGAGCTGCGGTTCGTGTCGAACATCGACCCGTCCGACGTCGCCGAGACCGTCCGCGACCTCGACCCCGAGACCACCCTGTTCATCGTCGCGTCCAAGACGTTCGGCACGCTCGAGACCCTCACGAACGCACGTCTTGCGCGCGAGTGGCTCTGGGAGACCCTCGCGGCTGCGGGCGCGGTCGACTCCTCGGAGGAGAGCCGCAACGGCGCCGTCGCGAAGCACTTCGTCGCCGTGTCCACGGCGCTCGACAAGGTTGCGGCGTTCGGCATCGACCCCGAGAACGCGTTCGGGTTCTGGGACTGGGTCGGCGGCCGCTACTCCGTCACCTCGGCGATCGGCACGAGCCTCGCGATCGCGGTCGGCCCCGACGGCTTCCGTGACTTCCTCGCGGGCTTCCACACGATGGACGAGCACTTCCGCAACGCGCCGTTCGAGCAGAACGTGCCCGTGCTCATGGGCCTGCTCAACGTCTGGTACGTCAACTTCCTCGACGCGCACACGCACGCGGTCCTGCCGTACGCGCAGTACCTGCACCGCTTCGCGGCGTACCTGCAGCAGATGACGATGGAGTCGAACGGCAAGTCGGTCCGCTGGGACGGCTCGCCCGTCACCTCGCAGACCGGTGAGATCTTCTGGGGCGAGCCGGGCACGAACGGCCAGCACGCGTTCTACCAGCTCATCCACCAGGGCACGCGTCTGGTCCCGGCCGACTTCATCGCGGTCGCCACGCCCGCGCACCCGCTGCGTGACGGCGAGGCGGACGTCCACGAGCTGTTCCTGTCGAACTTCTTCGCGCAGACGAAGGCGCTCGCGTTCGGCAAGACGGCCGACGAGGTCCGCGCGGAGGGCACCGCCGAGGAGCTCGTCTCCGCGCGCGTGTTCTCGGGCAACCGTCCGACGACGTCGATCATGGCGCCGTCCCTCACGCCGTCGGTCCTGGGCCAGCTCATCGCGCTGTACGAGCACATCACGTTCGTCCAGGGCATCGTGTGGGGCATCGACTCGTTCGACCAGTGGGGCGTCGAGCTCGGCAAGAAGCTCGCGATGGAGATCGCTCCCGCGGTCGGCGGCGACTCTGACGCGCTGGCTGCTCAGGACCCGTCGACGCGCGGCCTGATCGAGTACTACCTGGCGAACCGCACCCGCTGACGCGACACGCCTCGAGGACGGCCGCCCCGCACCCGCGGGGCGGCCGTCCTGCGTCTGCGAGGTGCGCGGGCCTGGGCGTCACGGGCGGGATACCGTCGTGACCATGGATGCTCGGCACGTCAGACGCCCCGGCGACGGCTGGCTCCACTGCGCGTGCGGGCGCGAGCACTGGGGCTTGCACGGGGCTGCCGGCCTCCTCCTCGCCCGCACGGTCGCGACGGACGGCGGCGCGCCGCGCGTCGAGGTCGTCCTGCAGCACCGCGCGGTGTGGTCGCACCACGGCGGCACGTGGGGCATCCCCGGAGGCGCGATCGCTCCCGACGAGACGCCGACCGAGGGCGCGCTGCGCGAGGCTCAGGAGGAGGCCGGGATCGAGCCCGCGGACGTCGTCGTCCGGTCGACCCATGTCCTCGATCACGGCACGTGGGCGTACACGACGGTGCTCGCGACGCTCCGTCCGGGCGCGCCGGGCGCGGTGCGCGAGGCCGACGACGAGAGCCTCGAGGTGCGCTGGGTGCCCGTCGACGAGGTCACCGCGCTCCCCCTCCTGCCCGCGTTCGCCGACGCGTGGCCCCAGCTGCGGGCGGAGATCGAGGCCGGGTAGCGGGCGTCGACCGCGCGGGCGGACCGGGCGGCCCGGCCGCAGCAGGACACGGTCGTGTCCAATAGGCAACAAGGACGTGCGCTAAATGCCCTGACAGGAGTACGCTCTCGATCGTTCGGTAAGGCTTCCCTTAGAAGGCGCGCCGGCATCCCTGCCCCCGTCCGAAGGACAGCTCCCGTGCTCGCGAACTTCCTGATCGGCCTGCGCGAAGGCCTCGAGGCTGCGCTCGTCGTCAGCATCCTCGTCGCCTACCTGGTCAAGACCGGCCGGCGAGACCTCCTCCCCGCGCTCTGGACCGGTGTCGGCGTGGCAGCGCTCGTCTCGCTCGGCTTCGGCGCCGCGCTCACGTTCGGTCCGAAGGGCCTGAGCTTCGAGGCGCAGGAAGCGATCGGCGGGACCCTCTCGATCGTCGCAGTCGGGCTCATCACCTGGATGATCTTCTGGATGGGCAAGACTGCTCGCCACCTCAAGGCGAACCTGCACCACCGCCTCGACGACGCCGTCGCAGCCGGCAAGGGTGCCGTCGTCGTCATGGCGCTCCTCGCCGTCGGGCGCGAAGGCCTCGAGACCGCCCTCTTCCTGTGGGCAGGCGCGAAGGCGACGGGCGCGAGCACGAACCCGCTCGTCGGCGCCGTCCTCGGCCTCGCGGTCGCGGTCGCGCTCGGCTGGGCCGTGTACCGCGGCGCCGTCCGGCTCAACCTGCGCCTGTTCTTCGCGTGGACCGGCGTCCTCCTCATCGTCATCGCCGCCGGCGTGCTCGCCTACGGCGTCCACGACCTGCAGGAGGCACGCCTCCTGCCCGGGCTGCACTCGGTCGCGTTCGACGTGTCGGCCCAGGTGCCGCCGTCGTCCTGGTACGCGACCCTGCTCAAGGGCGTCTTCAACTTCTCCCCCGTCACGACGTGGCTCGAGGCCACGGCCTGGGTCCTGTTCGTCGTCCCGATCATGACGCTCTTCGTCCGCAGCGTCTGGTTCACGCCCACGCCCGCACGCGCCCCCGCGCCCGTCGGCGTCCCCGCCGCCGCACACTGACCGAGACGCGCACCCGAGGCGCACCACCTGCGCGCGGTCGCGGCAGCCGAGCCGCCCCACCCGCCGCGCCCGCTCCACCCTCAGCACACCACTGCCCACCTGACGCCCCGCGCGGCCACCCGCCGACCGGCACGACCCGAAGGACAGCCATGACCCACCGCACCGGACGCCGCCGCGCCGCCCGCCTGCTCCCCGCGCTCGCCGCAGTCGCACTCGTCGCCCCCCTCTCCGCGTGCGTCGACAACGCACCGAGCACGGACGCGACCGGCACCGCGGGTGCGCCGTCGTCCCTCACGGTCGACTCGTCCGCAGACGCGTGCACTCTCTCCGCGACGACCGCGCCGTCGGGCAACCTCGTCTTCACCGTGACCAACACCGGCGCGGACGTCACCGAGTTCTACCTGCTCGCCGACGACGGGCTGCGCATCGTCGCCGAGGTCGAGAACATCGGCCCGGGCCTCTCGCGCGACCTCGTCACGGTCGCGAAGCCCGGCAGCTACTTCACCGCCTGCAAGCCGGGCATGGTCGGCGACGGCATCCGCGCGCCGTTCACCGTCACGGACTCCGGCGCCGACATCGCGCCGACGGGCGAGCTCGCCGACCAGATCGCCGCCGCGACGACCGGCTACGTCGCCTACATCAAGGACCAGACCGAGCAGCTGCTCACCGGTACGGAAGCGTTCGTCACGGCGTACACGGCGGGCGACGACGACGAGGCGCGCGAGCTCTACGCCCCCACGCGCGTCCACTGGGAGCGCATCGAGCCCGTCGCCGAGTCGTTCGGCGACCTCGACCCGCGCATGGACCTGCGCGAGGCCGACCTCGCCGAGGGCGAGGAGTGGACCGGCTGGCACCTCCTCGAGAAGGACCTGTGGCAGCCCGACGCCGCCGCGAACGGCGGCGAGGAGTACGTCCCGCTCACGGACGCGCAGCGCAAAGAGTATGCCGACCAGCTCCTCGCCGACACGCAGGAGCTGTTCGACCGCACCCACTCGACCGAGTTCGCCGACGAGATCACGGCGGACTCCATCGGCAACGGCGCGAAGGGTCTGCTCGACGAGGTCGCGACCGGCAAGGTCACAGGCGAGGAGGAGATCTGGTCGCACACCGACCTGTGGGACTTCCAGGCGAACGTCGACGGTGCGCGCGTCGCGTACGACGGTCTGCGTGACGTCGTCGTCTCGAAGGACGCTGCACTGACCGAGGACCTGGACGCGCGCTTCACCGAGCTGCAGGGGCTGCTCGACCAGCACCGTGACGGTGACGGGTTCGTCCTGTACACCGACCTCGACGAGACTCAGGTCAAGGAGCTGTCCGTCGCGGTCGACGCCCTGAGCGAGCCGCTGTCGCGCCTGACGGCTGCCGTCGTCCTCTGACACCCTGCGCAGCACCGAGGTGACCATGAACACGGAGAAGGACCCGACGCCCTCGGCGGACGAGTCGCCGTCGGCCCTGTCCCGGCGTGGCCTGCTCGGCCTGGCCGGGGCGGGGCTCGCCGCCGTGGGCCTCGGCGGCCTGGGCGGGTACGCCGTCGCGGGGACGCGCACGGGTGGCGCCGTCAGCACGACGGCGCCCGCCGGGCGGACGTACGCGTTCACCGGGGCGCACCAGGCGGGCATCGTCACGCCTGCGCAGGACCGGCTGCACTTCGCCGCGTTCGACGTCACGACGTCGAGCCGCACGGCGCTCGAGACCCTGCTGCGTCGCTGGACGTACGCCGCGGACCGCATGGTCCGGGGCCTCCCGGCCGGAGACCTCGGTCCGTCGTCGGGCCCGTACGACGCGCCGCCGGACGACACGGGCGAGGCGGACGGCCTGCCGCCCGCGGGCCTGACGATCACGTTCGGGTTCGGCCCGTCCCTGTTCGTCGACGCCGACGGCCGGGACCGCTTCGGTCTCGCCGCACGGCGGCCAGCCCTCCTCGAGGACCTGCCGCACTTCCCCGGCGACACGCTCGACCCCGCTCGCACGGGCGGCGACCTGTGCATCCAGGCGTGCGCCGACGACCCGCAGGTCGCCGTGCACGCCGTGCGCAACCTGTCGCGCCTCGCGTTCGGCACGGCAGCGATCCGGTGGAGCCAGCTCGGGTACGGCCGCACGTCCTCGACGTCGACCGCGCAGACGACGCCGCGCAACCTGTTCGGCTTCAAGGACGGGACCGCGAACATCATGGCGGAGGAGACGTCCGAGCTCGCCAAGCACGTGTGGGTCTCCCCGGAGGACGACCCCGCGGCGGCGTGGCTCGCGGGCGGCTCCTACCTCGTGGCTCGCCGCATCCGCATGACGATCGAGACGTGGGACCGGGCACCGCTGCGCGAGCAGGAGACGCTCGTGGGGCGCACGAAGGGCTCGGGGGCGCCGCTCTCGGGCGGCGAGGAGCACTCGGAGCCCGACTTCACGCTCGCGGGTCGGGGCGGTGCGCCGCTCATCGACCCGGCGTCGCACGTCGCGATGGCCCACCCGAGCAACAACGGTGGCGTGCGCATGCTGCGTCGCGGGTACAACTACACGGACGGCTCCGACGGCCTGGGACGGCTCGACGCCGGGCTGTTCTTCGTCGCGTTCGTCCGCGACCCGGCGACGCAGTACGTGCCGATGCAGACGGCGATGGCGCGGAACGACCTGCTCGTCGAGTACCTCCGCCACACGGGCTCCGGGCTGTTCGCCGTCCCGCCCGGTGTGCCCGACGGCGCGCGGCTGTCCCCGACCGACGGCGCGTTCGTCGGGCAGCGGCTCTTCGCCTGAGCGCCGGCCGCACGGTCGACGGCCGTGCCGTCCCGACCGGCGGCACGGCCGCCGGTACGCTCACGCCCATGACCTTCTCGCGCAAGGCCACCGCCACCTTCACGCTGCTCGTGCTCGTCACGGCGGTCGCCGTCGAGCTGGTCCGCGCTACCGGTCCGATGTTCGACCGTGCGTTCACCGCGGGCATCGTCGTCGTCGCGCTCACCGCGCTCGGGACGTACGTGGCCCCTGGCCTCGTCGCCGCTCTCCTCGTCCGGGGCCGGCCGGTGACCGGGCGCACGGTCGTCCAGGGTGTCGCGCTGCTCGCGGTCGCGCGGGCGGCCGTCCAGGTGCTCGACGGCGTCGCGCGCTACTGGGTGACGCTCGCGGCGGCGGCCCTCGCGATCGGTGTGCTCGTCGTCGTGCTGGTGCGGTCGGTCCGCGTGCTCGGCGCGGCGACTGCGGCGCTCGCCGTGACGACGGGCGGCGCGCTCGCGACGGGCGTCTCGCTCGTGCTCGGCACGTGGGACGCGATCTGGCGCAGCGGCGCGAGCGGCTGGGCGCCGACGGCGCTGACGCTCGTCGCCGCGGCGGCGTGCGCGTGGGCCGTCCGGGCCGACGACGCGGCTGACACCCCGGGCGCCCGCCCAGCCCGGGTGTGGGTGCTGGGCCCGTACCTCGGCGTCACGCTCATGGTCGTCCTCAACCCTGCCTACCTGGCGTCGCAGCTCGGGCTCTCGCTGACCGTCGCCGCGAGCGCGCTCGCCGCAGGCGTGGTCCTCGCCGCGGCCCTGACGCTCTGGTCGCTGCCGCGCCAGTCGGCTCTGCTCCCCGCTGCGCTGCGGGCGGTCGTCCTCGTCGCGGCGGCCGCTCTCGTCCTGTTCCCGATCACCGCGGAGGGCGAGGATGCTGGCACGCTCCTCGCGGTGGGGCTCGGCGTCGTCGTGGCCCTGCTCGTGGCCGTGAGCACGACGTCGCTCGCGACCGCGTGGGACGCGCCGGCGAAGGACCGTGGCCCCCGCAGCGCGGGTGTCACCCTCGCCGGGACCGCGAGCGCGGTCGGTCTCGGCGTGATCCTCCCGCTGCTCGTCTACCAGGTCGACTACGACGTGCCGCTCGGCTTCCCGAACGCGTTCGTGATCCTCGCGGCGGTGGTCGTGGTCGCGCTCGGTGGTCTGCGTCGCCGCACGCCGCCGACGGACGTCGACGCGGCTGCGCCCCGCGCGGACGTACGCGCGGCATGGCTGCCCGCCGTCCCCGCCCTCGCTGTCACGGCCGCGCTCGTCCTCGTGGGAGCCGCCGTCAACCGCGTGCAGGTCGAGGAGACGGTGCGCGTCGCGGGCGGCCAGCCGGACGCGCCGCTGACCCTGCTCGACTGGAACCTGCACTACGGCGTGACGCAAGAGCCCGGCCTCGACCTCGGTCGCATGGCCGACGTCATCAACACGTCCGGCGCGCAGGTCGTCGCGCTCCAGGAGATCTCGCGCGGCTGGATCATGGGCGGCGGTGCGGACATGGCGACCTACCTCGCCCGCGCGACCGGCATGCGCGTCGTCTCCGCCCCTGCGGCCGACCGTCAGTTCGTCAACGTCCTGCTCGTCTCGCCGTCGGTCGGCGAGCCGCAGCACGTCGTGCGCACCCGCCTCCCGTACGGGGACGGCCCGCAGCAGCGCTCCGCGATCACCGCGACGGTGCGCAACGCTGCGGGAACGCCGTTCGTCGTGACGAGCGCGCACCTGCAGCACCGCGAGGAGAACACGCCGACGCGGCTGCAGCAGCTCGACGTGCTCATGTCTGCGGACGTCGCGTCCTCCCCCGCGGCCGTGATCGCGGGCGACCTCAACTCCGAGCCGGGCTGGCCGGAGATCGCCTATGTCGAGGCGGCGGGCTACGTCTCGGGTCAGGACACGGCTGGCGACCCGGGCCGGCGGACGTTCCCCGCGCACGCGCCCGAGGTCCGCATCGACTGGGTGTTCGGGCGGGGCGTCACCTTCTCGGACGTCCGGGTGCTGCCCGACGGCGGCTCGGACCACCTCCCGATCGTCGCGACCGTGCACCCCGTGGTGGACTGAGACCATGTGGGTCACCGCACCGCTCGACGAGCTGCTGCACCTCGCGCTCCGGGGCGAGGGGCTGCCGCCGTTCGTGACGTCCGCCGAGCTCGTCGGCTCGCTCCTGCGGGCGGAGGTCGACGTCCGCGACCTGCCAGGCCTCACGGGAGCGGCGCGGCTCGCTGCGCGGGCGGTCGGGACGGTGCACGTGGACGTGGCTCTCGCGGGGTACCGTGACGGCGTCGCGCAACTCGCGGTCGAGGCGCACGCCCGCTCCGTGCCCGCGCACCGCCTCGCGGCGCTCTTCACCGGACCGCTCGACGCCGCCCTGGCGCGGACGCTCACCGCCCGCGGCCTGCCGCCGGGCCTGACGACGGTCGGCGAGTCGGGTGGCGTGCTGACGGTCGCGGTACGGGTCCAGGACGCGCTCGACGCGGCGCCGCTCCCGCCGTTCCTGCGCGGCGCGGTGGTCGACGGCCTGACCCTCGCGGACTCGCAGGTCGCCGTGGCCCTCACGCTGCCCGCCTGAACCGTCATCGCCCGCACCGCCGTCTTCTGCACCGCCGGCGCCCGCAGGACGGCGGCGCCCCGCCGCCGCGACCTCTGGGACGATGGGGTTGTGCGACACGACCTCATCCTCCTCGACCTCGACGGCACCCTCATGGACTCGGCGGCCGGGATCATCTCGTCGATCCGGCACACGTACGTGACCCTGGGCGTTCCCGCGCCGCCCGACGACGACCTGCGCCGCTTCGTCGGGCCTCCCATCACGGAGAGCTTCCTCGCGCACGGGTTCACGCCTGAGACGCTGCCCGAGGCGATGCGCGTCTACCGGGCGGACTTCGCGGCGCGCGGCATGCACGACAACCGTGTGTTCGACGGCATCGAGGAGACTCTCACCGCGCTCGTCGCGGCGGGCGCGACGCTCGCCGTCGCGACGTCGAAGCCCGAGGTCTATGCACGCGAGCTCACCGCGGAGTTCGGCCTCGACCCGTACCTCGCGGGCACGTACGGGGCGACCCTCGACGAGCACTCGCGTGCGTCGAAGGCGGCCGTCATCTCGTACGCGCTCCTCGAGCTCGAGGAGACGACGTTCGCGGAGCGTGGCCTGCCCCCGCTCGAGCGGATCGTCATGGTCGGCGACCGGTCGCATGACGTCGACGGCGCGCGTCTCAACGGGCTCGCGTGCGTGGGCGTCGCGTGGGGCTACGCCGACGAGGGCGAGCTGGCCGCGCACGGCGCGTCCACTGTCGTCGAGACGCCGCACGAGCTCGCGGACCTGCTCCTCGGCTGACCCTCGCCGGGCGCCGGGGCGTCCCGTGCGCCGCGGCGGCCCGGCTCAGCCCGGCGCGCCGGTCAGTCGAGCCGGCGGTGGTGGCCCATGCGGGCGACCTCGCCGATCGAGCCCGTCAGCGACGGGTAGATCGTGAACGCCTCCGCGACGTCGTCGACCGTGAGGCGGTGCTGGACGGCGAGCGTGATCGGGAAGATGAGCTCGCTCGCGCGCGGCGCGACGACGACGCCGCCCAGCACGACGCCCGCGTCCGGGTGGAAGAACAGCTTGACGAAGCCGTGGCGCATGCCGAGCATCTTGGCGCGCGCGTTGCGGGCGAGCGGCAGCATCGTCACCGAGTACTTGGACTTCTGCGCCTGGAGCGCGACCTCGGAGTATCCGACCGTCGCGATCTCGGGCGTCGTGAAGATGTTGGCCGCGACCGTGCGCAGGCGGATCGGCACGACCGTGTCGCCGAGGACGTGCGACATCGCGATGCGGCCCTGCTGAGCCGCGACGGACGCGAGGGGGAACGTGCCCGTGCAGTCGCCGGCCGCGTAGATGCCGCGGACCGTCGTGCGCGAGACGCGGTCGACCTGGACGTGGCCCGACTCGGAGAGCACGACACCGGCCTCTTCGAGACCCATGCCTGCGGTGTTCGGGATCGAGCCGACCGCCATGAGCACGTGCGACCCGGTCAGGACGCGACCGTCGGCGAGCGTCACCTCGACGTGCTCGTCGTCGCCCGCCCCCACGACCTGGGCCGCGACCGCGCGCGAGCGCGGCACGAGCTCCATCCCGCGGTCGCGGAACACCTCCTCGATGACGGCGGCCGCGTCGGCGTCCTCGTTCGGCAGGACGCGGTCGCGGCTCGAGACGAGGACCACGGGCACGCCGAGCGCGTTGTACGCGCCCGCGAACTCGGCACCCGTGACGCCCGAGCCGACGACGATGAGCTTCTCCGGCAGGACGTCGAGGTCGTAGAGCTGCGTCCAGGTGAGGATGCGGCGCCCGTCGGGGCGCGCGGCCTCGAGCTCTCGGGGCGTCGCGCCCGTCGCGACGAGGACGGCGTCGCAGTCCACGACGGTCTCCGCACCGTCCGAGCCCGCGACGACGACGCGCGACGCCGACTCGACGCGTCCCGTGCCGTCGAGGACGCGCACGCCCTCGCGCTCGAGCCGCGTGCGGATGTCCTGCGACTGCGCCTGGGCGAGCGAGCGCACCCGCTCGTTGACCACCCGGAGGTCGACGACAGGACGCGCGACCCCGTGGCTCGTCCCCGGCACGTCGCCGGTCGGCAGGGAGATGCCGAGCTCCGCGGCGCGCTCGGCGATCGTCATCCAGTCGGCGGTCGCGATCAGCGTCTTGGACGGCACGACGTCCGTGAGGACCGCCGCGCCGCCGAGCCCGCGACGCTCGACGACGACCACCTCGGCGCCGAGCCGACGGGCCACGAGCGCGGCCTCGTACCCGCCCGGACCACCCCCGACGATGACGATCGTGGTGGCCTGGAGATCGCGTGACTGAGTTTCCACGGTGCCCATCGTGCCACCATGCGGACAACCGCACGATCAGGGGCGGCCACCGCCCCGGAGCCGCCGAGGCTCTCGGTAAACTTCGCTCATGACGGAACTCGACGCCCCTGGCACCAACCCCTTCGACGTCGCCCGCGAGGCGGCCGCACACATCGCCGAGGCGACCGGAGTCGCGAAGCACGACGTGGCCCTCGTCCTCGGCTCCGGCTGGGGCGGCGCGGCCGACCTCCTGGGCGAGACGGTCGCCGAGATCCCCAGCCACGAGATCCCCGGCTTCTCCGCCCCTGCCGTGGCCGGACACGTCGCGACGACGCGATCGATCCGCATCAACGGCACCGACAAGCACGCGCTGGTCCTCGGCTCGCGCACCCACCTGTACGAGGGCAAGGGCGTGCGTCGCGTCGTGCACGGCGTGCGCACCGCGGCCGCGACGGGCGCGACGTCCGTGATCCTCACGAACGGCTGCGGAGGCCTCAACCTCGACTGGGCGCCCGGCTCGCCGGTGCTGATCAGCGACCACATCAACCTGACCGCGACGTCGCCGCTCGAGGGCGCGACGTTCGTCGACCTGACCGACCTGTACTCGTCCCGCCTGCGCGACCTCGCCCGTGAGGTCGACCCCTCCCTCCCGGAAGGCGTCTACGCGCAGTTCCCCGGCCCGCACTACGAGACCCCTGCCGAGGTCCGGATGGCTGGCCGCATGGGTGCCGACCTCGTCGGCATGTCGACGACGCTCGAGGCGATCGCGGCACGTCACGCCGGCCTCGAGGTGCTCGGCATCTCGCTCGTGACCAACCTGGCTGCGGGCATCTCCCCCGTCCCGCTGTCCCACGGTGAGGTCATCGAGGCGGGCCAGGCTGCAGGGCCGCGCATCAGCGCGCTCCTCGCCAAGATCGTCGAGAGGATCTGACCCATGTCCACGCAGGACTCGCTCGTCCCCGAGCTCTCGGACGAGCTGCGCGCCCAGGTCGAGGCGTGGATCGTCGACGACCCGGACGAGGCCACGAAGAACGAGCTGCAGGACCTGCTGTTCGTCGCGTCGGGCCGTGAGCCGAGCACCGGCCCGCTCGCCGACCCGGCTGCCGCTCAGGCGGCGGCCGTCACGGAGATCCAGGACGCGTTCTCGGGGCTGCTGCAGTTCGGCACCGCCGGGCTGCGCGGCCGCATGGCGGCAGGCCCGAACCGCATGAACCGCGCGGTCGTCATCCGCGCGGCGGCCGGGCTCGCCGCGTACCTCCTCGAGGCGCGCGCCGCCGTCGGCGACGGCGGTCGGCCGTCGATCGTCATCGGCTACGACGCCCGCTACAACTCCGCGACGTTCGCCCAGGACACGGCCGCCGTCATGACGGCCGCCGGCGTCGACGCGCACCTGTTCCCGGGTCACTGCCCGACGCCGGTCGTCGCGTTCGCGGTGCGCCACCTCGGCGTGGACGCGGGTGTCGTCGTCACGGCGAGCCACAACCCGCCGCAGGACAACGGTTACAAGGTCTACCTCGGTGGCACGCTCGTCACGGACGAGGGGCAGGGCGCGCAGATCGTCCCGCCGTACGACGGGCTCATCGCCGCGAAGATCTCGGCCGTGCCGTCGGTCGCGTCGGTCGCCCGCGCCCACTCGGGCTGGCAGACCGTCAGCGACGACGTCGCCGAGACGTACCGTGCGACCGTGTCGAGCAACGCACTGCCCGTCGGCCCGGAGGCGCCGCGCGACCTGCGCGTCGTCTACACGCCCATGCACGGCGTCGGCGCGAAGACCGCCGAGGCGGTCCTCGCCGCGGCCGGGTACACGGACGTGCACGCGGTCCCCGAGCAGGTCGAGCCTGACCCGGACTTCCCGACCGTCGACTTCCCGAACCCCGAGGAGCCCGGCGCGATCGACCTGTCTCTCGCGCACGCACGCCGCGTCGGCGCGGACCTCGTCATCGCGAACGACCCGGACGCCGACCGTTGCGCCGCAGCGGTCTACGACCCGCGCTGGGAGCGCGAGGCCGACGGGGACACCCCGGCGCGCGACGGCTGGCGCATGCTGCACGGCGACGAGGTCGGCGCCCTGCTCGGGTACACCGTCGCGGAACGTGCGGCGCGTCAGCGCATCGCTCCCGGGACGCTGCGCCTCGCGAACTCGATCGTGTCGTCGCGGCTGCTGGGCCGCATCGCCGCGCACCACCACCTCGAGTACTCGGCGACGCTCACGGGCTTCAAGTGGATCTCCCGCGCGAAGGGCCTCGTGTTCGGGTACGAAGAGGCGCTCGGCTACTGCGTCGACCCCGCCCAGGTGCGGGACAAGGACGGCATCAGCGCGGCGCTCATGCTCGTGCAGATCGCTGACGGTCTCAAGGCGCAGGGCCGCACGCTCGTCGACCTGCTCGACGACCTCGCGCGGCAGCACGGCCTGCACCTGACGGACCAGCTCTCGGCCAGGTTCACTGACCTGTCGCAGATCCCCGCGACGATGGAGCGGCTGCGTTCCAACCCGCCGGAGACCCTCGTGGGGTCGCCCGTCCTGAGCGTCGACGACCTCGCCGACGGTGTCGACGGGCTGCCTCCGACCGAGGGCCTGCGCCTGCTCATGCAGGACGGCTCGCGCGTCATCGTGCGTCCGTCCGGCACCGAGCCGAAGGTCAAGTGCTACCTCGAGGTCGTGTTCCCCGTCGAGATGGACGCGTCGTTCGACATGATCACGCGCGCTCGCGCCGAAGCGCGCGAGCACCTCGAGTCCATCAAGGCGGAGATGCGTACGGCGCTCGGCCTCTGAGCCGGCTCGTCGCCCCCTCCCCTAGACAGATCGCCCGTAGGCACACGTCACGTGTGCCTACGGGCGATCCGTCGTTGTGGAAGGAGGGCGCGGGCGCGGCGGGTGCGGGCGCGGAGCGCCCGAGACCTCAGGTGAGCGCGGCGTCGTCCTGCTCGACCGCGGCCTTCCAGTCGGCCTTCTCCGCGCGCCACGCCTCGTCGGCGCTCCCGAGGCGCCAGTAGCCCGACGCCGACAGGTCCTCGCGCGCGACCCCACGCTCCGAGCGCAGGTGACGGCGCAGCTCGCGCACCATGCCCGCCTCTCCGTGCACGAACGCCTGCAGGCGCCCGGACGGCAGCGGCGCGCGGCGCACCGTGTCGATGAGAGCTGCGCCGAACGACTCGCCGCGCACGACCCACGTGAGCTGCGCGCCGTCGGGCACCGGAAGGTCCTGACGCTCGAGCGTGTCAGCCACCTCGACGAACGCGAAGGCCCGCACCCCGGCGGGCAGGCGCTCGAGGGCGACCGCGATCGCGGGCAGCGCCGACTCGTCGCCGACGAGCACGGTCGCGTCGCACGCAGGGTCAGGCAGGAACTCGCCGCCCTGCCCGCGCAGGACGACCGGGTCGCCAGGACGTGCATCGCGCGCCCACGGCCCCACGAGCCCGTCGTCTCCGTGCACGACGACGTCGAGCGTCACCTCGTGCCGGTCCGGGTCCCAGCGGCGCACCGTGTACGAGCGCGCCGCACCACGAACGCCAGCAGGCGCGGGCACGTCAGCGGGCGTGTGCCCGCCGTCGGGCACCTCGACCTTGACGTAGTGGTCGACCCACGGCAGGTCGACGAAGTCGACGAGGCCGCTCCCGCCGAGCACGAGACGGACGAGCTGCGGTGTCACTCGTGTCGAGGACACCACGGCCGCCTCGTGCTCGGCACGCACCCGGGTGGGTGCGGCAGCCGTCACTCAGTAACCGCCGGAGCCGTCGCCAGCAGCGTCGGCGGCGGACTGGCCCGCCGCGATGCCGTCGAGCACGGCAGCGGTGCCGGAGAGGCCGAGGCGGGTCGCGCCGGCCCCGATCATGGCGAGCGCCGTCGCGCCGTCACGGATCGCGCCGGAAGCCTTGACGCCGAGGCGTCCACCGACCGTCTCCGCCATGAGCCTGACGGCGTGGACCGACGCACCACCCGCAGGGTGGAAGCCCGTCGACGTCTTGACGAAGTCCGCGCCCGCGGCCTCCGCTGCGCGGCACGTGCCGACGATCTCCTCGTCGGAGAGCGCCGCCGACTCGATGATGACCTTGAGGATCTTGTCCGCGGGGACCGCGGCACGCACGGCGGCGATGTCGGCCTGGACCGCGGCGAAGTCGCCCGTCTTGGCGACGCCGACGTCGATGACCATGTCGACCTCGTCGGCACCGTCCGCGATCGAGCGGGCCGCCTCGGCAGCCTTGACCTCGCTGTGGTGCTTGCCCGAGGGGAAGCCGCACACGGTCGCGACCTTGAGGCCCTTGGCGTCGAGGGGAAGCATGGACGGCGAGACGCACACGGAGAACACGCCCAGGCGCACGCCCTCGTCGACGAGAGCAGCGACGTCGGCCGCGGTGGCCTCCGGCTTGAGCAGGGTGTGGTCGACGATCGCGGCGACCTCGGCAGGGGTGGTGGTGCTCATAGGGACTTGCGCTCCTCACGGACGACGGTGGCGCGCGGAAGAACGAGCTTCTCGACGAGCTCCTGGCGCTCGTCGAAGCCGATGAAGGCGTTCCACGCCGCCGTCAACGTTACGGCAAGGAAGTCGTCGAGGATCCAGTCGGCCTCGGTCGCGAGAAGGTGCATCTCACGGGTCATCGACGTACCCGACATCAGGCGGTTGTCGGTGTTGACCGTGACGGCGAAGCCGAGGTTCTTGAGCAGGGAGATGGGGTGCTCGCGCACGCTCGGGGCGGTCGCCGTCTGGACGTTCGACGACGGGCACAGCTCGAGGGCGATGCGGCGGTCGCGGACCCACGCGGCGACGGGGCCGACGACGAGCTCGCTCAGGTCGGCCTTGCCGCGCTTGCGCATGGCCTCCGCGGTGCCCTGGATGTCCTCGACGATGCGCGCACCGTGGCCGAGGCGCACCGCGTGGCCGGCCGTGATCGCGTCCTCGATCGACGCGACGCCGTCTGCCTCGCCCGCGTGCACGGTGGCGGGCACGAGGTTCTTGTTGAGCATGTCGAACGCGGCGCTGTGGAGCGACGGCAGGAAGCCCTTCTCCGCACCCGCGATGTCGAAGCCGACGACGCCGTGCTTGCCCTTGTTCGCGAGCGTGAGCGCCGCGATCTCCTGGGAGCGGTCGGCGTGGCGCATGGCGGTCACGAGCTGCCGCGCCACGATCGCGCCGCCCGCGTCGCGGACCATCTGCTCACCCTGGGCGAGGCCCCGGCCCACGGCCTCGACGGTCTCCTGGAGGCTGAGGCCGCCGCGGAGGTGCTGCTCCGGCGCCCACCGCTGCTCGGCGTAGACGACGCCGTCGGCGGCGAGGTCGAGCACGGCCTCGCGCGCGACGCGCTCGAGGGCGTCGGCCGTCTGCATGACCGCGATCGTGTGGTCGAAGGTCTCGAGGTACTTCACGAGGGAGCCCGAGTCGGCTGCGTCGACGAACCACGTGCCGAGGGCGTCGGCGTCGTTCGCAGGAAGCTGGTGGCCGATCGGCTCGGCGAGCTCGAGGATCGTCTGCGGTCGCAGGCCGCCGTCGAGGTGGTCGTGCAGGACGACCTTCGGCAGCAGGCGGATCTCGTCGACGGTGGGCACGGGAGGCGTTGTCATGCGTGAAGGATAGCCGTCCGCAGCCCCGGATCTGCGCGCTTCCGTGGGCGCGTCACGGGTGATTGCGAACCCTTCGCGCGGGGCGGACGCGGGCGCGCTAGAGCGCGTCCTCGGCGCCCTCCTCGCCACCGTCGGGGAGGCCGTCGCCCAGGTCGACGACGATCGCCTGGTCGGCGACGTCAGCCTCGGACGCCGCGCCCTCGACGTCGGCTCTCGGGATGCCCGGACGGTAGTCCTCCCCCTCGGCCTCCGGGGTGTCCCCGGCGCGCAAGAGATCGACGACCTCGCCCGGTTCATGCCCGTCCAGCCCCGTGTCCCGCCAGGCGTCCTCGCCAGGAAGCGTGCTCATCGCCCTGCTCCTCTCCTTCGGTAACGGTGCCCTCCCATCGTGCCCCGCGCCGCGGGGACCCGCCAGTGCCGCGTCACGCGAGGTCAGCGAGGCAGGAGCACCCATGCCGGGACGGACCAGCCGCCGAGGGCGGGCCTGCGGCCGGGGGCAGCGAGCTCGTCGCGGCGCAGCTCTAGCACCTCGCCGCGCGACGGCTCGAACACGTGCCAGCCCGACGCCGTCGCACGGGTGACGAGGACGACGTGGCGCGGGACGGCGGTCGCGAGGCCGGTGCGGAGGGTGCCGCCGGTGAAGAGCGGCACGGGCACGCCCGTACGCAGGGCAGCGTCGACCGCGGCGACGGCGCGGGCGAGCCTCGCCGGGGACGCGGCGTCGACGACGGCGTGGCGGTAGGTGACGTCTGCGTACCGGGCCGCGCGGGCTGCTCCCCACGGTGGTGTGCCGAAGCGGTCGGGCCAGCGCATGCCGAGGAGGGCGTCCTGCGCGGTGCGGCGCTTGAGCGCGCGCTGCAGCGCGATGAATCGCGTGTCGCCGGGCTGGCGGGCGCGCGCTGCGGCGACGAGCTCGGGCGGCTGGACGGGGCCGATGCGGCTGCCGGTCTCGAGCCAGAGCGCGAGGACCGGGTCGCCCGCGGCGGCGAGCTGGGCGAGGACGGTCGAGCCGCACGTCGTCGGGTCGTGCTGCCGGGCGGGCTCCCCCGCCCAGCGGAGCGGGCCGAGGCCGCTCGCGGTCGTCGGGCTGAGGGGGGCGGCGATCGCGCGCCGGGCGGCTCCGAGGGCCGACCATGACGCCTCGAGAGCCGTGACGGTCTCCTGCGGGTACCCCCGGCGCCGGGCACGTAGGGCGACGGCGTCGGGCAGCGCGTCGGTGAGGTCGCCGTCGGGGCGTGCGGTCCGGGCGGGGGCGCTCACGGTCGTGGGGCCCGCGACGGGCCGGCCGACAGGTTTGGCTGGCATGCCGTGCACGGCCTCTGGATCAGCGGCGGACGCGGGCGGCAGCCGCCACGCGCCGACGGACGCGAGGACCCGGGACAGCGACAGGTCTGCGAGCACCTGCCCTCCTCCCTGCGGGACCTGGGGCGCCCGCTGAGGGCGCCCCAGGTCTGCCGGTCAGAACCCGCTGATGCGGTCGAGCACCACGTCGCTCGGCGTGAACGAGGTGCCAGGAGCGGCGACCTCGATGCCGCCCTCGAGCGCCTCGAGCGCACGGTCGAAGCGCTCCGGGGTGTCGGTGTGCAGCGTGAGGATCGGCTCGCCCTTGCGGACAGCGTCGCCCGGCTTGGCGTGCATCACCACACCAGCGCCCGCCTGGACCGAGTCCTCACGACGCGCACGTCCGGCGCCGAGGCGCCAGGCCGCGATGCCGACGTCGTAGGCGTCGAGCTTGGTGAGCACGCCGTCCTCCTCCGCGAGCACCTGCTGCGTGTGCGTGGCCCACGGCAGCTCGGCGTGCGGGTCGCCGCCCTGCGCGGAGATCATCGCGTTCCAGCGGTCCATCGCGCGGCCGTCCGTGAGAGCGGCGCGGACCTCGTCCTCGCCGACCGGGCGACCAGCGGCAGCCAGCATCTCGACGGCGAGTGCGACCGTGAGGTCGACGACGTCGGCGGGGCCGCCACCGGCGAGGACCTCGACGGACTCGCGGACCTCGAGCGCGTTGCCCGCGGTCAGGCCGAGCGGCGTCGACATGTCGGTCAGCAGCGCCACCGTCCGCACACCTGCGTCGGTGCCGAGGTCGACCATCGTGCGAGCGAGCTCGCGGGCGCGGTCGATGTTCTTCATGAACGCACCCGAGCCGACCTTGACGTCGAGGACGAGCGCGCCCGTCCCTTCCGCGATCTTCTTGCTCATGATCGAGCTCGCGATGAGCGGGATCGCCTCGACGGTGCCCGTGACGTCACGCAGCGCGTAGAGCTTGCGGTCGGCCGGGGCGAGGCCGGAGCCTGCCTGGCAGATGACCGCACCCACGTCGTCGAGCTGGGCGAGCATCGCCTCGTTCGACATCGCCGCCTGCCACCCGGGGATGGACTCGAGCTTGTCGAGCGTGCCGCCCGTGTGGCCGAGGCCGCGGCCCGAGAGCTGCGGCACCGCGACGTCGAACACCGCGACGAGCGGAGCGAGCGGCAGCGTGATCTTGTCGCCGACGCCGCCGGTCGAGTGCTTGTCCGACGTGGGGTTGCGCAGGGACGAGAAGTCCATGCGCTCGCCCGAGGCGATCATCGCGTTGGTCCAGCGCGCGATCTCGGCACGGTTCATGCCGTTGAGCAGGATCGCCATGTTGAGGGCCGACATCTGCTCCTCGGCGACGACGCCGCGCGTGTACGCGTCGATCACCCAGTCGATCTGCTCGTCCGTCAGGACGTGGCCGTCGCGCTTGGCGATGATGACGTCGACCGCTGCGAACTTCTCGGTACCGCTCATGACTTGCTCTTCTCTGCGTAGTCGGTGAGGTCGTCGGGCCCGAAGGCGTCCGGGAGGACCTCGCTCATAGGCTTGATGCCGCTCACGGAGTCGACGAGCATCTTCGCCCCGCCGTGCTCCCACAGGAGCTGGCGGCAGCGGCCGCACGGCATGAGCGTGTTGCCCTGCCCGTCGACGCACGTGAAGGCGACGAGCCGCCCGCCCCCGCTCGCGTGGAGCTGGGACACGAGGCCGCACTCAGCGCACAGCCCTACCGGGTACGACGCGTTCTCGACGTTGCAACCGACGACCACGCGACCGTCGTCCACGAGGGCGGCGACGCCCACCGGGAACTTCGAGTACGGGACGTAGGCGCGGGTCATGACGTCGCGAGCGGCCGCCCGCAGCGCCTCCCAGTCGATCTCAGGCTGGTCCGTCACCGTCACTCCTTCACGTAGGGCTCGCCCGAGGCGGCCGGGCCGCGGGACTGCCCGACGAGACCGGCGACGGCGAGGAGCGTGACGACGTACGGCAGCATGAGCATGAACTGGCTGGGCACGGGCGAACCGACGATGCTCATCGCGCCGGCGAGGGCCGACGAGAAGCCGAACAGGAGCGCCGCGAGCGTGGCCTTGATCGGGTCCCACTTGCCGAAGATGACGGCGGCGAGGGCGATGAAGCCCGCACCCGCGGTCATGTTCTTGCCGAACGAGGAGACCGACACGAGCGTGTAGTAGGCGCCGCCCATACCGACGATGCCACCAGCGATGAGCAGGGCGCGGTAGCGCACGCGCTCGACCTTGATGCCGACCGTGTCCGCAGCGAGCGGGTGCTCACCGACGGCGCGCAGGCGCAGGCCCCAGCGGGTGCGGAACATCGCGAACCAGACCGCCGGGACCGTCAGGTACATGAGGTACACGATGAGGGACTGGTCGAACAGAGCCGGGCCGATGATCGGGATCTGTCCGAGGACGGGGATCTCGACGGTCGGGAACCGCACGGTCTTGTTGTACAGCGCCGACTGCGGCACGAGCACCTGGGAGTAGACGAAGCTCGTCACGCCGAGGACCAGCACGTTGAGCACGACACCGACGATGACCTGGTTGACGCGGTAGGTGATCGTGAACATGCCGAGGACGAGCGCGACGAGCGCACCGGCGAGCAGCGCGGCGACGAGACCCGCCCACGGGCTGCCCGTGATCGTCCCGACGATCGCGGCGACGAACGCCGACGCGAGCAGCTGGCCCTCGATCGCGATGTTGACCACGCCCGCACGCTCGCCGATCGCACCGCCGAGCGCACCGAACACGAGCGGCACGGCGAGCAGGACGGACGAGCTGATGAGACGCACGACCGGGAAGTCGCTCGAGGAGCCGGCGCCGGCCCACGACAGGAACCCGGCCATGAAGAACAGCCCGAAGACCGCGCCGACGTACCAGGGGGTGCGTCGCCCGGCGGCGTAGAGCGCCCACGACACCGCGGTGAGCAGCGCCATGACGACGACGCACACCCACGCGACCGTCATGCCCGGCACGGTGACCGACGGGATCGACACGAAGTCGTCAGGGGACGAGAACCGGAACTTGGTGTGCCCCTCGCGCGCCGCGAACGCGACGATCGCGAGCAGGACGACGAGGACGGAGGTCAGGACGACCGGGAACTTCTTTCCGACGATCTCGACCTTGCGCAGGTTCTCGGAGACCGGGGACTCGTCGGGGATGATCGTGGCGGCGCTCATGCTGCCACCTCCTTGCGGGCACGGCGGGAGGACTTCGCGGAGCCCGGGGCGGGCAGCCTGAAGATCGCTCTGACGAGCGGCGGAGCCGCGATGAACAGGACGATGAGCGACTGGATGACCGTCACGATCTCGATCGGGATGGTCTCGGCGGCCTGCATCGTCGCACCGCCGGCCTTGAAGGCTCCGAAGAGGATGCCGGCACCCAGCACGCCGAGGGGCGACGAACGGCCGAGCAGTGCGACGGTGATTGCGTCGAAGCCGATGCCTGCGTCGACGTCGGTGCTGAAGCCGGTCACCGAGGTGCCGAGCACCTGGGTCGCACCCGCGAGGCCTATGAGGGCGCCCGAGACGAGCATGACGTAGAGGGTCGTCCGCGGGACGTCGATACCTGCGACGCGCGCTGCGGACGGGTTCTCACCCACAGCCTTGAACGTGAAGCCGATGCGCGAACGCTCGAGGATCCACCACGTGACCGCGACCGCGACGAGCGCGAGCACGAAGCCGACGTGGATCGGGAACCCACCCTGGAAGAGCACGGGCATGACCGCGGTCTCCTTCATGGCGGGCGTCTTCGGGTTCGAGGAGCCCGGCGCCTGCAGGAGGCCGGGGGTCGCCAGCAGGAAGAAGAGCAGGTAGTACGCGGTGTGGTTGAGCATGATGGTCGTGATGACCTCGTGCGCGCCGGTGAACGCCTTGAGCGCACCGGCGATGCCGGCCCAGAGCGCGCCCATCGCGAGGCCGACGACGACCGCGACGACGAGGTGGACGCCGACGGGCAGGTCGAGCTTGAAGCCGATCCAGCCCGCGCCCATGGCGGCAAGGATCATCTGTCCCTGACCACCGATGTTGAACAGGCCCGCACGGAAACCGACGGCGAGGCCGAGGCCTGCACCGATGAGGGGTGTCGCGTACTTGAGCGTGACCGTCAGCGGCTTGATGGCGTCCGTCAGGTTGTCGGCCTTGTAGTTCCACACACCACCGCGGAAAAGCGCGAGGTAGGCGTCCCGGATGGCCGCCCACGCCGCGTCGAGCATGTCGCCCGGGCGCGAGAAGAAGTACGACGACGCGGAGCGGACGCTCTCGTCGGTGGCGATGATCATGATCGATCCCGCGACGAGCGCGAGGATGACGGCGCCGATCGAGACGCCCCACGATCCGCTCACGATCTCGCGGAGCGCCTTCGTCCAGCGCGAGTCAGCCTGCTCGGACCTCTCGGTCGGAGCGGGTGCGGCCTGTGCGGGCTGCGGTGCTTCGGTCGTGCTCATGCGGCTTCGTGCCCTTCTACCGAGATGCCGGCCATCATCAGGCCAAGCACGTCACGCGGGGTGGTCGACGGGACGATCCCGACGATGCGTCCGCGGTACATGACGAGGATGCGGTCGCCGAGCGCGAGCGCCTCGTCGAGCTCGGTGGCCACGACGATGACGGGGATGCCGGCGTCGCGGGTCGCGACGATCCTCTTGTGGATGAACTCGATCGACCCGACGTCGACGCCGCGCGTGGGCTGGCAGGCGACGAACAGGTTGAGGTCGCGCGAAAGCTCGCGCGCGAGGACGACCTTCTGCTGGTTGCCGCCCGAGAGGCGGCCAGCTTCGGTCTCGATCCCCTGGGTGCGGATGTCGAACTCCTCGACCCGCTCCCGCGCGAACTCGTCGCGCTCCCGGAGCTGCAGCGAGCCGCCGCGCACGAAGGGCGGGCCGTCGGTGCGGTTGAGGATGAGGTTCTCCGCGACCGAGAACGAGCCGACGAGGCCGTCGTGGCCGCGGTCCTCGGGGACGAACCCGATGCCCGCGTCGAGGAACTGGCGGACGCTGCGGCCCACCAGGTCGGTCCCGTTGAGCTCGATGCGACCGTCGGCGGGCGTCACGAGGCCGAGGAGCGCGTCCGCGAGCTCCGTCTGGCCGTTGCCCTGGACGCCGGCGATCACGAGGACCTCGCCGCCGCGGACCTGGAACGAGACGTCGTCGACGAGGACGAGGCCCGACTGGTCGCGGATCTCGAGGTTCTTGACCGACAGGAGCGCCTCGGAGTACTTCGGCGCGTCCTTGTGGACGGTCAGCTCGACCGCACGCCCGACCATGAGCGAGGCGAGGTCGGCGTCGCTCGACCCGGGCTGGGCCTCGCCGACGACCGCGCCGCGGCGCATGACGGTAATGCGGTCAGCGACCTCACGGACCTCACGGAGCTTGTGGGTGATGAAGACGATCGCGGCACCCTCGTCCTTGAGCTGGCGCATGATGCCCATGAGCTCGTCGGTCTCCTGGGGCGTCAGGACTGCCGTCGGCTCGTCGAACACGAGCACCTTGGCGTCGCGCGAGAGCGCCTTGATGATCTCGACGCGCTGCTGCACACCCACGGGGAGGTCCTCGACGAGCGCGTCAGGGTCGACGTGGAAGCCGAAGCGGTCGGCGATCTCACGGACCTTGGCGCGCGCCTGGTCGAGGTCGAGCCGGCCACCGCTCTTGGTGGGCTCGTGGCCGAGCATGACGTTCTCGGCGACGGTGAAGACGGGGACCAGCATGAAGTGCTGGTGCACCATGCCGATGCCCGCGGCCATCGCGTCGCCGGGACCGGCGAAGCTCACAGGGACGTCGTCCAGCAGCACCTCGCCCTCGTCGGCGGAGTAGAGGCCGTACAGGACGTTCATGAGGGTGGACTTGCCGGCGCCGTTCTCACCGAGGAGGCAGTGGATCTCCCCAGGAGCGACCGTGAGGTCGATGTGGTCGTTGGCGACAAGCGCACCGAAGCGCTTGGTGATGCCGCGCAGCTCGAGCTTCATTGACCGATCTTTCTGACGTTGCGAAGGAGTCGTGACGCACGTTCTCCCCGGGGAGAGAGCTCCCCGGGGAGAACGTGTGGTGTCACTTGTTGAGGTAGGACGTGACCTTGACCTTGCCGGCGATGATGTCCGCCTTGAGGGCGTCCACCTCGTCGAGCAGGGCGGCGTCGACCTTGCCCTCGAAGTTGTGCAGCGGCGCGATGTCCACGCCACCGTTCTCGAGCGTGCCGACGTAGGCCTCGGCGTCGAACTCGCCGCGGCCAGCAGCCACGATCGTGTCGTAGACGGAGACGTCCATCTTCTTCTGGATCGACGTCAGGACGACGTCAGCGGTGTTCGGGTCCGTGGTGAACAGGTCGGAGTCGACACCGATGAGGGCGATGTCGCGGCCCGCGTCGGCGATCGAGTCGAGCGCGGCCTGGTAGATCGGGCCACCGACGGGGAGGATGACGTCGACGCCCTGGTCGATGATCGAGTCAGCCGCGTTGCGCGCGTCCTGGTTGTTCTCGAAACCACCGGTGAAGGTGCCCTTGTCGCCACCCTCGAAGCCGACGACCTCGACCTTGGTGCCCTTGACCTTGTTGTAGTGCTCGACGCCCTGCTTGAAGCCGTCCATGAAGATCGTCACGGTCGGGTACGGCTGGCCGCCGTACGTGCCGACCTTGCCCGCCTCCGAGTAGCCGGCGGAGAGGTAGCCGACGAGGAACGCGGCCTGCGCCGTGTCGTACAGCAGCGGCTTGATGTTCTCGGCGTCCTTCTTGCCGTCGAAGTCGTTGTCCGCGGCGTCGTCGACGAGGACGTACTGGACGTCACCGTTGGCGTTGGCGGACTCGACCGTCGCCGCCGAGAGCGCGAAGCCCACGGAGATGATCGTGGTGCAGTCGGTCGACAGGAGCGACTCGAGGTTCGGCGCGAAGTCGGAGTCAGAGGTCGACTGGACCTCGCCGAAGTCGATCGCGAACTCGGAAGCAGCCTTCTTCAGACCCTCGTAGGAGATCTGGTTGAAGCTCTTGTCGTCGAAGCCGCCTGCGTCGGAGACGATGCAGGGCCGGAAGCCGTCGACCGCCTTGAGCGCGGGGCCCGCGCTCGTCGTCGTCTCGCCGGCGGTGGGAGCCTTGGTCGGGTCATCGGCAGGCGCGTCCGCGCATGCCGTCAGGACCAGTCCGGCCGCAGCACCGATCGCGGCAAGCTTGATCATCTTCTTCACAGAGCACTCCTACTTGAGTTCGAGGTGTGCGCCCGGCAGCAGGAGCCGTGCGTCTTTGCACGGCCCCCGTCCTGCCGGACGGCTTTCGATGTGACGACTCTAGTCATCCCTAGATGACGCGAACGTTAAAACGGTGAGTCCCAGCCGAGTCGTTACGCACTCGTCACCGATGCGCAAGCGGACGGAACGGGACCATCCACATGGCGAGACCAGCCGTGGTCAGCGGCTCGCTCGCCCTGACGCGACCGTCGCGAGCAGGCGGATCCCGACGCGCAGCGCCTCCTCGTCGACCCGGAAGTCCGCCTGGTGGATGTCGAACGTGCGCCCGCCTGGCAGACGCGTGCCGAGACGTGCGAGCGCGCCGGGCACCTTCGTGAGGTACCAGGCGAAGTCCTCTCCCCCGAGCGACTGCTCGGTCAGCTGCACCGACCGCGGGCCGACCGCCGCGCGGGCCGCGTCCTCGAGCGCTGTCGTGCACTCGGTGTCGTTCTCGACGGGCGGCACGCCCCGGTTGTGCTCGATCTCGACCCCGACGCCGAACGGCGCCGCGACCTGCTCGACGGCGTCGTGCAGCACCTGCGCCGCGAGCTCCCACGCGCGCACGTCCAGGCAGCGCAGCGTGCCGCGCAGCGTCCCGATCGTCGGGATGGCGTTGTGCGCGCGCCCCGCGTTGACGGCGCCCCACGTGAGGTTGACGCCCGAGCGCGGGTCGAGGCGGCGCCCGAGGATCGCAGGGACCTGGGAGATGACCTGCCCCATCGCGTACACGAGGTCGCCGGTGAGGTGCGGGCGGGAGGTGTGCCCGCCGCGCGACGTGAAGGTCAGCGTGACCTCGTCGGACGCCGACGTGATCGGGCCGATGCGCGTCCCGACGACCCCCGTGTCGAGCTTGGGCTCGCAGTGCACCGCGTAGATGCGCTCGACGCCGTCGACCGCACCCTGGGCGATGAGGTCGAGGGCGCCACCCGGCTGCACCTCTTCGGCAGGCTGGAAGACGAGCCGCACGGGTGCCTCGAGAGTCCCCTGCCGAGAGAGCCGAGCGAGGACGATCCCCGCACCGAGGACGACGGACGTGTGCACGTCGTGCCCGCACGCGTGCGAGACGCCCGGGACGGTCGACGAGTACGGCAGGTCCGTCGCCTCCTGCACCGGGAGCGCGTCGAGGTCGGCGCGGAGCGCGACGCGGCGGCGCGAGTCTGCGCCAGCGCCTGCAGGGATGTCGCAGACGAGGCCGCTGCCGGGCAGGAGCCGCGGCGTGAGGCCCTCGGCCGCGAGCCGCTCGGCGACGAGCGCCGTCGTGCGGATCTCCGTGCGCGCAAGCTCGGGGTGCGCGTGGATGTCGCGGCGGATCCCGACGATCTCGTCGAAGAGCTGGTCCGTGACGCGCACGATCTCCGCGACGACCGGGTCCGTCGCGACGGTGGGCGCGGCGACGCTGGCCGCGCCGTCCCGCGCCTGCGCGGCGGTCGCACCGGAAAGGGTCGTGTCGTCGTCGAGAGGGCTCACCGTTCCACGGTATCCCTGCGAGACGCTGAGCGGTCGTGACGCCCGCCAGCCGGGCACACGTCAGAGCAGGTCGTCGAGCCCTCGGTCGCGCACGGCGTCGACGACGGACTTGAGCTCTTGGGCGCGCGCCCGCGTCGTGACGAGCACCGCGTCCGGGGTGTCGACGACGACGACGTCGTCGAGCCCGAGCACGGCGACCGTGCGACCGCCTGCGGGCACGATGACCGAGCCTGCGCTCGCGAGCCGCACGACGCGGTCCTGGTCGCCGAGGACCTTCGAGCCAGCGCCGTCGACGGCGGGCAGGAGAGCAGCGAGCGAGTTGAAGTCACCGACGTCGTCCCACCCGAAGTTGCCCGGAACCATGGCGACGCCGCCCGCGGCGGCGACGGGCTCGGCGATCGCGTGGTCGATCGCGATGCGCTCGAGCCCTGGCCACACGGACGAGACGACCTCGTCGCGCTGCGGCGTGTCCCACGCGCGAGCGATCGTCGCGATGCCCGCGTGGAGGTCAGGACGCTCGCGTGCGAGGTGGTCGAGGAGCACCGACGTGCGGGTGATGAACATGCCCGCGTTCCAGCGGTACTCGCCGGTCTCGAGGTAGCGGCGCGCTGTCGCGGCGTCGGGCTTCTCGGTGAAGCCGAGCACCTGGCGCACCGACGGCGCGCCCTCGAGGCCGAGCAGGTCGCCCGACCGCACGTACCCGAACGCGACGGACGGTCGCGACGCCGCGATGCCGATCGTCGTGACGTACCCGGCACGCGCCGCCTCGATGCCCTCGCGGACCGCCGCGACGAACGTCGGGGTGCTCGTGATGACCTGGTCCGCAGCGAACGAGCCGAGGACGACGTCGCCGTGGCGCTCCTGCAGCACCGCTGCCGCGAGCCCGATCGCGGCCATCGAGTCGCGCGGGGACGGCTCGGCGAGGACGTTTGTCTCCGCGAGGGCAGGGAGCTGTTCGCGGACGGCCGTGACGTGCCGTGCACCGGTGACGACCATGACGTGGGAGCTGTCGGCGACCTCGCCGAGGCGGTCGACGGTCGCCTGGAGCAGCGAGCGGCCTGCCCCGGTGAGGTCGTGGAGGAACTTCGGCGTGCCGGAGCGGGACAACGGCCACAGCCGCGATCCTGCTCCTCCCGCCGGGATCACGGCGTAGAAGTCGGCAGCGTCATGGGCGTGCTGGGGCGGCGTCGCGGGCATGCGGACATCCTATGAGGTGGTGCTACGACGACCTTCCGGCCGTGTGGGATGCGTCACACACGGCCGCTAGCACACGCCTGACGGCCCAGACAGGGACCGAAGGCCCAGGAGATTCACTACAGTGATCCCCAAGGAGCGGATCGTCCGACCCGCTCGCCGCACCTCCTCGACCGGGACGACGACGTCGCCGTCACGGCTGAGACCGCCACACAGGAGGCTCCCCCGTGCCCAAGGCGCCAGTTGGGACTCTGTACCGCGGCCGTGAAGGCATGTGGTCCTGGGTCGCGCACCGGGTCACCGGTGTCCTGATCTTCTTCTTCCTGCTCGTGCACGTCCTCGACACCGCGCTCGTCCGGGTGTCCCCCGAGGCGTACAACGCGGTGATCGGGACGTACAAGAATCCGATCATGGGGCTCGGCGAGGCCGGTCTCGTCGCCGCGATCGTGTTCCACGCCTTCAACGGCCTGCGCATCATCCTCGTCGACTTCTGGGCCAAGGGTCCGCGGTACCAGAAGGTGATGCTGTGGGTCGTCGTCGGCCTGTTCGTCGTGACGATGGCAGGATTCCTGCCGCGGCACCTCTCCCACGTCTTCGGAGGCTGACCATGAGCACCGCCGCCTCGGCCATCGCCTCCCCGCGCGACCCGTACAAGCGCCGGAAGACCACACGCTCGAACTACGAGCTGTACGGCTGGATCTTCATGCGCGCCTCGGGCGTCATCCTGATCGCCCTCATCTTCGGCCACCTGTTCGTCAACCTCATGGCCGGCGACGGCATCAAGGCGATCGACTTCGCCTTCGTGGGCGGCAAGTGGACGTCTCCGTTCTGGCAGGTCTGGGACCTGCTCATGCTGTGGCTCGCGATGATCCACGGCACCAACGGCGTCCGCACGATCATCAACGACTACGCCGAGAAGGACCGTACGCGCGGAATCCTCAAGGTGCTCCTCTACACGGCGTCCGCCGTCGTGATCGTCGTCGGCACCCTCGTCATCTTCACGTTCGAGCCGTGCCCGGTCGGAGCGCCCGCAGAGCTGCTGCCGTCCGTCTGCTTCGACTGACCTTCCCACCAGAACTCGTCCCAGGAGGCATCGAGACCGATGCAGACCCACAGCTATGACGTCGTGATCGTCGGTGCCGGCGGCGCAGGCATGCGCGCGGCTCTCGAGTCCTCGGGCCGCGCCCGGACCGCCGTCATCTCGAAGCTCTACCCCACCCGCTCGCACACCGGCGCCGCCCAGGGCGGCATGTGCGCGGCCCTCGCGAACGTCGAGGAGGACAACTGGGAGTGGCACACGTTCGACACGGTCAAGGGCGGTGACTACCTCGTCGACCAGGACGCCGCCGAGGTCATGGCGAAGGAAGCGATCGACGCGGTCCTCGACCTCGAGCGCATGGGCCTCCCGTTCAACCGCACGCCTGAGGGCAAGATCGACCAGCGCCGCTTCGGCGGGCACACGCGCAACCACGGCGAGGCCGCCGTCCGCCGCTCGTGCTACGCCGCAGACCGCACCGGGCACATGATCCTGCAGACGCTCTACCAGAACTGCGTCAAGCAGAACGTCGAGTTCTTCAACGAGTTCTACGTCCTCGACCTCATCCTCGACCACGACCTCTCCCACGAGGACGTCCCCGAGGGTGAGCCTGTCTCGGTGGCCGGCGTCGTCGCCTACGATCTCGCCTCCGGCGAGATCCACGTCTTCCGCGCCAAGTCCGTCGTCCTCGCGACCGGTGGCGCCGGCAAGATCTTCAAGACGACGTCGAACGCCCACACCCTCACCGGTGACGGCATGGCGCTCGCGCTGCGCCGCGGCCTGCCGCTCGAGGACATGGAGTTCTTCCAGTTCCACCCGACCGGCCTCGCCGGCCTGGGCATCCTGCTCTCGGAAGCGGCACGCGGCGAGGGCGGCATCCTCCGCAACGGCGAGGGCGAGCGCTTCATGGAGCGGTACGCCCCGACCATCAAGGACCTCGCACCTCGCGACATCGTCGCGAGATCGATGGCCAACGAGGTGCGCGAGGGACGCGGCGCCGGACCGAACAAGGACTACGTCCTGCTCGACCTGACGCACCTCGAGCCAGCGCACATCGACGCGAAGCTCCCGGACATCACCGAGTTCGCCCGCACCTACCTCGGCATCGAGCCCTACACGGAGCCCGTGCCCGTCTACCCGACCGCGCACTACGCGATGGGCGGCGTGCCCACGAACATCACCTCCGAGGTGCTGCGCAACAACACCGACGTCGTGCGAGGGCTGTACGCCGCGGGCGAGGTCGCGTGCGTGTCCGTGCACGGCTCGAACCGGCTCGGTACAAACTCGCTGCTCGACATCAACGTCTTCGGCAAGCGCGCGGGCGTCGCCGCCGCCGAGTACGCCGTGAACGCACCCTGGGTCGAGATGCCGGAGAACGCGGCAGCCCGCACCGTCGCCGAGCTCGAGGCCATGCGTCGTCGGCCCGACGGCGAGCGCGTCGCCGACCTGCGACGCGAGCTGCAGGAGGCGATGGACAAGGGCGCGCAGGTCTTCCGCACGCACGAGTCCCTCACCGAGACGCTCGACGTCATCAAGGACCTCCAGGAGCGCTTCTCCCACGTGTCGGTCCAGGACAAGGGCCGGCTCTTCAACACGGACCTCCTCGAGGCGGTCGAGCTCGGGTTCCTCATCGACCTCGCCGAGGTCGTGGTGCTGGGCGCCCTCGACCGCAAGGAGTCCCGTGGCGGTCACTTCCGCGAGGACTTCCCCGACCGCGACGACGCCGCCTACATGGCGCACACGATGGCGTACCGCCGCGTGAGCACCGCCGAGGCCGCGGACGCGGCCGGAATCCCCCCGCACGAGACCCGGCTCGACACGAAGCCGGTCGTCGTGACCCGCTACCAGCCGATGGAGCGTAAGTACTGATGACTGCCACTCTGGACGAGACCGCTCCTGCAGCGGCCGCTGGCGAGATCCCCAGCTTCGAGGTCACCATCCGGGTCCTGCGGTACTCCCCCGAGTCGGAGCACGGCACCTCGTCGTACTGGGACGAGCACACGCTCACGATGTACGGGACCGACCGGGTGCTCGACGCGCTCCACAAGATCAAGTGGGAGCAGGACGGCTCGCTGACGTTCCGCCGCTCGTGCGCGCACGGCATCTGCGGCTCGGACGCGATGCGCATCAACGGCCGCAACCGGCTCGCGTGCAAGACGCTCCTGAAGGACCTCAACATCAACAAGCCGATCACGGTCGAGCCCATCAAGGGGCTGCCCGTGATCAAGGACCTCGTCGTGGACATGGAGCCGTTCTTCGCCTCCTACCGCGAGATCATGCCGTTCCTCATCACGACGGGGAACGAGCCGAGCGGCGAGCGGATCCAGTCGGCCGCTCAGCGCGAGGTCTACGACGACACGACCAAGTGCATCCTGTGCGCGGCGTGCACGTCGTCCTGCCCGGTCTTCTGGACGGACGGGCAGTACTTCGGCCCCGCGGCGATCGTCAACGCGCACCGCTTCATCTTCGACTCCCGCGACGAAGGAGCGGCGCAGCGGCTCGAGATCCTCAACGACAAGGAGGGTGTCTGGCGGTGCCGGACGACCTTCAACTGCACCGAGGCGTGCCCTCGCGGCATCGAGGTGACGAAGGCGATCCAGGAGGTCAAGCGCGCGATGATCACGCGCGCATTCTGACGTAGCCCGTCGCGCCGCGGTCTCGGCCGCGGCGCGACGCCCGCCGCACCGCACGCGACGCGGTCAGCCCCAGCAGCGAGAGACGCACCACCTCGACGGAGAGGTTCAGCCCCCGAGGGGGAACGTCTCGACCGTCCGCCACACGCCGTCGTCGCCGTGCTCGAAGAGGTCCACCGCGGCGACCTCGAACGTGGCCTCGAAGCCCGCAGACTCCTCGAACGCGCGGTCGAGCGCGTCAGCGTCGACGTCGTGCGCGATCGTCACGTGCGGGTGGTAGTTGAACCGCAGGTCCTGGTCCAGGATCCCTGCCCTCACGACGCGCTCGAGCTGCTCGCACTCCGCGATGCCCTGCGCCACCTGGATGAAGACGACCTCGGACACGGGCCGGAAGGTGCCCGTCCCGCGCAGGATCATCGTGAACGCCTCGGCCGCTGACGTGACCGCCGCGAGATGCTCGGACACGGACCCCATCGCGGACTGGTCGACGACCGTGGGCCCCAGCAGGGTCACGTGCGGAGGGATGAGGTCGGCGAACCCGTCGCCGCTGCGACGCCGCGCCTCAGACAGGATCTCGGAGTAGGGAGCCGGGACGGGGATGGCGACCCCGATCCTCGTCTGGCCCTCGCCCCGCTCAGGGAGCCTCATGCCGGTACCAGCTCCGCACCGCTCCCGGCGACACCAGGCCTGCCACTTCGAAAGCGCTCACACATCGCACCATTGTGGCAGTTGCGCCCACGCGTGGGAAATCTCGTGGCGTGCGCCACGAGCCGTCAGGTGGCCTCGTCGTCGAACGGGGTGACGTCAGGGCGCGGGCCGCTGACGAC
This sequence comes from Sanguibacter hominis ATCC BAA-789, assembly GCF_012396185.1. GTDB lineage: Bacteria > Actinomycetota > Actinomycetes > Actinomycetales > Cellulomonadaceae > Flavimobilis > Flavimobilis hominis. The sequence goes on from NZ_JAAXOW010000001.1 coordinate 352,207, forward strand.
TCCCGCCGCTGGCGCTCTCAGCCCGCGCGGAGCCCCGACGGCGGCGGCAGCGGCGCCAGCACGGCCGGGCAGCGGGGCAGGCTCGGGATCGAGCAGCGCATCGCGCACGATGCGCCGCGGGTCGTACTGGCGCGGGTCGAGGCTCGACCAGTCGAGCTCGCCCAGGCCCTCCCCGACCTCCTCGTCGACGCGCTCCTTCGCCTTGCGTGCGTAGTCGCGCGCACCACGCACGAAGCGTGCAAGCTGCTCGGCGTACTGGGGCAGGCGGTCCGGACCGACGACGAGCGCGAGGACCAGCAGGATGACGACGAGCTCGCCGCCGTTGACGTTGAAGAGGCCGTTCATCAGCTGCTGGTCACCTCGTCGAGGACCATGCGCACCGTGCGCTCGCCGTCCTCGCCCTCGCGCAGCGTCAGGGTGACCACGTCCCCCGGCGCGTGTGCGCGGATCGCGACGATCAGATCGTCCGGGCGGGTCACCGGGCGGCCGTCGATCGCGACGATCACGTCGCCCGGCAGGATCCCTGCCTTCGCGGCAGGGCCGTCCGGGGTCACGGGATCCTGGTCCCCCTGCGCCTGCTCCATGACCCGCACGCCCTGGCCCGTGTACGTCCGGTCGAGCAGGACGCCGATGATCGGGTACGTCGCGCTCCCGGTCTCGATGAGCTGCGTGACGGTCCGCAGCGCCTGGTTCGACGGGATCGCGAAGCCCAGCCCGATGCTCCCGGCAGCGCGCGCGACGCCGGGCGGCTGAGCGATGGCTGAGTTGATGCCGACGACCTCGCCGGCCGAGCTGACGAGGGGACCTCCCGAGTTGCCCGGGTTGATCGACGCGTCGGTCTGTACCGCGTTGATGAACGCGGCGTCGTTCGCACCGCCCGCGACCACGGGCCGGTTGAGCGCCGAGACGATACCGGTCGTGACCGTGCCCGCGAGGCCGAGCGGCGCGCCGAAAGCGGTCACCGGGTCACCGACGACGAGCGCGTCCGAGTCGCCCAGCACGAGCGGGACGAGCCCGTCGGCGTTGACCTTGACCACGGCAAGGTCATAGCTGGCCGTGCTCCCGACGACCTCACCGTCGAGCTGCGTGCCGTCCGCGAGCACGACGACGACGCGCCCCGCCTTGCCTGCCGTGACCGCGAGCTCGACCACGTGATAGTTCGTCACCACGAAGCCGTCCTCGCTGAAGACGAACCCCGACCCCGTGGACTCTGCGTCGGTGCCCTTTACCTCGAGCGAGACGACCGAGGGGGTCACCCGGGCTGCGACGTCGGCGACCGAGCCCGCCGGGCGGTCGGCAGGCTCCGCGGCGGGCGACGCGACGACGACGTTGACGACCGGACGCGACGCAGGGAGCTGCTGCCCGACGTACGCGCCCGCGCCGCCGGCGACGATCCCGAAGACGGCGAGGGAGATCCCGGCGGCGAGCGTGCGGCCGCGACGCTGAGCGCGACGCGTCGTCGTCAGCGGCGCACCGGGCCAGGACGAGCCGCCCGTACCGTCCGCACCTCCCGGCGTCCCCTGCGCGGCGTCGCGCACCGGGGCCTGCCCCGTCGACGGTCCAGGAGCCGACGGCGCGGGTGCGGAAGCTCCGTGCACGGGCGGGCCGTACGGCGACGCGGGGACGCCCTGGCGCTGCGGGCCGTAGGCCGACGCCCCTGCCGCGGGAGGCCCCGCGTACGGCGACGCGGGGACTGCGCGCCCCTCGCCGTCGCCCGCGGCATGCACGGGGCGACGCGGCGCCTCGCCGCCCGGCGTCGCGAACAGGCCGCCGCCCTGGACGTCGCTCATCGACCGCTCACCACCGTCGTGATGCTCTGCCAGCCACGCATGATCCGACGCCCCACGGCGACGGGTACCGGGGCCTCGGCCCCAGGGGCGGCGACGATGCTCTCGGCGAGCGGGTTGGACTCGGCGCAGTACGCCTCGAGGACGAGGTCGCCCGACTGCCAGGTGACGTGCCACGGAGACTGCGACAGCACGTACAGCGTGCGACCCTCCGCCTCGAGGACGGTCGCACCCGAGAGCGCGTCGATGTCGAGGCGACCGACCTGCTCTCGCAGCACGAGCGCCCCCTCGGTCGTCGCGACCTCGAGCTCGAGCCTGCCCTCGCCGTCGACGCGGTGCGCGACGACCTGGGCGCCTTCGACGAGCCTCGGCACGTGCCAGCCCTCGTCACGCAGCGCGCCGAGGGTCGGGTCCGACTCGGCAGGGTCGGTCGCCGACGCGACGCCGCCGCTCCCACCGAGCCCGGCGGTCGCCACGCGGCTCGAGCCGACGGTGCGCGCGAGAGTCGTGAGCGCCTCCGCCCGGTGCGCAGACGGCACGACCCGCGGAGGGGCGCCGAGAGCCGCGAGACCGCCCGCTCCGAGCCCCAGGCCCACAGCACCGACGACGACAGCCGCGACGACGCTCCGACGAGCGCGCAGGTCTCCCGTGAGCGCCGGGAACGTCGGCGACTCGCCCGGCCGCAGCGTGCGGAGCTCGGCGGGCCTCTGGCCGCGGCCCGCCGCAGCGCGCGCACCGGGCCGCACCCGCCCCGCGGGCTGCCCCGCCTGGTCCGCCTCGTCCTGGCACGCGAGCGCAAGGAGCCGCTGCGTCAGCGCCGCGCTCGGCTCGGCCTCCGTCGCCGCGAGCAGCAGACTCCGGGCCTCCTGCTCCGCCGCGAGAGCCTCCGCACACGCGGCGCACTGCAAGAGATGAACCTGGAGGCGCGCGTCCTGCGCCCGCGACAGCTCCCCGTCGAGGTGCGCGCTGATCCACTCCCCGTAGTGCCCCGGGCCCGTGACCGTGCTCATGACGCCGTCCACAGCGTCGCCGCAGACCCTAGGTCCGTCTCACCCTGCTCCGCCGGGGCACCCCCGGGCGCGGGGCGACGGTGCGCGAGCGACGCGCGTAGCTGCGACCGCGCGCGGTGGATCCGGGAACGCACCGTGCCGAGCTTCACGCCGAGCGTCACCGCGATCTCCTCATAGCTGAGACCCTCGATGTCGCACAGCACGACAGCGGCCCGGTAGTCGGGCGGCAGCGCGTCGAGCGCGCGGCGTACGTCGAGGTCCAGGTTCCCGTGCTCGAAGCCCCGCTCCGGCTGCGCCTCGACCGAGCCCGCCAGCTGACCGTCGTCGTCGCCCATCGCATCCATGCGGATGCGCTTCTTGCGGCGAGCCGAGTCGAGGAAGAGGTTGGTCGTGATGCGGTGCAGCCAGCCCTCGAAGTTGCCCGGCTCGTAGCGGTCGAGCGAGCGGAACACGCGGACGAACACGTCCTGGGTGAGGTCCTCGGCGTCGTGCCGATCACCCGTGAGCCGATAGGCGAGACGGAACACGCGCGGCGAGTGCTCGCGGACGATCTCCTCCCACGACGGCCCCGGCGCCGTGCCCTGCACGGTCGACCCTGAGTTCCCGTTCTCGCTCACCGTGACATTCTCGCAGAACGGGGCCTTCGTGCCGACCGTGTGCGCCGCAGGCGAACAGCCGCGGCGGTACGATGCGGCAGGGACGGCCGCCGTCCCCGCCGCGTCGTCAGACCGGTCCCCCCGCACGCGAACGACAGCCCCGGAGGCCATCATCTCCAGCGACAAGACCCTCAGCTGGGACTACTGCGAGGACTTCCGCCCCGAGGACGAGGTCCTGCTGCGCGCGCGCGAGCGCGCCGCGCAGTACGGCTGCGCGGCCGTCGCCCCGGGAGCAGGCGCCGTGCTGCAGCTCCTCGCCGCGTCGGTGCAGGCGCGCACGGCCGTCGAGGTCGGCACGGGCACCGGCGTCGCGTCCCTGTGGATCCTGCGCGGCATGGCACCCGACGGCGTCCTCACCACGATCGACATCGAGGCGGAGCACCAGCGCGCCGCCAAGGCCGCGTTCGCGGAGGACGGCATCAGGCCGACGCGCGTCCGTGCGATCACGGGCCGAGCGCTCGACGTCCTGCCGCGCCTCGCGGACGCCGCGTACGACCTCGTGCTCGTCGGCGCCGACAAGGCGAGCTACCCCGAGTACGTCGAGCAGGGCCTGCGGCTGCTGCGCCCGGGTGGCGTCCTCGTCGTCGACGACGCCCTCGCACGCGACCGGGTCGCGGACCCGGCCCGACGGGACGAGCTCACGACGACCGTCCGCGAGGTGGGTCGCCGGCTGCGGGAGGACGAGCGCGTCGTCCCCGCCCTCATCCCCTCGGGCAGCGGGCTGCTCCTCGCCGTCCGGCGCTGACGCGACGCCAGGGCGTCGCTCCTCAGGTCAGAGCTGGTCGAGAGCGTCGAGCAGGAGCCTCACGCCGAAGCCTGTCGCACCCGCCGGGATCTCGTGCTTGTCCTTCTCGGCGATCGACGGCCCCGCGATGTCGAGGTGCGCCCACGGCTGCTCCCCCGCGAAGTGCTGGAGGAACAGAGCGGCGACGATCGAGCCGCCGCCGACGGACTCGACGGGCACGTTGCGCAGGTCGGCGACCGCCGACGACGTCACGGCGGACTCGTAGTCCGCGACGAGGGGCATGCGCCAGACGCGCTCCCCCGTGCGTCCGGCGGAGGCCTCGAGCGTCGCGGCGAGGGCGTCGTCAGACGCGTACAGCGCCGCGTGGTGCGGGCCGAGGCCCTGGACCGCCGCGCCCGTGAGGGTCGCGACGTCGACGACCACGTCGGGGGCGAGGCTCGTGCCCGCGTACGCGAGCGCGTCCGCAAGGACGAGTCGTCCCTCTGCGTCCGTGTTGCCGACCTCGACGGTCGTGCCGTCGTAGAGCCGCAGGACGTCGGCGGGGCGGTACGAGGCTCCGTCGAAGTGGTTCTCGGCGAGCGGCAGGACCGCGGTGACGCGGTGCGGGCTGCGGCTGCGAGCCGCGCCGAGCACGGTCGCGAGCACGACGGCGGCGCCCGCCATGTCGGTCTTCATCGTCACCATCGAGGTGCGCGGCTTCACGTCGATGCCGCCCGTGTCGTAAGTGATGCCCTTGCCCACGAGCACGACGTGCCGGGCGCCCGCGACGACCGCCCCTGCGTCGTCGACCGGGCGGTAGCTCACGGTCACGAGTCGCGGCTCGCTCGCAGAACCCGAGCCGACGGCGAGGATGCCGCCGAAGCCGTCGCGGCGCAGCGCGGCGACGTCACGGACCTCGATCTCGAGGCCTTCCTCGGCACCGAGGCGTGCGGCGACGTCGGCGATCCACGCGGGGTTCGCGATGTTCGCCGGGGCGTTGGTGAGGTCCCGCGCGAGCCACGTGCCGCGGGCCGCCAGGACTGCGGCCTCGACCGCGGCCTCGTCGTGGCTGCCGAGCAGCACGAGCTGCTCGGCGGGCGCGGGTGCGGGTTCACCGGTCGCCTGTGTGGGCGAGCGGTACGCGCCGAGGAGGTACCCCTCGACGAACGCACGCTGGTGTGCGGGCGTGTCCGTGCCCGTCGCGGTGGTCAGGACGCGGCCGCGGCCGCGGGTGCGGCGCGCGAGCGCTGCGCCGGCCTTGCGCATGTCGCCGACGCTGCCCCGCCCGAGCCCGAGAAGGACGACACGCTCGGGCAGCCCGGCCCACGGGAGCGCGGTTCCCGCCCGCTGCGGGCGGGGAAGGTCGATGACGTGGGCCTGGCCGGCCCGTCCGTCGAAGTCGGCGCGCTCTGCGAGCTCGGCCAGGTCGATCCCGTACCTGACTCCCGCGTCGATCGTGCCGTGACGCGGCTCGAGGCCGTCCTCCTCCTCGGGCCCGGGGGCCACAGGGAGGACGACGACCTCGACCTCGTCAGCGTTCAGGAAAGTGCAGTCGGCGAGACGACCCGAGGCCACGACGACCTCAGGGAGCGCACGCTCGGTGCGCCACGCGCTCGCCGCGTCCTGGTGCGACGACCTGAGCGAGGCCGACGCCGTGCCGGTGCGAGCCAACTGAGTCAGCCCACGACGCCGTTCAGCGCAGCGCCCAGGTCGGACGCCTCCTGCGCGGTGAGCTCGACCACGAGCCGACCACCACCCTCGAGCGGGACGCGCATGATGATGCCGCGCCCTTCCTTCGTCACCTCGAGCGGTCCGTCCCCGGTCCTCGGCTTCATCGCAGCCATCGGTGGCATCCTCTCCTCAGTCGTGCCGTCACGTCGATCGTGGACCGCCAGGCAGCCGTACGCCGCGCTGCCCAGCAGCGAGGCGCGATCAGCCCCGCACGCAACGGGTGTCGACGGACATTCTAGGTCATCGCAGGCCCCGGGGGCGCAGCCGTCCCACCTGGGACGACCTCGCCGCACGTGCCGCGACCTGCGCTCAGACCGTCACAGGCCGCGGACCGGCGCGCGCGGCGGCAGCTCCCCGCGCACAGCAGCGACCATGTCGAGCACCCGGCGCGTCGCGCGCACGTCGTGCGTACGGAAGACCCGCGCGCCCTGCCACGCTGCGAGGGCCGTCGCGGCCAGCGTGCCCTCGAGCCGCTCGTCGACCGGGAGGTCGAGGGTCTCGCCGACGAAGTCCTTGCGGGACAGCGCCATGAGGACCGGGTACCCGAGCGCGACGAGCGCCGCGGTGCGCCGGACGAGCTGGAGCGAGTCGACCGTGCGCTTGCCGAAGTCGTGCGTCGGGTCGACGAGGACCGAGCGTTCCGGGACCCCGCACGCGATCGCCCGGCGAGCGCCCGCGCTCAGCGTCGCCACGACGTCGGCGACGACCGCGTCGAGCGGGTCCGCGTCCGCGGGAGCGTCAGGCGGGAGGCTGAAGCGCACGTCGACGGGGTCCGTGCGGGGCGCTGCCCCGCCCGTGTGCGAGCAGACGACGCCGAGCCCGTGCTCCCCCGCGACCTCGACGAGGTGCGGGTCCGCACCGGCCCACGTGTCGTTGATGAGGTCGGCGCCTGCGGCGGCGACCTCCCGGGCGACCTCGGCGCGCCACGTGTCGACCGAGACGATCACGTCGGGGTGCTCGGCGCGCACGCGTGCGACGAACGGCGCGACCCTCGCGATCTCCTCGGCCGTGCCGACCTCGGGGCCCATGCCGGCCCGGACGCCTCCGACGTCGACGATCTCGGCCCCGTCGGCGACGGCGCGGGCGACGGCATCCATCGCGGCCTCGTCGTCCGCGTAGCGCGCGGGCGCGTAGAACGAGTCCGTCGTGCGGTTGACGATCGCCATGACCGCGCCGCCCGCAGCGCCGACGGAACGTCCGCGCAGCACGAGGTCCGGCGCACGCGGCGGGACGGGGGCGAACGACGACGTGAGCGCCTCCCACGTCGTCGCCACGGCGGGTTCGTTCACGCGGGAGCGGTCCCGCGCTCGGCGGCGGAGGCCGCCTGCGCGGCCGCCACGTCAGCGGCGTAGGCCTCGGCGGCCCGGCGCTCCTCGTCGCGCAGCTGCGTGTCGCGGTCGACGACCGTCCGCACCGCTTCCTCAGCCGTGTCGACGACCTTGAGCAGGTCGATGTCCGCCTCGCGGATCATCCCGCGCTCGAGGACCGGGCCGCGCAGCCACTCGATCATCGGCCCCCAGTACGACGAGTCGACGAGGACGATCGAGAAGCCCGTCACCTTGTGCGTCTGGACGAGCGTGAGCGCCTCGAACAGCTCGTCGAGGGTGCCAAAACCGCCCGGGAGCACGACGAAACCTGACGCGTACTTGACGAACATCGTCTTGCGGGCGAAGAAGTACCGGAAGTTCACACCGAGGTCGACGAACGGGTTCATGCCCTGCTCGAACGGCAGCTCGATGCCGAGGCCGACGGACACGCCGCCCGCCTCCTTGGCGCCCTTGTTGCCGGCCTCCATGATGCCCGGGCCGCCGCCGGTGATGACGGCGTAGCCGGCCTCGACGAGCCCGCGCGCGACGTCGACCGCGAGCTCGTAGTCCGGGTGGCCCGGCTGCGTGCGTGCGGACCCGAAGATGCTCATCGCAGGGCCGAGCTCGGCGAGCGCGCCGAAACCCTCGACGAACTCGCTCTGGATCCGCATGACGCGCCACGGGTCGCCGTGCACCCAGTCGGCGCCGCCGCCCTTCGCGAGCAGCCGCTGGTCGGTCGTCTGGGCGGGGATCTGGTCGCCGCGCAGCAGGACAGGCCCCTTGCGGTAGCCCTTGCCCGGTTCGAAAACTCCGTCGTCGCTCATGGTCCTCACCCTAGGACGCGGAGGTGGCCTGCGTGAGCCAGGAGAGGAGCGCGTCGTAGCACGTACGGATCTGGGTGACCGGGCACCGTTCGTCGTCCTTGTGGGCGAGCAGCGGGTCACCAGGGCCGAAGTTGACCGCAGGGACGCCCAGCTCGGCGAAGCGGGCGACGTCGGTCCAGCCGAGCTTCGCGGTCGGGACGCCGCCGGCGCGCCCGAGGACGGACTCGACGAACTGGGCTGCGAGCGGGTGCGTGAGCCCCGGCCGCGCTCCCCCGGCGGCGTCGGTCACCGTCACCTCGTACCCGTCGAAGACCTCGCGGACGTGCGCCTCGGCCTGCGCGAGCGTCAGGTCTGGCGCGAACCGGTAGTTGACCGTGACGATGCACTCGTCCGGGACGACGTTCCCGGCGATGCCACCCCGGATGCCGACAGCGTTGAGGCCCTCGCGGTACTCGAGCCCGTCGACGTCGACCGTGCGGGGCTCGTACCCGGCCAGGCGCGCGAGGACCGGCGCGGTGTCGTGGATCGCGTTGCGCCCCATCCAGGCGCGCGCAGAGTGTGCGGTCACACCGGGGACACGCACGTCGACGCGCAACGTGCCGTTGCAGCCGCCCTCGATCCCGGCGGCCGTCGGCTCGCCGAGGATCGCGAAGTCTCCCGCGAGCCACCCGGGGTGCTCCCGGACGAGCCGTCCGAGCCCGTTGAGGTTCGCGGCGACCTCCTCGTGGTCGTAGAACACCCACGTGACGTCGGCGGCCGCGGGCAGGTCCCCTCCGACGCGCGCGGCGAGCGCGAGCGCGACCCCGACACCGCCCTTCATGTCGACCGTGCCGCGACCCCACAGGACCTCGTCGTCGCCCTCGCCTGTCCGCCACGTCGGCACGTTGGCGACGCCGGGCTGGCCCGGGCGGTCGGCGACCGGCACCGTGTCGAGATGCCCTGCGACGACGACGCGGCGCGGCAGGCCGAGGTTCGTCCGGGCGACGACGGCGTCGCCGTCGCGCAGCACCTCGAGGTGGTCGAGGCCGCGCAGCGCGGCCTCGACGGCATCGGCGAGCCGGGTCTCGTCGCCGCTCACGGACGCGACGTCGCACACCGCGGCCGTCAGGTCGACGACGTCGGCGCGCAGGTCGAGAGGTGCGGGGACGGCGTAAGGGTCGGGTGCGGCGGTGCCGGGCGGCGTGGTGTCGTGGGTCACGTCCCGACCCTAGACGAGCGCGGCGTTCGTCGTGCGAGACGTCTCGCCCACGGGCGGGGCCCGCACCATAGGCTCTCCTGCATGACTTCGCGCGCAGCCTGGGGCCTCGGACTTGCCTCGATCCACTCTGACGGAACCGTCCTCGACACGTGGTACCCGCAGCCCCGACTCGGGTCGGCCCCTGCCGAGGAGGACGCGCTCGCAGCAGAGCTGCGTGCGCTCGAGGCGACGGACGACGCGCGCGGCGTGCGTCGCGTGCTCGTGACGACCGAGATCGACCTCGACGCCGCGCCTGCCGACGCGAGCGACGTCTACCTGCGCCTGCACCTGCTGTCGCACCGCCTCGTCCGTCCCCACGGCCTCGACCTGACCGGGATCTTCGGCCACCTCGCGAACGTCGTGTGGACCAACCACGGCCCCTGCTCGACCGTCGACTTCGAGACGACCCGCCTGCGCCTGTCCGCGCGCGGTCCGGTCGTCGTCTACGGCGTCGACAAGTTCCCCCGCATGGTCGACTACGTCCTGCCGACCGGCGTGCGCATCGCCGACGCCGACCGTGTGCGGCTCGGCGCGCACCTCGCCGACGGCACGACCGTCATGCACGAGGGCTTCGTCAACTTCAACGCGGGCACGCTCGGCCACTCGATGGTCGAGGGCCGCATCTCGGCGGGCGTCACCGTTGGCGACGGCTCGGACATCGGCGGCGGTGCGTCGATCATGGGCACGCTGTCCGGCGGCGGCACGCAGGTCGTGACGATCGGCGAGCGCTCGCTCCTCGGCGCGAACGCGGGCATCGGCATCCCGCTCGGCAACGACTGCGTCGTCGAGGCCGGGCTGTACGTCACGGCGGGCACGAAGGTCACGCTCGTCGGCCGCACGGACGACGACGGCGCTCCCGTCACGGTCAAGGCGCGCGAGCTCGCAGGCCGCGACAACCTGCTGCTGCGGCGCAACTCGGTCACGGGTGCGGTCGAGGCGGTCGACCGGGCCGGCACGGGCATCGTCCTGAACGCGGCCCTGCACGCCAACTGACGTGACCGGTCGCGCAGGGGGCGCCACGTCGGTACGTCCCCGACCTGCGGCGGGCCGGCCCGCCGCGCGCGGGACGGTGCGGCGGCCGACCGCGCGCCGTCGGGTCGCGCGAGCGCTCGTCGTCGTCGGCATCGTCGTGGGCCTGCTCGCGGGCGCGATCGGCGCCGTGATGATCATGCTCGACAAGATGCGGCCCGTCCCGGAGGCCGCGCACCGCTGCTACGCGGAGCTCGACGGCACCCCGTGGTCGCTCGATCCCGAGCAGGCGCAGAACGCCGCGCTCTTCGCCGCGATGGCGGCTGAGCGCGGCCTTCCCGCACGGGCGGTGACGATCGCGATCGCGACCGCCCTCCAGGAGTCGCGGATGATCAACATCGACTACGGGGACCGGGACTCCGTCGGGCTGTTCCAGCAGCGGCCGTCCCAGGGCTGGGGCTCCGTCGAGGAGATCATGGACCCGGTGTACTCGACAGGGAAGTTCTACGACGGGCTGGTCAAGGTCGACGGGTACACCGACCTCGAGGTCACGGTCGCGGCGCAGGCTGTCCAGCGCTCGGGCTTCCCCGACGCGTACGCGCAGCACGAGACGCGCGCCCGGGCCTGGGCGTCCGCGCTCACCGGCCAGAGCCCCGAGACGCTCACGTGCGAGCTGCGTGATGCGCTGCCCGGTGGGGACGTCGCGCGGCTCGCCGCGCGCGCGGACCGCGACCTGCCGTCCGCGGAGGTCTCGACGGACGCCGCCCGACGGAGCGTGTCCCTCGCTCCCGGCGGTCTCGCCACGGGCGACGGCAGCGCCGCGAGCCGCGTCCGGGCGGCGCTCGCGAGCTGGGCGGTCGCCGTCGCCGACGAGCAGCAGGTCGAGTCCGTCAGCCTCGACGGTCGGACGTGGCAACGCGAGTCAGGAGCCTGGACGGACACGGACGCCGTCGAGTCCGCGTTGCGCGGTCCCGACGGCGTCGTGGTGGTCACCGTCGCGCGGTGACCTGGGTCTGCATGGCCCCGGTCGAGCGTGTCGTCAGCGGTCGGCGGCCGGCACGTAGTCCCGGGACGTCGCGCCCGTGTACACCTGGCGCGGACGACCGATCTTGGTCTGCGGGTCCTTCATCATCTCGCGCCACTGCGCGATCCAGCCGGGCATGCGTCCGAGCGCGAACAGCGGCGTGAACATGCTCGGCGAGAAGCCCATCGCCTTGTAGATCAGGCCCGTGTAGAAGTCGACGTTCGGGTAGAGCTTGCGCTCGATGAAGTACTCGTCGTTGAGGGCGATCTCCTCGAGGCGCAGCGCCATGTCGAGCATCTCGTCCTCGACGCCGAGCGCCTCGAGCACGGCGTGCGCCTTGTTCTTCACGATCGCGGCGCGCGGGTCGTAGTTCTTGTAGACGCGGTGGCCGAAGCCCATGAGCCGGACGCCCTGCTCCTTGTTCTTCACGCGCGTCATGAACGTGTCGACGTCGTCCCCCGAGGCCTGGATCTCGGTGAGCATCCGCAGCACGGCCTCGTTGGCGCCGCCGTGCAGCGGGCCGGAGAGCGCGTTGATGCCAGCACCGACCGACGCGTAGAGATTCGCGTGGCTCGAGCCGACCATGCGCACCGTCGACGTCGAGCAGTTCTGCTCGTGGTCGGCGTGCAGGATGAGCAGCTTGTCGAGCGCGTCGACGACGACCGGGTCCGTGTCGTACTGCATGTACGGCACGGCGAAGGTCATGCGCAGGAAGTCGTCGACGTAGCCCCGCGAGTAGTCCGGGTAGAGCAGCGGCTCGCCGACGGCGCGGCGGTGCAGGTAGGACGTGATCGTGCGGGTCTTCGCGAGGAGGAGCACGGTCGCGAGCTCGACCGTGTCGTCGTCGAACGGGTCGAGCGACTCCGGGTAGAACGTCGACAGCGCGTTGATCGCGGACGCCATGACGGCCATGGGGTGCGCGTTGCGGGGGAACGTCCCCATGAAGGTGCGGAAGTCCTCGTGGACGAGGGTGTGCCGGTTGACGCGGGTGATGAACGCGTCGAGCTCGGTCGGGCTCGGCAGCTCTCCGTTGATGAGCAGGTAGGCGACCTCGAGGAACGTCGACTGCTCGGCGAGCTGCTCGATCGGGTACCCGCGGTAGCGCAGGATGCCCTCGTCGCCGTCGATGTAGGTGATCTGGGACTCGCACGACGCGGTGTTCATGAAGCCTGGGTCCACCGTGACCTTGCCGGTGGTGCGCAGGAGCGAGGAGACGACGATCCCGTCGTTGCCCTCCGTGGCGCGCACGACGGGCAGCTCCTGGGAGACGCCGCCGACCTCGAGGGTCACGGCGTCCGATGCGGTGTCAGTCATGGCTTCCTTCCTCGGTGCTGCGTGGCATGTGCCTGCGAGCATCCCTGCTGTGCCTGTGGCCATCGCGGCAGCTCCCTGTGCAGCACCGGGTGCGGCGGGCTACGTCGGCCGTCCTCTCCCGAGGCTAGCCGCGCCTCACCCCGGACCGCCATCTGCACAGGGTCACGGGGACCTATGATTTCCGTGATCCCCGTCACAAAAGAGGACCGAAGGCCCAGGGATGGCCCGCGCGGGAGTGCTAGGCGCCCACCGAGCCCCGGAGGCGGTCGGCCGCCGCGCGAACCCTCTCGTCGCTCGCCGTGAGGCTTATCCGCACGTGACGGGCCCCGTCCTCGCCGTAGAACGCGCCTGGCGCGACGAGCACGCCCCGCTCCGCGAACCAGTCGACGAGCCCCCAGCAGTCGCCTGCCCTGTCCGGACGACGCGTCCACAGGTACAGCCCGGCCTCGGAAAGGTCAATGGCGAACCCGGCGTCGGTCAAGGCAGGGACAAGGATCTCCCGCCGCCGGCGATAGGTCTCGCGCTGCTCGGCGACGTGCGCGTCGTCCGCGAGCGCCGCCGCCATCGCCGCCTGGACGGGCGCCGGGACGATGAGACCGATCTGCTTGCGCAGGGCGAGCAGGTCTCGCACGACCGCCGGGTCACCGGCGACGAACGCCGCACGGTAGCCCGCCATGTTCGACTGCTTCGACAACGAGTAGGTCACGAGCAGGCCCGTGTGGTCCCCGTCGCACACCTGCGGGTCGAGCAGGCTCGGCACGCCGTCGCGCACGAGATCCTCGGCCCAGGGCAGCTCGGCGTAGCACTCGTCGCTCACGACGACCGCTCCCGCGCGTCGCGCCGCAGCCACGACCGCGCGCAGCTCGTCGACGGTCGCGACAGCGCCGTGCGGGTTCCCCGGGGAGTTGACCCACACGAGCTTCACGTCCGGGCGGTCGGCCCAGTCGGCGACGTCGTCCGTCGCGAGCATCTCTGCGCCCGCGAGCCGCGCACCGATCGCGTACGTCGGGTATGCGACGCGCGGCAGCACGACCGTGTCACCTGCGCCGAGACCGAGCATCGCGGGCAGGAGCCCGACGAGCTCCTTCGAGCCGACGGTCGGCAGCACGCCGTCCGGGTCGACGGTCGCGGAACGGCGCCGCGCGAACCAGTCGGCGACCGCCTGGCGCAAGGCGGGGGTGCCGTACGTCTGGGGGTAGCCGTGCGCGTCAGACGCGTCCGCGAGGGCACGTCGCACGACGTCGGGTGTTGCGTCGACAGGCGTGCCGATCGACAGGTCGACGACGCCGTCGGGGTGGGAGCGTGCTCGCTCGCCGTACGGCGAGAGCAGGTCCCACGGGAAGTCGATGCCCGCGAGGCTACCGAGCCCCACGCGTCACTCGCCCTGGGGCGGGAGCGCGGCGACGAGCGGGTGGTCCTTGTCGATCAGACCGAGCTTGGCCGCGCCGCCCGGCGAGCCGAGGTCGTCGAAGAAGTGGACGTTCGCGTCGTAGTAGTCCGACCACTCGGCAGGGACGTCGTCCTCGTAGTAGATCGCCTCGACGGGGCAGACGGGCTCGCACGCGCCGCAGTCGACGCACTCGTCCGGGTGGATGTACAGCGACCGGTTGCCCTCGTAGATGCAGTCGACGGGGCACTCCTCGACGCACGCCTTGTCCTTGACGTCCACGCAAGGCTGGGCGATCACATAGGTCACGGTCGGTCCTTCCAGATGAGCGAGGGGTCTGGGGCCACTCTACGACGGTCACCTGCCACCTCGTGCCGCGTCGCACGTCCGTCTCACAGGGCGATTCCCGCCGCCCGGCGTACCCCGTGAGCACCCCAGAGTCGACCCCGTCCCGCGATACGGACCGCGTTGACGAGGGGTGAGACGGCTCCTACGTTCGGCCCCATGGCCCGCCTCGACACGACGCTCCCCCGCCCCACGGCGACCCCGCGTCTCGTCATGCCCGGCCGCCCGCGCACGTGTCGCTGTTGTTGACCCGCGCCTGACGAGGCCGCCCCACCGGCGGCACGAGCCCAGGTGCGCGACCGGCCTGGAGACTCCTCCCCGCACCGGAACGCGCACGCCCACGCCATCACCGAGACGCGAGGAACTTGATGGTCAGCCCGGCCCCCGCCAGAACCGCAGCACCGACCGGCACCGCACGGCCACCGCGCAGCGCCCGCCCCCACGGCCAGTGGAAGATCGACGGCACCGCGCCGCTCAACGCGAACGAGGTCCTCAAGCAGGCCGACGACGGCCTCAACGTGCGCACGCGCATCGAGGAGATCTACGCCAAGGAAGGCTTCGCGTCGATCCCGAGCGAGGACCTCCACGGCCGCTTCCGCTGGTGGGGCCTCTACACCCAGCGCAAGCCCGGGATCGACGGCGGACGCACCGCCCAGCTCGAGCCGCATGAGCTCGAGGACGAGTACTTCATGCTGCGCGTCCGCGTCGACGGCGGCGCCCTGACGACCGAGCAGCTCCGCGTCATCGGCGAGATCTCCGTCGCCTTCGGTCGCGACACCGCGGACATCACCGACCGCCACAACGTCCAGCTGCACTGGGTCCGCGTCGAGGACGTCCCCGAGATCTGGCGACGCCTCGAGGCCGTCGGCCTCCAGACGACCGAGGCGTGCGGCGACGTCCCGCGCGTCGTCCTCGGCAGCCCTGTCGCGGGAGTCGCCGCCGACGAGATCATCGACCCCACGTGGGCGATCACCGAGATCGTGCGCCGCTACGTCGGCGACCCGACGTTCTCCAACCTGCCCCGCAAGTACAAGACGGCGATCACCGGCCACCCGAGCCTCGACGTCCTGCACGAGATCAACGACCTCGGCCTCGTCGGGGTCGTGCACCCCGAGCTCGGACCGGGGTTCGACCTGTGGGTCGGCGGCGGCCTCAGCGCGCAGCCACGCCTCGCCGAGCGCCTCGGCGCGTTCGTCCGCGAGGATCAGGTCCCCGACGTGTGGGTCGGCGTCACGTCGATCTTCCGCGACTACGGCTTCCGGCGGCTGCGCAACAAGGCCCGCCTGAAGTTCCTGCTCGCCGAGTGGGGTCCCGCCCGCTTCCGCGAGGTCCTCGAGACCGAGTACCTCGGGTACGCGCTCGCCGACGGCCCCCCGCCCGCCCCCGCGCCCCGCTCCGGAGACCACGTCGGGGTGCACGAGCAGAAGGACGGCCGGTTCTACGTCGGTGCCGCCCCCTACGTCGGCCGCGTCTCCGGCTCCACGCTCGTCGCGGTCGCCGACCTCGCCGAGGCCCACGGCTCGCACCGCGTCCGCCTCACCCCGCACCAGAAGCTCCTCGTGCTCGACGTCCCGAAGGACGAGGTCCCCGCGGTCGTCTCGGGCCTGCGCGAGCTCGGCCTCGAGGCCGAGCCGAGCCCGTTCCGCCGCAGCACGATCGCCTGCACCGGCATCGAGTACTGCAAGCTCGCGATCGTCGAGACGAAGGCGCTCGCGCGCGACGTCGTCACACAGCTCGAGGGTCTCGACCGCGGCGGCCGCACCCCGATCGCGCTCAACATCAACGGCTGCCCCAACGCGTGCGCCCGCACCCAGGTCGCTGACATCGGCCTCAAGGGACAGCTCGTCACGACCGACGACGGCGTCCAGGTGCCGGGTTTCCAGGTGCACCTCGGCGGCGGTCTGAGCGCGCACGAGCGCGACGAGGCGGGCCTCGGCCGGACCGTGCGCGGGC
Organism: Sanguibacter hominis ATCC BAA-789; assembly: GCF_012396185.1. Classification (GTDB taxonomy): domain Bacteria; phylum Actinomycetota; class Actinomycetes; order Actinomycetales; family Cellulomonadaceae; genus Flavimobilis; species Flavimobilis hominis. The sequence continues at coordinate 368,475 of NZ_JAAXOW010000001.1, forward strand.
TCAAGGTCGCAGCCGACGACGTCGCGGCGTACGTCGAGCGCGTCGTGCGCCGCTACGACGAGCAGCACGTCGGCGACGAGACGTTCTCTGAGTGGGCGCTGCGCGTCGACGACGAGGACCTCGCGTGACCGCCCCGACGAGCCCGCTCGCCGCGGGCCGCGAGCGCGCGCTCGCCCACCGGGCCGCACGCGAGCAGCACGCAGCCGAGCGTCTCGCCCGCGCCGAGGCCGGGCGCGCGCGTCGCACGGACGACGAGCTGCGCCAGGTCGTCACCGACGGTCTCGCCCTCCTGACGGCGCCGTCGGGCGCCGAGGCTGGGGCCGACGAGGTCGCCGCCTGGGCCGGCGAGCAGTTCGGCGACCTGCTCGCCGTCGCGTGCTCGATGGCCGACACGGTGCTCCCCCACCTCGTCGCGACGTACGCTCCGTGGGTCGACGTGCTGTTCCTCGAGACCGGCTACCACTTCCCCGAGACCTCCGGCACGCGCGACGCCGCCGAGCTGCGGATGCCGGTCACGATCGTCGACGTCCTCCCGGAGCAGACCGTCGCGGAGCAGGACGCGACGCACGGCCCCCGGCTGTACGAGCGCGACCCGGCCCTGTGCTGCCAGCTGCGCAAGGTCGACCCGCTCAGCCGCGTCCTCGGCGGGTACGAGGCCTGGGTCACCGGCGTGCGTCGCGACGAGGCACCCACCCGCGCCGGCACTCCGCTCGTCGCGTGGGACACCAAGAACGGCCTCGTGAAGATCAACCCGCTCGCCGCCTGGAGCTTCGACGACCTGCTCGCCTACGCCACGCGCCACGGCGTGCTCCTCAACCCGCTCCTCGACGACGGGTACCCCTCGATCGGCTGCGCGCCGTGCACCCGCCGGGTGGCCCCCGGCGCCGACCCTCGCTCCGGCCGCTGGGCCGGCCTCGACAAGACAGAATGCGGGCTCCACACATGACGTCGACCGCCTCGACCATCACGCCGACCGCGGCCACCGCCGCGCCCCGGCGCCTTAGCCACCTCGACCTCCTCGAGTCCGAGGCGATCCACATCATCCGCGAGGTAGTCGCCGAGTTCGAGCGCCCCGGGCTGCTCTTCTCCGGCGGCAAGGACTCCGTCGTCATGCTGCACCTCGCGACGAAGGCCTTCTGGCCTGCGCCCGTCCCGTTCCCGGTCGTGCACGTCGACACCGGGCACAACTTCCCCGAGGTGCTCGCCTACCGCGACGCCGAGGTCGAGCGTCTCGGCCTGCGGCTCGTCGTCGCCGCCGTGCAGGACTACCTCGACGACGGCCGCCTCCGCGAGCGCGCCGACGGCACCCGCAACCCGCTGCAGACGCACCCGCTGCTCGACGCGATCTCCGACAACCGGTTCGACGTCGTGTTCGGCGGCGGGCGCCGCGACGAGGAGAAGGCGCGCGCCAAGGAGCGCGTGCTGTCGCTGCGCGACGAGTTCGGCCAGTGGGACCCGCGCAACCAGCGCCCCGAGCTGTGGAACCTCTACAACGGTCGTCACCGCCCGGGCGAGCACGTGCGCGCCTTCCCCCTGTCCAACTGGACCGAGCTCGACGTGTGGCGTTACGTCGAGCGCGAGCGCATCGCGCTGCCCGGCCTCTACTACGCACACGAGCGCGAGGTGTTCGACCGCGACGGGATGCTGCTCGCCGTCGGCCCCTACTCGCAGCCGCGCACCGACGCCGAGGCGGCGTCCGTCCGCGCCCTGACCGTGCGCTACCGCACGGTCGGAGACATGTCCTGCACGGGCGCCGTCGAGTCCGGCGCCGCGACCGTCGCCGACGTCATCACCGAGGTCGCCGCGACCCGCGTCACCGAGCGCGGCGCGACCCGTGCCGACGACCGGATCTCCGAGGCAGCCATGGAGGACCGCAAGAAGGAGGGCTACTTCTGATGGCCGCCTCCCCCACGACCACCGAGGCCCGCACGAAGGAAGACCAGCCATGAGCGCCACCACCACGACCGGGACGCTGCTGCGCCTCGCGACCGCAGGCTCCGTCGACGACGGCAAGTCGACCCTCGTCGGCCGCCTGCTGTTCGACTCGAAGTCCGTCCTCGCCGACCAGCTCGACGCCGTCGAACGGGTCAGCCGCGACCGCGGGCTCGAGGGCGCCGACCTCGCCCTCCTCACCGACGGCCTGCGCGCCGAGCGCGAGCAGGGCATCACGATCGACGTCGCCTACCGCTACTTCGCGACCGCACGGCGGTCGTTCATCCTCGCGGACTGCCCGGGCCACGTGCAGTACACGCGCAACACGGTCACGGGCGCGTCGACGGCTGACGTCGTCGTGCTGCTCGTCGACGCGCGCAAGGGCCTGCTCGAGCAGACCCGCCGGCACCTCGCGGTCGCGTCGCTCCTGCGCGTCCCGCACGTCGTCGTCGCGGTCAACAAGATCGACCTCGTCGGCTTCGCGCAGGACCGCTACGACGAGCTCGCGGCGCAGATCCGTGCGGCGGCCGCCGACCTCGGCGTGCCCGCGGTCCACACCGTCCCGGTAAGCGCGCTCGACGGTGACAACGTCGTCGAGCGTTCGGCACGCACCCCCTGGTACGACGGACCGAGCCTCCTCGAGCTCCTCGAGGACCTGCCGACGGCGGACGACGTCGAGACGCAGCCCTTCCGGCTGCCCGTCCAGACCGTCATCCGGCCGCAGAGCGCCGCACCCGCCGGGTACGAGGACTACCGCGGGTACGCCGGCCAGGTCGCAGGCGGCGTCGTGCGCGTGGGGGACGAGGTCGTCGTGCTGCCGTCAGGTCGACGGTCGACGATCGAGGGCATCGACACCGCCGACGGCTCGCTCGCCGAGGCGTACGCGCCGCAGTCCGTCACGGTCCGCCTCTCGCACGACCTCGACGTCGCACGCGGCGACATGATCGTCGCGGCCGAGGACGCACCGACGCCCGTCCAGGACGTCACCGGCACCGTCGCGTGGTTGTCCGACCGGCCGCTGCGCCCGGGCGCGCGCGTCCTGCTCAAGCACACGACGCGCGTCGTGCAGGCCGTCGTGCGCGATGTCGTCGGACGGCTCGACCTCGACGCCGCTGCGCTCGCGCCCGCCGAGGAGCTCGGGCTCAACGACATCGGGCGGGTCCAGCTGCGCCTCGCGGCGCCCGTCGCGGCCGAGGAGTACGTGACGTCGCGGCGCACAGGAGCGTTCCTCCTGATCGATCCGCAGGACGGGTTCACGCTCGCGGCAGGTATGGTCGGTGACGCACTCGCGGCCGCCCGCTTCCCGGGCGACCGGCCCGTCCAATACACGATCTGAGCCGCCCATGAGCACCTCGGCCCCCGCACCCGAGCCCACCGGGACCGACCCGTCGTACCCGCTCACGCTCCGCGTCGCCGGGCGCCGCTGCGTCGTCGTCGGCGCCGGGCCCGTCGGTGCGCGCCGCGCGCGCTCGCTCGTCGAGGCGGGGGCTCAGGTCGTGGTCGTCGCGCCGGTCGCGTGCCCTGAGGTCGTGGCGGCGGCCCGGGACGGCGGCCTCACGTGGATCGCCCGCGACTACCTCACGGGAGACCTGGACGGCGCCTGGCTCGTGCACGCGGCGACGGGTGTCGCAGCCGTCGACGACCAGGTGTGCGACGACGCCGAGTGGCAGCGAGTCTGGGCGGTGCGGGCGTCCGACCGCGACCGTTCGAGCGCATGGACGCCCGCGGTCGCGCGGGTCGACGACGTGCTCGTCGCGGTCAACGCAGGCGGCGACCCGCGCCGCGCCGTCGCGCTGCGCGACCACGTCGCCGCGGACCTGCGGGCACAGGCCGCGCGGGAGCACGCGCCCGACGGCGTCGCACGGCACGGCGCGGGCGCGACGCCGCCCGCTCGGGCGGTCCACTCGGGCGCCGGGACGACGACCAGCGGGACCGCACAGGGCGGCACCGTCGCCCTCGTCGGCGGCGGTCCCGGCGACGACGGCCTCCTGACCGTGCGGGCACGCGAGCTGCTCGCGAGCGCGGACGTCGTCGTGATCGACAGGCTCGCCCCGCAGGGCGTCCTCGCAGACCTGCCCGCGCACGTCGAGGTCGTCGACGTCGGCAAGTCCTCCGGGTTCCACCCCGTCCCGCAGGAGGAGATCAACGCGACGCTCGTGCGGCACGGGCTCGCCGGCAAGCGTGTCGTCCGCCTCAAGGGAGGCGACCCGTACGTGTTCGGCCGCGGCGGCGAGGAGCTCGACGCGTGCGTCGCGGCAGGCCTCGAGGTCGAGGTGGTCCCGGGCGTCACGAGCGCCATCTCCGTCCCCGCCGTCGCGGGCATTCCGCTGACGCACCGCAGCCTCTCGCGCGGGTTCACCGTCCTCACCGGGCACGCCGACGTCGGCCGTGTCCCCGAGGCGACCGACCACACGCTGGTCCTGCTCATGGGCGTGCGCCGGCTCGGCACGACGTGCGCCGAGCTCATGGAGCGCGGACGCGACGCCGACACTCCTGTCGCGGTGATCGAGGACGGGTTCGGGCCGCGGCAGCGGACGACGGTCGGCACGCTCGCGACGATCGCGGCACGCATCGCCGAGGCAGGCGTGCAGCCGCCGGCGATCGCCGTCGTCGGCCGTGTCGTGACACGCGCCCCCGAGTGGTCCGCCTGGACGGACCGGCCCCGCACGCAGGACGACGAGGCCAGGTCGGCGACGAGCGACCCCTCGGACGCCTCGTGAGCACCGCAGAGCCCGCACCCTGGCGCGCGTGGACGCCGGGTACCCGGGTCATGGTCCGCCGTCGGATCGACGACCCGGACCACCCCTACACCGACGTCCTCGGTGACGTCGTCACCAACGACGGGTCGGGTCTCGTGCTGCGCACCCGTCGCGGGGACGTCCACGTCCCGGGCGACGCGATCGCGATCGGCAAGCCGATCCCGCCCGCCCCGGTGCGGAAAGCGCGTCCGGCTCCGGCGTCTGGCAACTGAGCGTCCGAGGAGCGGTGCGCTGGCGCCGTCAGGCCGCGAGGCGCTTCGCTCCTGACCCGGGCGTGCTCGCGGTGGCGCTCAGGCAGGCGGGTACGTGACCCGCAGGGTCGCGGCGGCCGTGTCCGCGCCGACGACGAGCCCGGTCCGGGTCTCGCCGAGCAGACGCTCGCGCCAGTCGTCGCCGTCCAGCGTGACCACCGTGGCAGGGTCCTCGGGGGCTGCAACCCGCGCCCCGGAACGCACCTCGGCGGCCGCGTCGAAGAACCCGCTCACCGGTTCGCCCGCCTCGAGGGCGTCGGCCAGGGCCGTGAGGTCGCCGACCGCGCGCCGCAGTACGGGCACGACCCCTGCCGCGTTGTCGACGACCATCGCCTCCGTGCGGCGCGGGTGCGTCCCCGCGACGCGCGTGCCGTCGCGGAACGAGCCCGCGGCGAGGGCGAGCGCGAGGTCGCGCACGTCGGCACTCCCGACGAGGCCGAGGATCTCGGTCGCGAGGACGTGCGGGACGTGGCTCACGAGCGCGACCGCGGCGTCGTGCACCGCGGGCGTGGCGACGCGCGCGACGCCGCCGAGCGGTCCCGTGACGAGCGCAGCGACGCGCAGGAACGCGTCGCGGTCCGTGTCGGGCTCGATCGTGAGCGCCCACCGCGCCGCGTCGAGAAGGCTCGGGTCCGACGCCGCGTAGCCCGCCTGCTCGGTGCCTGCCATCGGGTGCGCACCCACGAAGCGCGAGGACAGGCCGGCCGCGCGCACGACGTCGACGACCGCGACCTTGACGCTGCCCGCGTCCGTGACGACCGTCGCGCCGCGCACGTGCGCGGCGACCTCGCCGATCACGTCAGCCATCGCGCGCAGCGGCGGCGCGAGCAGCAGGACGTCCGGCTCGGCGGCGCACAGGGACTCGATCGAGGCGTGCGGCACGACGCCGTCGCGCTCTGCCGCCGCGAGCGCGGGTGCGCTCGGGTTCCAGGCGTGCACCTCGAGGCCCTGCGTGACGAGCCGTCGGGCGACCGAGCCGCCGATGAGCCCGAGGGAGACGACGCCGACACGCCGCGCCGGGCCGGTCACCACAGCAGCCCCCGGTCCGCGTCCGCGGCGGGCGCCCCACGCTGGACCGACGCTGCGGGTACGCGCGAGTCGTCAAAGCCCGCGTCCGACGACGTACGGTCCGGGAAGACACCGAGCGTCTTGAGCGAGTCCCCCGCCTCGAGGAGCTGCTCGAGCAGGGTGCGGACGTGCGGCTCCCACGGCGCGCCGTCGAGCGTCACGACGAACACGTACGTGCCCTCCTGCGCCTTGAGCGGTCGCGTGATCAGGCTCGACATGTTGACACCGCGCTCGCCGAACGCCGCCGTGATGCGGGCGAGGACGCCCGGCCCGGTGACGTGCGGGGTGATCGCGAGCATCGTCCGCCACCCGGCCACCGCGCCCGAGGCACGTGCTGCCGCGAGCTCGGCGCGCGCGACGTCGCGGCGCGTGAGCGCGAGGAAGCGGGTACGCCCTCCCGCGAAGTCCTGCACCGCCGACGCGAGCGTGTGCAGGCCGTACAGCTCGGCGCACAGCGACGGACCGAGCGCGACCTGGTGCGGCTCGACGTCGCGGCACGCGGCCGCGTTCGACGACGCCGGGACCGGCCGCAGGCCGCGTGCCGCGATCCACGCGGCGCACTGCGCGAGGCCGTGCGGGTGTGCCGTCACCTCGGTCAGGTCGGTCGCGCCCGGGCGGGTCAGGGCGTCGAAAGAGATGTCGAGCGTGACCTCGTCGACGGCGACGACGTCGCGTGCGGCGACGATCGCGTCGAGCGACGGCACGACGTACCCCTCGACCGAGCTCTCGATCGCCACGACCCCCGTGCTCACCGCGCCCGACGCGACGGCGTCGTACACGTCGGTCACCGTCGCGAGAGGCACGGGCGTCCCGCGCTCCCCGAGCGCGAGCGCCGCGGCGTGCGTGAACGTGCCCTCCGGACCGAGGTACGCGAGACGAGCGGCCGCCGTGGTCGCGGTCTCGGAGGCCGCGACGGTCACAGCGGTCGCGCCCAGCGCGGCTCGACCGCGTCCGCACCCGGCGCGAAGTCGCTGCCTGCCATGACCGCGAGCACGCGGTGCGCGACGCCGTGGTCCTGGAGCGCGGCTCGCAGCCCCCGCAGCGCCGCGGAGCCGTCGCACCGGAACGACGCGAGGAAGAGGTGCGGTCCTGCGACGGACTGCTGCGAACGCAGGTGGTCGAGGTCGAAGCCGGCCCCGGCGATCAGGCCGAGCGTCGACTGCAGGGAGCCGCGGTGGTCGTCCCGCGGACCGAACGCGAGCCACACCTGCGCCGGCGCGGTGAAGTCGACGGGCGTGCTGACCGGCTCGACGAGCCCGAACCACAGCGGGGGCAGCTCGGCGAGGCGCTCAGACCCGGGCACCTCGTGGAAGCCCGCGGGGATCAGGGCGCGCTCGGCGACCGACCGTTCGACGACGATCGACCCGGCCTCCCCGGCGAGAGCGACGCGCTCCTCGAGCGGGGTGCGCGTCGGCACGAGGTGCGGGCTCGCGCCCATCGACCGGACGACGTGCCGGCAGTCGCGCATGGCCGCCTCGTCGACGACGACGTGGTCGCTCACCTCGGCGGCCCGGCTCACCCACACCCACTCCGGGGTGACCGCGACCGCCGACGTCACGCGCAGGTCGGGGGCAGCCGCGAGGAGCGCGCGCTCGAGCCCGTGGTCCGGCTGCGTCGGGTGCCCGATGTGCATGATCGCCCGCAGGTCGCTGATGCGGGCGACGGTCGCGAGGGCGGCCGTCATCGACCCGAGGTCAAGGACGTCGCTCAGCTCGTCGCGGTTGTGCGGGACGTCCCAGCCGCCGATCCGTGCCGCGGCGAGCACGTGCGCAGCCGACTCCCGTTCGCTCCGTCCGAGCATGAACGTCCTCCAGTTCGTGGGTCGCGCAGAGTCTAGCCGCGCGCGCCCTCAGTCCTTCTTCTTGTCCGAGGGCGCCTTGCCGCACACGACCGCGTTCTGCGGGTTGTAGCGCCACGTGCGCGGCTCGTCCTTGACCAGCTCGTCCCCGAGGTACACCTTGCGCGTGACCGTCACGGTGAACCCGGGGCTCCCGGCGCCCTGCGCGATGCAGCCGGGCGCCGTCGAGTACTTCGTCGTCGGGCTCACGACGCCGCTCCGGGGCGTCGTCGTCGACTCGACCCGGTAGTGCGGCGTGCTCCACGCACGGACGGTGACCTGGCCGTCCTTGACGTAGGCCTGCAGCAGGATGCCGTAGGGCGTGTCGTTCTTGAAGCGCATGTCGATCGACCCGACGTAGATCGTCGCCTCTCGCCCTTCCGGGTACCGGGAGAAGTAGTAGCTGTGCGGGCGGTGCTCGACGTCCTCGATGCCGAGCAGGTACCCGACGTTGTACGTCGTGGTCGCCATCTGCGACAGGCCTCCGCCGACGCCCTCGGTCAGCTGCCCGTTGTTGACGATGCCTGCGGCCTGGTAGCCGCCCTCGGCCGTGATCGGGCTGAGCGTCTCGGTGAGCGACCATGTCTCGCCCGGGAGGACGAGCTGGCCGGTGACGCGCTCGGCGCCGAGCTTGAGGTTGTGGATGCGCGCCGCAGAGCTCACCCCGAGCGGGGTCGAGAACTTTGCGACGACCTCCTTGATGCCGAGCGCCTCGAGCTTCTCCTTGCTCTCCTGCGCGTCGACGGGGACGAGCTCGACGCGCGCCGTGCGGTCGCCTCCTGTCGTGGCAGCCGCCAGGACGGCGGCAGCGAGGCCCTCGCGGTCGAGGCCGAGACCGGAGTCGCCGCCCTCGAGCACAGGCTTGCCCTTGACGAACACGAACTTCGCGTCGGCGGCCTTCTTCTCGAGGTCCGTCGTCCGGTCGATCACCGCGTCGGCGACGAGGTCCTTGTCGAGCTGCAGCTGAAGGTTGCCGTCCGCGGGGACGAAGCTTGCGGAGGACGCGAGCACGGAGATCGGCAGCTCGGCCTGCTGCCCTGCGACCTCGACGCGCACGGGCGCGGAGACGAGGCTGCGGCCGAGGGCGAGGGCGGCGTCCGTCTCCTCCTGCGTGACCGTCGGCTCGCTCGTGACGACGGGGAGGGCGAGGGGGCCGTCGGCCGTGAGCCAACCCGTCACGACGACCTCGCGCGCAGCCTCGACGTCGACGTCGGAGCCCGACGCGGCCGGGGTCGCCGAGACCTGGCCGTCCGCGAAGACGACCGCCCCGTCGACGGGCTCGACACGCAGCGCCTCGGCTGCTGCCGTGAGCTCGGCGTCGAGGGCGGCGTCGTCGACCGTGGTGCGCGGCGTCACGTCGTCGCCACCGACGAGCGTGTGCCACAGGTGTGCGGGCGACAGCCCGAACCCGACGAGGCCGTCGACCGTGCCCGCCGCGTCGAGCCCGAGCCCCGCACTCTCCGGGTCGATCTCCGCGGCGTTCCCGCCCGCCTCGACAGGGATGGGCGAGGTCAGGCGTTCCGCGAGCCCGGCCTCGAGGGCCGCGGTCGCGTCTTCCGCGCTCTTCCCGCCGATCTCGACACCCGCGACGGTCGTGCCGCGCGGGACCTTGTCCGCGACAGCCCACTGGCCGGCGACGTACAGACCGACGAGCACGACCAGCCCGATGCCCGTCCACATGAGGACCTTGGGGGTGCGGCTGCGGCGGGGCTCCTCCGGCTCGAACCCGTCCAGCGGGGACGCCTCCGGCCTGGTCGTCTCGTCGCTCTTCGCCATCACACGCGCCCCACTATCTGCTAGAACGTCCGCGGCGCGACTCCTGGCTCCCCGCAGGTACCGACGGACGTGTTACATCGTAAGGGCGCGCGGCGCCCGTTCCTCACGCGTCTTGCTGTGCGTCGCGATCTCGCCACGGGACCTCCGCGAACCATCGCCGGGGGGCGAGCAGCGGGGCGAGGACGGCGACGAGACCGCCGTAGACCCAGACGTAGCCGATCGTCGCGGCCGGAACGAGGACGTCGCCGCCCGGACCTCCTGCCGAGAGCAGCTGGACGGCGATCATCCACCCGGCGCCAGCCGCGAGGAGCGAGCCCGCCCCCGCCGCCGCCCGGGCGACCGTGCAGACCGCGAGCAGGGTCACGAGCGCGGCGACGACGCCCCACGGCGGCGCGCTGCGGTGGGCGATCGTGCCCACGAGCCCGACGATCGCACCGAGCACGAAGCACACGGCCCACGCGGTGAGGGCCCCCGGCGCGAACAGGGGGACGGCAGACACCGCCGGGCTGGTCGGTTCGGGCTTCCTGGTCATGTCCGTCACGCTACCGCGCGCACGCCGGGGACGGCCGCACCGGCCAGGACGCGCCTGAGGGCGCTCCGGTCACCCGCGAGGAGCGCATAGCCCTCGGTCGAGGGGATCGCTGCAAGGACGTCGTTGCTGAGCGCGTACGCCCCGAGGACCGTCGCGCCGTCGGGCGCAGGCGTCACCGCCTGCACCTGGGTCCCGTGTGCGCGCAGCGCGCCCGTCACGGCGCCGAGGACGGGGCGCACGTCGACCTCCAGCACGACGTCGCGGTCGTCGCTCGCGACCGCGGGCAGGTCCGCGTCGGGGTCGGGGGCCACGAGCCCCGCGGCGGCTGCGAGGTCGCGCGCCCACGTCTCGCCGGCGAGCGCACGCCGCTGGGCACGCAGGGCCTCGGTCGGGACGGTCGGGCACAGCAGCAGCGGCACGTCCGCGCCCGTCTCGGCGAGACGCGGGGCCGCGATCTCGAGCGCTCGCACGGTGATCTCGTGGGCCCGGACGTGGTCGGGGTGACCGTAGCCCCCGCCGGCGTCGTACGTCACGACGACCGCGGGCCGCTGCTCGACGACGAGCTCGGCGAGGTGCGCCGCTGCCGTGTCGAGCCGGACGGAGACGAGCGCTCCCGGCGGGACGTCGTCGGGCAGGCCAGCGGTGCCGGCGACGGCGCCGACCCATGCCATGCCCGAGTCCTCGTACCTGCTGCCCCCTCCCGGGGCGAGGGCGTCGAGGAAGTGGTGCTCCTGGACGCCCAGGACGGCGAGGGCTGCCGCGATCTCCTGCTCACGGTGCGCGGCGAGCGCAGGTCCGTCGCCCTCGAGGTGCGCGAGCGGCGCCCCGATGACCTCGCCACGCTCCCCGCGCGTGCAGGTCACGAGCGTGACAGGACGACCCGCCCGGGACCACGCCGCCAGGAGGGCGCCGTTCGAGAGGGTCTCGTCGTCAGGGTGCGCGTGCACCGCGAGCAGCCGCACGTCTCCTCCTCAGCGCCTCGCGGCGCGTAGCACGCGACCTCCGGCCCTCAAGAGGGCCGGAGGTCGCACGGGTGCCCGTCGTCGACGGGCGGTTCTCAGCTCTTCTTGTTGCGTGAGGCCGCGCGGCCACGCTCCGTCTGGTCGAGGATGACCTTGCGGATGCGCACGAACTCCGGGGTGACCTCGACGCACTCGTCCTCGCGGGCGAACTCGAGGGACTCCTCGAGCGTGAGGTGACGCGGCGGCACCAGGTTCTCGAAGTTGTCTGCGGTCGAGGACCGCATGTTCGTCAGCTTCTTCTCCTTGGTGATGTTGACGTCCATGTCCTCGTTGCGCGAGTTCTCGCCGACGATCATGCCTTCGTAGACCTCCTGCGTGGGGTCGACGAAGAAGGAGCCGCGCTCCTGCAGGTTGATCATCGCGAACGGCGTCACCTTGCCGGCGCGGTCGGCGACGAGCGAGCCCGTCACGCGGGTCTCGATCGGGCCGGCCCACGGCTCGTAGCCGTCGGCGAGCGAGGACGCGATGCCGGTGCCGCGCGTCTCCGTGAGGAACCGCGTACGGAAGCCGATGAGACCGCGGGCGGGGACGACGAACTCCATGCGGACCCAGCCGGTGCCGTGGTTCGACATCGTCTCCATGCGGCCCTTGCGCTGCGCGAGCAGCTGCGTGACGGCGCCGAGGTACTCCTCGGGGACGTCGATCGTCATGCGCTCCATCGGCTCGTTCCGCTTGCCGTCGATGAGCTTCGTGACGACCTGCGGCTTGCCGACGGTGAGCTCGAAGCCCTCACGACGCATCTGCTCGACGAGGATCGCGAGCGCGAGCTCGCCACGGCCCTGGACCTCCCAGGCGTCCGGACGCTCGGTCGGCAGGACGCGCAGCGACACGTTACCGATGAGCTCGGTGTCGAGACGGTCCTTGACCTGGCGCGCGGTGACCTTGTGGCCCTTGCCGCCCTTGCCCGCGAGCGGGGAGGTGTTGATACCGATCGTCATGGAGATGGCCGGGTCGTCGACCGTGATGAGCGGCAGCGGGCGCGGGTCGTCCGGGTCCGTGAGGGTCTCACCGATCGTGATGTCGGCGATGCCCGCGACGGCGACGATGTCGCCAGGGCCAGCCTGCTCGGTCGGGACGCGGTCGAGCGCCTTCGTCTCGAGGAGCTCGGTGATGCGCACGTTCTGGATCGTGCCGTCGTGGCGAGCCCACGCGACCGTCTGGCCCTTGCGGATCGTGCCGTTGAACACGCGCAGGAGCGCGAGGCGGCCGAGGAACGGCGAGGCGTCGAGGTTGGTGACGTGCGCCTGCAGCGGCGCGGACTCGTCGTACGTCGGTGCGGGGATCTTCTCGAGGATCGTGCGGAACAGCGGCTCGAGGTTCTCGCTGTCCGGGAGGCTGCCGTCGGCAGGCTGCTCGAGCCCCGCGCGGCCAGCCTTCGCGGCGGCGTAGACGACGGGGACGTCGAGGATCGCGTCGAGGTCGAGGTCCGGGACGTCCTCGTGGAGGTCGGACGCGAGACCGAGCAGGAGGTCGGTCGCCTCGGCGACGACCTCGGAGATGCGCGAGTCGGGACGGTCGACCTTGTTGACGACGATGATCACCGGGAGCTTCGCGGCGAGCGCCTTGCGCAGCACGAAGCGGGTCTGGGGCAGCGGGCCCTCGGACGCGTCGACGAGGAGCACGACGCCGTCGACCATCGACAGGCCGCGCTCGACCTCACCACCGAAGTCGGCGTGGCCGGGGGTGTCGATGACATTGATCGTGATGCCGTCGGGCTCGCCGAGCGCCGCCGCGGACGGACCGGTGTACCGGACCGCCGTGTTCTTGGCGAGGATCGTGATGCCCTTCTCACGCTCGAGGTCACCGGAGTCCATCGCGCGCTCGTCGACGTGGGCGTGGGCACCGAAAGCACCGGACTGGTGCAGCATCGCGTCGACGAGGGTGGTCTTCCCGTGGTCGACGTGAGCCACGATGGCCACGTTGCGCAGGTCAGAGCGCACAGACATAGAGGTACTCATTTCAGTGGAGGATGAGATCGCGTGCGTGCATCTCCGCTACGCAACGGTCCATCCTATCGCGAACGCAACCTGATCTTCTGTGACGTCCGTGACGTGAGCGGCTCTCCCGCTCGATCTGGGCCACCGCCGGCGTGGGACAGACGGCACGAGGCCCGGCGGACGTGCGTCCACCGGGCCTCGTGTCTCGCGCTCGTGCGCAGGCTCAGACCTCCGGGGCCTCCGGGCCGAGCTGGAGGCTCGCGCCGGGGATGGCGCCGAGCAGCTCGCGGGTGTACTCCTCGCGGGGCGAGTCGAACACCTCGTCGGTCGTGGCGTGCTCGATGATCCGCCCCTGCTTCATCACGCAGACCTCGTCCGCGATCTGCCGCACGACCGCGAGGTCGTGCGTGATGAACAGGTAGCTCAGGCCGAGCTCGCTCTGCAGGTCGTTGAGAAGCTCGAGGATCTGCGCCTGGACGAGCACGTCGAGCGCCGAGACGGCCTCGTCGCACACGACGACCTCAGGCTGCAGGGCGAGCGCGCGCGCGATCGCGATGCGCTGGCGCTGACCGCCGGAGAGCTCGTTCGGGAAGCGGCGCATCGTCGACTGCGGCAGCGCGACGAGGTCGAGCAGCTCGCGGACGCGGGCCTCGCGCTCCTTGGGCGTGCCGACCTTGTGCACCCGCAGCGGCTCCTCGATCGTGCGGTAGATCGAGTACATCGGGTCGAGCGACCCGTACGGGTTCTGGAAGATCGGCTGCACCCGGCGACGGAACGCGAAGAGCTCCTTGCGTCCGAGGGTCGACATGTCGACGCCGTCGAAGATGATCTTGCCCTCGGTCGGGTCGAGCAGGTTGAGCACCATGTTCGCGACCGTGGACTTGCCCGAGCCGGACTCGCCGACGAGCGCGACCGTCGTCCCCCGCTTGAGCGAGAACGACACGTCGTCGACGGCCTTGAAGTCGCGCGCACCCTTGGCGGCGCCGCGGATGTGGAACACCTTCGTGAGGTTCTCCACGACGACGACGTCGTCACGCTCGGTGGAGACGCCGTCGCCGCCGGTCTGGGCGAGGAGCTCCTTGACCTCGACGCCCGCAGCCTTGGCGCTCTGGATGCGGCGCGACGCGAGCGACGGTGCCGCCGCGACGAGACGCTTCGTGTACGCGTGCTGCGGGTTTGCGAGGATCTCGCGGGACGGGCCCGACTCCACGACCCGACCGCGGTACATGACGACGAGGTGCTCAGCGCGCTCCGCGGCCAGGCCGAGGTCGTGCGTGATGAAGAGGACGGCCGTGCCCAGCTCCGAGGTCAGGCGACCCAGGTGGTCGAGGATCTTGCGCTGCACGGTCACGTCGAGCGCCGAGGTGGGCTCGTCCGCGATCAGCAGCTTCGGGCGAGCGGCGAGACCGATCGCGATGAGCGCACGCTGACGCATGCCACCCGAGAACTCGTGCGGGTACTGGCGGGCGCGACGCTCGGCGTCGGGCAGGCCGGCCTCGGCGAGCAGGCCCGCCACGCGGTCCTTGCTCGACGCGACCGACGTGAGGCCCTCGACAGCGGTCGGGGCAGACGGCATGCCGAGGCTCTCGAGCACGACGACGGCCTCGAGGCGGGTCGTCGAGCCCGTCACGAGCCGGGCATCTGCCTCAGCCAGCACAGCTTCACGCTCGGCCTCGGGACGCGAGGCGAGCTCCTCCTTGAGGAGCGAGATGAGCGTGCGCTTCGCGTCGTGGCTCAGGAGCAGGTCGCCGCCCGCGAGCTGCAGGCCCTCGCTCTCGGCGAGGCCGAGAGCGAGCTTGCGCTGGGTGCCGCGGCTGACGTCGATACCGTTCGCGCGGAGACCTTCCTTGACCTGGAAACCGATCGACCAGACCGGGTTGAGGTTGGACATCGGGTCCTGCGGCACGAGACCGATGGACTTGCCGCGCAGCGCGACGATCTCGCGCTTGGACGCCTTGGTCACGTCCACGCCGTCGAACATGATGGACCCGGCGGTGACCTTTCCGGTCCCGGGGAGCAGGTCGATGATCGCGTGGGCGGTCGTGGACTTGCCGGAGCCGGACTCGCCGACGATCGCGACGGACTGGCCGGGGTAGATCGTCAGGTCGGCGCCGACGACGGCGTGGACGGGGCCACCGCGCGTCTGGAAGTCGATGCTCAGGTCGCGGATCTCGAGGAGCGGCTTGGCCGCTGTCGTGTCGTTCATCGCTTGCGCGCCTTCGGGTCGAGGGCGTCGCGCACGACGTCGCCCATCATGATGAAGCTCAGGACCGTCAGGGCCAGCGCCATCGACGGGTAGAACAGGATCGACGGCTGCGTCCGCAGGGAGACCTGAGCCTTGGAGATCTCCGCACCCCAGGACAGCACGGAGCCCGGGAGGCCGAGACCGAGGAAGGAGAGCGTGGCCTCGGCGACGATGAACGTGCCGAGCGACACGGTCGCCACGACGACGACGGGCGCGAGCGCGTTCGGCACCACGTGCCGGATGAGGGTCATCCACTTCGACACACCGAGGGACTTGGCCGCGGTGATGAAGTCGTTGTTCTTGACGCTCATGACGGCGCCTCGCGTGATGCGGGCGACCTGCGGCCATCCGAAGACTGCGAGGACCGCGATGACGCGCCACACGCCGCCGCCGGTGAAGACCTGGCCGACGACGATCGCGGCGAGCACGAGCGGGATCGCGAAGAAGATGTCCGTCAGGCGCGCGAGGAGCGAGTCGAGCCAGCCGCCGTAGAAGCCGGCGAGCGCGCCGATGATGCCACCCAGGAGGACGACGGCGAGGGTCGTGACCAGGCCCACCGTCACCGAGGCGCGCGCCCCGTAGATGACGCGGGAGTACACGTCGCAGCCCTGCCGGTCGAAGCCGAACGGGTAGCCGGGCGCCGGGTCGGCGAGCGACTTCGAGAGGTCGCAGTAGAACGGGTCGTTCCGCGTGAACAGACCCGGGACGAACGCGACGAGCGCGACGAGGACGATCAGAGCGGCGGAGACCCAGAACAGCGGGCGGCGGCGCAGGTCGTTCCACGCGTCACGCCACAGGCTCGAGGGCGCCTCCGTCTCGTCGACCTTGTCGACGACGGCGAGGGGGGTCAGCGCGGCGTCGGCGACGAAGTGGGCCTGGCCCGGACGCGGAGAGGTCATGTTCTGCTCAGGCATATCGGATCCTCGGGTCCAGGACCGCGTACAGCAGGTCCACGATCAGGTTGCCCACGATGTAGACGATCACGAGGATCGTCACAAAGCTGACGACGGTAGACGGCTCGCCCTTGATGATGGCGTGGTAGAGCGTCCCGCCCACGCCGTGGATGTTGAAGATGCTCTCCGTGACGATCGCACCACCCATGAGCGCACCGAGGTCCGCACCGAGGTAGGTCACCACGGGGATCAGCGAGTTGCGCAGGACGTGGACGTTGACGACGCGGCCGCGGGACAGGCCCTTGGCGGTCGCCGTACGGACGTGGTCGGCGGTGAGGTTCTCTGCGACGGACGTCCGCGTCAGGCGCAGGACATAGGCGAAGGACACGGCGCCGAGCACGATCGCTGGCATGAGGAGCGCCTTGACCGAGTAGTCGGCACCGACGGTCGCGGGCAGGAGCTGCCATTTCACGCCGACGAAGAACTGGAGCAGGAAGCCGATGACGAAGGTCGGCGCTGCGATCACGATGAGGCTGACGACGAGCAGCGAGGCGTCGAAGAACTTGCCCTTGCGCAGTCCGGCGATCAGGCCGAACAGGACACCGAAGACCGTCTCGATGACGAGAGCCATGAGCGCGAGCTTGAGCGTGACCGGGTAGGCGCCGGCGACGACGTCCATGACGGGCTGCCCGGAGAACGACTTGCCGAAGTCCAGCGTGAAGATGCCCTTGAGGAAGAGCAGGTACTGCACGATGAACGGCTGGTCGAGGTTGTACTGCGCCCTGATCTGCTCAGCGACGGCGGGAGACAGGCCGCGGTCACCACCCATCGCGGCGATCGGGTCGCCGGGCATCGCGAAGACCATCGCGTAGATGAGCAGCGTCGCGCCCAGGAACACAGGGATCAGCTGCAGCAGTCTTCGTCCGAGATATCGGACCATCGGTCTTTCCTTCCACACTTGCCGTGTCGTGCTGTCGGATCGACCTAGATCCGCCAGACGACTCTAGTAGACGCACGAGCCTCGAGGCGTCGACGCGCGCACGATCGCGTCGGGGCACGACCGTGGGGTGAGGGACTCGGTCCCTCACCCCACGTCGTCATGCGGAGGTCGGTCGGGCCGGACGCGTCCGGCCCGACCGACCTGAGATGTCACCGGAGGGTGATCACCACTTGCTGATGGCGTCGGCCTTGGCCCACAGCTCCTTGGCCTTCTCCGGGTTGTACGTGAGAACCTCGGAGCCCTTGAGCTTGTCGTTCCAGCCGGCGATGACCGGGGACGTGAAGTCCTTGGCCGGGGTGCGGGTGCCCTCGAAGATCGCCTTCGTGATGGCCTCACGGTCGATCGACATCGAGATCGCCTGGCGGCGGAGGATGCCCTCCTCGCCCGAGAAGTGCTCGAGCTTCTCGGGGATGGTGAAGGACTGGAACACGGCCGAGGCCTGGTTCACGGCGCGGCCGTTGAGGTCACCCTCGAACGTGGAGAACGCGCTGTCCGGGACGGCGTCGAGGACGTCGAGGTTGTTCGCGAGCAGGTCCGTGTACGCGGTGTCCTGCGACGTGTAGAACGAGAAGCGGATGCCCTTGTTCTGCGGCGTGCGGGGGCCGTCGTAGTCAGGGTTCGGCACGAGGTCGATCGACGTGTCGTGCTTCCAGCTGCCCTCCTTGACGATGTACGGGCCGTTGGCGATCGGGGCCTGGCCGTAGGCCTCCATGTCCTCGAACGCGACGGACGGCAGCGGCATGAACGCCGTGTAGCCCAGGCGCAGCGGGAAGTCAGCCTCGGGCTGCTTCAGCTTCACCGTGAACGTCTGGTCGTCGACGATCTTGAGGCCGGTGAGCTCGGAGTCCTCGTCGTACGAGAAGCCCTCGATCGACTCGAAGAAGTAGGAGCTCAGCTGGGCGTTCTTGAGGAGCGCGCCGTAGTTCCACGCGTCCACGAACGACTTCGCGGTGACCTCTTCGCCGTTCTGGAACTTGTGGCCAGACTTGATCTTGATGGTCCAGGTCTGGCTGTCGTCGCTCGTGATGGACTCAGCGAGCTCGTTCTGCGGGGAGCCGTCAGCCTTGTAGGACACGAGACCCTGGAAGATCTGGTCCATGATGCGGCCGCCGCCGGTCTCGTTCGTCATGCCCGGGACGAGGGGGTTCGCGGGCTCGGAGCCGTTCGCGAGGACGATGCCGTCGCCCTTGTCCTTCTTGACGGCCGAGTAGATCGGCTGCGAGTTCCAGCCGAACTCGACGTCGGTGACGTTCTCGGACGAGCCGCCCGTGACGTTCGAGTACCACAGCGGGATCGCGGGCAGGTCGGTGAAGAGCTGCTCCTGCGCCTGGTCGAAGAAGCCGTTGGCCTCCTCGACGGACTTCGCGGCGAGACCCTGGCGGAGGAGCCCGTCGAAGTTCTCGTTGCTGTAGTCACCGTCGTTGGAGCCAGCGCCCGTGCCGTAGAGCGGGCCGAGGAAGTTGTAGAGCGACGGGTAGTCCGCCTGCCATCCGGTGCGGAACGCGCCGGTCATCTTCCGGTCCTGGACGTCCTTGCGGAGCTCCGCGAACGTCGCGTACGGCTGGCCCTCGGCCTGGATGCCGAGCGTGTTCTTGATCGAGTTGGCGACCGCGTCGACCCAGGCCTGGTGGCCTCCGTCACCGTTGTACGCGATGGTGAACTTCGTGGTCGAGGTGCTCGTGGGGGCCGAGCTCGAGGTGTTGTCGCCGTCACCGCTGCACGCGGTCAGGGCGAGCGCGCCGACGGCGGTCAGAGCCACCGCAGCGTGCATCCGCTTGTTCTTCAATGTTCCTCCTCGTGGGGGTGGCCCCCCTCGGGCTTGGCGCTTGAGCGCCGAGGCACCGACAGCCATCGGTGCAGCCTGGGGCAGCCACGTACAGAACCAACTGTGGTTCTTGGAGACGGTACACAGCAAATCCGCTGATTAGGGGGCCCTGACCTCGTTCTGCGAGCCAATCGTTACAGTTCCGGGATATACGGTTCGTCCACACCGAGCCCCGACCGAGAGAGCGTGTGACGCCGCGACCTGCGCAAACGCGATCACGTCCCAGATGCCGGACGGTCGCATATCGCCTGGTAGCAATTTCGGAGAGAGACCTGGGTCACACCGCAACGGCGCTTCCGACAAAAGCCCAGGATGTGACCCTCACTATCTCAGGCATCGGACTGTTAACTTCATGTAACAGTTGCTCGTAGCAACGCTCAACCCGCCGCCTCCCCCTGCCCACCAGGGGCAAGCCACGACGACCCCCAGGGGAGCACGTGAAGATCTGCATCATCGGCGGTTCGCAGGGAACCGGCGCCCAGCTCGCCACGCACGCCATCGACGCGGGGCACGACGTCGTCGTGCTCTCCCGCCGCGGGACCGCACCCGCAGGCGCGGGCGGCTCCTCCGTGCAGCTCCCCCGCGCGATGCGCGGCATCACGATGCTCGCGCTCGCCAAGCCCCTCGCCGACCACGACGAACAGGAGGCCGCGGTCACGGGATCCGGCTTCGACTGGACGATCGTTCGTCCGAGCGGGCTCACAGACAAGCCCGCGACGGGCGCCTGGACCGCCCTCGAGGTCGGCCAGCCCGGCACGCTGCGCGGCACTATCCCGCGCGCGGACCTCGCTGCGTTCACGCTCAACCTCCTGACGGACGACGCCGCGCTCGGCAAGGCGTTCGGCGTCAGCTCGCGCTGAGGCCCCGCATGAACGTCGACGTCTCCACCGACCTCGGTCCCGGCCGCCTCGTCGTCGACTCAGCGACCGACGCCCGAGCGGTGCTCTGGCTCGGCCACGGCGCCGGCGGCGGCATCGACGCGCTCGACCTCGCAGCGCTCGCCGAGACGCTGCCCGCAGCAGGAGTCACGGTCGTGCGGTACGAGCAGCCGTGGCGCGTCGCCGGCCGCAAGGTCGCGCCTCGTCCTGCAGCCCTCGACGTCGGCTGGCTCGCCGCCGCTCCGCACGTCGCGCAGATCGCCGACGGGCGACCGCTCGTCGTCGGCGGCCGCAGCGCCGGAGCGCGCGTTACATGCAGGACCGCGCAGGCGGTCGCGGCGACCGGCGTCGTCTGCCTCGCCTTCCCCCTGCACCCGCCGGGCAAGCCCGAACGCTCACGTATCGACGAGCTGCTGCTGCCGAGCGTCCCCAGGCTCGTCCTCCAAGGTGATCGCGACACGTTCGGCACCGCCGACGACGTCCGCGCGGCACTCGCCACGGCCCCCACCGCCGACGTCCGCGTCACCGCGGTGCCGGGCGCCGACCACTCCATGAAGGTGCTCAAGTCCTCCCCTGTCGACGCGACCGCCGTCGCGCGGCGCGTCGTCGACGAGGTCCGCACGTTCGTCGAGTCGCTCGGCTGAGCCGTATGACGAGCGGGCGTCAGTCGGCGGCGGGAACGTCGGCTGGTGTCGTGGGCTCGACGTCGTCGTGCTCGTTGCGGGCCGGCAGGCCCACCGTGGCGAGGAGGCCGACGAGCAGCGCTCCTGCAGCCCCGAACGTCGTGACGCGTGCGGCAGTGACCATGGCGTCCTCGGCCGCCGTCTGCACGGCGTCGCCCGCACCGGGCATCTGGGACAGGCTCGGGATCGCGGCGCCCGCGGACCCCTTGACGACGGCGACGAGCTCCTCCTGCGCCTGCGGGGTGAGGCCTTCGACCTTCTCGAGGTTCGACATCGTCGCGCTCGCGAGCGTCGTCACGAGGACCGTGCCGAGCACGGCGACGCCGAGCGCCGCGCCGAGCTGTCGCACGGTGCTCTGGAAGCCTGAGGCCTGGCCGCTCTCGGCGACCGGGACGTCGATCATGATGACGTTCGTGAGCTGCGCGGTCGCGAGCCCGACGCCGACACCGTAGAGGAACAGCCACGCGCCGAGCACCCAGGCGCTCGCCGTTCCGGAGATGCTGAGCGCGAGGCCTGCGACCGCGATGACCTCGAGGAGCAGGCCGATGCGGACGATGCTGCGGCCGCTCATGCGGCGCGCGAGCTGCGCGGTGCCGCCCGAGATGAGGAACGTGCCGATCGCGAGCCACAGGACGAGCAAGCCGGTGTTGAGGGCCGTGTACCCGAGGACCCCTTGGAGGTAGAGCGGCAGCGCGAAGAGCATGCCGAACTCGCTGAGCGCGACGATGAGCGCCGCGACCGCGCCGTAGCGCAGGCTGCGGATGCGCAGCAGGCCGAGGTCGAGCAGGACGGGGCGGCCGGTGGCCGCGCGACGTCGCTCGACGACGACGAACGCCACGATGGAGAGCACGCCGATCGCGAACGTGAACGGGACGGGCGACATCGTGTACTCCCACGTCCAGTTGCCGACGGTCGGCGCGATGTCGGTGTGCCACCAGCCGTAGCGCTGCCCCTCGATGAGGCTGAAGACGAGGGCTGCGAGGCCGACGATCGACAGGGTGATGCCTGCGGCGTCGACGCCACGCTCGGCGTGCGGGTCGCGGGTCTCGGGGACCCACAGGACCGTGCCGATCACGATGAGGATGCCGATCGGCACGTTGATGAGGAACGCCCAGTGCCAGGAGAAGTCGGTCGCGAGCCAACCGCCGACGAGCGGGCCGACGGCGGCCATACCGCCGATCGTGGATCCCCAGATCGCGAAGGCGATGCCGCGCTCACGACCGGTGAACATGGCGTTCACCGTGGAGAGCGTCGACGGCAGGATCATGGCGCCGCCAACGCCCTGCAGCAGGCGGCCGGCGAGCAGGACGGCGCCGCTCGGTGCGGCGGCAGCGATGAGGCTCGCTGCGACGAAGACCGAGATGCCGACGAGGAGCAGCTTGCGTCGACCGAACAGGTCACCCATGCGACCCACGGTGATGAGGAGCGCCGCGAAGACGAGCGCGTAGACCGAGTTGGCCCACTCGGCCTCCGCCGCGTTGAGCGAGAGGTCCTGGATGAGAACCGGCAGGATCACGTTCACCACTGTGGCGTCCATGATGATGATCGAGACGGCCAGCGATACCGCGGCCATCGCGTACCAGCGCTTGGGGTTCGGTGCTGCCTTCTGTTCGTCCACGGGACCATTCGCTCTCGACGTGCACTGCCACGATCGGCGGGTTACCGACGCTGTGTCAGGATACTCCCGCCTGCGCTTCGCGGCGGCGTGATCGCGCTCACCACCTGAGCGCATCCACCCGTGTGGCGATCGCCG
Organism: Sanguibacter hominis ATCC BAA-789; assembly: GCF_012396185.1. GTDB lineage: Bacteria > Actinomycetota > Actinomycetes > Actinomycetales > Cellulomonadaceae > Flavimobilis > Flavimobilis hominis. Next base: position 390,866 of record NZ_JAAXOW010000001.1, read on the forward strand.
GACCTGCCTACGGTGAGGCACGCCGTCCGCGCACCCGACAGCCATAGGAACCCGGGGCGTGATCAGCATCAAGCTCACGAGCATCTACGTCGACGACCAGACGAAGGCTCTCGCTTTCTACACCGAACCCGACCAGCACCCCGCCGCGCAGACCTTCAAGGCCGCCCTCACCGCAGACGGGGTCCCCTTCACGCAGGACGTCACCGACTACGGGAACGTCGCCGTCGCCGTCCTCGACGACACGTGCGGCAACCTCATCCGGCTCGCGATGACCAAGGACGCCACCGCCTGACTGTCACACGTTGAAGCGGAACTCCACCGGATTACGTTACGGAGCAACCTCTGCCACCGATTGCCACCGGTTCTCTCACGACGTCGTAGGTTGCTGCCTGACAAACTAGATTCCATGCCAGCAGACCTCAACCAATGGGAAGCATCCGTCGCAGACCTCTGGGACACATTCGACTCCCTCAGCCGTGATGAAGGCGTCAAGACCATGCGGGAGTTGGCTAACGCGTGCCCAGCGCGCGACGGCCGGGGCGCATTCGAGCTCGCGAGCATGTACGACTCGATGGGATTCGAAGCTGAGGCAGGCGCGGAGTATGAGCGCGCGCTCGAACTCACCCTCGACGACGCTCGGCATGCTCAACTCGCCGTGCAGTACGGATCGACCCTGCGCAACCTCGGCCGACTTGACGAAGCCATCGCTGTCTTGAGCGCCGCCCCGACTCACGAATCGACAGGCTCAGCGCCTCGTGTCGTGTTGGCTCTGGCGCTTCATAGCGCGGGCCGCAAGGATGAGGCGCTCCGGGTCGCCATCGAGGCGCAAATCGAGGCATTGCCCCGGTATCAGCGCTCGATGCGCAACTATGCCGCCGCGCTAACCGAGCCAGCGACTCCAGACGAGCCGACTACACGTTGAAGCGGAACTCCACGACGTCGCCGTCCTGCATGACGTAGTCCTTGCCCTCGACGCGGGCCTTGCCCGCGGCGCGGGCGGCGGCGACCGAGCCAGCGTCGACGAGGTCGTCGAAGCCGATGACCTCAGCCTTGATGAAGCCGCGCTCGAAGTCGGTGTGGATCACCCCGGCCGCCTGCGGGGCGGTCCAGCCCCGGCGGATCGTCCAGGCGCGCGACTCCTTCGGGCCTGCCGTCAGGTAGGTCTGGAGGCCGAGCGTGTGGAAGCCGACGCGGGCGAGCTGATCGAGGCCAGCCTCCTCCTGCCCGTTGTCCGCGAGCATCTCCGCGGCCTCCTCGGGCTCCAGCTCGACGAGCTCGGACTCGAACTTGGCGTCGAGGAAGATCGCGTCGGCGGGCGCGACGTGGGCGCGCAGCTCAGCCTGGAACGCCTCGTCGGCAAGGCCTGCGTCGTCCGTGTTGAACACGTAGATGAACGGCTTCGCCGTCATGAGCTGCAGCGAGGCGAGCTCCGCGAGGTCGAGCTTCTCGGCGTCGGCCGCGGAGAAGAGGGTGCGTCCCGACTCGAGGATGGTCTGCGCGCGCTGGGCAGCCGCCAGGAGGGCGGGGTCGCCCTTCTTGATCTTGACCTCCTTCTCCATGCGCGGGACCGCCTTCTCCAGCGTCTGGAGGTCCGCGAGGATCAGCTCGGTGTTGATCGTCTCGATGTCATCCTTCGGCGAGACCTTGCCGTCGACGTGCACCACGTCCGGGTCCGCGAACGCGCGCGTCACCTGGCAGATCGCGTCCGCCTCACGGATGTTCGCGAGGAACTTGTTGCCGAGGCCCTCGCCCTCGCTCGCGCCACGCACGATGCCCGCGATGTCCACGAAGGACACGGTCGCGGGCAGGATGCGCTCCGAGCCGAAGATCTCCGCGAGCTTGCTCAGCCGCGGGTCCGGCAGCGGCACGACGCCGACGTTGGGCTCGATCGTCGCGAACGGGTAGTTCGCCGCGAGCACCTGCGCGCGCGTCAGAGCGTTGAAGAGGGTCGACTTGCCGACGTTGGGGAGTCCGGCGATCCCGATAGTGAGGGCCACGGTCGCCAAGTCTAGAGTGCATCGGTGACCACCGAACCCTCCGCCCCCGACCAGCCCGCCCCGACCCCAGGCTCGCGCGTCCTCGTCGTCGGCATGGTCGCGCTGATCACCGTGGGTGCGTTCGAGGCTCTCGCCGTCTCCACGGCGATGCCCGTCATCGCGGAGGCGCTCGACGGGCTCGGCCTGTACGCGGCCGCGTTCTCGCTCACGCTCGCGACGTCCGTGATCGGGATGGTCGTCGCCGGAGCCCTCGCCGACCGCGCTCGGCCGGTGCAGCCGCTCCTCGTCGGGGTCGTCGCGTTCGCCCTCGGGCTCCTCGCCGCCGGCCTCGCCACGAGCATGACCGTCCTTCTCGTCGGCCGCGCCCTGCAGGGCCTCGGCTCCGGGATGTTCGTCGTCGCGCTGTACGTGATCGTCGCGCGCGCCTTCCCGGCCGCGCAGCGCGCCAAGGTGCTCGCCGCGTTCTCCGCCGCGTGGGTCGTGCCGTCGCTCGTCGGCCCGATGATCTCCGGCTTCATCGTGCAGACCTTCGGATGGCGCTGGGTGTTCCTCGCCGTCGTCGTCATCGCCGTGCCCGCCGCGGTGATCATCGTCATGACCACATGGCGCGTCCCCGCGCCCGACATGACCGCCGACGGCGCCTCGACCGGCCCGCTGCCGTGGCGGCGCTTCGGGCTCGCCACGCTCGCCGGGGCCGGCGTCGCCGCCATGTCCCTCGGGGCCGCCACCGACGGCACCGCGCGCACCGCGCTCGTCGCGGGCGGCGCGATCGTCGCCGCCGTCGCCGGGACGCCGCTCCTGCCCCGAGGCACGCTCCGCGCCGCTCGCGGCCTGCCGACCGTCATCGCGCTGCGCGGCATCGTCGCCGCCGCGTTCTTCGCGACCGAGGTGTTCCTCCCGCTGATCCTGCAGACCGAGCGACACATGTCCCCCGCGAGCGCCGGCACGATCCTCACCGTCGGGGCGGTCACGTGGGCGACCGGCTCAGCCGTGCGCGGCCGCGGGCACTGGTCCCCCACGACCTACCTGCGCCTCGGCTCGACGCTCATCGCGGTCGCGATCGTCGCCGCCGCGACCCTCGTGCTCCCCGGCTCCCCGGTCGCGATCGCCTGGGTCGGCTGGGCGTGCGGCGGCTTCGGGATCGGCATGATCTACCCGACGCTCGCCGTCCTCGTGTTCGACCTCGCCGCACCGCACGAGCAGGGTGCGAGCACGTCCGCGCTCCAGGTGTCGGACTCGCTCATGAGCGCGTTCGTCCTCGCCCTCTCCGGGACGGCCGTCGCGGCGCTCGTCGCGCACGTCGGCGTCGGCGGCTACGCCGTTGGGTTCGCGGCGACGCTCCTGCTCGCGCTCCTCGCCGTCGTCATCTCGCCGCGCGTCGTCCGGTGACGCCTCAGCCGACCATCCGAAGCCGCTGCATCAGCTCCGGCACGCCCGCGTCGTAGAGCTTCGCGCCCCACCGCAGGCCTGCCGCGACCACGGCGGCGCCCAGCGCCGGGCCGACGACGACGAGGGCCCAGCCCGCGACGTCGCCTCCGCGCATCGCGAGCACCGCGAGCGCGACGAGCGGCGCGACGAGCACGAGCAGGACTGCCCACGCGGCGCCCTGGACGACGAGGTTCGCGGTCGCCGACCCCTGCGGGGTCGAGAGCGGCCCGTCGCCAGGCCGCGGCACGGCGAAGACGAAGCGCGCGGAGATGATGCTCGACAGCCCGGCCGACGCTCCGAACACGCCCAGCGACAGCCCCAGGACCGCCGCCAGCTGGTCCCACCGCCCCGTGAGCGCCGCAGCGGCGACCGCGCTCGCCACGATGATCGGCAGCCCCACGATGCACAGTGCGATGAACCGCCCGAGGCGGTCGTCGCGCCCACGCACGCCGCACGCGACGTGCAACCAGAACGCGGTGTTGTCGTACGCGACGTCTGCCGCGATCGCCCAGCCGAGCGTGAACGCCACGAGCGGCGTCACCACGAGCAGCATCGCCGTGTGCGAGCCGTTCGTGAGGAAGTACGCCGCGACAGCCATGACGGGCAGCACGGTCAGGTTGCCGACGTACCGCACGTCCCGCACCCAGTACGTCAGGCAACGTGCGGCGACAGCCCACGCGGGCGTCGTCGGGACCCAGGCGAAGACTCCCGGGCCGTGCGTCCTGCGCGAGCCGACCTCATCGGACAGGGGCGACACGAGCACCCGCCCGACACCGCGCGCCCACACCACCACGAGCGCGACGGTCGTCAGCAGCGCGACAGCGAGGTGCGCGCCCGCCGCCGCCCAGTCGCGGTGCGCGACCGCCACCGGGACGGCCCACGCCGCCCCGGGCGGCGTCCACGAGACGACCTCGACGATCTTGGGCACGAGGTCCGCCCCCTCGCGCAACGTCCGCCCCAGGTTGACGACCACGGGGCCCGCGATCGCGACCGGCACGAGCACCATGAGGCCCGCGACCTCCCGGAAGCGACGCGTGCGCATGAGCGGAGCGAGCAGCGTCGTCGTCGCGCGGGAGCCCACCACGCACTGCGCCACCACGATCGGTGCCACGACGAGCCCGGCCGCCGTGGCGCACCTGTCCGGCAGCCAGAGCAGCGGCAGGAGGGACGCGAGCGCGACCGTCGCCAGCCCCGGGACCCCGATCACCGCGGCGAGAGCCATGCCCACCAGCAGACGGCGCCGGTCGGTGCCGAACGTCGCGAACCGGGGCGGAGCGAGGCTCGAGTCCACACCGAACGCCATGAGCGGCAGGACCCACCACCCGAGCACGAGGATCGCCCCGACGAGCACACCGGTCGACTCGAAGAGCTCGTCAGAGACGCGGCGCGTGAAACCCACCCCGCCGAGGACCACCAGCACGACCACCACGGCGTTGCCGAGCGCGAGCAGCGTGCCGAGCGCGAACCAGACGCTGCGCCGCAGCGAGTTGGCGTACAGCTGCAGCCGCAGCCTCAGGACGTGCGCAACCACTCCAGCCCCTGCCCTTCGCGCCGCCCGCCGACGAGCTCGACGAACGTCTCGTCGAGGCTGCGCGTGCCACGCACCTCGTCGACCGTCCCCGCAGCGAGGACGTGCCCGCCCGCGATGATCGCGACGTGGTCGCACATCCGCTGCACGAGGTCCATGACGTGCGACGACACGACGACCGTGCCGCCGCCGTCGACGTAGTGGCCGAGGATCTGGATGATGTTCGTCGCCGAGACCGGGTCGACCGCCTCGAACGGCTCGTCGAGGACCATGACGCGCGGCGCGTGCACCATGGCCGTCGCGAGCGCGATCTTCTTCGTCATGCCGGCCGAGTAGTCGATCACGAGGGTGCCGGCCTCGCGGGTCAGGTCGAACGCGTCGAGCAGCTCGGCCGTGCGGGTGGCGACCGTCTCGCGGTCCATGCCGCGCAACAGCCCCGCATACATGACCATCTGCGCGCCGGTCAGGCGGTCGAAGAGCCGCATGCCGTCAGGCAGCACGCCGAGCGTGCGCTTGGCCGTGTCCGGGTCGCGCCACAGGTCGAAGCCCTGGACGTGCACGCTCCCCGCGTCCGGACGAAGGAGTCCCGTCGCCATCGAGAGCGTCGTCGTCTTGCCTGCGCCGTTGGGCCCGACGAGGCCGTAGAACGACCCGGCGGGCACGGTCAGGTCGATGCCCGCGACCGCGGTCTTCTCGCCGAACCGCTTCCACAGCCCGCGCAGGGCGAGCGCGGGCGCGCTCTCGCGGGTGGACGACGTCGACATGACCCGAGCGTACGGGACCTCGCCGCGCGTGGCGGGGGCGGATTGTCAGTGCCCCCTGCCAGGGTGGCGCCATGGACATGAGCCCGACCGCGCTCGCGGTGTCGTTCGTCGCCCTCGCGCTCGCCTTCGTCGCCGGGTACCTCCTCGCAGGCGCACGTCGCGGCGCCGACGAACGTCGTACCGCCCTGCGTGCCGAGCGCCTCGCCGCGGAGCTCGACGCCGAACGGCGGGCCGCGGCGCAGCGCGAGGAGATCCTTGCGCACGAGCGGCAGCAGGCCGCGACGCAGTTCCGTGACCTCGCCGCCGAGGCGCTCGCGACGAGCTCCGAGCGTCTGCTCGAGCTCACCGAGCAGCGCGTCCGCACGACGCAGGTCGCGGGCCAGGCCGACATGGAACGACGCGAGGCGGCCGTGCGCGCGCTCGTCGACCCGCTCGCGACGACGCTCGCGCAGCTCAAGTCCCAGGTCGCCGAGGCCGAGCGCGCCCGGCTCGCCGGTACGTCGACGCTGACCGAGCAGGTCCGCGCGATGCGCGAGTCGTCGGAGCTGCTGCGGGCCGAGACTGGCCGCCTGGTCACCGCGCTGCGGTCCGCGCAGGTGCGTGGGCGCTGGGGCGAGACTCAGCTGCGCCGGGTCGTCGAGAGCGCGGGGATGCTCGCACGCGTCGACTTCGTGGAGCAGTCGAGCGTGCGCACCGACGACGGGCTGCTGCGCCCGGACATGGTCGTGCGGCTCGCAGGCGGCAAGAACGTCGTCGTCGACGCGAAGGTGCCGTTCAACGCGTACCTCGAAGCATCCGAGACGGACGACCCCGCCGTGCGTGCCGAGCGCCTCGCCACCCACGCCCGCGCCGTGCGGCGCCACGTCGACGAGCTCGCGGGCAAGCGCTACTGGGAACAGCTCGCGCCGTCACCCGAGTTCGTCGTGCTGTTCGTCCCCGCAGACCCGTTCCTCCACGCTGCGCTCGAAGCAGACCCAGGGCTCGTGGAGCACGCGTTCGACCGCAACGTCGTCGTCGCGACACCCATGACGCTGCTCGCGCTGCTGCGCACCGTCGCGTACGCGTGGCGCCAGGAGACGCTCGCCGACAACGCCCAGCAGGTGCTCTCCCTCGGCAAGGAGCTGCACGGCCGCCTCGCGACCCTCTCCGGGCACCTCGGCAGGCTCGGCCGCGCGATCGAGAGCAGCGCCGCCGCCTACAACCAGACGATCGGCTCCCTCGAGACCCGCGTCCTCGTCTCCGCCCGCCGGTTCCAGTCGCTCGGAGTCGTCGACGACGAGCTCGAGAGCCCCGCGCCCGTCGACCCGCGCCTGTCGACCGTGAGCGCACCCGAGCTCGTGGCCGCGCAGCGAGACGACGCCGCCCGCATCCCCGACCTCGGGGACAGGGTCCGTAGCCTGGGCTGAGCGACGCACCGCCGCACCGAGACGTGGAGGAACCGATGGGCGAGCAGCAGTACCCGACGATCGAGTCGACCGTCGGGTCGACTCCCCTGGTCCGGCTCCAGCGCCTCGCGGAGGACGCCGCTCCCGGGACGGTCGTCCTCGCCAAGCTCGAGGGCAACAACCCGGCAGGCTCCGTCAAGGACCGGCCCGCGCTGTCCATGATCGCCCGCGCAGAGCAGCGCGGGGACATCCGCCCCGGCGACACCCTCATCGAGGCCACGAGCGGCAACACCGGCATCGCGCTCGCCATGGCCGCCGCGATCAAGGGCTACCGGCTCGTCCTCGTCATGCCCGAGGACCTGTCCGTCGAGCGCGCCCGCACCATGCGCGCCTACGGCGCCGAGCTCGTCCTCACCGCCCGCGAGCGCGGCATGGAGCACTCGCGCGACGTCGCAGCCGCCATGGTCGCCGCCGGAGAAGGCATCGTCCTCGACCAGTTCGCCAACCCCGACAACCCCGCCGCCCACGAGGCGAGCACCGGACCCGAGCTGTGGCAGCAGACGAGCGGACGACTCACCCACCTCGTCTCGTCGATGGGCACGACCGGGACGATCACCGGGACCGGCCGCTTCCTCAAGAAGCAGTCCGGAGACGTGCGCATCGTCGGCGTCCAGCCCGAGGAAGGCGCCCGCATCCCCGGCATCCGGGCCTGGCCGCAGGAGTACCTCCCCCGCGTCTACGACCCGAGCGTCGTCGACGAGCTCCGGTACGTCAGCCAGACCGACGCCGAGGACACGATGCGGGCGCTCGCCCGCCGTGAAGGCATCTTCGCCGGCGTCTCGTCCGGCGGCGCGGCAGCCGTCGCGCTCCGCCTCGCCCGAGAGACCCCGGACGCGACGATCGTCTTCATCGTCGCGGACCGCGGCGACCGCTACCTGTCCACCGGAGTGTTCCCCGACTGACCGGCGCGGGCAGTCCCACGGATCCCGACGACGACCGTCGCGTCCAGCTCGTCCGAGCGCTCCACCCGGACCTCGAGGCCGCGCGCCGCGAAGACCTCCGCCGACTCCGCCGCCTGACGCTCGCTCGTCTCCACGAGGACGTGCCCGCCCGGCGCGAGCCACCCGCCCACCTGGTCCGCGAGCCGACGGTGCAGGTCCAGGCCGTCCCGCCCGCCGTCGAGCGCGTGCCTGGGCTCGTGGTCCCGCGCCTCGCGCGGCATCAGGTCGACCTGCTCGCTCGGCACGTACGGCGCGTTCGCGACCACCACGTCCACGCGTCCCCGCAGCCTGGCAGGCAGAGCCGCCAGCAGGTCCCCCTCGTGCACCTCGCCGGCAAACGGCGCCACGTTCTGGCGGGCGAAGCCGAGCGCGACCGGGTCGACGTCGCACGCGTGCAGCTCCGCCGTCGCCCCCTGCGCCTGCTCCACCCGGTGCGCGACGAGCGCACCGATCGCGCCGCACCCGCAGCACGCGTCCACGAGCACCCCGCCCGGCGGCACCATGCCGACCGCAAGGTCGACGAGCAGGAGCGAACGCTGCCGCGGCACGAACACGCCCGGCCCCACCGCGAACTCAACACCGCCCAGCTCCACCCGGCCGACGACGTGCTCGAGCGGCTCACCCGCCACGCGCCGCGCGACGAGCGCCGCGAGCCGGTCACCGTCCGCGGCAGCGCGAAGAACCGCTGCCTCGTCCTCCGCGAACACACACCCGGCGCGGCGGAGCTCCGCGACCAGCTCGTCGACGCGAGGATCCACGAGGGCTGCGGCTAGGCCGGGTCGAACGGGAGGGAGCGGCGCCCGCCGCGCGCAGGACGCGCGGGGCTCTGCCCCGACTCCTTGAGCGCGGTCCGCAGCTCTCGCGGGAGCGAGAACATGAGGTCCTCGGTCGCGGTGCGCACCTCGGAGACGTCAGCGAACCCGCGCTCGGCGAGGTAGGCGAGGACGTCCTGGACAAGGATCTCGGGGACAGACGCACCGGACGTCACGCCGACCGTCGCGACGCCGTCGAACCACGACGGGTCGATCTCCTTCGCGTAGTCGACGAGGAATGCCGCCCGTGCGCCATACTCCTTCGCGACCTCGACGAGACGCACCGAGTTCGAGGAGTTGCGCGAGCCGACCACGATCACCAGGTCGCACTCGGGGGCGAGCTTCTTGACCGCCACCTGACGATTCTGCGTCGCGTAGCAGATGTCGTCGCTCGGCGGGTCCTGCAACGTCGGGAACCGCTCGCGCAGGCGCCGCACCGTCTCCATCGTCTCGTCGACCGAGAGCGTCGTCTGCGAGATCCAGACGACCTTGTCCGGGTCCCGCACCGTCACGCGATCGACCTCGTCAGGCGAGTTCACGACCTGGACGTGCTCGGGGGCCTCGCCCGCCGTGCCCTCGACCTCCTCGTGGCCCTCGTGGCCGATCAGCAGGATGTCGTAGTCGTCCGCCGCGAACCGCACCGCCTCGCGGTGCACCTTGGTCACGAGCGGGCAGGTCGCGTCGATCGTCTCGAGCGAACGCCGCGCTGCAGCCTCGTGCACCGCCGGCGAGACGCCGTGCGCCGAGAACACGACCCGCGCGCCCTCGGGCACCTCGTCCGTCTCGTCGACGAAGACCGCTCCACGCTCGGAGAGCGTCTCCACGACGTACTTGTTGTGCACGATCTCCTTGCGGACGTACACGGGTGCGCCGTAGTGCTCGATCGCCTGCTCGACCGCGACGACCGCCCGGTCGACGCCCGCGCAGTAGCCGCGCGGGGCAGCCAGCAGCACCCGCTTCGCCGCCGTGCCGTCGCCTCGCTCCACCGCGGCGTCGTCACGGCGGTGGCGCCCCACGGCGGGGGCTCCGGAGGTCCGGGGCGCGAGGGTCTCGGTCACCTCGCAAGTCTAGGTGACCGCCCTCGCCGCGGACCGGACGGTACGTGGAGAGCCTGTGTCACCCCCGTGGCCGATGATGGGGGCGTGACCGACGCTCCCCTCCCCTCGTCCGCGGCCCCTCACGGTCCCTTGCCAGCGCGCGCCCTCGACACGACGGCGGAGCGGCCGTGGCCCGTGCGGCTGCTGTCGTCGAAGATCGCGGAGTACATCGACAAGATGTCGCCCGTCTGGATCGAGGGTCAGGTCGTCCAGCTCAACCGCCGCCCGGGCGCGGGCATGGCGTTCCTGACGCTGCGCGACACCGATGCGGACGTGTCGTTGCCCGTCGCGATGTACGCGAAGGTGCTCGCCGGGCAGACGACGCCGCTCGCGGAGGGCGCGCACGTCGTCGTCCACGCGAAGCCGACGTTCTGGAAGGGCCGCGGCTCGTTCCAGATGCAGGCCGACGAGATCCGCGCGCTCGGCCTCGGCGACCTCCTCGCGCGGATCGAGCACCTCAAGTCGATCCTCGCCGCGGAGGGCCTGTTCGCTGCCGAGCGCAAGCGACCGCTGCCGTTCCTGCCGCGCGTCGTCGGGCTCGTGTGCGGCCGCGAGTCCAAGGCGGAGCACGACGTCGTGGTCAACGCGCGCGCACGCTGGCCGGAGGTGCGCTTCGAGATCCGCGAGGTCGCGGTGCAGGGCACCGCAGCCGTGCCGCAGGTATCCGCCGCGATCGCCGAGCTCGACGCTCGCGCTGACGTCGAGGTGATCGTCGTCGCCCGCGGTGGCGGCGCCGTCGAGGACCTCCTGCCGTTCTCGAACGAGGCGCTCGTCCGGGCGGCCGCCGCGTGCCGCACCCCGCTCGTCTCGGCGATCGGCCACGAGACCGACTCGCCGCTGCTCGACCTCGTCGCCGACTTCCGCGCCTCGACCCCGACCGATGCCGCGAAGCGCATCGTGCCGGACGTCGCGGAGGAGCGGCTGCGGCTCCGACAGGCACGCGAGCGGATGCAGCGCGCCGTCCGCGGGCGTCTCGATCGCGAGCAGCACGGCCTCGACGCGATCCGCTCACGGCCCGTGCTCGCGGATCCGGGCTCGATGATCGAGCGCCGCTCGGACGACGTCGAGCAGCTCGCGCGGCACGGCCGCAGCGCGTTCTCCGCGGCGCTCTTGCGCGCGGGCGCCGAGGTCGACCGGCTGCGCGCGCAGGTCCGCGCGCTGTCCCCCGCGTCCGTGCTCGAGCGTGGCTACGCCGTCGTGCAGGTCGCCGACGGCAGCGTGCTGCGCGACGCCGCCCAGGTCGCGTCAGGTGACGCGCTGCGCGTCCGCCTCGCCGACGGCGAGGTCGCCGCGACCGTCGACTGACCGTCGGACGCCCGACGGACCGGCAGCCGACACAGGACGGACGGCCCGGAGCGTGTCGGTCGCCTTGGCTACGGTATGTCCGTGACCACATCCCAGCCGCTGCCCGACGTCGGATCCCTGAGCTACGAGGACGCGCGCGACGAGCTCGTCCAGGTCGTCGCCCGGCTCGAGGCCGGTGGCGAGCCGCTCGAGGCGAGCCTCGCGCTCTGGGAGCGCGGCGAGGCGCTCGCCGCCCGCTGCCAGACGTGGCTCGACGGCGCTCGCGAGCGGCTCGAGTCTGCGCACCAGCGCGCGGCAAGCACTGCGACCGACGAGAAGGACGAGGACTGATGGCCCCCAAGACTGCTCTCGGGGCGGCCGACGCCGCACCCGCCCAGGTGCTCGTCGTCGGCGAAGCGCTCATCGACGTCGTGCACCGCCAGGACGGCACGGTCGACGAGCACCCGGGGGGCAGCCCCGCGAACGTCGCCATCACGCTCGGCCGCCTCGGCCGCACCGTCGAGCTCCTCGCATGGCTCGGCGAGGACGCCTACGGCTCGATGATCCGGCGGTGGCTCGGCGCGTCCGGCGTCGCCCTCGCGCCCGGCGCCACGGGTGCCGCGCAGACGTCGATCGCGACCGCGCAGCTCGACGAGAAGGGCGCCGCGTCGTACGACTTCGAGATCGAGTGGCGCATGCCCGCAGACGTCGACGTCCCGCAGAGCACGGTCGCGATCCACTCGGGCTCGATCGCCGCGACGCTCCCGCCCGGCGGGGACGACGTCGTCGCGCTCATGCGCCGCTTCCAGCCGAGCGTGACGATCACGTACGACCCGAACGTCCGCCCGACGCTCATGGGCATGCCGCTCACCGCGGCGCCGCGCATCGAGGAGCTCGTCATGCTCGCGGACGTCGTCAAGGTCTCCGACGAGGACCTTGCCTGGCTGTACCCGCACCGCGCCCCCGAGGTGAGCGCCGCCCTGTGGCAGAAGCGCCAGGGCAGCATCGTCGTCATGACACGTGGCGGCGAGGGCGCGGTCGCCTGGTACCCGGGAGGCACGGTCGAGGTGGCCGCTCCTCTGACGGAGGTTGCCGACACGGTCGGCGCCGGCGACTCGTTCATGGGGGCGCTCATCGACGGCCTGTGGTCCGCCGACCTGCTCGGCGGCGCACGCCGCGCCGCGCTCAGGGCGATCGACGCCGACGCGCTCACCGCCGTGCTCGAACGCTGCACGAAGGTCGCCGCGATCACCGTGTCCCGCCCGGGCGCCAACCCGCCGCGGCTCGACGAGCTCGACTGAGGGACGCGTCGCGCGAGCACGCTCGCCCCACGCCGACCCGCGCTCGCACCCCCGGTCGCGTCGTCGGCCGGAGGCACGGCTGGAATGTGGACGCGCGCTGCGAGACCGCCGGACGCGACGCATGATGTCCACCATGAGCAACCGCACCGACGGCACGGCCGCCTCCTCCTCCGTGACCGGCCCGATCTCGACCCCCGCCGAGGCGTGGGCTGCGCTCAGGGACGGCAACCAGCGCTTCGTCCGGGACGAGATGGCGCACCCCTCGCAGGGTGCCGGCCGACGGCAGGAGCTCGCCGTCGCGCAGAACCCGTTCGCCGTGATCTTCGGGTGCTCCGACTCGCGTGTCGCCGCCGAGATCATCTTCGACCAGGGGCTCGGCGACACGTTCGTCGTGCGGACCGCCGGGCACGTCCTCGACACGACGGTCATCGGCTCGATCGAGTACGGGATCGGTGTGCTCGACGCGCGCCTCGTCGTCGTGCTCGCCCACGACTCGTGCGGCGCCGTCGCGGCGGCAGCCCACACCCTTGCGACGGGCGAGCAGGCCACGGGGTTCGTCCGCGCGGTCGTCGACCGGGTCATCCCGTCCATCGTGAACGTCACGAGCCGCGGCGAGGACGTGCGTGACGAGAACATGCTCCGCCGCGAGCACGTCCGCCACACCGTCGACCAGCTCTACGGGTACTCCGCGGCGATCCGCGCGGCGGTCGACGACGGCTACGTCGCGATCGTCGGCGTCGAGTACACGCTCGCGGACGGTCGCGCGACGCTCCTCGAGGTCAAGGGCGACGTCGGCGAGAAGCCCGTCACCGCCTGACACCACCGTCCGGCGTGACCCAGGTCACAACCGAGCCCTGTCGTGCCGTCACGGCACCCGCACGCCCTGCGGTGCGGCACGATGGGACCATGACTGACAACGCCGTCGGCAGCACGCCGAACTCGCAAGGATTCCGCATCGAGCACGACACGATGGGCGAGGTGCGCGTGCCTGCCGCCGCGCTCTACCGCGCCCAGACGCAGCGCGCCGTCGAGAACTTCCCGATCTCCGGCTCGCGCCTCGAGCGCGGCCACATCGAGGCCCTCGCCCGCGTCAAGAAGGCCGCCGCGCGCGCGAACGCCGAGCTGGGCGTCCTCGACCAGGACGTCGCGGACGCGATCGTCGCCGCCGCCGACGCCGTCGCTGCGGGCGAGCACGACGACCACTTCCCCGTCGACGTCTACCAGACCGGCTCCGGCACGTCGTCGAACATGAACACGAACGAGGTCCTCGCGACGCTCGCGAGCCGCTCGCTGGGCCGCGAGGTCCACCCGAACGACCACGTCAACGCCTCGCAGTCGTCCAACGACGTGTTCCCGACGTCGGTCCACGTCGCCGCCACCTCCGGCGTCGTGCGCGACCTCGTCCCGGCGCTCGAGCACCTCGCCGCGGCGCTCGGCGCGAAGTCCGAGGAGTTCGCCGAGGTCGTGAAGTCCGGCCGCACGCACCTCATGGACGCAACGCCCGTGACGCTCGGCCAGGAGTTCGGCGGCTATGCGGCCGCCGTGCGCTATGGCGTCGAGCGCCTGCAGGCCGCGCTCCCCCGAGCGGCCGAGGTGCCGCTCGGCGGTACCGCCGTCGGCACCGGCATCAACACGCCCGCAGGCTTCCCGCAGCGGGTCATCGAGCTGCTCGTCGAGGACACCGGCCTGCCCCTGACAGAGGCGCGCGACCACTTCGAGGCGCAGTCGGCGCGCGACGGCCTCGTCGAGCTGTCCGGCGCGCTCCGCACGATCGCGGTCTCCCTCACGAAGATCTGCAACGACCTGCGCTGGATGGGGTCGGGCCCCAACACGGGCCTCGGCGAGATCTTCATCCCCGACCTGCAGCCGGGCTCGTCGATCATGCCGGGCAAGGTCAACCCGGTCGTCCCTGAGGCCGTCCTCATGGTTGCCGCCCGCGTCATCGGCAACGACGCGACCGTGGCGTGGGCGGGCGCGAGCGGCTCGTTCGAGCTCAACGTGCAGATCCCCGTGATCGCGTCGGCCGTGCTCGAGTCGATCCGTCTGCTCTCGACGTCGTCGCGCGTGCTCGCCGACCGCACGGTCGACGGGATCACCGCCAACGTGGAGCGCGCCCGCGCGCTCGCCGAGTCGTCGCCGTCGATCGTCACGCCGCTCAACCGTGTGATCGGCTACGAGGCGGCGGCGAAGGTCGCGAAGCACTCCGTCAAGAAGGGCCTCACGGTCCGCGAGGCCGTCATCGACCTCGGCTTCGTCGAGCGTGGCGAGGTCACCGAGGAGCAGCTCGACAGCGCGCTCGACGTGCTGTCGATGACGCGTCCGCCGCAGGCCTGACACCTCGAGCGAAGGGTCCGTCGGCGGCGCCGACGGACCCTTCGCTCTGCCGCGTCAGCGCGGGCAGGTCGGCGCAGCCGCGTCAGCGCGGGGAGCGACTCATCAGGAGGCTCGCGACGAGCCCGGTCGCGAGCACGCCAGCGGTCAGCAGGAGCGTCTGCGAGACGGCGGTGCTGAAGCCCGAGTGGACGGCCGCGAGCGCGGCCTCGCGCACCTGGGCGACGAGCTCGGACGGGACCGAGTCGGGCAGCGCGAGCTGCCCGGCACCGCCTCCGGAGAACGCGGAGCCGTTCGACGACGCGAACGCCTCGACGAACGGGGCGCGGACCTCCTCGGGGAGGCGGGCCGCGGCGTCGGCCGCTGCTGCCGGCACCTCGACGCCCAGGCGGGACGTCAGCATCGCGACGATCGCCGCTGACCCGAGCACCCCGCCGACCTGACGGTTCATGTTGAACGCCCCGGCGCCCGCGCCCGCGGTCGAGCGGTCGAGGCCCGACGTCGCGAGGTTGGCGAGGGGCGAGAAAAGCAGGCCCGTGCCGATGCCGAACACGGTCATCGGCGGGAAGAACGCCCACATCGAGGCGTCCGGCGAGACGACGAGGGTGAGCCAGAGGACCGAGCCTGCGAGGAACGCGAACCCTGCCGCGACGACCCACTTCCCGGGGATGCGGTCGGACAGCCGGCCCGCGAACGGCGCGACGACGCCGGACACGAGCGAGCCTGGCAGGTTCACCATCGCGGCCATGAGCGGGGACAGCCCGAGCACCTGTTGCAGGATCAGCGTGAGCGGGAAGAAGATGCCGATCATCGCGAAAGACGACACGGCACCGGCGACGTTCGCGAGCGTGAAGTTGCGGTGCGTGAAGAGCGTGAGCGGCAGCAGCGCGTCGTCGCCCCGGCGCTTCTGCCACAGCAGGAACGCACCTGTGACGAGAACGCCGGCACCGATCATGCGCCAGACCGTGATGGGGCCGACGACCTGACCCCACTCGAACGTCTCGCCCTCCTGCAGGCCGAAGATCACGAGGAACAGCCCGACGACGGAGAGGACGACGCCGGGCAGGTCGAGACTGCGGGTGTGCGTCTCGAGGCGCGGGAGGCGCGTGACGGCGAGCCACAGCGCGACCGCGCCGATCGGGACGTTGACGAAGAAGATCCACTCCCAGCCGATCGTCTCGACGAAGATCCCGCCGAGCACCGGCCCTGCGATCGTCGCGACGCCCGCGGTGGCGCCCCACAGGCCGAGGGCGGCGCCCCGGCGCGCGGGCGGGAAGACGCGCGTGATCATGGCCATCGTCTGCGGGGTCATGAGTGCGCTGCCGACCCCCTGGACCGCCCTCGCGACGACGAGCGTCTCGACGGATCCCGCGAGGCCGCACGCGATCGAGGAGAGCACGAACACGACGAGCCCGGAGACGAACATGGTCTTCGCGCCGTACCGGTCACCGAGCCGACCCGTGACCAGCAGGAGCACCGCGAAGGTGAGGAGGTAGGCGCTGTTGACCCAGCCCACGGCGGCGAGCGACGTCTGGAACGTCGCCACGAGCGTCGGGACGGCGATGTTGACGATCGTCGTGTCGACCATGATGACGAAGAAGCCGAGGCACAGCGGGGGCAGGATGCTCCACGGGCTGCGGCCGCCCAGGTCGACGAGGGCGGCGTCGGGGCCCGGAGCAGGGAGGGACGGTGCGGTGCCGGAGGGCGTGGGATCGGTGGTCACGACCTAGGTTAAGCACGCCGTGTCACGAACACCCACCGGAGTCCACGTCACGGTTCGAGCCCTTCGAGGATCTCGGTGACGAGCGCCGCGACGGGCGAGCGCTCGGACCGCGTGAGCGTCACGTGCGCGAACAGCGGGTGCCCCTTGAGCTTCTCGATGACCGCGGCGATCCCGTCGTGCCGCCCGACACGCAGGTTGTCCCGCTGCGCGACGTCGTGCGTGAGCACGACGCGGGAGTTCTGCCCGATGCGCGAGAGCACGGTGAGCAGGACGCCACGCTCGAGGGACTGCGCCTCGTCGACGATGACGAACGCGTCGTGGAGCGAGCGTCCGCGGATGTGCGTGAGCGGGAGCACCTCGAGCATGTCGCGTGCCATGACCTCCTCGACGACCTCGCGCGCGACGACGGCCCCGAGCGTGTCGAAGACTGCTTCGGCCCACGGGTTCATCTTCTCGGCCTCGGTGCCCGGGAGGTACCCGAGCTCCTGCCCGCCGACGGCGTACAGCGGCCGGAACACCATGATCTTGCGGTGCTGCCGCCGCTCGAGGACGGCCTCGAGCCCTGCGCACAGGGCGAGCGCCGACTTGCCGGTGCCCGCGCGCCCGCCGAGCGACACGATGCCGACCGACTCGTCCATGAGCAGGTCGATCGCGACGCGCTGCTCGGCGCTGCGCCCGCGCACACCGAACACCTCCTGGTCCCCGCGGACGAGCTGGACGTGCTTGTCGGCCGTCACGCGGCCGAGCGCAGAGCCCCGGGGCGAGTGCATGACGACGCCCGTGTTGACGACGAGGTGCTCCGGCTGGCTCACGGTCGTGAGGTCGAGGTCGGCGAGCTCGACCGACTCGGCTTCCCAGAGCGCGGCCATCCGGTCGGCGTCGACGTCGATCTCGGTCATGCCGGTCCAGCCCGTGTCGACGACGAGCTCGTGACGGTACTCCTCGGCGGCGAGCCCCACGGCGGACGCCTTGACGCGCATCGGCAGGTCCTTCGACACGACCGTGACGTCGTGCCCCTCGGCGCCGAGGTTGGCGGCGACGGCGAGGATGCGCGAGTCGTTGTCGCCGAGGCGGAAGCCAGCCGGCAGCACCTCGGGCGAGACGTGGTTGAGCTCGACGCGCAGCGTGCCGCCCAGGTCGCCCACGGGGATGGGGGCGTCGAGCCCGCCGTGCTCGACGCGCAGCTCGTCGAGGAGCCGGAGGGCGCTCCGCGCGAAGTAGCCCAGCTCAGGGTGGTGGCGTTTCGCCTCGAGCTCGGTGATGACGACGATCGGCAGGACGACGTCGTGCTCCGCGAAGCGCAGCATGGCGCGCGGGTCGGAGAGCAGGACGGACGTGTCGACGACGAACGTCCGGCGAGGATCTTCGGGGGGTGGGGCCCCTGCGTTCGTGCGGCGGGGGGCGCGCTGCGCCGAGGATCGCGTGCTCGGATCGGTCATGTCCGGCTCCCGGGGTGCGGGACGACGGTGTGTCGTCCGTCACACCACAAGTTACGCCCGTGTCATTCGTCTGGCGAGGGTGCCCGCGTAACCATCACGTGAACAATCGACCGGTGCGACGGCGACCGGCGCTCACTAGGCTCGACGCCATGGCCGAGCTGCACGACCTCACCGCTCTCGAGCTCGCCGCGGAGATCCGCGAAGGCGAGACCTCCCCCACTGACGTCGTGCGCCACGCGCTCGACCGCGCCGAGGCGCTGGGACCTCAGGTGGGCGCGTTCGTCACGCTCGCGCCCGAGCGCGCCCTCGCGGAGGCCCGAGAGGCCGAGGCGGTCCTGCGGGCCGCGACCGACACCGACGCGCTGCCGCCCCTGCTCGGCGTGCCGTGCCCCGTCAAGGACCTCAACGCCGTCGCGGGCGTCCCGATGTCTGCAGGGTCGCGTGCTCTCGCCGGCTACGTCCCCGAGCACGACGACGGGATCGTCACCCTCCTCAACCAGGCGGGCACCGTCATGCTCGGCAAGACGACCACCCCCGAGCTCGGCCTGCCCTGCTACACGGAGCCCGACGGGCAGGCGCCCGCCCGCACGCCCTGGGACCTCACCCGCTCCGCGGGCGGCTCGTCGGGCGGCGCTGCTGCCGCCGTCGCCGCACGCATCGTCCCCGTCGCGCAGGGAAGCGACGGCGGTGGCTCGATCCGCATCCCCGCGAGCGCGTGCGGTCTCGTCGGGCTCAAGCCGAGCCGCGGCCGCATCAGCCCGGGACCGTACGCCATCGACGGCGCGGGCCTCGCGACGCTCGGCTTCCTCACGCGCGACGTGCGCGACACGGCCGCGCTCCTCGATGCGACGGCGCGGCCGTGGCCCGGGGACACGTTCGAGCTGCCACCCCCGACGATCTCCTTCCTCGAGGCCGCACGGCGTCCCCCGGGGCGACTGCGTGTCGGCATCCTGACCTCGCCGGTGATCGCCGACGACGCTCCGGTGCACCCCTCGTGCCTCGCCGCGGTCGCGGCGGTCGCGGACGTGCTCGTCGAGCTCGGTCACGACGTGTCCGAGGCGCCTGTGCCGTTCCCGGCCGAACGCTGGGGGGCGTTCCGGGCGCTGTGGTCGGTCATGGCGCTGCAGGCGCCCGTCCCGGCGGACCGCGAGGAGCTCCTCGTCCCCCTCACCCGCTGGCTGCGTGAGCAGGGGCGCGCGGTGACGGGACTCGAGCACGCCCAGGCGGTCGCGGCGGTGCAGGTGCTCACGCGCGAGATCGCGCGGAGCTGGGCGGCGTTCGACGTGATCGTCTCCCCGACCCTCGCCCAGCTCCCGGCGCCCCTCGGCGCCTTGCGCGACGACACGGACCCTGCGGGTGACTTCGCCGCGCAGACGCGCTTCACGCCCTGGACGAGCGTGTGGAACCTGTCGGGCCGCCCGGCGATCTCGCTCCCCGTGGCGATGCACGACGACGGCGGCACCCTGCTGCCGGTAGGTGTGATGCTCGGCGCCCGGTACGGTCGTGAGGACGTGCTGCTCGGTCTCGCGCGGACGCTCGAGGAGGTCTTCGGCTGGCAGGACAGGCGCCCGCCGGTCGCCTAGCGGCAGGTGTCGGGACGAGTCGCGGGTGGCTCAGGCGCCTGCGGTCTGCTGCACCTGCGCGACGATCGAGCGCGCCCACTCGCGCACCGCGTCCATGTCACGTCGGTCGCCCTGCTTGCCACGGGCCGCAGCGATGATCGCGCGCTCCGCGAAGTTGAGCACGTTGAGGTCCAGCCGGCCGGAGAAGTGCCGGTGCCCGACGGCGCCCGTCGCAGTCATCCGCTCGTGCGTCTCGGCGGGTCGGTTCGACCCCTTCGCGGGAGCGTCCGCGAGACCGGACGAGAAGAGCCACACGGTCTTCGTGAGGAGCTCGTCGGTCAGACGCTCGACGAGCTCGCGCGCCTCGGGCAGCCAGCGGCCCGTGTAGATCGCCGATCCGACGATCACGACGTCATAGTCAGAGACCGAGGTGACGTCCTCAGGGGCGATGAGGTCGCACTCGATCCCGTTCGCGCGGATGGTCTCGGCGACGACCTCGCCGATCTCCAGTGTCGCGTTGTGACGAGATGCCACAGTCACGAGTGCCCTCATTAAAGTTCTCCTCACAGATGCCGAATGGATACGACCCCTCGCATTCCGTATCCATCCTCGCCGGGCGACACGACGGCTGTGTGGGCCGTATGTCCCGACGGGAAGTGACGTACGCCCCGTCGGGAATCTCCCGTCCGACCTGCGTGTGCGCTCGGCTGAGCCTCAGCGGGCGAGCCTCAGAGGTCGAGCCTGCGACCCGGTCCGCGCCGGGGAGCGTGCGGGTCTCCCGGGCGCGGTGGTGCCACGGGCATCCAGCGCTGCGGCTCCGGCTCGACGTCGGGCACGCGCTCGGGCGGCAGGCTCCCCACCGGTGCGGCAGCCCCCGGGTAGGGCGGGGGCTCGAGGACGCGACCGTGCGCCGCCGGGTCGACCGGCGGGGCGGGGCGGGGCGCTGCAAGCGGAGGCTCCGGCCGAGGCGGCACGCCAGCGTCCTCGGCGCCTGCGTAGACCTGAGGGAACGAGGCCGCGAGGCGCGGGTCGTACCCCTCGGGGACCGTCGCGGTCGCCAGGTGCGACGTCGGGAACCTCTGCGCCGGACCGCCCGCTCGCGCCCCGCGCGCCTGCGCGGCCGCGATCATCGCGACCTCGACACCCACCTCGCGGCGCGCCATGCGCTCGAGCCTGCGCTGGTTCATCGCCCACGCGTGCACGACCGACGTGACCCGGAGGATCCAGATGACCGCCGAGACGGCGATCTCGTCAGCGGTGCCGAAGAACAGCCCTCCCCCGCCGAGCGTCCCGCCGCCCAGGGCGACGAACCCCCACACCCAGGCCCAGAGCTCGTACCGGCCCTTCTCCTCCGGGTCGAGGTTGGCGCGCATCCAGAACCAGACGAACGACAACGTGCCGAGGGACAGCAGCGGGACCAGCAGGAGCCAACTCTTCGGGCGGGTCCAGGACGGGTCGGCGAGCCGCTCCTCGACCGTGCGCACGTGGTGCCCGTACATCAGAAGACGACCTTCCGGCCGCCGCCGTCAGGGCCTGCGTCGAGGGGCGACGCGCCGTGCGGCCCGATCGGCGCGAGCGGCTCGTCGGAGACGGTCGCCGCGACCGCGCGGCTCGCAGCCCACTCGCGGATCGTGGCGACCTGCTCGGCCTGCGTGACGGAGAGCGGCACCGTCGAGACGACGGCACGCTGGAGGTCCTGCACGCTCAGCGCACGGCGTTCCGCGTACGCGTCGAAGCACGCGGACACGACAGCCTGCTCGATCTCCGCGCCCGAGAACCCGTCCGTGCCTGCCGCGAGGTCCGCGATCAGCTGCTCGGTCACGAGAAGGTCGCCACCGAGCGCGTCCCCGTCGCGCAGCCGCCGCCCCAGGTGGAGGGCCCAGATCGTGCGGCGCTCGGAGTCCGTGGGGAGGTCGACGAAGAAGATCTCGTCGAAGCGCCCCTTGCGCAGGAGCTCGGGCGGCAGCGCGTCGATCTTGTTGGCGGTCGCGATGACGAACACCGACGAGCTCTTCTCCTGCATCCAGGTGAGGAACGTGCCGAAGACGCGCTGGCTCGTGCCGGAGTCGCCGCTCTGCGCGCTCGTCGCGGAACCGAAGCCCTTCTCGATCTCGTCGATCCACAGGATCGACGGCGCGACCGCCTCGGCGAGCCGGAGCGACGCGCGCATGTTGAGCTCGGACGACCCGACGAGGCCCGAGAAGATCTTGCCGACGTCGAGCCGCAGGAGCGGCAGGCCCCACAGGCTGGACATGCACTTGGCGGTCAGCGACTTCCCGCAGCCCGGCACGCCCGTGATGAGCACGCCCTTCGGCGGCGAGATGCCCCAGCGTGCCGCGTCCGGGAGCCACGAGCCGTTGCGCTTGGCGAGCCAGCGCTTGAGGTTCTCGAGCCCGCCGACGTCGTCGATCGAGCCGGCCGGCGGCACGAACTCGAGGAGGGCGGACTTGCGGATGGTCTGGCGCTTCTCGTCGATCACGCGATCGATGTCCGTGACGTCGAGGATCCGGTCGCCGGCGATCGCGCGGGCGAACGCGTTCTCCGCCTCCCACCGCGTCAGGCCGCGCGCCGCATGGACGAGCCGCACCTTCTCCTCGGGAGTCAGCCGGTTCTGGATCCCGGCGGCGTTGGCCTCGATGATCGCGTCGAGGACCTCCTCGATCTCGTCCGTGTCGGGCAGCGGGAGGTCGACGACGGACACGACCTTCTCGAGGTCCGGCGGCAGGTCGAGGCCCGGGGAGACGATGACGAGCGTGTGCGGGACGTCGCCGACCTTGAAGGCGGCGGCGACGTCGAGGATCGCGCGGACGAGGAGCGCGTCGGGAGACTGGCCGTCCGACCCGAGGAAGTGGTGCAGGTCCTGGAAGACGAAGATCGTGGGACGGGTCATCCCCGCGGCAGCGGCCAGCGCGGCCTCGGCGACCTGCGGGCGTCCGGGGTCGCCCGGGTAGTGCAGCCCGCGACTGACCGAGTAGCACATGACCTGGCGTGCGCTGCGCAGCGCGGTCGGGTCCGTCGCGATCGACTGGACAGCGCCGATCACGCGCTCGGCCTCGTGCGTCTCGACGACGAGCACAGGGTGGCGCGCACGGATCAGGTCGACGAGCGTGTCCCTGAAGCTGGCCGAGCTCCCCATCCCTGTCCCCTTCTCGCGTGGCAGACCGCTGCGCGCGCGTGCTGCGGGCCGCGCGTGCGGCGGCCGTCGTCAGCGCAGTCACGGTACCGCAGCGCACCGCGGTCGAACAGCGCACCCCAGCGGTAGGTTTGCCCCATGGCCACGCTCTTCACCAAGATCATCGACGGCGAGATCCCGGGACGTTTCGTGTGGGCCGACGACCGCGCGGTCGTCTTCTCGACGATCGCGCCGATCACCGCCGGCCACGTGCTCGTCGTCCCCCGCGAGGAGGTCGCCGAGCTCACGGACGCGGACGACGACCTGCTCGCGCACCTCGTGCGGGTCGCCAAGGTCGTCGGCAACGCGCAGAAGTCAGCCTTCGACGCCCCGCGCGCCGCCCTGCTCGTCGCAGGGTTCGAGGTGCCGCACCTTCACCTGCACGTCCTGCCCGCGTGGGGAGAGGCCGAGCTCTCGTTCACGAATGCGCGCCCGGACACCCCGGGCGGAGAGCTCGACGCCGCGGCGGAGCGGCTGCGCGCTGCGCTCCGCGAGGCGGGCGAGGACGAGCACGTGCCCGCGTCCCTGACCGCGCTCGACCCGATCGGCTGACATTCGGACAGCCGGGTGCAAGTCACGACGGGCAACTACAGTCGTCCACGTGAGTGACAAGGAAAACGCCCAGGCCCCGTCCGAAGACCGTCGCCACGCACGTCACGAGCTCCCGGACGAGCTGCGTGCGGACGTCCGCCTCCTCGGCGGGCTGCTCGGGCGTGTCCTGACCGAGTCCGTCGGCCCCGACCTCCTCGACGACGTCGAGAAGCTGCGGTCCCTCACGATCGCCGCGTACTCCGACCCGTCCCCCGAAGCGATCGCAGCCGCTGAAGACCTCATCGAGACGTTCTCGCTGCAGCGCGCCGAAGAGGTCGCGCGCGCGTTCCTCTGCTACTTCCACCTCGTCAACCTCGCCGAGGAGCACCACCGTGTGCGCGTGCTGCGTCGCCGCGAGGCCGAGGGCGAGACGCACGGCGACTCGCTCGAGCACGCCGTCGCACAGCTGCGCGAAGAGATCGGCGACGAGGAGACGACGCGCCGCATCCAGGGGCTCGAGTTCCGCCCGGTCCTCACCGCGCACCCGACCGAGGCACGGCGTCGTGCGGTCGCTGCCGCGATCCGGCGCGTCACGGAGCTGCTCGCCGAGCGTGACACGGTCGCCCTCGGCGGCATCAGCCTCGCCGACAACGAGCGCCGCCTGACCGCGGAGATCGACGCGCTGTGGCGCACCTCCCCGCTGCGCTCGTCGAAGCCGTCCCCGCTCGACGAGGTCCGCACGGCGATGTCGACGTTCGACCAGACGCTCTTCGAGGTGTTCCCCGAGGTCTACCGCCGCTTCGACCAGCTCCTCTCGGGCCCGGACGCGGGCCGGGTCGCACCCGTCGTCCCGCCGTTCGTCCGGCTCGGCACCTGGATCGGCGCGGACCGCGACGGCAACCCCAACGTCACCGCGACGATCACGCGCCAGGCGGCGGCGATCGCGAACGAGCACGTGCTCATCGCGCTCGAGCAGGTCGCGACGCGCCTCGGACGCTCCCTGACGCTCGACGCCGACACGACGCCCGCGTCCCCCGCGCTCGACAAGCTGTGGAAGTCGCAGCAGGTCATCGCCGAGGAGCTGACCGCGGACATCGCGATGCGCTCGCCGAACGAGCCGTACCGCCGCGTGCTGCTCGTCATCGCGCGCCGGATCTCCGCGACGCTCGCCCGCAACGCGGACCTCGCGTACGACAAGGCCGAGGACCTCCTCGCGGACCTCCTCGTCGTGCAGGGCTCGCTCGTCGAGGCCGGCGCCCCGCGCGCGGCGTACGCCGAGCTGCAGCAGCTCATCTGGCAGGTCCAGACGTTCGGCTTCCACCTCGCCGAGCACGAGATCCGCCAGCACTCCCAGGTCCACCGCGAGACGCTCGCAGAGATCGCGGAGAAGGGCGCCGACGGCGACCTGTCCGACCGCAGTCGCGAGGTGCTCGACGTCTTCCGCGCGATCGCCTCGATCCAGAAGCGCTACGGCGTCCCGGCCGCACGCCGGTACATCGTGTCGTTCACGACGAGCGCCGAGGACCTCGCGAACGTCTACGAGCTCGCCCGGCACGCCCTCGGTCAGGACGCCGAGCTTCCCGTGCTCGACGTCATCCCCCTGTTCGAGACGTTCGCCGACCTCGAGGCCAGCGTCGACGTCCTCGAGGAGACGATCCAGCAGCCCGCCGTCCGCGAACGGCTCGCCGCGACCGGCCGCCGCCTCGAGGTCATGCTCGGCTACTCGGACTCGTCCAAGGACGTCGGCCCTGTCTCCGCGACGCTCGCGCTCTACGACGCGCAGAGCCGCATCGCCCAGTGGGCGCGGCGCAACGACATCACCCTGACCCTGTTCCACGGCCGTGGCGGCGCGCTCGGCCGTGGCGGCGGCCCCGCCAACCGCGCGATCCTCGCGCAGCCACCGCACTCGGTCGACGGCCGGTTCAAGCTGACCGAGCAGGGCGAGGTCATCGCGGCACGCTACGGCCACCCGGTCATCGCGGCCCGCCACATCGACCAGGTCGCGGCCGCGACGCTCCTCGCGTCCGCGCCGAGCATCGAGGAGCGCAACGCAGGCGCAGCCGAGAAGTTCCGCGACCTCGCGGACGTCATGGACGCCGCGTCGCGCGACCGGTTCTTCGAGCTCGTGAAGTCGCCGGGCTTCCCGCAGTGGTTCGCCCAGGTGACCCCGCAGGACGAGGTCGGGCTGCTGCCCCTCGGCTCGCGCCCGGCCAAGCGCGGACTGTCGATGAACTCCCTCGACGACCTGCGCGCCATCCCGTGGGTCTTCGCGTGGACGCAGGCACGCATCAACCTCACCGGCTGGTTCGGCCTCGGCACCGCGCTCCAGGCGATCGGCGACCCCGAGAAGCTGCGTCAGGCGTACGAGGAGTGGCCGCTCTTCGCGACGATGATCGACAACGTCGAGATGTCGCTCGCCAAGACCGACGAGCGCATCGCCCGCCGGTACCTCTCCCTCGGTGACCGCGAGGACCTCTCCGAGCTCGTGCTCGACGAGATGCGCCTGACGATCGAGTGGGTCCTGACGACCACCGGCCGTTCGCGGATGCTCGCAGACATGCGGGTCCTCGGCCGGGCCGTGCAGATGCGCAGCCCGTACGTCGACGCGCTCTCGCTCATCCAGGTCCGCGCCCTGCGGGTGCTGCGCCTCGACGACACGCGCCCCGAAGAAGAGGTTGCCCGCATCAAGCGGCTCCTCCTGATCACCATGAACGGTGTCGCAGCCGGGCTGCAGAACACCGGCTGACACTGGGCCGGGCGCGGCCCCGGCGGAAAGAAGCAACGAGATGGGCCGGGACCACGCTGACGTGATCGACCGGGTGACGTGGCGTGCCGTCGTCGTCTGGTCGATCGCGGTCGTCGCGTACGCGATCGCGGTGCTCGCGCGCAGCTCGCTGTCCGCGACCGGCGTCGAGGCCGCGCTGCGCTTCGAGACGTCCGCCTCCGCCCTGTCGATGTTCGCGGTGCTCCAGCTCGCCGTGTACTCCGGCATGCAGATCCCCGCAGGCATCTTCCTCGACCGGTACGGGGCACGGGTCGCGATCACCCTCGGGTGCGCCCTCATCGCCGCCGGGCAGGTCGCGATGGCGTTCGCCTCGTCCGTCCCCGAGGCGGTCGGGGCGCGCGTGCTCGTCGGAGGCGGCGACTCGTTCGTGTTCATCTCCGTGGTCCGGCTCGTGCCGGCGTGGTTCCCGCCGCGCGCCGTCCCGCTGACGACCCAGCTCACCGGGATGCTCGGCCAGCTCGGCCAGCTCGGCAGCCTCGTCCCGTTCGTCGCCCTCCTCGACGCCCGCGGCTGGCCGACAGCGTTCGTCACCGCGGGCGCTCTCGCCGCCGGCATCGCAGCGCTCGTCGCGATCGTCGTGCGCGACGGACGGGCACACGTCGTCGTCGACCTGCCTGACGAGCCGCCGCCCGCACGCCCGGACGGGCGCGCGGCCCCTGCCCCGGTGCGTCCGCCCACGATGCGCGAGACCTGGCGCAACCCCGGCACACGCGCGGGCTTCTGGGCGCACTTCGTCGCACCGTTCCCCACCTACTCGTTCGTCCTGCTGTGGGGCTCGGTCTACATGACCCGCGCAGAAGGCCTCAGCGCCGAGGCGAGCCTCGGGGTACTCAACCTGTACGTCGTCTCGTGCCTCGTCATGGGGCCGGTCCTCGGCGTCCTCGCGGGCCGCTTCCCCGGCCGCCGCCTCGTGCTCGTCCTGAGCGTCGTCGCGGCCCAGGTGCTCGCGTGGGCGATCGTCCTCGCGTGGCCCGGACGCGCCCCGCTCGCGACCCTGCTGGTCCTCGCGACGACGATGGGCGCAGCCGGTCCAGGATCACTCCTCGGCTTCGACTACGCGCGCGAGACCAACCCGCTGCGCACGCTGGGGGTGTCGACAGGAATGGTCAACACGGGCGGGTTCATCTCGACGCTGACGATCATGCTCCTCGTCGGCGTGGCGCTCGACCTGGTCGGTGAAGGTACCCCCGACCTGATCACGGACCGCGGCTTCACGCTCGCGTGGCTGACGTTCATCCCGCTGTGGGTCCTCGGCATCACGAACCTCGTGCGTGCCGACGGCCGCCTGCGCCGTGCACAGGCGGCCGTCTGACCGTCCCGGTCCGGGCTGTCAGCGCAGCCCGTCGGCGTGCCCCAGCCGCCCCTGCGCGCGCGTCTGCGCGATCATCAGGCGCAGCGCCTCGACGACGAGGGCGTGGTCGTCCATCTGGGGCAGCCCCGACACCGTGACGGTGCCGACCATGCCCACGCTCTGCACGAGCACGGGGAACGAACCGCCGTGCGCCGCGAAGCGCGCCTCGTCGAACCACGGGTCGTCCTCGATCCGTCGACCGTTCAGGCGCGGGCGCAGGCCCACGAGCAGCGAGGGCTCCCCGTAGTGCAGGACCGTGGCGGTCTTGCGACGGATCCAGTCGGCGTTGCTCCGCTTCGCTCCGGGCATCGCGACGTGGAACAGGACGTGGTCGCCGCGCGAGATGTCGATCGCGACAGGAAGCTCGCGCTCCTCCGCGAGCCGCACGAGCGTGAGCCCGAGCCTGCGGGCGTCGTCTGCCGTGAACGAGGCCAGGTGCAGCTCGGCCATCTCCGCCTCGATCTGCGAGATCGCTGCGGCGATCTCCTCGGTGTCCTTCGGATATTCGGTCATGGTCACTCCTCGGGTCGAACCTGCGGTTTGCGCGCTGACGGGTCACGAGGCTGCGACGGCAAGCACCTCCCCCTGCCGGGCGGCGCGGCGTGCGGTCTCGAGCACGTCGAGGACGGCCGCGGCGTCGGTCACGCTCACGGGCGCGGGGGCGCCCTCGTGGAGGGCGCGGGCGACGCCCGCGTAGAACGCCGGGTAGTCCCCCGCGTGGACCGGCCGCGTCGAGCGCTCGGGTCCCGCGACGACGTCGGCGGTCGCGGGCGTCTCGGCGACGCCCCACAGGGAGCCGTCGTCGGCGAGGCCGTCACCGACCGGGACGCGACCGGCGCGCAGCGCGTCCTCCTGCGGGTCGAGCCCCCACGTGACGATCGCCGCCTTCGAGCCGACGACGCGGAAGCGTGGGTTCTCGTGCGCGGCGACGGCGCTCATCCACAGGTGCGACCGCACGCCACCGGTGTGCGTGAGGGCGACGAACGAGTCGTCGTCGGCCTCGACGCCGTCACGACGGACGTCGCACTCGGCGTACACGCTCGCGACGGGGCCGAAGAGCTGGACCGCCTGGTCGACGAGGTGCGCGCCGAGGTCCCAGAGCAGGCCGCCCGCCATCTCTGGGGCCGCCGTCTCGCGCCACCCGCCCGTCGCGACCGGGCTCCACCGCTCGAACCGCGACTCGAACCGGCGCACTTCTCCGAGCAGCCCGGACGCGACGGCGTCGCGCACCGTGAGGAAGTCACCGTCCCAGCGACGGTTCTGGAAGACGGTGAGCAGCAGCCCGCGGGAGCGGGCGAGCGCGTCGAGCTCGCGCGCCGCACGCGCTCCCGGCGCGACGGGCTTGTCGACGACGACGGCGAGGTCCCGCTCGAGCGCGGCACGCGCGAGCGGCACGTGCGAGTCGTTGGGCGTCGCGACGACGACGAGGTCGACGTCGAGCCCCCACAGGTCGTCGACCGTGGGGACGACCCGCGCACGCGGGTACCGCGCGGCCGCAGCGGCCGCCCGCCCAGCCCGGGAGGTGACGATCGCGGACAGCTCCAGACCGGGTGTCGACGCGATCAGCGGGGCGTGGAACGCCTCCCCCGCGAGCCCGTACCCGATGAGGCCTACCCGTGCGTCCTTGCGTGCCACGTCGTCCATGCCGTGCCTGTCCTCCGTCGTCGTCGACCGGTGCCACCTCCATCTTCGCCCACGTGAGGGCCCCGTATCCATCCGTGGCCGGCGGCCGTAGGCTCGACAGGTGCCTCGTACCTCCGTCCCCCGCCCCGGTCGCGCGCGCTCGCGGCGCCTCGCGGCGCTCGGCGCGCTCCTCCTCGTCGCGACCGCCGCGTGCGGACCGGGCGCCCCGACCGCGCCCGCGTCCCCGTACAGCGACTCCGAGGGCCGGTACCACGTGCCCGTCCACATGGTCGACATGCGCTTCGAGCCGTCCACGATCGTCGTGCCGGACGGCACGCACCTCGTCGTCGACCTCGAGAACACGGACGGCATGCCCCACGACCTCGTCCTGCAGGACGGCACCACGTCAGGGCTGCTGTCGCGCGGTGAGAAGGCGACGGTCGACGTCGGGACCGTGACCGGCGCGATCGAGGGATGGTGCTCGGTCCAGGGCCACCGGGCCGCAGGGATGGTGCTCGGCATCAGCGTCGGCTGACGCGCGCAGGGGACCATCGACCCGCGGAAACCCGCCGCACGGCCGCAAGACTGGCGAGCAGGAACAGTTGGCGTACGCGGGAGGGAGCACCGTGCGGGAGGTCCTGGTCGTCGGTGCGACCGGCATGCTCGGCTACCACGCGACGACAGAGCTCGTCAGGCGGGGGTACGCCGTCACGGGCGTCGCCCTCCCCGAGCCGGGAGCCGCGCAGCTCTTCCCCACGGGCGTCGAGCTCGTCCTCGAGGACCTCAACGCCATGTCGGACGGCCAGCTCGCGAACCTGCTCGCCGGCAAGCACGCGGTCGTCTACGCGGCAGGCTTCGACGACCGGGTCGTCCCCGACAGCCCCGCCGCGCACTTCTTCTACGAGGTCAACGTCCGCCCGGTCCAGCGCGTGGTGCGCGTCGCCCGCGCGACCCGCGTCTCGCGCTTCGTCCTGTTCGGGTCGCACACCGTCGAGTGGGGCGAGATGTGGCCCGAGCTCGGGTTCCGGACACGCAACGGCTACCCCCGGACACGCTTCGTGCAGGAGGAGGTCGCGGTCCTCGAGGGCGAGGGCTCGATGACCGTGACGGTCCTGCGCCTCCCGTACGTCTTCGGCACGACCCCGAACCGGCCGTCGCTGTGGCAGGTGTTCGTCGACCGCGTCGCCGCGCAGCAGGGCGACGTCGTGGTCCAGGGCGGCTCGACGTCGTCCGTCACCGTCCGCCAGGTCGCGCAGGCGACCGTCGGCGCGATCGAGCGCGGCGAGCACGGGGGCCGGTACTCGATCAACGGCTACGACCTGTCCTACGCGGAGCTGCACCGCGTCATCTGCGGTGAGCTCGGACGCGACCCGGGCGACGTCGTCGTCGCGCCGCTCGAGTCGCAGCTCGCGAGCATGGAGCGCTACGACATGGCGACCGCGTCGATGGGCAAGGAGCACGGCATCCACATGGCTGACGCGGTCCGCTTCCAGGACCGGCACGCGTGCACCCCGACGCGCCTGACCCAGGACGTCCTCGGCTACGAGGACGACGACGTGCCCGCTGCGATCACCGCGACCGTCCGCGAGTGCGTCACCCGGAGGGCGGGGCGGGGCGCCTGAGCGCCTCACGAGGCGAAGGGGCACCCTGCGCACGCGACCGACGCGAGCGGCGACGACGCCGTCGGGCAGGACGCGCAGCCGTCCACGGACGTGCGCCCGGACACCATGACGAGACCCAGCCGACGCGCGAGGTCGAGCGCCGCGTCGACCGCACCGAGATCGACGCCGAGGTCCGCGGCGATCCGGCGCGCCGTCGCACCCTCCCCGGCGCGTGCGACGACGTCGGCCACGAAGCCCTGGCTGGTCGTCACCACCACAGCCTCCCGACCTGGAACACCGCGACCGCGAGGAGCCACGCCGTGACGAGCTGGATCGCGACCGCGACCGCCGTACGGCGCGCGCCCAGCAGGCGAGCCTGCTCGGCGACCGTCGCGAGGCACGGCGTGTAGGTCAGGACGAAGACGAGGAACGCGATCGCGGCGACACCGCCGTGGCCACCGGAACTCTCGTCGAAGGACGCGCGCAGGCGCTCCGCGAGGCTCCCGCCGTCTGCCGGGTCCTGCGGCTCGTCGACCGCGAACGACTGTGCGAACGACCCGACGACGACCTCCTTCGCGACGAAGCCCGTCGCGAGCGCCGCCGTCGCGTGCCAGTCCCCGAAGCCGGCCGGCCCGAACACCGGCGCCGCGGTCTGGGCCGCCCACCCGTACGCGCTGTCCCCCACCGGGACGTCCGCGACCTGGTGCTCGCCCGTGACCGGGACAGCCTGCAGGAGCCACACGACCGTGAGGGTCAGGACGATGATCGTCCCCGCCTTGCGCACGAACGCCTCGACCCGCTTACCTGCGGACAGCAGCAGCGCTCGCAGGCGCGGCCGCTGGTAGGCGGGCAGCGCGATCACGAGCGGCTCGCGGCCGAGGTCCCGGAAGACCGTGCGACGCAGCACGAGACCCACCACGACCACCATGAGCACCGACACGACGTACATCGCGAGCACGACCGTGCCGGCGTGGTCAGGGAAGAACGCCCCCGCGAGGAGCACGTACACGGTCAGCCGCGCCGCGCACGACGTGTACGGCACGAGGAACGCCGTGAGCGTGCGCTGCCGGGCGTCCGGGAGCGTGCGGGTCGCGGCGAGCGCCGACAGGTTGCACCCGAACCCGACGACGAGGGGCAGCACCGCGCGGCCGTCGAGACCGATCGCGCGCATCGCACGGTCGGCGACGAACGCGGCCCGGGCGAGGTAGCCCGAGTCCTCGAGCAGCGCGACGCCGACGAACATCATCCCCATGAGCGGCGCGAACGACAGGACCGTGCCGAGGCCCGCGACGAGGCCGTCGACGACGAGCCCCTCGAGCCATGCCGGCCCTGGCATCACGTCGGCGAGGAGCCCTGCGAACCAGCCGCCCACCGCCCGGTCGACGAGGTCCATGAGCGGCGCGGCGACCGACGTCGCGACCTGGAACGCGAGCCACATGACCACGAGCAGGACGGGCAGGCCGACCCACGGCTGCAGGAGCCACCGGTCGACGCGGTCGGTGACGCTCGGGCGAGCCATCTCAGGGACGTCGACGACCGCACGCTGCACCTCGTCGACCCAGGCGAAGAGCACGTCGGCGTGCGCGAGCTCGGCCTCGAGGGAGACCGACTGCCGGGGCTCGGCGCGCACGGGGGCCGAGCGCGCGACGAGCGCCGCGAGGGACGTGGTGCTGGACGTGTCCGCCGGACCGGCCGTGGCCGCGCCGTCGAGCACGCGCAGCACCTCGCGGGCGAGCGCGTCTCCTCCGCGGCCGCGGCGCGGGTCGATCGCGACGACCGGCACGCCCAGCGTCTCCGCGAGCGCGTCGGCGGGGACGGGCGCGCCTGCGCGCGCGGCGACGTCGTTCATCGTCACGGCCACGACGACCGGCACGTGCTGCTCCGCGACCTGAGCGAGCAGGTACAGCGAGCGCGGCAGGGCGGACGCGTCGACGAGCACGACGACGACATCGGCACGGTCGGGCCCGCGGTCGGCGACGGCGGCCGCGGTGACCTCCTCGTCGGGCGACCGCGCGAGGAGCGAGTACGTGCCGGGCAGGTCGGTCAGCCGCACCGGGCGGTCGTCTGCGCTCCACGTGCCGCGGTGCAGCTCGACTGTCGTGCCGGGGGCGTTCATGACGTGCTGACGTGAGCCGGTGAGGAGGTTGAAGAGCGTCGACTTGCCGACGTTCGGGTTGCCGACGAGGAGGACCGTCGGGACGTCGAGGGTCCGCGCCTGCGTTGCTCCCGCGGGCTCGTGGCAGCTCATGAGGCCTCGGCGGGGAGGTGCACGCGGATCGCGCGGACGGTGGGCCCGTCGACGCCGAGCCGCATGCCGGTCGTCACCCCGTGCGACGCGCTCGCTCCGGGCGTGCCCAGCGCGAGCACGCGACCGCCGAAAGCGGCACGGTTGAGCACGCGGACCGTCGCACCCGGGCGCAGCCCGAGCTCGCCCAGCCGGAAGGTCACGTCGGCGTCCGCACCGACGTCGACCGAGGCGATGCGCGCCGTCGCTCCGACGGGAAGGTCCACGAGGTCCATGCGCCGAACGTAACGCTGAGGTAAGGCTAACCTCCTGGGACGGAGGTCCCGGGGGCTACTCGAAGCGCGTCGTGTCCCCCGCACCCGCACGTGCCACGACAGGGTCGCCGTCCGAGAAGTCGACGACGGTCGTCGGCTCGGTGCCGCACTCCTCTCCGTCATCGACGATCGCGTCGAGCACCGCGTCGAGCTCGTCCTTGATCCGCCACCCCTCGGTCATCGGGGCTTCGTCACCGGGCAGGATGAGCGTCGAGCTGAGCAGCGGCTCACCGAGCTCGCTCAACAGCGCCCGCACGACGGGATGGCTCGGGATGCGCACACCGACGGTCTTCTTGCGGGGGTGCGCGAGGCGCCTCGGCACCTCTTTCGTCGCCGGCAGGATGAACGTGTAGGGGCCGGGGGTCGCCGACTTGACCGCACGGAACGCCTTGTTGTCCACATGGACGAACTGGCCGAGCTGCGCGAAGTCCGCGCACACGAGCGTGAAGTGATGGTCCGGACCGAGGCCGCGGATCTTGCGGATCCGGTCGGCACCGTCATGGTTGCCGATGCGGGAACCGAGCGCGTAGCAGGAATCGGTCGGGTAGGCGATCACGGCGTCGTCCTGGAGGAGCGCGACGACCTGCGCGATCGACCGCGCCTGCGGGTCACGAGGATGCACGTCGAAGTAGCGAGCCATGATTCAGCGTAGCCCTGGGCCCCGGCTCCCCGCACCGCCGCCAGACCGCCCGCCACCCGCTCCGCTGCGGCCGCGCGGGTCGTGCGACCCGAGCGCCCACGGCGCTCGGGCGAGACACTGGGGGCATGAGCCCCGATCCCTCGACCACCGAGATCGCGGACGTCTCCGTCGTCGACGCGCACGACGTCGCGCGCCGTCTCGGCACCGACCTCGCCACCGGCCTGTCCTCGGTCGAGGCAGCAGCGCGGCTCGCCCGCGACGGCGCGAACGAGCTCGCTCCCCCGGACCGCGTGCCCGCATGGCGCAAGGTGCTCGCCCAGCTCCGCGACCCGCTCGTCGTGCTGCTCCTCGTCGCGATCGCCGTGTCGTTCGTCGCATGGCTCGTCGAGGGCGCCCAGGGCGTCCCGTTCGAGGTGATCGTCATCGCCGTCATCGTCATGGCGAACGCGGTGCTCGGCTATGCGCAGGAGGCGCGCGCCGAGGCGGCGGTGGCAGCGCTCGCCGACATGAGCGCCGCCCACGCGACGGTCGTGCGCGACGGCGAGACCCGGTCGGTCCCCGCCGCCGAGGTCGTCGTCGGCGACCTGCTCGTGCTCGGCGAGGGCGACACGGTCGCCGCCGACGCGCGCCTCGTGTCGGCGGCCGCGCTGCGCATCGCCGAGGCATCTCTCACCGGCGAGAGCGAGCCCGTGCTCAAGGACCCCGCGACCCTGCCTGCGCCCGCGGCCCTCGGCGACCGGCTGTGCCTCGTGTTCTCCGGCACCGCCGTCGCGCAGGGGTCCGGGCGCGCCGTCGTCACGGCGACCGGGATGCGCACCGAGATGGGTCACGTCGCCGACCTGCTCGCGTCGACCGTCGAGGAGCCGACGCCCCTGCAGCGCGAGATCTCCGGCGTCGGCAGGATGCTCGGCGTGGTCGTCGTCGTGATCGCGCTCGTCGTCGTCGTGACGATCCTCGCGACGTCGCACGTCCGCACCCTCGACGGCCTCGTGACCGTCCTGCTCCTCGGCGTCTCGCTCGCCGTCGCCGCCGTCCCTGAAGGGCTTCCCGCGATCCTCTCGGTCGTGCTCGCGCTCGGCGTGCAACGCCTCGCCAAGCGGGGCGCGATCGTCAAGAAGCTGTCGTCCGTCGAGACCCTCGGCTCGGCGACGGTCATCTGCTCGGACAAGACCGGGACGCTCACCCGCTCCGAGATGACGGTCGAGCGTGTCGTGACCGCGTCGGGCGAGGTGACGTTCACCGGCGAGGGGTACGCCCCCGAGGGCCAGGTCAGGGTCCCCGACGACGACGCACCCCTGACCCCCGGCACGCACACCGAGCTGTTCCTCGAGGTCGCGATGGTCCTCGGCGGCGGCTCCCTCGCCAACGACTCGTCGCTGCGCCGCGACGGCGACCGCTGGGTCGCGCAGGGCGACCCGACCGAGGTCGCGTTCCACGTCGCCGAGCGCAAGCTCGGCACGACCGAGACCCGCACCGCACGCTTCGAACGGGTCGGCACCGTGCCGTTCACGTCGGAGCGCAAGATCATGTCGACGCTCGAGGCGGACTCCGCGCCGGACGCCGCCGACCATGCGCTCGTCACGAAGGGTGCCCCCGACGTCCTCCTGGACCGCTGCACGCACCAGCGCGTGGGCGACGACGTCGTCCCTCTCGACGACGCGGCGCGGGGGCGCGTGCTCGCGCACGTCGACCGCCTCTCCGACATGGCGCTGCGCACTCTCGCGGTCGCGTACCGCCCGCTCCCCGACGTCGCCGACAGCCTCGACGACGACGCGCTCGCCGAGCTCGAGCGCGAGCTCGTCTACGTCGGCATGGTCGGCATCATCGACCCGCCGCGCCCGGAAGCCGCGACGGCGATCGCCGAGGCGCACCGCGCCGGGATCCGCATCGTCATGATCACGGGCGACCACCCGCGCACCGCGGGTCGCATCGCCGGCGACCTCGGCATCGTCGAGCCTGGGGCGCGCACGCTCACCGGGACCGAGCTCGACGAGGTCGCCGCCCAGGGGCCCGACGCCGAGGCGCAGGCCGTGCGCGACGTCTCCGTCTACGCGCGCGTCGCCCCGCGGCACAAGATCGAGATCGTCGACCTGCTCCAGGCCGACGGCGAGACGGTCGCGATGACGGGCGACGGCGTCAACGACGCGCCCGCCCTCAAGTCCGCCGACATCGGCGTCGCGATGGGCATCACGGGGACCGAGGTCTCGAAGCAGTCCGCGACGATGATCCTCGCCGACGACAACTTCGCCACGATCGTCGACGCCGTCCGCGAGGGACGCGGCATCTTCGACAACATCCGCAAGTTCTTGCGCTTCCTGCTGTCGTCGAACATGGGTGAGGTCGCGACCGTCTTCTTCGGTGTCGTCCTCGCAGGCGTGATCGGCCTCGCGAGCGACGACGGCACGCTCGTCCTGCCGCTGCTCGCGACCCAGATCCTCTGGATCAACCTGCTCACGGACACCGGCCCCGCGCTCGCGATGGGCGTGGACCCGGCGACCGAGGACATGATGGCGCGCCGCCCGCGGCGCCGCGACGAGCGCGTGATCGACGGGCGCATGTGGCGCGACGTCCTCGTGGTCGGCGCGGTCATGGGTGCCGTGTCGCTGCTCGCGATCGACCTCGTCCTGCCCGGCGGCCTCGTCGAGGCACCCGCCGCCGTCGCCGGTGCAGGCACCCTCGAGGCCGCGCGCACCGCCGCGTTCACGGTGCTCGTGCTCGCGCAGCTCTTCAACGCGTTCGCGGCGCGCTCGGAGACCGTCTCCGCGTTCCACGGGGCGTTCGCGAACCGCTGGCTGTGGGGCGCGACGATCCTCGCCGTCGTGCTGCAGGTGATCGTCGTGAACGTGCCGGCGCTGGGCGAGGCGTTCGGCACCGCCCCCCTCACGGGGATGCAGTGGCTCGTGTGCGTCGGCCTCGCGAGCACGGTCTTGTGGGTCACCGAGCTGCGCAAGGTCTTCCTGCGGGCGGCAGACCGGCGCCGGGCGTGAGCCTGGGCCGCCAGGCCGCCGGGACGGTCAGCCGCGCAGGCGCGCGACCGTGTCGGCGAGGACGTCGTGGAACGTCGGGAAGGTCTTCTTCACGCACGCCGGGTCGTCGAGCGTGACGCCCTCGGCACGCAGGCCTGCGATCGAGAAGGCCATCGCGATGCGGTGGTCGCGGAACGTCTCGACGTGCACCGGCTGGTACTCGCCAGGGTAGATCTCGATCCAGTCGTGCCCCGTCTCGACGCGGATGCCCGCGCGACGCAGGTTCGAGGCGCACGCCTCGAGGCGGTCGCACTCCTTGACCCGGGTGTTGTAGACGTCCTCGATGCGCACCGGCCCGTCGGCGAACGGCGCGATCGCGGCGAGCGTCGGCATCGTGTCGGAGATGTCACGCATGTTGACCGTGAGGCCGCGCAAGGTACCGATGCCCGTGACCGTCGTCGCGGCCTGCGTCCTCTCGACGTGCGCGCCCATCTGCTCGAGCACGTCGACAAAGGCGAGGTCACCCTGCAGGGCACCGGCGCCGAGGTGCGGGACGGTGACGCTCTCACCGAGGAGAGCCGCGGCAGCGAAGAAGTAGCTGGCCGACGACGCGTCGGGCTCGATCGCGTACTCGCGCGCGACGTAGGGCTGCGGGCGGACGCGATAGGTGCGACCGTCGACGTCGACCTCCACGCCGAACGCGCGCATCATCTCGGTGGTGATCCGCACGTACGGGACCGAGACGAGGTCCGTGACCTCGATCGTCATGCCGTCGCGCGCGAGCGGCGCGACGAGCAGGAGCGCGGTGAGGAACTGTGACGACGTGCCCGCGTCGAGCGTGACCGTCCCGCCGGGCAGGGCGCCCGTCCCGACGACGGTCACGGGGTGGTGGTCGGGCTCGCCCGGGAACTCGAGCTGCGCACCGAGCTCCGTGAGCGCGTCCGTCAGGGGCGCCATGGGGCGGCGGCGCATCTGGTCCGACGCGTCGAAGCGGAACGTGCCCGTGCCGGTCGTGGCGAGCGCGGGCAGGAAGCGTGCCGTCGTCGCGCCGTCGCGGCAGAACACCGCGACGTCGTCGACCTGCGGGCCGGTCGCCGAGCCGTGGATCGTCCACACGCTGCTCGTCACGTCACCGGTCGTCCGGGTCCCCTGCTCGACGACGTACCCGAGCGCGCGCAGTCCCTCGACGAACGCTTCCGTGTCGTCGGAGAGCAGCGGGTCGACCAGCGTGGTCTCGCCGCCCGCAGCGGCCGCGAGCAGCAGGGCGCGCGCGGTGATGGACTTGGAGCCGGGGATCTGGACGTGGACCACGCCTCGGATGGTAGCCGAGGCCGCTCAGGCCTCCGGAGACCGTCCCACGGGCGGCGGTCAGGACTGCGTGAAGCCCGCTCGAGTCATCTCGCCCCACTCTGACTCCTTGCGGCGCAGGGCCCGCAGAACCCCGACGGCGCGCCACCACGAGTGCACGAAGTGGAACCAGAACGGCTCCGCGATCGCTGCCCACAGGAGCGCCGCGACGTCACGGGTGCGCGGGTACCGCGCGAACGACACCTCCTCGACGAGCATCGCCGCGAGCGAGCCGAGCGTCGCCAGGAGGACCGACGCACCGACGTACATCCACAGGAGCGACCACGGCAGCGTGCCCGTCACGAGCCCGACCGCCACGACCGCGACGCCGAGCAGCTCGACGAAGGGGCCGACCAGCTCGAAGAGCACGAAGTACGGCATCGTGATGACGCCGAGCACGCCGTACCGGGGGCGACCGATCATCTTCCGGTACTTCCAGAGCAGCTCGCCGAGGCCTTGCGACCACCGCTCACGCTGCCGCTTGAGGACCGACACCCGGTCGGGCACCTCCGTCCAGCAGACAGGCTCAGGGCTGAACACGACCCGGAACGGCACGCCACGGTCCCGCATCATGCGGTGCAGGCCCACGACCAGGTCGGCGTCCTCCGCGAGAGACGTCGCGTCGAGGCCGCCCAAGTCGACCACTGCCTGCCTGCGGAAGATCCCGAACGCCCCCGAGATGATCAGCAGCCCGTTGAGGCTCGACCAGCCGGACCTGCCCACGAGGAAGGCGCGCAGGTACTCGAGGACCTGCGTGCGCACGACGAGGCTGCGCGGCACGCGCGTCGCGACGATGCGCCCGTCGCGCACGATCGCACCGTTCGACGGGAGCACGACCCCTCCCGCTGCGACGACCCTGTCGTCGTCGATGAACGGCTGCACGACGTGCAGGAGCGCGTCCGGGTCGAGTATCGAGTCGGCGTCGATCATGCATACGAGCTCGTTCGACGCGACGCGCAGGCCCGCGTTGACCGCGTCCGAGCGGCGCCCGACGCTCTCCTTGCGGATCACCACGAGGCCCGGGTTGGTCCGCGACCGCAGCGTCTCGATCGTCGCCCCCTCCTGCTCGATCGACTCGGACACGGGCAGCCGCTCCGGGACGAGGTCGAACGCCTCGACCAGGACGGCGGCCGTGCGGTCCCGCGAGCCGTCGTCGACGACGACGACCTCCGTGCGCGGGTAGCGCAGCCGGAGAAGTGCCGTGACCGACTCGAGGATGACCGCCTCCTCGTTGTGCGCCGGCACGATCACGGAGACGCCGGGTGCGAGCGGGTTCGCGAAGGTCAGCGCCTGCGTCAGCTCCGCAGGCCATGCGACCTCGTCGGTGATCGCGGCCCCCGCCCGCACCACGAGCAGGATGTACACGAGGTTGTAGATCAGGTAGTAGACGACCAGGACGACGGTCACGACGCTGACCAGCGTGGTGAGGGCGGTCATGCGCTCCTCCCCGTCGCGCCGAGCTGCGCGAGCGCAGCGTCGATCGCACGACGCTCGACGCTGCCGAGCGACGCACGAGATCGCGCGGCGCTGAGAGCGGGCACCGCCGTGGGTGCGCCGATCCGACCGAGGGCGACCGCCGCACGCAGCCGCAAGGTCGGGTCCGTGTCGACGAGCGCCTCCTCGATCCGTGTCCGGGCATCAGCGAGGCCGAGGTACCCCGCGGCGTCGACCGCGAGCCTGCGGACCCGGGGGTCCGTCGAGGTCCACGCCGCGTCGAGGTGGTCTGCGCGCGTCGGCGCGGCATGGACGATCGCCATCGCGGCGCCGCTCATCGTCACGCCCGCCCTGCGTCCGGCGACGGCGTGCAGGAGCGCGGGCAGCGCGTCGACGGCGTGCGCATGTCCGAGCGCCTGCACGGCGGTCGCACGCACGCCCGCGTGCGGGTCGCGCAAGAGCTCGACGACTGGTCCGGGGTCTCCCCCGGGCGCTGCGGCGACGTAGAGCTGGACGGCGCGCGCGCGGCGGACGGCGCTGCGCGACCTCATGCCGCGACGCGCTTCCTCGAGGAAGCCGTGCTCGCGCAGCCATGCGCCGAGCGCCTCGCGGTCTGCACCGCGCACCTTGTGGGACATCGACGCGGCGACCTGCCCCATCATCGTGCGGAGCCTGCGGCCTTGCGGCATCGGCGGATCCTCGCCGTCGGTCACGGCCAGGACGACCGGGAGCACCTCGGCGCGGGCGCGCTGGTCGCGCCGCCTGCTCAGCACCGTCCAGGCACGCGTCCCAGCGATGAGGAGCATGAGGACGACGACGGCGCCGGCGACCGCGACGAGCATCGCCGCCGTGGCGTCGAGAACCCCCATCAGGTCCGCGCGAGGATCGACTCGGCACGCACGATGAGCTCACGGGTGCTGAACGGCTTCTGCATGTACTCGTCTGCGCCCGAGCGGAAGGCGCGCTCGAAGTCGCTCTCCTGCGCCTTCGCGGTGAGCATGAGGATGCGGGTCGCGGCAAGCTCCGGGTCGGCGCGGACCGTCTCGCACACGGCGATGCCGTCCGGTCCGGGGATCATCCAGTCGAGCACCACCAGGTCAGGGCGTTGCGTGCGGATCGCGGCGAGCGCCGCGTCGCCGTCCTCGACCTGCGCGACGTCGTGCCCCGCGGACCTGAGCTTGTGCGCCACGAGGGCGGCGATGTCGATGTCGTCCTCGACGACAAGGATGCGTGCCATGCTCCAGCTCCTCGTCCTGCGCCCGACCGCCCACCTGGGAGGTCGTCGGCAACGGTGTCTTCCCAGCATAATCAACAGGAACGACTTCCACGCGAGGGGGGCACATGCCCACGAGCCTGCTCATGCATACCCGGACGCGCTCCCAGATGGTGCTGCTGCACGTCGCTCTGCTCGCCGTGGCGCTCGCGCTCGGCTCCGGGGCGGCGAGCCTCGCGCGGGGTGGGCCCGTGTCGCTGTGGTGGCCGGCGTCCGGTGTCGCCGTGCTCGCGGTCCTCGCTCTCCCGCGCGAGCTGCGCTGGCTGGGCCTGGCCGACGTCGCGGTCGTCACGACGGTCGCGAACGTCCTCGCGCACCGCGACCCGCTCCTGGCGGCCGGGCACGGTGTCGCCAACGCGGTCGAGGCAGGTGTCGTCGTCCTCGTGCTCATGCGCGGGCGTCGGATCCCGGCGCTCGTGACGATGAACGACCTGCTGCGGCTTCTCGTCGGCGCGTGCTTCGGCGCGCTCGCAGGCTCGGGGGTCAGCGCTGTCGGTTTTCTCGCCGCGACGGGGGAGGTGCCCGTCCGGGCGCTGCTGACGATCGTGACGAGCCACGCGTCAGCGATCCTGATCATCGTTCCCGTGGTCATCGGCGGCAACCATCCTGCGGCTCGGCGCGGACCTGGGCACGTCGCTCAGGCGGTGCTCCTCCTCGCGGTCGTGCTGCTCGTGTTCTGGCCCGGCATCCACCTCCCGCTCACCTACCTGCCCATGCCGCTCCTCGTGTGGGCGACGTTCCTGTTCTCCACGCGGCACGTGGCGCTGCAGCTCCTCCTCGTCGCGGCGGCCGTCACGACGCTCACCACGCTCGGCGGGGGACCGTTCGCGACCGACGACCGCGTCCCCGATCCGGGGGTGGAGCTGGCGGTCATGCAGATCTTCCTGCTGACCTACGGCGTGTCGATCCTCGCGTTCGCCGTGACGCAGGAGGAGCGGCGCCACCTGCGCGACCACCTCGCCGAGCGCGAGCAGATACTCCAGGGAGGGATCGTCGACGCCCAGTTCGGCCTGATCATCATGAACGAGATCTCTCCGGACCAGATCCAGGTGCTCCAGAGCAACCGGCTTGCCGCGCGCCTCCTGCCTGAGGTCCCGTTCGTGCGACGTGACCTGCTCCACGAGGCGGACGGTGAGGAGCCCGAGCTGCCGCTCCTGCCGCTCGACGCGGCGGGAGGCTCGGCCTTCATCGACGCTATCGACTCCGTGCGCATGTCCCCCCGCGGGGAGGTCTACGCCGAGCTCGCCGCCGCGGGCGGGCGTCACCTCGAGCTGCACCTGACGCGTGCCCCGCGCGGGAACGGCGAGGCGTTGCTCACCGCGCAGCTCATCGACGTCACCCAGCAGCGCCGCGCGGACGCCGCCACGCTCCGCGCCCTCGAGGACGAGCGCGCCGCGGCCGAGCACCTGCGCGACCTCAACCAGCAGAAGGACGACTTCGTGTCGACCGTCAGCCACGAGCTGCGCACGCCGGTGACGAGCATCCTCGGCTTCGTCGAGCTGCTCATCGACGAGACGGACCCGACCGAGGAGCAGAGCCGCCACCTCGCAGTCATCGAGCGCAACGCGCTTCGCCTGCGCAACCTCGTCGAGGACCTGCTCGCTGTCGGTGCGGGGGCGCAGGGTCGGGCGGTCCCGGTCCCGACAGACGTGCAGGCGCTGGCGGCAGACGTCGTCGAGGAGCTCACGCCGTCGGCCCAGCGACGCGAGGTGACGCTCCAGCTGCTGCCGGGCGCGCCCGTACGGGGCTTGGTCGCCCCGAGCGACATCGCGCGGGTGGTGACGAACCTCGTGACGAACGCGATCAAGTTCACGCCCGCGGGCGGGCTCGTCGCGGTCCAGGTGGCTGAGCGCGCGGACGACGTCGTCCTGACGGTCACGGACACGGGTGTCGGGATCAAGCGCGAGGACCTCGACCGGGTGTTCGACCGCTTCTACCGCAGCTCGAGCGCCTCCTCGCGGAAGGTCCCCGGCGCGGGTCTCGGCCTGACGCTCGTGCGGAGCCTCGTGACGCGCAACGGCGGCACGGTCGACCTCACGTCGAACGGAACGAGCGGGACGCAGGCCACCGTGCACCTGCCCGCGGTACGGCCCGACCCGGCGCCGGTCGCCGCCCCAGAGCCGGCGCACGCCCCTGACGTGCCGTGACGGCCGGACGAAGGTCCACCGGCGCCACCCGTCACCGCCCCTAGCCTGGGAGCCATGAGCGATGAGGTCGTCGACGCGGTGCGTCGACGTTTCGACGGTCGCGCCGCGACGTACGACGAGAGCGCGATGCATCGTGACCTTGCCGGCGCGGTCGCAGAGTTCGTCGACGTGCCACCAGGTGCTGCGGTGCTCGACGTCGCGACCGGGACGGGTCTGGTGCTCCGCGCGCTGACGGCGCAGGGTGGTGTGCGCCCCCTCCAGACCGCAGGTGTCGACGTCTCCCCCGGCATGGTCGAGGTTGCTCGCCGACATCTTCCGGACGCGACGCTCGTCGTCGCTGACGCGCGTCGCCTGCCGTTCCCGGACGCGTCCTTCGACCTCGTCACGTGCGTCACAGGTCTGCACCTGATACCGGACACCCCGGTCGTCCTGGCGGAGTGGGCGCGAGTGCTACGGCGGGGCGGCGTCGCCGTGACCGCGACCTTCGCCGCGTTCGACGCGTCGCGCCACCACCGGGAGCACACGGGCCCCGCTCCTGCCCCCTACCCGCTGCGCCACGACGAGTTCCGCACCTCGGAGGGGCTCGTCGAGGCGGCCGCCCCGCACGGGTTCCGGCTCCGTCGCTCGACGACGTGGTCGGACGGCTTCGACACCCTGCTCGTCGCCGAGCTGGCGCTCACCGAGGCCTGAAGCTGCGCGTCAGGACGCGTCGACCGCCTCGACGATCACCGTCGCGAGGTCGTCGGGTCGCGTCATCTGCGGCCAGTGACCGGTCGGCAGGTCGACGTACTCGACGTCCGTCATGCGGGCGAGCTCCGCGACCATCGGGTGCCCGTGCGCGACCAGGCCTGCGAGAACCTCTCCCGAGAACTCGCAGGCGACGATCGTCGCGGGCACGGCGAACCGACGCTCGTCGCGCAGCACCTGGGGATCCTGCGCGACGCCGCGCGGCTGCGGGATCGCCCGCGCGCGGAACTCGGCGCGCAGACGGTCGTCGAGGTCGACGAGGTCCTCGTCGTCGAACAGCTCCCAGGGCGGGAGCGGCACGTCCCCGTCGACCACGGGGAGCTGGTCGTTGATCGCCTCGCCGTCGCCCAGCGGGCCTGCGTCCACGTGGATCACGCGCGCGACGGCGTCGGGCCGCGCGTCTGCGGCAGCGTGCGCGATCGCACTGCCGCCAGAGTGCCCGACGAGCACGACCGGCGCGTCCGCGGCGTCGA
Organism: Sanguibacter hominis ATCC BAA-789; assembly: GCF_012396185.1. GTDB lineage: Bacteria > Actinomycetota > Actinomycetes > Actinomycetales > Cellulomonadaceae > Flavimobilis > Flavimobilis hominis. The sequence goes on from NZ_JAAXOW010000001.1 coordinate 435,167, forward strand.
TCTCCCGGACGACGGCGGCCACGTGGTCCGCGAGGCCGATGCCGCTGCGGTCCGCGTCGACGGACTCGAGCCCCGGAAGGGTCAGGGGGCGTGCGACGTGCCCGGCGCGCTCGAGCGCCTCGGTGACGACGGACCAGGAGCTCGCGTCGAGCCAGAAGCCCGGGATGAGGATGACGTGCATGGCTCGACGCTATCGCCGTCCACCGGCACGGGCGAGGGTGACGAGGCCCGGCAGCAGGGCCCGTCACCTCTCCAGGCGCAGCGCGAGCGCCGGGCAGACCGAGGCGGCGCGCCGGGCGTGCCGCACGTCGTCGTCCGGCACGACCGGGTCGAGGACGGCAGGGAAGCCGTCGGGCTCCATCCGGAGCTGTTCCGGCAGCAGGAGGGCGCAGAAGCCGTGCCCGTCGCACCGCGTCCAGTCGATCTCGAGCCTCACCGGACGTCGCCACCCAGGGGCAGCACACCGAGGTAGGGGCGGCCGCAGCCGCCGCGGGCGTGCGCCGCGATCTCGTCGGGCATCGCGGCGAGCGCGCTGGAGACGAACGCGGCGGTGCCGTCAGGGTGGGCGCACGCGCCGCGACCGACCAGCGCGTGCAGGCGGGTCGCGACGTCGGGCGCCGGCCAGCCGTCGAGCAGCGCGGCGACGTCTCGCGCGACCGCGGCGGTGCCGAACAGGCACGGACCGCACTGCCCGGCGGACTGGGCGGCCAGCCAGCCGCTCACCGCGACGACCTCGGCGAGCGGGCACCCGGAGACCGGGATGCGGGCGACGACACCCGCGTTGAGCGGCACCCCCGCCGCGCGCAGCGCCGGCCTCGAGACGCTCAGCCCGTGCGCGGCCCGCACCCAGGTGCCGTGATAGCCACCGACCAGGACCGGACCGCCCTCCCCGGGCAGGAGAGCGTCGAGCGGGAGGCCGGTCGGCACCTCGACGACACCCGGGTGGGGGACGTCGCCGAGCAGCGTGAGCAGGCTCGTACCAGGTTCTGCGGGATCGCCCACCCCCGCGTACCCGCGCGGCCCCGTCGACACGAGCAGCGCGAGCTGGGCGAAGGTCTCGACGTTGCTGGCGAACGTCGGCGCCCCGTTCAGGCCGCGCTCCGACGCGTGCACCCGCCGGCCGGAGGGAACGGCGGCCCGGCCCGCCAGCCCGTTGAGGACTGCGCGGACCTCTCCCGCCACGAACCGGCCCGGCTGGACGACGACGGCCACGCGTTCGCGGTGGGGCTCGCTCGCGAGCCGCTCGCCGAGCGCCCGGACGAGGGAGTCGTGCGCGGAGCGGTCGTGGACCGCGATCGTGACCTGCCGCGTGCCCAGCGCACGGGCGACGAGGAGCGCACCGTCCAGGACCAGGTGCGGCGCGAGCGTCATCAGCGTGCGGTCCTTGAGGCTTGCAGGCTCGCTCTCGGAGCCGTTCACCACGACCTCGACGGACGGGCCGGGAGACACGGCGAGCAGCTTGGTCGCGACCGGGAACGCCGCACCGCCGCGCCCGAGGAGGCGTACCGCAGCCGCGTCGTCCGCGAGCGCCCGCTGGCTGCGGTAGCCGGGCTGGGGGTGATGCCGCCGGTGGGTCGGGAGGTCGGCGCGCGCACCGCCTGCCACTCCGGCGAGCAGCCGCGAGGACCCGTAGGCCGTCGGCGCGGCCGGGGCGTCGAGCACCGTCATGATGACCTCCGTTCGGCGAGCACACCCGCGACATGCTGCTGCTCGGCGCCGAGGCGCCACCAGACGGCGCTCATGACAGCGACTGCCGACCCCGCGTAGAGCAGCCAGGCCCAGGGGGCCTCGGTGTCCGTGCCCGCGAGGACGCCGTGCGCCATCACGAGCGGCCAGGCGACGTACGCGAGCAGGTGGACCGGCCGCCACCACCGCGGGGTGCGGGCCGAGCCGGCCAGGCGTCCGCGGAGCGCGCCGGTCAGCGCGACCGCCGCGAAGCAGTAGGTGGCGAGGGTGCCGAGCCCGAGGGCGACGCCGCGGTAGCCGGCGGTGAACGCCACGAGCGCTCCCGGCACGGTGAGCGCGACGTGGCTGTCCAGCACGAGCAGGACGGCGTGGAGCCCGAGCAGCGCCAGGGTCACCACCGCGGCCGAGCGGTGCGCGAGCTGGAGGAGCAGGCGGGTCTCGGCACGACGGGCGCGGGTCACAGGCGTGGAACCGGACGCGACCGCACCCAGGCTCACCGCGGCGGTCGCACCCAGGAGCGCCATGAAGCCTGCAGCGCGGGCCAGGAACCAGAGCGTCATGCTGCACGCTCCTGCGTCGGCCAGGGCCCCACGTGGCGGACGGCGCCGTCGTCGCCGACCAGGCGGGCGGCGACGCCGGCCGGCTCGAGCCGGGCCGCGGCCTGCGCACCCCAGACCAGGGCAGCGGTGCTGAACGTGTTGGCCTCGCGGCACGACGGAGCCCAGACGGTGGCCGAGCGGACCGGGCCCGAGGTGGGCGCGCCGGTTCGCGGGTCGATGACATGGTGCGCGGTCCGGCCAGCGGCTCGCCACGCCCTGGCGAGAGTCGACGAGGTCGCGAGCCCGCCATGGGTCAGACCGACCACCTCCCCCGGACCGCCGGCGGTCTCCGCGACCCGGACGGACCACGGCTCGTCCACGTGCCCGGCTGCGGCGACGTCGCCGCCGATCTCGACCAGCACAGGCTGACGGAAGCGCGCGGCAACCCGGCGGGCGCCCTCGTCGGCCGTCCACGCCTTCGCGGTCGCACCGAGGTCGAGCCGCAGGCCGCGGGGCACACCGACGCGGCCGAGGTCGTGGTCCACGACGACCTGTCGCCAGTCCGGGTGCAGCCCGTCGACTACGGTGGCCACGCGCTCGCCCGGGTCGGCGCGCACGGCCTGGACGTCCGCGTCGTAACCCCAGGCGGTGACACGGTGGCCGACGGTGGGGTCGACCGCTCCTTCGGTCTGGGCTGCCGCCGCGAGCGCGGTCTCGACGAGCTCGAGCGTGAGCGGGCTGACCGCCAGCAGGCTCGGTGCGGCGTCGTTGACGCGTTCCAGCTCGGAGTCTGCGCGGAACCGGCTCACCGCGCGCTCGACGTCGGCCATCAGGGTGGCGACGAGCGCCGCAGCGTCGTCCGCGACGTCTGCCCGGCCCACGACGACCCGGACCGTGCACGACCAGTCCTGCCACGTCCTCGCGGTCATGACGCGTTCGTCCCGGCCTGCGGCGCCTTGGGCGCCGGTGCGGGCTCGACGACGGTCGGCCGGCGGGGCGACGGCGCTGGCTCGGCGTCGTCGGACTCGCTCGAGCGGGTCGACGGTGCTGGCACGACGCCGACCGCCCCGTCCTGGTCGCTCGTGCCGGGCTGCCCGACGAGGTCCGCGGTGCCGCTGCTCGGGGTGGCGCCGACGGGGGGTGTCGCGTCGGACGCCACCGCGGTGAGCGCGACGGTTCCGCTCGCCGCGGCGACGACGATGCCGACGGTCACGGCGCGAGCCTGCCCGAGGAGCCTGCTGCGTGAGGTTGCCTTCATGGGACCACCGTCGCCCGCGGCCGTTCAGGCCAGCCCGAACGGGCGGTCAAATCGACGTCAAATCGGCCGGTGCGTCACCTCAGGGTCGCCCGAGCAGGAGGCGCACGACCTGCCAGCCGTCCTCGGCCACGATCTCCATCCGCCCGCCGCTGACCTCGGCGCACGTCCGCGCGATGTCGAGACCCAGCCCGGTCGACCCGCGATCGCTGCGGCCGCGGCGGGACGCGCCGGACGGGATGCCGGGGCCCTGGTCGCGGATCTCGAGACGGACCAGCCCGGGCGCCCCTGGGGCGGGGTCTTCCAGGCGCACCGAGAGCGCGACACCCTCCGGCGTGTGCGCGATGCAGTTCTCGAGCAGGGCGTCGACCGCAGCCCGGAGGTCGTCGCCCGCGCACCTCACCTCGACCGGGGCGTCCGGCACCTCGAGCGTGACGGCACGGTCCTGGTCCTCGGCCAGCGGCCGCCAGAAGTCGACGCCCTCGCGGAGCACCTGCGCCGCGTCGCACTGCGGTCGCACGCCTTCGCGCTCCGTCCGGCGGGCTGCACGGATCACCGAGGTGAGCGTCCGTTCGAGGTGCTCGAGGTGGGCTTCGAGCTCCTCGGTCCGCTCCGACGGCGGCAGGCCTTCGACGTCGAGCCGCACCGCGGTCAGCGGCGTGCGCAGCCGGTGGGAGAGGTCTGCCACGGTCTCGCGCTCGCCGGCGAGGAGCTCGCCGATCCGGCCCGCCAGGCGGTTGAGCGCTGCCGAGACGCGCTGCACCTCGGACGCGCCGCCGTCCTCGGGTGCGCGGGCCGAGAGGTCACCCTCGCTGAGCCGGTCGGCGACGGCGGCGGTCTCGTCGAGCTCGCGCACGAGGCGGCGGGTGACGATCTCGGCTGCGCCGGCAGCGAGGAGGACGAGCAGGAGCGCCGCGGCCCCGAGGGCGACGAGCCGCTCGGCGACCTGCGTCCGGGCCCGGTCGAAGCTGGCGTAGGCGACGACCGCCGCGGGCCCGTCGGCTGTCGTGGTCCACACGCTGACGAGCTGACCGCCAGCGACGTCGTGGACCTCCGGTTCCGAGACAGGCAGAAGACCGTCGTTGTCGCCCCGCTCGTCGCCGTCGTCGTCCTCGCCCCGCGCATGAGGCCGGTTGAGGTCGTCCGGCGCGGCGGCGGGCAGGTCGGCGCCGATCAGGCGGCCGTCCGGGAGCACCACGGTGACCTCGGCGCGGTCGGCGCGGGCGTTGAGCCGTTCGACGTACGCGGTCAGCACCCCCTCTCCCGGCGGGCCGGTGCTGACGTAGTCGGCGACGCCGCGCGCGACCTCGGCGGCGGCCTCACGGCTGTCCTCGGTCGCGGAGCGGTCGAGCAGCACCCACAGCGGGACCGCGAGGAGCAGCATTACGCTGACCGTCGAGACGACGACCAGCGCGAGGATCCGCCGCCGCAGGCTCACGGGCGCCTCACGACGCCGACGGGGCGACGAGCTTGACGCCCACGCCGCGGACGCTGACGAGGTACCGCGGCTCGGCCGCCGTCTCGCCGAGCTTGCGGCGCAACCACGAGAGGTGGACGTCGACCGTGCGGTCGGCGCCGCCCCACGGCATCTGCCACACCTCGGCGAGGAGCTGTCGCTTGGTCACGACCTCTCCCGCTCGCGAGGCGAGGGCAAGCAGCAGGTCGAACTCCTTGCGGTTGAGCGCGAGCTCGCGCCCGTCGAGCACTGCGACGCGGGAGACCGGGTCCACGACGAGGTCGCCGACGACGACGCGGGGGTCCTCGTGCTCGGGAGGTGAGGTGCGCCGCAGCACGGCGCGCACGCGCGCCATGACCTGTGCCGCGGAGAACGGTTTGATCAGGTAGTCGTCGGCGCCGGCGTCGAGCAGCCGCACGATCTCCCGCTCGTCGTCGCGGGCGGTCGCGACGACGACCGGGAGGGTGCTGCTCGCCCGGATCAGCGCGAGCACGTCGGCGCCGTCCAGGTCTGGCAGGCCGAGGTCGAGGACGACGGCGTCGGGCCGCTCGGCGCCGACCGCCTTGATCGCCTCGACCGCGGTCGCCACGGGCACCACCGTGGCGCCCTGCTCCCCGAGGCCGCGCGCGAGGGCGCGTCGGACCTCGGGGTCGTCCTCGACGACCAGGATGCGCACCATGCCGGTCACGCTACTCCGCCGAGCCTGACGCGCTCCCGACGTCCGACCAGGCGGCCGCGGCCCCGCTGTGACCGATGCGGGCGACCTGGACACCCGTCGCGGCTGCGGCGACGATGGCGAGCCCGCCGACGACGGCCACGAGGGTACGTGCTCGGTCCTGCGGCTGACGCCGTCCGAGCCACCAGAACGCCGCAGCGAGCACGAACAGCGCCACGGTCATCGGGATGAGCTGGTCCCCGAGCTCCGCGTGGCGCTCGAGCAGGGCCGTCTCGGCGACGGAGCGCTCCAGGTTCTCGCCGCTCTCCGTCGAGAGGGGCGTCAGGACGAGCGCGACGAGGCTCAGCAGCGCGGGGAGGGGTCCCGCCCACCGGCGGAACCGTGGCACGAGGACGGCGAGCACGACCGTCACGACGGCGAGCGGTACGAGCACGGTGGTCGCGTGGACGATGAGCGGGTGAAGCGGCAGCCCGAAGACGGTGGAGGGCATGGGCGTCCTTTCGACGTTGGTGCCACCACCGTGACGGGCCGCGGCTCAGGGCGGCCCCAACGCAACGTCAAAGGAACCTCAAGCTTGTCGCGGCGGTCCCCACGTCGGTCCCGGTCCGGCGGGCGCCGCTCGGGCCGACGGCCGCGAGAACGGGCCTGGTACGCGAAACGACCGTGGCCCCCACGTCTGTGAGGGCCACGGTCGAGAGTCTGTCGACTCGATCTGTAGCGGGGGCAGGATTTGAACCTGCGACCTCTGGGTTATGAGCCCAGCGAGCTACCGAGCTGCTCCACCCCGCGTCGGTAGTCACCACACTACGGGGTGGAGCCCCGATCACCAACCTGGGAGCGGTGTCGGCCGCCTCACACCGCTCGCACTCGTCTCACCTCATGATGCCGCACACGGTGACGGCGACGAAGGTGCGTGCGTGCGTGAGTCTCAGCGCCGGCGCCAAGGTCGCGTCTGCGAAGGGGGCGACGGTCAAGGTCGCTGTCCACCTCCCCGTCCGGTAGGCGCCTGCAACGGGGCCCCTCGGAGGTCGCGGCGCGGCTTGCATTGACGGGCGCCGAGACACAGGCGACCTTGGTCCCTCGCGCCCACCATTCGGCAGTCATACGTTTCGAGTGTGACTGATTCAAGCACCCTTGATGTGATGCTGACCCGTGACGAGCGGATCGAGCTGCTGCAGGCTGCAGCCGATCCGGTGCGGTGGGCGGTGCTGGAGGAGATCGCCGACACGACCAAGTGTGTCTGTGACATCCGGCAGGGGGTGCCGGTGCCGGCCAACCTGCTCAGCTATCACTTGAAGGTGCTGCGCGACGCCGGGCTCGTCACTGCGACACGACGCGGTCGGTGGATCGACTACACCGTCGCTTCCGACGCGCACGACCGCCTGCGTGCGGCTCTCCCCGGCACAGCTCTGGCTGTGGCCCCGTGAGAGTCACCGAGCGCCTACGAGTCGCGACACCCACCGGCCGGTGGGTGTCGCTGGTGCTGGGCGCCGGCCTGTGGGCAAGCCTCTACGCGCTCAACGAGGTCCTCTGGACGTGGCTGGTCCGCGACGTCGTAGGCGCGGATCTCGCTGCCCGCCTTCCTGGCGCCGTGCACTTCTTCCTCTACGACGTCTCCAAGATCTTCCTTCTCCTGTCCGGCCTGATGTTCGTCATCGGGCTGCTGCGGGCCAGCTTGGACGTCGAACGGGCACGCGCCTACCTCGAAGGGCGCGGTCTGTTCGCGGGCCTTCTGCTGGCGGTGGTGCTCGGCGTCGTGACCCCGTTCTGCTCGTGCTCGTCGATCCCGCTGTTCATGGGCTTCGTCGCCGCGGGCATCCCGCTCTCGGTGACCCTCACCTTCCTGGTCGCCTCACCGCTCGTCAGCGAGGTGGCTGCGATCATGATCGGCGACCAGTTCGGTTGGGGCATCGCCGCCTCCTACGTGGCCGCTGGCGCCGTCATCTCACTGCTGATCGGGTGGGTCCTCTCCCGGTTCAAGCTCGAGCACTGGGTCGAGGACATGGTGTTCACCACCCGGATCGCTCAGCTGCGCGCTGAAGGCCACGTGCCGACCTGGCCCGAACGCGTCGACGCCGCAGCCGCGGAGACGCGCGAGATCTTCGGCAAGGTGTGGAAGTGGGTGCTCGTGGGCGTAGCCATCGGCGCTGCCATCCACGGTTGGGTCCCCACCGAGTTCTTCGCCGACGTCGCCGGCGCCGACAACCCGCTTGCCGTGCCGGTCGTCACCCTGGCAGGGATGCCCTTGTACGTCAACGGCGCTGGGGTCGTCCCGATCGCCGAGGCCCTGTGGAGCAAGGGCATGCCGCTCGGCACCGTCATGGCCTTCACCATGAGCGCGATCGCCCTGTCCGCGCCTGAGGCCGTGATGCTTCGCCGTGTCCTCAAGCCGCCGCTGCTCGCGCTCTTCTTCGGGGCCGTCACCGTGGGCATCATCACTGTCGGCTACCTGTTCAACGCCCTGTTCTGACCCCGCCTATCGAAGGGAACCACCGTGAAGATCAAAGTCCTCGGCCCCGGCTGCGCCAACTGCGTCAACCTCGAGAAGGCCACCCGCGAGGCCGTCGCCGACCTCGGCATCGATGCCGAGATCGAGAAGGTCACGGCCTACGCCGCGATCGCCGGCTACGGCATCATGCGCACGCCGGGCCTCGTCGTGGACGAGCAAGTCGTGCTCTCCGGGCGCGTGCCGACGGCAGCGACGGTCCGCCAGCTCCTCGAGCCGCTGATCGCCGACAGCACGCAGTAGGCCCGTGGAGCCCGACTCTGAGCGTGCGCAGACATGCGGCATGCATCAATGCCAGAGGCCCTCGCGATCCGAGAATCGAGAGGGCCTCTGAACTGCACTACCACTGGTAGCGGGGGCAGGATTTGAACCTGCGACCTCTGGGTTATGAGCCCAGCGAGCTACCGAGCTGCTCCACCCCGCGTCGGTACCTCAACTGTACGGAACTACGCGCTGACGACCAAATCGGCGGCCCGGGAGGGGCTCCCGAGCCGCCGACCTGCCGCGTCAGCCCAGGGCACTCTCGGCCTCGAGGGCCTTCTGCAGCGCGTCGTTGAGACGCTTCTGCGCCTCGCCGTACTTGGCGAAGTCGCCGGCCGTGAGAGCCGCCTCGCTGTCCTTCATCGCCTGGTTGGCAGCCTGGAGAGCGGCGTCGAGCTGCTCGCGCGGCGTGCCGGGCGCGGGCGGCGTCGCGGGCTCAGTGGGTTCCGTCGGCGCAGCTGTCTCCGTCGGCGCAGGCGTCTCCGTCGCCGGCGGCGTCTCGCCGTCGGTCGGCGGTACCGGCGTCGTGGGCACGCCCGTGTCGGGCACCTCTTCGTCCAGATCGACGCCGGAGTCGCCACTGAACACCTGGTCGAGCGCCTCCCCGAGCGTGTCTGCGTAGCCGACCTTGTCGCCGAACGAGACCAGGACCTTGCGCAGCAGCGGGATCTTCGTGCCGGCCGAGGACTGCACGTACACGGGCTGCACGTACAGCAGTCCACCACCGACGGGGACCGTCAGCAGGTTGCCGTTGAGCACCGTCGAGTTGCCGGTCTTGAGGATGTTGAGCTCCCTCGAGATCTTGTCGTCCGAGTTGAACTTGTTCTGCACCTGCCCGGGCGCCGGGACCGTCGAGTCCTTGGGCAGCGTGAGCAGGCGCAGCTTCCCGTAACCCTCGGCCGGCTTCCCCGCCACGTTCCCAGCCTCCGAGTCGACCGCGAGGTAGCCCGTGAGGATCTGCCGGTCGGAGTTCCCACCCGGGATGAACGTCGACATGAGCGAGAACGCCGGAGACGTCTGGTCAGGCATCTGCAGCGACAGGTAGTACGGCGGCTGCAGCGCGGCGTTCGTCGTCCCCGTGGCCGTCGGCTCGACCGGGTTCGTCCAGAGGTCCTCCCCCGAGAAGAACACCGAGGGAGACGTCACGTGGTAGGAGGACAGCAGCGATCGCTGCACCTTGAACAGGCCTTCCGGGTACCGGATGTGGCTCATCAGGTCACCGGAGATCTCGTCGATCGACGTGAGGGAGGTCGGGAAGATCTTCGACCACGCCCGAAGGATCGGGTCCTCGACATCCCATGCGTACAGCGTGACGGAACCGTCGTAGGCGTCGACGGTGGCCTTGACCGCGTTGCGGATGTAGTTGACCCGCTCCGGCGCCAGCTGCGCGACGGCCGCGCGCGCGGTCAGCGAGTCCGTCGTCGCGTCGTCGAGCGATGCCGACGCCGAGTAGGGGTAGTGGTTCGTCGTCGTGTAGCCGTCGACGATCCACTTGACCCGGCCGTCGACGACGGCCGGGTACACGCGGCCGTCGAGTGTCAGGTACGGGGCGACCTTCTGCACGCGGGTGCGCGGGTCACGGTCGTAGATGATCTGCGACTCGGAGTTCACGCGGTCGGAGAAGAGGATCTGCTCCGTGCCGAACTTGATCGAGTACAGCACCTTGTTCACGAAGCTGCCGATCGCGGGACCGACCGGCGTCTCCTTGGTCGGGAACGTCGTGAGGACCTGGCCGCTCGCCGTGTCCGGGTAGTCGAGCTCCCACGGCTCCGTGCCCTCAGGAGCACCGACGATCGAGTACTGCGGGGAGCTCTGACCGAAGTAGATCCGCGGCTCGTACTCCCCGAGCTCGCCGACCGACGGGATGCCGCCCTCGAAGAAGGCCGGCTGCCCGTCCGACGTCGTCGAGTTGCCGAACGCAGCAGCGACGCCGTAGCCGTGGGTGTACACGGTGTGGTCGTTGACCCAGTTGCGCTGGTCGTCACCCACGCCGGCCAGGTTGAGCTCACGCACCGCGATCACGGTGTCGCGCTTCTCCCCTTCGATGTCGTAACGGTCCACCGAGAGCGTGTCTGCGAAGTCGTAGTACTGCTTGTTCTGCTGGAGCTGCTTGAACGAAGGGCTGACGATCGACGGGTCGAGCAGGCGGATCGAGGCGGTCGTCTCGGAGTCCTCGCGCAGCGCGCCCGCGGTCGCGGTCGTCTTCGCGTCGTACTCCTGCTCAGCGACGTCGTTGATGCCGAACGCCTTGCGCGTCGCGTCGATGTTCCGCTGGATGTACTCGGCCTCGAGCTCCTGCGCGTTCGGCTTCACCTGGAACCGCTCGACGATCGCGGGGTAGATCCCCCCGATTGCGATCGCGGACACGACCATGAGCCCGACACCGATCGCCGGGAGCCGCCAGTTGCCGCGGATCGCGGTCAGGACGAACAGCACGGCGACGAGCACCGCGACGCCGGCGAGGATCGCCTTGGCGGGCACGACCGAGTTGATGTCCGCGTAGCCGGCACCGGCGAACCGCTCCCCCTGGGTCGTGAGGATCGCGTACCGGTCGAACCAGTAGTTCGCGGCGAGGAGCAGCATGAACGTGGCAGCCAGCACGGAGAGCTGGACGCGGGCGGCGCGCGTGGCACGCGAGTCCCCCGGCGCGACGGCACCGGCGCGCAGACCGCCGTAGAGGTAGTGCATCGCGAGGGACGCGATGAGCGAGACGATCAGCACCGCCATGAGCAGCGACACGAAGAAGCGCAGGGCGGGGAGCGTGAAGACGAAGAAGGAGATGTCGATCCCCCACTGGGGGTCCGTCACGCCGAACGACTCGCCGTTGAGCCACAGGAGCACGTCTTCCCAGCGTGCCGCAGCCGCGAGGCCGGCGAACACGCCGAGCACGGCGGGCAGCGCGACCATCACGAGCCTGCGCAGCGGCTCGATCGCCTCGCGGTACTGGTCGAGCGTGGCCTGCTCAGGGGTGGACGGCGCGTACACGGGCCGGTTGCGGAACGCGAGGTTCAGGTTGAGACCGACCACCCCGGCCATGATGGCGAAGGCGACCGCGAAGAGCGCAGCCTTGGTACCCCACTGCGTCCAGAGCACCTTGGAGAAGCCGAGCTGGTCGTACCAGAGCACCTCGGTCCAGAAGTTGGCGGCGAGGAGCACGAGGGCGACGATGACCGCCAGGACTGCGGCGGTGACGCCGAGCGGGCTCACCTTCCGGCGCTCGCCGCTCGCGCGCCGTACCGGTCGAGGAGGGTTGGCAAAAGACACGGGGTTCTACCTCTGGTCGGGAACGGTTCCTTCTGGGCCAACGTACGGCACCCCGGGGCGGTTCCACCGGTCAGGTCCTGTTCTCCGATCGTGACCTGCCGCGCGGGGCGCGGCGGCACCGGGGACCTCTGGGAGAATCGAGGCATGACGAACGAGAACGAGCGCACCTACACGCTCGAGGAGCTGACCCTCGCGAACACGGTGCAGGAGATCGAGACGCACGTCGCGCAGGGCGGCTGGGACGGTCCGCCGCGCGTGTTCGCGATCATCCGCACGAAGGAGGCGCTCGAGACGACGCCCGAGCTCGCGACCCAGATGCCCGAGCTGCTCGTCCAGCTCGAGGCGAACGAGCTGAGCATGCTGTCGATCGAGCAGGAGGGACTGCCCGACACCGAGACGCTCGAGGAGCTTCTCGGTTCGCTCACCTGGCCATCGACCGTGCACGGGGCGGGGATCGTCGTCGAACGGGTCATGGTCCCGCCGGAGGCCGAGGCGCAGATGCCCGCCGACCCGGACGAGGCTCTCGCCTTCCTCCACGACCACCCGCAGCGTGAGGACGTCCGCCTCGCGGTCGGCGTCCTGCGAGACGGACCGTCGTGGTGCGCGATCCGCACGCGCCGGCACGACGACGCGTCGAAGGTCGCGACGGGACCGGACCTCGTGCCGGGGCTCGTGGCCGGGCTCCGCGCGACGTTCGAGGACTAGCTCAGGAGCAGCCGGGGAGCGTCGCTCCCCGGCCCGCGCCGATCGCGACGACCGCGTCGTAGGCCTCGGCGAGCGTCTCGACGGACACGACGGTCATCCCGTCGGGGACGTGGTCGACGACCTCGTCGCAGTTGCCGCGCGGCGCGAGGAACCACGTCGCACCCTCGTCGCGGGCACCGCGCATCTTGAAGGTGATGCCGCCGATCTCGCCGACCTCGCCGGCGATCGTCTCGAGCGTGCCCGTGCCAGCGATGACCTGGCCGCCCGCCTCGTCCTCGGGGGTGAGCAGGTCCATGATCCCGAGCGCGAACATCATCCCGGCGCTCGGCCCGCCGACGTCGTCGATCTGCACCGTGACCGGGAAGGGCATGTCGAAGTCGATCTCGAGGCTCACGCCGAGGTAGGCGCGTCCGCCGGAGGCACTGGTGACGATCTCCAGGTCGAACGGCTTGCCGTCGCGCAGCACGCCGACCGTGACCGTGCTGCCCGGGGTCTTGCCGTCCATGAGCGTCGACAGGTGGTCGAAGTCCGTGAGCTCGACGCCGTCGAGCGTGGTGAGGACGTCGCCCGGCTCGACGACGCCGACCGCGTTCATGTCCGGGTCCGCGCTCACCACCGTGAGCGTCGAGGGCACGTCGATGCCGAGCTGGCGGAGCGCCGCGACGCTCGCGCGCTCCTGGCTCGTGACCATGTCCGCCTGGTTGACCTGCGTCGTCTGGTCGACGGTGACGCCCTGCGGGTAGATGGCCTCGAGCGGGTAGACGCCCTCGTCCGGGTCGAACCAGGCCCGTACGAGCCGCAGCACGGGGACGCGGCTGTCCGGGTTGCCGAGCGCGGAGACGGTCGTCAGGCGCAGCTGGCCGCTCGGCTTGAACGTCTCGCGGTCCTCGATGACGATGACCCGGTCGTCGCCCTCCCCGCCGAGCGTGTCGAAGCTGGGCCCGGGCATCCGCACGACGAACGAGGTCGGCAGGGCGAGCATGATCGCGAGGCCGAGCGCCGCGACCACGACTGCGACCGACTGCACGACGGCGCGCCGCGTCAGCAGCGGCGCGGGCGGCTCGGGTGACGGTCCAGGGCTCGTGTCGAGGTCGTCGAAGAGCTCGGGACCGGGACGCTTCTCGTCAGGCACGGCCCCATCATCGCCGACGATCCTGAAGATCCGCTGCGCCGACCGGCTGGCGGCACCGTCTCAGCGCCGTCGTAGCTGGCGCCGCACCGCGGCGGTGCCGAGCAGCGCGACGGCCGCGCCGACCGCACCGACGGCGGCCGCGTCACGGCCGCCGACCCGTCGACCTGCGACCCCGAACCTGCCGCGCACGTCGTCGAGCACGACGCCGAGGCAGTCGTCGTTCGACCATGCGGGTTGCCAGCCCGCGGCGAGGAGGCCTGCAGGGTCGACGGTCCAGTCGTGGACGACGTAGCCGAGGTCTGCCGCCGGCGCGGGCAGGACCCCGGCGCGGTGCAGGCGCTCGGCGACGGACAGCGCGGTCGACTCGGGCAGCTCGACCGCGCGCATCCCGGAGACGGCGAGGACGTGCGCGAGCGGCAGCGCGCCGGGCGCGCCCACGACGTGGTCGGTGCGCAGGCCGTTCTCGAGCATCACGCCGACGGCGGCCGCGACGTCGTCGACGTGCACGAACTGCCACGACCGGGCGTGCCCGCGCACGGCGAGCAGCCTCGGCGCTTCGAAGTGCCGCGTGATCATCGTGTCGACGCCGGGCCCGACGAGCGGCGCGGTGCGCAGCGTGGCAGGGTGCACGCCCGCCGCGGCGAGCGCGCCGCGGAGGTGGTCCTCGACGAGCGCGAGCTGGAGGGCGGTGCCGTCGAGGTCCGGCGCGACGGTCGCGTCGTCGGTCAGAGGCGTCGGGTCAGGACGCGCGCCGAGGGTCGCGGCGCTGCTCACGACGACGACGCGCACGCCGTCGGCGTGCGGGGCGAGCTCCTCGGCGAGCTCGTCGACCGCGGTGTACGTCTCCGCCTGGCGCTGCGCGACCTTGCTCGGTGCGACGGGTGCGAAGGTCCCGCCGTCGAGCACGACGACGACGGCGCACGCCGCATCGGCGGCGCCGTCCGGCTCCGCGCCGAGGACGCGAGCGAGAGCACCGACGAGCGGCCCGGTCCCGCGCACGACGATGCGCCGTGAGCGAACCTCGCACTCTGACACCGCGAACCGCCTCCTCCGGGGACCTCGGTCGATTACCGTGGGAGGGGTCAGCGTTCCCGCCCCTCGCATGTCCTCGTGGACATGTTCTCAGGAGTTCACCATGACGACGTACGGCGCCGGCGGTCCCCGCGAGGGCGAGGAGCCCTGGGAGCGCCTGCTCCGGTCCGTGTTCGGCGCCGACGCCGACGAGGCGATCGCCGAGCTGCGCTCGCGCGGCATGGACGTCGACGCACTCAACGCCGCGGCCGGCCTCGCCGACGACCCCGCGATGATGGACCAGGTCCTCTCCCAGGTGCGCTCGCTCCTGTCCTCGACGACGGGGGGACCCGTCAACCCCGACGTCGCGCACGACATCGCGCGGCAGGTCGCGGTCGCCGAGGGCGACCCGAGCATCGACGCCGTCGAGCGGCGCACGACCGTCGACGCGCTGCGCGTCGCGGAGCTCTGGCTCGACGCCGTCACCGACATCGCGCCGTCGGGCGGCAGCCGGTTCGTGTGGAGCCGCTCCGAGTGGGTCGAGCGCACGATCCCGGCATGGAACTCTCTCGTCGAACCGGTCGCCCGGTCCGTCGTCGCCGCCCTGACCCGCGTGCTCCAGGAGCACCTTCCCGAGGACCTCGACGTGTCGCTCGGCGACGCGGGCCTGCCCCCGGGGATGGCCGCGATGCTGGGCAGCGGCCCCGGCGGGTTCGACCCGAGCGAGCTGGTCGAGCGGCTCGGTGCCGCGATGTTCGGCATGCAGGTCGGCCAGGCGGCCGGCGCGATGTCCCGCGAGGTGTTCGGCCTGACCGACCTCGGCGTGCCGCTCGTCGACGAACCGGTGGCCGCGCTGCTGCCGACGAACGTCGCCGCGTTCGCCGAGGGGCTCGACGCGCCGCTCGAGGAGGTCCGCCTCTATCTCGCCCTCCGCGAGGCGGCGCACGCGCGGCTCTTCACGCACGTCACCTGGTTGCGGGGGCACCTGCACGGCCTCGTCGACGCGTACGCGCGCGGCATCACGATCGACACCGAGGCCCTCGAGGACGCGGTCGCCCACATCGACCCGACCGACCCCACCGCGATGCAGGCCGCGCTGTCGGGCGGCATCTTCGGCATCCCGACGACCGAGGAGCAGAAGGCCACGCTCGCACGGCTCGAGACGAGCCTGGCGCTCGTCGAGGGGTGGGTCGACGAGGTCGCGACGACGGCGGCGCTCCCCCACCTGCCCCACGCGATGTCCCTGCGGGAGATGATCCGCCGGCGGCGGGCCGCTGGCGGCCCTGCCGAGCAGACGTTCGCGACGCTCATCGGGCTCGAGCTGCGTCCGCGCCGCTCGCGCGAGGCGGCAGCGCTGTGGGCGCTCATCGGGCGCGACACCGACTCCACTCGACGCGACGACGTGTGGGCGCACCCTGACCTCATGCCGAGCGCGCTCGACCTCGACGACCCGGCAGGCTATCTCGCGCGCCGCGAGCAGGTCGCCGTCGAGCAGGCTGACGTGGACCGCGCGATCGAAGAGCTCTTGTCGGGCACGGCGGCCGACGGCGACGACGCCCCGGAGGACGGCGGCTCCGCGACGCCGGAGGACTGAGCGAGGCTCAGTCGCCCGTCTCGTCGGGGCTGGACTCGTACGGCACTCCGGTCTCCTCGCTGAAGGCGATGCCCTCGAGGAAGCCACGCGCCCGCTCGGTGCGGGGGTACGGCTCGAGCAGCGCCCAGAACTGCGGGCCGTGACCGGCATGCAGCAGGTGCGCAAGCTCGTGCAGCAGGACGTAGTCGAGGACCCAGCCGGGGAGACCGCGCACGCGGTCCGAGATGCGGATCGCACGGTCCTGCACGCTGCAGGATCCCCAGCGCCGGTCCATGTTCGTCACCCAGCGGACGCTCACCGGTGCCGCCTGGCCGCCCAGGTAGCGGGTCGACAGTGCGGCTGCCCGCTCCATCAGCTCCGCGTCCGACGGGCGACGACGCTGCTCCTTGGCCGAGAGGCGCGCGAGCATGCGCTCGACCCATTCGCGCTCCTGCGCCCGGGTGAACCGTGCGGGGATCGCGACGATCGTGCGGTCGCCTTCGCGATAGGCGCTCACGGTGCGCGAGCGGCGGCGGCTGCGCCGGACCTCGACGGCATCGCCGGCACCGGGGACGTTCAGGGTCGTGTCAGGGCGCGCCGAGCCCTTGCGCGTCGCTCCCTCGTCGTCCACGTCCGGTTCCCCCAGGCTCGGCGGCGAACCGCACACATCGTCCACGAGACTGTCCACAGGAAGAATCCCCCATTCGCGCGCCCGCCGCGACCCCGACACGCCCTCTGTGGATAACTTCCGGGATCTACCTGTGGAAACCGCTCACGTGCGGCGACACACTGGGATGCTCCCTCCCATGGCACCCACGACCCCACCGCCGCTCACCTCCCGAGCCACCGCCGCCGTCGGCGTCCTCGGCCTCGGACGCCTCGGGCTCCTCACCACGCTCAGCCTCGCCACCTCAGGGATAGGCCGTCTCGTGCTCGACGACGCCCGGCACGTCACCCAGGCCGACCTCGGCCCCGGCGGGTACGGGTCTCGCGACGTCGGATCGCTGCGCCGCATCGCGGCCGCGCGGCTCGTCGCCGAGTCCGCGAGCGGGACGAGCTCACGTGTCGCGCCCTCCCGCCCGCACGACGTGCCCCTCGCTGCCCTCGACATGCTCGTCGTCGTGACCGACGAGGACCTCGCTCCCGACCGTGCGTGGCGGCTCATGGGTGAGCGCGTCCCGCACCTCGTCGTGCGCTGCCGCCCTGACGCCGTCGACGTCAGCCATGTCGTCGTGCCTGGCCGCACGCCGTGCCTGTGCTGCATCAGCCTGCACACCCAGGACGAACGTGGCACCGACGCGTTCACCGCGTCAGCATGGGCGCCGTCGGGCCCGCGCGCTCCCCGGGTCAGAGAGCTCACCCCGGACGAGCCGCTGCTCGCCAGCGCAGCGGCCGTCGTCGTGACGCGCTCCGTCCTCGCCTTCCTCGACACCGGCAGCCTCGCCGTGACCGGGGCCGAGCCGACGTGGGACCGGTCCTGCCGGACCGTCGTCACGTCGACGCACCTCGCCCTCCCCGACATCCGCGCCCGGGAAGAACGATGGCCGGTGCACCCGGGTTGCGGGTGCACCGGCCAGGGGGCCGTGCGGTCGTCGAGCCGTGCAGCGACCGCCTGAGGTCGCGGGTGGTCACGCGAGGCTCGGCTGAACCTTGCGGGGCCGTCCGCGGCCTCGCTTGACGGCGACGACGCGGCCGTCGACGAAGACCTCGCCGCCCCACACGCCCCACGGCTCCTGCCGGTCGATCGCGCCGGCGAGGCAGGCGTCGACGAGCGGACAGGCGCGGCACAGGGCCTTCGCCTGCTCGACCTGGACGGTCTTCTCGGCGAACCAGAGCTCGGGGTCCTCGACGCGGCAGGGCAGCATCGAGCCCATGAGGCGGTCGAACTCGGCGCGGTCATCCTGCGTCTGCGTGGCAGGTGCAGGTGATCCGGCGCGGGTCGTTGAACGGGGCAGGGGGGCGACGACGACGGGCGTGTCGCGCTGGGTGCTGGTGTCGAGCAGCATGCTGAGCCGCACGATGTCCTCCGGGAAGTCCGTTTGCGAGTGTCGATGGACGACTCGAGAGGACGCTCTCCGGGTCCGGCTCCGCCCTGGTCAGGGCGGGTTGCTCGGAGCTCACCCGTCAGAGACGGGGAGGAGGTGCGTCCGCGGGAGTCGCGATGGTGCAGTGGTGAGGGGGGCGGGGGTCAGTGCCCGCGAACCCGATCACGTGCCACCAGATGTGCGCCTGCCGGTGCTGCGGCTGCGCGTGCGAGGTGAGTGCTGCGCCGGTCGTACGACGCGGCGGCAGAGACACGGACGGGAAGCGGGCTAAACGCCGCTCCGGTCATCATGTTCTTCTTCATCGAGCACTCACCTCCATCTCTCCATCGGGCCGTTCCCTCTCGGGTCAGGCCGCTCCTGCAAGGACTCGTTCACACTAGACCTGCCCCGCGAACGGGGACAACTTAATTAACCAGCGAGTTTCCGAACACCGGGTGCGAGTGGTCTCCGCGACCTCCAGGACGTCACGATCTCGCGGCTCCGGACCGCGCGACGATCCCGAGGATCGCCGCCCCGTACTGGTTGATCTTCGTCGGGCCGACCCCCTTGACGCGCACGAGCGCCCGCTCGTCCGCGGGCCGGGTCTCGGCGATCTCCGCGAGCATCTGGTCAGACAGGACCGTGAACTTCGGACGGTCGACCGCCACCGCGACGCTGTCGCGCCAGTCCCGCAGTGCCTCGAAGAGCTCCTGGTCGTACTCCCCCGTCAGCCGGACTGCCGCTCCGTCGGCAGGCCTGCGGCCCGGGAGCGACGGCTCGGCTGCGGGCCACAACCGGTCGAGGAACCGCGAACGACGACGGCTCCCCCGCCCGCCCGGGTTGCGCGACCGGGCCCACGACAGCCGCAGGTGCACCCGTGCGCGGGTGATCCCGACGTAGAGGAGACGCTTCTCCTCGGCGATCGCCTCGGGCGTCTCCGCGAGGGAGATCGGCATGAGGCCTTCGCTCAGCCCGACGAGGAAGACGGCATCCCACTCGAGGCCCTTCGCGGCGTGCAGCGACGCGAGCGTCACCCCCTGGACGGCGGGCGCGTGCTGGGCGGCCGCACGCTCGTCGAGCTCCGCGACCAGCTCGGGAAGGCCGGCCTTCGTCGTCGCGTAGAGGTCGTCCGCGAGCGCGACGAGCGCCTGCATCGACTCCCACCGTTCCCGCACCGCGCCGCGCGCCGCCGGGGGCTCGGGCGCCCAGCCCGCGTTGACCAGCACGTCCCGGACGATCTCGGGGAGCGTCTGCCCCGGGTCGACGGCGCGCGCAGCCCCCCGCAGCAGCACGATCCCCTCGCGGACCTCTCGACGCTGGAAGAAGCGTTCGCCACCACGCACGAGATACGCGATGCCCGCGTCCGCGAGAGCCTGCTCGTACAGCTCCGACTGGGCGTTCGTACGGTAGAGCACGGCGATCTCGCCTGCGGGGGTCCCGGACCTCACGAGGCGCCCGACGGCCGCGGCGACCTGTGCCGCCTCGGCCTCGTCGTCGTCGTACACCGTGAACGTCACGGGAGGGCCCGAGGGACGCTGCGCCTTGAGCTCGAGGCCCGCGAAGCCGCGACCGGCGCGGTCCGCGAGCAGCGCGTTGGCGAGCGAGACGACCTGCGGGGTCGAGCGGTAGTCGCGCACCAGGCGCACCTCGACCGCCTTCGGGTAGGTCTTGCGGAAGCTCAGGAGGTGGTGCGGTGTAGCCCCCGTGAACGAGTAGATCGTCTGGCTCGGGTCGCCGACGACGCACAGCTCGTCACGATCGCCGAGCCACTGGTCGAGCACGAACTGCTGCAGCGGCGAGACGTCTTGGTACTCGTCCACGACGAAGCGGCGGTACTGGCGCCGGATCTCGTCGGCGACCGGCGGGTTGGAGTGGATCATGTCGCCGACGTAGAGCAGCACGTCCTCGAAGTCGATGACGCCGCGCGCCGTCTTGGCCTCCTCGTAGGAGCGCATCAGACGCGCGACGGCGTGCGCGTCGAAGCCCGCCGGCGGCTCCCGATGGAGCGCTGCGACCGCACGCGGGTAGTCGTCCGCGGGGATCATCGAGACCTTGGCCCACTCGATCTCCGAGGACAGGTCGCGCACCGCGACACGGTCGACCGTCATGCCGAGCGCGGCGGCCGCCTGCCCGACCGCGGGCGCCTTGTGCTCGAGGATCCGGGGCGGCGCCCCGCCGACGATGCGGGGCCAGAAGTAGCTGAGCTGCTTGAGCGCGGCCGCGTGGAACGTGCGCGCCTGCACCCCGGCGACACCGAGGTCGCGCAGCCGCGTGCGCATCTCCCCCGCCGCCCGGGCGGTGAACGTCACGGCGAGGACGCTCGTCGGCTGGTAGACGCCGGTGCGCACGCCGTACGCGATGCGGTGCGTGATCGCCCTCGTCTTGCCCGTGCCCGCGCCCGCGAGGACGCACACGGGCCCGGTCAGGGCGGTGGCGACAGCCCGTTGGTCGGGGTCGAGCGCTTCGAGGATCTCGTCGGCAGACATCACCGGAGATTCTCTCAGGCGCGGCTGACACCGACAGCCGCCGAGGTCGCCCCTGGGGACGGCTCAGCGATCTCCGCGCGGTCGGGGCGACCACCCCGACCGGGCGGAACGTGCGGCGTCACGCGCCGATGCGCTCCTTGACCTGCGCGAGCGACGGGTTGGTCGCCGACGACCCGTCAGGGAACACGACGGTCGGCACGACCCAGTTCCCGTCGTTGACCTGCTCGATGTACGGGATGACGCTCGACTCCTGCTCGATGTCGATCTCCGTGTAGCCGATGCCCTCGCTCGTCAGCTGCTTCTTCAGGCGCTGGCAGTAGCCGCACCACGTGGTCGAGTACATGACGACGGAGCCGGCGTCGGGCGTGTGCGGGGCGGGGATGGTCACGGGTGTCCTCCGGTCGGTGGGTCGGTCGCCCACCATAACCGCGCGGTGCCTGCGAACCTTCCCGATCACTCGGTTCGGTCGGCGAGCGGGCCCCCGTACCACTCTTCGATGAGCCCGCGCGCGATCGACGACCGCATCGGCAGCAGCACGCGCCCGGCAGCGAGGTCCGCCGCGAGCCCGTCGCGCGTGAACCAGCGCGCACCCGTCACCTCGACACCGTCGACGACGACGTCGGTCGTCAGGGCGTGAGCCCGGAACCCGAGCATGAGCGAGCGCGGGAACGGCCACGGCTGGGACGACCGGTACTCGACGTCGCCGACGACGACGGTCGTCTCCTCGCGCACCTCGCGGCGCACGGCAGCCTCGACGGACTCGCCCGCCTCGACGAAACCGGCGAGGGTCGAGAAGCGGCCCTCGGGCCAGGTGGCGGCATGGCCGAGCAGGAGGCGGTCGTCGTCGTCGACGACCGCCATGATCACGGCCGGGTCGGTGCGCGGGAAGGTCTCGCGGCCGTCGGACGTGCAGACGCGCGACCAGCCGTGGCGAGCGGGCCGCGTCGCCTCGCCGCAGTGCTCGCAGCGCAGCGCGCGCACGTGCCACGCAGCGACGCCGACGGCGGTCGTCGCCAGACCGGCGTCACGCGCGTCGAGCAGGTGGCCCGCGTCGCGCAGGCTCTCGAAGCGGCGGCCTCGCCCGAGCAGGTCCTCCGCGCGCGCAGGCACGACGCCCGAGATGTCGACGTCGTCGTCCGGCTCGGCGGGCAGCACGAGCGCCAGGTACGCACCGTCGTCGTCCGTACCGAGGAACAGCCAGCCAGGCGCGTGCGGCGCCGTGAGCTCCGACGACGCGGCGCTCAGCGCGGCGACGACCTCGCCCGCTGGGACGAGGTCGAGCGCGAGCGCACCTGGCGCCGTCGCGGCGCGCACGGCGAGCGACGCGCCGCGCACGAGCACGACGCGGGTCGACGACGTGGCGACGAGCCGCTCGACGAGGTCGACCTCGTCGCGAAGCTCGGCCGCGCGGTCGACCGTCGTGCGTGACAGCGGGAGCTGGGCCCAGTCGGTCACCGGTGCAAGGTTCATGCGATCACGGTACGACGGGCGGACGCGGTCGCGTCGTGCGGCCCGAGCGGCACCCGGCGACGTACCGTGGACCCGTGCACCGCTCCGCCCTGACCCTGGCCGCCCTGTCGACCGCCGCCGTCCCCGGGATGGACGTGGTCGACGCTCGCCTGCTCGACTCGGACGGGTCGAACGACGTCGCCGTCGTGATCGACTCGACGCGCCGGCACTGGATCGTGCGCGCCCCGCGCAACGCTGCGGCGGGTGCGAGCCTCGAGGCCGAGATGGTGCTGCTGCGCAGGCTCGCCGACCGTGTCGACGCCGGGGACCTTCCCTTCGCCGTCCCGACCCCCGCTGGCTTCGCGACGCTGCCGGAGGGCGGTCGCGCCGTGGTGCACCCGGAGGTTCCCGGGGTGCCGCTGCAGGCCGACCGGCTGCAGCCTGGCCCAGGGCTGGCCCGTTCCGTGGGGCGTGCGATCGCAGCGTTGCACGAGCTGCCGACGTCGCTCGTGGAGGATGCGGGCCTGCCGAGCTACTCGGCCGAGGAGTATCGACAGCGGCGGCTCTCGGAGGTCGACGAGGCGGCACGGACCGGGCGCGTGCCTGCGCGTCTGCTGCGGCGCTGGGAGCAGGCGCTCGAGAACGTCGCGATGTGGCGGTTCCGGCCGGTGGTCACGCACGGCGAGCTCAACGGGGACCACATCCTCGTGGCACAGCAGTCCGTGAACGGGATCGTGGACTGGGCGGAGTGCAAGGTGGCGGACCCTGCAGACGACCTGTCGTGGCTGCTGGTCGCGGCGCCGCCGGAGTCGGTCGAGTCGATCCTCGAGGCGTACCAGCTCGCGCGGACGGAGTCGGCGGACGCGCACCTCGTGGACCGGGCGCTGCTCGCGGGCGAGCTCGCCCTGGCACGGTGGCTCCTGCACGGCGTGCGTACCGAGCAGAAGGACGTCGTGGACGACGCGGTCGAGATGCTCCTGGACCTCGACGAGGCCGTCCATGAGGGTGCGGAGGGCGCGGACGAGGCCGACGACGCGCCGGTGGACGAGCCGTCGCGCGACGACGACTGACGCCAGACGGCCTCGCTCAGGGACTCAGCCGCGCAGGAGTGCCTCGAGCTCGTCGAGGTCGAGGAGGCGCGCGGGGCGGCGCGTGACGCCGTCGCCGAGGTAGCAGAAAGCAGCGTCGACGTCGTCGAGCGGCGTGCCTGTCCAGCGGGACCAGGCGAGCCGGTAGACGGCGAGCTGCACCTCGCGGGCGCGCACGGCGGCCGGGTCGGTGGGTTCGCGGCCGGTCTTCCAGTCGACGACGACGACCTGCCCGGGACTGCACCCGGGGCGGGGGTCAGGGAAGACGGCGTCGATGCGTGAGCGGGTCATGACGCCCGCGAGAGGCGTCTCGATGTCGACCTCGACGGCGATCGGGTCGAGCGACGCCCACGGGGTCGCGAGGAACGTCTGGCGGAGTTTCTCGAGGTCGGCGTCAGGCTCGGTGTCGTCGGCGTCCGTGAGGTCGTCGAGGTCCATGAGGACCGGCGACGAGTAGAACTGCTCGACCCACGCGTGGAAGGTCGTGCCGCGGCGGGCGTGGACCGACGGCTCGCTCGGGACGGGGCGGCGCAGGGAGAGGGCGTACTCCTCGCGGCTCGCAGCGAGCCGCACCATCGCGGACGCGGACACGTGCGCAGGGATCTCGACGTCCGTGACGGGCCGGCGGCGTGCGTCGCGCTCGGTGAGGAGGATCTCGGCGAGCTGCGCGAGCGGGACGGTCTCGTCGGCCCCTGCGCGGGCGGGAGCCAAGTCCACGGGCGACGTTGCGCCCGGTGCGGACTCGGTCGTCGCGCTGCGCCCGGACACGCCTGCGTGCGCGGCGTCGCCGTGCGTCTCCTGGGCTTCGGCGCGACGTGCTGCGCGCACGCGCGCGGCAGCGGAGGCGAGCACGGGGTCGACGCCGTCTGCCGCAGGCCAGGTCGCGGTGACCTCGCGCTCGAGCGCGGGGTTGACCCCCTCAGGCTCGCCGGTCCAGGTCGACGTGTCGACGAGCCCGGCGTCGGCCAGCTCGGTGAGGAAGCACGAGGGCGGGGTGGCGCTGCTGCGCTCACCGCGGAACCACGAGCCTGTCAGGAGCAGGCGGGAGCGCGCGCGTGTGAACGCGACGTAGGCGAGCCTGCGTTCCTCGGTGACCTGGTGCGCGCCGGCGTCCTGCTTGAACACCTTCTGCAGGCTGTCGAGGTCCTTGTGGTTCTCGGCGTCCTCGAAGGCGAACCGCGGCAGGTCGCGGGCGTCGCCGCGCAGCGGGTACGGGAGCGTGCCGAGCCCCGTGAGCCATGCGGAGTCGGTGGGTCCCTGAGGGCCGGTGCAGGCGGTGCTGGGGAGGCCGCCGTCGACGAGCCCGGGGACTGCGACGACGTCCCACTCGAGGCCCTTGGCCGCGTGGATGGTGACGATCTGGACGGCGTCGGGATCGGGGTCGGAGATCGCGGTGTCGATGCGCTCGTTGGTCGTGGCCACGTCGAGCCACGAGAGGAAGGCGCCGAGCGTCGGCAGGTCGGCTCCGTCGACGAACGAGATGGCGAGGTCGCGGAACGCGTCGAGGTTGGCGCGGGCGCGGGCGGCGTGCGGGCCGTCGAGCAACCCGGCCTCGATGTCGAGGCCGAGGGCGCGCTCGGCCTCGACGACGATCTCGGGGACGGAGAGGTAGGTGCTGGCGCGCAGGCGTGCCAGGAGGGCGGACAGCCTGGTGAGACGGGCGTGCGCGTCGGGCGTGAGGGACCTGCCGCCTGGGCTCTGCCATCCGGGTGCGGGGAACTCGTCGAGCACGTCGACGATCGAGTGCGAGTCGACGACGTCTGCCTCCGTCACGACGCTGGGCGCGGTGGCCGCGTCTCTGGCGTCGCCCGGTTCCGCGCTGCTGGGCTGCGGTTCCGTGCCGCTCCCGCGCTGCGCGTCAGCCGCGCGGCTGGCGGCGTAGGCGTGCCGCCGGGCGAGCTCGCGGACGAGGTCGGCAACGGCGAACAGGTCGGCGGCACCGAGCGCGGTCCACGGCCCCGTGAGCAGCCTCATGAGCGAGTCGCCGCGGGAAGGGTCGTGGACCACCTGGAGGAGCGAGACGACGTCGACGACCTCGGGCGCCTCGAGGAGCCCTCCGAGGCCGACGACCTCGACGGGGATGCCTCGCGACCGCAGCGCGACCTCGACGGCGGCGAACTGCTTGCGGCTGCGGCACAGGACGGCCGCGGTCGTCGCGCCGTCGCGGGACGTGCGAGGTCGCCACCATCGTGCGACGAAGTCGGCGACGGCGGCCGCTTCCTCGTCCTCGGTCGCCGTGTAGGCCGCGCTGACGTGACCGGGGCCCGCTCCCGGGCGGGCGTGCAGCTCGATGACCGCGGCGTCGCCGGTGGACGTCGGGGCGGGGGCGCCTGCGACGCGCTCCGGCGCGGGGTCGCGGAGCGGCGTGGCGACCGCGTTCGCCACGTCGAGGATGGCCTGGTCGTTGCGCCAGGAGGTGCTCAGGGCGAGGTGGTGCACCTGGCCGACACCGGAGAACTGCTCGGCGAAGCGCGAGAGGCCGGAGGCGCTCGCGCCGCGCCACCCGTAGATCGACTGGTTCGGGTCGCCGACGGCGGTCACGGCGTGACCGTCGCCGAACAGGGCACCGAGCATCCGAGCCTGGGCGTACGACGTGTCCTGGTACTCGTCGAGGAGGACGACGCGGTACCGCGCACGCTCGGCGACGCGCACCTCGTCGTGCTGCTCGGCGAGGCGCGCGCCGAGCTCGACCTGGTCGGCGAAGTCGAGGGAGTCGGTCGAGCGCTTGCGCCTGCGGTACTCGTCGACGAGGTCGAGGAGCTGGACACGGTGGCTCATGAGCTCGAGGAGCTTCGTCGTCGAGGCGTAGGGGCCCTTCTTGCCCTTCGCGTCGGGCGTCGCGAGGAGCGTGTCGATGATCGTGGTCATGCGGGCACGGGCCTGGTCGGTGCTGAGCAGGTGCTCGCTGAGCGATCCGGAGAGGTGGCGCACGGCGTCGACGACGGTGCTGAGCGCCGCGTCGGTACCGAGCTCGCCGGTCCAGCGCTCGACGACCTCCTGGGCGAGCTGCCACTGGCTCGCCTCCCCGAGGAGCCGCGCGCCGGGCTCGATGCCGAGCCGGAGGCCGTGCTCCTTGACGAGGCCTGCGGCGTACGAGTTGTAGGTCGCGACGGTGGGGCGGCGCATCGACGCGAGGAGCGCGGCGTCCGGGGTCTGGTCCTCGAGGTCGCCGAGCAGTGCGTGCTGACCAGCGTCGCGCATGCGCGCGGTGAGTGTGCGCAGCCTGCGACGGATCCGCTCCCCCAGCTCACCCGCGGCCTTGCGGGTGAACGTGAGGCCGAGCACCTCGTCGGGCTCGACGAGCCCGTTGACGATCAGGTAGACGACGCGTGCGGACATCGTCTCGGTCTTGCCGGAGCCCGCGCCCGCGACGACGAGCACGGGTTCGAGGGGCGCCTCGATCACCGCGAGCTGCTCGTCGGTCGGGCGGTGCTGCCCCAGCAGCTCGGCGATCTCGGTCGCGGGGACGAGCCTGCGCGAGGGCGCGTGCGCGGCAGGGGTGACGATGGGTGGCGCTCCCGGCGCGTCGGCCGTCGCAGTGCGGCCGCCGGCCGTGATCGCGGCGACGTCCGGCGCGCCGGTCCCGGGCCTGGCGGGCTCTGTCGCCGGGCGGGTGGGTTCAGGGGTGTACGGCGTCATGAGGCCTCCTGCCCGAGCGTGCGTCCTACGGTCTGCAGCGGGCAGCTGCGGCGGACCGGGCAGAAGCCGCACAGCGGGTTGATGCGCGCTTCGAAGCACGCCGACGCCATGGTCCCTGCGACGTCCTCGACGAGGTCGTGGGCCCACCGCGGGTCGTCGGCGGTGTGGAGCGCGGGCTGGGTGCGCAGCGTCGCGTCCTTGCCCTGGTTGACGTGCACGAGCTGCGCGCCAGCGCTCAGTGCGCCTTCCTCGAGCCCAGGCACCTCGTGGAAGGCGCCCTCGGCGAGAGCGACCTGGTAGGCGCCGAGCTGGGGGTGGCTCACGGCCTTGTCCTTGCTCGGGGCGGCACCGGTCTTGAGGTCTTCGACGAGGACGGTGCCGTCCTCCTGCCGCACGAGACGGTCGACGCTCCCGCTGAGCACGGCGCGGCCGACCTGGGTGGTGAACCGGGCCTCGACGGCGAGGACCTCGCCGCTGTCCTGGAAGTGCCGGGCGAGCCGCTCGACCATCGCGCGGGCACGGGTGCGTGTGACACGCTCGGGCCAGCCGGGTGCGAGCCCGAGCTCGGGCCAGCGGCGGTCGAGCGTCGCGGCCAGCTCGTGGAACGAGGCCGTGGGCGCTTCCTCGGCGATCGAGTGGATGAGCGAGCCGAGCGACTGGGAGAGCGCGTCGGCGGAGCGACCGCCCGCAGTCTCGAGGGCCCAGCGCAGCGCGCACGTCGAGACTGACTCGACCTTTGACGGCGAGACCGGGACCGGTGCGTCGGCCTCCCACGTGGGTCCGGTGCTCGAGACCGGGTGGACGCCGTACCAGCCTGCCGGGTCGGCACCCGGGACCTCCGCCTCGGCGAGGCGCGCGAGGACCGCGGCGGCCTCGCTCGCGTGCGGGGAGGTGGCCTCCGCGCCGTCGCGTCGGACCTCGTCGTGGAGCTGCGCGCGGGCTCGCAGGACGAGCCCGCGCAGGTCGAGGGCCTCGGGGACGTCTCGACGGCGCGCGTCCGGCGCCTCGTCTTCCGCGCGGTCCGTGTCCGGGACGGGGTCGACGAGGTCGACGAGGACGGACGGAAAGCTCTCGGTGTCCTCGACCGCGGTGACGAGCAGGTGCTCGCGCGCGCGGGACACCGCGACAAGGAAGGCGCGCACCTCGTCGGAGAGGACGGCGCGGCGGGCGTGCGCCGCGTGCGCGGCGCTGTCGCCTCCGGGCACGACGATGCCGGCGACAGCGTCGACGAGCGTCTGCGCGCCGAGCAGGGAGTCACGCAGGCGGAGGTCCGGCCACACGCCCTCCTGGACACCCGCGACGACGACGGCACGCCACTCGCGACCGGCTGCGCCTGCTGGCGTGAGGACGGCGACGGCGTCCTGCGTGCCGCCGCTCGCCGCGAGCGAGTCGGCGGGGAGGTCCTGCGACCGGACGTGGTCGACGAAGGCGCTCGCTCGCGCGCGCGGGTTGCGGTCGACGAACCGCTCGGCTGCCTTCGACAACGCCATGACGGCGTCGAGGTCGCGGTCCGCGCGCATGCCCGCGCTGCCCCCGGCGAGCGCGGCGCTGCGCCACCGCGCGGAGAGTGCGGTCGCGTCCCACACGGCCCACAGGACGGTCTGCGCGTCAGCGCCCGGGCGTGCGGCAGCCTCCCGGCCTCGTGCGAGCACCGCAGCGACCTGCGCCGCGCCACGTCGGACGGCAGCGGGAAGCTGAGCGGCGAGCGCGGGATCATCGAGGACCTCGACGAGCAGGGTGTCGGAGCTGCGTCCGCCCCCGGCCGCGATCTCCTCGCCGCGCAGGACGCGACGCAGGCGGCGCAGCGACACTGCGTCGAGGCCGCCCACCGGCGAGAGCAGCAGCCCGAGCGCACGCTCGACGTCGAGCGGACGACCGTCGGCCACCTCGACGGCGTCGAGGAGCGGCCGCACCGCGGGCTCGTCGCGCAGCGGCCCCTGGGACCCGAGGACGCTCACCGGTACCGATGCCCCGATGAGGGCGCGCTGCAGCGCGCTGACCTGACCTCCTGAGCGCGTGACGACGGCCATCTCCTCCCACGGGACCCCGTCGAGCAGGTGCCACGCCCGCAGCGTCCGCGCGATGTACGCATGTTCCTGCGACGGCCCCGCGAGCAGAGCGACGCGTGCGGGACGGTTCCTCTCGGCGACCAGACTCGTCACGACCGGGTCCGACGTCGCCGAGCCGCGTGCCGC
The DNA here is from genome assembly GCF_012396185.1 of Sanguibacter hominis ATCC BAA-789. Classification (GTDB taxonomy): domain Bacteria; phylum Actinomycetota; class Actinomycetes; order Actinomycetales; family Cellulomonadaceae; genus Flavimobilis; species Flavimobilis hominis. The sequence goes on from NZ_JAAXOW010000001.1 coordinate 464,112, forward strand.
ACCGTCGTCGACCGCGCCTGCCCGCCGGTGCGCGACCGTCCCCGCAGCCGCGACCGCCTGGGCCACGCGCCGCGTGACCGCGCGCAGGTCCGGTCCGTGTCGCCAGGCACGCTCGAGCGGGACGTGATGAGCGCCGAACGCACCTGGTTCGGCGCCGGGGGGCGCTGCCGAGCGTGCGACGAGGGCAGGCACCGCACCGCGGAACCCCTGCACCGCGGCGTCGGGGTCTCCGACGAGGACGAGCCGCGCCCCGTCGGCGTGCAGCACCGCGAGCAGACGCGCGACCGCCTGCGTCGCCTCCTGGTAGTCGTCGACGACGACGAGGTCCCAGCGGGGGCGCGCGACCTCCGGCACCTCGTCGTCCCACGAGGTCAGCGCGTCGATCGCGTCGTGCACGACTGACGCCGGGTCGACCCGCGCGCCCGCGTCCGGCGTCGCCTGCCGCAGCGACATCACGTCGCGGTACTCCTCGAACAGCCGCGCGCACGTGCGCCACGCGGTCCGCCCGTACCGCTCCCCCAGCTCGTCGAGCGCGACCGGGTCGAGACCGCGTTCTGCGGCGCGCATCAGGACGTCACGGAGCTCGTCGCGGAAGCCTCGGGTCCTGAGAGCCTCGGCGGGGACCGACGGCGGGAGGTCGAGAGGCACGCCCTCCCCCGCGAGATGGCCCTCGATCAGCTCGGCGAGGATCCGGTCCTGCTCAGGTCCCGACACGAGCGTCGGCGCCGGCTCGCCCCACGCGCTCGCGCGCCGCGCCAGGATGCCGTGCGCGACCGAGGCTGCCGTCCGGACGAGAGGCTGGCCGACCGTGCGGGCCGCGCGGCCCGCGAGCCGGTCCCGCATCTCTCCCGCCCCACGACGGGTCGCAGCGAGCACGAGGACGCGCGACGGGTCGAGCGGCACCCTGCCGTCACCCGGGACGAGGTGATCGACCGCGACCGCGAGCGCCGTCGTCGACTTGCCCGTGCCCGGCGCGCCCGTCACGAGCGTCACGGGATTCGTCCGCGCGGCCTCGACCGCGCGCTGCTGCGACGCGTCGAGCGCGGGCGGCTCCCCGTCGGTGCGCTCGACGTGCTCGCTGAGCACTGCGCGCAGCCCGGTCGTCGTCATGGATGAGATCCCATCACGGGCCACCGACACTCCCCGGCCGCGACGCGCGTGCCCCGACCGAGCGAGTGCGCGCTGGGCGAACAGCGCACCGAGAACGCCCCGCGGCACGCCGCGAGGTGCGATTCTGGTCGCGAGAGACATCCGTCCGTGCGAACAAGGAGATCGACGTGGAGATCACGATCGGCGTGCAGAACCAGGCCCGCGAGCTCGTCCTGGAGTCCGACCAGACCGCAGCCGAGGTCACGGCGGCCGTCACCAAGGCGCTCGAGTCGGGCTCCGTGCTCGACCTCACCGACCACCGCGGCCGCCGCGTGCTCGTCCCGACGGCCGCGATCGGCTACATCGAGATCGGTTCCGAGGAGCAGCGCAAGGTCGGCTTCGGCCCGCTCTGACACGCGGCACGTACGGCACGGCCCGGCGGCAGGTCTCCCTGCCACCGGGCCGTGCCTGTGCTCGCGCACGACGCCGCGGCGGGCTGCCCCGAGCAGGGTGCGCCGGCTCGGGCAGGGCTCAGGCCGCGAGGCCGAGACGTCCCATCCGGCGGGTGTGCTCGGCGGTGAGCTGGCCGAACAGCCACGAGGTGTGGTCGGCCGGACGCTCGTCCTCGCTGAACCGCTGGTCGATCGCCGTCGCGAGGAGCCTGGAGAGGGACGGCCGGTCGGCGAGGAGCGACTGCACGAGGCTCAGCGCCTCCCCGACGAGCCGACGGCCCCACAGCGCGAGCCGCGACGCGAGAACTTCGTCGTCCGTCGTCGCTCTGTCGAGCACCTCGATCGACCGCTCGGACGCCATGCCGTCCTCGATCACGCCCATGATGATCTCGCGGCTCTGCGGGTCGAGCGCCCCAGCGACGATCCGGCAGAAGTCCACCGCGACCCCATGCCCGACGTAGCTCTTGAGGATCTCCTCCCACCAGCTGCTCGGCTGCGTGCGCTGGTCGTAGTCGTCGAACGTCGCGTCGAGGCCGAGCATGAGCTCGTCGGCGGCGTCCGTGTCCCCCTCCAGCTCTGCGATGCGACCCAGGATCGTCTCTTGGCGTGCGAGCGCGGCACCCGCGAGGCGCGCGAGGCGCAGCCGGCTCAACGGGTCCGGGGCCGCCGTGGCGGCGCCTGCGATGCGGAGGAACGCGACCGACTCGATCTGCGCGACGAGGGCGAGGAGCTCCGTCGTGTCGGCGATGCTCGCGCCCCCTCCGGCGGGTGCGGTGGCGGGTGCCCCGGGCTCAGCGGCGGGGGTCGACCCCGGCTGGACGCCCGGCGCGTCGTGCTCGACGTGCGGTGCCTGGCTCATCCGTCCAGCGTAGCGGCCCACCACTCGCCCTTGACCCGTCCGATATGCTGCCCCTGTACATCGGATGCCCGGTCGTCTCGACGCACGACTATCTGTGAACTGACCTGGCTGCCCGTCGCCCGCGCCTCGGCGCGTGCCCCGGCACCCCCGCATCTCCGCGATCGGCTTCCGGCCCTCCGGCGCGACAGCGCCGGCACCGCCGTGACTGCCCGTCGCCGCTGGCCGCAGCACCGCTGCGCAGCGCACCCGCCCGTCCCCGGTGCCGCGCCACCACGCCCTTCACCACCCGTGAGGCACAGTGACCACCACCGACCAGACGGACGTCTCCTCGAGCGTCCAGTCGGACCAGAACCCCTCCTTCGGCGACTTCGGCGTCAAGCAGGAGATCGTCGACGCGCTCGTCGCGGCCGGCATCACCCACCCGTTCCCCATCCAGGCGATGACTCTCCCGGTCGCGATGCAGGGCCACGACATCATCGGCCAGGCGAAGACGGGAACGGGCAAGACCCTCGGGTTCGGCGTCCCCCTCCTCCACCGCGTCGTCGCTCCCGGTGAGGACGGCTACGAGGACCTCAAGCACCCGGGCAAGCCGCAGGCGCTCGTCGTCCTGCCGACGCGCGAGCTCGCGGTCCAGGTCGCGGGCGACCTGGCCACGGCGTCCGCGAAGCGCAGCGTCCGCGTGATCCAGCTCTACGGCGGCCGCGCGTACGAGCCGCAGATCGAGACGCTGCGCACCGGCGTCGACGTCGTCGTCGGCACGCCGGGGCGCATGATCGACCTCGTCAAGCAGGGCCACCTGGACCTCAGCCACGTCAAGTGCGTCGTCCTTGACGAGGCCGACGAGATGCTCGACCTGGGCTTCCTGCCCGACGTCGAGACGCTCCTGTCGAAGACGCCGGCCTCGCGTCACACGATGCTCTTCTCCGCGACCATGCCGGGCGCCGTCGTCGCGATGGCGCGCCGCTACATGTCGCGGCCGACGCACATCCGGGCGAACGACCCGGACGACGAGGGCATGACGAAGAAGGACATCAAGCAGGTCGTGTACCGCGCACACGCGCTCGACAAGGTCGAGGTGCTCGCGCGCATCCTGCAGTCCGAGGGGCGCGGCCGCACGATCGTGTTCGCCCGCACCAAGCGCACGGCGGCGAAGGTCGCGGACGAGCTCACCGAGCGCGGTTTCGCGGCGGGCTCGCTGCACGGCGACCTCGGCCAGGGCGCTCGTGAGCAGGCGCTGCGCGCCTTCCGTCACGGCAAGATCGACGTCCTCGTCGCGACCGACGTCGCGGCTCGCGGCATCGACGTCGACGACGTCACGCACGTCGTCAACTACCAGTGCCCTGAGGACGAGAAGACGTACCTGCACCGCACCGGCCGTACCGGCCGCGCGGGCAACAAGGGCACCGCAGTGACGTTCGTCGACTGGGACGACGTCCCGCGCTGGTCGCTCATCGACAAGGCGCTCGGCCTCGGCGTGCCGGAGCCTGTCGAGACGTACTCGTCGAGCGAGCACCTCTACACCGACCTGAACATCCCCGCGGGCACGAAGGGCCGCCTGCCGAAGAGCAAGCAGGTCCTCGAGGGCCTCGCGGGCGAGGTCCTCGAGGACCTCGGCGAGACGGGCAAGCGCCCGTCCTCGCGTGGCGCCGGCACGCGCGACGGCGGTCGCGAGGGTGGGCGTCGCGACGGCGGCCGGAGCGAGGGCGGCCGTGACGGACGACGTCGCGACGGCGCTCGCGAGGGCGGTCGGCGTGACGGGGGCCGCGACCTGGGCGCAACCAAGGCCGGGTCCGGGGCGGAGCGTCCGGCGTCCGACGACGCAGCTCCTGCGAGCGACCGTCCGCGCCGCTCGCGCAACCGTCGCCGCACCCGCGGTGGCCAGGGCGCAGAGGGCACCACGACCGAGTCGTGACCCGCTGAGACAGTCGCAGATCGCCCCCACCTACGCGCTCGCGCGTGGGTGGGGGCGATCTGTCGTGACGGGTACGCAGCCGTGGCGGCAGTCGTCACGCAGGGCCGGGGCCCGGCTCCCCTACGCCGTCTGGACCCTACGCCGTCTGGACGAACGCGATGACCGCGTCGGCGACGAGCTGCACGGCGATCGCCGCGAGCAGGAGGCCTGCGATCCTCGTGACGAGGATCGTGCCGGACTCGCCGAGGACCTTCATGACGACGCCCGCGAAGCGCATCGCGACCCACAGGGACAGGAGGACCAGGGCGAAGCCGATGGCGACCGAGACCCAGTCGGTGACCGACCCGTCGACCCGCTGCACGAAGAGCATCGCGGCGACGATCGCGCCCGGTCCCGCGAGCAGCGGCGTGCCGAGCGGCACCATCGCGACGTTGACGTTGCCCTTGGGCGCTTCGGGGTCCTCGAGCTTGCCGGTGAGCAGCTCCATCGCGACGAGCAGGAGGAGCAGGCCGCCCGACGCCTGGAGCGCTGGCAGCGAGATGTGCATGTACCCGAGCAGCTGCTGACCGAAGAGGGCGAAGCCGAGGATCACACCCGCGGCGACGAGCACGGCCTGGCGGGCGGCGCGGTGACGCTCCTTGCCGGTCATGGTGCTCGTCAGAGCGAGGAACAGCGGCACGGTCCCGGGCGGGTCCATGATGACGAAGAGGGTGATGAAGACCTCGGTGGCCAGTCGGATGTCGATCAGGTCGCTCATGGCCGGACCACCGCGCTCCTCCCTCGGCGCTCGATCTCCTCGAAGACCTCGCGCACAGTCGTGTTCTCGCCGAGCAGGTTGGTCTTGCCCGTGCCGTGATAGTCGCTCGACCCTGTCATGAAGAGGCCGAGCCTCGTCGCCAACCGGGACAACCGCTCTCGCTGGGCAGGGTCGTGGTCACGATGGCCGACCTCCAAGCCTGCCAGCCCGGCTGCCACGAGCTCCTCGACGACAGCATCTGAGACGATCCGTCCCCGCATCTGAGCGCCCGGGTGGGCGAAGACGGGAACCCCGCCCGCGGCACGGATCGCGCCCACCGCGTGCACGGCGTCGGGCACCTCGTGGTGCACGTAGTACCGCGAGCGCGGCCCTAGGACCTGCGCGAACGCCTCGTCGCGGTGCGAGAACACCCCGGCGGCGACGAGCGCGTCCGCGAGGTGCGGACGGCCGATCGTCGTGCCGACCGCCGTCTGCTCGAGAACGCCGCCCCACGTGATCGGGAAGTCCACGGAGAGGAGCTCGACCATCCGCTGCGCGCGCGTCTCGCGCGACACCCGCACCCTGGTGAAGAGCTCGGCGAGCGCGGGCTCGTCCGGATCCTGCAGGTAGCTGAGCAGGTGCACGTTCACCGAGCCCGATCGTGCGCTCACCTCGGTCCCGCGCACGAGCGTGATCCCGTGCTCGACGGCGGCACGCGCGGCCTCGTCCCAGCCCGCCGTCGTGTCGTGGTCGGTCAGCGCGAGGACGTCGAGCGGACCGTCGGCGAGGGCCCCGGCCGGGCCCCGGCCTGCCGCCGTCGCCACCAGCTCGGACGGGGTCTGCGTCCCGTCGGACACCGTCGAGTGGGTGTGGAGGTCGATGCGCACACCCCACCTTACGTTTCCCCGCCGTGCGGACGGTGGGACGATGGGAGGAGACACAGCACACCACGACACGAGGATGACGATGAGCTCCGAGACCACGCCCGCCGGGAACACGCACGAGGACCAGTCGATCGCCGAGCGGGGCTCCAACCGTTCGCAGCGCCCGTCGTCGGACGCTTTCCGCAGCTTCATCTGGTCCGGCTGGGCGCCGCGGCCTGACGCGCGCCCGGAGCGGGCGCCCGTCGCCGACTTCACGGCAGACCGGCGCGAGGCGCTCTCCGCGCGCTTCCCGGGTGCGCGACTCGTCATCCCCGCAGGCACCCTCAAGGTCCGCTCCAACGACACGGACTACCGGTTCCGCCCGCACTCGGCGTTCGCACACCTCACCGGCCTGGGCACGGACCAGGAGCCCGACGCGGTGCTCGTCCTCGACCCGCGCGAGGGCGGCGGGCACGACGCCGTCCTGTTCTTCCGCCCGCTCGCCGAGCGCAACACGACCGAGTTCTACGCCGACGCCCGCTACGGCGAGTTCTGGGTCGGTGCGCGGCCGAGCCTCGCGGACCTCGAGGCGCTCACCGGCATCACGACCGCGCACGTCGACGAGCTCGCAGACCGCGTCGCGAAGGACGCCGGGCACGTCCAGGTGCTCGTCGTCACCGGCGCCGACGAGACGGTCGAGACGCTCGTCGAGTCGATCCGCGAGCAGGCTGGCATCCAGGAGGACGCCGCCGCCGAGACGACCGAGGGCCTGACCGACGCCGCGCTCGTCGAGGCCGTCTCCGAGCTGCGTCTGGTCAAGGACGAGTTCGAGATCGCCGAGATGCGCAAGGCTGTCGCCGCGTCGATCGCAGGCTTTGCCGAGGTGGTCCGCGCGCTCCCCCGCGCCGTCGGGCGTCCGCGCGGCGAGCGCGTCGTCGAGGCGACGTTCGACGGGCACGCCCGCATCGAGGGCAACGAGGTCGGCTACGACACGATCGCGGCCGCAGGCGAGCACGCGACCACGCTGCACTGGACGCGCAACGACGGGGAGGTCCGCGAGGGCGAGCTGCTGCTCCTCGACGCGGGCGTCGAGGTCGACTCCCTCTACACGGCCGACGTCACGCGCACCCTGCCCGTCTCCGGCACGTTCACCGAGACGCAGCGCAAGGTCTACGAGGCAGTCCTCGACGCGGCCGACGCCGCGTTCGCCGCCGCCGTCCCCGGCCGCCGCTTCCGCGACGTGCACGCCGCCGCGATGGAGGTCATCGCGGCCCGGCTCGAGGAGTGGGGCCTGCTGCCCGAGGGCGTCACGGCCGAGGAGTCGCTCACTCCCGAGGGGCAGTACCACCGCCGCTGGATGGTGCACGGCACCTCCCACCACCTCGGGATCGACGTGCACGACTGCGCCCAGGCCCGCGCCGAGATGTACCTCGACGGCGTCATCGAGCCCGGCATGGTCTTCACCATCGAGCCGGGGCTCTACTTCAAGAGCGACGACCTGCTCGTCCCCGAGGAGCTGCGCGGCATCGGCGTGCGGATCGAGGACGACGTGCTCGTGACAGCGGACGGCAACGAGAACCTCACGGCAGCGCTCCCCCGCACGCCCGACGAGCTCGAGGCGTGGATGGCGTCGGTGCGCTGACGCGACACGTCTGCAGGCGCGCAGCCTCGGCTGCGCGCTTGCAGCGCGCTCAGGAAGGGTTGCCGCCGCGTCAGGCGGCGTCCCGGGACCCGCTCAGACCGAGGGGGTGTCCCCGTCGGGACGCGCGTCCTGCACCGCCGGTGCGTCCCCCGGAACCGCCGGCGGAGCGTCTGCGCCCTTCGGCGCGGCGTCCTGCGTGCGGACGCCGTACCGCGGCCGGCCGTCGGACGTGACGTACTGGCTCGAGATGTGCGACGGCGTCGGGCGAGCCTGAGGCGCGACAGGTACCGACGGCGCAGCCGCGACGTGCGCGATCGGCGTGTCCGCCGCCGTCGACCGGATGCCCGCCTCCGCGAGAAGACGGCGCGCCTCGTTCGCCTTCTCGACGCTGCACAGCACGACGTAGCGCGTCGCGACGATCTGCGACTGCGACGTGAAGTCCCGCTTGCCCCGCGTCGCCGCATAGGAGATGAGGGCGAACATGAGCCCGAAGCCCGCGCCGATCACGACACCCGAGATGACGGTCGCCGCGACGTCCTCCGAGGCGAACATCGCGAGGAGCAGACCGACGAACAGGCCGAACCACGCGCCCGACGCGAGGCCGCCGACCGCGACCCGCCCCGTCGTCAGCCGGCCCATCACGCGCTCGACCATCGTGAGGCCCTCGCCGATGATCGACAGGTTCTGCACCGGGAACGCCTGGTCAGAGAGCAAGTCGACGGCGCGCTGCGCGTCGACGTAGTCCGTGAAGGCCGCGACGGCGTCACCCTTCGGCATCGTGACGGCGGCCTGGGGAGCTCGGTTGAGGTTCGGCTGGCTCATGCCACCAGTCTGCCCCACCGCGATCTTCTTGCTGCCCGCGCGCTGCGCGCCCGCCTGGCCGTTCGGTGGATGCGCACTAGGATCGGGAACCGTGAGCGGCGCAGCAACGAGAGTGTTCATCGCCCGGCTCGCCGAGACCTTTGTCTTCGACCCTCTCGGGGACAAGGTCGGGCGCGTCCGGGACGTCGTCGTGCTCATGCGCTCCAAGGGTGCGCCGCGCGCCGTCGGGCTCGTCGTCGAGGTCCCCGGCCGGCGCCGCGTCTTCCTCCCCTTCACGCGTGTCACCTCGATCGACACCGGCCAGGTCATCTCGACGGGCCTCGTGAACATGCGCCGCTTCGAGAAGCGACGCATGGAGACGCTCGTCATCGGCGAGCTGTTCGACCGCGTCGTCGAGTTCACGGACGGCTCGGGCACGGCCCGCATCGAGGACGTGTCGATCGAGCTCGAGCGCAGCGGCGACTGGGTCGTCGACCGCCTCTTCGTGCGACGGGACAACCCCTCGAAGGGGGCACTCGGCATCCGACGTCGCAACCAGGGCGAGGTCGTCGCCGTCCGCGCCGTCACGTCCCTCGCGTCTGCCGAGCAGAAGCAGGGGGCGGGCCTGCTGCTCGCTGCCTACGAGGACCTCAAGCCCGCCGACCTCGCCGACGCGCTGCACGACCTCACCGACAACCGCAGGCTCGAGGTCGCCGAGGCGCTCGACGACGAGCGGCTCGCCGACGTCCTCGAGGAGCTCCCGGAGGACGACCAGGTCGCGATCCTCTCCTCGCTCGAGCCGGGCCGCGCGGCCGACGTCCTCGAGGCCATGCAGCCGGACGACGCCGCCGACCTCCTGCACGAGCTGCCCGACGCGCGCGCGAGCGAGCTGCTCGCGCTCATGCAGCCCGAGGATGCGCGCGACGTGCGTCGCCTCCTCGCGTACGACGACTACACGGCCGGCGGTCTGATGACGACCGAGCCGGTGATCCTCGGCCCCGAGACGTCGATCGCCGCGGCGATGGCGCACATCCGCCGTCAGGACCTCGCGCCCGCGCTCGCGTCGATGGTGTTCGTCGTGCGGCCCCCGATCGAGACGCCCACGGGGCGGTTCCTCGGCGTGGTGCATTTCCAGCGGATGCTGCGCGAGCCGCCGCACGAGTCGCTCGGCTCGGTGCTCGACGAGGTCGACCACGTGTCGCCGCAGGCGCCACTCGGTCAGATCACCCGTCTGCTCGCGACGTACAACCTGCTCGCCCTCCCGGTGCTCGACGGCGAGAGGCGTCTCCTCGGTGCCGTGAGCATCGACGACGTGCTCGACCACATGCTGCCCGAAGACTGGCGCGAGGACGACCACGTCCCCGACGTAGCGGGCGGCGGTGGTCAGCATGGCTGAGCGCATCGACCAGCCGAAGGCTGCGCGCCGCGGCTTCCGGGCGCGATTCCTGCCGGAGCGGAAGCCTGGCAACGACCGGTTCGGCCGCCTGTCCGAGGGCATCGCCCGGTTCATGGGCACGCCCCGGTTCCTGCTGTACATGACGGTGTTCTGTGCGGCGTGGCTGATCTGGAACACCTGGGGGCCTGTCGGTGGGCGGTTCGACAGCAAGGAGTTCGGCTTCACGCTTCTGACGCTCATGCTGTCGTTGCAGGCCTCCTACTCGGCGCCGCTGATCCTGCTCGCGCAGAACCGGCAGGACGACCGCGACCGCGTGTCGGCCGAGCAGGACCGGCGGCGGGCCGAGCGGAACCTTGCGGACACGGAGTTCCTCGCTCGGGAGATGGCGGCTCTACGCATCGCCCTCGGTGAGGTCGCGACGCGCGACTTCGTGCGGTCGGAGCTGCGGAACCTGCTCGAGGAGATGGCCGCGGAGCGGGAGGCCGAACGGGAGGCCGACCGCGAGACAGAGCTGGTGGCAGAGCGCGACAGCGAGCCACCCTCAGCCTGACCTGCCCCTGCGCCTGCCCCGCACCGGCCGCACCGGTAGCCGACGTGCACACCCCACGTGTGCGTACGGGCTATCGGCGCCACCGAGACCCGGTGGTGCGGTTCAGAGCGGGGTGATGCTCAGCTTGCGGCCCGCGAGGCCGCGCTCCTTGCTGACGAGCGCCCGCGAGATGGCGACGAGGGCACGTGCCGCGTCGGAGTCGGGTGCCGAGAGCACGACCGGCACGCCGGTGTCGCCGGCTTCGCGCAGCGCGATGTCGAGCGGGACCTGGCCCACGAGCGGGACGGGCGTGCCGAGCCTCGTGCTGAGCGACGCAGCGACCTGCTCGCCACCGCCGGAGCCGAACACCTCGAGCCGCGAGCCGTCGGGCTGCACGAGCCACGACATGTTCTCGACGACGCCGACGACCCCCTGCTGGGTCTGTCGCGCGATCGAGCCGGCGCGCTCCGCGACCTCGGCGGCCGCCTGCTGCGGCGTCGTGACGACGAGGATCTCGGAGCCGGGCAGGAGCTGGGCGACCGAGATCGCGATGTCTCCCGTGCCGGGGGGGAGGTCGAGGAGAAGGACGTCCAGGTCGCCCCAGAACACGTCGCCGAGGAACTGCTGAAGCGCACGGTGCAGCATCGGCCCACGCCAGACGACCGGCTGTCCGGGCTCGACGAACATGCCGATCGACACGACCTTGACGTCGTGGGCGATCGGCGGCAGCAGCATGTCGTCGACCTTGGTCGGCATGCTGCGCGCGCCGAGCATGCCAGGGATCGAGAAGCCGTAGATGTCGGCGTCGACGACGCCGACACGCAGGCCGTCACGTGCCATCGCGACCGCGAGGTTCGCGGTGAGAGAGGACTTGCCGACGCCGCCCTTGCCGGACGCGATCGCGAAGACCTTGGTGAGGTTGCCCGGCTGGGCGAACGGGATGACGGGGTCCCCCTCGCCGCCGCGAAGCTGCTTCTTGAGCCGGACCCGCTGCTCGGGGCTCATGACCCCCATCTCGACCTGGACCGCCGTGACTCCGTCGACGCGGGAGACGGCCTCGGTCACCTCGGTGATGATCGTCGCCTTGAGCGGGCAGCCCGCAGTCGTCAGGTCGATGTGCGCGCGCACGCCGCCGTCGGGGAGGAGCTCGATCTCGCGGACCATCCCGAGCTCGGTGATGGGGCGACGGATCTCCGGGTCGATGACGTTGTCGAGGGCAGCGCGGACCGACTCGGTCGTGGGGAGAGTCATGTGTTCATCCTAGGCAGCGGGCGGTCGTGCTCCTCGGGCCGGGGGTCCCTTCCCGCGTGCCGGGACACCCGCAGGGATCGCCAGCCGGCATGCTCCTCGTGCCACCGGGGTCGCTCTGCGGGCGCGGTCTAGATCTCGTACTCGACGGTGACAGGTGCGTGGTCGCTCCACCGGGTGTCCCACGACGGCGCGCGCCAGATCGCGACCGACCGTGCGGCCTCCGCGAGCTCCGGGGTGGCGAGCTGGTAGTCGATGCGCCAGCCGGAGTCGTTGTCGAATGCCTTGCCCCGGTTGGACCACCACGTGTACGGCCCGGGGCCGTCCCCGCCGAACCGCCGGCCGAGGTCTGCGAAGCCGAGCTCGTCGTACCAGAGGTCGAGGTAGGCACGCTCCTCGGGCAGGAAACCTGCGGACTTCAGGTTGCCCTTCCAGTTCTTGATGTCCACCTCGCGGTGCGCGATGTTGAGGTCGCCCGCGACGACCGTCCGGCCACCCGCGGCAGCGAGCTCGCGCATGCGAGCCGTCACCTTCTCCAGGTGGGCGTACTTCTGGTCCATCTTGGGCGTGCCCGCCGTGCCCGAGTGGATGTACGCGGAGACCACGGTCACGTGACCGCCCGCGGGGAGAGCGACGTCAGCCTCGACCCAGCGCCCCGTGTCGACGTCAACCTCAGGCTCGCCGTTGCCCAGGCCGACGCGCACGGCGTCGAAGGGCAGGCGCGACGCGATCGCCACGCCGGCCCGACCCTTGATGTCGCAGGCCTGGTGGACGATGTGCCAGTCCTCCCCGAGCAGCTCGGCGACGATCTCGTCGGTCGCGCGGACCTCCTGCAGGAGGAGGACGTCAGGCTGCTCGGACGCGAGCCACGCAGGCATGCCCTTGCGGTGTGCGGCGCGGATCCCGTTCACGTTCACGGTGGTGATCTTCACGGTCCACATCCTCCCTCATCCCCCTGACACGCGACGACCCGCGGCCAGGTCGCGGACGCACGCAGGGCCGGGTGGTCGCCCACCCGGCCCTGCGTGTCACGCCGTGTCGATCACTTCACGAGGAAGGTCACTTCACGTTCACCCTGGTCGTCGTCGACGTCTTGTTGACGTTGGACGAGCCCGAGTAGGTCACCGTGTAGGTGTGCTTGCCCGTGCGGAGCGCACCCAGCTTGACGGTGGCCTTGCCGTTCTTCAGAGACACGGCCTTGCCGGAGCGTCCGTCGACCGCCAGGGTCACCCGGCCCGAGGGCTTGGTGCCCGGGGCCGTGACGGTGATGCTGACCGTTCGACCAGCGTTCTTCACCGACACCGTGACCTTGGCCGTGGCCTTCACGACCTCGTAGGCGAGCTTCGCGGTGCTGGCGGCCTCGGTGTTCGCGTTGCCCGAGTACTTCACCGTCAGCGTGTGCTTCCCGATCGAGAGGTTCTTCGGGAGCGTGATGGTGACCTTGCCGGTGTTCCCGTTGACCTTGAGGGTCCCCGAGGCGATCGACTTGCGGCCCTCGTAGACGGTGACCTTGCCCGAGGGCTTGGCCGACTTGCCCTTGACCGTGACGGTCACGGTCGACGGGCTGCCGTAGGCAGCCTTCTTCTTGGAGAGCTTCGCCGCGATCGTGGTCCCAGACTTGGCGACCTTCACCGACACCGTGGCCGACGTCGAGCCGCTGAACGCCTTGGCGTCCGCCGGCACAAACTGCGCGGTGAGACCGTGAGACCCGGCCGAGAGAGCCTTCTTGATCGAAGCCTTGCCCCCCGTGACCTTCGCGGTCCCCAGGACGGTCGAGCCGTCCCGGAAGGTCACCGTGCCGGCAGCCGCAGGAGCGACCGACGCCGTCAGGGTGAGCGGCTCGCCCGCGACGGCCTTGCCGGTGACGGCGAGCCTCGTCGTCGTGCGGACCGCAGGGGCCTTGACCGTGACAGCCACGGCTGCCGACGTCGAGCCGGTGAACGCCGCGGCGTCCGTCGGCACGAACTGCGCGGTGAGGCTGTGCGAGCCGGCTGCGAGGGCCTTCTTGATCGAAGCCTTGCCCGCCGCGACGTTCGCGGTCCCCAGGACGGTCGAGCCGTCCCGGAAGGTCACCGTGCCGGCAGCCGCAGGAGCGACCGACGCCGTCAGGGTGAGCGGCTCACCGGCGACAGCGTTGCCCGTGACAGCGAGCGTCGTCGTCGTGGCGACCGCGACGCGGGCGGTGACCGTGAGCGGGATGCTCACGGTCGTGCCCGACGGCGCCGCGACGAGCGTGAGCGTCGTCGCGCCCTGGGCCGCGGTCGGGACCGTGCCCGCCACGGTGACGGCGCCGCCCGTGACCGTGAAGTCACCGAGCTTGACACCCTCGGCCGGGAGGGACCCGCCCGAGAACGTCGCCGTGACCGTCGTGTTGAGCGGCGAGCCGAGGCTCGTCATGTCGAGCTTCGAGACCTCGAAGGAGAGGTCCGAGCCGACCGCGACCGACGCGGGGTTGCCCACGACCTTCGCGTGCGACCGGGCGAAGCTCGGCGTCAGGCCCTGGTTGTCCTCGTCGCTCAGGTAAGCCATCCACGCGTCACGGTCGATGAGACCCGTGTCGACCGTGCCGGTCCCGTTCTTGAAGACCCGGAAGTTGTCCCCACCCTCGGCGAGGAAGGAGAACGTGCCCACCCGGAACGTGTCGTCCGGGGTGACCAGCGCGCCGTTGATCGTCACCGAGGTGATGCGGTCGCCGGCGGGACGGGTCTCGTCGTACGTGTACGTGACGTTGTCCGAGAGGCCGAGCTGCAGGTAGGACCGCGACGGGACGTTCCCGTTCGCGTCGGTCTGCCACTGCTGCTCGAGCATCGTCTTGACCTGCGCGCCCGTGAGGGTCGTGGACCACAGGTTGTTGAGGAACGGCAGGACCGCGTTCGCTTCGGCGAACGTGACGATCCCGTTCTCGGTCTCGGCGCCGCTCTTCGCGTAGAGGAGCTCGGCGCGCAGGCCGCCCGGGTTGACGACGCCGAAGTCGGCGCCGGCCTGGTGGGCGGCGAGCGTGTCGCGCAGCGAGTTGGCGACGAGGTTGCCGAGCGCCGACTCCGAGGCGCGGTCGTCGCGGCCCGTCGTGGTGCCCGGCGCGGAGCCGACGTACTTGCCGTCGACGTAGGACCCGCCCGCGAACGCGGACGTGATGTCGGCGGTGATCGTGCCGACCTTGACCGAGCCCTTGACGTTCGCCTCGGCGATCGCCGCGTCGACGATCGCGCTCACCTCGGCGACGCGGGGGAACGCCGCGACGAGCGGCGCGTTGGCCGTCGTCGTGCGCTTGACGTTGCGCGCCTTCGAGCCCACGACGTCCTTCGTGACCGGGTCGATCTCGAGCTGGACCTGGCCGATGTTCGCGCCGTACGACCCGGTCTGGACGATCGGACGGGACGCGGTCGGGTCACCGGGGACCGGGCCGGACCAGACGTACTCCTTGTGGGTGTGGCCCGTGAAGATCACGTCGACCGCGGCGGACGTGTCCGTCACGATCTCGGCGAAGGCACCGCCTGCAGCGATCTCCTGCGCGAGCGTCGCACCCTCGGGGGTGCCGAAGCCGGCGCCCTCGTGGTACTGGGCGACGATCACGTCAGCCTCACCGTTCGACGGGTCGCCGTCGGTGAGCCGGGCCGCGACCCTGTTGACGGCCTCGACCGGGTTGCCGAACTCCACGGTGGCGATGCCGCCCGGGGTCACGAGCGACGGGGTCTCCTCCGTCACCGCGCCGATGACGCCGACCTGGACGCCGTCGACGTCGACGATCGCGTACTCGTCGAGCGCCGGGGTCGTGGTGCCCTTCTCGTACACGTTGGCAGCGAGGTACGGGAAGTCCGCCTCGTCCGCGACCCGACCGGTCAGGTCAGAGAGCCCCTGGTCGAACTCGTGGTTGCCGACACCCGAAGCCTTCAGGTCGAGCGCGTCGAGCACGTCGATCGTGGGCTTGTCGAGAGCGGACGACGACGCGAACAGCGAGGCGCCGATGTTGTCGCCGTTCGAGAGGAACAGGGTGTTGCTCTCGCCCGCCTCGGAACGCAGCTTCTCGATCGTGCCCGCGAACTTCACCGTGTCGCCGTCGATGCGGCCGTGGAAGTCGTTGATGTTGAGCAGGTTGAGAGGCTTGGTGGTCGGTGCGGTCGCGGTGCCCTCATCGAACGCGACGATGACCGGGTCGTGGTCGCTGGAGCGGTACGGGGTGGCCTCGTGGAAGGTCTCACCGTGGGAGTTGTACCGCGAGTACTCGAACGCGATGGTCTCGCCCGAGTTGATGTTCCAGACGTCGGCACCCGTGCTGCGCGCGAGGAACGAGTCGTTCAGCAGCACGTGGTCGAGCGAGCCAGACAGCCCGGAGAAGCTGTAGGAGAACAGCTCGTCCCCGTTGAACTGCTTGTCCGCGTTCTTGTACCCGGCGCTGTAGAGCACCTGCAGCGGGTCTTCCTGCGAGTACGAGTTGAAGTCGCCGACGAGTGCGACGTCGTCGACGGCGACACCGCCGTAGGACAGGTCCACGAGAACCTTCGGGACCCAGTTCTTCAGCGCGGTCGCCTGCGCGACGCGCGACGCGTTCGACGCGCCCTGGCCGTCACCCGTGTCTGCGTCTCCGGCGAGCGGACCCGCAGAGCCCTTCGACTTGAAGTGGTTGACGACGAGCAGGAACGGCTCGCCGCCGTCGACCGAGGTGAACGCCTGCGCGAGCGGCTCGCGAGCGTTCACGAACGGCTGGCCGGTCGCGCTCTGGTCGCCGAGGGCCCGCGAGGGACCGACCGGCTCGACCACGTCGGACTGGTAGATGATCGCGTTGGAGATGACGTCCTGCTGCGCGACGACCGGGAGGTCGAGCGACGAGCGCACGTAGTCCCACGACTTCGACGGGTCGGCCGCGTTGAGGGCGTCGACGAGCGTCGCCGTCGCCTCGTCGGCGGTCTCGCCGAGCTTGGCCGAGTTCTCGATCTCGAGGAGGCCGATGACGTCGGCGTCCATCGTGTTGATCGCCGACACGATCTTCGCCTGCTGACGCGCGAGCGAGGCCGCGTCCCACGCACCGCGCGGGCCGTTGCCCGTGCACGTGTTCACGGTGATGCCGTTGCCTGCGCGGTCGTTGTAGGAGCTGCAGCCAGGGATGTTGGCACCGAGGGTCGTGAAGTAGTTGAGCACGTTGAACGACGCGAGCTTGATGTCGCCGTCGCCCAGACGGGCGGCGTCAGGCGCGGCCGTCCGCGTGTTCTCGATCGTGACGAGGTCGCCCTCAGCACCCGCGAGCAGCTGGCTCGTGGGGTTGAGCTTCCACGTGCCGTTTCGGTAGTCCACGACGACCGGCTCGCTGAACGTCACCGGGGCGCCCACGCGGACCGGGTTGGTCTGCGAGACGAACGGGGGCACCGACGACTGGTTCGCCGCGGCGAGGTAGTTCGTCGTCGCGCCGTCGTCGAGCGTCACGCCGCGGGCGGCGTTGTCCGCCTTGACGGCGTCAGCCTCCGGCGTGCTGGGGCGCGCGACGTCGGTCCACTGGATCAGCGGCTTGGTGCCGGACGCGAGCCCGACCTCGCCGTACTGGTTCGTGGAGTACGTGTTGGAGACGGTGAAGGGGCCGGTCGGCTTGAGGAGCATGCTCTCGAGCTTCTCGCGCGCGACGTCGGTCGTCGGCCAGGGACCCTCGACGACGGTGGCGGTGCCCGTACCGGCCAGGTCGACCGCCACCTTGTCGTTGGTGGTGGTGATCTGGGTCAGGCCGCCGAACTCGTCGACCGTGCCCTCGACGACGACGTGGTCACCGATGCTCACGGTCGGGTTGTTGCCGCTGCCGAGGTAGACGAAGACGGCGTCAGACGCGTCAGGCGTGGTGTCTGCGCCGGGAGTCTGGATGACGAAGCCGTTGAAGCCACCGGTCTTGTAGGACGCGGTGACGACACCGGTCGTGCGCACGACCGTGCCCTTGATCGGAGACTCCGTGCCGGTGCCCTGGATCTCGGCGATCGTCTTGTCGACCGCTGGCGCAGGCGGGACGTACCCCGGGTTGGCCGCGCCGGGGGTCTGCGTACCCGTGGCAGCGAAGTCCGCGCCGTTGTCCGCCGTGTTGACCGGCGTACCGTCGACGACCTTGCGCGCGACCGAGCTCGTGTTGCTCGGCGCGGGAGCTGCCGTCCCTGCGAAGGCGGCCCCGCTACCGAAGCCGACGAGGTCGACGACCGCGGGGTCTGTCGCACACGCCGCCGTAGCGCAGGTGAGGGAGGTGGCGCGGCTGACGAGCGCGACGTTTCCGTTCGTGCCCGAGAGGTTCACGTTGCCGGACGCCTGCGGGCTGACCGGCAGCGCGCTGCCGCTCGCACCGCTGGCGCCAGCGACGAGGTAGAAGGCTCCCGGCGCGATGGAGCCCGAGAGCGGGATGACGCCGCCCCAGCTCGTGCCGGCCGCCGCGGCGTACTGGACGGACCAGCCGTTCAGGTCGACGGGAGCCCCCGAGACGTTCAGGAGCTCGATGTAGTCGTGCGTGTAGGTGGCGCCAGAGTTGCCGCCACCGCCGTAGACCTCGTTGATGATGACCGGCGCCGTCGTCGAGACCGCGGCCTGGGCCGCTCCCCCGGTAGCGACGAACGAGACGCCGATCAATGAGGTGCTGGCGACGGCCGCTACGGCGCGCCCCAGCCTCTTTCTGTGCTGCATGCGTTCCCCAATCTTGCACGTGCTCCATTGCGCGTGCGTATCGTCGGACCGGCCTACTGTGGCCGGTCCGACGCGGCACGCGCGACGTGTGGACGGGCAAGGTCTATCGGGGGAACGTGTCCGGCCGGGGTCGCATGCGTTAACGAGATGGTTCCCAGAAGAAACACGAGGCGCGACTTTCTGGCTGTCTCATGCGGTTCACGAGGGTTGTCCGGTGGCCCCGGACCCTCTCGGGGCTCGAGAGCAGCCCTCTGAGAGCCTCGAGGAGCGCCACAATCGTGATGACCTCGTGACATCCGGATGAGCCGCATTTCTCACCATGCGGACGGCGACGGCGGCGCGCACGAACCTGAAAGCCCCGTGTCTGTGCAGGTGAGGGCGATGTCGAGCGCGCACGACGACGGGGACCAGGCTGCTGCCCGGTCCCCGTCGTCGAGGCACCTCCCCCACGAGCGCGGGTCAGCTCAGCTCACACGGATCCTGCCCGTGGCGCTCCTCGCGGCCACGGTCGACGAGCCCTTGTAGCTCACCTTGTACGTGTGGTTGCCGCGCGACGTCTTGCTCACCGTGACCGTGGCCTTGCCCTTCTTGAGGGTCGCGGTCTTGAGCGCCCTGCCGTCGCGGTACACCGTCACCTTGCCGCTCGGCGTGACGCCGGTGGCGGACGTGGTCACCTTGACCGTGCGACCGTGCGACGAGACCCGGAACTTCACGGACGGCACGGACTTCACGACCGTATACGTGAGCTTCGAGGACTTCGCAGCCTTGGTGGTCTCCGAACCCGGGTAGTACACGGTCAGCTTGTGCGAGCCCACCTTGAGCTTGGGCAGCGTGAGCTTCGCGGTGCCGACCTTGCCCTTGACGGAGAGCTTCTTGGAGACGAGCACCTTGGAGCCCTCGCGGATCTCGACCTTGCCGGACGGAGCGGCGGTGGCACCCGTGACGGTCACCGAGACCTTGGCCGGCTTGCCGTAGGAGCCTCCGGTCTTGTTGAGCTTGCCCTTGACAGTGACCGCCGAGACGGCCGTACCCGTGAGCGGCAGGACGACGGTCGTGCCCGACGGCGCGGCCTCGAGGGTCAGGGCCGTCGCGCCCGCGGCTGCCGCCGGGACAGCCCCCTTGACGGTCGTGGCACCGTCAGTGACAGGGAACGTCCCGAGCGCGACACCCGCGGGCGGCAGCGAGCCGCCGGTGAACGTGGCGGTCAGCGACGTGTTCTTCGGCGAGCCCAGGCTCGTGAGGTCGAGCTTCGACACGTTGATCGAGAGCGCGGAACCCACCATGGCGGTCGACGGGTTGCCCGACACCGCGACGGCGCGACGTGCGAACGACGGGGCCAGGCCCGGGTGCGCCTTGAGGTAGGCGACCCACGCGTCGCGGTCGACGAGGCCGGAGTCGACCGTGTTCTTGCCCGAGGTGAACACGCGGAAGTTGTCGCCACCGGTCGCGAGGAAGGAGAACGTCCCGACGCGGTACTCGTCGGTGGCCTTCACCTGCTTGCCGTTGATCGTGATCGACGTGATGCGGTCACCCGCGGCGCGGGCGGCGTCGTACGTGTACGAGACGTTCTTCGACAGCCCGAGCTGTAGGTACGGGCGCGAAGGCACCGTGCCGTCCGCGTTGGTCTGCCACTGCTGCTCGAGCATCGTCTTGACCTGAGCACCCGTGAGGGTCGTCGACCACAGGTTGTTCACGAACGGGAGGACCGCGTTCGCCTCGCTGTACGTGATGCTGCCGTCGGGCGCGTAGAGCAGCTCGCCGCGCAGGCCGCCCGGGTTCACGACACCGAAGTCCGCGCCAGCTGCCGTGGCCGCCAGCGACTCCTGGAGCGCGTCAGCGACGAGGTTGCCGAGCGTCGACTCGGACGCGCGGTCGTCGCGCACCGGCGTGCCGGACGCGTTCGGAGCGAACGCCGTCGTGATGTCAGCGGTCACGGAACCGACCTTGACGTCACCCGCGGTCTTCGCCGCGGCGATCGCGGCGTCCGTGAGGGTCTTGACCTCGGCGACGCGCGGGTACGTCGCGACGAGCGTCGCCGGGTCCGCCGTCGAGCGCTTGACGTTGGACGCGACCGCAGCGGTGACGTCCGTGCCGTCGACGGTCAGGACGACCTTGCCGATGTTCTCACCGTAGGAGCCCGTCTGGACGATCGGGCGGGTCTTGCCAGACTGCCCGGGGACGGGGGCGTCCCAGGCGTACTGCTTGTGGGTGTGGCCCGTGAAGATGACGTCCACCTGGGCCGACGTGCCAGCGACGATGCTGGCGAACGCGCCACCAGCCGCGACCTCCTGGGCGAGCGTGGCACCCTCCACGGTGCCGGCCCCTGCGCCCTCGTGGTACTCGGCCACGATGATGTCAGCCTCGCCGTTGGCGGGGTTGCCGTCCGAGAGGTCGCCCGCGACACGGTTGACCGCGGCGACCGGGTCCCCGAACGTGAGGTTGGCGATGCCCGACGGGGTGACGAGCGCCGGGGTCTCCTGCGTGACGGCACCGATGATGCCGACGGTCAGGCCGCCCACCGTGCGGAGCGCATACTCGTTCAGCACCGGTGTGGCGGTGCCCTTGAGGTAGATGTTCGCGGCGAGGTACGGGAAGTCGGCGGCGTCGGCGACGCGCCCGTAGAGGTCGGTGATGCCCTTGTCGAGCTCGTGGTTGCCGACGGCGGAGGCGGAGAGGTCGAGAGCGTTGAGCACGTCGATCGTCGGCTTGTCGTCGGCGTACGCCGACTCGAAGAGCGAGGCGCCGATGTTGTCGCCGGCGGAGAGCAGCAGCGTGTTGGCCTCGCCGGCGTCAGCGCGCTCCTTCTCGATGGTGCCGGCGACCTGGACGGTCTTGTCCTTCTCGATGCGCCCGTGGAAGTCGTTGATGTTGAGCAGGGTGATGGAGGTGATCGGAAGAGCTGAGGCGGTCCCTGCCGTCACGAGCGTCGCTCCGACCAGTGAGCAAGCAGCGGCAGCTGCGACGAGCCCCGCCCTCCTGCTGTGCGTGTAGCGCATGTGCTAGTCCTCGTTCTTCCCGTGTCTTCGCACGACGACACCCTGTCCTCGTCGGGCTGGGCGTCGGGCGGTGTGGGACGTGTCGGTCACGTCACATGCCATCCGACCCGCGCGCCTGTCCGCTGTCAAGGAGCACGCTCCGCTGGCGAGCCCCGTCTCGGTCCGCGAGACCGGAGAAGCCGGGCCCCACGGGGTCAGAGGTTGCGCTCGGCCGTGTCCACGACGTTCGCGAGCAGCATCGCGCGAGTCATGGGCCCGACCCCGCCCGGGTTGGGCGACAGCCAGCCCGCGACCTGCGCGACGTCAGGGTGGACGTCGCCGAGCAGGCGTGCCTTGCCCGCCTCGTCGACCGTCCGGCTCACGCCCACGTCGAGCACGATCGCGCCCGGCTTCACCATGTCCGGGGTCACGATGTGCGCTACCCCGGCGGCAGCGACGATGACGTCCGCGCTGCGCAGGTGCGCCGCGAGGTCCGTCGTCCCGGTGTGGGTCAGCGTGACGGTCGCGTTGATGTCCTTGCGGGTCAGCAGCAGCCCGATCGACCGCCCCACGGTGGTGCCGCGGCCCAGCACGACCACGTGCTTGCCTGCGAGGTCGAGCCCGTGCCGCTGCACGAGCTCGACGATCCCCGCCGGGGTGCACGGCAGCGGCGAGTCGATCGGCTCGCTCACGCGCAGCACGAGACGCCCGAGGTTCGTCGGGTGCAGGCCGTCAGCGTCCTTGGCCGGGTCGATCAGCTCGAGCACCCGGTTCGTGTCGATGCCGCCCGGGAGAGGAAGCTGCACGATGTACCCGGTGCACGCAGGGTCCGCGTTGAGACGCTCGACCGCAGCCTCGATGTCCGCCTGGCTCGCGTCTGCGGGAAGGTCCTCGCGGATGGACTCGATGCCGACCTCGGCGCAGTCGCGGTGCTTGCCGGCGACGTACGAGCGCGAGCCTGGGTCCTCCCCGACGAGCACCGTGCCCAGCCCTGGGGTCGATCCCCGGGCGCGCAGCGCCGCGACACGCGCGGCCAGCTCGTCCTTGATCGTCGTCGCGGTGGCCTTGCCGTCCAGGACCTGTGCGGTCATGACGGTCCTCCCTGGTTCCTCGGTCTGTCGGGGGTCGCGGGCACCGTCCGCCTCGGCCCCGCTGAGCGCGAGGCCGAGGAGGACGTGCCAGGAGAGGCTCAGTACTGCTCGAGGCCCGGGTACAGCGGGAAGTCCGCCGTCAGCGTGGCGACGCGAGCGCGCAGCGACTCGACGTCCGCGGCCTGGCCACCCTTGAGCGCTGCCGCGATGATCTCGGCGACCTCGGCGAACTCGGCGTCACCGAAGCCCCGGGTCGCGAGCGCCGGCGTGCCGATGCGCAGCCCCGACGTGACGCGCGGCGGGCGCGGGTCGAACGGGACCGCGTTGCGGTTGACCGTGATGCCCACCTCGTGGAGGAGATCTTCGGCCTGCTGGCCGTCCAGCTCGGACTTGCGCAGGTCGACGAGCACCAGGTGCACGTCGGTGCCGCCCGTGAGGACGTCGACGCCCGCGTCCTTCACGTCAGCCGCCGTCAGACGCTCCGCGATGATGCGCGCACCGGACAGCACCCGCTCCTGGCGCTCCCTGAACTCCGCCGATCCGGCGATCTTGAAGGACACGGCCTTGGCAGCGACGACATGCATGAGCGGGCCGCCCTGCTGGCCCGGGAAGACCGCCGAGTCGATCTTCTTGGCGTACTCCTCACGGGAGAGGATGAAGCCCGAGCGCGGGCCGCCGATCGTCTTGTGCACGGTCGACGAGACGACGTCGGCGTGCGGGACGGGGCTCGGGTGGAGACCCGCGGCCACGAGGCCGGCGAAGTGCGCCATGTCCACCCAGAGCTTCGCGCCGACCTCGTCGGCGATCGAGCGGAACGCCGCGAAGTCGAGCTGGCGCGGGTACGCCGACCAGCCACCGATGATGACGTCGGGACGGGCCGCGAGCGCCTGCTCCCGCACCTTGTCCATGTCGACGAGCATCGTGTCAGGGTCGACACCGTACGCCGCGACCTCGTAGAGGCGCCCGGAGAAGTTGATCTTCATGCCGTGCGTGAGGTGGCCGCCGTGCGCGAGCTCGAGGCCCATGATCGTGTCGCCCGGCTTGATGAGGGCGTGCAGCACGGCCGCGTTCGCTGTCGCACCCGAGTGCGGCTGCACGTTCGCGTGCTCCGCACCGAACAGCTCCTTGGCGCGCGTGATCGCGAGCGACTCGGCGATGTCGACCTGCTCGCAGCCGCCGTAGTAACGGCGGCCCGGGTAGCCCTCCGCGTACTTGTTCGTCAGGACCGACCCCTGCGCCTCGAGGACGGCGCGTGGGACGAAGTTCTCGCTCGCGATCATCTCGAGGGTGTCGCGCTGACGCGCGAGCTCACCGTCGAGGACGGCGGCGATCTCCGGGTCGACCTCGGCGAGGCCCTTGTTGACGACGGAGTCTGTGGACTGGCTCATGGGCGTTCCTCACAAGTCTTCGATGAAGCCGTGCTGGGCGGCTGCGCTGCGCGCCGGACGACACCATGTTCCGGCACGCACACGTAGCTGTGTGGTGACCGGGGCCCAGGCGAACGACCCGAAGTCGGAGGAAAACTCGTCGCTCCCCGGTGGTGACCCACCTGATGCGCCAGTCGCGACGCGATCATGCTACCAAAGGCAGGCCCGTCAGCCGGCGTCGTCCGCCGTCTCGACGTCGCCCAGGATGCGGCGCAGGTACGCGTAGGTGAGGTCGCCCGCCGCCTGGTCGTACTGGTGCTCGTAGCCCTGCTGCTGGTACATCGCCAGGTTCTGCTTCGAGTCCTTGCCCGTGAACACCCAGATCTCCTCGACGCCCTCAGGGAGGAGCGGCGCGACAGCGAGCATCATCTGCGTGCCGATCCCCTGCCCCTGCCGGTCGGGGGCGACCGCGAGGCGGCCGAGCGTCGCCTTCGAGTCCTCGATCTCGATGCGGACCGAACCGACGAGCCGCGACCCGTCCCACGCGCCGAGCGTGATGACGCCCGGTGCGACCATGTCCGCGCGCAGCTCTGAGAGCGTCTGCGTCAGCGGCGGGATGAACGGGTCCTCGTAGGCCTGGGCCTCCGTGACGAACGCCGCGCGCCGCAGCGTGAGCAGCTCCCCGGCGTGCTCGTCGGTGACCTGGTCGATCCGGATCTGGGCGTCGCTCGTGTCGCTCATGCGTCCATGCTCTCAGGTCCCCGCCGTCGGCACGACGGGGGACACGGACCGAGACGCCGACGGGCCGTGGGACGTCGCCACCAGGCTGCGGGCGTTGGACTACCCTGCGGGTGTGCCTTCGCAGAACCTGACCGACGCCGCGCCCACCGAGCAGACCCACTGGGTCCTGACCCTGTCCTGCCCGGACGGTCCCGGGATCGTGCACGCCGTCGCGGGCCTGCTCGCCGAGCACGGCGGGAACATCACCGAGTCGCAGCAGTTCGGCGACCCGGAGACTCGGCTGTTCTTCATGCGGGTCCAGGCACAGTCGACGGCATCTCGCGAGGAGCTCGTCGCCGCGATCGAGCCGGTCGCCGAGCGCTTCTCGATGACGTGGACCCTCGACGTCGTCGGGCGTCGCATGCGCACGCTCATCCTCGTCTCGAAGGCGGCGCACTGCCTCAACGACCTGCTCTTCCGTGAGCGCGCCGGCGACCTCCCGGTCGACGTCGTCGCGGTCGCGGGCAACCACACGGACCTCGCGCCGCTCGCCGCGTTCTACGGCAAGGGTTTCCACCACGTCCCGGTCACCCAGGAGACGAAGGCTGCCGCGGAGGCGCAGCTCCTCGACCTCGTGCAGCGCATGGACATCGAGCTCGTCGTCCTCGCCCGCTACATGCAGGTCCTCTCCGACGACATGTGCCGCGAGCTCGAGGGCCGCGTGATCAACATCCACCACTCGTTCCTGCCGAGCTTCAAGGGCGCCAAGCCCTACCACCAGGCGCACGACCGCGGCGTGAAGCTCATCGGTGCGACGTCGCACTACGTGACGGGCGACCTCGACGAGGGCCCGATCATCGAGCAGGACGTCGAGCGCGTGGACCACTCGCACGCGACCGACCGGCTCGTCGCGCTCGGGCAGGACGTCGAGCGGCGTGTGCTGGGCCGTGCGGTGCGCTGGCACGCCGAGCACCGCGTCCTGCGCAACGGGCACCGCACCGTCATCTTCCGCTGAGCGGGTCCGCGGCCTGCGCCGCACGCCTCAGCGTGGCTGGAGGGCACCCCTCTTGAGCCTCGTGTCGAGCGCGACGGCCAGGACGAGCACCGCGCCGATGATCATGTAGCGCACGGACAGCCCAGCGTTCATGAGCGTCAGGCCGCTCGCGATCGACTGCACGACGAGCACGCCGACGAACGCCGACCACGCGCTCCCCCGCCCGCCGAACAGGCTCACCCCGCCGATGAGCACCGCGGCGATCGCCGTGAGGCTCGCCTCCGCGCCCCCGGACCCCTGGTTCGCAGCAGCCAGGCGCCCGACGGCGAGGACGCCACCGACCGCGGCGAACGTCGAGCTGATGACGAACACCTGGACGGTCACCCGACGCACCTGCATGCCCGCGCGCCGCGCCGAGTCGACGTTGCCGCCGACCGCGCGCACCGCGCGCCCCCAGCGGGTCCGCCGCAGGCCGACGTCCGTCAGCGTCACGACGAGCAGCAGCAGGGCGACCGGGTAGCCGATGCCGCGGTCCTTGCCGAGGTAGAGGATGCTCACGGCAAGGAGGACGGCGAGCCCGACCACCTTGAGCCCGATCCACACGAAGGAGTCGGCTGGCAGGTCAGCACGCTCGCGGCGCCCGCGCTCGTGCACGAGCGTCCACGCGTTGAGGGCGACGACACCGGCCGCGACGAGGAGCGAGGTCGTCGTGCTCAGGAAGCCCTGCTGGGAGAAGCGGACGAGCCACGTGTCGAACGGCAGGTTGACCGAGCCCGTGTCGCCGAGCACCCACAGCTGCACGCCGAGCACGACGAGCAGCCCCGCGAGCGTCAGCACGAAGCTCGGCAGCCCGAGGTAGGCGCTCAGCAGGCCGTACACGAGCCCGATCGCCGCACCGCACGCGACCGCGGCGACGACCGCGACCCACAGCGGCAGGCTCGCCTGCATGAAGACGACCGCGACGATCGCGGACGACAGCCCGCTGACGGCCCCGACCGACAGGTCGATCTGCCCGATCATCATGACGAGCACGACACCGAGCGCGAGGAAGCCGAGCGACGCCGACTGCAGCGTCAGCGCGACGAGGTTGTCCGGTGTGAGGAACGCAGGGCTGATCACCCGGAACACGACCCAGATGAGCACGAGCGCGCCGACGCCGGCGAGCGACCGGAGCTGGCCCGTGCGCACCCGCTCGCGCACGTCGGCGAGATGCTCGAGCACCTGGTCCGCTGCGCCGCGCACGGTCGCGCGCGGCTTGTCGATCGTGCTCATCGTGCCCCTCCGTCCGAACCTGCCAGCGGCGTCCCCGGGCGGCCGCGACCGAACCGGTCCGCCCCGCCGCGCGCACCCGTGACCGCGGCGAGCAGGTCTTCGTAGCTGGTCTGCGCGGCCTCGAACAGGCCGTTGAGGCGCCCGAGGCGCAGCACGGCGATGCGGTCCGCGACGGCGTGCACGTCGGCCATGTTGTGGCTCACGAGCACGACCGCGTGACCGCGGTCGCGCAAGCGCTCGACGAGCGTGAGGACCTCCGCGGTCTGCGCGACGCCGAGCGCCGCCGTCGGCTCGTCGAGCACGACGACGCGCGGGTCGCCCAGGAGCGACCGCGCGACCGCGACCGCCTGCCGCTGACCGCCGGACAGCGCCGAGACAGGCATGCGCACCGACGGCACGCGAGCGGCGAGCTGCGACAGCAGCTCCCACGCACGCTTCTCCATCTCGACCTCGTCGAGCAGGCCGCCGCGGACCGCCTCGTTGCCGAGGAAGAGGTTCTCGACGACGTCGAGCGGCTCGCACAGCGCGAGGTCTTGGAACACCGTGGCGATGCCGAGGGCGCGCGCCTGCGCGGGCGACGAGAAGACGACCGGCTCGCCGTCGACCTCGATCGTGCCCGTGTCAGCCATGAGGGCGCCCGCGACGATCTCGACGACGGTCGACTTGCCGGCGCCGTTGTCACCGACGATCGCGAGGACCTCGCCCGCACGGATGTCGAGGTCGACGTCCACGAGAGCGCGCAGCGCCCCGTAGCTCTTGGACACCCCGCGCAGCGACATCACCGGCTGCGTACCGGACGTGCTCATTGCTCCTCCTCCGTCAGGCCTGCGGCGGTGCAGGCCTGGGTGAACGGTTCGACGCAGATCTCCCCGAGCGTGAACACGCCCTTGCGGAGGATGACCGGCTCGATCTCCTTGCGGGTCACGGCGAACGGCGCGAGCAGCATCGTGGGGACGCCACGCACCTCGGTAGGTGCGTCGGCCTGCTCCCCGCGGGCGAGGTGGACGGCGGCGTCCGCGGCGAGCGCCGCCTGCTGTTCGATGTCCTTGTACACGGTCATGAACTGGTCCCCCGTGACGATGCGCTGGATCGCGGCGAGCTCGGCGTCCTGGCCCGTGACGAGCGGCATGTCGGTGATCCCGGCGGCCCGCATCGCGGAGATCGCGCCTGCAGCGAGGCCGTCGTTGGCCGCGTACACGGCGACGACGTCGTCGCGGTAACGGCTCAGCTGAGTCGCGACCCACTCCTGCGCCTTGTCCGGGCTCCAGTCGGAGATCGTGGTCTCGGCGAGGATCGTCAGGTCGGTCGAACCGAGGACGCCCATGACGCTCTGGCTCAGGCCGGGGCTGTTCGCGTCTGTGACGGCACCGTGGGCGACGAGGATGCCGCCGGTCGTGATGCCGCGCGCCTCGAGCCCGTCGACGAGCGCCTGCGCCTGGAGGCGGCCCACGCGGGCCGGGTCGAACGAGATGTAGTACGCGACGTCCGGGTCCTCGAGGAAGCGGTCATACGCGATGACAGGCACTCCGCGTGAGGTCGCGGCGGCGACGATGCTGAGCGCCGCCTGCGCGTCGACGGCCGCGAGGACGAGCACGTCGGCACCGCGGATGAGGAACGACTCGGCCTGCTGCTGCTGGCGAGCGGCATCCTGCTGCGCGTTCGCGTACAGCACGGTGCACTCGGCGCACGTGCCCACGACGGTCTTCTCGAACGACGGGCGGTCGAGCGTCTCGTAGCGTGCGGTCTTGGTCTCGGGCAGCAGGAGCGCGATCGTCGGACCGTCGTCGCGCGAGGTCGCGCCGTCGGTGCAGCCGGCGAGCACGCTCGCGGCGACGAGCAGCGCGGCGACGACAGCGGCTCCGCGCCTCTGCCGGGTGTCACGGGCGCGCTTCACGAGGCGGCTCCTCTCGCTGTGACGTCGACGTGCTCGAGCGCGAGCAGCAGCGCGCCGTGCAGCTCGGCCGACGCGCCGAGCTGCCCGCTCACGACGGGGACCGGGCCGGCGTTGGACGGGATCGCGCGTCGGGACAGCACCGCGCGCAGCGGGTCGAGGACGACGTCGCCCGCCTCCGCGAGCTGACCGCCGACGACGACGACCTCCGGGTCGACGAGGTTGCACACGTTCGCGACCGAGATGCCGAGGTGAGAGCCCGCGTCCTCGAGGACGCGCCGGCAGCCGAGGTCTCCCTCGCGTGCGCGCTGCAGGACGTTCGCCATCGACAGGTGCCCGTGGCTGCCCTCGAGCATTCCGAGGATGACGGGGGCGCCGACGTACATCTCGAGGCAGCCGCGGTTGCCGCAGCGGCACACGGGCCCGGTGTCGTCGATCGTCGTGTGCCCGATCTCCCCTGCCGTGCCGGACCGGCCGTGGAAGATCTTGCCGTCGAGCAGCAGCCCGGCACCGACGCCGTGCGAGATGCGGATGTACACGACGTGCTCGAACCCGCGCGCGGCCCCGCGCCGCGCCTCGGCGAGCGCACCGAGGTTCGCGTCGTTGTCCACGTGGACAGGCGCGGCGATCTGCTGCCCGAGCATCTCGGTGACGGACACGCCGTCCCACCCCCGCAGCAGGCCGCGCGTGGACACCTCGCCCGTACGGATGTCGACCGGAGCGGCCACACCGACACCGACGCCGAGGAGCTCGGACGGGTCCGCCCCGACCTGGTCGAACATCTCGCCGAGGAGGAGCGCGACACGGTCGAGCCCGATGTCGGCGCGGTGGTCGGGGGCGAGCGGCATGCGCTGCTCGGCGACGATCTTGTGGGAGGTGTCAGCGAGCGCGACGCGCAGCGTTCGCGCCCCGAAGTGGACGCCGGCGACGAGGCCGAGGGTGCGCGCGAGAGTCACCTGGTGCGCGCGGCGGCCCGAGCGGGAGGTGGGAGACGTCGTCAGGACGCCCGCAGCGGCGAGCTCTTTGACGATGTTGGAGACCGTGGCCGGGGACAGCCCTGTGACGCCAGCCAGCTCGACCTGCGTGAGGGCGCCGCGCTGCTGGACCGCTCCCACGATCCGGGCTCTGTTCGCTTCCCGAAGGGAAGTCTGGGAGCCCGGCGTCACCCGGTCGTTGCTCACGCGGTGAGCCTACACGCGGCGGGGCTGCGAAGACGCGGATCCTGGGCGGGTGCGTGCCTCGGCCGGCGGGGTCTCGAGAAGCGTGTCGGTGCGCGCGGCCTGGGTTCATCTCTTGACGCCTCAGGACGGCGCGCAGGCGCCCGGCCGGGTGTCCCCGACCGGGCGCCTGCGCTGTCTCGGCCTGCCGCTCTGTCAGCGGCGCGCCGCCCTGGTGATCTTGACCTTGACGGTCGTGCTCGTGCCCGAGACGGTGCTCGACCCCGAGTACTTCACGGTGATCGTCTGGGTGCGCACGGAGGTCGCGAACGACCGGGGCAGCGTCACTGTCGCCTTCCCGTTCTTGACCGTGGCCTTGCCGATCGTGCGACCGCCCGAGACGACGTGGACCGTCCCCGACGCCTTGCCTGCCGGGGCAGACACGGTGACCTTGACCTTGGCCCGGTTGCCGAGCGTGGCGCCCGTGACCGAGGTCTTGACCTTGGACCTCGCCTTCGTCACCTTGAGCGTCCCGGTCGCGGAGGACGACGCCACGACCTTCGCGGAACCGAGGTAGTAGGCGCGGACCCTGGTCGTCCCCGCCTTGGCCACTGCCTTCTTCGACAGCTTGACCTTGGCGACGCCGTTCTTGACGGTCGCCGAGCCGAGAACCTTCTTGCCGTCCCGGATCTCGACCTTGCCGCTGACGGGCTGCGTGCTGCGCACCCGCACGTCCCACGTGATCGTGGTGCCGAGCCGGGTCGTGCGCGACGCCGGTGACAGGACCGTCGTGGACCTCGCCTTGACCGGCACGGCCGGTCGCGGCTTGACGAGGATCTTCAGGGCCGCCGAGGACGATCCGGCGACCGTGCCCGATCCCGAGTACACGGCGACGAGCGACCGTGCGCCAGGCGACCTGGTGAACGAGCCGGGCAGGCCGATCTTCGCGCGACCGGCCACGAGCGTGCCGGAGGCGACGACGGTCGAGCCCTCGCGGACCTCGACGGTGCCGGTCGGCACCACGCCGTCAGCGGTGACGACCACGTCGACCGTGACCGGGTCCCCCTGGGTGGCGGTCCCGGTCGTGGTGGTGAGCGTGGTCGTCGACGCGACCTTCACCGGCTCGACGGGACCACCCTTGGCCTGGGTGAGCACCGCGACGGTGCGTCCCGGCACGGTCACGGTCCCGCTGGCGGCGTCCCACGTCGTCGTCTTCACGACAGCGTCGGCACCGTCCTTCTGGACCTGCGACAGCGCGAGAGCGCGCCCTGCGAGGCCGGGGACCTTCTCTGTGATGGGCGCCGGGCTCGCGTTGAACACCACGAGCACGCCGTCCAGGGCGGGGTCCACGTCCGTGCCGACCGTGTCGTCGACACGCATGACGAGCAGGCCGGGGGTCGCGTCAGCGCCCGAACCCGGGAAGGAGACCTTCTGCTTGATGAGGTCCGCGCTGCCGAGCCGCAGGAGCGGCGTCGAGTAGCGCAGGCGCAGCAGGTCGAGCGCCTGGGCGTTCGCCGCGGCGATGTCCGTCGCGGACGGCTTGAGCGCGGGGTCGGCGAGGAGCGGGCGCATGAGCCCCCACTTCTCCTCGTTCTTCTCCTTGCTCGGCAGCCCGACACCGAAGTTGTTGCTCTGGCCGGACCAGTCGACCTTGTTGAAGTGGTCGCCCGAGTTGTAGCTGTCCCGGTCGAGCGACTTCGACCGGAGCAGGTCCGTCCCGGCGTGCCAGAACGTCGGCGTCTGCGACAGGGTGGTCGTCGCGAGCGACAGCGTGTTCATGCGGACGCGGTCGGCCATCGACGTCGCCGTCGGCAGCTTGAGCGTCAGCAGGTCGAACAACGTCTCGTTGTCGTGCGCGTCGACATAGGTGACGACCTCGCCCGGCTCGCTCGCGTAGCCGGCCGGAGCACCGCGGTAGTCGAGCTCGTCACCGCGCTGGGCGGCCCCGGAACTCGTCACGAACGTGAAGTCCTCGAGGTTGCCCGCGAGGCCCAGCCGGACCAGGTCGGACTGGTGCGCGAGATCCGCCAGCTCGGCTGCGGAGCCGTCGTTGACGCCCCCGTCGCCGCGCTTGTTCCCGTTCGGGTCGGTGCCCAGACCGGTGCCGAAGCCCTGCTGGAACGTCGAGCCGCCGTCGACCGGGCTGCCGCCGTGGACGGCGTCGCGCAGCCGGTCGGAGAACGTCCCGATGCCGGTGCCGTTCAGCTGTCCCTGCGTCGCCTGCTCGAATCGGGCGTTGTCAGCGACCTCGCCGAAGTTCCAGCCCTCGCCGTACAGGTAGATCGACTTTCCGTCGACACCGTCGCGTGACAGCGTCAGCTCGTCGAGCGCCTCCCGGACGGCGAGCATGTTCGCCTTCGAGTGGTGCCCCATGAGGTCGAAGCGGAAGCCGTCGATCCGGTACTGCTTCGCCCACGTGACGACGGAGTCGACCATGAGCTTCTGCGCCACCAGGTTCTCCGTCGCGACGTTCGAGCAGCACGTCGAGGTCTCGACGCCGCCGGTCGCGCTGAGCCGCTGGTAGTAGCCGGGCACGACCCGGTCCAGGACGGACTTGGGGTCCTGGCCGCTCGCCGCCGTGTGGTTGTACACGACGTCCTGGACGACCTGCAGACCGTTCTTGTGCAGCGCGCCGACCATCGTGCGGTACTCGGCGACGCGGGCGCCGCCGTCCTGGTTGCCCGCCGAGGCGTACGACCCCTCGGGGGCCGTGTAGTGCATCGGGTCGTAGCCCCAGTTGAAGCCGTCCGCGTCCTTGATCGCGGCGACCGCCGCCTGCTGCTCCTCGCCGTCGGGCGCGAAGCCGGACAGGTCACCGGTCGTGGCCTGCTTGCTGCGGTCCTCCTCGATCGTCGCGATGTCGAAGCTCGGCAGCAGGTGCACGGTGTTCAGGCCCGCCGCAGCGAGCTTGCGCAGGTGCTTGACGCCGTCGCCCTCCCCCGCGAACGCGAGGTAGGTGCCGCGCTCGGCCTCGGGAACGCTCGGGTCCGAGATCGAGAAGTCGCGGATGTGCAGCTCGTAGATGCTGCGGTCCACGTCCCGGGCGATCGTCGGCGCCTTCGTCGTCGCCCACTGCGTCGGCCGGTGGGCCGGGTCAGCGAGGTCGACGAGCACGGAGTGCGTCGAGTTGAGGGTCAGGCCCACCGAGTACGGGTCGGTGACGACGTTGTGCTCGACCTTGCCGGTCGAGGGCACATACACCTCGATGTCGTACTTGTAGGGCTTGTCCTTCCAGGACGCGTCACCCGCGGTGACCCACGAGCCGTCCGCCTGGCGCACCGCGGGGACCTCGGTCGGGTCGGACGCGATGTCGCCGTCCGTCCAGACGAGCGTCGTCACGGAGCGTGCGGTCGGCGCCCATACCGCGAGGGTCGGGACGTCCCCGGCCCACGTGGCGCCGAGGTCACGGTCGACGACCGCGGCGAACACGTCGTCGAGCACCGGGGCGATCTGGACGCCCGTCGCGTACTCGACGACCGCGCCCGAGCGCTGGACCAGGAAGAGCTGCCCCGTCAGGTACTCCTCGAGCTCCTCACGCGTGAGGGACTCGGGCAGCTCGAGCGCCACGTAGGCCGCCAGGTGCGGGTACTTCGCGCGCAGCTCCGGCGCGAGGCCGCTGGCGTCCTGCGTGAGGTCGACCGAGAGAGCGTCGGCCGGGACGGTGACCTTCTCCTTCGTCGCGGACAGGCCACCCTCGGGAGCGGAGTACAGCGTCCACGTGCGCGACGCCGACTCTCCGGGCACAGCGCCGACCGGCAGCGCGACGGTACGGGAGTCCAGCCACACGGCCCGCGAGCCCTCGCCCGCGACGGTGGTGTCAGCCATCGCCGTGAACTCCTTCGTCTCCATGTTGAGGGTGAAGACCATCTTCGCGTAGTCGGTCGGGACGGAGAACCCGACGTTGGAGCCGGGGTAGGCCTCCGCCCACGCCTTGTCGAGCGCGGCCTTCGCCTCGTAGGTGCCCTTCTTCAGGCGGTTGGTCTCGTACGTGTAGACGACGCCGTCACGGCCCCAGTCCTGCAGCCACGAACCGAGGCACGCGGGCGCCCAGGACGCCGCGCAGCCGAGCTGCGGCTGGATCGTGCCCGCGATCGTCGCGAAGCGGCTCTCGCTGCCCGGGTAGATCGCGGTGACGAAGTGCGACTCGTCGTCGTAGACGAACGTGACGTCCGTCTCGGCGTCGAGGCTGAGCGGGATGTTGGCGCCACCGTTGTCACGGTCGCGGCCGTAGTTCTCGTCCCACGCGTGACCGATGACGGCCTTGTACTCGTAGTCGCCCGCAGGCAGGGTGAACGTCGCCGAGTAGTTCGCGCCGACGCGCTCCGTGAGCTCGGCCTCGACGCACGTGGCGTCCCAGTCGGCCGCACAACCCATCTCCGAGTTGAGGCTTCCTGCGATCGAGACGACGGCGTCGCGCAGGGGTTCCGGGCCCTCGCTCGGCGCCTCGCCCGTCTCGACGGACAGGACGCCCGTCGTCAGGTCGAGCGTGGCGATGGCGGCGGGTGCCGCCTCGGTGATCTCGAAGGAGACGTTGCCGCCGTCCTCCGCGCCGTAGGACGTGTCCCAGGACAGGCCGTCGACGGCCTTGACTGCGTACGTACCAGGCTCGAGGCCGGTGAGGACCGCGCGGTACGTGCCGTCGGCACGCAGCTTCAGCTGGTTGTCGAGGCACGTCTCCTTCCAGTCGGCCCCGCACTTCGTCTGCGACGAGAAGCTGCCGACGAGCGAGAGCACGGGGCCCTCGGCGGTGTTGGCGCCGAGCTTGGTGATCGGGTCGAAGTAGAACGTGATCGGCCCGCCCGCGTGGGTGTAGGCGTAGTTCTCGCCGCCCGCCAGCGTGCCGTTGGAGTCGTAGTCGCGCCCCCACTCGGTGCCGAACGCGAACTTGTAGGAGTACGAGCCCGCCGCGATGTCGAACGTGCCCGCGTACGAGTCGTTGGCGCGCTGGGTCAGCGCCGTGCTCGCGCAGCCCGGGGTCCAGTCGGCGCAGCCGCCGATCTCGGTGCCGTGGCTGCCGGGGATCGTCAGGCGGTTGTCGACGTCGCTGCCAGCCGCGTAGCCGGCGCCGTGGTCGTTGCCGACGACGGCGACGGTCGACGTCTGCGACAGGTTGCCTGCGGCGTCGCGCACGACGGCGCGCACCTGGAGCAGGTCGCCGTCGGCGTAGCCGTGCGCCGCCGCGTCGAAGAACACGCGGGGCGTCGTCGTGTCGTCGGTGCCGAGGAGCTTCCAGTCCTCGGCGCCCACGCCCCGGACGTAGACCGACGTCTCGGCGTAGCGCTCGGTGCCGAGGTCGACCGAGATGTCCGCGAGCGGGCGCAGGCCGCCCGTCGGTGCGACGGTCGTGAGCTGCGGTGCGATCGCCTCCGCGTCAGCGACGAGAGGGGACCCCGCCTTGAGCACGACGGCGGACAGCGCCGGGACCTCGACCGTCACGGCGCCGTCGGCACCCGACGTGACGTCGTCGTCCGTGCCGTACAGGCCGGTGAAGGTCGCGCCCGGGGTGAGCGCCGTGAACGTGGCCGAGGCGGCCGTCGTCGCGTTGTTGACCGCGACGACGTACTCGACCATGTCATCGGCAGACGTGTCGACGCGCGAGAACGCGTAGATGCCGGCGCCCGAGTCGGCGTGCTGCTCGATCTGGGCACCGGAGGACAGCGCCGGGTGGGCGCTGCGGAGGGCAGCGAGCCGGGCGATGTGCTTGTAGAGCGCGGCGTCGGTGTCGAACCGGTCGACCGCGCCTGCGGTCTCACCGTCGAGCAGCTTCTGCGACGTGAACTCGTCGACCTGCGACGCGAAGAGCGACTGGCGGGCGTTCTTGTCCTTGCCGTCACCCGCCGCGCCCGCGAAGCCCTGCTCGTCGCCGTAGTAGACGACCGGCTGGCCGCGCGTGAGGTACATGAGCGAGTGCGCGAGCTGCGAGCGCTGCTGCGCGGCGTCCTTGTCCTTGACGAAGTAGCCGATGCGGCCCATGTCGTGGTTGCCGAGGAACGTCGGCAGGGAGTGCGCGTTCTTCGTCGCGGTCGTGTAGTAGTCGTCGCCCTCGAAGAGCGTCGTCAGGTTGGAGGCCTTGCCCCCCTGCGCCCACACGGCCGCGGCGTCCTGGAACGTGAAGTCGAGGACGGCGTCCATGTCGGAGTTGCGCAGGTACGGCGACAGCTTGACCGGGTCGGCGTCGTAGACCTCGCCGAACATGAAGAAGTCCGGGTTCGTCGCGGCGGTGGCGTCCTTGATCGCCGTCGTCCACTGCTCCCAGAAGGAGAAGTCGACGTGCTTGGCGGTGTCGATGCGGAAGCCGTCGATGCCGGACGTCGCCCAGTGCTCGTAGATGTCGATGAACCCGTCGACCACGTCCTGCTTCTTCGTGTCGAGGTCGTCGAGGCCGTCGAAGTCGCCGAGGATGGCCGACTCGCCCTGCCACGTGGAGTTGCCACGGTTGTTGTACATCGACGTGTCGTTGAGCCACGCGGGGACCTTGATGTCCTCGAGGCCGACGGGGATCACCGGGGTGTAGGCCGGGACCGGGTTGCCCGCCGCGTCCTTCGTCGGGCGGTACGTGTACTCGCCCTCCTCATAGCTGATGATGTCCGCGGTGTGGTTGACGATGATGTCGAAGTACACCTTGATGTCGCGTGCGTGCGCCTCGTCGATCAGCGCGTCGAGCTCGGCGTTCGTGCCGAGGTGCGGGTCGATCTGCGTGAAGTCGGTGATCCAGTAGCCGTGGTAGCCGGCGGACTGGTCGGCGCCGGTGCCCTGGACGGCGCGGTTCTTGAACGACGGGGTCAGCCAGATCGCGGTCGAGCCGAGGCCCTCGATGTAGTCGAGGTTGGCGCGCAGACCGGCGATGTCACCGCCGTGGTAGTAAGCCTTGTCGGTCGGGTCGAAGCCCGAGACGCTGCGGTCGTTCTCCTCGCCCTCGGGGACGAGCCCGCCCGTGTCGTTGCTCGGGTCGCCGTTGGCGAAGCGGTCCGTGAGGACGAAGTAGAACTGCTCGTCCGAGCCCGGCTGGCGCACGGGCGCCGGCGCGTCGGCCTCGGTGGCCGGCTCGACCGTGTCGTCGACCGGTGTCACGGTGGTCTTGCCGGTCGCGGTGTCGAACGTGAAGCGGAGCTCGGCGTCTCCCCCGAGGCCGAGGTCGATGTTGGGTGCACCAGCGGCGCTCGATCCGTTGGCGCCCCAGGCGGGTGCCTCCCAGCTGTCGCCGTCGAGGACCTTGAAGGCGTACCGGCCCGCGGCGAGCGGAGCGGTCAGCGCGTAGACGGACGTGTCGCCGACCTGCGCGAGGAGGCCGCCCTCACACTCGGGCAGCCAGTCGTCAGCGCAGCCGAGCTGCGTCTGGAAGCTTCCGACGAGCCGGTAGGCGGGCGGGTCGGCTGCGACTGCGGTGCTCGGCACCGCCGCGACGCCGGTGGCCGCGAGGGCCGCCGTCGTGAACGCCGCGGCGGTGCCGCGGAGCCTTCGCCCGGACGGCCAGCCCGCCCGGGCGTGTGTTGCGTGAACCATGGATGGACCCCTTTGTCAGTGCGGACCACGACGTCCGCACGCAGCATGTGGGGGCGAGGCTAACCGTTGCAGCAACTTGCAGCAAGCGCTCGAACTCGCGTTGCAGGGTAGGACGAATCGGACGCCAGGAACGGCATGATCCCGTCATGACCAGGCCGGATTCTTGCAACGTCCGACGACGCACCCGCAGGCCGCAAACCGCCCATCCCGGACATGACGAGACCCCGGCCCTTCCGGGTCCGGGGTCTCGTCAGCGCACCGCGAGGTCAGATGAGCCCGAGCTTCTCCACCGCAGCCCGCTCCTCGAACAGCTCCGCGACCGACGCGTCGATGCGCCCACGGGAGAAGTCGTCGATCTCGAGCCCCTCGACGATCTGCCACTCGCCGCCGCGCGACACGACAGGGAACGAGGAGATGACGCCCTCCGGAACACCGTACGAGCCGTCCGACGGGATGCCTGCGCTCGTCCACTCCCCCTCCGGCGTGCCACGGACCCAGTCGCGCACGTGCTCGATCGCCGCGTTCGCCGCCGACGCAGCCGACGACGCGCCACGCGCCTCGATGATCGCGGCACCACGCTTCGCGACCGTCGGGATGAAGTCCTCGGTGAGCCACGCACGGTCCTCCGCGAGCTCCGCACCGCTCCGGTCCCCGACGCGGGCGTGGAAGATGTCCGGGTACTGCGACGCCGAGTGGTTGCCCCAGATCGTCACGTTGCGCGTGCGGCGCACCGGGACGCCCGCGCGACGCGCAAGCTGCGACAGCGCGCGGTTGTGGTCCAGACGTGTCATCGCGTTGAACCTCTCCACCGGGACGTCCGGCGCGTGCTTGGCCGCGATGAGCGCGTTCGTGTTCGCCGGGTTCCCGACGACGAGGACGCGCACGTCCGAGGCCGCACCCGCGTTGATCGCCTCGCCCTGAGGCCCGAAGATCCCGCCGTTCGCGGCGAGGAGATCTGCGCGCTCCATGCCCGCACCGCGCGGACGCGCACCGACGAGCAGCGCGACGTTCACGCCGTCGAAGGCCTTGACGGGGTCGTCGAAGATCTCGATGCTCTCGAGCCGGTCGAACGCGCAGTCGTCGATCTCCATCGCCGTGCCCTCCGCAGCACGGACCGCCTGCGGAACCTCCAGGAGACGCAGACGGATCTGCGTGTCATGACCGAGCATCTGACCTGAGGCGATGCGGAACAGGATGCCGTAGCCGATCTGCCCGGCAGCTCCTGTGACCGTCACTGTCACCGGCTGTGCGTTCATCGTTCAACTCCCTCGTCGTCGTGCCGCACGCGACCCGCCGATCAGGCGGGACGCCTTGTCCCATCATGCCAACAGCGGCCTGCCCGGGAATCCGGACAGGCCGCTGCTGATCAGGTTCCGCTCAGGCCGCGAGACGGGCCGAGAGGTTCTCGTCGAGCGCTGCGAGGAACTCCTCCGTCGTCAGCCACTCCTGCTCCGGACCGATGAGGAGCGCGAGGTCCTTGGTCATCTTGCCGGACTCGACCGTCGTGATGACGACGTCCTCGAGGGTCTCCGCGAACGTGACGACCTCGGGGGTGGCGTCGAGCTTGCCTCGGTGCATGAGGCCGCGCGTCCACGCGAAGATCGACGCGATCGGGTTCGTCGACGTCGGCTTGCCCTGCTGGTGCTGGCGGTAGTGCCGGGTCACCGTGCCGTGCGCCGCCTCGGCCTCGACGGTCTTGCCGTCGGGCGTCATGAGGACCGACGTCATCAGGCCGAGCGAGCCGAAGCCCTGCGCGACCGTGTCCGACTGGACGTCGCCGTCGTAGTTCTTGCAAGCCCAGACGTAGCCGCCCTCCCACTTCATGGCCGAGGCGACCATGTCGTCGATCAGGCGGTGCTCGTAGGTGAGGCCGGCAGCGTCGAACTGCTCCTTGAACTCCGCGTCGAAGACCTCCTGGAACAGGTCCTTGAACTGACCGTCGTAGGCCTTGAGGATCGTGTTCTTCGTCGAGAGGTAGACCGGGTAGCTGCGCTGCAGGCCATACGCGAAGGACGCGCGGGCGAAGTCCTTGATGGACTCGTTGAAGTTGTACATGCCCATCGCGACACCGCCCTCCTCGGGGAACGTCACGACCGTCTGCTTGATCTCCTCGGAGCCGTCGGCAGGCGTGTACGTCAGCGTCAGCGTGCCCGCGCCGGGGACCTTGAAGTTGGTCGCCTTGTACTGGTCGCCGTGAGCGTGACGCCCGATGATGATCGGCTTGTTCCAGCCCGGGACCAGGCGCGGGATGTTCGAGATGATGATCGGCTCGCGGAAGACGACGCCACCGAGGATGTTGCGGATCGTGCCGTTGGGCGAGACCCACATCTTCTTGAGGCCGAACTCCTCGACGCGCGCCTCGTCAGGCGTGATCGTCGCGCACTTGACGCCGACGTTGTACTGCTTGATCGCGTTGGCGGCGTCGATCGTCACCTGGTCGTCGGTCGCGTCGCGGTTCTCGATCGACAGGTCGTAGTACTTGAGGTCGATGTCGAGGTACGGGTGGATGAGGCGGTCTTTGATGAACTGCCAGATGATGCGCGTCATCTCGTCGCCGTCGAGCTCGACTACCGGGTTGACGACCTTGATCTTGCCCATGCGCACGGATCTCCTGTGTGTCTGCGGGGGGTTTCCTCGGCCGAGCCTATCCGATTTCTTGACGTCAAGATAGTTCGTGCGGCGTGGACCAGCGCACGTCCTGGTGCCACACTCAGGCAGTGCTCAGCCCATGGTGAGAGCATCCAGCGACCCACCGGACGCCCCAGACGGGGCCCCACAGACAGGACACGCATGTCGACGACAGCGCCCGAGACCGACCTCGGCCTCACGAACGACCTCCCGGACACGCCGGGCCTCCTCTCCCGGATGGGCGCCGAGGTCTTCGCCACCTTCGTGCTCGTGCTGCTCGTGGGCGGCGCCGCGGTCTACTCCTCGATCAACGTCATCGGCACGGGCACGCTCGGCGTCGCCCTCGTGGCCGCGGCCGCCGTCGCCGCAGCAGGGTCCGCCGTGTCGCGCGTGTCCGGCGGGCACCTCAACCCGGCC
Organism: Sanguibacter hominis ATCC BAA-789; assembly: GCF_012396185.1. Lineage (GTDB taxonomy): Bacteria > Actinomycetota > Actinomycetes > Actinomycetales > Cellulomonadaceae > Flavimobilis > Flavimobilis hominis. Next base: position 504,296 of record NZ_JAAXOW010000001.1, read on the forward strand.
GTGACGCTCGGCCTCGCCGTCGCCGGCCGCTTCTCCTGGCGCGACGTGCTCCCCTACTGGCTCGCGCAGCTCGTCGGCGGCGCCCTCGGCGGCCTCACGATCTTCCTCGCGACCCCGCAGTCGTTCGGGACGGCGCTCCAGCTCGAGACGCAGCGCGACGTCGTCTCGATCGCCGCGAACGGCTTCGGTGCGCACTCCCCCGTCGGGCGCATCTCCGAGGGTGCGATCGACGTGTCCCTGCAGAACGCGCTCATCGTCCAGGCGATCGCGGCGGCCGTCCTCGTCGGCGTCTACCTCGGTGTCACCGGCCGCCGGTCGTGGGCAGCGAACCCCCTCGTGCTCGTCGGTCTCGTCTTCGGTGGCCTGATGGTCGTGACGATCCCGCTCACCAACGGCGGCATCAACCCCGCGTCCTCGTTCGGCATCGCGATCTTCTCGACGTCGTGGGCGCTGTCGCAGCTCTGGCTGTTCGCGGTCGCGCCGCTCGTCGGAGCGGTCGTCGCCGGTGCCTGCTACCGGCTCGTCGTGACCGAGGTGCCCCCGGCGCTCCTCGACCCCTCCGGCGAGGAGGACGCAGCGGTCGCCGCCGACGCGGGCATGCTGGTCGACGCCGAGCCCGACGTCGAGCCCGGGGCCACGACCGACGTCACGACCGACGCCGAGGCAACGGACGAGGAGCCCACGGCTCCGCGCGACTGACGCACCAGCACCACGCCTCACAGCGACGGCCGCCACCCCGTACGGGGCGGCGGCCGTCGTCGTCCCAAGGCTGCGGCTAGATCTGCGGTGCGGTCACGGCGATCACGGTGATCGCGGCGCACAACGTCCAGAACAGACCCACGTCGAAGATCCGCGAGCGGATCGCCAGCCCCGCGACCGGCTCCGACGCCACGAGCCGCACGCCACCGCACACGGCGAGCTGCGCGGCAAGCACGAGCGCGGCGATCCGGGAGCCGACCACGAACGCGAGCACGCACACGACGACGATCATCGCGATGTTCGCCCAGATCCACAGATTGCGACGCGGGGCGATCGCCCGCGAGGCCGCAGCGACGTCGTCGACCGGGACGCGTCCGGCGTCGACCTCGGGGTCGTCGCCCGCGCTCGTCTGCTCCACGACGGCCTCCTCGTGCGTCTCGTGCGGGCCGTCCGGCCCAGGTCCGCCCACGAGACTACCGTTGTCCCGTGATCGAGCCCGCACCCACCAGCGCCCGCGTCCCTCGTTCTGTCGTCGTCGTCGGGGCGGGCCTCGCCGGGGCACGCACGGCCTCACGACTGCGGGACCTCGGCTTCGCGGGCCGCCTCACGGTCGTCGGCGACGAACCGCTCGCGCCGTACGACCGGCCACCGCTCTCGAAGCACCTCCTCGACCGTCCGCAGCCGACGTGGCTCGCCGACGACCTCGGCATCCGGCTCTCCGAGCTCGCGGACGAGGTCCTCCTGGGCGTCGCCGCCGTCGGGATCGACGCCGTGGCGCACGCCGAGCACCCCACCTACCGCGTCGCCATCCGCGCCGCGGACGGCACGCCCCGCACGCTCGAGGCCGACGCCGTCGTCCTCGCGTGCGGCTCACGGCCCGTCCGTCCGGCGGGCTGGGAGCACGCGCTCGTGCTGCACACCGCCGACGACGCCGACCGGCTGCGCGCCCGACTCGCCGAGGCGTCCGCCGCAGGCGGCCGACGGCACGTCGTGTGCGTCGGCGCAGGATGGATCGGTGCGGAGCTGGCCGGGGTCCTCACGGACGCGGGCATCGACGTCACCGTCGTCGAGGCGGCGCCCGTGCCGCTCGCCGCAGCGCTCGGCGAGCACGCGGGCCGGCTCACGCTCCCCTGGTACGACGAGCGTCCCGGGCTGCGCCTCGTCACGGGTGCGAGGGTCGACGCTGTGCGGCCGGGCGGGGTGGACCTCGGCGACGGCACGACGATCTCGGCGGAAGTCGTCGTCGCGGCCGTCGGGGCCCGTCCCGCGACGGCGTGGCTCGACGGCACCCTCGCCGGGCTCGTGGAGCTCGGCCCGCGCGGCGCGGTCGTCGTCGACGAGCAGCACCGACCGATCGACGCGACCGGTCAGCCCGTGGCAGGGCTCGAGGGCGTGCGCGTCGTCGGGGACGCGGCGCTGCGCCGCTCCCCACGGCACGGCTGGGTCGCGGGCGGGCACTGGGACGCCGCGCTCACCGGACCCGAGACCGCGGTGCGCTCGCTCCTCGGGTGCCTCGACGGGCCCACGCCCGACCCGGCGCCGTACGTGTTCTCGACGCAGCTCGGCCACGAGCTGTCGATGTTCGGGGTGCCGGGCGCGGACGACGACGTCGTCGTGCGCGGCGGTGACGAACGCCCCGGCGGGACCGGCGGCTGGACCGCCCTCTGGTTCGCACCCGAGGACGGCCGCCCAGGACGCACGCTCACGGCAGCGCTCGCCGTCGACCGGCCGCGCGACGTCGCTGCCGCCCGCCGCCTGTTCGCCGGAGCCGAGCTGCCGCGGCTCGACCCGGCCGTCGCCGCCGACCCCGACTCACGGCTGCGGTAGCGCCGCCCGCTCCCGCACGAGGAACAGCGGCGCCGCGAGCGCGAGCACGACCCCACCGACGACCATCGCAGCCCCCGTCGACGCGCCCGTCGCGACGGCGCCCAGCACGACGAGGCCGAGCGACGCGGAAGGCTGGCCGACCATCGAGGCGAGCGACAGGACCGTCGCCCGGTGCTCGTTGTCCACCTGCTCGTGCAGCAGGGTCTCGTAGAGGACGCCCGACGACTCGTGCACCGCGTACGTGAGCAGGTAGGCGGCGACGAGCCCGACGACACCGCCGACGAGCCCCATCCCGACGACGGTCGCGCCCTGCACGAGGCGCAGGACGAGCGAGACGGTACGGATGCTGCCGAGCCGCAGGAGCGGCGCGACGAGCGCGGCGCCGAGCGCCGCGACCCCCCACCCGGCCGCGGTGACGGGACCGAGGAGGGCTGCCGCGGCGTCGGGCCCGCCGACAAGCTCGGCTGCGCGCACCGGCATGAGCGACTCGAACGCGACCATGCCGAACCCCCAGAAGAGCTCGACGGCGACGAGCGCGGCGAGCACGCGCGAGCGCCGCAGCAGGAGCACGCCTGCGCGGATCGTGCGCGGCGTGCCCAGGACTGAGCTGACGAACGCGCCACGCTCGCGCGGCCGGTCCTCCCGCACGAGCAGGGCCGCGGCCACGAGCTGACCGACCGTCGTGCCGATCGCGACGTACACGACCAGGTCGAGCGCGCCCGCAGCCCCGGTGGGCGCCCACGCGACGACGCCACCCGCCACGAGCGCGCCGGCCGCGATGCCTGCGCCGCAGACGACGCCCGCGCCCGAGAGGCCGCGCGCGACGGTCGCGGACCTGGTCTCGGCGTCGTTCTCCGCGGACGCCGGGCTCGCGTGAACCGCGTCGACGAACCACGCGTTGAGGGGGCCGGAGTCGAGGGCGCGGAACACGCCCATGACGCCGAACGCGACCGCGAACGCGAGGGGCGTCTGCGCGACGGCGACGAGTCCGAGCGCGACGATCGCGAAGACCGCGGACGCGAGGATCACGGGACGACGGCCGAGCGCGTCCGCGAGGCCGCCCGTCGGCAGCTCGAGGAGGAGCACGACGATCCCCTGCGTCGCGAGCGCCGCGCCGAGCTGGGCGACGGTGAGGCCGCGCTGCAGCGGCAGCAGCATCATGACGGGCAGGAGCAGGCCGACGGGGAGCCATCTCAGGCCGGCGAGCACCCAGAAGCGGTTGCGGACCTGCGTGAGCGTCAGCGGCGGGCGCAGCCGCGCGGGGCGTGCGGCGGGCGCAGGGTCTGCGGTGGGGCCGGCGCTCATGTCGTGGCCGGGAGGGCGAGGAGGTGCACGGAGATGGGCAGCTCGCCCTCGCGGCCGCTGTACCGCAGGACGACCTCGCGGAGCTCGGCGAGCATCGCCTGGGCGTCGCCGCGGTCGAGGTGCACGAGGTAGTCGGAGTGCTCGTAGGCAGGGTCGGCGGGGTCGGTCGTCTCGATCCTCGCGGCGATCCCTCGGCGCAGGTGCTCGGCCTGGCGGGCGGCGAGCTGGGTGTGCGCCTCGCGCCCACCCTCCCCCGACCACAGCTCGGGAGGCAGCTCGGTCTGCTGGTGGGCCGCTCGCCAGCGGCGTTCGCGCCGCGACGTCGGTTGCGCGTCGTCGCCCTCGTTGTCGACGACGTAGCCGTAGCGCTCGAGCTGGCGCAGGTGGTACGACGTCGACCCGCTCGACTCGCCGAGCGCGCGGGCGAGCTCCGAGGCGGTCGCGGGGCCGTCGAGGCGCAGCGCACCGAGGATGCGCATGCGCAGGGGGTGCGTGACGGCGCGCAGCATGTCGAGATCAGTGACGACCTTGGTTCTCATGCCGCCAGCATAGAGCGCAAAGGCGTCTTTGCAAAGAGTTCTTTGCGGTTCGGTCGTGGTCGAGCCCCTCCCTCCGGACACGATCGGGAGACGGTGAAGGCCCGGCCGCCGCAGCAGCCGGGCCCTCGCCCGGTCCTCAGTACGCCCCGGCGTCGGTGCGCCCGGCGTCAGTGCGCGAAGTGGCGCGTCCCCGTGAAGTACATCGTCACGCCCGCAGCCTGCGCCGCCGCGACCGACTCGTCGTCACGCACCGAGCCGCCCGGCTGCACGACCGCGCGCACACCCGCGTCGAGCAGGACCTGCAGGCCGTCCGAGAACGGGAAGAACGCGTCCGACGCCGCGACCGCGCCACGCGCCCGCTCCGCGTCCCCCGAGTTCGCCCGCTCGACCGCGAGCCGACACGAGTCGACCCGGTTGACCTGCCCCATCCCGACCCCGACGGACGCGCCGCCGTCAGCCAGGAGGATCGCGTTCGACTTCACCGCGCGCACCGCCCGCCACGCGAACGCCAGGTCGGCGAGCGTCGCCTCGTCGGCCGCCTCTCCCGCCGCGAGCGTCCACGTCGTCGGGTCGTCACCGTCCGCGTCGACCCGGTCGACCGCCTGCACGAGCAGGCCACCCGAGATCGGGCGCGTCTCGACCGCCGCCGTCGGCGGGTTGTCGACCATGAGCAGACGCACGTTCTTCTTCGCACGCAGGATGTCGAGCGCCTCCGGCTCGTAACCCGGCGCCACGACGACCTCCGTGAAGATCTCCGCGATCTGACGGGCAGCCTGGACCGACACCACGTCGTTGAGCGCGATCACGCCGCCGAACGCCGACAGCGGGTCGCACGCGTGCGCACGGGCGTGGGCGTCCGCGATGTCCGCGCCGACCGCGATGCCGCACGGGTTGGCGTGCTTGATGATCGCCGCCGTCGGCTGCTCACCGTGGTCGTGCGCCGCACGCCACGCAGCGTCCGCGTCGACGTAGTTGTTGTAGCTCATCGCCTTGCCGTGCAGCTGCGTCGCCTGCGCGAGGCCCGCGTCACCCGAGCCGACCGTGTAGAGCGCGGCGCGCTGGTGCGGGTTCTCGCCGTAGCGCAGCACGTCGGCCCGCTCGTACGTCGCACCGATCCACGCGGGGAAGCCCGTCGCGACGACCTCGCCGTCGAGCGCGACGTCGTCCGTCGGCGACACCACCGAACCCATCCACGACGCGACCGCGACGTCGTAGCTCGCCGTGTGCACGAAGGCCTGCGCCGCGAGCGCCTTGCGCTGCGCATACGTGAAGCCGCCGCCCGTGACAGCCTCGACGACCGCGTCGTACGCGACCGGGTCGACGACGACGGCGACCGACGGGTGGTTCTTCGCCGCCGCACGCACCATCGACGGCCCGCCGATGTCGATCTGCTCGACGCACTCGTCCGGCGTCGCACCCGACGCGACGGTCTCCGTGAACGGGTAGAGGTTCACCACGACGAGCTCGAACGGAGCGATCTCGAGCTCCGCGAGCTGCGCGAGGTGGTCGGCCTTACGGGTGTCCGCGAGGATGCCCGCGTGCACGCGCGGGTGCAGCGTCTTGACGCGACCCTCGAGGCACTCGGGGAAGCCGGTGAGCGCCTCGACGGGCGTCACCGGCACGCCCGCTGCCGCGATCGTCGACGCCGTCGAACCGGTCGAGACGATCTCGACGCCCTCGGCGTGCAGGGCCTGGGCGAGCGGGACGAGGCCCGTCTTGTCGTAGACCGAGACGAGCGCGCGGCGCACGGGGCGCCGAGCGTCGTCGGCCAGGGGCGTCACGGCCTGGTCAGAGGTGTGCGAGGAGAACATGCTGGCTCCTGAGGTTGCGTTCGGATACGTGTCCGACAGGGCGCCCAGGCGGGCGGCGCCCTCGGCAGGGAACCTCAGCCGCTTCCCGGTGGTTGAGCCCACCTTCGCCAGTCACGACCAGGGACCAGTCTAGCGGCCCCGTCGCACCCTCCGCAGGGTCGGAGGCCGCCGCCGGCAGAGCCGAGCCCAGCCGTCTGCAGTGTCAGCCGCAGCCCGCGCTTCGTCAGGCCCAGCCGCGACCGACGACGGCGCGGCCCGCCTCGACCCGCAGCCCGCCGCGCGCGAGCCTGCCCACCTGCGCCACGAGCATCTCCCGCTCCGCGACCTTGATGCGCTCGTGCAGGGACTCCTCGTCGTCGTCGTCGAGGACCTCGACGACCGTCTGGGCGATGATCGGGCCCGTGTCCACGCCTGCGTCGACCACGTGGAAGGTCGCACCCGTGACGCGCACCCCGTACGCGAGCGCGTCGCGCACGCCGTGCGCACCAGGGAACGACGGGAGGAGCGCCGGGTGCGTGTTGACGGTCCGCCCCCCGAACTCGGTGAGGAACGCGGCCCCCAGGATGCGCATGAACCCCGCCGAGACCACGAGGTCCGGCGAGAAGACGCTCACGCTGCGCGCGAGCGCGCGGTCCCACGCGGCGCGGTCCTCGAAGTCGGCAGGCGCGACGACCGCCGTCGGGACACCCGCAGCACGAGCGATCTCGAGCCCGCCAGCAGCAGCCTTGTCCGACACGACTCCCACGACACGAGCGCCGTACGCGTCGTCGTCGTGCGCCGCGAGCAGCGCCGCGAGGTTGGAGCCCGCCCCCGACACGAGGACGACGACGCGGGTCACGTCGGTTCGCCCTGCAGCACTCGGGTGGGACATGATCGGAGCGGAGTCATCAGCCACGGGACCGACCCTAGCGCCACCCGGCGCCGTGCCCGCGCGTCAGAACGGAGCCCCCTCGGTGTCGCAGCGCCTCACCCACCGCCCGCCGACGGAGCCCGGCCGCAAGCCCGCACGCCCCGCCCCTGAGCCCGAGCAGGTCGCCCTCGCGGCGCGCCGCTCCATGCAGCTCGGGGTCGCGATGGTCTTCACCATGCTCCCGACGTTCGCGAGCTTCCCGGCGCGCATGCTGACGATCCCGTTCGGGATCGTCACGGTCGTCGTCGGCGTCCGCGCGATCGTCGCCGCCGTGCGCGCCCGCTCGGGCGGCCTGCTCCTGCCGGCCGTGTCTGCGGGGACGGTCCTCGCAGCGGTGTTCACCCTCTCCGTCGCGTCGACTCTGCTCGTGTGGGACATCCAGGACCGGGACGCTCGCTGCCGAGCCGAGGCGATCACGGTGCAGGCTCGCATCGCGTGCCAGGACCGGCTGAACGCAGACCTCGAGTCGTGGCGCGACGGCCTGCTCGAGCGCGCCCGAGGCGGGTCCGCGGACTAGTCGGCGCTCGACGCGGCGGTCGAGGCGGTCGTCGCCGTCCTCCCGGTCGCGGCCGTGGCGCCGGTCGCCGCCGTGGACCCTGTGGTCCCGGTGGTCGCCGTGCGCGACGTCGCGGAACTCGCGCCTGTCGCTGCCGTACGGCCTGTCGCCGCCGTGCGGCCCGTCGTCGCCGTGCGGCCCGTCGACGCCGTGCGTCCCGTCCCGGCGGTCCGACCGGTCGGCGTCGTGCGCACCGACCGCGCTGTCCTGGGTGAGCGGGTGGCGACGTCGGGCGTAGCGTCGTCTGGCGTAGCGTCGTACTCCGGCTCGGGCACGCGGCGCCAGCGGTCGCGGGTCACGAGGCTCCCCAGCCAGGCGCGCGTCGACTCGTGCCACAGTCCGAGCCACAGTGCCACGCCGAGGAACGTCTCGGCGGTCACGGCACCCGCGACGGCCCACCGGTCGGCGCCGACCTCCTGCATGCGGCCCGGGCCGACGGCCCCGCCCGCGACGGACGCGAGCGCACCGACGACGAGGCCCGCGCACAGCGCGGTCGTCACGGCCGCGACGGCTGCCTGCGGCCACGACATGCCGGGCAGACGGCGGCGCACGAGCACTCCCGCGACCATGCCGAACAGCACGACGAGCAGCGGAACCAGGGACCAGGCGGGGTGCACGTCGGACGTGCTGGGCAGCGCGCCGAGCAGAGGCACGACGGGCATGGGGCCGGCCTCTGCGGCGGTCGGGCCGAAGTGGCTGCCCGTGCCGACCACGAAGCCCGGGCCCGCGATCCAAGCCGTGCCCCACGCGACGAGGTTGCCCACGTACGTCGCCTGCGCGGCCGCGAGGACGACCGCGTCGAAGCCCGTGACGCCGAGCGCCGTGACGACGTCCATCGAACGGGAGCGTCCGAGGAACATCCACAGCAGGGCGAGGAAGGACGCCGCGACCACGAGGAGCCCGGTCACGACGAGCCCGCCGCGCACCCCCACCCTGAGCGCGGCGGGGAGCCGGTCGGTGAGCGGCCGCAGCACGCCCGCTGCGCGCAACCCGTCCGGGTGCACCACAGACGCGGCGCCGAGCGCGACGCCGGAGACGAGCACGCCCCCGAGGACCGCCATGCCGGCCTGTGGCAGGCCTGCGTGCCCGGACACGAGCATCACGAACAGGACGATCGCGGTGTACGTCCCCACACCGGCGCCCCACGCCGCGAGCCCGGGGTGAGCGGTACGTCGTGCGGAGCCGTAGCAGAGCAGCCCAGCGAGCAGGGACAGGCCGAGCGGGACGAGCGAGACGTCCGTCCCGCCGACGACGAGCGGGACACCGTGCGCGAGGAGCCACAGGCCGGCTCCCGTGGAGGCTGAGGTCGTCCACTCGACGCCCTGGTTCGTCGGCTCGCCCGAGGAGAGCACGAAGACGATGACGGCGGGCAGGACGAGCAGCGCGAGCGACGCGATGGCCGCCTGCACGGCAGCGAGCACCCCGGTGACCCAGGGTGCTGTCTCAGAGGTGCGGGGCTCGTGCGCTGCGCCGTCCTCGATGACGCGGCGGCGCCGGCCCAGGACGGCGAGCGCGCCTGTCGGTGCGCTCACCCGCCCATCGTCGCCCACGCGTCCGACATGGCGACGACCCGACACGCACCACCACGGGTCTCACACACACCGCGCCGGAACACAGACGCGACAGCGCCCGCCGGGACGTGGTCCGGGCGGGCGCTGTCGTGCTTCTGCTCAGCTCAGGCGGAGAGGATCTCCCGCATGATCGCGGCAGTCTCGGACGGCGTCTTGCCGACGCGGACACCCGCGGCCTCGAGGGCCTCCTTCTTCGCCTGCGCGGTGCCGGACGAGCCGGACACGATCGCGCCTGCGTGGCCCATCGTCTTGCCCTCGGGGGCGGTGAAGCCCGCGACGTAGCCGACGACCGGCTTGGTGACGTGCTCCGCGATGTACGCGGCCGCGCGCTCCTCGGCGTCGCCGCCGATCTCGCCGATCATGACGATCGCCGCGGTGTCCGGGTCCTGCTCGAACGCCTCGAGCGCGTCGATGTGCGTGGTGCCGATGATCGGGTCGCCGCCGATGCCGATCGCCGTCGAGAACCCGAAGTCACGCAGCTCGTACATCATCTGGTAGGTCAGCGTGCCCGACTTCGACACGAGGCCGACCTTGCCCGGGCCCGTGATGTCTGCCGGGATGATGCCGACGTTCGACAGCCCGGGGCTGATGAGCCCGGGGCAGTTCGGACCGATGAGGCGGACACCCTTGGCCTGCGCGTGCGCGAAGAACTCCGCGGTGTCCGCGACGGGGATGCCCTCGGTGATGATGACGACGAGCGGCATGCCCGCGTCGATCGCCTCGATGACAGCAGCCTTGGTGTGCGCCGGCGGGACGAAGATGACCGACACGTCTGCGCCGGTCTTCTCGATGGCCTCGGCGACCGTCCCGAACACGGGGACGTCGACGGAGGCGTCACCCTTCGGGAACGTCACGGACGTACCCGCCTTGCGCGGGTTCACGCCCCCGACGATGTTCGTGCCCGAGGCGAGCATGCGCGTCGTGTGCTTCTGCCCCTCGGAGCCGGTCATGCCCTGGACGACGACCTTGGAGGCGTCGGTGATGAAGATTGCCATGTCTCGTTCGCTTCTCTCTTGTCCGGGCCGGCTCAGGCGTTGGCCAGCTCGGCGGCCTTGTCGGCCGCGCCGTCCATGGTGTCGGCCAGGGTCACGAGCGGGTGGTTTGCCGCCTCGAGGATGCGACGACCCTCGGCGACGTTGTTCCCGTCGAGACGCACGACGAGCGGCTTGGTCGCGTGGTCCCCGAGGATCTCGAGCGCCTTGACGATGCCGTTCGCGACCTCGTCGCACGCGGTGATGCCACCGAAGACGTTCACGAACACGGACTTGACCTGCTCGTCACCGAGGATGACGTCGAGGCCGTTCGCCATGACCTCGGCGGACGCGCCGCCGCCGATGTCGAGGAAGTTCGCCGGCTTCACGCCGCCGTGCTTCTCCCCGGCGTACGCGACGACGTCGAGCGTGCTCATGACGAGGCCCGCACCGTTGCCGATGATGCCGACCTGGCCGTCGAGCTTCACGTAGTTGAGGTTCGCGGCCTTGGCCTTCGCCTCGAGCGGGTCGGTCGCGGCGGCGTCCTCGAGCTCGGCGTGGTCAGCGTGACGGAAGGCCGCGTTCTCGTCGAGCGAGACCTTGCCGTCGAGGGCGACGATGTCGCCCGACTCGGTCAGGACGAGCGGGTTGACCTCGACGAGGGTCGCGTCCTCGCCCTTGTAGACGTCCCACAGCTTGATGATGACGTCGGCGACCTTCGCCGCGATCGAGGCGTCGAAGCCGGCGGCCGCGACGATCTCGTCAGCCTTGGCCTGGTCGATGCCGACCTGCGGGTCGACGGGCACCTTTGCGAGCGCCTCGGGGCGCTCGACGGCGAGCTGCTCGATCTCCATGCCGCCCTCGACCGAGCACATGGCCAGGTAGGAGCGGTTGGCGCGGTCGAGCAGGACGGAGAAGTAGAACTCCTGGGCGATGCTCGCGCCCTCGGCGATCATCACGGTGCGCACGACGTGGCCCTTGATGTCGAGCCCGAGGATCTCCTCGGCGCGCTGCTGCGCCTCGTCGGCGGACTTCGCGAGCTTGACGCCGCCGGCCTTGCCGCGGCCGCCGGTCTTGACCTGCGCCTTGACGACGACGACGGGCGAGTTCCCGCGAGCGATCAGATCCTCAGCACCGCGGCGGGCCTCTTCGGGGGTCGTGGCGACCACGCCACCGAGCACGGGCACGCCGTGCTTCTCGAAGATGTCGCGCGCCTGGTATTCAAACAGGTCCACCCTGCGTGTCCTTCCATCGGCCGGCTCGGATGTCTCGACATCGAGACACCTCCGCCTAGCGTAGACCGGAACGAGATGTCACGGGACCTCGGCCCTGTGTAGCCCACCTCACACCTGCCCGGTCGTGGTGTCAGTCGTTCTGCCCTGTCCCGTCGTCGCAGGGTTCGGTCGTCTCGCCGCACATCAGCATCCCGACCGGGACCTCGAGAAAGTACGCACGTCCGTCGACCACGTACCGGATCCGCACGCCCAGCCAGCCCCCACCTGCGGGCCCTTGGGCCTCGAGGCCGACGACGACGTGCTGGAGCGGGCGGTCGTCACCGCATTGGAACGTGAACTGGCCCTCCGAGATCGGTGCCAGAACGGCGTCAGGCGGGATGTGGGCGGGGTACCCGTCTGCCGAGATGAACGGGTCCTCCGACGCCCCCACCGTGTGGATCATCGCGGGGAGGTTGCGCACGTCGCCGATACGTTCGACGGGCTCGACCGCGATGATCCGGGCGCTCTCCCCGTACGCGAGGCAGACGAAGACCCCGAAGCTCTTCGAGGCCTCCGTCGGTGTCCGCGTCAGTGTCGAGGTCGACCACGAACCTCCCGAGATGGAAGCATCCGCCGAGGTCCCGTGCCGGAGCGGTTGCTCCGCCTCGACGAGCGTGGGCCAGCGGGCGTCGACGTCATCGCCCCGGGCGCACCCGCCTGACCACGGTACGAGGACGATGACGGCCGCGGCAGCCGCGGCCGAGCTGAGCAGGCGACGACGCGACGGCATGACACCCCTCCCCCTGGGCGGCCCTCAGGACCGCGATGGCACGACCGTGTCACGAGCGAGTATCGAGATCAATGGTCACGGCGGCAGCCTCGTTGGGCATCGCCCAGGTCTGGCCGAGTCTGGACGACAGCGCGCTCGCCGTCGAGATCGACGCCCTCAGCCGAGCGGACCCTCCGCGAAGGCGGCGCGGGCGAAGCGCTCGCCGACGAAACGGTGCGTGTCGGCGTCGGGGTGGAGGTTGTCGCGCAGCGGGTGCGCGGCCTCGTCCTCGGCGCCGTACAGCTCGAGGCCGTCGAGCAGGTGCAGGTTGGGGTCGGTGCGGCGTCGCTCGGCGACGATGCGGGCGGTCTCGGCGCGGATCGTCTCGAGGGTGAGCCGCCCGGCGGGGACCTCGGCGGGATCGCCGGTCGCACGGAAGCCGAGCCGTCCCTCCGCGAGGGCTTCAGGGTCGAACGCGCCGGGGCCGGGCGTCGTCTCGTGGATCGCGCAGTGCAGCGGCGTGACGACGAGCAGCGGGGTCGTGGGGTGGCCGTCGCGGACCGTGTCGATGAACCCGTGGAGGCCTGCGCGGAACGCGCGCATCCGCATGACGTCGGCGTTGACGATGTTGATGCCGAGCGAGAACGAGATGACGTCAGCCGGGAGGTCGCGCATCGTGCGCGCGACGAACGGGTCGAGCAGGGCGGCGCCCCCGAACCCGAGGTTCGTCAGCTCGAGCCCTGCGAGGCGCGCCGCGACCGCAGGCCAGGTTCCCGTCGGCCGGGCGGCGTTGGAGCCCTGACTGATCGAGCTGCCGTGGTGCAGCCAGGTCCGCCGCTGCTCCGCGACCGGCTCGACAGGAGCGTTCGCGCGGACCTCGACGATCTCGAGCGTCTCGTTGTGCGGAAGCCACACCTCGACGTCCTTGACCACGGGGGCGAGGCCGGTGAACGACGCCGTGAAGTCCTCCCCTGGGATGAACGTCGGCTGGCCGGTCACCATGTCGAGCTCGGTCGTGCTGCCGCCGGACGACCGCTTGCGGGCGACCACCTCGCCGTCGACGACGAGGTCGACGCTCCCGTCGGGACGCGCGGGCGCGCCCGCGTAGGTCACGCGGGTCCGGTGCGCCACGAGCTCGACGGACGTCGCGGCGGTGCGCAGGACGACGCGGACGCCAGCTCCTTGCGCCTCGACCATCGCCAGCTGCGGGTCGGCCGCCTGCTCGACTGCCCATGCGGGCAGACGGTGCAGGGCCACGCCCCGCTCGGTCGGCTCGAGGCGCAGTGCGCCGCGGACATGCTCGAGGTCCAGCGGGACGGTGTGCCAGGTCGTGTCAGTCATCAGGTCCCTGTCTCGGTGAGCGGAGTAGCGACGGATCGCCCGGAACCACCGGGCGGGTGTGCATCTGGGCGATCCGTGCGTCTGGTCGTCGTGCTAGAGCTTCGTGACCGGCGAGTAGCGGAGCAGCAGGCGCTTGACGCCGTCGACGCCGAAGTCGACCTTGGCGACCGCGTTGCGGCCGGCCCCCTCGACGAGGACGACCGTGCCGAGGCCGTACGAGTCGTGGGTGACCCGGTCCCCGATCGCGAGGTCCGGGACGTCCCCCTCGGGCCGTGCGTTGCCCGAGCCGAACGACGGCGACGGCGGGTCCTCACGCCGGGTCCGCACCGGACCTGAGCGCGCACCGCTGCCACCCGCAGAGCCGTAGCCGCCTGACCCGTACCCGCCCGAGCCGTACGAGCCCGACCCGCCCGACGAACCGCCGTAGAGCGATCGCCCACCGCCGTAGCCGCCCCGGAGGGTCGACATGCTCGACTCCCGCCGACGCCAGTCCATGAGGTTCTCAGGGATCTCGTCGAGGAACCGGCTCGCGGGGAACTCGTTCGCCTGGCCCCACGCCGACCGGACGGCGGACCGCGTCAGGTAGAGACGCTCGCGCGCGCGGGTGATCCCCACGTAGGCGAGGCGCCTCTCCTCGGACAGCTCGCTCTCGTCGTGCAGCGAGCGCATGTGCGGGAACGTGCCGTCCTCGAGGCCCGTGAGGAACACGACCGGGAACTCGAGACCCTTCGCCGTATGCAGGGTCATGAGCGTGACCATGCCCTGCTCGACGACGGGCCGGCCGTCGCCGTCGCCCGCCGCGTCGTCGGCGGACGGGATCTGGTCCGAGTCGGCGACGAGCGAGACACGCTCGAGGAAGTCGGCGAGGTCGCCCTCGGGGTCGAGCTGCGAGAACTCCGTCGCGACGGCGTGCAGCTCGGCGAGGTTCTCGACACGCGTCGCGTCCTGCGGGTCCTCGCTGCCACGCAGCTCGGCGAGGTAGCCCGTACGGTCGAGGGCGGCCGCGAGCACGTCAGCCGGCTTGGCGCCGGAGTCCGCGAGCGCGCGCAGCTCGGCCATGAGCTCCGCGAACGCGCGCAGCGGGTTGAGCGTGCGGTTCGTCAGACCAGGGATCTCGTCCGCGCGCTCGAGTGCTGCGCCGAAGGACACACGCTCGCGCGCAGCGAAGCCCGCGACCGCGGCCTCGGCGCGGTCACCGAGCCCACGCTTGGGGACGTTGAGGATGCGACGCACGTTGACGTCGTCGTCCGGGTTGGCAATCGCCCGCAGGTACGCGACCGCGTCCTTGATCTCCCGGCGCTCGTAGAAGCGCGTGCCACCGACCACCTTGTACGGCAGGCCGACACGGATGAGCACCTCCTCGAGCGCCCGGGACTGCGCGTTCGTCCGGTAGAAGATCGCGACGTCGCCCGGACGGACGCTGTCCGAGTCGTGGAGCCGGTCGATCTCCTCCGCGACGAAACGCGCCTCGTCGTGCTCGTTGTCCGCGGTCCAGCCGACGATCTTTGCGCCGTCGCCCGAGTCCGTCCAGAGCTTCTTCGGGCGGCGGTCCTCGTTGCGGGCGATCACGGCGTTCGCCGCCGACAGGATCGTCTGCGTCGAGCGGTAGTTCTGCTCGAGGAGGATCGTGCGCGCGTCCGGATAGTCGGCCTCGAACTCGAGGATGTTGCGGATCGTCGCGCCGCGGAAGGCGTAGATCGACTGGTCCGAGTCGCCGACGACGGTCAGCTCGCCCGGCGGCAGCGCGTGCGGTGCCTCGGCCGTCGGCCCTGTGCCCGTGAGCTCGCGGACGAGCATGTACTGGGCGTGGTTCGTGTCCTGGTACTCGTCGACGAGGATGTGCCGGAACCGGCGGCGGTAGTGCTCCGCGACGGCGGGGAACGCCTGCAGCAGGTGCACGGTCGTCATGATGATGTCGTCGAAGTCCAGGGCGTGCGCCGCGCGCAGCCGCGCCTGGTAGCGCGTGTACGCGCTCGACAGCACCGAGTCGAAGCTCGCGCCGCCCTGCGCATCCTCGGTACCGCCGACCTTCTTCGCGTAGTCCTCCGGGTCGACGAGCTCGTTCTTGAGGTCCGAGACCTTGTTGAGCAGGACGCGCGGCGGGAACTTCTTCGGGTCGAGGTCGAGCTCGCGCGCGACGAGCGTCATGAGCCGCTGCGAGTCCGCGGCGTCGTAGATCGAGAAGCTCGACCGCAGGCCTGCGTGCTCATGCTCGCGGCGCAGGATGCGCACGCACGCCGAGTGGAACGTCGAGACCCACATGCGCTGCGCCTGCGGGCCGACGAGCGCCTCGACACGCTCGCGCATCTCGGCGGCGGCCTTGTTCGTGAACGTGATCGCGAGGATCTGGCTCGGGTATGCCCGGCCGGTCGCGAGGAGGTAGGCGATCCGGTGCGTGAGCACGCGCGTCTTCCCCGAGCCGGCACCCGCGACGATGAGCAGCGGCGAGCCTGCGTGCTCGACCGCGGCACGCTGCTCCGGGTTGAGCCCCGTGAGGAGGGCCTCGGCGTCGGCGCCCGGTGCGTCCTCCGGCTCCGTGTCCTCGAAGGTGCGCGGCGCGACCGTCGGCAGGCGTGCCTCGCCGAGCTGGCCGAATCCGGGCAGGGACAAGGAGTCGAAGAGAGATGTCATAGCCCGTCAAGGGTACGTCGAGCCGCTGACACCGTGGAGGTGGCCCCGACGCGCGGGCCGCCACACGCTGGCACATAATGTCGACGCCGACCACCGTCGGACCCGACCCCACCCTGGAGAAGAAGTCGATGCAGGCCACGACGCCGGAACGACCGAGCACGATCCGCACCGTCCTCGCGCTCGTCGCCGGTGCGCTCACATGGGTCCCGATGTACTTCGTGGCCGTCGCGGTGATCAGCGCGACGGTCGGGGACGACCTGTCGAGGCTCGGTGGCGCCCTGCTCCTGGCGGGCATCGCCGCACCGCTCGTCTCGGCGACGGTGACGGTGCTCGTCCTCCCGCCGTCGACCCGGCGCCGCCTCCTGCCGGCGACCGTCCTCGGCACCGTGCCCTCGGCGCTCGTCATGACCGGCGTCGCGTGGAGCACCAACGTGGAAGCGAGCGGCCGCGGGTTCGACGTCGGGAGCGGGCTCGGTCGGAGCCTCGCGTTCGTCGTCGTGATCGCAGCGGTGACCGCGCTCGTCGTCGCGTGGCTCAGCCGACGCTCCTCGCGCAGCGCCTGACCGGCGCGGTCAGGAGCGCGTGACGGGCACCTCGGTCACGGTGGGGAAGCCCGGTACGTCGACGGAGACCGTCGTGGTCGCTGGATCGAGCGGCGGCAGCGTCGCGTACACCGTGACCCAGTCACCGTCGAGCGTCTTGGGCGAGGCCGAGCACAGGCAGAACGTGCCGTCAGGCGGCGTCTTCCCTTCGGCAAGACCGAGGTAGGGCAGCAGCACCGTCTGCGCGGCCGGGTCGGTGACCGACAGGTCACGGACGTCCATGGTCAGCGGGGACCACTCGTTGAACGCGTCGAGCGGAACCGTCTCCTCGGCTCCGGACGTCGTGCGCAGCGTGACAACGAGCCGGGTGCTCGACTCCCCTGCCTCGACCGCGACGACACCGGCCTGCGCGTCGAAGGTTCCGTCGCCGGTGTCGGGGATCTCGCCCTCGACGACCTTCATCGGCTCCGTCTCGCCGACCTGCTCCCCCGCCATCGCCTCGACGTCGGCGACGGTCGGGCCCTCGAGCTCGGTAGCCGTGGCCCCGGGAGTGGGCGTGCTCACCGAGCCAGATGCCGTGGGTTCGGGCGCGTCGTCGCCCGTGCAGCCCGCGACGAGAAGTGCCGCGGCGAGGAGGCAGAGCGCTCCGCGCGCCCTCTGGGCGCTTCTCGGCGTGGTCATCACTTCGCCACCTCGTAGTCGACGGTCACGCGCCGGTTCTTCGCCTTGCCCGCGTCCGTCCCGTTCGAGGCGACGGGCTCCGACTGACCGCGCCCCGCGACCGTGATCGTGACGCCCGGCACGGTCGTCGTGATGAGGTCCGCGACCGTCTGGGCGCGGCGCTCCGACAGCTCCTCGTTGCCGATCCGCTCGTCCGGGACCGAGTCTGTATGACCCGTGACCTTGACCGTGGTCGCGCCGCGCTCCGCGATCGTCTTGCCGAGCGCCTCGACCTTGGCCTTGCCCTTGGCTGACAGCGTCCACTCGCCCGACGCGAAGAAGAAGTCGGCGGCGAGGTTGACCGAGACCTCCTCGGTCGTCTCCTCGGTCGTCGTCGCCTCCTCGGTGTCCGCGACGCGCGACATGAGCGCGAACGTCGACCGTCCAGGGTCCGCGGACGCCACGACGTCGGCGGGAGGAAGGGCCGGCCATCCCTCGCCGAGCGGGACGAGATCGCTGTCCACCGCGGGTTCCAGCGCGCCGTCCTCGACCGGGACGTTCGTGACGCTCACGCCCCACTCGAGCTGGACGTCCACCGTCGTCGTCGAGGCGGGCAGCTCGGGGAGCATCGCGTACACGACGACGAGACGGCCCGGGTCTGCCGTCAGCTTCGTCGTGTCGGACACGAGACCGCCAGATCCCTCGACGATCAGCGGACGGTACGCCGTCAGCCCGACAGGGTCCGTCACCGTCACGGCCGCCGCCTGGCCGATCTTGAAAGGGTGCGTGCCTGGCTGGAACGCGAGGTTCGTGCGCAGCTGCGCGCCCGACGCCGTCGCTGTTCCCACCGAGTAGTACACCGCCGTCGCACCAGGGACCCGCCGCACGGCGTGCACGGCACCGACGACCCGGACGCCCGACGCCTTGCCGAAGTGCGGATAGGTGAAGGTCCCAGCGACCGGAATCTCGGGTGCCGCGGGAGCCCCCTCGCCGGCTGCCTGGGTCGCGCCGAGGGTGAGGCCGACCAGGACGGTCGCTGCCACGAGCCATGTGCGTCTCACGAAAGAATGCCCCCTGAGGACTGGTCGGACGGCCAGGTCGGGGACCATCGTCCACCGGCGTGAGAGGTGCGGCAACCGCGGGCTCGATGCTGCGCCTCAGGTCAGCAGCACGCCGACGACCCAGGCGCCCGCGGCGACGAGCGCACCCGCGAGCTCGACGAGGATCGTGATGCCCGTCGCGTGCAGCGCGACGCGCGTCGCAGCCCACGCGGCCTGAGCGTCCTTGCGGCGGGCGAGCTCGGCGAGGAACACTCCGAGAGGGAACCCGAGCAGCAACCCGACGACAGGGACCACGAAGAACCCGACGATGCCGACGACGGCGCCCCACACGAGCGTCGAGCCGGGGACGTCCGCCTTGCGCAGGTGCTTCCCGGCGAGGACGTACTTGCCGACGGCCGCGAGCGCGACGGCCGCGACGCCCACGGCGAAGGCGGTCCACGCGACCCAGCCGCCCGTGAGGATCGCCCAGACGACCACGGCGCCGAGCACGATGAGCGAGCCCGGCAGGACCTGGACGACGACACCGACGAGCCCGAGCAGCACGACCAGCCCGACGAGCACCTCTCCCCACGCATCCACGGGACCACACTAGGTGCGGGTACGGGGCCGCGCCCGTGTCGGAGCCGTGCCCGGACGCACGAGACCCGGAGCACCGTCGTGGCGCTCCGGGTCTCGTCGGTGCTGTGCGGCGTCAGGCCGTGTGGGTGTTGCCCCAGCCGATCGCGAGCGAGACGTTGAGGACGACGAGGGCGAGGATGCCGCCGATGTAGCCCTTCGTGACGCGCTCGGGCTTCTTCTCACCCAGCACGGTCATGACCGTGATGACGATCGTGACGAGCAGCTTGATGCCGATCTTCACCTGGTTGACGGAGCCGTCGTTCATCTCTTTGAGGCCGACCATGAGGACGCCGGTCACGAGCGCGGTGAGCGCGGCGTGGAGCGCCCCCTTGGCGATCTTCGCGTCCTTGAGGTTCGCGACGAGCGAGCCCAGGATGAAGGCCCACGAGAGGAGGTGGAGCACGAGCATGACCTTGTAGACGATGTCCATGGGCTCATCCTAGGAGAGGAACCGACGCGGTGTCAGTAAAACGTGATGACCTTCGTCACAGGAGCTTTCGTGCGGCCGCCCACCGCGTCAGCTCGTGCCGGGACGACAGCTGCAGCTTGCGCAGCACCGCCGACACGTGCGTCTCGACGGTCTTGATCGAGATGAACAGCTCGCTCGCGACCTCCTTGTACGAGTAGCCGCGCGCGATCAGCCGCATGACCTCCTGCTCGCGGGCCGAGAGCCGGTCCAGCTCGTCGTCGTGCACAGCGACGTCCGCCGCAGCCGTCCCGAACGAGTCCAGCACGAAGCCCGCGAGGCGCGGCGAGAACACCGCGTCGCCCGACGCGACCCGCACGACGGCGTCCGACAGCTCCGGCCCCGAGATCGCCTTGGTCACGTACCCGCGAGCGCCCGCCCGGATGACCGCCACGACGTCCTGCGCCGCGTCAGAGACCGACAGCGCGAGGAACCGCGTCACCGAGCGGACGTCCTCGCAGCGCGCGAGCACCTCGGCACCGCCGCCACCCTGCCCGCCCGGCAGGTGCACGTCCAGCAGCACGACCGACGGCCGCAGCCGCGAGACGAGCTCGACGGCCTCGTCGACGTCCGACGCCTCCCCGACGACGCGCACGCGTCCGTCGAGGCTCGCCCGGACACCAGCCCGGAACATCAAGTGGTCGTCCACCAGCACGACGTCGACCGGGAGACCCTCCCCGTCCCGCACCTGCGCCGACACCTGATCGTTCATCGCCCGCTCTTCCCGTACAGCCACCCGCGCGCCGATCGGCGCACCGGGACCACCGTACCGGGACACAGGGAGGCAGTGGAGGGCATTGCGACTGGTCAGGCGGCCAGGCCGCCGCAGGGCGCGTCGCGGCCGGTCAGCCCTCCGCGCTGCCCGGCGTCGGCGCGCCGACCGGGTCGTCGCGATGGATCGGCACGCTCAGGTGCACCTCGGTGCCCCGCTCCGGGCGGCACGTGATCGTCGCCTCCCCGCCACGACGCCGCACCCGGCCGAAGATCGACTCGCGCACCCCGAAGCGGTCCGAAGGGACCTGGTCGAGGTCGAAGCCCTCGCCACGGTCCCGCACGAACACCTCCGCGCGGTCGTCACGCACCTCGAGGTACAACGACACGGGGGGGCGGCCGTGCGCGACCGCGTTGACGAGCGCCTCGCGCGTAGCCTGCAAGAGCGCCGTCGTCGCCGCCGTCGGCACCCCGTCGCCGACGACGACCGTGTCGATCACCGCCGACGACGCCGTCTCCTCGTCGTCACCCCGACGGCCGTCCTCGACCTCCGCGACGAGCGCGCGCAGCTGCGCCGCGATCGACGTCCCCTCAGGCGGACGGTCCGCGTACAGCCACTCGCGCAGCTCACGCTCCTGCGCACGCGCGAGACGCGCGACGTGCTCCGGCCGGTCCGCCGAGCGGCGGATGAGGGCGAGCGTCTGCAGCACGGAGTCGTGCAGGTGCGCCGCGATGTCCGCACGCTCCGACTCGCGTGCACGTGCCTCCTGCTCCGACCGCAGCTGCCGCACCAGCCGCACCCACCAGGGCGCGAGCACGAGCGCGAGGCCCGCGATCACCGCGACTGCCGCGACCGCCGCGTCGACCACGACCACCCACGGCCGGCCGCCACCGACGAAGAGCAGGACGCCGACGAGGACGAGCAGCAGCCCGCCCGCGAGCTGGAGCAGCCCGTTCGGCGACCGCCCGCCCGCACGCGACAGCCAACGGCCGCGCTCGACCGAGTCGAGCTGCCCCCACGCGAGCGCGGCGCCCGCCACGACGATCATCGTCGGCAGCACCCACTTCACGTCGACGTGATGACCCGTGCGGTCGGCGACGAGGAGGACCGCACCCGTGAGCAGCAGGGCACCGACCGCGACGTCCTTGACCGGGATCGACCGGAACCGCTCCTGGAGGGAACGGCTGAGCCGCTGCGCCGAGACCGGCTGCGCGCTGCGCGCCGCCTCGGCCGGGTCCCCCTCGGGGACGAACAACCACAGGAAGAGGTAGAGCGCAGGGCCGGTCCCGCCGACGAGGGTCAACGCGACGAAACCCAGACGGACGAGCCGCACGTCGAGCGTGAGATGGGCCGCGAGACCTGAGGCGACACCGCCCACCCATCGGCCACGGCGCGGCCGCCGCAACGGCAGCCCGCCGGTGCGGGCCGCCGGTCCGACGCGGGGCGGAGGTGCGTTCATGGGACTGATCCTCGCACCGCAGCCGCGCTCTCCGGGACCCTGAGGCCGCAGGACCAGGGTCTCGGGGAGCAGAAGTCAGGGTCGGTTCAGGGAGACACCCGATGGTCCCGCCCGCACCGCCGGCGGCAGGCTGGAGCCATGGACACGACCAGCACCCCTCCCAGCCAGCCGGACCCGTCCGGCGCGGGCCCGGCCTGGCAGCCGGGGTCCCAGCAGCCGCCATACGGCTACACCGGCCAGACGCCGAACCCCGGCGCCGTGCCGCCCCCCGGGGGCGCACCCCGCACCCCGTCCAGCCCGTCGCTCGACGGCTTCTTCGACTCGATCCGCCGCTACGGCATCGTGCGGACGGACGAGCGGTGGGTCGCGGGCGTCTGCGGCGGGATCGCGCGGCGCTGGAACGTCGACGTCGCGCTCGTGCGCGGCCTCGCCGTCGTCTCCCTCCTCCTCGCCGGCGCCGGGCTCGTCCTGTACGGCGCCGCGTGGCTGCTCCTCCCCGAGGAGGCGGACGGCCGCTCACACCTGCAGGAGCTGTTCCGCGGCAACTTCGACATCGCCGTGGTCGGCGGCTTCCTCGCCGTCGTCATGGGCCTGTCGTGGGACAACCCGTGGCGCTGGTTCACGCCGTGGGGCGGCCCGATCGAGGGCCTCGCCTGGGCCGTGCTCGTCGGCATCGTGATCGTCGCGACGATCAGCGCGGTCTCCGGACGCCAGAACGGCCCCAAGCCGGGACCGGGCCCCGTGCCCCCGCCTGGCCAGGCCCCGTTCTCCGGCCCGACGCCGCAGCCTGGCCCGTACGCCGCAGCACCCTCGCAGGCGGGCCCCACCGCGCACGCGACGCCCCAGCAGGGGCCGTACACGACGCCGCCTCCCGCGGGCGCGTGGGCAGGCAGCCCTGCGCCCGCTCCGTCCCCGTCGACCGGGTCGTCGCAGTGGGACGAGCTGAACTCGTTCGTCGGCAGCAACCTCGGCGGCACCCCGCCGAGGCCCGCACCAGCGCCGAAGCCCCGCGGTCCCGTCGTCAAGGGCGCGGGTCCGGTCACGGTCAGCATCGTCGTCGGCGTCTCAGCGATCGTCGCGGCCGTCCTCCTCGCGCTCTCGCGGACCGGCGACTTCACGGGCCCCGTGCTGCTGACGTCGCTCGGTGTCCTCATCGGGCTCAGCGGGCTCGCGACCATGATCTCCGGCATCCGCGGACGCTCGACGGGCGCGCTCGGCGGGATCGCAATCCTCGCGATCCTCGCCGCCGGCCCGACAGCCGCGTGGCACTCGCTCGACCTCAACATCTCCGAGGCGCAGGGAGTCGTCATGGGCGACGAGAACTACTCGCCGACGTCGGTCGCGACCGCCGAGAAGGGCTTCGCGATGGGCCTCGGCAACTGGGTCCTCGACCTCACCGAGGTTCCCCTCACCCCGGGCACGACAGTCACGGTGCCCGCGACGTTCGCCGCAGGCGAGCTCACGATCCTGGTTCCGGAGGGCTCCGCGTGGACGGCCGGAGTCCGGCTCAACGCGGGCTCGGTGAAGGTGGTCGCGGGCGACGACCTGCACGGGTCCGACGGCGTGAGCGGCTCCGAGCGCCGCTACACCTCCAGCGCCGTCGAGGACGGCGCCACCCCGACGCTGGACCTGTCCGTCTCCGGGCTGGCCGGCCAGATCAGGATCGAGGAATCATGAGCACCGACGACACGACGCAGCCCCTGCCCACGACGCCGGGCACCTACGCCACGCGCCCCCTGCCCGCCGCCGACGCCGCCAAGGCCAAGGAGGGTGCAGACGGGTACGAGCAGGCACCGACGACCGAGGTCCTCCCCACCACGGACGCCGGCGACCTCGGCGAGCCAGCGGTCACCGCCGTGGACGACCACTCCGTCGATGCCGACGCCGCAGCCCAGGAGGACGACGCGACCCAGGACGACGACGACGCGGCCCCGGTGACCGAGGCCGCGAGCACCACCGAAGCGAGCCCCGCAGGCTCGGGCACGCCGGGCAGAGACGCCAGCGGCACCCCCGCCGGGTACGCCGCGAGCACCCCGGGCGGGTACACGACGGGCGGGTACACGACAGGCGGGTACCCGACGGGCGGCTACGCCCCCGGCTCCCCGACCGGCGCCTGGACGCCCTCCTCCCCCGCGCCGCGCGAGCCGCGCCCGGTCTCGACCGCGGTACGCACGTCGACGATCGTCTGGGGTGCGATCCTCGTGGTCGCCGCGATCGTCGTCCTCGCGACGGCCGCCGGGATGAGCCTCGACCTCGAGCTCGTCGGGATCTTCGTCCTCGGCGGTGCGGGCCTCGCCCTCCTCGTCGGGACGGTCGCGACGCAGGCGCGCCGCCAACGCTGAGGCGCCCGGCAGACGCTCAGCGGGACTCGGCCAGGGCCGCGCGCACGCGCGCGGTCGCCTGGCCGTCCCAGCCCTCGGGCTGGACGATCGCGGCCCACAGGTCGACGGCGTCCAGCCCGTAGGCGTGCCCGTGCCCGTCGGGGACGTCGAGCGAGAACACCATGTCGAGCGAGACCTGCCAGAACGTCACGACCGGGAACCAGCGCACGCCCGGGTCGACGTCGGGCCCCGACGGCTCATGGAGCCAGTCGGGGCGCTTCAGCAGCAGATCGGTCGACCACCACGTGACGGGGTCGCTCGCGTGCTGCCAGAACACGATCCGATGGTCGCCCCAGGGCGCGCCGTCGAGCTGAAGGTCCTCGGGTGAGGCTGCGAACCTGATCGCCGCGCCGCCGTCGACCACGGGCAGTCGCTCGAGGGACCCGGCGTCACGGTTCGCGGTGATCGTCGCCCACGGTTCGGCGAACCCGGGTGTGCCGACGAGCAGCGCTCCGTCGACGCCGGTGACGAGCGCCTCCGCGTCGGGGAAGGCCGCCTGGCTGCCGTACGACCCGAGGCTCTCGCCGAACACGACGAGCCGCGGTCGCTGCGCCTCAGGGATCGACGCGAGGCGGACCTGGACCGCCTCGAGGAGCGCCTGCCCTGCGGCGCGCGGGGTGTCGCGGTCGACGACGAACGCGACCGGGCTCGGCAGGTAGGAGTACTGCATCGCGGCGATCGCGCTGTCGCCGCTCGTCACGTGCTCGAGCGCGGACGCGATGGTCTCGTTGACCCAGCCGGTTCCCGTCGTCGTCGCGACGGCGAGCGTGCCTCGTCCGAACGCGCCCGTGCGGTCGAGCTCGGCGACGACGTGGGCGGCGACGTCGTGCACGTCGCCTTCTGGCCCGGCCGCGTCGCGGCCCGCGTAGACGCGGATCGGTTCGAGCGCCGCGCGCCGGGTGACCGCCGCGAGCGCCTCGGCGTCGCTGCCGCCTGCGACGAAGCGCCGTCCTTCGCTGCCGAGCGTCTCCCACCGCTCAGGGGACTCGGGAGACCCGGAGCGCAGCGGGCTCGTCGGTCGGACGACGCCTTGCGGAGTGTCCCGGTCGGCGACCTGGGCCGCCCGCTCGGCGGTAGCGACGAGGCCGCGCCGGACGGTCGCGTCGGCTGCGAGCACGACGAGGACGACGACGAGCATGACCCCGATGAGCCGCGCGACCGGCGCGGGCAGGAACCGGTCGAGGCGCAGGATGATCCGTTGGCAGAGCGCGCGGATACCGCGTGCGACGAACAGGATCGTGGCGGCGATCAGGAGCGCGAGCGGCAGCACCGCGAGGTACGTCCCGTACGGTGCGCTGGTCCTGCCGACGAGCTCGCGGACGATCTTCTGCCAGTACGTCCCCATGACGAGCGCGAGCGGGACGACGACGGCGCTCGTCCACCCGAGCACACGCCACCCGAGACGCCGGGTGCGCACGGAGAACCGAGGGCTCACGCCGCAGCCCCGCACCACCCACACGACGAGGCACCCCAAGCCGTACCCGATCACCGAGCTGAGCCCCGTCGCGACCGCCTGGAGGTACCAGGCGCGTGGGAGCAGCGACGGCGTCATCGACGCCGCGAAGAACGTGAGCGCGAAGGCGAGCGCGACGGGGTGCAACCTCTCGGCGTGCCCGTAGGCCCAGCCGATGACGGCGGTGCGTGCACGTGCGGGCATCTCCCGATGCTAGCGAGTGGCTCGCGCGGCACCCGGGGCGGCCGTGGAGATCTCTGGCTGCGGACGCAGCGAAGGGCCGCACCGTCGTGGTGCGGCCCTTCGTCAGGGGTGGTGCAGGGTGCGTCAGACCGTGTCGACGCGGGTCGCGGCGACCGGGGCGGCGGCGAGGCGCTGGAACGCGAAGCCGATGACCAGGAACATCACGCCGAGGCCCATGACCAGCGCGGAGACGCCGTAGGCAATGACCGAGCTGAAGAGCGAGGCGCGGAGGAAGGAGCCGTTCATGACCGTGTTGCGCTGGCCCTGGGCGGCGGCAGCCTGCTCGGTGTTGGAGATGACCTCGGGAGCGGCGGCGAGCTCGTTGAGCTTCGCGATGTCCATCTTGTCGACCGCTGCGGCGATCTCCTCGGAAGCGGTCGCGTCAGCGGCCTTCGCGGCGTCCTTGAACTCGGTGACCTTCGCACCGAGCTGGGCGTACGTGAGGCCGTCCGATGCCTTGAGCGCGTGCTTGTTGATGACCTCGGCCTGGGCGTAGGCGGTGAACGGGCCGCCGACCTTCTTGCCGGCGAGCATGTCGGCGTCGGCGGAGATCGTGATCTCCTCGGCCTTGAGCTGGCTGGTGATCATGCCCCAGACAGCGCCACCGGCGATGATCAGGACAGCACCGGCGATGAACGAGATGATCGCGACGATCGCGACCGGCTTGCTGGACTTGGCGACTGCAGCAGTCATGGTGTTTCCCCTCGTGGGCCGTCCCCCTTCTCGAGGGCCGGACTGTTTTCCGATGCCTCAAAACTAGAACGCCTCGCGGTCCCGCCAGGGGGACCAAGGGCTCAATTTTCACGGCTCTTCCAGACGAGTCTGGCAGCAAGGGCCCTTGGATCAAGACCAAGGTCCCGGCTCGGCGCGTCGAGGGCAGGACGAAGGGCCCGCCCCCTTGCGGGGGCGAGCCCTTCGTCATGCCACGACGTCAGATCGTGGTCACTCCCACTCGATCGTGCCCGGCGGCTTGCTCGTCACGTCGAGCACGACACGGTTGACGTCCTTGACCTCGTTCGTGATGCGCGTCGAGATCGTCGCGAGCACCTCGTAGGGCAGGCGCGACCAGTCCGCCGTCATCGCGTCCTCGGACGAGACGGGACGCAGGACGATCGGGTGACCGTAGGTCCGGCCGTCGCCCTGGACGCCGACCGAGCGGACGTCGGCGAGCAGCACGACCGGGCACTGCCAGATCTCCCTGTCGAGACCAGCCTTCGTCAGCTCCTCGCGCGCGATGAGGTCCGCGGCGCGCAGCGTGTCGAGGCGCTCCTGCGTGACGTCGCCGACGATGCGGATGCCGAGCCCGGGGCCCGGGAACGGCTGACGCCAGACGATCGCCTCGGGAACGCCGAGCTCGAGACCGACCGCGCGCACCTCGTCCTTGAACAAGGCACGCAGCGGCTCGATGAGCGAGAACTGCAGGTCGTCCGGCAGGCCGCCGACGTTGTGGTGGCTCTTGATGTTCGCCGTGCCCTCACCGCCGCCCGACTCGACGACGTCGGGGTAGAGCGTGCCCTGGACGAGGTACTTGACCTCGCCGCCGTGCTCGCCCGCGTCCGCGACGACCTCACGCGCAGCGTCCTCGAAGACGCGGATGAACTCGCGGCCGATGATCTTGCGCTTCGTCTCCGGGTCGCTCACGCCCGCGAGCGCGTCGAGGAAGCGCTGCCGCGCGTCGACGACCTTGAGCTGGACGCCGGTCGCCGCGACGAAGTCCTCCTCGACCTGCTCTGCCTCCCCCGTGCGCAGCAGACCGTGGTCGACGAACACGCACGTGAGCTGGTCGCCGATGGCACGCTGCACGAGCGCGGCTGCGACGGACGAGTCGACGCCGCCCGAGAGACCGCAGATGACACGGTCGGAGCCGACCTGCGCGCGGATCGCGGCGACCTGCTCCTCGATGATGTTGCCCGGCGTCCAGCTCGGCTCGAGGCCGGCGCCCACGTAGAGGAAGTTCTCGATCGCGTCCTGGCCGAGCGGGGAGTGCTTGACCTCGGGGTGCCACTGCATGCCAAACAGGCGGCGGTTCGTGTCCTCGAACGCGGCGACGGGCGAGCCCTCCGACGTCGCGAGCACCTCAAAGCCCGCGGGCGCCTCGTGGACCGCGTCGCCGTGGCTCATCCACGTCGTCTGGGCGCCCGGCGACCCCTTCAGGAGCGAGCCGGTGCTGCGGATCTCCACGCCGGTGCCGCCGTACTCGCGGGCGCCCGTCTGCGCGACGGTGCCGCCGAGCGCCTGGGCCATGGCCTGGAATCCGTAGCAGATGCCCAGGACCGGCACGCCGGCCTGGAACAGGGCCGGGTCGACCGAGGGGGCACCCTCGGCGTACACGGACGCTGGTCCGCCCGAGAGGATGATCGCGGCGGGGCGCTTCGCGAGCATCGCGTCCACCGGCATCGTGTGCGGCACGATCTCCGAGTAGACGCGCGCCTCGCGGACGCGTCGCGCGATCAGCTGGGCGTACTGGGCGCCGAGGTCGACGACGAGGACGGGACCGTCAGGGTTCGAGGTGGTGGTCACCCGACAAGGATAGTGGGCGCCCCCACGGCCGGTCGCGGCGTCTCAGGGCGCCTGCGTCACACCCGGGGCTGCGTCGCTGCCGCCGCCCGCCGCGGCGCGCTCCGCGCCGTCGAGCAGCGCCGTCGCCTCCGCGTGGACCTTCTTCTCGACGACGAACGACATGACGGGCACGACCCCCGCGAGCACCATCGTCACGAGGCGGCCGAACGACCACCGCATCTTCGACCACAGGTCGACGACCGTGACGAGGTACACGACGTAGATCCAGCCGTGCGCGAACGGGATCCACCTGAGGTACCGCATGACCGAGTCGGGCGCGTGGAACGCGTACTTCAGCAGCAGCTCGACGCACAGCACGAGCAGGAAGGTGCCCGTCACGAGCGCGAGCACGCGGTACCGGGACACCGCCCCGCGGGCGCGGGCGATCCTCGTGGGCAGGTCGATCGCGGTCACTCGTGCTCCTCCAGGCTCGGTGCGGGCCGTGCGGAAAACATGTTCGTGGATGTCAGGCCCACCGCCCATGCTAGAGGGGTGCGACACCTTCCCCTCCCCCGGCTCGGAACCCCCGACACCCGTTCCCCGGCGCGCTTCCTGTGGTGGCAGGCGCGCCAGCAGAAGGGCGTGCTCGCGCTCGCCCTCCTCATGGGCGTGCTCACGTTCGGGGCGCAGACGGTCATGCCGTACGTGGTCGGGGCCGCGCTCGACTCAGGCCTGGAGTCGGGGCTCGACGCGGAGCTCGCCCGCTGGGTGCTGATCCTGCTCGCTGCCGCCGTCGTGCAGGTCGTGACGGCTGCGCTCGGCCACCGCGCCGACGTCGTCAACTGGATGCGCGCCGCGTTCGCGTCGGCGGAGCTCGTGAGCGACCGCGTGACGGTCGCGGGCCACACGATCAGCGAGGAGCTGCCGACGGGCGAGGTCGTCACGACCGTCGCGAACGACGCGCTGCGCCTCGGCGAGGTCTACGCGAGCGCCGCACGCCTCGTGGGTTCGGTCGTCGCGTACGTGGTCGTCGTCGCGGTCATGGTCCCGATGTCGCTCGAGCTCGGGCTCGTCGTCGCGCTCGGCCTGCCGGTCGTCGCGGCCGTGCTCGCGCTCCTCGTCAAGCCGCTGCAGGCCCGCCAGGCGACGCAGCGCGAGACGCAGGGCCGGCTGACGACGCTCGGCTCGGACACCGTCTCGGGCCTGCGCATCCTGCGCGGCATCGGTGGCGAGAAGGTCTTCGCCGACCGCTACCGCGCGCAGTCCCAGAAGGTCCGCCGGGCGGGAGAGCACGTCGCCGTCACGCAGTCGTGGCTCGACGCCCTCCAGGTGCTGCTCCCCGGGCTCATGGTCGCGCTCGTGCTGTGGCTCGGCGCCCGTCAGGCGGTCGCGGGGACGATCACGCCCGGCGAGCTCGTGACGTTCTACGGTTACGCGGCGTTCCTCACGTGGCCGTTGCAGAACATCACCGAGTGCATCCAGTTCCTCACGCGCGCCGTGATCGCGTCGCGCAAGATCATCCGCGTCCTGTCGACCCAGCCCGCGACGGGCACGACGCCCGTGCGCGCGGCGATGCCCGCGCCGGGTGCCGAGCTCGTCGACGAGACGAGCGGCGTGACCGTCACCCACGGGCGCGTGACCGCCCTCGTGTGCGCGGACCCGGACGAGTCGGCGGCCGTCGCGACACGCATGGCGCGGCTCGACGACGACGCGGAGGCAAGCACGCCCGTGCGCCTCGGCGGGGTGCTCCTGCGTGACCTCGACAAAGCCGGGCTGCGGTGTCGGGTCGTGCTGAGCGAGGCGACACCGCACCTCTTCTCCGGGACGCTGCGCACCGAGCTCGACGTGCGCGGCACGGCGTCCGACAGCGACATCCTCGCCGCGCTGCACGTCGCGGACGCGCAGGACGTCCTCGACTCCACGCCGGGCGGGCTCGACGGAGAGCTCGCCGAGAAGGGCCGCACCCTCTCGGGCGGTCAGCGCCAGCGCGTCTCGCTCGCCCGCGCGCTCCTCACGGACGCCGACGTGCTGCTCCTCGTCGAGCCGACGAGCGCCGTCGACGCCCACACCGAGGCGCGCATCGCCGAGCGGCTCGCCGCTGCACGGCGGGGCCGCTCGACGCTCGTCGTCACGGCGAGCCCCCTCGTCCTCGAGCACGCCGACGAGGTGCTCTTGCTGCGCGACGGCGTCGTGCGCGCCCGAGGCACGCACCACGAGCTCCTCGCCGCGACCACCGAGGCCGGGCACCACTACCGGACGATCGTCGGGCGCTCGCTCGACGAGGACGACGACCGCGCCGACGAGCGCAGGACGGAGGTCGCACGATGAGCGCGACGAAGCTCCCTGTCGCCGACAGCGCGACCGTGCGCCGGCGGACGGCCGCGCTGCTGCGCAAGCACTCCCGCACGCTCGCGGGAGTCACCGGCCTGCACACCCTCGCGGCGCTCGCCGGGCTTGTCGGGCCGCTCCTCGTCGGGCGTCTCGTCGACGACCTGTCCGGCGGCACGACGGTCGCGCACGTCGACCGCACGGCGCTCGTGCTCGTCGCCGCGGTCGTCGCCCAGGCCGTCCTCGTGCGGTACGCGCAGCGCAACGCGCGGATCTACGGCGAGTCGCTGTTCGCCGAGCTGCGCGAGGACTTCGTCGACACCGTCACCGGGCTGCCCCTGTCGACCGTCGAGAGCGCCGGCACCGGCGACCTCGTCGGCCGCACGACGAACGATGTCGACCGCATCCAGTACGCCGCCCGCTTCGGGGTGCCGCGCGTGCTCGTCGCCGTCGTGACGATCGTGTTCACGCTCGCCGCGTCGTTCGTCCTCGCGCCGCAGGTCGCAGTGATCATGCTCGCGCCGGTGCCGCTCGTCGTGCCCGTCGTGCGGTGGTACCTGAAGCGTGCGACGCCGGGCTACCAGCGCGAGTCCGCCTCCTACGCGCGCCTCAACGGGACGATCACCGAGACGGTCGAGGGCGCACGCACGGTCGACGCGCTCGACCTCGGTGCGTCGCGTCGCGCCCGCGTGCGCGACGACCTGAGCGAGGCCTTCCAGGCTGAGCGGTTCACGCTCTACCTGCGCACCGTGCTGACGCCCGGCATGGACTCCGCATTCATGCTCGCGCCGATCCTCACCCTCGTGTGGGGCGCGTTCCTCGTCTCCCAGGGCTGGGCGACGATCGGTGCGGTCACCGCGATCGTCCTGTACGGGCGCCAGATGGTCGGGCCCGTGTGGGAGCTCGTGTTCTGGTTGGACGAGATGCAGGTCGCCGCGACGTCGCTCGCGCGCCTGTTCGGTGTCGACCTCGTCGACGACGACCGCACCGCGTCGGGCGAGGTGCCGACGGCGGAGGACGTGCGGGCACGCGCCGTGCGCTACGCGTACCGCGAGGGCCACGACGTGCTCCACGGGATCGACCTCGACCTGGCCCCGGGCGAGCGCCTCGCGGTCGTCGGGCCGTCGGGAGCGGGCAAGTCGACGCTCGGACGCATGCTCGCCGGCATCCACCCGCCCACGGGCGGCTCGGTCTCGGTCGGTGGCGTCCCGCTCGTCGAGCTCCCGCTCGAGGACCTGCGCGGGCACGTCGCGCTCGTGACGCAGGAGCACCACGTGTTCGTCGGGACGGTCGCGGACAACCTGCGGCTCGCTGCCGCGGACGCGTCCGAGGAGGACCTGCTCGCGGCTCTCGACGCGGTCGCCGCCCGCGGGTGGGTCGAGGAACTGCCCGAAGGCCTCGACACCGCGGTGGGCTCGGGTGGCCACGCGCTCACGCCCGCGCAGGCGCAGCAGGTCGCGCTCGCACGTCTCGTGCTGCTCGACCCGCACACGCTCGTCCTCGACGAGGCGACGTCGCTCCTCGACCCGCGCGCCGCACGGGACCTCGAGCGGTCGCTCAACGCTGTGCTCGAGGGCCGCACCGTCGTCGCGATCGCGCACCGCCTGCACA
Source organism: Sanguibacter hominis ATCC BAA-789 (assembly GCF_012396185.1). GTDB lineage: Bacteria > Actinomycetota > Actinomycetes > Actinomycetales > Cellulomonadaceae > Flavimobilis > Flavimobilis hominis. The sequence goes on from NZ_JAAXOW010000001.1 coordinate 536,473, forward strand.
CGGCGCACGACGCCGACCGCGTCGCCGTCGTCGACGGGGGGCGCATCACGGAGATCGGTCCGCACGCCGAGCTCGTCGCAGCTGGCGGCGACTACGCGACGCTGTGGCACTCCTGGCAGTCGGACTCCCCGACCAGGTGAGACCGGCCGCGGGCGGGCCTGGTGCTCTCGAGCGTCAGGCCCGCTCGTCGTCCCGCGCCGGCGAGGCGTCCCCGCTCGTGGGCGCGGGCTCGGGCTCGGCGCGCGGCTGGAGCGCCTCCCAGCCCGTGAACGCGTCGTCGTCACGCTCGGCTCGGGACTCGTCGCGCACGGCCTGCAGCCACAGGCCGACCGCGAACAGGCCGAAGATCCACCACTGCACCGCGTAGAACAGGTTCTGCAGGTTGAGGCCGCCGTCAGAGCCCTCGAGGCGCGGACGGTCGAGGAGTGCGAGGCTCTCCGCCCCCGGGTCCGCAGGATCGCTCGCCGACTGCACGAGGTACCCCGAGTACACGGGGCCGCCCCACACGTTCGCGAGGTGGCCCGAGCTGATCGAGTCGGTGATCCCCTCGCCGACCATGCCCGTGCCGACCGACTCGGACGTCTGCAGGTACCCGGTCACCGTCACGGTCCCGGGCGCGGGCGCGACCGCGTCTCCCGGCGACGCGACCCAGCCGCGCACGACGGGCAGGACGGGCGGGCCCGAGAGGTCCGCCCACGTCGCTCCGCCGGCGCCGTCGTCCGACACCCGGAGCGGAGAGAGCACGAGGTAGCCCGTGAGGCCGGCGTGGGCGCGGCCCTCGACGAGGAGCTGGCCGTCCTCGAAGGTTCCCGTCACGCTCACGGTCTTGCCGACGAGCGCACCGCTCATCCCGACCTGCGGCGCGAGGACGTCCCCGATGGGCACGGGGCCTGCGGAGGTGAGCTCGTCGATGCGGTGCTGCTCGGCCTGCGCGCCGCGCTCCTGCGCGCGCTCGAGCTGCCAGCGACCGAGCGCGCCGCACCCGACGGCCACGACGACCACGACGACGAGCAGGACGAGCATCCGGGGGCTCAGCGCCGTCCGGACGAGATCTGCGGGTGAGAACCTCCCGCCCGGGGCCGTCGTGACCGACGTCTCACCGTGATCGTCCGCGGGCCCCTGGGACGCGTGTTCTCCGCAGGATTCCGCGCTGCTCATGCCCTCACGGTACCGGATGACCTAGGTCCCGATCCCGGCACGTGGGACTTCTGGGAACCCGCGGGTAACGGGCACCGCTGTCACAATCAGGGAGGATTGAGAAAGTCAGGAGTCCGCCAAGTTGTGCACCCGCCCCGGAGGCAGCAGATGAGCGTTCCCGTCGTTTCAGACCCCACGACCACGACAGCGGCCCAGACCGCCGACCCGCAGCGCTGGCGCCGCGGCCCCGGCGCACCGGTCGCACCCGAGACCCTCGCACGCGTCGACGCGTGGTGGCGGGCCGCGAACTACCTGTCCGTCGGGCAGATCTACCTGCTCGCCAACCCTCTCCTGCGCACGCCGCTGACGCGTGACGACGTCAAGCCGCGTCTCCTCGGCCACTGGGGCACGACGCCCGGGCTGAACTTCCTGTACGCCCACCTCAACCGGGTCATCCAGGAGCGCGCGCTCTCCACGATGTACATCACGGGCCCCGGCCACGGCGGTCCCGGCCTCGTCGCGAACACCTACCTCGAGGGCACGTACACCGAGACGTACCCCGACATCACGCAGGACGACGAGGGCCTGCGCCGCCTCGTGCGGCAGTTCTCGTTCCCCGGCGGCATCCCCTCCCACGTCGCACCGGAGACCCCCGGCTCGATCCACGAGGGCGGCGAGCTCGGGTACTCCCTGTCGCACGCGTACGGGGCAGCCTTCGACAACCCCGACCTGCTCGTCGCCGCCGTCGTCGGTGACGGCGAGGCCGAGACGGGCCCGCTCGCGACGAGCTGGCACTCCAACAAGTTCGTCAACCCGGCGAAGGACGGCGTCGTCCTGCCGATCCTCCACCTCAACGGCTACAAGATCGCCAACCCGACCGTCCTCGCGCGCATCAGCGAGGACGAGCTGCGCGCGCTCATGGTCGGCTACGGCCACGAGCCGCACTTCTTCACCGGCGGGTTCGACGACGAGTCCCCCGAGTCGCTCCACGGCCGGTTCGCCGCCCTCCTCGACGAGGTGCTCGACGAGATCGCCGACATCAAGGCGCGCGCCGCCACGGGCGACGAGTCGCGGCCGCGCTGGCCGATGATCGTCCTGCGCACCCCCAAGGGCTGGACGTGCCCGCCCGAGATCGACGGCAAGCGCACCGAGGACTCGTGGCGCGCCCACCAGGTGCCGCTCGCGAGCGCGCGGGACACCCCCGAGCACCTCGAGACGCTCGAGCAGTGGCTGCGCTCCTACCGCGCCGACGAGCTGTTCGACGAGACCGGCCGCCTGCGCCCCGAGGTCGCCGCGCTCGCCCCGGAGGGCGAGCTGCGCATGAGCGCCAACCCGCACGCCAACGGCGGGCTGCTCATGAAGGACCTGCGCCTGCCCGACTTCCGGGACTTCGCCGTCGAGGTGTCGGAGCCCGGCGACTCGCTCAGCGAGGCGACGCGCGTGCTGGGCGACTACCTGACCGAGGTCGTGCGGCTCAACCCGACGAACTTCCGGATCTTCGGTCCCGACGAGACGGCGTCGAACCGGCTGCAGTCGGTCTATGCCGCGACGTCGAAGGTGTGGAACGCCGACTACCTGCCCACGGACATGGGCGAGCACCTGGAGCGCGCGGGCCGCGTCGTCGAGATGCTCTCCGAGCACCAGTGCCAGGGCTGGCTCGAGGGCTACCTGCTGACGGGCCGCCACGGCCTGTTCAACTGCTACGAGGCGTTCATCCACATCATCGACTCGATGTTCAACCAGCACGCCAAGTGGCTCAAGGTCACGCGTGAGATCCCGTGGCGCAGGCCCATCCCGAGCCTCAACTACCTGCTGTCGAGCCACGTGTGGCGTCAGGACCACAACGGCTTCTCGCACCAGGACCCGGGGTTCATCGACCACGTCGTCAACAAGAAGGCGGAGGTCGTCCGCGTCTACCTGCCGTTCGACGCGAACACGCTCCTGTCGACGTACGACCACTGCCTGCGCAGCCGCGACTACGTCAACGTCGTCGTCGCAGGGAAGCAGCCCGCGCCGAACCTGCTGTCGATGGACGACGCCGTCGCGCACACGACGCGCGGCATCGGCATCTTCGACTGGGCGGGCACCGAGGTGCCCGGCACCGACCCCGACGTCGTGCTCGGGTGCGCGGGCGACGTGCCGACACTCGAGGTGCTCGCCGCGGCAGACCTGCTGCGCCAGCACATCCCCGAGCTCAAGGTGCGCGTCGTCAACGTCGTCGACCTCATGCGGCTGCAGGACGCGACCGAGCACCCCCACGGCCTGACGGACCGCGACTTCGACAACCTGTTCACCACGGACAGACCCGTCGTCTTCGCGTACCACGGCTACCCGTGGCTCATCCACCGCCTCACCTACCGCCGTGCCGGCCACGCCAACATCCACGTGCGCGGGTACAAGGAGGAGGGCACCACCACGACACCGTTCGACATGGTCATGCTCAACGACCTCGACCGGTTCCACCTCGTGATCGACGTGATCGATCGCGTGCCAAGCCTGGGCTCGAAGTACGCGAGCCTTCGCCAGCACATGCAGGACGAGCGCCTCAGGGCGCGCGAGTACACGCGGAGCCACGGGGAGGACCTCCCCGAGATCCGTGACTGGGTATGGCCCGACGCCGGTAACACCGGTGCGGGCACCGACGGTCAGAAGGCGACCGTCGCTACTGGAGGCGATAACGAGTGACAACGACGGGTCGGAACATCTACATCACCTCGGCGGAGGGCGAGACCGGCAAGTCGACGGTCGCGCTCGGCATCGTCGACCTGCTCACGCGACGCGTGCAGAGGGTCGGAGTGTTCCGGCCCGTCGCCCGCTCGACCCAGCAGCGTGACCACGTGCTCGAGCTGCTGCTCGCGCACGACGGCGTCGACCTCGACTACGAGCAGTGCGTCGGCGTGACGTACGACGACGTGCACGCCGACCCGGAGGCCGCGCTGTCGACGATCGTCACGCGCTACCACCAGGTCGAGGCGCGCTCCGACGTCGTCGTCATCGTCGGCACCGACTACACCGACGTCGCCGGTCCCACCGAGCTCGGGTACAACGCGCGCATCGCGGCGAACCTCGGTGCGCCCGTCCTGCTCGTCGCTAACGGCAACCGTCGCACGCCCGAGTCGGTGCGTCAGAGCGTCGACGTCGCGATCGCCGAGCTCACGGGCCATCACGCGCACGTCGTCGGTGTCCTCGCGAACCGCTGCAACCCCGCACAGGTCACCGCCGTGCGCAGCCAGCTCGCGACGCCCGAGCGGCCCGCGTGGGCCATGCCCGAGGACCCGTACCTCACCGCACCGACCGTGCGTCAGCTCACCGAGGCGGTCGACGGCACCCTCATCGCGGGCGACGAGGAGCTCATGGGCCGCGAGGTCCTCGACGTCCTCGTCGGCGCCATGTCGATCGAGCACCTGCTCGACAGGATCACCGACGGCTCCGTCGTCATCACCCCCGGCGACCGCTCGGACATCCTGCTCGGCCTGCTCACCGCGCACGCGGCCAACGGCTTCCCGAGCCTCGCCGGCGTCATCCTCAACGGCGGGTTCACGCCGCCGCCCGTCGTCACCCGGCTCGTCGAGGGCCTCGACGCCCGCCTGCCGATCATCACGACCGACCAGGGCACGTTCCGCTCCGCGTCGATCGCGTCGCAGACGCGCGGCCTCGTCACGGCGAGCACCCAGCGCAAGATCGACACCGCACTCGCGCTGTTCGAGCAGCACGTGGACGGCGACGAGCTGCTCGACATGCTCGCGGTCGCCCGCACCGAGGTCGTCACGCCGCTCATGTTCGAGTACGAGCTGCTTAGCCGGGCCCGCGCGGACCGCAAGCACATCGTCCTGCCCGAGGGCAACGACGACCGCATCCTGCGGGCCGCGTCCACGCTGCTCCAGCGGCAGGTGGCCGACCTGACGATCCTCGGCGACGAGCGCGACATCCTCGCGCGCGCCGCGGGCCTGGGCCTCGACCTGTCGGGCGCCCAGATCCTCGACCCGTCCGAGGGTGAGCTCTTCGAGCGGTTCGCCGAGGAGTACACGAAGCTGCGCGCCCACAAGGGCATGACGGTCGAGCGTGCCCGCGAGATCGTCCGCTCGGTCTCCTACTTCGGCACGATGATGGTCCAGCTCGGCCTCGCCGACGGCATGGTCTCGGGTGCCGCGCACACGACCGCGCACACGATCAAGCCGTCGTTCGAGATCATCAAGACCGTCCCCGACGTCTCGGTCGTGTCGTCGGTGTTCCTGATGTGCCTCGAGGACCGCGTCCTCGTCTACGGCGACTGCGCCGTGAACCCCGACCCGACCGCCGAGCAGCTCGCGGACATCGCGATCTCCTCGGCTGCCACGGCCGCACAGTTCGGCGTGGAGCCGCGCATCGCGATGCTGTCCTACTCGACGGGCGAGTCCGGCACGGGCGCCGACGTCGACAAGGTGCGCACCGCGACCGCGATCGTCCGCGAGCGCCGCCCCGACCTCTCGGTCGAGGGTCCGATCCAGTACGACGCCGCGGTCGACGCGTCGGTCGCGAAGACGAAGCTACCCGACTCGGCGGTCGCCGGCCGGGCCAACGTGTTCATCTTCCCGGACCTCAACACGGGCAACAACACCTACAAGGCCGTGCAGCGCTCGGCCGGCGCGATCGCCGTCGGCCCCGTCCTGCAGGGCCTGCGCAAGCCCGTCAACGACCTCTCCCGCGGTGCCCTCGTCCAGGACATCGTCAACACCGTGGCCATCACGGCGATCCAGGCCCAGGGCCAGTCGCCGGCCGGCGCCTGAGAACAAGGAGCAACAACCGCATGAACCCGATCACCGCGCCGAACGGCACCGTTCTCGTCATCAACGCCGGATCGTCGTCGATCAAGTACCAGCTCGTCGACCCGGTCGGTGGTGAGGCGATCGCCTCGGGCATCGTCGAGCGCATCGGCCAGGACGTCGGCATCGTCACGCACAAGTACGCGGGCTCGGAGGCGCGCCTCGACCAGCCGGTGGCGGACCACTCGGTGGGTCTGCGGCTCGTCCTCGACCTGTTCGCGAAGCACGGACCGGACCTGGACGCGGCGCACATCGTCGCCGTCGGGCACCGTGTGGTGCAGGGCGGGGCCGTGTTCTCCGGGCCTGTCGTCGTGACGGACGAGGTCGTCGAGCAGATCCGCGCGCTCGTGCCGCTCGCTCCCCTGCACAACCCCGGCCACGTCGCCGGGCTCGAGGTCGCGCGCGAGCTGCTGCCCGACGTCCCGCACGTCGTCGTCTTCGACACGGCGTTCTTCCAGACGCTCCCGAAGGCTGCGTACACGTACGCGATCCCGCCGGCGGTCGCGGAGGCCAACCAGATCCGTCGCTACGGCTTCCACGGGACGTCGCACGAGTTCGTGTCGAAGGCTGCCGCCGAGTTCGTCGGGCGTCCGCTCGAGGACCTGCGTCAGATCGTGCTGCACCTCGGCAACGGCGCGTCCGTCTCGGCGGTCCGCGGCGGCCGTGCGGTGGACACGTCGATGGGCCTGACCCCGCTCGAGGGTCTCGTCATGGGTACGCGCTCCGGTGACATCGACCCGGCGGTGATCTTCCACCTGCACCGCGAGGGCAAGATGAGCATCGACGAGATCGACACGCTCCTCAACAAGCAGTCGGGCATGCTCGGCCTGACGGGCGAGAGCGACTTCCGGGCGATCCACGACCTGGTCGCGGAGGGTGACGCGTCGGCTGTCCTCGGTCTCGAGGTGTACGCGCACCGTCTGAAGAAGTACGTCGGTGCGTACCTCGCGGTGCTCGGGGGCGCGGACGTCATCACGTTCACGGCTGGGATCGGCGAGAACGACGACGTGGTGCGCTGGCAGGCGCTCGCCGGGCTCGAGGAGCTGGGCATCGAGCTCGACGCGGACCTCAACGCGGGCCGGATCAAGCAGCCGAAGGTCATCTCGACGCCGTCGTCGCGTGTCACGGTCCTCGTCGTGCCGACGAACGAGGAGCTGGCGATCGCGCGTCAGGCGGTCGAGCTCGCGGGCTGACGAGCGAGAGACGGCCGGGCCGCGACCGGCCCGGCCGTCCGCTCACGCAGGCTCCCCGCGCGAGGTAGGGGTCTGCACGTGAGACAGGGGCCTGTACGTCACGACGTGACGTGCAGGCCCCTGTCTCGTTGCTCGGGCGGGCGGCTCAGCCCGGCGGCTCAGCCGAGGGCGAGCGCGGCCACCACCTCGGCGTCCATCGCCGCGACCGCGGCCTCGCGCGCCGTGGTCGCGTCCGCGGCGCCGAGCGCCGCGTCGGCGACGGCGCGCGCCTGCTCGCGCGTGTGCGCCGCGAGCGCGAAGCGCACCGCCGGGACCGCGGTCGCGGACATCGACAGGCTCGTGACGCCGAGGCCCGCGAGGACGACAGCCATGGCCGGGTCGGCTGCGGACTCGCCGCACACGCCCGCGGGTTTGCCCGCCTCCCCCGCTGCGGCGGCCGTCGCCGCGACGAGGTCGAGGACAGCCGGCTGCCAGCGGTCGATGAGGTCGCCGAGCGCGCCGCACAGGCGGTCGGTAGCCATCGTGTACTGCGCGAGGTCGTTCGTCCCCATGGACACGAAGTCGACCTCGGCGAGGATCGCGCGGGCGCGCAGCGCTGCCGCAGGGACCTCGACCATGACGCCGACCGTCGTCAACCCGTGGGACCGGGCGGCAGCGGCGAAGTCGCGTGCCTCGGCTGGCGTCGAGACCATCGGCGCCATGACCCACGGCTCCACGCCCGTCTCGCGCGCGGCGTCCGCGAGGGCGGCGAGCTGCGTGTCGAGGAGGTGCGGGACGGTCCGCACGAGGCGGTAGCCGCGCACGCCGAGGGCGGGGTTCTCCTCCTCGGCCTGGTCGGCGAACGCGAGAGGCTTGTCGGCGCCTGCGTCGAGGGTCCGTACGACGACCTTGCGACCGCCCAGGGCGCGCAGGACGCGCGCGTACTCGCGGGCCTGCTCCTCGCGCGTGGGGGCAGTCGTCCGGTCGAGGAACATCACCTCGGTGCGGAACAGGCCGACACCCTCGACGGCCGCCGGGGCGACCCTCTCGGCGTCGTCGGGGCTGCCGATGTTCGCCAGGAGGGCGACCGGCGTGCCGTCGGCGAGAGCGCCGGCAGAGGTGTCCTCGGCGAGCCGCGCGGCGAGCTCGGCGCGACGCGCGAAGACCGCTGCGACGTCGTCCGACGGGTCGGTCTCGACGGTCCCGGCGAGCGCGTCCACCGCGACCGTCGTGCCCTCAGCGAGGTCGAGCGCCCCGGCGACGCGGACGACGCACGGGATGCCGAGCTGGCCCGCGATGATCGCGGTGTGGCTCGTGGTGCCACCGAGCTCGGTCACGATGGCCCGCACGAGGCGCAGGTCGAGCGCAGCGGTGTCGGCGGGGGCGAGGTCCTCGGCGACGATGACGGCCGGCCCGGTCAGGGAGGGCACCCCGGGCTGGGGCAGCCCGAGGATCTGGGCCGCGACCCGGTCGCGGACCGACCGCAGGTCGGTCACCCGCTCGGCGAGCAGGCCGCCCGCCGAGGTGAACATGTCGACGAACGTCCCCACGGCGGCGTCGAGCGCCGCGACCGGCGCGGCACCGTCGGCGACGCCGGCGAGGGTCTTCTTGCGCAGGGCGCGGTCGGTCGCCATCTGTGCGGTCGCCCGCAGCACGGAGGCCGCCGGCTCGACGGCGCCGTCAGCCTGGGCCCGCAGGCGGCCCGCGACCACGTCGAAGGCGTCGACGACCGCGGCCTCGGCTGCCTCGCGGTCTGCGGGGGCGCTCTCGGAGATCCCGGCCGCCGGCGGTCGCGCGACGTGCACGACAGGGCCGATGGCCGCGCCGCGGCCGACGCCGGCCCCGGTGAGGATGCGGTCGTCGGTCATGTCAGTCGTCCTCGTCGAGGTCGCGCTCGAGGAGCGCGACGAGCTGGTCGAGCACCTCGTCGGCCTGGGGGCCCTCGGCCTCGAGCGTGACCTCGTCGCCGTGCGGCACACCGAGGGACATGACGAGCAGGATGCTCGCGGCGTCGACCGGCTCCTCGGAGCCGTGGGCGATCGTCACGTCGACGCCGGAGTCGGCGACGGCCTGCGTGAAGATCGAGGCGGGGCGGGCGTGCAGTCCCGAGCGGGACGCGACGGCGACGGTACGGCTGGGCATCTGGAGCTCCTGGGGGTGCGGGCAGGTGATGCTGCCCTGGGTGGTGGGTCTGTGCGAGCGCCGCGACGGTGGCGGCGCTGCTCCGGCCGGGCGGCCGGCGAGGGCGCGTGCCGGGCGTGGGGCCCGGCACGCGCCGGTGGGTCAGGCGGCGGCCAGCTCGTCGGCGGTGCGCTCCGCCTCGACGACCGTGTTGTGACCGATCTTCTTGAGCGCGATCACGACGACCGCCGAGACGACCGCGCCGATGACGACGGCGGCGAGGAACCCGAACGGGTTGCCGATGAGCGGCAGGACCCAGATCCCTCCGTGGGGCGCCTGCAGCGACGCGTCGAACGCCATGATGAGCGCGCCGGTCGCAGCCGAGCCGATCATCGAGGCGGGAAGCACCCGGAACGGGTCGACGGCGGCGAACGGGATGGCTCCCTCGGAGATGAAGGACGCGCCGAGCAGCCAGGCGGCCTTGCCGTTCTCCTGCTCCGCGTGCGTGAACATCTTCTTCGCGAGGACGGTCGAGGCGAGCGCCATGGCGAGCGGTGCGACCATGCCGGCAGCCATGACGGCAGCCATGACGCGGTACTCGGTCGCGCCTGCGGTGAGCCCCACCGTCGAGAGCCCGGTGACGCCGAACGTGTACGCGACCTTGTTGACCGGACCGCCCAGGTCGAAGCCCATCATCAGTCCGATGATGGCGCCCAGGAGGATCAGGTTGGCGCCCGTCAGGCCGTTGAGCCAGCTCGTGAGCCCGTCCATGAGCGCGGCGAGGGGGCGGCCGAGCACGACGAGCATGAGGAGGCCCGTCACGAAGGTCGACAGCAGCGGGATCACGACGACAGGCATGATGCCGCGCATCCCCTTCGGGACCTTCCACCGGCTGATCCACAGCGCGAGGAAGCCACCGATGAAACCGGCGACGAGGCCACCGAGGAACCCGGCGCCCACGGTCACGGCGATCGAGCCGCCGACGAACCCGGGGACGAGCCCAGGACGGTCAGCGATCGCGTAGGCGATGAACCCTGCGAGCACGGGGACGAGGAACCCGAAGGCCGCACCGCCCGCCGCGTTGAGGAGGACCGCCCAGTCCTTGAGGTCGAACGCGTCGAAGCCCGAGATGATCTCCTTGACGGGCACCTTGGTCACCTCGACGGCACCGTTCTGGTCCCAGGCGACGCCAGCCAGCATGAACGCGAGGGCGATGAGGATTCCGCCTGCGGCGACGAACGGGATCATGTAGGAGATGCCGGTCATGAGCCACTGGCGCACGCGTGTGCCGACGCTCGCGTCCTTGTCGACCTTGGTGGTCGGTGCGGCGGGAGCGTTCGCGGCAGGTGCCGCGACGGGGCCCGCCTCGACGGCAGCGATCGCCTGGGCGAGGACGCCGGGCGCGTCGTGCACAGCCTTCTTGACGCCGACGTCGACGGTGGGCTTGCCCGCGAAGCGGTCGCGGTCCTTGACCTCGAGGTCGGCGGCGAAGATGACGCCGTCGGCTGCGGCGATGACGGCGGGGTCGAGCGGGGAGCTGCCCGCCGAGCCCTGGGTCTCGACCTGGACGTCGTGGCCGGCCGCCTTGCCGGCCTGCTCGAGCGCCTCGGCGGCCATGTAGGTGTGGGCGATGCCCGTGGGGCAGGAGGTGACGGCGACGAACTTCACGAGGCCACGACCTCTCGGGTGACGATCTCGGCGACGGTCTCGGCGTCGGGCGCGGCGCGCAGCGAGTCGCGGAACGACTCGTGCACGAGGCGGCGCGCGAGGGACGCGAGGATCTTGAGATGGTCCGCGTCGCCCTCGGCGGGCGCGGCGATGAGGAACACGAGCGTGGCCGGGCCGTCGGGAGCGCCGAAGTCGACACCGGCGGGCACGCGGCCGACGGCGAGGGACGGGGCGACGACGTGCGCCGAGCGCGCGTGCGGCAGGCCGATGCCGCCGGGCATGCCGGTGGCCATCTTGGCCTCGCGCTCCTGGACGTCGGCGAGGAAGCCCTCGGCGGACGTCACGCGTCCCTCGGCGACGAGGAGGTCGATGAGGGCTCGGGTGACCTGTGCGCGGTCGGTCCCGGGCAGGTCGAGGGCGACGAGCCCTGGGGTGATGAGGTTGGTGCTCACGTCACAGCTCCTTCAGTGCGATGCGGCGGGGCGGGTCGGTCAGGGTGCGCACCTCGTCGAGGTGCAGGTCGTTCGGGGTGGGGACGGCAGATCCGGGGAGCAGCACGGCCGCGCGTCCCCACGCGGCCGCATGCTGGAGCGCGAGCAGCGGGGAACCGACGCCGTGGCGTCCGTCCCCCTCCTGCGTCGCGACGGAGAGGTAGCCGGCGAGGGTGCAGTCCCCTGCGCCGACGGTCGATCGTGGGACGAGGGCGTCGCCGCCGGCCCACCAGGTGCGGACGTCGCCGGGTGCGGCGTCGGCGTGGTCGCGGCGGACGAGCAGGAGCCCGTGGGCGCCGAGCGAGACGAGCACGGAGCGGGTGCCCCGGTCGATGACCTGGGTCGCGGCGTCGACGACGTCGCCGACCGTGACGAGCTCGCGTCCGGTGAGCTCGGCGAGCTCCTCGTCGTTGGGCTTGATGAGATCGAGCCCGCCGGTCTCGACGGCGCGGGCGAGCGGAGCGCCGGAGGTGTCGAGGACGAGGCGGGCGCCGAGCCCGGTGCACACCTCGGCGACGTGCCCGTAGAAGTCGTCGCCGAGACCTGCGGGCAGGCTGCCCGCCCCGACGACGACGGGCGAGTGCCCGGCGGCGGTCGCCTGGGCGACCTCGTCGCGCAGGGCGTCGAGCAGCTCGCTCACGTCGTGGCTGCTGAGCGTGTCGCCGGGGGCGTTGATCTTGGTCGTGGTGCCTGCGGCGTCGACGAGGGTGACGTTGGAGCGGGTGTCGATGTCGACGGGGACGGGGTGGGCCGGGACGTGGCTGGCGGCGAGCTCGGCGATCATCTGCGCGCCGTCGGGGCCGCCTGCGGGGAAGATCGCGACGCTCGCGGTGCCGGCGGCGGTCAGCGCGCGGGTGACGTTGAGGCCCTTACCGCCTGCGTCGACGCGGGTGGCGTGCGCGCGGTTGATGCCGCCGAGGTGGATGGTCTCGGCGGCGTAGGTGCGGTCGAGGCTGGGGTTGGGGGTGAGGGTGATGATCATGCGAGCTCCACGGTGAGGCCGGCGTCGGTGAGCTCGGCCCGCAGGTCTGGGTCGAGGGCGTCGTCGGTGAGGAGGAGGTCGACGTCGTCGAGGTCGACGACCTTGGCGAAGTCGGAGCGGCCGACCTTGGAGTGGTCGGCGAGGACGACGACGCGGCGCGCGGCGCGGACGAACGCCCGCTTGATGCTCGCCTCGGCGAGGTCGGGCGTGGTGACGCCGCGGTCGGGGGTGATGCCGTTGGCGCCGAGGAAGAGGATGTCGGCGTGGAGCTCGCTGAGGACGCGCTCTGCCCAGGGGCCGACGCTCGCGAGCGTGCGGCCGCGCATGAGGCCGCCGACGAGGTGGAGGGTGATGTTCGGCCGGGCGGAGAGGACGGTGGCGATCGGGAGGCCGTTGGTCACGACGGTGAGCTCGCGGTCGCTCGGGAGGAGCTCGGCGAGGCGGACGGTCGTGGTGCCGGCGTCGAGGAGGATCGTCGCCTGCTCGGGGAGCTCGGCGAGCTGGCGGACGGCGGCTCTCGCGATCCGCTTCTTCTCTGCGGCGTTGCGGCTCTCCTTGTCGGCGATCCCGGGCTCGATGCCGAGCGTCTCGATCGCGACCGCGCCACCGTGGACGCGGCGCAGCAGGCCCTGCCGCTCGAGGACGGACAGGTCGCGCCGGATCGTCTCGGGTGTGACGGCGAGGGCGGTGGCCAGTGCTGTGACCTCGACGCGTCCTGCGGTGCGGGACTCGGCGAGGATCGCGCGGTGGCGCTCGGGTGCGTACACATCAACTCCGTCGTTGCCTCGACACCCCCATTCGGATGTCTGTATGTACTTGTATATGCCCGATCATGTCCGGATGCAAGGGCCTGAGTGGCCCCGATCACGTCCTCGCAGGTCGTCGACGTGACGAACGGGCGAGCCGGATGTCCGACCTTGTCCGTCCAGACATGACAAGACGCCCACGCTCGGGAGAGTGCGGGCGTCTCGTCGTCGCTCCCGTCAGCCGGTGACTGCGGTGAGACCCATCGAGCTGAGCGCGCTGCGAGAGCTCGTGAACCAGTTCCGCGCGACCCCGTCGCGCACGTTCGTGCCTGAGTGGATCCCGTAGGCGCTGGTGCCGTAGAACCACGGCCCGCCGCTGTCGCCGTTCCTCGAGCCGGTCGTCCCCTCCGTCATCGCGAGGCCACAGACCGTGTAGGAGAGGTTCGGATACTTGGTGCAGGCGGACACGTACTTCACGTCGTTGCAGCCGGTTCCCGTCCCTGACGCTGCACCGAAGCGGCAGACTCGTGTGCCGGTCTTGAGCACGGGGTGCGAGGAGACGCTCCGGAAGCGGCCCCAGTCGTAGCGGAACTGCGCGTTCCCGCTGATCCTCGAGCGGTGCCACTGCACATCTCCTTCCGAGTTGTCGGTGACGATGCTCGCGCTGTAGAGACTGTCCCCGCTCGTGACGCTCAGGTCCTGAGGGCAGTGCTTCGCGGTGAGCACGCCCATGACCGAGCCGGACCGCGCCGTGAAGGCGGTCGTGCATCGCAGCGTGGTGGTGCCGGGCGTCATGAGGGCCTGGCCGCCGGTCAGCGCCTCGTCGGTGTTCTCGAGCGTCCGGTCGACGGCGACCGTGACCGCGCCCTCTGCCTGGTCGCTGACCGGGGCCGGGGCCGCCTCCTCGTACGCCTCGACGGCTGCGGTCTCGACGGGGACCTCGGCGCGCCGCTCGTTGATCGCGACCTCGACGTCCCCGGTCTCGGGCGTGACGAGCGTCGTGAGCTCGCCGTCGTCCGGGAGCACCTCGGCGACGGCATCGGCTACGGCCTGGTTGACCTCGGCCGCGTCTGCCTCGGAGAGGGTCGCGTCTCCGCGTGCCGTGATCCGCGGGTGGTCCGCGAGCACGACCGCGACCTCGTCGGGCACCTCGCCGACGAACGCGATGTACGCGTTCCCGTCCTCGGTGTATCCGGCCGCGGAGTACGTGTCGGCGTACTTCTCGATCAGCGGGTCGAGGACCGCGTCGACCTCGCGTTGAAACTCGAGGCGACTCTCGAGGACGCCGGGGTCGACACCCGACTCCTCGGCGTCTCTGGCGATGTCGACCGCAAGGGCCTTCGCCACGGGATCGCCTTCACCCGCTCGAGCGACGTTGACGCCGCCCCAGGTCCACAGCGCCATCGCTGCTGCGAGAAGACAGGTACTCCACTTGCGCGATTTTCCAGTCACGTGTGCCCCCACGACCACGTCGGACGGGGACCGACCTGAAGCGCTCCCCTTGTCTGCGACGCTAGCCGCTCGATGTGACGGGGGCAACAGTCGTACCCCGGTGACCCCCGCTCGCTCAGGGCAGGCGCAGCGCCTTCAGAGCTCGCAGCCCGGAGGTCAAGACCTCCTGCCCCTTGCCGCCCGGCAGCGCGAACAGCTCGTCGAGCGACGCGCCGTGACGCACAAGCCGCTGTCCCACGACGGTCTGCGCCTCGGTCATCTGCTCGATGCTCTCGCGACCGTGCCGACGGCCGACCCCGGACGACCCGAATCCGCCCATGGGCGCACCGACCGACCCCCACGCTGCTGCGTAGCCGTCGTTGATGCCGACCGATCCTGAGCGGACCTGCGCGGCGAGCTCGCGGCCGCGCCGCAGGCTCGACGTCCAGATGGACGCGTTGAGGCCGTACTCGGTCGCGTTCATGACGCGGATCGCCTCGGCGTCGTCGCGGACGCGTTGGACGGCCACGACGGGCCCGAACGTCTCCTCGGTCGCGCACAGGGCATCGGCCGGGACGTCCGTGAGGACGGTCGGCTCGTAGAAGAGCTGCCCGAGGTCGGTGCGGTGCACGCCGCCGACGAGGACGCGGGCGCCGCGCGCGATCGCGTCGTCGACGTGCTCGGAGATGCGCTCGAGCTGGGCCTCGTTGGTGAGCGAGCCCATGTCGTGCGTGTAGTCGAGGCCTGGACCGACGCGCAGCTCGCGCACGCCCTCGACGAAGCGTGCGAGGAACTCGTCGGCGACGGCCTCGTGGACGAGGAGCCGCTCGATCGACATGCAGAGCTGGCCGGTGTTCGCGAAGCATGCGCGCACCGCACCGGCGACCGCCGACTCGAGGTGGGCATCCGCCGCGACGTAGAGGGGGTTCTTGCCGCCGAGCTCGAGGGTCATCCCGATCAGGCGGCCGGCGGCCTGCTGAGCGACCTTGCGGCCGGTCGCGGTCGAGCCGGTGAACACGAGGTGGTCGACCTGGTCGATGAGCGCCTCGCCGATGTCACGGCCACCCGTGACGACCTGCAGGACGCCCTCGGGAAGGCCTGCTCGCGCGAGCGCGTCCGCGGCCCACAGGGCCGTGAGCGACGCCTGCTCGTCGGGCCGCAGCACGACGGCGTTGCCCGCGAGCAGCGCGGGCAGCGCGTCGGCGAGAGCGAGCGTGAGCGGGTAGTTCCAGGGCGAGATCACGCCGACGACGCCGACCGGGCGGCGGTGCACGGTCGCGGCCGTCAGGACGGGCAGCATGCCGGCGACCCGGCGGGGACGCAGGTAGCGCGGCCCCTGGACGCCGTAGTGCCGGCAGACCTGCGCGACGTCGGCGACCTCCTCGAACGCGCTCGCGCGCGCCTTGCCGTTCTCGAGCTGGATGAGGTCGAGCACGGTCGACTGCTCCGCGAGGACGATGTCGTGGAGAGCGAGGAGCACGCGTGCCCGCTCGGTCGCGCTGCGCCGCGCCCACTCCCCCTGCGCCTCGCGCGCACGCCCAACCGCGGTCGAGACATCCTCCAGGGTCGAGCGTGGGACGCTCGCGATCGGCGCGCCCGTCTGCGGTGAGTGCACGAGGCGGCTCCCGCCGCCCGGCGACGCGACGACGCGCGCCACGAGGTGCGCGACGTCGCTGGGCTCGAGGAGCAGGGTCGCGGTCGGCTCGTCCACGTCGACGAGGCCGGAGGCGTCAGGGCCGCCGGGCGCCGTGTTCTCGTTGGTCATGGGTTCACGGTACGCGGCGTCCCTGACAGTCGGCCGCAGCCAGGGCGGGACGGCTAGAAGCCGCCTGGCGCGGACGTGAACCGGCGCCCGAGCACGACCGTCTCCTGGTCGTCGTACCCGAGGCGCTCGTAGAACCCGAGGACGGCGTCGTTCGTGCGGCGGACCATGAGCTGCACCTTGACCGCGCCCGCCGCCGCGAGCCACGCCTCGGCGGCGACCACGAGGGCGCGGCCGTGTCCCGAGCCCTGCGCGCCCGGCGCGACGCCCAGGTAGTAGAGCCAGCCGCGGTGGCCGTCGTACCCGGCCATGACGGCGCCGACGACCGCGCCGCCGTCGCGCGCGACGAGGACCGTCGACGTCTCGCCCATGACCGCGTCCTGGAAGTCCCGGACCGGGTCGTTCCACGGTCGCGTGAGCTCGCAGTCGCGCCACAGCGCCACCACGGCGTCGACGTCGGTCAGCTCGGCAGGCTCGATCGTCACGGTGCTCATGATCTCCTCGGGGGACGGCGAAGGCCGCGAGCGCTCAGCGGTCGCGGCCTTCGGCGGACGGTGTCAGCGGGGCTGGTAGGGCGAGACGACGACCTCGACGCGCTGCAGCTCCTTGAGGTCGCTGTAGCCGGTCGTGGCCATCGCGCGGCGCAGGGCGCCGACGAGGTTGAGCGTCCCGTCGGACTGGCGGCCCGGGCCGAACATGATCTCCTCGAGCGAGCCGCACGTGCCGACCTGGACACGCTCGCCGCGCGGGAGCTGCGGGTGGTGAGCCTCGGGGCCCCAGTGCCAGCCCTGGCCGGGCGCCTCGTCGGCGCGCGCCAGAGCGGCCCCGACCATGACGGCGTCGGCGCCGCACGCGACGGCCTTGACGAGGTCGCCGGAGCGGCCGATGCCGCCGTCGGCGATGACGTGGACGTACCGGCCGCCCGACTCGTCGAGGTAGTCGCGACGTGCCGCGGCGACGTCGGCCACCGCGCTCGCCATCGGGGCGTGGATGCCGAGCGTCGTGCGCGTCGTGTGGGCGGCGCCGCCGCCGAAGCCGACGAGGACGCCGGCCGCGCCCGTGCGCATGAGGTGCAGCGCTGCGGTGTACGTCGAGGCGCCACCGACGATCACGGGGACGTCGAGCTCGTAGATGAACCGCTTGAGGTTGAGCGGCTCAGCGTTGGAGGAGACGTGCTCCGCCGAGACGGTCGTGCCGCGGATGACGAACAGGTCGACGCCCGCGCCGACGACGTCCGCGTAGAACTCCTGCGTGCGCTGTGGCGACAGGGCGCCGGCGACGGTCACGCCCGCGGCGCGCACCTCCTGGAGGCGCGCCTTGATCAGCTCGGCCTTGATGGGCTCGGAGTAGATCTCCTGCATGCGGTGCGTCGCGTCCTCGGGGGCGAGGCGCGCGATCTCGTCGAGGAGAGGCTGCGGGTCCTCGAAGCGGGTCCACAGGCCCTCGAGGTCGAGGACGCCGAGGCCGCCGAGCTTGCCGAGGGCGATCGCGGTCGCGGGGCTCATGACGGAGTCCATCGGGGCGGCGATGATCGGCGTCTCGAAGTGGTAGGCGTCGATCTGCCAGGACACCGACACGTCCTGCGGGTCGCGCGTGCGCCGGGAGGGCACGATCGCGATGTCGTCGAAGGAAAATGCGCGGCGTCCGCGCTTGCCGCGGCCGATCTCGATCTCGTTGCTCACAGGCCCAAGGCTACCGCGCCGGCGGCCTCCTGCCTGAGCCTGAGGGCCGGACGCGCCGGTCCCCGGCACCGCGAGGGCGGTACCGGGGACCGGTGGTCGGGTCGGGACGTCAGGCGAGGTAGCGGCTGTACGCCCCGATCGTGAGGAACGTCGGGAAGTCCTCGCCGAGGGCGACGTCGCGGAACACCTGCGCGGCGTCGTCGAACCTGTTGCCCGGGGTGCGGGGCAGGTCCTCGACGACCTGGGTGACGAGCGCGTCGACGCGCTCGGCGGTGATGGGCGAGCCGCCCGTCGTGCGGGTGCCGTTGTGGATCCACTGCCACACCTGGGAGCGGGAGATCTCGGCGGTCGCGGCGTCTTCCATGAGGTGGTCGATCGCCGCGGCGCCGACGCCGCGCAGCCAGGACTCGATGTAGCGGATCGCGACGGACACGTTCGCGCGCAGGCCTTCGGGCGTGACGCCCGAGCCGGACGCCGACGCGACGTCGAGCAGGTCCTTCGCGGTGACGTGGACGTCCTCGCGCAGGCGGTCGCGCTGGTCGTCGCGGTCGCCGAGGATCGCCTCGAACTCCTCCCGCGCGAACGGGATGAGGTCGGGGTGCGCGACCCACGTGCCGTCGAAGCCGTCCGTGGCCTCGCGCCGCTTGTCCGCGCGGACCTGCGTCTCCGCCCGGGCGGTGACGTCGGGGCGGCGACGGTCCGGGATGAAGGCGCTCATGCCGCCGATGGCCTGCGCGCCGCGCTGGTGGCACGTCGAGACGAGCAGCTCGGTGTACGCCCGCATGAACGGGACGGTCATCGAGACCGTGCCGCGGTCCGGCAGGACGAAGAACGGTCCGCGGCAGCGGAAGTTCTTGATCATCGAGAACAGGTAGTCCCACCGGCCGGCGTTGAGACCGGCGCAGTGCTCGCGCAGCTCGTACAGGATCTCGTCCATCTCGAACGCCGCGGGCAGCGTCTCGATGAGGACGGTCGCCCGGACGGTGCCGCGCGGGATGCCGAGCGTCTCCTGGGCGTGGATGAAGATGTCGTTCCACAGCCGGGCCTCGCGGCGCCCCTCGAGCTTCGGCAGGTAGAAGTACGGTCCGCGACCACGGGCGATGAGCTCGGCCGCGTTGTGGAAGAAGTACAGGCCGAAGTCGACGAGCGTCCCCGAGGCGGGCGTCTGCGTGCCGGCCCGGTCCTCGAACCGCATGTTCTTCTCGATGAGGTGCCAGCCGCGCGGACGCATGACGATCGTCGGCAGGTCGGTCAGCTCGGAGCTGCGCATCGTGTAGCTCTTGCCCTCGGGCGAGGTGTAGCTGAGCGTCCCGCGGATGCCCGCGTGCAGGGACGCCTGCCCGCCGACGACGTTCTCCCACGTGGGGCTGAGCGCGTCCTCGTGGTCGGCGAGCCACACGTTCGCCGAGGAGTTGAGGGCGTTGATCGCCATCTTCGGGTCGGTCGGACCGGTGATCTCGACGTGCCGGCGCTCGAGGCCGGGGCCGGGGCCGGCGACGCGCCAGGTGCGGTCCTCGCGGACGTGCCGCGTCTCGGGGAGGAAGTCGGGGTCGACGCCGTCCTCGATGAGGGCGCGAGCACGCTGGCGGGCCTGGAGGATCTCGTGGCGGCGGGCCGCGAAGAGCTCGTGGAGGGAGGCGACGAACTCGAGCGCCTCGGGGGTGAGGATCTGCGCGGCTCCGGGGACGTCCGGGCCGGCGACGATCATGCGGGCGGTCGTGGGCGGGGCGGGGGCGATGGTGCTCATGGTCGTGCTCCTTCGGGCCTGCAGGTCAGAACTGGGCGGTCTCGGTGGAACCGTGGAGCGCGAGGGTGGCGCTCGTGGGGTTCAGTGCCGTGGCGACGCGGTCGAAGTAGCCGGTGCCGACCTCCCGCTGGTGGCGGGTGGCGGTGTAGCCGTCGGTCTCGGAGGCGAACTCGGCCTCCTGGAGCTCGACGTAGGCGCTCATGCCGCGGTCGCGGTAGCCGCTGGCGAGCTCGAACATGGAGTGGTTGAGGGCGTGGAACCCGGCGAGGGTGATGAACTGGAACTTGTAGCCGAGGTCCGCGAGCTCCCGCTGGAAGCGGGCGATCTGGTCGTCGTCGAGGTGCTTCTTCCAGTTGAACGACGGCGAGCAGTTGTAGGCGAGCATCTTGCCCGGGAACTGGGCGTGGATGGCCTCGGCGAACGCGCGGGCGAGCTCGATGTCGGGCTCGCCGGTCTCGACCCAGATGAGGTCGGCGTAGGGCGCGTAGGCGAGGCCGCGGTTGATGACGGCCTGGAGGCCGGGCTCGGTGCGGTAGAACCCCTCGGTGGTGCGCTCGCCGGTGAGCAGGTCCTGGTCGCGGGGGTCGATGTCGCTCGTGATGAGGTCGGCGGCGAGCGCGTCAGTGCGGGCGATGATGATGGTCGGCGCGCCTGCGACGTCGGCTGCGAGGCGGGCCGAGGACAGGGTGCGCACGTGCTGGGCGGTGGGGATGAGGACCTTGCCGCCGAGGTGGCCGCACTTCTTCTCGGACGCGAGCTGGTCCTCCCAGTGCACGCCTGCTGCGCCCGAGGTGATCATCGAGTGCATGAGCTCGTAGGCGTTGAGGGCGCCTCCGAAGCCGGCCTCGGCGTCGGCGACGATCGGGGCGAGCCACTCGCGGCTCGGGGAGCCCTTCTCGGCGGTCTCGATCTGGTCGGCGCGCATGAGCGCGTTGTTGATGCGGCGGACGACGGCGGGGACGGAGTTCGCGGGGTAGAGCGACTGGTCCGGGTACGTCTGCCCCGAGAGGTTGGCGTCGGCGGCGACCTGCCAGCCGGAGAGGTAGATCGCCTCGAGGCCGGCGCGGACCTGCTGGACGGCCTGGTTGCCGGTCAGCGCGCCGAGCGCGGGCACGTGGGTGCGGGTGTGCAGGAGGTCCCACAGGCGCTGCGCGCCGCGGCGGGCGAGGGTCGGGTCCTCGCGGACGGAGCCGCGCAGGGCGATGACGTCCTCGGCGGTGTAGTCGCGGCGGATGCCGGCCCAGCGGGGGTCGGTCGCCCACTCGTGGGCGAGCTGCTCGGCGGTCTGGGTCTGCGTGCCGGGGAGGGTGCCAGCGGCCGTCGACGTCGCGACGTCGGTCCGGCGCGCGCCGGCCTCGGTGCGCAGATCTTCCGTCCCCTGCTGCGAGATGGGGGTGGTGGTCTCGTCGATGGTGCTGGTGGTGGTGCTCACGGTGTCCTCCTGGGCGGGTCGGTTGCGTCGTTGCTTCCGTGGTTCCACCGTCCTTCGTCGCGCAAGCCCCCGGGAACCCCCGTCTGCGAAGAAGTTCCCGGAAACTTCTGTTGTCAGGAAGTGAGGCGGGTGGGAGGCTGAATCATGGCAACGACGCCCCTCTCCGCAGCCCCTGCAGCACTGTCGACCGATTCCCCCGCGACGCCCCCGGAGACCGCTGACGCGCTGACCATCGGCCGCCGCATCCGGCACCTGCGCCGCGAGCGCGGCCTCACCCTCGACCATCTCGCTGCGGCGCTCGACCGTGCGCCGTCGCAGGTGTCGATGATCGAGACGGGCAAGCGTGAGCCGCGGTTCGCGCAGCTCGAGACGATCGCGCAGGCGCTCGGGGTCGATGTCGCGTCGCTCCTCGAGCCGGGCGCGCCGACGCGTCGCGCGGAGCTCGAGATCGAGCTCGAGCGCCTGCAGCGCGGGCCTGCGCTCGCGGCGGTCGGCGCCGCGCCGGTGCGGGTGGGGCCGTCGCTGCCGATGGACGCGCTCGAGGCGATCGTCGCGCTGCACCGGGAGATCGCGCGTCTGCACTCGGAGCGGGCGGCGACGCCGGAGGAGGCGCGCCGCGCGAACGCGGAGCTGCGCGCGATGATGCGCGCGCAGGACAACCACTTCCCGGAGCTGGAGCGCCGTGCGCGTGAGCTGCTCGACGGCGTCGGGCACGTGCGTGGGCCGTTGTCCGCGCGAGTCGCGGCGGAGCTGGCGGGGCACCTTGGTTTCACGTTGCACTACGTGAACGACCTGCCGCACTCGACGCGGTCGCTGATCGACACGCGGCACATGCGCGTGTACCTGCCGACGCGGTCGTCGGACCCGCGGTCGGTGCTGCTGCAGGCGTTGTCGTCGCACGTGCTGGGGCACACGGAGCCGCGCTCGTATGCGGAGTTCCTGCGGCAGCGGGTGGAGGCGAACTACCTGTCGGCGGCGCTGCTGGTGCCGGAGGCGGACGCGGTGCGTCAGCTGCGGGAGGCGAAGGACGCGCACTCGATCTCGGTCGACGACCTGCGTGACGCGTTCGGCGTCTCGCACGAGACGGCGGCGCACCGCTTCACGAACCTCGCGACGGTACACCTGGGGATACCGGTGCACTTCATGAAGGTCCACGAGAGCGGGATCGTGCACAAGGCGTACGAGAACGACGGCGTGCGGTTCCCGTCGGACGCGCTGGGTGCGATCGAGGGGCAGCCGGTGTGCCGGTTCTGGACGGCGCGCACGGTGTTCGAGGTCTCGGACCGGCTGTCGCCGTTCTCGCAGTACACGGACACGCCTGCGGGGACGTTCTGGTGCACGTCGCGCACGCAGGAGTCGCACGACGGCGAGTTCTCGGTGAGCGTGGGCGTCCCGTTCTCGCTGGTGAAGTGGTTCCGGGGCCGGGACACGACGTCGCGTACGGAGTCGCGCTGCCCGGACCCGTCGTGCTGCCGGCGGCCGTCCGGGGAGCTCGCTCAGCACTGGGAGGGGCACGTGTGGCCGTCGGCGCGGCCGCACGCGTCGACGCTCGCGACGCTGCCGGTGGGCGCGTTCCCGGGGGTGGACCAGACGGAGGTCCTCGAGTTCCTCGAGCGGCACGCGCCGCATGGCGCAGAGTAGGGGCCGTCACCGTGTGCGGCGCTCCTGGCTGAGAAGCCTCCGGGGTGTCGTTCACCGGTCATGTCAGTCGCTGCTGGCAGGCTCGTCCCCAAGGACGAACCACACCGGCTACGAAACTGACGAGGACGGGCGAACCATGACCGAGATGCTCCCTACCGAGGCCCTCTTTCCTGCTCCGGCGGCTGCGGGCTCCCTGCACATGTCGTGGGCCGAGGGCCCGCTCCTGGGCTTCGACACGGAGACGACGGGCGTGAGCACGTCGACGGACCGCATCGTGACGGCGGCGCTCGTGCACCGTCACCCGCTGCTCGGCACGAGCGTGGAGACGTGGCTGATCGACCCGGGTGTCGAGATCCCGGAGGGCGCTGCGGCGATCCACGGCATCACGACGGAGCATGCCCGTGAGCACGGGCAGCAGCCTGCGGTGGCGCTCGAGGAGATCGCGAGGCAGATCGCTCAGGCGCTCGGCGAGGGGACGCCGCTCGTGGCGTTCAACGCGACGTTCGACCTGTGCATCCTCGATGCTGAGCTGCGCCGCCACGGCTTGCGCACGCTCGCGGAGCGGCTCGGTGCGGAGCCTGTCGGCGTGATCGACCCGCTGGTCCTCGATCGTGCGGTGGACCGGTTCCGCAAGGGCAAGCGCAAGCTGATCGACCTGTGCGCCGTGTACGGCGTGAACGAGGCGGGTGACCTGCACACGGCGGACGTGGACGTGATCGCGACGCTCGACGTGCTGGAGGCGATGGCGCGCCGGCACCCGACGCTCGCGGAGATGACCCTGCCGGTGCTGCACGCCTATCAGGTCGATGCGCACCGCGCGTGGGCGTCGAGCTTCAACGACTGGCGGGCCCGGCAGGGGTTTGACGGGCCTGGTGCGGGCCTCTCCTGGCTCGTCGACGAGCGCTGACGGGCGGTGAGGATCTGGTCGCTGCACCCGCAGCACCTCGACCGTCAGGCGCTGATCGCGTGCTGGCGCGAGACGTTGCTCGCGCAGGCGGTGATCGCGGGCCGCACGCGGGGGTATCGCAACCACCCGCAGCTCGAGCGTTTCGTCGCGACGCCGCAGCCGATCGTCTACGTCGGTGCGTACCTGGCTGGGCTGGCTGTGGAGGCGGACGCGCGCGGGTACCGCTTCGACCGGACGCGCATCGACGAGCTGCCGACTGACCTGGCGGCCTTTGATGGCGCGATGGAGGTGACGACGGGGCAGGTGGCGCTCGAGTGGCGGCACCTGCTTGCCAAGCTTGATGCCCGCAGCCCAGACGTGGCGGTGGTGCAGCGGGAGCGGGTGGGCGACGGCGCGCCCGGGGTGCACCCGATGTTCCGGGTGGTCGAGGGGCCGGTCGCGTCGTGGGAGCGGGCGGTCTGACGCTCAAGGCCGTTGGGCTCCCTGGGCGGGGGTGGTGCGGGCCTATGCTCGTGGCTGCGCCGCCAGGCGCACGGCCGCGCCGGTTCCGGCGCGGCCCCGATCGCGTTGTGGAGAACTCGAGTGTCTGACCAGCTGCCCCCTTGCCCTGCGTGCGACAGCGAGTACACCTACGAGCAGGGTGGCCTCCTGGTGTGCCCGATGTGCGCTCACGAGTGGACGCCCGGCGCTGACTCTGGTGACGACGCCGCTGCTGACACGACGGTCAAGGACTCGGTGGGCAACGTCCTTGAGGACGGTGACACGGTGACGATCGTCAAGGACCTCAAGGTCAAGGGCGCTGGCGGCGGCGTGGTGAAGGTCGGCACGAAGGTGCGCGGCATCCGCCTCATCACCGACGGCGTGGGCGATCACGACATCGACGCGAAGGTCCCGGGCTTCGGTCAGATGCAGCTCAAGTCGAGCGTCGTCAAGAAGGTCCTCTAGCGCTGGGTGGGGTCCCAGGTCGGGTTCGCTGCAATACGACCTAATCTTCAGTACAGAATCAACCATCTGACCAGGTAATTCGCGGATTCCGCGCGCACGCCCTATGGCTCGTAGCCAGCGTCCATCACTGTCACCAGGGGCCGATGACTGCGGCGGGCGCCCCGGCTCCGGATGACCGGACCGCCGCCGAGCGGATCAGCGACGCCACTGCGTCGTTCCGTATCACCCGCAGTGGGCCCGACGCCAGCTCTGATGGCCCATAGAACTGAGCGTGGAGCACCGAGTGTCCCCGCTTGCGACGATGCCAGCGGGGTAAGTTGGACCCAAATGGAGAAGGTTCCCGACGGCGGCAACTAGACGATCGGGTGGTGGAAACGGAGTCGACCCATGCCCGAGAGCCGGCATCGCTACCTCTACGAGCGCCTCGGAGACCACGACTTCCAACAGCTCGTCAGTGCACTGCTTGCGAGCCAGTTCTCTGACTATGTCCCAATGGCTCTCCGTCAAGCTGATGGTGGCCGGGACGGTCTGCGCAAGGTCGATGCCTCGAAGGTTCTGATCTATCAGGTCAAGTGGTCGGTCAGCGGCAAGGAGAAGGACCCGGTCACCTGGCTTGACCAAGTCGTCAAGAACGAGGAAGCCAGCCTGAAGCGACTGGCCGCACAGGGAGTCCGCTACTACACGCTGGTCACCAACGTGGGCAGCACCGCCAAGGAGGACTCGGGCACGTTCGATCGGTTGGCCAAGAAGCTCCAGGCGTATGCGAAGGACTTCGGCTACGAACAGATGACCTGTATTTGGCGAGAAGCGCTGAATCCGTGGGTCGACAACGCGCCGACCGAGACGAAGTGGGCCTACGCCGAGATGCTCGCAGGGTGGGACCTCGTCCGGTACCTCGTTGCTGAGCAGGTGGGTGCGGGCAAGGACAAGTCGCATCGTGACTTGATTCGCAAGGTCGCCGCCGCCCAGTGGGAGGACGACATGCGGGTCAAGTTCAGCCAGTCCGATGTGGACCGAGAGAAGGTCGTGGACCTTTTCGTTGACGTCACCGCCGACCGCGTTCATGCTGCGGCCAGCAAGCACCGGCAAGTCCAGCCGCCGACCACGGTGGGTGGTGCTGCCGCCTACCTGTTGCGCGCAACGGCGCCCTTCACCCTCGTCCGCGGTGCACCTGGACAGGGCAAGTCGACCCTCAGTCAGTACCTCTGCCAAGCCCACCGCGCATCGTTCATCCCTGAGAGCGATAGACCCGACTCGCTACCCGAGCTGGATCAGCCGAGGTTCCCGATCAGACTGGACCTGAGCGACTACGCGCTCTGGCTGGGCGGAAACGATGTGTGGGACCACTCCGAGGAGCGCAGGCAACGCAAGGCCAAGGCGCGCACGGGCGAGCAGGCTACGATCGAGTGCTTCCTCGCCGATCTGCTGACCCACGAGAGCGGAGGCATCGCGACAGGCGCTAAGACGGTGCAGGACATTTTCGACCGCGTCCCCAGCCTGGTCGTGCTGGACGGTCTCGACGAAGTCGGCAGCGCCACTATCCGAGGCAGAATCGTCAAAGAGATCGACAAGTTCGTCGGGCGGGGGAAGGCCTACACGAACCCACCCAGGGTCGTGGTCACCACTCGTCCCAGCGCTGGCGAACTGCCAGAGCCGTCTCAAGACCTCTTCGAGATCGTGACCCTCAACCAGCTCACCGGCGAGCAGCGCGACTCCTACCTGCGCAAGTGGTGCACGGTTCGGGGGATCAGAGGTAAGGACGGTCGCGCTCTGCGAAGGAGCTTTAAGGAGAAGAGCCGCGAGCCCTACATCAGCGAACTCGCGGGCAACCCGATGCAGCTGACGATCCTGCTCGACCTTCTCCATCAGCAAGGAGCAGCCACTCCCACTCAACGCACCGACCTCTACGACAAGTACGTCGAGCTGCTGTTGGCTCGCGAGGCGAACAAGCACCCCAAGGCAGTCCGTGACCACAAGGAAGAACTCCTTGAGATCATCCCCTTCCTCGGCTGGTACCTCCACGCACACACCGAGGAATCGCAGATCAACGGTCGGATGAGCGTGGGCGAACTCAAGGAAGCCATGCGGCACTTCCAGCGCACCTACGGCAACCGCGAGTCGATCGTCGATCAGCTCTTCGAAGGAGCCAGCGACCGCCTCTGGGCGCTGACGAGCAAGGTCGACGGAACCTACGAGTTCGAAGTTCTCTCCCTGCGCGAGTACTTCGCCGCCCGGTTCCTATACCACAACGCCGGCGAGGACAACCCCGACTTCGACACCACGACCGTTCTGCGCGAACTGATGCGCCGACCGTACTGGCTCAACACCGCCAGGTTCTATGGGGGCAACGCCAAGGGCAACGGAATCTACCCCCTGACCGCCGGTATCGAGGACGAGTTGGCACACACGACCTCGCCCGCCTCCTACCTCGCCGCCTGGGCGCTACTCACCGACGGCGTGTTCCTACGCCGTCCCCGCGAAGCACGCAAGATCCTCACAGCACTATGCTCAGACACCGGAATCAGGCTCCTGCTCTCCGCGCTCGACCGACGCGACATCATCGCGCTACCCGAGTTGCCTGACCTCCCCGACCAGGACGGACCGGACCCCACATGGGTTCGGCTCACCACCCTGGTCAGTAAAGACCCGGCTGACAGCAACAACACCCAACGAGTACGCGCTCTGCGCGAGCTGCTGAACCAACGCACCCAGTTCAGCGAATGGTGGTACGCACAGCTCACCGCAGCAGTCGGCACTCCTCAACAGAACGCGTGGCTCGGCATCGGCGCCGAGTGCGAAGCCGGCGCGGGCGTCGCGGCATCGTTCGAGAACATCGATCTGTCCAACGGCGCCGCCGAGCTCTTCCTCAGCACGGGGCTTGTCCCAACCCCCGGGAGCGCACTCGAAGCAGCGCTTCTCGACGCTGTCTTGGACGGCGAATGCCCCTGCGTGACATCGACCCGGTCGATGCCAGCGCAAGTCGCGGCCGCCCTCTCCCCACGTGACTTCCTTACGAGTTCCAAGACCGGCTTCGTTGGCAGCGATGACAGGACGAAACGTCGCCGAACCGAGGCGATCAACCAGCTCCGAAGGGCAGAGTCGCCCTACACCGACATCGCCAAGCAGCGAGCCTTCAAGGCCGGGCAGAAGGGCAGCACCTTCCCTTGGGCTGAAACTGCCTCCGCCTTGCACACCCACGTCGGACGCCGTTGGCTCGCGTCCGAGATCGCGATCATCGGTGCCGCGTCGCCCTTTCCGCCCGCATACACCAAGAAGCCCGGCTCATCCGCTTTCGGAAGCACGGGCCACCCCGCTGAACTCCTTGCCCGAGTCACCGCCAACAGCAACAACGCTCAGTGGTGGCGTGAGCAGTTCGGTGTCCTCGACGACGACCTGGCCAGAGCCGAGTGGGCACTCGCTCTATGGTGCGTAGCTTCCGGGCCCGTCGTGACAGAGCTGTGGTCATCGGTGGAGTCTGTGCTCAACGAACTCCCCGCGCCACGTCGCAGCACAGTTCTCCGAGCCGCCGAACAGATCGCCCGTTACGGCTGGCTGAAGGATCGGCCGGTCACCACGGCCACGGGGGATCCAGAGCTTGCTGCTCTGAACGAGCTCCGAACCTCGGCACCGTCGGCGGCAGAGCGAGACGCTGTAGCCTCGAGTGACAGTTCAGAGACTGTGCTCTCGCTGCTCAGCGTGGCGCGGGGAGGGAAGTGGCTCAAGGTCGATGCAAAGCCCGTCTACCGATAGAAGCAGCGCTCACCACCGGCGCGGGCGTGACCTTGCGTCGACTGGACTCCGTGCGCACGGCATCATCCAAGACCATGGGCTGGTCCGACGTGGAGTAGGCCGAGGCGTGCGAGCAAGCGGCGGGTCGGGAGCGAGGCAATCGGCGCTACTGGTCGGCGTTGCCCCCTCCGTCTCTTTCAAAGAGGATCTTGTAATGGAGCTTCTCCAGCTCATCCTCAATTTCCCAGAATTCCTGCGCGAGCCACTTCAATGCGCTCTTCATGAAAGCCCTGCTGTCCTTCGCGGGCGCGTCGGTCCGATACCTCCGCTTCATGGACACGAAATCATAGGGATCGCCTGTCCAAGGGTGCTTGACGAAGGATCCGTCAACCCAGATGCCATGAACGACAAAGTGACGAAACTCCAGGGCTGTCTCTAGGCGATCAACAAGTTCGTCCGGGGCCTTTTTCCGAAGCGCTCTGACGAGGCGCGAGCTAGTGTCGTCGTATCCAGGTGCCCGCTTGTCCCAGTCGCCTGACGTTGCCTGCAAGAAGGTGCCACCGGCATCTTCGGCCCACGCAGCAGCGATAACCACCTCTCCGATCAGCTGCGGAAGGTCAGGGCTAACCTGCCGCCGGTTCGCTTGGCGAACGAGGGCGTCCGGGTCGGCCGCAATCGCCTCCTTCAAGCGGTAGAGCAAGGCCGTTCCCCTGGCGATCTGCTCAGCCGCTGGACGCACCTTGAGGTCAGGTGGAACTAGCCATTCCAACAGTTCACTTATGAGGTCATCGTCCTCGGCCATGTCCTGATGATGTCAACGGCATCGATCTTCGCCAAGCATCACCACGCAGGTGAGGGCCATGGAGATCGCCGCCCTCCTACCCTGAGAGAGGGAGGTGGAGGTATGATGACGGAGCAGCCGGCAGTGTATCTGCGGATCTCGCAGGATCGCACCGGCTTGCAAGCCGGCATCCAACGCCAGCAAGAAGACTGCCTCGCCCACGCCGCGAAACTCGGGTTCACCGATCCGCAGGTGTTCATCGACAACGACGTCTCCGCGATCGATGGGGGCCGGCGGAACGGATACGACGCGCTGGTCGCGCAGGTGCGGGCCGGGGTGACGCACATCATCGTCTGGCACGTCGACCGCCTCCACCGGCAGCCCCGCGAATTCGAAGACCTCATCGACCTCGTTGAGCAGCACCCGGTGCGGATCGCGGCCGTCCGTGGTGGCGGGTTCGATCTGAACACCACCGAGGGCAGGCCTATGGCCCGTCAGCTCGTCGCGATCGCCGCGTACGAGTCCGGGCACAACCGCGTCAAACGCGCCAACAAGCGCCTCGCAGAGCAAGGTGTCTGGCACGGCCCCGCCCCGCCCGGTACGGATACGGACCCGGCGGTGTTCTGATCCCGGAGCAGGCGGCGGTGATCCGGCAGATGGCCGACCGCCTCCTCGCTGGAGAATCCCTCCGCTCCATCACCGCCTGGCTCAACCGCTCCGGCATCCCGCCCCTGCGGGCGGGCGCCGGGACGTCCGGGCTGTGGCACCCGTACACGGTCCGTAGCGCGCTCACGTCAGCCCGTGTCTCCGGGCAACGCGCCTACGCCCCCGACACCCGCGCCGATCCCTCGGGCGGGCGGGAGATCCTCGGCCCGGGTGACTGGGAACCGATCATCACCCCGGAAGAGACCGCGCAGATCCGCGCGATCCTCACCGATCCCCCCGTCGCCGCACCACACCGGCACGGCCGACCCTATTGGGTGGGATCGCGTGCTGCGGGAAGTGCGGCGTCGGGCTCACCATCACCGGGACCCTCATCGGGGTCTACCCGCTCGCGGTCACCCCCGCCGCAGCAGCACGACGGAGTCGTCGAGCACCGCCGGGCTCCCGTCGGGCGCGGTCACCTCCCGCGTGCGCGTCTCCGCGATCTCGACCGTCCAGCCCTCGCCGAGCAGGTTGAGCGCCTCGGCCTCCTCGTCAGGCTTCAGGAACTGGCCGTGACCTTGCCGATCTTCGGGCGGCACCCAGGACGGGTAGTCGGCGTGCGACACGACCAGCAGGTGCCCGCCCGCGTCGATCTGCCGGGACAGCCGTCTGAGGATCGTCGTCCGGTCGAGGGCGACCGGCGACTGGAAGAAGCTCGCGGTGACGAGGTCGAAGCGGTCGTCGGTCGTCCACGTCGCCAGGTCGGCGGCTACACAACGCGCACGGTCAGCCCGGCCGACGCGCGCCGCTTCCTCGTTGGCGCGGCGCACGGCCGTCGGGGAGATGTCGACGCCCATGGCCTGCCAGCCGGCGTGCGCGAACCACAGGACGTCGCCGCCCTCGCCGCAGCCCAGGTCGAGGGACCGGCCAGGCTCGAGCCCGATCGCGACGTCGGCGGTGGTGCGGTTGACCTTGCCCGACCACACGCGTTCCTCGCCCGCGTACCGCTCCTCCCAGAACCCGCCCGGCGCGACGTCGCCGACGTGCCCGTGCCCGCTCATGCCGCCGCCTCCGCGAGCGCGCGAGCGGCGTCGTCCGCGACGAGCGCCATGTTCACCATGCCGCCGACGCGCGCACCCGCGCCCGACGACATCGGCACCGTCGCACCCGGGTCGACGACGTTGCCAGCCGCCCAGATCCGCTCCGCGCTCGTCTTCCCGAACGCGTCGACGGCGAGGAACGACCCGACCGGCGTGTCCGCACGGTCCAGCCCGAGGTGCGCGACGGCGCCGTCGTGCGGCTGCGCCATCGCTCCCGTGAACAGCGCGTCGAGCTCGACGACGCGACCGTCCGCGAGGCGCACGCCCGTGACGGCACCGCCGTCGCCGAGCACCTCAGCGACAGCCGACTCCTCAATGGCGACGCCCCGCGCCCGCAGCCGCGCCGCGACGTCGGCATCCAGCGGGTCGCCGAGGCCCGCCGTGAAGAACGTGACGTGGTCGCTCCACTGCCGCACGAGCTCCGCCTGGTGCGGCGAGAGCGGCGACGCCGCGAGCACGCCCAGGCGCTGGCCGCGCACCTCCCAGCCGTGGCAGTACGGGCAGTGCAGCACGCCGCTCCCCCACCGCTCGGCGAGGCCCGGCACGTCGGGCAGCACGTCCGTCATGCCCGTCGCGAGGACGAGCGCACGCGCCGTGAGCGGCGTTCCACCGTCGTCGAGCGTGACGACGACGCCGTCGTCCGCGAGGTCCACGCGTGCCGCGCGTCCGGGCCGCACCTCGACGCCGTACCGCGCCACCTCCTCACGACCACGCGCGAGAAGGTCCTGAGGCGGCACCCCGTCGTGGCCGAGCACGCCGTGCATGTGCGAGGCGAACCTGTTGCGGGGCGAGCCCGCGTCGATCACGAGCGTGCGCCGCAGCGCGCGCCCGAGCATGAGTGCGGTCGCGAGCCCTGCCGCGCCGCCGCCGAGGATGATGGCGTCCCAGTCGGTGTCTTCCATTCCGTCAGCCTGCGGGTGACAATGCACTCATGGCAATACACTTTGCGGTAATGGCAAGCGAAGGAGAGTCGTGGAAGAGCTGAGGCTCGTCGGCCCCCGCCTGCGGGACGCGCGCACCGCCCGCGGCTGGACCTTGGCAGACCTCGCTGGCCGCGCCGGGATGTCCGTCAGCACGCTCTCGCGCCTCGAGTCCGGCAAGCGCCAGGCGAGCCTCGAGCTGCTCCTGCCGCTCACCAAGCAGCTCGGCGTCAGCATCGACGACCTCGTCCGCACCGCGACCCCCGACCCCCGCGTGCGCCGCACACCGCGCCAGCGCGACGGCATGACCGTCACCCCGCTCGCCCGCGAGGGCGCGCGCGTCGCGACCTACCGCATCACCTACGAACCCCGTCCTGAGCTTCCGCCCCTGCGCACGCACGCGGGCTTCGAGTGGCTGCACGTCGTCTCCGGGCGCCTGCGGCTGCGCGTCGGAGAGCGCGACCTCGTCCTCGGCCGCGGCGAGTCCGCGCAGTTCGACACGAGCACGCCGCACGCCCTGTCCGCAGCAGGCAGCCACCCCGCGACGATCATCAGCATCTTTGACGAGACCGGCGAGCGCACCCACACGGACGTCCCCGACGCGCAGGACTGACCGCCCGACGCCGCGAAGGCCGCTCAGCCCGACCCCGGGCACGACGACGGCGCCTCGCCGGCCGCGACCGGGCCGCGAGCGACGCGTCACGCTACCGGCGCGAGCCCGGCGTCGATCAGTGTCGCGGCCGCGGCGCGGGCCGCGTCGGCCCAGCGCGGGTCGTGCGTCACGGCGGCCATGGTCTGCACGCCCTCGGCGAGCAGGACGAGCTGCTCCGCGACGTCGGGCCCCAGCCCCGCGTCGACGGCGAGCCCGGTGACGTAGGCCGCGAAGCCCTCCTTGTGGGCGCGCACGGCAGCCGCGACGTCATCGTTCACCGCGCCGATCTCGCCGAACGTGTTGACGAAGCCGCAACCGCGGAACTCCTCGTCGGCGGTCCACTCGACGAGGTAGTCGTAGATCGCAAGGAGCTTGTCGCGGGGCGTCGTGGCTGCGTCGACGCGGCTCGCGACGCACTCCTGCCAGATGCCCGTGCGCCGCTCGAGCACCGCCTGGACGATGGCGTCCTTGGACGAGAACTCGCTGTACAGGCGCTTGAGGGAGACCCCTGCGGCGGTCCGCAGCTCGTCCATGCCGACGGTCTGGATCCCGCGCCGGTAGAAGAGGTCGTCGGCGGTCGCGACGACAGCGTCCCGGGTGCTCTGGTCAGCCATCTGCTTGCCCTTCTCCTTCTCGTCACCGTGCGCGGGTTGCGCGGAGAACGTTCGTTCTCTAGTGTAGTCGACATCGGAGAGAACGACCGTTCTCACCGAAGGGACGGACAAGGAGAGCACCATGGCCTACATCACCACCGGCACCGAGAACTCCACCAGCATCGAGATCTACTACGAGGACCACGGCCCTGCAGACGCCGCCCCCGTCGTCCTGATCCACGGCTACCCGCTCGACGGCCGCTCCTGGGAGCGCCAGACGCGCGTCCTCCTCGAGGCCGGCCACCGCGTCATCACCTACGACCGCCGCGGCTTCGGCAAGTCCAGCCAGCCCGCGACCGGCTATGACTACGACACCTTCGCCGCCGACCTCCACACCCTCCTCGAGACCCTCGACCTCCGCGACGTCACCCTCGTCGGCTTCTCGATGGGCACCGGCGAGCTCGCCCGCTACGTCTCGACCTACGGCACCGCCCGCCTCCGCGCGCTCGGCTTCCTCGCCTCGCTCGAGCCGTTCCTCCTGCAGACCGACGACAACCCCACCGGGCTCCCCCAGTCCGGGTTCGACGACATCGCCGCGACCGCGCGCGCCGACCGCTTCGCCTGGTTCACCAGCTTCTTCGAGAACTTCTACAACCTCGACGAGACGCTCGGCTCCCGCATCAGCGAGGAAGCCCTCCGCGCCAGCTGGGCCACCGCCGCCGCGAGCGCACCCGACGCCGCCTACGCCGTCGTCCCCGCCTGGCTCACCGACTTCCGCGGGGACCTCGCTGCCGTCCGAGAGGCCGGCCTGCCGACCCTCATCCTCCACGGCACCGCCGACCGCATCCTCCCTGTCGACGCGACCGGTCGCCCGTTCCGCGACGCCCTCCCGGACGCCACGTACGTCGAGATCGACGGCGCACCGCACGGCCTGCTGTGGACGCACGCCGACGAGGTCAACGCAGCGCTCACGGAGCTGCTCTCACGCTGACGACAGCCTGACAAGCCCCCTGCGACGGAGCGCGCCGCACGACGGCATGCCCGCGCGGGGGGCTCACGCTGCCACGGTTGACCGTCTTCGCAGGTGACGGTACCTTCGGCGCGACGGGCGGACTCCGCACGGCGACACGCACAGGGGGCTCACCATGTGGCACACCATCTCTACCCGTCCCGACCGCCGCAGCCGTGCGCTCCGCTCCGTCGCCGTGGCGAGCGCACTCGCCCTCGCGCTGGCCGGATGCTCAGACGACGAGCCCGTCGAGGAGACGGGCGGCATATCCGTCCTCTTCGTCATCACCGGACGCGGCGACACGCACCCTGACGGCAAGGGCCCGCTCCGCCTCGAGGACCCGAACCGCATCGCCCAGATCACCGAGGCCGCCGGTCAGCAAGTCCGGTGGAGTACGCGCTACCGGTTCCCCGTCGACGTCAAGGGCGCAGACGGTACGACATGGCAGGTCGACGGCTTCTTCGGTGGTGACCCGACTCATGGCGACCTCCTCCGCCCCGAGCCCGCCGCAGCCGCCATCGACTTCTCCGGCGCCGTCACCCTTCTCGTCCCCGACCTCGCCAAGGACGGCGAACCGACCGAGATCACGTTCGACGTCGCGGAGACCACCGCCGAGGACCTCGCCGCCGAGGAAGGCTCCAAGGACGACGCTGCCCCCGCGACCCTCTACCTCAACGAAGCTGCGTTCACCGAGCTCGTCGAGAAGGCTGGCAGCGTGGGCTGGGGCGACGCCGCACGCACGACCGGGAAGGGCGGCCCCGCAGAGCCGGAGGTCCTCACGGTCCAGGGCGAGTTCCCACCGCCGCGCGACAGCGACGCCCAGCAGGCGCTCTGGGAGAAGCTGAAGTCTGCAGGCTTCTTCCTGCCGTTCCTCTCCTGAGGCTCGCGCTCGACGCCACGTACGTCGAGATCGACGGCGCACCCCACGGCCTGCTGTGGACGCACGCCGACGAGGTCAACGCAGCGCTCACGGAGCTGCTCGCACGCCGACCGACGGACGAGCTGCCGGGCGGCGACCGTCGCGTCGCTCCCGGCAGTTCTCGTCGTCAGCTCGCGGCGGCCGCCGTAGCCGCCAAGGCCGCGGTGATCCCCGCCTGGACCGCGGAGACAGCCTGCATGACCGCGTCGCCCGCCACGTTCCCCTCAGCGACCGCCTTCGCCCGGTGCCTCAGGTCGCGCTTCGACAGCGCGTCCGTCGGCACGACCTTCGGCACCTGACCGATCGCGTGAAGCAGCGCGACCAGGGTCGCCTCGAGCGGCGTGGGCGTGCGTCCGCCGACGAGGACGTCGTACAGCGCGGCACGCACACGCGCCTCGTGCGCGGAGTCGACCGCAGGCCAGCGCGTCGTCGGGAAGATCCCCAGGATCCGCTCCTCAGACGCACGCACGATCCCGCGCGCCGCGAGGCGCTGGTACACCGCTGAGCGCAGGTCCTTCCGCAGCCGCTGGATGACCTCCTGAGGCTTCGCCGGGCGGCGCCCGACGAGCTGCGCGACACCCGCGTCGAGCATCGCGTCGCCCGACGGCGCCGCGCCCGTGACGACGACCCGCCCGGGCTTGACCTCCTCGCCCGGACCGGTGATCCGGACCAGGCCAGCGCCGACCAGGTCGAGCAGCAGAGCACCACCGAGCGAGAGGTCGACCCGGGCGGCATCGGTCAACGTCCGGCCGGTCGCGTCGTCGGTGAGCAGGAGGGCAAGGTCCTCGGTGATGAGCATCCCCCCACGCTACTGCCCACCTGCGGCCGTCACCTGTCGCCGTCGACCTCGCCGTCGAGCATGTCGTCGTACACCTGCCGGGCATGCTCGACGGCCGGCATGTGCGTCACGCACCACGCGAGGAGGGCGTCCACCGGCTCGCGCATCGTCTTGCCGAGCGGCGTGATCCGGTACTCCACGGCCACGGGCCGGGTGGCGAGCATGCGCCGCTCGACGACGCCGTTACGTTCCAGACGGCGGAGCGTCGCGGTGAGCGACTTCTGCGTGACCGTCGGGATCGCGCGGCGCAGCTCGTTGAAGCGGCACGGCCGCTCGCACAGCTCGCTCAGCACGCTGAGCGACCACTTGTCGAGCACCTGGTCGAGGAGCTCCCGGTGCGGCATCTCGATGCGGAGCGTGTGCGCGGCGGGCGGTGCGGTCTCCACGGCGATACCTGGTCTCGTTGAAGTGTCCTGGAACTACTTGGTATCAAGCATATACCGAACCGATCGACAGGAGACCGACATGACCGTCCAGCTCTTCACCCCGCCCGGCCTCGCCACCGGCACCCCGTACCACCACGTCGCCGTCGCCACCGGCACCCGCCACGTGCACGTCGCCGGCCAGGTCGGCGGCCACCTCGACGGGACCCCGCTCGCACCTGACCTCGCCGGCCAGGTCGTGCAAGCACTGCACAACACCGCCGTCGCGCTCCGCGGCGCCGGCGCCACGCTGTCCGACGTCGTCCGCCTCACCCTGTACGTCACGCGGTGGACCGAGGACCAGATGCCCGAGCTCCTCGACGGGCTCGACCGCGCCGCAGGCGAGCTCGGCCTCACCCTCCCCCTGCCCCCCGCGTCGCTCATCGGCGTCGACGCCCTCTACGCACCCGACGTGCTCGTCGAGATCGAGGCGACCGCCATCACGGACTGAGCAGCGCCACGACCGCACCCGGCGGCACCCCCTGGGCGCGAAACCCGCACCAGGGGGTGCCGCCATGGTCCGTGTCGGAGCCTCCTCCTAGCGTGGGGCTGTCAGGTGTCCGTCAGGGACACCGCCATCCCGGAGGAGACGCACCATGGCTCACGGCGACATCACCCACATCGACATCCCCGTCAGCGACATGGCCCGCGCCACGTCGTTCTACAGCGAGCTCTTCGGCTGGCAGATCGACACCATGCCCGGGTTCGAGGACTACCCGATGTGGCAAGCGCCCAACAAGATCAGCGGAGGCGGCCTCGCGCCGCGCAGCGAGGGCTTCACCGCTCCCCGCTCCTACGTCGAGGTCGACTCGATCGACGAGTCCCTCGCGAAGGCGGTCCAGCTCGGCGCGACCGTCGCCATGGCGAAGACCGAGATCACCCCGACCTCGTGGTGGGCCGTCTTCGAAGACGCCGACGGCAACCCGATCGGCCTCTACGAGGACCACACCCCCGCAGACGCCTGACACGCCGCACGTCTTGCCGGGAGGGCGCGCTTCCCGGCAAGACCAGCGTCACGCGCCCGCGAGCCTGCGCCGCGACGTGAACGAACGACGCTCCCCCGTCAGCGGGTCGTCGAACGCGATCGACCGAGCCAGCAGCTGCAACGGGTCGGAGTAGTCGTCCGGCGCGACCTCACGCACCGCCGGGTACAGCTCGTCGCCCACGAGCGGCAGCCCGAGCGACGCCATGTGCACCCGCAGCTGGTGC
Organism: Sanguibacter hominis ATCC BAA-789; assembly: GCF_012396185.1. GTDB lineage: Bacteria > Actinomycetota > Actinomycetes > Actinomycetales > Cellulomonadaceae > Flavimobilis > Flavimobilis hominis. The sequence continues at coordinate 573,956 of NZ_JAAXOW010000001.1, forward strand.
GTGCGGCCCGTCGACGGCGACAAGCGGTACAGCCCGCGCCCACCTGGTGCGGCACCCAGCAGCTCGACGCGTGTCACCGCGTTCACCTCGCCAGGAACCTCGCGCGCCTGCAGCACCCCGTGCTGCTTGACGATGCGCGACCGCACGACCGTCGGCAGCCCGACGTCGTCACGCACCGGCGCGACCGCCTCGTACACCTTGCGCACCGCCCGCTGCGCGAAGAGGTCCTGGTAGACGCCGCGCACCTCGCGGCGCGCGGTCAGCACAAGCACCCCCGCCGTCGGGCGGTCGAGCCGGTGCGCAGGCGAAAGCTCGGGCAGCCCGAGCTCCCGGCGCAGCCGCACGAGCACCGTCTCCGCGACCCACGCACCCCGCGGCGTCACCGCCAAGAAGTGCGGCTTGTCGACGACCACCAGGTCGTCGTCCTGGTGCAGCACCTCGACCTCGAACGGGACACGGGCCTCGACCGGCGGATCCCGGAACAAGAACGCGAGACCGCCCCCTGGATAGGGCGACGCGAGCGAGTACGGACGCCCCAGCTCGTCGACCACCTCACCCGCCGCGACCTGCTCACGCACACGCGCCGCGTCCGCCGGGAAGCGAGCCTCGAGAAAATCGACGAGCGAACCCCACGCCTCGTCGCGCGGCAGCGCGACACGCGTCGGGTTCAGCCCGTCGCGCACGGGCAGCGGTGCCGGGCGCCGCCCCCGCCTGCTCACGAGCTCCCCGACGTGCGGGGCACGCTCAGCGACCCGTGTAGTTGGGCGCCTCGACCGTCATCTGGATGTCGTGCGGGTGCGACTCCTTGAGCCCGGCCGCAGTGATGCGGACGAACTTGCCGCGCTCCTGCAGCTGCGGGATCGTGTGCGCGCCGACGTAGAACATCGACTGGTGCAGGCCGCCGACCAGCTGGTACGCGACCGCGCCGAGCGGGCCTCGGTACGGCACCTGACCCTCGATGCCCTCCGGCACGATCTTGTCGTCCGACGCGACGTCCGCCTGGAAGTAGCGGTCCTTCGAGTACGACACCTTCTTGCCGCGCGACGCCATCGCGCCGATCGACCCCATGCCGCGGTACAGCTTGAACTGCTTGCCGTTGATGAACACGAGGTCGCCCGGCGACTCGTCGCAGCCCGCGAGGAGCGAGCCGAGCATGACCGTGTCCGCGCCCGCGACGAGCGCCTTCGCGATGTCGCCCGAGTACTGCAGACCGCCGTCGCCGATCACCGGCACACCCGCCGGGCGGCACGCGAGCGACGCCTCGTAGATCGCCGTGACCTGGGGCACCCCGACACCCGCGACGACGCGCGTCGTGCAGATCGAGCCCGGCCCCACGCCCACCTTGACGCCGTCCGCACCCGCGTCGACGAGCGCCTGCGCGCCCGCACGGGTCGCGACGTTGCCGCCGATGACCTGGACGTCCTTGAAGTACGGGTCGTTCTTGAGCTTGGTGATCATCTCGAGCATGAGGCGCGCGTGGCCGTTCGCGGTGTCCGCGACGAGCACGTCGACACCCGCGTCACGCAGGGCACCCGCACGGTCCAGGGCATCCCCGAAGAAGCCGATCGCGGCGCCGACACGCAGGCGGCCGTCCGCGTCCTTCGTCGCGTCCGGGTACTGCTCGGTCTTGACGAAGTCCTTGACCGTGATGAGGCCCTGGAGGCGGCCGTCGGCGTCGACCAGCGGAAGCTTCTCGATGCGGTTCTTGCCGAGCAGCGCCGCGGCGTCCTCGCGAGAGATGCCGACGGGGCCCGTGATGAGCGGCATCGACGTCATGACCTCGTGGACCTTGCGGTTCGGGAAGTCGGCCGGCGGGACGAACCGCAGGTCGCGGTTCGTGATGATGCCGACCAGGCGCCGGTCAGCGTCGATGACCGGCAGCCCCGACACCCGGTACTGGCCGCACAGCGCGTCGAGCTCCGCGAGCGTCGCGTCCGGCCCTACCGTGACCGGGTCCGTGATCATGCCGGACTCGGAACGCTTGACCAGGTCAGCCTGCTTGGCCTGCGCCTCGATCGACAGGTTGCGGTGCAGGATCCCGATGCCGCCCTGGCGCGCCATGGCGATCGCCATGCGCGCCTCGGTGACGGTGTCCATCGCGGCGGAGAGCAGCGGGACCTTCATCGTGATCTCGCGCGTCAGGCGCGCGGTCGTGTCCACCTCGGAGGGGATCACGTCGGTCTCGTTCGGAAGGAGCAGGACGTCGTCGTACGTCAGTCCTTCGAATCCGAAGGGGTTGTGCGGGGCGGCGGCGGAGAGAGGCTCAGTCACGCGGCCATCCTACGACCGGCGCGTGAGAGCGGGCCGGGCGCCCGAGGACTGGGCACCGTCACGGCTGCGTCGCGACCGCGCACACCTCGTGGAACAGACCGGAGAAGCTGCGCACACGCTGGACCTGCGAGGACCTCGGCAGGTCCTCCGCCGCCGTGTCGTCTGCGACCGCCACGAACACCGGGAGCTCCGGATTGCCGTCGCAGAGCTGGCCCACGACCGCAAGGTCCGGCCGCACCATCTGCGTGATGAGCACGACCGCAGCCGGACGCACCATCGTGACGACCTCCTGGGCGCGGTGCGCGCCCGCGGGACCCATCACGATGCGAGCCATGACGCCCTTGGACATGAGCGCGGCGGCGAGAGCGTGCGCGGCGAGCGGCTGCGGCTCGTCCGGCGGCGTGAAGATCAGGACGATGCGACGCATCTGGCTCGGGTGCGGCGTGCCTGCCTCGTGCTCCTGCGCGGACTGGCGCACGCGGATGGCACGCATCGCGGCGCTCGACAGCACCTGGAGCGGAGCCTCCCCCGGCTTGGCGAGGACGGTGCGCTCCCCGAGCTTCGTGAGGGCAGGGACGACGAGGTGGGTCCACCACGTGAGGATGTCGGAGCCGGGCGAGATCATCAGGAGCTCGGCGGTCGCGTCAGAGTCGTGCGCGAGCGCCGCGTCGACGACGTCGGCGGGCGTGGACGTCCGGGCGGGCGCCGCGGGCCGTGAGAAGTGGACGACCTTGGAGCCCGAGGGGCCCTGCTCCGCCTCGTGCTGCGTCGCTGCGGAGCGTCGGGCCTCGTGCTGCGCAGAGACAGCGCTCGCGCGGCGAGCCCGCTCGACCTCGATGTCGGCCTCGAGAGCGGCCTTCGCCGCATCGGCGGGTGCGACACCCTCGAGCGTCAGACGCCTCATGACCATCAGCCGCAGGACGTCGTCCCGCGTGTAGCGGCGGTGCGAGCCTGCCGAGCGCTCCGACGGGCCCAGCCCGTAGCGCCGGTCCCAGGTCCGCAGGGTGGCCGGAGCGACACCGAGACGCTTCGCCACGACGGCAACCGCGACGCCCGGCTTGGCACGGGCCGCAGCCAGCTCCACAGGCTCGGCAGGGTCTCCGTCGACCGACGTCTCGCCGTACTGCTGGGGTGCCATGCCCCGATTCTGCCCATCTAGGAGCCAAAACTCCACCGGAGCGCCCCGAGACGCGCCGGGAGGCCCGAAGTGAGCGTTTCGTCCCCTGACCTCGCACTCGACCCGGGTGAACAACTCTTGGACATACCTGACGCGATCCTGCCCGCGAGCACGTTCTGACACGTCAAGGGCCATTTTTGGCGGATGTCCGCCAACCAGAGATCACCCGCTCGACACTTGAACAACCTCTGAATCGGTTGGTACGGTTCACGACGTCCGGTGCACGGCCCAACAGGGGGGCCCGCCGCGTTCGTTTCGTAAGGGGAAGATGGGTATGACAGAGGTCGCTCGCCTGCCAGGTCCGGTGATGGAGCTGTGGGAATGGCAGTACGAGGGCTCGTGCCGCGACATCGACGACACGCTCTTCTTCCACCCCGAGGGTGAGCGAGGCGCGGCGCGCCGACGCCGCGCCGACGCCGCCAAGGCGATCTGCGCGGGCTGCCCCGTCCTCATGGAGTGCCGCGAGCAGGCGCTCGCCATCCGCGAGCCGTACGGCGTGTGGGGCGGGCTGAGCGAGGAGGACCGCGCCGCGATCTTCAGCGACCCGCGCCGCACCGAGGCCGCCATCCGCCGCTCGCAGGTCGGCTGAGCGCGCCACCCGACCTGCCTCGCGGCTCGCCGCACGGGCCGCACCGCCCGGCACGACCGTTCAGAGACACGACGAAGCCCCGCAGCCTGAGGCTGCGGGGCTTCGTGCCGTGCGGAGGTCGGGTCAGCCGACCACGACAGCGAGGACGTCACGCGCGGAGAGCACGAGGTACTCCTCGCCCGCGTACTTGACCTCGGTGCCGCCGTACTTGGAGTAGATGACCTTGTCGCCGACAGCGACGTCGAGCGGGACACGGTTGCCGTTGTCGTCGACGCGGCCGGGGCCGACAGCGAGGACCTCGCCCTCCTGCGGCTTCTCCTTGGCGGTGTCCGGGATGACCAGACCGGACGGCGTGGTGAGCTCAGCCTCGATCGCCTTGACGACGATCTTGTCCTCGAGCGGCTTGATGGGGACCGACACTGTGCGGACCTCCCCCTTCGCTAGGGTGCTTCGGATGTGTGAGGGACGAGCGAGCGCCTTCCCGGGCGTCGTCGCGGGTGCCGACCGGGCGCTGTCTCGCTCCACCTCCAGGTGAGAGGTGTTCCACCGCCAAATCTAGGACGCCCTTAGCACTCGGTCAAGGCGAGTGCCAACGCCCTGGGTGAACACGGAGCACGCGCCCGGCGTGCCCGTGGAAAGATCGGTCCATGGATCCTGAGGCGCTCACCCGGCTGCTCCAACCCGACGGGTGGGCCATGCTCAGCGCGATGCCCCCGTACGAGGAGAAGCTGGCGATGGCGATGTCGCAGCGGCTGCGCTCCCAGGGCGTCGACCCGGGCCTCGTGGCCGCCGTCCTCACGCAGTCCCGCCTCCGCACGAAGGCCCGCGACAAGTTCGGCGAGTTCGCCGACGGCATGCTCTTCACCCCCGACGGGCTCGAGCAGGCGACCCGCCTGCCCGTCGCCGCCCGGCACGCCCAGCGGTTCGTCGCCGCGGGCGTCACCAAGGTCGCCGACCTCACGTGCGGCATCGGCGCCGACGCGATGGCGTTCGCCGGCGTCGGCCTGAAGGTCCTCGCGACCGACATCGACGAGGCGACCGCCGCGATCGCGACCGTCAACCTCCGTTTCTTCCCCGAGTCCGAGGTCCGCCTCGGCGACGGCCTCGCGACCGACCTTGCCGCCGAGGGCGTCGAAGGTGTCTGGGCAGACCCGGCCCGTCGCAAGGGTGGCGCCCGCATCTTCGACCCGCGCGCGTACGAGCCCCCGCTCGACGCCGTGTGGGCCCTGCGCTCGCAGGTGCCCGCGATGGGCATCAAGGTGGGCCCGGGCATCCCGCACGCGGGCCTCCCCGACGATGCCGAGACGCAGTGGGTGTCCCTCGACGGGCACGTCCTCGAGGCGACGCTCTGGTTCGGCCCCGTCGCCCCCGCGGGCCCGGGACGTTCCGTCCTCGTCCTCACGTCGCAGCCCGACGGCGGCCTCGCGTCCCGGGAGCTCGCGCCGGTCACGTCCGACGACGACGTCGAGGTCGGCCCCCTCGGCGCCTACCTGTTCGAGCCTGACGGAGCGGTCATCCGCGCCGGTCGTGTCGCGACCGCCGCACGTGAGCTCGGCGGCCGGCTCGTCGACGCGACGATCGCGTACGTCACGACCGACACGCTCCCGCCTGGCTGGTCGGCACCGCTCCCTCGCGGCGACGCCGCCCTCGCGACCGGCTACCGCGTCCTCGACGTCATGCCGTTCCACCTCAAGAAGCTGCGCACCTACCTGCGCGAGCGCGGCGTCGGGCGCCTGACGATCAAGAAGCGCGGCACCGCCGTCGTGCCCGAGCAGCTGCGCAAGCAGCTCGACCTGCGCGGACCGAACGAGGGCCACGTCGTCCTCACCCGCATCGCGGGCGCCCAGCACGTCATCGTCGTCGAGCCGCTCCCGCGGCCGGGCTCGGAGGTCTGAGCATGCACATCCCCTTCGCACGGTCCGAGCGCTCCACGATCGGCATCGAGTGGGAGCTCGCGCTCGTCGACAAGGACTCGGGCGACCTGCGGCAGGTCGCCCAGACCGTCCTCGACGCCGTCGCCCCGCCGGACGGCTCCCAGCACCCGTACATCCGCCAGGAGCTGCTCCTCAACACCGTCGAGGTCGTCTCCGGTGTCGCGACGACCGTGCGCGGCGCAGGCGACGACCTCGAGCGCGCGATCGACGAGATCCGCGACGTCATCGACCCGCTGCGTGCCGAGCTCATGTGCGCGGGCACGCACCCGTTCGCGCGGTGGGCGCAGCAGAAGGTGACGGACAAGGAGCGGTACGCCACCTTGATCGACCGCACCCAGTGGTGGGGCCGGCAGATGCTCATCTACGGCGTCCACGTCCACGTCGGCATCGAGGACCGCGACAAGGTCCTGCCGATCTCGAGAGCGATGCTCGCGTACTTCGGGCACCTGCAGTGCCTCTCGGCGTCGAGCCCGTTCTGGGGCGGCAAGGACACCGGCTACGCCTCGAACCGTGCGCTCATGTTCCAGCAGCTCCCCACGGCCGGGCTGCCGTTCCAGTTCGAGCGGTGGGAAGAGCTCGAGGGCTACGTCGCCGACATGATGCACACGGGCGTGATCGACCAGTTCGACGAGGTGCGCTGGGACCTGCGGCCGTCACCGCGGTTCGGCACGCTCGAGACGCGCATCGCCGACGGCGCCTCGAACATCACCGAGGTCCTCGCCCTCGCGGCGCTCAACCACTGCCTCGTGGAGCACCTGTCGACTCAGCTCGACGAGGGCAAGGAGCTCCCGACGATCCCGCCGTGGTTCGCCCAGGAGAACAAGTGGCGCTCGGCGCGCTACGGCATGGACGCGATCCTCATCCTCGACAAGGAGGGCGACGAGGAGCTCGTGCGGGACTCGGTCACGAAGCTCCTGAAGGAGCTCGAGCCGGTCGCGGCGCGTCTCGGCTGCCTCGACGAGCTCGACGGCGTGCACACGATCTTGCGCAAGGGCGCCGGGTACCAGCGGCAGCGGGCCGTCGCGCGGCGCAACGGGGGGGAGCTCGACGCCGTCGTGCGGTCGCTCGTCGCGGAGATGCGGGCGGGGCGCCCGATCTAGCGCGTCAGGTCAGACGTGCGTGATCGTCAGGGGCATCGACGAGTCGACCGGGATGTCGAGGCTCGACGGCCCGACGCCCGCGCGCACGAGCGCCGAACCGAGCGCGGCGATCATCGCGCCGTTGTCCGTGCAGTAGCGGATGGGCGGGATGCGCAGCTCGATTCCCGCCTCCGCGCACCGCTCGGCCGCCATGTCGCGCAGCTGCGAGTTCGCGGAGAACCCGCCACCGATGACCAGCGTGTCGACGCCGTGGAGCTGGCACGCGCGGATCGTCTTCGCGGTGAGCACGTCGGCGACGGCCGCGGCGAACGACGCCGCGACGTCGTTGAGCGGGATCTCCTCGCCCGCGTCCTGCTTCGCCTCGACCCAGCGGGCGACAGCAGTCTTGAGACCGGAGAACGAGAAGTCGTAGGCGTGCTCCGCCTGGTCCTTCGGGAGCGTCAGCGCCCGCGGGAACCGGATCGCGTCCGGGTTCCCCTCGCGCGCGAGCCTGTCGATGTGGGGGCCGCCGGGGTACGGCAGCCCGAGCAGCCGGCCGACCTTGTCGAATGCCTCGCCCGCGGCGTCGTCGAGAGTCTGGCCGAGCTCCGTGACGTCCGTCGCGATGTCGTCGACGAGCAGGAGCGACGAGTGACCGCCGGAGACGACGAGCGCGAGGGCGCGCTCGGGGAACTCGCCGTGGACCAGCTCGTCGACAGCGGCGTGACCGATCACGTGGTTCACGCCGTACAGGGGCTTGTTCAGCGCGACCGCGAGCGCCTTGGCAGCGGAGGCGCCGATCGTCAGCGGGCCGACGAGGCCAGGGCCCGCCGTCACCGCGATCGCGTCGACCTCGGACAGGTCCACGTCGGCCTCGCCGAGCGCCTTGCTGATCGTGGGGACCATCGCCTCGAGGTGGGCGCGGCTCGCGACCTCCGGGATGATGCCGCCAAAGCGCGCGTGCTCGTCCATCGACGACGCGACGGCGTCGACGAGCAGCTCGCGGCCGCGGACCAGGGCGACGCCGGTCTCGTCGCAGGACGTCTCGATACCAAGGACGAGGGGTTCGCTCACGACGCCCATCCTAAGCGTGGCGCCCGGGCGTCCTCGCGGCGGGCGCGGGGCGCGGACCGTTGACCTGCCGCGCCGTCGGCGCGAATGTGCTGCACGCCACAGGTCGCGCAGGAATGCCCACCCTCACGTTGTCGGTTCAACCAAACATGAGCCTCGACACCGCAGACACCCTGGCCGACGACCTCGTCGCCCCCCGCACGATCGACGACGCCACCGCGGACCTCCTGTTCCGCGAGGCCCGCACCGTCAAGGTCTTCGCCGACGCCCCCGTCACGGACGAGCAGGTGCACGCCGCGTACGAGCTCGCGAAGTGGGGCCCGACAGCCCTCAACACGTCTCCCCTGCGCTACCTGGTCGTGCGCACCCCCGAGGCCCGCGAGCGCCTCGTGCAGCACCTCGCCGAGGGCAACCGTCCGGGCGTCCTCGCCGCGCCGCTCACGCTCGTGCTCGCCGCGGACACGGAGTTCCACACCCTCCTGCCCCGGCTCGCGCCCCACGCGGCCGCGATCGCAGACGGCCTCGCCGGGCAGCCCGACACGCGCGAGGCCATGGCCCGCATGAACGCGACGCTCCAGGCCGGCTACCTCCTCACCGCGCTGCGCGCGACCGGCCTGCACGTCGGGCCGATGGGCATCGCCGACGCCGCAGGCCTCGACGCCGACCTCCTCGCCGGAACCGGCTGGAAGTCCCTCTTCATCGTCAACCTCGGCCAGCCCGCCGCCGAGGGCGCCACGTACCCGCGCGCCGAGCGCCTCGCCCCCACCGAGGTCTCGACGACCCTCTGAGCCAGCAGGAACGACAGACGCCCCGGTCCGCACGGACCGGGGCGTCTGTCATGCCACCTCACGCACCCGTCGCCACCTCGCGCGACGAGTCGTTCGACCACTGCGACCACGACCCCGGGTACAGGGCGGCCGTGACACCGACCGCGGCGAGCGCCGCGATCTCGTGGCTCGCCGTCACACCCGAGCCGCAGTACACCGCGACCTCCTGGTCCGGACCAGGGACGCCCGGCTGGTGCGACGCGACGTCGACCCCCAGCCCCTCGAAGTGCGGGCGCAGCAGGTCGTCCGGCAGGAACGCGCCGTCGACCAGGGCGCTCGACGTCGGGGCGCTCACCGCGCCCGGGACGTGCCCCGCACGCGGGTCGACCGGCTCGACCTCGCCGCGGAACCGCTCGGCAGCCCGTGCGTCGAGCAGGATCCCGTCACCCGCGGCGACCGCGGCCGCGCCGTCGGCATCGACGACAGGCATCTGGTGCCCCACGAGCTCGACGTCACCGCGCACCGGGTCGGGCACGTCCGTCCCGAGCACGCCGCCCGCGGCGAGCCACCCTGCGAGACCACCGTCGAGGATGCGCACGTCCGCGTGCCCACCCCAGCGCAGGAGCCACCACGCCCGAGCCGCGCTCAACCCACCGACGGCGTCGTACACGACGACGGCGCTCTCGGAGCGCACCCCCCAGCGCCGCGCGTGGTCCTCGAGGTCCTCTAGCGTCGGCAACGGGTGGCGCCCCTCCTCCGGCGACGGCGGCCCGGCCAGCTCCGTCTCGAGGTCGACGAAAACCGCCCCAGGAAGGTGCCCGTCCAGGTAGGCGTGCTGGCCGTCCGTGCGTCCCAGCTCCCAGCGCACGTCGAGCAGCACGACGTCGCGCCCCGAGTCCAGGAGCCCGCGCAGCTGCACAGGCGTGATCAGCACGGCGTCACGGTTCATGTCGGTCGACCTCCATCCGGACGACCCCGCGGCCGTCTGGCTAGACGCTATCGCCAGACGCCGCCGTCGGCGCTGCGACATCGTCCAGCAGGTCGTCCTCGTGCGGCGGCACGACGACCGGGTCGAGGACGAGCTGCATCGTGAACGCGTCGACGTCCTCCGGCTGGTAGTACCGCTTTCGCAGGCCGATCTGCGCGAATCCGCGCGAACGGTACATCGCGATCGCCACGTCGTTGTCGACCGCGACCTCGAGGATGAGCGACTCCGCGCCGATCTCGCGGGCGCGCACCACGAGCGCGTCGAGCATCGTCTTGCCGACTCCGTGGCCCTTGACGACCGGGTCGACGCCGATGGTCATGAGGTGGGCGTGCTCGCCGTCGAACCACAGGCCCGCATAGCCGACGAGCGGCGCCGGGACTCCTTCACCGTTCGGCTGCGCCGCGACGTACCAGCGCCCCTGGCCGCGCAGCTCCTCCGTGAGCATGCCCATCGTCCAGGCGCTGCGCCCGAACAGCTGGACCTCGAGGGCCGCCACACGAGTGATGTCCGCCCACGCGAGCGGCCGCAGGTGGTAGCCGAGAGCGATCGGGCTGTCCTCGGGAAGCTCGCTGCCGCGCCGCTCCTCGAGCTCGGCCGCCGCCTCGACGAGCGCGCGGTGCGTCGACAGGTCGAGCGTCTGCTCGAGATCGACGGACGCGTCCTCGACCGGCTGGTCCGCGCCCGTCATCCGGTCGCCCGCTTCCGAGCTGCGGGCGCCTGCGCGTCCGGACGACGCAGGTACAGCGGCGCCGTCGGGAGCTCGTCGCCGTGCGCGAGCCGCGCGGCAGCGATCTCGACGAGGAGCGAAGCGTCCGGCGTCGTCGGGCCGTCGGTCGCGACGCGCGCAGCGGTGGAGGAGAAGACCTCGACGTGAGCCTCGGCAGCCGGACCAGCGACGACCGCGCCGGAGATCGAACCGTCCTCGACGAGCGCGGCAGCCGCCGAGACGCCCGGACCGGCGACGGTGGACACACCGTCGGCCGTGACGCGGTAGCGACCCCAGTAGACCTCGCGACGCTTCGCGTCCGTCACGACGACGACCTCGTCACCGACGGCGAGCGCGAGCGACCGGGCCGCGCCGAGCGCGAGAGCGTCGAGGCTGCACACACCGTGCGCGGGCACGCCGGCGGCGAACGCGATCGTGCGCGCCGTCACGAGCCCGACCCGCAGGCCGGTGAACGGGGCAGGTCCGGTGCCCACGACGACGGAGCCCAGGTCCTGAGCGGTGAGCCCCACCTCGCGGAGCGCGTCCTCGACGAGCGGGGCGAGCTGTTCTGCCTGCTGACGCGGGGCGTCGACCACGTGCGAGACGAGGGTCCCCCCGTCGCTGCCGACGACGCTCACCGCCACCGACACCGAGGTGTCGATCGCCAGGACAGGCGCTTTGTGCGTGTCTGCCATGCCCTCAGCCTACGTGCGGCATCGGGATCGTGACGCCCGCCCAGCGGTCGCCGTGCGTCGTGATCGTCACACGCCGCACCCCCGCCGCCGGGTCCTCGTCGTCGCCCGCAGCCGCCGCGTCGGGGCCCGCCGGGCCAGCGCCGCGCGGGCGGTCGAGCACGATCTCGAGCCGGTCGGCGGCGAGCGACTCGACAAGACCCGAGCCCCACTCGACGATCGTCACCGAGTCCTCGAGGGACTCGTCGAGGTCGAGCGCGTCGACGTCGTCGAGCGACTCGAGCCGGTACGCGTCGACGTGCACGAGCGCAGGCCCGTCGTCCAGCGACGGGTGCACGCGCGCGATCACGAACGTCGGCGACGCGACCTGACCGCGCACACCGAGACCGACCCCGATGCCCTGCGTGAGCGTCGTCTTGCCCGCGCCGAGCTCGCCGGTGAGGACGACGAGGTCGCCCGCGCGCAGCACGGCCGCGAGCTCACGGCCCCACGCGCGGGTGGCCTCGGCGTCAGCCAGCGGGAAGGTGTGGGTGCTCATGCGACCGGGTTCTCCTCGTCGTTCAGGTAGACGCGCGGCACCCGCGCGCCCAGCCGGGTGGTGATCTCGTAGCTGATGGTCCCCGCAGCCTCCGCCCAGTCCTGCGCCGTCGGGACGCCGAGGCGGTGGTCGCCGAACAGGACGACCGTGTCCCCGGCCTGCTCAGCCGCGCCGGGCCCGAGGTCGAGCATGAACTGGTCCATGCAGACGCGCCCGGCGATGCGCAGGACGCGCGCGGCGGACCCGTCCCCGACCCGGACCGGCGCCCCCGGGGCGCCCGCGCCCGACGACGCGTGCCGCGGGATGCCGTCCGCATACCCGAGCGGGACGTCGCCCAGGACGGTCGCGGCGGGCGTCGTGTACTGGTGGCCGTACGACACGCCCTGCCCGGCCGGGACCTCCTTGACGGTCGCGAGGCGCGCCTCGAGCGTCATCGCGGGCCGCAGACCGAAGTCGCCGGGCCCGCCGAGCTGCGGCACGGGCGACAGCCCGTACACCGCGAGGCCGGGACGCACGAGGTCGTAGTGCACGCGCGGGTTGGTGAGCGTCGCCGCCGAGTTCGCGAGGTGCCGCACCTCGAGCGCGCAGCCCAGGCGCTCGGCCGTGCGTACAGCGTCCTCGAACACGCCAGCCTGCGCGAGCACCGTCGGGTGCGTCGGCTCGTCCGCGAGCGCGAAGTGCGACCAGATGCCGACGACGGAGATCGCGCCCTCCGCCTGGAGCCGCACGGCCTCGACGAGGACCTCCTCGAGGTGCTGCGGGAGGATCCCGTTGCGCCCGAGCCCGGTGTCGACCTTGACGTGCACGCGCGCGGTGCGGCCAACGGTACGCGCGGCAGCGGCGACCTCGTCGAGCGCCCACGGCGCCGCGACCGACACGTCGACGTCCGCGCGCACGAGGTCGGCGAGCGGCGCTCCCGGCGCGTAGAGCCACGTGAGGATGCGTCCGCCGATGCCCGCCGCACGCAGCTCGAGGGCCTCGGAGACCTGCGCGGTGCCGAGCCACGTGGCGCCGCCTGCGAGCGCGGCGCGGGCTGCCGGCAGGAGACCGTGCCCGTACGCGTCCGCCTTGACGACGGCCATGACCTCGGCGTGCTGGGCGCGCTCGACGAGGCAGGTGACGTTGCCGCGGATGGCTGCGAGGTCGACGACGGCGCGGGCCGGGTGCATGAGCTCGTCAGGGTTCACGCCGACGATTGTCTCACCGCGCCCCGCCCGAGGGGCGTCGTCACGATGCCGCCGCACGTCGCGCACACGGTCATCGCAGGGTCGCACGCCCCGCGACGGCGTCGTCGTAACGGTCGAGGACGACCTGCGTGAGCCGCGCGTCGGGCGCGAGCGGCGCCGTGACGACGTCGGCCCCCGACTCGTGCAGGCGGTCGAGGAAGAACCCCGGGGCCAGGAGGTACGACGCGACGACGACGCGTCGCGCGCCACCGGCCCGGGCCTGCGCGACGGCATCCGGGACGCGCGGCTGGGCGCCCGCGCCGTAGCCGAGCGTCACCTCGCCGGCCCAGCGCTCCCGCACGAGCGCGAGCATCTCCACGACCGCGGCGGCCGCGCGCGGGTCGCTCGACCCTGCCGCCGCGAGGACGACCGCGTCGTCGGGGGTCGCGCCCGCAGCGCGCAGCCGTTCGACGAGGATGTCCGCGAGGCGCGGGTCGGGCCCGAGCGTGCCTGTCGCGACCGCACCGTCCGGCTCGGCGGCCGCGGCGATGTCGACGTACGTGTGGAACCCCGCAGACAGCAGCAACGGCACGACGACGACCCGGGCACCACCCTGAGCCGCACCCTGCTCGAGCTCCTGCGCGACGACGTCGGCCACCTCGGGCTGCTGGACGTCGACGAACGCCTCCCGCACGGTTAGGCCGGGGCGTGCGGCGCGGACACCGGCGACGATCGAGGCGACGGCGGCGCGGCCGTCCAGGTTGTCGGTGCCGTGGGACGTCGCGACGAGGGCGGGACTGGCGGGAGTGCTCATCCCGCCATTGTCACGGCGCCCGGGCCGACGCCCAAGCGCGTGCCACACCGTGGGCGGCGCAGCCGCGTCGACCGGGGGCCCCTCAGTCGGCAAGGAGCCGCGCGATCGTGCGCGGCAGCGCCTCGACGACCATGCTCGCGCTCACCGGCCCGCCAGGGTTCGCCTGCGTCGCGGCACGCCCGTGGACGAGCGCCGCGAGCGCGGCGAGGCGCGCGACGAGGTCAGGGCTCTGCACGGCCTCGCGCGAGCGTCCGGCGAGCAGCGTGCCGAGCAGGCCCGCCAGCACGTCGCCCGCACCCGCCGTCGCGAGCCACGCGGGTGCCTCTGCCTGGCTGAGGACCTGGCCCGGCCCGACGACGACTGTCGTCGCGCCCTTGAGCAGCACCGTCGCGCCCGTCAGCCGCTGCGCGGTCGCTGCGTGCTCGGCGGGCGCCGACTCGACCTGCTCGCGGTCGACCGCGACCCCGCGCTCCGTCAGCAGCCGCGCGAGCTCGCCCGCGTGCGGTGTCAGCACGATCCACGGCGCGCAGCGTTCCGGGAGCCGCGTGAGCGCCCCCGCGTCGACGACGACAGGGACGATGCCGTCGCTCCCGCCGTCGCCCCACACGCCCGCGCCCGAGAAGTAGGCGCCGGGTCCAAGGCCGGCCTCCGCGAGCGCGACGTCGACCTGCCGCAGCTGGTCCGTGTCCTCGGCGTCGAGCCCGGGCCCGACGACCCACGCCTGCACACGACCCGTGCCGTGCACGACCTCGGGGTGCGCGGCGAGGACCGTCCGCGTCACGTCGCCGGAACCGACGTAGCGGACCATGCCCGCGCCCGAGCGCACGGCGGCGCCCGTGGAGAGCACGGCGGCACCGGGATAGGCACGCGTCCCCGCGACGACGCCGACGACGCCGCGCCGGTACTTGTCGTGCTCCGGCAGCGCGCGAGGCCACAGCGTCGGGACGTCCGTGTCCTCGAGACGCAGCACCTTGCTCGTGGCACCGGACAGGTCGAGGCCCGTGTCGATCACCTCGACGTCCTGCGCGAGGTGCGCTGCCGGCGGCAGGAGGAGGCCCGGCGCGGGCGAGCCGCACGCGAGGGTGAGGTCTGCCCGCAGGACGGGCCCGGGCACCGTGCCGTCGTCGACGCCGATCCCGCTCGGGACGTCGATCGCGACGACGAACGGGCCGCCGCGGCGTGGGCGCTGCCGGTTGACCGCGCGGACGATCGCCGCGCCGGCGCCGCGCAGGGCGTCGCGCGCGCCGATGCCGAGCATCGCATCGACGACGACGTCGGCGGCGAGGGCTTCGCGTGCGGCCGCACCGGGAGACAGGGCGCCCAGACCCGCGCGGCCCGACGAGGCGCTCGACACGAGGACCACGCCCGCCCGACGCGCCGCCTCGAGCCCTTCCGCGTGGATCTTGGGGGTGGTCGTCACCGCGAGCGTCCGCACCCCAGCCCGTGCGAGGTGCGCGGCGGCGAACAGGCCGTCCCCGCCGTTGTTGCCCGGGCCCACGAGGACGACGACGCGTCGCCCCGCGACCGCACCCGCACGGTCGGTCAGCTGCTGGCGGACGCGCTGCGCGACCGCGAACGCGACGTGCGCCATGAGCGGGACGCCTGCGTCCAGGAGAGGTCGTTCGGCATGACGGATGTGCTCGGTCGCGACGGCCTCGATCATCTCTCCATCCTGCCGCAGCACCAGGCCTGCGGCACGGCGTGCAGCGACGGCGGCGCGCGGCGGGCGCCCGAGCGCGGGGCGCGCGTACGTTGGACCTATGCAGATCGGACTCTTCATCCCTCAGGGCTGGCGCCAGGACCTCACGGGCATCGACGCCGCGGACCACTGGGCCGTCATGAACGGCCTCGCCCAGCACGCCGACACGGGCGACGTCTTCGACTCCGTGTGGGTCTACGACCACTTCCACACCGTCCCCGAACCGACGACCGAGGCCACGCACGAGGCGTGGAGCCTCATGGCGGCGTTCGCCGCGTCGACGAGCCGGGTCAAGCTCGGCCAGATGTGCACGTGCATCGCCTACCGCAACCCCGCCTACCTCGCGAAGGTCGCCGCGACCGTCGACATCATCAGCGGCGGACGCGCGCAGATGGGCATCGGCGCGGGCTGGTACGAGCACGAGTGGCGCGCGTACGGCTACGGCTTCCCCCGCGCGGGCGAGCGTCTCGCCGCACTCGACGAGGGCGTGCAGATCATGCGCCAGATGTGGGAGACGGGCTCGGCGACCCTCACCGGCGAGCACTTCCAGGTCGACGGCGCGCTGTGCTACCCGCAGCCGCTCCAGGACGGGGGCGTGCCGCTGTGGATCGCCGGCGGAGGCGAGCGCAAGACGCTGCGGATCGCCGCGCAGCACGCCGCGTACACGAACTTCGACGGCAGCCCCGAAGGGTTCGCGCACAAGTCGCGGGTGCTCGCCGACCACTGCCGCGACCTGGGCCGCGACTTCGCGGAGATCACGCGCTCGGCCAACTACAACGTCGTCATCGGTGCGACGGAGGCCGAGGTCGAGGACCGCTTCGCGTGGATCCACGAGCACCTGAGCCGGACGGTGCCGACCCGCGCCGACGACCAGGTCGCCGACCTGCGCAAGGGCCCGCTCGTCGGGACGCCCGAGCAGATCGTCGACAAGCTGCGCGAGCTCGAAGGCCTCGGCATGACGTACGCGATCACCTACTTCGCCGAGGCGGCCTACGACCGCTCCGGGATCGAGCTGTTCGAGCGCGAGGTCGCGCCCGCGCTCCGCTGAGCCCCCAGCCCACGGTCTTCGTCGTCACGCCTCCGCGACGACGAAGGCCGTGGCGATCCCGCCGTCGTGACTGAGCGACAGGTGCCATCTGACGACGCCCGCCTCGGCGGCTCGGCGCGCGACGGCGCCGCTCACCGTGATGACAGGCGGGTGCCCTGCGACGCGGCGCACCTCGACCTCGTGCCAGCCGAGATCACCGGGCGAGCCGAGCGCCTTCGCGACGGCCTCCTTCGCCGCGACGCGACCCGCGAGCGAGCGCACCGGCAGGCCGCGCTCCGCCTCCGTGAAGAGACGCTCCGCGAGCCGCGGGACGCGCTCGAGGCGCTCCGCGAGCCGGGCGACGTCGACCACGTCGACGCCGATCCCCACGATGCTCATCGCACGACCGGCCGGCCGGTCACTCGACCGTGACGGACTTCGCGAGGTTGCGCGGCTGGTCCACGTCCAACCCCTTCGCCGTGGCGAGCTCGCACGCGAAGATCTGCAGCGGCACGACCGCGAGCAGCGGCGTCAGGAGCGTCGACGACACGGGGATCCGGAAGATCTCGTCGGCGAACGGCACGACCGCGTCGTCGCCGTCCTCCGCGATGACGAGCGTGCGGGCGCCGCGAGCGCGGATCTCCTGGATGTTGGAGACGACCTTCGAGTGCAGCGAGTCGCGCCCACGCGGGGACGGCACGACGACGAAGACCGGCTGCCCCTCCTCGATGAGCGCGATCGGCCCGTGCTTGAGCTCCCCCGCCGCGAAGCCCTCCGCGTGGATGTAGGCGAGCTCCTTGAGCTTGAGCGCGCCCTCCATCGCGACCGGGTACCCGACGTGACGTCCCAGGAACAGGACCGACGTCGCGTCCGCCATCGACACCGCGACGTCACGCACGTGGTCGGCGCGGTCGATGACCTGCTGGATCTTCGCGGGCATCTCGCGCAGGTCGGCGAGGACCTCACGGATCTCGTCGGGGAACTTGTTCCCGCGGAGCTGCGCGAGGTAGAGCCCGAGCAGGTAGGCCGCGGTGATCTGCGACAGGAACGCCTTCGTGGACGCGACCGCGACCTCAGGACCGGCGTGCGTGTACAGGACGGCGTCCGACTCGCGCGGGATCGTCGACCCGTGCGTGTTGACGATCGACAGGACCTTCGCACCCTGCTCCCGCGCGTGGCGCACGGCCATGAGCGTGTCCATGGTCTCGCCCGACTGCGAGACGGCGACGACGAGGGTCTTCTCGTTGACGATCGGGTCGCGGTAGCGGAACTCGTGCGCGAGCTCGACCTCGACCGGGATGCGGCACCAGTGCTCGATCGCGTACTTCGCGACGTGGCCCGCGTACGCGGCCGTGCCGCACGCGATGACGATGATCTTGTCGACGGCGCGCAGCACCGACTCGTCGATGCGCAGGTCGTCGAGCTGGAGGCGGCCCTGCAGGTCGGTGCGACCCAGGAGCGTGTCCGTGATGGCCTGCGGCTGGTCGTGGATCTCCTTGTCCATGAAGGAGCGGAAGCCGCCCTTCTCGGCTGCGGAGGCGTCCCAGTCGACCGAGTACCGGCGCCCCTCGGCGGGGTTGCCGTGGAAGTCGGTGACCGTGACGGACGTCGGCGTGATCGACACGACCTGGTCCTGGCCGAGCTCGAGCGCCTCGCTCGTCTGCGAGATGAACGCGGCGACGTCCGAGCCGAGGAAGTTCTCCCCTTCGCCGAGCCCGACGACGAGCGGGGAGTCGTGACGGGCACCGACGACGAGGTGCGGGTGGTCGGCGTGGACGGCGAGCAGGGTGAACGTGCCCTCGAGGCGGCGCGCGACGGCGCGCATGGCCTCGGCGAGGTCGCCGACCTGGGAGTGCTCGCGTGCGAGGAGGTGGGCCGCGACCTCGGTGTCGGTCTCCGAGAGGAACGTGACGCCGTCGGCCTCGAGCTCGGCGCGCAGCGCCACGAAGTTCTCGACGATGCCGTTGTGGATCAGCGCGAGACGCCCGTCGTCAGCGAGGTGCGGGTGCGCGTTGAGGTCGGTCGGCGCGCCGTGCGTCGCCCACCGGGTGTGCCCGATGCCAGCGGTCGCAGCCGGGAGCGGCTGCTCCTCGAGGGCCGCTCGCAGGTTGCCGAGCTTGCCCGCGCGCTTGGCGCTCGCGACCCGGTCGCCGCCGGTGCCGACGAGGGCGACCCCAGCCGAGTCGTACCCGCGGTACTCGAGACGACCGAGGCCTTCCAGCAGCACGTCGAGCGTGCGCGACGACGGGGCGGCTGACGTGACGTGAGCGACGATTCCACACATAGCCTGGGAGTCTAGTTCGCCGCCTGCGCCGTGGACCGTTCTGGGCGGTGACGTTCACCTCCTCCACACCTCGGTTTCGCCCCGGGCGTGCTCAGGGGGGAGAATCAGCCGGTGACCTCGCAACCACCGGTCCCCCCGTCCCCGTACCGCGAGATGGACCGGGAGACCTGGAGCAGGTTGTCGGCGTCGACGCCGCTCCCGCTCACCGCCGACGACCTCGTGCGCCTGCGCGGGCTCGGCGACCCCATCCAGCTTCCCGAGGTCGAGGCGATCTACCACCCGCTCTCACGCCTCCTCAACCTCTACGTGAGCGCGACGCGCGGTCTCCACGAGGCGTCGTCGACCTTCTTGCGGGAGAGCACGGCGGTCACGCCGTACGTGATCGGCGTCGCTGGCTCGGTGGCTGTCGGCAAGTCGACGACGTCGCGCGTCCTGCGGCACCTCATGGCGCGGTGGCCCGAGACGCCCCGCGTCCAGCTCGTGACGACCGACGGCTTCCTCCTGCCCAACCGCGAGCTGGAGCGGCGTGGGCTCATGGAGCGCAAGGGCTTCCCGGAGTCGTTCGACCGCCGCGCGCTCGTGCGCTTCCTCACGAAGGTGAAGGCTGGCCACCAGGAGGTCCGCGCGCCCGTCTACTCGCACCTGACGTACGACATCGTCCCGGGCGAGGAGATCGTCGTGCGCCAGCCGGACGTCCTCATCGTCGAGGGCCTCAACGTCCTGCAGCCGGCACGCCCGTCGATCGACCACTCGAACCTCGCGGTGAGCGACTTCTTCGACTTCTCGATCTACGTCGACGCGCGGACGTCCGACGTCAAGCAGTGGTACGTCGACCGGTTCCTGTCCCTGCGGGACTCGGCGTTCGCCAACCCTGACTCGTACTTCCGCCGGTACGCCGACCTGTCGGACGACGACGCGATCTCGACCGCCGAGCGCATCTGGGACACGATCAACGCCCCGAACCTCCAGCAGAACATCCTGCCGACGCGCTCGCGCGCGACGCTCGTGCTCACGAAGGGCTCGGACCACTCGATCCAGCGGGTCCGGCTGCGCAAGCTGTGAGCGTCTGCAGACGCCGGAGCGCGTGAGGGCGCCGGTGCGTGCGGCGATCAGAGCTCGGCGAGCTCCGGGCGCTGGCCCGACGCGGCGGCGTCGTCAGTCCCCGCAGTACCGGTGCCACCCTGACCTTCCGCGCGCGCCTCGCGCCGCGCGGCGATCTGCGCCATGACCCGGTCGAGCACGAAGCCTGCGAGGACGCCGAACGCGATCCCGACCGCCATCGCGGCGAGCGTCGAGTGCCCCAGCCACGTGGCCGCGGCGAAGCCGATGAGGACGGAGTATCCCGCCCACAGGACGGCAGCGGCTGCCGTGACGAACACGAACCGCTCGCGCTTGTAGCCGAGCGCACCGGCCGTCATGTTGACTGCGATGCGACCGATCGGCACGTAGCGCGCCGCGAGGATGAACGACGCACCACGCCGCTCGAGCGCCTGGCGTGCCCACGCGACCGCCTTGCGACCGCGCGCGGAGCGCAAGAACGGTACCCGGTCCGTACCGACCCACCGGCCGATCAGGTAGGCGATCTGGTCCCCGGTCCACGCCGCGACGGCCGCGATCAGGAGGACGAGCCACATGTTGGGGCTCCCCGTCGCGTAGGCGGCGACCGCGAGCGTGATGACGACGGACTCGCTCGGCACAGGCGGGAAGAACCCGTCGATCGCGGTGAACGCGAAGAGCACGAGGTAGATCCAGGGGCTGGCCGCGAACCCGAGGATCCAGGACTCGGCGGAAGCCGCGACGTCGGTCACCAGCTCGAGCATCCGTCCCTCTTCCTGTCACCGCGGTCGGCGTGCGGCACCACGGCGTGGCACCGGTCTTGTCGACGCGACCAGCCTACGGGCCGGGCGCGTGCGCAGGAATCGGGGATTCCCCCCACCCTTCCCTGACTCCTTCATCGTCGCCCGGCCGCGAGGCGCGCCGCATCATCCTCGGGTAGCGACAAGGCCCGGGGCGGTCGTCCGTGAGGATGACCTTCCCGGGCCTCGTCGTTCTGCCCGTGCGTCAGGCGAGGTCGAAGCCGAGCATCGCCGCAGCCCGCTCGGGTACGTCCTCGTCCGCCCACAGTGCGCCGTATGTCGCGGTCGCGCACAGGGAGCGCGTCTCGGCGCGGTCGACATAGAGCATCCCGGCCAGGTGGTCCGTCTCGTGCTGGACGATCCGTGCGGGCCAGCCGCTGAGCGTCTCGTCGACAGGGTCGCCGTGCTCGTCCTGCCCGCGCAGGCGGACGGTACGCGGCCGCGTGACGACGGCCTGGTATCCCTCGACGCTCAGGCAGCCCTCGTAGAACGAGCGCCGCTCGTCGCCGACCGCGTCGTACGTCGGGTTGACGATCGTGCGCAGCGCGAGCGGGCTCCGCTCGCGCGCGTCCGCCGTCTGCTCCCACCCCGCGGGAAGGCCCGGGTCCTCGAGGACGGCGATTGCGAGCCCGACGCCGATCTGGGGCGCCGCGAGCCCCACGCCCGGAGCCGCGTGCATCGTCGCGACCATCGCCTCGAGCAGGCGCGGCAGGACGTCGCCGAGCTGACCCGTGTACCGGGCGCACACGGTGCGCAGCACCGGGTGCCCCGCCTGGACGATCGGCAGCACCCCGTCGGGGTGCCGGTCGAGCAGCGCGGCGACCGCCGCGCGCAGCTCCGGCGCGACGGCCTCCGCCGGCCACGCCGACCGGGTGCCGCTCACAGCGCGGGCTGCTCGCGGACGACGTCGGCCAGGCGCTGGGCGACGCCGTCGGCCTGGTCCTGGGTGGCGGCCTCGACCATGACGCGCACGAGCGGCTCCGTCCCGGACGAGCGCAGCAGCACGCGGCCCGTCGAGCCGAGCAGCCGCTCGGCATCCTCGACCGCCGTGGTCAGCACCGGGTCGGTCGTGACCCGCGACTTGTCGACGCCAGAGACGTTGATGAGCGTCTGCGGCAGGCGCGTGACGACCGACGCGAGGTCGCGCAGCGACATGCCGGACGACTGGACGCGCGCCGCGAGCTTGAGCGCCGTCAGGACGCCGTCGCCCGTCGTCGCGTACTGCGACAGGATGATGTGGCCCGACTGCTCGCCACCGAGGCTGTACCCGCCCTCGTTCATCGCCTCGAGGACGTAGCGGTCCCCCACCCCGGTCTGGACCGTCGTGATGCCGGCCTTCTCCATCGCGAGGATCAGCCCGAGGTTGCTCATGACGGTCACGACGAGGGTGTCGTGCGCGAGCTGCCCGGCGTCCTTGAGAGCGAGGGCGATCACGCCCATGATCGCGTCACCGTCGACGAGAGCCCCCGTGTGGTCGACCGCGAGGCAACGGTCCGCGTCACCGTCGAACGCGACACCGAAGTGAGCCTCCGACGCGACGACGACAGCCTGAAGCTGTTCGGGGTGCGTCGACCCGCACTTCTCGTTGATGTTACGGCCGTCGGGCGACGCGTTGATGACGACGACGTCTGCGCCCGCCGCCCGCAGCGCAGCAGGCCCGACCTCGCTCGCCGCGCCGTTCGCGCAGTCGACGGCGATGCGCAGGCCCGCGAGCGGCTGGGCGGAGCCGCTCGCCCCGATCGAACCGACGAGGTGCTCGACGTACGAGTCGCCGGCCTTGCCGGTGTCGGACTGGATGTGGCCGACGGCCGCGCCGAGGGGCCGCTCCCAGGCCTCGTTGAGGCGGCTCTCGATCGCGTCCTCGACCGCGTCGGGCAGCTTGACGCCGCCGCGGGCGAAGAACTTGATGCCGTTGTCCGGCATGGCGTTGTGCGAGGCGGACAGGACCACACCGAGGTCGACGTCGGCCGTCGCCGTCAGGTACGCGATCGCCGGCGTGGGCAGGACTCCGAGGTTGAGCACGTCGACGCCCGCGCTCGCGAGGCCCGCAGCGACGGCGGCAGAGAGGAACTCGCCCGAGACGCGAGGGTCACGGCCGACGACCGCACGCGGTCGGTGACCCTCGAACGTTCCGGAGGTGCCGAGCACGTGCGCCGCAGCGACACCGAGGTCGAGCGCAAGCTCAGCAGTGACGTCCCGGTTGGCGAGCCCTCGCACGCCATCGGTCCCGAAAAGTCGCGTCACAGGTGTTCCCTTCGCTGAAACGGCGCGCCTGCGGGCGCGCCTCGTCCGGGACGACTCTAGCGTCCGCGGACGACCGTGGCCCGGTCCGGGCAGACCGGGCCACGGGTGAGAACGTCAGCGGACGGTGACGGTGATGGTGCGGTTCGCCTTGGCGACCTGCGGCGATCCCTTGTAGGAGAACTGCACCTCGTGCTTGCCCGCAGCGAGCTTCGGGAGGCGGGCCGTGCCCGTCCCGTTGGTCAGTCGCCCCTTCGCGACGACCGTGCCACGGACCTTGACGACATAGCTGCCGCCCGCCCGCACCGAGCTGCCCTTCGCGGTGACGGTGACGCGCACGGACCCGCTCTTGCCCTCCGTCGGCTTCTTGACGACCTTGACCGCGGTCTGGGCCTTCGCCCTCCTCACCGTGAATGTCGCCCTGGCCGACGTCGACGACTTCGCCTTGGCGGCGCTCGCCGGGGTGAACTGCGCGGCGACCGTGTGCTTGCCGATCCCGAGCTTGGCGGGGAGCTTCGCGACGGCGCGGCCCTTCGCCGGGACGGAGACCGTCGCGAGGATCTTCTTGCCCTCGCGGACGGTGACCTTGCCCGCGACGCCACCCGTGACGGCGATAGTCGCACTAACGGGTGTGCCGTAGGACGGCTTCGTGGTGGACAGCGTGAGCTTCGTCGTCGTCGCGACCGGGGTCGACGCGGTCGGCCGCGGGACCGGCTTTGGCGTGGGCTTTGTCGTGGGAGTCGGCGTCGGCTTCGTGGTGGGCGTCGGCGCAGGCGTGCGGTCCGCCTTGACGGCGGCGAAGAACTCGACGAGCTTCACGACGGCCTCGTCTGCGAACGCATAGTTGTTCGCGAGCGTGGTCTCGTTGGTCACCCCACCGGGCAGGTGGTTCCGGTACCACCACTCGGTCATGTACTCACGGAACGTGCCGTCGCCGTTGTCACGGATCCACTGCCGCTTGATCGGCGCCGCAGCACCCCCGACCTTGCGGTCCTTGCTGTACTCGAGGACGTACGGGACCTGAAGCTTCTTCGCGACGAGCGGGGTCGCGCTCGTGTCACCGCCCGGGTAATAGGTGACCCCGTTGCTCTCGGGTGCGTACTGCGTGACGAGGTTCGGGAAGTACGTGCGCACGAGGTCGCCGTAGAGGTGCGCGAGCTTCGAGCCCGTGTCGCGGATGTGCAGGTTGCCCGCCGACTGGCCGTCGAGCCGGTTGTCGAACACGTACACGGTGTCGGTGCCGCTCGCGATCGCCTGGTCGTTGACGTCCTTGATGACGGCACGCGTGTTGTGGCACCACGTCCCGCCGAAGAAGACCACGTGGTCACCGGGTGAGCCGAGCAGGTGCTCGAGCTCGGGGTACGAGACGTTGACGAGGCGGAAGTCCTGGTCGGCGTCCGTGAAGACGTCGGGGCCGTAGTTCGGGCGGCCGAGGTACTGCACGGCGTGCTTGCGGTTGACCTCGGTCGTGTAGAACTCGCGCTGCGTGCTCTCGTCGAGCTCCCCGCCGGACGTGAGGACCTCGCGGACCTGCGCGTCGAACGCGGCTGGGCCGTCGGAGGTCGCGAGCTCGCCGGCCGACGGGAGCGTCGTGAGCGATGCGGCGATGCGGTCGGCAGAGCCGTCCTCCTGGCGGTCCCGGTCGTAGACGAAGAGGAACGGGTCGGCGCCCGCGCCGAACTCCGGCGTCGTGTCCTCGTTGAGGGTCGCGGCAATACGCGTGTAGAGCTCGGCGACGTCCGTGAGCGGCGACGTACGGATGTCGACGCTCGCGCCGTCGAGCACCGGGTCGAACGTGTAGACGGTGTCCACGCCGAGCTCTCGGGCCACGGCTTCGATGCGCGGGGCGGCCCGGCGCAGGTCCGCGTCCGTCGGGCTCCCCAGGAGGAAGGCATATGTGCCCTCGCTGCCGAGCAGGAACTCGAACCGCTCGAACGTGAGGTTCTCGAGGACGTGCCCGGCGGGCAGCCCGTAGGCGTCGGCCAGGTAGTCGACCGGCGCGGCAGGCGGCGTCGTGGAGCTCGCGGCGCTCGGGACGAGCACCGCGGCTCCGGAGAGTGCGACCGCGGTGGCGAGGCTCGCGCTCCACCTGGTACGGGCGCTGCTGGTCAGGAGTCTCATGTCTCTTTCTCTTCTCTGGTGAGGGCGTTGCGAATCAGTTCCGGGCACGGCGAAGCAGCCCTGGGACGTAGGTTCCGTCTGGGGTCGGGGTCGTCCACCGCCGCCGGCGTACGGCGTGCGGGGCGGGTGGGGTCAGCTGGTCGCGCGTCGTCCGCGTACGGCATGGACGCCGAGCAGGGCGGCTCCGGTCGCGGCAAGCGCACCCAGGAGGCCAAGTCCGGCGCCCCGGGCCGCCGCGGCGTCCTGAGCGGCAGCCGTCGCGGTCGCGTCCTCTGCGGACGCGGGGACGGCCCCGCCGTCCGCGGCGCCGACGACCGTCACGTCTGCCGGGGCCAGCGGTGACGGGGACGTGAGGTCGCTGCCGGTCGCGGCGACGGGGGGAAGCTCGTCGACGAGCGGCCCCTCGGCGACCGGGGGTTCAGCCTGTTCGTCGACCGTGGTGCCCTTCGCTGCGTCAGCGGGCGGCTGCGTCACGGTCGGGACGGTGCCGGGCGCGGTCCCGGTCGGCTGCGCGGTCCCGGTCGCCTGCGAGCCGCCCGTGCGCGGGGCCTGGGTCGCTCTCGGCTTCGACGTCGGCTTGCTCGACGTCTTCGGACCGCTCGTGGCCTTGGGCTTCGTCGGCGTCGACGACCTGGGGGCCGTGGTCGCTGCAGGCTTCGGTGCTGTCGTCGCTGCAGGCTTGGGCGTAGCCTTCGGGGCGGTCGTAGCGACTGGCTTCGGGGCAGGCTTGGCGGTCGGCTTGGCGGTCGGCTTGGTGGTCGGCTTGGTGGTCGGTACCGTCGGGGTGCCCTGTGACCCGCCAGGGTTGGAGTCGTACGGCTCGCCGCCTGACTCCTCGCACGCGAGGAGATCGAAGTTGATCGAGCACAGGTCGCACACGTCGCCCGCCGAGAACGCGGGTGCCGCGGTGGACACCCCACCCAGGTGGGCGCCGCCTGCGACGGCGGCGATGAGCAGGATGCGGCGCAGCGCGCGGGGGCGGATGGTGGTGGCGCTCATGGGGTTCTCCTGGTGCTCCGGGTCGAGGGTGAGGCGGGACGTGGTGGCGGTGGTCATCTGGGCTCGCACGCCCCGACCGGGACCGTGTCGAGGGTGATCGTGCCGACAGGTGCGACGCCGGCCCCTGCAACGCTCGAGGCGCGCGCGCTGTGCGCGGCTCCTCCGGCGCGCCCGAGGGCGCCCACGTCCGGCGTGTGCGCCTCGCCAGCGAAGACGCCGTCGTCGAGCTCACCGCGCCGGCGGGCGACGATCACCGCCGAGACCGCAGCCGCAGTGACGTTCGACGACGTGGAGAAGGTGCCGGCGACCGCGTTGATCGGAATGAGCAGGACCATGACCTCGACCGGGAGACCGGTCGCGTTGAGCACCGCGGTCGCGGTGATGATCGCAGTCCCTGGTACACCTGCGGTGCCGAGCGATACGACGAGGCACAGAAGGGCGAGCAGCGCATAGTCGCGCACCCCGTAGTCGATGCCGAGCGCGTTGATCCCGAACACAGCGACGACGATGGGCCAGATGCCCGCGCAGCCCGGCATGCCGATCGTGGTGCCGAGCGGCGCGGTGAAGTGAGCGACCTGCTCGGGCACACCCACCTTGTCCGTGAGCGCGCTCGTCGTCACGGGGAGCGTGCCGACGCTGCTCTGCGTCGTGAAGGCGGTGAGCTGGGCGGGACTGATCTTCCTGAAGAACGCAGCGGGCGATACGTCAGCGAAGACGCGCAGCAGGACCCCGTTCACGAGGTACATGTGCACCAGCGCAGCGACGACGGTGACGCCGAGCACCGATGCGAGCGACCACACGGTCGCCAGTCGCGTCACGGCCGTCGACGCGGACGTCGCGGTCAGGGCGAGGACGGCAAAGGGCGTCGCACTGATGATGAACCCGACGACCTTGAAGACCACTGCCTTGAGCGCCTCGACCAACGAGCGCAGCGGGGCGACGCGCGCGGCGTCGTCCTTGGCGACGAGGAGGTAGGCGACGGCGACGGCCCCTGCGGCGAGGATCACCGGGATGATCCTGTTGCCCTGGACGTCGCCCGCGACGTTCGAGGGGAAGAGACCGACGAGGACCTCGTCGAACGGCGTGAGCAGCCCGGTCAAGGTCCCGCCGTCGATGCCCGCGATGTCGAGGTTGACGCCACGTCCCAGCCCGAGGGCGAGCGCGAGCCCAAGAGTGAGGACGATCGCGACGGCGTTGCTCAGCAAGAGCCAGAAGGTCGAGCTGAGCCCGATCGTCCGCAGCGCGGTGACGCTGCCGAGGGCGGTGACGGACGACAAGATCGAGATCGCGATCAGAGGGACGACGGCGGCGGTGATGACCTGGACGTAGATGGCACCGATCGGGTCGATGTAGCTGGTGTGCCCACGGAAGAGAACACCGACGCCCGCCCCGAGGACGAGCGCCGCGAACGTGAGCGTGGCGAAGCCTGCCCCCGTTCGTCGCAACCGGTACAGGCCGTAGAACAGCGCGACGGTGACTGCGAAGGCTCCCACGTCGTTCCAGCTCATGCTCATCCCTGCATCTCCCGCGCTCGCAACTTGTCGATCGTTTCGGTCAAGTTAGCGGCCATGGCACCAGGCGCCGAGCAACGGGAGCATCGTCTTGCATCGTGGACACAACAGCGTCCTAGTGAGTCGCCGCAGGTCACGGAGACGCCGAGAGGCCCGACGGAAATCCGTCGGGCCTCTCGGTAAGCAGCTGAAGGATCAGCGCTTGGAGTACTGCGGTGCCTTGCGCGCCTTCTTGAGTCCAGCCTTCTTCCGCTCGACGACGCGAGCGTCGCGGGTGAGGAAGCCGGCCTTCTTCAGGGCCGGGCGGTTGGCCTCGACGTCAACTGCGTTGAGCGCACGGGCGATGCCGAGGCGCAGCGCGCCGGCCTGACCCGAGATGCCGCCGCCGTTGATGCGCGCGATGACGTCGAAACGACCCTCGACGTCGATCAGCTTCAGCGGGGAGTTGACGAGCTGCTGGTGCACCTTGTTCGGGAAGTAGTCCTCGAGCGTGCGCCCGTTGATCTTCCACTGACCGGTCCCGGGGACGATACGCACGCGGGCGATCGCCTCCTTGCGACGGCCCAGGGCCTGCGCGGGAGCGGTGATGCTCTGACCGCGGCCCGTGGGCGCAGCGGTCTCGGAGGTGTAGCTGCTGGGCGTCTCTTCGTCCAGCACGTCGGTGTCGACGGTGTTCTCGGCCACTGGTGTGTCCTCGCGTCCTTAATGCTTCCGGTTCAGCAAGGCAGAGCCTTACTGAGCGACCTGGGTGATCTCGAAGGGCTTCGGCTGCTGCGCAGCGTGGGGGTGCTCAGAGCCGCGGTAGACCTTGAGCTTGCCCAGCTGCTGGCGGCCGAGCGTGCTCTTGGGGAGCATGCCGCGGACGGCCTTCTCCACAGCGCGCTCGGGGTTGTTCTCCAGGAGGTCGGAGTACGCAACCGCCCGCAGACCACCCGGGTAGCCGGAGTGGTTGTAGGCCAGCTTCTGCTCGCGCTTGTTGCCGGTGAGGGCGACCTTGTCGGCGTTGATGACGATGACGAAGTCACCGCCGTCGACGTGCGGAGCGAAGGTGGGCTTGTGCTTCCCACGCAGCAGGGTAGCCACGTGGCTGGCAAGGCGGCCCAGGACGACGTCGGTCGCGTCGATGACGTACCAGTTGCGCTGGATGTCGCCGGGCTTCGGGGTGTACGTACGCACGGTCGTAGCCTTCGTTTCGTGTTCGTGTGTCTTCTCCGGCGCAGGATTCTGCGACCGGTGAGGTCGGTGAGGGCTTCACTGAAGACCTAGCGAGTGGGCGCACCGGTCACGAGAGGAAGCACAACGACTGCCAAGGCTATCTTCTGAGGCACCCCCCGGTCAAAGGGAGACGGGAGGCGCTGCGTCACACCCCGTTCAGACGGCCGCAGGCACCCCCGGCCGGGCCGTCGGCCGCGGCACGAAAGAGCCCGGCCGTTCGGCGACGCACGCCTCGCAGCGCCCCGCCGTGACAGCGGGGGTGCACTCCGCACAGGCCAGGCGCAGCGTCCGGCACGACGCGTCCCCGCAGTTCTCGTAGCGCGCCGCAGGCGCCGAGCAGACGACGCACGAGCCGAGCGGCTCGACACCGTCCGCGAACTCGACGTGGCGACGCTCATCGAACACGTACAGCGACCCCTCCCACAGGCCGTCCGCACCGCGCGCCTCCGCGTAGCGGACGATCCCGCCCGCGACCTGGTACACCTCCTCGAAGCCGCGCTTGCGCATGAGCGCCGAGAGCACCTCGCAGCGCACACCGCCCGTGCAGTACGTGACGATCGGCCGGTCCTTGAGGTGGTCGAACGTCCCCGAGTCGATCTGCTCGATGAAGTCGCGCGTCGTCCGGACGTCAGGCACGACGGCGCCCTTGAAGCGCCCGATCTCCGCCTCGAACGCGTTGCGCCCGTCGAAGAACACGACGTCGTCCCGCTCGGCCACGAGCGCGTCGACCTCGTCCGGGCCCAGCGGCACGCCGCCACCCACGACACCTCGCTCGTCGACCTCGACCTCGTCCGGCACGCCGAAGCTCACCAGCTCCGGGCGGACCTTGACGCTCAGCCGCGGGAAGTCCGCACCCGTGCCGTCCGACCACTTGACGTCGATGTGCTCGAGGCCCGGGTGCTGCCGCGTCGTGCGGACGTACTGCTTGAGGTTCTCCACGGTGCCACCGAGCGTCGCGTTGATCCCGTGCCTCGACACGACGACCCGACCCGTCAGCCCCCAGCGCTCACCGAGCGCCTGCTGCCACAGCCGCACCGACTCCGGCGCCGCGAGGGGCGTGAAGCCGTAGAACAGGACGATCTTGTACGTGGCCATGCCCCGATCCTACGGACCGCGCCGCCGCGAGCCGGACGTCGCGCCCACGCCTCACCGCACCCGCTCGACCCGGCTCACGTCCCAGACAGCGTCGGGCGAGTCGGCGACATGCCCGTCCCCACCGAAGACGAGGAAACGGTCGAAGCCGCGTGCGAACCACCGGTCGTGCGTCACCGCGACGACCGTCCCCTCGAACGCCGCCAGGCCCCGCTCGAGCGCCTCCGCCGAGTGCAGGTCGAGGTTGTCTGTGGGCTCGTCCAGCAGGAGCAGCGTCGCACCCCCGAGCTCAAGCAGGAGGATCTGGAAGCGCGCCTGCTGCCCGCCCGAGAGCGTCTCGTAGCGCTGCTCCGCCTGCTCGACCAGCTCGTACCGGTCGAGCGCCTTCGACGCCGGCTCGCGCCCCATCCCCGCACGGCGACCGTCACCCCGGTGCAAGATCTCCAGGAGCGTCCGCCCCACGAGCTCCGGATGATCCTGGTTCTGCGCGAACCAGCCCGGACGCACCCGAGAGCCGAGCACCACCCTGCCCGTGTGCCGCACCGGCTCGATCGAGACGCCGTCGACCGGCTGGTGCTCGACGTCCGGGTCCGTGCCTCCCGCCGCCAGGAGCCGCATGAAGTGCGACTTGCCGGAGCCGTTCGACCCGAGCACCGCGACGCGCTCGCCGAACCACAGCTCCGTGCTGAACGGCCGCATGAGGTCCGTGAGCTCGAGGTCCTCGCACACGACTGCGCGCTTCGCCGTGCGCCCGCCGACCAGACGCACCTTGACGTCCTGACGCTGCGCGACGGCCTGCGGAGGCCCCGCCTCCTCGAACTTGCGCAGCCGCGTCTGCGCCGCCTGGTACCGGCTCGCGAGACCGTCGTTGAAAGCAGCCTTCGTACGGAGCGTGTGCACGAGCTGCTTGAGCTTCGCCCGCTCCTCGTCCCACCGTCGACGCAGCTCCTCGAGCCGCTCCGTGCGGTCCTCGCGCGCCTGCAGGTACGTGCTGAAGCCGCCCCCGTGCACCCACACGTCACCGCCCGTCGCCGTCTGCTCGACCGTCGCGACCGCCGTCGCCGTCTGCGCGAGCAGCTCACGGTCGTGCGACACGAAGAAGATCGTCTTGGGCGTCTCGCGCATCCGCTCCTCGAGCCACCGCTTGGTCGGCACGTCGAGGAAGTTGTCCGGCTCGTCGAGCAGCAGCACCTCCTGCGGCCCGCGCAGGAGCGCCGTCAGGACGAGCCGCTTCTGCTCACCGCCCGACAGGGTCCGCAGCTCGCGGTGCTGAGCCTTCTCGTACGGGATCGACAAGACCTCCGTCGTGACGTCGTCCCACGCCGCCTCGGCCTCGTACCCGCCGACGTCCGCCCAGTCCGCGAGCGCCTGCGCGTACCGCATCTGCGACGGGGTGTCGTCGACCGTCATGATCGCCAGCTCGGCGGCGTCGAGCTCACGCGCGGCCGCGCGGATCGACGCGTCGCCGAGGTCGGCAAGGACGTCACGGACAGTCCGGTCGTCGTCGACCCGCCCGATCATCTGGTCCATCACGCCCAGCCCGCCCGATCGCGACACCGTGCCCTCGTGCGGAGCGAGGTCACCGGCGACGATCCGCAGGAGCGTCGTCTTGCCTGCGCCGTTCGGGCCGACGAGCGCGACCTTCGCGCCATCACCCACCCGCAGGTCGACCGACGTCAGGAGCGCCCTCCCGTCCGGCAGGAAGTACGAAAGACCGGAGACGTCGACATGACCCATACCCCCATCCTCCCGTACCGGACCCCGCGGAGGCGCTCCTTTTTCACCCCGCGCGTGGCGGTCCGAGCCGGGACGTGCCACGGTGAGAGGAGACGAGAGGAGACCCACGATGAGCACGACAGACGACCCCGGCGAGCGCGACTCCGACCAGCTTCCTGCAGAGGACATGCTGGTCGACCGCGGCGTCGACGACCTCCTGGACGAAGGCATCTCCCCGCCCGAGCACGAGCACCGCCACCGCCCGACGACGGAGTACGAGGTCGCCCGCGGCGAGCACCTCGACGAGCGCCTCGCCCAGGAGGAGCCCGACGTGTGGGAGGCCGGCGCACGTCCGACCGACTCCGACCGCGCAGGCAGGCTGCAGGTCGACGTCGACGCGGAGGGCAAGGAGAACGACGTGTTCGCCGTCGACACCGGCCTCGCTGGCGGCGCATCGTCGGCCGAGGAGGCCGCGATGCACGTCGTCCCCGACGTCGACGCCCCGGGCACCGAGGACGACGACCTCGACGAGACCCCCGACCCGGTCCCCTCGGACGACGACGACGTCGACCTGGAAGACCGCGACGAGGCTCGCTGAACCGAGAGAGGATCGACGCTGCGGTCGCCGGGCCTCAGCCCGGCTCGACCTCTTCGTCCATCCGCCGCGCGCGGATCCTCTCCGCGCGCGCGGCCAGCTCGTCGTCAGCCGGGTAGACGACCTCCTCGAGCACGAGCCCGTGCGCAGGCACGACGCCCGCACCCGAGTCGCGCCGTCTGCCCTCGAGGACCTTCGCGGGCCAGTCCTCGTCCCGGCGCCCCTCGCCCACGGCGATCGACGCCCCGACGAGCGCGCGCACCATGTTGTGGCAGAACGCGTCCGCCTGGACCGACGCGACGACGAGGCCGCGCTCAGGCCCGTCCTCGACGCGCGTCCACCGCAGCTCCTGCAGCTCGCGGATCGTCGAGGCCCCCTCACGCGGACGGCAGTACGCCGCGAAGTCCCGCAGCCCGAGGAGCGGCTGGCACGCGCGGTCCATCGCCGCGACGTCGAGCCCGGCCCGGTTCCACAGCACCCAGTCGCGCGTGAGCGGGTCCCTGAGCTCCGGCCGGTCGGCGACCCGGTAGGAGTAGCGCCGACGCAGCGCGCTGAAGCGCGCGTCGAAACCCTGCGGCGCGGGTGCGGCACGGTGCACGACGACGTCGGTCGGCAGGACCCCCGCGAGGCGCGACACGAGCGCATCACCCGGCGCACGCCCGGACCGGCCTACGACGGCCTCCCACATCTCGATCGGGACGTCGACGTGCGCGACCTGGCCACGCGAGTGGACGCCGGCGTCGGTCCGCCCGGCGACCGTCAGGCGTACCGACGGGAGGCGGAGGACGCGCGCGAGCGCCTCCTCCAGGGTGCCCTGCACGGTGCGGAGGCCCGGCTGGGTCGCCCAGCCCGAGAAGTCGGTCCCCCGGTAGGAGAGGTCGAGGCGCAGACGGATCACGCGGACCATCATCCCGCACGCAGCGCCGCGCTCGGTCGGTACCGTGGCCGCATGGAAACCACAGCCCGCGACGTCCTGACCCTGAGCGTCGACTGCGGCGGCTCAGGCATCAAGGCGGGCGTGCTCGACGCGTCGGGTACCGCGCACGCGCCCGCGGTGCGGATCGAGACGCCCTACCCGCTCTCCCCGGAACGTCTCGTCCGCACGGTCGCCGACCTCGCGGCTTCACTGCCGCCAGCGTCGAGGCTGAGCCTCGGCATGCCGGGAATGATCCGGCACGGCGTCGTCGTCGCGACACCGCACTACATCAACCGCGCCGGGCCGCGCAGCCGTCCCCTCCCCGAGCTCGTCGCGGCGTGGGCCGATCTCGACCTTGCGGCCGCGCTCGAAAGCGAGCTCGGGATCCCGACGATCGTCGTCAACGACGCCGAGCTCCACGGGGCGGGAGTCATCGCGGGCGCGGGCCTCGAGCTCGTCCTGACGCTCGGTACCGGCCTCGGCTCAGCGCACTACGACGGCGGGCGGCTCGCCCCGCACCTCGAGCTGTCGCACGCGCCCGTCCGGCGCGCCACGACCTACGACGCGTACATCGGCGAACCTGAACGACGACGCCTCGGGGACGCCCTATGGTCCCGCCGGGTGCTCCGGGTCGTCGAGGGGCTCGCGCCTGTCTTCCGCTGGGACCGTCTCTACCTGGGCGGCGGGAACTCGGGCCGCATCACGGCGCAGGTGCGCGACCGGCTCGGGCCGGAGGTTGTCGTCGTGCCGAACTCGGCGGCGCTCGTGGGCGGGGCGCGCGCCTGGACGCTGTGGGGCGACGACAGGCCCTGAGCCTGCAGTCAGGGACCCGCCACGCGGTGCGACGCTGTGCCTGCCCCCCCGCGCCGGCCTGTCCCTCTCGAGCCGATCGATGCCGTGAAGAACGACGAGGCCCGCGCACCATCGGTGCGCGGGCCTCGTCATGAGAGGGGAAGGCTCAGGCCTTCTCCTCCGTGGTCTCCTCGGCGGCGGGGGCGTCCTCGACGACCTCGGCCTCGGCGGACTCCTCGACGACCGGCTCAACGGGCTTCTCAGCCTTCGGAGCGGACTTCTTCGCGGCCTTCTCAGCCTCGCGGACGACAGCCTGCTTGGGGCTCACGGGCTCGGTGACGAGCTCGATGACCGCCATGGGGGCGTTGTCGCCCTTGCGCGGCGCGACCTTGATGATGCGGGTGTAGCCACCCTGGCGCTCGGCCATCTGCGGAGCGATCTCGGTGAACAGGACGTGGACGATGCCCTTGTCCGTGATCGTGCGCAGGACGCGACGACGGTTGTGCAGGTCGCCGCGCTTGGCGAACGTGATCAGACGCTCGGCCTCGGGACGGAGGCGCTTGGCCTTCGCCTCGGTCGTGGTGATGCGACCGTGCTCGAAGAGCGCGGCGGCCAGGTTGGCCAGGATCTTGCGCTCGTGCGACGGGCTACCGCCGAGCCGCGCGCCCTTGGTGGGGGTAGGCATTGTTCTTGCTCCTAGAGAAATTGGGGGGCTGTCCGGCGCTCAGCGCGACGGGCGTGCCAGCGTCAGTACTGCTCGGTCTCGAAGTCGCCCTCGTCGCCGTCGCTGTAGTCGACGGTCGACGGGTCGAAGTCCAGGGGGGAGTCCTTGAGGCCCAGACCCAGGCCCGCAAGCTTCTCCTTGACCTCGGTGATCGACTTGGAACCGAAGTTCCGGATGTCGAGCAGGTCGGCCTCGCTGCGGGACACGAGCTCACCCACGGTGTGGATGCCCTCGCGCTTGAGGCAGTTGTACGACCGGATCGTCAGCTGCAGCTCTTCGATCGGCAGAGCCAGGTCGGCGGCGAGCGCAGCGTCGGTCGGCGACGGGCCGATCTCGATGCCCTCGGCCTCGACGTTGAGCTCACGGGCGAGCCCGAACAGCTCGACGAGCGTCTTGCCTGCGGACGCGAGAGCGTCACGGGGCGAGATCGCCGGCTTGGTCTCGACGTCGACGATCAGCTTGTCGAAGTCGGTGCGCTGCTCGACACGGGTCGCCTCGACCTTGTACGTCACCTTGAGCACGGGCGAGTAGATCGAGTC
This sequence comes from Sanguibacter hominis ATCC BAA-789, assembly GCF_012396185.1. Lineage (GTDB taxonomy): Bacteria > Actinomycetota > Actinomycetes > Actinomycetales > Cellulomonadaceae > Flavimobilis > Flavimobilis hominis. The sequence goes on from NZ_JAAXOW010000001.1 coordinate 609,075, forward strand.
GACCGGGATGCGGCCGATCTCGGCGTCGAACGACTTGTTCTGGCTCGCGGACACATAGCCACGCCCACGCTCGACGGTCAGCTCGATCTCGAGCTTGCCCTTCTCGTTGAGGGTCGCGATGTGCAGCTCAGGGTTGTGGACCTCGACACCGGCCGGCGGGACGATGTCCGCTGCGGTGACGACACCGGCGCCCTGCTTGCGCAGGTACATCACGACCGGCTCGTCGTTCTCCGACGAGACCACGAGGTTCTTGATGTTGAGGATGATCTCGGTGACGTCCTCCTTGCCACCCGGCACGGTGGTGAACTCGTGGAGCACACCGTCGATGCGGATGGAGGTCACCGCAGCGCCCGGGATGGACGACAGCAGCGTGCGACGCAGCGAGTTGCCGAGCGTGTAGCCGAAGCCCGGCTCGAGCGGCTCGATGGAGAAGCGCGAACGGTTCTCCGAGATGACCTCTTCGGTCAGGGTGGGGCGCTGTGCGATCAGCACTGGTTCTGTCCTTTCAGTGCGCGTCCGCCATATGACGCGTCACAGACGAAGAGCCCCGGCGGGAAGCTTCCGGCCTGGGATTTCGGCATGGGTACTGGTGCCGCACCGTGGTGCGGCGTCAGGCCGCCGGCAGGGCACATGCCCTGGCCGGCGGCCTGGAACCGATCACACGCGGCGGCGCTTCGGCGGACGGCAACCGTTGTGGGCCTGAGGCGTGACGTCCTGGATCGAACCGACCTCGAGGCCAGCGGCCTGGAGGGAACGGATCGCGGTCTCGCGGCCGGAGCCCGGACCCTTGACGAAGACGTCGACCTTCTTCATGCCGTGCTCCTGGGCGCGGCGAGCCGCAGCCTCGGCAGCGAGCTGCGCGGCGAAGGGCGTCGACTTGCGCGAGCCCTTGAAGCCGACCTGGCCGGAGGAGGCCCACGAGATCACGGCGCCCGACGGGTCCGTGATCGAGACGATGGTGTTGTTGAAGGTGCTCTTGATGTGCGCCTGGCCGAGGGCTACGTTCTTCTTTTCCTTGCGGCGAGGCTTGCGCGCACCGGAGGCGGCGCGAGTCTTGGGAGGCATGTCTTTGATCTCTCCTGGTCTGAGGTAATCGGACCGCGCGGCGGGGCGAGACCCCTGCGCGGACTGCTGCTACTGCTTAGCGGGCCTTCTTCTTACCGGCCACGGTGCGCTTCGGGCCCTTGCGGGTACGCGCGTTGGTCTTGGTGCGCTGACCGCGCACCGGGAGGCCGCGGCGGTGACGCAGGCCCTCGTAGCAGCCGATCTCGACCTTGCGGCGGATGTCGGCAGCAACCTCACGACGGAGATCACCTTCGAGCTTGTAGTTGCCCTCGAGGAAGTCGCGCAGCGCGACGAGCTGAGCCTCGTCGAGGTCCTTGACGCGGACCTCCGGGCTGATGCCGGTCGCGGCGACTGCCTGCTGGGCGCGGGTACGGCCGACGCCGTAGATGTAGGTGAGCGCGATCTCGACCCGCTTCTCGCGGGGGAGGTCTACGCCGACAAGACGTGCCATGTGTGGCTCCTGTACTGCGTTCGGAGGTCTTCCGCACCATCTTCCCGCTGTTGCGGGCCCCAGCCTCCGAGCCGAGGGTTCGCGACGCCACGAGGGCGTTCGGTGGTGGTGCGCTGATGCCCCTGCAGGGGCAGATCTGCGGCGCGTGACTGCACGTGCCAGCGGACAGGCTGTGTCAGCCCTGGCGCTGCTTGTGCCGCACGTTCTCGCAGATGACCTGGACGCGGCCGTGGCGACGGATCACCTTGCACTTGTCGCAGATCTTCTTGACGCTGGGCTTGACCTTCATCGTGGTTCCTTCGCCGCCGTACGGCGGGCCGTCCGATCGTCGATCGTCCGGTGGCGCGCCGGCAGGTTGTCGGTGACGTGGTTACTTGTAGCGGTAGACGATACGGCCGCGGGACAGGTCGTACGGGCTCAGCTCGACCACGACCCGGTCCTCAGGGAGGATCCGGATGTAGTGCTGACGCATCTTGCCCGAGATGTGAGCGAGCACCTTGTGACCGTTGGCCAGCTCCACGCGAAACATCGCGTTCGGCAGGGCCTCGACCACGCTGCCCTCAATCTCGATGACACCGTCCTTCTTCGCCATATCCTCCGCTAACTCCTGGTTGAACATCCCACCCGGATGGATCACGCTCACGAGGCGCCGAGAGGCGCCCACGCACACGTCACCGCGGCACCGGGTCTGCTGGGCGGCATGCAAGACACATACCAACGCAACATCGTACGGCATCGGGCAGGGCGGGTAAACCCGGGAAGGGCCGCAGCAGGCCCGTGCCGTGCGTCACAGCACACGTCCGCCCCGTGAGGCAGGGGCATCACGGGGCGGACGTGGGCTCGTCAGGCGTGAGGCGCCTCAATCAGCCCGCACTCGATGGCGCGCTGGATCGTCTCAGCACCCGAATGGGTGCCGAGCTTGCGGTAGATCGACCGCAGGTGCGTCTTGACCGTGTTGGTCGTGAGATAGAGACGCTTCGCGACCGCCCCGAGCGAGTCGCTCACGGCGAGAGTCTCGAGGACCTCGCGCTCACGCTCGCTCAGCTCTGCCACGACTGACGGCACCGGGAACACGTCGGCGCGCACACCGGCGTCGTCGAGCCTCGCGAGCACCGCTGCGAGCTCCGGGACGGCGGGGACCATCGCCTCGAGGAGCGGCCGCGGGAGCAAGGCGAACGGCTGGAACAGCTCGCTGTCGGTCGCGACCGCGATCGCCTCACGCATCGCACGGACGGCCTCGGCCTCGCGGCCCCGCGCGTTCTCCGCGAGCGCGGCGACGAGCTGCAGACCGAGACGCTGGCGGGCAGGCCGGTGGGTCGAGTGCGCGCCTTGCGACGCGAGGAGCGCCGCCCGGCCGTAGTCGCCGGCCATGAACGCTGTCCGGACCCGCGGCAGCAGCAACCCGTCCTGGTCGCCCTCCCACCGCGTCAGCACGGCACGCGCGCGCAGCACCTGCCCCATGGACAGCAGCAGGTCGACCCGCGCCGCGACGAGCAGGTTGGTGATGAGGTCGTCGGCAGGCAGGCCCGAGCTCATCACCCACTGGCTCGACTTCTCGAACTCCTCGAACTCCTCGTACTGCCCACCCTCCAGGAGGGAGAGCTGCGCTCGCGCCAGGGCCCCGAGCGACATCACCTCGGCGTCACCGCCGATCGCGTCGACGACTGCCGCGCGCGCTGCCGGGAGGTCGACTCCTGCGATCGCCGCGAGCGCCCTCGCGCCGGCGAGGACCGGCGCGAGGTCCGCGACGTCGGCTGGGTCAGCCGATGCCGCCGCACGGGTTGCCTCGTCGATCCAGGCACGCGCGTCCTTGATGCCCCCCGTCACGGTGCACGTGAGCGCCGCGCCGACGGCGGCACGCGCCTCGGCGGCGGCGGCTCCGGACGCGGCCGCGAGCCGGTGCGCGTCCGTGAACACGGCACGAGCGCCGTCGGTGTCCGTGCGGGCCAGGCGCGTCGCGCCCAGCTCGCACAGGACCGCGGGCAGATCGGCGCGCACGTCGGGCGCCAGGTCGGCATAGCGCTCAGCGACGTCACGCGTACGTTCGCGCACGGACCGAGCGGCTCCGTGCCGCCAGCCAGCAAGGCGACCGAGCTCTGGCGTCCCCGGCGCGCTGGCGGCCGTGCCCTCCGTCGTCGCGGGCTTCGCCACGTCGTTCGAGTAGTCACGCAGGACGACGAGGCGCGGGCTGCGTGCGACCACGTCGGCGGGAAGCCGGTCGACGAGCTTTAACAGCTCGCTCTCCCCCTGTGCAGCGAGCATGTGCCACGAGCTCTCGACGCACTCGACGACCTCGTCCCACAGTCGCGCACGCACGAGGTGCACGAGCGCCTGCCCGGCGCGCCCCTGGTCGAGGAGGACACCGGCCGACACCTGCGAGAGCTCTCGAAACTGCTCCGGCGCCTCGCTGCGCAGCCGCTGCACGCACTCGCGGCGCACAGCAGGCAGGTGCGCGTAGACCGCGTCCTCACCGGAGCCGTGGACGCGCAGCAGGCCGGCCGCAAGCAGCGTGTCGATGTGTCCGTCGACGTCAGCATCGCCACACACGCGGGCGGCGAGTGCACGCGTGAACTCGACGAGCACCGACGTGCGGGTGACGAAGTCGGCGAGACCGGGGACGGCGAACTCGTCCCAGACCGTCCGCAGGAACCAGCGGCCGGAGTCGAGGTTGAGCGCGAAACCCGCGCCCGGCACCTGGTCGGCGGCGGAACCGGCGAGGATGACCCTGACGAGCGCGGGCCATCCGGCCGTCTCGTCGCACAGGGTCTGCGCCTCGTCGCGACCGAGCACGATCCCCTGCTGCGCAGCGAGGCCGAGCACGTCCTCCACCCCGAGCGCGAGGTCGGCGGGACGCACGACGACGGAGTCGACGACGGCCGCGCCGACGACCTCGAGGCTCGTGACGGTCCGGGTGCAGACGATCAGGTAGAGGTGCTCCATCGTCTGGACGAGATCGAGCAGCGACTGCTCGATCCCGAGCCGTCCGGACGTCGACTCGAACCGGTCGAGCACCACGTAGACGGGCCGGGTGCGCTGGCTGAGCAGCTGGACGACCCGCTCCCGGCCCCTGGCGGACGACGCGGCGACCTTGCGGTGCGTGGTCGTGAACTCCTCGAGCCTGCTGCCCAGGACGTCCCAGAACGCCTCTGCGCCGGGACCCTCGACGAACGACAGGGCGTCGGAGCCGAGCCACAGCACGTCGACGTCGTCATCCTGCATCGAGCGCAGCCACTGGGCGGCGAGCATGGACTTACCGAAACCGTGCGGAGCCCGGATGACCGTGAGCGGTTCCGGCCGGGCGAACCGTGCGAACGACCTGTGGGTCGTCGCGCTGGCCGCGTGGACACGCGGCAGACCCCTGAGATTTGCCCTCGCGGGCTGGCGTGCGCGATCTGCGCGCACGGGCAACTCAATAGACATGTGACAGACGCTCCCCCGAGACGTGACTGAATGACTCGGTACACCCGAGACGGGCTACTCGTACCGACGTCGGTCACGATATTCCGAATCACCCTCGTTCTGACAGGGGGTTTACACCAGGAGGGCGGGTGAAGTCCCGGGTGAGGCGTTGACGAGGGACCAAGGGTCCTACTTGATCAGAGGCGTCTCGTGGAGGTGCCTGTTTGCCATCATGCGTCGCCCCCTTCCGGGGACGCGCGGGAGGGAGGCTGTCCTCGACCAGGTTGCGCCGACGATGACTCGCACGAGCGCGTGCAGGGGCTTCAACGGCCGCGCGGGCGGCTCGGAGCTGGGCGCTGCGAGCCTGCCAGCGAGGTCAGCTGCCGAGCGACGTGATCTTGATGCCCCGGTCTTCGAGCTTGGCCCGGCCGCCGTCGGTGGCGGTCAGGACCCAGATGCCGTCCTCGAGGACGGCGACGGTGTGCTCCCAGTGCGCGGCTCGTGCGCCGTCGTCGGTGACGACCGTCCAGTCGTCCTCGCACACCTGCGTGAACCTCTCGCCCCTCGTCACCATGGGCTCGATCGCGATGCACATGCCGGGACGCACACGAGGGCCTCGGTCGCGGACCCGGAAGTTGGGGACGTCGGGCGACTGGTGCATGGCAGAGCCGATGCCGTGGCCGACGTACTCCTGGACGATCCCGTACGGGGCGAGCGGGTCAGAGGCGGCCACGACGCTGTCCTCGACGGCAGCACCGACCTCGTGGAGGCGCTCCGCGCGGGCGAGCGCAGCGATACCCGCCCACATGGCTTCTTCGGTGACGGCGGACAGCCTCGCGTCCGCTGGGTCGACGTCTCCGACGAGGACCGTGACGGCGCTGTCCCCGTGCCAGCCGTCGACGATAGCGCCGCAGTCCACCGAGACCACGTCGCCGTCCTGGATCACACGGTCGCCCGGGATGCCGTGGACAACCTCGTCGTTGACGCTGATGCACGTCGTAGCCGGGTAGCCCTGGTAGCCGAGGAACGAGGACCGCGCCCCGCGACCCGCGATCACCTCAGCAGCGATGGCGTCGAGCTCAGCGGTCGTCACGCCGATCGCCACAGCCTCCTGTACGGCGGCGAGCGCGTCAGCGACGACGAGCCCGGCCTCCCGCATCCGCAGGATCTCGTCGATCGACTTGATCTCGATCCGGTCCAACCCGAACACAGCGCCCCTTGTCAGGCCAGGATCGACTCGATGGCCGCGACCAGGCGGGCCGTGACGTCGTCGATGTCACCGAGACCGTCGACGCGTACCAGATCGCCGTCCGCCTCGTACTCGGCGCTGACGGGAGCGGTCTGCTCCGCGTAGACCTCGAGGCGGTGACGGATCACGTCCTCGTTGTCGTCCACGCGTCCCTCGATCTCGGCCCGCTTGAGGAGGCGTGCGACGACCGCCTCGGCGTCAGCCGTGATCTCGACTGCACCATCCAGGGTGACGCCGAGCTCACCGAGGATGACCTTGAGCTCTGCGACCTGGGCGACGTTCCGCGGATATCCGTCGAGCAGGAAGCCCTCGACGACGTCGGCCTGAGCGAGGCGGTCGCGGACCATGTCGTTCGTCACGGAGTCAGGGACGAGCTCGCCCTTGTCCGTGTAGCTCTGTGCGAGCTTGCCCAGCTCCGTGCCGCCCTTGATGTTCGCGCGGAAGATGTCGCCGGTCGAGATCGCCGGGACGCCGAACCGCTCGGCGAGCCGGACAGCCTGGGTGCCCTTGCCCGCTCCGGGCGGGCCGAGAAGGACGAGACGTGCGCTCAACGGAGGAACCCTTCATAGTGACGCTGCTGAAGCTGCGAGTCGATCTGCTTGACCGTCTCGAGGCCGACACCGACGACGATGATGATCGACGTGCCACCGAACGGGATGTTGTTCCCCACGTTGAGCGCGATGAACACCAGCGTCGGCACGAGGGCCACGAGAGCGAGGTAGATCGACCCTGCGGACGTGATGCGTGTGATCACGTAGTCGAGGTACTCGGCGGTCGGCCGACCGGCGCGGATGCCGGGCACGAAGCCGCCGTACTTCTTCATGTTGTCCGCGACCTCGTCCGGGTTGAACGTGATCGCCGTGTAGAAGAACGAGAAGAAGATGATCATGACGATGAACAGGGCGAGGTGCAGCGGCGCCTGCTGGGTCGCGAGGTTCCGGCCGACCCAGACGACCCAGTCAGCGCTCTGGTCCCCGAACTGCGCGAGCATCGTCGGGATCGCGAGGATCGACGACGCGAAGATCACCGGGATCACGCCAGCCATGTTGATCTTGATCGGGATGTAGGTGCTCGTGCCGCCGTACATCTTCCGGCCGACCATGCGCTTCGCGTACTGGACCGGGATGCGTCGCTGGGACTGCTCGACGAAGACGATGAGGCCGACGACGAGGACGATCATGACGATCACGCCGAGGAGCTTGGAGATGCCGTTGTTCGAGCCGCCGATCGAACCGAGCGCGGACGGGAAGCTCGCTGCGATCGACGTGAAGATGAGGAGCGACATGCCGTTGCCGATGCCCCGCTCGGTGATGAGCTCACCCATCCACATGATCACGCCGGTACCGGCGGTCAGGACGAGGATCATCAAGGCTGCGGTCCACCAGGAGTCGTCCTTGATGGGGTCAACGCCCGGGAGCAGCTGGCCGGTACGGGCGAGTGTCACGATCGTGGTCGCCTGCAGCACGCCGAGGGCGATCGTCAGGTAGCGGGTGTACTGGGTGAGCTTCGCCTGACCGGACTGGCCGTCCTGGTGCAGGGTCTCGAACCGAGGGATCACCACGCGGAGAAGCTGGATGATGATGCTGGCCGTGATGTACGGCATGATCCCAAGCGCGAAGATCGACAGCTGGAGCAGTGCGCCACCGCTGAACAGGTTCACGAGGGCGAGCAGGTCGTTGTCACCCATGCTGTAGCTCTGCACGGCGCCGTAGTCGACACCGGGCGCCGGGATGAAGGAACCGACGCGGAAGAGCACCATCATCATGATGGTGAACAGAATCTTCTTCCGCAGGTCGGGAGTGCGGAATGCCCGTCCGAATGCGCCAAACACCAGATCCTCCTGCCCCGCGTGCTGCGGGTGAGTCGCGCCGCACGCGGCGACGTAGATGGGGGGCGACCACGAATGGTCGCCCAGCGCACTCTAGCGTCCCTCCAGGGCGCTGTGCGCGAAGTACCACGCATCAAGCACGACGGGGCCGGGTGTGCAGTGCACACTCGGCCCCGTCGATGGCTGTCAGCTGTCCGAGACGGACCCACCGGCGGCGAGGATCTTGTCCTTCGCCGACGCGGAGAGGGCGTCCACCGTGACATCAAGCTTCACGGTGATCTCGCCGGTGCCGAGCACCTTGACGAGCTGCCCACCACGAACCGCGCCCTTGGCCACGAGGTCCTCGACGGTGACCGTGCCACCCTCGGGGTACAGCGAGCCGAGCTTCTCCAGGTTCACGACCTGGTACTCGGTGCGGAACGGGTTCTTGAACCCGCGGAGCTTGGGCAGACGCATGTGCAGCGGCATCTGCCCACCCTCGAAGCGGGTCGGGACCTGGTAACGAGCCTTCGTGCCCTTGGTACCACGACCGGCCGTCTTACCCTTGGACGCCTCACCACGACCCACGCGGGTCTTGGCGGTCTTGGCGCCCGGGGCGGGACGAAGGTGGTGGACCTTCAGGGTGCCGCCGGCACCCTCGGTCGCTGCCGGAGCAGCGGCCGTCTTCTTGGCAGCCGGCTTCTTGGCCGGAGCCTTCTTCTCGGCGTCAGCCATGATCAGTCGACCTCCTCGACGGTGACGAGGTGCGCCACCGTAGCGACCATGCCGCGAATCTCGGGACGGTCCTCCTTCACGGCGGTGTCACCGATCCGCTTGAGGCCGAGCGAGCGCAGCGTGTCGCGCTGGTTCTGCTTGCCGCCGATGGCGGACTTCTTCTGGGTCACCTTGAGACGTGCCATCATGCACCAACCTCAGCTGCCTGGGCGGCCTTGCCGGCCGCCTGCGCACGGAGGAGAGCCGCCGGAGCGACCTCCTCGAGCGGCAGACCGCGACGCGCTGCGACAGCCTCAGGCCGCTCGAGCGCACGCAGACCGGCCACCGTGGCGTGCACGATGTTGATCGCGTTCGAGGAACCGAGCGACTTCGACAGGACGTCGTGGATGCCCGCGCACTCGAGGACCGCGCGCACCGGACCACCGGCGATCACACCGGTACCCGGAGCGGCCGGACGCAGGAACACCACGCCGGCAGCAGCCTCACCCGTCACCGGGTGCGGGATCGTGCGCTGGATGAGCGGGACGGAGAAGAAGTTCTTCTTCGCCTCCTCGACGCCCTTGGCGATGGCCGCGGGAACTTCCTTGGCCTTGCCATAGCCGACGCCGACGGTGCCGTTGCCGTCACCCACCACGACGAGCGCGGTGAAGCTGAAGCGGCGGCCACCCTTGACGACCTTCGAGACACGGTTGATCGTGACGACGCGCTCGAGGAACGCGTTCTTGTCAGCTGCCTCGTTGCGACGGTTGTCGCGGCGACCGTCACGGTCGTTGCGACGACCGCCCTGGCGGTCGTTCTCGTTGCTGGCGCCGCCCGTGGGGGCGCCGGTGTTGCTGCGCTGCCCTGCAGCCATCAGTTCGTCCTTTGCTTCCGTGCGGAGATGGATCGCGTCGTCACAGGGTCAGACCGCCTTCGCGGGCCCCGTCGGCGACAGCTGCCACCCGGCCGTGGTACTTGTTCCCACCGCGGTCGAAGACGACGGTGTCGATGCCAGCGGCCTTCGCACGCTCGGCGACGAGCTCGCCGACCTTGCGCGCCTTGGCGGACTTGTCGCCCTCCAGAGCGCGGAGGTCTGCCTCGAGGGTCGAGGCGGACGCGAGCGTGCGGCCGACAGCGTCGTCCACGACCTGAGCCGTGATGTGACGGGCGGAGCGCGTCACGACGAGACGGGGACGCACGGCGGTGCCGGCGACCTTCTTCCGCAGACGCAGGTGACGGCGCTTGCGAGCAACGGCAGTGCCCTTGCCCAGAATCTTGATCGCCATGGTCACTTACCAGCCTTTCCGGCCTTGCGGCGGACGTTCTCGCCGGCGTAGCGCACACCCTTGCCCTTGTAGGGCTCAGGCTTGCGGATCTTGCGGATGTTCGCGGCGACCTCGCCGACCTGCTGCTTGCTGATGCCACTGACCGAGAACTTCGTGGGGCTCTCGACCGCGAACGTGATGCCCTCAGGGGCGGACACGACCACAGGGTGGCTGAAGCCGAGGGCGAACTCGAGGTCCGAGCCCTTCGCCGCGACGCGGTAACCCGTGCCGACGATCTCGAGCTTCTTCTCGTAACCCTCGGTCACACCGGTGATCACGTTCGCGAGGAGCGTGCGGGTGAGACCGTGCAGGGCACGAGACTCGCGCTCGTCGTTGGGACGGGTCACGACGAGCGCGCCGTCCTCGTCACGAGCGATCTCGATGGGGGCGGGCACGACGTGCTCGAGAGTGCCCTTGGGGCCCTTCACGGTCACGAGAGCGCCGCTGATGGTGACGTCCACTCCAGCGGGAACCGGGACGGGAATCTTGCCAATGCGAGACATGGTGTTCTCCTCTCCGTCTTCCGGTTACCAGACGTAGGCGAGGACTTCCCCACCCACGCCCTTCTTTGCGGCCTGCTTGTCCGTGAGAAGACCCGAGGACGTGGACAGGATCGCCACGCCGAGCCCGCCGAGGACCTTCGGCAGGTTCGTGGACTTCGCGTAGACGCGGAGGCCGGGCTTCGAGATGCGGCGGATGCCCGAGAGGGCGCGCTCGCGGCTGGAGGTGTACTTCAGCTCCAGGATGAGGGTCTTGCCGACCTGAGCGTCCTCAACGGACCAGCCGGCGATGTAGCCCTCGGCCTTCAGGATCTCGGCAATGTTCGACTTCAGCTTCGAGAACGGCATGGAGACCGTGTCGTGCTGAGCCGAGTTCGCATTACGCAGACGCGTGAGCATGTCTGCGATGGGATCGGTCATCGTCATTGTGGGCTTCAGCCCTTCCTCGCCGGGGTATCCACGACGTCCGCCTCAGCGGCGCCGCAGACCTGCGACGTAGTTGTTACCAGCTGCTCTTCGTGACGCCCGGGAGCTCACCGCGGTGAGCCATCTCCCGGACGCACACGCGGCAGAGTCCGAACTTGCGGTACACGGAGTGCGGACGACCGCACCGCTGGCACCGGGTGTAGGCACGAACCGCGAACTTGGGCTTTGCGGCAGCCTTGTTGATCAGGGCCTTCTTAGCCATGTCAGTTCTCCTTGAAAGGGAAGCCGAGGAGACGGAGGAACGCACGGCCCTCGTCGTCGGACTTCGCGGTCGTGACCACGGTGATGTCCATGCCGCGAACCCGGTCGATCTTGTCGGGGTCGATCTCGTAGAACATCGACTGCTCGTTCAGGCCGAACGTGTAGTTGCCGTTGCCGTCGAACTGCTTGCCCGACAGACCGCGGAAGTCACGGATGCGGGGAAGCGCGACCGACAGCAGACGGTCCGCGAACTCCCACATGCGGTCGCCGCGCAGCGTGACGTGCGCGCCGATCGGCATGCCCTCACGGAGCTTGAACTGAGCGATGGACTTGCGGGCCTTGGTGACCTGCGGCTTCTGACCCGTGATCGCAGTGAGGTCGCGGATGGCGCCCTCGATCAGCTTCGAGTCCTTGGCGGCGTCGCCGACACCCATGTTGACCACGATCTTGGTCAGGCGCGGGACCTCGTTGACGTTGCCGTACGAGAACTGCTCGCGCATGGCGGCGACGATCTCGTCGTTGTAGCGCGTCTTCAGACGCGGCTTCGCGGTGGTCTCAGTCATCAGATGTCCTTCTCGGCGTCGCCGTGGCCGCGGGTCACGCGGACGCGGGCGGTGCGGTCGCGACCGTCGCGCTGGACGGTCTCGGTGCGTGCGCCGAGACGCTTGCCGCGCTTGGCCTCGGCGTCGTAGTACTGCACGTTGCTGATGTGGATCGGGGCCTCGACGGTCTCGATCCCACCGGTGCGCGAACCACGCTGCGTCTGGCCGGCCTTGACGTGCTTGGTGACGCGCTGGACACCCTCGACGATGACGCGGTCGGAGTCCTTGAGGACCTCGAGGACGCGACCGGTCTTGCCCTTGTCACGCCCGGCGATGACCAGGACCTGGTCACCCTTCTTGATCTTCGCCATGTCAGATCACCTCCGGAGCCAACGAGATGATCTTCATGAAGCGCTTGTCACGCAGCTCACGACCGACCGGCCCGAAGATGCGGGTGCCGCGCGGCTCCCCGTCGTTCTTCAGGATGACGGCCGCGTTCTCGTCGAACTTGATGTAGGAACCGTCCGGGCGGCGACGCTCCTTGACGGTGCGGACGACGACGGCCTTGACCACGTCACCCTTCTTGACGTTCCCGCCAGGGATTGCATCCTTGACGGTAGCGACGATGGTGTCGCCGATTCCGGCGTAGCGACGGCCCGAGCCACCGAGTACACGGATGCAAAGGATCTCCTTGGCACCAGTGTTGTCGGCGACGCGAAGTCGCGACTCCTGCTGGATCATTTACTGAACTCCTGTCGTCGAGCTGGTTCTCGCGCGTGCGAGCCTTGCCGAACGGATACTTTCTGGAACTGCGGCAGGGCGAAGTCTATCGCGTGGATGGACCCCGCCCCGCCGAAGCACGTGCTACTTGGCCTTCTCGACGATCTCGACGAGGCGCCAGCGCTTGGAGGCGGACAGCGGCCGCGTCTCCATGATAACGACCAGGTCGCCGATGCCGGCCGAGTTCTGCTCGTCGTGTGCCTTGACCTTGCTCGTGCGGCGGATGACCTTGCCGTAGAGCGGGTGCTTGACGCGGTCCTCGACCTCGACCACGACAGTCTTGTCCATCTTGTCGCTCACGACGTAGCCGCGGCGCGTCTTGCGCTGGTTGCGCTCTGCCTCGACCGCCGCTGCGGTGGTGTTGTCGCTCATGTCAGTCTCACTCACTCACGCTCGGGGCGGTACGGATGCCGAGCTCGCGCTCACGCAGGATCGTGTAGATCCGCGCGATGTCGCGGCGGACGGCCTTCAGACGGCCGTGGCTCTCCAGCTGGCCGGTGGCCGACTGGAACCGCAGGTTGAAGAGCTCCTGCTTCGCCTTCTCGAGCTCAGCAGCCAGACGGTCGTTGTCGAACCCGTCGAGCTCCGTGACAGCAAGATCCTTGCTACCGATAGCCATCAGTTCACACCACCCTCGCGCACCACGAAACGGCACTTCATCGGAAGCTTGTGCATCGCACGGCGCATGGCCTCACGGGCCAGGGCCTCGTCGACACCGGCCAGCTCGAAGACGATGCGGCCCGGCTTGACGTTGGCGATCCACCACTCCGGCGAACCCTTACCGGAACCCATGCGGGTCTCGGCGGGCTTCTTGGTCAGCGGACGGTCGGGGTAGATGTTGATCCACACCTTTCCACCACGCTTGATGTGACGCGTCATGGCGATACGAGCGGACTCGATCTGACGGTTGGTGACGTAGGCGGGCTCGAGAGCCTGGATGCCGTACTCACCGAAAGCGATCTGCGTACCGCCCTTGGCAGCACCCGAGCGGTTCGGGTGGTGCTGCTTGCGGTGCTTGAGCCTGCGCGGGATCAGCATGCTCAGGCCTCCGTTCCGGTCTCGACGGCCGCGGGCGCCTCCTGGGCGGGGGCCTCGGCCTGGGCGGGCGCCTCGGCGGTGGCCGGACGCTCCTGGCGACGACCGCCGCGCACGGGACGGTCGTTGCCGCCACGTCCACCGCGGCCACGCGGAGCCTGGGAAGCCTGCTCGCGAGCAAACTCCTTCTCCGTCATGTCGCCCTTGTAGATCCAGACCTTCACGCCGATGCGGCCGAAGGTCGTGCGGGCCTCGAAGAAGCCGTAGTCGATGTTCGCGCGGAGCGTGTGCAGGGGCACACGGCCCTCGCGGTAGAACTCCGAACGGCTCATCTCGGCGCCGCCCAGACGACCGGCGCACTGGACACGGATGCCCTTGGCGCCAGCGCGCTGCGCGGACTGCATGCCCTTGCGCATGGCACGGCGGAACGACACACGGCTCGCGAGCTGCTCGGCGATGCCCTGGGCGACCAGCTGTGCCTCGATCTCGGCGTTCTTGACCTCGAGGATGTTCAGCTGGACCTGCTTGCCCGTGAGCTTCTCGAGCTCGCCGCGGATGCGGTCGGCCTCGGCGCCACGGCGACCGATGACGATACCCGGGCGCGCCGTGTGGATGTCCACGCGGACGCGGTCACGGGTGCGCTCGATCTCGACCTTGGCGATACCAGCACGCTCGAGGCCGGTGGCCATGAGCTTGCGGATCTCGACGTCCTCGCGGACGTAGTCGCGGTAACGCTGGCCAGGCTTGGTGCTGTCGGCGAACCAGCGCGACCGGTGGTCGGTGGTGATGCCGAGACGGTACCCGAGCGGGTGAACCTTCTGTCCCACTGTCAGGCCCCCTTCTTCTCTTCGCGCGGCTCAACGACCACGGTGATGTGGCTCGTGCGCTTGAGGATGCGGCTCGCGCGACCCTGCGCCCGGGGGCGGAAGCGCTTGAGCGTCGGACCCTCGTCGACCATGAGCTTGGTCACGACGAGCTTCTCGCGGACGAGGCCCTGGTTGTTGACCGCGTTAGCCGCAGCCGACTCGATGACCTTGTAGACGTTCTCGGCCGCTGCCTGCGGGGCGAACTGGAGCGCGGTCAGCGCGTCGTCGACGCTCTTCCCACGGACCAGGTCAGCCACGCGGCGGACCTTCTGCGGCGTGGCACGCACGAAGCGTGCGACCGCGAAGTCGCCAGCGACGTCTTCGCCGAGAAGGTTCTTGCGCTTGGCGCTGATCTCCTTCTGAGCTCCTGCGCTCATCGCCTTCTACCCTTCTTGTCGTCCTTCACGTGACCGCGGAAAGTGCGGGTCGGGGCGAACTCGCCCAGCTTGTGGCCCACCATCGACTCGGTCACGAAGACAGGCGTGTGCTTCCGGCCGTCGTGCACGGCAAAAGTGTGTCCGAGGAAGTCGGGCGTGATGACCGACCGGCGGGACCACGTCTTGATGACGTTCTTGGTCCCGGCCTCGTTCTGTGCGTCGACCTTCTTCTGAAGGTGTCCGTCGACGAAAGGACCCTTCTTCAGGCTGCGTGGCATCTGTCAGGCTCCTATCAGCGCTTCTTGCCAGTACGACGGCGACGCACGATGAGCTTGTCGCTCGCCTTGTTCGGACGGCGGGTACGGCCCTCGGGCTTGCCCCAGGGGCTCACCGGGTGACGACCACCGGACGTCTTGCCCTCACCACCACCGTGCGGGTGGTCGATCGGGTTCATCACGACACCACGGACGGTCGGGCGGACGCCCTTCCAGCGCATGCGGCCGGCCTTGCCCCAGTTGATGTTCGACTGCTCGGCGTTGCCGACCTCGCCGACAGTCGCGCGGCAGCGCGCGTCGACGTTGCGGATCTCGCCGGACGGCATACGCAGCTGGGCGTAGGGGCCGTCCTTCGCGACGAGCTGGACCGAGGTGCCAGCCGAACGTGCGATCTTCGCGCCGCCGCCGGGCCGAAGCTCGATGGCGTGGATGACCGTACCGGTCGGGATGTTGCGCAGCGGCAGGTTGTTGCCGGGCTTGATGTCGGCGCTGGGACCAGCCTCGACGAAGTCACCTTGCTTCAGCTTGTTCGGCGCGATGATGTAGCGCTTCTCGCCGTCCGCGTAGTGCAGGAGGGCGATGCGGGCGGTGCGGTTGGGGTCGTACTCGATGTGAGCGACCTTGGCCGGCACGCCGTCCTTGTCATGACGACGGAAGTCGATGACGCGGTAGGCACGCTTGTGGCCACCACCCTTGTGACGGGTCGTGATGCGACCGGTGTTGTTACGGCCGCCGGTCTTCGTCAGCGGACGGACCAGCGACTTCTCCGGCTCCGACCGCGTGATCTCGACGAAGTCGGCGACGCTCGCGCCGCGGCGCCCCGGCGTCGTCGGCTTGTACTTACGGATTCCCATGGGGATATGTCCTCAATCTGCTATCGCCGGCGTCAGCCGACCGGCCCGCCGAAGATGTCGATCGAGCCCTCGCGGAGGGAGACGATCGCACGCTTGGTGTCCTTGCGCTTACCGATGCCGAACTTCGTCCGCCGCGACTTGCCCTTGCGGTTGATCGTGTTCACGGAATCGACCTTGACGCCGAAGACCTTCTCGACCGCGATCTTGATCTCGGTCTTGTTGGCACGGGGGTCCACGACGAAGGTGTACTTACCCTCGTCGAGCAGCCCGTAGCTCTTCTCGGAGACGACCGGCGCGATCAGGATGTCGCGCGGGTTCTTCTGAAGCTCGCTCACTTGGCGTCCTCCTCGATGATCTCAGCGGACGAGGCCACTGCCGTGGCGGACGGACCCTTGGCGGGACCGGCCACGAACGCCTCGAGAGCCGCCTGCGTGAAGACGACGTCGTCCGAGATGAGCACGTCGTACGTGTTCAGCTGGTCAGCGACCAGGAGGTGCACCTGCTCGACGTTGCGGAGCGACTTGAGCGTGAGCTCGTCGCCACGCTCGAGCACGACGAGCACGTTCTTGCGCGAGGACAGGTTCGCCAGCGCAGCCACAGCGGCCTTGGTCGACGGCTTGCCGTCGATACCGAAGCCCGTGACGACGTGCACGCGGCCGTTGCGCGCGCGGTCGGAGAGCGCACCGCGCAGGGCGGCAGCCTTCATCTTCTTGGGGGTGCGCTGCGTGTAGTCACGCGGCGTCGGCCCGTGCACGACGCCACCACCGGCGAAGTGCGGGGCGCGGGTCGAACCCTGACGGGCGCGGCCGGTGCCCTTCTGCTTGTACGGCTTCTTGCCACCACCACGGACCTCGGCCCGAGTCTTGGTGTCGGCCGTTCCCTGGCGGGCGGCAGCGAGCTGCGCAACCACGACCTGGTGGATCAGCGGGACGTTCGTCTGGACGTCGAACACCTCGGCGGGAAGCGCGGCAGTGCCGGACTTCTTGCCCTTGGCGTCGATGACGTCGACGGTCAGCGTGTCAGCCATGATGTCAGGCTCCCTTCACGGCGCTGCGCACGAGGACGACGCCGCCCTTGGGGCCAGGAACCGCGCCCTTGACGAGCAGCAGACCCTTCTCGGCGTCCACGGCGTGGATCGTCAGGTTCTGGGTGGTCTTGCGGGCGTTGCCCATGCGACCAGCCATCTTCATGCCCTTGAACACGCGCGACGGCGTGGAAGCGCCACCGATCGAGCCGGGCTTGCGGTGGTTGCGGTGGGCACCGTGCGAGGCGCCGACACCGTGGAAGCCGTGACGCTTCATGACACCCGCGGTGCCCTTGCCCTTGGTCGTGCCCACGACGTCGACCACAGCGCCGGCGGCGAACGCCTCAGCGGTGATCTCCTGGCCGAGCGTGTACTCGGCCGCGTCGGAGGTGCGGACCTCGGCGACGTGACGGCGAGGCGTGACGCCCGCCTTCTCGAAGTGACCGGTCAGCGGCTGGCTGACGCGGCGGGGGTCAACCTGGCCGTAGGCGAGCTGGACGGCGGTGTAGCCGTCCGTCTCAGCGCTGCGGACCTGGGTGACCACGTTGGTGCCGACGGCGACGACGGTCACGGGCACGAGGCGACCGGCCTCGTCCCAGAGCTGCGTCATCCCGAGCTTCGTGCCGAGCACAGCCGTCACCGGCCTGTTGTTCTGAGGGGTAGTCATCTTCTCTCCTCCCCGATCAGAGCTTGATCTCGATGTTCACGTCCGCAGGAAGGTCGAGACGCATGAGCGAGTCGACCGCCTTCGGCGTGGGATCGATGATGTCGATGAGGCGCTTGTGCGTGCGCATCTCGAAGTGCTCGCGGCTGTCCTTGTACTTGTGAGGCGACCGGATGACGCAAAAAACGTTCTTCTCCGTCGGCAACGGCACCGGGCCCACGACCGTCGCACCAGCGCGAATCACCGTGTCGACGATCTTGCGCGCCGAACTGTCGATGACTTCGTGGTCGTAGGACTTGAGCCGGATGCGGATCTTCTGTCCCGCCATGGCGTCGTCTGACTCTCTCTCTCGAACCGCTACTGTCCGACCCCCGCGCTCGGGCGTGTCGCATGTGCGTCGCACCCGAACCCGATCACCCGGGTGGGTGCTGGGCCGTTGGTGATGTGCTGGTCCGCATCCCGCAGAGCGGGGTGCGCGCCGTCCACAACGTCTTCTTGTCTGACGGGGGCTCATCGCGAAGTATCTCGATCTGTACGCACAGAGAGTCCACCTCGCGATTCCACGCGGATCAACACACTGTTCGATACATGAATGAGCGCGCCCGTAACAGGCAACCTGAACATCTTGCCACGGGACCACCGCCCAGCACAAACCCTCGTCGTAGTGACGTGCGACGCACACGCGCTCGGGCGCGTCGTCACGTCCGCCTGGCACTCCCCAGACGCAGCAAAGCCCGCCTCGCGAGAGACGGGCCTTGCTGTGCTCAGCCGCCGGCGGAGCCGGCGAACCGTGCGTCTAGCTCATCGGTGACCTGAGGTCACTTGATGATCTTGGTGACCTGGCCGGAGCCGACGGTACGGCCACCCTCACGGATGGCGAAGCCGAGGCCCTCCTCCATGGCGATCGGCTGGATGAGCTCGACCGACATCTCGGTGTTGTCGCCGGGCATGACCATCTCGGTGCCCTCGGGCAGCGTGATGACGCCGGTGACGTCCGTCGTACGGAAGTAGAACTGCGGACGGTAGTTCGAGTAGAACGGGTTGTGACGCCCGCCCTCGTCCTTGCTGAGGATGTAGACGCGAGCCTCGAAGTGCGTGTGCGGGGTGATGGAGCCCGGCTTCACGACGACCTGGCCACGCTCGACGTCCTCGCGCTTGATGCCACGGAGCAGAAGACCGGTGTTGTCACCAGCCTGCGCCTCGTCCATCGACTTGTGGAACGTCTCGATGCCCGTGACGGTGGTCTTCTGCGCGGGGCGGATACCGACGATCTCGACGTCGGAGTTCACCTGGAGAGCGCCACGGTCGACCTTGCCGGTGACGACGGTGCCACGACCGGTGATCGTGAAGACGTCCTCGATCGGCATGAGGAAGGGCTTGTCGAGGTCACGGACCGGGTCCGGGACGTTGTTGTCGACAGCCTCCATGAGGTCCTCGACGGACTTGACCCAGGTCGGGTCGCCCTCGAGCGCCTTGAGGCCCGAGACGCGGATGACCGGAGCCTCGTCACCGTCGAAGCCCTGCGAGGAGAGGAGCTCGCGCACCTCCATCTCGACGAGCTCGAGGATCTCCTCGTCGTCGACCATGTCGGACTTGTTCAGCGCGACCAGCAGGTAGGGAACACCGACCTGGCGGGCGAGCAGAACGTGCTCACGGGTCTGAGCCATCGGGCCGTCGGTCGCCGCGACCACGAGGATCGCGCCGTCCATCTGAGCGGCGCCGGTGATCATGTTCTTGATGTAGTCAGCGTGACCGGGAGCGTCGACGTGCGCGTAGTGGCGCTTGTCCGTCTCGTACTCGATGTGCGCGATGTTGATCGTGATGCCGCGCTGCTTCTCTTCGGGCGCCTTGTCGATCTCGTCGAACTTGAACTCAGGGTTCACGTCCGGGAACTTGTCGTGCAGCACCTTGGAGATGGCCGCCGTCAGCGTCGTCTTACCGTGGTCGACGTGACCGATGGTACCGATGTTGACGTGCGGCTTGGTCCGCTCGAACTTGGCCTTCGCCACTGGGGTCCTCCTGGGACTTGGGTAGTTGTGCCGAACGATGCAGGTGCCCGCCCCGAGGGGCGGAGCATCTGCCGGGCGTGCGGGTCGCTACAGGTTGATGGTTGTTACTGGATGGTCGACCTGTGGGGACTCACTCGCCCCGGGTCTTCTTGATGATCTCTTCGGCAACGTTCCGAGGGACCTCGGAGTAGCTGTCGAACTGCATCGAGTACACAGCGCGACCCTGGGTCTTCGACCGCAGGTCACCGATGTACCCGAACATCTCGGAGAGCGGCACCTGAGCGCGCACCACCTTCACGCCGGTCGCATCCTCCATGGACTGGATCATGCCACGACGAGAGTTGATGTCGCCGATGACGTCGCCCATGTACTCCTCGGGCGTACGCACCTCGACCGCCATGACCGGCTCGAGAAGAACCGGGTCCGCCCGCTTGACGCCCTCCTTGAGGACCATCGAGCCGGCAATCTTGAACGCCATCTCGGACGAGTCGACGTCGTGGTACGCGCCGTCGAGCAGGATCGCCTTGACGCCCACGAGGGGGAAGCCGGCGAGCACACCGAGCTGCATCGCAGCCTGGATGCCCTGGTCGACGGACGGGATGTACTCACGCGGGATACGACCACCGGTGACGGCGTTCTCGAACTTGTAGAGCTCGCCCTCGGAGGTGTCGAGCGGCTCGAAGGTCACCTGGACCTTGGCGAACTGACCCGAACCACCGGTCTGCTTCTTGTGCGTGTAGTCGATCTTCTCCGCCGCGCGGCGGATCGTCTCGCGGTACGCGACCTGCGGCTTGCCGACGTTGGCCTCGACCTTGAACTCGCGACGCATGCGGTCGACGAGGATGTCGAGGTGGAGCTCGCCCATGCCGCCGATGACGGTCTGGCCTGTCTCCTCGTCGAGCTTGACGCGGAAGGTCGGGTCCTCCTCGGCGAGCTTCTGGATCGCGACGCCGAGCTTCTCCTGGTCGGCCTTCGTCTTCGGCTCGATCGCGACGTCGATGACAGGCTCAGGGAAGGTCATCGACTCGAGGATGACGGGCGCGTCGGTAGCGCACAGCGTGTCACCGGTCGTGACGTCCTTCAGGCCGATGAACGCGTAGATGTGACCTGCCGAGGCCTCCTCGACCGGGTTCTCCTTGTTGGAGTGCATCTGGAAGAGCTTGCCGATGCGCTCCTTCTTGCCCTTGGTCGAGTTGAGCACCTGAGCGCCCTGCGCGACCTTGCCCGAGTACACGCGGACATAGGTGAGCTTGCCGAAGAACGGGTGCGTCGCGACCTTGAACGCGAGAGCCGCGAACGGCTCCGAAGCGTCCGGGTGGCGGGTGATGACCTTCTCCTCGTCCTTGACGTCCGTGCCGTCGATGGCGGGGACGTCGAGGGGCGACGGGAGGTAGTCGATGACGGCGTCGAGCATGGGCTGGACGCCCTTGTTCTTGAACGCCGAACCGCACATGACCGGGAAGGCCTCGCCAGCGATGACGAGCTTGCGGATGCCGGACTTGATCTCGGCGATCGAGAGCTCCTCGCCACCGAGGTACTTCTCGAGGAGAGCCTCGTCGGCCTCCGCGATGTCCTCGATGAGCTGAGCGCGGTACTGCTCAGCCTTCTCCTGGAGGTCGGCCGGGATCTCCTCGATCTCGTAGTGCTCGCCGAGCTTCGTCTCGCCACGCCAGACGAGCGCCTTCATCTCGAGCAGGTCGACGACGCCGATGAAGTCGTTCTCGGCGCCGATCGGCAGCTGGATGACGAGCGGCTTCGCCTTGAGGCGGTTGATGATCGTGTCGACGGTGAAGTAGAAGTCAGCGCCGAGCTTGTCCATCTTGTTGACGAAGCAGATGCGCGGGACGTTGTACTTGTCGGCCTGGCGCCAGACGGTCTCCGACTGGGGCTCGACGCCCTCCTTGCCGTCGAACACGGCAACCGCACCGTCGAGGACACGGAGCGAACGCTCGACCTCGACCGTGAAGTCGACGTGCCCGGGGGTGTCGATGATGTTGATCTGGTTGTTCTTCCAGTAGCAGGTCGTCGCGGCGGACGTGATCGTGATGCCGCGCTCCTGCTCCTGCTCCATCCAGTCCATCGTCGACGCGCCGTCGTGCGTCTCACCGATCTTGTAGTTGACACCCGTGTAGAAGAGGATGCGCTCGGTGGTCGTCGTCTTACCAGCATCGATGTGGGCCATGATGCCGATGTTGCGGACCTTGTTCAGGTCGGTCAGCACGTCAAGTGCCACGGTGGTGTTCCCCTTTAGCGGTGGAGGTCGTACGTGGGGGGCTCGCGCCCAGGTGCCCGAAGGCGCCCCGGAGAACCGGGGCGCCGTTCGGAATTACCAGCGGTAGTGCGCGAAGGCCTTGTTGGACTCGGCCATCTTGTGCATGTCCTCGCGGCGCTTGACAGCGGCACCCAGGCCGTTGGAGGCGTCGAGGATCTCGTTCATGAGGCGCTCGGTCATCGTCTTCTCGCGGCGAGCGCGCGAGTAGTCGACGAGCCAACGCAGCGCGAGGGTGGTCGCACGCGTCGGGCGGACCTCGACGGGCACCTGGTAGGTCGCACCACCGACGCGGCGCGAGCGGACCTCGAGCGCGGGGCGGATGTTCTCGAGCGCACGCTTGAGCACGACGACGGGGTCACCGTCGACCTTGCCGCGAACACCCTCGAGGGCACCGTAGACGATCGCCTCGGCGGTCGACTTCTTGCCGTCCAGGAGGACCTTGTTGACGAGCTGGGTGACGACGGGCGATCCGTAGACCGGGTCGACGATGAGCGGCCGCTTCGGGGCCGGACCCTTACGAGGCATCAGGCCTTCTCCTTCTTCGCGCCGTAGCGGCTACGCGCCTGCTTGCGGTTCTTGACGCCCTGCGTGTCGAGCGCGCCGCGCACGATCTTGTAGCGGACACCGGGGAGGTCCTTCACACGACCGCCGCGCACGAGCACGATCGAGTGCTCCTGCAGGTTGTGCCCGACGCCGGGGATGTACGCCGTGACCTCGATCTGGCTCGAGAGGCGCACACGGGCGACCTTCCGGAGCGCCGAGTTCGGCTTCTTGGGGGTGGTGGTGTACACGCGGGTGCACACGCCGCGCCGCTGCGGGGAGCCCTTGAGGGCCGGGGTCTTCGACTTCCCGACCTTGGACGTCCGCCCCTTGCGGACGAGCTGCTGGATCGTAGGCACTACGTCTCCGTGTCTTCTCGAGCTGTGCGGGTGGTCCCGCAGGTTTGGTCTGTGTCGCGCCGCCAGCATCAGCGCACACCTCCGCCTGCTTCCGCAGACGGAACGCCAACTACCACCGGCTCGATGGTCCAGCTCACCAGGTCTCGCGACCCGGCTTGCCGGAATGCCCGCCACGTCGTCGGTCGCATCCGCTCACCTGGGGCGGTGCCGATCCACGGGAGACCGGCGCGGTCTGGGTCAAGACCCGACGCGCCGACTTCTCGCGAATCGATTCCGCAGGCCGCCGCTCTCCTGGTGTGCAGGAGGCTCCCCGGGCCCAAGGGCGCGGAGCGCTGGCAGCGCATGCGGATGCCCGACGACACGGGCACGAGTGCCAACGTTATCCGCGCAACAGTCGCGGTGTCAAAGGGCTCGCGGCTCGGTACCCGGTGACCTGCCTCACCGCAGCGGCTGCAGACCTGGAGCCCCACCCCTCTCCCCTACGTCGGACAGGAAGCCCTGACGACTCGCCGACCGGTAGTGCTCAGCAGGACGACGAGGGGCCCGCCGCTTACGCGGCGGGCCCCTCGTTCAGAGCTTTCGGCAGCCCTCAGATCACTGGAAGTCGCCGAAGTCGATCTCGTCGAGCGGGATCGCGTCACCCGAGCCCATACCGAGCGTCGGGAAGTCGATCTCGTCGTAGCCGAAGCTCGGGTAGAGCTCCGCCTTCGCCTCCTCCGTCGGCTCGACCTCCACGTTGCCGTAGCGCGGGAGGCCGGTGCCGGCCGGGATGAGCTTACCGAGGATGACGTTCTCCTTGAGGCCGAGCAGCGGGTCGCGGCGACCGCTCATGGCGGCCTCCGTGAGCACGCGCGTCGTCTCCTGGAAGGACGCCGCCGACAGCCACGAGTCCGTCGCGAGCGACGCCTTCGTGATGCCCATGAGCTCCGGACGGCCAGCCGCAGGCGCGCCGCCCTCGGCGACGGCCGCACGGTTCTGGTCCTCGAAGCGCGTGCGCTCCGCGAGCTCACCCGGCAGCAGGTTGGTGCCACCCGACTCGAGGACGGTGACGCGCCGCAGCATCTGCCGCACGATGACCTCGATGTGCTTGTCGTGGATGTCCACACCCTGCGAGCGGTAGACCTCCTGGACCTCGTCCACGAGGTGCTTCTGCGTCGCGCGCGGGCCGAGGATGCGCAGGACCTTCTTCGGGTCCACCGCGCCCTGGACGAGCTGCGTGCCGACCTCGACGTGCTGACCGTCCTCGACGAGGAGGCGAGCACGCTTGGTCACCGGGTACGCGATCTCCTCGGAGCCGTCGTCGGGCGTGAGCACGAGACGACGCGACCGCTCGGCCTCGTCGATCGTGATCCGGCCCGAGTACTCGGCGATCGGGCTCTCACCCTTCGGGGTGCGAGCCTCGAAGAGCTCCGTGACACGCGGCAGACCCTGCGTGATGTCGTCTGCCGAGGCGACACCACCGGTGTGGAAGGTACGCATGGTCAGCTGCGTGCCCGGCTCACCGATCGACTGTGCGGCGATGATGCCGACAGCCTCACCGATGTCCACGAGCTTGCCGGTCGCGAGCGAGCGGCCGTAGCACTTGGCGCACGTACCGACGCGGGACTCGCACGTGAGCACCGACCGGACCTTGAGGTCCACCACGCCGGCCTCGACGAGGGCGTCGATCAGGACGTCACCCACGTCGTCGCCGGCCTCGCCGATGACCTTGCCGTCGACCTCGACGCGGCTCGCGAGCGAGCGCGAGTAGATGCTCGTCTCGACCTTCGGGTGACGACGGAAGACGCCGTCGGGGCCCTGCTCTGAGACCGCGAGCAGCAGCCCGCGCTCCGTGCCGCAGTCCTCCTCGCGGACGATGACATCCTGCGAGACGTCCACCAGACGACGGGTCAGGTAGCCCGAGTCCGCCGTACGCAGCGCGGTGTCAGCGAGACCCTTACGGGCACCGTGCGTCGCGATGAAGTACTCGAGGACGGACAGACCCTCGCGGTAGTTCGACTTGATCGGACGCGGGATGATCTCACCCTTCGGGTTCGCCACGAGACCACGCATACCGGCGATCTGACGAACCTGCATCCAGTTACCACGAGCACCCGAGCCCACCATCCGGTAGACCGTGTTGCGGGCGTGGCTCTCGAAGTTCTCCTTCATGACCTTGGCGACCTTGTCGGTGGCCTGGGTCCAGATCTCGATGAGCTCCTGACGACGCTCGTCGTCAGTGATCAGGCCCTTCTCGTACTGCTGCTGGACCGTGAGCGCCTTGGCCTCGTGGTCGTCGAGGATCTGACGCTTCTCGAGCGGCGTGTTGACGTCGGAGATCGCGATCGTGACGCCCGAGCGCGTCGCCCAGCGGAAGCCCGCAGCCTTGAGCGCGTCGAGCGACTCGGCCACCTCGACCTTCGGGTACTTCTCAGCGAGCTCGTTGACGATCGCGGAGAGCTGCTTCTTGTCGACGACCCCGTTGACGTACGGGTAGTCGACCGGGAGCGTCTCGTTGAACAGCGCGCGGCCGAGCGTGGTCTCGAACAGGATCGGCTGACCCTGCTCCCAACCCTCAGGAGCCTCGAAGTCGCTGACCGGCGGGACGAGGTCCTCCATGCGGATCTTCACGACCGCGTTGAGGTCCAGCGTGCCCTGGTCGAACGCCATGATCGCCTCGGCCACCGAGGAGAAGGCGCGTCCCTCACCCGTCGCACCCTCGCGGTCCGACGTCAGGTGGAACAGCCCGATGATCATGTCCTGCGAGGGCATGGTCACCGGACGGCCGTCCGACGGCTTGAGGATGTTGTTGCTCGACAGCATGAGGATGCGGGCCTCGGCCTGAGCCTCGGCCGAGAGCGGCAGGTGCACGGCCATCTGGTCACCGTCGAAGTCAGCGTTGAACGCTGCGCAGACGAGCGGGTGCAGGTGGATCGCCTTGCCCTCGACGAGCTGGGGCTCGAACGCCTGGATACCCAGACGGTGCAGCGTAGGCGCACGGTTGAGGAGGACCGGGTGCTCGGTGATGACCTCTTCGAGGACGTCCCACACGACCGGCTTCGCACGCTCGACCATCCGCTTCGCGGACTTGATGTTCTGCGCGTGGTTGAGGTCCACGAGACGCTTCATGACGAACGGCTTGAACAGCTCGAGCGCCATCTGCTTCGGCAGGCCGCACTGGTGCAGCTTGAGCTGCGGGCCGACCACGATGACCGAACGGCCCGAGTAGTCGACGCGCTTGCCGAGCAGGTTCTGGCGGAATCGACCCTGCTTGCCCTTGAGCATGTCGGAGATCGACTTCAGCGGGCGGTTGCCCGGTCCGGTCACCGGACGTCCGCGACGTCCGTTGTCGAACAGCGCGTCGACGGCCTCCTGGAGCATCCGCTTCTCGTTGTTCACGATGATCTCGGGAGCACCGAGGTCGAGCAGACGCTTCAGGCGGTTGTTGCGGTTGATGACGCGGCGGTACAGGTCGTTGAGGTCCGACGTCGCGAAGCGGCCACCGTCGAGCTGCACCATCGGGCGCAGGTCCGGCGGAATGACCGGGACAGCGTCGAGAACCATGCCCGTGGGCGAGTTGGTCGTCGTGAGGAACGCGTTGACGACCTTCAGGCGCTTGAGGGCGCGGGTCTTCTTCTGGCCCTTGCCCGTGCGGATGATCTCGTGGAGGTTCTCGGACTCGGCCTCGAGGTCGAAGTCCTGCAGGCGCTTCTGGATCGCCGCAGCGCCCATCGAGCCCTCGAAGTAGTTGCCGTAGCGGTCCTGCAGCTGGCGGTAGAGCAGCTCGTCACCCTCGAGGTCCGCGACCTTGAGGTTCTTGAACCGGTCCCACACCCGCTCGAGGCGGTCGAGCTCGGCGTCCGCACGCTTGCGGATCTGAGCCATCTCACGCTCGGCAGAGTCGCGGACCTTGCGGCGCGCGTCAGCCTTGGCACCCTCGGCCTCCAGGGCCGCGAGGTCCTGCTCGAGGCGCTGGGCGCGGTTCTCGATCTCGCTGTCGCGACGGTCGGTGATCTCCTTCTTCTCCAGGTCGATCTCGTTCTGGAGGTTCGGGAGGTCTTCCTGGCGACCGGCCTCGTCGACCGAGGTGATCATGTACGCCGCGAAGTAGATGACCTTCTCGAGGTCCTTCGGGGCGAGGTCCAGCAGGTAGCCCAGACGCGAGGGCACACCCTTGAAGAACCAGATGTGGGTGACGGGAGCGGCGAGCTCGATGTGGCCCATGCGCTCACGGCGCACCTTCGAGCGCGTGACCTCGACGCCACACCGCTCGCAGATGATGCCCTTGAAGCGCACGCGCTTGTACTTGCCGCAGTAGCACTCCCAGTCCCGGGTCGGGCCGAAGATCTTCTCGCAGAAGAGTCCGTCCTTCTCAGGCTTGAGGGTGCGGTAGTTGATGGTCTCGGGCTTCTTGACCTCACCGTGGGACCAGGTGCGGATGTCCTCCGCGGTGGCCATTCCGATGCGCAGCTCGTCGAAGACATTGACGTCGAGCAAGGTGTTCCTACTTCCTTGGTTCGCCGGGCGGTCGTGGATCCGTCGCCGGCGCTATGGAGGCTGAAGAATGTGTCAGGTCGCGCCGCCCGCATCGCTCACGCGGAGCGGGCGGCGCACCCGATATCAGATCTCGTCGATGCTGGAGGCAGCGTTGGGACGGCGGGACAGGTCGATGCCCAGCTCCTCCGCAGCGCGGTACACCTCGTCGTCGGACTCGCGCATCTCGATCGAGACACCGTCGGACGACAGCACCTCGACGTTCAGGCAGAGCGACTGCATCTCCTTGAGAAGCACCTTGAACGACTCAGGGATGCCCGAGTCGGGGATGTTCTCGCCCTTGACGATCGCCTCGTAGACCTTGACCCGGCCGGGGACGTCGTCGGACTTGATCGTGAGCAGCTCCTGGAGCGTGTAAGCGGCGCCGTAGGCCTCGAGTGCCCACACCTCCATCTCACCGAAGCGCTGACCACCGAACTGCGCCTTACCACCCAGCGGCTGCTGCGTGATCATCGAGTACGGACCGGTGGAGCGCGCGTGGATCTTGTCGTCCACGAGGTGGTGCAGCTTCAGGATGTACATGTAGCCGACCGAGACAGGCTCCGGGAACGGCTCGCCGGAGCGTCCGTCGAAGAGCCGCGCCTTGCCGTCCGTGCCGACCATGCGGTCGCCGTCACGGTTCGGGATGGTCGCGCCCATGAGGCCCGTGAGCGCGTCCTCCTCGAGACCGTCGAAGACCGGGGTCGCGAGCGGGCGGCCGGGGTCGGACGCGTGCGCGACCTCGGGCAGCGACTTGAGCCACTCGAGGTCACCCTCGGCCAACTTGACGTCGTAGCCCTGCGCCGCGATCCACCCGAGGTGGACCTCGAGCACCTGACCGACGTTCATACGGCCGGGGACACCCATCGGGTTGAGGATGATGTCGACCGGCGTGCCGTCAGCGAGGAACGGCATGTCCTCGACGGGCAGGATCGTCGAGATGACGCCCTTGTTGCCGTGGCGGCCGGCGAGCTTGTCGCCTGCGGTGATCTTGCGTCGCTGAGCGATGTACACGCGGACGAGCTCGTTGACACCGGCGGGCAGCTCGTCGCCGTCCTCACGACGGAACTCCTTGACGCCGATGACCGTGCCGGACTCGCCGTGGGGCACCTTGAGGGACGTGTCACGGACCTCGCGAGCCTTCTCGCCGAAGATCGCGCGGAGCAGACGCTCCTCCGGGGTCAGCTCGGTCTCACCCTTGGGCGTGACCTTGCCGACGAGCACGTCGCCCGCGCCGACCTCAGCACCGATGCGGATGATGCCGCGCTCGTCGAGGTCCGCCAGGACGTCCTCGGAGACGTTCGGGATGTCCCGCGTGATCTCCTCAGGGCCGAGCTTCGTGTCGCGAGCGTCGATCTCGTGCTCCTCGATGTGGATCGAGGAGAGGACGTCGTCCTGGACGAGGCGCTGCGACAGGATGATCGCGTCCTCGTAGTTGTGGCCCTCCCACGACATGAACGCGACGAGCAGGTTGCGCCCGAGCGCGAGCTCGCCGCCGTCGGTCGCAGGACCGTCCGCCAGGACGGACCCGGACTCGACGCGGGTGCCCTCGTCGACCAGCACGCGCTGGTTGTAGGACGTGCCCTGGTTCGAGCGGCGGAACTTCGCGATGCGATAGCTCGTCGTGGTGGCGTCGTCGTTGGCGACGACGACGAGGTCTGCAGAGACCTCGCGGACCACACCGGGCTTGGTCGCGACGATGACGTCACCGGCGTCGACCGCAGCACGCCACTCCATGCCGGTGCCGACGAGCGGCGCCTCGGAGCGGACGAGCGGCACGGCCTGGCGCTGCATGTTCGCGCCCATGAGTGCGCGGTTGGCGTCGTCGTGCTCGAGGAACGGGATGAGCGCGGTCGCGACCGACACCATCTGGCGCGGCGAGACGTCCATGTAGTCGACGTTCGCACCGGGGACGATCTCGACCTCGCCGCCCTTCGTGCGGACGAGCACGCGCTCGTCGACGAAGGAACCGTCGGGGTTCAGCGCCTGGTTCGCCTGGGCGATGATGTGGCGGTCCTCGTCGTCGGCCGTGAGGTACACGACGTCGTCCGACACGCGCCCGTTCTCGACCTTGCGGTACGGCGTCTCGATGAAGCCGAACGGGTTGATGCGACCGAAGGACGCGAGCGAGCCGATGAGGCCGATGTTCGGGCCTTCAGGGGTCTCGATCGGGCACATGCGGCCGTAGTGCGACGGGTGGACGTCACGGACCTCCATGCCGGCGCGGTCACGAGAGAGACCGCCCGGGCCGAGCGCGGAGAGGCGACGCTTGTGCGTCAGGCCCGCGAGCGGGTTGTTCTGGTCCATGAACTGCGAGAGCTGCGACGTGCCGAAGAACTCCTTGATCGACGCCACGACCGGGCGGATGTTGATCAGGGTCTGCGGCGTGATCGCCTCGACGTCCTGCGTCGTCATGCGCTCGCGCACGACGCGCTCCATCCGGGACAGGCCCGTGCGGACCTGGTTCTGGATGAGCTCACCGACGGCGCGGATGCGGCGGTTGCCGAAGTGGTCGATGTCGTCCGTCTCGGCGCGGACCTCGATCGGCTCGCCGTCCTTGAGGCCGGGGATCGTGGCGACGTCGGCGTGCAGCGCGGCGAGGTACTTGATCGTCGCGACGATGTCGCCGACGGCGAGGACCGAGTCGTGGAGGTCGGCGTCGCGGCCGAGCTTCTTGTTCAGCTTGTAGCGGCCGACCTTCGCGAGGTCGTAGCGCTTGGAGTTGAAGTAGAAGTTGTCGAGCAGGTTGCGGCCCGCCTCGACGGTGGGCGGCTCGCCCGGGCGGATCTTGCGGTAGAGGTCGACGAGCGCCTCGTCCTGCGTCTGGACGTTGTCCTTCTCGAGGGTGTCGAGGACAGCCGGGAAGTCCTTGAACTCCTCGCGGATCTCGGACTCGGTCAGGCCGAGGGCCTTGAGCAGGACGGTGACGGACTGCTTGCGCTTGCGGTCGACACGGACGCCGACGGCGTCGCGCTTGTCGATCTCGAACTCGAGCCAGGCACCACGCGAGGGGATGATCTTCGCGGAGAAGATGTCCTTGTCGCTCGTCTTGTCGGCGATGCGCTCGAAGTAGACGCCCGGCGAACGGACGAGCTGCGAGACGACGACGCGCTCGGTGCCGTTGATGATGAACGTGCCACGCGTCGTCATGAGCGGGAAGTCGCCCATGAAGACGGTCTGGCTCTTGATCTCACCGGTGTTGTAGTTCACGAACTCAGCCGTGACGAACAGTGGCGCGGCGTACGTGAAGTCCTTCTCCTTGCACTCCTCCGCCGTGTACTTCGGCGGCTCGAAGCGGTGGTTGGAGAAGGAGAGGGACATCGTGGACCCGAAGTCCTCGATCGGGGAGATCTCAGCGAAGATCTCCTCCAGACCGGAGGTGTCGGGGACGTCGCGGCGACCGGCCTCGACAGCAGCGGCGACGCGGGCCTGCCACTTCTCGTTCCCGAGAAGCCAGTCGAAGCTCTCGGTCTGCAGCCCGAGGAGGTCGGGGACCTCGAGCGGCTCAAAGATCTTGGCGAATGACAGTCGCCTGGATGCCGTGCGGTGGGCGATCGCATCGGCGGACGGAGCATTAGGGATGCGCGAGGCAGCCAAGAGGGGTCCTTCCCTGCGGTTCGTGAGCTCTGCGGCGGTCGTGGCTGGTGCGATCCCCCGGCCGCATCGCGCGTCGGTCGCCTAGGCACGACGTTCCGCTACGATGGGTTATCTGAGATTGCAGGCACAGGCCAGCGCAAAGCGCTAGCATAACGGACCCCGTCCCGTCGAGCAAGGGACGCACCTGTGCGCTCCGTCTCCCTCGTCGCAGTGTCCTGCGGCAGTCTCCCACGAGCTGACGCTGCCCTCCGCGGGCCGTCGCCTGAGCTGCCCCAGAACCTACTTGTCGGCGAAGAGGTCGTTGATCTCGGTCTGGTCGGGCTGCAGGTAGACCTTGTACTCGACGACGTCGTCATACGCGCTGAGCGGCACCTGGTTCCGCGTCTCGCCTGAAGAATCGCCCCCACCGACCGGGATCTTCACGTCGATCCGGCCGCCGAACTCCGCCTTGCCCTCGGTCTCGTGGAAGGCCTTGGTCACGACCGCGCCGTCGGCGTCCAGCCCGACGACCGTGAGGAACTCCACGGACCCGGTGTGGCGCGGCATTCCCGCACGCACGGCCCCGAGGCCGATGCTCACCGGCAGCACCGCATCCTTGCCCTCCCCCTCGATCTCCCCGACCTCAGCCTCGAGCTCGTAGTAGTCGTCGATGAGCGGGTTTCGCTGCGAGCCCGTCTGCCCGGTCGTCACCTCGTGCCCGGCTACGCCGTCCTTGGCGTCAGCCAGCTCGACCAGCTCCGTCAGGTCGAACGCCTGGAAACGGTAGGACTGCCCCGGCTGCAGCGGCACTCGGACGTCCTCCCGCCCGGACACGCCGTCGATCGCCACGTCGAGGTTCAGATCGAACATGCAGGGGACGTCGAGCTCGTTCGTCACCGTGACCGGGACGTATGCCCGCCACGTCCGCCCGAGGCTCTCGGCCCACTCGTCGCCGGTCGCGGTGGTCGGCTTCCCGAAGTCGAGCGTGAGGTCCCCGTCCTTCACCGTGCCCGCCGCGCACCACCGGGAGGCGTCGATCGTGCGCTCGGGCGAGGGCGTCGCCGACGGGGACGACGGCGAGGCCGGGGGCGCAGTCGTCGTCGCAGGGATCGTCGGTTCAGCACCTCCCCCGCTGCACGCGCTGAGCACGAGAGAGGCGGCTGCCGCCGTCACCGTCGCTCCGACCATGGCCCAACGACGGCTCAGCACGCGCACTACCTCCACAGGGATCGACAAACCTGGTTGGAAACTACGTTCAGCGCACCCTGCTCGCAACTGCTGGTGTGTCCCTGTCACCATGCGGCACGGTCGACCAGCATGAGCACGACGTCACCCACCCCGACGCGAGCTCCCGGCTGCAGCACGACCGCCTCCATCGGTGCGATCCGCACCCCGTCGATCTCGACGCCGTTGGTCGAGGCGTTGTCGATGATCGAGCATGTGTCCCCGTCCACCTGGACGATCGCGTGCTTCTTGCTCACCGTGTCGCCCGCGACCGCGATGTCCACCCGGGCCCGCCGACGACCCACCACCGTGATCGGCTTCGTGAGCCACACGGTCGCTCCGGTCGAGAGGTCCTGCAGCCCGAACCGCTGCACGGCGGGCTGTCCGGCAGACGGCTCCGCGTGACGGGGGTACCCGAGAGGAGTCTCCTCGGGTACGGCGTGCTCCGGCGTCGGAACACCTGCCGGCGGTGCAGCGGCCACTGCGCCAGCGCCCTGGGGATGGACCGGCCCACCAGCGTGACCAGCCAGCGCGCCCGGGGGCGCAGGCAAGGCCGCCGGGGCGCTGGGGGCTGCAGGTGCTGGCGGGGCCGCAGCGGCTGCCGAGGTGGCGATCGCCGGAACGGCACCAGCAGTCTCCGCGGCCGCGGCGCGCGCCGCCGCCTTGGCCGCGGCGCGCGCCCTCCGACCGCGGTCGTAGCGTTCCTTGTTCTCCTTCGAGTAGTGCTGGAGAAGGTAGGCGAGCGACACGTGGTCCTCGTCCTCCGGCTCGAGCGTCGCAGCCGCGCGCGCCGCAGGGACGGGCTGCCCGGCCGGGACCGTCGCTCCGCCTGGCACCGCGAAACCGGGCCCTGCGGCTCGCGGAGCTGCACCCGACGCGGACTCCGGTGCGCCCCACTCCGGCAGCGGCGCGGACTCGCCCACGGTCTGGACGACGGGACTCGCACCCCCGGGTGCCTGCTGCGGCGCCTGTGTGCTGCTCGTCGCGCCGCGTCCGGCGGCCTCGGAGACGCGGGTGGCCCTGAGCAGACGTGACAGTCGCGAGACGTCCCCCGCAGCAGAGCTCCCCAGGACGTTGATGAGGTCGCTCACGTAGGACGTGTCGTCCTGCGGCGCGTAACGGAGGTTGAAGATCACGCGCTTGAAGAACCCGACAGGATCCCCGTGGTCGGAACCGTCCAGCGGGACGCAGATCATCGTCACCGCACCGTCGGCGGTGACGAAGACCCGTTCCGGGTCGTACAGGAGCGCGCTCGTGGGGATCATGTGGCGGCCCGCAGCGAGAACCGCCTCCACCATCCCGTCGAGGAGCGCGAGGACCTGGTCCTTCGTCAGGGGCGTGTCCATCCGGCTCGCGAGCGACTCGCCTGGCGCAGCGAACGAGAGCTCCACCCGGTCGTCGAGCTGGGTGCGCCGGACCGCAGCCACGCCCGGGATCTCGTTGTGGGTGAGCATGCCCCACGTGACGCTGTCGAGCGTGGCGCCCTCGGGGAGCGTCGTCATGAGTCGGCCTGCGGCGCGGTCGTCGGCCAGCTCGGGGAAGATCGTCATCAGTACCTCTGCAGCTTGATCTGGTACCAGCCGGCGTCGCCGTCCGGCGTCGAACCGGGCTCCTGGTCAGTCTGGGCGGCCGCTCCAGCGGCCGCATCCTGTGCCGGACTCTCGGCAGTCTCTGGGGTTCCTGTCTCTGGGGCTTGCTCCGTCGTGCTGCTGTCGGACAACGACGGGTGCTCGGGAGCGGCCGCCAGGCGGACCAGCGCGGTGCCCTCCGAGCTGAAGCGGGTCGCGTCGAGGAATGTCGGCGCGATGACCACGGTGCCCTCGGCGTCGGCATAGCCCCAGAGCTCCCCTGTGCGGACAGGAGCGAGATCGTGCGCGAACGATCGCGCATCGGCGAACGCAGGCTCGACGACGAGATCGCCGCTCGTGTCGATGAAGCCCCACTGGTCACCGACGCGGACAGCCGCTGCCCCTTCCGCACCGAAAGCGCGAGCGTCGTCGTAGACACCGTCACCGATGCGCTCACCGTCAGTGTCGAAGAGCTGGAACTGGGTGCCGACCTTCGCGAGGTACCGTCCTTGGTTCACCAGCACGCCCGCCTCGTCCACGGCAAGCGCTGCGTAGCCCTCGCCGACGACGGAGCCGTCCCGGCGCACGACGTTCCACGTGTCGCCCGTGCGGGTTCCAGCGAGCCCTCCCGCGAACGACGTCACCTCG
Organism: Sanguibacter hominis ATCC BAA-789; assembly: GCF_012396185.1. GTDB lineage: Bacteria > Actinomycetota > Actinomycetes > Actinomycetales > Cellulomonadaceae > Flavimobilis > Flavimobilis hominis. Next base: position 643,397 of record NZ_JAAXOW010000001.1, read on the forward strand.
TCGAACGTGCCGGGCTCGAGGACCGGTCGGAAGGACTGGTCGAGGAACGTCCAGGCACCTGAGGGTGCCTTCGCCGCGAACACACCGTCCGTGAGGATCCCGTACTCCTCGTACCCTGCCCGGACCGCTGCCAGCGTCTGTCGTCCCTTCTCGTCGACGAACTGCGGCAGTCCTTCGTCGACCACGAAGCGGTTCCCCGCCCACATCGGGCCGACCGCTTCGTAGCGGCCGTTGAGGGAGATCCCCGCCGCGTCCACGTGCAGCCAGCGTCCCTGGTCGTCGCGCACCGCGGCGACGTCGTACCTACCGTACGGAAGCACGTCGGCGAAGTGCGCTAGCCCGGTCGTGTACTGGTAGGCGACGCGGGCATAGATCGCGTCGAGCACCTCGGAGCGCACGTCGCGCGACCGTGCGCTCATCACCGCGGCATAGGCCCCGGCGACGTCCTCTCCGTCGGCATGTGCCTGCGCGAGCCTCTCGTAGCCTTCGGGTGTCTCGGGGTACGCCGCTACGAACTGCGCGAGCTCCTCGACGTAGACGTCTCGTGGGGCGTCGGACGCGAGGAAGGCGACGAGCTCGCGGTGCACGTCGAGGCCAGGCTTCAGCGCGAGCGCAGCACGGTACTCAGCGCGACCTTCCTGGATCGCGCCGATCTCGACAGCGCCCCGCGCAGCCGTGAGGTGCTCTGCATAGGCTGCTTCCGCCTCGGCGCCTGCGCGAGCGAGCGAGAACCACCCGCCCCCCACGAGCAGGACGAGCACCCCCAAGACCAAGAACCGGTACGACTTCACCTAGAGCACACCCCTGATCGAGACGAGAACTACTGCGAGGACCGTACCGGCGGCAATGCTCGGAACCATGGCGAACGAGTCCTTGCGCGTCAGCCTGCGCGTCGCCAGAGCGGTGACGGCGACCGCGAAGGACACCAGCAACGAGGCAAGGATCGAGGCGAGCGCGAGCTGCGTGCCGAGATAGAGCGTCAGTACGCCGAAGAGCTTGACGTCGCCCATCCCGATACCGCCCCGGCCGACGATCGACAGGGTCGCGAAGAATCCGACGATGATCGCGGCAGTGACGACCTCCGCGCGGATCATGTCGACAAAGCTGCCGCCCATGGTCAGCGCCTCCCACACGTAGATGACCGCGCGGCCCGCCAGCAGGGCGAGGATCGCCCGGTTCGGCACGACGTGCTCGCGGCGGTCGATAAGGGCGAGCGGCGCGAGCGACACGATCACCAGCACGAGCCGCACCTGGTACGGAGCGACCAGACCGAGCCGCTGCCACAGCAGGGCTACGACGACGACCACCGCGACCGAACCAGGAAGGACCCACCATCCCGGCGCCGAGGGGGCGAGAACGCGGCCGATGTCACCACGCGAGAGCACAGTGCCGCTGCGGACCCCGAGCGCGACGAGCCACGCGCACGACACGATGATCGCGAGCCCTGTCAGGGCCGCGACGAGGAGCGGGTCGTTCATCCGTTGGCACCCCACACACCCGACTCGGCGTGCGCCTTCATCGACACGTCGATGTCCCAGAAGAACAGGACTCGCAAGGTGTACTCGGCGTCCAGGACGACGCGCTCGTCGTTGATGGCGGTCGCTCCCGTGAAGCTCACACCGTCGGCTCCCCCGACGACGCCCAACGCATTGAGGCTCGAGCTCTCGTCGCCGAGGTGCTTCGCCATCACAGCCTTCGCTCCCGCACGCGCGTCGCTCATGAAGGCTTGGGCGAGCGGGCTGTCGGAGCCGTGGGTGCCGAAGACGTCACCGCTGCCACCGAGCTCGCTCGACAAGGTGTCCAGCGCAGTCTTGACCCGGTTGACGTCCTGACCCACCTGGGTGGTGCGGAGGTACCGGTACTGGGAGATCTCCATGGCCGTCTGGTTGAGCGCGACAGAGATCTTCGCCTGCGCGATGGCCCACGAGGAGATCGACAGGATGATGAGCATGAAGCCGACGTAGAGCGGCAGAGCGACAGCTGCCTCGACGATGAGGTGCCCCTCGTCGCGACGCGCACGTCGCACAGGTGTGCGTGCCATGTCAGAACCCACCCACCGTCGTGAGCCGCTTGAGACCTGCGTCTCCTTCGAACAGCGCGCCGCCAGAGTCGTAGTCGAAGAAGGTGCTGACCAGGGGCGTCATCTGATACTCCGCAGTGACCGTGAACGCCGTGTAAGTGTTCGACAGGTCGAAGCCGTCGTTACCGGCGTAGCCCATGTTGTGCTCGATGATGTCTCCCGCGCGAGTGACCACGCCGTCCGGGTCCACGAAGGTCGTCACGATGAGGAAGATCTGCAGGTAGTTGCGGTAGCTCAGCTCAGGGCCGTCCTTGCCGCCACCGGGTCCGCCTGGTCCGGGGCCACCGGGGCCGGACGGCCCAGGACCGCTCGGTCCCCCAGGACCTGCTCCCGGTCCGGTACCGCCCCCGGTCCCGCCGTCCCACCCTTCGGGCAGCGCCCCGTCCAGAAGGTCCATCAACGCTCCGGTGAAGACGGAGAGCTTCGCGCGATAGAGCGGAACCTTCTCTCCCTTGTGGAGCGCGACGAGGTCGTCGACCGACTGGAGGATGGCCGCGAGCACGGGGACGACGAAGGACAGTGCGGTGCCCACCAGCGGCACGGCAGCGATGGCCGACCTGATCGCCGTGACGACCGGGTCCCGGAACGCGGTGATCATGTTGACGGCCAGCCGCACGAGGAAGACCATCCCGTAGGCGCCGACCGCGCTGTTTGCCCCCGTCAGCACGTACTCCGCCTCGACCGCGCAGGTCGTGTCCTTGCAGTCCGGGAAGGGCTCGTATGTCAGACGGACCTGGTCCGGGTTCTCGTGCTCCACCGTCGAGTAGGTGAACTGGCCCACGACGTACTGCGTGATGAGCGCGGCGTCCCGGACGTCCTTGAGGACCTTCTCGATGTTGCCGAGCAGCCCGATGATCCCGTCGATCGCGTCGTCGCTGTTGTCGGCGAGCTCGTCCTTGTTGCTCGAGCCGCCGAGGTCCCGGCCGGGCCCGGAGTCGCTCGAGCCCCCGCTGCCCGGGAAGGCCGTCTGCGAGGAGAGGTCCTCGAAGAGCTCGCCGTAGGCGGCCCACTTCTCCTTGAGGAGGGCGAAGAACTTGCTGAGAACCTCGAAACCGCCCTCGCCCACCTCGTCCTTGAGCGCCTGGACCAGCAGCTCCTTGAGCTCGCCCACGGCCTTGCGGACCTGGTCGCGTACCAGCTGCTGAACCTCGTCGACGATCCGGTCGTGGAACGCCGCGATACGTCCCTCGATCTTGGTGCGCAGCTCCTGGATCGCTGCGTCGATCGCCTCGGGCGACGTCGTCTCGTCGATCCCACCGAGGTACGACTCGAGATAGTCGGTGCCGAAACTCTTGAGCTTGGCGTACGACGTGATCGACGCGAAGTCCGGCATCTCCAGCTTCAGGGACGCCCGGATGTCTTCGACGAAGTCGTCGACGGTGGTGCTGACGTCGTCGATGACCCCGTCACCGAGCGACTTCACCGCCTCCTCGATCGCATCGATGAACGCGCCGGTCTCCTCGAGCTCTCGGTCAGCCGCCGTGATGTCCTCGGCGACCTGGTCGCCACCCTCTGCCGCATGCTCGTCACGCGCCGCCTCGAGGTCGCTCGTCGGCTTGCCGCGCAGCTCCTTGATCGCGTCGAGGAGAGGTTGCGGGTCCAGTCCCGTGACCTTGGTCCGAAAGGTCGTCGCCGCGTCCGCGAGACCGGTGACCGTGTCGACCACCCGTTTGAGGTCTGTCGACGCCCGATCCTTGTCGCTCTGCGGGACGTCCTCTCCCGAGAGATCACGCGCCAGCGTCTCGAAAGCGTCGGCATAGATGTCGACGATGTCCGGGTCGCCGGTCAGAAGGTTGACCATGGCGTCGATCTTCGCGAGGAGCGCATCGAGCTCCGCGAGGACCGCATCGACGTCCTCCATGAGGTTGGTCGCCTCTTCGAGGACGTCAGCAACCTTGTTGAGGTACAGGACCCGGGCCCGGATGAGCTCCATGTTCGTCTTGATGGTCTGAAGCCATGTGAGTGTCTCGGTCAGCTCTCCCACGAAACCTACGGGCGCGCGGTACTTCATGAACTCGACGATCTGGTTGTTGAGCACCCGGGGCTCACCGAGGTTGGCGCGAGACACCGGGATCACCTCGGCCGACCCTGGGATGCTCACACGGATGACGTCCCCGCCACCTCCGCCGCTCAGCGCTGCCTTGACGATCTGGTCCGCATCCGCCGAGAGGCCCTCGTCGTCGATGACACCGAGCAGGCCGAACAGCTTGCTGAGCTGAGCGTCGTGCTGCGCGAGCACGTCGTTGAGGGCCAGCTGCTCGGCCGAGCGCACGACAGTGCGGGACAGGTGGCCCCGGCCTCCGTCGACGAAGACGCCTGCCACGACCACCATGGGGACGAGCAGCAGCGTGAGGATGACGGTCACCGAACCCGGTGAGCCGTCCTTGCGGCGCAGGCGCATGACCGCGGGACTCCTTTAGGGGTTCAGCCGATGTTCTCGACGTAGCTACGGAAACGTTCGATCTCTACGGCGAGGCCGGTCACCGCGGACACCTCGTCGTCGAACTCGGCCCGGAGGTCATCGAGAATCTCGACGTTGCGGACGAACTCGCCCATGCTGGTGACGTTGCTCGTCGACTCGGACGCGAAGTCCAGCCCGATCCGGCCGGACGGGACGATGAACGAGGCGACCGGCAGCTGGAACCCGTAGTCCGCGCTGACGACGTAGTCGCCATAGACGAGGCTTGAGCGGTAGTCGACGCCCAGCGCTCGCAGGTTCGGCGCGAGCCCGAAGAAGGAAGCGCGCCCGTCAGCAACCTCGGCCTTGAGTGCCGCCTCGTTTGCCGCAGCGCTCGCCGCGACGTCGGAATCGGCGCCGCCGTTGAAGAGAAAGCGATAGGGGTTGTTCTCGATCCCCCCGACGTCGAGGGACCCAGCACCTGATCCGTTGTCCACGGAGACGTTGGCGAGGGAGGAGTTGGCGACCTCGGCCGCGCCCTCGATCGAGTAGCGCATGACCGCTGCCTCGATCCACGAGCGCTGATAGAACATGTCGCCCACGTAGAGGAGGAGCGCCAGCACCGCGAAGACCACCGGGTAGATGAAGGCGGCCTCCACGATGACCAGACCACTCTCGTCACGTGCCCGACGCAGCCGACGGCGCGGACCGCGGGAGGGACGCGTGCGTGCGGCCCCAGCCGTGTCGCGCCGTCGGCTGGTCACCACGTCAGCCGACCGATCCGATACCCGAGTTGATCTTCTCGAACATGGTCGACAGCCAGCCCTTGATCTGCCCCTGGAAGAGCACGATGAGCGCGACTGCAAGGACGATGAGGAGCACCGTGGCGACGATGTTCACCTCGCCCCGCTCGTCACGGACAGCACGCAGCGCACGTGCTGCCACCGAACGCAGTCCAATCTCGGCACGGATGAGTGCGGTGGTCATTCGGTTCCTCCTGTGTGGTGAGCTGCCCCTGAGGCGCTGCTGATCATCGACGAGCACGTCACTTGTCGAGGTTGGTAAAGACTGGCTGAGCGACGAACGTCCAGCTCTTGACCGAGTCATAGGTCGACATCGGCATGAGCTCACGCGCGTAGCCGCTGGAGCCACCACCTGCGATGGCGAACCAGGTCGTGGTCTCTCCGGGCACCTTGAGCGCCGGCTGCATGTTGCGCGAGACGGTGATGACGTTCCCCTGACCGTCGAGCCCGAGCAGCCAGAAGTCGTCGTCCCGCGCAGAGCTCAGACGCTCTGGCATCCCCTCGGAGACCGCGGTCGTCGTGGCGACGACCGGCACCGTGGCGGCGGAACCGACACCCTCGCGCTCGCCGACCTCGAACGTCAGGTCGTAGTAGTCGCCGAAGTAGCGAGCGCTCTTCGCCTTCGTCACCGAGGGCGCGAGCGCCGCGGGCGCGTCGACCGACTCTGTGTCGGGGAGCCCGAGCGCGACGTCGAGGTCGAACATCTGGCCCGAGAAGGACTGTCCGGGCATCAACGGGACGGAGAAGCCGTCCGTCGCCTTGCCGCCTGCACCGTCGACCGCGAGGTCGACCGTGATCGCGAAGACGCACCTGACGTCCATCGTGTTGGTGAACGTGAACGGGAGATAGTGGCGCCACTTGCGGTCGAGGTAGGACGACCACTCGTCGGACGCTGCACCCATCTCACCGAAGGTGAGCGTGTAGTCGCTCTCTGCGCGGTCTCCCGGCTCGCACCACTCCGCGGTGTCCCCACCCGTGGTGGGGGCAGCCGTCGAGCTGCCACCGCTGGGCGCCGACGTCGGCGTGGGGTCGCCACCGTCCGAGCAGGCGCCGAGCAGGGCCGCCACCGCGAGCACCGCGGCTGCGGTCTTCCATCGATTCACGTTCACGTCCTGTGTCCTTCGTGTCGGCTGCGGCGAGACTAGCTGCGCAGCAAGGGCCCCGCAAAAGATAGCGGGGTGAAGTGTCCGCGACGAGCGGAACCGCATCCGGGGATCATTTCTACCGGTCGACAGCGGTGCGGCAGCACCCTATTCTCCACGTGACCCCTCGCCGACGAACCTGAGGAACGATGCGCATCCAGCTCGCGGTGCTCGACACCGACACCACGTACCTCACCCGGTTGCAGGAGCACCTCGCCGCGAGCTATCCCGGGCGTATCGAGGTCCTCGCGTTCACGTCCCTCGAAGGGGCGCTCGCATCGATCACGTCGACACGCACCCACGTGCTCGTCGCGGCCGAGTCGTTCGACGTCGACCCCGACCAGCTTCCGCCGCGCATGGTGCTCGCACGGCTCGTCGACTCCCCGGAGGTGGCGTCTGTCCGGGGAGTCCCCGCCATCCCGCGGTACGCGCCCGTCGACTCCTTCTACCGCTCGGTCGTCGCACTGTTCGACGACGCCGCCGAGGCGGTGCAGATGCGCCCGTCGCGGGCCGGGGACGCGGGCCACCTCGTCGTCGTCACCTCCCCCGTCGGCGGCGTCGGGACGACCTCGACGGCGATCGCCGTCGCACGCTCGCTCTCGATGCAGGCAGACGGGCCGCGCACCCTCTACCTGTCGCTGGACCCGTGCGAGGACGTCTCTGCCCGCTTCGGTCTCACGAGCGCGCCCCACGGGACGTTCTCCGACGTCGTCTACGCGGTCAAGCGCCGGCGCGGCAACCTCCAGCTCCAGCTCGAGCAGCACGCGTACCGCGACGCCTTCGGCACGCTGTTCTTCGCGAGCTCTCCTCTCGCGAGCGACGTCCTCGAGCTCGCGGACGACGACATCGCACTCCTGACGGAGCACCTCAGCGGCGGCGGCTTCGACGCCGCGGTGCTCGACGTCCCGTTCGACCTCGGCCCGCGAACCCTCAAGCTGCTCGACGCCGCCAGCCAGGTCGTCCTCGTCTCGGACGGCACGCCGTCGGCGAACGCGAAGATCACGCGGGCGCTCGGGGCGCTCGAGCTGCTCTCCGGCCAGCACGACCTCTCGCTCCTGCCCCGCACCGGCCTGCTCTACAACCGGTGGGGCGCGGGCTCGGCACGGCTCGAGAACCTGCCGATCTCTGAGATCGGTGGCATCGCCCGGTTCGACGGCGGCGGCGAGGAGCAGGTCATCAACGCCATCTACGCGTCAGGCAGCCTCGACCGCGTCGTCCAGGCAGTCGCACGATGACGCCGGAGCGGCTCGGGGAGATCGCCGAACGTCTGCGGACGCACATCCTGTCGAACGCGGAGCTCACGCGCCTCGACGACGACGCTCTCGAGGACCACATCCGTGGCGCTCTCGAGGAGCAGGTCTCGGGCGAGTACGTGTCCGTCACCGACCGCGTGCGGGTCGTCCAGCAGGTCTACGGCTCGATCCGTGGCCTCGGCCTGCTCGACTCGCTCCTGTCTGACGAGTCGGTCACCGAGGTGATGGTGAACGGCCCCGACAGCATCTTCGTCGAACGCAACGGCCAGGTGCAGGAGGTTCCAGGGAGCTTTGAGAGCTCGCGCCGCCTCGAGGACATCATCCAGCGCATCGTCGGGCAGGCGGGGCGTGAGGTGAACCAGGCCAACCCCATCGTCGACACGCGGCTGCCGGACGGTTCGCGCGTCAACGTCGTGCTCCCGCCCGTCGCGCTCGACGGGCCTACCGTGACGATCCGTAAGTTCTCACGAGACCCCATGACGATGCGGCGCCTGATCGGGTACGGCTCGGTCACGCCCGAGGTCGCTGACTTCCTCGCGACGCTCGTACGCAGCCGGTACAACATCTTCATCTCGGGCGGGACAGGGTCGGGCAAGACGACCTTCCTCAACGCCCTGACGAACTTCGTCGGGCAGGACGAGCGGCTCATCACGATCGAGGACTCGGCCGAGCTCCAGATCGACGGCGTCGACAACCTCGTGCGTCTCGAGACCCGCAACGCGAACGTCGCCGGGGTCGGTGAGATCTCGATGCGCCAGCTGATCCGTTCGTCGCTCCGCATGCGCCCCGAACGGATCGTCGTCGGTGAGGTGCGCGGCGCGGAGGCTCTCGACATGCTCCAGGCGATGAACACCGGCCACGACGGTTCCCTGTCGACCGGGCACGCCAACTCCACCCGGGACATGCTCAGCCGGCTCGAGACGATGGTTCTCCAGGCCTCGTCGACCCTTCCCCTCGAGGCGATCCGTCACCAGATCGCGTCTGCGCTCGACATCGTGATCCACTTGTCACGACTGCGTGACCACACCCGCCGGACCATGGAGATCGCCGAGGTCGTGGGCTACGAGCACGGGCAGATCGTCCTCAACCCCCTCTACGAGTTCCAGGAGGACCCGTCCTCGACGTTCACCCACGTCGCCGGAGCGCTCGTGCGCACCGACAACCCGATGCTCAACGTCGACAAGCTACGCCTGGCCGGGTACCAGGACGAGTTCTGATGCCGCAGGAAGGACGCCCCGCCATGGCAGAGAAGCGCCCGAAGAAGACGAAGGCTGAACCCCAGTGGCTCCGCTCCCCGATCAACACGAAGGTCTACAACTACCGCGTCTACCACCTCACGCTCGGTGAGCTGGCGCTCTACAGCCTCCTGGCGTTCAGCGTCGCAGGCGCAGTCGGCTACCTCTTCTTCGGCGGCCTGGGCAAGGATGCTGAAGGTGCACGGACGACCGTCACGAACGTGATCGACACGATCGTCGTGCTGGCCAGCGGCGGGTTCGCCACGAAGTACTTCCTCAAGGTGCGCGCCGACCAGATCCGTGACGCGCGCCGCAAGACGCTCGAGCGTCAGTTCCGCGACCTCCTCGAGAGCGTCTCGACGTCCCTCTCGGCCGGGTCGACAGTCATCCGCGCCTTCGACGACGCGCGCAAAGACCTGGCGAACCAGTACGCCGACGACGCTCCGATCGTGCAGGAGCTCAACGTGATCGTCGCGGGGTTCCACAACAACATCCGGATCGAGGAGATGATCCGTGACCTCGGCGAGCGGTCCGGCAGCACGGACATCAAGTCGTTCGCCAACGTGTTCGAGATCGCCTATCTCCGCGGCGCCGACATGAAGGAGGCGGTGCGCAACGCGCACCTCATCATCTCCGAGAAGATGGCGATGAACGAGGAGATCGAGACGAGCTTCGTGGCCTCGAAGAACGAGTCGCTCATCATGGTGGCGCTGCCCGTCGTCCTGGTCGCGGTCCTCAAGTCCAGCGGCGGCTCGTTCGCCACCGCGCTCGCGACCCCTGCGGGGGTGCTCTGCACCCTCGTCGCGGTCGGGATGTTCATCGGCGCCTATGCGCTCTCCCGCAAGATCATGACGATCGAGATCTGACCATGACAACTTCGCAGATCGCACTCATGTCCCTCGGGACTGTCCTCCTCGCCGGCTGGATCGTCCTCTTCGCAGTCGGTCGCAAGCATGCTCCGCTGTTCGAGGGGATCAGCGAGAAGGAGTTCCCGCTCCACGAGCTCTACCCCGTCGGCTACACGTTCCTCGAGATCACGCGGTACTCGTTCCGGTCCCGTGCCGACCTGCAGCTGCGCCAGCTCATGGACGTGCTCTTCACGCGCCAGTACGCGGAGTTCTACATGAGGACTGTGCGTGCCCAGCAGGTGACGGTCGGGCTGACCTGCCTCGTCGCCTCGTTCGGCATCTACGGCATCACACGCTCCGCAGGCTTCCTCGTCATCCTGATCATCCTCTCGGGGCTCGCCGCGTACTACTACGGCGACCAGGTCCGCAACCGCGTGCGCCTGCGCGGCGAGGCCATGTACCGGGACTTCTGCGACATGGTGTCCTCCCTGGCGCTGCTCACCAACGCGGGCATGATCCTGAGGGACGCATGGACCCAGACCAGCCTCGCGGGTGACGGAGTCCTCTACGAGGAGATGCGGCTCGCTGTGAGCGCGATGCAGAACGGCACGCCTGACGCCGAGGCCATCCAGCAGTTCGGCACCAGGTCCATGCTCCCCGAGATCAAGCGGTTCACCTCGACTCTCGTCCAGTCGATCCAGCGCGGCGGCAGCGACCTCCCGACCATCCTCACCGGTCAGTCGACAGAGAGCTGGCACGTGAAGAAGCAGGCCGTTCAGCGGGAGGGAAACAAGGCCGGGAGCAAGCTCCTCTTCCCGATGATCCTGATGTTCGGCGGGATCCTCATCATGGTCGTGGTCCCGATGTTCCTGTCCCTCGGGGTGTGAGCACCACGTGCCCGACGTCCGTCGTCCGGCCCCGTCGACGGGCTCAAGCCGATCGCGGCCGTCGCAGCGTGGTCCTCACCATCGGGCTCGCCGCACGAGACGATCCGGCTAGCTCAGCACCCGAGCGAGCTGATCAGGGAAGGCCGGAGACACGACGAGGCCCGCACCACCGAAGTGGTGCGGGCCTCGTCAGCGATCAGCCCCGAGGGGCAGGGATCACTTGAGCTCGACGGTCGCGCCAGCGCCCTCGAGGGCAGCCTTCGCGGCCTCAGCCTTGTCCTTCGCGACACCCTCGAGAACCGGCTTCGGGGCACCGTCAACGAGGTCCTTGGCCTCCTTCAGGCCGAGGCTCGTGAGGGCGCGCACCTCCTTGATGACCTGGATCTTCTTGTCACCGGCGGCGGCGAGGATGACGTCGAACTCGTCCTTCTCCTCCTCAGCCTCGACAGCGCCCCCCGCGGCGGGGGCCGCAACGGCGACGGCGGCGGGAGCCGCAGCGGTGACCTCGAAGGTCTCCTCGAAAGCCTTCACGAACTCGGAGAGCTCGATGAGGGAGAGCTCCTTGAAAGCCTCGATGAGCTCGGCGGTGGTGAGCTTCGCCATGATCGGCGTTCCTTCCTGTTGTCCTGCGTGAAGCAGAGAAAATGGTGTGAATGCTGGTTGCGCGAACGGTTCCGTGAGGAAACGTCAGGCAGCAGCCGAAGCCTGCTTCTCGCGCAGGGCGTCGATGGTGCGCACGGCCTGCGAGGCAGGAGCCGTGAACAGGTAGGCCGCCTGGAACAGCTTCGCCTTGAAGGCGCCCGCTGCCTTGGCCAGAAGAACCTCGCGGGACTCGAGGTCCGCGAGCTTCGTGATGTCCTCAGCGGTCAGCGCGCGTCCGTCGAGGACACCCGCCTTGATGACCAGCTGGGGGTTCGCCTTGGCGAAGTCACGCAGACCCTTGGCAGCCTCGACCGGGTCACCGGTCACGAAGGCGACAGCCGAGGGCCCGGCGAGCACGGCGTCGTCGATCTCGACGCCGGCCTCCTTGGCCGCGATAGCGGTCAGCGTGTTCTTCACCACGGCGTAGGTTGCGTTGCCGCTGAGCGACCGACGCAGCTGCTTGAGCTGCGCGACGGTGAGCCCGCGGTACTCGGTCAGCACAACAGCGCTGGACTCACGGAAGTTCTCCGTGAGCTCTGCAACTGCCGCTGCCTTGTCCGGCCTCGCCATGGCAATCCTTCCGATGGTGGTACCGCCGGCACCGGCCCCGGGAAAGAGAAAAAGAGCCCCGCGCAGTCGCGAGGCTCTCGGCGGGCTGACGCCCGGACAGTTCGCACCTGCGCCGGCCCCCGTTCTCACGGAGCTTCGGTCACTCGCACCTGGGCACGACTGACGACCTGCGGTCTTTGGTAACCGGATGAGACTAACCGAACCCGGGCCTGTTCGCCAAATCCGCGCCACGACCTCCGGCAGCGCTCACGCGACGTCCGACGTCAGGCAGACGAACGGCGACGCCTCCCCCGCGTCCGCCGTCACCACCGCGAGTGCCCGCGCCGGGTCGAACCCGGCGCGCACGAGCTCGTGGAGACGCGGCATGACGGCGCCCGCATGCTCGTCGGAGACAGGCTCGACAGCCGCGACGACGTGCCGCACCCCGAGCCTCAGGAGCACCGCGGCGAGCCCGAGCGACTGGCCGCCCGGCACCCCCGTCGCGCCGCCGACCTCGCACGCGGACAGCACCACGAGCCCCGCAGAGAGCGGCTCCCCGTCGAGCTCGTACGCGAACAGCGGGCCGTCCGCGAGCAGCACCGAGGAGAAGAGAGGGTTGTCCGCGACGTGCTTGCCGTGGACCGCGAGGTGCACGACGTCGTCGGACCGCAAGGCATGCGCGGTCGCGGCGCACGTCGCCGTGTCCCCGGTCAACGCAGCCGCACCCGGGTACCCCGCGACGACCGCGGCGACCTCCCGCGCCGCGAGCGGGACAGCCGGCCCCGCGACCGCCGTCGTGCGTGACGCCGAGCCGGGGACGCCTCCCGGTCGCGCGCCCAGGAAGATCCCCGGACCGCACGGCGTCGGACGCCCGCGGCGCGACGGGAGCACACCCCACGGGAGCGTCACGAGCCACGCAGGGCCGACCACCCGCAACGTGCCCACGTCCCCGAGCGGCGCGAGCAGCCCGGCGTCGAGGAGGGCGGCCTCGCGCGCGAGCGAAGCACGCGCGACGTCGCGCAGCGGCCCCGGCACGAGCGCGTTGGAGACCATGCGCAGGTCCGAGCGCAGACGCCGGGCCGACTCCTCCCAACGGGTCGCGTCACCCAGGTCGACGAGGCGCTCCACGCCCGCCGAGAGGACGGCGGCGAGCAACCGTCCGCGCACGACGACGAACTGCGCGAGAGTGACCTCCGGCGCGTCCCTCAGCCGCCCGCGCACCTCGGCTGCCGTGAAGGGTCGTGGAGCGCGACCACCGCCCGCCTCCTGCCAGGAGAGCTCCCGCACCTGGTGACGCAAGGCGTTCGCCCGCTCGCGCAGCTCGGCGAGCCGGCCGACCGCCGCGGTCGGCTCCACCGCACGCAGCTGCTCGCTCACCCGCCGCAGCTCGGCGGACAGCGCCGCGAGCGGCCCCGACGCGTCGCGCGGCCGCACCCGCGCAGGCCCCGCGAACACCGAACGCCCACGGTCCACCGCCTCGAGGACCTCCCCCGCATCTCCCGTCCGGCACGCAGCTGCGAGGTCGACCTCCGCGAGCCGGCGACCGTGGATCGCGCTCGCCGTGACCGCCTCGACCGAACCGAACTGGGCCCGGAACTCCCCGAGCACCTCCTGCGCCCTGCGCACGGCCGCCTGCCCCGCCGCGCGGTCACCCCCGTCGAACTTGAGGAGCGCCTCCACGACGGCGCCGTGCACCCTCGACTCCACGGGACCGTCATGTCGTGCGGCCGCAGCCCCCTCGAGGAGCGTCGCGGCAGCCGCACCGTCCCCCGCGACCGCGCGAGCCTCGGCGGCGACCAGCCGCACACGCGTCCCGACATCAGCGGTGACGCGCCCCGACTCGTCGCGCTCGGACGCGTCGAGCAGCGCCTCCGCCTCCGTCGCGAGCTCGACGAGCTGGTCGCGCGGCGGCTCCTCGGCGCCGGTCAGAGCACCCAGGCGCGCCTGCAGCTCCGTCAGGTGCGCACGCGCCGACCACACCACGTTGCCACGGTCGCCGAAGCGACGACGGGCCGACGCCGCGAGCTCGGCCGCGTCGGTGGCACGGCCGCTGAGCAGAGCACACCGTGCACGCAGCACCTCGACCTCAGCGAGGTCCTGCTCGAGGCCGCGCTCCTCGAACAGCGCGCCCGCGCGGGCGAGCCGCTCGTCAGCCTCGCCGACGAGGCCCGCCTCGAACAGCACCTGCGCGCGGTCGAGCAGCGCGATCGGCAGAGCGGACAGGTCGAGCCCGACGTCGGGCAGGTGCGTCTGTGCGGCGCGCTCCATCGCGGCGAGCGCCTGCGGCAGGTCGCCCGCGAGGAACTCCGCGTAACCGAGGTTGTGGCTCGACTTGAACAAGAGCATCGCGTCGCCCATCGCCTCGGCTCGCGCGACGCACGCGCCGAGATCGGCGCGTGCCGCCGCGAGGTCACCACGGTCGAGGTGCAGGCATCCGCGGTTGAGCAGGAGGATGCACGCGTCGCGCGGCTCCGAGTCGTCGATGAGCTCGATCGCGGCGTCGAAGTGCGCCAGGGCCGCGTCGGGGTTGCCCGTGCGCAGCGCGTGCAGCGCACGCTGCCCGTGGACGGCGACGACGACGGACGCGGCGTCGATCCCACGCGCGAGGCCGAGCGCGTCGGCGAGCCGGTTGTCGCACGCGTCACCGTCGCCGTCGACCTCGAACTGCGGCATCGCGAGAGCGAGGAGGAGGCGCGCGCGCACGAGCTCCGTGTCGCCGGAGACGGGGGCCGCGTCCAGGTCGTCGAGCGCGCGTGCGAGGACCTCGGCGGCATCCCGCGGCACCCCTCGGTCGGCGAGCGCGAGGCCGTCGCGGAGCGCGGCCCAGGCGCGGTCCGTGGGGGACGCAGGAGCAGCGAGGTCGTCGGCTCCGTCTGCGCGATCGCGCACCAGTGCACCCCTTGACGTCTGTGCGCGCCGGGTGCTCCCTGCCCCGTCGTCGCCCGGTCAGTGTAGCGACGGCGGGCGACGACGGGCAGGGTTCTTCCTAGTCAGCGGCAGGATGCAGGCCCACGGCGGACCCGACCGCGGTCCAGGAGCGACCCCGCTGGTCCTTCGCCCTGGCGCCTACCTCGCCCGCATCCCCGGTCACGTCGCCAGGACGCTCGCCGAGCAGGTGCGCGGCGATCTGGCCGGCGAGGACCGGTCCGGCGAAGGACGTGCCGCTCCACACCGCGAAGCCCCCCTGGAAGGCGTCGGGGTCGATCGTCGATCGCGGGTTCGGGTCGTAGAAGCCGGGCGCCTCCCGCGTGGCCTGCCACGTCCCGTCGAGCGTGACCGGGGCAGTGCTCACGAGCCCCGCGCCGGGGCGCAGCGTCGTCACCCACGGGCCGTCGTTGCTGAAGAACGCGGTGGTCCCGTCGGGATTGAGCGCGCCGACGGTCGCCATAGGCGCGAACGCTCGCGGGACCTCCCGAGGGTCGACGACCTCGACTCCGCCGGAGCGGTGGTCGACGAGCGGCGCGAACGCGGCCGGGAAGGTCGGGCGCGTGACGCCGTCGTTGCCCGACGACGCGACGACCGCGACTCCCCAGCGGCGCAGAGCCCGAAGTGCGCGGGCGAACGGCTCGTCGAACGCGGCGTCCTCGGGACGCTCGTGGTAGTAGCCGAACGACAGCGCGACGACGTCTACCGGGGCGTACCCCTCGAAGCCGGCGAGGCCGAGGATGTGGAAGCGCAGCAGGTTGCGCAGCGACCGCAAGAGGTCAGACTCCGCGACGACGCCAGCACCCCCGTAGACGCGGCACGAGAGGATCGCCGCGTCCGGCGCCGTCTGGCGAACGAGGCCCGCGATGAACGTGCCGTGGCCCGCGACCGGGTCGAGCGGCCCGGTGAGCGGAGCGAGCGACATGCCCCCGATCTCGGAGTCCTCGACCTGGGCTGCCGGCGGCGTGAAGCAGCCGATCGGCGCGCCGAGCACCTGCGGGTCACGCACGACGACGTCGTCCCTGAGCCACGGGTGCTCGCCGACGCCCGTGTCGAGGATCGCGACGACCGGGCGGCGTGTGCCGTCGGCCGCGCGGTACGGCGAGTCTCCGTCTGCGAGACGGCGCTGCGGGTCGACACCTGCCCACATGACCGGCTGGCGGCCTCCGGACCCGATGGCCGCGTACTCCGCGAGACCCGACGCGGGGTGGGACTGCGTGAACGGGTGCGACTGCGTGAACGGATGGGACTGAGTGAACGGATGGGACTGAGTGAACGGATGGGACTGAGTGAACGGGTGCGACTGGGTGAAGGGGTGCGACTGGGTGAAGGGGTGGGACTGGGTGAAGGGGTGCGACTGGGTGAACGGCACCGCGCTCACCACGTGCTCGAGCCCGTACACCGGTACCGACGACCAGCTCTCCGGGTCGCGCGACGGCCCGTCGCCGACCTCACCCGCCTCGAGCTGCACCTTCTGCAGGATGTCCCACGCCTCCGGCGGAGACTGGACCCGTCCCGGCTCAGGAACGAGCGTCACCGCGTAGGTCTCGTCGCCCAGGTCGACAGCCGCGAGCAGCTCGCGGGCTCGAGGATCGTCGTTCTCGCCTCCGACCACGTCCGGGACGTCGGGCACGACCGCGTACCCCTCCTCAGCGGCGACCTTTCGCAGCAGGTCGAGGCCAGGCAGCGCCGGCTCGCCGTCACCCGGCGTGGAGCCCACGGGACGCGGGCCCGAGACGATGATCCGGTCGTTCACGTACCAGGTGGGCTGGAACCGCACGGCACCGAGCGTCTGGTCGGCGCCCGACGGGTCGAGGAACCTCGTCCGCCACTGCAGCGGGTCGTTGTCACCGTAGGGCAAGGACTGGTCTCGCGGCGGGACGGCCACGTGGCCTCCTTCAGATCTCGATGGTCGGAGTCGTCAGGGTCGCAGAGCCGGACCCGACGTCGTGCAGGACAAACCCGACGAGGCCCCGGTCGACGCGAGGAAACGCGAAGCGACCGCCCTCGTCAGCCACGA
The DNA here is from genome assembly GCF_012396185.1 of Sanguibacter hominis ATCC BAA-789. Taxonomy (GTDB): domain Bacteria; phylum Actinomycetota; class Actinomycetes; order Actinomycetales; family Cellulomonadaceae; genus Flavimobilis; species Flavimobilis hominis. The sequence continues at coordinate 660,179 of NZ_JAAXOW010000001.1, forward strand.
CCGTGCGTGGCTCGCTCCCAGCCCGCCGGAGCTCCACCTCGAGCTCACGTGGCGGGGAGACCCATCCGTCGACGCGCACCGCGCCGTCGTCGGAGGTCAGCGTGATCATCATGCTCAACGCGCTCGCGGTGAAGGTCACCGTGCGGGCAGCGACCGTGCTGCCGCCCTCGCTGCGCATCGCACCCTCGTATGACGCCAGCTCTTGCAGGCTCATCACCTCGGCGTCGAGCGCCGCGAGAGTCATCGCGAAGAGCGACCGCTCGACGAGATCACGCGGCACGGGGTCGCTCGCCTCGAGCGCGCCGCGCAGGCGACGCATGACCTGTGCGTCCACCTCGTCGAGCAGGCCGCCTGCAAGCTCGTCCACATGTGCTTCTGTCACGACCGAACGCCCCCATCCGACTCGAGCCTGACCCTGAGCTTGGCCAGGCAACGGCCCCTGGTGGGACCGATACTCCCGACCGGCATCCCGAGCGCCACCGATACCGACGCGTAGTCGGGCCGGTCCACGAACGCCACAAGACGCAACAGCCGTTGACACCTCTCGTCCAGAGATCCGACGGCGTCCCAGAGAGCCCGGTCCCGCTCGGCGCGGATGACCGTCTCGCTCGGGTCGACGGATACGCCGGGGATCGGCGCGCCCCCGGCACGCGCCGATCCCTCGGCGTGGACGTCACCATCGAGCTCTGCGAGCCTCCTGCTCCCCCGAACAGTCCGCCACGCCGCACGCCTCGCGGACACCAACAGCCACTGCAGCACGGCCTGAGGATCTCGGATGGTCGTGGCCTTGCGGACCAGCTGCACCCAGACCCCCTGGACCACGTCCTGAGCCTCCTCGGCATCCACGCCCTGTCCCCTGACGATGTGCCAGAGCAACGGGGTGACGTCCCGGACGAGCGTCTCGAGAGAGCCGGCATCGCCGTCGAGGTAGGCCGTCAGCGCGGCGGACGCGCGTCCAGCCAGATCGTCGTCACGGGCCCCCACCCGTGCTCGATCGTCCGCAACGGCGTCCATCCCAGCTCCTTCGGTACGTTCGCCTGAACACCGACAGGAGCTCAGGGTGGTTCGGCCTGATACATCGACATCGTGACGTTCTAGGGAGAGTCGACGTGGCCTCTGTCACAACCTAGCGGTGCGGAGAATACCGCTCTACCCCCGCTCACGCACGAAGGCCGGCCCCCGAACGGGGACCGGCCTTCGTGGCGGTGCGAGGACTGCGAGGCTCAGGCCTCGTCGGTGTCCTCAAGGAGCTTCGTCGTGCGCGACTGGTCGAGCGGGATGCTCGGGCCGTTCGTCGTCGTCAGCGAGGCCTTCGTGATGTAGCGGCCCTTCGAGGAGGACGGCTTCAGACGGAGGATCTCCTCGATCGCCGCAGCGTAGTTCTCCACCAGCTGCGTCTCCGAGAAGGACGCCTTGCCGATGATGAAGTGCAGGTTCGCGTGCTTGTCGACGCGGAACTCGATCTTTCCGCCCTTGATGTCCTCGACGGCCTTGGCGACATCCATGGTCACCGTGCCCGTCTTCGGGTTCGGCATCAGACCACGCGGGCCGAGCACCTTACCGAGGCGACCGACCTTGCCCATGAGGTCCGGCGTCGCGACAGCGGCGTCGAAGTCGGTGTAGCCAGCGGCCACCTTCTCGATGAGCTCGTCGCCGCCGACCTCGTCAGCGCCGGCCGCACGGGCCTGCTCTGCCTTCTCACCGTTCGCAAAGACCAGGACCCGAGCGGTCTTTCCGGTGCCGTGAGGAAGGTTGACGGTGCCACGGACCATCTGGTCCGCCTTGCGGGGGTCGACACCGAGGCGGAAGGCCACCTCGACGGTCGAGTCGAACTTCGTCGACACGGTGTCCTTCGCGAGGCGCACGGCCTCGAGAGGAGCGTAGAGCCGGTCGCGGTCGATCTTCTCTGCGGCGTTGCGGTACGCCTTGCTGCGCGTTGCCATCTGCTTCTCCTGTTTCAGCAGTCGTGGTGCGGGTCCGCGCGGACCCTTCCACTGGGGATTCTGGGGTGCCACGGCCTCTCGGCTGCGGCGGTGACGCTAGGGCGTTCTCAGCCCTCGACGGTGATGCCCATGGAGCGGGCGGTGCCGGCGATGATCTTCGACGCGGCGTCGAGGTCGTTCGCGTTGAGGTCCTCGAGCTTCGTCTGAGCGATCTCGCGGACCTGGGCGGCCGACAGCTTCGCCACCTTGGTGGTGTGCGGGGTCGCGGAGCCCTTGTCGACGCCAGCGGCCTTCTTGATGAGCTCGGCTGCCGGCGGGGTCTTCGTGATGAACGTGAAGGAACGGTCTTCGTAGACCGTGATCTCCACGGGGATCACGTTGCCGCGCTGCGACTCGGTGGCCGCGTTGTAGGCCTTGCAGAACTCCATGATGTTCACGCCGTGCTGACCCAGCGCGGGGCCGATCGGCGGCGCAGGGTTGGCAGCACCAGCCTGGATCTGGAGCTTGATCAGGCCTGCGACCTTCTTCTTGGGAGGCATTCTCGGGTCCTTCTTGTGATGACTGCAGGTTCGGCGCCGTCCGTGCGACGGCACCGGTGGGTTCGACTCAGATCTTGGCGACCTGGTTGAACGAGAGCTCGACCGGGGTCTCCCGGCCGAAGATCGAGACCAGCACCTTGAGCTTCTGACCCTCGGCGTTGATCTCGGAAATCGTGGCGGGCAGCGTCTCGAACGGACCGTCGGTGACGGTCACGGACTCGCCCACGGTGAAGTCGACCTCGATCGCACCGGCGGCCGGCTTCGAGGACTTGGCGGCCTCGGGCTTCGGCGCGAGCGACGGAGCGAGCATCGAGAAGACCTCGTCAAAGGTCAGCGGGACGGGCTGGTGGGTGTGGCCCACGAACCCGGTCACACCGGGCGTGTGGCGAACCGCGCCCCACGACTCGTCGGTGAGGTCCATGCGCACGAGGACGTACCCGGGGATACGGACGCGACGGACGACCTTCTTCTGCGCGTTCTTGATCTCCGTCACCTCCTCCATGGGCACCTCGACCTGGAAGATGTAGTCCTCCATGTTGAGGGACTGGGTGCGGTTCTCGAGGTTGACCTTTACGCGGTTCTCGTAGCCCGCGTAGGAGTGGATGACGTACCAGTCACCGGGCACACGACGCAGCTCGGCCTTGAACTCCTCGACCGGGTCGACCTCGGCGTCCTCGTCAGCCTCGGGCTGAGCGTCCTGGTCAGCAGCGACGTCCTCGCCCTCGGTGGCCGAGACGTCGGGGGCCTCGACAGCCGTACCGTTCTCGTCGGCCTCGGCTGCGGGCGCGACGAACTCCTCCGCCGGCTCCAGCGATTCCTGAGACACGTGGGGACCTGCTTTCTGCTGACTACTGACGAACGATGGAGACGTGAGCGCCGGGCGCTCACCTCGCGGGGCGCCGTGGTGTTCGGCTCGGTCAGGCGCCGAACAGCCAGAGCATGAACTTGCCGACGCCCATGTCGACGACGGTGATGAAAGCCATCACCACGACGAGGAAGACGAGGACGACGCCCGTGTACTGGAGCAGCTCGGAACGCGTCGGCGTCGTGACCTTCTTGAGCTCGGCGACGACCTGGCGGACGAACAGAGCGACGCGGGCGAAGAACGACTTCTTCTTCGCCGAGCCCTTGGCCGACTCAGCGCCGTTCACGCGCGCTGCATCAGCGCCCGTCGCCTCAGGGGCAGTTTCGCTCACGTTCACGTCCCTACGTCGCTGGCCTCGTCACTGCCTGCACCTACGGGGGATCGATCGACCCCTCCGAACCACTCGACCTGCCAGGCGACCCGTGTTCCGAGCACCTCGCGCAGGGTAGACAGGACTCGAACCTGCAACCTGCGGTTTTGGAGACCGCTGCGCTACCAATTGCGCCACTACCCTTCGGGGCTGCTCCCGCTCCGAGCGGTCTGCGGGCGCAGACCATCAGAGTGGATATCAACCACCGACAGGACACTGTACCCGCTGGGTCCCACGACACCCAAACCGGGCTGCCTCCGCACGCAGAGGTGTGCTCTGCGACACTGGGCTGATGCGAGACCTCGCGACCCTGCCGAAGGCGCACCTCCACCTGCACTTCACCGGGTCCATGCGGCCCAGCACCCTCGTCGACCTTGCACAGCAGCACGGCATGCGCCTCCCCGCCGCCCTCCTGAGCGGCACCCCGCTCCAGGTCACCGCGACAGAACGGGGCTGGTTCCGGTTCCAGCGCCTGTACGACGCCGCACGAGCATGCGTGCGCACCGAGGCCGACATGCGCCGGATCGTCCGCGAAGCCGCGGAGGACGACGCCGCGGAAGGCTCGGGCCGACTCGAGATCCAGGTGGACCCGACGTCGTACGCGCCGCACGTGGGCGGCATCACGCCCGCCCTCGAGATCGTCCTCGACGAAGCGCGCACCGCCTCCGCCGCGACAGGGACCGAGGTCGCCGTGATCGTCGCCGCCTCGCGGATGCGGCACCCGCTCGAGGCGCGGACCTTGGCGCGGCTCGCGGTGCGCTACGCCGGGACGGGCGCGGGCGACGTCGTCGGGTTCGGGCTCTCCAACGACGAGCGACGCGGCCGCACCGACGAGTTCGCGCACGCCTTCCGCATCGCCGCGCACGGCGACCTCGCAGCCGTGCCCCACGGCGGCGAGCTGCTGGGCCCCGACCACATCGAGGTCGTGCTCGCCGAGCTCGGGCCTCGCCGGCTCGGGCACGGCGTCCGCGCCGCCGAAGACCCGCGCCTGCTCGACACGATCGTCCGCCAGGGCGTCGCCCTCGAGGTGTGCCCGTCCTCGAACGTCTCGCTCGGCGTCTACGACAAGGCCGCGGAGGTGCCGCTCACGACCCTGCTCGACGCCGGCACGCAGGTCGCCCTCGGCGCCGACGACCCGCTGCTGTTCGGCAGCAGGCTGACCGCCCAGTACGAGCTCGCCCGGCACGAGCACGGCCTCCCCGACGAGGTGCTCGCCGACCTCGCCCGCGCGTCCGTGCGCGCGTCGCGCGCGAGCAGCGCGACCGTCGCCCGGCTCCTCGCCGGCATCGACGCCTGGCTCGCCGCTCCCCCGCCGTCGGGCGCGCCGCGGCCATGACCACCGGCGGCACCACGGGCACTGCGCGCGTCGGCTGGTGGGCGCGCCTGCGCACCGCGGTCGACCGCACGTCGGTACGCGCGCGCATCCTCCTCACCGTGCTCACCCTCAGCGCGGTCGGCATGCTGCTCGCCGCCTCGACCGCCCTCGCCCTGCAGACCCGCGCAGCGGACGACCGCATGGACAGCGACCTCCTCCTGCGCCTCGAGACGTTCACGACGCTCGCCGAGTCAGGCACCGACCCCGGCACCGGTCGCCCGTTCGGGTCGGCTCGCGACCTCGTCTACGCCTCGATGCGGCTCACCATCCCCGGCCCCAACGAGGGCATGGTCGGGCTCGTCGGCGACAAGGTCGCCCTGACCGCCCCTTCGTCCGTCGCACTGCGGCTCGAGGACGACCCCGAGCTCGTCGCCGCCCTCGCAGGCGCGACGACCGCGCCGTCCGCCTCGCTGCGCACGACCCGCACGTCCGAGCGCACCTACCGGTACGTCGTCGTCCCCGTGCACGTGACCCCGCCCGACGGCGTGCCCGCCGAGAGCGTCGACACGACGCACGGCGCGCTCGTGGTCGCGTACGACCGCGACGTCGAGCGCGCACGCTCGACCCAGGTGTTCTCGACGCTCGCGATCATGAGCGTCGTCGCGCTCGCCGCCGTCGGCGCTGTCGGGTGGTTCGTCGCCGGCCGCCTCCTCGCGCCGATCCGACGGCTCGACGAGACGGCGCGCCGGATCTCCGAGTCCGACCTGTCCCTGCGCATCCCTGTCACCGGCGCGGACGACCTCGCCCGCCTCACCGCGACCGTCAACGCGATGCTCGACCGGCTCCAGAACGTGTTCCGGTCGCAGCGCACGCTGCTCGACGACGTCGGGCACGAGCTGCGCACACCCCTGACGATCGTCCGCGGACACCTCGAGCTCATGGACGCCGACGACCCGCGCGACGTGATCGCAGCGCGCGACGTCGCGCTCTTCGAGCTCGCACGCATGAGCCGCCTCGTCGACGACCTCATGACCCTCGCCCGTGTCGACCGACCCGACTTCGTCCGCCCCGCGCCGACCGACGTCGGACGCCTCACTGACGACCTCCTCGACACGCTGCGCCCCCTCGCCGAACGCCGCTGGGTCGTCGACGCCCGGGCCGACGGCGTCGCCCAGCTCGACGCGCAGCGCATCGCGCAGGCAGTCGTCCAGCTCGCCGCCAACGCAGCGAGGCACTCCCCCGACGGCTCCACGATCGCGATCGGCTCCGAGACGGACGCCGACGGCACGTGCCGCATCTGGGTCCGCGACGAGGGCGAGGGCATCGAGCTCGACGAGCAGCCGAGGATCTTCGACCGGTTCCACCGCGGCACCTCCCTGGACGACTCCGAGGGCTCCGGCATCGGCCTGTCGATCGTCTCGGCGATCGCGGCCGCGCACGGCGGCACCGTGACGGTGCGCTCACGACCCGGGGAGGGCGCGACGTTCACCCTGACGTTCCCGGACCGCGCCAGACACCTGGAGGCGGACAACGGGCGCGGGCAGGCCCGCACGCGGGACAATGGGACGCAGGACGCCCAGCACACGGCGGAGGGGGAGGTCGATGGCATCGATCCTCATCATTGAGGACGAGGCGCGCATCGCGTCGTTCGTCGTCCGAGGGCTCACGGCAGCCGGCTTCAGCTGCACCGCTGTCGCGACCGCCGCCGAGGGCTTCGACCACGCCCAGTCCGGCCACTTCGACCTCGTCGTCCTCGACCTCGGCCTCCCGGACGAGGAAGGCTTCGCGCTGCTCGACCGCATCCGCGGCACGGGCAACACCGTCCCCGTCATCATCCTCACGGCACGCGGCTCGGCCGCGGACACCGTCGCAGGTCTCGAGGGCGGCGCCGACGACTACATGACCAAGCCGTTCGGGTTCGACGAGCTGCTCGCGCGCATCCGGCTGCGGCTGCGCACCGACGTCGGCACCGCGGAGCCCACCGTGCTGCGGCACGGGAGGCTCTCGCTCGACCTGCGCTCACGACGCGCGTCGCTCGACGACGTCACGGTCGACCTGTCGGCGCGCGAGTTCACCCTCCTCGAGACGTTCCTGCGCAACCCCGAGCAGGTGCTCAGCCGCGAGCAGCTCCTGTCCCGCGTGTGGGGCTACGACTTCGACCCCGGGTCGAACGTCGTCGACGTGTACGTGCGGTACCTGCGGCAAAAGCTCGGAGCGTCCGTCATCACGACCGTCCGAGGGATGGGCTACCGGCTCGGAGCCTGAGGGCGCCGACGTGGCCCTCCCGGGCATCGATCCGGGCGGTCAGCCCGCCGAGCGCGGGCTCGGGGCCGACGGCGCAGAGACAGGGCTCTTCGCCGACACGGGCGACTTCGTGGAGACGGGGCTCGGCGCGGTCTGCACCGACACCGGCGACGCCGTCGAGACGGGTGAGGGAGTCTCGACCGGCGAGGCCGTCGTGGTCGGGCTCGGGGTCGACTGCGTCGAGACGACGGTCTGCGGCGACGGGGCGGAGACGACGGACACGGGCGACACGACCGTCCCCGGAGTGATCACCGTGACCGTCGTCGTGGTGCTCGCCGGGCCGACGAGGGTCGCACGGTCGGCGACGTCGCTCGCCGCGCGGGTGACCGACGCGACCTCCTGAGCAGCCGCGCTCGCGCCAGCGACCTGGACGGCCGGGGCGACGTCGCGAGCAGGCGCATCCTGGGCGGCCGCTGCTGCCGCCGACGCGCCACCACCGAGCACGCCGATGACTCCGGTGACGATCCACACGCGGGGCTGGCTCATGACTGGCTCCGTTCTCCGGCCGACGCCGGCTTCGCGTCCCCTCACGGGGCATCCTGAGTCGATCATGAACGTCTTGTGTGAGGAGACGGAAAGCCCCGGATGAGACACCTCTCATCCGAGGCAGGCGACCGGTGCCGCGACCGTCCGCAGGCATGAGGAGGGCCCGTCGTCCGGGGGAAACGACGGGCCCTCAAAGCCCAGCCGGCCAGGGGAAACCGGGGGCTACTTCATCCACCGACCCGAAGGCCGAGGTGACCGTTCGACCGAGGCGCGACAGGGAACGCAGCCCCCGATCTCTTCGGACATTTCTATTGTTACGGCACCTGCCAGGTTCTGCGAGCCGAGACGCCATGAGATTGCTCTCATGATGCCCAGGGCGAACACGTGCCGCCTAGTCGCGCACCTCAGAGAGGAGCTGTTCAGCGACAGCGAGCCGCCCGAGCGCGTCGGTCCGAGCCGCCTCGCTCGTGTCGTTCGCCGGCATGCTCGCCAGGAGCGAGAGCACGACCCCGGCCGCACGCACCCGCAGCGCACCCGGGTGGACAGTGCTGTCGAAGACCGACATCCACCGCCGCAGCGTCGTCGGGACGAGGGGATACGTCTCCGGGGCGAGGCACGGGAGGACCGCCATGTGCCCCAGCAGGCACGCGAGGTCGTCGACGCGCTGCCCCGGTCCGATCGTGTCGACGTCGAGCAGCGCCGTCACGGCCGCGCCCGTCATGAGGATGTTCGCCGCGTGGAAGTCTCCGTGCGTCGGCACCACAGGGCCGCGCGGGAAGCGCTCGATGAGCGACGCGATCCGCGACTCGAGATGCCGGATGCGGTCCGCCTGGTCCGGCAGGACGTTGCACGCCGCGTCGGCATAGTGCGCCGAGCGCTCGGCCCACGGCCGACGCAACGGGAGCGTCACAGCGTCCGGGTGGATCGAGTCGAGGCACGTGAGGAGGTCACGCGGGTCGACGCTCGCCGCGCCGTCGCGCGCCAGCAGCTCAGGAAGGGGCTCGCCCTGCGCCTGCGGGAACACGAGCACCGACTCGTCCCACACGTCGAGCACCGGGGGCGCACCCGCCGGCTCGGCGTAACGGTTGCGCGCGAGCAGGCCGTCGAGCTGGTCCGGACGCACGACCTTGAGGAAGACGCGGCGCCGCTGCGACGTGAGGCTCAGCACGGCCCGGCGCATGGGCCGGTAGCCGATCAGCTCGAGCACCGCGGTCCCCGGGTCCTCGTCGAGGCGGGTGCGCGCAGCAGCGCGCGTCACGTCCGACGCGATCGGCAGACCCGGCAGCGCCGGGTCTGCCGGGTGCTTCCACGCGTGCAGGACGCGCTCACCGTTCTGGAGACGCACGATGCCGCTCGCAGGACTGGCAGGCACCTCCACCTGGCCCGTGGTCAGGAGGATGTACTCCGCGCGCTCGAGCGGGTCGGCCGCCGTCGCGACGCGCGCGTCGAAGCCCACCGTCACCCCCGCGCCTGGCCGGTGGTGCACCTCGTGCACGACAGCCGACACGAGGGTCGCTCCGGCCGAACGCACGACCGCCTCGAGCGCAGCAAGTCCTTCGGTACCCGTGAGCCAGCCGATGTCGGCCGCCTCCTGCTCCGCCCGCTGCGCGCGCGTGAGCCGCGGCGCAGAGGTCGCGATCGTCGTCATGTCTCCAGTAGACAACGACTCCCCGGTACCGCGCTCGTCAACAACCCACGCACTCACCCCGATACCGCCTGATGACACCCTCGCCGCGCGACACCGCTCGTACCTCTCGTCACAGCGTGACGCCCACCATGACCGGCTCGGGGACCAGCTCTATCCCGAACGCGTCACGCACGCCGTCGCGCACCGCACGCGCGAGCTCGACGACGTCGGCTGCGGTCGCCTGGCCCCGGTTCGTGAGCGCGAGCGCGTGCTTCGTCGACAGGCGGGCACGGCTCTCCTCCCCGTGCACACCGAACCCCTTGCCGAAGCCCGCACGCTCGATGAGCCACGCCGCGCTCGTCTTGACGAGCGACGCGTCGACCGCCCCGAGGGCCGGCCCCGTCGTGACCTCAGGAAGCGAGCTGCGCACCTCGAAGCGCGGCGCGCCCTCCGGGAGCGACGCAGCGTCCGCCGCGCGCACGACCGGGTTCATGAAGAACGAGCCGGCGCTCCACGTGTCGTGGTCGCTCGCAGGGCCCGCGAGCATCCCCTTGCCCGCACGCAGCTCGAGCACCGCCGCGCGCACCTGCGCGATCTCGGCACGGGTACCGACCTCGACGCCGAGGCGGCGCGCCAGCTCCGGGTACGCGACCTCCGGCGAAAGCGTGCCGAGCCGTGTCTGGAACGCGACCTCCAGCACGACGTAGCGCGGCGACGGCGTCCAGACCCGCCCGTCGTCGTCGGGCTGGTGCATCGAGCGCTTGAGGAGCGACGTCCGGTAGCCGAGGCCGAGCTCGCCCACAGCGAGGAGGCGCGCTCGTCCGAGCACGCGGTCGTAGACGCGCACGGTCGAGATCACCCCGGCGACCTCCTGCCCGTACGCCCCGATGTTCTGCACAGGCGCCGCACCCACCGTGCCCGGGATGCCCGACAGCGCCTCGAGCCCGACGAAACGCTCCGCGACCGCCTGCTCGACCAGCGCGTCCCACGAGTGCCCCGCCGGCACGCGGAAGCTGCCGCCGCCGCACGAGTCGACCATGTCGACCGTCACGCCCGAGCGGACGTCCTGGACGACCACACCGTCGAAGCCCTCGTCTGCGACGAGAAGGTTCGAGCCGCCGCCGAGCACGAGGACCGGGACACCGTCAGCGTCCGCGGCACGCACCGCGTCGATCAGCTCGCCCTCCGTCGTCGCCCTGACGAGCGAGCGAGCCGGACCTCCGACGCGGAGCGTCGTGAGGTCGGCGAGGCGCGCAGAAGCGCCCGCGACAGGGGGCGTCGCAGCGGCAGGGGTCGAGGCGTCGAGCGGAGCGGTCATCCCTCCACGGTATCGCGCGGCTGCCGCGCGAGCGGCGTGGCGGCACCCGCGATGACGAGCCCGAGCGCGACCGGGACGAGGATCGTCGCGAGCGCGTGCCGGTACCCCAGGTGCTCCGCGAGCAGGCCGATCAGCGGCGGGCCCATGAAGAACGCCGTGTAACCGATCGTCGAGACGACGCTCACGCGCGCGGCCGCGCGCCGCGGGTCGTCAGCCGCGGCGCTCATGCCCACCGGGAAGCCCAGCGCGGCACCGAAGCCCCACAGCACGACGCCGACGAGCGCGAGCCACATCCACGGCGCGAACGCGAACAGCGCGAGCCCTGAGAACGCGAGACCGCCGAGGAGGCGCAGGACCGTGACACGGCCGAGCCGGTCGAGCAGGTTCGTGCCCAGCAGACGCATGCCGGTCATCGCGACGAGGAACACCGTGAGCGCCATCGCGCCCGTGGCCTCGTCCTTGCCGAAGCCGTCGGCGACGGCCAGCCCGACCCAGTCGTTCGCCGACCCTTCCGTGAGCGCGGCAGCCAGGACGATGAGGCCCACCAGGATCGTGCGCGGCTCGAGCCACGCCCCGAAGACCGAGCCTCGCTCCTCCGCGGCGGCGGCCTCGCCGTCGGCCGCAGGAACGTGCTCGTCGAGCTCGCGGCCAGCGGCCGGCAGCAGCGCACGCACCGCGACCATGACGAGCACGAGGCTCAGCACGACGGCGCCGGGGAGGTGCCACGACACCGGGACGCCGAGGCGCGCCATGAGCGCGCCGAGCGCCGAACCGATGATCGTGCCGAGGGAGAACCCGGCGTGCAGCCGCGGCATGATCGTGCGGCCGACCGCCTGCTCGACGATCGCGCCCTCGAGGTTCATCGCGGCGTCCCACACCGCGGTGCCGATGCCGACGACGACGAGCGCGACGCGCAGGACGGCGACGTCGCCCTGAGCGATCGCCCACGCCGCGATGCTGTACCCGACGACGTTGATGGCCGCGAAGACGACGATCGTGCGACGCGCACCGAGACGCTCCATGATCCAGCCTGAGAGCGGGAGCGCGATGATCGAGCCGAACGCGACGAACAGCAGGAGCATGCCCATCTCGGTCTCCTTGAGACCGAGCGAGTTGCGCACACCGACGAGACGAGAGGCCCACGACGCGAAGTTGAAGCCATTGAGGACGAAGATCGCGAAGACGGCCCACGCGGCGACGGTCGCCTTGCGCGCGAGCGCGGCCTCGGACGAGGCAGGTGAGGTCACGGGGTCGTGCACAGGAGCACCTCTTCCTCGTCGTGCGCCGTGTCGGCGTGCGGGGCCACGAGCTGGTCGGTCTCCCCCTCGGCAGCAGGACCGTCGGTCGCAGGCTCGCGGGCTGCGGTCGCGTCACCGGGCAGCGGTGCGAGCGGGGTCCGCACCTCCTGGCGGCGTGCCTGCGCGGAGAGCAGCACGGACACGACGAGCCCGACGACGATGAGCGTGAGCGCATAGCGCGTCGTCAGGTGCTCGGCAGCGAAGCCGAGGAGCGGAGGCGCGGCGATCGACGCGGTCGACGAGAAGGCGGACACGACCGAGACGCGCGACGGCGCCTTGAGCGGGTCGTCCGAGGCAGCGGCGATGCCGATCGGGTACGCGAGCGCAGCGCCCGCGCCCCACAGAGCCACGCCGACGACGGCGAGCACGAAGGACGGCGCCGCACCGAACAGGGCGAGACCGACGATCGACGCGACCCCCGAGACGCGCAGCACGGGCACGCGCCCGTAGCGGTCGATGAGACCCGTCCCGCCCAGCCGCACGACCGTCATCGAGCCGACGAAGACGCCGAACACGATCGCGCCCGTCGCCTCGGTGCGACCGAAGTCGTCGACGACGGAGATCGAGAGCCAGTCGTTCGCGGCTCCCTCGGAGAGCGAGGCCGCCATGATGACGAGCCCGAGGAGGAGGGTGCGCTTCTCGCGCCACCCAGCGAGCGACGCTCCGAGACGCCGACGGGGGCGGAGGAACTCGACGTCACCGTCGGTCGGCTCGGGGCGGGCTGTGACGTGCTCGACGAGGGTGACGTGCGGGATCGCGAGGAGGCGCCAGACGAGCAGCACGCCCGCCGAGATGCCGAACTGGACCGGCACGGACACGCCGCCCCACGACGCGGCGGCACCGAGGAGCGTGCCGAGCAGGGCGCCGATCGAGAAGCAGGCGTGGAACTGCGGGATGATCGTGCGCCCGACGGCGCGCTCGATCTGCGCGGACTCGACGTTGAACGGCACGTTGTTGAGGGCGAAGGACATGCCGTTGAGGAAGATGCCCGCGCACACGAGCGGGAGCGACGAGATGCCGACGCCGATCGCGAGCAAGGTCATGGCCGTGACGAACCCGACGGTCGCAGCCGACATCGTGCGGCGCGAGCCGAAGCGCTGCAGGATCGGCCCCGCGGCGGTGACCATGAGCAGCGACCCGACCGCCCCGACGAGCAGCACGACGCCGAGCTCGGACTCCGCGATGCCGAGGCTCTTGCGGATCGACGGCAGGCGCGACAGCCAGCTCGACATCATGATGCCGAGGAGCGCGAAGAGGCTCATCAGGTACCAGCGCGCGGCGGTGACGGTGCGTGCGGGGACGGCAGCGGCGGGCGCTGCAGGCGGGGACGTGCTCATGGTCTGCTCTCAGGTCGGGGTGTGGACCCCGAAGTTGATCGAATCGTTTCGAGGACGGGTCAAGTCTCCTCGCGGGGAGGGAACCTCGTCAATGCAGATCGGCGTAAATTCTTGGCCACGAGCAGGTAACCCGGGCGACCTTCGTCACAGCGCCGGCGGCGGACCCGTCGTCGTCCCCACGCGCAGCTCGACCGGCAGGACGACCTCCGTCACGCCACGCCCCTGGAGCAGCGCGTCGACAGCGTGCCCGAGCGCCTCCCCCTTCGCCTCGAGCGGCTGCGTGACCGTCGTCAACGAGTCCGTCCCGAGCCACGGCAGGTCCACGCCGTCGAAACCAACGACCGACACGTCCTCCGGGACGCGCAGACCCATCTCGCGCGCAGCGAGCACCACACCTGCCGCCAGGAGGTCCGACTGCGCGACGATCGCCGTCGGACGCTTCGCCGGGTCGGGCCACCGCGCCGGGTCGAGGATCAGCCGCGCCGCGTCGGCGCCGCTCTCCACGAGCGACGCGGGCGTCTCGTACGTCGCGACGACCTCGAGCCGGGACTCCTCGAGCGCCTCGAGACGGTTGCGCGTCGGCGTCCAGTCGATCTCCTCGTCACGCGGGTTCTCGATCCAGCCCGCCTTGCGGCCCATCCGGAACGGGAGGGTCACGTTCGCGACTCGCCGGTGCCCGAGCCCGTAGAGGTGCTCGGCGAGCTCCGCGAAGCCGCCGCGGTCGTCGATCGCCACGAGGGAGCAACCAGGCGCGGCGTTGCCCTCGCCGATGACGACAGGGATGGAGCGGCGGCGCAGCACCTCGAGCCGCGGGTCGTCCACGTGGGCACCCCAGATGAGGACGGCGACATCCATGCCGCTCGTCTCGAGCAGCGGGTCGACCTTCATCGCCCCCTTCTCGTCCGACTCCATGCCCGGGATGAGCATCACGCCGAGACGGAGCTCGCTCAGCGTCGAGACGAGTCCGTCGAGCATCTGGATCGACACCGGGTCACGAAAGCTGCGCTTGACCTTGTCCCCGATCACGACACCGACGATGCCGTGGCGGCCCGAGCGGAGCTGGCGGCCGAGCGCGTTGGGCCCGGCGTACCCGAGCGTGGCGGCGGCAGCGTGGACGCGCTCGCGCGTCTGCTCGGCGATGGGGCCCGCTCCGGAGAACGCGAGCGACGCGGTCGACACCGAGACGCCGGCCTCACGGGCGACGTCCGACAGCGTGGGGCGTCGAGACATCCGGGAACTCCTTCATGGCACGCGCGTCACGGGATGACCGCAGGTGCCTGCACCATATCGTCCCGGCTCAGGCCAGGCGGACGACCGCCTGGCTCTTGGCGAGGACGCGCGCGCCCTCGAAGGTCACCGTCAGGTCGATGCGGGCGGTGCCCGCCTCAGCGTCGAGGGCCCCGACGACGCCGGTGACCTCGACCGTGCTCGCTCCTGGGCTGGGCACGGTGACAGGGCGGGAGAACCGCGTCTGGTAGTCGACGACGGCGCCCGGGTCCTGGGCCCAGTCCGTCACGAGCGCGACGACGGAGCCCATCGTGAGCATGCCGTGCGCGATCACGCCGGGCAGGCCGACCGACTGCGCGACGACGTCGTTCCAGTGGATCGGGTTGAAGTCCCCGCTCGCACCGGCGTAGCGGACCAGGCTGGCGCGGTCGAGCACGACCGTGCGCGTGCCGATTCCCTGGCCGACCTCGAGATCGGCGAGCTGCGGCCGGGCGCTCATGCGTCTCCTCCCCGCACGGCGAGGGTCGACCGGACGGTCGCGACATGGTCGGTCAGCGCGGCGTCGCCGAAGAGCTCGCAGCGGGTGGTGACCATCGCGAGACCCGCGCGCTCGACGACGGCGTCGACGTGCAGGACCGTGGTGATCTCGTCACCGGCGACGATCGGCCGGTGGTGGGTGAAACGCTCGTCCGCGTGGACCACGCGGGAGAAGTCGATGCCCGCGTCCGGGTCCTCGATGAGCTGCGCCTCCGCGCGCTGCGCGATGATCACCGCGAACGTGACCGGCGCGACGATGTCCGGATAGCCCAAACCCCGCGCTGCCTCGGAGTCGAGGTGCGCGGGGTGGGTGTTGCCTGTTGCTGCAGCGAACTCGCGGATCTTCTCGCGCGCTACCTGGTAGGGCGCGTTCGGAGCGTACTCACGGCCGGCGTACGACGCGTTGATCGACACGAGGGCTGGCAGCGGCGAGCTGACGAAGGTCAGCGAGTCTCGCGGTGCGAGGTCTTCTTGCCGCAGCGCGGGCAGAACTTCGCAAGCTCGAGACGGTCGGGGTCGTTCCGACGGTTCTTCTTGGTGATGTAGTTGCGCTCCTTGCAGTCCACGCACGCGAGCGTGATCTTGGGGCGAACGTCAGTGCTCTTGCTAGCCACGGTCTTGCCACCTCTCGCACCCGCAGGGGGTGCAATTGCTCCTGTGTCCGCGCGCCGCCGGCCGGCGTGCGGTGTCGTTCTTGGTAGCGGAGGCGGGGCTCGAACCCGCGACCTCACGATTATGAGTCGTGCGCTCTGACCAGCTGAGCTACCCCGCCTCGAACGATGTCGTGCGACACCACGCTGATGCTCACCGAACCAGGTCCGAGCATCGATCGCGCGGACAATGATCCCACGATCGACGACAAAGCACCAACAGAGCCCCCGATGGGAATCGGACCCATGACCTCAGTCTTACCAAGACTGCGCTCTACCACTGAGCTACGGGGGCAGCGCGGAAAACACTACCTGCTCTGCGGCAGGAAGCGAAATCGGCTCGATACCGCGGTTCCGCGACCGCGGACCGGCGTCAGTCCGCGAGGGCGAGCTCGACGAGGCGCAGCGCTCCCTCACGGCTCTGCGCCGCGCAGATGAAGGCCGCCTTGTGGCAGAACACCGCGTCCTGCACGCCCGTCACCTCGGCGAGCGCCTCGCCGTCGAGCCCGCGCCACGCGTCCGGGAACGGCTTCCGCGAGCCGAACTCCGAGCCCGCAGGCCGCACCGTCTGCACGGTCCAGGCGCCCGTCGCGCCCGGGAACACGGTGTAGAGCAGCTCGGGCTGCGCCGTCGCGATGCCGCCGTGCGGCATGAAGCGGTCGAGCACGACGACACGCTTGTCCGACGACGTGCGGTAGGCAGCGAGGAACTCCTCCTCCGCCGCGAAGCCTGCCTCGTAGGAGCGCTTGAGCCGGGTGAGGATCTGCGTGGCGAAACCCACAGCGACCTCGAACTGCGAGTCGAAGCTCTCCTCCTCGCCGATCGGGTTGAACAGCCCCAGCACGGTCGACACGTCCACCGGCGGCGTGCCGAGGTCGGAGACCGTGTAGAGGTCCTGGCCGTTGTCGACCGCGTCGATCGCCGTCACGAGACGACGGTCGATCTTGCCCCAGACGCGCTCGTCACCACCGCAGAACTCGAGGCCGTAGTGCTGCCACAGCAGCCCGAACGCCGAGTAGAGGATGCCCGACGGCCGTGCACCCGACGTGAGCTGGTGGTGGTCGAAACGGCGCGCAGCGGCGTCGTACGTACCGCCCACGTCCAGCACGACGTCCGCGCCGTCGAGCACCTCCTTGTCGCGCGAGCGCACGACCTGTGCGTCGGGGAACAGCTGCGTCAGGAGGGCGACGCCGAACACGTCGTCGGCATGGAACTTCCCGTTGTGGGTGGCGATGATCACCGAGCCACCCTATGCCGCGCACCCGGCACCCCACGCACGGGCGCCCGGCCCGTCAGCCGAACCGGCCCTCCACATAGTCCCGCGTACGCGGGTCCTGCGGAGCGCCGAACATCGCCGCCGTCGGCCCGTGCTCGACGATCCCGCCCGGGGTCCCCGCCTCGGCGAGGAAGAACGCGCACCGGTCCGAGACCCGCGCCGCCTGCTGCATGTTGTGGGTCACGATGACGATCGTCACCTCACCGGCGAGGTCCGCGATCGTCTCCTCGACCCGCCGCGTCGACGTCGGGTCGAGCGCCGAGCAGGGCTCGTCCATGAGCAGCACCCGGGGACGGACGGCGAGCGAGCGCGCGATGCAGAGCCGCTGCTGCTGCCCGCCCGAGAGCCCCCCACCGGGAGCCCGCAGCCGGTCCTTGACCTCGGTCCACAGGCCCGCCTTGGTGAGGCACTCCTCGACGAGCTCAGCCCGCTGCGACGCCGAGGAACGCACGCCCGTCAGGGCGAGCCCCGCCACCACGTTGTCCTGGATCGACATCGCCGGGAACGGGTTGGGCTTCTGGAACACCATGCCGATGTCACGGCGAGCCTCCGTCACCCGCCGCCGCGCGTCATAGACGTCCTGGCCGTCGAGCAGCACCTCACCCGCGAGCGCCGCAGAAGGAACCAGCTCGTGCATGCGGTTGAGGATCCGTAAGAACGTCGACTTGCCGCAGCCGGACGGGCCGATGAGCGCCGTCACCCCACCCGCAGGCATCGTCAGCGACACGCGCTCGAGCACCTTGTGGCTGCCGAACCACGCGGAGACGTCACGCGCCTCCAGCTCGGCAGGCCCAGCGCGCAGCGCCTCGGGAGGGGGCGCCGCGGGTGCGCGCGTCGCGCCATCGGGACGCGGCTCGAGGCCGGCCAGCGCGGGGCGGGGGATCGTCTGCGTCGCTTCCATGGTCACCGGACCAGCGTGCCGGGCCAGCATGACGAGCAGAGGGACGGCGGATGAACACGTGGCCCTGATCGTCGTGGCGGTCAGATCAGGTTGGGCAGCATCACGAGGAGCTGCTCGGAGGCGAGCACGGCAGCGAGGAGCACGAGCGGCGCCCCGACCACCCACGCCGGCCCCACCGTCCACCACCGGCGCAGCAGGACGAGCACCGAGATCGCCAGACCCAGCCCGAGCAGCGCGAGCACCGCCGTCGGCCAGCCCGAGACGTCCGCGCTGAACGCGGCCTCCTGCCCGCCGAGCGCCGCGAGCTGCACCGCCGCGACCGGCGTGGGCTGCGCCGGGGTGACGAGCCGCGCGTCGACCCGCAGGACGTCCGTCGGCAGGTACGCCGTGCCCGACGCCGACACGAGCGTCAGCCGCCCGGCCCCGCTCGCGAGCGGCGCCGGCACCGGGTCCCCGGACCGCCGGACGCCGACGACCTCGTAGACCGCCTCCCCCTGCCCCGTCGTCGTACGGACCTCGTCGCCCGGGACGAGCTCGTCCAGCCGACCGAACGGGCCCCCGGCGACCGCCTGACGCCCCATCACGACGCTGGCCCCCGCCTGCCCTGGCAGGACCGTGTCGCGGCGGTGGCCCGGACCCGACAGGAGGATCGACGAGGTCGTGCCCTCGAGCACGACCTCGTCGATCCCGAGGCGCGGCACCTCGACCGTCGCGACCGCGGTGCCCGGCTCGAGGAGCCGGTCCGCGGCCGTGAGCTGCCCGACCGGCGCGGTGCCGTCGGCCAGCTCGAGGCGGAAGGAGCCGTACGCGACGTGCTGGTCACGCGCGTACCGCAGGGGCGACACGACGGTCGCCTGCAGCACGACGCTCAGCAGGATCAGCGCCACCACGCCGAGCGCGGTGCCGATCCACCGCGCCTGCTGCGCCGGCCCGGCTGACGGCCAGGCGCCCTCCACGTCGGGCAGCAGGGTGTGGTCGATCGTCGTCACGACGGCTCCTTCCGGATGGTCAGCGAGCGGAACGGAGCGTGACCGTCTTGGCCTTCGCCGCGTTGACGGTCTTGCTGCCCGTGTAGGACACCGTGAGCTTGTGCTTCCCCGCAGCGAGACGCGGCAGGGTGACCTTCACCGAGGACTTGCCCCGGGGCAGCGTCTTCGTCGCGAGCGTCCGCTTGCCAGACTTCACGACGATCTTCCCCGCAGGCTTGACGCCCTTCGCGGACACCGACACGGTCACCTGGGCGCGAGCGCCGACCTTGACCTTCTTCGGCGCCTTGACCTTGACCGTGGCCTTGGCCTTGGCCGCCTTGAGCGTCACCGTCGCCGAGGAGGACGCACGGACGACCGAGGCGTCAGCCGGCGAGAACGTCGCACGCAGCGCCGTCGACGTCGCACCCGGGGTGACCGTGAACGTGGCGGAGGAACCTGCGAGCTTGGCCGTGCCGAGCGGCTTGGTCCCCGCGAACAGCGTCACGGTGCCCGCCGTAGCAGCACGGGAGACGACCGAGACGCGCACCGAGGCCTTCGTGCCGACCGTCGCCTTCGCCGGCACGAGCACCGACGTGGACGACGTCGCGGCAGGCGCCGTCGGCACGGCGGTCACGGCGACCGTCGAGGAGGCAGAGCGCGAGGCGCCCACTCCCGGGAGCGTCGGGACGAAGACGGCTGAGACGGCACGCGTGCCGTTCGCCGTCGGGGTCCAGGCGAGCGTCGCGCTCGACGCACCACGGGCGACCTTCGTCGACGCCAGGACCGTCGCGCCGTCGACCAGACGGACGGTGCCGCCGGCGTTGCCGAACGACGTCACGTCGACCTTCGCCGAGACAGCCGTCCCCACCGTCGCGGTCGCGGGGACCGAGAGCGTCGTCGTCGACGTCGAGGGCTTGTAGGCACGGACCGACGTGTCACCGCACTTCGTGGATCCCGTCAGCAGGCCGAAGCCGTACGCCGCGATCGTCGCCGCGTCCTTGCAGACCAGGGAGCCCTCACCCACGAACGTCTTCGCGATCTGCGACGTCGGGTCGTCAGCGAGCGCAGACGGCACGATGTTGTAGACCTGGCGCGTGTACGCGTTGTACGCGGGGTTGAGGGCGTAGGAGCCAGCAGCCCCGGTCGTCGCGACCTGACCTGCGACGCCGCCCAGGAGCGCGCCCGCACGGTGGTCGGTCGACTTGCCGTTGCCCTGCGCGACCCACTGCGCGATCGAGAACGGGACGATCGCGCCACGGTCCTGCTCGTCGGTGCCCGAGACGAGCGCGGCACCCTTGTGCTCCTGCACGCCCGCGCCGGCGTAGTCCGCCGCGCGCAGGTTCGCGTACGTGCCGGCCGCGATGTCGCTCTCGGTGATGCCCATCTGACCGAGCCAGTACGACCGCGTGCCCGACCCGGCCTGCGGGATGAACGTCGTGATGTTGACGACCGTCTCGCCCGCCGCGGGCGCCTCCGCGCCGACGAGCAGACGCGAGACGCCGCCAGCCGTGACCGCTACCTTCGTGATCTCCCCCTTGAAGATCGACGTCAGCTCGGCCTTCGTCAGGTTCGCCGGGATCGCGCTGCCCGGTGCGACCGCGTACGTGACCGCGTCGACCCCGAACGGGATGTACGTCAGCACGCCCTCGGCGTCGGCTGCGGAGCCCGCTCCGCTCGAGGAGCGCGCGAACTGGACGAGGTTCGCGACGTCCGCCGTCGTCACGGTGGGCGACGGCGCACCCGAGACCGGGATCGCCGCCGACTCGACCTGCCCGATCGCGACGCGCAGCAGGTCGCGGCCAGCGCTCGAGCCGTTGGCACGCGGCAGCGCGGCGCTGCCCGCCTTCGTGACGACCGTGGTCGTCGCGCCGCTGGCGTCGTACGACGCGAGCACGTTGCCGCCGACAGAAGCAGCAAGGCCGTTCATGACGTCCTGCGTGGTGTCGGAGCCGAGCCCGGCGAGGGTGCCGAACGTGCCCGGCGCGGGGTCCGCGTGGGCAGGGACGATCGAGGCGGACAGCACGAGCGCGGCAAGGCCGAGCCCGAGGCCGGTCCTGCTGACGTGGGTCACCTTCATGAGGAGTCCTCTCTGGGACGAGTCAGGGCAGCCAGGTCCCTGTGACCTGGCCTTCGGTGTGACGTTCGGCACGCTAACCACGGCGGATGGCCGACCGACGGCCGGGCGACGTCCAGAGGGTGAATGCCAGCCGCCGGTGCGGGTCCCAGCCCCCCCCGACCTCACGAGAGCTCGCCGTCGAGGCCGTCCAGGCGGCCCGCCCGCCGGACCAGCAGCGGACCCGCGAGAGCGCTCGCGGCGCCCACCCCGAGCGAGCCGACGAGACCGAGCCGCGCAGCCCCGACATCGGCTGCGGCCGTGACCTGAACGGGCGCACCCGTGTCCGGGTCCGCGGCGGTCGGCGGGGTCGTTGGCTCCGGCTCCGGCACCGGTTCAGGCGCAGGCGGCACAGGGGTCGGGGCGGTCACGGGAGGCGGCGTCGGCCCGGTGGGCTCGGACGGCTTCTCCGTCGGTGCCGGCTCCGGGTCCGGGGTCGCCGGGGGCTCGTCCGCACGGCACCGGCTCGCGACCGACCCGGTATCCCGCAGCGTCGCTGCGAGCGCGTTCGTCCGCGCACGCTCGGCGTCCGACAACGGCGCGTACCCCGCCGGCAGCAGCCCCTTGGCCTGACCGACGACCTGCCCCGCGCCCGCCGCGTGCTCGAGGAGCTGCGCGTACTGGACACGTGCCGTGTCGTCGGCGCGGCACACCGCGACCGCCGCCGAGCTCACGAGCGTCAACGGGTACGCACCGAGCGTGCGTCGTGACGGGTCCGTCGCGACGACACCCTCCACGCCGCCCGCCGCCTCGACGGTCATCGCGTCGACCGCCTTGCCGATCGACGCGACGTTCGCCGCGACGGGCTGCCCGGCAGCGTTGACCAGCCGGGCGGTGCGCAGCCCGAACCGCTCCGCCGAGGTGAGGTCCGTGATGGCGAGCGCGAAACGCTGCCCCGGCAGCTGCCCGCCGGAGGACGTGAAGCCTGCTGGCACCTTCTCGATGTCCCAGACGATCTTCGCGCCCGAGCTCGCCCGCTGCACGCGCGCCGCGGCGTCCGACATGTCCGTCGTGTAGGGCCGCAGGTCGAGCGTGCCGTAGCCCGGCTCAGGGACGAGGTCCGACTGCCGGTACGTCGACAGGTCCGTCTTGGGGAAGGAGTCCGTCGTGGGGTCGGTCGCCAGGCCGAGATCGGCATACGCGGGGTTGACGACCATCCCGTGCTCGTCCGGCTCCCCCGCGAGGAACGCCGCCGCGTACGGGTCCGACCGCAGCCACGCCCACACCGCAGCGTTCGCGTCCGACGACCCGAGCGCCACCATGAGCCCTTCCGGGGCGGCGGTCCGCACGAAGCTCGCGAGCTCCGGGTTGAGCTCGACGAGCTCCGGGTCGTTCGTGACCGACTGCGGGTTCCCCGCGATCGCCTTGCCGCCACCACCGGGGACGTCGGCGCGGTACGACTGCGTGAGCAGCTTGGCGACGAGCCTCGCGTTGAGAGTCAACGAGTCGAGCGGCGTCCCGGCCCGGCTCTGGTCCGCCCCCGCGGCGGGCTGGCGGTCAATCTGGAACGCCACGACGAGCGCCGAACGCGTCACCGGCGCGTACAGGACCGCGTCCTTCGACCAGCGCGGCGCGTCACCCGCGTCAGAAGGCTCTCCCGGCTGTGCGGGGTCCGCGCTCGCGTCCGCACCGGGCGCGTCGAGGACGGGCCGGTTGAGGACCGCGAAGCTCGGGGCGCTCGGCGACTCGGACCGCAGCTGCTGGCGTGCCTCGGCGTCGCCCACCTGCGAGTAGCCGTACGTCGTCCCCGTGCGGCACAGTGCGCTCTGCCACGACGTCATCGCATGGCTGAACAGCTCGTTGCCGACCAGCCTCCGCTCGGCGGCGCCGATCGCGCACTGGGAACCGATCGGCAGCATGTCGAGCGGGAAGACGAGCCGGTCGTCCCAGACGGACGCCGTCAGGGGCGAACCGCTCACGGACCCCGACGTGACGCTCTCGGCGTCCTCTCCCGCGGGAGTGACACCCGACCGCGGGACGACGACGAGCCAGCAGCGGTTCCCCGCGCCGTCGCGCGTCGGCACGCCGCACCCGAGGTGCGGCGCCTCGAGCGCCGTCTGCACCTCGAGGACCGCGTCACCGGTGCCGTCCGCGCCGGTCCGCGCGGCCGTGATCTCGTTGGTGCTCGCCGGGGTGAAGTACTCGGACACGTCGAACACCCGCGTGCCGTCGACCGTGCGCAGGGGCACTGCGTACGCCTTGAGGTTGGGGTTCGTCAGCGGCGGGGGGAGGCGCACGTCGTCCCCGTAGTCCTGCGCCGGGTCCTCGTTGGCGCGGAGGGCGCGGGTACCGACACGGTCGCCGAGCATCGCCGCGATCGACGAGCTCGGGGCGCCCCACTGGCACTGGTCGGGGGCTGGGCCGGTCTCGGCGTCGCCCCAGCACTGCATGATCTGGACGAAGTCCGTCGCGAACCGTCCCGGCGAGGTCGGTCGTCCTCCCGACCAGCTCACCCGGACGCCCTGGTGCGCGACGTCGGCGGTCTGGGACACGGTGACCTCGAGGCCGCGGAGCGCGGCGCGGGCCGGGTCACCGGGAGCGCGCTCGACGCCGAAGCCCGGCTCCTCCCACGCCTGCGTCATCGCGCTGGCCGTCGCCCCGATCGTGCCGGGGGTCACCGGCACGACGACGCTCGGCGCCCTCGCCGCGAGCGCCTGGGCGCTCACGGCCGTGCCGATCACGGACGAGGTCAGGCCGAGGACCAGGACGAGCGAGCCGGCCCGGCGCAGCGCTGCCGCCCGCCTCACCGTGCACCCGCCGAGCGCTCGCGCCGCGCGCCGATGACGCGCCCGACAGCCGGCGGCAGCACGACCGCGGCGAGGACCGACGCCACGACGGCTGCGAGCCCCCAGCCGCCGACCGGCTTGCGCTCCGTCTCGACAGGCAGGGCGATGACGTTCGTGCACACGCCCGTGTCCGGTTCGCACACGACCGGACCTCCCCCGCTCGTCGCGCCGACCTGCGAGACGTCCGGGCCGCCCGGCACGGTGCCCCCACCATCGGGGGAGCCGCCGTCGGGAGCACTCCCAGGCCCGCCGGTGTCGCCTCCCGGTGTGCCTCCCGGGTCGCTGCCGCCGTCGTCGCCGGGGTTGGCAGGTGTGCCGTCAGGCTGCCCGCCGGGACCGCTGCCGTCGTCCTTGCCGGGGCCGTCAGGTGTGCCTGTGGGCGCTCCCGGCCCACCGCACGTCGCGCCCTTGCGGTCGCACTCCGCAGGCATCGGCGCGTTCTTCGCGAGGGTGTTGGTGCCGTCCTTGGAGAACGTCGGGTTGTTGCACTTCGTGATGTCGACCTCCTGAGCGTCGACACCAGGGATCTTGCGCACCTGCTCGAGCCCGGCCTCGACCAGGTTCATCGGGAGCGGGGAGTAGCCGAGGACGTCGGCCTGCTGCTGGCCCTCGCACAGGAAGTAGTAGGAGAAGGCCCCGAGCGTGCGGCCCTTCGCCTCGGTGAAGCCCGACTGGACCGACGTCGGCACGACCATGTAGCTGTACGAGGACAGAGGGTAGGTGCGACGGTCCTTCGACCCGTACACACCTGTGAGGTCCTGCGTGAGGTACGCCGCTGACTTCTCGTCGTTGTTGATCTTGGCCTCGAGCAGGCCGACCGCGACGTTCTGCGCCGTCGGGCCGACGTAGTACCCGGCCGAGTTGAGGACCTTCGCGACCGGGTACCCGGTCTTGAGGGCGTACGAGTACTCGACGTAGGTGATCGTCCCCTGGTTCGCGTTCTGGGCGACATAGCCGGAAACGCCCTGCGAGTTGGGCTGTGCGACGAACCCCTTTCCCGGGAGCGTCGGGAAGTTCGACGTCATGCCGCAAGGGGTCGCCCGTCCAGCCTTCGCGCAGTAGGCGTCCCACAGCGGCCTGTGCTGGTCGGCCATCCACGCGGTGAACTGAGCCGTCGATCCCGAGCCGTCCGACCGCACGACCGGCACCACCTTGCGGGCGGGGAGCGCGACGCCCGGGTTGTCGGCAGCGATCGCGGGGTCGTTCCACATCGTGATGACACCCGTGAAGATCTTGCTGACCACGTCACCCGAGAGCCGCAGGCCGGTCAGGCGCTTGCCGCCGACCTGGAGGTTGTACATGAAGGCGGTGCCGCCCGCGACGATCGGCATGTAGGCGAACGAGCGGCTCGGCAGGGTGTCGAGGACACCGTTGTCGGTGAGTCCGTAGGGCGTCTCGGTGACCGCGAAGTCGACCGTTCCCGCCTTGAACTGGTTGCGGCCGTCCACCGAGCCGGTCGACGCGTAGTTGACGCGCATCCCGTACTGCTCGACGTTGCGGCGCCACTGGTCGACGGCGTTCGAGCTCCACGACGAACCGCCGCCGTTGACCGGGACGTACGTGGCGGCCTGAGCGGTCGCCGGCGCGAGCAGCGCGAGGACCATGCTGAGGACGAGCACCGCACGCGTGCGGTGGTGGTGCGAGTTCATGACTCCTCCGGGGCGGGGACGACGAGCTCGGTGGCGGGGGTGCCTGACGAGGGACTGCTGTGCGCGGGGACGGGAGCCGGTGTGCCCCTGCCACGTCGACGCAGGGCGCGTGGAACGGCACGACGGCGCAGCGCACCGGCACGACGCCGCAGGACGCCCGCCCTGCGACGCACGCGCGCCGGCATCGACCGCAGACGCGCTCGCCGTGCCGCGCGGGCGAGCCGTCGAGACTCGCGCCGCGCGGGCGTCTGCGCGCCGATCACCCGGGCGACGACGAACAGCAGGACGACGAGCAGCATGAGGACGGCGGCCGTGCCGAAGCCGCGCGCGATCATCGTCGGCTCGGGCGACTTGACGAACTGGAAGATCGCGAGCGGCAAGGAGACCATCGGGCCGGTCGTCGGGTCCGTGTTGAGCGACGCCGTGAAGCCTGAGGTGAGCAACACGGGCGACGTCTCGCCGATGCCGCGCGCCGTCGCGAGGATGACCGCCGTCGTGAGCCCGGAACGGCTCGTCGGCAGGACGACGCGCACGACCGTGCGCCACTGGCTCGCACCGAGCGCGTACGACGCCTCGGTGAGTGTCGCCGGCACGAGCCGCAGCACGACGTCGGCGGAGCGCACCATGATCGGCAGCATCATGATGCTGATCGCGACCGACGCGGCGAGCCCCGACTTGTCCACGCCGAGCGCGAGGATCACCGTCGCGTAGACGAACAGGCCCGCGACGATCGACGGCAGCGCCGTCATCGCCTCGACGACCGTCCGCACGAACCGTGCGAAACGTCCCGGGAGCTGCGTGAGCAGCAGCGCCGTCGCGAGGCCGAGCGGCACCGTGATGACCAGCGCGATCGAGATCTGGACGAGCGTCCCGACGATCGCGTGCACCACGCCACCGTCCGAGAGCGGGTCGAGCGGCCCGGCCAGCGACATGTCCTCGGTGAACAGGTTGAGGTGCGCGAGCGCGGGTGCGCCGCGCACGATCGTGAAGACCACGATGAACACGAGGGTCCCGACGACGGCCGCGGCGAGCAGGTGCACGACGACGGTCACGAGACGGTCGCCGACCGCGATGCGGTCCTCCGCGTAGGACGCGAGCAGCGCGTAGAGCCCGAGGAACAGCACGAGGCAGATCGCTGTCGCGCCCAGCAGGCTCGTCACCGGGAGGATCCGCGTCGTCAGGAGGACGGTGAGCGCGAGCGACGCGAGCGCCGCGCCGCCGAGCGCGAGCACGTCCGTGACCCGCACACCGTGCAGCTCGCGGCGCGGCTGCCGCGGCGTCCGGCCGGCCGACGGGCTGCGCGGCGGGGGCACGGTCGTCGCGGGCTCGGCGAGCGGCGTCTGGACGTCGCGCGGGGGCCTGGTGCGGAGCACGGGACGGCGCTCAGGGGCGATGGTCATGTCGGGGCCCCTAGCTCGACGCGCCCGAGCGCGACCGTGCCGCGATCGTCGACGCCGCGAAGTTCACGACGAGCGTCATGAGGAACAGTGCGAGGCCGGCCGCCATGAGCGCCGCCATGCCGAAGGGTGTCGCCTCGCCGTAGCGCAGGGCGATCAGCGACGACACGGAGCTCGCGCCGTTCTGCAGGATGTGCGGCTGGATCACGAAGACGGGCGAGATGATCATGTAGACGGCGATCGTCTCGCCGAGCGCGCGGCCCAGGCCGAGCATCGTCCCGCCGACGATGCCGCCCGTGCCGTACGGCAGCACGACCGAGCGGATCATCCCCCACCGCGTCGAGCCGAGCGCGAGCGCCCCCTCCCGCTCGCCGACCGGCGCCTGGGAGAACACCTCCCGCATGATCGACGTCATGATCGGAGTGATCATCATCGCGACGACGATCCCCGCGACGAACGTCGACGACGTGAACACGGTGACGGTCTGCAGCGGGTCGCCCGGCGTGAAGCCGTCGACGCGCAGGAACGGGAGCACCGGGCCGAACGTCTCCGAGAGCCACCGCGCCAGCCCGGTGACCGCGCCCTGCAGGAAGAAGAAGCCCCACAGCCCGTACACGACCGAGGGGATCGCGCTCATGAGGTCGACGAGGCTGACGAGCGTCGGCCGCAGGCGGGCCGGGACGTACTCGCTGATGCACAGTGCCGTGCCGAGCGCGAGGGGCAGCGCGAGCCCCACGGCGACCGCCGCGATGAGCATCGTGCCCACGATGATCGCGGCGATGCCGAACCGACCTGCGTCCGGCTCCCACGCCTGCGTCGTCACGAACGACCAGCCGGCCTGCCGCAGCGCGGGCCACGCCCGCACGCACAAGAACACCCCGACGAACAGCATGATCGCCAGGACGGACACTCCGCCCACCCGCAGCACGCCCCGGAAGACGCGGTCTGCGGGAGCGCGTCGGGTACCGAGGCGGCGCGGCCGGTCGGTCGACGGGAGCGTCGCCGCCGGCACGGAGCCAGGCAGGAACGTCAGGGGTGGTGCAGTCGTCACGGGGTGACCTGTCTCGTCGGCGCGCGCAGCGGTTCGCGGACCGGCCCCGCACGGTGCAGCCGAGCGCGGTCCGGCGTGCCCACGCACGCCAGAGCCAGGGTGGGGCGCGTCACAGGCGCAGCGGCGTCGTCGGCCGTAACGGGTGGTGACGCGTGCGTGAACCTTTGCCGCTGCTCCCGGCGATCCCTCTCGCGCCTGCCTGCCCGGGCGCAGAACAGGGACAATGGGCTGCGTGACCGACATCCTGCAGGGCTTCACGATCATCGCCGTCGTGATCCTCGTGGGTTTCGTCATCGGTCGCATCGGGCTGCTCGGGCCTGCGGCCCGTCCGGTGATCGCGCGCCTGACGTTCTTCGTGCTGACGCCGTCCCTGCTGTTCACGGTCATGCTCGACGCCGACCCGGGCGACCTGCTCACACCGCTCGTCCTCGCGTCCGTGACCGCGGCAGCCGTCGTCTTCGTCGTGTTCGCGCTCGTGGCGCGGCTCGTGTGGCGCCGCTCGGTCGCGGACACGGTCGTCGGTGCGCTGAGCTCCGGGTACGTCAACGCGAACAACATCGGCCTGCCCGTCGCCGCCTACGTGCTGGGTGACGCGACGCTCATCGCGCCCGTCATCCTCGTCCAGCTCCTCGTGATCTCCCCGGTCGCGCTCACGCTCCTCGACTCGTCGACCTCGGGGGTCGTCACGCTGCGCAGCGTCGTCGCCCAGCCTGTGCGCAACCCGATCATCATCGCGTCGGCGCTAGGCCTGGGCGTGTCGCTCCTCGGCATCGACCTGCCTGACGCCGCGGTCGAGCCGTTCCGGATCATCGGGGGCGGCGCGGTGCCTCTCATGCTCATCGCGTTCGGCATCTCCCTCGCCGGCGGCCACATCCTCGAGCCGGGGCCGCAGCGCCGAGACGCGTTCCTCGCGTCCGCCCTCAAGCTCCTGCTCATGCCCGCTGTCGCGCTCCTCGCAGGGCTCGCGCTCGGGCTGCACGGCGACGACCTGTTCGTCGTCGTGACGCTCGCAGGGCTGCCCACCGCGCAGAACGTCTTCAACTACGCGCAGCGCTACGAGGCGGGCGAGGTGCTCGCCCGCGACACGATCGCCGTGACGACGCTCGGCGCGCTGCCCGTGCTCATGCTCGTCGCGGCGACGCTGCACTGAGGCCAGCACCCGCGCGCGCGGCGGGCGCAGCGGCTACTGTCCGAGCATGGCTGACAACGACGTCATCATCATCGGTGCGGGCCTGTCCGGGCTCGTCGCCGCCGCGACACTCACGGCGCGCGGCACGCGCGTCACGCTCCTCGACGCAGAGCCACGCGCCTCGCTCGGCGGGCAGGCCTTCTGGTCGTTCGGCGGGCTGTTCCTC
Organism: Sanguibacter hominis ATCC BAA-789; assembly: GCF_012396185.1. Lineage (GTDB taxonomy): Bacteria > Actinomycetota > Actinomycetes > Actinomycetales > Cellulomonadaceae > Flavimobilis > Flavimobilis hominis. Next base: position 689,491 of record NZ_JAAXOW010000001.1, read on the forward strand.
GTCGACTCGCCCGAGCAGCGCCGCCTCGGCGTGAGGGACTCTCCCGAGCTCGCGTTCGACGACTGGCTCGGCTCCGCGCAATTCGCCCCAGGCGCCGAGCGTGGGGAAGGTCCCGACCGGTACGGCTACGCGTGGGCGCGACGCTTCGTCGACTTCGCCGCGGGCGACATGCGGCCGTGGCTGCACGGCCTGGGCGTGCGCTGGTTCCCGCTCGTGCAGTGGGCCGAGCGCGGCGGTCACCTCGCCGGCGGGCACGGCAACTCCGTGCCGCGGTTCCACGTCACGTGGGGCACGGGGCCGGGCATCCTCGAGCCGTTCGTGCGGGCGGCCGTCGACGCGCACCGCGCAGGGCTGCTCGAGCTGCGCACGCGCCACCGCGTGACGTCGCTCGTGACGACGGACGGCCGCGTCACCGGTGTGCGTGCGGACGTCCTCGCGCCCGACGGCGTGGGTCGCGGCGAGCCGTCGAGCCGCGAGGTCGTGCGTCGGGTCGAGCTGGGTGCGGGCGCCGTCGTCGTCGCGACCGGCGGCATCGGCGCGAACCACGACCTCGTGCGGGCCTCGTGGCCCGCGAGCGCGGGCCGTCTGCCGGACGACATGCTCTCGGGAGTCCCCGACTCGACGGACGGCGAGATGCTGGCACGCGCGACCGAGGCTGGCGCGGCGCTCGTGCACACGGACCGGATGTGGCACTACCCCGAGGGCATCGCGATGCACACTCCGGTCTGGTCGCGGCACGGCATCCGCATCCTGCCCGGGCCGTCGTCGCTGTGGCTCGACGCCGACGGCGGCCGCCTGCCCGCTCCGCTCTTCCCCGGGTTCGACGCGCTCGGTGCGCTGCGGTACATCACCGGGCGCGGCGACTCCTACTCGTGGTTCGTGCTCAACCGGCAGATCATGGAGACCGAGTTCGCGCTCTCGGGCTCGGACCAGAACCCCGACCTGACGGGGAAGGACCTGCGCCTCCTCGCGGAGCGCGTGCTGCCGGGCGCCGTCGGGCCCGTCGCGCGGTTCGCCCAGGAGTCGGAGGACTTCGTGTGGGCGCCGACCGTCCGCGAGCTTGCTGCAGGCATGAACGCGCTCACAGGCGAGGACCGGATCGACGCCGGTGCGCTGGAGCGCATCGTGGCGCTCCGCGACGCGCAGGTCACGTCGGGCCTCGGCAAAGACCCGCAGGTCGTCGCGACGGCGCGGGCCCGCGAGTTCGTCGTCGACCGCCTGATCCGGGTGTCCCCGCCGCGTCCGTTCATCACGCCCGACGACGGTCCCCTCCTCGCCGTGCGCCTCCGCGTCCTCACGCGCAAGACCCTCGGCGGCCTGCACACCGACGTCGACGGTCGTGTGCTGCGTCCTGACGGCGAGGTGCTGCCGGGGCTGTGGGCGGTCGGCGAGGCCGCTGGCTTCGGTGGTGGCGGTGTGCACGGGGAGCGCGCGCTCGAGGGCACGTTCCTCGGCGGGTGCCTGTTCTCCGGGCGGACCGTCGGCGAGGCGATCGGCTGACGGCCGCACGCCCGGTGAAAGAGGGCGCGGCCCCGGTCGATGGGGACCGGAGCCGCGCTGACGGGCGGCGCGCGTTCGGAGTCTCGGGGGATGACTCCGAACGTCTGCGGCAAGGGTGGCAGCACATCTTCTTGGCAGTCGTCGTGGCCACCCGCACCCGTTCATCCCACCTATCGGACGCGCCGCAGGAAGTTGAGGGGTCCGCCAGGTGTGTTCTGACGCCCCTCGCGAGCCCCGTCTCCGCACGCCGCCGCGCGGTCAGGACAGCAGCTCGCGCACGTCCTGCGCGCTGAGGCCCGACCCTCCTGCCGCACCGCCGTCGAGCACCGACGTGAACAGCGCAGACTTGCCCGCCTTGAGCGCCATGACCTTCTCCTCGATCGTGTCCTGCGCGACAAGGCGGTACACCATGACCTGCTTGGTCTGCCCGATGCGGTGCGCACGGTCGACCGCCTGCGCCTCCGCCGCCGGGTTCCACCACGGGTCGAGCAGGATGCAGTAGTCGGCCGCCGTGAGGTTCAGACCGAAGCCACCCGCCTTGAGCGAGATCAGGAACACCTTCGTCCCGCCCGACGTGAACCGCTCGATCGTCTCCTGACGGTTGCGCGTGCGGCCGTCGAGGTACGAGTGCTCGACGCCGCGCGCGATCAGCCCGTCACGCACCTTGCCGAGGAACTGCGTGAACTGGCTGAAGATCAGCACCGAGTGCTCCTCGGCCAGGATGTCGTCGAGCATCTCGAACAGCACCTCGAGCTTGGACGACGGCGCATGATGCTGGCCCACCGCCCCGCCCCCACGGTCCGCGCCGAGTCCGTCGACGGCGTCGTCCCCCGGCTCCGCCGGCGCGATGTGCGGGTCCGCGTCCGCGACGAGCGACACGTCGAGGGCCGCCTGCCGCAGGATCGTCAGAGAGCGCAGCACCTCGAAACGGTGCCCGTCGAGGTCGTCGACGAGCCCGAGGACGCGGGCGCGCTCGCGGGCGAGCAGCCGGTCGTACACCTTGCGGTGCCGCGGGTTGAGGTCGACCTCCGTGACCGCCTCGATCTTCGGCGGGAGGTCCGCTGCGACGGCCTCCTTCGTGCGGCGCACCATGAACGGTCCGACCCGACGCCGCAGCTGCGCGAGCCGCACGTCGTCGCCCTTGCGCTCGATCGGCCGGGCGAAGTGCTCGGCGAAGCGGGTGGGGCTCGGGAACAGGCCGGGGCAGACGATCGACATGATCGACCACAGCTCCATGAGGTTGTTCTCGAGCGGAGTGCCCGTCAGCGCGATCTTCGTCGGCGTGCGCAGCTTGCGCGCGCACTGGTAGCCGACGGACTGGTGGTTCTTGACGAACTGCGCCTCGTCGAGCACGAGCGTCGACCACTCGAGCGAGTCGTACGACTCGAAGTCGAGGCGGAACAGCGCGTACGACGTCACGACGATGTCCGCGTCGCCGATCTCGTCCGCGAGCGTGCGGCCGCGCCGCTTCGCCGCAGTCGTCGAGACGGAGACGGTCGTGAGGTCCGGGACGAAACGCCGTGCCTCGGCGACCCAGTTGCCGACGACGCTCGTCGGCGCGACCACGAGCACGGGCGGGCGCCGCGTGCCCGGAGCTGCGCCGTCGGGCTGGTCCTCACCGAGGAGGTGCGCGACGAACGCGAGCGTCTGGATGGTCTTGCCGAGGCCCATGTCGTCCGCGAGCACACCACCGAGGTGGTGCTCGGCGAGGAACGCGAGCCAGTCGAGGCCGTCACGCTGATACGGGCGCAGCTCGGCGTGCATCGTCGCCGGGACGTCGATGCGCGTGGGCGCCCCGCCCTGCGCGAGGGCTCCGAGCGCGTCGCGCCACTGCGCGGCCTGGTCACCGACGACGCCGATCGCCTCGAGCTCCTCGAACAGCGTCGCCTGAAAGCGGGAGACGCGCAGCGGGCCGCCCGTGCCCTCCTGCATCGCGCGGGCCTCCGCGATGATGTCGCGCAGCCGCTCGAACCGTGGGTCGTCGAGCGCGAAGTAGGAACCGTCCGCCAGGAGGAGGTGGCTCGAGCCGGCCGCGATCGCCCGGAACAGCACCTCGTACGGGACCTCCTGGTCACCCACCGAGACGCGCACCTGAAGGTCGAACCAGTCCCGGTCGTTCTCACGCTCGGTCGTGTCGACCGTGACGTCGACGTGCTCGACGAGGCGATAGTCCACGCCCTCGCCGTGGACGTCGATCTCGAAACCGGGGATGCTCGCGGCTACGGCGTGCAGCTCGGGGAGCTCCTCCGCGAAGAACGTGACCGTGTCGAGACCGCTCAGCTCCTCCGTGCCGACGCCCTGCTCGAAGCCCCGCTCGACGTGCTGCAGCAGGCGTGGCACGACGTCGAGCACGCGATCGAGGATCGCGTTCTCCGCGGCTTCGTCACGCATCGCGCCGAGCGCGGGCGTGCCGAGGTCCGCGGTGAGCAGGGCAGGCCCGAGGGCCTGCGACGCGGCGTCGTCGGCGCCGGTCGGCGCGTACCGCCACTCCCAGCGCAGACGCGTGTCGTGCGACGGGCTGCGGTCGACGTCGAGCCACAGCGTCGGCTCGGGCGCGGCAGGCATCGCGACGCCGTCAGCGACGACCACCTGGTCGACGAGGCCGCGCAGGCGCGGCAGGACCTGCGCGAAGAACCGCTCGACGTCGTCCTCGGGCACGAGCAGCGGCGACGGACGATCGAGCAGGCTGACGACCGACGGGTCGAGCGGACGCGTCGCGGCGAGGCGCAGCGTCGTCGACCGGCCCGGCTCAGCCGTGCCACCCCAGCCGAGGATGCCCGCGGCCGGCTCGCCGAGCCGCACGAGGTTCGGCGTCTCGCGCCACTTGCGCGGCAGGTCGAAGCCCGCCGAGACGCGCAGGCCGCCCTCCTTGCGGCGGCTGTGCGAGATCTTCAGCACGACCGGCACGGGGCGCGGCTCGAAGACGAGCTCGCTGCGGTCCGGGTGCAGGAACGGCACGCCCGTGCGGTGCGCCTCCGTCAACGCTGCCCACAGCGCCGGGCCGGGGAGCCGCTCGATGTGGATGCCGAGGACGGACGAGTTGAGGTAGTCGACGTCGCCGAGAGCCGCGAGCGCACGCAAGGCGGTGAACTGCTCGGGCGGCAGCGAGATCGACGCGTCCGGGTAGCGGAAGTCTTGCCACGACACGCCCTGGCGCACCCACGTGCCCGTGCGGCCCTTCGCGAGAGGGCGGACCGTGACGTTGACTCCGGAGACACCAGCCCCGCGCGACGTGCGGGTCACCGGCGTGACCTCGACCATCAGCGCGACCTCGGTCGTCACGCGCGTCCCCCACGGGGTGAGCGCGGGCGGCGCGGCGCGAGGAGGAGGCGGGGCGTCGTCGAGCAGGCCCTCGAACGTGCGCTGCCACTCCGGCTTGGACGAGTAGTCGCGCGCGGTGCGCTCGCCCTCGCGGCCCGTGGCCGCGTTCGAGCCCGTCGCCCGAGCATCCGGAAGGGTGTCGAGCGAGCGTTCGCGCGCCATGAGCGTCAGGAGCGTCGCGGCGACGTGCTTGCAGTTGAGGCGGACCGGGCAGCTGCACGTACCGTGCCGCGGCCGCGCCGCGTCGCCCGTCCCGCTGAGGTTCACGACGGCGACGTACTGCTCGTCGTTCGACCCGGTCACGTGCCCGACGACGGTGCTCCCGTTGCGCGCGACCGACACGACACGGCCGTTCGCCCGCACGTCCTCGCCCCGGGCGAGCACGGTGCGGCCGACGAGCGCTGCGATCTGGGCGTCGGTGAGCATCTGACCAATTCTTCCACCAGTTGGGGCGAGATGCGGCACCGTCCGCCTCCCGGCCCGCGCACCGGTCGTGCCCGGGACGTAGATTCCTCCCGTGGCCACCGTCCCGATCGACCCCGAGACCCTCGGCCGGCTCCTCGCCGGACCGGGTGTGGTGCTCCTGGACTTCTGGGCTCCGTGGTGCCGGCCGTGCCACTACTTCAAGCCCGTGTTCGAGGCCGCGTCGGAGCGGCACCCCGACCTGGTGTTCGGCAGCGTCAACACGGACGAGCAGCAGGGCCTCGCCGCGCGCTTCCACGTCGCGTCGCTGCCGACGCTCGTCATCCTGCGCGACGGCGAGATCGTGTACTCCCGCGCGGGCGTCGCGCGGCTCACCGAGCTCGAGGCGCTCATCGACGCGGTGACAGCAGGCCGCTGAGCCTGGTCGTGCATGCGAGGCGGCGTCGCGGACGACTGTCGGACACGCCTGACAGACTGCCCGCATGCGCATCCTCGACGGGCGTCCCCTCATCAGCGCGAGCGACATCACCGTCGCCGCGACGTGCGAGCTTGCGCTGCTGCGAACCCTCGATGCCCGTCTCGGACGCATCCCCTCCCTGCCCGTCGACCCGGACGCGATGCTCGAACGCACCGCCGAGCTCGGCGCCGCCCACGAGGCTCACCTCCGCGAGACCTACCTCGGCCGCTTCGGCGCGTACGACCCCACGACGGGCCGCGGCCTCCTCGAGCTCCCCGGCGACCCGCCGCGAAGCACCCAGGACCTGCTCGACCGCCGCGACCTCACGCTCGACGCGCTGCGCGAGGGGGTCGACGCGGTCTACCAGGCCGAGCTCTTCGACGGCACGCTCTCCGGACGCGCCGACTTCCTCGTCCGCACCGACGACGGCTACGCCGTCTACGACACCAAGCTCGCCCGGCACGCCAAGGTCACCGCCGTCCTCCAGCTCGCCGCCTACGCCGACCAGCTCGAGCGGGCAGGCATACCCGTCGCCCCCGAGGCTCACCTCGTCCTCGGCGACCGCACCACGTCGTCCCACCGCGTCGCCGACATCGTGCCGCTCCTGCGGTTCCGTCGCGCCCGCGTCGAAGCCCTCGTCGAGCGGCACATGCGCGCGCCAGGACCCGTCGCCTGGGGCGCACCGGGCATCACCGCCTGCGGACGGTGCGACACCTGCCAGGAGGAGGTCGCCGCCCACCGCGACGTCCTCCTCGTCGCCAACCTCAGCGCCGTCCAGCGCGCCCGCCTCCACACGGCCGGCATCGAGACGATCGACGACCTCGCCGCGAGCGACGGCCCCGTCCCCGGCATCTCGGGCGGGACGCTCGCGACGCTGCGCGCCCAGGCCAGGCTCCAGGTCGTCCAGTCCCCGCCCGGCGGGGACGGCCCGCTCCACCCGGACGGCCGCCCGGTCGTGACGTTCGACGTTTTCGCACCCGAAGCCCTGCGCCGACTGCCTGCGCCCGACCCGGGAGACGTCTTCTTCGACTTCGAGGGCGACCCGCTCTGGCCGCAGGACGGCTCGACCGACTGGGGCCTCGAGTACCTGTTCGGCCTCGTCACCGAACCGACCGCCGGGAGCGACGACCCACCGTTCGTCCCCCTCTGGGCGCACGACCGTGCCGACGAGAAGAAGGCCCTCGAAGCGTTCCTCGCGCTCGTCGTCGAGCGGCGTGCCCAGCACCCCGGCATGCACGTCTACCACTACGCCCCCTACGAGACGACCGCGCTCAAGCGCCTCGTCGGCAGGCACGGCGTCGGCGAGGACGTGCTCGACGACCTGCTCCGGTCCGGCGTCTTCGTCGACCTCTACGCGATCGTGCGCGCGTCCCTGCGGACGTCGCAGCCGTCCTACTCGATCAAGTACCTCGAGCCGCTCTACGCACCAACCGCCCGTGCAGGCGTCACCAACGCCCAGGACTCCATCACCGAGTACGCCGAGGCGTGCCGGCTCCGCGACTCCGGCGACGTTGATGGATTCGCGACGAAGCTCGACCAGATCGGCGCGTACAACCGCGACGACTGCATCTCCACCCGTGACCTGCGCGCCTGGCTCCTCGACCGCGCGAGCGAGCACGGCGTCCGCCCTCCGCTCTCCGGGGCGCCCGCGCCCTCGACCGCCGACGACACGACCATCGCCCAGACCGCCCCGAACGAGCTCAGCCTGCGCATCGAGGCCGCCCAGGCGGCCCTGCATGCGCGCGTGCGCGACGACGTCGCGCGCGCCGACCGCACACCGGACGAGCAGGCGCTCGCGATGCTCGCCGCCGCGATGGACTACCACCGGCGCGAGGAGCGCCCCGCATGGTGGGAGCACTTCGACCGGCTCGCCACACCGGTCGACGAGTGGACCTCACGGTCCGTCTTCCGCCCGACCGAGACGACGCCAGGCACCCTCGACGTCCACGCGTCTGACTGGGTCGCACCGGTCAAGCCGAAGCGCACGTGGTCCCGCACGCTCACCGTCGTCGGCCAGCTCGAGCCCGGTACGGACCTCACCGAGGGCTCGACCGTATGGCCCGTCTACCGCGGACCCGCGTGCGACGGGATGAAGGACTCCGCGACAGGCGACCTCGTCTGGAACCCCTCCGGCGCGACGATCGTGGAGATCCGGTCCGACGGCGAGCAGACCGCGCTCGTCCTCACGGAGACCTGCCCGAGCGGACGGAGCGGCTGGGCCGCGGCCCCGGTCGCGCTCGCACCCTCGATCGCTTCCCTCGGCAAGCCGCTGTCCACGGCCATCACCGCGCTCGCCGAGCACGTCGTCGAGACCCTCGGCGCGCGCCAGGACGGCGAGCCTGAGCTTCCGGCGTCGGCCGTGCTCGACCTGCTCCGCCGCCTCTCTCCGCGGCTGCGCGACGGCGCCACCTGGCCGTCCGAGGACGAGCGCGAGAAGAACCTCCTCGGCGCGATCACCCGCACCGTCCGCGCGCTCGACGGTTCCTACCTGGCGGTCCAGGGCCCGCCCGGGACGGGCAAGACGTATACGGGCTCGCACGTGATCGCGGACCTCGTCGCCAGCGGCTGGAAGGTCGGCGTCGTCGCGCAGTCGCACGCCGTCGTCGAGAACATGCTCCGCGCCGTGGAGAAGGCTGGCGTCGCGCCCAACCGGATCGGGAAGAAGCCTGCCAACGACGCGCCCGCCGTCGCGGGCGACCCCGACCGGCCATGGGTGCCGCTCAAGGACGAGAGGACCTTCACCAGCTTCTTCGCCCGGCACGCGGCGGCCGGCGACGGATACGTCGTCGGCGGGACCGCGTGGGACTTCGCCTCGGCGCGCAAGATCCCCGACGGCGGCTACGACCTGCTCGTCGTCGACGAGGCCGGGCAGTTCGCCCTCGCCAACACGCTCGCGGTCGCAAGGGCCGCACGCAACGTCATGCTGCTGGGCGACCCGCAGCAGCTCCCACAGGTGTCGCAGGGCATCCACCCCGAACCCGTCGAGACGTCAGCGCTCGGCTGGCTCATGGGCGACCACACGACGCTCCCCGACGACCTCGGCTTCTTCCTCGCCCAGTCGTGGCGCATGCACCCCGCCGTGTGCGCCGCCGTCTCGCGGCTCTCGTACGACGACCGGCTCACGTCACGTCCCGGCACGGCAGAGCTGCGTTCGCTCGACGGAGTCGAGCCAGGCGTGCGCACCGTGCTCGTCGAGCACCACGGTGACGCGACCGTCTCGGACGCTGAGGCCGACGAGGTCGTCACCCAGGTCGCTGCGCTCGTCGGGCGCCGCTGGCACGACCCGGCCGCCAAGCCCCCGGAGGACCGGCCGCTCACCGCCGGCGACATCCTCGTCGTCGCGGCCTACAACGCGCAGGTCGACGCGATCCGGCGCCGCCTCGACCGCGCCGGGTTCCATGAGACCCGCGTGGGAACGGTCGACAAGTTCCAGGGCCAGGAAGCACCCGTCACGATCGTGTCGTTCGCTGCCTCGAGCGCCGCCGAGGTACCCCGCGGCATCGGGTTCCTGCTCAACCGCAACCGGGTCAACGTCGCCGTGTCCCGCGCCAAGCATCACGCCGTGATAGTCCGCTCCCCCAGGCTCGTCGACCACCTGCCCAGCACTCCCGACGGCGTCGCCGAGCTGGGCGCGTTCCTCGGCCTCAGCCCGCAGCATCAGGTGTCACCCGCCCCCACCCGGCCGAGAGGATCCCGGTGAGCCAGCCGCCGCCCCCGCACCGTCTTCCCGTCGCCCCAGGTCCGTGGGGCGCCAGCCGAGAGGCGAGCGCGTCGCTCCGCGGTGTCGAGTCGTGGCTGGTGATGGCGATCTTCACGCTCGTCGGCGTCGCGCTCCTCGCCGCCAGCCTGACCGAGCGACGCTGGCCCGCGGCTGTCGCCGGCGTCTGCTTCATCGCCTCAGGTCATCTCGCGCGCCGCGCCGCGCGCGCCCACCGGCGCCGCACCGACGCGATCAGCGACGTCGATGCCCCCTCGTTCCTCGTCAACCGCCCCCGCGACTACCTCCCCGAGATCCGCTCGCTCCTGGGCGCCATCGGCCTCGTCGCGGTCGCCGCCGCGACCATGGCGCTCACCGCGTGACGGCGCGGCCGTCCCACGGGCGCACGGCGAGATGGTGACGGCACCGCGCCGCATACGACTCCGCACCACCGACAAGCTCGGGCCGGGCCTCGCGGACCCCAGCACCCGAGCCCCCGGCAGCGTCGCCGGTAGTGACAGCGCCAGCAGCGACGACCCGCTCGTGGAACGCGGCGTCCGCGCCGCACACCGAGCACACCGCGGTCAGCCGCGTCACCGACTCCGCGAGCGCGGCGAGCGACGGCATCGGCTCGAACGGTCGAGCCTCGAACGTCACGTCCAGCCCCGCGACGATCACGATCAGGCCCAGCCCCGCGAAGCGCTGCACCGCATCGACCAACGCTGAGCCGAAGAACTGCGCCTCGTCGATCGCCAGCAGGTCCAGCCCTTCCGCGCGCACCGTCGCGACGTGCTCCTCGAGCGCCGCCACGTCCGAGATCGGCACCGCCGGGACCGCGAGCCCGCTGTGCGACGACACCGCGCCCGCACCGCGCCGCGTGTCCACCGCGTGGTGCACCACCTCGACCGACCGGCCCGCGAACCCCGCCCTCCGGACGCGCCGGAGAAGCTCCTCGGACTTGCCCGCGAACATCGGTCCGCTGATCACCTCGACCCTGCCCGCCGGAGCGAGCCGCCCGCGCACCACGTCGTCGACCATGACCCCAGTCAAGCACCCGCAGCAGCGACGCCGTAGGTCACGATCAGATGCGCTCAACCCCCCGATCACCTGGCGTGAAGCGACGTCCTGTGTGATCATCGTGCAACGCAATATTGCCGACGCATTTCCTGAAAGACACGATGTGGTGTCTTTCGGTCATCAGGGGTTATCAGGGCGCCCAGGCGCAGGCATGCTTCCGGTGTCCGACCGGACGCCGGGCAGCCGGAGCCCCTTTCGCCCAGGCCCCGCGTACGCCGCCGAACCCACCGGAGGAAACATGAATCGCAGGCTCTCCACGGCCGTCGCACTGACCGCCGCAGCCGTCCTCGCACTGACCGGCTGCTCCGACAAGTCAGCAGAGCCGAGCTCCAGCTCGACAACCACCGGCGGTGGGTCCACAGCCCCGGCAGACCTGTCGATCGTGCCGCTCCTCCAGATCGACAAGGACGGTGCCGAGGTGCCCGCCTCCTCCGGCGGAGACGTCGCCGACCCGGCCGGTGACGGCACAGCCAAGTGCGACCCCGTGACGATCGCGATCGCTGGCGCCTTCACCGGAGCGAACGCGGCCCTCGGACTCAACATCCAGTACGGCGCCAAGGTCGCCGTCGACGCGCACAACGAGGCCAACCCCGACTGCCAGGTCACGCTCAAGCCGTTCGACACCGAGGGTGACCCGCAGAAGGCGACCCAGGTCGCTCCGTCGATCGTCTCCGACGAGAACGTCATCGGCCTCCTCGGCCCGGCCTTCTCCGGCGAGACCAACGCGACCGGCTCGGTCTTCAACCAGGCAGGCCTGCTCTCCCTCACCGCCTCGGCCACCAACCCCGACCTGACGGGCAACGGCTGGAACAACTTCTTCCGCGGGCTCGCCAACGACGCCGTCCAGGGCCCCGCCGTCGCGAAGTACCTCGTCGACACGGCCGGCTTCACTAAGGTCTGCGTCATCCAGGACGACTCCGACTACGGCATCGGCCTCGCCGAGGAGATCACCGCAGGCCTCGGCGACGCCGCCACCTGCACCGGCTCCGTCAAGACCGGCGACAAGGACTTCTCCGCAACGGTCGAGGCCGTCAAGTCCGCCGCCCCCGACGCGGTCTTCTACGCCGGCTACTACGCCGAGGCGGCCCCGCTCGCGTCGCAGCTCAAGGACGGCGGCGTGACCGCGAAGTTCGTCTCCGCCGACGGCACGAACGACCCGCAGTTCGTCACCCAGGCAGGCGCCGCGTCCGAGGGTGCGCTGCTCTCCTGCCCGTGCGGCCCCGCACCCGCAGAGTTCGAGACGAAGTACACCGAGGTCAACGGGCAGGCTCCCGGCGTCTACTCGACCGAGGGCTACGACCTCGCGACGATCATCCTCAAGGGCATCGACTCGGGAGCCAAGGACCGCAAGGCGCTCGTCGACTTCGTCGCGAGCTACTCGGGCCAGGGCCTCGCCCGCAGCTACGAGTGGGACGACAAGGGTGAGCTCGCCAACGCGCTCATCTGGATCTACGAGGTGAAGTCCAGCTGACGACCCGAGCGGCCGGCCCTGCACACAGGGCCGGCCGCTCTCGTCCGTGCAGCTGACCGGCGCGGCAGCGCCCCACCTCCCCCGAGGACCCGCCCATGAACTTCTCCCCGTCTCTCGACGTGGCCCACGCAAGCAGCGCGGTCGCCGATCTCGCCGGCGCCGCCCCCACCGCACTCATCGACTTCAACGTCGACGGCCTGCTCAGCAGCTTCTGGGCACTGACCGTCTCCGGGCTGACCTACGGCGCGATCTACGCGCTCGTCGCGGTCGGCTACACGCTCGTCTACGGCGTCCTGCGCCTGATCAACTTCGCCCACTCCGAGGTCTTCATGGTGGGCATGCTCGGGCAGTACGCGATGCTGATGCTGCTGGGCTTCGGCCCGAGCGGGAACGCCTACGACATGGGCATCGCGATGACCGTCGTCTACCTCGGCCTCGCCCTCGTCGGTGGCATGGCCGTCTCCGGAGGCGTCGCCGTCGGCCTCGAGCGCGTCGCCTACCGTCCGCTGCGCAAGCGCGGCGCGACCCCGCTCGTCTTCCTCATCACGGCGATCGGCGCGTCGTTCGTGCTCCAGGAGTTCGTGCACTTCGTCCTGCCGAAGCTCACCGGCGGCTCGCTCGGCGGTGTCAACGCCCAGCAGCCGATCCGCCTCGTGACCCCTGAGACCCAGTTCTCGTTCCTCGGCGCGGACGTCACCAACGTCACGATCATCATCATCGTCGCCGCCCTGCTCCTCGCACTGTCGGCGGACCTCTTCATCAACCGGACGAAGTTCGGGCGCGGCATCCGCGCCGTCGCGCAGGACCCGGTGACCGCGACGCTCATGGGCGTGTCCCGCGAGCGGGTCATCATGCTGACCTTCCTCATCGGCGGCATCCTCGCCGGCGCCGCAGCGCTCCTCTACACGCTGCGCGTCCCCAACGGGATCATCTACTCCGGCGGCTTCATCCTGGGTATCAAGGCGTTCTGCGCCGCCGTCCTCGGCGGGATCGGCAACCTGCGCGGCGCCCTCCTGGGCGGCCTGCTCCTCGGCGTCATGGAGCTCTACGGGCAGACGCTGTTCGGCACGGAGTGGCGCGACGTCGTCGCGTTCGTGCTGCTCATCGTCGTCCTGATGGTCCGGCCGACAGGAATCCTGGGCGAGAAGATGGGGAGGGCCCGCGCATGAACGACACGACGATCAACCTCGGCGTGGGCGACCGCTTCCGCATGTGGTGGGACGCCCTCGCACGGCCCACGCAGTGGGCCATCGGCGCACCAGCCTTCATCCTCGTGGCGCTCCTGCCCGTGCTCCGCCCGCCGGGCATCGCCACGGTCGGCACCGACTTCGGTGGGGTCATGGCGCAGTTCGGCATGTACGCGCTCATCGCGATCGGCCTCAACGTCGTCGTCGGGCAGGCAGGCCTGCTCGACCTCGGCTACATCGGCTTCTACGCGATCGGCGCCTACACCGTCGGTCTCATCACGAGCCCCGCGAGCCCGTGGAACCAGACGGACGACTGGCTGTCGCGCGACTGGGCGTGGCTCGCCGCGCTACCCGTCGCCGTCGCCGTCACGGCGATATCAGGTCTCATCCTCGGATCACCGACGCTGCGCCTGCGCGGCGACTACCTCGCGATCGTCACCCTCGGCTTCGGCGAGATCGTCCGCCTCATGGCGGACAACCTCGGCGAGATTACGAACGGTGGCCGCGGCCTCAACCAGATCGCCTACCCGCTCGTCGGCGTCTCCGAGGACCGTCCCACCGGCGTCTTCTCCGCGGGCAACGTCTCCACGCCGCTCAACTCGGGCACCTGGTGGTTCTGGGTCAGCCTCGTGCTGATCGTCCTGGTGCTGCTGATGGTCGGCAACCTCGAGCGTTCGCGCGTCGGCCGCGCCTGGATCGCGATCCGCGAGGACGAGGACGCCGCCGAGATCATGGGCGTCCCGACGTTCAAGTTCAAGCTCTACGCGTTCATGATCGGCGCAGGCATCGGCGGGCTCTCCGGGGCGCTGTACGCGGGCCAGGTGCAGTTCGTCGTCCCGACGAACTTCAACGTCATCAACTCCGTGCTGTTCCTCTGCGCGGTCGTCCTCGGCGGTCAGGGCAACAAGCTCGGCGTGATCCTCGGGGCGTTCATCATCGTCTACCTGCCGAACTTCTTCCTCGGCCGGGAGAGCCTGTTCGGCATCCCGATCGACGGCAACGAGATCGCGAACTACAAGTACCTGTTCTTCGGGATCGCGCTCATGACGCTGATGATCTTCCGGCCGCAAGGGCTCATCCCGGCCCGGCAGAAGCTCCTCGCGTTCTCGCGTGAGCTCTATGTCGCCGCTCGCAGGTTCGCCCTCGGGCACGACGCCGACGCACGCACCGAGGGAGGGAGGACGCGATGAGGCTGCCACGCTGGCTGCGCTACTTCTCTCCCCGCCGCGGCAGGCTCGTCCCCGGCCCTGAGCTCGGCGCCCGCTCCGGCATCAAGGCAGGCGAGGCCCAGCTCGAGCAGGTCCGCGGGGTCGCCGGCTACCACCAGAGCCAGGCCGACATCCGCGAGGAAGACCTGCCCGACGGCGAGGTCGCCGAGCGCGTCGAGATCGACATCGAGGAGATCGTCCCCGCGCTCGCCGACCCGGACGTCGTCGCGGAGATGATCGCGCCCGAGCGTGCCGTCCGCGCCGAGATCGGGGAGGCGCTGCTCTCGCTGAGCAACGTCACCGTGAAGTTCGGCGGCCTCACCGCGCTCGACGACGTCACGTTCGACATCAAGCGCGGCGAGATCCTCGGGCTCATCGGCCCGAACGGCGCTGGCAAGACGACCGCCTTCAACGCGATGACCGGCGTCTACCGTCCGACGTCGGGCGACGTCGTCCTCGACGGACGTTCCGTCGTCGGGGCGAAGCGCAACGAGATCACCCGTCGCGGCATCGCGCGGACGTTCCAGAACATCCGCCTGTTCTCCGACATGACGGCGCTCGAGAACGTCGCCGTCGGCACGGACGCGCGGCACAAGACGTCCGTCCCGGGCGCCCTGTTCCGCTCGAAGCGCCACCGCTCCGAGGAGCGCGACGCGATCGACCGGGGCATGGCGCTGCTCGAGTTCGTGGGGATCGGTGCGCGCGCGACGCACCAGGCGCGCAACCTTCCCTACGGCGACCAACGCCGCCTGGAGATCGCGCGCGCGCTCGCGACAGAGCCCAAGCTGCTCTGCCTCGACGAGCCCGCCGCGGGCTTCAACCCGGCGGAGAAGGCCGAGCTCATGGGCCTCATCCGCAAGATCCGCGACGACGGCTACACGGTCCTGCTCATCGAGCACGACATGCGCCTGGTGATGGGCGTGTGCGACCGGATCGTCGTGCTCGAGTTCGGCCGCAAGATCGCCGAGGGCACGCCCGCCGAGGTCGCAGCCGACCCGGCGGTCGTGGCCGCCTACCTGGGGGTGCCTGACGATGCCACTTCTTGAGCTGGAGAACGTCTCTGTCGCATACGGGCGCATCGACGCCGTCCGGAACGTGTCGCTGACCGTCGAGGAGGGCGAGCTCGTCACCCTGATCGGTGCGAACGGCGCCGGCAAGACGACGACGATGCGCGCCATCTCCGGGATCCGCCCGCTCGCCGGCGGTGCGGTCCGGTTCAACGGCCAGGACATCACCCGGATGAAGGCGCACGAACGGGTCAAGGCCGGGATCATCCAGGCGCCCGAGGGTCGTGGCGTGTTCCCCGGGATGACCGTCGAGGAGAACCTCGAGATGGGTGCGTTCGCCCGGACCTTCCTCACGAAGGCAGAGCGCGCGAGCACGCTCGACCGCGTGTTCACGCTGTTCCCTCGGCTCGCGGAGCGGCGCAAGCAGCTCGGCGGGACGATGAGCGGCGGCGAGCAGCAGATGGTCGCGATCGGCCGCGCGCTCATGGCCCGGCCGGTGCTGCTGCTGCTCGACGAGCCGTCGATGGGCCTCGCGCCGATGATGATCCAGCAGATCTTCTCGACCGTGTCGCAGATCAACAAGGAGGGCACGACCGTCCTCCTCGTCGAGCAGAACGCCCGCCAGGCCCTCTCCCGCTCCGACCGCGCCTACGTGCTCGAGACGGGCGAGGTCACGCGTGCGGGCGGCGGCCGGGAGCTGCTGAACGACCCGGCGGTGATCGAGGCGTACCTCGGCGTCGCCTGACACGCCACACCGACACGGGAGGCCCCGGACCTACTGGTCCGGGGCCTCCCGTCGCGTGTGCGACCGCGCGCTACGCCGTCGTGCCCTCCCCCGCGACGACGGCGAGCACGCCGTTGCCGAACTTCTCGAGCTTGCTCGCGCCGACGCCGCTGATCTGGCCGAGGTCCGCGAGCGCGGCTGGCCGTGCAACGGCGATCTCGCGGAGCGTCGCGTCGTGGAAGACGACGTACGCGGGCACGCCAGCCTCCTTGGCGGTCGTGGCGCGCCAGGTCCGCAGCCGCTCGAACAGCCCGGCGGCTTCCGCGTCGAGCCCTTCGACGACGCGGGCGCCGCGGCCTCCGCCCGTGCTCCCAGCACTGCGCCGCGAGCGCGCCGGACGGGGCGCCTCGCGGCGCATCGGCACCTCGCGGGCGCCCGACAATATCTCGGCGGACGCGGCGGTGAGCTCGAGCGTCGAGTAGCCGCGTGCGTCGACGGAGAGCAGCCCTTGGGCGAGGAGCTGGCGCACGACGCCGCGCCACTCGCCGTCGGACAGGTCGTCGCCGATGCCGAACGTGCTCAGGGCCGTGTGCCCGAGCTGGGTGACGCGCGGCGTCTCCTTGCCGCGCAGGATGTCGATGACGTGCCCCGCACCGAAGTGCTGGCCGTGCTCGCGCTCGAGCCGGACGACGGTCGACAGGAGCTTCTGCGCGGGCACCGTCCCGTCCCACGTCTCAGGCGGCTGCAGGCACGTGTCGCAGTTCCCGCACGGCGCGGACTCCTGCCCGAAGTAGGCGAGGAGCCGCTGGCGGCGGCAGCCGACCGTCTCGCACAGGGCGAGCATCGCGTCGAGGTGCGCGGAGAGCTGGCGCTTGTGCGCGGCGTCGCCCTCGGACGTGTCGATCATGCGGCGCTGCTGGACGACGTCGGCCAGGCCGTACGCGAGCCAGGCGGTCGACGGCTGCCCGTCGCGGCCAGCGCGGCCGGTCTCCTGGTAGTACCCCTCGACCGACTTGGGCAGGTCGAGGTGCGCGACGAACCGCACGTCGGGCTTGTCGATGCCCATGCCGAACGCGATCGTCGCGACCATGACGAGGCCGTCTTCGCGCAGGAACCGCGACTGGTTCTGTGCGCGCACGGACGCGTCGAGGCCTGCGTGGTACGGGAGCGCAGGGATGCCCTGCGCGCTCAGGTGCTGCGCCGTCTGCTCGACGCTCGCACGCGAGAGGCAGTAGACGATGCCCGCGTCGCCCGCGTGCTCGGTGCGCAGAAGGTCGAGGAGCTGGGCGCGCGGGTTGTCCTTGGGGACGATCCGGTACTGGATGTTGGGCCGGTCGAAGCTCGCGACGAAGTGCCGGGCAGCCGTGAGCTCGAGGCGCTCGGCGATCTCGGTGCGGGTGGCCGACGTCGCGGTCGCGGTGAGCGCGACGCGCGGCACGGCGGGCCAACGCTCGTGCAGCACGGACAGTCCGAGGTAGTCGGGGCGGAAGTCGTGCCCCCACTGGGCGACGCAGTGGGCCTCGTCGATCGCGAACAGCGAGATGCCGGGGCCGTCGTGCGCGGCGGCGAGCAGGTCGAGCATCGAGGGCACGCGGAGCCGCTCGGGCGCGAGGTAGAGCAGGTCCAGCTCCCCGGTCAGGACGGCCTGCTCGACGGCGCGACGCTCGTGCGGCGCCTGCGTCGAGTTGAGGAAGCCGGCGCGCACGCCGAGCGCGGAGAGCGCGTCGACCTGGTCCTGCATGAGGGCGATGAGCGGCGAGACGACGACCCCGACGCCGCGCCGGACGAGCGCGGGCACCTGGTAGCAGAGCGACTTGCCGCCGCCGGTGGGCATGAGCACGAGCGCGTCGTCACCCCGCACGAGCGTGTCGACGACGTCCGCCTGGTCGCCGCGGAACGCGTCGTAGCCGAAGACGCGGCGCAGGACGTCGACCGGGGCCGCGCCCTCGGTCTGGTGCGCGGCTGCGCGGCTCGGGTCGTGGGTCGGGAGACCTGCGGGATGGGCGTCGCTCGTCGCTGCGGTCACCACCTCACTGTAGGTGGGCGGGCTGACGTCGAGGGGTCGACCGGCGTGCGCTGTGGACCTAGGGTCGAAGGATGGGGCACCACGGGGCACGTCGCACGATCCTCGTCACCGGCGCGGCCGGGCCGGCCGGCCGCGCGCTCGGCGTCCAGCTCGGCCGCCGCACCGAGAGCGTCCGCGCCGTCGGCGTCGACCTCGTCCCCACCCCGGTCCCCGGCATGGACGAGGTCCACGCTGCGCCGCCAGCCCGTTCCGCCGAGTACGAGGCACGGACGGTCGCGCTCCTCCGGTCTCTCGAGCCGAGCCTCGTCATCCCCACCGTGTCGGACGAGCTGCCGCGCATGGCGGTCCTCGCCCGGGCTGCGGGCCTCGGCGACCGCGTGGTGATCTCCGCACCAGGGCCGACCGCCGTCGCCGACGACAAGCTGCTGACCATGTGGGCGCTCGACCACGCCGGGGTGACGGTCCCGCGCCACGCCCCGGCAGCCGAGCTCGGCACCGCAGCCGACGCCCTGCGGTGGGCGGGTGGACCGGTCGTCCTCAAGCCGCGCGTGTCGCGCGGCGGGCGGGGCGTGCACGTGGTCACCGACCCGGCCGACGCCGCGTGGCAGCACGCGGACGCGAGCTGGATCGTGCAGGAGCTCGCTCCCGGTGACGAGTACAGCCCGCAGGTGTACCGGTCGCCCGCGACCGGTACGTGCGACGTCGTCGTGCTGCGCAAGACTGCCCTCGAGCACGGCATCGTCGGGAACGCCGCCGACGTCGAGCGGCTCCCCGCGGGGGCCGCCGCCGACGTCGAGGAGCTTGCCGCGCGCACCGTGGAGGTGCTCGGGCTCGTCGGACCGGTCGACATGGACGTCCGTCGTCTCGCAGACGGCACCCCGGTCGTGCTCGAGGTCAACGCGCGCTTCGGCGCGCTCTCGGCCTCCGCGCCCGAGCTGCTCGACGCCGTCCTCGAGTCCTGGCCGAGGTGACGCCGTGTCACCCGTGGTCGCGGTCCTCATGTCGCTCCTCGTGGTGCTCGGTGCGTCGATCCTGCTCATCGGGGTGGTCCGGCTCGCCATGGTCCCTGCCGCGCTCGTGTTCGAGGCGCGCGCTCGCCGAGCGTCCCGCAGGTCCACGGACGACCCGCCGGGCGGTCGACCGCTACCGTCCGTGACGGTCGTCGTCCCCGCCTACAACGAGGGGGTGGTCATCGACGCCTGCTTGCGTTCCATCCTCGCGAGCGACTGCCGCGACATGGAGGTCGTCTGCGTCGACGACGGCTCGACGGACGACACCTATGACCGGATGCGCGCGTTCGCGGCGGCGCACGAGAAGGTCCGCGCGATCCGGCAGGAGAACGCCGGCAAGGGCGCGGCGCTCAACACCGGGATCGCGGCCGCGCGCGGCGACGTTCTCGTGCTCGTCGACGCCGACGGGCTGTTCCGTCCCGACACCGTGAGCGAGCTGTTGCGGGGCTTCCGCGACGCCCGGGTCGGGGCTGTGTGCGGCAACGACCGGCCGGTGAACCTCGACAGCGTCCTGACCCGCCTCCTCGCGCTCGTGAGCCACGTCGGCACGGGACTCATGCGGCGCGCCCTGGACGTCCTCGGCTGCCTGCCGGTCGTGTCCGGCAACGTGGGCGCCTACCGGCGCGACGTCCTCGACCGTGTCGGTCCGTTGCGCACCGACACCCTCGGCGAGGACCTCGAGCTGACGTGGCGCGTGCACCGGGCCGGCTACCAGGTGGCGTTCGCGCCCGACGCGCTCGTGTACGCCGAGTCGCCGTCCACCCTCCGCGGGTTGTGGCGCCAACGTGTCCGCTGGGCCAGGGGCCTGCTCCAGTCGACGGAGATCCACCGCGACATGATCGGCAACCCGCGCTACGGACGCTTCGGCATCTACCTGCTCTACAACACGCTCGCCCAGGTGGTGGGCCCCGTGCTCCAGGTCATGGGGACCGTCGCGCTCGTCGTGGCCGTCCTCGTCGCGGGCCCCGACGTCCTGCCCACCGACGTCGCGGCGTGGCTGTTCTTCCTCGGGCTGCCGCTCTCCCTGCTGCTGCTCCTCCTGTCCCTCTTCCTCGACCGGTCCCTGCGGGACCTGCGACACCTGTGGACGGTCGGGCTCTGGCCGCCCTACTCGGCGCTCATGACCGTCGTGGTCCTGCACGCCTCTCGTCTCGAGCTCACTCACGCGGAGAACCGATGGAACAAGCTGGACCGCTCCGGGACGGTGTCCCTCCCCGGGCTCGGCGACGACCTGTCTGGCTCCTGATGACCGTGGCGGCCGTCGTCGTCACGATCGTGGCAGCCGTGCTCCTCGCGAAACCCTGGGACGGCGGTCGCACCGTGCTGCGCTCCCCCGGGCGCCCGGAGCAGGTGCGCTCCGTGAGCGTCGACCTCTCCGTCGTCACCGACCCAGCGACGGACTGGAGCGCGTTGAGCCACCGGCTCGACGTCGCGGGTGCGAACGCCGTCTTTCTCAACGCGGGCCGGGTCGAGTTCACCGCGTTCGACTGGGCCGCCCACCCCGACGCGGCGGCGTCGCCCGGCACCGACCATCTCGCGCGCGCGGCGCGAGCACTGCGTGACGGGGACGGCTGGGAGCCCCGCGAGATCGGGCTCATCGTCGACGCGTTCGTGCCCGAGTGGATCAAGGCTGATCCGACGATCGCCGGCGTGGCTCCTGACGGCAGGCTCGCCCGCTACCGGGCGTCCGCCTCTCAGCTCGCGCACGGCGAGGTGGGGGAACGGATCATCGATCTGGTCGCGGACCTCGGCGCGCGGTACGAGCCGGACCAGATCGCGATCACCGAGCTGTTCCTCGACCTCTACTCCTTCGGGGACGACGACCTCGCGCTCTTCCGGCAGATGACCGGCCGCACGGACTGGCCGCGTGACGCCGACGGGCTGCCGGACGACAGGTCGCCGATCGTCGGGGCGTGGCGCGCGGAGGTCATCGCCGACCTGCTTCGCCGGGCCCGCGCCGCTCTCGACGAGGTCAACGACGGCCGCGGCGCCGATATCGACCTCGTGATGGAGGCTCGGGTCGACTGGAAGGCGCCGACGGTCGGGCCTCTCGTCGCGGGTCACGACTACGAGACCCTGCTCGACGCGGCCGACCGCCTCGTCCTGTGGACCTATCTCTCCGGTGGTCGGCCGGGCACGGAGGCAGGCGAGCTCGCTCGGGCGCTCGCGGCAGCGGGCTACGACATGTCGCGCTTCACGTTCTCGCTGGGGCTCTGGGACCGCACCGCCGAGGCACCGTCGGGGCGGATCACGACCGAGGTGCTCGAGCAGGCTCTCGACGAGGCTCAGCGCGCGGGCGTGCGGGACCTCGACGTCACGCCCCTGACGCTCATGACGGACGCGGACTGGGCCGCGCTCGCGCGCGTGTGGCGCCCGACGACGCAGTAGCGTTCACGAGGTCGACCGTGGAAGGTCGTGCACGACCACCTCGACCCGGGTTCCCTCACCCGGAGCGCTGTCGATCGTGAGCGTCCCGTCGTGCTCGTCGACGATCGTCTGGACCAGGGACAGGCCGAGCCCCGCGCCCCGCACCCGTCGGCGTCGTGTCGCACGGCTGCGGTAGAAGCGTTCCGTCAGCCGCGCGAGCTCGTCCTTCTCGATGCCCGTGCCCTCGTCGACGACGCGGAGACGCACCGCGCGCCGCCCGTCCTCGGCGTCTGCTCGACGCACCTCGACGGTCACCGTGCCGTCGGCGAAGCTGTACTTGATCGCGTTGCTGACGAGGTTGTCCACGACCTGCGCCATGAGCTGAGGGTCCGACGTCAGGACCGCCGACGACTCCCCCGACATCTCGAGGCGCACGCCCGAGGCTCGCGCGATCGGGCCTTGGCTCAGGAGCGAGCTGCGCACGATCTCGACGACGTCGACCTCCTGGACCGAGAGCGTGGACGAGGCGGCGAGCTGGGCGCTCGTCAGGAGGTCGTCGACGAGGGAACGCAGCCGTGCCGCGTTGCGGCTCATGACGTCGAGGTAGCGGGCCTGCTCCTCGTCGAGCCTCTCCGGATCCATCTGCAGGATGTCCAGGTATCCGATGATCGAGGCGAGCGGTGTGCGGAGCTCGTGGCTGATGAGCCCGATGAACTCGTCCTGGCGCCGTTGCTCGTCGCGCCGTGCAGAGACGTCCGTGGCGACGACGAGGTACCCCGCCGCCCCCGCGCCCCCGGACCCCGACGAGGGACGAGCCGTGACGACGAGCTCAAGATAGGTCGTCGTTCCGTCGGGGAGGTTCGCACGCCACTCCTCGACGTGCGTGCCCCCGTGCGCTGCCCGGCCGACGAGCCGGGCGACGCCGTCCGGACCGGCCGCCGCGCCTGCGTCGGCATCGTCGCCGACGAGCGCGGTGATGCTGCTGCCGACCAGCGTGTCGGCCGGACGCGCGAGGATCCGTTCGGCCCCGCTGCTCGCCGCGACGACGACACCTGCCGCGTCCGTCGCGACGATGGCCTGCTCGGTCGCAGCCTCGAGGATGCTGCGGAGGTCGTCCCGCGACCGGCGCAGCGCACGCGCCTGCTCGGCGATCTCGTCACGAGCGTGCGCGAGGTCGTCCGCCTGCTTCCGGGCGGCTCGCACCACGACGTGCGCCCCCAGGACCATGGGCGCAATGACGAGGAAGGTGACGATCGCATGGAGCCCGGGCCGGTACCGGCCGATGTCCACGACGACGGGGGTGAGGAGGACGACGGCGCACGCCACGAGCGCGACGACGGCGCCGAGCTGCTCGGCTCGGAGGGCGAGCATGCTGAGCGGCAGGACGAGCAGGATGTCGAACTGGGCGTACGTCTGGCTCGCGGCTGCGTCGAGGACCGTGATCGCGGCGACCTGGGCGAGCGGCAGTATCACGCGCCAGCGGTACGGCCACCTGTGCCACGGGCACAGGTTCGCTGCGAGCTGGGCTGCCACGACGAGCGCAGCCGACACGAGGAGGAGCGCCCGGTCGGCCCGGACGACCGTGGACCAGACGATCACCAGCACGACAGCCATGACCACGGTCGACGGCATCTGCCGGAGCGCGACGGCGTCGCGTGCGAGCCAGCGCGCGGCGTGGTCGTCGGGCCGCACGGTCGTCGAGGACGTCGCACTCCCCGCCCCCGGGTTCGTGCCGGTCATCAGCGGTCCGAGCCGTGCGCCGGTCCGATCCGCTGGCTCTCGTCTGCGGCGCTCTCGTGGACGGTCGTCCTGCTGGCGACGGTCTCGCTCGCGCGGACCGTCTCGAGCGGCTCGACCTCGCGTGCGGGGCTGAAACGGGACCAGTAGCGTGCGGTCGCCCGCACCAGGTCGGGCTCCATGTAGTCGCGGTGCGACTGCGAACGGAACGCGGCGAGCATCGTCAGCTTGGTCTCGACGAAGCCGCTGACGTCGACGAACCGGTTGGGGGCGAACAGCACCGTCGACGACGGGCTCTGGAAGCACCACACGTTCGGGACCTGCCGCGCGGCGATCTGGACCGCTTCGTGGGTGGCGCGGTGGTCCTGGTGGCGGTCGTGCGCGCCGTGAGTGTAGACGCGGTCGGGCTCGACCTCGGCGATGACCTGCTCGATCGCGGTGATGATCCCGTCGGCGGGGACGAGCTGCGTGTCGGGGAAGTCGAGGTGGACGAGGCGGGCGCCGACGACGTCGGCGGCGGCCTGGGCCTCGGCGTGACGCTGGTCGGTCTCTCCGCCGACGGCTCCTCCGGAGAGCGTGAGGATCGTCAGCTCGTCACCGGCTGCGGCGTGTGCTGCGAGCGTCGCGCCGACCCCGATCTCGACGTCGTCAGGGTGGGCGCCGACTGCGAGGACGCGCTTGCGGGGCGCGTCCCTGCGCTTCCGGGTCCGTTGCGCGAGGGCGACGGCGCGGCTGACGAGATCGGCTGCGGTGACCGGCTTGACCAGGAAGTCGTCGACGTCCTGGCGGAGGGCTCCCACGGCGTTGTCGAACGTCGGGTAGGCGGTGACGACCAGGACCGCGAGCGACGGGTCGATGCGACGGACCTCGGGGAGGATGTCGAGGCCCGAGCGGCCAGGTAGCTGGATGTCGGTCACGAGGATGTCGTAGGGCGCGTCGTCCGCCAGGCGCGCGAGCGCCTCGTCGGCGGTGGAGGCGACGTCGACGGTCATCGACCCGAGCCGTTCGAGGGCGATGCGCATGAACGTCGCGGCGTCGGGGTCGTCTTCCAGGACAAGAGTGCGGATCGGCTGGTCCGTCATGGCAGCTCCATCGATGGTCTGGACTTCCATCGTAAGGAGGTCGGGCATTCGCGACCTCTCGAACCCTGGGCTGCTCGCACGGATCCTCGCCGAGCGACACGACACTTGCTCCGGCTCAGGGTGCGGCACCAGGATGTGCGCAGGCGAGCTCAGGGGGACGGGTGCACGACGGCGACACCGACGAGGGTGACCGCACGCGACGGGACGACGGCGGACGGGTCCCGCTCGACCTGTGGGCCGGCGTCGCTCGGCGCCCGCTGCCGCGGACGGCCCCACCACCGCCACCGCCTCCCCCGTCGGTGGCCGCCGCACCGCCACCCGCCGACCACCCGGTCCCGGTCACGTCCGCGATGGGCCCGGCCCTCGACGTCGCACGCGACGCCTCTCCCGCCCCGGCTGCCGCGCGCGGCCGGCGGCGGCGTCGACTCCTGCTCAGGGTGGGCGTCCTTGTCGTCGTGCTCGGCCTCGCGGCGGCGATCGTGGCGCCCAACCTGATGGACGATCCTGGGGAGCCGCGCCTCGCGCGCCCGACGACCCCGTCCAAGGTCGACCCGACCGCGCTGCTTCCCGACCTCGTCTTCGGCGAGGACCACGCAGCCGACGTGCCCCTCCCCGAGCCGCTCAGCGCAGCCCCCCAGGCACCCACGGGGACGGACGAGCGTTGGCGCCTGACTGCCGAGGACATCGCCGGCATCTGGGCGCAGGCCGCCCCGGACGAGGAGGGGGCGGAGACGCCGCTGCTCGTCACGGCAAGCCACGCGACGGCGGGAGCCGCACACGAGCCGAACGTGTCCGGCGTCGTGCCCGTGGTGCTCACGGGCATCCGCCCGTCGGAGACATGGCAGCCGCGCCGCCTCCTCGCGGCGCTCGACGCCGCGGACGGTGCGGTCCTGTGGACGTGGGCGTTCGACACGTCGTCGTTCAGCCCGTGCCAGGTCGTCGGGCGAGGCGCGAGCATCGTGTGCACGGTGATGCCGAGCGACCCGGCCTCGGCGACGACCGAGGTCACGGTCCTCGCTGCGCGCACCGGAGCGCAGGTGGCCGCGTTCACGACCGTGGGATGCAGTCCCATGGCTTTCGTCCAGCACGGCACCGGCCTGTACTGGGCGGGGATCGGGACGGACGGCGCTGACGTGTGCGTCGGCGGCGGGGCGGAGAGCTTTGCCACGCTGACCGGCGGCGGGATGCCCGACTCCTTCACCGAGATGCTCACCCTGACCGCGACAGGACCTCTCGTTAGGTCACCGGGCGCGTCCCTCATGCTCACCGAGGCCGGGTGGCGCGGCTATCGCGGATGGGTCGAGCCAGGACCTGACGGGCTGATCGTGCGCCAGATCACGGCCAGCGACGGAACCGGGGAGTACGACGAGGGCAGACCGCCGGCCCTGACGACCATCGTGTGCGACCTCGACGGCACCACCGTCGTGCGAGCATCAGGTCCTGCCTGGCGACGCCTCGACCTCGTGCCCGGGGGCACGGCCGATCCCCGGCTGGCCGAGCTGGTCGGGATCGGGGGCGACGCGTACGACACGTCGGGCGAGCGCCGCCTCTCGCTGCAGACCGGCGACCCGACGCCGTACACGGTGAACGGCTACGCGCCCGCGCCGACCGTCACGGGGTCGGGCGTCCTCGCGTACGTCACCATCGACGACTTCCTGGGCAGGGACACGACCGAGCGGTGGACGTCCGACCAAGTGGTCGGTGGTGAGCCGGGCGAGCGGCACGAGACGGCCCGCATGCTCGTCGCAGAGGTGGACGGCGTGATCGTCTCCCTCGACGGTGAGGGTGAACGGATCGAGGAGACCTCGTTCGCCGAGCTCGACTACTCGCAGCGGGACGTCGTCCTCGAGAAGGACGGGCGTACCTCGCGTCACAGCATCTCGGTCCTGTACGGCATGAGGCCGTCGGACGCCGAGCCGAGCATGGACGGGGGCATGTACACGATGCTCAGCGGCGGCTCGTCGCCCGTCGCCCTGGTCGGGGAGCTCGTCGTGGCGTCGGACGACGGCGGGCTCGTCGCCCTGGGCTGACCCCTGTACGCAGGTCAGCGCCCGCTGAGGGCACGCACGGTGTTCGCGGCTCTTGTCGTCGGGCCTGCGAACGGGAAGGATGGCGCGGGACGCGAAGGGGTGCGACGTGACTGACGGCGACGAGGACGCACGACCGCGCGACCTGTGGGCAGATGTCCCGCGACGCGGGCTGCCACGTCGTCGAGCAGTCGCCGAGGACGACGAGCTGTCCACCCCGAGCAGCGACGTCACCGCACCGCCGGTCAGCGCGGATGACCCGGCGCCCATCGCGCCGCGCCGCACGGCCTCGCCGCGTTCCGCCCGCCGTCGTCGCATCCTGCGCGTCGGCGTCCCGGTAGCCGCCCTCGGGCTCGTCGCCGCACTCGTCCTGCCAGACGTCCTGGACGACGACGAGGAGCCGCGACTCGCACGCCCGACCGCACCGTCCGTCGTCGACGCGTCCGCGCTGCTGCCCGACCTCGTGTTCGGGGAGGATCGGTCCGCAGACCTGCCCGTGCCGCCGGCTCTCACCGGGCCGGCAGAAGCACCGAGCGGCACCGGGGAGCGCTGGCGGCTCACCTCGGACGACCTGTCGGAGATCTGGCAGGACGCCGCGCCCGACGGGGCGGACGCTGGCTCGCCCGTGCTCGTCGTCGCGAACCCGGTCACGGCGGGTGCCGCGAACGAGGCGAACGTGTCCGGTATCGCGCCGGTCGTCCTGGACGCGTACGGGCCCCAGGGCAAGAAGTCGCAGACGAGCCTCCTCATGACGCTCGACACCGAGGACGGCTCGGTCCTGTGGACGCGGCCGTTGGAGGCTGTCATGCCCAGCTCGTGCCAGAGCATCGGACGGGGCGCGAGCATCGCCTGCCTCTCCCAAGGCGACGCTGAAGGGGACCGTGCGACGTTCCAGGTCACCGTCCTCGAGGCCGCCACCGGTCGGGACGCAGCCTCGTTCGCGACCGACGCCTGCATCCCGACCTCCTTCGTCCAGCAGGGCACCCGCCTCTACTGGGCGGGCGTCCTGCCCGACGAGATGGCGATGTGCCTCGGGGGTGGCGCTGAGCACTTCGCGACGCTGACCGGGAGCGGGTTCGTCGACACGTCCACCGACTGGCTCACCATGACTGCGACCGGCCCGCTCCTGCGGACTCCTGGATCCTCCGTCATGCTCACGCAGGACGGGTGGCGCGGGTACCGCGGCCGTGTCGAGCCCGCCCCGGGCGGGCTGATCGTCCGCGAGATCGCGGAGGACGACTCGGAGACCGTGCGTCTCGACCAGGACCGTCCTCCCGCGGTCAGGAGCGTCGTCTCGACGACCGCGGGCGCGACGGTCATGTGGGCGGCCGGCACCCCGTGGCGGCGGCTCGACCTCACCCCCGAGGTGTCCGGCACGAGCGACTTCGCCGGGACGATCGGGATCGGGGGCAGCGCGTACGACGTGACGGAAGGCGGGACGGTGGTCTCCAGCAGCCCCGTCCTGACGATCCCCGGCGTCGAGGACACGTCCCTCGACTACGGGGGCCGCATGCCGCCTAGCGTCACTCCGGCTGCCGTCATCGCGTTCGTCCCGGTCGACGGGGGCGTCGCCACCTACACGACCGAGCGGTGGACGGCGGCGTCGATGAGTGCGGGCGCGCCGGTCGAGACGCACGAGGAGCCTCGGTCGCTCGCGGCGGTCGTCGGGCGGACGACGCTCTCCTACGAGGGTGCCCGCGACTCGCTCGGCGAGGGTCCGCTCGGCGCGACGCACTTCGCGGAGCGCACCCTCGTCGTCGAGCAGGAGGACGGCTCGACCGACCGGGTGCCGTTCCGGCACCTCTACTCGGTGAGCCTCGCGGACGGGGCTGGCGAAATCGACCTGGCCACGACCGTGTCGCCGATCGCCGTCGTCGGACCGATGGTCGTCATCGCGGACGACGGCGGGCTCGTCGCCGTGTCCTGAGCGCGGCGCCCTGAGCGCCGGCACCCGAGGTGGCGGAGCACCGTTGCCGTCCGCAGCGCGCAGCGGGACGATGGGCGCGAGCACCTTGCGAGGACGACGATGACCGAGCACGAGCCAGACGAACCACCTCCCGACGGACCCGCCGCCGCCGACCGCACGAGCGACCGCGCCGGCGACAGCTCCGGCGCGGACGCCGCTGTCCCGGACAGGCCGCACAGCCTGTGGGACGACGTCGACGTGCACGCCGTGCACCCGGGGCTCTCGGCAGGACGCGGCGCCGCCGAGCCGCTCGGCGCGGCGGGCGACGCCAGGTCGCCGCACGGCGAACGCCTCTTCATCCCCGGGGCGCCGTCGCCCGTGGACCTGCCGTCCCTCGACGTCGGCCCCCGGTCCCGTCGCGCGACGGGCGGAGGTCCGCGCCGCCCGAGCCGGGCGGCCCTCGTCGCGGCGGCAGCGGTGGTCGCGCTCGTCGCCGCGACTGTCCCGCGCCTGGTCAGCACCGACGACGTCGTCCCGGCTGAACCGACGCCTCCGGTCGTGACCGCGCCCGTGCGGGGCACCGCGGTGGGAGGGCAGCGCCCGGGTCTGGTCGTCGGGCCCGACCTGTCGTCGCCGTCCGACCTGCCGCAGCAGCCGACGCACGTCCTCAAGCCGTTCGCCGACAACCCCGTGCGCTCGTGGCGGCTGACCCTCGCGGACGCGGTCGGCCTCACGCTCCGGGAGTCGCTCGCGCTGCCCGAGGCGGAGCGTCCCGACGCGGGGACGGCGTCGTTCGCCCTGCCTCTGCCCGCCGCGGCGGGGACGGCGAGCACGGCGGACACCCTCGTCGTCGCGGTGAACCCCGGCACGGAGCCCGTGTGGGAGTCCGTGTTCCACGGTCTCCCCACCGTCGGTGGCGGCAGGTCGACGTACCCGTCGACGACCCTCCTCATCGGCATCGACGCCGAGTCGGGCGAGCGGCGCTGGACGCGTAGCATCGCGGCCACGCGCGCGCAGCCGTGTCAGGTGCTCGCGCGCGGACAGCTCGTCGCGTGCCTGACGCGAAGCGGCGAGAGCGCCTCCGTCGTCGTCCTCGAGGCCGACACGGGACGTCCGACCTCGTCCTTCGCGACCAGCACGTGCGTCCCGGACCTGTTCCTGCAGGACGGCGGACGGCTCTACTGGGCAGGCCGCGACGCGGGGGGCGTGTGCCTCGGCGGCGGGCTGTCGGGCGCGCTCGTCGCGAGGATCCCGGGGGTCCGCGACCTCGCGTGGGACGACCTGACGATGGGCCCGACGGGCCCGCTGCTGCGGACCGCGGGCGGCTCGGTGCTGCGCGACGCCGAACGGGTGTGGCGCGGCTACGACGGCCGGGTCGAGCCCGGCCCGGACGGTCTCGTGATCCAGGAGGTGCCGGGGACCGAGCACGTCTACTCGGACGCGTCGGGCGAGCGGACGACGGCACGGTCGCACCCCTCGACGGTCGTGCTGCGCGCGGAGGACAACGTCGTCCTCGCGACGCTGGCAGGGGCCGCGTGGCGCCGGCCGGACCTGGGGCAGGACGCGACGCCCGTCGACGAGCTCTACGGCCTGGTCGGTGCCGGGGTGAGCGTCTACGTGCCGTTCGGTGCCGCGACGATGACGTTGCGCGACGGGGACGGCGGGCTGCTGCCCGCACCGGTCGCGGGGACGCCTGAGCGGATCGTCGCGTCGCGCATCGGGATCATGGGGACCACGACGATCGCCGGTACGACGACGCAGGCCGAGTGGAACCTCGACGGGAGGCTGCTGAGCGAGAGCGACATGCTGTCGACGGTGGTCGGCGTGCGCGGGGAGACGACGTTCGTCCTGTCGGGCATCCCTGGACGGGACGACTCGACGTGGTTGCGCGTGCTCGCGGAACCCGACGCGAACCTCTGGGTCGCGCAGGTCGCCGTGGACCCGGCGGCGACGCTCCTGCCGTTCACGGCGTCGAGCGCGGGAGCGCCGACGGTGCACGCGGCGCTCGGTCGGATGATCGTCGTGAGAGAGCCGGACGGCCTGGTCGGCTACCGGTGAGGTAGTCGGCCAGGCCGTCCGGGTGGTGTCCCTAGGGGCGGAGGGTCACCGCTTCTTGCCGCGCATGCTCAGGTAGATCGAGATGAACACGACGGACAGGATGATCGAGACGATCCAGCGGATCCAGTCGATGCCCTTGGTGTCGTCGACTCCCACGAGGCCCGTGATCCAGTAGCCCGCGAGGGCGCCGAGAACTCCGAGGATGATGGTCCACAGGACGCCGATGGGCTGTTCGCCCTTCATGAAGAGGCGCGCGAGCGCGCCGATGATCGCGCCGAAGATGATCAGACCGATGAGCTCACCCATGATGAACCTCCTGATGGTGCAGGTGTCGCGGTGTGCGTCGGGCCGCTGGTGGCGGCGCGACGCGCTGACCTGACGATCGTCACCCCGCGAGCGTGACCTCGCATCCTGGGAGCGCTCTGGGTGTTGTCAGGGTGCGACCCGCTGGCGGAGCTTTTCGACGGTGGTGGGGTCGTCGGTCCAGCCGCGAGCACCGGGGAACGTGACGGACGCGGTCGCGGCGTCGGACGCCGCGGCGAGAGCGTCGAGGAGAGACTCCCGCCCCAGCACGCCTCGGTGCGCGACGGCGGCGAGGAGGGCGCCGTGCAGCACGTCGCCGGCGCCGAGCGTATCGACGACGGCGGCCAGGTCGAGCTGCCGGACGTCGACCGTCCCACGGGTAGGTTCCGCACCCTCGTGGCCGTCGCGGTCCCAGAACGCCACCTCGATGGGCGCTGCGCCGTGCGACTGCGCGACGGTCCTCGGGCCGAGCTGGTGGACGGCCGCGAGCGTCGCGGCGTCGTCCGCGGCGCCGGGGGCGCGGAAGTCGGCGGACAGGACGGCGACGTCGACGTGCTCGAGGAGGGCGTCGAGCCCGGGCTTCCAGGAGCCGCCGTCGAGCAGCACGACGATCCCGGCCGCGCGGGCCGCAGCGGCGAGCGGGACGGCGAGGTCGAGGTGGTGCCCGTCGACGAGGACGGCGACGACGCCGTCGAGCACCCCGTCCGGGAGGCTCGCGGCAGCGCCGAGCGTCGTCGCGTTCGTCGAGACGACCGCGCGCTGCCCCGTGCTCGCGGTGACGAGCACGGTCGACAAGGCGAGGTTCCAGCCCTCCCCCGCGGCGTCGACCAGCTCGACGTGCTCCGCGGCGAGCTCGGACGCGACCGCGGCGGCGGGTGCGCCCGCGCCGACGCGGGACACGAGACGGGCGGTGCAGCCGAGGCGGGCGGCAGTGATCGCGGCATTGAGCGCAGGCCCGCCCGCGTGCACGTCGAGAGAGCGGGCGACGATCTTCTCGTCTGGCCCGGGCAGCGCGTCGACGACCTGCGTGACGTCGAGCGTCGCGAGCCCGCACGCGAGGACGACGGGCGCGGTGCCGCGCTCGCGGGAGGCGGCGGACGGCGTAGGCATGCCCCTGTTGTATCGCGCACGATGGGGGCATGGTCCCCGACCCGCCGGGCCCCGTCCCCGACCCTCCAGGCCTCGTGCCTGCGCCCCCGCACACCGAGCCGAGCCTCGCCGCGAGCGCGGCGACGCTCCGCGACGTCGACGCGCTCGTCGCCGGCTGCTTCGCGTGCCCGCGGCTCGTCGCGTGGCGGGAAGACGTCGCGGCTGTGCGCCGCTCGTCCTTCCGGGACCAGACGTACTGGGGACGCGGCGTCCCGAGCTTCGGCGACGAGGCGGCGCACACGCTGCTCGTCGGCCTCGCGCCCGCAGCGCACGGCGGCAACCGCACGGGACGCATGTTCACGGGCGACCCGTCCGGCGACTTCCTGTTCGCTGCGCTGCACCGCGCCGGCTACGCAAACCAGCCGACGTCCGTGTCCGCCGACGACGGGCTGGTCCTGTCGGGCATGCGCATCTGCGCGCCCGTGCACTGCGCGCCGCCGGACAACAAGCCGACCCCCGACGAGCGTCGCCGCTGCGCGCCCTACCTCGCACGCGAGCTGGCGCTGCTCGCACCGACGCTGCGCTGCACCGTCGTGCTCGGGGCGTTCGCCTGGCAGGCGCTCCTCGCGACGCTGACCGACAGCGGGTGGCGAGTGCCGCGGCCGCGGCCGCGGTTCGCGCACGGCGCGGAGGTCGACGTCGTCGGTCCGGACGGGCGCACCCTCACACTGCTCGGGACGTACCACGTGAGCGCCCGCAACACGTACACGCGCCTGCTCACCCCGGACATGCTCGACGCCGTCCTCGTGCGCGCCCGCCAGATCGCCGCCGGGTGACCCGCTACGCTCGCGGCATGATCCTCGTCACAGAGACCGACGTGTACCTGCCCGGCGAGCTGGGCTACGGCACGGACAATGCGCTCGACCCAGGCATGCCCGCCGGCATGACGGCCGCGATCGTCATCTTCGGGATCCTGTTCGTGGGCGTGATCGTCACGATGGTCGCCCTGTCCGTGCACCGGTTCCGGAAGGCGAAGAGCCAGGGCATCGACCTGCTCACGGTCGACCAGGACCTCGCGGCGCGGCTGATGCAGTCCGAGATGCTGCGCCCCGCCGACGGCACGGTTGGCGGCACGGCTGGCGGTGCGGCGAAGTCGGTCGAGGAGCGCCTGCGCGAGCTCGACGACCTGCACGAGCGCGGCGTCATCAGCGCGGAGGAGCGTGCGGAGGCCCGGGCCAAGATCCTGGGCAGCTGAACCGCTTTCCCTGCTCGGTCCCGGGAACGACGAAGGCCCCGTCCGCCGGACGGGGCCTTCGTGCTGTGGCAGCTGAGGGATTCGAACCCCCGAAGCATGACGCGGCTGATTTACAGTCAGCTCCCTTTGGCCGCTCGGGCAAGCTGCCTCTGCTCCGTCGCTCCCGGCGCAGGCCGGTCACTTCCAGAGCGCTGTCACCATACTAGGTGATGTGCCTCAGGTGGAAATCGGGAGCCTGCCCGGGGTCCGCGGTGCGATCCTGATCGTCTCGTCCTCCCGCTCTCGACCTGAGGAGCCCGTCACGTCCACGACCTCCGCCCCGTCGCCGCTCGACCGCACGGGCCTGGCCCTCGGCCTGGGCTGCTACCTGCTGTGGGGCTTCCTGCCCCTCTACTTCAACGTCCTGGACCAGACGGGCTCGGTCGAGATGATCGCGCAGCGCGCAGTGTGGGGTCTCGTGTTCTGCCTCCTCGTGCTGCCGGCGGTGGGTCAGTGGCGTCAGTTTGCCGCGGTGCTCCGGTCGCCGCGCACGCTCGCGGTCCTGGGGACGGCGGCAGCGCTCGTCGGCGTGAACTGGTACCTGTTCGTGTGGGGCGTGACGCACGGGCACGTGGTCGACGCGTCGCTCGGCTACTACGTCAACCCGCTCGTCACGGTGCTGCTCGCGGTGCTCGTGCTGCGTGAGCGCCTGCGGCGCGCGCAGGTGTGGGCGCTCGGCTTCGGCGCTCTTGCGGTCGTCGTGATCGCGACGGGGTCCGACGGCGCGCTGTGGCTCTCCCTCGGCCTCGCGCTGACGTTCGGCGGGTACGGGCTCGTGAAGAACCGGGTGGGTCGCACGGTCGGCGCGCTGCCCGGCCTCGCCGTCGAGACGGCGTTCCTCACGCCGTTCGCGCTCGCCTACCTCGTGTGGCTGGGTCCGCGTGAGTCGCTCGTCGGCAACGGCGTCGGCTACGGGCTGCTCGTCGCGTCGCTCGGCGTGGTCACGGTCGTGCCGCTGCTGCTGTTCTCGGGCGCGGCGCGGCGCTTGCCGCTGTCCGTCGTCGGGCTGCTGCAGTATCTGACGCCGTCGATGCAGCTCGCGATCGGCGTGCTCGTCCTCGACGAACCCATGAGCCCGACGCGGTGGGTCGGCTTCTCCCTGGTGTGGGTCGCGCTCGTCATCCTCGGCGTCGACGGTGTGCGCGCCGTGCGTGCGACGACCCCGCTCGACGGCGGGACGCCCACGACGCCGGACCCGTCCCGATAGGCTGGTCCGAGCCCCGCCCACCTGTGCGACAAGGAGAAGCAGCCGTGGCAGATTCCTCGATGGACATCGTCAGCAAGGTCGACCGCCAGGAGGTCGACAACGCCCTCAACCAGGCGGTCAAGGAGATCAACCAGCGCTACGACTTCAAGAACGTCGGCGCGTCGATCGCGTGGTCCGGCGAGAAGATCGTCATGATCGCCAACTCGGAGGAGCGTGTCCTCGCGATCCTCGACGTCTTCCAGACGAAGCTGATCAAGCGCAACATCTCGCTCAAGGCGTTCGACACGGGCGACAAGGGCCCGCAGCTCTCCGGCAAGGAGTACCGCCTCGAGGGTGTCCTCAAGGAGGGCCTCGCTGGTGAGAACGCGAAGAAGGTCACCAAGCTGATCCGCGAGGAGGGCCCCAAGGGCGTCAAGACGCAGATCACCGGTGACGAGGTCCGCGCGACGTCGAAGTCCCGCGACGACCTGCAGGAGGTCCAGGCGCTGCTCAAGGGCGCCGACCTGGACTTCGCGGTGCAGTTCACCAACTACCGCTGAACCATGAGCACCTCGGGGACGGCCCGCCCGGCGGCGGTCGCGACGGCGACCGCCCTCGGCGGGCTCCTGACGGTCGCGCGCCAGGCCGCCACCCGGTCGTGAGAATGCAGCCCCCTGGTCTCCCGAAGGTCGTCGCGACGGACCTGGACGGCACACTGCTGCGCCCGGACGGGTCCGTCTCCGACCGCACCCGGCGCGTGCTGCAGCGTCTCGACGACGCCGGGGTGCGGGTCGTGTTCGTCACGGCGCGGCCCCCGCGGTGGCTCGCCGAGCTCGCGGACGTGGCGGGCTCGCACGGCACGGCGATCTGCATGAACGGCGCCGCCGTCTACGACTTCGGGTCGGCGACCATGACGGACGTGTGCGGCTTCGAGCTGGGAGCGCTCGGGTCGCTCGTCGCCGACCTGCGCGCCTCGATCCCGGGGGTCGCGCTCGCCGTCGAACGGCTCGACGGGCCGGTGTACGACCCGACGTTCGCGACCGAGCACCCCGTCCCCGCCGACCTGAGGCGCCGCCGCATCGAGGACACGCTGAGCGCCGACCCGGCGCACACGGTCGGCAAGCTCCTCGCCGTGCTCGACGGTGCCCCTCCCCTGGACTTCTTCGCGCGCGTCGAGGCGACCGTCAGGTCGCGCGCGGTGCTCGCCTACTCGGGCGCCGTCGGCCTCGCCGAGATGACGGCGCCGTCCGTGACGAAGGCGGCGGCGCTCGCGAGGTGGTGCGCGTCGCACGGCGTCGCGCCGCACGACGTGTGGGCGTTCGGTGACATGCCGAACGACCTGCCGATGCTCGGCTGGGCCGGGCGTGGCGTCGCGGTGGCGAACGCCCACCCGGACGTGCTCGCCGCGGCCGACGCGGTCACGGCGTCGAACGTCGACGACGGCGTCGCTGCGCACCTCGAGCGCCTCCTCTGACCGAGGCGCCCGCGGGCCAGGTCAGAGCAGCGTGAGGATGCGCGGGCCGTCGTCGGTGATCGCGATCGTGTGCTCGACGTGCGCGGCGCGCTGGCGCGAGCGCGAGTAGAGCGTCCAGCCGTCCTCGCCGTGGCGGTAGCGGCCGGAGCCGCCGTGGATGAACATCGGCTCGAGCGCGATCACGAGGCCAGCCTTGAGCTCGAGGCCCTTGCCGGCACGGCCCTCGTTCGGGATGAACGGCTCACCGTGCATCTCCCGGCCGATGCCGTGGCCGCCGTGGTCCTCGAGGTTGCCGACCTTCGCCTTGCGGGCGACCCGCCCGATCGCCGCGGAGATGTCGCCCAGACGGTTGCCGACCTGGGCGGCGGCGATGCCGGCCTCGAGCGCGGCGGTCGTCGTCGCGATGAGCTCGAGGTCCTCCTGGCGGGGCGTCCCGACCACGAAGGAGATCGCCGAGTCGGAGGCCCAGCCCTTGAGGACGGCCCCGCAGTCGATCGACACGAGGTCGCCGTCCTCGATGACCTGGTCCGTCGGGATGCCGTGCACGACGGCGTCGTTGACGCTCGCGCAGATCACGCCCGGGAACGGCGTGGGCGCCCAGTCCGGGTGGTAGTTGAGGAACGGCGACGTGGCGCCCGCACCGAAGATCACGTCGCGCGCGACCTGGTCGAGCTCGAGCAGGGTCGACCCCACCTTCGCGGCGTCCTTGACGGCGGCGAGCGCCTTGGCGACCACCCGTCCGGACTCTCGCATCTCGTCGATCTCGGAGGGGGTGCGCAGCTCGATCATGGGAACCATCCTAGGTCCGCTGCGCGGCGCCGCGGGCGGAAACCGTCCCTACCCGCCGTACGCCATCTTCTCGAGCCGTGCGACACGCTCGTCCATCGGCGGGTGCGTCGAGAACAGCCGTCCGACGTCCTTGGCGCGGAACGGGCTCGCGATCATCAGGTGCGAGACGTTCTCGAGCGGCTGCGAGACCGGCAGGGGTGCCGCCTGGGTGCCCTGCTCGAGCTTGCGCAGCGCGGAGGCGAGCGCGCGCGGGTCGCGCGTGAGGGCGGCCCCGTCCTCGTCGGCGTCGAACTCGCGCGTGCGGGAGATGCTCATCTGGATGAGCGACGCCGCGAGCGGCGCGAGGATCGCCATCGCGATCGCGGCGGCCGGGTTGGCGTTGCGCCGGTCCCCGCCTCCGAAGAACAGCAGGAACTGCCCGAGCGACGTCACGACCCCGGCGATCGCCGCGGCGACGGACGACGTGAGGATGTCACGGTTGTAGACGTGCATGAGCTCGTGGCCGAGGACGCCGCGCAGCTCGCGCTCGTCGAGCAGCGTGAGGATGCCCTCGGTGCAGCAGACGGCGGCGTTCGCGGGGTTGCGGCCCGTCGCGAAGGCGTTGGGGGCGGCCGTCGGCGACACGTAGAGGCGGGGCATCGGCTGGCGTGCCTCGGTCGAGAGCTCGCGCACGATCCGATACATGGCTGGCTGCTCGAGCTCCGTGACGGGGTAGGCGTGCATCGCGCGGATCGCGATCTTGTCGGAGTTCCAGTACGAGTAGAACGTCGACACGAGACCAAGACCCACGAAGATCATCAGCATGCCGGAGCTGTCCCGGAAGAACAGCGCCCACAGCCCGAGCAGGACCGCCCACAAGACGCCGAACAGCGCCGCGGTCTTGAGCCCGTTGTTGTGCCTGTGCATCTCTCTCCCCTCGGACGACACCGCCGGGCAGTCGTGCCCCGGGACGATCGGCGTCGGCCTCATGGGTTTCAACGCGTGGGTGCGGCGCCGCGTTCCCGAGGCCGCCCCGCCGGTCGGCAGGGCGCCCTCGTGGAGGTGCGTCAGGCGGTGGGCGCGGTGACGCCCTTCGCGATCGCGATCATCTCCTCGCGCGGCACGACCTTGATGCGCTCACGGCCAGCGGCGACGCCGAGCGCGATCTCGTGCGCCTCGAGGTTGACGAAGTCGTTCCACTCGATGACGTCGACGCCCTTGTCAGCGAGGAACGTCGTGATGTCCTCGGGGGCGCCGTGCGGGGCGCGGGGCAGCGAGTCGACGTCCTCGACGAGGTGGCGGATCGTCTCCGACGCGTCGGACTTCGTGTGCCCGATGAGGCCGACGGGCCCGCGCTTGATCCAGCCGGTGGCGTACACGCCGGGGACCTGCTCGCCCGCCGCGTCGACGACGCGGCCCTCGCGGTTGGGGATGACCCCCTTGATCGGGTCGAACGGGATGCCGGGCAGCTCGGAGCCGAAGTACCCGACGGCCCGGTAGACGGCCTCGACGGGCCAGTCGTGGAACTCGCCGGTGCCGGTGACGGTCCCGTCGCCTGTGAGGCGGGTGCGCTCGGTGCGCAGCCCGACGACCTTGCCGTCCTCGCCGAGGATCTCGGCCGGGGCGTGCAGGAAGTGCAGGTGCAGCCGGCGGGACGCCGAGAAGCCGGACGGGTCCGCGAGGGCCCAGTCGGTGAGCGTCTTGACGACCTGTTTCGTCTGGTTGGAGGACTCGATCGCGGCCATCGAGCCTTCGTCGAACTCGTAGTCCTCCGGGTACACGATCACGTCGACATCGGGCACGTGGCCGAGCTCGCGGAGCTCGAGCGGCGAGAACTTCGCCTGCGCGGGGCCGCGACGGGCGAAGACGTGCACGTCGGTGACGGGCGACGTCTTGAGGATCTCGTAGACGTTGTCCGGGATCTCGGTCGGCAGCAGGTCGTCCGCGTGCTTGGACAGGATGCGCGCGACGTCGAGCGCGACGTTGCCCGCACCGAGGACCGCGACGTGCTGCGCCTCGAGGGGCCACGTGCGGGGCACGTCGGGGTGGCCGTCGTACCAGGAGACGAAGTCTGCGGCGCCGTAGGACCCGTCGAGCTCGGCGCCGGGGATGGCGAGCGGCGCGTCCTTGATGCAGCCGGTCGAGAAGATGACCGCGTCGTAGTGGTCGTGCAGCTCGTCGAGCGTGACGTCGGTGCCGAAGTCGATGTTGGCGAGGAGGCGGACGTCGCCGCGCTCGAGCACCTTGTGCAGCGCCTGGATGATCATCTTGATGCGGGGGTGGTCGGGGGCGACGCCGTAGCGCACGAGCCCGAACGGCGCGGGGAGCCGCTCGATGAGGTCGATCGAGACGTCGACGTCCGCCTTCGAGAGGATGTCCGAGGCGTAGATGCCGGCGGGGCCGGCGCCGACGACCGCGACGCGCAGGGGGCGGTTGTTGCTCACGAGTTGGTGCCTTCCGATCAAGGTGGTGTCCCGGGCGGTGCTGCGAGTGTCGGCCACCGACGCCCGCGTGTCACGGTCCGGGACGCGATGCTCACATCGCGGACATCCGGGCGTACCGCCCAGCCCCAGCCTAGTCCGCCACCTCCCGGTAGTCCCGAGAGGGTGACCACACGCACACACGATCCACCACACCCGCGCACCACGACGGCGCACGCCTCGACCGTCGCTCGGTCAGTCGCCTGCCCTGGCGCGCCGCGCCCGCCGCTCCGCTCGACGCGACCTCCGCGGCTGCACGACGGTCCCGCCCTGCCGCAGCAGCTCGGCACGCACGAGCGCCTCATGCTCGCGACGCTCCGCCCGCCGCTGCAGCGCCCGAGCCCGCAGGGACGCGACCGAGATCTTGCCGCGCAGCCGTTGCTGCCACGTGCCGTGCGCGGTGATCCCCGCGACGACCTCGTCGGCCTGCGCCCAGAGCGCCTCGGCGTCAGCCTCCGACGGCTCTCCCGGGCCGAACACGGCCGTGTCAGCGGCCCGTGCGAGCGGCTGCACGCGCACGCCCGCGAACGACGCCTCGAGCGTCCGCGCGCTCTCCGCGCGCGTCGCGAACCGCGACACGAGCTCACGGCGGTCGTGCGCGGCGTCGAGCACCTCGTCCCACGCGCCCGTCACCCGGTCGAGCGGCACTGCCGCCGTGCGACGCCGGCGCTGGCGCCGCGTCTTGGCCGCGATGACGAGCAGCGGCGGCAGCACGACGAGCAGGATCGGCACCGCGATCGACACGGTGACGACCGCGATCCGACGCCAGTCGATCGGCTCCTCGACGACCTTGTCGTCGGACTCGACGTCCGGGTTCTCGATGTCGTCCTTCGGCGGGGTCACCGGGTCCTCGGGCGGCGGCGGCGGCTGCACGACCTCGGGCTGCGGCTCAGACTCCTGCGGCTCCGTGTCCTCGCTCGGCGTGCGCGACTCGTCCGGGGTCGGGAAGTAGGGCACCCAGCCGTAGCGCTCGTAGCTGATCTCGACCCACGCCTGGATCTCGGTGCCGGTGATCTCGACGTCGCCCGTCGCGCCGTCGGGCGCACGGAAGCCCATGACGACGCGGGCGGGCAGGCCGAGGTGCCGGGCCATGAGCGCCATCGCCGACGCGTACTGCTCGCCGTCACCGACCATGAGGTCGCCGGTGAGGAGCTCGTCGATTCGCGCCGCACCGTGACCCGACAGGGACGGGTACTCCCCCGCCGCCTCGATGCCGTGGCTGAACCAGCCCTGCTGCAGCGTCGCCTCGACGGCCCGCGCGACGAGCGCCGGGCTCGCCGCCTCGGACGCGATCGTCGACGCGCGCTGCGCGACCGAGTCGGGCACGCGCTCGAGCTCGGGCTGGACCACGTCGGCGGCGACCGCCGACGCGAGCTCCTCGTCGGACGGGACGGTCGGCACGATCGTCGTCGCACGGTACGAGTCGCCGCTGCGCAGCCCCTCGGGCAGCACGGCGCCACCCGTCGCGTCGTTGAAGCGGAACGCGCGCTGCTGCTCGCGGCTGCGCCGCCCCTCGAAGCTCAGGCTCGTCGTCTGCCCGACCATCGGCATCCAGACGCCGTCGAGCCCTTCGATCGTGAACGCGACCTCGGCGGGGGTGCCGGTCACGTTCGTCGGGATCTCCTCGCCCACGCGACGGAACGCGCCGGTCGAGCTGCTCGCGGACTCGTCCGCGACGTTCCAGACGACGCCGTCGAACGCGTCCATCGTCGCGAGCCGGACGAGCGCTCCCTCAGGAAGGCCCTCGACCCGGAACAAGGGCGTCTCGGGGAAGTCCTTGACGTACCGGCGCCACGCGGCGAGCGGGCTCGCGTGGTCGTTCGGGTCGAACGGCGGCACGACCTCGTTGCGCAGGACAGTGCGTGGCGCGTCGCCCGCGACGTGCGGCGTCACGAAGAGGCCTGAGCCGACGCTGACCGCCGCCATGACGACGAGCGTGACGATGCGCCGAGGGTGCCAGGAGCGCAGCCGCCACGCGATCCAGGGCGTCAGGAGTACAGCCATGCCGAGCCCGACGACGGTCGCGAGCGGCGCCTCGACCGTGCCGAACAGGATCGCGACGACGAGCACCACCCCGGGCACGAGGCTCGCAGCGAGGACGGAGACCGCCGCCGCGCGCCGCGTCGCACCGTCGCTGCCGGCGGGCGCGCGCCCGCTGCGCGCGCCCTCAGCAGCCCAGCCCGTCCACGACGACGCCGCGACGGTCCCGAGCATGCCCGCGAGGACGGTCCCACCGAGGGCGAGGACGAACGGCGCGACCATGAGGTTGTCGACCGGCCCGATGGGCGGCTCGAGGGTGAGCATCTCCTTCCACACCGCGACGAGCCCGCCGACGAGCGACACGAGCGTCTCGAGGGACGGCACGACACGCGCGACCGTCGTCGACGGCGCGGCGAGCACCCCGCCGAAGAGGAGGTAGACGCCGAGCGTGAGACCGACGACGACGAACGAGGACCAGCCGCGCTCGCGTGCGACGAGCACGACGAGCGCGCCGAGGAGCACGCCGCCGACGATCGGCAGGAACACCGCTGACGTGCCGTAGACGGGCAGCAGCACGAGCAGCGCGAGGAGCACGGCGAGGCCGAGGACGGTGACGTCGACGACGCGCCGCACGCCGGGCGGTGTCGTGTGGACGCCCGACAGAGAGACGTCGCGGACCTTCTTCTCGGCGGTCCTCACGGCGACACCAGCCTCGAGACGAGTCGCGGCAGGTCGGTGAGGTCCCCGAGGTGGGCGACCGAGAGGCGTCCGAGCGTCTGCATGCGCAGCTCGTGGCCGAGCGAGACGACGATGATCGCGGTCCGCACGCCCGCGGGCACGTGCAGGGCGGAGCGGCGCAGCTCGGCGGCCTTGGGGATGGAGCCGGTGACGACGATGACCATCGACGCGTGCGGCACGGTCTGCGCGACCGTGCGGGTCACGCCGGGGCCGGGCGGCCCGGGCCGCGAGACGAGTCCTGCACAGTCGTCGAGGAAGCGCGGCGGCGTGCCGGTGCGCAGCACCTCGTCCCCGGAGAGCGCGGTGATCTCGAGCCCTTCGCGGACGGCCTGCGCGCCCACCGACGCGAACACCTCGACGGCGGCCTCGTACTCGTCCTCGTCGAGGTACGCGGCGCGCGCGTCCTCGAGCGCGAGCGCGGTGTGCGTGCGCCTCGTGTCCTCGTACTGGCGGACCATGAGCTTGTTGAGGCGGGCGCTCGTGCGCCAGTGGATGTTGCGACGGTCGTCGCCCGCGACGTACTCCCGCAGGGCGTGGAAGGACATGTCGTTCTCGGAGACGACGCGCGTCGCCTGCCCTTCGAGGTCGCGCATGACGCCGGTGCGGGCGGAGGCGAGCGAGACGATGCGCGGGTGGATGTAGAGCTGGTCGGGCTCGGTCCAGCGCACCTGGCGGCGCACGAGGCCGAGCGCGTCGCCGCGCACGGAGCGGACGGGGCCGACGACGACGACGGCGCGGCGCGCCGTCGGCACGGCGAAGACCTCTTCGTGGACGGCGCCGGCGGCCATCGACGGCATCTCGAAGCTCGCGGCGCCAGCGCCGACGGGCAGCTCGATCTCCGCGGGCAGCATGCGGGCGCGTCCGACGTTCGTCACGGCGATGCGGCCGAGGGCTCGCTGCCCGACGGTGACCCGACGGTCGGCGAGGTCGAGCTCGACCGCGTACGTGGAGCGGCCGAGCGTGAGGATGACGCTGACGAGCAGCAGCCCCGCGAGCGCGACGCCGCCCGTGACGAGCTCGTCCCAGCCGAAGCGGCGCCCGGCGCCGATGCCGACGACCGCGAGGGCGAGAACCACCCAGCCGAGCGGCGTGACGTGCGCGAGGGCGTGCGTGAGCGGGCGCCGGACGGCGGCGAGCCCGCGGACCACGGGTGCCGCCGCGCGCCTCAGCTCCGCAGGGGCGACCGGGACGGAGGGCATCGTCAGACGACCCGCTCCACGGGTGGCGCGGTCGTGGCGACGACGTCCTGGAGGACCTCGTCGCTCGTGACGCCCGCGAACTCCGCCTCGACGTCGAGCACGAGGCGGTGTGCGAGCACCGGCTCGGCGAGGTCCTTGATGTCGTCGGGGATGACGAACGGGCGGCCGAGCGAGGCCGCCCACACCTTGGCGCTGCGCACGAGGGAGAGGCAGCCGCGCACGCTCACGCCGAGGCGCGTGC
This sequence comes from Sanguibacter hominis ATCC BAA-789, assembly GCF_012396185.1. GTDB lineage: Bacteria > Actinomycetota > Actinomycetes > Actinomycetales > Cellulomonadaceae > Flavimobilis > Flavimobilis hominis. Next base: position 732,528 of record NZ_JAAXOW010000001.1, read on the forward strand.
GTGCGTCCTCGCGGGTGGCCTCGGCGAGACGCGAGACGTAGTCGAGGACTGCCTCGTCGACGTGCACCGTCGCGGCCATGTCGGCCATCTCGGCGAGGGCGTCGGTCGTGATCTTGGGCGCGAGGCGCGACGCACGGTCACGGTCGGCGGAGCCGGCAAGGATCCGCACCGTCGAAGCGTGGTCCGGGTAGCCGAGCGACGTCTTGATGAGGAAGCGGTCGAGCTGCGCCTCGGGGAGCTTGTACGTCCCGGCCTGCTCGATCGGGTTCTGCGTCGCGATGACCATGAAGGGCCGCCCGACCTCGTACGGCTCGCCGTCGACCGTGACACGCGACTCCTCCATGACCTCGAGGAGCGCGGACTGCGTCTTGGGCGACGCACGGTTGATCTCGTCGGCGAGCAGGATCGACGTGAAGACCGGGCCGCGGTGGAACGTGAAGGTCCCGTTCGACTGGTCGTAGACGGAGACGCCCGTGACGTCGGACGGCAGCAGGTCCGGGGTGAACTGGATGCGGTGGTGCGTCCCCTGGACGGTCGCCGCGATTGCGCGCGCGAGCGACGTCTTGCCGGTGCCGGGGGCGTCCTCGAGAAGCAGGTGCCCCTCCGCGAGCATCGCGGTCATGGCGAGGCGGATCGTGTGCTCCTTGCCGAGGACGGCCTTGCTGACGTTGGTGGTCAACGCCTCGAAGGTCTCGGCGAACCAGCCGGCCTGCTCGGGTGTCATCACGGTGCGGTGCCTCCGTGGTCAGGACCCTGAGTCGGGTCGGGCTGTCGGTGCTGTCGTTCTCTGCTGCGGCGGGGTCACTCTATCGACCGTCAGCCACCGGGGCGCACTACGGGCCTCCGCCAGCAGGCGGGGGCGCCGGTTCAGGCGTGATCGTGACCGTGGCGGTCGACGACCATTCGCCCTCACCGGCGGAGTTGACGGCGCGGACACGGACCTCGTACTCCGAGCCGCCGTCCGCCGCCGGCACCGAGAAGGTGGCGGTGCGCTCCGACCCGGACACGGTGCCGCTGTTCGACCAGATCAGCGAGCCGTTCTTGCGGGCCTCCCACCTGTAGCCCGTGATGTCAGCGCCACCCGTGTCACCCGGCGCAGCCCAGGTCAGGGTCACGCCGAGCGGGACCGGGGAGGTCGCCGTCAAGCTCCCAGGGGCCTGGGGCGGGTCCGGCGTGGTCGTGGTGCTCGCGGAGCTCACCTTGCTCGTGCCGATGTCGCTCCTCGCGGAAGCCGTCACGGTGACGTTGCCCTTGTAAGAGTCGCTGCCCTTGGCGGGCTTGCCGCACTCGGGCGCGGAGTCACCCTTCTTGACGCAGACGGTCAGGGTGGCGGGCGCGCCGCCGTCGCTCCCTGCCTTGACGGTCCACTCGAAACCGCGCCCGCCCGTGGCGACGAGGTCGACGGTCGGCGCCTGGGGCACGGTCACGACGCGGATGCCGTCGAGGCGCAGCGCGGCGTCCGCCTCGGCGCACACGTTGCCGCCGCCCTCGACGATGCACGGCCGCACGCTCACCGCGGGCGAGACGGCCTCGCTCGACTGGCCGCCCACCGTGATCGACGTGCCGTCGACGCGCTGCCGCTCGCCGTCGCCCACGCGGACCCAGTAGAAGTCGATGCCCTTGCCGGCACGGCCGGTGTTCGACGGCGGGTTCCAGGAGTAGCGCACCTCGCCACCGCCGAACTCGGCGCCGGTCGGGTTCGTCTGCACGACGTCTCCGCGTGTCGCCGACCCGGGGACGGCCCAGGTGCGGGCCTTGATCGTCGCAGGCTCCGAGTTGCCGGCGCGGTTCGTGGCGACGACCGTGAAGGTGTAGTCCTCACCGTTCTTGACCGCGAAGGTCTCGCTCGTCCGCGAGCTGTCCCGCGTTCGGGACTCCCCTCCGGAGACCGAGATCGTGTAGCCGCTGATCTTCGCGCCGTTCGGGTCAGCCCCCGACCACTCCACGGTGATCGTCCCGTCGCCCTGCAGCGTCTTGAGGGTGGGCGCACCCGGGCGCCCGGCGGGGGTCTCGGTCGTCGCAGGGCTCCACGGGCTCGAGTTGCCCATCGAGTTGGTAGCACGCACCTGGACGGCGTACGACGTGCCGTTGCGCAGGCCGGTGACCTCGCGGCTGGTCGTCGAGGACGCGACGACCAGGTTCGCGCCGGTCCCGCCGACGACCTGGACCTCGTAGCCGGTGATCGGCAGGCCCTCCGAGCGTGGCTCGCTCCAGCTCACCGCGAGCGCCTGGTCCTTGAACTGGACGGTGGGCGCGTTCGGTGCCTCGGGCGTGACCTCGAGCCGCACCGCGTTCGAGACGGGCGACCACTCGGACCAGCCGACGAGGTTGCGGGCGCGGACGGAGAACGTGTACTCGCGGTCGTACTGCAGGTCGCGGACCGTCAGGCGGGTCCCGACGGAACGCACGACCGTACCGTCGTTGAGCTTGACCTCGTACTCGGTCACGGGCGGCGCGGACACGGGAGCGTCCCACGAGAGGTCGACGGTCGGGCCGCTGCCTGCCTTCGCGACCGGAGCGGTCGGCGTGGCGGGCACCTCGGCGATCGTCACGGTGACGATGCCCTCGGCCTCGCGTGTCGGCACGTTCGTCACGTCGCGGACGCGGAACCGCACCTTCATCGTCCCGGTCGCGGTCACGGCCGGCGTGATCGCGAGCGAGCTCCCCGAGACGGAGACGGTCCCCTGCCCCGCGACGACGTCGGCGCTCACGACACGGAGCGGCTCGGGCGCGAACGGGTTGAACGCCCCGGCCAGCACGTTGACGGTGCTCGCGACGCCGGGGAGCGCGTCGACAGCGAAGTCCTGGACGCGCGGCGCCTGGCGGTCGCTCTGCGTGACGCGCACGTTCACGGCCTCGTCGAGGACTCCGCGCGCGCCGTACGAGATCCGGATGCCGACCTTGCCGACCGTCTCCGGCTGCACGCCCGTGCTGGCCTGGAGCGTGAGGACGGTCCCGTTGATCGTCGCCGTCACGCCTGCGGGCGGGGGTGTCGTGATCGCGAACGCGTAGAGGGCCTGGCCGGGCGTCTCGCCCTCGGGACCGCGCGTCACGGCGTTGAGGTCGAGCGAGATCGGCGCGCCACCTTGCGCGACGTCGAGCGTCGGGACGAGGAACTGCGGCGGGTAGTCCTCGGTCGCGTACACGGTGATCGGCAGGGTGAGCACCTTGAAGCGTGCGTCGAGCGCACCTGGCGCTGCGTCCGTCACCTCGAACGTGATCGACGCGGGGCCCGCGTAGGCCGGGTCGGAGACGTACCGCAGCGTGCTCTCGTCGACCGTCAGCGCGGAGCCGTCGGAGCGGGTCGCGGAGACGCCCTCCAGGTTCGAGATGCGTGCCGTGCGGCCAGGGCCGACCTGGACGAACTCGTCGAGGTCGATGAGCAGCTCCGCACCTGCGGCGACGCGCAGCTCGCGCGCCTTCGGGCGCAGGACCGGCGGGAAGTCGCCGAGCGCGGGCACGGTGATGAACGCGTACGACCCGACGTTGTTCGCCTCGGGCCGCGTGTTGGTGAGCAGGTACGGGATGGTCCGGGCCGTGTCGCCGAGCGTCACGACGACCTTCCTCGCGGCGTTGACCTGCGCAACCGCCGCGTGGCTGCTCGGGACGGACACCGCGAGGTCGGTCAGGGGGCCTGACGGGTTCTCGGCGACCGCGAGCACGTCGACCTCGACGGTCGTCTTGTCGATCGTGTCGATCGCAGGCACGACGACGTCGCGCGCGACCGGAGGCTCGATCGCCGCGTCCTTGACGGAGCGCACGGTCAGGACGGCGCTCGCGCGTCCGCCGACAGCGTTGCCGACGGTGTACGGGATGGCCCAGACACCCTCGTCGACGGGGGTCTGCACGACGATGCGGCGCCCCTCGACGCGCGCGTCGATCCCTTCGGGGGCCGTGAACGGCTCGATGATCGACAGCGCGCTGCCGGACGGGTCGACGTCGTTCGCGAGGACGCGCACCTCGATTCGCTCGCCGGGGCGCACCTGGACGGTCTCGTCGCGGGCGACGATCGGCGGACGCTCGGCCGAGCGGAGCGCGATGCCCACCCGGATCGTCGCGACGGAGCGCTGACCGACCCAGTCCTCGACCGCATAGGTGAACGTGTCGGTGCCGGACTCGCCCGGCAGCGCCTCGTACTCGAGGTAGTCGGCGCCGACCGACAGGATGCGGCCCTTCGTCGGTGCCGACGCCTGGCCGAGCAGCGTGACGCCGTCGCCGTCGCGGTCGATGCCGACGAGCGGCACGGAGATGCGGACGGTCTCGCCCTCGAAGACGCGCGCCATCAGGTCGAGCGGGCGCGCCGGTTCCTTGCTGGCACGGTCGGACGCGTGGACGTTGACCGTCAGCCGCGCGCTCGTCACGTTGCCGTTCGAGTCAGCGACCTGGAACAACGCTTGCGACCGGCCCGGGTTGGGACCGGCCTGATATCTCAGGACGTCGCCCGAGACGAACAGCAGCCCGTCCGCCGGTGCCTCCGCGATCTGGCGGACGAGCGTCATCTCGTCGCCGTCCGGGTCGAAAGCGTCCTCGAGCACGGGCACGGTCACGACCCCGCCGGTGCGCACCGTCACCTCGACGTCCGGGACGACCGGCGGGCGCTGGGCCGCGCTCGGGTCGGTCGGGATGACGAGGATCTCGCCGCGCGCCGTCTCCGGCCCGTTCGACACGACGTACTCGACCGTCTCCGGCCCGCCGAGAGACCGCTCTGACGAGATGCGCAGCTGACGGTGGTTGATGACGCCGAGGCGCAGGTCCGAGCCGGGGCGCGCGGTCGCGGACACGAGGACGAGGACGGAGCCGCTCGGGTCCGTGTCGTTCGCGAGCGGGTCGATCGTCACCTCGCCACCCAGCGGCAGGAGCGCGGTGTCCCGCACTGCGACCGGCGGCAGGATCGTCTCCGGCACCGCGACGACGTCGATGCGGGCGAGCCGCGCCGCCTGCTGCGTGCCCGCCGTCACGACGACCGGCACGTAGTACGTCCCGGTGACTGACGAGCGGAAGGTGAACGTCCCTGCAGCCGTGTCGGCCGCGACCTCGGTGCCCTCGACCGCGTCGACCGCGGCGAGACGCGGCGGCTCGTTCGACACGCTGCGCACCGACGCGAGGACGTCGACCGTGATGAGCTCGCCCTGACGGGCGGTCGCGTGGATCGGGTCGATCACCGGGGGCACCGTGCCCGGGGCGCGGATGTCGACGTTGACCTCGCCCTTGACCTGCTCCTCACCGTCGCTCACGGTGACACGGACCACCCGACGCCCGAGCTCGGCACCCGTCGCGTCGAACTGCAGGATCCCGTCGAGACGCGCCCGCACCTGCCCCGACCCCGAGACGACCGACGCCCCGACGAGCTGGAGGTCGTCCCCGTCCGGGTCGCTGAACGACGCGAGCACGTCCGCCCGCAACGACGAGCCCGCCTCGACCGTGAACGTCGGGCGACGGTCCTGGACCGGCGCCGAGTTCGCGCCGCTCGGCACGACCGTCAGGCGGACGCTCGTCGTCTGCGGGATGTTGCCAGCGCGACCGTCCGAAACCGAGTACGTGAAGTCGACCGACCCGGTCGCCCCCGGCTGGACGGCGAGCTGCAACGCCCGCCCGCCGTACACGGGCGAGATCGTGCCGAACGCCGCGGGGATCTCGTCGAGCTCGGTGATCGTCAGGACGCCGCACTCGACCGACACGTCGTTGTTGAGGACCTGCAGGATCCTCGTGCGGCCCGCCCGGACGCCGTAGTCGTCAGGCCGCGGCTGCGGCGTCGACGTCTGCTCCTTGCACTCCTCGAGGGTGTCCGTCGTGGACTCGACCTCGTCGGTCGCCTTCTCCTCGTCGCGGGACTCCTCCTCGCGGTCGATCGTGTCCCAGTCGGGCCGGTGCATCGTCGGGACGTCGGCCGGCAACCAGACCATGCCCTCGCGCACGTCGTTGAGCGCGATCACGTTCCGGTTCGTGCGGAACCGCAGCTCCGACGCGCCGTCGACGCCCGTGAGCGCCTCGATCTGCGGCTCGTCGTCGCCACAGCTGCGCAGGTAGCTGCCCGCCGTCGACGACCATGCGCCGTACTCGCAGCCCGCCAGGTATACGGGCGCCGCGGGCGTGCCCGACGCCCCCCGTCGGCACCTCCGCCACCTCGCCGTCGTCGAGCGAGACCCGCACGAGGCCGCTCGGCGAGCCGAGCAGCACGTGCTCGTGCGACGGCCCGGTCTGCTGCAGCACGACCCCGCCCAGGCTCGACAGGTCCGCGACCCAGCCGTCCGCGTGCAGGCGCCCGGCCGCGAGCACGACCAGCGCGTCCCCCACCGCCGCGACCGCCTCCGGCACGATCCCCTTCGCCCCCTCCAGCTCGGGGCCCGTCGTCACGACCTTCTCGCCGTCGACCACCTCGACGCGCGTGACCTTGCCCGTCGTCGGGTCGAACGCGAGCGCCGCACCACCCTTCGTCACGACCGTGACCGCCCCGGCCCCGAGGGTCGCGTCGGCGGCGCCCGGGTCGAGCGAGATTCCCGCGAGCGCGGAGAACGCCGAGACCCACAGCCCGCCCTCGGGCGAGGTGACCGCGACCGTCCCCGCGTCCATCGCGACCGCCGCCCCTGCCGGCAGCGCGACCGGCGTGCTGAGGGACACCGCCGCCGGGTCCACGACCGTCGCCGCACCCGCCTCGACGAGCAGCACGTCCGGACCGGACTGCAGCACGTCGAACTGGTCACGGTTCGCGACGACGCCGCCGTTGAGCTCCTTGATCTGAGCGTTGAAGCGTCCGAGCTTCTGCGCGCTCCGCGCGGTGATCCACACCGAGCCGTCGTGCAGGTCGACCTGGGCGACCTTGACGCCCGGGTTGACGAAAGCGAGCACGACGAGGAGCGCTGGCACGACGGCAGCAGCCACCGTCGTCATCCAACGTCGCCCTGTGCGGTCAGGACCGCCAGCAGCCTTCTGGAGCAGGGATGCGCGCGTACGAGTCATAGGTCTTCGCTCATGGGTAGCACGCACGCGCAGGAGAAGTCGACACCCGGCCGTCGGTCCTCACGACTGACACCTCGATGCACACGCTGTCTTCACCCTCGGGGAGCTCGACGGTCGCCGACGGTGACACCGTCACCTGGCGTGCGTCAGTCTCGTCATCGACTCCCCACAGGTAACGGTCACCCTCCTGCGGGTCCGGGTTCACCCACGAGAACAGCACCGAGCGCTCGCCGCTCAGCGCCCCGACGAGATCCGTCGGGACGGGCACGACGGTCGTCCCGACCGTCGTCGCCGACGGGGTGGGCGCCGCCGTCGTCGGACCCGTGCGCGGATCGCCGGTCGAGAGCACCGCTGCGGTGACGAGGACACCGACGACGACGAGCGCCGACGCGCCCACGCCGAGGCGGCGCCACGTGCGGCGCCGCGCCTCCGCCGAGCCGGGCCCGACGTCGTTCGGGGTGTCCGGGACGCTCGCCCCCATCGTGTGGCGCCCGACGGACGCCGGGCGCGCCCCCTCGGGCAGCGGCGGCGGCGCCAGGTACGTCGGCACGGGTGACGCCACTGCGGGCGGTGCCGTGTCCACCTCGACCGTCGACGCGGCCGTCGGCGCGCTCGTCGTGCTCGACACGGTCGGCGGCTGGACCGGGTCGATGCTGGTGATCGGACGCAGTCGCGTCACCTCGCCCTCAGCGAGACCCGGGACCGGCGCGCGCACGACCGTGCGCTCGAGGTCCTCGGGGACGTCGATCTGCGTGACCGTCAGCCCCATCGACCGCTCGACCTGCTGCAGCGCCTGCGCGACGGCGTACGCGGTCGGGTACCGGCGCACCGGGTCCTTGCTCATCGTCCGCGCGAGCAGCGCCTGCAGCCCGGCCGGGACGTCGTCGCGGTCGATGTTGGGCAGCGGGCTGCGCTCGATGCGGTTGATGAGGTCCGCGGGCCCGTTCGGCTGGCCCGGCACCTCGAACGGCGAGCGGCCGGCCAGCATCGAGTAGATCGTCGCGCCGAGCGAGTACACGTCCCCGCGCACGTCCCCCTGCGGGTCCTCGGCGAGGAGCTCGGGCGGCGACCACGGGATCGACATGCCCGTGCCGGCAGCGCTGTCGCCACCCATCGTCGCGGCGATGCCGAAGTCCGTGAGCGCGGGGTACCCGTAGTCGGTCGTCAGGATGTTCGCCGGCTTGATGTCCCGGTGCAAGATGCCCAGGCGGTGCGCAGCCTCGACGGCGGAGGCGAGGCGCACGCCCGTGCGCAGCGCCTCCGTGACCGTGATCCGCTCCGCGCGGTAGCGCGACCCGAGCCCGGGGCGCGAGCAGTACTCCATGACGAGGAACGGCCGGCCGTCCGCCGCGATGTCAGCGTGGTGGATCGTCACGATCGACGGGTGGTGCGAGAGCTGCGCCATGAGGTTTGCCTCGACGAAGAACCGCTCGCGCGTCGCCTCGTCGATCGAGCTCGCGAGGAGCACCTTGACCGCGACCGACCGCTGCGGCAGGTCCTGCCGGTACTCGAAGACGTCGGCGAAGCCGCCGAGCCCCAGCAGCCGCACGTACTCGAAGCCGGGGATCTCAGGCGGGGTCGACGCCTCTCGACGCGCCCTCATCAGGAGCGCACCACCCGGAACGTCACGCCGTCGCCGATGTCCACCGTCGCGTCAGGGCTGATCTCGACCGGGACGCCGGGACGCACGCGCTGCGGCGCCTGGCCGCGCGCGTGCAGCACCACACCGTTGGTCGAGTCGAGGTCCGTGACGAAGACGCGCTGACCTTCCTGGACCACTTGCGCGTGCGTGCGCGAGATGTCGTGGTGCGGGCTCGGCACCGTCACCAGCCGCGGCAGGTCGCGGTTCGCGACGCGGCTGACGACGGGCGCGCGTCCGATGAGGACAGCACGGTCGAGCGTCACGACGAGACCGCTCGACATGACGAGCTTCGCGGGCGCGATCTCCGTCGGCACCGCAAACGGGCCGGGCACCTGCGGGTGCGCCCAGCTCGACAGCGAGCGCCGGATCTCGACGAGGTCCGAGCTGAGGATCGTCTCGCCGTCGTGGTCCTCGACGGCGCGGACGCGAGCACCCGCCTGGTGCGCGGGTGGCGGCGTCGGAGCCGGCGGCGACGGGACGGACGGGCTGGGGGCCGTCGGCACGGAGAATGGCTGCGCGTCGACGCGCACCCTGGTCGCCTCGACGTCCTCACGGAGACCGGCCGGCATCGAGAGGATCGTGTCGCCGTACAGCTCTTCCTCGAGCTCCGCGTCGCCCACCGCAGCAGCGCCACCGATCGAGCTCGCGGGCAGGGAGACGGACAGGCGCAGGTGCACGGTCACGCACGCCGCGGGGACCACCCCGGCGAGCACGGTGTACCCGGTACCGCGGCGGGCCGACGCACCCGTCGGCGCCTCCTCGACGGCGCGGACGGTGAACTCGTCGACGTCCGCCCACTCGACCCCCACCCACGGCACGTCGGCCGTGCCGGCCGCGCGCAGCCGCGAGTCGTCGCCGAGCACGGTCGACGCGTCGAGCGCCCGACCGCCGACAGCCTCGAGCTCGACCTCGCCCCTCAGGTACGCGCGCACCGTCGGCCCCGACATCTCGACGAGTCCGAACGCGCCGTGTGCGCGGCTGCCCGTGAGCACCGGCAGGAGCGCGTCCATGCCCTCGCCGGCACGCAGCATGTCCCACACCGCGTCGAGGACGGACGGCAGCGTGCCCTCCGGGAGGAGCGCGACGCAGCCCTCGGCGACGACGGCGACCCAGCGGCCAGGAAGGTACCGGGGGACGATCATCGTGCCCCTCCCTCATCACCGCGCGGCACGGTGCTGCCGTGCAGCTCCTCGTTCCACGCAGCGCCGTCGGGCCCGTGCAGCGGCACCCGGTCTGCGTCCTCGATCCGGCCGCGCGTGATCGTCGCGTCCTCGGCGGGCAGCCCGCCCGGGAGCGCGACGACGTCGACGACGACGACGGTCACGTTGTCGCGGCCACCGCTCTCGACGGCTGCGCCGACGAGCCAGTCGGCGGCGACCTGCGGGTCGTCGAACGACCGCAGGCCGTGCTCGATCGTCGCGTCCGTCAGCTCCGTCGTCAGGCCGTCCGAGCACAGCAGGAAGCGGTCCGCCGTGGAGACGGGCAGCAGCCAGTAGTCCGGCTCCGGGAGCGAGCCCGTGCCGACCGCACGCGTGATCACGTGACGCTCCGGGTGGTTGCGCGCCGTCGCCGCGTCGATCTCGCCCGAGTCGAGGAGCTCCTGGACGACCGAGTGGTCGACCGAGATCTGCTCGAGCCCCGCCTCGCCGAGCCGGTACACGCGTGAGTCACCGACGTTGAACACGAGCCAGTACTCGCCGTCATCGATCACCGTGAGTGCGGCGCCCGCGACGGTCGTCCCGCCCGTGCGGTCCCCGAGCGCCTCCCGCATGCGGGACGCCGCGCGGATGATCGCGTCGTGCACCTGCTCGGTCGTCGCGTGGTCACGCCCGATGAGCGACGTGAACTCGTCGACGACGACCCGGCTGGCGACGTTCCCCGCGTCGTGACCGCCCATGCCGTCAGCCACCAGGAACACCGGCGGGTAGGCCAGCAGCGAGTCCTCGTTGATCGACCGGACCAGGCCCTGGTCGGTCGCGGAGCCCCAGAGTGTGCGCACGTCTCTCCTGGCTCAGTCGTTGCGGTGGACGAAGGACGCGGAGTAGTCGCCGAAGGTCACGGTCGCCCCCTCGGGGAGACGCACGACCTGGTGCTCCGCGCAGATGATCTGCTGACCGTCGGTGAGCGTCACGACGGTGCCGTTCGTGGACCCGCGGTCGACGACCCACACGCCGTCGGCGTCGACACCGACGAGCAGGTGGGTCTTGGACACCGACCGGCCCGGGTCCTGGACGCGGACGAGCTGCCCGATGCTCTCCTCGGGTGCCGGGGACGGGTTGCGGCCGACGAGCACGGTGTCCGTGATGGTCATCTCGGTGCCGTCAGAGATGCGCAGGAGCGCCGACGGCGGGATGTACGCGGTAGCAGCACGATCCCGCGGCGGGTCCGTGCGCAGGCGCGTCATCTCGGTCTCGTCGTCGAGCTCGACGTACGGCTCGGACGGTGCGAGGCGCGCAGGAGCCGCAGCGGCGACCGGCGGTGCCGCGGGCGGGGCGGCCCCGGCACGGCCGGCCGGTGCCTGCGGTGCCGCATACCCGAAGTGCGGGACGGCGGTGATGACGCCCGTGTCGGGCGCGGGCACGGCCGCCGTCGGGGCGGTCGACGCGCTCGCACCGGACCCCGGAGCGTCCGGAGACATCTGGGGCGCCGGAGCTGGCACGGGGGCAGACGCGGACGGCGCGTGCGCGGCCGCGGCGGGGACCGCAGGCAGGGGCTGGGCGGTCACGTGCTGCGCGAGATGTGCAGGCTGCTCGACGGGGCCGGGCGGCGGGGGCACCGGGGACGGCGCGGCCGGGACGGGGGGCGGCGGGAGGGGCACAGGCCGAGGCGCGGCCTGAGGGAGGGGCGCAGGCTGAGGGACAGGCACCGACGCGTGCGTCGGAGCCGTGGTCTGCGGCTCGCCGAGGTATGCGGGCAGGGGCGGCACCCCGCTGCGGGTCGCGGGGGGCGGCGGGACCGGAGCGTGGGCCGACGTCGAGGCAGGCACGGGAACCGGGACGGGCACCGGAGCCGGGACAGGAGCAGACGCGCCCGGGGCGGGGGGCACCGCGAACGGGACCGAGGCCACCGTGGGCTGGGCGCCACCGGGTGGGGGCGGCACCATCTCGTCGCTGCCCCGGGCGACACGCTCGGCGCGGCGACCCGCATCGTCCGCGGGCGCCTCCGTGACTGCCGTGCTCGCGGCGCGGTCGTGCCAGCCGCGCAGCCTGCCTGAGCTGTCGAACAGCGGTGACAGCAGACCCACGAGGATCCCACCGGTCGCACCCAGGACGAGCTGACGCAGCAGGAACCGGCCCATGCCGACGGGCTGGCCCGTGAGCTCGTCGAGCACCCGGATCTTCACGAGGCGCTTGCCGATCGTGTAGCCGCGCGTGCCGCCGAGCCACCACTGCACGATCCCGAGCACGAAGGTCAGCAGCATGCCCAGACCGACGGACACCGGGGGCGCAGGCGCGACCACGCCGATGTCCCCCGCCGCGGTACGCCGGGCGGCGTCGAGCACGTCGAGGTACCAGGGCGCCACGAACGGCACGAGCAGGACCCACGACAGGAACCCGTCGATGAGGAACGCAGCCACGCGCCTGCCGTACGACGCTGTCGTCAGGCTCGGCGCCGAGGGGCCCCGGGATGAGTACCGTGCATTCACCTGTGGAAGTCCTGTCCCTGTTCACCGTCGATGCGACTGACTGCCGACTGTCGCGAGAGCACCGCTCAAGAACCGGCGCACCGCGGAATCAGGTTACACGGCAGCCCGGCGAGCGCCTCTTGGCGGCCACAGGTCAGGAAGCCCGGTCGACCAGGGCGTTCGCGAACGACTCGAGGGCCGCCCGGACAGGCCCCTCGGGAAGCCCCGCCACCTGGTCGACAGCCTCGCGCGCCCAGCGCGTCGCGACCTGGCGGGTCTCCTCGACCACGTCGTGCCGGCGCAGGCGCTCGACGACGCCCGCGAGGACCTCGTCCGAGCTCAGGTCACCGTCCAGCAGGGCGGCGAGCTCAGCATCCTCGGCCGAGCCCTCCCCCGACGCGACGCGGGCCCGCAGCAGCAGCGTCGGCATCGTCGGCACGCCCTCCCGCAGGTCCGTGCCGGGCGTCTTGCCCGTCACCTCCGCAGGCGACGTGAGGTCGATGACGTCGTCGGCGAGCTGGAACGCCACACCCACCCGCTCGCCGTACTCCGCGACCATGTCCGCGTACGCCTCGTCGGCGCCCGCGAACCACGCACCGAAGCGCGCGGAGGTCGCGAGGAGCGACGCCGTCTTGTCCGCGAGGACCTGGATGTAGTGCGCGACCGGGTCGTCACCCTCACCCGGGCCGACAGACTCGCGCAGCTGGCCGAGGCACAGCCGCTCGAACGTTCGCGCCTGCAGCTCGACCGCCTGCGGGCCGAGGCCCGCGACAGTGAGCGAGGCACGCGCGAAAAGCAAGTCTCCCGTGAGGATCGCGACGTTGTTGCCCCACAGCTCGTGCGCCGCAGGAGCACCCCGACGCAAGGGCGCGGAGTCCATGACGTCGTCGTGGTAGAGCGACGCGAGGTGCGTCAGCTCGACCACGACCGCGGCGTCGAGCACCTCGGTCGCGTCCGCCTCGCCCAGCTCGGCGCACAGGAGCGTCAGCAGCGGCCGCAACCTCTTGCCCCCCGCGCTCATCAGGTGCCGCGACGTGGCGTCGGCGAGCGAGTCGGCGTGGCGTGCTGCGTCGTGCAGGCGCTCCTCGACCGAGGCGAGGCGGGTAGCTAGGCGCTGCGCGAGGGCGTCGTCAGGAACGGGGAAGCCGACTGCGCCGCGGGCGTCGTGGGAACGGGTCACGGTATGAACTTAGCCGCCTCAGCGACCAGATCGAGAACCGGCCCCGGGAGGACACCGAGGACGATCGTCGCGACCGCGCACACGGCGATCGACACCCGGCTGCCGACGGAACCCTTGAGCACCGTGACGCCGCCGCTCGTCCGCACGGGCGCCGTCGCGAGCTGCAGCCCCACGCCTGCCTCGCGCGGCTCGCCGGCCTCCGACGTGACGGCCTCGGCCGCGACGACCTCGGCCGCAGCGCCGTCCGCCTCCGTGTCGTCCGCCGGAGCGGGGTCCACGAAGAACATGAGCACGATGATGCGGACGTAGAAGAACACCGCGATCGCGGAGCACAGGACACCGACGAGCGCGAGCCACCACAGGCCCGCGTCGACCGCGACCGAGAACGCCGAGAACTTCCCGATGAAGCCTGCCGTGAGCGGGATGCCCGCGAACGACAGCAGGAACAGCAGGAACGCGCCCGCGAGCCACGGGCTGCGCTTGCCGAGCCCCGTCCACTGGGACAGGTGTGTCGCCTCACCGAGGACGACGACCTCGCCTGCGGCACCAGAGGCCGGCGCGGTCTCCCGGACGAGGTGCACGACGGCGAACGCGCCGACCGTCGCGAGACCGTAGGCCAGCAGGTAGAAGAGGATCGCCGGGAGCGGAGCCATGTCGAGCGCCGCAGTCGGGTCCAGAGCCTGGACCGAGCCCACCGCGACCAGGACGAAGCCCGCGTGCGCGATCGACGAGTAGGCGAGGACGCGCTTGACGTCGTGCTGGACCACCGCGACGACGGAACCGACCAGCATCGTGAGGATCGCGACGGTCCACAGGCCCACGAGGAGGGCGTCCTGCGGCTCGGGCAGCATGAGCGGGATCGTCCAGTACGCGACGCGCACGGCGACACCGAACGCCGCGAGCTTGGTGCAGGCCGCCATGAAGCCCGTGATCGGGGTGGGCGCACCCTGGTAGACGTCGGGCGTCCACTGGTGGAACGGCGCCGCGCCGACTTTGAACAGCGCACCGACGAGCATCATCAGGACACCGGTGACGAGCAGGCCCGTGAGCCTCGTGCCGTCGTCAGCGCCGGTCATCGACGCCTGCATCGTGTTGAGGCCCGCGCCGAGGATGTCGGTCAGGCGGAGCTTGCCCGCCCAGCCGTACACGAGGGCCGCACCCATGAGGAAGATCGCCGACGCGAACGAGCCGAGCAGGAAGTACTTGAGCGACGCCTCCTGGCTGAGCAGGCGGCGGTGCCGCGCCATGCCGACGAGGACGTACAGCGGCAGCGAGAGCACCTCGAGCCCGATGAACATCGTGATGAGGTCGCCTGCCGCGGGCAGGACCATCATGCCGCCGACGGCGAACAGGAACAGCGGGTAGATCTCGGTCTGCTCGAGGCCCTTGCGACGCGCGAGCTCCTCGTAGTCGCTCCCCGGGACCGCCGCGGCCGTCGGGGCGAAGGCCCCGCCGCCCGGCGTGCGGTCGGCGACGACGAGCAGCGCGAGCGCCGCGATCACCAGGATGATGACCTGCAGGATCAGCGAGAAGTACGTCAGGACGACAGAGCCGCCGAGCACGAGGAGCACCGGCGTATCGCTCGAGAGCCGCGACCACTGGGCACCCATCATGGCGGCAGCGGCGAGGAGCACCACGAGGCTCAGCGTGAGCTGGACGGGCCTGCGCAGGCGGGCCGGGAGGAGCGCCTCGAGGAGGACCCCGAGCACACCCCCGCCGAGCACCAGGATGTACGGGGCCAGAAGGAACCAGTCGACCGTCGGTTCGACGAAGACGGGGCTCATGAGGCGCTCCCCTCGGAGGCGTGCTGGGTGGACACGGTCACGTCAGCGGGCTGCTCGACGAGGTCGAGCGCCGGACGCGGGTAGAAGCCGAGCACGAGCATCAGGACGATGAGCGGGGCCACGACCCAGCGCTCGCGCCCGACGGCGTCGGGAAGCTCGGTCAGGCCGTCACGCGGCGGCCCGGTGAAGATGCGCTGATAGGTCAGCAGGATGTAGAGCGCCGCGAGGATGACGGCGGTCGCGGCGACGATCACCGCGGCGGGCGCCGCGCTGTACGAGCCGATGAGCACCATGATCTCGGAGACGAACGGCGACAGGCCCGGGAGCGAGAGCGCCGAGAGGCCGGCCACGAGGAACACGCCCGCGATCACGGGCACCACGCGCTGCAGGCCGCCGTAGTCGGAGATCCGCTGCGAGCGGCTCGGGTGCCGCGCGACGATCATGCCCGCGACGAGGAACAGCAGCCCCGTCGACAGACCGTGGTTGACCATGTAGAACGACGCGCCCGCGACCGAGGTCTGCGTCGTCGCGAAGATGCCGAGCACGATGAAACCGAAGTGCGACACCGACGTGTACGCGATCAGGCGCATAAGGTCGGTCTGGCCGAGCGCGAGGAGCGCGCCGTAGATGATCGACACGACCGCGAGGACGATGACGACCGGTGCGGCCCACGCGGACGCGGCCGGGAAGAGCGGGAGGCACAGGGTCAGCATCCCGAACGTGCCGACCTTGTCGAGCACGCCGACGAGGAGCGCCGACGTGCCGGCGGGAGCCTGCTGCGCGGCGTCCGGCAGCCACGTGTGGACGGGGAACATCGGGGCCTTGATCGCGAACGCGAGGAAGAACCCGACGAACATGAGGCGCTCCGCCGTCTGTGACAGCTCGAGGCCCGTGAGGTTCTCCACGAGGAAGCCCTCAGCACCACCGGGGCCGTGGATGTAGAGCGCGATGACCGCGACCAGCATCACGAGACCGCCCGCGAGCGAGAACAGCAGGAACTTCACCGCGGCGCCGCGGCGCTGAGCGCCGCCGAACGCACCGATCATGAAGTAGATCGGGATGAGCATCGCCTCGAACACGACGTAGAACAGGAAGACGTCGCGCGCCGCGAAGATGAGCGTCATGAACGCCGCCGTCACGAGCGTGAGCGCGAGGTAGTGCCGCAGCTTCTCGACGTCGTCGCCCTGCTCCCGCCATGCAGCGAGGATCACGAGCGGCACGAGCACGACGCCGAGGGCGACGAGCAGCAGCCCGACCCCGTCCACGCCGACCGCGTAGCTCGTGCCGATCTGCGGGATCCACGAGTGCTGCTCGTAGAGCTGGTGCGAGCCCGCCGCCGACGTGTCGAACGCGAGGAACGCGCCGACGAGGAGACCCACGTTCACCAGCGAGAAGCCGAGCGCGGTGGTCCGCACGTGCTGGCGCGCCCCGCGGGGCAGTGCCCACACGACGACGGCACCCACGACGGACACGAGCACGAGGGCCGTGAGCCAGGGGAAGGAGGCGGTGACGTTCTCGGTCACGAGGTTGTCCATTTCTCTCGTCGTCCCTCTCAGCCCTGCACGGCCAGGACGACGACGGCGATCACGAGGACCCCGGCGAGCATCTCGGCAGCGTAGGAGCGGACATATCCGTTCTGCAGGGCGCGCAGCGCCCGACCCAGCCCCGAGGAGCCGCGGCCCAGCCCTGTGAAGGTCGAGTCGACGAGCGTGCGGTCACCGTAGACGAGCGACCTTGTCAGGTACTGGCCGGGGCGCATCACGAGCGACTCGTTGACCGTGTCCTGGTAGAGGTCCTTGCGGGCCGCCCGCGTGAGCAGGGATCCGCGCGGAGCCTCGACCGGGACGGTCGCCGCCGCGTACTGGCGCCACGCGAGGAACGCACCGGCGAGCACGAGGACGAGGGTCGCGACCATGATCACGGGGACCGGGAGCACCGGCGCGTGGTGCTCGACGTGCCCGGTGACCGGCTCGAGCCAGCCGACGAAGGCGTTGCCGATCGTGAGCAGGCCACCCAGGGCCACGGAACCGACCGCGAGCAGGATCATCGGCGCGGTCATGAGCGCAGGCGACTCGTGCGGGTGCTGGTCCGGGCCCGTGCCCTCCTTCTCGCTCGTCCACCGCTTCTTGCCGTGGAACGTCATGAAGAACAGGCGCGACATGTAGAACGCCGTGATGCCCGCGCCGAGCAGGGCGACCGTGCCGAAGACCCACGGCTGCCAGCCGTCACCGACGAACGCCGACTCGATGATCTTGTCCTTCGACCAGAAGCCCGAGAAGGGCGGGACGCCGAGGATCGCGAGCCAGCCGAGACCGAACGTGATCCACGTGATCTTCATGTACGCGGACAGCCCGCCGAAGCGACGCATGTCGACCTGGTCGTTCATGCCGTGCATGACCGAGCCGGCACCGAGGAACATGCCGGCCTTGAAGAACCCGTGCGTCAGCAGGTGGAAGATCGCGAACGCGTAGCCGATCGGGCCGAGGCCCGCGGCGAGCATCATGTAGCCGATCTGCGACATGGTCGACGCGGCGAGCGTCTTCTTGATGTCGTCCTTCGCGCAACCGACGATCGCCCCGAACAGGAGCGTCACGGCACCGACGATCGCGACGACGAGCAGAGCCGTCGGCGCGAGGTTGAACACGGGCGCGGAGCGCACGATCAGGTAGACGCCGGCCGTGACCATGGTTGCGGCGTGGATGAGCGCGGAGACCGGCGTCGGGCCGGCCATCGCGTCGCCGAGCCAGGCCTGCAGCGGGAACTGCGCCGACTTGCCGCACGCGGCGAGGAGGAGCATCAGCCCGATCGCGGTGAGCTGTCCCTCGGACGCGCTCGGCGCGCCGTCGAACACCGTCACGAAGTCGACGCCACCGAACGTCGCGAACATGAGCATGAGCGCCACGATCATGCCGACGTCCGCCACGCGGTTCATGATGAACGCCTTCTTGGCGGCCGTCGCGTAGCTCGGGACGTGGTTCCAGAACCCGATGAGCAGGTACGACGCGAGACCCACGCCCTCCCAGCCGACGAACAGCAGGAGGTACGAGTCCGCGAGGACGAGCAGGAGCATCGCCGCGACGAACAGGTTCAGGTAGGCGAAGAACCGCCGCCGGTTCTCGTCGTGCTCCATGTACGCCACCGAGTACAGGTGGATCAGGGAGCCGACGAACGTCACGAGCAGGACGAACGTGAGCGACAGCGGGTCGATCCGCAGGCCTGCCGCGAGCGACAGGTCGGACGTCGAGATCCAGTCGAAGAGCTCGAGGTCGCGGACACGGTCCGCGGCCGGGTACCCGAGGAGGCTCACGAGGAGCGAGGCCCCCAGCACGAACGTCGCGACCGAGGCGAGCAGCCCGAGCCAGTGACCCCAGCGGTCGGAGCGACGGCCGAGCACGAGCAAGATGCCGGCGCTCAGCAGCGGGATCGCCACGAGCAACCAGGCGCTGGTCTGCACCGCGCCGCTGGCCGCCTGGGCGGAACCCTCGACGAACGCGGTGGACTGCGCCGGGAACGGGAGCAAGGTCAGCATCGTCGCCTCAGCCCTTCAGCAGGTTCACGTCGTCGACCGAGGACGACTTACGGGTGCGGAAGATCGCCACGATGATCGCGAGGCCGACGACGACCTCTGCGGCCGCGACGACCATCACGAAGAAGGCGACGACCTGGCCGGTGAGGTCCCCGTGCATGCGCGCGAACGTCACGAACGTCAGGTTGGCGGCGTTCAGCATGAGCTCGACGCCCATGAACGCGATGATCGCGCTGCGCCGCGTGAGCACGGTGATCGCGCCGATCGCGAAGAGCACCGCCGCGAGGTACAGGTAGTTGGTGAGCTCCATCAGGCGTCCCCGTCCCGCTCTGCGCCAGGCGTGGCGCTCTCGTTCTCGCCCTCGGCGCCCGCCGCGATCGCCGCGGGCAGGTCGCCCGACCCGATGAGCGTCGTGACCTGGGTCGAGAGCCCCTGCTCCTGGCCGCGGATGCGCAGGACGCGCGAGACCGACGCCTCGATCGGGTTCCCGTACGGGTCGAGCGCAGGGACGTCCATCGCGTTGTGCCGTGCGTACACGCCGGGAGCCGGCAGGTTGACCAGGTGCTGGCCCGCCGCGACGCGCGCGTCGGCGCGCTCGGCCTGACCGACCTTGCGGGTCAGGCGACGGCGGTGCGTGAGCACGAGCGCGGCGAGCGCGGCCGTGACGAGCAGCGCCGCGACGACCTCGATCGCGAACACGAAGTCGCTCATGAGGACGCGGGCGATCCCGACCGGGTTCGTCTCGCTGTTGGCCCCTTGGAGGCCCGCTGCGGGAGCGAACGTCGCGCGGGAGATCACGGAGATCAGCAGCGCGCCGAGCCCGATGCCGAGGAGGCCGCCGATCCAGCGCTGGCCGCGGATCGTCTCGACGGCCGACGTCGACGCGTCGACACCGACGAGCATGAGCACGAAGACGAAGAGCATCATGACCGCGCCCGTGTAGACGACGATCTGCACGATGCCCAGGAACTCCGCCTCGTTCGCGAGGTAGAGCACCGCGAGCCCGATCATCACGAAGATCATCGACAGGGCCGCGTACACCGCCTTGCGGGCGAACACGAGGCCGAGGGCCGCGATCACCATGAGGGGGCCGAGCACCCAGAAGAGCACTGCCTCCCCGGTCGACGTGGTCATCGTGCCCCTCCGTCCGTGGCGACGTCGGCCGGCTTCGCGGTCTCGAGCGTCGGCTCGTCGGGACGGTGCTCGCGGACCCACGCGACCTGCGCCGCGGTGGGCGCCGTGACCTCGCCCCGGTAGTAGTTCGTGTCCTCGGTGCCCTCGACCATCGGGTGCGGACCGTTCAGCATGCCCTCGCGCAGCGGGGCGAGCAGGTCCTCCTTCTCGAAGATCATCCCGGCGCGGGTCGGGCCTGCGAGCTCGTACTCGTTCGTCATCGTGAGCGCACGCGTCGGGCACGCCTCGATGCACAGACCGCAGAAGATGCAGCGCAGATAGTTGATCTGGTAGACGCGGCCGTATCGCTCGCCGGGCGACACGTGCGCGCCGTCGGGCAGGTCGGCGTTGTCGGCGCCCTCGACGTAGATAGCGTCCGCGGGGCACGCCCACGCGCACAGCTCGCAGCCGATGCACTTCTCGAGGCCGTCCGCATACCGGTTGAGCTGGTGGCGGCCGTGGAAGCGCGGCTTCGTAGGGACCTTCTCGAACGGGTACTGCTCGGTCACGGTGGGCCGGAACAGGTTCGAGAACGTCACGCCGAAGCCCGCGACCGGGGCGAGCAGCTCGCCCAGCGGACCCTTGGGCTTGGGGCTGAGGTCACTCACCGGGGTCTCCCTCCGTCGTCGTGCTGGTATCGGCAGCGGGCGCCGCCTCGATCACCGTCGTCGCAGCCGCCGTGGCGGCCGCAGCGCGGCGAGCGGCACGCGGTGACGGCGGCAGCTTCTGGCCCGGTAGCGGCGGGACCGGGTAGCCGGCGGCGAACGCGTCGAACGGCTCCGTCTCCTCGGCTGCTGCAGGCGCGGGCTTCTTCTCGGGGATGACGAACCCGAGCAGGAGCGCGACGACCGCGATGCCGAGGAAGAAGTAGATGAACGTGCGGTTGGAGATCGTCGAGAACTGCGAGAAGCCCTGGTAGATCGCGACGAGGGTCGTCCAGCCGAGCGCGACCGGGATGAGCACCTTCCAGCCGAGCTTCATGAACTGGTCGTAGCGGAAGCGCAGCAGCGTGCCGCGCACCCACACGAAGACGAACATGAAGATCCAGACCTTGATGATGAACCACAGGACGGGCCACCAGCCGGTGTTGAACATGCCGTCGTTGATCTCGGTGAGCGGCCACGGCGCCTGCCAACCGCCGAAGAACAGCGTCGTGGCGACCGCGGACACGTTGAGCATGTTGATGTACTCCGCGAGGAAGAACCACGCGAACTTCATCGACGAGTACTCGGTCATGTAGCCCGACACGAGCTCGCCCTCGGCCTCGGGGAGGTCGAACGGGAGTCGGTTCGTCTCACCGATCATCGAGATGATGTAGAGGACGAACGACGGCAGCAGCGGCAGCGCGTACCAGATGCGCTCCTGGTTGGTGACGATCTGCGACGTCGACATCGAGCCGGCGAGCAGGAACACCGACGCGAGCGAGAGACCCATCGCGAGCTCGTAGGAGATCACCTGGGCCGTCGAGCGGACACCACCGAGCAGCGGGTACGTCGAGCCCGACGACCAGCCACCGAGGACGATCCCGTACACGCCGATCGCAGCGACCGCGAGGATGTACAGCACGGCGACCGGGAAGTCGGTGAGCTGGGCGGGGGTCCAGAAGTCCGTGAACGGGATGCGCACCTCAGGCCCGAACGGGATGACCGCGTAGACCATGAGCGAGCAGAACACCGAGATCATCGGCGCGATGAGGTAGACGATCTTGTCCGCGGCGCGGACCGTGATGTCCTCCTTCATGAGGAGCTTCATCGCGTCGGCGAGCGCCTGGAACAGACCGAACGGGCCGTGCACGTTCGGTCCCGGGCGCACCTGCATGCGGCCGACGAGGCGCCGCTCGAACCACAGCGCCATGAGGACGCTGAGCAGCAGGAAGACGATGATCAGCACCGCCTTGACGAGGTACACCCAGGGGTTGTCGTTGCTGAAGTCCGCGGCGATCCCCGGGACAGCGGGGGTGGCCGTCGGCAGCAGGAGCGCGCTCATCGTGCCTCCACGTCGTCGTGCTGAGGTTCGTCCACGCCGGTCGCCGCGGGGACCGCGGCGATCGCGACGAGGCTGCCTGAGTCGGCGCCGAGCGCGTCGCGCACGGCGCTCGTGCCGGACCGGGTGGGCAACCAGACCACGTGGTCCGGCATGTCCGTCCGCACGACCGGCAGCTCGATCGCGCCGCGGTCGGTCGAGACGCGCACGAGCGCGCCCTCGGCGATGCCTGCGGCCTCCGCGGTCGCCGCGGACAGGCGTGCGACGGCGCGGCGCGCGGTGCCGGCGAGGTAGGGCTCGCCGTCCTGGCCGCGCCCCGAGTCGAGCTGCAGGCGCCACGTCGAGAGGACCGCGGTGCCGGGCGCAACCGCGGGCGGCTCGGCCGTCTCGACGGCCGGAGCCTCGACGCGGGTGCCGTCCCAGAGGCCGAGCGTGTCGATCTCCTTGCGGACCTGCTCGCCCGTCGCGAGCCCGAGGTCGACGCCCATCTCGCGGGCGAGCGAGTCGAGCACGCGGTGGTCGGGCATGAAGTGGGAGTCGAGCGCCTGGCGGAAGACGCGGACGCGGCCCTCCCAGTTCCAGAAGGCGCCCGCCTTCTCCTGCGGCGGAGCCACCGGCAGGACGACGTCCGCGAGATCGGTGACCTCGCTGCGACGGACCTCGAGGGACACGACGACGTCTGCTGCGGCGAGCGCGTCGCGCGCCGCCTGCGGGTCGGGCAGGTCAGCGAGCTCGACGCCACCGACGATCGCACCCCGCAGGGTGCCGTCGGCGAGCGCCGTGAGGATCTGCTCGGCGTTGCGGCCCGCCGTCTCCGGGAGCTGTGCGACGCCCCAGTGGGCGGCCATGTCGACGCGTGCCGCGGCGTCGGCCACCGGGCGGCCGCCCGGCAGGAGGCTCGGCAGGGTGCCGAGCTCGACACCCGCACGCTCGCCGATACGGCGCGGGACCCACGCGAGACGCGCTCCCGTCGCCGTGCTCAGCCGCAGTGCCGCGGACAACGCACCGGGGACACCTGCGAGGCGCTCGCCCACGAGGACGATCGCGCCCTCGGTGCGCACGGCCTGCGACGCGGCCACGATCGCTGCGTCCGCGTCCGACGGGACGCCGTCGGCGAGCGCTGCGAGGATCTCGCCCTCGGTGCCCGGCGCAGCCTTGACGAGGCTGCCGTCGAGACGCTCGATGCCGCGCGTCGCGAACGGCGCGACAGCGTGCACGGTCGTGCGACCCGCCTGCGTGCCCTTGCGCAGCCGCAGGAAGACGATGCCGCCCTCCTCCTCGGGCTCGAGCCCGACGAGCAGGACCGCGGGCGCCTTCTCGAGGTCGCCGAGCGTCACGTCGATGCCACGGCCGGCGACGGCGTGAGCGAGGAAGCCCTCCTCCTCGTCGGAGGCGGGACGGGCACGGTGGTCGACGTCGTTCGTGCCGAGGGCGACGCGCGCGAGCTTGCCGTACGCATACGCGTCCTCGATCGTCAGACGGCCACCGGGCAGCACGCCGACGCCGCCGGCGTCGCGTGCGGCGGCCAGCGCCTTGCCCGCGACCTCGAACGCCTCGACCCACGACGCGGGGCGCAGCTCGCCGCGCGAGCCGTCCGCGGCGCGGTCGCGCACGAGCGGGGTGGTCAGGCGGTCCGGAGCGGTCTGCCAGCGGAACGCGAAACGGTCCTTGTCGCTGATCCACTCCTCGTTGACGACCGGGTCGTCCGCCGCGAGGCGACGCATGACGGCGCCGCGGCGGTGGTCGATGCGGATGGCGGAGCCGTTCGCGTCGTGCTCGGCGACGGACTCGGTCGAGACCAGGTCGAACGGGCGCGAACGGAAGCGGTAGGCCGCGCTCGTGAGCGCGCCGACCGGGCAGATCTGCACCGTGTTGCCCGACCAGTACGACGCGAACGGGCGACCGGACTCGTCCTCGTGGGCAGCGCCGACCGTCGGGCCGCCGTCGGCCGTCTCGGTCGGCTCGAAGCCGAGGATGCGCTCGTCGAACGTGCCGATCTGCTGGCGCGCACCGCGCTTCTGCAGGTCGATGAACGCGTCACCCGCGATCTCGCGGGTGAAGCGCGTGCAGCGCTGGCACAGGATGCAGCGCTCCCGGTCGAGGAGGATCTGCGTCGAGATCTTGATCGGCTTGGGGAACGTGCGCTTGATGTCGATGAACCGGCTCGTCGGACGGCCGTTGCTCATCGCCTGGTTCTGCAGCGGGCACTCGCCGCCCTTGTCGCACGTCGGGCAGTCGAGCGGGTGGTTGATGAGCAGGAGCTCCATCACGCCGTGCTGCGCCTTGTCCGCGACGGGCGAGGAGTGCTGCGTCCCGACGACCATGCCGGGGGCGACCTCCATCGCGCACGACGGCTGCGGCTTCGGCATCGGGCGGACGTTGCCCTCACGGTCCGGCATCGCCACGTCGACGAGGCACTGGCGGCACGCGCCGACCGGCTTGAGCAGCGGGTGGTCGCAGAAGCGCGGGATCGCGATCCCGATCTCCTCCGCCGCGCGGATGATGAGCGTGCCCTTCGGCACGGACGTCTCGACGCCGTCGATCGTCAGGGTGACGAGGTTCGGGTCGACCGGCACGGCGTCGGCGCCTGCGGTCTTGTCCGTCGTGGTGGTCATGCGTGCACCGCCCCTGCTGCGGCGCCGGAACGGCGCGGGGTGTAGTCGAACAGCGCGGAGCGCTGCGGCGGGAACAGCTCGCTCGCGGGCGACGTCATGCCTGCCTCGAACTCCTCACGGAAGTACTGGATCGCGGAGGTGACGCACGACGTCGCGCCGTCACCGAGCGCGCAGAACGCGCGGCCGAGGATGTTGTCGCACAGGTCGAGCAGCGTCTCGATGTCGCCCTGCTGGCCCTTGCCGTCGACGAGCCGCTGCAGGATCTGCTTGAGCCAGTACGTGCCCTCGCGGCACGGCGTGCACTTGCCGCAGGACTCGTGCGCGTAGAAGTCGGTCCAGCGGGACACGGCCCGCACGACCGACGTCGTCTCGTCGAAGATCTGCAGGGCGCGCGTGCCGAGCATCGAGCCGGCCGCACCGACCGACTCGTAGTCGAGCGGGACGTCGAGGTGCTCGGCCGTGAAGATCGGTGTGGACGAGCCGCCCGGGGTCCAGAACTTCAGCTCGTGGCCCTTGCGGATGCCGCCCGCCATCTCGAGGAGCTCGCGCAGCGTGATGCCGAGCGGCGCCTCGTACTGGCCGGGCCGCTCGACGTGGCCCGAGAGCGAGAAGATGCCATGGCCGGTCGAACGCTCCGTGCCCATCGCCCGGAACCAGTCGGAGCCGCCCCGGACGATCGCGGGGACGGACGCCACGGACTCGACGTTGTTGACGACCGTCGGGCGGGCGTACAGGCCCGCCACGGCGGGGAACGGCGGCTTGAGGCGCGGTTGGCCGCGGCGGCCCTCGAGCGAGTCGAGGAGCGCGGTCTCCTCGCCGCAGATGTAGGCGCCCGCGCCCGCGTGCACGGTGACGTCGAGGTCGTAGCCGGTGCCGTGGATGTTCTTGCCGAGGTGGCCCGCGGCGTACGCGTCCGCGACCGCCTTGAGGAGACGGCGGTAGACGTGCACGACCTCGCCGCGCACGTAGATGAACGCGTGGTGGCAGCCGATCGCGTAGCTCGTGATCGCGACACCCTCGACGAGGACGTGCGGGTTCGCGAGCATCAGCGGGATGTCCTTGCACGTGCCCGGCTCGGACTCGTCGGCGTTGACGACGAGGTAGCGGGGGCCGCCGTCAGGAGCGGGCAGGAAGCCCCACTTCATGCCGGTCGGGAACCCTGCGCCGCCTCGGCCGCGCAGGCCGGAGTCCTTGACGAGCTGCACGAGCTCGGCGGGGTCCGTGGCCAGGGCCGTGCGGAGCGCCTCGTACCCGCCGGAGCGGGTGTACGAGTCGATCTGCCAGGGCTTCTCGTCGCCCCAGCTCGCCGTGAGGACGGGGGTGAGCGTGGTCATCGCTTCTCCTCGGGCTCGGACTCGGGACCATCGGGGGTGACGTCCGCCTCCGTGGTGGGCTTGCGCTCGGCGGACGACTGCTCGCCGCCGGTCTGCGGCGCGGACTGCGCTGCTGCGGCGTCCGGCGTCGTCGTGGCGTCCTCGGCGGTGGCGGCGCGCTCAGCCGCGTCGAAGGACGGTGCGGACCAGCCCTGCTCGCGCGCGACCTCGAGGCCGGCGAGGCTCGCAGGCCCCGCGGCCGGGCCCTCGTCGGCGTGCTCGTCGAGGAAGCCCGCGAGGGTGCGGGACACGTCCTTGAACGGCTGGACGACGTCGGGGCCGCGCGACGGCCGGACGTCCTCACCGGCGAGGATCGCGTCGACGACCGCGGCGGCCGACTCGGGCGTCTGGTTGTCGAAGAACTCCCAGTTGATCATCATCACGGGCGCGTAGTCGCACGCCGCGTTGCACTCGACGCGCTCGAGCGTGATCTTGCCGTCCGTCGTCGTCTCGTCGTGCCCCACACCGAGGCGCTCGCTCAGGCGCTCGAAGATCTCGTCGCCGCCCATGATCGCGCACAGGGTGTTGGTGCAGACGCCGACCGTGAACTCGCCGTTGGGCCGGCGCTTGTACTGCGTGTAGAACGTCGCGACCGCCGACACGGACGCCGTCGTCAGGCCGAGCGTCTCGGCGCAGAACTCGATGCCGTGCCGCGACACGTAGCCGTCCTGGGACTGCACGAGGTGCAGCAGCGGCAGGAGCGCCGAGCGCGCCTGCGGGTAGCGGGCGACGATCTGCGCCGCGTCCTCGTCGAGGCGCGTGCGCACGTCGGGTGCGTATCCGGTCTGGGTCATCGGTCCACTCCTCCGAGCACCGGGTCGATCGAGGCGACGGCGACGACGACGTCGGCGAGCTGGCCGCCCTCGCACATCATCGAGACGGCCTGCAGGTTGTTGAAGGACGGGTCGCGGAAGTGTGCGCGGTAGGGGCGCGTCCCGCCGTCGGACACGAGGTGGACGCCGAGCTCGCCGCGCGGCGCCTCGACGGACTGCCACACCTGGCCGGCCGGGACCCGGAAGCCCTCCGTGACGATCTTGAAGTGGTGGATCAGGGACTCCATCGAGGTGCCCATGATCTCCTTGATGTGGTCGAGGGAGTTGCCCTGGCCGTCCCCGAGGACCGCGAGCTGGCCGGGCCAGGCGATCTTCTTGTCGGCGACCATGACCGGGCCGGGCCCGAGGTTCTCGAGGCGCACGAGCGCCTGCTCGACGATCTTGAGCGACTCGTAGCACTCCTGGAAGCGCAGCGCGACGCGGTCGTACGCGTCGGCGCCGGTGCTCGTCGGCACGTCGAAGTCGTACGTCTCGTAGCCGCAGTACGGCTTCGCCTTGCGCACGTCGTACGGCAGGCCGGTCGAGCGGAGCACGGGGCCGGTCATGCCGAGGCCCATGCACGCCGCGAGGTTGAGGTGCCCGACGCCCACGAGGCGGCCCTTGAAGATGGGGTTCGCCATCATGAGGTCGCTCAGCTGGCCGAGGTACTTCGCGACCGTCTTGTTCGCCGCGCGGATCTCGGGGATCACGCCCGGCGGGAGGTCGAGCGGGACACCACCGGGACGCACGAACCCGTGGTTCATGCGCAGGCCCGTGATCGCCTCGAAGATCCGCAGGATCTCCTCGCGCGCGGTGAAGGCGGTCGTCATGATCGTCGTCGCGCCCATCTCGTTGCCACCGGTGCCGAGGCAGATGAGGTGGGACGAGATGCGGTTGAGCTCCATGAGGAGCACGCGGATGACGCTCGCACGCTCGGGGATGTCGTCGGTGATGCCGAGGAGCTTCTCGACGCCGAGGCAGAACGCGACCTCCTGGAAGAACGGCGCGAGGTAGTCCATGCGCGTGCAGTAGGTCACGCCCTGGGTCCAGGTGCGGAACTCCATGTTCTTCTCGATGCCCGTGTGCAGGTAGCCGATCCCCGCGCGGGCCTCGGTGACGGTCTCACCGTCGATCTCGAGCATGAGGCGCAGCACGCCGTGCGTCGACGGGTGCTGAGGCCCCATGTTGACGACGATGCGCTCCTCGCCGAGCCGGAGCGCCTCCTCGGCGATGTCGGACCAGTCGCCGTCGCCGTACGCCTCGAAGGTGGGGATGTCGCCGTCGGTCCCGGGCGCACCTGCGTCGCGGGTCGCGTGCGGTGCCGCAGAGGGTGCGGTGCTCATGAGTAGGACCTCCTCGTGTCCGGCGACGGGATGGTGGCGCCCTTGTACTCGACCTCGATGCCGCCGAGCGGGTAGTCCTTGCGCTGCGGGTGACCGGGCCAGTCGTCGGGCATCTCGATGCGGGCGAGCGACGGGTGGCCGTCGAAGATGATCCCGAAGAAGTCCCACGTCTCGCGCTCGTGCCAGTCGTTCGTCGGGTAGACCGAGACGGTCGAGGGGATGTGCGGGTCGGCGTCGGGCGCCGCGACCTCGACGCGCAGGGAGCGCGAGTGCGTCACCGACGTCAGGTGGTAGACGGCGCGCAGCTCGCGGCCCGTCGCCTCCGGGTAGTGCACGCCCGAGACGCCGAGGCTGAGCTCGAAGCGCAGGTCCTGGTCGTCGCGGAGCGCCTGGAACACGGTCACGAGCTGTTCGCGGTTGATCTCGAGCGTGAGCTCATCGCGGTCGACGACGACGGCGGCGAGCGCCTTCGCCGCGAGACCCGGCTCCTTCTCCTCGAGGACCTCGACGAGCACGTCGACGACCTCGTCGAACCAGCCGCCGTAGGGGCGGGCGCTCGACCCCGGCATCGCGACCGGGCGGACGAGGCCGCCGAAGCCCGACGTGTCGCCGGAGCCGTGGATCCCGAACAGGCCGCGACGCTCCTCGACCACGTCGGCGCCGCGCAGGGTGCCCGGCTGGAGCGGGACCTTCACGTCGCCGCCCGGGGTCACGTCCCCGGGCGTCGTCTCGGAGCGCGTCACGTCGGCGCTCATCCCGTCGTCGGAACGCGTCACGTCGCTCATCGCAGCAGGCCCTTCATCTGGTGCGTGGGGGTCGCCTCGAGCGCGGCGGCCTCGACCGCCTTGACGATGTCGCGGCGGTGCTTCAGCAGCGGCTCGCCCTGGATCTGCTTGTGCAGCTCGAGGATCGCGTTGATCAGCATCTCCGGCCGCGGGGGGCAGCCGGGGAGGTAGATGTCGACCGGGACGACGTGGTCGACGCCCTGGACGATCGCGTAGTTGTTGAACATGCCTCCCGACGACGCGCACACGCCCATCGACAGGACCCACTTGGGCTCGGGCATCTGGTCGTAGACCTGACGCACGACCGGGGCCATCTTCTGGGAGACGCGGCCGGCGACGATCATGAGGTCGGCCTGGCGCGGCGAGGCGCGAAACACCTCCATGCCGAACCGCGACAGGTCGAAGCGCGAGGTGCCGGCAGCCATCATCTCGATCGCGCAGCAGGCGAGGCCGAACGTCACCGGCCACAGCGACGCCTTGCGCGACCAGCCGGCGAACTCCTCGACGGTCGTCAGCAGGAACCCTGAGGGCGCTGTCTCCTTGCTCATCGTTCTCTCCTCACACGTCCACGTGCGCCGTCCAGGCGGCCTGTCCTGCGTCGTCCTGCCACGTCCGTCAGTCCCACTCGAACCCGCCCCGGCGCCACTCGTAGACGAAGGGCACGGTGATCATCACGAGGAACGCGAGGACCGCCACGAGCCCGAACACCGCGAGCGTCGAGAAGTCGACGGCCCACGGGTAGAGGAAGACGACCTCGATGTCGAAGATGATGAACGTCATCGCGACCAGGTAGTACTTGATCGGGAACCGGCCGCCGCCGACCGCGTGCGGGGTCGGCTCGATGCCGCACTCGTACGCGTCGAGCTTCGCGCGGTTGTAGCGCTTGGGGCCGATGAGCGCCGACGCGGCGACACCGCCGATGGTCAGCACGAGAGCGATCCCCATGAGGAAGAGCAGGGGAACGTACGGGTTGGTCATCGCGTGCCTCCGTAGGGAGCGGACGTCGTTGTCGGGGTGGCGGTCATGCTGCCGGGACGATCTTCGTGAGGCCGGAGATGACCCGGTCGACGAGGTCTCCTCCGCGCGGCTCGTAGCAGTCGGAGAGGAGTTTGACCGTGAACTTCATGAGCAGCGGCCGCGGCAGCCCGTACCGGGTGCACAGGCGCATGACCTGCGGGTGCTCGATGAGCTTCACGAAGTACTTGCCGAGCGTGTAGTAACCGCCGAGGTCCTGACGCATGATCTCGGGATACCGGCGCAGGGCGGCCTCGCGCGACGACGCCGTCGTGCGGGCGCGGGACTGGGCGATCGTGTCGGCGGCGACGCGCGCGGCCTGCATCGCGTACGCGATGCCCTCGCCGTTGAACGGGGACACCATGCCGCCGGCGTCGCCGACGAGCATGAGGCCACGGTCGTAGATCGGCTTGCGGTTGAAGGCCATCGGGAGGGCAGCGCCGCGGACCTTGCCGCGCTGGTTCTCCTCCGTGAAGCCCCACTCCTCGGGGACGTTGCGCATCCACGTGGCGAAGAGCTGCTTGTAGTCGATCTTGGTCGCTGCGGCGCTCGAGGACACCGAGCCGAGACCGACGTTTACGGTGCCGTCGCCGAGCGCGAAGATCCAGCCGTAGCCGGGCAGCAGCGCGGACTCGTTCGGCTTGCCCTCCCACAGCTCGAGGTGCGACTCCATCCAGGCGTCGTCGTGGCGCGGCGACTCGAAGTACGTGCGGACGGCGACGCCCATGGGGCGGTCGTTGCGCTTCTCGATGCCGAGCGCGGTCGCGAGGCGGGCGGAGACACCGTCGGCAGCGACGACGACGGGCGCGCGGAACGTCTGCTCCTCGCCTGCGCGGCGCCCCTGCTCGTCGACCGGGCGGGCGGTGACGCCGACGACACGGCCCGTGCGCTCGTCGAGCACAGGACCGGTGACGTTCATGCCCTCGAGGATCTTGGCGCCCGTGCTGCGGGCGTGCTCGGCGAGGAGCTGGTCGAAGGACATGCGGGCACGTGCCATGCCGTAGGACGGGTAGGACGCGAGCTCGGGCCACGGGAGCTCGAGGCGGTGGCCGCCGCCGATGACGCGCAGGCCCTGGTTGCGGATCCATCCGTCCTGCTCACGGATGGGCACGCCCATCGTGACGAGCTCGGAGACGGCACGCGGCGTCAGGCCGTCGCCGCAGATCTTGTCGCGAGGGAAGCGTGCCTTCTCGAGGACGATGACGGAGAGCCCGGCCTGGGCGCAATAGTGGGCGGCGGTGGCCCCAGCGGGACCCGCACCGACGACGATCACGTCCGCGTCGTCGTCACGCCTGTTCACCATGCCTGCGCACCCTCGTCTTCGTGGGACCTAGAACCTTGTGAATGCTCTCACAAGGCGCCTGCTTCACTGTATCCCGGCCCCAAGGCCATGTCTGCCAAGGTAAACCTCAGCGCGTCAGCAAACGCTGGGACCAAGGACCCGCGACACACGGCTAGTACCGGGTATAACCCTCCTGCCCCAGCCTGCCCCGCTCACGGTCGGAACGCACGGTGCAGCGCGGCGATCCCCCCCGTGAGATTCCGGTAGGACACGGAGCGCCAGCCGGCCTCCTGCATGAGCTCCGCCAGGCCGCGCTGGTCGGGCCACTCACGGATCGACTCCGCGAGGTACTCGTACGAGCCGCCGTCCTTCGTCACGGCCGCCGCGATCTTCGGCAGCGCCCGCATCAGATACTCCTCGTAGACCGTCCGGAACGGCTTCCACGTCGGCGACGAGAACTCGCACACCACGATCCGGCCCCCCGGGCGCACGACCCGGAGCATCTCGCGCAGCGCACCGACCGTGTCGACGACGTTGCGCAGCCCGAACGAGATCGTCACCGCGTCAAAGCTCTCGTCTGCGAACGGCAGCCTTGTCGCATCGCCAGCCGTGAACGAGAGGTCCGGCCGACGCTTCTTGCCGACCTGCAGCATCCCGAACGAGAAGTCGCACGGGACGACGCGCACCCCCTCGTCGGCGAACGGCTCGCTCGACGTGCCGGTCCCCGCCGCGAGGTCCAGGACGCGCTCGCCCGGGAACGCCCCCACGGCCTCGGTCGTGGCACGCCGCCAGGCGCGGTCCTGCCCGAGCGACAGGATGTCGTTCGTCAGGTCGTAACGACGGGCGATCCCGTCGAACATCGAGGCGACCTCGTG
This sequence comes from Sanguibacter hominis ATCC BAA-789, assembly GCF_012396185.1. GTDB lineage: Bacteria > Actinomycetota > Actinomycetes > Actinomycetales > Cellulomonadaceae > Flavimobilis > Flavimobilis hominis. The sequence goes on from NZ_JAAXOW010000001.1 coordinate 764,497, forward strand.
TGGCTTCTTCTCCAGGCTTGCGCGCGACATGCTCCCACCCTAGGCGTTCGTGACGGCGACCACGTCGCGCCCGGCACTGCGGCGGCCTCGCGCCGCATAGGCTGGACGGACCATGATCCAGGCACCACAGCGTCTCGTCGCGCGGACCACCCCGCTCGCCCTGCCGGACGCCACCTCCGACCCCGCCGCGCTCCTCGACCTCCTGCCGCGGCACGCACCCCTGAGCTGGGTCCGGCGCGGCGACGGGCTCGTCGGCTGGGGCGAGGCCGCCCGCATCGAGGTCGACGGCGCCGCACAGCTCGACGTCGCGCACGCCGCATGGGCGGAGCTGCTGGGCCGCACGGAGATCGACGACGCCGTCCGCATGCCCGGGACGGGCCCGGTCGCGTTCGGTTCGTTCGCGTTCGACCCCGCCTCCCCGGCGGGCGGCGCGCTCGTCGTCCCTGCCATCGTCGTCGGTCGCCGCGGCGACGCCGCCTGGGTCACCACGATCACTCCCGACGACGAGGTCCCCGCAGCGCCACCGCGCCGCGCCGACCTGCTCGCGGGCGCCGCGGAACCGGTCACCGGGCCTGGCACCGTCACGCTCTCCGACGGCTCGCTCACGCGCGAGGCGTGGTGCGACGTCGTCGCCCGGGCGGTCAAGGAGATCCACGCCGGGACCGTCGACAAGGTCGTCCTCGCGCGCGACGTCCATGCCCGCACCACCGCTCCCGTCGACCCGCGCTGGCTGCTCGGACGCCTCGCGGACGAGTACTCGACGTGCTGGACGTTCTCCGTCGACGGCCTCGTCGGCGCGACGCCCGAGCTGCTCGTCCGCTCCGAGCGCGGCCTCGTCATCTCCCGCGTCCTCGCGGGCACCGTGCGGCGCACGGGGCACGACGCCGACGACCTCGCCCGCGCCGCACAGCTCTCCCACTCGTCGAAGGACCTCGAGGAGCACGAGTACGCGGTCACGTCGGTCGCACGCTCCCTCGAACCGTTCTGCGCGTCGACGAACGTGCCCGAGACCCCGTTCGTCCTGCACCTGCCCAACGTTCTCCACCTCGCGACCGACGTCACGGGCGTCCTCGCCGACGGCGTCTCGTCCCTGACGCTCGCGGGCGCCCTGCACCCGACCGCCGCCGTGTGCGGCACCCCGACCGACGACGCGCGCGATCTCATCCGTCACATCGAGCAGCTCGACCGCGCCCGCTACGCGGGACCGGTCGGCTGGGTCGGCGCCGACGGCGACGGCGAGTGGGGCATCGCGCTGCGCTCCGCAGAGATCGCGCCCACGCAGGACGACGCCGGGTCGCACGAGCTGCGCCTGTTCGCCGGCTGCGGGATCGTCGCTGCGTCCGTCCCCGCTGACGAGCTCGCGGAGACCGAGGCCAAGCTCGAGCCGATGCGTTACGCGCTCGGCGGCTGACGCGTCCCACGCCCCGCAGCACCACCTGGCCCCGGACAGCACGAAGGGCCGGGAGCACCCGGAGGTGTACCGGCCCTTCGTCGAGGCGCCGAAGCGCCTCCCAGGCGAGCGCGCGGCCAGGGGTAACCGCTGCTCGGCCTACCTCGTTCGCGTCGACAGGGAACGACACGAACGAGGAGATCTTCTCGTAGTGCGGCCTAACGCTCGTTGCCGTAGAAGTATTCCCAGAGCTGCTCGGGGGTCATCCCCTCGGGCGGCGTCTGCTGACCCTCTCGACCAGGCGTGCTCGGCTGCTGATCGTTCGACGTCTGCTCCGCCGGACGGGCCGCGAGCGTCACCGTCACGTCCATCGACGTGCCGCCGCGCACGATCGTCAGCGTCGCCTCGTCGCCCTCGACACGCTCGCGCACCGCGGCGGTGAGGAACTCGTAGCCCGTGACGGCCTCGCCGTCGATCGCGACGACGACGTCGTCCTTCTGGATGCCCGCCTTCGCCGCCGCGGAGCCGTCCGTGACCTCGACGACGAGCGCGCCACGGCGCGTCACGCCGTCGGCCGTCGCCGTCGCGTCGGAGAGGGTCACGCCCAGGAAGGCGTGCTCCGCGACGCCGTTCGCGATGAGCTGGTCACCGACGGACTTCGCCAGGTTCGACGGGATCGCGAAGCCGAGGCCGATCGATCCCGACTGCGACGCACCCGACGAGAGCGTCGCGATCGACGACGTGATGCCGATGACGCGGCCCTGCGCGTCGAACAGCGGGCCGCCCGAGTTGCCGGGGTTGACGGCAGCGTCGATCTGGAGCGCGTTCGTCACGACGGGCGACTCGGTGTTCCCTTCGCCTGCCGTCGTCACGGGCCGCGCGACGGCGGACACGATGCCCGTCGTCACGGTGTTCGCAAGGCCGAGCGGGTTGCCGACGGCCATGACGGCGTTGCCCACCACGACCCCGTCAGAGTCGGCGAACGTCGCGGCGGCCAGGTCGCTGGGCGGGTCGACGATCTTGACGACCGCGAGGTCCGTCGACGAGTCGAGGCCGACGATGGTGGCGTCGTAGAGCCTGCCGTCCGAGAGCGTGACGGTGACCTTGTCGTCGCGTGCACCGGCGACCACGTGGTTGTTCGTGAGGATGTGCCCGCTCGTGTCGTAGATGACGCCCGAGCCCTGCCCCTCGCCCGACGCCGTGGTGACGTCGATCGCCACGACCGTGGGCGCGACCGCGGCCGCGACCGACTCCCACGCGGCAGGCGTGACCGAGTCGACGGAGACGGGGCTCGTCTGGCCGAGCCGTCCGACCCCCGAGCTCTGGCTCGTCCCGGTCGCGTTGTCGTCGAGGAGCGACGTCGTCAGGGCGGCGGTGCCGCCTCCGACGAGGAGCGCGGTCACGGCGGCGGTCGACACGACCGCGGGCCACAGGCGCTTCTTGCGGGCCTGCTGCTGCGGGGCGAACGCGGAGCCGGGCGCCGTCGGGCCGCCAGGCGTGGTCGGGCCGCCGGGCGCGCCGGCGCCGGGGCGCCCACCGCCGTAGGGCTGCTGGACCTGCGGGTAGCCCTGGCCCGTGCCGGGAGCGTGGGCCGACGGCGCGTGGGGTGCGGACTGCGCGTAGGGCGCGGACGTCGTGTACGGGCCGGGCGCGGGGGCCGGCGCCTGCTGGCCCGCTGCCGCGCCGCTCGGGGACGCGAACGCCGCGGTGGCTGACGGCGGCGCGGGCACAGGGCCGGGGCCGGGGCCGGCAGGCTTCGGCGCCGCGGGGAGCGGTGCCGTGGCGGGGGCCGACGCGTCAGGGCGCTCGCCAGGGGTGCGGCCCTGCTGAGGGCCGGGCTGGGGCGCTGCGGGGACGGGCTCGGTGATGTTGTCGTTCATGGTGACCTCCTCGGGTAGACCCATCTCAACAGAGGTGCCTGGAGCGTTCCTCGAACCTTCCTGAAAGTCTGCTGTGACTATCAGCGGGTTGCGAGCGCAGCCCTCACCGCCCCAGCTACCGCCGCCGCTGCGTCCCGTCGCCCGGCCCGGTCGACGACGACCTCGAGCACGCTCGTACCCTCCGGGGGCGCCGCGAGCGCCGCGCGCACCTCCCCCGGCGTCGTCGCACGCACGTGCCGCACACCGTAGGCGGCGCACAGCGCGCCCAGGTCGACCGAGTGCGGGGTCGAGAACACGCGCTCGAACACCTCGGCCCGACGCGCCGACACCCGCGCGAGCTCACCGTGCTCGAGCCCCGCGAAGATCGAGCCGCCACCATCGTTGACGACGACGACCTGAAGCTCCGGGCGAGGCTCACCGGGCGCGCCGAGGAGCCCTCCGACGTCGTGCAGGAACGTCACGTCACCGAGGACCGCACGCACGGGACGGCGCTGGCCCACGGACGCGCGTGCGAGCGCGACGCCCGTGGCGGTCGCGACGAGACCGTCGATCCCCGCGAGGCCCCGGTTCGCGACGACCGCCGGCGGCTCGGCCCACCGGTGCACGAGATCGAGGTCCCGCACAGGGTTCGACGAGCCGACGACGAGGACGTCGTCGGGCGTGAGCACGTCCGCGAGGAGACGCACGGCCTGAGGGGCCGACACGAGCGCTGCGGTGTCCGGCCCGTCGAGCGACGCGACGTCGTCGACCGCGGCCGCGGCAGCACGACCAGCGCGCGTCCAGAGGTCCAGCCACGCGTCGTCCCGTCGCCCTGGCTCGAGCCAGGCCGCGGGGACCGCGGGCAGCACGACCGACGCGTTGCGCGCCGCGTCGGGCCACGGGCCGCCGTCGGTCGCCACGACGACCACCTCGACACCGTCGCGCGCGAGCAGCCGCTGCACCGGACGGGCGAGGGTCGCACGGCCGACCACGACGACGTGCTCCACCTCGTCGACGAGGCCGCCGTGCGCGAGCACCTGCGTCGGCACGTGCACCAGGGCGGGCCCGCCGGCCGCGCCCGAGACGGGCTCGGCGAGCAGCGGCCAGCCGCGCGCCTCCGCGAGAGCACGCGCGACCCGCCCTGCGCCGTCGCCAGCGACGACGACCGTGCGCCCCGCGGGCAGCGCGACGTCGAGCGCCGGGTCGACGTCGCACCGCGTCGCAGGACGCACGTCAGGGACGGTCGGCGCCGGGCGCGCGAGCGCCGGCGAGGCGGCGAGCGTGTCCGTGTCGGCCGGCTCGGGCAGCTCGCCCAGGTCCGCTGCCGGCGCGAGCGGGTCCCGGTAGGCGACGTTGAGGTGCGCGGGCCCCGGGCGGCCGGACCGGCCGCCGCGGGCGGCATCGACAGCGCGCGCGGCCGCGTGCACGACGTCGCGCTCCTCCCCCGGACGGCCGTCCGGCGCGGGCACGTCGACCGTCAGGCGCGCCGCGCCCTCGAGGATCGCCCGCTGGTCCGTCGTCTGGTTCGCGCCCGTACCGCGCAGCTCGTGCGGCCTGTCGGCCGTCACGAGGAGGAGCGGGACGCCCGCATGGTCAGCCTCGAGGACCGCAGGGTGGAGGTTCGCGACCGCGGTGCCGGACGTCGTCACGACCGCGACGGGCGCGGGCGCGACGCGCGGCTCGCGCGGGTCCACAGGCGCGTCGAGGGCCCGTCCCCGCGCGATCCCGAGCGCGAGGAACGCCGCGTCACGCTCGTCGATCCGCACGTGCAGCGTCAGCTCGCCGCGTGCGCTCGCGTCCGCGACCGCGTACGCGAGCGGCGCCGAGCGCGAGCCGGGGGCGAGGACGACGTCGCGCACCCCGAGGCGCACGAGAGCAGCGACGAGCGCGCGGGCCGACACGAGCGCCGGGGGCACGGCGGACGCCTCGCTCGCGGCCCCGCTCACCAGGCCGCCCGCTCGTCGGCGGGTGCGTCGAGGACGTCGGCGAGCCGGTCGAGCCGTGCCCGCCAGCGCTGTACGACGTCGTCGGGCGCCTGCGTGCGCTCGAGCGCCGCGGGGCTCACGACCGGGCGCCGCACCGCGATGCTGCCGTCCACCGGCAGGAGCGGTCGCACGACCGTGTCGTCCGTGAGGAGGTGCGCCGTCGCGAGGCCGCACGCGTACGGCAGCTCCGGGAGGGCGGCCGCGAGCGCGATCCCCTGCGCGAGGCCGACCGACGACTCGAGCGCGGAGGACACGACGACCGGCAGACCGATGTCGGCAGCGAGGTCGAGGCACGCCCGCACGCCGCCGAGCGGCTGCACCTTGAGCACGACGACGTCTGCCGCGTCCTGGCGCTTCACCTCGTAGGGGTCCTCGGCGCGCCGGATCGACTCGTCGGCAGCGACCGGGACCGAGGTGCGGCGGCGCACCGCCGCGAGGTCCGCGACGGTCGGGGACGGCTGCTCGACGTACTCGAGGCCGCCCGCCGCGCGGTCGAGCACTCCGAGGCGTGCGACCGCGGTGTCGACGTCCCAGCCGCCGTTCGCGTCGATGCGGATGCGCCCGCCCGGACCGAGCGCGTCACGCACGGCCTCGAGGCGCTCGATCTCGTCGTCGACGCTCTGGCCGGGCTCGGCGACCTTGACCTTCGCCGTCGTGCAGCCGCCGGACGCGAGGACGATCGCCCGGGCCTGCTCGCCGTCGACCGCGGGGACGGTGACGTTGACCGGGATGCGGTCGCGGACGTGCGGCGGGTTGGGCACGGTCGCGGCCTCGCGGGCCGCACGCAGCCAGGCCGCCGACTCGACGTCGTCGTAGTCCCAGAACGGGGACACCTCCGCCCACCCGGCCCGGCCGCGGATGAGGACGCCGTCGCGCGCGTCGATGCGGCGGAAGCGCGTGCGCAGGGGGATCGAGTAGACGTGCACGTGCCCAGCGTAGAGGCCCCCGCGAGGCGTCGCCCCGCCTCCTTGTGCGGAGGTAGGCGGCTAGCGCGCGAGGAGGCGCACCAGCAGCGCCGCGACGTACGGGCGCACGGGACGCCCTTCCGAGAGGGCGGCGACGGCCCCGCCGTCGACGGCCGCGAGGACGAGCGCGGGCGGCTGGTCGACGCCGAGGGTGCGGAGCATGTCGGCGATCGCGGCGTCGAAGCGGTGCCGGCCGGACGCGTAGCTGCGCGCGAGCGCGGGCGTGCGGCCTGCGCTGACGAGGTGCTCGTAGTGGTGGCGGACGACGGCGTCGTCCCCCTCGGGCAGGAGCGCGCGCGTGATGAGCTCGGCGCGACGCAGGCCCGTGGTCGCGGCCGCGACCGCGTCGGCGTCGTCGAGGACCTCGCGGATGTTCGTCGCCCAGGACTCGGCGAGGACGGAGCCGCCCACCTCGAGGATCTCCTCGAGGGACGAGAAGTAGTACGTCGTCGACGCGAGCGGCAGGCCGGCGCGCGCGGCGAGGCTCCGGTGCGTGAGCGCGGCAGGACCTTCCTCGCGGATGATCGCCGCCGCCGCAGCGACGAGCGCCTCGTGGCGCGCCTCACCCCGGGCGCGGCGGCGCGGGGCGTCCGCGGTGTCGGTCGGCGTCGTTGTCGGCACGGGGCGTCCTCAGGGCTCGGGCGGGCGTCGTGGCTGCGTCGTCGGGGCTACGACTCGGAGAGGTTCAGCCCGACGATACCGGCCACGATGAGCACGAGGGAGACGATCTTGAGGACGCTCATCGGCTCGTCGAACAGGGCGACCGCGACGATCGCGGTGAGCGAGGCGCCGACACCGGTCCAGACGGCGTACGCGACGCCGACGGGAAGGGTGCGCAGGGCGATGGCGAGGCCGCCCATGCTCAGCGCGAGCAGGACGACGAAGGTGACGCTCGGCCAGAGGCGGGAGAAGCCCTCGGAGGCCTTCAGGCTCAGCGCCCAGCCGGCCTCGAGCATGCCGGAGATGATCAGGATGACCCATGCCATGGTGATGGTCCTCGGGATCGGGTAGCGGGCCTTCCCGCCTAGTTAGTGGTACGAGCGTACCACTTCGTCGGTGCGTCCCGGCGTGTCCCACCGCCGGCACTCCGACCGATAGCCTGGCCGCATGGTCACGCCCCTCCCCGCCCAGGTCTCCGAGACGTTCGACCCCACTCGCTGGCGCACGATCGTCGGCTTCGAGGGCCTCACCGACATCACGTACCACCGCGGCGTCGAGCGGACCTTCGGCGACGACGGCGCGGTCACGGACGAGCGCGACCTGCCCGTCGTGCGCGTCGCGTTCGACCGGCCCGAGGTCCGCAACGCCTTCCGCCCGCACTCCGTCGACGAGCTCTACCGCGTCCTCGACCACGCGCGCATGTGCTCCGACGTCGCCGCCGTGATCCTCACCGGCAACGGCCCCTCCCCCAAGGACGGCGGCTGGGCCTTCTGCTCCGGCGGCGACCAGCGCATCCGCGGCCGCGACGGCTACCGCTACGTCACGGACAACGACGCCGTCACCGCCGACGCGATCGACCCCGCCCAGGCGGGGCGCCTGCACATCCTCGAGGTGCAGCGCCTCATGCGGACGATGCCCAAGCCCGTCATCGCCGTCGTCAACGGATGGGCCGCGGGCGGCGGGCACTCGCTGCACGTCGTCGCCGACCTGAGCATCGCAAGCCGCGAGCACGCGCGCTTCAAGCAGACCGACGCGAACGTCGGCTCGTTCGATGCCGGCTACGGGTCCGCGCTCTTCGCGCGGCAGGTCGGTCAGAAGCGCGCCCGCGAGGTGTTCTTCCTCGCCCGCGAGTACTCCGCGCAGGACGCGTACGAGTGGGGCGCGGTCAACGAGGTCGCCGACCATGCGGACGTCGAGAACCTCGCGCTCGAGTACGCGCGCCTCATCGCGACCAAGTCGCCCCAGGCGATCCGCATGCTCAAGTTCGCCTTCAACCTCGCCGACGACGGCCTGGCCGGGCAGCAGGTGTTCGCCGGCGAGGCCACGCGCCTCGCCTACATGACCGACGAGGCCGTCGAGGGACGCGACGCGTTCCTCGAGCGCCGGGACCCCGACTGGTCAGGGTTCCCGTACTACTTCTGATCCGAGCCTCGAAACCGGGTCGATCGTGGTTCGTATCGATTCGACCCGCGCCCGCAGCAGGCGCATCATGGGGAGATGACGACTCCCCAGATCCCCACGATCACCCTCAACGACGGCGTCGAGATCCCCCAGCTCGGGCTCGGCGTCTTCCAGGTCCCCGAGGAGGACACGCAGCGCATCGTCGAGGATGCGCTCGCCGCCGGCTACCGCCACATCGACACGGCGGCCGGCTACTACAACGAGGAGGGCGTCGGCGCCGCGCTGCGCGCGACCGACCTCCCCCGCGACGAGATCTTCGTGACCACCAAGCTCCGCAACGGCGACCAGGGCTACGACAAGACCCTCGCCGCGTTCGAGGCGAGCCGCGCCGCCCTCGACCTCGAGTACGTCGACCTGTTCCTCATCCACTGGCCCGTCCCCTCGCTCGACCTCTACGTCGAGACGTGGCGCGCCTTCGAGAAGCTCCAGGCTGACGGCCTCGTCCGCTCGATCGGCGTGTCCAACTTCCTGCCCGAGCACCTCGACCGCCTCGTCGCCGAGACGCAGATCGTTCCCTCGGTCAACCAGATCGAGGTGCACCCCACGTTCCAGCAGGCCGACCTCCAGGCCGCCACCCGCGACCACGGCATCGCCGTGCAGGCCTACTCACCGCTCGGGCGCGGCGCCGACCTCGAGGCTCCCGCCGTCGTCGACGCCGCTCAGCGTCTCGGCGTCTCCCCCGCGCAGGTCGTGCTCCGCTGGCACCTGCAGGCCGGCCGCATCGTCATCCCCAAGTCCGTGACGGCCGAGCGCATCCGCTCCAACATCGACGTCCTCGGCTTCGAGCTCGCGGCCGCCGACGTCGCCGCGATCGACGCGCTCGAGGCTGGCAACCGCCTCGGCGCCGACCCGGCAACCGCGGATTTCACGCAGTACCGCGACTGACCAGGAGCCCGGGCCGCGCGAGCGGCAGCCCAGACAGCGACCTCCCCGTCACACCCGTGACGCGGGAGGTCGCGTCATGCTCCGAGGATCGCGCCAGCGAGGGAGACGATCTCGCGCAGCCCGACCGCGAGCGCGGTCGCGAGCGCGGTGAGCATCGCGACCGCGAACGCGGTCGGCGCGGTCGACGTCTTCCAGCCGTCCGCGTCGTCGTCGACATCCGCGGGAGGGAACGACGGCGGGACGTCGCGGGTGCTGCGCTCGTCGCGCGAGCGGGAGAAGGTCGGGATGCCGGGGTGCGGGTGCGTGGTAGCCATGGCTCTACCCTCGTTCGCCGGGCCACCCCACCGCGTCGGCCCCCAGGCTCGAGAAGCGACGACGCCGTACCCCGGGCGGGGTACGGCGTCGTCATACCGCAGGCGTACGGCGCGTGCGCGCCTCCGCGTCAGCTCAGCTTGTAGGAGCCCGTGCCCTTCGGCATCAGCTCGACCCAGGTGTTGCCCGGAGCAAGGTTGATCGGCTGACCGTCCTTCTCGAGCGTCAGAGGCGTCTTCTTGTCCTTCTTGACCCACTCCACCTCGAGAGTCTTGCCGCCGGTCGCCACGAGCGCCTTGCCGCGACCCTCGAGGACGTTGTCGGGGACCATCGTGCCGCCCTGCGCGTTGAGGCCGGAGTCGATCTGCTTGACCTCGATCACGACGACGTTGACAGCCTGGAGCTGGTCGCCCTTGGCGTTCATCGCCTTGGCGCTGCCCTCCGAGCGCTTCCACGCGTCCTTCGACCACTGCCACGACGGCTTGGCCGCGGCGGACATGTTGAGGGAGATCGTCTTCGTGTCCGTCCCGGTCGCCGCAGCGCTGGCCGTGGCAGCGTCGGCCGCGTACGTGAACTGCTGCGCGGGAGCGGCCGAGTGCTCGGCGTCCGCTGCCTTGATGATCGTCTTGAGGTTCGCGTAGACGTTGTGCGGGGCACGGCGAGCGCTCGAGCGGGACAGGCCCGCAGCACCAGCGTCGTGCGAGATCGCCTGGACGTCCGACTTCGCGATGCGCTGGACCATCTTCTTCTGCGCGCCCGAGAAGACGAACAGCGGGTTGGCCGGCGTCACGACGCGCAGGTCCACAGGACGCGCCGAACGGACCGGCCCGACCTCCTTCGGGAAGCTCGAGTTGAACACCGCGATGAACCGCGACACCTCGTACTCGACGATCGTCTCCCAGACGATGTCGGCGTCCTCGAGGCCGCTCTGCGGACGCGCCGCAGCGGTGTTCTCGACCTTGACCGCGATCGCAGGACGCGCCGGGACCTCCTCGACCGCGACACCCGTGAGCGGCCAGACGATCGGCACGACAGGCTCGGGAGCGGCGTTCTTGTCGGCGTCGACGTCCGGGTCGACCGTCACGGTCGGCGTGGGGACCGGGTCCTCCGAGCCCGAGCAGGCCGTGAGGCCGAGGGCCAGGGCTGCGACGGTGACGAACGCCAGCGAGCCACGCACGCTGGCGCGCGCGGCGGAGTGAGCGGTGAGTTGCACGGTCTTGATCTCCCGGGAGGTTCGATGCCCGACCGCCACAGGCCGGGTTCTGCTGCGCCCACCAGCCTACGACCCCGTCTACCGTGAGGGGGTGAACCGACCGTTGATCCACGTCCCCTCCGCCCGTGCTCTGCGCACGTCCTCCACGACCGGGGCGGTCGCCGCCGCGCCGCACGACGACGTCGCCGAGCTCGTGCGGCTGCTCCGCGGCGCCCTCGACGGCTCCGGGCCAGCGGTCCTCGCGGAAGCTGCGGAGCCCGGGACCGAGCAGCTCCCGGACGTCCCGGACGACGTCGCCGTCGTCGTCGGCACGTCCGGCTCGACCGGCCGCCCGCGCCGCGTCATGCTCACGGCCGACGCCCTGCGCGCGTCAGCCGAGGCGACCGCCGAGCGGCTCGGCGGTCACGGCCGCTGGCTGCTCGCCCTCCCGACGACGCACGTCGCGGGCCTGCAGGTCGTGCTGCGCGCGGTCGTCGCAGGTTCGGACGTGACCACGGTCGCACCAGGTCCGTTCCGTCCCGACACGTTCGTCGAGGCGGTGCGCCGCATGGACGACGCCGCCCCGATCGGGGGGCAGGCCCTGCTGCGCCTCACGTCGCTCGTCCCCACCCAGCTGCACCGGCTGCTCGACGACAGCACGCCCGAGGGCGATGCGGCGGTCGCGGCGCTCCGCTCATTCGACGCGGTCCTCGTCGGAGGGGCGGCGCTGCACCCCGACCTCAGGGCGCGCGCCGAGGCCGCCGGCGTGCGCGTCGTCATGACGTACGGCATGTCGGAGACGTGCGGCGGCTGCGTGTACGACGGCGTGCCGTTGCGCGGGGTGCGCGTGCGCACCGACCCGACGGGTCGCGTCCTGCTGTCGGGCCGCGTGCTCGCGCGCGGCTACCTCGGCGAGGACGATGCCGACGGACCGTTCATCGACATCCACGGCGGCCGCTGGCTGCGCACGGAGGACCTGGGCGAGCTCGAGCTGTCCGAGGACACGATGCAGATCACGCTCACGGTCCTGGGCCGCGCCGACGACGTCGTCGTGACCGGCGGCAAGAAGGTCTCCACCGGCGCGGTCGAGGCCGCGCTGACCGGCTGGGGCGGCCTCGGTGAGGTCGCCGTCGTCGGGACGCCCGACGACCAGTGGGGGCAGGCGGTCGTCGCGATCGCGACCGCGCCCGGCGAGGCACCGACGCTCGACGACGTGCGCGCCCACGTCCGCGAGGTTCTCGGCACCGCGGCGGCGCCGCGCACGCTGCGCGTCGTCGACGCGCTCCCGCTGCGCGGCCCCGGCAAGCCCGACCGCGCCGAGCTCGCACGCCTCGCCGCCGAGGCGTGGGCCGCAGCCGCAGGGCCCGACGCCCCCGTGAGGAACTAGGCTCGTACGGTCGTCCCGCCGACCTGAGGAGAACGATGGCCACCCCCCGCCAGTGGATCGCCGGTGCCCGCCCGCGCACGCTGCCCGCCGCTGCCGCGCCGGTCTTCGTCGGCACGGGTGCCGCCGCCCAGCTCGACTCGTTCCACGCGGGTGCCGCCGCGCTCGCGCTCCTCGTCGCGCTCGCGATGCAGGTCGGCGTCAACTACGCGAACGACTACTCCGACGGGATCCGTGGCACGGACGCTGACCGGGTCGGGCCGATGCGGCTGACAGGGTCGCTCGCGGCGCGCCCCTCCCAGGTGCGGGCGGCAGCGTTCGCCTCGCTCGGCGTCGGCGCGCTCGCGGGGCTCGGCCTCGTGGCGCTGTCCGGACAGTGGTGGCTGCTCGCGGTGGGCGCCGCAGCGATCGTCGCCGCGTGGTTCTACACGGGCGGCAAGCGTCCGTACGGGTACATGGGACTCGGCGAGGTGTTCGTCTTCGTGTTCTTCGGCCTCGTCGCCGTGCTCGGCACGACCTACACGCAGGCCGGACGCATCTCGTGGGCCTCAGTCCTCGGCGCTGTCGCGATCGGCCTCATCGCGTGCGCGATCCTCATGGTCAACAACATCCGCGACATCCCGACCGACCACGTCGCGGGCAAGCGGACGCTGGCCGTCCGCCTCGGCGACCACCGGGCGCGCCGCGCCTACTGCGCGATGATCTGGGGCGCGATGCTCCTCGGCGTGCTGTGCGCGCTGACGACGCCGTGGGCGCTGTCGGTCGTGCTCCTCGCGTTCCCTGCGACGCTCCTCACGCTGCCCGTGCTCGCAGGCGCTCGCGGGCGGCTCCTCGTACCGGTGCTCGGCGGGACGGGCCTGTTCGAGCTCGCGTTCGGGATGCTCCTCGGGTTCTCGCTCGCCCTCTGAGAGGGGCGGCGCCTGCCTCAGCCCTCGGCCTCGGCGTCCTCGTCGGCCTCGTCGCGCGACGGCTTGCCTGCTGCCGCGCGGCGGGCCTCCGCGCGCTCGGCGAGGTAGATCGCAGCGAGGTCTCTCGGGCCGCGCAGCAGCACCGGAGAGGCGAGCAGCGCGATGACGACCGCCACCAGCAGGAGCAGCCAGCCGCGGAATCCCGCGACGGAGAGCAGGCCGACGCACGCCGCGAGGAGCAGGAGCCGGTAGAGGGAGTACAGGACGACGGGCATGCCTCCCAGCCTAGGCGTCTACCCTGGGAGGCATGCCCCGAGTACTTCTGACGCTCGCCGTGATCGCCCTCACCGTGTACGCGGCGACGGACGCGTGGAACGCGGAGGACGAGGACCGTCGCGGTCTTCCGCGCGGCCTGTGGCTCATCCTGATCCTCCTGCTCCCCGGCTTCGGCGCGATCGCGTGGTTCGCCCTGTCGAGCCAGACGCGGCGCGCGCGGGCCGGGGCGTCAGGTCCGCGACGCCAGCCCGGCGCGCGCCCGACGGCCGCCCCGGGCGCTGCGCCGCGGGCCGGCGGTCCCGTCGCGCCGGACGACGACCCCGAGTTCTTGTGGCGGCTCGAGCAGGAGCGGCGTCGTGCGGCGCGCGAACGTCGGCACGAGCACGGCCACGGACGTGGCGACCGGCACGGGCGCCCGTCCCACGAGACCGGCGGGGACGCGTCGGCGGCCGACGACGAAGACCCCGCAAGCCCGCAGGGCTCCTGAGGCACCGCCGGGGAGGCTCCTGACGCACGGCCCGACGACGACGAAGCGCCCGGCTGGACCGTGAGGTCCCGCCGGGCGCTTCGTCGTCTGGCCGCCGCTCAGATCTGCGAGTAGCTGTGCCTCCCGTTGAACAGGATGTTGACGCCGGTGAAGTTGAAGAGCACGCACGCGAAGCCGACGACGACGAACCATGCGGCGCGCCGCCCTGACCAGCCGCGCGTCGTGCGCGCGTGCAGGTAGGCCGCGTAGACCACCCAGATGACAAAGCTCCAGACCTCCTTGGGGTCCCAGCCCCAGTAGCGGCCCCACGCGTCCTCGGCCCAGACGGAGCCGCCGATGATCGTGAAGGTCCACATCACGAAGCCGACGGCGTTGATGCGGAAGCTCAGCACCTCGAGCTGCGCAGGCCGGGGCACCGAGTCGAGCCAGTGCCACGACGCGAGCACCCCGGAGCCGTTCGCGCGCGAGTCCTGCAGGAGCTGCAGGACCGAGGTGGCGAACGCGACCCCGAAGACGCCGGTCGCGAGGATCGCGATGCCCACGTGGATGACGAGCCAGTAGGACTGCAGCGCCGGCTGCACGCCCGCTGCCGCGACGTGGAAGGCGTTGAGCGCGACCATGAGCGCCGAGACCGACAGGATCGTCACGAAGATGCCGAGGAAGCGCACCTCGAGGCGCTGCTGGATCACGAGGAAGACGAGGACCGTGCAGAAGGCGCCGACGAGCGTGAACTCGTACATGTTCGCCCACGGCGCGCGGCCGGCCGCGACGCCACGGGTGACGATCCCGGCGAGGTTGAACAGGAAGCCGAGCCACAGCGTCGACATCGCGATGCCGAGCGGCTTCGAGCTGCGCCACGCGCCCCACGGTGTGCCCTTGCCGCGACCAGCGTTCGCGGACGCGCTCGTGCCGACCGTCGAGTCCGGTCGCGCGGACCACCCGGGGGTCGTGATCGACGTCGGCGTGATCGCGGTGGACGCGACGCTCGTCGCAGTGGCGAGCGCCGGCTGCGGGGCTGCTTCCTCGACGGGGGCGCCCGCGCGGCGCGCCATGTCGATCGCGAACGCCACCATGGCGATCGTGTACGCGGTCGCTGCACCCCACACGAGGATGTCGCTGATCTCACCGATGGTCATCGGTCGGCTCCTTCGGAGTCGTTCGTCGTAGCCCCGGGGGGCGGGATCGCGGCCGACGCCGCGTCAAGCATCGCGTCGACCTCGCCAGGGAGCCCGGCATCGTCGGTACGCGCGAGGCCTGCTGCGCTCACCACTGTACGTGCCTCGCCGTCGACCATCTCGGTCCAGGTGCGCAACCACACTCGCCTGCGCGGCGTGAAGAGAGACAGCATGAGACCGGCGAGGGAGGCGACGGCGAACGTCGCGATCCAGGTGAGCGCCGGGTCGTGCCGCAGGTCGAGAGCGACGAAGCGAGGGACGCCCGTCGCGGTCTGGGTCGGGTCGTCGGGCAGGCCGCCCCGGAAGGTGAGGCGACCGAGCCCCTCGGGCAGGTCGACGCTCTGGCCCGGCGAGAGCAGGATCGTGGCCGGCTCGTCGCCGTCGTCCACCTGGATCATCGCGTCGGTGTCGAGCTCGTAGACGTTCTGCGGGATCCCGGAGTCGAGGCCCAGGTCGCCACGCCACACGGTGAGCACGAGCACGGGGTTGCGCAGGTCGGGGTGGATCGAGCGAAGGCCGCCCTCGGTCATCTGCGCGGTCGGCAGGAGGTAGCCGACGAGGCCGATCTGGTCGCCCGACGTGACGTCGGGCACCTTGATGACCCCGCGCGACGTGTAGACGGCGTCCTCCGGGATGAACGGGACGGGCCCCGAGAACGCGACGTTGCCGTCGGCGTCGACGACCTCGACGTCAGGTGCGAAGCCGTTGCCCTGGAGGTAGACCTTGGCGCCGCCGATCTCGAGCGGGTGGTTGACCTTGATCGTCTCGGGGCGAGGCGCCTGCTCGTCGTCGCGGACGGTGACGTGCGCCGTGAAGTCCTTCGCGGCGAGGCTCGCGTCCTCGGTGAACTCTGCGTCGAAGTCGTCGAGCGTGATCGAGAACGGGTGCAGCGACTCCGGGTCGAACGCCGTGCCGGAGAAGAACGTGTCGTAGGCGCTGACCGAGTTGGCGAAGCCGCGGCCCTGCACGACGATCGCCTGCCCGCGGTACTCGAGCGCCTGGCCCACACCGACCGAGACGAGCAGCCCGAGCAGCGCGAGGTGGAAGAGCAGGTTGCCCGTCTCGCGCAGGTAGCCGCGCTCGGCAGAGACGGTGTGCGCGACGCTGTCGGGCGCGCCCGCAGGGGCGGGCTCGGTGCTCTGCTCGACGCGGAACCGCGGGAGCCAACGGGGGCCGCGCAGGTGCGCCGCCGCGGCGTCGGCCACGTCGGCGGGCGACGCGGCGACGACCCGCTCGGCGCGTGCCGGGAAGCGCTCGAAGCGGCGCGGCGTGCGCGGCGGCTTCGCGCGCAGGGCACGCCAGTGGGCGCGCACGCGCGGCGTGATGCACCCGACGAGGGAGACGAACAGGAGGATGTAGATCGCGGAGAACCACACCGACGCGTAGACGTCGAACATGCCCATCCGGTCGAGCCACGGGCCTGCGGTCGCGTGGTCCGCGAGGTACTGCTCGACTGCTGCGGGGTTCTGCGGGCGCTGCGGCAGCGCAGAGCCCGGGACGGCTGCGACCGCGAGCAGCATGAGCAGGAGGAGCGCGACGCGCATGCTCGTGAGCTGGCGCCACGTCCAGCGGATCCAGCCGACGACGCCGAGCGCCGGGAGGGGCGCGGAGCCGTTCTCGACGAACGCGTCCTCGATGCCCTCGGGGCGGTACCCGCTCACAGCGCCGTCTCGAATCCGCCGACGAGCCCAGCGAGCGACTGCGTGAGGGAGCCCCACAGCCCGGTGACGAGCGCGATGCCGACGAGGACGAGGAGGCCGCCTCCGACGCGCATCACGGCGAGACGGTGGCGGCGCAGGAACGCGGTGAGCCGCACAGACGACTCGAGGCCGAGCGCGACGGCGAGGAACGGCAGGCCGAGCCCGAGGCAGTAGGCGACCGCGAGGACGGCGCCGCGGCCTGCGGTGCCCTGGTCGAGGGCGAGCGCGTTGATCGCGACGAGCGTCGGCCCCATGCAGGGCGTCCAGCCGAGGCCGAAGACGAAACCGAGGAGCGGCGCTCCCCACAGCCCTGCGCGGGGGGCGAGGTGGAAGCGGCGGTCGGTCTGCAGCGGTGCGAGGAGACCGACGAACGCGAGCCCCATGAGGATCACGACGACGCCGAGGACGCGGGTGAGCGTCTCTTGGTGCTGCCGCAGGAGCCCGCCGACGGAGCCGAAGAGGATGCCGTACGCGACGAAGACGACCGTGAAGCCGGCGACGAAGAGCCCGACGCCGGCGAGGACGCGGCCGCGGCCGGAGGTGCGCTCCTCGGTCTGCGCGGGGGCGGTCTGGTCGTCGGTCTGCGCGGTGCCGGTCGGTGCGGCGGCTGCCGCCCCGCGCACGCGCCGCGCGTCGGCGGCACCAGCCATGCCGCCCAGGTACCCGAGGTAGCCGGGCACGAGCGGCAGGACGCACGGCGACGCGAAGGACAGCAGCCCCGCGAGGACGGCGATGGGGAGCGCGAGGAGGAGGGAGCCGCTGAAGACCGTCGTCCCGGCGTCCGCGAGGACGATCACGTCTCGGCCAGGACGTCGTCGATGATCGCGGCGATCGTCGTCGCGTCGAGCAGCCCGAGGACGCGTGCGGCGACGCGACCCTGCCGGTCGAGCACGACCGTCGTCGGGGTCGCGGCGACGGGGACCACGCCCTCGAGGGCCGACGTCGCGGCGCCCGACCGGTCGTCGACCGACGGGAACGGGATCTCGTAGGTGCGCTCGAAGGCCTGCGCCGCCCCAGCGTCGTCGGTGCGGTTGATGCCCAGGACGTGCACCCCCTGCTCGGCTCGCGACGTCGCGAGCTCGGCGAGGACGGGCGCCTCGACACGGCAGGGCGGGCACGCAGCGAACCACGTGTTGAGGACGACGACGTCGCCGCGCCACGCGGAGACGTCGACCGCCTCGCCCGTGTAGTCGGTCCCCGTGAGCTCGAGCGCGGGGCCGCGCTCGGCGGCGGCCCACGTGCGCACCGAGCCGTCGCCCGACTGGTAGCCCTGGTCGGCGATCTGGGTCGGCCCGTCGTCCGGTGCGGAGGAGCAGCCGGCGAGCAGCACGAGAGCCGCGACGGCGGCGGCGACCGCGCGTCGTGCGGCTCGGGCGGGGTGGGGGCGGGCGTTCACGGCCGGCTCAGGCTCCTGCGACCTTGGACGCGCCCGGCAGCAGGTCGGCGACGGGCTCGGAGTAGTCGAGGCCGACGAAGCGGTCGCCGTCGAAGCGCAGGGAGGTCACCGACGCGAGCGAGCACTCGCGCTTGCGCGGGTCGTGGAAGTACGGGCGGCCCTCGTACGAGGAGCGCGTGATCCACACGGGGAGCTGGTGGGAGACGAGGACGACCTCGTGACCTTCCGCGAGCCTGCGGGCGTCCTCGATCGCGGCGCGCATGCGGGCGACCTGCTGCTTGTAGGGCTCGCCCCACGAGGGGCGCCACGGGTTGATGAGGCGGGGCCAGTGCCGCGGGTGGCGCAGCGAGCCGTCGCCGACGCCGAACGTCTTGCCCTCGAAGTAGTTGCCCGCCTCGATGAGCCGCTCGTCGGTGCCGAGCTCGAGCCCGAACGCGGCTGCGATCGGGGTCGCGGTCTCCTGGGCGCGCTGGAGGGGCGACGCGATGACGTGCGTGATGTCGCGCCGTACCGGGGTGGTCCCTGCCGGGGTCGACTCGCTCGTCTCGCCGGCGAAGTGCTTGGCCACGCGGGCGGCCATCTCGTAGCCGCGCTCGGAGAGGTGGTACCCGGGCAGGCGCCCGTAGAGGATCCCCTCGGGGTTGTGGACTTCGCCGTGGCGCATCAGGTGGACCGTGGTCTGAGGCATGGGCCTAGTGTCGCAAACTTCCCGCTCGCGCCGGGTGTGGTGCTCGTCTCTGCACCGTGTGGTGGTGACCACTTGCGTTCCGGGCGGATGTGGTTGAAGATTAACTTGAAGCGGCAATCAATGCAGCCGCATGGACCTAGTCGCACACCCCAGGAGACACACCATGACCGCTCTGCCCACCGGCCTCGCCCCCGCCACCTACACCATCGACGGCTCGCACACCCAGGCCGGCTTCACCGTCCGCCACGCGGGCATCTCCAAGGTGCGCGGCACCGTCCCCGTCACCGAGGGCACCATCGTCATCGGCGAGGACGTCGAGACCTCCTCCGTCACCGCCGTGCTCGACGCGACCGCCCTGAGCACCGGCGACACGAACCGCGACGCCCACCTCCAGAGCGCCGACTTCTTCTCCACCGACGTCAACCCGACCTGGTCCTTCACCTCGACCTCCGTCAAGGCTGACGGCAGCGACTTCATCGTCACGGGCGACCTCACCATCGCCGGCGTCACGAAGCCCGTCGAGCTCGCGCTCGAGTACACCGGCTCCGCCGTCGACGCGTTCGGCGCCTCCCGCGCCGGGTTCGAGGCGTCCGTCACCATCTCCCGCAAGGAGTGGGGCATCACCTGGAACGCGGCCCTCGAGGCCGGTGGCGTGCTCGTGAGCGACAAGGTCGCCATCCTCATCGAGGTCTCCGCCGTCAAGGCCTGATCCTCGGCACAGGCACGAAGGCCCGGCGTCCCCCTGTCGCCGGGCCTTCGTCATGCCCGCCCTCAGACGGGCGGCAGGTAGTACGACAGGATCTGCAGCTCGGCCGCGACGTCCACGCTCCGCAGCGCGACGCCGTCAGGCACCGAGAGCGCCCGCGGCGCGAAGCTCAGCACCGACCGCACGCCGCTCGCCGCGACCGCGTCGAGCGCGTCCTGCGCGGCCCCGCCCGGCACCGTCAGCACCGCGAGCGACACGTCCCGCTCCACCACGAGCCGGGGCAGCTCCGCGAGGTCCGCGACCTCGACCCCGGCGACGGTCGTGCCGACCACCGCCGGGTCGACGTCGACGAGCGCGACCACCTCGAAGCCACGCGGCACCAGCCCGGCATAGCTCGCGACCGCCCGGCCCAGGTTGCCGACACCGACCACCACGACGCCGCGACGCCGCCCCACGCCCAGCGCGCCACGCACGTGCGCGCGCAGCTCTGCGACGTCGTACCCCACACCACGCTTGCCGTACGACCCCAGGTGCGACAGGTCCCGACGCAGCTGCGCAGGCTCGACCCCCGCCGCCGCCGCCAGCTCGACCGACGACGCCGTCACGACACCACGCCGCACGAGTTCGTCGAGGACCCGGGCGTACACGGGGAGCCGCGTCAGCGTCGGCGGCGGCACCGCCGTCGACGTCATCGCGCCACCCCTGACGGCCGAGCGAGCGCACGGCGCAGACGCCGCTCGTCGACCCGCCAGAACGCCTGCTGCACCCCGTCCACCAGGACGACCGGCACGTAGTCGGAGAACGTCGCGACGAGCTCCGCGTCACCATCGACGTCCACCTCGACCCACCGCTCCCCCGCCTCGGCGCACACGGCCGACACGACCTCCCGGGCGTCGTCGCACAGGTGGCAGGACGCACGAACGAGCAGCTGGACCCGCGGCGCTGCGCCGGCGGACGAGGTGGTCACCGGTTCCATACGGCAACAGTACGGACTGTCTCGCTAGAGTGGACGACATGTCGACCGCCCGCGAGCCCTCCGCAGACGAGTCGGTCGAGCCGGTTCCCGAGCAGTCGGCCGAGGCCGCCGCCGACGCGGCCCTCGACCTGGCCAGCCCCGTCGAGAGCACGACCGTCGACCCGACACGCATCGCCGCGTTCTTCGACGTCGACAACACGATCATCCGCGGCGCGAGCGCCTTCCACCTCGCGATCGGCCTGTACCGCCGTGACTTCTTCAAGATCCGCGACCTCGTCTTCGCAGCGCTGCAGCAGTGGCGCTTCATCGCGCTCGGCGAGAGCAAGGAGCAGATCAGCTCCGTGCGCGACCGCGCTCTCGGCATCATCAAGGGGCACACGGTCGCCGAGGTCACCGCGATCGGCGAGGAGGTGTGGGACCAGGTCCTGTCGCTGCGCATCTTCCCCGGCACGCGCAAGATCCTCGACGCGCACCTCGCGGCGGGCCACCAGGTATGGCTCATCACCGCGACGCCCATCGAGATCGGCGAGCTCATCGCCCGACACCTCGGCGCGACCGGGGCGCTCGCGACGATCGCGGAGCACAAGGACGGCGTCTACACGGGGCGTCTCGTCGGCGAGATGATGCACGGCGAGAGCAAGGAGGCCGGGGCGCGCGAGCTCGCGGACCGGCTCGGCCTCGACCTCGCCCACTGCTACGCGTACGGCGACTCGGCGAACGACATCCCGATCCTCAGCTCGGTGGGCCACCCGTGCGCGATCAACCCGGAGCCGCGGCTGCGGCGCCACGCGAAGGACGTCGGCTGGCCCGTGCGGGAGTTCCGCGGCAAGCGCCGCCTCGCGAAGAGGGGCGTCAAGACGGCCAGCGCGGCAGGCGCCGCCTGGGCGATCTCGCTCGTGCTGCGCTCCGCCCGCCGCGCGATCTCGCGCCGCTGACCAGTGGCACCAGACCCGGGGCCCGCGCTCAGGCTCACACCAGGCGTGCCAGGCGGGCGAGCGCAAGGTCGCACATCGCCGTCAAGACGATGTCCTGGACGGCGTCGGCCAGCCGCCCCGCCACCGAACCTGCCAGCGGCGCGAACGTCACGTCCTCGGCCCACACCACGAGCGTGCTCCGCGGCCCGCACGGCCGAACGGCGACGTGCGCGCGACCCGCGAGCAGCGGTCCAGTCTTCTCGAGCTCGGCCCACCGCGCCCCCCGCTGCGTCTCACGCACCGCCAGCACGCTCATCCGGTCGACCACGAACCGCGCAGACACCGCGACGACGCGGTCCCCTGCGCGCACCGTCCGGTCCGGAGCCGCGATCTTCGTGAGCGGGATCAGCCGCTCGTGCTCGCGCAGGTTGCCCACGAGCGCCCAGACGTCGTCGACCCCCGCCTCGACCACCCGGCGGCGGACGACCCGCGGCACTGCGGGGCGGTCAGCATCCTCGGCCGAGTGCCCTCCGCCAGTCACCAGGCGCAGCAAGAGCCCCCGTCCCGAGGGAACGAGGGCTCTACGCATGAGGGCGCCGCGGCGTCCTTACTTCTTGTTGCGACGCTGGTGGCGCGTCTTGCGAAGCAGCTTACGGTGCTTCTTCTTCGCCATACGCTTGCGACGCTTCTTGATAACGGAGCCCACGGGTCCTCGCAATGTCGATCGGTAGCTTGCACGGCACACCGGGAGGCACCGCGCTCGGAAAGTCCGTCCGCCAGTCTAACCCCTGCCGCACCCTGCCCGCGACACAGGTGTCAGGAGGACTTCAGGTCCCGCAGGTCCTGAGCCCCACCGAGGTACTGCTGCAGCGCCTCGACGGGCACGCGGAACGACTTGCCGACCCGGACCGCCGGGATCTCGCCCGAGTGGACGAGGCGATAGACGGTCATGCGGGACACACGCATCTCGTCGGCCACCTCGGCGACGGTGAGGAAGCGAGGCCTCGCGGCGGCGTCAGACATGCAAGCGCTCCTCGTGTCGAACCTGGTCAGGTGGGTCTGCGGACGCACAGCCTGGGCCGCGCGTGCAGCACACTCTAGGCCCTGCGCGACTCACGAGGGAAGATGCTTCACCCTCCCAGGAAGGACACCCCACCTGCCCGTCAGTACGCCTCGGGGTGCAGCCCGAGCAGCGGGAAGACCGCGGACCGCGTCGCCATGACGGCGCGGTCGACACCGTCGGCCGGGTCGTACCGGCCGGACCAGGACGGGTCCGCGTGCTGCTCGTCCCCGTCCTCGTCGATGACCGCGGGCGGCTCGGCGCCGACCTCCCGGCGCACGCGCTCACGCCACTCCTCGGGGAGCGGGGTGTGCGCAGGCACGGGCACGTGCGCGGCCTCGGCGAGGAGGCTCGCCCACACGCGCGGCACGACGTCGACGACCGCGTAGCCCCCGCCTCCCAGCGCGACCCACCGGCCGTCGCACAGCTGGTGCGCGAGGGCGTGCATGCGCCGCACGGCGGCGCGCAGCGCAGCCGTGCTGACGCGCAGCGACGAGAGGGGGTCGTGCGCGTGGGCGTCGCAGCCGTGCTGCGTCACGAGGACCTGCGGCCGGAAGTCCATGAGGACCTCGGGCACGACGCCGTCGATCGCGCGCAGCCAGCCCGCGGGTCCCGTGCGCGCCGGGAGCGCGACGTTGACCGCGCTCCCGGGCGCGCGCGGGCCGCCGGTCTCGGTCGGGTAGCCCGTGTGCGGGAAGAGCGTCGCAGGGCTCTCGTGGACCGACACGGTCAGCACCCGCGGGTCGTCCCAGAACACCTTCTGCACGCCGTCCCCGTGGTGCGCGTCGAGGTCCACGTACGCGACGCGCTCCACGCCGTCGTCGAGGAGCGCGCGGATCGCGACAGCGGCGTCGTTGTAGACGCAGAACCCCGACGCCGCGTCCGGCATCGCATGGTGCATGCCGCCCGCGACGCTCACCCCGTGCAGGGCGTCGCCGCGCCAGACGGCGCGGGCCGCCGCGCACGTGCCCGCGACGATGCGCGCGGCGGCGTCGTGCATGCCTGCGAACAGCGGGTCGTCCTGCGTGCCCAGCCCGCGGTGCAGGTCGCGCACGCCGCCCGACGCCGCGTGGACCGCCGCGACGTACTCAGGGGTGTGGACCGTCCCGAGGAGGGGGTCCGGGGCGATGCCGGCGTCCGCGACCACGACCCCGTCCGCGTCGAGCACCCCGAGGGCGCGCGCGAGCTCGATCGTCAGGTGCAGGCGCAAGGGCGCCATCGGGTGCCCCGGACCGAAGTCGTAGCCGAGCAGGTCCGCAGCCCACGCCACGTGCACCGTCACCGCCATGACCGTCACGCTAGCGCGCGGCGTGCTCGACGGCGCGGCACGTCCAAGTCACCCACCGCGCAGCCGCGGAGGTGGCACCATAGGCCAGTACGCCGCACGGAGAGGGAGGTGACCGATGGCGCCGAAGCTGTCGGCACCGCTGTGGGCCGGACGGGAGCTCGTCGACCGTATCGCCCGCCGCTCCCCTGCCCGCCTCGCGCTCATCACGTTCGCCGGCGTGATCGCCGTGTTCACGGCCCTCCTCAACCTTCCCGCCGCGACCTCGAGCGGCGTACGCGCCCCGTTCGTCGACGCGTTCTTCACCGCGACGTCCGCGGTGTGCGTGACCGGTCTCGTGACCGTCCCCACCGGCACCTACTGGTCGGTGTTCGGCCAGGCCGTCATCCTCGCCGGGATCCAGGTGGGCGGTCTCGGCGTCATGACCCTCGCGTCGATCCTTGGTGCGGCGGTCTCCCGGCGCATCGGCCTCACGCAACGGCTCCTGACCGCGTCGGAGACGAAGACGACACGGCTCGGCGAGGTCGGCTCGCTCATCCGCGTCGTCGTCATCACGTCGCTCACCCTCGAGTCGGTCATCGCGGCCCTCCTCCTGCCGCGCTTCCTCGCGCTCCACGAGACGTTCCGCGAGGCGCTCTGGCACTCCGTGTTCTACGCCGTGTCCGCGTTCAACAACGCCGGGTTCATCCCCACCGCTGAGGGGCTCGTCCCCCACGCGGGCGACTGGCTGCTGCTCCTGCCGATCATCCTGGGCGTGTTCATCGGTTCCCTCGGCTTCCCCGTGATCCTCAACATCGCGCGCGTCGGCCGTCGCGCGAGCCGGTGGAACCTGCACACGAAGCTCACGCTCACCGTGTCGGGCGCGCTCGTCGCGCTCGGCGCGGTCCTGTTCGCAGCGTTCGAGTGGCGCAACGACGAGACGATCGGCCCCCTCGGGTGGCCGGCCAAGCTGCTCACCTCCCTGTTCGCGGGCGTCATGCCACGCTCGGGCGGGTTCTCGGTCGTCGACACGGGCTCGATGAAGGAGTCGAGCTGGCTCATCACGGACGCGCTCATGTTCGTCGGCGGCGGCTCGGCGTCGACCGCAGGCGGCATCAAGGTCACGACGCTCGCCGTGCTCATGCTCGCGATCATCGCGGAGGCCCGCGGTGACCGCGACATCGAGGCGTACGGCCGGCGCATCCCGCGCGACACCCTGCGACTGTCGATCGCGGTCGCGTTCATCGGCGCGACGGCCGTCCTGATCTCGACGCTCGTGCTCCTCGAGATCACCGGCTGGTCCCTCGACGTGCTGCTGTTCGAGACGATCTCCGCCTTCGCGACGTGCGGCTTGTCGACAGGTGTCACCCATCTGCTCCCCGAAGAGGGCAAGTACGTCCTCATCGTGTTGATGTTCGTGGGCCGCACCGGCACCATGACTCTTGCTGCAGCCCTCGCCCTGCGCGACCGCCGTCGCGTCATCCGGCTGCCCGAGGAGAGGCCCATCATTGGCTGACAGGAACACACCGGCGAGCACCCAGGACGCGGGTGTCCTCGTCATCGGTCTCGGGCGCTTCGGCGCCTCTATCGCGACGACCCTCGACCGTCTGGGGCAGGACGTCCTCGCGGTCGAGCGCTCGGCCGCGCAGGTCCAGCACTGGACGGGGCGGCTGCCGCTCGTCGAGGCCGACGCGACCAACCCCGAGGCGCTCGAGCAGCTCGGCGCACGGGACTTCCCGGTCGCGGTCGTGGGCGTGGGCTCGTCGCTCGAGGCGTCCGTCCTCATCACGGGCAACCTCGTCGACATCGGCACGCCGCAGATCTGGGCGAAGGCCGTCTCCGCGGAGCACGGCCGCATCCTCCAGCGGATCGGTGCGCACCACATCGTGTTCCCGGAGGCCGACGCAGGCAACCGCGTCGCGCACCTCGTCTCGGGCAAGCTCATGGACTACATCGAGGTCGAGGACGGCTTCACGATCGTCAAGATGCGCCCGCCGAAGGAGACGCAGGGCTTCACGATCGAGCAGTCGAAGGTGCGCGCACGCTACGGCGTGACCGTGATCGGTGTGAAGCCGCCGGGGCAGGACTTCATCTACGCGACGCCCCAGACCCGCATCTCGGCGAACGACATGCTCGTCGTCTCCGGGCACGCCGAGCTGCTCGAGCGGTTCGCGGCGCGCCCCTGAGGGCGCGAGCGAGGGCCAGGTCTGGCCTTCGCCTCAGCCAGACCTGACCCTCCCGGGGCCGCCGGTTCTCCACTCCGTCGACCCCGGTGCGGCGGGGTGGCACCCATGCGGCCACCCCGCCGCACCGGCGACCTCCGAGGAGGCCGCCGGTGCTTCTAGCGGCGGACGGTGAGGGTGGTGGTCTTCGCGGCCTTGTTCGCCGACGACGAGCCACCGAACGTGACCGTCACCTTGTAGGTGCCCTTGCCCAGCCGCGGCAGCTTCACCGACGCCTTGCCGTTCGCACCCACCGACACCGAACGCGTCACCACCGTGCGGTTCTTGCCCTTGACCTTCGAGGTGACCTTCACGCCCACCGTCCCGGCCCGCGAACCCACGCTCGTCACGCTCACCGCGAGCGTCGCCTTCGACCGCGCCGACACCTTCTTCGGCGCCACCTTCACCGACACCTTCGAGCTCGCCTTGACGACCTCGAGCACCACCACGTCCGACGACCCCGCAAACCTCGCGTCACCGCCGTACGAGACCGTCAACGACCGACGACCCACCGCGACGTCCTTGACCAGACGCACCGTGGCACCACCCTGCTTCAACGTCGCCGACCCGACCACACGCGCCCCATCGAGCACACGCACCTGACCCGACGGAACCCCGCCAGCACCAGAGACCCGCACCCGCACGCTCGCAGCCTTGCCGAACGACACCCGCTCCGGAGCAACCACCGCCACCGTCGCCGACGGCGCCAGCACCACACCCGCACGAGGCACCACCACCGAACCCACCGGCTCGACGTTCCCCGCACGATCCACACCACGGAACTCCACCGTGACCTCACCCGAACCCACCACCACCGGACCCGAGTACGTAGCCCACGCGGTCGGGGTCGAGCCGGTGACGAGGCGGTACTCGATCCGGGCGACGCCCGAGCCGCCGTCGGCGCTGCGCAGCGTGACCGTGCGCGCCACCGCGTCGACGGTCGCGCTCGTCACGGGCGGGGTCGTGTCAGCCGGCGCCGGCACGACGAGCGTCCCGGACGTCGAGCTGGCCCCGACCACGTCGTAACCGAGGTACGCGGCGACGACGTCGACCGACCCGGCACGCAGGGTGTCGGGGAGCGTGACGCGCGCCTTGCCGTCGACGAGGCGGACCGTCGTCGACCAGGTGTCGCCGACCGAGAGGCGCACGGAGCCCACGACCTGCCCCTTGTCGCTCGCGACGACCGTGACGTCGGCGCGAGACGCGGTGCCTGCCGGGGCCGGGGTGAGCGTGAGCTGCGTCGTCGACGTGACCGCTGTGGCGGGGTTGCCACGGACGGCGTCGAGCTCAGCCTTCGTCACAGGCGCGACCGTGCCGTGCCGCGGGCTCGTGGGGAGCGTGTACGGCGACGGGATGACCCAGGTCGGGTCGTCGAGGCTCGCCGAGTGCATCGGGATGAAGCCGCGGCCGCCGTACTCGTCGACGAACAGGTAGTAGCCGCCGCCGTTGACATCGCCCTCGTTGGCCTTGAAGATCGTCGGCCCCTCGAGCGCGCGGGTGCTGGCCTTCTGCCCGATGCAGTCGGTCACGTGCTCCCACTCGGACAGCGGAGCGGTGAGCGTGCGCGAACGCTCCTGGATGATGTCCGTGCAGCCGCTCGCCGAGCCCTCGTCCTTCGTGAACCGGTGGTACCAGCCGTCCTCCTTGAGGACGGTCGAGTCGATGAGCGACTTGCCCGAGTCCTGCCAGACCTTCGCCTCGCTGAACGTCACGAAGTCACGCGTCGTCGCATACATCATGCGGTTGTACTGGCTGCCCGTGTGGTCCGGGTCGTCAGCGGCGAACAGCTTGGACGCCCAGAACACGACGTACGCGCCGAGCTCGTCGTCCCAGTACGCCTCGGGTGCCCACGTGTTGCCGGCGTTGTCCGGGGACACCTTGACGTGGCGCTGCTCGGACCAGGTCTGCAAGTCGGTCGACTCCCAGACCTCGATGTACTGGCTGCCGTGTCGCTGCGCGACGTCCCAGTCGCCGTTGCGGCCGATCGAGAGGTCGGTCGCGATGAGGTACCAGCGGTCGCCCTGCGGTGAGCGGATGAGGAACGGGTCGCGCAGGCCCTTCGTGCCCTGGGTGGACTCGAGGACGGGGGTGCCGGCGTTGAGCTCGTCCCACCGGAGGGCGTCGTTGCCGCGGCTCGCTGCGAGGTAGATCTTCTCGCCGGCGATCGAGTTGCCGGTGAAGTAGGAGAACACGTAGCCCTCGGTCGGCACCGCACGCGGCGCAGCCTTGACGGTGAGCCGGCGGGTGGACGTCGCGGTCGCGGCGCCGTTCACGACGTGCGCCGTGACGGTGACGACGACGTCGTCCTCGCCGTAGGCGGGGCGTGTCACCTCTCCCGTGGCGGTGACGACGTCGGGAGCGGAGCTGGTCCACGTGATGGCCGAGCCGAGCGGGCCGGTCGTCGGGAGCGTGATGTGACCGCGGACGTCGTCCGGGGAGACGAGCTCGACGTGCTCGGCGTCCCAGGCGGCCTTCTCGGCCGGGGTGACGTCGGGCAGGACCGTCGCGGCGAAGGTGCGTGCCGTGGACGCGGTTCCCTTCGTGAGGGTCGCGGTCAGCACGACGTCGGCCGGGTCGCCGCCGGCGGCGGGACGCGTGACGCGGCCTGTCGCCGAGATGACGTCAGGCTTGTCCGAGGACCACGTGACGGCGACGCCGCCGGCGAGCGCGGGGAGCGTCAGGTCCCCGCTGACGGCGGTCAGGTCGCCGAGGTCGAGGCTCGCAGCCGCGTCCGCGAGGACGTCGTCGATCACACGGTCGGCAAGGTCGGCGACGTCGCCCGCAGGGAGCGCGTGGTCGTAGACACGGAAGTCGCGCAGCACTCCCTTGAAGGAACCGTCGGCTGCGTAGGCCGAGCGGCCGAGGACGTTGCGGGTCGTGACGCCGCCGCCGATCGAGCCGGGGGTCACGGAGACACCCTCGGTACGCCTCACCTCGACGCCGTCCTCGTAGAGGATGCCGGTCGTCCCGGTCTGCGTGTAGGCGATGTGCTTCCACACGCCCTGCGTGAGGTTGCGACCCGCGGACGTCACGTTGCCGCCCTCGCCGCCCCAGGCGCCCTGGCTGAGCGCGACGCGGTACGGGAACGCGGTCGTGAAGAGGTACCCGTTGCCACTCTGCGGGCTCCCGACGGCGAGGTTGCCGAAGTTGTAGATGAAGTGGTTCCCCTGGAGCGCTGGGTCGACCCAGACGTCGGTCGCGACCGTGATCGAGTCGAGCCCGGCGAGGATGTTGTCCGGCATCCTGATGGCGTTGCCGCTGCTCGCGGAGCCGCCGGAGAACGTGAAGCCGTCGCCGTCGTTCCAGGTCGTGGGGCCGTCGACGGTCCCGTCGTTGTCGTTGCCGGACGAGTCGACGGCGACGGTGCCGGCGGTCTCGTCGAGCTTGTACCAGGCGACCATGCCCGCGGGTGCGGGGTCGGCGGCCTGCGCGGGCGCTGCCGCGAGGCCGGTGAACGTGAGGGCGGCGATCGCCGACCAGGCGATCGCCCGGCCGGTCCGGGATGCCGGCCGGGTGGTTGGTGCAGTCATGTCACTCCTTCGTGAGGGGGTGGGGTGGGCCCTGGAGGACGGGCCCACCCCCGGGGACGGCGCGCGGCGCCCGTGGGGGTGGGCGTCGCGCGCCGGGTCCTTCGGGGACCAGGCCTAGCGGCGGACGGTGAGGGTGGTGGTCTTCGCGGCCTTGTTCGCCGACGACGAGCCACCGAACGTGACCGTCACCTTGTAGGTGCCCTTGCCCAGCCGCGGCAGCTTCACCGACGCCTTGCCGTTCGCACCCACCGACACCGAACGCGTCACCACCGTGCGGTTCTTGCCCTTGACCTTCGAGGTGACCTTCACGCCCACCGTCCCGGCCCGCGAACCCACGCTCGTCACGCTCACCGCGAGCGTCGCCTTCGACCGCGCCGTCACCTTCTTCGGCGCCACCTTCACCGACACCTTCGAGCTCGCCTTGACGACCTCGAGCACCACCACGTCCGACGAACCCGCAAACCTCGCGTCACCGCCGTACGAGACCGTCAACGACCGACGACCCACCGCGACGTCCTTGACCAGACGCACCGTGGCGCCACCCTGCTTCAACGTCGCCGACCCGACCACACGCGCCCCATCGAGCACACGCACCTGACCCGACGGAACCCCGCCAGCACCAGAGACCCGCACCCGCACGCTCGCAGCCTTGCCGAACGACACCCGCTCCGGAGCAACCACCGCCACCGTCGCCGACGGCGCCAGCACCACACCCGCACGAGGCACCACCACCGAACCCACCGGCTCGACGTTCCCCGCACGATCCACACCACGGAACTCCACCGTGACCTCACCCGAACCCACCACCACCGGACCCGAGTACGTAGCCCACGCGGCGGAGCCGGTGCGCGTCTCGATGCGGGCAACGCCCGACGTCGCGTCGTCGGCCCGGACCGTGACGGTCCGGTTCTTCGCGTCGACGGTCGCGCTCGTCACGGGCGCGGTCGTGTCGACGTCGACGCCGACCACCGCGACGGACGAGACGTTGTCGGTCGTGTCGGTCGCACGGGCACGGACCTCGTGCCGTCCGTCCGTCGTGAGCGTGACCGACGCGGTACCGCCCGCGGTGCGCTGCCAGGCGCCGCCGTCGACAGAGACCTCCACTGAGGCCACGCCCGAGTCGTCGCTGCCCGTGGCGGTGACGGTCACAGGGCGCGAGGTCCACCAGCCGGCGCTGCCGGTCGGGGTGGCGGGAGCGATCGTGAGCGCGACCGTCGGGTCGACGGCGTCGCGCACGACGACCGTCACGGACGCCTCGACGGGCGAGCCCGCGACCGGCGCCGCACGCAGGATGAACGTGCCGCGCTCGGCGTACTGCGCCGGGTCGATCGTCGGCCAGGTCACGGGCACGGCCCGGGTCGAGCCGTCACGGTAGGTGACGATCGCCGTCGCCGGGAGCGTCGGGGCGACGCCTTCGCGCGTCGTGACGGTCTGCGCCGCGATCGAGTCGACGAGCAGGTCCGGCTGGTAGGCAGCGAGCAGGTTCTCGTACTCCGTCTGCGTGATCGGCAGGACGGTGCCGTGCCGAGGGCTCAGCGGCAGGTCCGCCTGCTCGGCGACGCTCGTCCACGTGCCAGACTCGAGATCGGTCGACGCGAACGGCACGTAGCCGCGACCGCCGTGATAGCTCGGCTGGTCCTGGAACAGGTACCAGGTGTCCTGGCCGCCGGTGTTCACGTCGCCGTCGTTGGCCTTGAAGATGGTCGGACCCTCACCGTTGGTGAACGCGCCGCCCCAGCCGTTCGGCTGACCGACGCCGACGGCCTCCTTGATGAGCTGCCAGCCCGGGCTGCTCGACGTCGTCGGCAGGGAGCCCTCGATGCGTGCGTGCAGGTCGGTCGACTTCTCCTGGCGGACCGTCATGGACGCCTCGTCCTTGGTGAAGCGGTAGTAGACGTCGTCGTGCTCGACGACGGTCGAGTCGATCGTGCCCTTGCCGCTGCCGCGCTTGACGTCGATCCACGTCTGCGGCTCGGTGAACGTGACGAAGTCGCGCGTGCTGACGACCATCATCCGGTTGTAGCTCGTGCTCGCCGACCGCCCCGTGGTGCTCGTGGTCTCGTAGAGGTTGGACGCCCAGTAGACGAGGTAGCTGCCCGTCGACTCGTCCCAGTGCGCCTCAGGCGCCCACGTGTTGCCCGCGTAGTCGGACGACACCTTGACGTGCCGCTGGTCCGACCAGCTCACGAGGTCGGTCGACTCCCAGATCTCGAGGTAGAGGCTCCCGGTCTCCTGCGCGGTCCCGAAGTTGCCGCCCGCAGCGATCTGCAGGTCGGTCGCCAGGAGGTAGAAACGGTCTCCCTCGGGGGACCTGATGATGAACGGGTCGCGCAGGCCCTTCTCGCCGTACTCGGAGGTGAGGACGGCGCGACCGTCGTTCAGCTCGTCCCAGTGCAGCGCGTCGTTGCCCTTGCTCGCGCCGAAGAAGATCTTCTCGCCACCGGCCTGCTCGCCCGTGAAGTACGGGAAGAAGTAGGCGGCGGGCTCCTCGGCGACGGGTGCCGGCGCGACGCGCGCGGTGAGCTGGCGCGTGCCGGTCGCGACGCCCGCAGCGGCGCTCACGGTGAGGGTGACCTCGACGGGGTCGCCTCCTGCAGCGGGCCGCGTCACCTCGCCGGTCGGCGTGATGACGGCGGGCTTGTCTGAGGTCCACACCAGGTCGACGACGCCGACCCTGGCGGGGAGGAGGACGTTGCCTCGGACATCGCTGAGGTGGGGGATGTCGAGCCCGTCGAGCACGTCGTCGACCACCTGCTGCAGGGATTGGACGTTCACGACGAAGTCTCGCGTGACCGCTGCGCCGCCGAGGCTGACGGTCGCGGTGAGCGTGACCTCGACCGTGTCGGCTGTCGGGACGACGTGACCCGACGTCGAGACGACGTCCGGGTCGCTCGACGACCACGTGATCTGCGAGCCGCCCGCGCCGCGCGTCGGCAGCGTGAGGTCGCTCCCGACGTCGGTGAGGTCGCCGAGGTCGATCGCCTGGGCGTCGGCGGCGCGCACGGCGTCCGCGTCGAGCAGACCGTCGTACACCTTGAAGTCGCGGATCTTGCCCTTGAACGAGTTGTCCGGGTAGGCCGAGCGGCCCAGGACGTTGCGCGTCGTCGTCCCGTCGGGCTCGCCGAGGTCCTTCGGGGACACGGTCAGGCCGGACGTCGAGGCGACGAGCTGGCCGTCCTCGTAGAGGCGGGCGGCGCCGGGCTCCGCGACGGAGCCGCCGTCGACGACGTACGTGAGGTGCTTCCACACGCCGGTCGCGATGCCGCCGGGCCGGGAGACGGACTGCTCGGTGTGGTAGCCGTCGGACGCGATCGTGGCGCGCAGGCGTGAGCTGGAGTCCTTGCCCGTGACGAAGAGGTAGCCGGTACCGTTCGGGTAGGTCGCCGGGTTGCCGAAGTTGAAGATGAAGTAGTTGCCGGACAACGACGCGTCGACCCAGACGTCGAAGTCGATCGTCACGTCGTCGACCCCGGCGAGCAGGTTGTCGGGCAGCGTGATCGCGTTGCCGCTGTTGTTGCCGCCTCCCGAGAAGGTGAAGCCGTCCCCGCCGTTCCACGTCGCCGCTCCGGCGACCGTCCCGTCGCGCCCGTTGCCCGACGCGTCGGCGGCCACGCCGCCCGACGTCTCGTCGAGCTTGTACCAGGCGAGGAGGTCGGGCTCGTCCCCGGCAGCCTGCGCGGGAACCGTGGCAAGACCCGTGAGGGCGACGGCGGCCGCCGTCGTCCACGCGGTCCCGAGCGCTAGCCACCGGCGGTGCGCTGTCCTTCGTTCTCTCATGTCACTCCTTCGTGAGGGGCGAGGTAGGCCGTCAGCTCCTCGTCCTTGAGCAGCTGCCGGACCCGTCTCCGGGCGCGCGGGAGCGCACGGTCAGGTCCGACCGATCGGCGAATCCCCGTCCCTCCCCGCTGGGGAGCCGCTCCGGTCGGACGGGCGAGCGGCGGTCCCGGCGCAAGGCCGGGTTGGGCTACGACGGGCACGGGAGCCAAGCTCTCGTGCCCGTCGAGCCGGTGCGCGGGGTGGAGTCCCGCGGGCGACTGTCAAGGGTGGGCGGGTGGACTGTTCGGGGACGCGAGCGCGTCCGGGGACACGCCTATCTCTGGCGTCGCGTGACGATCACGCGCTGCAGGATGACGAAGCCGAGGAGGACGACGCCGATGAACACCTTCGTCCACCAGGAGTCGAGGCCTTCACGTGCGATGAGCACCTGGATGAGGCCGTAGACGAGCACGCCGACCCCGGTGCCGAGGACGTAGCCGCCACCGCCCGCGAGGAGCGTGCCGCCGATGACGACCGCGGCGATCGCGTCGAGCTCCATGCCGATGCCCGTGAGGTTGAAGCCGGACTTCGTGTAGAACGCGAACAGGATCCCGGCGATGCCGGCGCACGTCCCGGAGATCACGTACACCCAGAGCTTGGTGCGTCCTGCCTTGAGGCCCATGAGCTGGATCGCGTTGCCGTCGTCGCCCATGCCGACGCCGTAGACCGTGCGTCCGAAGCGCGTGTAGTGCAGCACGTAGAACGCGAAAGCGAGCACGGCGAGCGCGACGATCATCGACAGGTTGATCTTCCAGATGTCGCGTCCCTCGCCGAACTTGATCGACCACGACGCGAGGGAGGCGAAGCCCTCGTCCTTGATCGCGACGGACTGGACGCTCACGACGTTGCACAGGCCGCGTGCGAGGAACATCGCGGCCAGCGACGCGATGAACGGTTGGATGTTGAAGTACTGGACCAGCACACCGATGAGCAGGCCGAACGTCGAGCCGATGAGCACGCCGATCACGAGTACGACCGGGAGGGGGACACCCATCGGCAGGAGGGTCGCGATGACGAGGCCGACGAGGGCGACGACGGCGCCGACCGACAGATCGATCCCGCCGGTGAGGATGACGAACGTCATGCCGATCGCGAGGACGAGCAGGTAGGCGTTGTCCTGCAGGAGGTTGGAGAACAGCTTCATCGAGATGAAGCTGCGCTCCCCGCCGTACCGCGCCTGCCCGATGCCGAGCATGATCACGAACGTGAGGATCGTGCCGGCGATCGGCAGGAACTCCGGGGCCAGGAACCGGCCGAGCCTGCGGCGGACCATGGGCTTCTTCTCCGAGGGGCTGGGGGTGGACGTGCGCGGGGCGGGGGCGGTCGTCGTCATCACCGGGCCTCCTCCTTGGTCGGGGCCGGTACCGCGACGGCGGCCGCCACCAGCGACCTGCGGCGTCTCGGCGCGAGGTACTCGCGGAGCTTCGGCGACTGGGCGACGCAGACGAGGATGATGACGAGCGCCTTGAACAGGGGCGTGATCTGCGACGGGATGTGGAAGATGATGACCGCGCGCTCGATCGTCGAGAGGATGAGCGCGCCGACGACCGTGCCGGAGAGGTAGAACTTGCCACCCGAGAGCGCCGTCCCTCCGAGGACGACGCACATGATGGCGTCCATCTCCTTCATGAGGCCGATGTTGTTGGCGTCGGCCGCCATGGTCGGGGCGCCGTACACGATCCCGGCGAGGCCGGCGAGGACGCCCGCGAGGATGTAGACGAACCACGTGATGTTCCGGGACTGGACCCCCGCGAGGCGGCTGGCCTCGCGGTTGATGCCGATCGACTCGAGGAGCATGCCGAGAGCCGTGCGCCGGACGAGCACCGCGACGCCGACGAGGGCGAGCAGCGCGATCACGACGGGGGTCGGGACGCCGAGGACGAAGCCTGACCCGAGGTACTTGAACGGTGGGCTCGTCACGGTCGTGATCTGCCCCTTGGTGATGAGCATCGCGACGCCGCGACCGGCGACCATGAGGATCATCGTCGCGATGAAGGGTTGGATCCCGAGGACGGAGACCATGAAGCCGTTGAACGTCCCTGCGACGAGTGCGACGAGGATGCCGAGCCCGACCGCGACGACCACCGTGCCGACGCTCCCGGCGCCAGGGTTGCCGTCGAGGTAGGAGAGCGAGACGGCGAGCGAGATGGCCATGACCGCGCCGACCGAGAGGTCGATGCCGCCGGTCGCGATGACGAGTGCCATGCCGAGGGCGAGCAGGAGCGGCGTCGCCGCGTAGCGCGAGATGTCGACGAGCTGGCCGAACAGGTGCCCGTCGCGGATCTCGACGTCGAGGAAGACCGGGTTCTTGATGCCGCACGCGATCACGAGGAGGACGAGCGCGACGACCGGCCAGAAGAGCTGGTGGTGGACGATGCGGCTGACCACGGAGACCGGCGCGGTGCGGTAGGAGCCCGAGGGGGCGGCGGGTCCGGTCGGGTCGGCGGTGAGGGTCACGGTCGGGCCGCTCATCACGCCACCTCCTTCTTGGCGATGGCCTCGAGGATCGTGTCCTGGTCGACGTCGGGGCTGTTGGTGATCGAGTCGACGAACCTGCGGTCGCGCAGCACGTCGATGCGGTGGCTAACGCGGAGCACCTCCTCGAACTCCGAGGAGATGAAGACGACGGACATGCCGTCGGCGGCGAGCTCGGCGACGAGCTTCTGGATGTCCGCCTTGGCGCCGACGTCGATGCCGCGCGTGGGTTCGTCGAGGATGAGGATGGTGGGCGCGGTGGCGAGCCACCGCGCGAGGAGCACCTTCTGCTGGTTGCCGCCCGAGAGGTTCTTGACGAGCATGTTGGGGTTGGCGGGGTGGATGTTGAGGGCCTTGACGTACTTGTCGACGAGCTCGTCGAGCTCGCGCTTGGGCACCTGCTTCCACACGCCGCGGACGGTCTGGACGGCGAGGGCGATGTTCTCGCGGACGGTGAGGTCCCCGATGATGCCCTCCTTCTTGCGGTCCTCGGACGAGAACGCGATGCCGTGCTTGAGGGCCTGGAGCGGGTCGCTCAGCTTGACGTGCTTGCCGTCGAGCTGGAGCTCGCCCTCGCCGGGCTTGTCGGCGCCGCACAGCAGGCGCACGGCCTCGGTGCGACCGGAGCCGAGCAGCCCGGCCAGCCCGACGATCTCACCGGGGAAGACGTCGAGGTCGTACGGCTCGATCGAGCCGTCACGCCCGAGGCCGACGGCGTGCAGGGCGGGCGTGCCGTGCTCCTGCTTGGCGTCGAACGCCGCCTGGGCGCCTCGTTCGATCGCGTCGAGGGCTGCTCCTTCGCGGCCGATCATCTTGCCGATGAGTTCGCGGCGCGGCAGGTCGGCGACGAGGTGCTCGCCGACGAGCCTGCCGTTGCGCAGGACTGTGAGCCGGTCGGAGATCTCGTAGATCTGGTCGAGGAAGTGGGAGACGAAGAGGATGGCGACGCCTGCGTCGCGCAGCTCGCGGATGACCGCGAAGAGCTCGTCGACCTCGGCCTTCTGCAGGCTCGAGGTGGGCTCGTCGAGGATGAGGACCTTAGCGTCGACGACGGTCGCGCGGGCGATCGCGCAGAGCTGCTGCACGGCGATCGAGTGTGCCGAGAGCAGCGACGACGTGTCGATGTCGAGGTGGAGGCGCTCGAGGTACTCGGCGGCCTGCCGGCGCATCTTGCGCCAGCTGATGAAGGGGCCGGTGCGGGGCTCGTGGCCGAGCATGACGTTCTCGGCGACGGACAGGTTCGAGCACAGGTTGACCTCTTGGTACACCGTGCTGATGCCTGCCGCCTGGGCCTGGTCGGGCCCGCTGAAGCTGTGCTCGACGCCGTCCACGAGGATCGTGCCGCTCGTCGTCTGGTAGACGCCGGTGAGGGCCTTGATGAGGGTGGACTTCCCTGCGCCGTTCTCGCCCATGAGGGCGTGCACCTCACCGGGGAAGAGGCGGAAGTCGACGCCGTCGAGGGCCTTCACGCCGGGGAACTCGATGGTGATCCCGGTCATCTGGACGATCGGAGCTGCGGTGCTCCCCGCCGTCTCGGTCATTGCTGCCTTCTTCCTGGTCACGCTGGCTCGGCGCGCCGTCGCGCCCTGGCGTCCCTGCGTCCTCGCGGTGGCCACCCCCGCCCGGCCCTCCTCGGCCGGGCGGGGGTGCGCCGGTCAGAACGTGCGGGAGTCGACGAACTCCTGGGTGATCGTCTGGTCGAAGGCCTCGTCGACGACGATGGTGCTCTTCTCGACCTGCTCGCCGGCGGCGACCTTCTTGATCAGCTCGGCGAGCTGGTCACCGAAGGCGGGGTTGCACTCGACGACGTAGTTGAACTTCTTGTCGACGAGGGCCTGCAGACCGTCCTTGACGCCGTCCACGGTGACGATCTTGATGTCGACGCCGGGCTTCTTGCCGGTCGCCTCGATCGCCTCGATGGCGCCGAGGCCCATGTCGTCGTTGTGCGCGAAGATCAGGTCCATGTCGGGGTACGCGGCGAGCGCGGCCTCGGTCGCGGCCTTGCCCTCGGCGCGGGTGAAGTTGCCCGACGCCTCGCCGATGACGTTGTCACCGACGATCGAGCGGAAGCCTTCCTGGCGGTTGGTCTGCGCGCCGGAGCCCATCGTGCCCTGGAGCTCGAAGATCTTGGCGTCGGGGTGGTTGGCCTTGACCCACTCGCCGGCGGTCACGCCTTCCTTGGTGAAGTCGGCGCCGATCCAGGTGACGAACGGGTCTGCGACGGTCGTGTCGACGGTGCGGTCGACGAGGACGACGGGGATCTCGGCGTCCTTGATGTCCTGGAGCACCTCGTCCCAGCCGGTCTCGATGACGGGCGAGAACGCGATGACGTCGACGCCCTGGTCGATGAAGTCGCGGAGAGCCTTGATCTGGTTCTCCTGCTTCTGCTGGGCGTCGACGAACGTGAGGTCGAAGCCGTTCTCCTTGGTCAGGTTGAACTTCACGGACTCGGTGTTGGCGGTGCGCCAGCCCGACTCGGCGCCGAGCTGCGAGAACCCGACCTTGATCAGGTCGCTGCCCCCGCCGGCCTGGGGCGTCCCGCCACCGGTCGTGGCCGGGTCGTCAGAGCCGCCGCCGCAGGCGGCGAGGGTGAGCATCGAGATCGTGGCCGCCGCGGCGACCATGGTCCGCGTGAACGTGTTGCGTCGCATATCTCCTCCTTGAGACACCGGTCCCCCTCAGGTTCCGGTACGAGCGCGAGGTCGGCGTCGACCTCGTCACAGTGATGATGTTAGCGCTAACAAACGCTGGTGCCCAGAAGATCTTGGGTCACCGTTGTGTCACGATTTGCCAGCCTCGCAGACCGCCCAGGAATCCCCCCGGTGCGACCTGCGCCGAACGTGTCAGCACGTCACAAGCCCTGTGCCAGACGGTAGTAGACCTGGTTCCACCGGACCTGGTCTGCAAAACCCCGACGCGTCGTCGTCTCGTCGATGACGAGCAGCTCCGTCCGGGCGATCTGAGCGAAGACCTCGAAGGCCCCCACACCTGCTGCGGTCGACAGCACCGTGTGGTGCGCGCCGCCCGCCGTGAGCCACGCCTCCGCCGACGTCGTGAAGTCGGGTCGCGGCTCCCACACGGCTCGCGCGACCGGCAGGTTCGGCAGCGGCGGGTGCTCGACCAGGTCGACCACGTTCGCCGTCAGCCGGAACCGGTCCCGCATGTCCGCGAGCGACACGACGACACCCACGCCCGGGTCGGTGTCGAACACCATCCGGACCGGGTCCTCCTTGCCACCGATCCCGAGCGGGTGGATCTCCACCCGCGGGGTCGACGTCGTCAGCGACGGGCAGATCTCCAGCATGTGCGCGCCGAGGATCCGCTCCGCGCCGGGGGTCAGGTCGTACGTGTAGTCCTCCATGAGGGAGGCGCCACCCGGCAGGCCCGCGCCCATGACCTTCGCGGCCCGCACGAGCACCGCCGTCTTCCAGTCACCCTCAGCACCGAAGCCGTACCCCTTCGACATGAGCCGCTGCACCGCGATGCCCGGGAGCTGGCGCAGCGCGCCAAGGTCCTCGAAGTTCGTCGTGAACGCCTTCGCCCCGAGCTCCGAGAGGAACCCTTCGAGCGCCACCTCCTGACGCGCCGCGTACCGCAGCGCCTCATGACGCTCGCCCCCGCGTCGCAGCTCAGGCACGACCTCGTAGAGGTCCTCGTACTCGGCGACGACACCGTCGATCGCGGCCTCCTCCACCGCGTCGACGGCCGCCACCAGGTCGTTCACGCCCCACGTGTTGACGGAGACGCCGAAGCGCAGCTCGGCCTCCGTCTTGTCACCCTCGGTGACCGCGACGTTGCGCATGTTGTCGCCGAAGCGCGCGAGACGCAGCTCGTGCGTCGCAGCCCAACCGGCCGCGCCACGCACCCACGTGCCGACCCGGCGCGTGACGGCGGGGTTGGACACGTGCCCGACGACGGTCGTGCGCGAGACCCCGAGCCGCGTCTGGATGTACGCGTACTCACGGTCGCCGTGCGCCGCCTGGTTGAGGTTCATGAAGTCCATGTCGATGCTGTCCCACGGCAGGTCCGCAGCCGCCTGCGTGTGCAGGTGCAGCAGCGGCTTGCGCAGCGCGTCGAGCCCGGCGATCCACATCTTCGCGGGGCTGAACGTGTGCATCCACGTGATCACGCCGAGCACCTTGTCGTCAGCGCTCGCGTCGATCATCGCCCTGCGGATCGCGTCCGCATCGGTGAGGACGGGCTTCCACACGACCGGCGCCGGCACGTCGCCCGAGGCGTCGAGCGCGCGCGCGACCTCCTGCGACTGCTCGGCCACCTGCCGGAGGGTCTCCTCGCCGTAGAGGTGCTGGCTCCCCGTGAGGAACCAGATCTCGCGGTCCTGGTACGGCTTGTTCATCGTTGCTCCAAGATCTCTCGTCGTCGAAAGGTCGCGTGCGGGCGTCGTCGCGGCGCAGGTTCAGCGCTGCGCGGGCGCAGGCTGGCCGTACACGTTCTGGTACCGGGCATAGAGGCTGTCGATCGCGCGCTGGTCGATCGGTACGGGCTCCCCGAGCTGCCGCGCGACGTGGATCGTCCGCGCGACCTCCTCGACCATGACGGCTGCCTTGACGGCCGCCGTCGCGTCCCTGCCGATCGTGAAGGGCCCGTGGTTCTGCATGAGCACGGCCGGGCTGCGCGAGCCCGTGAGGGTCTCGACGATGCCCCGCCCGATCGAGTCGTCACCGATGAGCGCGAACGGACCGATCGGGACAGGCCCGCCGAACTCGTCGGCCATCATCGTCAGGACGCACGGGATCTCCTCGCCGCGCGCGGCCCACGCGGTCGCGTACGTCGAGTGCGTGTGCACGACTCCCCCGACCTCCGGCATGTTCCGGTACACGTAAGCGTGCGCCGCGGTGTCCGACGACGGGGCGCGCGTGCCGTCGAGCAGCTCGCCGTCGAGCGTGCACACGACCATCGACTCGGCCGTCAGGTCGTCGTAGGTCACGCCCGAGGGCTTGATGACGAACAGGTCCTCGCCGTCGTGCACGCGGACCCGCTGGGACACGTTGCCCGCGGTCCACACGACCAGGCCCCACCTCGGAAGCTCGGCGTGCAGCCGCGCGACCAGGTCGCGGACGCGCGCGACCTCCGCGCGAACCTCGGCGCTCATCTCGTCCAACGTCACCATCGTCCGTCCCTCTGCTCGTCCCGCCCCGGCGCTCACCGGAGCACCTCGGCGGCCGTCCGTACGGCTGCCAGCCCTTGCTCGTAACCCTCGAGGTAGTGCGCGTACCCGGCGACGTCGTCGGCGTCGGGGGTCGCGACCGTGGTCGACGTCGCACGCACGTGCTCGTCGAGAAAGTCCGCGAGGGTGAGCCCGCGCGGGTCGAGGCGGTAGGAGGCGAGGACCGCCATCCCCCAGGCGCCCCCCTCGCCAGCCGTGTCGCTCACGCTCACGGGGACGCCGACGGCGGCGGCGAGCATCCGCTGCGCGACGCCGGCCGTCCGGAACATGCCGCCGTGCGCCTGGAGCGAGTCGATCGACACGCCCTCGTCCGCGAGGACGCGCAGCCCGAGGCTCAGCGTCGCGAAGACTCCGTACACCTGGGCGCGGGCAAGGTTGGCGAGCGTCAAGCGGCTGCCGGGGGTCCTGACGACGAGAGGCCGTCCCTCGTCGAGGCCTGCGATCGGCTCGCCGGACAGCTGGTTGTACGCGTAGACCCCGCCCGCGTCGGCGGCACCGTCGAGCGCTGCGCGCAGCAGCGCGGCGAACACCTGGTCCTGCGTCGCGGGCGTGCCGAGCGCGGTGGCGAGCTCGCCGAAGACCGCGGCCCAGGCGCCGAGCTCGCTCGCACCGTTGTTGCAGTGCACCATCGCGACGAGGTCGCCTGCGGGGGTCGTGACGACGTCGAGCTCTTCGTGGACGTTGCGGAGCGGGCCTTCGAGGACGACCATCGCGAAGATCGAGGTGCCTGCGGAGACGTTGCCGGTGCGCGGGCGGACGGCGCCCGTCGCGACCATGCCCGTGCCGGCGTCCCCCTCGGGTGGCGCGACAGGCGCCCCCGGGCGGATCGCTCCGCTGGGGTCGAGGAAGAGTGCGCCCTCCTCGGAGAGGAGGCCGGCGTCGGCCCCGGCGGCGAGCGGGGTGGGCAGGAGGTCGCCGAGCGGCGTGGTGAACCCGCGCTCGGCGAGGAGCGTGTCGACGACGGCGAGGCGCGCAGCGTCGTAGCCGCCGGTCGTCGGGTCGATCGGGAACATCCCGGAGGCGTCGCCGACGCCGAGGACGCGGCGTCCGGTCAGCCGGTGGTGGACCCATCCGGCGAGAGTCGTCAGCGAGGCGACGTGCGCGACGTGCGGCTCCTCGTCGAGGACGGCCTGGACGAGGTGGCTGACGGACCAGCGCAGCGGCATGTTGAAGTCGAGCGCCTCGGTGAGGAGCGCGGACGCTGCTCCGGTCGAGGTGTTGCGCCAGGTGCGGAAGGGGACGAGGAGCTCGTCGGCCGCGTCGAGGGCGAGGTAGCCGTGCATCATCGCGGAGACGCCGACGGCGG
Organism: Sanguibacter hominis ATCC BAA-789; assembly: GCF_012396185.1. GTDB lineage: Bacteria > Actinomycetota > Actinomycetes > Actinomycetales > Cellulomonadaceae > Flavimobilis > Flavimobilis hominis. Next base: position 806,677 of record NZ_JAAXOW010000001.1, read on the forward strand.
CGACCTCGACGGGGCGCACGCCGTGGCGCTCCTCGGCGTCGTCGAGCAGTGCGGCGACGGCAGCCTGGACCCCGGTCGTGACGTCGTCGAGCGCGTAGGTCCACACGCCGTCGACGAGCTGGTTCTCCCAGCCGTGCCCGCCCTGGGCGAGCGGCTGGTGGTCCGGTCCGACGAGGACGGCCTTGATGCGCGTCGAGCCCAGCTCGATGCCGAGCACAGCGCGACCGTCCGCGAGGATGGTCGATCCCTGAGCAGCTTCCGCCATCGTCGGCGTCCTCTCCCGTACCTCCCGGGAAGGGTTACTTCCCAGGGCCCGCGCCGCCGTTGGCGCGGTTGCGTCGTCGTCGGGCCGCGGGGCCCGGCGGGGTGACGCAGCATCATGTTAGCGCTAACAATCGCGCGTCGGCAACACGCTTGTCCGAAGAAGTCCGATCTGGCGCTCAGCCGCGCGCTTCCGCGGGACCTGCCCCCCGACGTCGGCTCAGGGGCGCGGCGGGGCCGTGCTCGCCCGCACCTGGAGCGTCGGGACGAGCGGCGTCACGACCGGCTCCCGACCAGCGAGCATCGTGCGCATCGCATCGATCGCCAGCCGCCCGAGCGCCTGGAAGTCCTGCCGCACCGTCGTCAACGGAGGGATGAAGTGCGCAGCACCGGTCGCGTCGTCGAACCCCGCCACCGACACGTCCTCAGGCACCCGCACCCCCGACTCCCAGAACGCTCGCAGCATCCCCAGCGCCAGCTGGTCGTTCGCCGCGAACACCGCGGTCGGCAGTCCCTCGCGCACCATCCGCCGGCCCGCCGAGTACCCGCGCTCCGCAGTCCAGTCACCCGGCAGCGGGTCCTCCATCGCGAGCCCAGCACGCTCGACCGCAGCCCGCCAGCCCGCGACGCGCGCCCGTGCGTCGAACCAGTCCTGCGGACCTGCGAGGTGCACGACCTGCTCGTGGCCCAGCCCGATCAGGTGGTCGGTGACCGCCGTCGCACCCGCGACCTGGTCGACGCTCACCGAGCGGATCATGCCCGGACCGGGAGAACCCTCACGGATCCCCGTCGACGAGATCATGACCACCGGGACGGGAGCCGCCAGGCTCACGACCGCACGGGTCGCGTCGACCTGCGGCGCGATCATGATGATCCCCTCGACACCCTGACCGAGGAAGTGGTCCATGACCTGCCGCATCGACGCCGGGTCGAACCGCGTCACCGTCGCGACCGACACGTAGTACCCAGCCTCGCGCGCCGCGACCTCGATACCGATCGCCGTCGACGACGGGCCGTACAGCGCCGAGCCGGTCGAGACGACGCCGAAGATCCCCGACCTGTTCGTCGCGAGCGCACGCGCCGCGCTGTTGCGGCGGTAGCCCAGCTCGTCGATCGCGTCGAGGACGCGCGCACGCGTCTCCGGCCGCACGTTCGGGTGGTCGTTGAGCACGCGCGAGACAGTCTGGTGGGAGACGCCGGCACGCTCGGCGACGTCCGCCATCGAGGGCGCTCGAGACGCGCCGGGACGCACACCCACCTCGCCGAGCGCCATGTCGTGCTCCCCTGTCGATCAGGCGCGGCCGGACCGCGCGTGCGACAACTATCTCACCGGGGGAGCCTCACAGCGGGAACGCGCGGAAGAAGTCCTCGATGCCGTCCGCAGGCCCCTCGGCGTGGAACGCCACGGTCCCGTTCACCCACGTCGCCCCGCCCGTCCCCGAAGGCACGGCACGGATGGTCGCCTCCGACGTCTGCGCGCCGCCGATCACGACCGGGAGCACCGTCGCGGTGCCGTCCGGCGTCGCCTCCGCGAACGCCCCCGCACGCGCCCCGGCGGTCGCACGCGACGCGTCGGCGTCGCGCAGCTGGGTCACCTCGAGCACGATGTCGCCACCCGCCCCGTCCGTGTACGTCACGCGGTACGACTCGAGGGCGTCGCCGGGCCCCTCGGCGTCCTCGACCCCCGCGAACGCCCACTGCAGGACCGTGTCAGGGAGAGCCGCGACGAGCGGCGTCGGCTCCTCGCGCGGGGCAGGCGCGACCGCGGCCGTGGGCACCGGGTTGGTGATCGTCACGGCGGGCGGCGTCACGGGCGCCGTCGGCTCCCGGTTCGCGAGCACGGCAGCCGTCACGCCGCCACCGACGAGGACGACCGCACCGACGATCCCCAGGACGAGGCCGCGCCGCCGCGGGCGGCTGCGCCCGTGCTCGGGCACCTGGCCTCTCGCTCCCACCTTCACCGGCTCGGCCGGCTCGGGGACCTGGTTGGGCTCGGTGTGCTCAGACATCTCACGTCCTTCCGTCGATCGTCCCGAGCCTACGGGGACCGGGCGGGCCGCGTCCTGGCGTCCATGGCACGCGAGCGTGTCGGACGGGGCAGATACCGTGTCGCCCATGACGCCTCCCGCCGCCACCCGCACCTCTGCGCGCCCGTCGCGCCCCGCGTTCGCGTGCAGCGAGTGCGGCTGGACCACGAGCAAGTGGGTCGGGCGGTGCGGCGAGTGCCAGGAGTGGGGAACGGTCTCGCAGAGCGCGGGGCCGACGGCGGGTCCGCGCACGTCGGCGACGTCTCCCGCGCGCACCCCGGCGCGTCCGATCGACCAGATCCCCGTCGACGCGGCTCGCGCGGTGCCGACGGGCGTCGCGGAGCTCGACCGCGTCCTCGGGGGCGGTCTCGTACCGGGGGCCGTCGTCCTGCTCGCGGGCGAGCCGGGCGTCGGCAAGTCGACCCTCCTGCTCGACGTCGCGTCGATCGCCGCAGCGAGCGGCCGCACCGTCCTGTACGTGACGGGCGAGGAGTCGGCCGGGCAGGTGCGGCTGCGCGCCGAACGGATCGGCGCGCTCGACCCGAACCTGCTCCTCGCCGCCGAGACGGACCTCGGGACGGTCCTCGGGCACATCGAGGCGACCGACCCGTACCTCCTCGTGCTGGACTCGGTGCAGACCATCGCGTCGGCCCAGGTCGAGGGCGGGCCGGGCGGCGTCGCTCAGGTCAAGGAGGTCGCTGGCGCGATCATCGCGGCCGCGAAGGGCCGCGACATGCCGGTCCTCCTGGTCGGCCACGTGACGAAGGACGGCTCCGTCGCGGGTCCTCGCACGCTCGAGCACCTCGTCGACGTCGTCTGTCAGTTCGAGGGCGACCGCCACTCGAGCCTGCGCATGGTCCGGGCGGTCAAGAACCGCTACGGCGCGACCGACGAGGTCGGCTGCTTCGAGCTCACCGAGTCGGGGATCGTCGGCCTCGCCGACCCGAGCGGGCTCTTCCTGTCGCACACCGTCTCCGAGACTCCCGGCACGTGCGTGACGGTGACGCTCGAGGGCCGCCGTCCGCTCCCTCTCGAGGTGCAGTCGCTCGCGGTCCCGACGACGCTCGCGAACCCGCGCCGCACGACGAACGGGATCGACTCGAGCCGGGTCGCGATGATCCTTGCCGTCATGCACCGCTTCGCGGGCCTGCGCGCCGAACAGCTCGACATGTACATCTCGACGATCGGGGGCCTGCGCGTCGTCGAGCCGTCGGCGGACCTCGCGATCGCGCTCGCCGCGGCGAGCGCCGTGAGCCACCGGCCGGTCGCCCGCGGGACGATCGCGGTCGGCGAGGTCGGGCTCTCGGGAGACCTGCGTCCGGTGTCCGCGCTCGGGCGGCGTCTCGCCGAGGCTGCGCGCCTCGGCCTGCGTCGGGCGATCGTCCCGCAGGTGTCGTTCGAGACGCTCGACCAGGTGCCTGCCGGGATGACCGTCCTGCCGGCCGTGCACGTCGCGCAAGCTGCGGAGCTCGCTCTCGGCCCGGCCGAGGATCACCTCGGCGCGGCGAACGGCGCAACGGCGGCGCTGCGAGGCGCCTGACGGCTAGGATCGGCCTCGTGCCTCCGTACTCAGCCCACCTGGACGACCAGCTTCGTGACACCCTCGCGGCTGTCGCGCCCGGCACCGAGCTCCGGGACGGCCTCGAACGCATCCTGCGTGGGCGCACCGGCGCGCTGATCGTCATGGGCATGGACGGCGTCGTCGACGACATCTGCTCGGGCGGGTTCGAGCTCGACGTCGAGTTCTCCGCGACCCGTCTGCGCGAGCTCGCGAAGATGGACGGCGCGATCGTCCTCGACCGGCACGCCTCGCGCATCGTGCGCGCCGCCGTGCAGCTCCTCCCCGATCCGACGATCTCCACGTCCGAGTCGGGCACCCGCCACCGCACCGCTGAGCGCGTCGCCAAGCAGACCGGCTTCCCGGTCATCTCGGTGAGCCAGTCGATGCGGATCGTCGCCGTCTACTCGGGTGGCTCGCGTCACGTCATCGAGGACACCGAGGCGATCCAGTCCCGCGCGAACCAGGCGCTCGCGACGCTCGAGCGGTACCGCGCCCGCCTCGACGAGGTGTCCGGCACGCTCTCCGCGCTCGAGATCGAGGATCTCGTCACGGTCCGCGACGTGTGCGCCGTCGTGCAGCGTCTCGAGATGGTCGGACGCATCTCCGAGGAGATCGCCGGCTACGTCATCGAGCTCGGCACCGACGGGCGCCTGCTGTCGCTCCAGCTCGACGAGCTGATCGGCGGCCTCGGCTCCGACCGGGACGCCGTCATCCGGGACTATGTCGAGCTGTCCCGCAAGGACCGCACGTCGGCCGACGTCCTCGCCGAGCTCGGCGACCTCGACTCGACCCAGCTGCTGGACCTGTCGCAGATCGGGCGGGTCCTCGGCCTGCCGGGTGGGGGCGAGGCGCTCGACGCCGCGGTCGCCCCGCACGGGTACCGCCTCCTGTCGAAGGTTCCCCGCCTGCCGGGCGCGATCGTCGAGCGGCTCGTCGTGCACTTCGGCGGCCTGCAGCGCATGCTCGCCGCGACGATCGAGGAGCTCATGAGCGTCGAAGGTGTCGGCGAGCAGCGCGCCCGCGCGATCCGTGAAGGTCTGTCGCGTCTCGCCGAGTCGAGCATCCTCGAGCGCTACGTCTGACCCACCCCGCCAGGGTCACCCGCCAGACAAGCCGCGCGAGGTAGCGCGTTCCAGGCCGGACAAGCCACCCGAGGTAAGTGGGTTCCCCGCCAGGTAGTGGGTTCCACGCCAGACAGGCCCCTCCAGAGCCCTACCTGGCGTGCACGGACCTACCTCGGCGAACAGGCCGGGAGCGTCGACGAACGCGCCGGGCAGGACTCGGGCTCCGGGGCGCGCGCGTCACAGGTGGGGAGGCAGCGCAGGCGTCCGACTCAGGACAGGACGAGCACAACCTCGTCGGACGTCTTTCCGAGGATGCTCGCCGTCGCGCGGTAGGTTCCGGCCTTCGCCTCGACGCCCTTCGTCGGGCAGCCCGGCTCGGACCGCACCCGCTTCCACGTGAGCGACGCTGTGTCGGACTGGCCCGCCGCGAGCAGCAGCATCCGCGGCTTCGGGTCGACGCAGTCGGCGCTGCCCCAGATGCGTGCGGGGCCCGAGACGATCACGAGCTCGCGCGTCTTGTCGGTGACGTCGATCAGGCAGGAACGGTCGCTCGTGTTCGTCACCTCGAGGGCGAACTTCACGTTGCGACCCTGGAACGTCTCGCCGTCGGCGGAGAGCGTGATGCCGACGTCCTCCTGTGCGCACGCGGGCACGTCGCCCGATCCCCCGGACTCGGCACCGTCCTTCACGGGCTCCTCGGCGCTCTGGTCGGCGGGCTTCTCGTCGGTGCCGCCCGCCGGCTGGCCGTCCTTGCCGCCGGAGCCTGACGGTTCGGTGGCCGCGGCTGACACGGTCGGCTTCGCTGTGGGAGCGTCGCCGGCTCCCGCGATCTTGCTGACGGCGGCTGCGACCAGAGCGACCACGACGACGACCGCAGCGATCAGCAGGAGCCGACGCACCCAGTACACGCGAGGGGGCAGCGGGCCCACAGGGCGGATGACTGTGCTCACGCTCCCACCTTCCCTGGGTCGACGTCGGCGGCGATGCTGCACCCAGGCTACGAACCGAGCAGGCGCGGCGTCGCGAGGCGCGCCGCACCGCGCGCACCGCATGGCACGAGGTGCGCATCGCGTGCCGCGTCGCGCAGAATCGTCGTCGTGCCTCCCTCCCCCGCCCTGGTCCGCGAGCGCGTCGGCGCGTGGTTCGCGCGCGCGGCACGTGACCTGCCGTGGCGTGCGCCGGACCGTACGCCGTGGGGCGTGCTCGTGAGCGAGGTGATGCTCCAGCAGACGCCGGTCGTGCGGGTCGAGCCGGTGTGGCGCGAGTGGATGGCGCGCTGGCCTGGGCCGGCGGACCTGGCCGCAGCGCCGACGGCGGACGTGCTGCGCGCGTGGGGTCGGCTCGGCTACCCGCGGCGCGCGTTGCGGTTGCAGGACTGCGCGCACGCCATCACCGAGCGGCACGACGGTCAGGTGCCGGACGGTCTCGACGAGCTGCTCGCGTTGCCGGGGGTCGGGGCGTACACGGCGGGCGCGGTGACGGCGTTCGCGTTCGGGCGTCGCGCCGTCGTCCTGGACACGAACGTGCGACGCGTCCTCGCACGGGCTCTCGACGGCGTTGCCCTGCCGCACCCGCACCAGACGGTCGCCGAGGTGCGGCGCGCGGAGGCGCTCGTCCCGCAGGATGACGCGGAGGCTGCCGAGTGGGCGGCGGCGTCGATGGAGCTCGGCGCGCTCGTGTGCACGGCGCGCTCCCCGCGGTGCGGGGAGTGCCCGGTCGCTGACCTGTGCGCGTGGCGCCTCGCGGGCTTCCCTGCGGACGAGCACGCTGCCCGACGCCGCACGCAGGCGTGGGCGGGGACGGACCGGCAGTGCCGTGGCCGGGTCATGGCGGCGCTGCGCGCGGCGGACGGGCCGGTGCCGCGCGCGGGCATCGACTGGCCCGACCCTGCACAGCTGGACCGCGCGCTCGCCGGGCTCGTGGAGGACCATCTCGCCGAGCAGACGCCGGACGGCTACGTGCTTCCGCGCTGAGCGCGGCGGTGGGCCCGCGCTCGGCGGCGTCAGAGGTGCAGGAGCATCCGGGTGTTGCCGAGCGTGTTGGGCTTCACGCGGGCGAGGTCGAGGAACTCGGCGACGCCGTCGTCGTGCGAGCGCAGGAGCTCGGCGTACACCTCGGGTGAGACGACCGTCCCCTCGATCTCCTCGAAGCCGTGCCGGGTGAAGAAGTCGACCTCGAAGGTCAGGCAGAATACGCGTGCCAGTCCGAGCGCACGCGCCCGGTCGAGGAGCGTCGTCAGCAGCGCGGAGCCTGCGCCCGTGCCGTTCCACCCCGGGGCGACGGCGAGGGTGCGGATCTCCGCGAGGTCGACCCACATCACGTGCAGGGCGCCACAGCCGACGACCGTGCCGTCGGCGTCGACCGCGACGACGAACTCCTGCACGGCCTCGTAGTACGTCACCTGCTCCTTGGCGATGAGGATGCGCTCGTTCGCGTACGGTTCGACCAGCTCGCGGATGGCTCGGACGTCTGCGGGCAGGGCGGGCCGGACGGTGAACTCGCGGGAGGCTTCGGGCACGCCCTGCACGCTACTACCCCGGCACCGCGAAGCGCTGACCTGCACAGGAAGTGGCTGCTGCGCAGCCCGCGCGGCCGTCACGACACCGTCGTGGCGTCGCGCAGCGCGGCGCCACGTTCGGCGGCCGCGCGCTCGGCGTCGTCGAGCTCGAAGAGGCGCAGCGCGGTCAGCTCGTCGATGACGAGGTGGGTGACCGCGCCGGCGAGGAGGGCGGCGCGCAGCGGGACGACCTTGTTGTCGCCTGCGACCGCGCAGACGCGCCGGGGAACGGCACGCAGCTGGGCTGGTGTGGGGCCGGTCGCGCGCGCGTTGAGGTCGATGTCGGAGTAGGTGCCGTCGGCGCGCAGGAAGACCGTGCAGACGTCGCCGACGACGCCCTCGGCCTCGAGGGTCGCGACGTCGTCCGGCTCGAGGTAACCGGCGGAGTAGACGTGGCTCGGGAGCTCGCCCTGGAGGGCTCCGACCGAGAACAGGGCGATGTCGGCGCGGCGCTGCACGTCGACGACGCGCTGCACGCTGCGCTCGCGCCACATCGCGTCGCGCGTCTCGGCGTAGTCGAAGAACGCGGGGACGGGGAAGTAGTGGACGTGCGCGCCGAAGGCGCGCCCGAAGCCGGAGATGAGGTCGCCGGCGTAGTCGACGCCGGAGGTGCGGGTGTTGGCGGCCCCGTTGAGCTGCACGACGGCGGAGCCGCGCGTGGGCTTGTTCGTCAGGTGCCCGGAGATGGCGTTGATCGTGGTGCCCCAGGCGATCGCGAGGACCATCTCGGAGTCGAACCAGGACGTGATCAGGCGGGCAGTCGTGCGGGCGACCTGGTCGAGGCGGTCGAGCTGCGCTCCCGAATCGGGGACGGGGACGACGAACGCCTCGATGTCGTAGTCGTCGCGCAGACGCTGCGTGAGGCCGGGCGCTCGGGAGTGCGTGGGGCGCAGGGTGATCTCGACGATGCCGCTCTCGCGGGCGTCGCGGATCATCCTCGAGACGGTCGAGCGGGACGTCCCGAGGTGCTTGGCGATCGTCTCCATCTTCATGTCCTGGAGGTAGTACATCGATGCCGCGGCGTACGCGTCGCGGCTGTGCCGCAGGGAACGCAGGTCTGAACGAATTGCCACGCTGCCACCTCCACGGACGTCCCAGAGGGTCTTGTCACCCGGGATCTTGGTCCTAGCGTTGCACATATGTGCAGCCCGGTTGCGCGGATGTTCTACCGATGTTTGGTTGAGACCGGAACAGCACCAACCTCCGGCGAAAGGCCAGCAATGTCAGTCTCCGGCACGTCAACCCGTCTGACCCCCAGCACCCGTGAGGCCTCGCTCGAGGCGCTCCGCCAGAGCGCGGCCACCCCGCTCGACGTCCTGGTCGTCGGCGGCGGCGTGACCGGCGCCGGCATCGCGCTCGACGCCGTGACCCGCGGCCTGAGCACCGCGATCGTCGAGGCGCAGGACTGGTCCTCCGGCACATCGAGCCGTTCCTCGAAGCTCGTGCACGGTGGCCTGCGCTACCTGCAGATGCTCGACTTCCACCTGGTCAAGGAGGCGCTCACCGAGCGCGACCTCCTCATCAACAAGCTCGCCCCGCACCTCGTCAAGCCGGTCTCGTTCCTGTACCCGCTCGAGCACAAGGTCTGGGAGCGCGCCTATGTCGGCGCCGGCGTCGCCCTGTACGACGGGCTCGCGACCCTCGCCCCCGGCAAGCGCGCGATGCCGTGGCACCGCCACCTCAGCCGCAAGGGCATGGACCGCCTGTTCCCCGACCTGCGCCACGACGCCGCCGTCGGCGCGCTGCGCTACTGGGACGCGAGCGTCGATGACGCGCGCCTCGTCTCGACCCTCGTCCGGACCGCCGCGGGCTACGGCGCCCACGCCGCGAGCCGCACCCAGGTCGTCGAGCTCACGAAGAACGCGCGCGGCCGCATCGACGGCGCCGTCCTCCAGGACCTCGAGACCGGCGAGAAGATCACCGCCAAGGCTCGCCACGTCATCAACGCCACGGGCGTCTGGACCGAGGACACCGAGGCTCTCGCGGGCGGCTCCGGCGGGCTGCGGGTGCTCGCGTCCAAGGGCATCCACATCGTCGTCCCGCGCGACCGCATCCGCGGCAAGGTCGGCCTGATCCTCCAGACCGAGAAGTCCGTGCTTTTCGTCATCCCGTGGTCCCGCTACTGGGTCATCGGCACGACGGACACCCCGTGGGAGCAGGAGCTCACGCACCCCGTCGCGACCTCGGCCGACATCGACTACGTCCTCGAGCACGCGAACGCCGTCCTCGCCGAGCCGCTCACGCGCGACGACATCATCGGCACGTGGGCGGGCCTGCGCCCGCTCCTGCAGCCGGGCACCAAGGAGGGCACGTCGTCGGCCAAGGTGTCGCGTGAGCACACTGTCGCCTCACCCGAGCCAGGCCTCACCGTCATCGCGGGCGGCAAGCTCACCACCTACCGTGTCATGGCTGAGGACGCCGTCGACTTCGCGCTCGGCGCGGAGGCGAGCCAGCTCCCGTCCGTGACGTCCAAGACGCCGCTGCTCGGCGCCGTCGGGCTCGAGGCCCAGCGCAACTGGGCGCGCACCCACGCCTCGACGTACGGGTGGTCGAACGCCATGCTCGACCACCTCTTCCACCGGTACGGCGCGCTCGTCGCAGACATCGTCCACCTGTGCGAGCAGGACCCGAGCCTCGCCAAGCCGCTCGAGCACGCGTCCGCGTATCTCCGCGCCGAGGTCTCCTACGCGGCGAGCCACGAGGGTGTCCTCCACCTCGAAGACGTGATGCTGCACCGCACGCGCCTCGTCTACGAGGAGCGCGACCGTGGGCTCGCCGCCCTCCCCGAGATCGTCGACATCATCGCGCCGATCCTCGGCTGGGACGACGAGCGCCGGGCGGCGGAGATCGCGTCCTACACCGCGCGCGCCGAGGCCGAGGAAGCTGCTTCCCACGACCTCGACGACGCCTCCGCCGAGGAGACGCGCCTCAAGGCTGCTGATATCAGCCCCATGACAACGCTCGGTTCTCACTGAGCGTCCAGGTCGGTGCTGGCGCCCGCCAGCACCGACCGGCCGCCCTCGGGCGGTCTGGCCCGTCCGCGAGGGGCGGACGGGTATCCACGACAACGAAGTCAATGAAAGCGGGCACACCATGACACTGACCGACATCTTCGTCTCCGAAGTGATCGGCACGGCACTCCTGATCCTCCTCGGCGCGGGCGTCGTCGCCAACGTCGTCCTCCCGAAGAACAAGGGATTCAACGCGGGATGGGTCGTCATCACGTTCGGGTGGGGGCTTGCCGTCTACGCAGGCGTGTGGGCGGCGTGGAAGTCGGGAGCACACCTCAACCCGGCCGTCACGTTCGGCATCATCGCGAACAAGCAGGAGAACTACGTCGACGGCATCCCTGTCGACGTCACCAGCACCCTGGTCTACCTCTCGGGGGAGATGGTCGGCGCGTTCATCGGCGCTGTCCTCGCCTACCTCGCCTACAAGAAGCACTTCGACGACGCCGACGCCGACTCGGGCTCCAAGCTCGCTGTCTTCTCGACCGGCCCGGCGATCCGTTCCTACGGCTGGAACCTCGTCACGGAGGCCCTCGGCACGTTCGTGCTCGTGTTCGTCATCCTGCAGTTCGGCAACTCGCCGCACGAGCTCGGCCCGCTCGCGGTCGCGCTGCTCGTGGTCGGTATCGGCATGAGCCTCGGCGGGCCCACCGGCTACGCGATCAACCCGGCACGTGACCTCGCGCCCCGAATCGCGCACGCCCTCCTCCCGATCAAGGGCAAGGGCTCGAGCGACTGGGGCTACGCCTGGGTGCCCGTCGTCGGCCCGATCATCGGCGGTGTTCTCGCCGGCCTCCTGGCCACCGCCGTCGCCTGACCTTGTCTAGCGCGGAAGGCCGCCACGAACGGCGGCCTTCCGCAGGCACACCTGACCCCCCGCACACGACGCGAAGGAAACCTGGACCATGACGAAGAAGTACGTCCTTGCGATCGACCAGGGCACCACAAGCTCTCGGGCGATCCTCTTCACCCACGAGGGCACGATCCACTCGGTCGGCCAGCTCGAGCACGACCAGATCTTTCCCCAGGCCGGCTGGGTCGAGCACAACCCGGAGCAGATCTGGAACAACGTCCGCGAGGCTGTCGGCATCGCTCTGACGCGCGGCAACGCCACGCACGAGGACGTCGCGGCAGTCGGCATCACGAACCAGCGCGAGACGGCGGTCGTCTGGGACAAGACGACCGGCAAGCCGGTCTACAACGCGATCGTCTGGCAGGACACGCGTACCCAGAAGATCGTCGACGAGCTGGGTGGCTCGGACGGCCCCGAGAAGTACAAGGACATCGTCGGGCTGCCGCTCGCGACGTACTTCTCCGGCCCGAAGGTCAAGTGGATCCTCGACAACGTCGAGGGCGCCCGCGAGGCGGCCGAGCGCGGCGACCTGCTGTTCGGCAACACCGACACCTGGGTGCTGTGGAACATGACGGGCGGCCCCGAGGGCGGCGTGCACGTCACCGACGTCACCAACGCGTCGCGCACGATGCTCATGAACATCGACACCCTCGACTGGAACGAGGACATCGCGAGGGACATGACGATCCCCATGTCGATGCTCCCCGAGATCCGCTCGTCGTCCGAGGTGTACGGCCACGGCCGTGCGCGGGGCATGGTGCCCGGCGTGCCGATCGCCGGCATCCTCGGCGACCAGCAGGCCGCGACGTTCGGCCAGGCGTGCTTCGAGGTCGGTACGGCCAAGAACACGTACGGCACGGGCAACTTCATGCTGCTCAACACGGGCACGGAGCCGGTCCGGTCGGAGAACGGCCTGCTGACGACGGTCTGCTACAAGATCGGCGACCAGCCCGCGGTGTACGCGCTCGAGGGTTCGATCGCGGTGACGGGGTCGCTCGTGCAGTGGCTGCGTGACAACCTCGGCATGTTCGACGACGCGCCGGACATCGAGCACCTGGCGAGCAAGGTCGAGGACAACGGTGGCGCGTACTTCGTGCCGGCGTTCTCGGGCTTGTTCGCACCGCACTGGCGCTCCGACGCGCGCGGGGCGCTCGTCGGCCTGACGCGCTACGTCAACAAGAACCACATCGCGCGTGCTGCTCTGGAGGCCACGGCCTTCCAGACGCGCGAGGTGCTCGACGCGATGAACGCCGACTCGGGCGTCCCCCTCAAGGAGCTCAAGGTCGACGGCGGCATGGTGTCCAACGAGCTGCTCATGCAGTTCCAGGCGGACATCCTCGACGTCGAGGTCGTGCGACCGAAGGTCGCCGAGACGACGGCGCTCGGCGCGGCCTACGCGGCGGGTATCGCAGTCGGGTTCTGGGAGGGCGAGCAGGACGTCCGCGACAACTGGGTCGAGGGCGGCCGCTGGAAGCCGACGATCGAGCCGGAAGAGCGCGACCGTCAGTACCGCCTCTGGAAGAAGGCCGTCACGAAGACCCTCGACTGGGTCGACGACGACGTGAAGTAGACCGCTCGGCCTCCTTCTCTACACACGGATCGCCCGTCTGCACACGTGGAGTGTGCAGACGGGCGATCTGTGCGTCTGGGAGCTGCGCGTCGGCGGGCCGGTCAGAGGTCCGGCTGGCACTCCCCTGAGCCGAGGACGGCGAGCCCAGCACGGTCGCCAGGGCCCCACGACGTCCTCGTCGAGTCGCTCGGGTGCATGAGTGCGTCCGTGTCCTCGACGTGGTCCAGGCCGAGCATGTGGCCGACCTCGTGGCGCAGCACCTGCACGTAGCCCGGCTCCCCCGCGTACCGCGGGTAGTCGAGCATCGTCGTATCGATCGCGACGGCGCCTGTCACGTATCCGACACTGCCGCCGAACTCGAGCGCGGAGGAACCCCCGAGCCCTGCGATGGTGCCGGCGAGCCCCGGCATCTCCGCCTCGTCGGCGAACCCGATGATCACGGGAGCCCACCGCCCGCCGTACTGGTCCGGCTGGTATGCCTCGCGCTCGAAGCTGACCCGCTCGCTCGTGGTGCCGTCGAGGATGATCTGCAGGCCCGTCAGCTCGCTCGCCTCGGCGAGGACGTGGCTCACCCAGTCGACGAAGTCCTGTGGCGCACGCGCGGTGTCGACGACGACGCGCAGCGGCCGGCAGGGTGACCAGGTCACCGGCATCTGGTCGTGGTAGTTCAAGAACTCGTAGGTGCCGACGAGCCCTTGTGTGCTGACGGCGGGGAGCAGCCGCTCACGCTGCTCCTCGAACCCCGCGGGAGGGCGGAGCCGTGACGTGACCCGTGGCATGTCGGCGAGGTCGGACATGGGCACGGTCAGTGACGGGTCGACCCGGTTCGGGCCCCAGCGGCTGTAACCCGCGATGAGGGAGACGACGACGATCACGATGACGAGGAACCCGGTGAGCGGGCTGCTGTCCCGGCGGGGTGCTCGAGAGGTGGCGGGCGACGGGACGTGCCACGCTTCGGGCCGCTGGCGGCGGGTGCGCGGCCGGTCTGCCTCTCGCTCGTACCGGGCGAAGGCCCTCGCAAGGGACTCGTCGTCGCGGAGCTGCTGCTCCATGGCGGTCCACTGTACGTCCACGTTCTCGGGCGTCCACGAGTCTTGTCCCCCGGTCCCGGGCACGGGCACCCCGCGAGGCGGGACCAGCGGCTCCGGCGACCACGACTGTGGCTCGCGGCGCTCGACGACGCCGTCGTCGTCGCGCCCGGAGTCCCAGGGGTTGCTCGGAGGGATCGCGGGATCGCCGGGCGTGGTCACCCCCACATCGTGGCGTATCGAGGAGCATCCGTCACGCATGACCTGCGCACGTACGACTGTCCTCCTCGCCCGGGTGGGAGCATGGGCTCATGAGCCTCCACCGCCTGCCTGGTGTCCGCGTGATCGACCACGTCGTGACGGTCCCGCTCGTCCACGACGACGGCGCAGACCCGCGCACGATCACGGTCCTGGCGCGCGAGCTCGTCTCGGCGACCCGTGCGGGAGACGACCTGCCGCTCCTCCTCTTCTTGCAGGGCGGTCCCGGCGGCAGGTCTCCGCGCCCGCTCGGGAGCGACGGCTGGTGGGCTGCGGCGCTCGACCGGTTCCGTGTCGTGCTGCTCGACCAGCGCGGCACGGGGCGTTCGACCCCCGTGACCGCGGCGACCATGGCGGCGCTCGCGGACGGCGCGGGCTCGGACCCGGCTGCCCAGGCCGCGGCGCAGGCGGAGTACCTCGCGCACTTCCGCGCGGACGCGATCGTCGCTGACGCCGAGGCCGTGCGTCGGCAGGTCTACGGCGGGCGCCGGTGGACGACGCTCGGCCAGTCGTACGGCGGCTTCCTCACCCTCACGTACCTGTCACGGCATCCTGAGGCGCTCGACGCGTGCCTCGTGACAGGCGGCCTCGCGAGCATCCACCCGGACGCGACGGCCCTCTACACGAACACGTGGGCGCGCACCCTGGTGAAGAACGACGCGATGCGCCGTCGGCACCCGGGCGACGCCGAGATCCTCGCGCGCGTCGCGGACGTGCTCGACGCCGGCGAGACGCGCCTGCCGAACGGCGACGTCGTCTCGGTGCGCCGCCTGCAGTCGCTCGGCATGGACCTCGGCATGCAGGCCGGCGCGGACCGCATCCACTGGCTGCTCGACGACGCGTTCCTGCCCGACGGCGCGCCGGGCGCCGACGAGCGGCTCTCCGACACGTTCCTCGCGGGCCTCGAGTCCGCGACGGGCTTCCGCACGAACCCGCTGTACGCGGTGCTGCACGAGTCGATCTATGCCAGCGGCGACGGCGTCACACCGTGGGCCGCCGCCGCGACGATGCCGGCCGACTTCGCGCCCGACGCGCGGCCGCTCCAGCTCACGGGCGAGATGATCCTGCCCTGGATGTTCGAGGAGATCGCCGAGCTGCGGCCGTTCCGCGCAGCGACCGAGGCGCTGCACGCTCGCACGTCATGGCCTGAGCTGTACGACCGCGGGCGCCTGGCCGCGAACGAGGTCCCGGTCGTCGCAGCGGTCTACCACGACGACATGTTCGTCCCGGCGGACCTGTCGCTCGCGACGGCGGCCGAGGTCGGGAACGTGCGCACGTGGATCACGAACGAGCACGAGCACGACGGGCTGCGCGTGGGCAACGCGCTGCCGCACCTGCTCGGCATGCTCGACGAGGGGCTGTAGCGCCGCGCCGTCAGGCCGGGGCGTGCCGCTCGAGGAACCGGTACACCTCGCCGTCGTCGACGCCCGGGAACGTGCCCCGGGGCAGGGCGGCGAGGACGTGGCTGTGCATCTTCGCGCTCGGCCACGCGGCGTCGCCCCAACGCTGCGCGAGCCGCTCGGGCGGGCGCTGGCAGCACGCCGCGTCCGGGCACGTGGAGGTCATGCGGCGCGTCGTCTCGCGACCGCGGAACCACTTCACGTCGCTGAACGGCACGCCGACGCTGATCGAGAACTCGCCGCTCTCGGCGGTGCCCGTCTGCGTCGAGCACCAGTACGTGCCGTTCGGCTTGTCGGTGTACTGGTAGTACTCGCTCGCCCTGTCGCGGGACGCGAACGCCTGCCGCGCCGCCCACCGGCGGCACACGGTCTGCCCCTCGATCGAGCCCGTGACGTCGGCGGGGAAGCGCACACCGTCGTTCTCGTAGCCGCGCATGAGCGTGCCGGCGCCGTCGACGCGCACGTAGTGCAGGTGGATGCCGAGGTGCGCGGTCGCGAGGTTGGTGAAGCGCTGCGCGGCGGCGTCGTGGGCGATGCCGAACGCGTCGCGGAAGTCCGCGACGGCGAGATCCTTCTCCTTCTTGCGCGCGGTCAACCAGTCGACGCCAGCCGAGCGCGGGACGAGGCACGCGGCGGCGAAGTAGTTGATCTCGAGGCGCTGCCGCAGGAAGTCGGCGTAGGAGGCGGGACGCTCGTGGCCGAGCACGCGGTGCGCGATCGCCTGCAGGGCGAGCGACCGCAGCCCGTGACCGCCCGGGATGGAGGCGGGCGGCAGGTAGATCCGGCCGTTCGCGAGGTCGGTGACCGTGCGGGTCGACGACGGCAGGTCGTCCGTGTGCAGGATCGTGAAACCGAGCTGCTCGGCGAGCACCGCGACGACGCGGTGCGTGAGGGGGCCTGACGTGTACCCGGCCTTGCGGACGAGCGGCTCGGCGAGCTCCTCGATCTCGGGCAGGTAGTTGTCGACCTCGCGCATCTCGAGGCGCAGCGCGGTGATCGCGCGACGGGCCTCCTCGGGCGTCGCGACGGCCTCCGCGTCGCGGCGTGCGAGCTCGCGGTGCAGGCCGACGAGCGTCTCGAGGACGGGCAGCGGCAGCTTCTGGCTGGACTTGACCTCGGGGAGGCCGAGCCGGCCGAAGGTGGTCGACCGCTGGGCGCGGTCGAGCTCGATCTCGAGCGCTGCGCGGTGCGACGGCGGCTCGGTCGACAGGAGGGCGGGCACGTCGACGCCGAGCGCGACCGCGAGCGTACCGAGCGCGCTGATGCGCGGCTCGCGCTTGCCGTTCTCGATGAGGGAGAGCTGCGACGGCGCGAGACCCGTCACCGCCGCGACGTCGTCGAGCGTGAGACCGGCGCTGGTCCGGAAGTGCCTGATGCGGCGCCCGAGCGTGATGAGGTCCATCGCTTGACGATAGCGAAAGATCGGGCGATCTTCACCCGATCCCGTTCGTGAATCGCGCGCTGAGGGGCGCAAGGGTGGAATCAGGACGGGCTGCCGACGCCCGCCGCACACGACAGGAGCCACCGATGAGCGTCATCGACCGTCCCCGCCTCGAACTGCCGCACGCGCCGGGCACGCTGCCCTCCCCGCGCGACGCGCTCGGCCGCCAGCTCACCGCGGGCGAGTGGGTCGACGCCGTCGCCGCGTTCCTCGAGCCCGACCACGTCCTGTGGTGCGACGGCTCCGCCGAGGAGCGCGCCGCGCTCCTCGCGCACCTCGTCGAGGCGGGCACGCTCCTCCCCCTCGACCCGGAGAAGCGCCCGGGCAGCTACCTCGCCCGCTCTGACCCGTCCGACGTCGCACGCGTCGAGTCGCGCACCTTCATCTGCTCCGAGCGCGAGGAGGACGCCGGCCCGACCAACAACTGGTGCGCACCCGACGAGATACGCCGCGAGCTGCACACCGTCGCCGCGGGCGCCATGCGGGGCCGCACGATGTTCGTCGTGCCCTTCTCGATGGGACCGGTCGGCGGGCCCATCTCCCAGCTCGGCATCCAGGTCACAGACTCGCCCTACGTCGTCGTGTCGATGGGCATCATGACGCGCGTCGGCGCGCAGGTCACGGCCCGCATCGACGCAGGCGCGCCCTTCGTCCCCGCCGTCCACACGGTCGGCATGCCGCTGCGTCCGCTCGTCGACGAGCCGGGCCTCGCGGACCTCTTCCCCGTCCAGCGGGACAGCTCGCGCCCACGCCGCACGACGGCGTCGGGCATCCCCGCCCCGCACCCGGACGACGTGACCTGGCCGTGCAACGAGACGAAGTACATCGTGCACCTGCCGGAGACCCGCGAGATCTGGTCGTACGGCTCGGGCTACGGCGGCAACGCCCTGCTCGGCAAGAAGTGCTTCGCGCTGCGCATCGCGTCCGTCATGGCTCGTGACGACGGCTGGCTCGCCGAGCACATGCTGCTCATCCGGGCGACGTCGCCCGAGGGCCGCGCCTACCACCTCGCCGCCGCGTTCCCGTCGGCGTGCGGCAAGACGAACCTCGCGATGCTGCAACCGACGATCCCCGGGTGGACGGTCGAGACGGTCGGCGACGACATCGCGTGGTTGCGCCCCGGCCCGGACGGGACGCTGCGCGCGATCAACCCCGAGGCCGGGTTCTTCGGCGTCGCGCCCGGTACCGGCTGGTCGACCAACCCGACCGCGATGCGCACGATCGCACGGGACACGATCTTCACGAACGTCGCCCTGACGGACGACGGCGACGTCTGGTGGGAAGGCATGACCGACGCCCCGCCCGCACACCTGACCGACTGGCGGGGCGAGGACTGGACCCCAGGCTGCGGTCGGCCCGCCGCGCACCCGAACGCGCGGTTCACGGTTGCGGCGTCCCAGTGCCCGTCGATGGCGGACACGTGGGAGGACCCGGCCGGTGTCCCGGTCGACGCGATCATCTTCGGTGGGCGCCGCGCGACGAACGTGCCGCTCGTCGCCGAAGCGTACTCGTGGGAGCACGGCGTCTTCCTCGGCGCGACCATCTCCTCCGAGCAGACCGCAGCCGCCGAGGGGACCGTCGGCGAGCTGCGGCGCGACCCGTTCGCGATGCTGCCGTTCTGCGGCTACGACATGGCCGGGCACTGGGCGCACTGGTTGCGCGTGGGTGCCGGGCTCGACGCGTCGAAGCGGCCGCTCGTGTTCCAGGTCAACTGGTTCCGCAAGAGCGCGGACGGCCGGTTCCTGTGGCCGGGCTTCGGGGAGAACTCGCGGGTGATCGAGTGGATCGCGCGGCGCACCGACTCGCGCCGCGGTCCGGACGCGCCGGGCACCGTGCGCGGCACGGTCGGTCTCATGCCGCGGTTCGAGGACCTCGACCTCGCTGGTCTCGACCTCCCAGAGCGGGACCTTGCCGAGCTGTTCGACGTCGACCCGCACGCTGGGCTCGTCGAGGCGGCGTCGACCGAAGAGCTGTTCGACCGGTTCGACGGGCGCGTGCCCGCCGAGCTGCGCGGTGAGCTCGAGTCCCTGCGGGAGCGTCTCGTCGCCGACATCCGCGGGGCGGTCGACTGACGACGCTGAGGGCCAGCGCCCTGGCACCCCGTCGGACCGCTTGTTAGCCTCGCCGCACCGACCAACGACGATCGGGAGGAGTCGCCGTGCGCCTCGGTGCGGAGAGGAACGACCACGCGCCCCTGCGTCGCGTCGTCGCGGAGTCGTGGCGCCGCTCGCGCGCGTTCGCGCTCGATCCGGACGCCGTGCCGGGTGTCGTCGACGTCGCGGACGACGAGCTGCGCGCCTACCGCGACGAGCACCCGCTCGTGGCGGCGCGCCCGATCATCGACCGGCTGCTCGTCCAGCACGCCACGGACGCGGGACTGATCGTCGCGATCGGCGACCACGCAGGTCGGCTGCTGTGGGTCGACGGCGACCGTCGGCTACGTCGCCGCGCCGAGGCGATCGCGTTCCAGGAAGGCGCTGACTGGTCGGAGCGCGCTGTGGGCACGAGCGCACCCGGGACGGCTCTCGCCCTCGGGCGGGCGGTACAGATCCGCGGCGAGGAGCACTTCGCGCGGATGGTGCACCCGTGGTCGTGCTCGGCTGTGCCGTTGCGCGACCGTGCGACGGGCACGCTGCTCGGGGTCCTCGACGTCACCGGCGGTGAGGCGGCCGTCGCCCCTGTGACGCTGCCGCTGCTCGAGGCGACGGCTGCAGCCGTCGAGGCGGAGCTCGCGCTGATCGAGCGCGGTCGCGCGCCGATCCCCGCGCTCGCTGCGGCACCGGTCGAGCTGTCTGCCACGCCGACGCTGCGCGCGACCGGACCGACGCCGCACCGTCCGTCGCCCGTGCTCGCGATCCTCGGCCGGGACGACGGCGTGCTGCGCTCGTCGGCTGGCGAGGTGCGCCTGTCGCAGCGGCACGCCGAGATCCTCACGGTGCTCGCGGACCGGCCGGAAGGACTGTCGGCGACGGAGCTCGCGGACGCCGTCTACGGGCGGGACGACGCGGTCGTGACGCTGCGCGCCGAGATGGTGCGGCTGCGGCGCGCTCTGCGCGGCGTGGCGCCGCACCTGGGCCCGCTCGCGCGGCCGTACCGCCTGGGCGGCCGGCTCGACGTCGACGCGCACCAGGTGCTCGCGTTCCTCGAGCGTGGCGCGCACCGCATCGCGCTCGCGGCGTACGCGGGCCCGGTGCTGCCTGCGTCGGAGTCGCCGGGCACGGCGCACCTGCGGGAGGCCGTGCGGGCTCAGCTGCGCGAGTCGCTGCTGGCGGGCGCGAGCGTCGACACCCTGCTCGCGTTCGCGCGGACGAGCGACGGCGCTGACGACGTTGAGGTGTGGCTCGCGTGCTTGCGGCTGCTGCCGCCGCGGTCACCGCGGCGGTGTGCGGTCGTCGCGAGGCTCGAAGAGCTGGACGCTGCGCTCACGACCGGGACCGGCCGGGTGCGTCGAGAAGAGACGGGCCGGACGAGCCGGGTGCGTCGAGAAGAGACGGGCCGGACGAGCCGGGCCCGGTCGGTCAGCGCGGGTCAGCCCAGACGCTTGCGGGGGTAGCTGCGCGAGGCGACGAGCCGGGGCTCCCCGAGCGAGGCCTCGAGCACGCTGGCCGCGTTGAAGAGCGCCGCGTCCGCAGCGATCCGCGACCGGCTCAGCGCGGCAGACCTGCGGCGCGAGACTGGGCGGCCCGTCCCGTCGGCGCGGCGCACGAGCGCCTGCTGGATGGGCACGACGTTGCCCTCGTTCATGTCACTCCCCGAATTTCTTGCATCCCCGATGAGCTGGCACGCGTCAGCGCACGCTCTCCAACTCACACTAGACGTCTCACACGTCTTCGGCAGGGGGAAACGTCCCCCCAAGGGCGGGTGAATCGGGAAAAGTCGTGATATGCGTCACCTCGCCAGGGTGGGATCACCTATCCCGGGATGCGATGTGCCACGACCCCGCTGACACTCGAATGAACAGTCAGTCCCACGAAACGGAGCAGTCATGGGTATCGGCGGAGGCATCTTCCTCATCGCGCTCGGCGCAGTCCTGTCGTTCGGGGTCAGCCCCGACGCGTGGGAAGTCTTCAACATCAACATCATCGGCTACATCCTCATGGCGGCGGGTGCGCTCGCACTGATCCTCGCGTTCGCGATGCAGTCGCAGCGCCGGAACACGAGCCACACGGCGTACGTCGAGAAGCACGACGTGGAGCACCAGGCCCCGCCGGCGGGCAACCCGCCCACGGTCTGAGCACCACGCGTCCCGACGAGGCGGCGTCGACCCTCCGGTCGACGCCGCCTCGTCGCGTTCTGCCCGTCGCGGCTCCGCCCGGACCCGACCGTCGATCCACCACACAAGGGACGAACGTCCTGCGATGCAACCGGGCGCAACCTTCGCCGACCTACCGTCAGGGACGAGCCTCCCCACGAGGCGCTCACAGACAACGACGTCGAAGGAGCCACCATGACCGTGTACGCCGCCCCCGGCAGCCCCGACAGCCTCATCACCTTCAAGCCCCGCTACGAGCACTGGATCGGCGGCGAATGGGTACGCCCCGTCCAGGGCCAGTACTTCGAGGACGTCTCACCCGTGACGGGCAAGCCGTTCGCCGAGGTCGCCCGCGGGACTGCCGAGGACATCGAGGTCGCGCTCGACGCCGCCCACAAGGCGGCACCCGCGTGGGGCCGCACGAGCGCGACCGAGCGCGCCGCGATCCTCAACAAGGTCGCCGACGTCATCGACGCCAACCGCGAGCTGCTCGCCGTCGCCGAGACCTGGGACAACGGCAAGGCGATCCGCGAACCGCTCAACGCCGACCTGCCGCTCGCCGCTGACCACTTCCGCTACTTCGCGTCCGTCATCCGCGCGCAGGAGGGCGAGTTCACCGAGCTCGACGGCGACACCGTCGCCTACCACTACGCCGAGCCGCTCGGCGTCGTCGGGCAGATCATCCCGTGGAACTTCCCGCTGCTCATGGCGACCTGGAAGCTCGCACCCGCGCTCGCCGCCGGCAACGCCGTCGTGCTCAAGCCCGCCGAGCAGACGCCCGTGTCGATCCTCGTCCTCATCGAGCTCATCGGTGACATCCTGCCGCCGGGCGTCGTCAACGTCGTCAACGGGTTCGGCCTCGAGGCGGGCAAGCCGCTCGCCTCGTCCAAGCGCATCCGCAAGATCGCCTTCACGGGCGAGACGACGACCGGGCGCCTGATCCTGCAGTACGCCTCCGCGAACCTCATCCCCTCGACGGTCGAGCTCGGCGGCAAGAGCCCGAACCTGTTCTTCGAGGACGTCGCCGCCCAGAACGACTCGTACTACGACAAGGCCCAGGAAGGGTTCGTGCTCTTCGCGTTCAACCAGGGCGAGGTGTGCACCTGCCCGAGCCGCTCGCTCATCCAGAAGAGCATCTACGACACGTTCCTGTCGGACGCGATCGACCGCACCAAGCGGATCGTGCAGGGCAACCCGCTCGACACGGACACCCAGGTCGGCGCGCAGGCCTCCAACGATCAGCTCGAGAAGATCCTGTCGTACATCGACATCGGCAAGCAGGAGGGCGCGAAGCTGCTCCTCGGCGGTGAGCGCGTCGACCTGGGCGGCGACCTCACCGACGGCTACTACGTCGCCCCGACGATCTTCGAGGGCCAGAACAAGATGCGCGTCTTCCAGGAGGAGATCTTCGGGCCGGTCGTCGCCGTGACGAGCTTCGCGGACTTCGACGACGCGATCTCGCTCGCGAACGACACGCTCTACGGGCTCGGTGCCGGCGTGTGGTCCCGCAACGGCAACACCGCGTACCGCGCTGGCCGCGCCATCCAGGCGGGACGCGTCTGGGTGAACAACTACCACGCGTACCCCGCGGGCGCGGCGTTCGGCGGTTACAAGAGCTCGGGCATCGGACGCGAGAACTCGAAGCTCGCGCTGAGTCACTACCAGCAGACCAAGAACCTGCTGGTGAGCTTCTCCGACAACGCCCTCGGCTTCTTCTAGACCGGCCCGTCATGCCGATCGACGCGCAGGTCGTCATCCCCGGGGAGACGCAGTCGCGGGTCGCCCTCACCGACGGGGCGCTCGCCCTCCTGCGGATGCTCTGGGACAAGCACGGACCGCTCATGTTCCACCAGTCCGGCGGCTGCTGCGACGGCAGCTCACCCATGTGCTACCCGGCGGGCGACTTCCTGACGTCGGACGCCGACGTCCTCCTCGGCACCTTCGACATCGCCGAGGAGGGCGCGGCGCGGCAGGCCGTCGACTTCTGGATGTCCGCCGAGCAGTTCGAGTACTGGAGCCACACGCACCTCACGGTCGACGCCGTCCCCGGGCGCGGCGCCGGGTTCTCCGTCGAAGCGCCCGAGGGCAAGAGGTTCCTCATCCGGTCGCGGCTCATGGACATGACGGCCGAGGCCCCCGGCGTGCGGGACATGCCTGACCAGACCTAACCTCAGTCATGGAGACCAGCCGCTCGGACGATGCCGCCCCTCGTCTGTGCGTCCTCGCGGCAGAGCCGCTGCTCACCGTGACGATCGAGGCGAGCGGCCACGAGGTCGACGTCCCCGAGGTTCACGTCCACGCGGGCGGCCAAGGCCTGTGGATCTCGCGCATGGCGGCGTCGCTCGGTGCGACTGTGACCGTGTGCGGGCCTTTCGGTGGGGAGACGGGGTCGGTGCTCGCTCACCTCGCGGAGCAGGAGAGCTTCGACGTACGCACGACCACGGGCCCCTCGAACGGCGCGTACGTCCACGACCGGCGGGACGGCGAGCGCCGGGAGATCGCACGCATGCCGTCCCCGCTGCTCGACCGCCACTGTCTCGACGACCTGTATGGCACGGTCCTCGTCGCGTCGCTCGACGCTGACGTGTGCGTCCTCACCGGGACCGAGGAGAGCAGCAACGTCCCGCCGTCGTTCTTCGGGCGGCTCGCCCACGACCTGCGCGCGGCGGGTCGGATCGTCGTGGCCGACCTGTCCCGGGGGCAGGCGAAAGCCGTGATGGACGTCGACGGGGTCATCCTCAAGATCAGCCACGAGGAGATGGTCGAGGGTGGCTTCGCCGACGACGACACGCTGGACTCCCTGCGCGCCGCCGCCGAGAAGCTCGTCGCAGACGGGCTGGGCGGCGTCGTGCTGTCCCGTGCCCACGAGCCCGCCCTCGTCGTCACCGGCGAGAACGTCGCGACCGTGACCACGCCTCCGATCACGACCGTCGACCATCGCGGCGCCGGCGACTCGATGACCGCGGGGATCGCCGTCGGTGTCGGGCGGGGCGAGAGCCTCGCGTCGGCCGCGCGGCTCGGCGCGGCCGCAGGCGCGCTCAACGTCACCCGCCGCGGGCTCGGGACCGGACGCCGCGAGCAGATCGAGCGATACGCCCAGCAGGTGCGGGTCGACCTGCTCGACTGACCCGCCCGGGTGCGGCGTGCCCGCGCGCACGGCAGGGTGGAGGGACGACGACGCGAGGAGGTTGGCGTGCGCGCCCTCATCACGAACGACGACGGGATCGACTCCCCCGGGCTCACCGTGCTCGCCGAGCGAGCCGCAGCCGAGGGCTACGAGGTGGTCGTCGCCGCACCCCGCCGCGAATCGTCCGGAGCGAGCGCTGCGCTCATGGGCACCGAGGACGACGGCCGGCTCATCGTCGAGCGGCGCTCACCCCCGGGCCTTCCCGACGGCATCGAGTCGTTCGGGGTGCGCGCCACGCCCGCCCTCATCACGCTCGTCGCCGCGCACGGCGGCTTCGGCCCGCCGCCCGACCTCGTCCTGTCCGGCATCAACCGGGGGGCCAACACGGGACACGCGACGTTGCACTCCGGGACGGTCGGCGCCGCCTTGTCCGCCTCGACGCACGGCATGCTCGCGATGGCCGTCTCGCTCAACTCTGCCGACCCGACGCACTGGGACACCGCCGGGTATGTCGTGGAGCGGGCCCTGCGCTGGCTCCTCGATAACCCCGACCCCACGCGGGTCATGAACCTCAACGTGCCTGACCGTCCGGTCGACCAGATCCTCGGCCTGCGCAAGGCGCCGCTCGCGAGCTTCGGCATGGTGCACGCCCGTATCAAGGAGGCCGACCACGGCCACCTCACGCTCACGTACACCGGGACCGACATGTCGAAGGAACCGCAGAGCGACGCGGGTCTCGTCGCCCGCGGCTGGGCGACCGTCTCGCTGCTGCGCGCCCCCGTCGCCGACGACGACGCCGACCTCCCGCACTTCGAGCATGAGGGCGCGCGGGAGCACCGCATGTCCGCGCAGCGCTCCCGCGGCGAGGACGACGAGGGCACCGAGATCATCGACACGATCGACGCGGGCGTCATGACCGGCCAGGACTTCCCGGAACCCTGACGGGCCGTGGGCGCCTTCAGGTGGAACTACTCTTGAAACAGCTTCGCAGCCGACTCGAACGACCCCGTGACGATGAAACCCTCCGGGTCTTCGGCGGCTGGCTCGAGCCGCCCACCCTCGTCGACGGTGTAGATGGTCTGGTCAAGATTCAGCAGGCTCAACCTGCCGTTGTCGATCTGACGGGCGAACAGGAGATACTCCTGGCCCACCGACATCTGGTCGAGGCCCTCTGTCAGGTAGTTGGTCTTCTTGTAGATGCCTCCGAGCTGCGGAACTGTGACGATGTCACCGACTTCATGGTCACCCTGGATGACGTCGGTGATCTCGACGGAGTGCATCGTCGCAACGAAACCGTCGTCAAGTTCGCGCAGCTCGCGCAACTCCTTCTCCGAGAGACCCGCCTGCGGATTTCGCATCGGGTCGTCATCATCGGACACCACAAACTCCGGAACGACATACTCGACCTTGGAGGATCGGACGATGCCCCGCACGATCGTGTCGGCCTTCTCGTCGAGCTCGACCGCTGACTCAAAAACACGATAATCGGCGCGCATCATCACCGTCTCCAGGATCTCGACGCCCTCTCCAGCGCCACCCACGCCGTCAGCTCTCGTGAAAGTACCGGAACAGCCACCGAGCAAACCTATAGCAAGCCCGGCCATGCACACTCCCGACAACAATCTCGCGGCGCGAGTCTTCATCAGTACCACCTCGCTACGTCTTGGATGTCGTACGCTGTCGGCTCGTATACAGTGGAGCGGTTCCTAGCATGCTTCATCAAACTGGACTGCGTCGTGACTGGGTCATCGGCGAGACTGAGGGAATGACCAAGCTCGTGAGTTGTCGTGCTCATGATCCACTCGTAGAGCCTGGGACCAGCGTCCTGCTTGAGGTAGTAGGTGTTTACCTGGATCTTGAACGTCCGCGTCGACCGGGTACCGTAAGCAGTGTAAAGACCATACCAGTCCCACTCAGGCATGTCCTTGGCCGTGAGGAAAGACGCCGCTGTTGAGTTACGCTTGATGTACGAGCCAGTCGAGGTATTCCACGCCCCGCGAGCCGTGTCCACGTAGCCCACCCAAGCGGTGCTAAGCCCGGTCGTGCTCATCCAAAAGCTCGCCGTCGGCATGCCCAGCGACGTTTAGTCCGCATTCGCCGGGGATACGCCGACGCCCATGATGGCGACAGTCGACGCCAGCGATGCCACTGCTATCCGCCGATAACCCACCTTCCGCGCGATCTTCGGTTTCCTGCTCAACGAGGCGCTCATCCTGGTTGGACTCATGACCGTGACGCTAGCAGCAACGAGCCGACCAGCGCTAACACTCCAGCAATTTGCGCACCAATCTCGAGCGCACCGATCTCTTGCGCAGCGGCTCGTCGCCCAGGAGTTGCATTTATTGTGTCTCGAGCCAGCCGATCCTTGCACCCATTCCCACTCGAGTTTCGGGTCTCACTGCAGTCGACGATGTGTCAGGCACCCCGACGTCGCAGTCGGGTCAAGCCTCGCTCAGCGGGCGGGCCACCGCAGGATCGCGCCGCCGACCCCGTGGCGGTCGACCTCCTCGGTCGTCGTCCAGGCGACGTGATCACCCGCGATCACCGTGTCCCCGATGCGCTGATCGACGAGGAGCCGCTCAACGGTCCGGGTCTCGAGGTCGACGACGATCACGGGCCGCTGGTCACCTTCGACCCCGCGATCGGCGGACAGGACGACCCGTCCGTCGGCCAGCCACGGGTCATAGACGTGGTCGCCGACGAGTCTGGCGCCGGTGCGCTGCTCGCGGTCGAGGACCCAGAAGCTGTTCTCCTCGCTACCCTCCGGCGACGACTCCCTGACGACGACATGCTGGTCGTCCCCGCCGACGACCCACGTGTCTGGTGTCAGCGTCAGGAGGGGTGTGCTCGCGCCGTCGCGCGTCACGACGCTCACGTCGCAGGCACCTTCCGCGCTCTTCGCGCACTCGGTCACGAGCACGTCGGCTCCCGCGGCGACGACCTCGACGTCGACCTCGACATCCGACGGACGTTGCTCCGCGGCGACCTTCTCCCCCGTCCAGCGGACGAGGTTGCCGTCCTCGTCGAACGCACCCCACGCGGCGAGCACGGCGATGTCGGCGTCGCCCTCGCCGCCTTCAGCGATCACGGTCCCCTCGGTCGCGCCGTCGGGCGCGTAGAGCAGGCGCCACGTGCGGTAGTCGATCTGGTAGGTCCGCTCCACCCACGCGGTACCGCCGTCGACGAAGGCAGCCAGCTCCGCGCGATCGACGTAGGCGTCGGGCTCGTCCGGGACTCGCAGCACCGTCGCACCGTCGGCCGTGACGATCTGGGGCGGGCCGTACGGGTCCTTGCCCACGGGCCCGCCGCCCGTGCCGACGTCCCCCTCGATCGTCGAGACGAGCGCGGCGCCGTCCGGGCGCAGGTCACGGACCCTCGGCCGCCAGCCATTCTTCGCGTCGAGCGTGCGCACCAGCTCGACGCCGTCTCCGAGCGCCACGGGCTGCGCCTCCGCGAGCACGTCGATCGTCGGCCCCGTGATCGGGCTGCTGTCCGCCCAGGCGAGGATCGGCTTCTCGGCAGCGGGCGTCGTGACTGCAGGCGACGCGACCGCCGCATGCGGCGTCGTCACCCCCGGGCTCACGGCTGGCTGCTCGGCGGTGCAGGCCGGGAGCGCGCTGAGCGCGAGCACGGCGATGCCGGTCCTCATTCCTCGTTGCATGTGTTCCCCCTGCTCAAGCCAGCGAAGCGCTGGCACGCTCACGCTATCGACCGAGGCGACGGCGGGAAAGGGGCAGGTGCTGCAAGGTCGGTCGCCGACGGCGCGGTCGGCGGGTCCCGTCGAAGGAGCCTCGTAGCGACGCCGGCGTGATGACGGGCCAGGACCTGCCCGTCGACCGTGGCGAGGCCTAGCCGTCGGCGGCCAGGCACGGCGTCGCCCGTCAGTCGCCGTGCGGCCAGCTCAGGATGGCGCCACCGACCCCGTCTGCCCCAGCGGGACCGGAGGCCGTCCACGCGGCGAGATCACCAGCGAGCGAGAGACCCAGCGGCAGCCGATCGACCGGCAGACGCTCGGACCGCTGCTCGACGACGTCGACCAGGAACAGCTCGTGCTCCCCCTCCGCATCCATGGACTCGCCCGTCATCAGGACCCGGCCGTCGTCCAGACCGGGCTCGTAGGGATCCGCGCCGAGCAGCCGGACGGCCGTGCGTGCCGTCCGGTCGAGCACCCACACCTGCGAGTCATCCTCGCCGACGGCGACCTGGACCACGACGTGCTGCTCGTCCGCCGCTCTGACGAAGACGCTGCCGGGAGCACGGACGAGCGGCGTGCTGCTGCCCTCCGGGTTCTCGACGCTGACCTCGCAGCCGTCGTCCGTGCAGCTGTTCACCAGGAGGTCGTTCCCGCCCGGGGTGACCCACACGTCCGGCGCGTCAGACGACCGCGGGACCCTCGTCCCGTCCCAGCCGAGCGCGCCACCGCGGTCGTCGTACGCAGCGGACCGGCCGAGCGCACGCACGGCGATCTCGACACCGTCCCCTTCAGCGACCACGCGGCCCTCGTCCTCGCCGTCGGGCGCGTAGAGCAGGCGCCACGGGCCCTCGACCGACCGCTCGACCCATGCGACGCCCCCGTCGACGAACCTTGCGAGCGTGCCGGGGTCGACCATCCCTGAGACCTCCCACCCTGGCGAGCGGAGCGTCGTCGTCCCGTGCGCACCGACGAGGCGGAGGGGCCCGTACCCGTCCGGTCCACCGCCCGGGCTCGCGTCACCCTCGAGGTCGACGGCGAGATACGTCCCGTCAGGTCGCAGGTCGACGACCGCGGGCCGCCAGCCCTCGGCCACCCTCAGCTCGGACACGAGCATGACCCCCTCGCCGAGGCGCACGTCCACCGCGTCGTCGATGTCGATGGTCGGACCGTCGACCGGTGTCCCGTCCGCCCAGGCGAGGATCGGTTCCTCGGGAGCGGGCGTCGTGACCGCAGGGGACGCGACGCCCCCAGGCGGCGTGGTCACCCCCGGGCTCGCGGCTGGCTCCTCGGCGGTGCAGGCCGCGAGCGCGCTGAGCGCGAGCACGGCGATGCCGGTCCCCATTCCTCGTCGCATGTGTTCCCCCTGCTCAGGCCAGCGAAGCGCTGGCACGCTCACGCTATCGACCGGGGCGACGGCGGGGAAGGGGCAGGTGCTGCGAGGTCGGTCGCCGACGGCGCGGTCGGCGGGTCCGTCAGACCGGGCCCGCCGACCGTCAGCCGTCGATCAGTAGGTCGTCCCCATGAGGCGGCGGACGTCGTCGAGGGTCGCGTCAGCGAGCTCGTTCGCCCGCTCGTTGCCGCGGGCGAGCATCTCGAGCACGTCGTCGCCGTGCGCGGCGAGCTCGGCGCGCCGCTCGCGGATCGGCCGCAGGTACTCGACGAGCGCCTCGGTGACCTCGCGCTTGAGCGTGCCCGCACCGCCGTCGCCGATGCGGGCGGCCGCGACCTCGGGGTCCTCGCCCGTCGTGAGCGACAGCAGACCGAGCAGGTTCGCCACCTCGGGGCGTCCCTCCGGGTCGTACGTGATCGTGCGCTCCGCATCGGTCTTCGCGCGCTTGACCCACTTCGCGGTCTCGTCCGCGGTCGCAGACAGCATGAGCGTGTTGCCGCGCGACTTGCTCATCTTCGTGCCGTCGGTCCCGAGGATCGTCGGGGTCGGCGCGAGGAGCGCCTCAGGCTCGCGGAAATACTGCTCGCCGCCCGCGTACCGCTGGTTGAACCGGCGGGCGATCGTGCGCGTCATCTCGAGGTGCGGCAGCTGATCCTGCCCGACAGGCACGAGGTTGCCGTGGCAGAACAGGATGTCCGCAGCCTGGTGCACGGGGTAGGTGAGCATGAGGCCGCTCATCGCACGCCCGCCCGTCGCCGCCGTCTCGGCCTTGACCGTGGGGTTGCGCTCGAGCTCGGAGACGGACACGAGCGAGAGGAACGGCAGCATGAGCTGGTTGAGCGCCGGCACCGCGGAGTGCGTGAAGATCGTCGTCTTCTCGGGGTCGATGCCGCTCGCGAGGTAGTCGAGCATGATCTCGCGGACCGTCCCGCGCAGGTCGCCCATGACGTCCCGGTCGGTGATGACCTGGTAGTCGGCGAGGATCAGGATCGTCTCGACACCCGCCGTCTGCAGCCGGACGCGGTTGGCGATCGTCCCGAAGTAGTGGCCGATGTGCAGCGACCCGGTGGGCCGCTCACCCGTGAGCACGCGGAACTGCGAGGGGTCCTTGGCGATCTGCTCCTCGACCTGGGCGCTGCGCGCGCGTGCGGCCTCGAGGGTCGAGATGGGTGCTTCACTCATGTGTGCGGGCTCCTGGGATCGGGCGCCGCCCCCGCGACCGAGGCGCGGGCCCGGCTGCGGCGAGCAGCTCGGGGACACGGACGGTCACGGCTGCGCGGGCAGCCACCACCATGCGTGCGTCGTCATGCCCCCAAGGCTACCGCGTCCGGCACGAGTACCGGGCTCACGCGAACGCCTCCGGCGGCGGGCACGCGCACACCAGGTTCCGGTCGCCGTACGCCTGATCGATGCGGCGCACGGACGGCCAGTACTTGCGGCCACGCTGCCCCGGCGCCGGGAACACCGCGAGGTCCCGCGGGTACGGGTGCATCCACTGCTCGACGAGGCTCGCCGCGGTGTGCGGCGCGTGCACGAGCGGGTTGTCGTCGGCAGGCCACCGGCCCTCCGCGACGGCGTCGGCCTCTGCGCGGATCGCGACCATCGCGTCGACGAAGCGGTCGAGCTCGGCGAGGTCCTCGCTCTCGGTCGGCTCGACCATGAGCGTCCCCGCGACAGGGAACGACACGGTGGGTGCGTGGAAGCCGTAGTCGACGAGCCGCTTCGCGACGTCGTCGACCGTGATGCCCGTCGCGGCCCGCAGGGGCCGCAGGTCGAGGATGCACTCGTGCGCGACGAGCCCGCCCTCGCCCGTGTAGAGCACGGGGAAGTGGTCGCGCAGCCGCGCCGCGAGGTAGTTCGCACCGAGCACGGCTGATGCGGTGGCGTGCCGCAGCCCGTCCGTGCCCATCATCCGGAGGTACGCCCACGTGATCGGCAGGACGAGCGGGCTGCCGAGCGGCGCGGCGGACAGGATCCGGCGGTGCGCCGGACCGTCGTCGTCCATCGGCGCGGCGGCGCGCGGGTCGAGCGGGTGCCCGGGCAGGAAGGGAGCGAGGTGCTCGCGCACCGCGACCGGCCCCACGCCCGGGCCGCCCCCGCCGTGCGGGATGCAGAACGTCTTGTGCAGGTTGAGGTGCGAGACGTCGCCCAGGTCGCCGAGGCGGACGTGGCCGAGCAGCGCGTTGAGGTTCGCCCCGTCGACGTACACCTGACCGCCCGCCGCGTGTACGACGTCGCGCACCTCGGTGATCGTGTCCTCGTAGACGCCGTGCGTCGACGGGTAGGTGACCATGATCGCGGCGAGGTCGTCCGCATGCTCCGCGACCTTGGCGCGCAGGTCGTCGAGGTCGATGCTGCCGGTCTCGTCGCACGCGACGACGACGACGCGCAGCCCCGCGAGGACGGCGCTGGCCGCGTTCGTGCCGTGCGCCGACGACGGGATGAGGCACACGGTGCGTGCCGCGTCGCCGCGGGAGCGGTGGTACTCGCGCACCGCGAGGAGCCCGGCGAGCTCGCCCTGGCTGCCAGCGTTGGGCTGGAGGCTCACAGCGGCGTAGCCGGTCAGGTCGGCGAGCCACCGCTCGAGGTCCGCGACGAGTGCGAGCGTCCCGGCGGCGTCCTGCGGCGGTGCGAACGGGTGCAGGTCCGCGAACGCGGGCCACGTCACGGGCGTCATCTCGACCGCCGAGTTGAGCTTCATCGTGCACGAGCCGAGCGGGATCATGCCGCGATCGAGCGCATAGTCCTTGTCCTCGAGCGCACGCATGTACCGCACGAGGCTCGTCTCGGAGCGGTGCGTGCGGAACACGGGATGAGTGAGGTAGTCGCTCGTGCGGCGCAGCGCGGCCGGGATGCCGACGTCGGGCGTCCCGTCCGCGGCGGGTGCGGCACCGTGCGCGGTGAGGACCTCAGCGAGGAGCTCGACCTCGGCGTCCGTCGTCGTCTCGTCGAGCGTCACCTGGAGCGTGTCGTCGTCGGCGAGCCAGAGCAGGAGGTCGCGCTCGGCGGCCGCCGCGACGGCCCGCGCCGCGCGGCCGGGCAGGCGCACGGCGAGCGTGTCGACCACGTCGCGGTGCACGACGGCGTCGCCGAGGGCGCGGGCGAGCCGCACCGTGCGGTCGTGGACGGCGCACGCGATGCGGGCGAGCCCGTCGGGTCCGTGGTGCACGGCGTACATCGACGCGACGACCGCGAGGAGGACCTGCGCGGTGCAGATGTTGCTCGTGGCCTTCTCACGGCGGATGTGCTGCTCGCGCGTCTGGAGGCTCAGGCGGTAGGCGGGGTCGCCGTCGGCATCCTTGGACACCCCGACGAGGCGGCCGGGAAGCTGCCGTTCGAGGCCCGCGCGCACAGCCATGTAGCCGGCGTGCGGGCCGCCGTAGCCGAGCGGCACGCCGAAGCGCTGGGTGGTGCCCACAGCGACGTCCGCGCCGAGCTCGCCCGGAGCGCGCACGAGGGTGAGCGCGAGCAGGTCCGCCGCGGCGACGACGAGGCCGCCGCGCGCGTGCACGGCGGCCGCGACGGCAGACGGGTCCCAGAGCCGTCCCGACGCGCCGGGATGCTGGACGAGCACGCCGAACGCGGGCGGCAGGTCCTCGGGTGCCGTGTCTGCGAGCGGCACCTCGACGACCTCGATGCCGACCGCCTCGGCACGGTGCGCGAGCAGCGCGCGCGTCTGCGGCAGGGCGTCCGCGTCGACGAGGAACACGTCGGTCGGCTCGGCCGGGCGCGCGGCGCGGCGAGCGAGCAGCATGCCCTCGACGACGGCGGTGCCCTCGTCGAGCATCGACGCGTTCGCCGTCGCGAGCCCCGTGAGGTCCGCGACCATCGTCTGGAAGTTGAGGAGCGCCTCGAGGCGCCCCTGGGAGATCTCCGGCTGGTACGGCGTGTACGCCGTGTACCAGCCGGGCGCCTCGAGGATCCCGCGGCGGATCGCCGCCGGCGTGATCGTGCCGTGATAGCCCATGCCGAGGAAGGACCGGCGCACGCGGTTCGCGGCCGCGAGCGCGGCCAGCTCTGCGAGCGTCTCGCGCTCGTCGGCCGGTGCGGGCAGCGCAGACGCGAGCGGGTCGGCGTCCGCGTGCAGGACGACGCCCGGGACCGCGCGCTCGACGAGCGCGTCGAGCGACGCGAGGCCCGGGTCCACGGCGGCGAGCATGCGGCGCTGGTCCGACGCGTCGGTCCCGACGTGACGGTCGCCGAAACCTGACGTCATCGCGGGCGCCGCCTCAGGCGCCGACGAGCGAGGCGTACGCGGCGGCGTCGAGCAGCGAGTCGATCGTCGCCGGGTCGTCGGGGGCGACGACGTAGAGCCACGCGGCGTACGCGTCGGCGTTGACGAGCGCCGGGTCGTCGACGACCGCAGTGTTGATCTCGACGATCTCCCCGTCGATCGGCGCGAACAGCTCGGAGACAGACTTGGTCGACTCGATCTCGCCCGCCACGTGACCGGCGACGACCCGCGTGCCCGGCTCGGGCAGCTCGACGAAGACGATGTCACCAAGCTCGGTCGCGGCGTGCGCCGTGACCCCCACACGCACCTGCCCGTCGACGACGGCGACCCACTCGTGCTCGGCCGTGTACCTCAGGTCTGCGGGGATGGTCATCAGGATTCCTTCCGGGAGTAGAACGGGAGCGTGCTGACGGTGACGGGGACGCGCGTGCCGCGCACGTCCGCCTCGAGCGGGAGCCCAGGGTCGGTCAGGGCCGGGTCGACGTAGGCGAGCGCGATCGGGTGGCCGAGCGTCGGCGAGAGCGCTCCGGACGTGACCTCCCCGACGACCGTGTCGCCGTCGAGGATCGCGGTGCCCGCCCGTGGGGCGCGGCGCCCCTCGCCGACGAGACCGACGAGCTGACGGGCATCGGCCGGCGGGCCCGCGAGGACCGCATCGCGACCGACGAACTCGCCCTTGCGGGCGACCGGGACCGACCGGGAGAGCCCGGCCTGCGCGGGGTGCACCTGCCCGGTGAGCTCGTTGCCGTAGAGCGGCATGCCTGCCTCGAGCCGGAGCGTGTCGCGCGCCGCGAGCCCGGCGGGGACCGCGCCCAGGTCGGCACCCGCCGCGAGCACGGCGTCCCACAGCGCGGGGGCCGCCGACGCCTCGAGGTAGAGCTCGAAGCCGTCCTCGCCCGTGTACCCCGTCCGTGCGACGAGGCCGTCAGCACCGGCGAACCGCATGGGCAGCGCTCGGTAGTAGCGCAGCGTCTCGAGACCGTCGACCTCGAGGTCGACGACCCGCTCGAGGACCTCCCGCGAGCGCGGGCCCTGGACGGCGACGAGCGCGAGCTCGTCCGTGACGTCGTCGACCTCGCAGTCCGCGCCGCGGCACCGTGACCGCAGCTCGTCGCGGACGAGGTCGCGGTTGGACGCGTTCGCGACGACGAGGAAGCGGTCGGGTGCCGTGCGGTACACGATCAGGTCGTCGAGGATCCCGCCGTCCGGGGCGAGCAGCAGGCTGTACCGCGCCTGACCGTCGACGAGCGGGGAGAACAGGCCGGCGAGCGCGTGGTCCATCGCCGCTGCCGCGTGCGGACCGGTCACGAGGATCTCCGCCATGTGACTGAGGTCGAACACTCCGGCCGCCTCGCGCACCGCCTTGTGCTCCGCGAGCTCCGACGTGAACCGCAGCGGCATCCGCCACCCTGCAAAGTCGGTGAACCGCGCACCAGCGGCCTCGAGCCGCTCGTCGAGGGGGCTCAGGCTCAGGGACATCGCGCTCCTCCGCGCCGCTGCCGGTCGGGCCCCGCGCGGGTGAGGGACCCGCAGGTGAACAGGACGATCCGGGACGCAGCGCACCTCTGTGGCGAGAGTAGCAAAGGGGTGTTTCGGGCACGTTGCGCACGTGAGAGCCGGCCAGCGTCCGGGACGCGGGAGGATGGGGCGTGCACATCGTGGTCGAGCAGGTGGGGACGCCCGACGGCGACCGCCTCGCGCTCACGTCCGTGACCCGCGAGGGCGAGGTCGTCGCGCGCCGCGACGTCGCCGCGGACGAGCTGCCTGCCGCGGTGCGCGCCGAGCCGGCCGAGGTGCGGTGGACCTGGGCGGACACGTCGGTCGCCCTGCCCCCGCTGCTCGCGGCAGGCGTGCACGTCGCGCGCAGCCACGACCTGCGCCTGTGCCACCGCATCCTGCGCGACGCGGCCGCGACGTCGTCGAGCAGGCTCGCACGGGGGCCCCGGGACGGCTGGGACGACCCGCTGCCGCTCGCGGCGCCCGCGCGGCAGGACGCGCTGTTCGACGCGGCCGAGCTCGGCCCCGCAGCCGAGCGTCTCGATCCTGTCGTCGAGCTCGTCGCCCAGCTCGACGCCGTCAGGGCGGCGGGAGACGGCGCGGGCCGGCTGCGCCTCCTGCTGGCTGCCGAGTCCGCGGGCGCGCTCGTCGCCGCCGAGATGACGTACGCGGGCCTGCCGTGGCGGCCGGACGTCCACGACGCCCTCCTCGCCGACCTGCTCGGCCCGCGCCCGCCCGAGGGCTTCCGCCCCGCGCGGCTCGAGGCGCTCGCCGCGGTGCTGCGCCGCGAGCTCGACGACCCGACGCTCAACCCGGACTCCCCCGTCGACGTGCTGAGGTCTCTGCGCCGCGCAGGCCTCCCCGCGACGTCGACCCGCTCGTGGGAGCTCACGCAGATCGACCACCCCGCGATCCCGCCCCTGCTCGAGTACAAGAAGCTCGCGCGCCTGTGGACCGCGAACGGGTGGCACTGGCTCGAATCGTGGGTGCGCGGCGGCCGCTTCCGGCCGGTCTACGTTGTCGGTGGTGTCGTCACCGGGCGGTGGGCGTCCGACGGCGGCGGCGCCCTCCAGCTCCCCCGCCAGGTGCGCGACGCCGTCCGCCCCGACCCGGGGTGGTGCTTCGTCGTCGCCGACGCCGCCCAGCTCGAGCCGCGGATCCTCGCCGCCATGTCCGGCGACGAGGCCATGGCAGGTGCAGGCCGGGCCGCCGACATGTACGAGGGCATCGTCGCGACGGGCGCGGTCGAGAGCCGCACGCACGCGAAGTACGGGATGCTCGGCGCGATGTACGGCGGGACGCAGGGCGTGTCCGGTCAGGTGCTGCCCCAGCTGCGGCGCGCGTTCCCGGCGGCGATCGGGCTCGTCGAGCGCGCCGCCGAGGTGGGCGAGCGCGGCGGCCAGGTCACGACGTGGCTCGGACGCACCTCCCCGCGCCCAGACGGCGGGAGCGGGGCGCCGCTCGGCGAGGGCGAGGAGCGCGAGCGCCCCGCGGACGCGGGTGCCGACGCCGCGCGCGCCCGCGCGATCGGCCGCTTCACGCGCAACTTCGTCGTGCAGGGCACCGCCGCCGAGTGGGCCCTGTGCTGGCTCGCGCTCCTGCGCGAGCGCCTGCACGCGCTACGCCCGGAGGCACCGCTCGTCGAGCGGCCCCACCTCGTGTTCTTCCTGCACGACGAGGTGATCGTGCACGTGCCCGCCGACCTGGCCGACGACGTCGCGCAGGCCGTGCGGGAGAGCGCAGCCGAGGCGGGTCGCCTGCTGTTCCCCGCCTCGCCCGACGACGTCGAGTTCGCCCTCTCCGTCGCTGTCGTCGCCTCCTACGCCGACGCGAAGGACTGAGGCGCCGCCCTGTAACCTCATCGGGACCGCACCGATCCTGGGAGCCTCGCATGCATGCCCGTCGCCTCGTACGTCCTGTCGGCGGGTTCGCCGTCCTCGCGCTCGCGCTCGCGGCATGCACGTCGTCGAGTCCCGAACCGGCACCGACGACGTCCGCCGCACCCGTCGAGGTCGACCTGCGCGCGACGTTCCCCGACGCGATCGCCGAGGGCGTCGTCACGCCTGTGAGCACCGACGTCGACGCAGGCACCGGCACCGTCCAGGCCGACGGCACGGTGCTGCTCACCGGCTCGAGCGACGGCCTCACCGACGACTCGATCGGGATCCTGGACCTCACGACGGGCGACGTCGAGTGGCTCGTCGAGGACACGGTGCCGGAGACGGTAACGCTCGTCGCGGGCCAGCTCACGCCTGACGTCCTGACCTGGACCGTCGAGGTCGAGGCCGTGGACGAGCAGGAGCTCGCCGCGGCGCTCGAGGACGTCGGCGGCTACGTGTTCGCGCTCGACCGCGCGAGCGGGAAGCGCACCGTCCTCGCCGACGCGTCCGGCGCGGGCGGCATGCCCCCAGGTACGTACGCGGCCTCCGTCGCGGTCCAGGACGGGATCGCGTACTGGGAGGGCCTCGACGGCGACGACCTGTCGACGATCTACTCGCGACCGCTCGACGGCTCGGGCGCGCCCACGGTCGTCGCGACGGACGCGTGGGGCGTCGCGGCAGACCCGTGCGTGTCTGCCGGCAGGCTCTCGTTCTTCGCGTTCGCCGAGGACGACGTCACGCGCCAGCTCGTGAACGCTGACGGGACCGCAGGCGAGACCGTCGCGATCCCCGCACCGACCGCCGCCGACCGCATCGTCGAGATCCAGTGCGGCACCGCCTACGTCCAGAGCCCGTACTCCGAGGACGGCGGTGTGAGCCCTGACGACGCCGACACGGTCGAGGAGGGTGTCGACGACGGCGTCAGCGAGGACGACGAGACCGCAGAGGGCGAGCCGCTCGAGGGCGAGGTCGTCGTCGAGGGCGAGAACCTCTCGACCGAGGGCGAGGCGTCGCCCGCCGACCCGGCAGGAGACCTCATCGAGCTCGTCGACGGAGCGAGCCTCGTGCGCTTCCGGGCGAACGGCGTCGGAAGGATCTCCTCCGTGGCGCTCGACGCGACCTGGATGACGCTCGGGCTCGCGGTCGGCGACGACGACTCCGAGTCGCGACAGCTGCTGTTCCACCGCGCGAGCGGCAAGGTCTACGAGCTCCCGCAGACGAGCATGACGATGCTCGACCTGCAGAACGGCTACGTCACGTACGGCTCGACCGCGACCGAGGACAGCGACTCGATCACGGTGGTCGGCAGGCTCACCGCGCCCTGACGCCGTCAGGCCGCTGGAGACGAGCCTCGGTCGTCAGGGCAGCGAACGCTCGACCTCGAGCAGGTGCGCCTGCATGAGCGTGCGAGCCTCGTCCTGACGGCCGTCCTCGACGGCCGTCAGGATCTGGCTGTGCCACTCATGAGCGCGGGCGTCTGCATCAGGCAGCGTCGTCGCGCGCCACCTGCGGTGCGGCGTCGTGCGCCCAGCAAGAGCGTCGACGAGCGCGGCGAGCACGGGGTTCCCCGCCCACGCTGCGAGCGCGGCGTGGAACGCGACGTCGGCCTCGAGGAACGCGTCGTGCCCGTCGTCGGGCGGGCCGGCGAGCGCCGCCGCGGCGCGGTCGAGCGCGGCGCGGGCGGCGTCGCGGGACGCCGCGTCGTCAGGCCGGCGCGCGGCCCCTGCCGCCGCCTCTGCCTCGAGCATGCGGCGGACGGCGTGAGTGTGCCGCGCCTGACCGGCCCCCTGCAGTTCGACGAGCAGGCCGACCGGACGCAGCAGGAGGCTCGGGGCGAGACTCGTGACGTAGGTGCCGTCGCCTTGGCGCGACTCGAGGATGCCGAGCACCGCGAGCGCGCGCACCCCCTCGCGCAGCGACCCGCGCGACACCTCGAGGCGCTCGGCCAGCTCGGCCTCGACGGGCAGGCGGCCGCCCGGCGCGAGCTCGCCGTCGAGGATCATCTGCGTGACGGCGTCGACGACGCGATCGGTTCGGGACATGGGGCGAGTATCCACGC
This sequence comes from Sanguibacter hominis ATCC BAA-789, assembly GCF_012396185.1. Lineage (GTDB taxonomy): Bacteria > Actinomycetota > Actinomycetes > Actinomycetales > Cellulomonadaceae > Flavimobilis > Flavimobilis hominis. Next base: position 845,838 of record NZ_JAAXOW010000001.1, read on the forward strand.
TGCGGCTCCTCATGGGCCCGGCGGCGCGTCTCGGGGGGACGCGCCGCCGGGGGTCGGGTTGTCCGGCCGGTCGGCGGACCGGTCAGTCGGCGAGCCGCTCGGCGACGGACGAGGCCGCGGTCCCGGCGGCGACCGCGGCACGTGCGGCGCTCTCGTGGCGCTCGCGCCAGTACGCGCCGTCAGGGAAGCGGTAGTCAGCGACCGACGCGGGGAACATCTCGGTCGAGTAGCCGGGCTTGCTCGGCAGGCGGTAGCGCGCGTCGCGGACGACCACGGGGTCGGTGAAGTGCTCGTGCAGGTGGTCGACGAACTCGGTCACGCGGCCCTCCATCGATCCGGAGATGGCGACGTAGTCGAGCATCGACGCGTGCTGGACCATCTCGCACAGCCCGACGCCGCCTGCGTGCGGGCACACGGGCTTGCCGAACTTCGCGGCGAGCAGCATGACCGCGACGATCTCGTTCATCGAGGCGAGCCGGCCGGCGTCGAGCTGGACGAAGTCGATGGCGTCGGCCTGGAAGAGCTGCTTGAACATGACGCGGTTGTGGCAGTGCTCGCCCGTCGCGACGCCGACCGGTGCGACGCCGCGCCTGACGGCCGCGTGGCCGAGGATGTCGTCGGGGCTCGTCGGTTCCTCGATCCACAGGAGGTCGAACTCCTTCATGGCGTTCACCCAGTCGATCGCCTCGTCGACGTCCCACACCTGGTTCGCGTCGATCATGAGCGCGCGGTCGGGGCCGATCACCTCGCGGGCGATGCGGGCACGGCGGACGTCGTGCCCGAGGTCGAGGCCGCACTTGAGCTTGATGTGCTGGTATCCCTCGGCGACGGCCTCCTCGCACAGGCGTCGCATCTTCTCGTCGGAGTAGCCGAGCCAGCCTGCCGACGTCGTGTAGCAGGGGTAGCCAGCCTCTTCGAGGTGGGCGATGCGCTCGGCCTTGCCGGCTTCCTGGGCGCGCAGGAGGGCGATCGCCTCGTCGCGGGTGAGCGCGTCGGACAGGTAACGCAGGTCGGCGACGTCGACGAGCTGCTCGGGCGTCATGTCGGCGAGCAGGCGCCAGACAGGTTTGCCCGCGAGGCGGCCGGCCAGGTCCCAGACGGCGTTCATGACTGCGGAGAGGGACAGGTGCACGACGCCCTTCTCGGGGCCGAGCCAGCGCATCTGCGCGTCGGAGGTGAGGTAGCGGTAGGTGCCGCCGAGGTCGGCGGCGACCTCGGCGACGTCGCGGCCGACGAGGTGCTCGGCCTGCTGGCGTGCAGCTGCGGCGACGATGTCGTTGCCGCGACCCGTGGTGAAGGTGAGGCCGTGGCCGGTGAGCGGCGCCCCGGACGCGTCGACGCCGTCGGTGCGCAGGACGACGTAGGCGGCGGAGTAGTCGCCGTCCTTGTTCATGGCGTCCGAGCCGTCCGCGGTGAGGGACGTCGGGAAGCGCACGTCCTCGATCTCGATGCTGGTGATGCGTGCCATGGGTGGCCCTTCGTCGTTGAGGGGGCGGGGTTGCCTCACGATAGCAGTCGTCTGATGAATCTGACTACTGACGCCCTCATGTCGCTACCCTGGGCGCATGGGGCCGCTATTGATCTGATGATTTGATGCCCTACGCTGAGAACGTTCCGCTGCCCGGAGCGCCTGTTCCACGGTGCGGGGAGGGCGCGACCGCACGAAGGAGTGTCATGGACCAGTCGCACGGCCCCTACGTCGTTGGGCTCACCTCCGACAACGTCGCCCCCGACGGCACGACCGTGTTCGGGGACATCGGCCTCGAGCGCCTCGAGGCCGCAGGCCTCACGTGGCGCACGATGCGCCCCGTCGACGGCCACGCCCCGACGCCCGGGGACCTCGACGGGTTCGACGCGATCCTGTCGTTCGGCCACTGGCCGTTCTCCCGCGAGCTCGTCGCCGCCTGCCCTCGCCTCAAGCACATCGCCCGCTTCGGCGCCGGCTACGACGGGATCGACCCCGACGACCTCGCCGCCGAGGGCGTGGTGCTCACCAACGCGCCCGACGGCGTCCGACGCCCCCTCGCCCTGTCCGCGCTCACGCTCGTGCTCGCGCTGAGCCACGAACTCGTGGCGAACCAGCGCCTCGTGTCGAGCGGCCGCTGGGAGGACCGCGGCCAGCACATCGGACGCGGGGTGGCCGGCCGCACGGTCGGCATCGTCGGCTTCGGCAGCGTGGGCCAGGACCTCGCCGGGCTCCTCGTACCGCTCGGCGCGCGCGTCGTGACGGTCGACCGCGACAGCGCACACGAGCCCGCGGCCCGGCTCGGCGTCGACCTCGTGCCGCTCGACCGCCTCGCCGCCGAGTCCGACTACGTCGTGCTGACGGCGTCCCTCAACCCCGGATCGTTCCACGTCGTCGACGCGACCTTCCTCGCCCACATGCGGCCGACGTCGTACCTCGTGAACGTGGGACGCGGCCCGCTCGTCGACCAGGCGGCGCTCACGGCGGCGCTCGACGCAGGTCAGATCGCCGGGGCCGCTCTCGACGTCCTCGAGGAGGAGCCGCCCGCGACGGACGAGCCGCTCCTCTCGATGGACCAGGTGATCGTCACGCCGCACGCGCTGTGCTGGACCGAGGACTTCGTACGCGGCGTCACCGACTCCGCGTTCGAGTCGCTCGTCGACGTCGCGCACGGGCGCCGCCCGCGCAACCTGCTCAACCCCGCCGCGTACGACGCCGACCGCGGCGTCGGAACGTTCCTCCCCCTCACCGATCCCGAGGACGCCCGATGACCATCCCTGAGACCACACAGCCCGCGAGCACGGCCACGTCACCGGTGGAGGCGATCGACCGCGCCCTGGTCGTGCTCGAGGCGCTCGCCTGCGGGGGCGCCCAGGGCGTCCAGCTCGCCGATCTCGCGGCCGGGCTGGGGCTCAACAAGACGACCGTGCACCGCTCTCTCGCGGCACTGAAGTTCCGCGGCTTCGCGAGCCAGGACCCCGCCTCGGGCGCCTACCTCCTCGGCGCGGCTGCCGTCGCGCTCGGCGACCGCTTCCTCTCCGAGGACAACCTCCCGGCGCTCCTGCACCCCGCGCTCCTTGCACTGTCGACCGCGAGCGGCGAGCTCGTGCACCTCGGCGTGCTGAGCGGGACGCACATCGTGTACCTCGACAAGGTCGAGCCGGAGCGGTCCGTACGCGTCTACTCCGCCGTCGGCCGGCGCAACCCAGCCGCGACGACGGCGCTCGGGCGCGCGCTGCTCGCAGCCCGCGGGACGGACCGTGCGTCGCTGCGGGGGTACACGGTGGGCCTCGCGGACGGCGTCGAGGAGCGGGCGTGGCACGCGCTCGAGGCAGCTCGCGACCGCGGTTACGCCGTCGAGGAGCGGGAGAACGAGCCTGACATCTCGTGCGTCGCGGTCCCACTCTTCCGCAGTGGGCAGCCGGTCGCTGCCGTGAGCATCACGGCGCCGGCGGAGCGGATGTCGCCCGAGCGGGTCGGCGAGCTGCACTCGCTCATCCGCTCGACGCTTCCAGACCTGCTTCCCGGCGGGCTGGGCCTCGGCGCGGCCTGACGCTTGTGCGCCCATGCGCCGCATGCGATGCTTGTTCCGTTCAGCGATACCAGCGTTTCGGGTAGCGAAACGGCCGTGATGACGCGGCCCGCACCGAGACCGACAGGACGGACCCGCCATGAGCCCTCAGCCCCAGCAGACCCTCGACCAGCTCTCCGCAGCACGCCTCGTGCCCGTCGTCGTGCTCGACGACGCCGCCCACGCCGACCCGCTCGCCGCGGCGCTCGCCGCCGGCGGCCTGCCGGTCGCCGAGGTCACCTTCCGCACCGCGGCCGCAGCCGACTCGATCCGCGCGATGGCCGCCCGCGGCGACATGATCCTCGGCGCCGGGACCGTCCTGACCACCGACCAGGTGGACCTCGCCGTCGCCGCAGGCGCGAGCTACGTCGTCTCCCCCGGGCTCTCCCGCGCCGTCGTCGAGCGCTGCCAGGAGCACGGCATCCTCGTCCTGCCGGGCGCCGTCACCGCGACCGAGATCCAGGCCGCCCTCGAGCTCGGCCTGACGACCGTCAAGTTCTTCCCCGCCGGCACGTCCGGCGGCGCCCCCGCCATCAAGGCCCTCGCCGCGCCCTTCGGCGGCGTCTCGTTCGTCCCCACCGGCGGCGTCGGCCCCGCCAACCTCCACGAGTACCTCGCCATCCCCGCGGTCGCCGCCGTCGGCGGCTCCTGGATGGTCCCCAAGAACCTCGTCAACAGCGGCGACTTCGCCGAGATCACCCGCCTCACCGCCGAGGCCGTCGCGCTCGCCGCCCGCTGAACCACCACCGCACACGACCCTGCCTCACACCATGGAGAAGACGACGATGTCCCAGATCCCCGTCGAGATCGCCGCGCTCAACCTGCGCCCCGCCTCCGAGTGCCGCTACGACGCCGTGTCACTCGGCGAGGTCATGCTCCGCCTCGACCCGGGCGCCGGCCGCATCCGCACCACCCGCCAGTTCGCCGCCTGGGAAGGCGGCGGCGAGTACAACGTCACCCGTGGCCTGCGCCGCGCCTTCGGCCTGCGTACCGCCGTCGTCACCGCCCTCGCCGACAACGAGGTCGGCCGCCTCGTCGAAGACCTCATCCTCCAGGGCGGCGTCGACACGCAGCTCATCCAGTGGCGCGACTACGACGGCATCGGCCGCACCGTCCGCAACGGGCTGAACTTCACCGAGCGCGGCTTCGGCGTGCGCGGCGCCGTCGGAGTCTCCGACCGCGGCCTCACGGCCGCGAGCCAGCTCGGCCCCGACGACGTCGACTGGGACCACCTCTTCGGTGCGCTCGGTGTGCGCTGGCTCCACACCGGCGGCATCTACGCCGCGCTCTCCGAGACGTCCGCGCAGACCGTCATCGCCGCCGTCACGGCAGCGAAGAAGCACGGCACCGTCGTCTCCTACGACCTCAACTACCGGCCGTCGCTGTGGAGGTCCATCGGCGGGATCGACAAGGCGCGCGAGGTCAACCGTGAGATCGCTCAGCACATCGACGTCATGATCGGCAACGAGGAGGACTTCACGGCCTCGCTCGGCTTCGAGATCGACGGCGTCGACGAAAACATCTCCGAGATCGAGGTCGACTCGTTCGCGAGGATGGTCGAGACCGCTGCTGCCGCCTTCCCGAACTTCAAGGTCGTCGGCAACACCCTGCGCACCGTCCACTCCGCTTCCGACAACGACTGGGGCGCGCTCGCCTGGTCCCGTGACACGGGCATCGTCCACGCCACCATGCGCGAGCACCTCGAGATCTTCGACCGCGTCGGCGGCGGCGACTCGTTCGCGTCGGGCCTCATCTACGGCATGCTCGAGGGCCAGCCCCTGCAGACCGCCGTCGAGTACGGCGCAGCACACGGCGCCCTCGCCATGACCACCCCGGGCGACACGACCATGGTCACGAAGGCCGAGGTGCTCAAGCTCGCCGGCGGCGGATCGGCCCGCGTCGACCGCTGAGCGTCCTCGATCGACGCGTCTGACCTGCACAGACGCGTCGATCGAGAATCTCGTCCAACTTTCTTGCCTCCAGGTGCATCCGCGCGGCCGCCTCCGCCGGAAGTAGTGGGTGTCCATCACACCCGACGGGTCGACCACGACCCGGCACGCACCTCAGGAGCAATCATGCGAATCACGAAGCGCGCAGCATTCCTCGCCACCGGCGCAGCCGCAGCACTGGTCACCCTCGGCGCCGTCCCCGCCCAGGCCGCTGACGGCGACGCGACCCTGTCCGTCCTGCACGGCGTCCCCGACCTCACCGTCGACGTGTGGGTCGACGACGAGCTCACCCTCGACGACTTCAAGCCCGGCGACCTCGCCGGCCCGCTCGAGCTCCCTGCCGGCACGTACTCCGTCGCGATCACCGCCGCGGACGCGACCGACGCGAGCGACCCGGCGATCGGCCCCGTCGACCTCACGCTCGACGCCGGCAAGAGCTACACCGCGGCCGCGCACCTCGACGCCGAGGGCAACCCGACGGCGTCGCTCTTCACGAACGACACCTCGAAGACCGAGGCCGGCGAGGGCCGCCTCACCGTCCGCCACGTCGCTGCCGCCCCGGCCGTCGACGTCCTCGCAGGCGGCGACGCCGTCATCTCCGACCTCGCGAACGGCAAGGAGGAGGTCCTCGACCTCCCGGCCGGCACGGTCCCCGCAGCGGTCGCGGCCGCGGGCACGACCGAGCCCGTGCTCGGCCCGGCCGACGTCGAGGTCGCCGAGGGCACCAACACGATCGTGTACGCGTGGGGCAGCCTCGAGGGCGACTCGCTCGCGCTCGCGACCCAGACGATCGACGGCCTCCACTCGACGCCGTCGGGCGTCCAGGCCGGCATGACCGGTCTCGCGGCCGAGTCCGGCTCGGGTGTCAGCCCGCTCGCCGTCGGCGGCGGCCTGCTCCTCCTCGCCGCCGGCGGGGCTGCGCTCGTGCGCCGCTCCTCCGTCGCGACCGCCCGCGCCCAGCGCTGACAGGACGGACGACCATGCACCCGACCGGACGAGCTCTCCTCTCGCTCACGGCCCACGGTGCACCCCGGCCGGCGTCCCGCCCGCTCCTCGGAGCGGCGCGGGGCGCCCGGCCCGCGGGGGCTCGAGGCCGTGCGCGGTCCCGGGCTGCCGCAGCCGTCGTCGCCGCGTCGTTCGCGCTCGCCGCGTGCTCGGGCGGCGCGGCGTCCGACGTCCCGGCCCCGACGCCGTCGGCTGTCTCCCCGACGGCGTCGGCCGCGCAGCCGGCCGCTCCCGTCGTCGTCCCGGACATCCCGGTGACCTCGGCGATCGGCGTCCCCGACGCTGCCGCACCGGCACCGGCGACACTCACGATCAAGGACCTCGACATCTCGATGGCGGTCGACGCCGTGGGCGTCGAGCCTGACGGGACCATGACGGTCCCCGAGGACGGGGACCGCGCGGGCTGGTACCGCTACGGCCCTGCACCAGCGGACAGCGCCGGTGCGGTCGTCGTCGCAGCGCACGTCGACACCCTCGCTGGCCTCGGGCAGTTCTCCCGCCTCGTCGACATCGACGAGGGCGCCCGCGTCATCGTGACCGACGACGACGGGCAGATCTTCACGTACACGGTCACCGACATCGAGCGCATCGCGAAGTCCGACGTGCCGCTCGAGCAGGTCTTCGACCGTGCAGGTGACCGGCGTCTTACCCTGGTGACGTGCGGTGGCAGGTTCGACCGCAGCACCGGACACTATGTGGACAACGTGATCGTCACGGCCGTCCCTGCACCATGACCGTCCTGACGACCGCACCACCGCCCACGCGCAGAGGAGAGCACGTGACCGTCACCGCGCGCGCTGACGACGACGCCCTCCGGGCGCTCGGCGCGGCCTTCGCCGGCGGTGACGAGAGCGCGCTGCGCGAGGCGTACGAGCGCTGGTCCGCCCTCGTGCACACGGTGGCGATGCGGTCGCTCGGCAACCGGAGCGACGCCGAGGACGTCACCCAGGCGGTGTTCGTCGCTGCGTGGCGCGGACGGCAGGGCTTCGACCCCGACCGCGCGAAACTCTCGACGTGGCTCATGGCGATCTGTCGGAACAAGGTCGCGGACGCCCACGAGGCCCGGACACGCTCGCGGAAGTCTGAGACGGCGGCCGTCGTGCTGGCACCGGACGTCGCCGGGACCGAGGAGTCCGCCGCGGACCGCGTCGCGGACCGCGTGCTCGTCGCCGACGAGCTCGACAGGCTCGGCGACCCCGCCGGCACCATCCTTCGGCTCGCGTTCTTCCGCGAGCTGACGCACACAGAGATCGCCGAAGAGCTGGCCCTGCCGCTCGGTACGGTGAAGAGTCACGTCAGGCGCGGCCTGACCCGATTGCGCACACGACTGGAGGTGGACGGTGCAGCACGTCGATCCTGACGTCCTCGCGCTCGTCGCGCTCGGAGAGGACGCCGCGAGCGCCTCCGAGCGTGAGCACCTCGCCGCGTGCGAGCACTGCCGCGCCGAGCTTGCCGAGCTCACCTCGGTCGTCGAGACGGGACGATCCGTCACGACGGAGGACGCGCTCGTCCCCGCGGCTCCCGAGGTGTGGGACCGCATCAGCGCCGAGCTCGGTCTCGGTGGCGCGGGTGGAACCTCGGGCGGTTCGTCGCCCGAGACCGGCCCTGCGGGCGTCCAGCCCTTCCCCGGTACACCGGTGCCCGCGGACGCGCCTGTCCCCGTCGTCGACCTGCACGCCGCGAGCGTGCCGCCCGTCGTGCCGGTCGTGCCGCGGGCGGCCGACGCCGAAGGCGGCTCGACGCCTGACGAGCGCGACGAGACCCTGGCGCCAGTCACTGACTTGTCGTCGCGACGTCGTGGGTCGTCGCGCACCGGGCGCGTGCAGATGCTCGTCGCAGCGTGCGCAGCGCTCGTCGTCGGCGTGACCGGCGGCATCCTCTGGGAGCGCCGCGGGTCCGAGCCGCAAGAGGCCCCGATCGCGAGCGCGACCCTCGTCGCGCTCCCCGACTGGCCCGACGCCCGCGGAGAGGCACGCGTCAAGGAGGTCGACGGACACCGCCAGGTCGTCGTCGACCTCAACGCGCCGACGAGCGCCGACGGCTACCGCGAGGTGTGGCTCATCGCGTCCGACCTCTCCGGCCTCGTGAGCCTTGGCGTGCTGCAGGGGCAGGAGGGGCGCTTCGACATCCCGGCGGGCCTCGACCTCGAGAAGTACTCGCTCGTCGACGTCTCCGAGGAGCACTTCGACGGCGACCCGGCGCACTCGGGCGACTCGATCGTCCGCGGCCCCCTCGAGCCCAGCCAGGCCTGAGCGCGCGTTCAGTACCGTCGGCCGCCGTCGCGGGCCCGCACGCGCATGCGCCCGCGCTGAGGTAGGCACTTCCCCGCGAGGTAGCCCTTCCCACGCGACGTAGGCCTCTGCACACCCCTATCCCGCGTGGAACCCCCTACTTCGGCGCGCACGGCGAGGGACCGTCCGGCCGCGACCGTCAAGCCGGGATCGGGACGTTGTACGAGTCGAGCGCGGCCGCGCCGTCGTCCGCGAGGTCGAGCGTGGTCACCGTCGCGTTCCGCAGGTTCGGGAACACCTGCCGGTAGGACTCAGGGTCGATCCCGAGCAGCGCGCACAGCACGAGCCGCAGCAGCGTGGAGTGCGCGACGACGAGCACCCGTCCGTCGGGCTGCTCCGCGCAGATCTCACGGAACGCCGCGGCGGCGCGGGCGATCGCGTCGTAGCCGCGCTCCCCCCCGGGCAGCGGCACCGATGCCGGGGACCGCAAGAAGGCGTCGACCGCGTCCGGGAACACGACGCCCATCTCGCTGCGCGTGAGACCTTCGCCCTTGCCGAACGCGACCTCGACGAGGCGTGCGTCCGTGCGCAGCTCGAGTCCCGCGGCCTCGGCCGCGGGCGCAGCCGTGTCGATCGCGCGCTGCAACGTCGACGACCACACGGCGTCGAGCCGGGCGGTGGCCGCCCACCGGGCGAGGGCCTGCGCCTGCTCGTGCCCGACGTCGGTCAGCGGCACGTCCGACGAGCCGGCATACCTGTTGCCCTCGTGCCACACGGTCTGACCGTGCCGCACGAGCAGGAGCGTCGTCATCACTCGCCCCCGGGGAAGCCGGCCTGGCGCCACGCCTCGTAGATCGCGATGGATGCCGAGCTCGTCAGGTTGAGGGAGCGGCGCTGCGGGAGCATCGGGATGCGCAGCTGCGCGCTGATCGCCGAGTGCGCGAGCACCTCGTCCGGCAGGCCGGTGGGCTCGGGGCCGAAGAGCAGCACGTCGTCGTCCCGGTACTCGACGTCGGTGAAGCGCTGGGTCGCGTGCGTCGTGAACGCGAGGACCCGCGCGTCGCCCCACGCGGCGACGGCCGCGTCGAGGTCCGGGTGGACGACGACGTTCGCGAGGTCGTGATAGTCCAGCCCGGCGCGGCGGAGCTTGGGCTCCGACAGGTCGAAGCCGAGCGGCTCGATCAGGTGGAGCGGCGCGCCGGTCACCGCGGACAGGCGGATCGCGTTGCCGGTGTTCTGCGGGATGCGGGGCTCGAAGAAGGCGATGACGGGCACGCCTGCCATCGTCCCACGGGTGTGACGCAACCGTTCCCTCGGGGGTGCTCTCCGTGTGGTAGAAATTCATGTGACGTCTGCTCTCGCCCCCTCGGTTCTCGACCCGTCCGAGGCATCGGCAGCCACGTCCCTCCTCCCCGCTCGGGGCGCCGCCATCGTCGCCCGCCTGGCCGAGATCGCGCGCTTCGGCGCCGTCGGGACGATCGCCTTCTTCGTGGACCTCGGCGTCTACAACCTCCTCCGCTTCGGCCCTGGCGACGCCCCGCACGCGTCCGCCCTGTGGGCCAAGGTCATCGCCGTCGTGCTCGCGACCGCCGTCTCGTGGCTCGGGTCGCGGCACTGGACGTTCGCGGACCGCCGCACCGACCAGCCTGCACGCGAGGCGCTCAGCTTCCTCGTCGTCAACGGCCTCGGCATGGCGATCTCCCTGCTGTGCCTCGTCGTGGCGACCGACGTCCTCGGCCTGACGTCGCCCCTCGCGGAGAACATCGCCGCGAACGGCGTCGGGCTCGCGCTCGCGAACGTGTTCCGCTACTTCGCGTACCGCCACCTGGTGTTCTCCGAGTCGCGCTGACGCCGTCGGCCCCCACGAGCCGTAGCCTGGACAGATGACGACGCTGTCCTACGCCCCCGACCCCTCTCGCTACGCGAACGCGACCTTCCGGCGGTGCGGCCGCTCCGGGCTCGACCTACCTGCCCTCTCGCTCGGCCTGTGGCACAACTTCGGCGACACCAAGCCGTTCGACGAGCAGCGCGCGATCCTGCGCCGCGCGTTCGACCTGGGCATCACGCACTTCGACCTCGCGAACAACTACGGCCCACCCTACGGTTCTGCTGAGGAGAACTTCGGCCGGCACATCGCTGCCGACCTGCGTCCGTTCCGCGACGAGATGGTCATCTCCTCGAAGGCTGGCTACGACATGTGGCCGGGCCCGTACGGCGACGGCGGCAGCCGCAAGTACCTGCTGTCCTCGCTCGACCAGTCGCTGTCGCGCATGGGCCTCGACTACGTCGACATCTTCTACTCGCACCGCCCCGACCCGTCGGTGCCGATCGCGGAGACGATGGGCGCCCTGCACACCGCCGTGACGAGCGGACGTGCGCTCTACGCCGGCATCTCGAACTACACGCCCGCGCAGACGCGCGAGGCGCAGCGCGTCCTCGCCGAGCTCGGCACGCCGTTGCTCATCCACCAGCCGAGCTACTCGATGTTCAACCGGCACGTCGAGCTGCCCGACGCCGCGTCGACAGCCGACGCGGACGCCGTCGCGGACGGCGCACGGTTCGCCCCCGCACCGACGGGCGAGTCGCTCCTCGACACGGTCGGCGACCTGGGCATCGGCATGATCGTGTTCTCGCCGCTGCACCAGGGGCTGCTCACGGACCGCTACCTCACGGGCGAGGTGCCTGCGGGCTCGCGTGCCGCCGTCGGGCACTTCCTCAAGCCGGAGCGCATCTCGCCGTCGTACCTCGAACGGGCGCGGGGACTCGCCGAGATCGCGGCGGGGCGCGGGCAGAGCCTCGCGCAGCTCGCGCTCAGCTGGGTGCTGCGCGACACGCGCGTGACGTCGGCGCTCATCGGTGCGAGCAGCGTCGCACAGCTCGAGAACAACGTCGCGGCGCTCGAGGCGCCGCCGCTGACGGCCGACGAGCTCGCGGCGATCGACCCGCTCGCGGTACACGGCACGGTATGACCGCCGCCAGGTGATGCTGGCGCGCCGATGGCACAGTGGGCGCATGGAGAAGTTCTCGCTCGTCGCGATCGGCCGCCAGCAGCTCGACGCCGCACGAGCCGCGCGCAGCGGCCGCGCAGCGCAGACCGTCTACGGCGGTCATGAGCACGTGCTGCGTCAGACGCTCGTCGCGTTGCGCGCCGGTGCGCGGCTCGACGAGCACGACAGCCCCGGTGAGGCGACCGTCCAGGTGCTGTCGGGCCGCGTCGTGCTCGTCGCCGCAAGCGCGTCATGGGAGGGCGCGACGGGCGCGCTGCTCGTCGTGCCGCCGGAGCGCCACTCGCTCGAGGCGCTCGAGGACTCGACGTTCCTGCTGACGGTCGCCAAGCACTGAGGCGGGCGCCCTCTCACCCCAGTCCCGCCTGGGGCCCGGGCCCAGGACGAGAGCGAGCGGGGCGCTAGCGCGCCATCCAGCCGCCGTCGACGGCGATGACCTGCCCGTGGACGTAGCGCGCGGCCGGGCTCGCGAGGAACACGACAACGCCACCCATGTCCTCGGGCGTGCCCCACCGGCCGGCGGGGATCCGCACGGAGAGCTGTTCGAGACGGACCGGGTCGGCGAGGAGCGCCTCGTTCATATCGGTCGCCATGTAGCCGGGTGCGACGGCATTGACGTTCACGCCCTTGCCCGACCACTCGTTGCACAGCGCCTTGGTGAGCTGCCCGACCGCGCCCTTCGACGCCGCATACGCGGCGACGTTGAGGCCGCCCTGGAAGGTGAGCAGAGAGGCCGCGTTGATGATCTTGCCTTCGCCGCGCTCGAGCATGGGCCTCCCGAAGAGCTGGCAGAGCTGGAAGACGGCACGCAGGTTCACGTCCAGGACGGCGTCCCACGCGTCGAGGGGGAACTCCGCCGCGGGGTAGCGGTCCTGGGTCCCGGCGTTGTTCACGAGGATGTCGACCGTGTGCGCGGCGAGGACCTCGGCGGCGACCTGGTCGATCGATGCGGCGTCGGCGAGGTCGACGCGGTAGAACGAGACGGTGCGGGCGCGCTCGGACGCGTACGCCTCGAGCTCGGCTGGTACGCCACCGCGTGCGAGGACGACGACGTCGGCTCCTGCGTCGAGGAGGGCCTCGGACATCCCGAGGCCGAGGCCGCGGCCGCCGCCGGTGACGACGGCGGTGCGCCCCGTCAGGTCGAACGCCGGGTTGGGCGTGGTCATGCGTCTGCTCCGTCCGAGAGGGGGGTGACGAGGACCTTGAGCGCATCGGCTCCGGTGGTCGCGGCGTCGAACGCCTCGGTCACCTGGTCGAGCGGGTAGGCGCGGGTCGGGAAGGTGTCGAGTCCGAGCTCGCCGGACGCGATGAGCTCGATCGCACGGACGACGTCGGCGGTCGTGTAGACGCGCACGCCCTGGAGCGACTGCTCCTTGAAGCAGATCGCCTGCAGGTCGACCGGGGTCGGCTGCTTGTAGACGCCGACGATGACGATGCGACCGAGGACGCGCGTCGCGGCGGCGAGCTCGGCTGCGACGGACGGGTGCGCCGCCGAGTCGAACGTCGTGTCGGCTCCCTCCCCGCCCGTGAGCCGCACGAGGTGCTCGGTCATGGTCAGGCCTTCGGGGACGACGTCGAACCCCATCTCGTCGGCGACCGACCGGCGCCAGGCGCTCGGCTCCGTGACGACGACGCGGCCGGCACCCGCGTGGCGGGCGACGAGCGCGGTGAGCAGGCCGATCGGTCCGGCGCCGAACACGGCGACCGTGTCGCCGCGTTCCATGCCGGACAGCTCGACGGCGTGGACGGCCACGGCGAGCGGCTCGGCGAGCGCCGCGGTGCGCGGGTCGACGCTCAAGGGCACTGCGTGCAGGACGCGCGGTGGGAGCGCGACGTACGGCGCCATCCCCCCCGGGGCGTCGATGCCGTACAGGCCGAGCGCGTTGCACACGTGCGCGCTGCCCGTCGTGCACGCACGGCACTCGCCGCACGAGATGAGTGGCTCGACCGCGACGAGCTGACCGACCTCGAGGCCGCTGTCGCCCGGCTGCTCGATCCAGCCGGACATCTCGTGACCGGGGACGAGACCGTGCTGCGCTCGGGGATGCTTGCCGTGGTAGATCGACAGGTCGGTCCCGCAGATGCCGTTGTACGCGACGCGGACGAGCGCCCAACCGTCGGGGACCTCGGGAAGCGGGAGGACCTGGATCTCCGCCGTGTCCGTGGCGGTCCACACGGCTGCCTTCATGGTGGTCATCGCTGCGCTCCTTCGCGTGCGGGGGCGCACGTGGCGTTGCGCCCAGGGGTCCCGAGCACCTCGGGGTTGACGATGTTGCGCGGCGCGCGGTCGGAACAGACGTCGACGACGTTCTCGATCGTGCGGCGCTTGAGCTCGTCGTACGACTCCTCGGTGTACCAGGCGAGGTGCGGCGTGAGGACGACGTTGTCGAACGTGGTGAGCGGGTGGTCGGCGGGCAGGGGCTCGGCCTCGTGGCAGTCGATGCCCGCACCGCCGAGCGCTCCCGCGCGCAGCGCGTCGACGAGAGCGTCGGTGTCGATCACGCCGCCGCGCGCGGTGTTGACGATGATCGCGTCGCTGCGCATCCGGTCGAGCTGTGCGTATCCGATCATGCCGCGCGTCTCGTCGGTCAGCGGCGTGTGTATCGACAGCACCTGGCTGCGCTCGAGCAGCTCGTCGAGGCTCACGTGCGTCACGCCGCGGAACTCGGTCGCACCGTCGGGAGCCGCGGCGTCGTACCCGATCACCTCGTAGCCGAGGCCGGCCGCCTTGCGGGCGGTCGCCGTCCCGATGAGGCCAAGGCCGAGCACACCGAACACGCGGGCGCGCGTCTGGTAGAGCGGCCGGACGGCAGGAAGGTCGAACGCGCCCGCCCGGAGGCCGCGGTCGAGCCGCGGTATGCCCCGCGCGACGGCGAGCGTGAGCCCGATCGCGTGGTCGGACACGGACTCCGTGCCGTAGTCGGGGACGTTGCACACGGCGATGCCGCGCGCGGTCGCTGCGGGGATGTCGACCGAGTCGACGCCGACGCCGTAGCGACCGATGACGCGCAGGCGCGGCAGCCGGTCCATCAGCTCGCCCGTGATGCGCGCGTACTGGACGAGGATGCCGTCGGCGTCCGCGCACGCCGCGACGATCGCGTCGTCGTCGAACGCCTGACGGATCGTCAGCGTCGCGCCCGCCGCGTCGGCGACCGCCTGCTCGGGGGCGAACGAGTCGTGGTCGCACTCGGTGGTGGTGATCTGCACGGTGGTTCTCCCGGTGCGTCGAGGCTGGGGTGGGCGGCCGGTCAGCGGGCGAGCCAGCCGCCGTCGACGGGCAGGATCGCCCCGTTGACGTACGACGCCGCGCGGGAGGCGAGGAACAGGACAGCGCCCGCGATGTCGTCGGCCTCAGCCCAGCGACCTGCAGGGATGCGGTCGAGGATCGCCTCGGAGCGGTCCGCGTCGTCGCGCAGCTGCTGCGTGTTCGCGGTCGCGACGTAGCCGGGGGCGACCGCGTTGACGTTGAGGCCCTTGCTCGCCCACTCGTTCGCGAGCGCCTTCGTAAGGCCCGCGATCGCGGACTTCGACGACGTGTAGCCCGGGACGTTGATACCGCCCTGGAACGAGAGCATCGACGCGGTGTTGATGATCTTGCCGCTGCCGCGCTCGATCATCGTCCGTCCGATCTCGCGCGACAGCACCCACGCGGTACGCAGGTTGACGTCCATGACGTGGTCGAAGTCCTCGTCGGAGTGCTGTGCGGCGGGCGTGCGGCGGATCGTGCCACCGTTGTTGACGAGGATGTCGACAGGCAGGTCGGCGAGCCGTGCGGCAAGGGCCGTGACGGCGTCGCGGTCGGAGAAGTCTGCGCGGATGGGGGTGAGCTCGCGCCCCGCGCCCTCGACCGCGGTACGGACGTCCGACTCGCCGAGCTCCATGTTGTGCGAGACGCCGACGACGTCCGCGCCTGCTCTCGCGAGCATCGTGGCGATCGCGAGACCGATCCCCTGGCTCGCGCCTGTCACGACGGCGAGCTGCCCCTCCAGGGAGAAGAGGTCGGTGAGGTGTGCGGGGACGGTGCTGGTGCTCATGGTGTGTCTCTCGTTCGGGTCAGTCGGTCGCCCAGAGGCTGGGCGCCGGTGGTTCAGTGCGTGATGTGGCCGAGTGCCTCTGAGATGGCATCGGCGGTCGCGATCGCGTGCGGCGCCATCGCCTCCATCTGCGCCTCGTCGTGCTCGACGGCGATCGAGGAGATCGAGAGGCCGTACTTGACCGTGCCTGTGTGGTCGCGGATCGGGGCGGCGACGCAGACGACGCCGGGCACGTTCTCCTCACGGTCGCGCGCGTAGCCCTTGGCGCGGACGTCGGCAATCTCGGCGCGCAGCCCCTCGATCGTGGTGATGGTGTGCGCGGTACGCGCCGTCAGGCCTGCACGGGCGACGAAACGCTCGAGCTCCTCGTCGCTCCAGTCCGCGAGGACGACCTTGCCGATGCCCGACGAGTGCATCGGGATCGCGTGGCCCACCCGCGACGGCATCTGGTAGGGCTTGTCGGAGTCGCTCCGCACGAGGTAGACGATCTCGTCGCTCGCGACGACGCCGACGTGGACCGTGCAGTGCACGAGCGCGACGAGCCTCTCGACGTGCGGGCGGGCGATCGAGGAGATGTCGATGTTCTCGAGAGCCCGGCCCGCAAGGGTGAGGATCTTGGGGCCGGGCTGGAACTGCCCGTCCGAGGACACGAGGATGAACTGGCGCTCCTGGAGCGTCGCCAGGATCCTGTGCGCCGTCGCCTTCGCGAGCCCGGTCGCCTCGACCACGTCCGTGAACCGAGAGTGCGTGAGCGCGGCCTCGAGGACGAGGAGAGTCTTCTCGCTCGCGCTCGCGCTCGCGGTGCGCGTGGTCGGCTCGGTCATGTCGTTCCCCTGTCTCGTCGCGCAGATCAGCGCATGTCGGTGACGGCGAAGCCGTCCATGTCGTCGAACGACTGATTCTCCCCGGCCATGCCCCAGACGAAGGAGTAGGACGCGGTCCCGACCCCCGAGTGCACGGACCAGCTCGGCGCGATGGTCGCCTCGCGGTTGCCGACGACGAGGTGACGCGTCTCGGTCGGCTCCCCCATGAGGTGGATGACGCGGGCGTCCTCGGGAAGGTCGAAGTAGAGGTAGGCCTCCATGCGCCGGTCGTGCGTGTGCGCGGGCATGGTGTTCCACATGCTGCCGGGGTGCAGCGTGGTGACGCCCATGACGATCTGGCAGGACTGGACGCCGTTCTCGTGGATGTACTGGTTGAGCGTGCGCCGGTTCGAGGTGAGCGCGTCGCCGAGCTCGCGGACGTTGCCGTGGCCTGCCTCGACGAGCGTCGTCGGGTACGCCGTGTGTGCGGGTGCGCTCATGACGTAGAACGCTGCGGGAGCCTCGGCGCCTTCGTCCGACGCGAAGGAGACGTCCTTGACGCCGCGCCCGAGGTAGAGGCACGAGCCCTTCGTGAGCGTGTACGTGGTCCCGTCCGCGGTGATCGTCCCGGTCCCGCCCACGTTGATGACCCCGGCCTCGCGGTGCTCGAGGAAGTACTCGGACCGGATCTCGGGGAACGTCGGCAGGTCGAGAGGCTTGCTGGTCGGGCTGACTCCCAGGAGGACGACGCGGTCCTGGTGGGTGTAGACGGCGCCGACAGCGTCGTCCCGGAAGAGGTCCTGGACGAGGTAGCGCGAGCGCAGCTCTGCCGTGTCCATCCCGGGCACGTGCTCGGGGCTGGTGGCGTAACGCTGTTCCATGAGGTTTCTTCTCCTATATATAGGGAGGACTTGCGAGGTGGCCCGGGTGCCGGCCCGCTCGGGGGGACGGGCGCGGCACCCGGACGGGTCAGAGGAGTCCGAGCGCCGTCGGCAGCCAGGTGGAGAGCTGCGGGACGAATGCGACGACGATCAGCACGACGACGAGGGCGAGGAAGAACGGGACGAGCCGCCTGATCACGTCCTCGATCCTGAGGTTCGCGACCTTCGCGCCGACGAACAGCACGGGGCCTACCGGGGGTGTGATCGTGCCGATGCTCAGCGCGAAGCACATGATGATGCCGAAGTGGATCGGGTCCATCCCGAAGCTCGTGACGATGGGCAGGAAGATCGGCACGAAGATCAGCACTGCGGGGGTCGGGTCCATGAAGCACCCGATGACCAGGAGCATCAGGAGGATGAGCAGGACCAGGACGATGGAGTTGTCGGAGACGGAGAACATCGCGTCGGCAACCATCTGCGGGATCTTGGCGAAGCTCATCACCCAGCCCATGATCGAGCTGACTCCGACGAGGAACATGACGATCGCGGTCGTCCGGGCGGAGTCGAGCAGGATCGGGAAGAGGTCCTTGACCTTGATGCTCCGGTAGATGAACGACAGCACCAGCGCGTAGACGACTGCGATGCACGACGCCTCGGTCGGGGTGAAGATGCCACCCAGGATTCCGCCGATCACGACGACGATGAGCAGGAGCGACGGGATCGCATCGACGACGACGAGCGTTCGTGTCTTCATCGGGACGCGCTCGGTGAGCTTGAGCTCGGAGCGCTTGCGTGCGTAGAGGTAGACGATGATCATGCACGCGAGCGCCCAGAGGATGCCGGGGATGTAGCCGGCGACGAACATCGCGGCGATCGACGTGCTCGAGACGAGCGAGTAGACGATCATCAGGTTGCTCGGGGGGATCAGCATCCCGGACGGCGCCGACGCGATGTTCGTGGCTGCGGCGAAGTTCCTGTCGTAGCCCTCCTTCGCCTGGAGCGGGCCCATCGTCGAGCCCACGGCCGCGACCGCTGCGACGGCCGAGCCGGAGACTGCTCCGAAGAGGGCGTTGGCGGCGACGTTCGTCTGGGCGAGCGATCCGGGCATGCGTCCGACGAGCACCTTCGCGGCGTTGATGAGCTTGAGTGCGATTCCGCCGTTGTTCATGATGACGCCGGCTAGCACGAAGAATGGTATGGCGAGCAACGAGAAGTTGTTGATGCCGCGGAACATCTGTTGCGCGGACGTGAGCATGCCGTTCTCGAACCCGAGCGCCGAGACCATGGCGAGCGCCGACGAGAGGCCGACGGCGACGGAGATCGGCGCGCCTGCGAGCAGCAGGACGACGAGACCCACGACGAGGACGAGCCCTGCGAGAGCTGCGGTTTCCATCTGCGACCCTCCTTACAGGACGTCCGGCTCGGTGTCCGTGAGCACGCCGGACTCGGCACGCCGCAGGATCGCGACCAGATGGTAGAGCGTGTAGAAGATGATGAGCACGCCCGAGACCGGCAGTGCGGTGTAGAGCCAGCCCACGTTGACGGGGAGCCCTGTGAGGTTCTGGTCCCACGCGAGCGCCGAGACCTTGTACCCGCCGTAGACGAGCACGAGCGCCGCGAACAGGAGGATGGCGACCTGCACGAGGACGCCGACCCAGTGCTGGAGCTCGCGAGGCAGCTTGGCCACGGCGAAGTCCACGAAGATGTGGCCGCGTTCGCCGAACACGAGGGCGGACCCGAAGAGCCCGAGCCAGATGAAGAGGTACTTCGCGAGCTCTTCCGACCAGCCGCTCGGGCTGTCGAGCACCTGTCGCGTGAACACCTGCCAGGTCACATCGACGACGAGCGCACCGAACAGGATGACGCAGAACCACGCGAGCGCCCTGTCCAGGCCTGTCTTGATCTTGTTCATGGTGTAGTCCTCAGATCCGCCCCCGTGAGGGTCACTTGGCCGCGGCGCGGATCTTCTCGTAGATGCCCTTGACGGTGTCGTTCGAGAGCTTCTCGGTGATCAGCGGCTCGAGCGCGGTGCGGAACGCCTCGGCGTCGACCTCGTTGAACTCTGCGCCAGCCTTCTTGGCGATGTCGATCGAGCGGGTCACCTCGTCGTCCCAGTAGCCGGCCTCGGCGGTGAGGGCCGTCTGGACCTCTTCCTTGAACGCGGCTCGGTCGGCCTCGGACATGCCTTCGAGGATCTTCGGGTTCGTGATGAGGAAGTCCGGGAACATCAGGTGACGCGTGTACGAGTAGTACTTGGCGATCTCGGCGTGCTTGAGGTTCGCGTAGATCGACTCGTTGTTCTCGGCGCCGTCGAGGACGCCGGACTGGATGGCGGTGTAGACCTCGCCCTGACCCATCGGGGTGCCGGAGCCACCCATGAGCTCCATCATCCGCAGGTTGGTGTCGGACTCGATGACCCGGATCTTCATCCCGGCCAGGTCGGCAGGCGTGTTGATCGGCTTCTCGGAGTTGTAGACGGAGCGGATGCCGCCGTGGAAGCCCGCGACGACCTCGATGTTGGAGCTCTTGAGGGTCTCGAAGATCTCGCCGGAGATCTCCGGGTTGTTGACGGTCTCGCGCTGGTGGTCCTTGCTGTCGAACGTGAACGGCAGGTTGAAGACCACGAAGTCTGGGTTGAAGTTCTCGAGCAGCGAGCCGGCGACCATCGCGAAGTCGACCGAGCCTGCCTGGACCAGCTCGAGCGTGTCCTTCTGGGTGCCGAGCGTCTCGTTCGGGAACACCTCGAGGTCGTAGCGGCCGTCGGTGCGCTCCTTGAGGCGGTCACCGAGCTCCGAGATGGCCTTGTACTGCGGGTGGGTCTCGGTCTGGTTGAACGCGACCTTGAAGACCTTCGTGCTGCCCTCGTCATCCGAGCTGCAGGCGGTCAGACCGAGAACCCCCATGGCTCCGATCGCGAGAATCGAAACGACCTTGTTTCGCTTCATGAGGTGGCTCCTCTCGAGGGCTGACGCTGGTGGGCCGCAAAAGTGCTGGGGGCCGGTCCGATGCTCGACATCGAGCGGAGGTGATCGAACGACCTTGTTGCGATCCCACACCGTCACCCGCGACGATGTGATTCAGAATGGAACTCAGTTCCAGTGGACGGAACTAGTAAGCCATGGTCTTCCGAGCAAGTCAACCCACAGCATCTCGAGGAAGAGAGTCCGATGACTGACAACCGTGCCACTGCGCCCCGCACCCACCTCACGCTGGGCTCGTACGCGTTAGCACCCCACCCCGGGCAGGACGAGGCCACGTTCTATGCCGCTCTGCGTGACGTCACGTTCGACGCGTACGAGCTGCCCGTCCCCACCTCGGACGCGGCTGCGCACGTCACGTCCTGGATCCTGAAGCACCTCCCCGACGACCGGGACGTCGTCCTCACAGCTATCCCGAGCACGATGCGTCGGCTGGGCGAGAGCCCGGGGTACGGGCTCGCGTCCAGCGACGACGAGGGCCGTCAGGCGGCCCTGACCGACCTCGCGGTCGTGGGCGAGCTGGCGCAGCGGCTCGCCGACGCGTCCGGCCGTCGGCGAGTCGTGGCGGTCGAGGTCCACTCGGCGCCAGGTCCCGACGGCGGGAACGCTCGCGGGGGCGCTCCGGGCTCGTCGGAAGCACTCGCGAGCTCGCTCGCGGACATTGCGGGGTGGGGCACGGGAGCGCGGATCGTCGTCGAGCACTGCGACAGGCTCGTCTCGGGGCAGCGCCCGGAGAAGGGCTTCTTCTCGATCGCGGACGAGATCGCGGCTGTGCGCCGCGCCGTCGACCTGGGCCTGCCTGCGGCCGACGACGGCGGCTCACCTCTCGGGGTCGCGCTCAACTGGGGGCGGTCGGCAATCGAGGCGCGCGACGCTGCGGCGCCCGTCGCGCACGCCCGGGCAGCCGCGGCTGCGGGTGTGCTGCGGGGCGTGATGCTGTCGGGGGCGACGCCCGAGGCGAGCGAGTGGGGCGAGCCGTGGACGGACGCTCACATCCCGCCGCGGGGTGCGGCCGCTGCGCTCGCAGCGTCGGCCACGTCCGCGCTCGACGTCGAGCAGGCCCGAGCGACGTTCGCGGCTGCGGCCGGAGGCCTCGACTTCGTCGGGGCGAAGGTCTCGGCACGCCCGCTCCGCGCGAGCGTCACCGACCGGGTGGCCCTCGCCGAGGCGACGCTCGCTCTCGTGCGCACAGCGTACGGAGCCTAAAACCATGCGAGGCGCGGCGACCAGGCATCTCCGGCTGCGGTCGCCGCGCGTCTGCCCTGGTCCGGGCCCCACAGCGCCTGGGCCTCAGCTCGAGACGAGCCCGGAGAGCTCCGGCGCCGGGTCGCGCAGCAGCTGCGCCAGGCGGGTCAACGACTCGCTGACTGCCGCTCGCTTCGTCGGGTCGGCATATCTGTCGAGCATCGACACGCCGACAGCGCAGGGCCGCGTGCCTGCGACGCCGGGAACGGCGACAGCAAGGCCCACGACGTGCTCGAACGTCCGTCCGTCGTCGACCCCGTAGCCGCGCTGCCGCGTGCGTTCGAGCTCTTCCTCGAGGACGCGCTCGACCACGGAACCGTCGGACGCCTCGGCGACTGCCCGGACAGCCTCCGCGCGTCCAGCATCGTCGAGCGCGGCAAGCATCACCTGACCGACGGCGGTCGTCGTGGCAGGCAAGCGGTCCCCGACGGAGGCTGAGACGCGCAACGGTGCCGTGCCATCGTGCCGCGCGAGGTACAGGACGGCGGGGACGCGCCGACCGGAGGTCACCATCTCGTCGAGCACGGCGAGCTGCACGACCTCCTCGCGGAGCACCGGGTCCCGCCGGCACACGGTGACGAACTCACGCACCGGCTCGAACTGACGGACGTACGCTCCGCCCAGCGCGACGGCCGAGCGCCCGAGGCGCATCCCGCCGTCGGCCCGCTCGATGTAGCCCGCGCCCTCGAGCTCCGCGCACAGCGCAGACGTCGAGGACTTGGGCGCACCCAGCGCCCGGGACAGCTCGCTCAGGGTGCGCGCCTCGCCGCGCGAGGCGGCGAGGATCTCGAGCAGCGCGATCGCACGCGCGACCGCCGGGACGCTCACGCGAGATCCTCAGGACGGATGCGGTTGCGCAGCGGCGCGCCCGCGAGCAGCCGGCGCGCATTGTCGGCGGCGAGCCGCGCTATGCGAGCGTCCTCGGCGTCGCTCAGCGCCGCGGTGTGCGGGCTGAGGAGCACTCGGGGGTGCGCCCAGAGCGGGCTCGTCGGATCGAGCGGCTCGTGCACGACGACGTCCAGCGCCGCGAACCCGACCTGACCGGTCTCGAGCGCGTCGACGAGCGCCCGCTCGTCGATCACGGTCCCGCGACCGACGTTGACGACCGTCACGCCGCGCCGCGCAGCGCCGAGCAGGTCGTCGTCGACGAGTCCTGTCGTCCCCGGCGCTCCCGGCAGCGTCACGATGATCGCGTCCGCCTCCCCGACGACGTGGACCACCTCGCCGAGCCCGACGACACGCTCGAGGCCGGGCACCTCGACCGGCGACCTGTTCGCGCCGATGACGCGAGCACCGACGGCGCTCAGCAGGCGCGCACAGTCGCGACCGATGTTCCCGAGCCCGACGACGAGGACCGTCTGCTCGTGGACCTGGCCCATGGCCCAGCGCGGTGCCCACTCGCGCGCCCTCTGGTGCGCCTGGAGCCTCGGCAGATCCTTCGCCCCGGCGAGGACGCCCAGGAGGGCGAACTCGGCGAGCGTCCCGCCGTGCACCCCGGCCGAGGTCGTGAACGCGATCCGGTCGAGCGCACCGTCAGGCAGGCGCGCAGCCGCGACCTGCGAAGCTCCGCCCGCGGCCATCGTCTGGACCCAGCGCAGCCGCGGGTTGGCCGCGACCGTGCGTGCGAGCGCCGCCGGGGACACATCGGGGATGCCGTAGAGCGCCTCGGCTGTGTCGACGAGCGCTTCGAACGCCGCCTGCTGCTCGGGGGTGCGCCGGAACGCCGGGTCACCGTCGTGGTCGCCCGGGTAGCGCATCGGGGGGAGCAGCGCGTGGTCACGGACGAGCTCGAGGCCAGGCGCCTCCCTCTCGAGCTGGACGCACAGCTCCTCGGGGAGCGGGGTGGCGAGAACCATGCGGAGCGTGTTCGACATGGAGAACAGTATTCACCATGTCGAACATCTCGGCTAGGGTGGCTCGCATGGACGCACAGGCGATCGAGGGAGATGTCGGTTTCGTGGGGCTCGGGACGATGGGTGCCCCCATGGCCGGGCACCTGCTCCGCGCACTCGGCCCCGGGCGGCTGCACGTCACGGCCCGCCGCCGCGACGCCGCCGCCGACCTCGTCGCAAGCGGCGCCGTCTGGCACGCGACAGCCCGCGAGGTCGCTGCCGCGAGCACGACCGTGGTGCTGATGGTTCCCGACCTCCCCCAGGTCCGGCAGCTGCTCGAAGGTCCGGACGGTCTGCTTGCCGGCGCAGGCGACGACCTGCTCGTCATCGTGAGCTCGACCTCGTCGCCGCGGGGCGTGCGCGACCTCGACGCCGAGCTCCGCTCGAGGACCGCGAGCGCCGTCCGGGTCGTCGACGCCCCGGTGTCCGGCGGCGAGGAGGGCGCGCAGGTGGGCTCTCTCGCGATCATGGTCGGCGGCCCCGAGGGCGATGCGGCGCGCGCGTGCGCCACGCTCGCGCCCTGCGGGCGACCAGAGCACCTTGGCCCGCTCGGCGCAGGACAGGTCGCCAAGGCATGCAACCAGATGATCGTCGCTGCGACCGTGACGGCCCTCGGTGAGGCGAGCGTCCTCGCCGAGCGCGCGGGGCTCGACGTCGCACGTCTTCTCGCGCTCCTCGGCACCGGGTACGCCGGGTCACGCATCCTCGACGTCAAGGCACGGCGTTTCGCCGAGCACGACCACTCGCCGTCGGGTGCCGCGAAGTTCATGGTCAAAGACCTCGGCTTCGCGACCGAGGAAGCAGCCCGCACCGGAACGGGCACCCCGCAGCTCGATGTCTTGAGGTCCGTGTTCGCCGATCTCACGGATGCCGGTCTGGGCGAGCAGGACACCGCAGTCGTGCAGGCGTGGATCGGGCAGCTCGCACGCAGCACCGCTGTCGCGTGATCTGCATCACATCATCAGCGTGGGGGCCCACCGGTTGTCGAGGGCGCGCGTACGCACGCGATATCACCTTGCACGCCTCCGCACCAGACCCTGCGGTCCCTCATCCGGGCTCTCCCCCGTCGGGCGCGGGGTTATCGTTCCCGTGAACCCGTGCCCGTCGACGAGGACGAACCATGACTGACAAGAACGCGATCCTGGGGAAGCTCACCCCGGGCTCCCGGCGGAACTTCCTGGATACGCTGCGCGCCGAGAACACCGGCGCGATCCTCCTGCTCCTCGGCGCCGTCGTCGCACTCGTCTGGGCGAACTCACCGTGGGGCGACAGCTACCGCAACCTCTCCTCGCTCCGGTTCGGCCCGTCCGCGGTGCACCTCGATCTCACCGTCGCGCAGTGGGCGACCGACGGGCTTCTCGCGATCTTCTTCTTCGTCGTCGGCGTGGAGCTCAAGCGTGAGATCGTCGACGGCCAGCTGCGGCGCCCCTCGACCGCGATCGTGCCGATCGTCGCAGCCGTCGGCGGCATGGCCGCGCCAGCGCTCCTCTACACCGCCGTCAACACGTTCGGCAACGGCGACCCCCAAGGCTGGGCCGTGCCGGTCGCGACCGACATCGCGTTCGCGGTCGCCGTTCTCGCGATCGCCGGAAGAGGGCTGCCGACCGCCCTGCGAGCGTTCCTGCTCACGCTCGCCGTCGTCGACGACCTTCTCGGCATCATCGTCATCGCCGCCTTCTACACCGAGTCTCTCGACTTCCTCGCGATGGCAGGAGCCGGTCTCGTGATCGCCGCCTTCGCCGCCCTCGTCCGCAAGCACGGCGGCGCGTCGCCCTGGCTGCTGGTCCCCCTCGCTGTCCTCGCATGGGCGCTCATGCACGCGTCCGGCATTCACGCCACGATCGCAGGGGTCTTGCTCGGGTTCACCGTTCCCGCCCTTCCCCGCGCCGGCGAGCGGCACAGCCTCGCCGAGCACTACGAGCACCGGTGGCGGCCCATCTCCGCCGGCTTTGCCGTCCCGGTGTTCGCGCTGTTCGCCGCCGGTGTCACGATGACGCCCGACGCCCTGCGCGACGCCCTC
Organism: Sanguibacter hominis ATCC BAA-789; assembly: GCF_012396185.1. Lineage (GTDB taxonomy): Bacteria > Actinomycetota > Actinomycetes > Actinomycetales > Cellulomonadaceae > Flavimobilis > Flavimobilis hominis. Next base: position 871,417 of record NZ_JAAXOW010000001.1, read on the forward strand.
GGCAACCCGGTCGCGATCGGCGTCGTCCTCGGCCTCGTCGTCGGCAAGCCCCTGGGCATCACCGCCGCCACCTGGCTGCTCGTGCGCCTCACCCGAGCGACGCTCGACGCGGCGCTGCGCTGGCTCGACGTCATCGCCGTCGCCTGCGTCGGCGGCATCGGCTTCACCGTGGCCCTCTTGATCGGCGAGCTGTCGTTCGAGCCTGGATCACCGGACAGCGAAGCCGGCAAGGCCGCGATCCTCGTCGGGTCGCTGCTGTCCGCCCTTCTCGGAGGCCTGCTGCTGGCCTGGCGCTCGCGCGTGCACCGCGCCGCGGCCGTCCGCGCCGACGACGTGCAGGTTCGCACCCAGGAGGATCCGCCGCACAACGGCTAGGATCGTCCAGGCTGAGCGGGCACCGAGGCAAGGACAGAGGCGACGAGCGACGTGAGCGACCACAGCTATGGGGTCATCGAGGCGGGCTCCGGCCACCTCGGGCACGTCACGTGGGCCGCCTTCGGCCCGACCGACTCCCCTCTTCCCCCGGCGGTGCTGGTCCACGGTCTCGGCGACTCGGCCGCGTGCTGGCCCGGCATCGTCGAGCACCTCGCCGAGCAGCGCCTCGTCATCGTCTCCGACCTGCGAGGTCACGGCGACTCCCCTCTCCCCGACGGCCCCGTCACGGTGCGCGCGCTCGCGGACGACCTCGCCGTCGTCGTGCACCGCGTCGCGCAGCGGCCCGCCGCGCTCATCGGGCACTCGCTCGGCGCGCTCGTCGCACAGGATCTCGCGCTGCGCGGACCGGCGCTCGTCTCGGCACTCGTGCTCGAGGACCCGGCCTGGACGGCGGACGACACCACCTTCCCCGACGTCGCGCGCATCCTGCGCGAGCTGAACACCACCCCGTACGCGCGGCTCCTCGCGTCCGTCACCCGCGACCACCCGAGCTGGCCAGCCGCCGAGGCAGCCCCCTGGGCGACGTCGAAGCGTCAGCTGGACCCTCGTTTCCTCGACCGTGCCACCGGCTTCTCCCAGGACTGGGTCTCACCCCTGGCCACGCTCGCACCCGACGGCGAGTTTGCGACGACCGTCCTGCTCGGCCAGGAAGAGCTCGGCGGGATGATCCCCGGCGCGATGGCCGTGCGCGCCGAGGAGCTGCTCGAAGGCAAGGGTGAGGTCTTCGTCCTCGCCGCCGGACACGACGTCCGGCGAGAGCAGCGCGCCACCTACCTCCAGCTGCTCGACGAGGCCCTCGCGGCTCACCCGGCAGGCTGAGCCGCGCCGCGCCCTGCCGCGCGCCGCCGGGCTGCCGCGCGCCCGCCCTGCCGCGTGCCCGCCCTGCCGCGCTATGCCCTGCCGCGTGTTGCCCGCCCCGCGCGGACAATCCGCGTGACGTATGTCGTTCCTCGCGAGGTAGGGCCTTCCCCGCGTATCAGGGCCCTGCAACGCCCTACCTCGCATGCCGACCCCTACCTCGAGTGCAAGCCCCTGCCTCGCGACGCACCTCGGCGCCCTCGCGTGGCCGTGGGCCGCGGCACGGGGCGCCGGACCTGTCCCGCGGGGTCGCAAGGCGACGCTCTCGCGGGCCGACGCCGCTGAGCGCCCGACTACAGGTCAGCCGGGCGACGGCGCGGTCGACGACTCGGGTTCGAGGAGGAGGACCGCGTCATGGTGGGTCCGCAGCGCGGTTGCCGGGACGGCGGGTCCGACGGGCGCGGAGAGCGTCGCCGCGATCGCGGCGGCCTTGCGCCGCTCGGGCACGTTGACAATGATCTTCTGGCCTGCGAGCAACCCCGGCACGGTCGTGGAGATCGCACGGTCGGGCACGTCGTCGATCGACTCGAAGTGGCCTTCACCGACCTCTTGTCGTCGTGACGCCTCCGCGAGTGCGAGGACACGCACCCACCGCGGGTCGGAGAACCATGCGGCGTGGGGTTCGTTGAGGCCGATGTGGGCGTTCTCGCCGATGCCGAGGACGACGACGTCGATCGGGTCCTCGCGCAGCAGCGCCTCGTATCGCTCGGCCTCGGCGAGTGGAGACGTGACGTCGCCGCGGAGCCGGTGAACGATCCCGGGCTGGAACGGTGTGACGAGGTGCTCCTGGATCCACGTGCCATATGCGGCTGGGTGGCCGTCGGGCAGGCCGACGTACTCAGCGACCTGGAAGATCGTGACCGCAGCCCATGGGATGTCCTTGCCCGGGAGGGCGCGGACGAAAGGAAGCTGCGCGTTGCCGGTTCCGATGAGGACGCGCGCCTCACCGTGCTCCCGGACGACGCCGCGGATCGCGTCAGCGAACAGGGTCGCGGCGCGGTCGCCGAGCGCGTCGGCGTCCTCGTGGACCTCGACGGTGAGGCCGTCGACGGCGAATGTCATAGGGATGTAACTACCAGCCAGACGCCACGCCGTCGAGGTTATGGTTGACCTTCCCACCGGATCGGGTGTATTTATCCCCATTCGCGCGCTGCGCGTGAGACGAACGACGGAGGTCCCCGGCACTCCTGGTGCCGGGGACCTCCGTCGCGTCTGTGCTGCTGAGGGCTCAGGCGCCTGCGCTGAGCTGCCCCTCGCCGCCGCTCGAGCTTCCCTTCGAACCGGTCGACGCGGGAACCGCGATCGACTCGATCTCAGGAACCTCCGAGGTCGGTGCACCGGGCTTGCGCGGCTCGCCACGGAAGGTGAACTCCCCGAGCGGGGCCTCACCCTCGGCGTCGACCACGATGTTCTCGCCGGCTTTGAGGTCTCCGAAGAGGATCTTCTCGGAGAGCACGTCCTCGATCTCTCGCTGGATCGCGCGGCGCAGCGGGCGCGCGCCGAGCACCGGGTCGTAGCCCTTGTCGGCGAGCAGGCTCTTGGCGGCGGGCGTGAGCTCGACGCTCATGTCCTTGTCCCGGAGCCGCTTGTCGAGGCGGGCGATCATCAGGTCGACGATCTGGACGATCTCCTCGTGCGTGAGTTGCGGGAACACCACGACGTCGTCGACACGGTTGAGGAACTCAGGCCGGAAGTGCTGCTTGAGCTCGTCGTTGACCTTGCCCTTCATGCGCTCGTAGTCGGTCGACAGCTCGCCGGACGCCGCGAAGCCGGTCATCACGCCCTTGGCGATGTCCCTCGTGCCGAGGTTCGTCGTCATGATGATGATCGTGTTCTTGAAGTCCACGACGCGGCCCTGCGAGTCGGTCAGGCGACCGTCCTCGAGGATCTGCAGGAGCGAGTTGAAGATGTCGGCGTGCGCCTTCTCCACCTCGTCGAACAGGACCACGGAGAACGGACGGCGGCGCACCTTCTCGGTGAGCTGGCCACCCTCGTCGTAGCCGACGTAGCCGGGAGGCGAGCCGAACAGGCGCGACACCGTGTGCTTCTCGGAGAACTCCGACATGTCGAGCTGGATGAGCGCGTCCTCGTCACCGAAGAGGAACTCGGCGAGCGCCTTGGCGAGCTCGGTCTTGCCGACACCAGTCGGCCCGGCGAAGATGAACGAGCCACCGGGACGCTTCGGGTCCTTGAGCCCGGCGCGCGTGCGGCGGATCGCCTGCGAGATCGACTTGATGGCGGCCTCCTGGCCGATGACCCGCTTGTGCAGCTCGGTCTCCATCTTGAGGAGCCGCGAGGACTCCTCCTCGGTCAGCTTGAAGACGGGGATGCCCGTGGACTGCGCGAGCACCTCGGCGATCAGGTCCTCGTCCACCTCCGCGACCGAGTCGAGGTCCCCGGACTTCCAGGCCTTCTCACGGTCGGCGCGCTGGGCGGTGAGCTGCTTCTCCTTGTCGCGCAGGCCGGCGGCCTTCTCGAAGTCCTGCTCGTCGATCGCGGACTCCTTGTCGCGGCGCGCCTCGGCGATGGCCTCGTCGAGCTCGCGGAGCTCCGGCGGCGCGGTCATGCGGCGGATGCGCAGGCGCGCGCCTGCCTCGTCGACCAGGTCGATCGCCTTGTCCGGGAGGAAGCGGTCGTTGATGTAGCGGTCCGCGAGGGTTGCCGCAGCGACGAGCGCGCTGTCCGTGATGGACACACGGTGGTGCGCCTCGTAGCGGTCGCGCAGGCCCTTGAGGATCTCGATCGCGTGCTCGAGGTTCGGCTCGGCAACCTGGATCGGCTGGAAGCGGCGCTCGAGAGCGGCGTCCTTCTCGATGTGCTTGCGGTACTCGTCGAGGGTGGTCGCACCGATCGTCTGCAGCTCGCCGCGGGCGAGCATCGGCTTGAGGATCGACGCCGCGTCGATCGCGCCCTCGGCGGCACCGGCACCGACGAGGGTGTGGATCTCGTCGATGAACAGGATGATGTCGCCGCGGGTGCGGATCTCCTTGAGGACCTTCTTGAGGCGCTCCTCGAAATCACCGCGGTAGCGCGACCCGGCGACGAGCGCGCCGAGGTCGAGCGTGTACAGCTGCTTGTCCTTCAGCGTCTCCGGGACGTCGCCACGGACGATGTCCTGGGCGAGGCCCTCGACGACGGCCGTCTTGCCGACGCCGGGCTCACCGATCAGGACAGGGTTGTTCTTGGTGCGGCGCGACAGGACCTGCATGACGCGCTCGATCTCCTTGGACCGACCGATCACGGGGTCGAGCTTGCCCTCGCGGGCGGCCTGAGTGAGGTTGCGCCCGAACTGGTCGAGGACGGCCGAGCCGGCCGGCTGCCCCTCGTTCGGGGCGCCCGCAGCGACCGGCTCCTTGCCCTGGTAGCCGGACAGGAGCTGGATGACCTGCTGGCGCACACGGTTGAGGTCGGCGCCGAGCTTCGTCAGCACCTGGGCGGCGACGCCCTCGCCCTCACGGATGAGGCCGAGCAGGATGTGCTCGGTGCCGATGTAGTTGTGGCCGAGCTGCAGGGCCTCGCGGAGCGAAAGCTCGAGCACCTTCTTGGCGCGCGGCGTGAACGGGATGTGGCCCGACGGCGCCTGCTGGCCCTCGCCGATGATCTCCGTGACCTGCTGACGCACGGCGTCCAGCGAGATGTTCAGGGACTCGAGCGCCTTGGCGGCGACCCCCTCACCCTCGTGGATCAGACCGAGCAGGATGTGCTCGGTGCCGATGTAGTTGTGATTGAGCATCCGTGCCTCTTCTTGGGCAAGGACGACCACCCGACGCGCTCTGTCGGTGAATCTCTCGAACATCTGCTGCTCCTCACGAGCGGCGTTCACCCGCGCCGGATAGCGCACAGGTCTGACCGCTTCGACTCTAACCAAGCGAGGGGTGCCGTGATGCCCGTGTTCGCCATGGGCGTGACACCTCGCCGGAGCGGGCGCGGGGGCACCGTGACCGCCCGGCGGGACGTCCGTCACGTTCCGCGTCAGGCGCCGCCACGGTCAGGTACGCTCCCACCGTGAACATCCGGCAGAGCGCTCTCCAGCCCGCGTCGACGTCGTCGTCGCTGCGCTGTTGCTGCCTGCCCGCAGGCACCTTCGGGTGTCCCTGTCAGCGCTGAGGCGCTGCCCCTGCACCCGGCTCGGGTGCCCGACGTCGTCGCGACCCCTGGTCGCCGTCGTCCCCTCCCCGTCGCTGACGTGAGCCTCCCCGCACCGGCCTGAGCGCTGGCGCTGCGAGCACCCGTCCGACACCTCCCCGGCGCTCCGCCCACCCTCAGGCTGCGCCTCCCGAACGGCCGCGACATCCTGGACCTTGCGGACATACGTCCGCCGGTCCGGCGTCGCTGTCACCACCCCTCAGGAGAACCATGAACATCCGTAGGTCTGTCGCCGCCACCGCCGTCGTCCTGTCTGCGCTCGCACTCGCCGCGTGCTCGTCCGACGGCGACGAGAAGACCGCTGCCGACCCGGTCGCCGCACTCAAGGAGTCCGGCGTCCTCAAGGTCGGCACGGAGGGCACGTACGCGCCGTTCACCTTCCACGACCCGACGTCGGGCGAGCTGACCGGCTACGACGTCGAGGTCATCACGGCCGTCGCGGAGAAGCTCGGCGTCAAGCCGGAGTTCTCCGAGACGAAGTGGGACTCCATCTTCGCGGGCCTCGAGGCCAAGCGGTACGACGTCGTCGCGAACGAGGTCACCATCAACGACGAGCGCGCCGCGAAGTACGACCTGTCCGACCCGTACTCCGTGTCCGTCCCGGTCGTGATCGTGCCGGCGGACGACACCGAGCTGACGGACCTGGCCGGCTTCGAGGGCCGCACCGCCGCCCAGACGGCGACGTCCAACTGGGGCGCGCTCGCGCGTGACAACGGCGCGAAGGTCGAGCCGATCGACGGCTTCACGGAGGCCGTCACCGCCGTCCGGGACGGCCGCGTCGACTTCACTGTCAACGACAACCTCGCGGCCCTCGAGTACCTCACCTCGACCGGTGACACGAGCGTGAAGATCGCGTTCGAGATCCCTGAGGAGAAGGTCGTGCAGGCGTTCGCGCTGCGCAAGGACTCGGGTCTCGTCGCGGAGATCAACAAGGCGCTCGGCGAGCTCGCGGCCGACGGGACTCTCGCCTCGATCGGTGAGAAGTACTTCGGCACCGACATCTCGAAGTGACGGCGACGGCCCTGACGAGCGGAGGTCTCACGATGTTCGGCATCGACGACCAGCTGCAGCAGCTGCTCCTCGACTCGCTCGTGCCCCTGCTCGTCGGGGCCGTGCGCGGCACGATCCCGCTGACGCTGCTGTCGTTCACGATCGGCCTCGTCATCGCGCTCGTCGTCGCGCTCGCCCGCATCTCCCGGTGGCGCGTGCTGCGCTGGGTCGCGCGTGCGTTCGTGTCCCTCATCCGCGGCACACCGCTGCTCGTGCAGCTGTTCATCATCTTCTACGCGCTGCCGTCGCTGGGCATCGTGATCGACCCGTTCCCGTCGGCGATCGTCGCGTTCTCGCTCAACGTGGGCGGCTACGCGGCCGAGGCGATCCGGGCGGCGATCCTCTCGGTGCCGCGAGGGCAGTGGGAGGCTGCGCAGACGGTCGGCATGTCGTACGCGACGACGCTGCGCCGCGTGATCCTGCCGCAGGCTCTTCGCGTCGCGGTCCCGCCGCTGTCCAACACGTTCATCTCGCTCGTGAAGGACACGTCGCTCGCGTCGTCGATCATGGTGACCGAGCTGTTGCGCAAGGCGCAGGAGATCGCGGCGCCGTCGTACGAGTTCCTTGCGCTGTACTCGCTGGCCGCCGTCTACTACTGGCTGATCTGCACCGTGCTCTCGGCGGTGCAGTCGCGGCTCGAGAGCCGCCTGGAGAGGTACGTGACCGTATGACCGCCCCCGCTCTTCTCGAGGTCGAAGACCTGCACAAGTCGTTCGGCGACAACGAAGTGCTGCGCGGCATCGACCTGCGCGTCGACCGCGGCTCCGTGACGGTGCTGATCGGCCCGTCCGGTTCCGGCAAGACGACGCTGCTGCGCTGCCTCAACGCGCTCGAGACGCCGCAGCGCGGCGTCGTCCGGGTTGACGACGTCGCCGTGGACTTCGCGACGTCGCCCACGCCGGCAGACCTGCGCCGGCTGCGCGCCGGCTCCGGGATGGTGTTCCAGGCGCACCACCTGTTCCCGCACCGCACGGCGCTGCAGAACGTGACCGAGGGGCCGATCTACGCGCAGAAGGCTCCGCGGGCACAGGCGGAGGCACAGGCTCGCGAGCTGCTCGCGAAGGTCGGGCTCGCCGACAAGGTGGACGCACTGCCTGCGCAGCTGTCAGGCGGGCAGCAGCAGCGCGTGGGGATCGCGCGGGCGCTCGCGCTGCGTCCGGCTCTGCTCCTCTTCGACGAGCCGACGTCGGCCCTCGACCCAGAGATCGTCGGCGAGGTGCTCACGGTCATGCGCGACCTCGCTGCCGAGGGCTGGACGATGGTCGTCGTCACGCACGAGATCCGCTTCGCGCAGCAGGTCGCCGACCACGTCGTGTTCCTGGACGGCGGGGTCGTCGTCGAGGAAGGCCCGCCGTCCGAGGTGCTGACCGCGCCCCGCGAGGAGCGGACGCAGCGGTTCCTCAAGCGCGTCCTGGACCCGCTCGGAGAGTAGGGCGTACCCCTCGGATCCACAGATCCGCGACATGTGTGGCGAGCCGCTCGGCGGATCGCTACCTTGCTCACCATGCCCGCAACCCGCTCGTCCGCCCTGCGCTGTGCCTCCGTCTTGCTCGCACTCGCGCTGATCACTGGCTGCACGAGCGAGGCAGCACCCTCACCGACCGCGACGGCGGCCACCCCGGCAGCGAGCGCGTCACCGACCGCGACGCCGACCGTCTCAGCGACCTCCGATCCGACGATCGAGAAGATCACGACACCTCCGCCTGTGCCTGCAGACCTCACGACGCCCGGAAAGGTCGGGTCGAAGGCAGCGGTCGAGCACTTCGTGGCGCTGTACGGGTACACGCTCAACACCGGCGACACGTCGCTGCTTCGGGCGGCCTCGACCGAGACGTGCGAGTACTGCCTCGACCTCGCCGAGGGGATCGAGGAGGGCCACGAGTCGGGCTGGGAGTATGTCGGCGAGCAACTCAGGATCGAGAGGATCGAGCTATACGAGCCCGAGTCCTCGGAGAACAGGCACCTCTGGGTCGTAGCGGCAGAGGTGGCGCCGTCACAGAGAACATCACCTGATGGCGAGCGGGCTACCCAGCCGACGAAGTCTCATACGACGGCACTTCTGGCGGTCTGGACGGGCCACCAGTGGAAGGTCACCAGTCGTCTGAACGTGCGAGAGGGGACCGGGACAGCGTCATGAGTCGTCCCTTCTGGACCGTCGCTGTCGCCGCCGCCGTCGCGTTCACAGCGCCGTTGCCGACGCTGAGAGCTTCAGACCTTCTTGGTGACGACCCCGTGGAGGCGTGGGACTCGAACGCTGAGAGAGAGACCATCGAGCTCGGCGCCCGGAGAAGCGATGAGAGAGGCACGAAGACGAAGCCCCGAACTCGCCCGATCGGGGGCCCGCCTCTCGTCGAGTCTCGGGTGATTGATCCGGCGATGTGTCAGCCTGGCTCGTCGGTCACCTACGACCCGGCGTACTCCTACCGGTGCGACGGGTTCGATCTCGAGTGTGCGGAAGGGGAGATCCTCCAGCCGCCGCGTGAGACGCGTAGCCGCCTCACCGGCACCGCGGAATGGGGTCCGTGGACCGCCCTGTCTTCGTGGCAGTGCGTGACCCCGGAGGAAGGCGACCTGATCGGCGACGTACGTTCCGCATTCGCCGAGATGACGCTGACGCCCTCGCCGATCACGGTGATCGACGGGCGAGGCTGGACGTTCGTGCAGATCGATACCGTCATCTACTCCGACGCCGAACCCCAGACCCTCGCCACCACCGTGGGCGGCACGCCTGTCGAGCTGCGGGCCACCCCCGTCGAGTGGCACTGGGACTTCGGCGACAAGTCCAAGCCTCTGACGACCACCACGCCCGGTGGCCCCTACCCGGACAAGAGCGTCTCGCACGTCTACACGCGACTCGACACCTACCAGGTCACGCTCACCACCACCTGGCAGGGCCAGTGGCGTCTCGTCGGTGAGACCACCTGGCGCGACGTGGACGGGCAGAACGTCACCACCAGCACCTCCGAGCCCTTCACCACCCACGAGATCCGCACCCGCCTCGTCACACCACCCAGCTGAGCGGCGCGGGGGAGGCATCCTTCCCGCGAGCGCCGGGAGCACAAGGAGCGTCGGGGAACCCGCTCGAGGACGCGTCGCCGCCCACAGCCAGCCACGAACAGGGCCTCGTCGCGCGCGTCACTCGACGTCGGCGACCGCAGTCCGAGGGAGCAGCGGCACCGCGACGAGGCACAGTGCGATCAGAGCGAGCAGCGCGAGGAGCGTCGTGGTGACGGCCGCGACGTCACCACGGGGCAGCAGCGTCAGGAAGACACTGGTGACCAGGGCGGAGCCGATCCCGTTGGCCACCTGCTGCACGGCGCTGAGCGAACCGCTGGCCGAGCCCGCTTCCTCGGGGGCGACGTCGCCGAGGGCGGTGTTGAAGACAGAGCTGAAGCAGATGCCCGCTCCTAGCCCCATGAGGAGCGTCGCGGTCCCGGTCTGCCACCACTGCGGGTCGAGCCCTCGCGCCTGGACGACGACGAGGAGGACGCCGATGCCCGCCATGATGACCCCGAGCCCGAGGGCGACAAGCCGGCGGGCGAGCTTCACGACCAGCGCGGCCGCCACGCCGGATCCGGCCATGATGCCCAGGGTCAAGGGGACGAGCTGGACGGCCGTCTGCGTCGGGGTGTATCCGAGGCTGTACTGGAAGAACAGGGAGAGGACGTACATCAGTCCGCCGAAGCCTGCGAAGACCAGCAGGCCGACCACCATGCCGGCGGTGAAGCCTCGGTTGGTGAGCAGCGTGCGAGGGAGCAGCGGTGCGGCGGTGCGGGTCTGACGCCGCGCGAACCCAGCAAGGAGGAACACGCCGACGACGAGCGCCCCGACGGAGACGCTGGTCCATCCGCTGCTCGACCCGTCGATGAGCCCGAAGAGGACTCCGAAGAGGGCGATCGTGAGCAGGGCGCTGCCGAGCGTGTCGATAGGTGTCTGCTGATGGCGCGGGACCGTGGGGAGGAACCGGAGGGCCAGGACGAACGCGACGCCACCCAGCAGGAGGTTGATGAGGAAGATCGGGCGCCAGTGCAGCCCGAAGAGGTTGGCGTCGATGAGCACGCCGCCGAGGATGGGGCCGGCTATCGCGAACACTCCGAGCATCGGCGCGAAGACGCTGAACGCCTTCCGGAGGACGGGCTTGGGGAAGGTGGCGGCCATGATCGCCATCCCTTGCGGGATGAGGAGCGCGCCGAAGATCCCCTGGCCGGCCCGGGCTCCGATCAGCATCGCTGGGGAGGTCGCCAGTCCCGCTGCCACGGATGCGAGCACGAATCCGCCCATGCCGACGAGGAAGGTGCCCTTCTGGCCGAACTTGTCCCCGAGACGCCCGCCGAGCACGAGCAGCGACCCGAGGGCGAGGGCGTAGGCGGCGCCGAGCCACTTGATCAGGCTGTCGTCCGCGCCGAGGTCGGCGACGATCGACGGTGCGGCGATGTTCGTGATGGCGGCGTCCATGAGATCCATGGCGTCTGCGAGGAGCACGACGATCAGGGTGAGCCATACCCCTCGTGTCGTGAGTTCGGGTGAGTGCGTGGTGGTCGTGGTGGACATGAGAACCCCTTCCGGGGCGGCGTCCGTCGTCGTCCCGAACGCGATCGTAACGAACATGTTCGTCACGATCAATCGTACGATGACTGCATGGCCCGTCCTGAACCCGTCAGCCGCCGCGAACGCCCTGCCAAGCCGGCCCTCTCCCGTGCGGCGATCATCGACGCCGCGATGAGGCTCCTCCGCGAGGAGGGTGCGCGCGCCCTGACGATGCGCCGCCTCGCCGCGCAGCTCGACACCGGGCCTGCATCGCTTTACGTGTACGTGCGCAACACGACCGAGCTCAACGCCCTGCTCATCGACCGGCACCTCGCAGAGCTCGACCTGAGGTGGGACCGCACCGAGGACCCCCGCGCGCGGATCCACCGGGCGCTGCTCGACTACACGCACCTGCTCGCCAGCCAGCCCGCTCTCGCCCAGGCGGCTCAGGTGACCTGGCCAGAGGGGACCCACTACCTCGACCTGCTCGAGCTCCTCCTCCAGGCGCTGCACGCGCTCGGGCTCGACACCGCGACGGCCGCCCGTGCCGTCGACCTGCTCCTGCAGCTCGCTACCGCATCGGCGACGGAGTGGGCGGCACGCTCGGCCACCGACGCCCAGCAGCTCGCCGACCTGGAGTCCACCCTCGCGTCCGCCGACCCGGCCCGGCATCCCGCGCTCGTCAGCGCCGGGGCACCCGCGTTCACGGCGGGCACACCCCACGAGCGCAACACGTGGGCCATCGACGTGCTGCTCGACGGCCTGCTCCAGTCCGCATCCCCCCACCGCTGGTCAGGAACGTGAACAGCGCGTCCTGAAGAGCCGCCCCAGCACCATGGATCCGCGCTCATCGAAACGTTACGATGGCGTAGCGGAAGAATGATCGCCCCGCATCCCCCGAGCTCGGAGCCCGACCCCCATGGCGAGGAACCTCACCACCGGCACGCCCTGGCGCGTCATCGGCGTCTTCATGGTGCCCTTGCTCATCGGCAACGTCGTCCAGCAGCTCTACCAGGTCACCGACGCGATGGTCGTCGGTCGCACGCTCGGTGTCGACGCGCTCGCTGCGGTCGGGGCGACCGGCTCGCTCCTGTTCCTGCTGCTCGGCTTCGCCTTCGGGATGACGTCCGGCTTCGCGATCCCGACGGCGCAGGCGTTCGGTGCCGGTGACCTCGCCGCGGTCCGCCGATCGGTCGCCGCGGGGACGCTGCTCACCGGGGCTGCGAGCATCGTCGTGACGGTGGGCGGCCCGCTCCTCGCGGGCACGGCGCTGCGCCTGCTCGGCACGCCGGAGGAGCTGGTCCCGCAGGCGACGACGTTCGCGGTCGTCACGTTCGCCGGCGCCGCCACGACGATGTACTTCAACTTCCTCGCGGCGATCATCCGCGCGATCGGCGACTCCCGCACCCCGCTGCTCTTCCTCGTCGTGTCGTGCCTGCTCAACATCGGGCTCGTCCTCGCGATCGTGCGCGGCGCAGGCTACGGCGTCGGCGGTGCGGCGCTCGCGACCGTGGTCGCGCAGCTCGTCTCGGTCGTCCTGTGCCTCCTCTACGTCCGCAGCCGCGTGCCCGTCCTGCACGTGCACCGCGCCGACTGGCGCGTCCCCCGCGCCGACCTGCGCGAGCACCTGCGCATCGGCCTGCCGATGGGCTTCCAGATGTCGATCATCGCGATCGGCGCGGTCGCGGTGCAGGTCCGGCTCAACACGCTCGGTGCGGACGCCGTCGCGGCCTACACGACGGCGCTGCGCGTCGACGGCATCTCGATGGCCGTCATGTCCTCACTCGGCATCGCCGCCTCGACGTACACCGCGCAGAACTACGGCGCCGGCCGCTACGACCGCATCCGCAGCGGCATCAGGCAGGCGATCGTCATGGCGGTCGTCGCAGCGCTCACGATCGGCGCGGCCCTCGCGCTCTGGGGCGGGCAGATCGTGCAGCTCTTCGTCGGCAGCAGCGAGGAGCAGGTGGTCGACATGGCTGCGCTGTTCCTCCTCGTCAACGGCTCCTTGTACTGGGTGCTCGCGGTGCTGTTCGTGGTGCGCGGGGCGCTCCAGGCGCTCGGCCGCACGTTCGCGCCGACGGCGAGCGGCGTCGTCGAGCTCGGCATGCGCATCGGCGCGGCCATGATCCTGGGCGCGGCGTACGGCTTCCCGGGCGTCGTGTGGGCCAACCCGCTCGCATGGGCAGGCTCGGTCGCGGTGCTGCTGCCCGGGTACGTGCTCGCGCGCCGTGCACTCCAGCCGGGCTCCCCCGGCCGCCCCATCACGACGCCGGAGCTCGCCGCCGCGGAGCCCGTCGCACTCGGCGCGGCAGCGCCCGGGGCCTCGACCCCGGACGCACGCCCCGCCTCGGTCCCGCCCGCGCAGTGAGCCCGCGCAGCGAGCCGGTCAGGCTCGACGGCGCAGCGCGAGCGCGGCGCCCGTGACCGTCGCGAGGCACCACGCACCGAGCACGACGACCGACCTCGCAGGCATGTCGAACGTGTCGCTCACGAGCCCGGCGCGGACGAGCTGTGCCATGGGTTCGAACGGGAGCCACTCGTGCGCGTCCTGCGCCCACTGTGGCATCCGCTCGCGCGGGTAGCTGACGGGTGCGAAGAGCAGGACGACGAAGACGAGCACCTGGCTCATGAGCATCGCGATGGCAGGCGGCATGAGCACCGCGATCGAGTAGCCGATGGCGGCCGCCGTCATGGACACGGCCACGACGCCGGGCAGGAGCCAGGGCGCGAGCGACAGCTCGACGTCGAACCGGAGAGCTCCGGCGACGACGCCGAGGACCATGCCAGGGAGAGCGAGCGCAGACCACATCGCGAGGTCGGCGACGAGGAACACGCCTCGCGGCACGGGCAGGGTGCGCATCCAGTCGTACGAGCCCTCGGTCCGTGCCGTCGCGACCATCTGGGGTGTCATGACGAGCCCCACGGTGATGAGGGTGATGGTCGGGGCGCCCGTCGCGAGGTAGAGGGCGGTCTCGGACGGCGGGTCGCCCACGAGCATCCCGTACCCGACCACGGTCGTGACGGCGAGGAACACCTGCACGAGGACGAGGAGGGGCAGGTACATCGACTGGCGGCGCAGCTGCCAGACGAGCAGGAGCAGCGTCTGGCGGGTCATGCCGGCGAGGCGGGGGCGGTGGGCGGGGAGGGGCGGGTGCACGGCGGGGACGGTGGTCGTGCGCGTGGCGGCGCTGGTGCGGTTCATGCTGCTGCCTCCTCAGTGAGGGTGCCGCCGTCGCTGGCGCCGACGAGCTGGACGTAGACGTCCTCGAGGGACGCGGGCGTGAGCGCGTAGCGCTCGACGCGTCCGGCGTCGACCTGGGCCTGAGCCCAGCGCACGACGTCGGTCGCGTCCTGGGCGGGCACGGTCCCGCTCACGCGCCCGTGCCCGGAAGCGGTCGCCGTGACGGCCGGGTGCAGCGCGACGTCGTCTGCCGTGTCGAGCTCGATGGTCAGGGAGCCGCGGAGCGCGGCGGTGAGTCCCGCCGGCGTGTCTGCGGCGAGGACGACGCCGCGGTCGAGGATCGCGAGATGGTCGACGACGCGTTCGGCCTCGCGGACGTTGTGCGTGACGAGGAGGACGCCCGCTCCGCCGTCGGCGAGCCGCCTGATCGCCTGCCACAGGAGACGACGACGCACGGGGTCGACGTCGTTGGTCGGTTCGTCGAGGACGACGAGGCGTCCGGGCACGACGGTCGTCATGCCGAACGCGGTGAGGCGGGCGACTCCTCCGGAGACCTTCTCGGCGGGGGTGTCGGCCCACGGTTCGAGGGCGAGCTCCTCGATGAGGCGTGCCGTGCGGGCGCGGACCGCGTCCCGCTCTCCCCCGCGGATGCGGCCGACGAGCTCGATCGCACGCCGGGGGGTGAGTCCGGTGATGGGCACGTTCGCCTGGGCCTGGACCGAGGCCCAGGCGCGGGCGAGGTCGGGGCGCTCGACGGCGTCGATCGCGGTGGTGCGGTCGCCGAGGCGGATGCTGCCGCTGTCGGGGCGGACGAGGCCGACGACCTGGTTGACGAGCGTCGTCTTGCCCGCGCCGTTGTGGCCGAGCAGGCCGACGACCTGGCCGGCGGCGACGTCGAGGTCGATCCCGTCGTTGGCTTGTGCGCCCTTGCGACCGCGGTATCGCTTCCGCAGGTCGCGGACTGTGAGGACTGGGTCGTTCACGATCACTCCTTTCGGTTCCATACCGGTCGGTATGTGCGAGACGGTAGCAAACCTCTGTACCGATCGGTACCCCTGAGGTACGGTGACGTCATGAGCGGAACCGACAGCACCCCCGGACCCGATGACCGGAGCCCCCGCGACGAGAGCCTCGGCGCCGCGACCCGCGCGCTGCGCGACGCGACCGTCGCCCTCACGCGGCTCATCCGCGACGAGGTCGCCGCCGTCGGACCCGACGTCAACGAGGCGGTCAACTCCGCACTTCGCGAGGCAGCGCGCGGCCTCACCGACGTCTCCGAGAAGGTCGCGCGCAACGCCGCCACCTCCGACCGCCGCCGCAACCGTGCCGAGCAGACCCGCACCGACCTGCTCGACGCCGCCGAGCGCGTCATCGCACGCAAGGGCTATGAGGGCGCGTCCGTCGAAGACATCGCATCGGACGCCGGCTACACGAAGGGGGCGCTCTACTCGAACTTCGGGTCCAAGAGCGGCCTGTTCATCGCGCTCGCCCACCGCTGGTTCGACGCCCCCGACGCCGGGCCGGGCGCGCGAGGCGCGCGCATCGACGGACTCTTCACCGCCGTCCGCGACCATGACGCGGGCGACGCGGCCGCGCTGCGCCGCTGGCTCACCACCGCCCAAGAAGACCCCCAGCTCCTCCTGCCGATCGAGTTCGCCGCGTTCGCCCTGCGTCACCCCGGCTCACGCGACGAGCTCGGCGGCCTCCTCACTGCCGCGCTCGACCGCGTCGCCCAGCAGATCGCGGCACTGCGCACCGGCGCGGACCCCACGGCTACCCCCGAGCAGGCACCGACCGAGCACGACCACGACACCGCGCTCGCCGTCGTGAGCGTCTACCTCACCGCCAACCTCCTCGGCGCGGCGACCGGCTCACCGACCAGCTCGCCCGCCGCCGTCGCGCGGGTCGTCGAGCGCCTCCTCGTCGACCGCCGCTGAGACGCGCACCTCCCCCGGGAGCGATCCGGGCCTCTCGTGCGTTAGAGGTTGAGGCACCCGATGGAGCACGATAGAGCCGTGCCCGGCGACCACGCCGGGCACAGCCACGAGGAGAGAACGACACGATGGCCGGTCCCAAGTCCGCGAAGCCGCTGCACGCCCAGGACCTCTGGGCTGGCTACCCGGGAGTCGAGCCGCTGCGCGGCGTGACGCTCGACGTCGTCCCCGGCGAGGCTCCGATCGGCGTCGTCGGCGAGTCCGGCGTCGGCAAGTCGACTCTCCTGCGCGCGCTCGCCGGCAAGATCAAGCCCCTCTCCGGCTCAGTCACCTGGGGCAAGCGCCCCGTGCACCGCATCGGCCCGCGCGACAAGCGCGAGTTCCGCGCCGCCGTGAGCCACGTCGGGCAGCAGGAGCTCGTCAACAACGTGGACCAGCGCAAGACGGTCGACGCCGTCGTCAAGGCCGGCCTCGCCGAGGCCCGCAAGGCGGGCCGCACCGTGAGCCTCACGGTCGGCGACCTGCTCGAGTCGCTCGCGCTGCCCGCGTCGTTCGGCAGCCGGCAGATGTACACGATCTCCGGCGGCGAACGTCAGCGCGTCGCGCTCGCCCGCGCGATCGCGTCGCGCCCCGACATCCTGCTCCTCGACGAGCCGCTCACCGCGCTCGACCCGGCCACGCGCCTCGAGGTCGCGACGGCGATCAAGGACGTGCTCGCGACGCTCGGCACCGGCATGCTGCTCGTCACGCACGACCTCGAGCTCATGGCCCGCATGACGTCGACCGTGCACTTCCTGGCCGACGGCGTCTTCGTCGCGGACGGCCCGCTCGACCGCGTGCTCGCCGAGAGCGAGCACCCGTCTGTGCGCGGGCTCGCGGAGGCCGCGCCGCTCGCCGTCCAACGCATGCGCTGAGCTACCCCGGACGGCGCCGCGGCCAGCTACGCCGCTGAGGTCTCGTAGACGATCGTCACAGGGCCGTCGTTGACGAGCTCGACCGCCATGTCGGCGCCGAAACGCCCCGTCCCGACCCGCAGCCCCATCCCGCGCAGCGTCTCGACGACCGCGTCGACGAGCGGCTCCGCGACCGGGCCGGGCGCCGCCGCGTTCCACGTGGGGCGGCGTCCCTTGCGCACATCGCCGTAGAGCGTGAACTGGGAGACGACGAGCACGGGCGCACCGGCGTCCAGCGCTGAGCGCTCGTCGCGCAGGATGCGCAGGTTCGCGACCTTGCTCGCGACGGTCGCGACCTGGTCGGGTCCGTCGTCGTGCGTCACGCCGACGAGGACGACGAGGCACGGCTCGTCGAACGCCGCCAGAACCTCGCCCGCGACCGTCACCGAGGCGCGCGCGGCACGCTGCACGACGACGCGCACGTCACCACCCGCCGCGGTTGCCGGTGCCGCGCGAGCCGCCCTTGCCCTTGCCGTAGGACGCGATCGCGGGCTTCACGTCGACGAAGTAGACGATCGGCGGGACCGCGGAGATCACGACGAGGAACGAGAGCCCACCGATGCCGACGGGGTACGGCAGGCTGATGAAGCCGAAGAGCGCGGAGACGCCGAGGATCAGCAGCCACTTGGTCTTGGTCAGCTTGCCTTCCGCGGTGAAGCCGCGCGCGGAGCGCGGGGCGGCGTCGACGAGAGCCCACACCTGGCTCGCGAAGACGGCGACACACAGGATGAGCTCGATGGACAGCTGCGCAAGGGTGAACACCCGCCGATGCTAACCCGGCCACCTGGCCACCACGCGAGCGTCAGATCGCTGGGAGCGCCGCGCGCGCCTCTTCAGGGCTGGCGCCCGTCGCCTCGAGCAGGTCCACGATCGGGCTGCGCATGAGGACGACGAGGGACTGCACGTACCAGTCCGTCTCGCCGAGCTGCCCGGGGTCCGCGAGCGCCGCGGCGGCCTCGAGGGCGCGGCGCGGGCCGCCGAGGTCGGTCCCGTTGAGGAGCGCGCCCGCGAGCTCTTGGACGGCCTGAGCGGTCTCCCCGACGACCGGTGCGACGATCGACAGGTCCCGTCCGGCGTCGGGGCCGAGCCCTTCGACCCTGCGGGCGAGGACGCGCACCGAGCGCACGGCCCGGTCGATGAGCACGGCCTGCCGCTCGAGCAGGACGAAGTCCTCGCGGTAGCGGCGGGTGCTCGCGTCGATCCGCGTGTTCTCGTAGCCGGCTCGTGCGGAGGCGAGCCACTCCTCGAGGAGCGGCTGGGTCGTGCGGCCGCGGGCGAGGGCGTCGCGCAGGTCTTCGTGGTCGCCCGTGCGCAGGCCGCGCGCGAGGACGCGCATCGCCTCGGCGAGGACGCGCGTCGACTCTCCGGCGAGACGGCGGGCGTACCGTCGCGGGTCGCCCGGTGTCAGGATCGCGACGAGGAGCGCCATGGCGCCGCCGATGAGGGCGTCGGTCCACCGGCCGACGGGCCCGGCGCTGATCTGGGGCATGCCGATGATGACGATCGCCTGGACACCGGCTTGCGTCGTGAGCATCTGGCCGCGGTCGAGGAACCGGGCGAGCAGTGCGGCGGCGGCGAGCGTCAGGCCGATCTGCCAGGGTCCGGAGCCGATGAGGTGCGCGACGAGGTCACCGAAGCCCACACCCACCGCGACGCCGACCGCGAGCTCGGCGACGCGCCGCAGCTCGCGCTCGTGCTGGAACCCGAGGCACACCCACGCGGCGATCGGCGCGAAGACGGGCATCGCGTGGCCGAGCCCGTAGTGCGCGATCGCATACGCGAGCCCGGCGGCGACAGCCGCGACGAGGACTGGGACGGCAGCGTTGCGGACGCGGTCGCGCCCTTGACGCAGGCGGATGCTCACGAGCCGACGGCGCGCGACAGGATCCCCCAACGCGTCAGCCTCGCGGCGCGCGGGGCGCGAGGCCCCGGGCGACAGGGCCGCGCGGGGCGGGGCGGTCCGTCGAGACGCCCTCGGCGCTCACGACGACCTCCTGCCCGGCGGCGACGGCACCCCCGTCGCAGTCGACGAGGAGGTCGGCGTCCGGGTCGACCGACCGTTTGAGGACGACGAGCGCGACCGGGCCGAGCTCGTGGTGCCGAGCGACCGACGTCGCGCGTCCGACCTCGCGCTCGCCGTGCCGGACGGCGGCACCGGGCTCGGGGAGCAGGTGGCCGGAGCCGTCGAGGTGCCCGAGGGCGAGCCGCCGCGGCGGGCGCCCGAGGTTGTGGACGCGCGCGATCGTCTCCTGCCCGCGGTAGCAGCCCTTGTTGAGGTGGACGGCGGTGCGGAGCCAGTCGAGCTCGTGCGGGATGGTGCGGTCGTCGACCTCGCGGTCGAGGCGAGGGCGCAGGGCCTCGACGCGCAGCGCCTCGGTCGCCCAGGTCCCTGCGAGCCGCCAGCCGGTCGCCTCGCGGGCGCGGACGGCGTCGTCCAGCTCGGCGCGGGGGACGAGCACGAGCCGCCACGCACGGTCCTGGCCGGGGTGCTCGTCGTCGGCCGGGCCGTAGCGGGTCGAGCCGGGCGCGGTGCGCGGCCACGGGTCGACCCAGGTGACGGGCTCGTCGGCCGTGCCCTCGGCGCGGACGGCCTCACCGACCGCAGCCCACTGCTCGGTGACATCGGCGACCTCGACGCGCAGCATGAAACGCATGCGGTCGAGCCACGCGGCGAGCGGCGCGGCGTGGTCGCCCTCGGTGAGGAGCCAGGTCGTCGTGCCATCGTCGACCACGCCCACAGCGTGCTCGACGTGCCCGTGCGGGTCGAGGACGAGCGTCTCGGTCGAGGTGCGGGGCGCGAGCGTCGCAAGGTCCTGCGACGTGATCGAGTGCAGCCAGGTGAGCCGGTCCGGTCCCGTGATCGTGACGACGCCCGTGTGTGACATGTCGACGACGCCAGCACCGCGGGCGAGCGCGCGCTGCTCAGCGACGGGGTCGCCGTAGTGCCAGGCGACTCCAGCGTCCGGACCGGACGCGGCGACGGCGCCAGACCGCATCAGGAGCTGGCTCGAGCGCACCGCGCGCTCGTCCGACGCGGTCGCGTCCTCGGGCACCGCGGGGGCCATGTCAGGCCTCCTGGCGGAAGAGCTGCGCGGAGGCGTAGGACTGCAGCGGCTTGCCGAACGCGGCGAGGTCCCACGCCCACATGAGGCTGCCTTCGACGAGGCCGTACATCCGCTTGGACGCGGTGACGTCCGCGCCCGTCGAGGTGCGCGCGATGAGGTCGGAGACGAGGTCGATGCGGCCGTTGCCTGCGACTCCGAGGTAGACGCTCACGCGGCCGGCCGGGTCCGCGAGCAGCACCTCGAGGGATGCCTGGTCCTCGCGCGCACCCTCGTGCGGCTCGGGCGAGACGCGCCAGTAGCCGGTCTCGGTGGACCAGACGGTCTCCTCGCCGTCGGGGCCGTCAGCCCCGGGCTCGACCGCGGGCAGGCGCGTCGTCGCCTCGTAGCGGAGGTACGGTCCGCCGTCGTGGTCGAACACGACGTCCTGGACGAACGTCGTCTCGGGGATGTCCGGGTAGGAGATGACGCCCTCGCCACGCCAGTGGCCCACGAGCCAGGCGAGTGGGTACGCCTCAGGGGCGAGTCCGTCCGGGAAGGTGAAGGGCATGGGGAGCTCCGCTCGGGGGTGGTGCGTGGTGGTCGCGGGCGTGTCAGGCCCGCGTGAGAGCGCTGCGCGCGGCCGGGATCGTCTCTGATCCCGGCCGCGGCCGTGTCAGCGCTGGGCCTGGCCCTTGAACAGCTTGACGACGACGAGACCGGCGAACCAGGTGATCGTCAGCGTCGCTACCACGAGCAGGCCGATGAATACTGCCTCGAGTGCGTCGATTCCCATGGCCCGATCCTAGCGTCGGGAGCGCGGCCCCACGCGTGATGCGGGTCTCGCTGTGCGCCGCGGCTCAGTAGACGAGGGAGCGGGCGCCCGGCGCCATGACCTCTTCGACGAACGCGGGGGCGCCCGCGATGCGGATGCCGCGCAGGAGGTCGGCAGGCGTGAGGTCGCGGCGAGCCGCGCACTGCGTGCACAGGGTCACGGTGCCGGCCTCGAGGACGCTCGCGAGGAGCGCGTCGAGCGGGGCGGCGTGCTCGAGGTCGAACTCGGCGGCCTTCCCCGGGACGGCGAACCAGGCGGCCTCACCCGTGAGCCACAGGCTCACGCGGACTCCGGCGGCGACGGCGGCGGCAGCGACGGTGAACGCCTGGTTGCAGGCCTCGGCGCGCTCGGCTCCGGCAGTCACCTTGACGACGAGCGAGGGCGTGGCGGCGGGCTCTTCGGTAGGCATGCGGCCACCCTAGCCCCGCCCGGCGCGTCCCTCCCGGAGACGTCGGACCCGTCTCAGACGACGATCGACGCGACGACGTGGACGAGCATCCCGCCGACGAGCACCGGCACGAGCGCGGCAGCCAGGCCGCCGGTCCGCGTCTGCGACTGCGGCAGACGCTCGAACATCACGTGGAAAGAAGCGGCGAGGATGCCGGCCGTCGCGCCGAGCCAGAGCCCCTGCGCGACGTCGACCTGCGGGAGGACCGTGCCGAGGGCCCCGCCCACGCCGACCGCGACCCCCACGGTGAGTCCGACGTTCGCCCACCCGCGCCACGGCAGCGCGGCCGCGACCGCTGAGGCGGCCGCGAGGGTCGCGGCAGCGCACACGACGATGCCCTCGCCCGAGTAGACGGCGACCCAGCCGGACGCGCTCAGCACGACGAAGACGCCGCCGACGGTCCCGGACAGCGACTCGACGAGCCGCATGCGGCCGTCACGACGGAGCATCTCGCGGACGAACGACAAGATGAGGCCGCCGGCCGCGACGAACGGGAGGAAGGCGAGACCCTGGTCGCCGAGCACGGCGGCGACGGAGCCGAGGCCGACGATGGCGAGCACCGCGGTCGCACCGGCGGGCCAGGGCAGCTCGACGAGGGAGGGCCAGCCCGCGGCGAAGGCCAGGGCGAGGACGGCGGACGTGGCGACCAGCGGAACCTCGCCGAGGTACGCCGCCACGGCGACGAGCGCGGCCAGCGCGGCCGTCACGACGGCGCGGGTCGATCTGCTCACTGTGTACGCACGTCCAGGGCGTCGGAGGGCTGGGAGTCACTCGATTCTCCCAGATGTTGGCGCCGTCCACGACCATCGGCTCCGTCGGACGATAATGTCGGCACGTCACCGGCATCCCCGCTGCGTCGACCACCGTGATGCGTTCGAGAGAAGGAGGTGAGGCGTGTGGCCGAGCTCCTGCTCCTGACACCCGCAGCCGGCGCCTCCGCCCAGGTGCTGCCCGCACTAGGACTCCTGGCGCACCGCGTGCGCGTCCTGCCCATGGAGCCCTCCGCGTTGGTCGACGCCCCCGACTCCGACGTCCTGCTCCTCGACGCCCGGCACGACCTGGCGGGCGCCCGCACGACGTGCCGCGTGCTCCAGGCCGCTGGCCTGGACGTGCCCCTCGTGCTGATCCTCACCGAGGGCGGCCTGACCGTCGTCACCGGCGAGTGGGGCGCGAGCGACCTCCTCCTCGAGACGGCGTCGCCCGCCGAGGTCGAGGCGCGCCTGCGGCTCGCGATCGAGCGCGGCTCCGGCGCCCGCGGTGACGACGCGCCCGAGGAGATCTCCTCGGGCGACCTCGTGATCGACGCGAGCGGCTACACGGTCCGTGTGCGCGGCGTGCCGATCGACCTGACCTACAAGGAGTTCGAGCTGCTCAAGTGCCTGGGCCAGCACCCGGGCCGCGTGTTCACGCGGGCCCAGCTCCTCCAGGAGGTCTGGGGCTACGACTACTACGGAGGCACCCGGACGGTCGACGTGCACGTGCGTCGGCTGCGCGCGAAGCTCGGCCCTGAGCACGAGCAGCTCATCGGCACGGTGCGCAACGTCGGCTACCGGTTCGACCCGCCGTCGTCCCGACGTCCGGGCGGGGAGCCGCCGACCGCAGTCTCGGCGCCCGAGCCTGCGACCGCCGACCTCGAGACGGGTGACATGTGAGCGCCGACTTCAGCTCGGTCCTGATCGACGGACCGTGGAAGCACGAGCTGGTGCCGGCGAACGGGGCGCGGTTCCACGTCGCGATCGCCGGCCCGGTCGACGCACCCGGCCCGCTCGTCGTCCTGCTCCACTCGTTCCCGCAGTTCTGGTGGGCGTGGCGCTTCCAGATCGAGGCGCTCGCCGCGGCCGGGCACCGCGTCGCGGCGATGGACCTGCGTGGCGTCGGCGCGTCGGACAAGCCGCCGTCGGGCTACGACGTCGCGACGCGCTCGCGGGACGTCGCGGGAGTGGTCCGCAGCCTCGGCGCGGACTCGGCCGTGATCGTGGGTCACGGCCTGGGCGGTGTCGTCGCGTGGGCGATGGCGTCGCTCCAGCCGTCGGTGACGGACGGCGTCGTCGCGCTCAGCGCACCGCACCCCGCCCGCCTGCACCGCACGGCCCGCGCGGCGCTCACGCCGACCGCGCTCAAGCACCTCGCGTTCCTGCAGCTGCCCGTCCTGCCCGAGCGTGCGTTCGCGAACCGGTCGCTGACGACGCAGCTGCTCGTCGAGGGCTCGTACGAGCGCCGGAGCTCGAGCGAGCTCGCGACCTACGAGACGGCGATGGCCGTGCCCTTCGCCGCGCACAACTCGATCGAGGCGGTGCGCTGGCTCATGCGGTCGACGCCGCGACTCGACGGTCGCAGGTTCTTGTCGGTCGTGCGACGCCCGATCGCCGTGCCGGCGATGCAGGTGCACGGCGCGCACGACGCGTTCTTGCGCCCCGAAGGGGTCGAGCTCGACGCGGCCGCGCTCACCCGCGACCTGCGCTTCGAGATGCTCGACGACGCGGGGCACTTCCTGCACGAGGAGCGACCCGAGCAGGTCGACCGGCTGCTGCTCGACTTCCTCGCACGCTGGCGCTGACGGGCGTCAGTACGGCCTGACGAGCGCGGCCGCCGCGGCCGGGTCGTTCTCACCGATGCCCGCCGACGGGCAGAGCTGCGCGATCGCGCACGCCCCGCACGCTGGGCGGCGCGAGTGGCACACGCGACGCCCGTGGAAGATCAGCCGGTGCGACAGGAGCGTCCACTCGCTCTTCTCGATGAGCCCGCCGACGGCCGTCTCGACCTTGACCGGGTCCTCCTCGGCCGTCCAGCCGAGCCTCCGGACGAGCCGCCCGAAGTGCGTGTCGACCGTCAGGCCAGGTACGCCGAACGCGTCGCCCAGCACGACGTTGGCCGTCTTGCGCCCCACGCCCGGCAGCGCGACGAGCGCGTCGAGGTCGGCCGGCACCTCGCCGTCGTGCCGCTCGACGAGCGCGCGGCCGAGCCCCACGAGGGACTTCGCCTTCGCCCGGAAGAAGCCCGTCGACCGGATGATCTGCTCGATGTCCTCGACGTCGGCCGCCGCGTAGTGCGCCGCGGTCGGGTACGCCGCGAACAGTGCGGGCGTCACCTGGTTCACCCGCACGTCCGTCGTCTGGGCGGAGAGCACGGTCGCGACGAGCAGCTCGAGCGGCGTCGTGAAGTCCAGCTCGCAGTGCGCGTCCGGGTGCGCGACGGCGAGCGCACGGTTGGTCCGCCGGGCGCGTCTGAGCAGGGCGAGAGGCGTCTCCCCCGCGACCGTCGGACGCGCTGCGGGGGCATCGTTCCTGGGCACGCGCCCAGCCTAGGACGCGCTCGGGCTCAAGGTCGCAGGCCGGGACGCCGATCTACAGGGCAGCAGCACGCGCCGAGCGTCGCTGCAACACGGCTTCGGGGCGGAAGGAGCGGCATGACCATGCAGATCGGCACGACAGCCGCTCTCGACGACCTCCGCCTGCGGCGCCGGGCGCTGCGCTCAGAGGTGAACCGC
Organism: Sanguibacter hominis ATCC BAA-789; assembly: GCF_012396185.1. Classification (GTDB taxonomy): domain Bacteria; phylum Actinomycetota; class Actinomycetes; order Actinomycetales; family Cellulomonadaceae; genus Flavimobilis; species Flavimobilis hominis. Next base: position 896,315 of record NZ_JAAXOW010000001.1, read on the forward strand.
GTCCTCCACTGGCGCCGCCTCATCAAGGCGCGCATCGACCTGTCTGTCGCGGGGGCGCTCCTGCCCGACCGCCTCGGCATCGATGCCTGGGACGTCCTGCGGCCTGCCGACTCCGTCCTTCCCGACCACGTGCGGATGGCGCAGCTCGTCCGCGGCTCCGGCTCGGCGTCGGCCGTGCTCGACCTGCCCGAGCTGCGCGACATCGACCGGCATCTCGCCGCGTACGGAGCGCACGCCAGGTCCGAGCTCGAGCGCGTCACGTCGCTGCTCGTCGAGCTCCTGTCGCAAGACCTCACCGAGGAGCACGCGGGCCTCTAATCCGGTGCTCACAGCGTGATCTGGTGCACAATGTGAGTGAGCCTTCGGGACCGGATCGACAAAGGAATGACACGTGGACGACTCAGTGGTCCTTGCAGCCCCGCTCTTCGCAGGCCTCGACCCCGAGGAAGCCCGCCCCCTGCTCGCGTCGATGGCCACGGTTCGTCTGACGCGCGGTGACGTGCTGTTCAACGAGGGTGAGCGCGGCGACCGCCTGTTCATCATCTCCGAGGGAAAGATCAAGCTCGGTCGGCGTTCCTCGGACGGCCGCGAGAACTTGATGGCGATCCTCGGTCCGGGCGAGATGTTCGGCGAGCTGTCGCTCTTCGACCCGGGGCCCCGCACGCTGACGGCGAGCGCCGTCGCGGACACGACCCTCCAGGAGCTGTCGCACGCCGAGCTCGTCGCCTGGCTGCAGGCGCACCCTGGCATGTCCAAGTTCCTGCTCGGCGCGCTCGCACGCCGCCTCCGTCGGACGAACGAGAACCTCGCCGACCTCGTCTTCTCGGACGTTCCCGGCCGCGTCGCCAAGGCGCTCCTCGACCTGTCCACGCGCTTCGGTCAGAAGACCGACGAGGGCATCCGTGTCGCGCACGACCTCACGCAGGAGGAGCTCGCTCAGCTCGTCGGCGCGTCGCGTGAGACGGTCAACAAGGCGCTCGCCGACTTCGCGGCACGCGGCTGGGTGCGTCGCGAGGGCCGCGCCGTCGTCCTCCTCGACATCCCGCGCCTGGAGCGCCGCGCCCGCTGACACGGCCCCTGACGCAGCGATGCGCCCGTGACGCTCAGCGTCACGGGCGCATCGTCGTTGCGGGGCCTGGTCAGGCGACCTCGACCATGATCTCGACCTCGACCGGCGAGTCGAGCGGCAGGACCGCGACGCCGACGGCGGACCGGGCGTGCACGCCAGCCTCGCCGAAGATCTCGCCGAGGACGGTGCTCGCGCCGTTGATGACTCCCGGCTGGCCCGTGAACCCCGGCTGGCTCGCGACGAACCCGACGACCTTGACGACGCGCACCACCGTGTCGAGGTCGCCGACGAGCGCGCGGACCGCCGCGACGGCGTTGAGCGCCGCCACGCGCGCGAGCTCGGCCGCACGCTCGGGGCTCACGTCCTGGGGACCCGTGCCGACCTTGCCCGTCGCGGGGAGCGCGCCGTCGACGAACGGCAGCTGGCCGGACGTCAGGACGTGGATCCCGGACCGCACGGCGGGGACGTACGCCGCGACGGGTGCCGCGACGTCGGGCAGCGTGATGCCGAGCTCCGCGAGACGCGCGGCGACGCGGCCGCTCACTTCTCGCCCGTCGGGCGCTTGAGGTACGCCACGAGGTTCGTCGAGCCCTCGGGGCCGGGGACGACCTGGACGAGCTCCCACCCGTCCGCGCCCCACTGGTCGAGGATCGCCTTCGTGGCATGGATCAGAAGCGGAACGGTTGCGTACTCCCACGTGGTTGCCATGTGCCCGAGCGTAGTGCGTGCCCGACGGGGCGGGCAGGGGGCAACCTTCCAGCGACTCCTTCCCGCCCCGGGGACGTGACACTCACACAACCTGCACACCCCCACCGAGGCCCTCTCAGGAGGTCCGACTACCCTGGATCCATGCCTCATCCCTCCACCCGGTCGACCCGTCAGGTCAACGTCTTCCAAGCCCTCGCGCTCCTGGTCACGTTCCTCCTCCTCGCCGGCGTCGGTGGAGTGCTCACCGCCGGCCTCGTGCTGCCCCTCGCGGCCGGCGCGAGCACGGTCACCGACGAGAGCGCCGAGGTGTTCGAGGCGCTGCCCGACGAGCTCGTCCCTGGGCCGCTCTCGCAGAAGTCGACGATCGTCGACCGTGACGGCAAGCTGCTCGCGACGTTCTACATCCAGAACCGCGTGGTGGTCCCGCTCAACGAGATCTCCCTCGCGATGCAGAACGCGATGGTCGCGATCGAGGACAAGCGCTTCTTCGGCCACGGCGGGGTCGACGTCGAGGGCATGGCGCGCGCCGTCGTCGTCAACCTCGCGTCGAAGAGCCGTCAGGGCGCGTCGACGCTCACGCAGCAGTACGTCAAGAACGTCCTCATCGAGGAGGCGTCCCGCGCAGGCGACAAGCTCGCCGTCGAGGCAGCGCGCGACGACACGATCGAGCGCAAGCTCCGCGAGGCCAAGCTGGCGATCGCGATCGAGAAGAAGATGTCGAAGCTCGAGATCCTTGAGCGCTACCTCAACATCGCGCAGTTCGGCTCGTCGGTGTGGGGTGTCGAGAGCGCCGCGCGGTACTACTTCAACAAGTCCGCGAAGGACCTGAACATCACCGAGGCCGCGACGATCGCAGGCATCACGAAGGCCCCCACGAAGTACGACCCGGCGCTCAACCCGAAGAACGCCACGGACCGCCGCAACCTCGTGCTGAACAACATGTTCGCGCAGGGCTACATCACCAAGGCGGAGCTCGACGACGCGCGCGCGGTCAAGCTCGAGGACATCCTCGACATCACGCCCGTCGAGAACAGCTGCGAAGGCGCTGGTGGGGCCGCGTACTTCTGCGACTACGTCACCAAGGTCATCCTCAGCGACCCGGTCTTCGGCAAGACGAAGGGGGACCGCTACGACCTGCTGACCCGCGGCGGGCTGACGATCCGCACGACGCTCGACTCGAAGGCCCAGAAGGCCGCGAACAAGGAGCTGCGCGCGTCGATCCCCGCGAAGGACCCCTCGGGCATCGCTACCGCTCTCACGTCCGTCGAGCCCGGTACGGGCGAGATCCTCGTCATGGCCCAGAACCGGAAGTTCGTCGCTAACGCCGACGACGTCAAGGTAGGCCAGACGACGGTCAACTACTCGGCGGACCAGGCGCACGGCGGCTCCCGCGGCTTCCAGCCGGGCTCGTCGTTCAAGCCGTTCGTGCTCGCCGAGTGGCTCAAGTCCGGGCACTCGCTCAACCAGATGGTCAACGCGAGCTCCACGGCGTGGAAGGGCGACTCGTGGACCGCGAGCTGCATCGACAACTTCGGGGCTGGTCGCGGCGAGTACAAGCCCCGCAACTCCGACGGCGCGGGCAGCGGTATGAAGTCCGTCCTCCAGGCGACCGCCTTCTCGATCAACACGGCGTACGTCGCGATGGAGAACCAGCTCGACCTGTGCGCGGTCGCCGACACGGCCTACCTGGCTGGCTTCCGGCCCTCGCTCTCCGAGGCGCCCGACAGCTCGACGAACGCTGATGGCATCCAGGTCGAGCCGTCGATGGTCCTCGGCATCCAGAACACGTCGCCGCTCGCGATGGCGTCCGCGTACGCGACGTTCGCGTCGGGCGGCAAGTACTGCGAGCCGGTCGCGATCACGTCGGTCCTCGACGCCGAGGGCAAGGAGCTCGAGGTCCCGTCCGCGAACTGCCGCACCGTCATCGACTCCTCGGTCGCCGCGGGTGTCAACCACGCGCTCAAGGGCGTGCTCGACAACGGCGGCGCGAAGGCCTCACGACTCTCGGGCCGCACGGCCGCGGGCAAGACCGGAACGGCACAGATGAGCTACCACACGTGGTTCGTCGGCTACACCCCGCAGCTGTCCACCGCCGTGTGGGTGGGCCACCCCGACCGCAACATCTCGATGCAGAACATCGTGATCAACGGGATCCGCCGCCCGATCGTCTACGGCTCGACGATCGCCGCCCCGACGTGGAAGCGGTTCATGGACACCGCCCTCAAGGGGCAGCCGAACAAGGAGTTCCCCGAGGTCAGCACCAAGGTCCTGCACGGCGAGAAGGTCGCCGTGCCGCGCGTGTGGGGCCAGTCGGTCGACGCCGCGAAGAAGCTCCTCGAAGAGGCAGGCTTCTCCGTGACGGTGCGCGAGCAGAAGGTCTACTCGAGCGCGCCTGACGGTGCCGTCGCCTACACGTCGCCGTCAGGTACCGCGACGAAGGGCACGCTCATCTCGATCTACGTGTCCAACGGGCAGCCCGAGCCGCCGAAGAGCGACGACAACAAGGACAACGCGGGCGACAAGGGTAAGGACAACAAGAAGGACAACAAGAAGGGCCGCGGCGGGGCGCGGGGCAACGACTGACGTGGCCGAGGTCTGGAAGACGCTCCGACGCACGCTCGGAGCGGGTCTGGTGGCGGGCGTCGCGGGCGTCGCCTACGCGCGCTGCGAGGCTGAGATGTTCACGCTGCGCCGGGTCACCGTTCCCGTGCTCCCCTCCGGCGCCGCTGACCTGACCGTCCTGCACCTGTCCGACCTGCATCTCACACCGAGCCAGACCCGGAAGATCGCCTGGGTCCGGGAGCTCGCCGACCTCGAGCCCGACTTCGTCGTCGACACGGGCGACAACATGGCGCACGTCGACGTGCTGCCGCACCTGTTGCACGCGCTCGAGCCGCTCCTCGCATTCCCCGGTGCGTTCGTCATGGGCTCGAACGACTACTTCTCGCCCCACGCCAAGAATCCTGCGCGCTATCTCTTACCTGACGCCCGCACACCACGCGTGCCGCGCAAGCCTGACCTCCCGGTCCATGAGCTCGCGATCGCCCTGTCCGCGGCCGGCTGGGTCGACCTCGACAACAGCAGGGCACGGACGACGATCGCCGGCCTCGACGTGGCGCTCGCCGGTCTGGACGACCCGCACATCGACCGGGACAAGATGCCCGCTCCTGACCAGACGACGGCGGGCGCGGACCTGCGCCTCGGCGTCGTGCACGCCCCGTACGTCCGGGCGCTCGACGCGCTGCAGCGCGACGGCGCGGAGCTCATCATCGCGGGGCACACGCACGGCGGGCAGCTCTGCCTGCCGGGCCTCGGTGCGCTCGTGACGAACTGTGACCTCGACCGAGGGCGCGCCCAGGGGCTGCACGGTTGGCCAGGCGCGCGGCCGGACGAGTTCAGCGGTCACGACTCCACGTGGCTGCACGTCTCCGGTGGGCTCGGCACGTCCCCGTACACGCCGGTGCGCTTCGCGTGCCGCCCGTCCGCGACGCTCCTCACCCTCACCGCCCGCTGAGAACCGCGAGACTCCGCCGGTTTCGTGAAGTAGCCCCCTGTCGGCTATCCTGAGCGAGGCCGTTTTCGAGGTGATCACCTCGAGGGCAGCCGCTAGACCTCGGGGTGTGGCGCAGCTTGGTAGCGCGCTTCGTTCGGGACGAAGAGGTCGCAGGTTCAAATCCTGTCACCCCGACCAGCCGAGAGGCCCTCCAGCCAGCAGAGATGCGGGCAGGAGGGCCTCTTTCGTCACGCTGAGCGCGAGCCTCACGACCGACGAGGCCGCACGGTCCTAATGCACCGTGAAGCCAGCACGCAGAAGCGCCTCGTCGCGCGAGGACGGCCCGACGATCAGCTCGAACGCGCCCGGCTCGACACCCCGGCGACCTGCCGCGTCGACGATCGTGCACGACGACGCCGGAACGTCGAGGTCCACCACGACCGTCTCGCCGGCGGCGACAGGAACCTGGCGGTAGCCCTTGAGCTCCTTGTCGGCCCAGCTCACCGAGGACACGACGTCGGACACGTAGACCTGGACCGTCTCGAGCGCCGGCCGCGACCCGGTGTTGGTGAGCGTGACGCGGGCGCGCACGTCCTCGTCCGCGGACACCTCGGGCGTCTGGACGACGAGGTCGGAGTACTCGATCGTCGTGTAGGAGCGACCCTCCCCGAAAGCCCATGCGGGTGACTGCGTGAGGTCGGCGTAGCGGTCACCGTGCTGGCCACGGATCTGGTTGTAGTACGTCGGCTGCTGACCGACATGACGGGCGAACGAGATCGGAAGTCGGCCCGACGGCTCGGATAGCCCGAAGAAGATCTCGGCCAGAGCACGTCCTCCCTGCATACCGGGGCTCGCCGCCCAGATGACGGCAGCCGCATCCGCGACCGACGGCGGCAGGACGAGCGGCTTGCTCGCCAGGAGAACGACGACGACGGGCGTGCCCGTCGCGACGACCGCGTCGAGCAGAGCGACCTGACCACCGAGCAGCTCGAGCGTGGCCGTCGAACGTCCCTCGCCCACGAGCTCCATCCGGTCACCGACGACGGCGACGACGACGTCGGACGCCTCTGCCGCAGCAACAGCCTCGGCGAGCTGCACCTCGTCGACCGGCGCGGGGACGACGACTGGCGGCCGAGGCTGCCCGTCCGGGAAGGTCTCTCCAGCGGGGCTCGGGAGCAGATCAAGGATGTTCGCCCCCCGGGCGAAGACGACCTCGGAACCCCGAGGAGCGAGCGCGCGCAGGCCGTCGAGCACGGTCGTGATCATCTCGCGCGGGTGGCCGTCGGGCAGCCAGTCAATCTGCCCGGACGACCCGGCCCAGTCGCCGAGCTGCGTCTGCGCGTCGTCGGCGAGCGGCCCGACGACTGCGATGCGCGCTGGCTTGTCCGTGGTGAACGGAAGCACGCCGCCGTTCTCGAGGAGGACGAGCGACCTGCGAGCGACCTCGAGGTTGAGGTCGACGTGCGAGCCGATGACCGCAGAGATGCGCTCGTCTGACGGACGGCGCGGATTCTCGAACAGCCCCAGCTCGAACTTCAGGGTGAGGATGCGGCTGACTGCGGCGTCGAGCTCCTCCTCACCGAGCATCCCCTGCGCGATGGCGTCGAGCGCACCCTCGTAGAAGCCCGGGGTCGTCATGATCATGTCGTTGCCGGCCTTGACGGCGGCGGCCGCCGCGTGAGCGAGGTCGGGCTGGACCTTCTGCTCCCACACCATGCGGCCGACGTTGTCCCAGTCGGTGACGAGGATGCCCGTGTAGCCCCACTCGCCCCGCAGCACGTCGGTGAGGAGCCAGTCGTTGATCGTGATCGGCACGCCGTCGGTCGTCTGGTAACCGAGCATGAAAGATCGGCATCCCTCACGGGCCACCCGCTCGAACGGCGGAAGGAACCACGAGCGGAGCTTGCGGCGGGAGATGTCAGCCTCGGACGCGTCACGTCCGCCCTGGGTCTCCGAGTACCCGGCGAAGTGCTTCGCGGTCGCGAGGATCGCGGTCTCGTCGGCGAGGCCAGAGCCCTGATACCCGCGCACCATCGCCGACGCGAGCTCGCCGATGAGGAACGGGTCCTCGCCGAAGGTCTCGTTGATGCGTCCCCACCGCAGGTCGCGCGCGATGCACAGCACGGGTGAGAAGGTCCAGTGCATGCCGGTCGCTGACGCCTCGATGGCCGTCGCACGTGCCATGCGTTCGATGAGCTCCGGGTCCCAGGAGGCGGCCATGCCGAGCTGGGTGGGGAAGATGGTCGCGCCCTCGTAGAACGAGTGCCCGTGGATGACGTCCTCCCCGACGAGCAGCGGGATCCTCAGGCGTGTCTGCGCGGTCAGGTCGTGCGCCTCCCGCACGCGTTCGGGCGACGTGTGGAGGATCGACCCGGCGTGCATGTCGCAGATGTGCCCCCGAACGCCCTCGCGGGCGTCGAGCTGCATCATCTGGCCGACCTTCTCCTCGACGGTCATGCGTGCGAGGAGGTCGGCGACACGGTCGGCGACCGTGAGCTCGGGGTTGAGGTAGGGGTGGATGGTCACTGCTTCTCCGTCGTGGTCTGGTGGGCGCGGACGACGGTCACTGCGTTCGTCACGTCGAGCCCCTTCTTCTTCATGGCGCGGGCACGCTCGCCCGCCGAGCGCAGGCGCGGGTTGATGTACTCGTCGATGCCGAAGTTCAGCAGCGCGAGCGCAACCCCGATCGCGGCGATGCACAGCCCCGGGGGCAGGAACCACCACCACTGGTTCTGGACGAACGCACCCTGGGCGGAGGCCCAGTTGAGGATCGTTCCCCAGTTGTAGGCGTTGACCGGAATGACGCCGATGTACGAGAGGGTTGTGAGTCCGAGGATCGCAGCGGTGACCGAGCCGACGAACGACGAGGCGATGATCGCCATGAGGTTGGGCAGCATCTCGACGCCGATGATCCGGTGCAGCCGCTCACCGTTGAGCTTCGCCGCCTGGACGAAGTCCCGGTTGCGCAGCGACATCGTCTGCGCACGCAGGACGCGGGCGCCCCATCCCCAGCCGAGGAGGCCGAGTACCCCGGCGATGAGCCACAGCGGCGGGTTGGTGAACCGCGAGGCGATGATGATGAGCAGGGGGATTCCAGGGATGACGAGGAAGATGTTCGCGAGGGCGGAGAGCCCCTCGGAGCGCCAGCCCGAGAGGTAGCCGGCGAGGACCCCCACGACGATGGCGATCGTCATCGAGATGACCGCGGTGAGTGCGCCGACGACGACGACGCCACGCGTGCCGTAGATGACCTGGCTGAGGACGTCCTCCCCCAGGTGTGTCGTGCCGAGCCAGTGGGTCGCCGACGGCGGCTGGAGCCGCGCCCTCGGGTTGATCTGCGTCGGCGAGAACGGCGCGATCTGCTCGGCGAAGATCGCGACGAGGACGAAGAGCGTGAGGATCGAGAGTCCCGCGACCGACTTGGCGTTGCGGAACATCGCGAACGCGGCGCCGAGCTTCGTGGCGCGCTGGCGAAGGATGAGGTGCGTGCTGGACATCGGTCAGCCCTCCGACTGGCGGGTACGTGGGTCGAGGACCGCATAGACGAGGTCCGCGACGATGTTCGCGGCAAGGACGGCGAGCACGATGACGAGGAATCCGCCCTGCATGAGGGCGTAGTCCTTCGCATTCGTCGCGTCGAGGAGCATCTTGCCGACGCCGGGGTAGGAGAAGACCTGCTCGACGATGATCGCGCCTCCGACGATGAAGGCGATCGACAGGGCGAACGACTGGATCTGCGGGAGGACGGCGTTCCGTGCCGCGTAGCGCCACAGGACTCGACGGGTCGGCATGCCCTTGGCCTGCGCCACGGTGATGTAGTCCTCGTCGAGGACGGTGAGCATCATGTTGCGCATGCCGAGCATCCAGCCGCCGAGCGAGGCGATGACGATCGTCGCGACCGGGAGGGTGCCGTGCTTGATGACGTTCCCGATGAACTCGAGGGTGAAGCCCGGTGCCTGCCCGACGCCGTAAGCCTTGCCGATGGGGAACCAGCCGAGACCCACGGAGAAGAACGAGATCGCCATGAGGCCGATCCAGAAGTACGGGACGGTCGACAGGAAGGTCGTGATCGGGATGAGGACGTCGAGACGAGAGCCGCGCCTCCACCCGACGAACGCTCCGCCGACGGTGCCGATCGCAACCGCGACCAGGGTCGCGAGGCCGATGAGACCGATGGTCCAGGGCAGTGCGGTGGCGATGACGTCACCCACCGGCTGGAGCCCGTGGGTGATGGCCACCCCGAGGTCACCGCGCAGGAGCATCCCGAAGTAGTCGATGTACTGCTCCCACATCGACTTGCCGGAGTCGAGGCCGAGAAGCGCGCGCAGGGCCTCTACGGCCTCGGGAGAGATCTCTCGGTTGCGGGCAAGATAGTTGTCGACGGCGTCGCCCTTCATCATGCGCGGCACGAAGAAGTTGATGGTGAGCGCAGCCCACAGGGTGACGAGGTAGAACACAGCGCGCTGACCCAGGAAGCGCCACGGGACCCTCACGCGCGCCTTGGTTGCCCGGGTGGCCGTGGTGCCCTCCGCGACGACCTCGACGGTGACGTCCTGGCGGTCGGTCGTGGTCATGACGCACCTCCTGCTCGTGCGGCGAAGAATCGCTCGGGGTCGGGTGAGGCGCCACGAAGGGCCCGCGTGTACGCGTCCTGCGGGCGCAGGATGACGTCGTCGGCCGGGCCGTGCTCGACGATGCGCCCCTGGTTGAGGACGATGATCTCGTCGGAGAAGTACCGCGCCGTAGCGAGGTCGTGGGTGATGTAGAGGACTCCGAGGCCGTCGTGGCGTCTGATCTCGGCGAGCAGGTTGAGCACACCCATGCGCAGCGAGACGTCGAGCATCGAGACGGGCTCGTCCGCGACGAGGAGGGTCGGGCGCGGGGCGAGCGCACGGGCGATGGCGACGCGCTGACGCTGGCCGCCCGACAGCTCGTGCGGTCGTCGGTCGATGACCACCTGGGGATCGAGGTGGACCTTCTCCAGCAGGCGGTGGACCTCCGCCTCGATCTCGTCGGACGGGACGACACCGGACAACGCCAGGGGGCGCTCCACGTGGTGCCGGATCGAGTGGTAGGGGTTGAGGGAGGCGAACGGGTCCTGGAAGACCATCCGCAGCCGCTGTCGGTAGGCGCGTAGCGCCTTCCCGCGCGTGGGGACGGGCACACCGTCGAGAAGCACCGCGCCCTGGGTGGGCTTCTCCATCTGGGTGAGGATCTTCGCCACGGTGGACTTGCCGGAGCCCGACTGTCCGACCATGCCGACGCACCGGCCGGTCGTGAGCGTGAACGAGACGTCGGACAGGGCGTTGATCGCCCCGGCGCCACGCACGCGGTACGTCTTGGTGACGTTGCGGACCTCGAGGGTAGTCATGGGGTCACCTGTGTCTCGGCCGTCAGTCTGGGGAAGGACGACAGCAGCTTCGTCGTGTAGTCGTGCTGGGGCCGGAACCAGATGTTCTCAGCGGTGTTCTGCTCGACGATCTCGCCGTCCTTCATGATGGCGATCCGGTCGGTGATCTCGAGGAGCAGGGGAAGGTCGTGGGTGATGAAGACGACCGAGAACCCGAAGGCTTCACGCAGGTTGGTGATCTCACGGAGGATCTCGCGCTGGACGAGCACGTCGAGCGCCGTGGTCGGTTCGTCCATGACGACGAGCTGGGGGCGCAGCGCGAGCGCCATCGCGATCATGATGCGTTGCCGCATGCCTCCGGAGAGCTCGTGCGGGTAGCTCTTGATGCGCTCGCCGCCGACCTTGACGATCTCGAGCAGCTCGACGACGGCTGCGATGCGCTGCTTCTTCGACATCTGAGGTCGGTGCACCTCGAAGACGTCGGCGAGCTGGGCCCCGATGGTGGCGACCGGGTTGAGCGCGTTCATCGCACCCTGGAACACCATCGACACCTTGTCCCAGCGAAACCTCATCATCGCGTCGGCCGAGAGGCCGAGGATGTCGACCTCCGTGCCGTCCGCGTCGTGCCAGACGACGGACCCGCCGGGGATCGTGGCCGGTGGCCGCAGGAGCCGCTGGATGCCGTAGGCGAGCGTCGTCTTACCGCACCCGGACTCGCCGGCGAGCCCGAGGATCTCCCCACGGTGGAGGGTGAGGGAGACGTTCTTCACCGCCTCGACGGGCGGGTCGACCTCGTACACGACGGAGAAGTCGCGTATCGAGAGCAGTGGTTCGTTCACGAGGGTCACCTTCCGGGGATCGTCGCCCGCGCGACGGGCAGCGGGCCGGTGCGGCCGAGGGGCCACGCCGACCCGCTGCGTGTCGTGGACCGTCAGGAGACGGGCTTGAGGTTCTGCAGGACCATGGTGATCTCGGCCTGGGTCGGGTCGGCCGAGGCGTACATGTTGTCCTCGGTCGGCCAGCCCGTGTAGCTGCGCTCGTTGAAGAGACCGATGAGCGGGTGCGCACCGAGCGGGATCGCGGGGACGTCCTTGACGAACGCCTTCTGGACCGTCGTCAGAGCCGCGAGCCGGGCCTCGTCGCTGTCGGCGGAGGCGTAGGCCGCCAGCGCCTCGTCGACCGCCGGGTTGTCGTACCGGCCGAAGTTGAACTGGGCGGTGTTCTTGTCCTTGTCGATCCACCGGGTGCTCATGATCGAGTCGTAGACGCCCCAGGCGCCCTCACCGTCGAGCCAGTGGATGATCGCGTCGAACGTGGCGGTCTGACGCGCCTCGTCCCAGCCGCCCCAGTCGGGCTGCTCGATGGTGACCTCGATGCCGAGCTGCTTGAGCTCCTCGGCGAGGAGCGCCTGCTCCGTGTTCCAGTCGGACCAGCCGGCAGGGACGGAGACGGAGAAGGTCACCTTCTCGCCGTCGGGGTCGACGAGCGCCGTGCCGACGCCGGTGTACCCGGCGTCCGTGAGGATCGTCTTGGCCTTCTCGACGTCGACCGTGTAGACCTGCCCGGCGAACTCGTCGATGACGTCGTTCTGGAGCGACGGGCCGAGGCCCGTGACGGAGTCGACGACGGCGGACGCGCCCTCACGGGCGATCTCGACGTACGCGGACCGGTCGATCGTCCACGCCAGGGCCTGGCGGAGCGCCGGGTTGTTGAACGGCTTGCGGGTCATGTTGAGGAAGAGCGTGCCGGCACCCGCCGTGGGGGTGATGAGCTGGCGGTTCGCGTCGTCGACGCCGAGGAACGACGCCTGGATCTGCGGGAGGAAGGCCTGGGCCCAGTCGGCCTCACCGGTGGCGAGGGCGGTCGTCAGGGCCGCGTTGTCGCCGTAGGAGACGTAGTGGAGCTCGGGGACGGCAAGCTCGCCGCCCCACCAGTCGGGGTTCGCCTTGAGGGTGACCGCCTGCGTGGTCCACGAGTCGAGCATGTACGGGCCGGTGCCGATGGCCTCGCCCTCGCCGGTGAGCGGGGTCGTTGACGGGTCGTCGATGTTGTCCCAGATGTGCTTGGGAACGATCGGGACGTGGAGGACGGAGCCGCGCTTGACGAACTTCGAGTCCTTGAACTTCAGGGTCGCGGTGTCACCGTCGACGTCGGCGCCGAGGTAGTTGAGCGCAGCGGAGTCGGTGAGGCGACCGTCGAGGTACATGTCGAACGTGCCGACGATGTCCGCGATGGTGAACGGCTTGCCGTCCTGCCACGTGACGCCCTCGCGCGCGGTGACCGTGAGCTCGGTGTAGTCGGCGTTCCACTCGACCTTCGAGGCGAGGCGCGGGGTGACGACCGTGTTGTCGGCCGTGTTGACGAGCGCCATCGTCTCGAACATCACCTGGCGGTAGCCGTACATCGAGGCCGAGGTGTCGCCGAGGTAGGGGTTGTGGGACTCGGTGGTGATGGCGCCGTCGGGCTTGGCGATGGTCAGCGCCGCTCCGGTGGCGGCGCCCCCGGTGCCTGTGCCGCCTGTGCTTGTGCCACCGGTAGCCGTGTTGCTGGTGTCCCCACCACCACAGCCGGTGAGGAGTAGAACTGCTGCCGTGGCGAGGGCCGCCACGGCTTTGATGGATGACTTCATCGTCGCTCCTGAAGTGGGCCAAGCCCCTTCGTCGGGGCCGTCGCCAGGTTGGCTGGCCCCAACTTACTGTCGAGAAAGTAAGATGGGAAGTCGACAGTGTCACAGTTCCGCAACGACAATGGACGCCGCCGACCGCAACAACCCCGTGGCGCGTGCCCCACCACCCGCTACACGACGACGAGATGAGTTCTCACCATGGTCTCCCCGACCGCTCGCAGGACGCTCCAACCCCGCCCCGAGACGGCACGGCGCCGTGAAGAGATCCTCCGCGCGGCCATCTCGACGTTCGCAGCCAAGGGGTACAAGGGCCCGCTCAGCGACATCGCCGAGCAGGTCGGCATGACGCACGCCGGCGTGCTCCACTACTTCGGCTCGAAGAGCGCTCTCCTCCTCGAGGTCCTGAAGTTCCGCGACGAAGAAGACGTCGAGGATCTCCCCACCCAGCACATACCTGGCGGCGCCGAGCTCTTCCGTCACCTCGTCAAGACGGCGTTCCTCAACGCACGGCGCGCCGGAATCGTCCAGGCCTTCACCGTCCTGTCCAGCGAGGCCGTCACGGACGGCCACCCGGCCCGGCGCTTCTTCGAGGAGCGCTACGTCAACCTGCGCAAGGAGGTCGCCGAGGCATTCCGAACGATGTGCGCCGACGAGGGCGTGACCGCGCCCGAGACCGTCGACCGCGCCGCGGCCTCGATCCTCGCCGTCATGGACGGCCTCCAGATCCAGTGGCTCCTCGACCCAGCAGCCGTCGAGCTCGGCGAGGCAACCCAGTTCGCCGTCGAGGCGATCGTCGCGCAGGTGCTCGATCCGCGTTCGACGCCCGGGTCGACCACCACGACGGGCAACGACGCGGGCTGATCCTTGCTGCCGCCGCGGCTCCCGCGGCCGGTAGTGACAGACGTCCTACGAATCTGCAGTGCTCCCGCCTTAGGGTTTGCTGGAAGGAGTGCAGCCGTGCGTCCCGAGTCCCGCACGACGCCCGCCCCATGACGCCCACCTCCGCGCCCAAGCGCGCCCCCCGTCCCTTCGCCATGCCGCGCCTCACGAGTGTCCGCAGCGACGTCCTCGCCGGCGTCACCGTCGGGGTCGTCGCGCTCCCCCTCGCTCTCGCGTTCGGCATGAGCTCGGGTGTGGGCCCGGCCGCCGGTCTCGTCACGGCCGTCGTCGCCGGCGTCGTTGCCGCAGTGTTCGGCGGCTCCCGCGTGCAGGTCTCGGGCCCGACGGGCGCCATGGCAGTCGTCCTTGCGCCGCTGGTCGCCGTCCACGGCGCGGGCTCCGTCCCGCTCGTCGCCATCATGGCGGGCGTCATCGTCCTGGCGGCAGGCGTTGCGCGCCTCGGCCGGGTCGTCACCTTCATCCCGTGGCCCGTCGTCGAGGGTTTCACTCTCGGCATCGCGACGATCATCTTCCTGCAGCAAGTGCCCGCCACCGTCGGCGTTGTGGCGAAGGCCGGGGAGAACCCGCTGCTCACCGCGATCGACGTCATCCCGCGCGCAGGATCGACCGCCGCGTGGACGCTCGGAGCCGTCGCTGCGGTCGTCGCGATCATGCTCGTGCTGCCGCGCGTGTGGGCGGCGCTCCCCGCTTCGCTCATCGCGATCATCCTCGTCACGGTTGCCGCAGAGCTTCTCGACGCTCCGATCGCGCGCATCGGCGCGCTTCCCGACGCGCTGCCCGCCCCCTCGATCCCGGACGTCACGCCCGCGCTCCTCAGCGAGCTCCTCGGCCCCGCGTTCGCAGTCGCGGCGCTCGCGGCGATCGAGTCGCTCCTGTCGGCGCGCGTGGCCGCGACCATGCCGTCCGAGACGCTTCCCGAAGACGCCCGCCGCTACGACCCAGACCGGGAGCTCGTCGGCCAGGGCCTTGCGAGCGTCGCCGCTGGCCTCTTCGGCGGCATGCCGGCGACCGGTGCGATCGCACGGACAGCCGTCAACGTGCGCGCCGGCGCGCAGACGCGGCTCGCCGCCGTCGTTCACGGTCTCGTCATCCTCGTCCTCATCTACGCGGCGACCGCGCCCGTCGGGCGCATCCCGCTCGCTGCGCTCTCGGGCGTCCTCATCGTGACGGCGTTCCGCATGGTCGACATCCGCGCGGTGCGCACGGTGCTGCGTTCGACGCGGGGCAGCGCGCTCGTGCTCGTCGTGACCGCCATCGTGACGATCGCGGTCGATCTGGTGCAGGCGATCATCGTTGGCCTGGCGGCTGCGGCGCTGCTCGCGCTGCGCGCGATCTCGCGCGCGTCGGTCGTGCACCGTCAACCCTTGCCCGGCCCCGCAACCCACGGTGACGAGCACATCGCCCTGTTCCGGCTCGACGGATCTATGTTCTTCGGCGCGGCCGACCGCATCGCTGAGACCGTGCTGCGCGACCACGGTGCGCGCGTTGTCGTGCTGCGGCTCTCAGGCCTGAGGCTCGTCGACGCGACGGGAGCGCACGCGCTGGCCGAGCTCGTGGGGACGCTCGAGCGGACGGGCGTCACAGTTCTGGTCAAGGGTGTCCAGGAGCAGCACCGTCCCGTGCTCACGCGCGTGGGCGTCCTCGACGAGCTTGCGAGCGAGCACCACCTCTTTGACGACCTCGACGCCGCGATCGCGCACGCGCGCGACCACATCGCCCGCGAGACGTCGCCGAGGTAGGCGGCGGGCGGGCCCCGGCTGCCACGGCGCCCGAAGAACTCCGCCGAGGTAGGGCCTCCCATTCGAGATCGGGCGTTGTAGGGCCCGATCTCGCGTGCAGACACCCACCTCAGCGCCTGGGCGGCGGGTCCGGCAGCGCCTGGGCGGGCCGCCCGCGGACGACGCCGTGGCTAGCTGAAGGAGATCGTCGCCAGGCGGGTCGTCTTGCCCTTCTTCACCGTGATGACTCGCGACTTCTTGAGCGTCTTGCCCTGGTAGTACGCGTCGCGGAACCCTCCGACGGTGAAGGTGGCGCCCATGCGCGATGCGTCGCGCACGATGACGCGGTAGCGCCCCGGAGCGATCTCACCCAGCACGAAGCGCCCGGAGTCCTTCGCCTTGCGCTCGTAGCGCGCTGACGTGCCGACGCCCTTGAGGATGACCGTGCCGGGGTAGCCCTTCCCGCCCGCCTTGATCCGGCCCGCGACCTGACCGCCGGCAGGGTTGATGACGACCGTCGTCGTCCGGCCTGCGCGCACGGTGACCTTCCTGACGTACTCGCGCTCCGAGGCTCGGAGCCGGAGCGTGTACGTGCCTGCACGCATGTCGTAGAACTTCAGGCCGTTCGCCCGCGCGATCCGGACGTTCGACGAGTTCCACAGCTCCGTGTCGAGGAAGTGCTTGTCCTTGAGGTGCCGGCCAATCTTGATCTTGAGGTCACCCCGCTTGGCGGGCATCGTGAGCGTGAGCTTCGTGTTGACCGTCTCGCCAGCACCGACCGCGACCTCGAGAGACTGACGGGTTGATGGTACGTAGACCTCGTAGGTGCCGGCGGCGAGGAATCGGAAGACGGCCTCGTCCGCCCCCGGGTCTTCCCAGATCTGCTGCTCCTCGAGGAAGTTGCCGCGAGAATCCAACAGGTAGACCGGCGTCGTGTAGCTGTCCTGGCCCATGGGGCCTGAGAACGCGATGTACAGGGTCGACGTCCCAGACCCTGCCGGGCGGTCGATCGTCACGTCTCCCAGGTCGAGCGTCTTGCCCTTCCGCACCTTCGCGGTCTTGACCGTGGTCGTGTAGTTCCCCTGGTCGGGGCCGCGGAAGGAGAGCTCGTACGCGCCCAGCCCCTTGACCCCGAGCGTGAACCGGCCGTTCGCGTCCGACCGCCACCGTGCCTGGTTGTCGCCGATGATCGCGCGGCCGTGGACATCCACCCTCCCGAGCGGGCGGCCGGCACGGTCGACGACGCGGCCCGTGATCTTCGCTGGCGGCACGACCCGCACGGCGGGGACGTTCTCGGTCACGTGGCCGCCAGGGGCGACGACGAAGCTCTTCGCGGCCGCTTCGGACGTCACACCGCCGGAGTACGTCGTCTTGGTCGCTTCCTGACCGACGACACCCTTGGCGATCCTGAGGACAAACGTGCCGGGGCTGACGACGAGCGCGTACCGTCCGTCGGCGTCGGTCTTCGTTCGCGCGCCGTTCAGGTACCCCTTCCCGAACCTGCTCCGGGCTGTGACGGCGACACCCGCCACCGGCTTCGAGCCGAGCGTGACGCGTCCCGAGATCGTCTGGGCGGCGGTGATCCGCATCGTGACCTTCACCGACTCGCCTGCGGCGACAGTGACGAGCGCGGTGCGCTCCGCTTCTGTCCCGAGGAGGTCGCGGATGACCAGCCGGTACGAGCCGGGCGCGATGCCGGTGTATCGGGTCCACCCGCCGCTACCGACAGGAGTCACGACGAGGAGATCGCCGCTGCCGGCATCTTCCCTTTCGAGGCTCTCGAGGTCGACGCGAGACTGCCTGATCACCTGGTCGTCCTGGGTACGCACCTGTACGGCGATCGAGGCAGTCGCCTCGGCAGAGTACGCGGGGGCGGTTCCCGCCACGAGCCCGGCAAGTGTGAGCAGCCCGGCGAGCAATGCGGCGATGAGACGTCTGAACATGAGAGCCCCCTACGCTGCGAACCGCACCCGAATCGGCCATAGCGCCCAGGGAGCACGCGCCGCCAGGGCGGTTCGTCGAGGTAGGCGGCCCCTCGCCAGATCGGGGACTACAGGGCCCGATCTCGCGTGGGAGCGCCTACCTCGGCGGAAGGGGAGTTCAGGCGGTGCGGCGTGCGCGGACGTCGGCGGCGAGCTCGCGCAGGAGCGTCGCGGTCGTCTCCCAGTCGATGCACGCGTCGGTGACGGACTGACCGTAGGTCAGGCCGCTCGGCGCGGGCTTCTGCGCGCCGGCGACGATGAAGCTCTCCATCATGATCCCCGCGATGCCAGCGTTGCCTGCAGCGATCGACGCGCCGATCTCGCGGACGACCTCCGCCTGACGGACGTGGGACTTCCCGGAGTTGCCGTGGGACGCGTCGATCATGAGGCGAGGCTCGAGGCCTGCCGTGGTCACGACGTCGAGCGCGGCTGCGACGGACGCGTCGTCGTAGTTGGGGCCGCCGCGGCCGCCGCGGAGGATGACGTGGCAGTCCGGGTTGCCGGCCGTCGCGACGGCCGCAGCGCGGCCGGCGGAGTCGACGCCGAAGAACGTGTGCTCGGCGGCGGCGGTGATGCAGCCGTCGACGGCGATCTGGACGTCGCCGTCGGTCGCGTTCTTGAAGCCGACCGGCATGGACAGGCCGGACGCGAGCTGGCGGTGCACCTGCGACTCGGCGTTGCGGGCGCCGATCGCTCCCCACGAGACGGCGTCGGCGATGAACTGCGGGCTCGTGGGCTCGAGGAACTCGCACGCCGCCGGGACACCCTCGTCGAGCACGCCGAGCAGGACCTCCCGGGCGAGGCGCAGGCCGCGCTGGATGTCGTGGCTGCCGTCGAGGCCGGGGTCGTTGATGAGGCCCTTCCAGCCGACGGTCGTGCGCGGCTTCTCGAAGTAGACGCGCATGACCACGCACAGGTCCTCGGCCAGCTCAGGAACGAGGGCTGCGAGGCGGCGCGCGTAGTCGAGCGCCGCGTCGGCGTCGTGCACGGAGCAGGGGCCGACGACGACGAGCAGACGGTCGTCGATGCCGCTCAGCACGGCGCGGACCTCGTCGCGCGAGCGCGCCACCAGGTCGGCGTTGGCGCCGGTCAGCGGGAGGTCGGCGAGCATCTCCGCGGGGGTGGGCAGCGGTGCGAGCTCGCGGACGCGAAGGTCGCTGGTGCTGGGTGCCGCGAGAGGCGCGGTGGCGGTCATGGTCGAGCTCCGATTCCTTGGTTCTGGTCAGGTACGGCCTGCTCAGACGGAGCCTCGGCGGCCGTCCCGCACGCGGAGTCGGCCCGTCTGAACGACGAAGGGCCGAGACGTCGCGCGTCTCAGCCCTGTGCTGGCTCCGGGTGGATGTTGGTCAGGCAGCAGCCCGCTCGGCCCCACCAGGAGCCAGCGTAAAGCGCCAATACCAACGGTTGTTCATGACGGGGAGGCTAGCACAGGGCGTCTTGCCTGCCGAGTAGTGCGTCCGCCTGCTGGTCAGGCGTGGCCGCCCGGGGAGACGCGGGGTGTGCGGAAAAGCAGGTCGCCTGCATGGTGGGTCGAAAGTCCCACCCCGCGGAGACCACTACATCTAGTCTACTTACACGAACGTAGGCACAAGATGTAGTGGCGACAGGGACTGGGGCGGACAAGAGATGACCATCATCGCGGACGGGACAGAACGAGCAGAGGCCCCCACACCCGACCGCGAGGACCCCAGCGGCCCCGCCCTCAGCGTCCGCAAGCGCGACGGACGCACCCTCCCGTTCGACTCGACCCGCATCCGGGCCGCCATCACCAAGGCGTTCCTCGAGGTCCACGGCGAGGTCAGCCCGCTGCACGACCTCACGATCACCGACCTCGTCGAGCGCACGCTCGACGAGCTCCGCACCCGCTACGCCGGCGAGGTGCAGATCTACGAGATCCAGAACGTCGTCGAGCACACGCTGCTCTCCTCGCACGAGTACGACGTCGCGAAGGTCTACATCGACTACCGCGTGCAGCGCGACCTCGCGCGCTCGCAGTCCGTCGACGTCAACCACTCGATCGGGCAGCTCATCGGCAAGGACTCGTCCGTCGTCCACGAGAACGCCAACAAGGACGCCGACGTCTTCAACACGCAGCGCGACCTCACGGCCGGCGCCGTCGGCAAGGCCATCGGCCTGCGCATGCTGCCCGACCACGTCGCCAACGCGCACACCAAGGGCGACATCCACTACCACGACCTCGACTACCACCCCTACGCGCCGATGACGAACTGCTGCCTCATCGACTTCCACGCGATGCTCTCCGAGGGCTTCCGCATCGGGAACGCGCAGGTGTCCCCGCCGCGCTCCATCCAGACGGCGACGGCACAGATCACGCAGATCATCGCCAACGTCTCCTCGAGCCAGTACGGCGGCTGCTCGGTCAACCGCATCGACGAGCTCCTCGCCCCGTACGCGGAACGCAACTTCGCAAAGCACCTCGCCGACGCCGAACGCTGGATCGAGGACGAGTCGCGCCGCGACGAGTACGCCCGGGAGAAGACCCGCAAGGACATCTACGACTCGATGCAGTCCCTCGAGTACGAGATCAACACCCTGTTCACGTCCAACGGGCAGACGCCGTTCACGTCCGTGGGCTTCGGCCTCGGGACCGGGTGGTTCGAGCGTGAGATCCAGCGCGCGATCCTCGAGGTGCGCATCCTCGGCCTCGGCAAGGAGCGCCGCACGGCGATCTTCCCGAAGCTCATCTTCACGCTGCGCCGCGGGGTCAACCTCGAGCAGGGCGACCCGAGCTACGACATCAAGCAGCTCGCGGTCGAGTGCGCGACCAAGCGCATGTACCCCGACATCCTCAGCTACGACAAGATCGTCGAGATCACGGGCTCGTTCAAGGTGCCGATGGGTTGCCGCTCCTTCCTCCAGGGCTGGAGCGACGCCGCGGGCCGCGACGTCGTCGAGGGCCGCATGAACCTCGGCGTCGTGACGCTCAACGTCCCGCGCATCGCTCTCGAGACGCGCGGCGACATCGAGGGGTTCTGGGCGCTGCTCGAGCAGCGCCTCGAGATCGTCCACGACGCGCTCCTCTACCGCGTCGAACGGTGCAAGGAAGCGGTGCCCGCGAACGCGCCCATCCTGTACCGGCACGGTGCGTTCGGCGAGCGCCTCGCCCCGGACGACGACGTCGACTCGCTGTTCCGCGGCGGCCGCGCGACCGTGTCGCTCGGGTACATCGGCCTCTACGAGGCCGCGGCCGCGTTCTTCGGCGGCGAGTGGGAGTCCGACCCAGAGGCGAAGGAGTTCACTCTCCGTGTCCTGCGGACCTTGTCGGAGCGCGCCCGTGCGTGGACCGCGGAGCACGGTTACCAGTTCTCCGTCTACGCGACGCCGAGCGAGAGCCTGACGGACCGCTTCGCGCGGCTCGACGCGAAGAAGTTCGGGGACGTCGAGAACATCACCGACAAGGGCTACTACACGAACTCGTTCCACTACGACGTCCGCAAGGACCCGACGCCGTTCGAGAAGCTCGACTTCGAGAAGGTCTACGCACCCCTGACGTCGGGCGGGTTCATCCACTACTGCGAGTACCCGGTCCTGCAGCAGAACCCCAAGGCCCTCGAGGCAGTCTGGGACTACGCGTACGACCGCGTCGGCTACCTCGGCACGAACACGCCGATCGACCACTGCCTCGAGTGCGACTTCCACGGCGACTTCACGCCCACCGCGCGCGGCTTTGCGTGCCCGGCGTGCGGCAACGACGACCCGCGCACGTGCGACGTCGTCAAGCGCACCTGCGGCTACCTCGGCAACCCGCAGCAGCGGCCCATGGTCCGCGGCCGCCACATCGAGATCTCCTCGCGCGTCAAGCACATGGCGGGCAGCACGGGGTCGCTTCCTGATGGCGCGTGAGCCGCTCCCGGACTGGAGGTCCGACCGCCTCAGCCAGGGGCGTGTCGCGGACTACAAGCCGTTCGTCATGGTCGACGGCGAGGGCGTGCGCTGCTCGCTGTACGTGAGCGGCTGCCCGTTCGCGTGCGAGGGCTGCTTCAACGAAGCAGCCTGGTCGTTCCGGTACGGGCAGGTGTTCGACGACGCGCTCGGCGACCGCATCGCCGCGGACCTCGCGCACGAGGCCGTGCAGGGCCTGACCCTGCTCGGCGGCGAGCCGTTCCTCAACACGGGCGTGTGCCTCGCCGTCGTGCGGCGGCTGCGTGCGACGCACGGCCGCGCGAAGGACGTGTGGGCGTGGAGCGGCTACACGTTCGAGGAGCTGCTCGCGTGGGCCGAGGCCGGGCACGACGACAAGGCCGAGCTCCTCGCCGAGGTGGACGTGCTCGTCGACGGGCGGTTCGACGTCACGCAGAAGGACCTGCGGCTCGCGTTCCGCGGGTCGCGCAACCAGCGCGTCATCGACGTGCCGGCTTCGCTCGCTGCGGGCCGCGCCGTCGCGTGGAGCGGCGTGCAGGACGCCTCCGCGACGTTCGAGCAGGTGGACCGGCGGGCGCTTGTCTGATCGCGGTGCCGGGACGCCGGTGCACTCAGCCCCCCGACGGCCGGGACTCGCTGCCCACAGACGGGCGGCTGCAAGCAACTCCCCACAACGTTGGGCTGCGCCGTCCGCAGGACCGCGGCTCCCATCACCGGTCGCGCGGCCCTTGCGGCGTGACGATGATGAGGGCATGGACCTCAAGGACCACCTGCACGGATACCTGCGGAACCGGCGCTCTGACCTGCTGTCGAAGCTTGACGGGCTGAGCGAGCACGACGCGCGCCGCCCCATGACGGCCACCGGCACGAACCTTGCCGGGATCGTCAAGCACGTCGCGAGCGTCGAGGTGGGGTACTTCGGCGAGGTCTTCGAGCGCCCGTTCCCGACCCCGCTCCCGTGGTTCGACGACGACGCCGAGCCCGACGCGGACTTCTGGCTGCCCGAGGGGCAGACGGTGGCCGACGTCGTCGCGCTCCACCACGCGTGCGCCGCGCACAGCGACGCGACGATCGAGGCGCTGCCGCTCGACGCCCCGGGCGTCGTTCCCTGGTGGGCTCCCGACCGTCGCGAGGTCACCCTCGGGCAGGTGCTCGTGCACATGCTCGCGGAGACCGCCCGTCACGCGGGCCACGCGGACATCGTCCGCGAGACCCTCGACGGGACGGCGGGGATGGCCCCCGGCGACGGGATGGTGACGCGACGCACGCCCGAGGAGTGGGCGACGCACCGGTCGCGGATCGAGGCAGCCGCCAGGGCGACGGTCATCGGCGCGGGCTGAGGCTCCGCTCACCACACGAGCGCTCGGAACACCGGAGACGCCACCGCGGTTGTACCGACCATGCCCGTCACTCTCTCCATGCTCGACCTTGCCCCGATCGTCCCCGGCGAGACCGCGTCCGACAGCTTCGCAGCGTCGGTCGCTCTCGCCCAGCAGGCCGAGAAGAGCGGCTACGCGCGCGTCTGGTACGCCGAGCACCACAACATGCCGTCCATCGCATCGAGCGCCACCTCCGTGCTCATCGCGCACGTCGCTTCGCAGACGTCGACGATCCGCCTCGGCGCGGGCGGCATCATGCTGCCCAACCACTCCCCGCTCGTCATCGCCGAGCAGTTCGGCACCCTCGAGGCCCTCCACCCCGGACGCATCGACCTCGGCCTCGGACGCGCCCCGGGCGGCGACCACTCCACCTTCCGCGCCCTGCGCCGCGACCCCGCCGCGTCCGACCGCTTCCCGCAGGACGTCGTCGAGCTGCAGGCGTACCTCGCCGGACGGTCCCGCGTCCCCGGCGTCACCGCCACCCCAGGAGCCGGCTCGCACGTTCCGCTGTACATCCTCGGATCGTCCCTGTTCGGCGCACACCTCGCTGCGACGCTCGGCCTGCCGTACGCGTTCGCGTCGCACTTCGCGCCCGCAGCCCTGCACGACGCCGTCGCGACCTACCGGCGTGAGTTCCAGCCGTCCGACCAGCTCGCCGAGCCGTACGTCATCGCCGGCGTCAACGCGATCGCGTCCGACGACCACGACGACGCTCTCGAGCAGCTCATGCAGGTCAAGCGGGCGCGCGTGCTGATGCTCCTGCGGCAGAGCGGGCAGGTCCCCCTCGACCGCACGTTCACCGACGACGAGCTCGACATGCTGCTCGACTCCCCCGTCGGCGCGCAGGTCGCGTCCATGACCCACTACACGGGTGTCGGCACCGGCGCGGAGGTCTCCGAGTACATCTCGACCTTCGCAGAGCGTGCCAGTGCCGACGAGGTGATCGTCGCCCACTCGTCGCTCGACGTGGCCGCCCGCCTGAGGTCCGTCGAGCTCCTCGCTGCCGCCCACCACTGACCGCGACGGCGCTCCTCGCGGTCAGCCCATCGGGGAGCGCCTCGCTCCAGACCTGGGAGCGCTTCAGACCCCGGAGCGCTTCAGACCTCGAGGATCGCCTCGCGCTCGGCCGACAGACGGGCTACCTCGTCCGCGGCCACGCCCGAACGCTCACCGAGCAGACGCTCGACCCGCTGGACCGCTTCACGAGCGCGCCTGCAGCGCGCTCGCGCGTCCTGCACCGACCGACGCACGGACATCGCCGAGAAGATGTCGTCGAAGAACATGTCCATCAGCTTGGTCCCCTCGGTCACGCCGACCGAGTCGACTCCGACGACGAGGTCCACGTCGGCAAGCTCACGCTGCAGGCGCCGCACGGCGTCGTCGGCCTGACGCATGAGAGCCTGCGCCTCGTCGATCTTCGAGTGCTTGACCATGTCGGTGACGAAGCCGCCGCCGAACAGGTCGAACGTCGCCCAGGACTCGGCGCTGTCGAGCACCCGGAGCACCTCGTCGAAACGGTCACGCGCTCTGCGCGCTGCGATCAGTGCCTCGTCGAGCTCGCGGCTCACCTCCCGCGCGGCCCCCATCTCGGTCGCGAGCGTCTCGAGCCGGACCCCGTCCGGGTGCCCGCTCGCACGCAGCCACTCGCCGCGCGCCGTGAGCACCGAACGCCGCCACGTCTCGAGGTCACCGAGCTCCTCGATGCGCGCGGACAGGTTCTCGACGTCGGCGCGGGCCGCGCCCGCCCGTGCGACCGCAGTCGCGTGGGCCGCCTCCGCGCGAGCTTCCTCGGCGCGCTCGCGCATCAGGTCGTCGGCGCGTGTGCCGCGGAAGGTCGCGGCGAGCCGCTCGAACGAGAAGCCCTCGAGACGCACGACGTCAGCGCGCTCGGCATCGAGCATCCTGCGCGTCTCGGACACCTGCTGCTCCGCCTGGGAGAGCTCACGACGGGCCACGTCACGAGCGCGCAGCAGCGCAGCCCGCTCCTCGAACGCCCGCGCGACCTCCTCGAGCCGTGCGTGGATCGCCGCGCCGTCGAGGCGGGCGGCTTCCGCGCGCCCGTCGGCTGGCTCGCTCACGGGCAGGGGACGGTCAACGGGGCCGTCGTACGGATCCCCACGATCTCCTCGAGCGGCACCGACACGTTCGTGCTCAGTCCGAGCGTCGAGACCCGGACGCCGACGACGCCCGTCGCGACCTCCGTGCTCGCCGCATGCGTGCCGCACCCGAAGCCCATCGTCACGACGGCTTCCACGACACCGTCGGGCTGGACCTTGATGGAACGGTCGCCCGGCACGGCGGTCGGGTCCTGCACCGGGTCCGTGACGGGACGGAAGGTGATGGTGAGCTGCGACGACGCGTCGGCCTCGGGCGCCGAGAGCACCACGGGTGTCAGCGACGCGTTGCGGATCTCGACGGCGAACGTCGTCGTCCCGCCTGCCGGGTCCGCGAGGACCCGCCCGTCGCCAGCGTCCACCTGAGCCAGGTCGAAGAGATGCGTGCGGTCGCCACGCTCGATCGACGGCGTCAGCGCCAGGAACAGCCACGCGCCCACGAGCACAAGGACCGCGAGCACGGCGATGCCGGCCTTGCCGAACCTTCGCCACGGGATCAACGGAGCGGGCTTGGGCCCGGTGTCCATGACCGACGTGAGCCATGCGCTGCGAGCGACGGGCGAGGCGTCGCGCATCGCCATCATCGGATCCTGCTTGCGGTCGTGCTCATGAGCGCCCCCTGGTGTTTTCGCAGATCGTAGCGGAGATGCGCCTCCCGACAACAGACCATGCGGGGGCCCCGGGAAGCCCCCTCACGGCCGGTCGCCCGGACCCGCACGTCACGTGCAGGTCCGGGCGACCGGTCAAGCCCAGCGGACGAGGTCAGCCCGCGAACGCGGCGCGCACCTCGTCGAGACGCTCCGCGACGACCTCAGCGACCTGCACCGCGTTGAGCGCGGCACCCTTGCGGAGGTTGTCGTTGCTGATGAACAGCGCGAGCCCACGCCCGCCGGGGACCGACTGGTCCACGCGGATGCGTCCCACGAAGGACGGGTCGGCGCCTGCCGCCTGCAGCGGGTTCGGCACGTCGGTCACCTCGACGCCCGGCGCCCCGGACAGCAGCTCCGTGGCACGTTCGGGCGACAGGGGCTGGCCGAACTCGGCGTTGACGACGAGCGAGTGCCCCGAGAACACCGGGACGCGCACGCACGTCCCGGAGACCGCAAGCTCGGGCAGGCCGAGGATCTTGCGGGACTCGTTGCGGAGCTTCTGCTCCTCGTCGGTCTCGAGCGAGCCGTCGTCGACGATCGAGCCAGCGACCGCCACGACGTTGAACGCGATGTTGCGCACGTACTTGTCCGGCTCGGGCAGCGCCACCGCTGAACCGTCGGTGACGAGCGCCTCGAGCGGCACGTCGCCCGCGACCGCGGCACGCACCTGGTCGGCGAGCTCGGTCGCCCCGGCCAGGCCAGAGCCGGACACGGCCTGGTAGGTCGACACGATGAGGCGCTCGAGCCCAGCCTCGTCAGCCAGCGGCTTGAGGACCGGCATCGCGGCCATCGTCGTGCAGTTCGGGTTCGCGATGATCCCCTTGCGCGCCTCCACGACGACCTCGGGGTTCACCTCCGACACGACGAGCGGCACGTCCGGGTCGAGCCGCCACGCGGACGAGTTGTCGATGACGACGGCGCCCGCCGCCGCGAAGCGCGGCGCGTGCTCCTTGGACGTGCCGCCGCCCGCGGAAAAGATCGCGATGTCGATCCCCGAGAGATCGGCGGTCGCCACGTCCTCGACGACGACGTCCTGCCCCTTCCAGGGCAGCACCTTGCCGGCAGAGCGCGCGGACGCGAAGTAGCGGATCGTGCCGACCGGGAAGCCGCGCTCGTCGAGCAGGCGGCGCATGACCGCGCCGACCTGACCGGTCGCACCGACGACGGCGACAGTGAGGTTCTCAGCCATCTTCAGCGCCCCGTTCCTGCGTAGACGACCGCTTCGGCGTCGCCGTCGAGCCCGAAGGCCGTGTGCACGGCGCGCACCGCGTCGTCGAGGGTGTCCTCGCGGGTGACGACGGAGATGCGGATCTCCGAGGTGGAGATCATCTCGATGTTGATGCCAGCGTCGCGCAGCGCCCCGAAGAGCTTCGCGGACACGCCCGGGCTGGACTTCATGCCCGCGCCGACGAGCGAGAGCTTGCCGACCTGGTCGTCGAACTGCAGCGAGGCGAACTTCAGCTCCTCCTGCGCGGCGGTCAGCGCGGCGAGCGTCCCGGGGACGTCGCCCTCCGGCAACGTGAACGAGATGTCGGTCAGGCCGGTCTGGGCGGCGGACACGTTCTGGACGATCATGTCGATGTTCGCGCCCGCGGTCGCGACGACCTCGAAGATGCGCGCTGCGGTACCGGGGACGTCGGGCACGCCGACGACGGTGATCTTGGCCTCAGACCGGTCGTGGGCCACGCCGGTGATGATCGGGTCTTCCATCGGGAGCTCCTCGCCGTTCTCGGCGTTCAAGGGTCGGTTGGTCACGAGGGTGCCCTCCTTTCCGGAGAAGGAGGACCGCACGTGGATCGGGACGTCGTAGCGACGCCCGTACTCGACGCAGCGCAGGTGCAGGATCTTCGCACCGCTCGCTGCCATCTCGAGCATCTCCTCGTAGGTGAGGCGCTCGACCTTGCGGGCGGCAGGCACGATCCGCGGGTCGGCCGTGAACACGCCGTCGACGTCGGAGTAGATCTCGCACACGTCCGCACCGAGGCCCGCCGCGAGCGCGACGGCCGTCGTGTCGGAACCGCCGCGGCCCAGCGTCGTCACGTCGTTCGTGTCGCGCGTGACGCCCTGGAAGCCGGCGACGATCGCGACTGCGCCTTTCTCGATCGTCTCGCGGACGCGTGACGGGACGACGTCGACGATGTGCGCCTTGCCGTGCACGGCGTCGGTGATGACGCCGGCCTGCTGGCCGGTGAACGACTTCGCCTTGATGCCGAGGTTGTTGATCGCCATCGCGAGCAGCGACATCGAGATGCGCTCGCCCGCCGTCAGGAGGATGTCGAGCTCACGCTGCGGGGGGGCTGGTGTGACCTGCTGGGCGAGGTCGAGGAGCTCGTCCGTCGTGTCTCCCATGGCCGAGACCACGACGACCACGTCGTTCCCGGCTCTCTTGGACTCGGCGATCCGCTTCGCCACCCTCTTGATGCTCTCCGCATCCGAGACTGACGAGCCGCCGTACTTCTGCACGATGAGTGCCATACGTTGCTCTCTTCTGTCACTGGTCCCGTCGATCTAAACGTCCACCAGGTGTTGTGTGAGTCGTGGCGATCATAGCCACGGCGCCGCGCGGGCCGCGACGGCCCTTCGTCATGCGGACGCGACGACGCCGCGGCCTCCGTCGTCGGAGTGCCGCGGCGTCGCGTGGTCAGCGTGCGTGGATCAGTTCTTCTGCTGCTTGGCGATGTAGTCCTGAGCGGAGTCCACGGCCTTGTCGACGTGCCCGTCGACCTTGTCGGGAGTCTTGCTCTTGACGAAGTCGCCCGCCTTCTCGAGGCCGTCGGAGACCTTGTCCCCATGCTGCTCGAGGGCGTCCTTCGCCTTGCCGACCAAGTCACCGAGTCCCATGCGCTTTTCCTCTCCTCGAGCGCGCCGACGCAGCCCGTCCGCGCATCCGTTGCTCACGCTAACCCGCGCCCCGCGTCCTTGCCAGGGTGCCCGCCCGCGGCACGCGGCGGCGCCGGTCAGGCAGCGAGGACCTGCCACCCGAGCCGGACGATGAGTGCGCCGACGACGAGCACGAACACGACACGCACGAACGTCGACCCCTTCGACACGGCCATGCGCGCGCCGATGTACCCGCCGACGAGGTTGGCCACGCCGACGGTCAGCCCGAGGCTCCACAGCACGGCGCCGTACGGCACGAAGAAGATCAGGGCGCCCGCGTTGGTCGCGAAGTTGACGATCTTCGCGAGGGCTGACGCCGGGAGGAACGCGTAGCCGAGCACGCTCACGAGGCCGATGACGAGGAACGTCCCCGTGCCGGGGCCGAGCAGGCCGTCGTACGCACCGATGACGAGCCCGAGCCCCGCGGCGGTCCAGCGGTGGGTGGCCGTGCCCTCCCAGCGGAGGCTGGACGTCCTGCCGAGCTGCGGCTTGAGCAGCGTGTACGCGGCGACGGCGACCAGGACGACGAGGATGATCGGCGTGAACAGCCCGGCGGGGATGCGCGAGGCGAGCGCTGCTCCGCCGACGGCGCCAGCGAGGGCTGCGAGGGCCATCGGCAGCGCGGTGCGCAGGTCGGGTCCGACGCGCCGGTAGTACGTGATCGCCGAGACCGAGGTGCCCATGATCCCGGCGAGCTTGTTCGTGGCGAGCGCCTGCACGGGGCTGATCCCGGGGACGAGCAGGAGCGCGGGAAGCTGGACGAGCCCGCCACCGCCGACCACGGCGTCGATCCAGCCCGCTGCGAAGCCGGCCACGACCAGCAGCAGGATCGTGGTGCCGGGGATGTCCATGCGTCGGTGCGCGGGTCAGCGCGCGGCGTCGGCCGGGGCGTCTGCCCCGCCCTGGAGAGCCTCGTACTCCGCCTCCGCTGCGACGTCGTCGTCCACGTCGAGGCGCAGGTGCGCGAGGATCATCTGCAGCACGCGCGCAGCCGAGGCGGCGCGCTCGGCCCAGCTCGAGAGCGCGGAGAACTGCCACCACCAGAGCGCCTCGACGACGTGCCCGGCCTCGTGGTGCGCGAGGCCCTGCATGAGGGCCGCGGCGATCGCTGCGACGTCGTCGGAGAGGCTCGCGTCGCCGGTCTCGCCGCCGAGCACGGGGTCGACGACCTCGGGGTAGGCGTCGAGCCCGTCGAGGACGCGGGCGAGCGCGACGCGCAGCGGCTCGACGTCCGTGTCTGGTCCGGAGTCGGGTTCGAAGCGCTCGTCGGGGACGACGTCGACCATCGCGCCGAGCCGTGCGCCGGCGGCGAGGATGTCGGTCGTCGCGAGGAGCAGCAGCGGGATCGCGGCCTCGGGTGCGGCGCCTGAGGCGACCTGGGTGCTCGTCTCGAGGAAGCGGGTGGCCTGGACGGCGAAGGACTCGGCGACCTCCGCGAGGCTCGCCGGGGTGGGCGCGGGTGCGACCGCGTGCTCAGCCATGAACGACTCTCCGTCCTTCGAACGCCCGGCCGAGGGTGACCTCGTCGGCGTACTCCAAGTCTCCCCCGACCGGCAGGCCGGAGGCGAGTCGCGTGACGCGGAGCCCCATGGGGACGAGCAGGCGCGAGAGGTAGGTGGCGGTGGCCTCACCCTCGACGTTCGGGTCCATGGCGAGGATGACCTCGGCGACGGTGCCGTCGGCGAGGCGCGTCATGAGCTCCTTGATGCGCAGGTTGTCGGGCCCGACGTTGTCGATCGGGTTGATGGCGCCGCCGAGCACGTGGTACGTCCCGCGGAACTCGCGGGTGCGCTCGATCGCGACGACGTCCTTGGGCTCTTCGACGACGCAGATGACGGTCGTGCTGCGGCGCGGGTCGCGGCACACCTGGCAGCGCTCCTCCTCGGCGACGTTGCCGCACACCTCGCAGAAGCGGACCTTGTTCTTCACCTCGATCAGGGCGTCGGCGAGCCGCCGGACGTCTTCCGTGTCGGCTGCGAGCAGGTGGAACGCGATGCGCTGCGCGCTCTTGGGCCCGACGCCGGGGAGACGGCCGAGCTCGTCGATCAGGTCTTGGACTGCGCCTTCGTACACGCGTTCAGCCTAGTTCCTCGCCGGGAACCTGGGCGTCACGCCTGGCCCTCGACGATCTCGGTGATGACCTTGGCGCCGAGGAGCTGCGCCACGAGCGGGACTCCCATGAGGGTGGTCTCGGAGAAGTCGACGGAGTCCTCCGCGTACGGGGGCTCCTCGTCGTAGTCCGGGGGGACCTCGGCGTCGGGGATCGCGTCGTCCACCGGGGCGGCGGGCGACGACGGGCGCGTGCTCGCGCCGGCCTGCCGCGCGGCGAGCGCAGCCTTGGCGGCCTGAGCGCCGGTGAGGTGCTGGCCGGGCAGGTCGCCCGTCGGGACAGGGGCGAGGTCGGGTGACGGGACCGTCGCCGAACGCGGCATCGCGGCCGGGCTCTGCGCGTCTGCCGACGGCGCGGCGGGCGCAGGCGTGACGGGCGCCAGCGTGACGGCCGGTGCGTGCGGGGCGGCAGGCGCGGACGCGTGGGAGGCCGTCGACGTGGGTGCCGGATCGGGGACGTACGTGCCGACCGGGACGACCTCCCAGTCGGTCACCGGTCCCTCGGGCTCGGGCGACCGTGCCGGTGCGGAGGCGGCCGCGGCCACCGCAGCGGCCGGCGCGGCTGCGGGGGCGGGTTCGGGGGCCGGCGCGGGCACGGCTGCGGCAGCCGGTTCGGCGACCGGTGCGACGACGGAGATGGTCGAGTCGACGACCGTTGCGGCTGACGGCCCGGCACGGTGCGGTTCGGCCTCGTGCGCGGCGGCGGACGTTCCGGTCGCGCTCGCGAACGGGTCGTTCTCGGTGGCAAAGGAGTCGGTCTCAGGTGCGAACGGGTCGGCCGGGTGGCCGCGCCCCGGGTCGGGCTCCTCGGGCGGGGCGCTCGCGGACTCGCGCGCCGACGGGCGGGCCTCGTCGATGCCGCCCTCGACCTTGACCTCGAAGCCGAGCGTCTCGTGGACGGCCTGCTGAACGAGCTGCGCGTGCGGACCGTTGCGGAACGTCGTCGCGAGGCCGGCCGAGCCGAACGTGAGCCGCAGCGTCGTCGAGGTGAGCTCGGCGACCTGGGCGTTGTCCTTCACGAGCACCCACGTCGCGCGCTTGAGGTTGGACAAGGTCTCGAGAACCTCGGGCCAGCGACGGCGCAGCATCTCCGAGTCTTGCGATGCGGCGGCGTCCGCAGCCGGGGCGGGCGCGGAGGCTGGCTCGACGGCGGTCGACTCAACGGTGGACGCGGTGGTCGGCTCGACCGCGGTCGCGGTGGCCGGTTCGACCGCGGGCGTGGACACAGGCGCGGGGGCCGGCGCGGGCTCCTGCGCGACAGCGGGCGCTGGCTCAGGCGCGGTTGCATCGACGCTCGGCGTGAGCTCCTCGGCGCGAGGGGCCGGGACGTCCCAGGGCGGCGCGGGCTCGACGGCCGCCTCGGGAGCGACGGGTTGCGCGACCTGCGGGTCGGGGCGCACCTCGTCCTGACTGTGCGCCGGTCGCTCGTCGTCGTGCGGAGGCTCGAGGTCCCACGGCGGGAGGTCCTCGCCGACCGGCGCCGGACGCACGGCAGGTGCCGGGGCACCCGCGTCCGCAGCCACGTCGTCCGTCGGGGCCAGCGAGACGGGCGCCGCGGCAACCAGGCCCTCGGCGGCAGGCTCGTCAGCCGATCGCCCGGTAGCTGCCGGGCCACGGCCGGTCGCGGCCGCGAGAGCCTGACGGGCGGCGGCCGCGCCGCGACCTGGCGCGGCGGGTGCTGCGCTCGGCTGGGGCGCCGCGACGGGGGCGGCGGGACCTGATGCGGCCAGCTCCTGCACGTCGGCGGGCCGCGCCACGGGCGCACCGCCCAGACCGCGCTCGAGCCGGTCGAGGCGCGCGGCCACGCCGACCATCGCGTCGTCGGCCGCAGGCAGCAGAAGACGCGCGCACAACAGCTCGAGGTGCAGACGCGGCGAGGTCGCGCCGCTCATCTCGGTGAGCGCAGCGTTCGCCAGGTCGGCCGCCCGCGACAGCTCAGAGATGCCGAGGTTCGTCGCCTGCAGACGCATGCGCTCCATCTGGTCCGCGGGCAGTCCGCGCAGCACCGACTCGGCGCTCTCCCCGCTCACGGAGATGACGATGAGGTCGCGCAGACGCTCGAGCAGGTCCTCGACGAACCGCCGCGGCTCGTGGCCCGAGTCGATCACCCGGTCGATGACACGGAAGATGCTCGCGCCGTCGCGCGCCGCGAGGCCGTCCACGACGTCGTCGAGCAGCGTCGCGTGCGTGTAGCCGAGCAGCGCGACCGCGAGCTCGTAGTCGACCGTGCCGCCGTTCGACCCCGCGATGAGCTGGTCCATGACGGACAGCGTGTCTCGAGCCGAGCCGCCACCCGCGCGCACGACGAGCGGCATGACGCCGCCGCCCACCTGGACGCCCTCCTGCTGGCACAACGTCTCGACGTAGGGAGCGAGCACGTCCGGCGGGATCAACCGGAACGGGTAGTGGTGCGTGCGCGAGCGGATCGTGCCGATGACCTTGTCCGGCTCGGTCGTCGCGAAGATGAACTTCAGGTACTCCGGCGGCTCCTCGACGATCTTCAGCAGGGCGTTGAAGCCCTGCGGCGTGACCATGTGCGCCTCGTCGAGGATGAAGATCTTGAACCGGTCGCGCGACGGCGAGAACGTCGCGCGCTCCCGCAGCTCGCGCGCGTCGTCGACACCACCGTGGCTCGCCGCGTCGATCTCGACGACGTCGAGGCTGCCCGCCCCTCCCGTCGCGAGGTCGAGGCACGACGGGCATGTCCCGCACGGGGTGTCCCGCGGCGTCTGCTCCGTGTTCTCGTGGCAGTTGAGGATGCGCGCGAGGATGCGCGCCGACGTCGTCTTCCCGCAGCCGCGCGGGCCCGAGAACAGGTACGCGTGGTTGACACGGTTCGAGCGCAGCGCCTGCATGAGCGGGCCCGTGACGTGCTCCTGCCCGATGACGTCGGCAAAGGAGTCCGGGCGGTATCGGCGGTACAGGGCTGTGCTCACGGAGCAACCCTAGACGGTCCCGCTGACACGCTCGCGGGCGTCCGTCAGCGGCGCAGCATCTTCCGCGCGAGCCCGTTGCCGATCGCCTGGACCACCTGCACGATCACCACGATCACCGCCACGGAGACGAGCGTGATCTCCCAGTTGAAGCGCTGGTAGCCGTAACGGATCGCGAAGTCACCGATGCCACCACCGCCGATCAGGCCAGCCATCGCGGACATGTCGATCACACCGACGAACAGGAACGTGTAGCCCAGGATGAGCGGGCTCAGCGCCTCCGGGATGAGCACGGTGCGCACCACGCGCATGCGGGACGCGCCCATCGAGCGCGCCGCCTCGACGACCCCCGGGTCGATCGACACGAGGTTCTGCTCGACGAGCCGCGAGAACGCGAACGACGCCATGATCGTCATCGGGAAGATGACCGCCTCGGTACCGATCGTCTTGCCGACGACCTGCATCGTGAGGGGCCCGATCGCCGTGATGAAGATGATGAACGGGATGGGTCGCACGAGGTTCACGAGCATGTTGAGCACCGTGAACACGACGCGGTTCTCGAAGAGGTTCCCCGCGCGCGTGCCGTACAGGGTCAGGCCCATGATGAGGCCGAAGAACCCGCCGACGACGAGCGTGATGCCGACCATGTAGAGCGTCTGCACGATCGAGTCGAGCAGGACCGGGAGCATCTGGTCCCAGTCCGTCGGGCGCGCGGCGCCCGGGAGGAGCGTCGGGAGCGCGAGGGCGAAGGACGCGGTCATGACTGGGGCCCCTTCCGCCGGAACGGCGCTAGCGGGTCGAAGGACGGCGCGCCGCCGGGCGCCGCGTCGAGGTTCGTGGGCAGAGCGTCGCGGTCCGACGGGACCGACAGCGGCGTCGTCGACGCGCGCGGCCCGACGGCGTCCGGGTCCTCGATCGGGGCCGCGGCGGTGCCGAGGTCGAGGACCGTCGTCGAGCGTGACAGGTCCGCGATGAACGCGTCGATCGCGGCGGTGTCCCCCTCGACCTCGAGGGTGAGCGAGCCGTAGGGCCGCTCGGAGATCTCGGTGATGCCGCCGTAGACGATCGTGCCGTCCACGGGGTGCTCGCGCAGCGCGCGCGTCAGGTCGGTCGACGACGCACCGTCCTCGCGGATGCCGATCGTCACGATGCGGCCCGGGTGCCGGCGGCGCAGGCGCTCGAGCGCGGCAGGGCTCGGGCGGTCGCGCAGCGCAGTGCCGACGAAGCGGCGCGTCGCGGGGTGCTTGGGCCGCGCGAACACGTCGTAGACGTCGCCGTGCTCGACGACCTTGCCGCCCTCCATGACCGCGACGCGGTCGCACACGTACTTCACGACGTCCATCTCGTGCGTGATCACGACGACGGTCACACCCAGCTCGACGTTGACGCGCTTGAGGAGATTGAGCACGTCCTGCGTGGTCTCGGGGTCGAGCGCGCTCGTCGACTCGTCCGCGAGGAGGATCTTCGGGTTCGTGGCGAGGGCGCGGGCGATGCCGACGCGCTGCTTCTGCCCGCCGGACAGCTGAGACGGGTACTGGCGCGCCTTGTCGCTCAGCCCGACGAACTCGAGCAGCTCGGCGACGCGCGCGGCGCGTCGGGGCTTGGACCAGCCGGCGACCTCGAGCGGGTACGCGACGTTCCCCGCGACGGTGCGGGAAGACAGCAGGTTGAACTGCTGGAAGATCATGCCGATCCCGCTGCGGGCGACGCGCAGCTCGGACTCCTTGAGCGCGTGGATGTCCTGCCCGTCGACGACGACGGTGCCGCTCGTGACCGGCTCGAGCGCGTTGATGAGGCGCACGAGCGTGGACTTGCCGGCGCCCGAGTACCCGATGACGCCGTAGACCTCACCTGCCTCGATCCGCAGGTCGACGCCGTCGACGGCTCTCACCTCGCCGGACTTGGTGCGGAACACCTTGGTGGCGTCACGGAACTCCACCATGGCTTGCGGCTGGCTCATCGGCACTGCTCTCAATCCGTCGGTCACGTGTCGCTCATTGTCGCGCAGCGTGCTGCCCCGCGCCCGGGAGTCTCAGCACGACGACGGGGCTGCGCGTGCACAGCCCCGTCGTCCTCGTGCGCGTCACCGGGCCCCTCACCGGTGACGCTGGATGGTCAGCCCTTGATCTGGGCCTGGATGTCGGCGAGGTAGCCGGCGAGCGTCGCGCCGTCCTCCTTGACGATCACGGCCGAGCCGCCCGAGGCGGCCTTGAGGGCTTCCTCGACCTCGGCGTCGTGCGCGATCTCGACGAGCTTGAGGAGGGTCGGGTCGTTCTTGTCCTCGTCGCGGGCGACCCAGATGTTGATGTACGGGCGGGCGCCGACCGAGGACGGGTCGTCCTGGGCGATGGCGTCCTCGGGCTTGAGGCCCGCGTCAGCGATGAAGTCGTTGTTGATGATCGCCGCGGCGACCGACTGGAGCGAGATCGCGGCCTGGGCGGCGTCGACCGGCGTGACCTTGACCTTGGACTCGGGCAGGACGTCAAGCTCGGTCGAAGCGAGGGTCCCGCCGTCCTTGAGCTGGACGAGCCCGGCGCTCTGCAGCACGAACAGCGCGCGGTTGAGGTTCGTCGGGTCGTTGGGGACGGCGATCTCGGAGCCGGCGGGGATGGCGTCGACCGAGTCGTACTCGTTCGAGTAGAGGGCGAGCGGGTAGATCGCGGTCGAGCCGATCGGGGTCAGGTTGTCGTCGGACGCGACGTTGTAGTCCGCGAGGTACTGCAGGTGCTGGAACTGGTTGAGGTCCAGCTGGTCCTGGCTGAGCGCGGGGTTCGGCTCGGTGTAGGCCGTGAAGTTGATGATCTCGACGTCGATGCCGGCCTCTTCGGCCTTCTTCTCGAAGATGGGCCACTGGTCGTCCTGCGAGCCGACGACGCCGATGCGGACGGGCTCGGTGCGGGCGGCGGGGGTCTCGCCTGCGGCGGGGGTGGCCTTGGAGTCGTTCGAGTCGCTGCCGCAGGCGGCGAGCGTGGCGAGGAGCGCGGTGGCGGCGACGACGGCGGTGGTCTTGCGGATCATGGTTCTCTCACTTCGTGTGGTGGTGACAGTCCCCGGTCGAGGCAGCGGCAGACGCTGCGACGGGGGTCGACACAGGGAGGCGGGCGTACCGCCGAGGGCGCGGGGGTGCGGGAGCTGGGCGCGTGACTGTGCCACGGCCTGGCAGGGTGGGCTCTCCGCCGGCGACCGCTGTGCGGTCGGGTCCTTCTGGACTGTCCGGAGGCTCAGGCCTGCGCGGCCCGCTGCGGCATTCGACAACACATCACGCCGCGACGGGAGGTCGCGGTGGCGATGAGGTCGAGGCCTGCGGTGCGGGTCATGTTCTCCACTATGGGTGGGCGCAGGCCCTCCTGACCAGCGAGATCCAGAATATCTCGGATGCTGGACGAGGCGTCCGAATTGTGGCGCCAGATCAGGAGGAGCCCGACAATCCGGGCACCGCCAGGCATGAAAGGACCCCCCGCACACCCGCCAGAGCTCACCTACCCTTGCTGCCTTCCGGCCCTGGGGGAGTTCAGCGAGATGACGCCGTACGAGGGGTCACCCCCGAGCCTAGCCCAGCGCCGGACCGCCCTCAAACTCCGCACACGAGGGCCGTCCGCACCCCCTGACTGTCCCAGTTTCAGCATCCGGCCACTCGTCGGGTATCCTCGGACGTGCTGTCACCAGGAGGATTCGCCTAGTGGCCTATGGCGCCGTCTTGGAAAGGCGGTTGGGTTAACGCCCTCGGGGGTTCGAATCCCCCATCCTCCGCAGCAGCACGAAGGCCCCGGACCACGTTTCACGGTCCGGGGCCTTCGTCATGGGCGAACGGCCGCACCGCGCTCCCCCCGACCACACCCCGGGCTCGCTGCGATGATGGGCTCATGCGTCCGTTCGTCACCGCGCTGCGTCGCGCCTCCGTCCCCACCCTCCTCATCGCCGCGGGCATCGCCCTCGCACCCGCAGCAGCAGCCCACAACCCGCCACCGGTGCCGACCCCGGCCGACGGCGCGACGGTCACGGAAGCCCCCGACGAGGTCGTCCTCACGTTCACCGACGTCGTGCTCGAGGTCGGCGCGACGGTCGCCGTCACCGCCCCCGACGGCACCGACGTCACGGACGGGGAAGCCGTGGTCGACGACACGGTCGTCACCCAGGCCCTCACCGCAGAGCGCCCCGCGGGCGAGTACCGCGTCGACTGGCGCGTCACCTCCGCCGACGGCCACCCCGTCGACGGCACGTTCACCTTCACCGCGTCCGACGCCGTCGCGCCCGCCCCTGCAACCCCTGAGGCCACGCCTTCCGAGGAGCCGAGCACCCCGCCCGCGACCGAAGCGCCGGTCGCACCGAGCCCCACGCCGACCGTGACGGACGACGGCGATATCACCACGCCAACCGAACCCGGCCGCACGATCGCCCTGGTCGTCGCAGCAGCCGCAGCGCTCGTCTTCATCCCGCTCCTCGTACGCCGGCTGCGAGAGACGCGCGAAGGCTGACGCGCGCGAGCGCGCACGAGCGAACCGCTCACGTCTGCGGCGGCTGGAACGATGTACCTGCTGGAAGCGCCACCAGATATGGTGAGCGACACACACCCGCACCAGGTGCAGACGACGGAGGAGGCGACAGATGGCCCCCTCGTCGATCCGCCGCACGAGCGTCCGCGAGGTGTATGTGAGGCGAGCGGTGGCCGCTGGTGAAGGTCGTGCGCAGGACGCGTATCCCTCGAGCCGCCGCACCGAGGCCGGTCCTAGACTCGCAGCCGTGATCTTCCGCGCCGTGGGCGATGGCCGCCCCTACCCCGAGCACGGCCTCGTCACGCCCAAGGACTGGGCTGTCGTGGCACCACGTCAGGTGCGCCTCGACGAGCTCGTCACGACCAAGCGGACCCTCAACCTCGACTCCCTCCTCTCGGACGACTCGACGTTCTACGGCGACCTCTTCGCCCACGTGATCATGTACCGCGGCGTCATGTACCTCGAGGACGGCCTGCACCGCGCCGTCCGCGCGGCGCTCCAGCAGCGCCCCATCCTGCACGCGCGCGTCCTGACGATCCCCGACGACGCAGAGCCCGTCTCGCCCGCGGACTCGGCAGCAGAGGTGACGTCCGAGCTTCCCGTGACCCGCACCCCGGCCGCTCCCGCGGCTGACGACCTCGACTAGATTGCACCTGTGAACACACCCCTGACCCCGCAGCAGGCGCGCGCCCTGCGCAGCCGCAAGCAGCACGAGCGCCAGGCCGTCGTCTTCGGTCTGCTCATCGCGCTGCTCGCGGCCACGGGCGTCGTCGGCCTCGCCGTCTACACGGGTGCGTTGTCCTTCCCCGGCTCCGCCGACTTCGTCGCGAAGGAGAAGGAGCCCGGGACGACGTTCACCGCGCCGCAGCCGTGCGTTCCCTCCGGGACCGTCCCGGTCGGCCGCAAGAAGATCAAGGTCACCGTCCTCAACGGCTCCGACCGTGCAGGGCTCGCGGCGGTCGTGAGCGACCTCCTCACCGACGAGGGCTTCACCGTCGAAGGGACCGGCAACGACACGCGGCGCCCGGCGCAGCCGATCATCTCCTTCGGGGCCAAGGGCATCACCCGCGCCTACACGCTGCTCGCCTACGTGCCCGAGGCGCGGCTCGTCCTCGACAACCGCCCCGGCGCGTCCGTCGACCTCACCGTCCCTGAGAAGTTTGCGGGACTCGTCCCGAGCGACCAGGTCATCCTCGACCCCGAGATCCCCCTCGAGAGCGTCCCCGAGTGCCTCGAGCTCGACGCCGTGACACCGCAGCCCGCACCGGCTCGCTTCACCAAGACCGAGGAAGCGACCGAAGAGCCCGCGGAGGGCTGATGGCGCAGGTCCGTCGCGCACGCACGGACGCCCTCGAACGCGCACGCCTCGAGGAGATCTGCCTGCTCACCGGCGCCGCCGGCGGGGACGCCACACAGCTCCTCGACGACCCGACACTCCTCACCGACGCCTACCTCACGCCCTACCTCGCGCTCGAGCCCGACCTCTGCCTCGTCCTCGTCGACGACGCCGACATCCCCGTCGGGTACGCCATCGGCGCCGCAGACACCGCCGCGTTCGAGGCGCGGTGCGCCGCATGGTGGCCGGTGGTCCGCGCCCGGCACGGGACCCGCACCCGACCTCCCCGGCCAGGGCTCGAGCAGCACCTCGTCGAGCGGCTCGACGGCCGCAACCTCACCGACCCGCGCCTCCTCGACCAGTTCCCCGCCCACCTGCACATCGACCTGCTGTCCACCGCCCAGGGCGGCGGCAACGGCCGGCTCCTCATCACCGCGCTGCTCGACGCCCTGCGCGAGGCGGGCGCCCGCGGCGTCCATCTCGGTGTCGACCCCGCCAACACACGTGCGCTCGGCTTCTACCGCCACCTCGGCTTCGCCGAGGTCCCCCACGCGAACAGCCTCGTGCTCGGCCTCCCCCTGTGACGACAGGGCACCTGACGACGAACGCCGCCGCCCCGGACGGGGCGACGGCGTCCTGTCAGCGCTGAGCGCCGGTCAGTCGAGGACCGTGTCCGGGACGGACGTCGGGCTCGCAGGCTCCGCCGTCGTCCCCCGCAGTCGGGAGACCACCCGCATGAGGTGGTACAGGACGATCGCAGCGATCGCGCCCGACGCGATGCCGCCGATCGTCACGCTGCCGATCGTGAACGTGTAGTCGGCGATGCCCATGATGAGCGCGACCGCCGTCGGCGTGAGGTTCACCGGGTCAGAGAAGTCCACCTTGTTCTGCACCCAGATACGGGCGCCGAGCAGGCCGATCATGCCGTAGAGCACGGTGCCCGCACCGCCGAGGACACCGGCAGGCATCGCCTGGATCACCGCGCCGACCTTCGGGGAGAACGCGAGGAGCAGCGCCGTCGCGCCCGCGACCCAGTACACCGCCGTCGAGTAGACGCGCGTCGCCGCCATGACACCGATGTTCTCGGCGTACGTCGTCGTGCCCGAGCCGCCGCCCGCACCCGCGAGGACCGTCGCGACGCCGTCCGCGACGAGCGCCTTGCCGACCTTGTCGTCGAGGTTCTGGCCCGTCATCGCCGCGACCGACTTCACGTGCCCGATGTTCTCCGCAACGAGCACCAGCACCACGGGCACGAACATGACGAGCAGCCCCGGGTCGAACGTCGGCGTCGTGAAGTGCGGGAGGCCGAAGATCGGCGCGTCGCCGACGCCGTCGAAGCTGATCTCGTCACGGAACCACGCGACGACGTAACCGACCGCGACACCGACGAGGATCGACAGGCGGCCGAGGATCCCGCGGAACAGGACGGCTGTGAGCGCGATCGCGAGCACGACGACGAGGCCGGTCACCGGGGCGGCACGGAAGCCGGACGTGCAGGACGGCACGATCTCGCCGTCGACGACCGACTGCTGGCACGCACCCCACGCGGCGCTCGCAAGGTTCAGGCCGATCAGCGCGACGATCGCGCCGTTGACGACCGGAGGCATGAGCGCATTGATCCAGCGGACACCGGCGACGTGACCGACGACCCCGATCACGATCAGGGCCGCCCCCGTGAAGACGACGCCGCCGAGCGCGTCCGAGACGGTCGCGGCGGCCGCGAACGGCGCGAGGAACGCGAAGCTCGAGCCGAGGTAGCTCGGGAGGGTGTTGCGGTTGATCAGCAGGAAGATGAACGTGCCGATCGCGGAGAAGAACAGCGTGGTCGTCGCCGGGAGGCCGGTCAGGAGCGGCACGATGAGGGTGGCCCCCGACATGGCGACGACGTGCTGCATCCCGAGACCGATCGTCCGCGGCCACGTGAGGCGCTCGAGCGGCGCCACCGCCTCCCCGTTCCTCACAGTCGTACCGTCGCCGTGCAAGGTCCACAGAGCCATGCGCATTCCCGTCTCGAGAGCTCGGATGGCGCCCGCCGCGCCGGGGGAATGCTACTCCCGGCGCGGGTCCGCGTCGCGCGTCGTTTCAGACGCAGCCGTTGACCGTCGCGGCGATGCGGTCGGCTGCGGCGCGCGCCTTGTCCCGCGCCTTCGACGTCCAGAGCCTGTTCGCGACGATCGAGAACGCCTTGAGCCGCCCGTCCTCACCGACGGTGTAGCCCGACAGCGCGATCTCCCAGTCGAGCGAGCCGGTCTTGGCGACCACGGCGCCGCGCGCACACTCCGACTTGCCCGTGAAACGGTATGCGAGCGTCCCCGTGCGCCCCGCGAGGGGGAGCGACCAGTCCTCGTAGAGGAGGGCCCGCAGCTCAGACCGGTCAGGCTGCGCCGCGACGCTCAGCAGGTTGACGACAGCGGCTGGCGAGATCTTGTTCGCCGCGGAGAGGCCGGACCCGTCCGCGAGCACGCTCGTGCCCAGGTCGACGCCGAGACGACGCATGACCTTCCGTGTGCCCTTCACGCCGCCAGCAAAGGTGGGTCGGTAGCCCTCGGAGCGCGCGACGTGCCGGCTCAGCACCTCGGCGACCTGGTTGTCCGAGACGAGCAGCATGCGCTTGACGAGCGTGTGGACCGTGTCGGAGTCGACCCGCGCGACGACGCGCGCCTTCGCGGGCGCGGCCTTGGCCCCCCGGTACTCCACGACCCATCCCCTGCCGAGGCTCGAGTCGAGCCGCTTCGCGAAGTAGCGCGCCGCCGACGCCGCGGAGTCCGACGAGCGCACGGTCGTGCGGGCCGTGCCGCGCACCGGCTGGATCGTGCCGAGACCGTAGCCGCCCTTGCGCCACGTGCCGAGCTTGCTGGCTCCCGCGAACACCGAGTCGTCGAGCCGTACGTACACGACCTTGCGGAGCTTGCCCTTGACCTTGGTCCGGGCGGGCTGCTTGGACTTGAGCGCAGCCGCGGTCTGCTTCGCGAGCAGCCTGAGCTTCGCGTTCGTCATCCGAGGGTCGCCGCCCGAGACGAGGGTGACGGTCCGTGCGCGGCCCTTGCGCTCGATGACGGTCGGGAACCGCGTCTCGAGCCCGAGGGAGGCGAGGGCCGCCGTCGCCGTGAACAGCTTGGTCGTGGACGCGGCGATGCGCGGGGTCCCCGACCTGGACGAGTAGATGCTGCGGCCGCTCTCGACATCGACGATCCGCACCGACGCGGCGGGGCCGAGCCCACCCTTGTCGACGATCCTCGTCACGTCGAGGTTGACGGCCTGCCGGACCTCGTCCTCGCTCGGCGGGAGGGGGAGCGCCACGGTGTCGTCGAGCTCGGCGCTCCCGTCCGTGGGAACCGGTGTCGTGCCCGGCGGGGTCGTCGCGGGCGGGGTCGGATCCACGACGGGCCAGATCGCTGCGTCCGCCGCGTCGAGACCGCCAGGGACGCCCCCGAGGACGAGGGCTGCCGCGAGCGCCAGGGCAGCACGACGGCGGCCAGGGCTGGTGGGCTGCGGCGCGGTCACCCCTCGACGATACTGTCGCCGGGGATGGGCGGTCCATCAGGAGTGGCCGTGCCGGTCCAGGAGGTTCGCAGCGAGCTCGTCGCCCCGCTGGGCGGCGCGGTGCCATGCCCGCCGGGCGGCCTCGAGGTCGCCGTTGTCGCACCACAGCGACCCCAGGTTGGTCAGTGCGTGCACGTCGCCGAGCTCGGCCGCGACGAGCAGGAGCGCCTCCGCGTCGTCGGTGCGCTCGGCCTCCCCCAGCAGGAGCGCCATCGTGACCGCGACGTGGTGCTCGCCCGCGGTCCAGTGGCGGTCGAGGATCTCGAGGCCCTCGTACGTCGGCGTCGACTCCCGCAACGCGTACTCGACCGCTGACTCCCAGCTCGTCCCGACGGACTCGTCGATGATGCGGTCCGCGTCCGCCGACATACCGAGGAGGCGCAGCACCCGCGCGAGCCGGACGGGAGTCTCGGGGAGCTCGAGCGCACGCGCGTAGTGCAGCGCCGCAGCCTGGTGCTCCCCGCACGCCTCGAAGATCTGTGCCGCCATGAACGCACCCTTGGCGTCACCGTGCTCGGAGGCGGTCACGAACCCCTGCCGGGCGCGGTCTACGTCGCCGCACTCGTGGTGCAGGAGCGCAAGGTTGTAGACGGCCTCGACGACCCCCGCCGCGATCGCCTTCTCGTAGAACGGGACGGCTGCCGCGTCGCAG
Source organism: Sanguibacter hominis ATCC BAA-789 (assembly GCF_012396185.1). Lineage (GTDB taxonomy): Bacteria > Actinomycetota > Actinomycetes > Actinomycetales > Cellulomonadaceae > Flavimobilis > Flavimobilis hominis. The sequence continues at coordinate 940,132 of NZ_JAAXOW010000001.1, forward strand.
CCGAGCGCCCGCAGGTCGTTCGCGATGTTGAAGAACTCCTCGGGGTGCTCCGAGGACACACGCCCGAGCGCGACGCGGATGTCTTCCGCTGCATCCATGTCGTCGTGTTCGCTGGCCATTTCTGGAGCATGGCAACGCCGTGAGGGGCCAGCAACCCTAACCACCCCGGGTCGTCGCGACGTCGCCCCGGGTATCGCCCGTGTCGTTGGTGCCGTCGCCCGGCCCGTCGCGCTCACCAGCGGGTTCTCACCACGTGGGCGCTGCGGTCGCGAAATCGTCATGTTTCCGCCAATCTGGTGGAAATCTCCGCACGGTCGTCGTCCACGACGGCCGGTCCGCCCCCCGCCGCTCGCCGCGCCAAGGAGCACCACGTGCCTCGTCCCCTGCTGGACCGCTCACGCCGCCGCCAGCGGCGTGTCACCGCGACCTTCCTGGTCGCGATGATCGCGGCGGCCAGCATCGGTGCCACCGCGATCATCGCTCCCACCGCCGAGCAGACCGATGTCGCCGAGCTGTTCCCCCCGGAGCCGCCCGTCGGGGTCGACGACGGCGTCCGCACGTCCCTGACAGGTCGCTCCGACTCGAGGCTCCCGGTCGACACCTCCGTCTCGACGGGCCTGCCGACCTCGAAGGCCGGTCCCTCGGCCGGTCCGACGACGCGGCTCGGGCGCCCGTGGCACCCGCTGCGCGGGCGGCGGCCGCCTGTCGCTCCGACAACCGGCCCCACCCCGCCCACGGCGACGGCACCGCCCACCACGCGGCCCACCACCGCCCCGCCGACGCCGGGCCCGACGAGCACGCCGTCGAGCACGCCCACTGCCACGGAGCCGGACCCGTCGACGAGCCCGACGAAGGCCCCGACCAAGACACCGAACCCGACCAAGGCGCCGCCGACCACCACGCCTCCGGCGCCGAAGCCGCCGGCCACGTCCCGCCCCGACGGCTCGAGCACCGGCGTGCCCGCCGGGACGAAGCTCAAGGTCCACGAGGGGGACCTGACCGTCACCCAGCGGGGTGCTGTGGTCGACCGACTCGACGTCCGCGGCGCGATCCGGGTCCAAGCGAGCGACGTCACGATCAAGAACACCATCGTGCGCGGGCGCCCCGTCTCCTCGATATTCCATCTCGTGCAGATCTCCGAGAACGCGAGGGGCACCAGGATCGTCGACTCCGAGATCTTCGGGGCGAACCCGTCCCCGTACGTCATGGGGGTCGTCGGCTCGAGCTTCACGCTCGAGCGCGTCAACATCCACACGGTCATCGACCAGGTCACGATCATCGGCAAGGACGTGACCATCAAGAGCTCGTGGCTCCACGACAACCTGTCGTACGCGCAGGACCCCAACCACAACGGCGGCCCGTCGCACGACGACAACATCCAGATCCAGGTCGGCTCCAACCTGCTCGTGACGGGCAGCCGGCTCGAGGGATCGAGCAGCGCTGCGGTCATGATCACGCAGGGCCGCGGCAAGGTCTCCGGCACGACCGTCGAGAACAGCTGGATCGACGGCGGCTCCTGCTCGGTCAACATCGCCGAGCTCAACCAGGGCCCGCTGAGCGGGCTCACGTTCCGGAACAACGTCTTCGGCACATCGACCCGGCACCCGTACTGCGCGCTGCTCGTCCCGTCGACGACCACGGTCACGCAGTCCGGCAACTCGTTCGCCGACGGGACCGTTTTCCGGGTCTCGAAGGGCTAAAGCCCCCGCCCCACCCTGCCGATCTGGGTGGTATGCGTCACTTTTGCCCCACTGCGCCCACGCTGACCAGCAGCGCCGCGCGTGTGACGCGCAACCTCTTGAGAAGAGGTTCACACCACACCACTCTTGGGTTCACCCTGGATGTACCCCAAAAGGGGCATATCCCCCACCCAGGAGTCGCTGTGCACACCCCCGACAGCACCACCACCTCCCGAGCGATCAGCACCCTGATCGCCTCGGTGATCGCTGCCGTCGTCGGCCTGTCCGGCCTCGCCGTCGTTGCGCCCGCCGCGACCGCAGCCAGCTCGACGCCCGAGAGCATCAGCCAGCGCGTCGCGAAGAAGAAGGCGAGCACCTACAAGGCCGTCACGGCCAAGCGCACGCTCGGCAGCGCCAAGGGCACGACGCTCAAGGCCGGCAAGGCGACCACGAAGAAGGTCAAGCGCCACGCCAAGGTCCCCGCGAAGACGACGTCGCTCGTCGTGAAGGTGACCGTCCGCGGCGCCAAGAAGCCAGGCACGCTCCAGCTCTGGACGCCCGGCAAGGCCAAGGTCGAGCGCACGGTCGTGAAGTACGGCAAGGGCACGACAATCGACAAGGTCCGCATCACGACGTCGGCCAGCGGCAAGATCCGCCTCAAGGCCAGCACCGAGGTGCGCGTCAAGCTCAGCACCGTAGGCTTCAAGAAGCGCACCGCCAAGCCGAACGCCACGAACACCGGCGTCCCCACGAGCAAGAAGAAGAAGCTCAAGGTCCACAACCGCGACCTCGTCGTCACGAAGAACGGCACCGTCATCGACGGTTACGACATCCGCGGCGTCGTGAAGATCCGCGCGAACGACGTCACGATCAAGAACTCGATCGTGCGGGGCGGCGCTCGAGCCAAGTCGATCACCCACCTCGTCCAGATCGCTGACGACGCCCGCCGTACCACGATCGTCGACTCGGAGATCGCTGCGACCCACGCCTCCCCGTACGTCATGGGTGTCGTCGGCGCACGCTTCACCCTCCTGCGCACCAACATCCACCGCGTCATCGACCAGGTGACGATCATCGGCCCCCACGTCCTCATCGAGGACTCCTGGCTACACGGCAACCTCTCCTACGCGAACGACCCCAACCACCGGGGCGGTCCGTCGCACGACGACAACATCCAGATCCAGCAGGGCACCAACATCCGCGTGATCGGCAGCCGGCTCGAAGGATCGAGCAGCGCCGCCGTCATGATCACCCAGGGGCGCGGCAAGGTCGCCAACGCCCGCTTCGAGGGCAACTGGATCAACAACGGCTCGTGCTCCGTCAACATCACCAGGAGCGCCTACGGCCCGTTGCAGGGCGTCGCGGTGACCGGGAACTCGTTCGGCACCGCGACACGTCACCAGTACTGCGGCATCATCATGCCGGTGACGACGAAGCTCGTCGAGGCCCGCAACTTCTTCACCGACAACCACGCGTTCCGCATCAGCCGCGGCGCCTGATCACGCGAGGACGACGGCCGACTCCCCGGCGAGCATCCCGCCGTCGACCGGGCTGCTCGCGACGAGGACCTCGCCCGCAGGCAGCTCGACCGGCTCCTCGGTGAGGTTCACGACGACCCTCAGGTCCCGCCCGCCCGCCGCCGCCCGACGGCGCAGCACGAGCAGGTCCGGACCAGGCTCCTCCCACGAGACGGACCCGCTGCGCAACGCAGGCTCCGCCCGGCGCAGCGCGAGGACGGACCGGTACAGCGCGAGCATCGAGGCCGGGTCGGCCTCCTGCCGCTCGACCGTCAGCGACGCCCAGCCTTCAGGCTGCGGCAGCCAGGTCGCGGCGTCGTCCGCGGCGAAGCCGAACGGCGGGCGGACGCCCGACCACGGCAGCGGGACGCGGCAGCCGTCACGGCCGCGCACCCGGCCACCCGAGCGGGCCACCGCCGGATCCTGCAGCACCTCGAGCGGCAGGTCCTCCACCTCGGGCAGCCCGAGCTCCTGGCCCGCATACACGTACGCGGCGCCCGGCAGGGAGAGCAGCAGGACGCTCATCGCGCGCGCCCGGCGCGTCCCGCGCGCGAACGCCTCGGGGTCGAGGGCACGCTCTTGCGCGACGTCGGGCACGTAGTCCCCGACGAGCGTCACGTCCGCGCCGTACCGCGTCACCGAGCGGGTCGTGTCGTGGTTGTCCGTGACCCACGTGGTCGGGGCGCCCACCGCGGCGTTCGCCGCGATCGACTCGTCGACCGCCGCACGCAGGGACGCACCGTCCCACCCCGCCTTGACGAAGCGGAAGTTGAAGGCGAGGTGCATCTCGTCAGGCCGCAGGAAGGCGGCGACGACGTCGTCCGGGGCGCCGGTCTCGATGACCGCCATGCGGTCGCCGGGGTACTCGTCCATGACGCGACGGAACGCGCGGTAGACGTCGTGCACCGCGCTCGACTCGTCCTTCGGGATGACCGGCGAGCCGTCCTCCGTGTCTGGCCACGTCGTGTCCTTGATGAGCGCGTCCGACACGTCGATGCGGAAGCCGTCGACGCCCCGGTCGAGCCAGAACCGCAGGATCCGCTCGAACTCCGTGAGGATCTCCGGGTTGCCCCAGTCGAAGTCCGGCTGCTCGGCCGCGAACAGGTGGTAGTACCACTGCCCTGGCGTCCCGTCGGGCTCGGTCACGCGCGTCCACGACGGTCCGCCGAAGACGGAACGCCAGTTGTTGGGAGGCAGGTCGCCGTCCGGGCCTCGCCCGTCGACGAAGTGGAAGCGGGAACGCTCGGCGCTGCCACGACCTGCCGCGACCGCCGCCCGGAACCACGGGTGCTGGTCGGAGCAGTGGTTGGGGACGAGGTCGATCGTCACGCGCAGGCCGCGCTCGTGTGCCGCTGCGAGGAGCTCGTCGAAGTCGTCGAGCGTGCCGAACATCGGGTCGACGTCGCAGTAGTCGGAGACGTCGTACCCGGCGTCGACCTGGGGCGACGGGTAGAACGGCGAGAGCCACAGGGCGTCTGCCCCGAGCGCCGCGACGTGGTCGAGCCGCGCCGTGATGCCCCGCAGGTCACCCATGCCGTCGCCGTCGCTGTCTGCGTAGGAGCGCGGGTACACCTGGTAGAACACGGCGTCACGCCACCACGGCGCGGCCTCCTCGGATGCGGTGGAGACGGCGGACGAGGAGGCGGGTGCAGAGGTCACCTGCCAACACTAGGCGAACGGTCAGGCCGGACGCGCCCTCAGGACGCGGTCCACGAGGGTCTGCATCGCGCCGCTCTCGAACGCCGAGAGCAGCGTGCCCTCGTCCGTCCGCCCTGCGTCCAGGACGGCGGCGACGGTCCGCAGCGCTGCGCCCGGCGTCAGCTCCGTGAGCTGGTCCAGGTCGGCCTCGCGGACCGCGCTGCTCACCACGCCAGGGTCGATACCAGCCGCTTCCACGAACGGCCGGAGCGCCTCCACGAGGGCGCGCGCCTCGGCGTCGAGGCGCGGCACGAGCAGCTCGTCGTCGTCACGGTGACCGTCGTCAGGCCCCTCGAACGGAACGGGGAGCCAGCCGCCCGACGCGCCCTCGGCACGTACGAACGCCCCGGCGAGCGCGTCCCAGCGCTCGACCGCCATCGTCTGCACGATGACGACGAGCCTGTCGTCGGCACCCTGCACATCCACCTGCTCCACGTCCAGCCCCCATTCTCGACCCCTGAGGGTCGAGCGTAGTCGTGCAGGCCCTGCGGTGGCTGCTCCCCCGCAGGGTGAGAGACGAGATGACCTCGCGTCTGCTCGTCGCGTCAGGCCGCGGCGAGCACCAGCCCGCCCGCACGACGCCGCGCCCACGCGGTCGCCGCGACGTCCGCGGCGAACCCTGCCGCAGCCCACACGAGCAGCAGCACCACCGCCCCGACGCTGCCGCCGTCGCCCGCAGCAGCGGTCAGGAAGCGACCCGCCGCGTCGAGCGGACCGAGGGCCCCGAGCGACTCGAGCCACGCCGGGGCCGACGGCGCGGACGCGGCGACGAGGACGGAGACCCCGACGACGAGCGCGATCGCACGGCCCACGTTGCCGGCCCACGCGACGAGCGCGTGGAGGAACAGCACCATCGACACCGCCGCGAGGGCCGCCGCGGGGACCATGGCGAGCGGCGCGTCGGTGACGACCACGACGACCGCACCGACGAGCACACCCTGGAGCGCCGTGACGCCGACCGCGAGGGTCACGCCGTGCAGCGCCATGCGGGCCGACGAGCGCGTCGTCCCGAGCAGGGCGAGGCCAGAGGTGCGCGGGCGCATCGTCATGACGAGGGCACCGAGCCACAGCGCGACCGCGGCCGTGAGGCCGACGCCCGCGAGCGGTCCGAGGTCGGAGAGCGTCGGCGCCGCGACGGGCGCCGCGATTACCTCAGCGAGCGTCTCGGGGTTCTCCGGGACCTGCGCGGAGATACCGTCGACCGCCTGGCCGAGACCGCCCGCGAGCTCGGACGTGCCGTCAGCGAGCTGCTTCGCGCCCGGCGCCGCCTGGGCGAGGCCGTCGGCGAGCTGGGTGGCCCCGTCCCCGAGGTCGCCCGCTCCGTCGGCGGCCTCACGGGTACCGGTCGAGAGCTGCGCGACGCCGCCAGCGAGCTCGCCGGTCCCGGAGGCGAGGCTCTTGGCACCCGAAGCAAGCTCGCTCGCACCCGAGGCGAGACCGTTCGCCCCGGTGCTCAGGGTGGTCGTGCCGGACGCGAGCGTGGTGAGACCGCCTGCGAGGCTGTCCGCACCCTTGTCGAGCGTGGCGGCTCCCGACGCGGTCTGCGCGAGGCCGCCCGCGAGAGTCTTCGTGCCCGTCGCCGTCGCCTGTGCGCCGGCAGCGAGCGCCTTGGCGCCCGACGGCTCGGCGCCGTCGGTGCCGTCGGTGCCGACGGCAGCAGCGAGGCCCGCAGCGAGCAGGTGGGCGCCCGTCGGTGCCGTGGTTGAACTCGCAGGCGTCCCTTCGGCGCGGCGGAGGCCATCGGAGAGCTTCTCGAGCCCACCGCGATATGGAGCGACGACATCGGCGAGTGCGGCGTCGAACGCCTCGCACGGACCGCCGTCCCCGGGCTCGCACCCGGCTGCCGCCTGGGCCGCCCCGACCTGCCGGATGCCGTCGACAAAGTCGTCGAGAGCGTCTCCCGCGAGCGCGTCGACGCCGGCACGTGCGGTGGCGAAGGCAGCCGGGACGTCAGCGGCGCCGCTGGCGAGCTTCTCGAGCCCGTCCACCAGGCCGTCGGCACCGTCGGCGACCGCCGCGGAGCCGGTCGCGAGCTCGCCCGCGCCGTCGGCCAGCGCGTCGAGGCCGTCGGCCAGCTGACCGGTGCCCTTGGCGAGCTCGTTCGCGCCGCCGGCCGCGCTCTTCGCACCCTTCGCGAGAGGCTTGACGCCCTTCGCGAGCTTGCCTGCGCCGTCGGCCAGGTCCCCAGCGCCACCCGCGAGGCTGCTCGTGCCATCGCTCAGCTTGCTCGCGCCCGAGGACGCCGTGCTGGCGCCTGAGGCGAGGGCGCTCAGGCCGTCAGCGAGGCTCCCGGTGCCGTCGGCGAGCGTGCCCGCACCCTGCGCGAGCTGGGTCTGGCCGTCGGCAAGCTCGCCAGCGCCGTCGGCGAGCTGCTGGGCACCGCCCGCGGCCTCGCCAAGCTGAGAGCTGAGGTCCTGGAAACCGACGAGGACGTTCTGGAGGTAGGACTCGGTGAGCTGGCGACCCAGGCCGACGGTCGCGGCGTCGGCGAGCGCGCTGGTCACGAGGTTGCGCGTCGCGGTCGAGCTCTCGGCGGTCGCGACGTCGATCTGTGCGGTGCGCGCGGCCGGCTGGTCCGCGGCGAACGACGTCGCAGCGGCGGAGAAGCCCTCCGGGATCGTCACGACGGCGGCGTAGCGGCCCTCGTCGAGGCCCTCGGTGGCGTCCTCGGAGTCGGTGACGACCCATGACCACCCGCCCTGCGACCGTGAGTCCTTGACGAGCTGCGCGGCGAGCTGACGGCCGAGCGGCGTGATCTGCCCGTCGAGCGTCACCGGCTCGTCGAGGTTGACGACGGCGGCGGTCACGTCGCCCGCGCGGGACGCGGGATCCCACTGCGCGGCGAGGAGCGCACCGACGAGCGCGATCGGGACGAGCAGCGCGACGAGGGCGACAGCCCAACGGCGGCGGCTCGACCGTGGCATGGAGGTGGGGCTGGTCATGTCACTCGCCCTTCGTGAGGGTCAGCAGGTGGGTGGAGGTGACGCCAGGGGGCAGGACGTCCGGGTCGGTCGTGCCGAGGACGAGCGTGGTGCCGCCCTGCGCGGCAGCCGCGAGGGCCGCGCCGGCACGGGCGTCGCCGTGCAGGTGGTGGGCGTGGTCGACGACGAGGACGCGCGGCTTCTCGCGCAGCGCGGCGTCGACGGCCCGGGCGTCACCGCGCCGGGCGTCGAGCCACGCGGCGCGTCGCCGCACGGTCGCGGCGCGCTCCGGCAGGACGAGGTCGTCGACCTTGAGGTCGCCGCCCTCGGGGCGGACGCGTCCGGCGAGCGTGAGGAGGAGGCCGGTGACGGCGCGTGCCGGCCCGTCGACGACGAGCACCCCGCGGTCGGGGACCTCCAGGTCGATCGGCGTCGCGACGTCGGCCCGCGGTGCGAGCTCGAGGCCGCGCGCAGCGACGGCCGTGCCCTCGCCCGGCCAGCCGGCGAGGGAGAGCTCGCGGTGCAGGCCCTCGCCCTCGACGTCGAACGACGGCAGCGCGCGGTCGAGCCACGCGGGCATCCACCAGGCGCGCTCGCCGAGCAGCTCGAGCACGGCGGGCACGAGCGTCATGCGCACGAGGAACGCGTCGACGGCGACACCGACGGCAAGACCGAGCGCGATCGGCTTGATATTGACGTCGCCCTCGGGGACGAAAGCGAAGAACACGGCGATCATGATGACGGCGGCAGCCGTGACCACCTTGGCGGAGCCGGCGAAGCCGCTGCGGATCGCTGCGCGCGCGTCGCGCCCGTGGACGTAGTCCTCGCGGATGCGCGAGACGAGGAAGACCTCGTAGTCCATCGCGAGGCCGAAGAGCACGCCCATGAGGATGATCGGCATGAACGAGATGACGGGGCCGAGGCGGCCGACGTTGAGCATCTCTGCGGCGATGCCGTTCTCGAACACCGCCGTGACGACGCCGAACGCGGCGAGGACCGACAGCAGGTAGCCGAGCGTCGCCTTGAGCGGCACGGCGACAGAGCGGAACACCATCGTGAGCAGGACGAGGGACAGCCCGACGACGAAGATGCCGAAGGGCAGCAGCGCGGCGCCGAGCTTGGCGGACACGTCGATGCCGACGGCGGTGTACCCGGTCACCGAGATGTCGACGTCGTAGCGGTCCTCGATCTCGGGCCGCATGTCGCGGATCGTCTGGACGAGGTCGGCCGTCTCCTGGTCGTTCGGGCCGGACTCGGGGACGACCTGGACGATGACCGTGTCGGCGGACGCGTTCGGGGTCGCGAGCGGGACGTCGGCGACGCCGGGCAGGGCGCGCAGCTCGTCGGCGAGGTCGGTGGCGAGGCCGAGCGGGTCGTCGCTCGTCAGGACGGACCCGGTGATGATGAGCGGTCCGTTCGAGCCGGGGCCGTAGTGGTCCGAGATGCGCTCGTACGTGACGCGGGCGCTGCTCGACTCGGGCAGCACGCCCGCGTCGGGCAGCGCGAGGCGCAGGTTGAGCGCGGGCAGCGCGAGGCCGGTGACGGCGCCGAGGACGAGGACGATCGTCACCCAGGGCTTCGCGACGGCGAGGTTCACCCAGCCGGTGAAGAAGCGGGAGGCGCGCGACGGCATCGTGCTGGGGGCGGCTGCCTGGCCGGTGGCCGCCGCACGGCGGGCGCGGCGCGACGGGCGGGGACGGAGGCGCTCGCCGGCGAAGCCGAGGAGCGCGGGGACCATGGTGAGGGAGACGATCACGGAGATGCCGACCGCGGCGGCACCTGCGACGCCCATGGTCGTGAGGAACGGGATGCCGGCGACGCCGAGGCCCACGAGGGCGATCATGACCGTGAGCCCAGCGAAGACGACGGCCGACCCGGAGGTCGCGACCGCGCGGGCGGCCGCTTCTCGGGGGTCGAGGCCGTCGGCGAGCAGCTCGCGGTGCCGGGACACGATGAAGAGCGCGTAGTCGATGCCGACGGCGAGGCCGAGCATGAGCGCGAGCATCGGCGTCGTCGACGTGACGGGGGTGACGGCGGTCGCGAGGACGACGAGGAGCATCGAGACGGCGACGCCGAGGAGCGCGTTGACGAGCGGCATGCCCGCGGCGACGAACGAGCCGAGGGTCGCCATGAGCACGATGAGCGCGACGACGACGCCGAGTGCCTCGGTGAGCGTCAGCCCGGGGAACTCGGACGCGAAGAGCTCGCCGCCGAGCGTCGCGTCCCACCCGTCGGGGAGCGCTCGCGCGAGGTTCGCGGTCGCGGTGCGCAGCTCTTCCTTGGTCGCGTCGGTGACGGTCGTGGAGGGACCGTCGAGCGTGACGGTCAGGAGGGCGGCGCGGTGGTCGTCGCTCGCGCCGGTGATGGCGTCGCCCGTGAGGGCGTCACCGGTGAGCGGGTCCGTGTAGGGCGTCGAGACGGCGGCGACGTGCTCGACGCCGGCGATCGCGTCGGCCGCGTCCCGGATGGTCGCGGCGACGTCGTCGGCCCGGACGTCCGCGCCCTCGGGCGCGAGGACGAGCACCTGCGCGGAGGCGCCGCTGACCTGGGGGAAGGTCGCCTTGAGCTGGTCGAGCGCGGCCTGCGACTCGGTCCCGGGGATGGAGACGGAGTTGTCGAAGCCCTTCTGGAGCAGGCCGGCGGACGCCCCGAGGACGACGAGCAGGACGAGCCAGAGGGCGATGACGGCGCGCCGGGCGCGGAACGCCCAGGATCCGAGGCGGTACAGGGCGGAGGACACGTGGGCTCCCGGTCGTGGCGTGCGGGTGGTGCTTGCGATGCACCACTGTATCCGATACATGCTCGTACTGGATACAGGTGTGTATCTCACGGTAGGCTGACGCCATCCGGAAGGAGAACGATGACTGCCGACGCGACCGACGCGGCCGACGGCCCCCGCACGAGCGCACGCCGCGAGCGCACGCGCGAACGCCTCCTCGACGCAGCCCTCGCCCTGTTCGCCGAGCACGGCGTCGAGGCGACGTCGATCGAGGCGATCTGCGACGGCGCCGGCTTCACGCGCGGAGCGTTCTACTCGAACTTCGAGGACAAGGCCGCGCTCATCGACGCGCTCTCCGCCCGCGAGCAGGACCGCGCCGTCGAACAGCTCCGTGCCGCGATCCTCAACGCACCCTGGGCCGGCGAGACCTGCGACGGCGCGGACGTCGACGCCGCGACGATCGGCCGGATCGTCACGACCCTCCTGCGCGCGCTCACCCTCGACCCGCGCTGGGGGGTCGTCAACAGCGAGCTGCGCCTCCGCGCGATGCGCGACCCGCGCGCCGCAGCCGCGCACGCGGCCCGCGAGACCGCCGTCATGGACGCGATCGCCGACGAGATCAGCGCGCTCATGGCTCGCATCGGCGTCATCTCCCTCATCCCCGAGGGCGTGTTCATCCGCCTGCTCATCTCGGGCTTCCAGACCGAGCTCGAACGAGCCCTGCTCACCCACGCGAGCCAGGCCGAGGACGACGCGGCGACGACGGGCGACCCGTTCGCCCAGGCCGCCGAGTCCGCAGCCTCGTGGCTGCCCACCGTGATCGACCACCTCACCCGGCTCGAGGGCTGACGCTCAGCCCTCGGCGTCGCCCCGCTTCACCTACTGAGCAGTCGGCAGGGGCACGCCGTCGGGCCGCATGCCTGCGAGGAGCATCGCCATGAGGCGAGGGGCGAAGGCGGGCAGCACGTCGGGAGTGCGCAGCGTCGGCGGCTGGCTGAGGTGCGCGACGACGAGCACGAACTCGGTGAGGCCCACGTCCTCGCGGAGGAGGCTCGCCTCTCGCGCGAGGTCGAGGACGATGTCGACCTCGCGCTCGGTGCGTGCCTGCGCCTCCACGACCTGAGGTGCGGGCTCGACGCCGTGGGCGTGCGTGAGGGCGGTGATGACGGAGCCGAGGCGGAGCTCGACGAGGTCGGCGACGAAAGCGCGCCACGCTCCTTCGGCGTTGTTCGTGAAGCCGACCCGGGCGACCTGCGCGACGCGCAGCATGTCGGCGAGCACCGCGCAGGCGGTCGCATCGATGAGGTCTTGGCGTGACGGGAAGTTGCGGTAGAGGGTGGCAATGCCCACACCTGCCCGGGCTGCGACGGCCTCGAGGGCGACGGTGTCGCCGTGGCGGAGAAACTGCTCGCGAGCAGCGCTGATGAGCGCCTCGCGACGTCGGAGCGCGTCGGCTCGCACGGTGTCCTCCTCGGGCTGCGTCTGTGCCGGGTTGCGGTCCCGGGGTTGACAGGCTAGCGGACGTCCGCGAGATTAGCGGAGGAAATCCCTCCACTACTGACCGAGGACCTCGTGACCGACTCCGCACGCACCACCACCGCAACCACCATGCACCACCCGAAGAAGCCAGCCCGCACGCTCACGAAGCTCCTCGGCTCGCTCGGAGCCCTGACGTCGATCGTCGTCGTCCTGCTCATGCTCTTCGTCCTGCCCGCGCTCAAGAGCGGCCCCCACGACCTCCCCGTCGGCGCCGTCGGCGACGCCCAGGCGACGACCACGCTCGGAGCCGGCCTCGAGGCCGTCGCGCCGGGCGCGTTCGTCCCCGAGGCCTTCCCGGACGAGGCCGCCCTGCGCGACGGGATCCTCGACCGCAGCGTCACCGGCGGCTACGTGGTCGAGGGCGGCACCGTCCGCCTCCTGACCGCGACCGCGGGAAGCGCCGCCATCTCCGGCTCGCTCACGCAGACCACGATGGCCGCCGCCGGCGCCGCCGGCATGACCGTGACCGTCGAGGACCTCGTCCCCTACACCGCTGACGACCCGTCAGGCATCGGCATCGGCGGCCTCGCCTTCCCGCTCGTCTTCGGCGGGATCGTCCCCGCGGTCGTCGCCATGAACCTCTTCCCCGGCCGGCTCACCATGCAGCTCGCGAGCGCAGGCAGCTTCGCCGTCGTCGGCGGTCTCGTCGTCACGTCGATCCTGCGCTTCTGGTTCGGCAGCTTCACCGGTCCGATCCACCTGCCCGCTGCCGCGCTCAGCCTCGGGATCGCCGCGATCTCCGTGCCGCTCCTCGGGCTCCAGGCGCTGTTCGGCGGGAAGGGCTTCACCGCGCTGGCCGCGTCCATGATGTTCCTCGGCAACCCGCTCGCCGGGATCGGCACCTCCGGCGCCTGGCTGCCCACCGGCCTCGGCCTGTTCGGCCAGCTCCTGCCTCCCGGCTCGACCGGCACGCTCGTGCGGTCCGCGGCTTACTTCGACGGCAAGGGCGCGACGGGCGCCGTCGTCATCCTCGTCGCCTGGGTCGTCGTCGGCGTCGCGCTCTGCGTCGCGGGCGCCCGTCGCACCGAGGCCGCCGACGAGGCGGAGCTCGCGATCCTCGACGCCGAGCTCGAGGCGTCTCTCGCCACGGCCCCGGTCGCCTGATCACGTGACGCCACCGGGCTCGGGTGGCGGCGCCGAGCGGCGTCGGTAGGTTCGACGTATGGCCAGCGACGCGCTCGTCCTCGACGTCCCCGGCCCGGACGGCGCCCGCACCGTGCGGCTCACGAGCCCGGACCGGGTGCTGTGGCCCGAGCCCGGCCTGACGAAGCTCGACCTCGCGCGGTACGTGATCGACGTCGGCGACGCGTTCCTCGCCGCGAACGGCGACCGACCGCTCTCCCTGCAGCGCTTCCCCGGTGGGGTCGACGGCGAGCAGTTCTTCTCGAAGAACCCGCCCCGGGGCGCGCCGGGCTACGTGCGGTCCGTCATGGTCACCTACCCGAGCGGGCGCAGCCACCCGCAGCTCGTCGTCGACGAGATCGCGACCGCCGTCTGGGCCGTGCAGATGAACACGGTCGTGTTCCACCCGTGGGCGTCGCGCGCGGGCGACCCCGACAACCCCGACCAGCTTCGCATCGACCTCGACCCGCAGCCAGGCACGGACTTCGCGGACGCCGTCCGTGCGGCGGTCGAGCTGCGCTCGGTGCTCACCGAGGCAGGGCTGACGTCGTTCGTGAAGACGTCGGGCAACCGCGGGCTGCACGTGTTCGCGCCGATCGAGCCTGCCCACGAGTTCCTCGACGTGCGGCACGCGGTGATCGCGGCGTCACGCGAGCTCGAGCGTCGCATGCCCGACGCCGTCACGACCGCGTGGTGGAAGGAAGAGCGCGGGGAACGCGTGTTCGTCGACTACAACCAGGCGAACCGCGACCGGACGATGGCCGGCGCGTACAGTCCCCGCCCGCTCCCGCACGCGCCGGTCTCGTGCCCGCTCGAGTGGGACGAGCTGGGCGGCGCGCACCCCGAGGACTTCACGATCACGACCGTGCCGGAGCGGCTGCGCACCGTCGGCGACCCGTGGGCGCGCATGTCCGAGCACCCCGGCACGATCGACGCGCTGCTCGCCTGGTGGGAGCACGACCTTGCGGACGGGCTCGGCGAGCTGCCGTTCCCGCCAGACTTCCCGAAGATGCCGGGCGAACCGCCCCGCGTGCAGCCGAGCCGCGCCCGGAAGCCCGACGACGGAGCCACGCCGTGACGCCGTCCCGCCTCGGCGCGGCCACGAGGTAGGCGCCCTCGCGCGAGGTAGGGCGCCTCAGGCCTCTTCGCCCTCGCGGATGTGCCGCGTGATCCACGGCGTCACGAGGAAGAAGACGCCCGCGATGGCGAGGGTGACGACGCCGATCGTGCCGAAGTACGTCGCGTAGCTGTTCGCGAGGTCGTCCGTCGCGGAGACGAGCTGCGCGGTGATCGCCTGGCCGGCCGCGGGGGCGAGGAACCACAGCGCCATCGCCTGCGAGCGGAAGGCTGCGGGCGCGAGGAGCGTCGTCGCGGCGAGCCCGACGGGCGAGAGGAACAGCTCGCCGATCGTCTGGATCGCGTAGGTCCCCACGAGGACGCCCGAGCTGACCTTCGCGTCGCCGGCGAGCGCCGTCATCGCGGCGAGGAACACGAACGACAGGGCAGCGAGCGACAGACCGATGCCGAACTTGTGGGCGGTCGACGGCCCACGTTCAGCGAGCTTGCTCCACACTCCCGCGAAGACGGGTGCGAGCACGATGATGATGAGCGGGTTGACCGACTGGAAGAACGCCGGCTCGATCGTCCACCAGAGGAACGACAGGTCGGTCTTGTCCTCGGCGAACGCGGACAACGAGCTCGCGGCCTGCTCGTTGATCATCCAGAAGAGCATCGCCGCGACGAACAGCGGGATGTACGCGAGGACGCGCTTGCGCTCCGGCGCGGTGACCTTCGGGGAGCGCAGCATCACGATGAAGTAGGCGATGGGCGCGGCGAACGCGAGGTAGGAGATCGTGTCGACGACGCCCTCGGTCCCGAAGGAGGACCCGGGCCCGCGCCAGCTCCCGACGCCCCACGCGGCGAGCGCCGCGAGCGCGACCAGCCCGAGGATGGCCGCACCACCGCGGGCGAGCGCGGGCCGCTCCTCGCGTGCGATGGGGTTGTCGACGTGGTCGCCGGCGCCGTAGAGCGCCTTGCGCCCGAGCACGAAGAACACGAGGGCGAACGCCATGCCGATCGCGGCGACGAGGAAGCCCGCGTGGTACCCGCCCCAGCTGCGAGCTGCGCCGACGAGGATCGGCGAGAAGAACGACCCGAGGTTGATGCCCATGTAGAAGATGGAGAAGCCGCCGTCGCGGCGGGCGTCGCCGCGCTCGTACAGCTCACCGACCATGCTCGACACGTTGGGCTTGAGCAGGCCCGTGCCGACGGCGACGGAGATGATCCCGGCGAACGCCGTGGGCGCACCGCCCGGGACGGCCAGCAGGACGTGACCGAGCGCGATGACGAGGCCACCGTAGAGCGTCGCGCGACGAGCCCCGATCACCCGGTCGGCGAGCCATCCGCCGACGACGGACAGCAGGTAGACGGACGCCCCGTAGATCGACGTGATCGCGACGCCGGTCGAGCGGTCGATCCCGAGCCCACCGTTGGCGAGGGTGTCGGTGATGAAGTACAGCAGGATGGCGCGCATCCCGTAGTAGCTGAACCGCTCCCACAGCTCTGTGCCGAAGAGGGTCATCAGTCCGAGCGGGTGCCCGAAGAAACGGTGGTCCTGCGACCGCGCCGACGGTGTGCTCGGCGTGGACCCGGCAGCGCTCGTCGCGCTCATGGGGGTTGTCCTTCCGTGGGGTGCGCTCGCCGCTGGGTGGTCCGGCGAGAAAACAGCGTTCTATTGTCCCGCCGATCCGCGGAAGAAGCCGTCCCAAGAGTCCCAGCGTCAGCCTTCTCACATGGTGCAGGCCACGGCACGAACGCCCAGGACCACGTAAAATGGGTGACTGGTGTGCCGGGAAGCCTGGTCGGCGTTCTCTCGGAGACCCTCCGTGAGATCCTCGCTGACGCTCGGAGGTCCCTCCCATGCATGCCCCCGCACCTGCCCGTTCACGTTTTCGTTCGTGGGTCTCGCGCGAGACGACGGGTGGCGCCCTCCTCATGGCCGCAGCCGCCATCGCTCTCGTGTGGGCGAACTCTGCGTGGCGCGACTCGTACGCGGCCCTCTCGTCGACCGTCGTCGGCCCTGCTGCCTGGCACCTCGACCTCTCGCTCGCCGGCTGGGCGGCTGACGGCCTCCTCGCGGTCTTCTTCCTCACGGTGGGACTCGAGCTCAAGCGCGAGATCATCGTCGGCTCGCTCCGCGATCCGCGACGCGCAGCGGTGCCTGTCATCGCTGCGGTCGGCGGCATGGCCGTCCCCGCGCTCGTCTACCTGGCGGTGGTGGTCAGCTCCGGGAACGACGCCGCGACGGGCGGCTGGGCGATCCCGACGGCGACCGACATCGCCTTTGCGCTCGCCGTGCTGGCCGTGTTCGGGCGTGGGCTGCCGGTCGCGATCCGGACGTTCCTGCTCACGCTCGCGGTCGTCGACGACCTGCTCGCGATCATCGTGATCGCCGTCTTCTACACGGACTCGGTGTCCGTCGCCGCGCTCGGTCTCGCGCTGCTGTGCGTCGCCGCGTTCGGGGCGCTCGCCCGGTCGCCGTACGTGCACCCGTGGCTGCTCGCGCCGCTGGGGGTCGCCGCGTGGGCGCTCATGCACGCGTCGGGCGTGCACGCGACGATCGCGGGTGTCCTCCTCGGGCTGACGGTGCCCGCTCGGCCGGTCCACGGTGAGCCGGACGACCGGGCGCACCGCTACGAGCACGCGGTGCGGCCGTGGTCGACGGCGCTCGCACTGCCGATCTTCGCGTTCTTCTCCGCAGGCGTGACGCTCGGCGGTGGCTCCGGAACCGGCGCTGGCGCGTCCGCCGTCTTCCTTGCGGTGACGCTGGGCCTCGTCCTGGGCAAGGTGACGGGCGTCCTGGGCAGCGCCGCCCTCGTCACGCGGGTGACCCGCCTGCGCCTTCCGGACGGCATCGGCTTGCGTGACCTGCTGCCGGTCGGTCTGCTGGCCGGGATCGGCTTCACCGTCTCGCTGCTGATCACGGAGCTGTCGTTCGACGACGACGCGACGACGACCGCCGCGAAGGCGGCGGTCATGGCAGGCACGGCGATCTCGGCGGTCGCCGCGGCGCTGCTCCTGGGGTGGGACGCGCGCCGGGCGCGCGGCACCGACATGAACGACGACGGGATCCCCGACACGGCGCAGCCCACGATCGCCGAGGCGGGCGACAGGGACTGACGCCCGGGGGCAGGCGTCGCGCGGGTCGGGGGGTCAGGCCCGACCCGCGCGACGCGGTCGCGCGGTCAGGCCGAGGCGCTCACGAGCGTCGGGTAGTCGATGTACCCCTCGGCGGTGCTCCCGTAGAACGTCGCCGGGTCGGGCGTGTTCTCCGGTGCACCCGTGGCCCAGCGGGCGACCAGGTCGGGGTTGGCGATGAGGGGGCGTCCGACGGCGACGGCGTCGGCGTGCGTGAGGGCGGCCTGCGCGACGTCGCGCGTCGTGACGACGCCGAAGCCCGTGTTGCCGATGAGCACCCCGTCGAAGCGCGCGCGCAGGCCCTGGACCAGATCCCCGCCGAGGTCCTGGTGGAGGACGCTCAGGTAGGCGAGCCCGAGCCCGCCGATGCCGTCGAGGAGCGCGCCGTACGTGGCGCGGACGTCGTCGGCGTCGGTCTCGAGCGCGCCCTGGATGTTGTGCTCGGGAGAGATACGGATGCCGGTGCGGCCCGCGCCGATCGCCTCGGCGACGGCCTTCGTGACCTCGATGACGAACCGCGCGCGGTTCTCCGGGCTGCCGCCGTACTGGTCGTCGCGCGCGTTCGAGGCGGGCGAGAGGAACTCGTGCAGGAGGTAGCCGTTGGCGGAGTGGATCTCGACGCCGTCGAACCCGGCGCGGATCGCGTTGCGCGCACCGGCGACCATGGCGGCCTTGGTGGTCTCGATCTCGTCGAGCGTCAGGGCGTGCGGGACGGGGAACGGCTGCTTGCCGGTCGGGGTGCGGACCTCGCCGTCGATCGCGATCGCGCTGGGGCCGACGACGCGGCTCGTCCCGTTGACGTCGGTGTGGCTCACGCGGCCGGAGTGCATGAGCTGCAGGAAGATCAGCCCGCCGTCGGCGTGGACGGCGTCGGTGACCACGCGCCAAGCGGCGACCTGCTCGTCGGTCTCGATGCCGGGCTGGCCGGGGAAGGCCTTCGACTCCTGCAGCGGGTACGTGCCCTCGGAGACGATCAGGCCGACGCTCGCGCGCTGCCGGTAGTACTCGACGGCCAGCTCGCCGTGGACGCCACGCTCGTCGGCGCGCGTGCGGGTGAGCGGGGCCATCGTGATGCGGTTCGCGAGCTGGAAGTCTCCGACCGTGATCGGGGAGAAGATGTCGGCGGGTGCATCGGTGCGTGCGTCAAGAGTCATGCAGACGCCAACACGGCAGGGTGCCGCGCGCATTCCGGCGCGAGGCCCGGACGGACGCCTCTGTGACACGAGTCACGAAGTCGCACCGGCCGCCCGGTCGCGCAGGCCGCTACAGGCAACGTTCCGGCTCGAACCCTGCGGGCGCGGGGGTGAACGTCTCGCGGTGCCCGACTCCGTCGGTGAACGTCGCGACGGAGCCCTCGACGACGACCCAGCCCTTCTGGAACGGGTCGCCCCAGCCGGGCGGCGAGCTGCCGTCGCCGAGCTTCCCGCCGACGCGCAGATAGAGATCGCCGCCGACATCCACCGCGCTGGCACCGCAGTGCGTGAACAGGTCGTGCTCGACCGCGCCGTCGGGCTGCGGTCCTCGGCCCTCCGCCGGGTCCCCGGCGCACGCGCCGAGGAGGATGGCGAGGACCGCGGCCGCAGCCGCCGCGCGTCGCCGTGCTGACGTTCCGACTGTCACCAGAGCCCCCTTGCCGACATTCGTGACCTGCGATCAGTTCCGCAGGTACAGCACGAGAACCGTGATGACGACGGCGAGCGCCGCGAGGATCGCGAGCGTCAGCTTGACCGGCGAGTAGGGCCGCTTGCCGATGACCTCGCCGGTGGTCGCGTTGACCATGACCTGCCACTGCTTGCCCGCGTACATGTACGTCATGATCCAGACGGGCAGGAGCAGGAGCGTGAACATGACGTTCGAGTAGGCGGTCTGCAGCGTGCGGACCCGCTGCTCGTCGCCGCCGATGTCGTTCTCGACGTCCTTGCGGATCGGGCCGACCATCCGCTGCTTGGCCTTCTCGAGGCCCGCGGCGGGGTCGACGTCGTAGCTCACGGTCGAGTACCCCGCGAGGTATCCGGGCTGGAACGGCACGATCTTCGCCGTGTCCCAGGGGGTCAGGGAGTCGACCTGCTTCTCCGAGAGCGTCGTGGTGCCGACGACGAGGACGTCGTCGAACCGGCGCGTCGTGGTGCCGCGCGCGTCGCGCCACCGCACCTTGCGGACCCGGTCGTCGCCGCTGCCCTCCCAGTACTCGTCGCCACGCTCGCCCGTGTAGTCGGTGCGGGTGTCGGCGTCGAACGCCCAGTGCGGGACGTACGTGCCGCGCAGCGACTCGGTCGCGTTGACCTGCTTGAGCGCGTTGGGTGCGAGCCAGCGCGACTTCACCCACGTCACGACGGCGGACTGCGCCGCTGCGGTGTCAAGCGCGAACGGCAGGACGCCCGACGGCGCGACCGTGCCCTCAGCCGTGCCGACGGCGACGAGGTGCCCGGCGCAGAACTGGCACGTGTCGGAGAGGTTCGCGCTCTGCGTCTGCGCGCCGCAGCCGTCGCAGCGCAGCGTGCGCAGCACGCTCGCCGCGGCCGGGCTCTGGCCTGCGTGCGTGCGCGCCCACTCCTCGTATCCCTGCTCGACGACGTTTCCGGCGTCCGCGATCTGCACCTGGCTCTGGCACCTGCACTGCAAGTACGCCGTGCCTGGTGCGTAGACGAGCTGTGAGCCGCAGCTCGAGCAGCGGGTGGACATGAGCTCCGCAGGGGCAGGCTGCGGGGTGGGACCCGTCGTCGGGTCGTACAGCTGGTCGCTCATGCGTCAGGCTCCCGGGAGCGGCGGGGGCGTGGCGCCCAGCAGGTGGGAGAGCGCCGGGACGGAGCGCACGGGCGTCCATGCGGCCATGCCCTCCTGCCAGACGAGCGTCTCCGCGGTGATCTTGCCGGCGAGCTGTGCTGCGGGGACGGGGCCCTGCTGCGTACCCGCGGCGTCCGCGTAGTACCAGGGCGTGCCACCGGGCAGCGGCGGCGGGGTCGCCGGCGCGGTGGGCGTGCCGGGCGTCGTCGCTGCGGCGGCTGCGGCGCCCATCGACGCGGCCATCTGCTGTCCCATCGCGAGACCCATGCCCATGCCCATGCCCTCGCCGGAGCCGCCGGGGTTGTTGGCGGCGTCCTCGATCGCGTTGGCGGTCTGGAACTTCGTGTACTGGTCGAGGTTGCCCAGGACCGACATCTGGGTGCGCTTGTCGAGCGCCTCCTCGACCTCGGGCGGCAGGGAGATGTTCTCGATGACGAACTTGGGGATCGTGACGCCGTACTCGGCGAGGGCGGCGGTGAGCTCGCGGGCGAGCGTCGCGCCGAGGGTGTGCTGGCTCGCGGCGAGGTCGAGGGCCGCGATGTTCGCGGCGGCGAAGGCCGGGCCGAGGTGCGAGACGACGACCTGGCGGAAGTACTCGCCGATCTCCTCGGTGCGGAAGTTGGGGTCGGTGCCGACGAGCTGGCGCAGCAGCGCGGACGCGTCCGTCACCTGGAGCGCGTAGGAGCCGAAGCCGCGCAGACGCACGACGCCGAACTCCGGGTCGCGCATCATGATGGGGTTCTGCGTGCCCCACTTGAAGTCGGTGAACTGGCGCGTCGAGACGAAGTACACCTCAGCCTTGAACGGCGAGTTGAAGCCGTACTTCCAGCCCTTGAGGCTCGAGAGGATCGGGATGTTCTGCGTCGTGAGGGTGTACGTGCCGGGGCCGAAGACGTCAGCGAGCTGACCCTCGTTCTCGAAGACCGCGACCTGGCCCTCGCGGACGACGAGCTTGGCGCCGTTCTTGATCTCGTTGCCCTGGCGGGGGAAGCGCCACACGATCGTGTCTCGGCTGTCATCGAGGAACTCGATGATGTCGACGAGCTGCCCCCGCAGCTTTTCCATGAACGACATGTGATCTCCGTGTCTGTCTCGGGCGGCGCACCCTGCCGTGCCACCGTGGCGGCCCATCGCGCGCCACCAGAACCGTACCGACAATCGTGGTTGGGGGCACCGTCCTGACGACCGGAGCGAGGGCCTTCGTGGACGGGCACGCCGGACCGGAACGACGAAGGACCCCGTCCGGCGATGCCGGTCGGGGTCCTTCGGTGGCGGTAGCGGTGGGATTTGAACCCACGGTGGACTTTCACCCACACACGCTTTCGAGGCGTGCTCCTTAGGCCGCTCGGACACGCTACCTCGCCGAGAAGCGTACCTTCCGAAGGGCCGATCGTCGAAATCGTCGCTGTTCGGGGCCTGTCGGAGGGCTGCGGGGCATCGCGGGTGCGGGTGACGGGTCACCCGGGTCGTTGCCCCTCACCCTGACAAACCACCCCAAAAGACACTACGCGGCGGCGGTTACCCGGTCCTAGCGTGACCGGGTCGGCACGCGCTCGGGGGAGCGCACGACGTGCCGCGCACCTGAGGGGAAACACCACCATGGGCAACACCACGGCCGTAGGCCTGTGCAACACCGACGACATGAACGTCGTCCACGCGATGTTCCGCCACCTCCTGGGGCGGGCTGTCCCGCTCGTCCGCGAGGTCCGACCGGGCGACAGGGACCGGGCGGCGATCGTCGTCGCGCACGTGCGGGAGATCGCGCACGGCCTGCACGACCACCACTCCACGGAGGACACGCTCCTGTGGGACGACCTTGCTGCGCGCGCTCCGGCGTGCGCGCTGCACGTCGGCCTCATGCGGTCGCAGCACGCGACCGTCGCGGACCAGCTCGCGGCGCTCGAGGATCCGCTCACGCAGCTCGAGCGCACCGCGAGCGCCGCCGCTCGGGACGACGCCGCGGAGGCGCTCGACCGGGTGCGCGTCACGCTCGAGGAGCACCTGGGTGCGGAGGAGGAGCAGATCCTCCCGTGGGTCCGCACGACCTTCACGCAGGAGGAGTGGGACGTCCTGGGCGAGGCGGGGCGCAGCAAGATCCCGAAGGAGCGGATGTTCGTCCAGCTCGGCCACATGATGGCGCCGATGTCCGACGGCGAGGCCCGTGCCTGGACGCGCGCGAACCTGCCGCTCCCCGCCCGGCTGATGTACCTGCTGGTCGGGCGTCGCCAGTACCTCGCCGAGCTGCGCACGCTGTACCCGGAGGGGGTGCCCGCCTGACGCACGCGGACGCCGTGGCGTGGGAGCCCGGTCACAACGTCTCCCGCGTCACGGCGCGGCTGGCGACGTCGTCGTAGCGTGGTCGGGTGACCTCCCCTGCCGTTCTCGACCTCCGCGCCACGTCTCTCGCGCCTGACGTGTCCGAGCTCGTCGCGCTCGTGCGCGGCCGCCGCACGGCCGTGCTCACGGGCGCGGGGCTGTCGACGGACTCTGGGATCCCGGACTACCGCGGCCCCGGCTCGGCTCCGCGCAACCCGATGACGTACCAGCAGTTCACGGGCGACCCGGCGTTCCGGCGGCACTACTGGGCGCGCAACCACGTGGGCTGGCGGCACATGGCGGCGACACGGCCCAACGACGGGCACCGCGCCCTTGCCGCGCTCGAGCGCGCGGGCGCCGTCTCCGGTGTGGTGACGCAGAACGTCGACACGCTGCACCGGCGGGCGGGATCGCAGAATCTCGTCGACCTGCACGGCTCGTACGACCGGGTCCGGTGCCTGGCCTGCGGGTACACGGTTTCACGTGAATCACTCGACGCCCGGCTGACCGCCCTCAACCCGGGGTTCCGCGAGGCACAGGGCATGGTCGAGGACATCGAGATCGCGCCTGACGCCGACGCCGTCGTCGAGTCGACCGCCTCGTTCGTCGTCGCGGACTGCGAGCGCTGCGGCGGCATGCTCAAGCCCGACATCGTCTACTTCGGCGAGACCGTCCCGCGCGAGAAGGTCGCGCGGAGCTACGAGATCGTCGACGACGCCGACGTCCTCCTCGTCGCCGGCTCCTCCCTCACCGTGCACTCAGGCCTGCGCTACGCCCGGCACGCCGTGCGCACCGGGACACCGCTCGCGATCGTCAACCGTGGCGCCACGCGCGCCGACGACATCGCGACCGTCCGCCTCGACGCCGGCACGAGCGAGACCCTCACCGCGCTCCTGCCCCACCTCCTGCCGACGCCGCCGCGCACCACCGGCTGACAGCCCCGCCCACCGAGCACGACCGCGCGTCCCTGCGAGGATCTGACCATGACGACCGCGCCCCTCGACCAGATCGCCGGCTTCGCCAACCTGCGTGACGTCGCCGGCTACCGCGTCGGCTCGACGACCGTCCGCCCGTACGCGCTCCTGCGCTCCGACGCGCCCTCCTCGCTCGACGACGCCGCGACCGCCGCCCTGCGCGACGTCGGCCTGGTCTCCGTGATCGACCTGCGGGACGAGCGCGAGCAACAGCTCGCCCCGTCGCCGTTCAGCGAGCGCGGCTTCGCGGTCTCGCACCTGCCGATCTTCGACTCGTCCGCGCACGCGCTCGTGCAGCCCGAGGTCGGCCTCGCCCCGCTCTACCGGCACATGGTCGAGGGCTGCGCGACGACGCTCACCTCCGCCGTGCGAACCGTCGCGACGTCGGCTCCCGGCGCCGTCCTCGTGCACTGCACCGCGGGGAAGGACCGCACCGGCATCACGGTCGCACTCGCGCTGCGCGCGATCGGCGTCTCCCGCGACGACGTCGTCGCGAACTACGTGATGACCGAGGCTCGCCTGCGCGGGCCGTGGCTCGACGCGCAGATCGTCCGGCTGACGGCGTTCCTCGGCGAGGACCGCGCGCACGAGTTCGTCGACCTGCTCGTCGGCAGCCCTGCCGACGCGATCGAGACCGCGCTCGACGTCGTCGAGCAGGGCTCGTCCGAGCGCACGCTCCCGTACCTGCGCGCGCACGGCATGACCGACGACGAGGTCACTGCCCTCGAGGAGCGCCTTCTCGGCTGAACCTCCGTCGAGTCAGCCTCGGCGCGACGCGAAGAAGTCGCGCAGCAGCCCCTCGCACTCGGCCGCCCGAACCCCCGGACGCACCTCGACGGTGTGCAGCGCCCGCGGGTCACGCACGAGGTCCCATTTCGAGCCCGTCGCTCCCGCCTTGTCGTCCCACGCCCCGAGCACCAGCCGAGGCACGCGCGCGGCCATGATCGCGCCCGCGCACATGACGCACGGCTCGAGCGTCACGACGAGCGTGCAGCCGTCCAGCCGCCACGTGCCGAGGGTCTCGGCGGCCGCGCGCAGGGCGACCACCTCGGCGTGCGCCGTCGGGTCCCCCGACGCCTCCCGCTCGTTGTGGCCCCGACCGACGACCCGCCCGGTCGCGTCGACGACGACGGCGCCCACCGGGACGTCCTGCGTCTCGAGCGCGAGGTGCGCCTCCGCGAGCGCGAGGCCCATCGCCTCGTCCCACCGTCCGTCGTCGTGCATGGTGACATGGTCGCAGACGACGGCGGGGTGCCAGACGGTCCGCGGCCACCTCGCGAGCGGTACGGTTGACCCATGCGCCTGCACGTAGCCGACCACCCGCTCGTCGCCCACAAGCTCACCGTCCTGCGTGACAAGAGCACGGCCTCGCCGAACTTCCGCCTCCTCGTCGACGAGCTCGTCACCCTCCTCGCGTACGAGGCGACCCGCGACGTGCGCACGGTCGACGCGCCGATCACGACGCCCGTCACCGACACGGTCGGCACCAAGATCGCCGACCCGCAGCCGATCGTCGTCCCGATCCTGCGTGCAGGCCTCGGGATGCTCGAGGGTATGACGCGTCTGCTCCCGACCGCCGAGGTCGGCTTCCTCGGCATGCAGCGCGACGAGGAGACGCTCGAGGCGATCACCTACGCCAACCGGCTGCCCGACGACCTCTCCGGCCGCCAGTGCTTCCTCCTCGACCCGATGCTCGCCACCGGCGGGACGCTCGTCGCGTCGATCAACTACCTTCTCGACCGTGGCGCACGCGACGTCACCGCCGTCTGCCTGCTCGCCGCCCCTGAGGGCCTCAAGGTTCTCGAGGAGGCGATCGGCGACCGGGCCGACGTCACCGTCGTCGTCGCAGCCGTCGACGAGCGCCTCGACGAGAACGCCTACATCGTCCCGGGCCTCGGCGACGCGGGCGACCGCCTCTACGGCGTCGTCTGAGCCGGCACGCACCGTCGGTCCACGTCACCTGACGCAGAGGATCGAGCTGACGGAGCCCCGTGGTCGCCTGCGCGACCACGGGGCTCCTCCCGTTCCACGACGCTCCCGAGGGCGATCCGGCTCCGGACCTACGAGGGGACCTCCGTCGGAGCCTCCAGCACCTCGATCGTCGCGTCGACCGCAGCGAGGACGACGGTGCCCGCCGACGTGGCGAGCTCCGCGCGCACCGGCACCACGCTCACTCCTGCGCCCTGCGCCGCGACCCCGCTCACCGGGACGGACACCCGGGCCTCCGACCCCGCCGACCCTGGCAGGGCGCATGTCACGACGTTGCTCTCGACCTGGCACGCCTCCTCACCGATCGTCGGCACGCCCTCGAGGACGACGCCGTCCGGAAGCTCGACCACCACCGTCGCGCCGCTGGCCGCGCGCCCGTTGCTGAACACGTCGACGCCGAGCGTGCCGACGTCCGTCGGCGCGTACGGCCCGATCCGCGTGAGCACCAGGGCCTCCGGGCGGAGGACGGCCCCGACAGGACCGGCGAGCAGGTACGGCTCGCTCGTGAGCGACTCGATGCTCGGCCCCCAGGAGAGCACCCCCGCGCCCAGCTCGGCTGCAGACGTCGTCACCGGCAGGTCCAGGCGCTGCGGATCCGCGAGCCCACCTGGCAGGTCGTCGGTGCGGCACTCGAGGGTCCGCGCCGTCGCCGGGTAGAGCGCGCACAGCCACCCCTCGGCGGAGCCGGGCACGAGCCCGCCGTCCCGACCGTCCAGCCACTCGGCACCGTCGGGGAGCTCGACGCGCACGACGGCGGGCGTCGCCACCTCGCCCGCGTTCGTGACCTCGACGCTCACGACCCCGGCCCCGTCGACGACGAGCAGCGAGTCCTCGAGGACCCTGGCCTGGACCTCCGCCGCGGCGGCCTCGACGGCGACCGGGACCGTGCGCGTCGCAGAGCCGCCCGCCGTCGTCACCCGCGCCTCGACGTCGAGCCGCGAGACGCCGGGCGTCTTGAGGGTCACCTGGAACGTCGTCGACGTCTCTGCACCCGCGGGGATGTCAGGAACGGCACACACTGCGGAGCTCGTCGTCGTCGAGCACGACCACGACGGGCTGATCGCGGCCGCGACCATGGCGCTGAGCGTCTGGGCGGGCTGGGACGCCGCGAGGATCACTCCGGTGCTCGACAGGTACATGCCCGCAGGAAGCGTGAGCTCGACCTCGACCTCCGTCGCCGGCAGCTGCGCGGTGTTCGCGACCGAGAGGGTCACGGTCGACGCGCCGCTCGCCTTGACCTGCGAGATCGCGAGGTTGAGCGCGGCCGGCGCGACCGGTGCGGCTGTCGCCGTGGGAGTCGGGCTGGGCGTGGGAGTCGGGCTGTGCGTCGGGGTCGGAGCAGGCGCGCTCGTGGGGGCCGACGTCGGCGCCGTCGTCGGTTCCCGTGACGGGTTCTCGGAGGGCGTCGCCGTCGGCGCGCCGGACGGCTCGTCCGTCGGCGCGGGCTCGCTCGGCTCCGGGTCCTCGTCGGGCTCGTCGCCCGTCGGGTCGTCGGGGGTGGTCGACGGCGCAGGCGTCTCCCCCGGTCCGGTCGGCAGGTCGGGCGGCGTCGCCACGCTCGTCGGGTCCGCCGTCGGTGTCTCCTCGACGGGCGAGTCGGGCGTCACGACCGTCGGAGGGGCGACCGTGGGCACCTCAGCGACCGACTCGGTGCCCAGGGGGCCCGCGACCCCGGGCGCGACCTGGTTGCTGCCCGACGCGAGAGCGACGCCTGCCGCCACCAAGCCACCCACGACGACGACGCCCGCGGCGGCGAGCACAGCTGCCGGAAGCTGCGCGATCGCGGAAATCAGACCGACCGCGGGTACCGCCGACGCCCCACCGGGGACCGCGACGGCGAGCGGAGCGCCCGGTCCGCCGCCGGTCGCCACGACGCCCGCGTCCGCACGCGCGACGACGATCCCCTCGGAACCGGCGCCAGCACCCGCTGCGGCAGCGGCCGCCGCCGGCGCAGCGCCACCCACCGGGAGCAGACCCAGGGAAGCGACACCGAGCGTGCCCAGAATGAGCGGCGCGACGACGGCGCGCATCCCCTGCGCGAGGTCGCCGAGCTCGAGCGCCGCAGCACGGCACGCCGCGCACACGTCGAGGTGCGCCTCGACACGCGTCGTCTCGCGACGCGACAGCCCGCCGCGCGCGTACGACCCGAGCTGGTCGTTGACCACCCGGCAGTCCTCGGACACTGCGGGCGACAGGAGGTGCTCCTGCAGGTACGCCTGACGCAGCCCCTCGCGTGCACGGTACGCGAGCGCAGAGACGCCGTTGGCCGACATCCCGAGCGCGGGCGCCACCGCGGCGGGGGTCTGCTGCTCGATGTCGAGATACCAGAGCACCGTCCGCCAGCGCTCTGGCAGCGACTCGAACGCGCGCGCGACCGTGCGGTCCTCGAACCCGCGGAGCATCGGCTCCTCGGTCGACGCGAGGGGCCCGATCACCGAGTCGAACACCGCGACGTCGTCGGTCGCGGTGGTGCGCCGCGCCTTCTCGAGCGACTCGATCGCGCGACGTCGCACGACGGTGAACAGGTAGGCGCGGAAGGCGACGTCCGGGCCCTTGCCTCCGCGGAGCACCTGGAGGATCTTCTCGAAGGCCCCCGCGACGACGTCGTCCGCGTCTGCCGCAGGCACGTAGCGCTGCGCGACCCTGCGCGCAGCCTCCTCGTGCCGCTGGTAGAGCACGCCGAAGGCCGCCGTGTCGCCCTGTCGCACGGCGGTGATCAGCTCGGCGTCACTCGCGACCCCGTCCGGGACCCGCGTCACGTCACTCATGTGGCTCCCCCGCCCATCTGCGGTGATCACACCGCACCCCAGGAATGTTGCCATGCCGCAGGCAGGAAGTCGCGGGACGGTCCTTCACAAAGGTCACCGAAAGCCGCGTCATGATCTGCGAGCACACCCCTCTCATCACTCGTGACCCACACGCGTGAGCCCTTCGACCCGCAGGACGCCGTCCTGCGGGGCTGGCGCACGGCCTCGCTCACCACGGTCTGGCGACACGGCGACGACTGGGCGCACCCGGCCGCGGAGGCTCTCGTCGAGGCGCTCGAGTCGGGTGTCGACCCGACCCCGGCCGCACAGCGGCTCGGGGCTGCGCGCGCCGAGCGTGGCAGCGACATGGCCGAGACGCTCGACGACCTCGGCTGCCTGTACGACACCCTCGGGTTCGACGCGCCGCTCGACGTCACCCGGGCGGTCGCCGTCGGCTGGGCCGAGGCACAGGAGGCGACGGCGGCGTCGCAGTCGTCGACCGACCCGCTCACAGGCCTGCGTACCCCCGCGTACCTGACCGCACGTCTCGAGGAGACGTTCACCGCCGCCCCGGCACCGTGGTGCCTGCTCGTGCTCGACGTCGCGACCGAGGGCGGCCACCGTCTCGACCAGATCCGCGTCGGTGCGCTCGTCGGGGCGGCGCTCGCACGGATGCTCGGGCGCTACCACCCGACAGCGCAGCTCCGCCCAGGACTGTTCGCGATCATGACGCAGCGCGACGACGCGCTGCCGACGACGGTCGAGGACATCCGGAAGCTCATCATCGGACTCACGAGCGTCGTCGGCCCTCGATCGATGCGGTCCCCAGCCCGGCTGTGGGTCGAGCGGCTGCCCGCCGACCCTGCGGGGTGCGCGGGGTTGCTGAGCTCCTTGCGGAGTTGATTCGGGGGAATTTCCGCAAGGCACACCACGGGGCCATGGCGTCGACGTCATGGCCCCGTGGCATCCCTCGATCCGCCCCTCCCGCGGTACGGCGGGCAGGAGGTCTGGTCAGGCCGGCGAGTAGGTGAGGCAGTCCGCGTGGTGCGTCCCGCCTGCGCCGATGCGCACGGACTCGGCGTTGCACTCGAGGTGGTCGTTGTGGCTGCACTCTGCGCGCTGGCACGCCCCGACGGCGGCGACGACGCGCGAGAGCCCGCCCTTGACGTCGAGCGGGATGAACGTGGCGCACGAGGCATCGCCCGCATTCCCGGCGATCGTGATGGCCCCGGCGTGGCAGCCGTCGTGGTTGTAGGAACAGCCAGCGATCGTGCACTCGCTGACCGGAGGCATCTCCAGCATCGCGCTCATGGGTCTCTCCGACTCTGTCCGGCTTCGCCTGACGGCTCTTCTTGCTGACGATAGGCCTGGGTCAGGACGTTGTACAGGGAGGGGAGCCTTACCGGATCCGCAGGATTCTGCGGAATTTGCGCACCGCGCCGTTGCGCAATTGTGCACGGGGATCTGACGCTCAGCCCCGGGGCCGCCACACGACGAGCGCTCCCGACGTGCGCACGCGCGCCTGGCGCTTCCCGCGGGGAAGAGCCACGATGTCACCGGTCGCGTCCGCGGCGAACACCCGGTGCCCGGCCTCGGTGGCGGACGCCAGGGCGCGCAACCGCTCGCGGAGCGCGTGCACCTCGTCCTGCAGGTCGAGGATGCGCATGATGCCCGCAAGGTTGATGCCCTCTTCCTGGCTGAGCTGCTGCACGGTGCGCAGCCGCTCGACGTCCCGCGCGCTGTAGCGCCTCCCGCGGCCGGCCGTCCGGCTCGGGACGACCAGTCCGAGACGGTCGTACTGCCGCAACGTCTGCGGGTGCATGCCAGCGAGCTCGGCGGCTCGCGAGATCGGGAAGATCGGGCGGTCGGCGACGTCCATCACGGCCTCCGGGCGGTCATTCCTGCGCGCGGGCCAGGAGGTCCGCGCGCACGTTGCGACCCTCGCCTGCGGTCGCCTCGGCGAAGGCCTCGACGGCCTTGCGCGCGACCGCGTCGAGCTTCTGCGGCACCACGACGGTGACCGTGACGAGCAGGTCGCCGGTCGCCTTCGCGGTGCTGACACCGCGGCCCTTGACGCGCAGCGTCCTGCCCGACGGCGTACCCGCAGGGACCTTGACCCGCACGGTCTGCCCGTCGAGGGTCGGGACGTCGATCGTCGCACCCAGCGCGGCCTCGTCGAACGTGACGGGCAGCGTCATGCGCAGGTTCGCGCCGTCGACCGCATAGACGGGGTGCGGCGTGACCTTGACCGTGATGTTGAGGTCACCTGCGGGAGCGCCGCCCGTACCGGGGCGGCCCTTGCCGCGCAGGCGGATCTTCTGGCCGTCGCGCACGCCCGAGGGGATGCGGGTCGTGACGGTGCGGCCCTCGACGTCGAGGGACACGGTCGCGCCCTCGACGGCGGAGCGGAAGGACAACGTGGTCGTCGCGTTGATGTCGGCACCCTGCTGGGCGCGCGTGCCACGGAAGCCTGCGGGGCCGCGACCGCCACCGAACAGCCCGCCGAGGATGTCCTCGAACCCGCCACCTCCGGTCGACGCGCCGCCACCGGGGAACGACGTCGTGCGAGCACCGCCGCCTCCGCCGCCGAACATGCCGCCGAAGAGGTCCTCGAAGCCGGCGGCACCGCCGGCGCCACCGGGCCCCGCGGCGAAGCGGGCGCCGCCGCCCATCGCCCGGACGGCGTCGTACTGGCGGCGCTGCTCCGGGTCGGAGAGCACTGCGTACGCCTCGCCGATCTCCTTGAAGCGCGCCTCGGCCTTCGTGTCACCGGCGTTCTGGTCCGGGTGGTGCTGGCGCGCGAGCTTGCGGTAGGCCTTCTTGATCGCTGCAGCGTCAGCGTCCTTCGCGACGCCGAGGCTCGCGTAGAAGTCCTTCTCGAGCCAGTCCTGTCCGGTCAACAGCGGTCACTTCCTTCTTTCAGGTCTGTCATGAGGGTACGGCCTGCGCCGCGGCCGAGCCGCGGCGCAGGCCGTCACCGTTCGTCGTGCTCGTCAGTGCTGTGGTCCGACGACGGCCACCCGAGCGGCGCGCACGACACGCTCGCCGATCTTGTAGCCAGGCTCGACGACGAACTTGACGGTCGTCGTCTGCGCCTCCGCGGACTCCTCGTGCATCAGCGCGTCGTGGAAGTTGGGGTCGAACTCGTCCCCGACCTCGCCGAAGCGTGCGATCTCGAACTTGGCCAGCGTCCCGTCGAGCTTGTCGGCGATGGCCGCGAACGGCCCCTCGAGCTCGCCGGCCTGCCTGGCCCGGTCGATGTCGTCGAGCACGGGGAGCAACGACGCGAGCACGTCCTCGATCCCCTTGACCCGAGCGGCCTCCTGGTCACGCAGGGCCCGGTTGCGGTAGTTCGTGAAGCTTGCGCGCTCCCGCAGCAGGTCCTCGAGGCGCTCGTCGGCGACCTTCTGTGCCGCGGCGACCGCGTCGTCCTCGAGGGACGACGCGTCGTCGGGCACCTGGATGTCGACGTCGGCGTCCGCGTCAGCGGGCGTCTCGGCGTTCGCCTCGCGCGGCTCGCCCGTCTCCGGGTCGATCCGGCGCTTGTCCGTGAACTCGAAGGGGGACTCGGTCACTTGGACTCGTCCTCGTCCACGATCTCAGCGTCGACGACGTCGTCGTCCGACGTCGCCTCCTCGGCCGCCGGGGCACCCTCGGCACCCTCGGTCGACTGCTGGGCGTAGAGCGCCTCGCCGATCTTCTGGGCGACCGTGCTCAGGTGCTCCTGCTTGGCCTTGATCTCGGCGATGTCCTCGCCCTCGAGCGCCGTCTTGAGCTCGGCGACAGCGTCCCCGACCTCCTTCTTGACGTCGTCCGAGAGCTTCTCGTCGTTGTCCTTGAGGAGCTTCTCGGTCGAGTAGGCGAAGCCCTCGGCCTGGTTGCGGGTCTCAGCGTCCTCGCGGCGCTTCTTGTCCTCGGCCGCGTGCTCCTCGGCCTCCTTGACCATGCGGTCGATGTCCTCCTTCGGGAGGGCAGAGCCACCCGTGATCGTCATCGACTGCTCCTTGCCCGTGCCGCGGTCCTTCGCGGACACGTGCACGATGCCGTTCGCGTCGATGTCGAACGCGACCTCGATCTGCGGCATGCCGCGCGGGGCGGGGGCGATGCCGGTGAGCTCGAAGGTGCCGAGCGGCTTGTTGTCCCGGGCGAACTCACGCTCACCCTGGAAGACCTGGATCAGCACGGACGGCTGGTTGTCCTCGGCCGTCGAGAAGACCTCGGAGCGCTTCGTCGGGATGGCGGTGTTGCGCTCGATGAGCTTCGTCATGACGCCGCCCTTCGTCTCGATGCCGAGGCTCAGGGGGGTGACGTCGATGAGGAGGACGTCCTTGCGCTCACCCTTGATGACACCGGCCTGCAGGGCGGCGCCGACGGCGACGACCTCGTCCGGGTTGACGCCCTTGTTGGGCTCCTTGCCGCCGGTCATCTCCTTGACGACCTCGGTCACCGCGGGCATGCGGGTCGAGCCGCCGACGAGGACGATGTGGTCGATGTCGTTGACCGAGATGCCCGCGTCGCGGATGACGGCGTTGAACGGCGCCTTGGTGCGGTCGATGAGGTCCTGCGTCATCTGCTGGAACTGAGCGCGCGTGAGCTTCGTGTCCAGGTGGATGGGGCCGTTCTCGCTCATCGAGAGGTACTGCATGGAGATGTTGGTGCTCGTCGCGGACGAGAGCTCCTTCTTCGCCTGCTCGGCGGCCTCACGCAGACGCTGCAGCGCGATCTTGTCCTTGGACAGGTCGACGCCCGAGCTGTTCTTGACCTCCTTGATGAGGTGCTCGACGATCCGGTTGTCCCAGTCGTCGCCGCCGAGGCGGTTGTCGCCCGAGGTCGCGCGGACCTGGATCGTGGAGAACTCGTCCTCGTCCTTGCCCACCTCGAGCAGGGAGACGTCGAAGGTTCCGCCACCGAGGTCGAAGACGAGGATGAGCTCGTCCTCCTTGCCCTTCTCGAGCCCGTAGGCGAGAGCGGCCGCGGTCGGCTCGTTGACGATGCGCAGGACGTTGAGGCCGGCGATCTGGCCAGCGTCCTTCGTGGCCTGGCGCTCGGCGTCGTTGAAGTAGGCCGGGACGGTGATGACGGCGTCGGTGACGGGCTCGCCGAGGTACTCCTCGGCGTCGCGCTTGAGCTTGCCGAGGATGCGCGCGGAGATCTCCTGCGCGGTGTACTTCTTGTCGTCGATCTCCTGCGACCAGTCCGTGCCGATGTGGCGCTTGACCGAGCTGATCGTGCGGTCGACGTTCGTGACGGCCTGGCGCTTGGCGATCTCGCCGACGAGGACCTCGCCGGACTTGGAGAACGCGACGACCGACGGGGTGGTGCGCATGCCCTCGGCGTTGGCGATGACCGTGGGCTCGCCACCCTCGAGGACCGCGACGACGGAGTTGGTGGTGCCGAGGTCGATGCCGACTGCTCGTGCCATGGGTGATGCCTCCATGTAGTGGTGCGGTTGAGTCCGTTTCACTCAAGTCTGCGTCTTGAGCCTGAGGGGCGCAAGTCCTGACCTTCCAAACTTGAGTCTGTCTCGCTCAACCTCGGAGTGCGTCGAGTTATTCCGCCCTCCCCGACTCCGCGGAGTCGAGCAGCGGCGCGAGGACGTCGACGGTCTCGAGGCGCGCGATCCTCGGGAGGATCACCTCGAGGCTGGTGGCGTGCGCGGACGCGACCAGGTCCGTGACGACGTCGTGCGCAACGACGACCTCGTAGCCGAGCTCGCGCGCGGTGCGCGCGGTCGACTCGACGCCGATGCTCGTCGCGATCCCGGCCAGGACGACCGACCGGACCCCGCGCCTGCGCAGCTGCAGGTCGAGCTCGGTCCCCGCGAAGGCGTCCCAGCCGCGCTTCGTGACGACGATGTCGCCGGGCTCGGACGGGACACGCGGGTCGAGGTCGGCGAAGTCGGAGCCCTGCGCGACCGACGGCCCGGGGGCGTCGGTGCGGCCGCGGAGGACGTCGCCGCCGTCGGGCGAGAAGGCTGTGCGGATCCGCACGACGGGGCGGCCGGCGTCGTGCGCCGCGCGCACGAGGCGGGCGGCGCGCTCGACGATGACGCCCGGGTCGAGGGCGGTGGGCAGCGCGGTGATGCCCTTCTGGAGGTCGACGAGGACGAGGGCGGCGGTGGGGTCGAGGGTGTCGACGGGCACGGGAGCTCCTAAGGTCGGTGGATAGACAGCAAGACTGTCTATCTGCCCGGCGACAATGTCAAGCAAGACTGCACAGTTTGACTGTCGATTCCAGTAGCATGACGCCATGAACGACGCTCAGATCGCCGCCGACCTCCGCCTCCAGGTGGGCCGCCTCGTGCGGCGCGGCCGCGCCGAGGACCCACGGCCCCAGGCCGAGACAGGAGTCCTGGGCCTCCTCGGCCGCGGCGGCCCCATGACGACGAGCCAGCTCGCCGACGCCCAGCGCGTCCGGCCGCAGTCGATGGCACGCACGGTCCGCGCCCTCGAGTCCGCAGGGCTCGTCGAGCGCACGATTGACCCCGACGACGCCCGCAAGTCCCCGCTCACGCTGACCGAGCCAGGCCGCGACGCGCTCGAGCGCGAGCGGCAGCGGCGAACCGACTGGCTCACGGCCGCCCTCACGCAGGCGCTCGACCCGGACGAGCGCGAGACCGTCAGGAACGCGGTGCCGCTGCTCGCACGCCTCGTCGAGTGGGACGAGCACCGCACGAGCTAGCCCTCGTCCGGGTCGGGGAAGGGCTAGATCAGCTCGACGCGGTCGGCCTGCGGGCCGCGGTCGCTCTGACGGATCCCGAAGCTGACGCGGTCGCCCTCGTACAGCGGCTCGGACCCGCGCACGACAGAGAAGTGGACGAACAGGTCGTCGCCGCCCGCATCCGGGGTGATGAAGCCGAAGCCGCGGTCGGCGTCGTACCGCGCGACCGTGCCCTTGCCGCCGCGCACCGGCGCACTCGAACGAGCCGGTCGGCCGCGGTCCGAGCCGAAACCGCCGCGCGAGCCGCGGTCCGAGCCGAAGCCGCCACGCGAGCCGCGGTCGCCCCGGCCGCCGCGAGCGCCGCCCACGATCTGCACGTTGCGGGCGTTGGGCCCGCGGTCGCCCTCGACGACGTCGAACGTCACGCGCGCACCCTCCGGCAGCTCGGTGAGGCCGTGGCCGAGCGCCTTCACGTGCACGAAGATGTCGTCGCCGCCCGCATCGGGGGCGATGAAGCCGAAGCCCTTGCCGTCGTCGTACCAGGAGACCGTGCCGTCAGCGCCGTCCGACCCTGCGCCCGACGCCGCACCCGCAGGCGCAGCCTCAGCAGCGAGCGGGAGCAGGTGGTCCGCCTGCGGACCCTTCTCGCCGTCGACGACGAGGAACGCGACGCGCTGCCCCTCGACGACCACGCCGCCGCCGACGATCGCGGAGCTGTGCAGGAAGATCTCGCCGCGTCCGTCGTCCGGGTCGACGAAGCCGTAACCCTTGCTCGGCTCGTACCAGGCGACCGTGCCGAGGATGCCGAGCTGGGCGTCCTCGGACCAGTCGCCCGTGACGCGCACCTGCCGGGCCTGCGGCCCGCGGCTGCCCTCGCCCACCTCGTACTCGACGACCTGACCCTCGCGGAGCACCCGCGGGCCGTCGTCGTCGAGGATCTCGGACGCGTGCACGAACAGGTCCTCGCCACCGTCCCCGACGTCGATGAAGCCGAACCCTCGTTCAGCGTCGAACCAACGGACTGTTCCCTGCGGCACGTGTACTCCTCGTCAAAGCGATAGGTCTTCCCCCCAGTGTCCCTGACCGACAGGCATCCGCGACACCCGCCGAGGTCGTGACGTCTGCCTCGAGGTCGACACCCAGACCGCACGACCTCAAGCTCGAGGTCGCGACCTCGACGAACGGGGGCCCGGCGTCACAGCACGCGTGCGAGGTCCGCGAGCGCAGCGACCGGGTCAGGCCCAGCAGGGATGAACACGCTCGACGAGACGCCCGCCTCACCGAGCGCAGCGATGCGGCCGCGCACCTGGTCGGGCGTGCCAGCGAGCGCGAGCTCGGCCACCCACTCGTCCGGCAGCGCGGCGGCGAAGTCGGCGCGCGTGGCGCTCGCCGCGCGCACAGCGACGAGCTCGTCACGGAACGGCAGGTCAGCCAGGTGCGTCGCCCAGTCGGGCTCGCCGATCCACTCGAGCGCGGGGCGGGCGAGCCCGATCGCGTCCGCGGCGTCGTCCGCGACCGCGCCAACGTTGTAGGTGACGACGCGGTGCGGGCCGGCCGGGTCGATGAGGTCGAGGCTCGCGCGCACGTACTCCGGTGTCGCCGGCTCGGCGAGGATCGTGCCGTCGGCGATCCGCCCCGAGAGGGCCAGCGAGCGCGGGCCGCGCACCCCGAGCATGAGACGCGGAGCGGCGTCGGGCACGACGGCGGGGTCCAGGCGCGTGCCTGCGCCCTCCTCTCCCGCGACGAGCGCGCGCACGGCGTGCACGCGCTCCTCGAGGAGCGTGAGCGGTCGCGCCGGCCACGTGCCGACCTCGCGCATCCAGCCCGGCAGGCCGTGGCCCATGCCGACGTCCACCCGGCCGGGGAACAGCGCGGCGAGCGTCGCGACCTCCATCGCCGCGAACGCGGGGTTGCGGACGGCGGCGGGCAGGATGCCGAGGCCGACGCGGATGTGCTCGGTCCACGCGAGGACTGTCGCCGCCTGCGCGACGCCGCCACGGAAGCCCAGGTCCTCGACGACCCACACCTCGTCGAAGCCGAGCTGCTCGGCGGTCGTGACGAACTCGCGGACCCGGTCGGCGCGCAGGTCGCGGGGAAGCATGACGGCGATGTCAGGGCGGCGGCTCATGCCGCGAGACTATCCCCTGGTCAGGACCCTGACCGGGCCCTCCTCCGCGGTGGGTCGCTCGAAGCCGTCGAGGTACCGCTCGGCGAGGTCAGGCGGGACGAGGACGTCGTCAGGGCCCGCGCCGCGGCGTCGGGCGAGACGCCCGAGGACGACGTCGCGCGGCACGTCGAGGAACCAGACGACGGGCACGACGGCGGTCGGCGCGAGCACCGTGCGGTAGCGGTCCCGCGAGGCGCGAGACCAGAAGGACGTGTCGACGACGACGTCGCGCCCCTGGGCCACGAGCAAGAGCAGGCGCTCCGTCAGCTCGGCGTGCACGGCGTCGGAAACGTGCTGCGGGACGGGGTGCTCGCGGTGCCCCGCGTCCCACGCGGCCTCGTCGAAGGACAAGCGCTCGTAACCGTCGCGCTCGAGCTCGCGCGCGAGCGTCGACTTCCCGGCGCCCGCGACGCCGCACACGAGGACGACCTGGTCACGACTCATCCGACCACTCTAGGGCGCACACGCAGGCGAGGGACGTGCTCGGGCCCCGGGCACAGGAGAACCCGGGGCCGGAGCACGTCGACGGGATGGCTCAGGCGCAGTAGCCCGAGGCGGACTGGTAGCTGCCCGACACGGTCCAGGTACCGACCTGCTGGGTGCCCTTGACGTAGGTGATGACGCCGGAGGGCAGGTACTGGGTGACCGTGCGGCCCGGCACCGAGATGGTGACGTTGGCACCTGCCCCCTTGACCTTCGCGGCCACGACCTTCCCTGCGCCGCAGATCTGGTAGCCGCCGGTCGACGCGGCCGAGGCGGGGGCTGCGACGGCGGTGGCCGACGCGACGAGCAGGAGGCTGGTCGCCGCTGCGAGGAGAGTGCGCTTCACGTTGAACTCCTTGGCTGGATGGAGCACCGTCGCGGCCGCGACGGTGCGGTCGTGAGCTCACCGCCCCGGCCGGGTCTCGAGTCCGTTCGTCACCGCACCGGAGCGCGTGCGCCTGCCGAGCAACCCTGCCCGGCCATATCCGCACAGTCTGCACATTACAGAAATTTGCAGAACGAACAACCCGACGCCCGCGCGCATCCACGGGTGGTTGCCACTACGCGTCCAGCACACTCGCGAGCGACGATCGTGACCAGCGACCTCAGCGCGATCGGAGGCACGACATGTCCGAGACACCGGTGGGCCGGGCGCCCGTCGAGCCTGGCGAGCCCGTCGAGCCCGTGACAGCCGCGACCGCGTCCTTCGTCTTCATCCAGACGGGTGGCACGACGACGAGCACGCCTGGAGACCTCGCCGACGACGGCAACGACTGACGGCGCGAGCGCGTGATCCCCGACAGCCTGTCCGCGATCTACGCCTTTCTCCTGCTGCTCGCCCCCGGGATCGTGTGGCACCTGCAGCGCGCACGCCATCGCCCCAGCTCCAAGGAGAGCGCCCTCGTCGAGCTGTCCCGAGTCGTCCTGTCCTCGCTCCTCGCGACCGGAGCAGCCGCCCTCATGCTCCTGCCCGCGGCCTGGCTCCCGCTCTACCGGTCAGCCGAGCGCGGCGGCGACAACCACTTCAACTCGCCCATGGCGGCCGTCCCCTACGTCGGCGCCGCACTCGGGACGTCCGCCCTCGCGTGCGCGCTCGCCTACCTCGTCGCGGCCCTCCGCTGGCCGGGCAGCGCCCCGATGAACGGCGGGCGCGTGTGGGACCAGGTGTTCATCGACCTGCACCCGAAGGGCGCGGGCGCACCCTTCGTCATCGTCGAGCTGCTCGACGGCACCGTCTGGAAGGGCCAGCTTGTCGGCTTCGACTCGACACCCGAGAGCGGGCCGAGGGACCTAGCGATCGGCCCACCGCTGCGCCGGCGCAGGCCTGGGGCGACCGCCTTCGAGTCCAAGGACGACGTCTGGCGCACGGTCGTGCTGCCCGACGCGCAGATCCGCTCGATCCAGGTCTCCTACCCCAGCCGGGGCACGTGACCGGTCAGGCGCGGAAGCCGAGGTCCCGCAGGCGCTTGCGGTCCTTGCGCGACGCCGACGCCTGCAGGCTCAGCAGCTCTGCATAGATGCCGCCGCTCGTCGCGAGCTCGTCCGGGCTGCCGATCTCGTCGACGCGGCCGTCACGCAGGGTCACGATCGTGTCGACCGACGAGATCGTGGACAGACGATGAGCGATGATCAGCGTCGTCCGGTTCTCCATGAGCTCGTCGAGCCCCGCCTGCACGGCCCGCTCGGACTTGGTGTCGAGCGCGGACGTCGCCTCGTCGAGGACGAGGATCGGTGCGTCCTTGAGCATCGCGCGCGCCACCGCGATGCGCTGCTTCTGACCGCCGGAGAGCTTGAGCCCGCGCTCACCGATCGTCGAGTCGTAGCCGTCGGCGAAGGCCGAGACGAACGCGTGCGCGTTCGCACGCGTCGCGGCGTCGACGATCTCCGCGTCCGTCGCGCCCTCGCGCCCGTACGCGATGTTCTCCCGGACCGTCCCCGAGAACAGGGCGGCGTCCTGGAACACGACGGCGACCCGGCGCCGCAGCTCGGTGAGCGGCTGATCGGCGACGTCGCCCCCCGCGACGCGGATCGTCCCCGCGGTCGGGCGGTAGAAGCCGAGCAGGAGGCTCACGAGCGTCGTCTTGCCGCCGCCGCTCTCGCTCACGAGCGCGACACGCTCGCCGCGCCGCATCGTGAAGGACACGTCCGAGAGGACCTCGTTGCCGTCCTCGTACGCGAACGACACGTCTGCGATCTCGACGACCGGACCGTCGCCGGTCACCTCGGCCGCGGAGACCGGGACGACGACGGCACTCACGGCGTCGTCGCGTCCCTCGTCGAGGGCGTCCGCCGTCAGCAGGAGCGGTTCGTCACGGTCGGCCGGCTCCGCCATGACCTCGAAGTAGTCCTTGCTGCCCGCGATCGCGCGCTGCGTCGTGTCGACGAGGTAGCTCATCATCGTCACCGGCGCCTTCGCCATCGCGACGAGCTGGATGAGCAGCACCATGTCGCCGACCGTGAAGCGGCCCTGCGCCGTGCCGACGAACAGGATGACGTAGATCCCGAAGAACACGACGTTGAGGAACGCCCGGCGGACCCCGTCCATCGTGTGCCAGTGCCTGGACTGCTCACGCGTCGTCACGACCGTCCGTGCGAAGCGTCCGTCGAACAGCCGCAGCTCGCGACGCTCCGCGACGAAGCTCTTGACGACGCCGATCTGCCCCACGACCTCTGCGAAGCGCCCGCCCGCGAGGTCGACCTGCTCGTTCTTCTCCGCCTCGAGCTTCTGCCACTTCTTGCTCGTGAGCGCAGTGAGCCCCACGTACACGGGGAAGACGATCGCGATCAGGAGCGCGAGCGGCCACGAGTAGCCTGCGCTGATCACGAGCACGGCCGCTACCGTGAGCAGCATCGGGAAGAAGTTGTTGGCGAAGTTGTTGAGAAAGCCCGTGACCTCGGTGATCGACCGGGTCAGGCGGCTGATGATCGCGCCGGTCACCTGGTTGTCGAAGTACCGCTGCGGCAGGCCGAGGAGCTTCGCGTAGTAGCGCGTCGAGAGCATGCGGCGCATGCGCGCCGCCATGACGTCCCCGAGGTAGCCGCCGACGTTCTGCACGGTCGAGCTGAGCAGGTCTGCGACGAGGAGGGCGACGGCGAGCCACACGACCGTGCGGACGACGCCGTCGGCCGGTCCTCCGGTCGCGACGCCCACGACCGTGTCGGTCGCTTCCTTGAGGATGAACGGGACCACGAGCGCTGTCGCGGTCGTCAGCAGCGAGCAGACGACGATGCCGGTGTAGTAAGGCCACAGGACGCGGGTGGCGGCCAGGATCCGGGCGATGCTGCGCACGCAGCCTCCTCGTGCTTGGGCGGGTCCACCTATCATCCTCCACGGCGCTCGCGCCGCGGCCCGCGACCCGTCATGATCGTCCCTGGCCAGGTTGGCCGCACATCCACGTCAGGAGAACACATGGCCTCGCTCTACGGCATCGACAAGTTCATGGTGCTGCAGCGCATCACGATGATGGTGAACCGCTACGCGGTGCACGCGGTCCTCCCGGACGGCACGCAGGGCGAGCTGCTCGCCGTCGCGCAGCAGAAGCGCATGGCGTTCAAGGAGCAGGTCACGTTCTTCACGGACGACTCGCGCACGACGCCGGTCTTCTCGTTCAAGGCGCGGCAGGTCATGGACCTCGCGGCGACCTACGACGTCATGGACGCCGCGGGCACGCCGATCGGCATGTTCCGCAAGGACTTCGGCAAGTCGCTGCTGCGCTCGACGTGGCACCTCGAGGCGGCGGGCGTCTCGGCGATCGGTCAGGAGCGCAACCAGACCGTCGCGCTCCTGCGCCGGTTCGTCGACCTGCCGTTCGCGTTCCACTTCGACTTCGCCGACAGCATGGGCCCCGTCCTGTCCGTCGAGCGCCAGTTCTCGCTGCGCGACCGCTACACCGCGACCGTCCCCGGCGCGCGTCTCGACGGCCGGGTCGCGGCTGCGATGACGGTCGCGCTCGACGCGCTCCAGCAGCGCTGAGCGCAGCCGCCGCGGTCACGGGAGCGGGAGGGCGTCCGCGACCGCGGCGGCGAAGGCCGCCGGCGCCTCGAGCATGAGGACGTGCGTCGTCTCCGGGACGACCGTCACGCCGATGCCCGCACCGGCGAGCGCCTCGTCGCCTGCGAGCCAGCCGGAGAGCCCGCCCTCGATCACGTGGACCGGCATCGGCAGGCCGTAGAGGACGTCGTCGAGCACAGGCATGTCGCCGAGCGCCCGCTCGGCGCGGTACTGCGCGACCGGGTCGGCGAGCCGCATCGTGGCGGCCCACTGCGGGCCCGCAGCCTCGAGGCGCCGCGTGAAGCCGGTGCGGACGAACTCGTCCTCGGTAAGCCCGTCCACGCCGGGCCGAGGGGTGGGCCGCAGGGACGGCTCGACGAGCACGAGCCGCGCGACGAGGTCGGGCCGACGGTCGGCGAGGATGACGGCGATCCCGCCGCTCATGCTGTGCGCGACGAGGTCGACGGCGGCGAGCCCCAGGGCGTCGAGCGCGCGGGCGACCGCGTCTGCCTGCTCGGCGAGGCTGTAGCCGAACGCGAGGGGCCGGTCGCTCGTGCCGAAGCCGAGCAGGTCCACGAGGAACGCGTGCCGTCCGGCGAGCGCCGGGCTCGCGACTGTCGCAGCGTAGTAGGGCGCGGACGCCGCTCCGAGACCGTGCAGGAGCACGAACGGGGTCCCGTCGCCGGGGATCTCGACGTAGCCCGTGCGGGCGCCGTCCGGGCCGACCTCGACGTGCTGCATGCTCGTTCCTCCTCGTGGGGCCAACGTGGCGCTCGCAGGCTAGCGGGGGCCCCTGACACGCGAGGCCTGCCTGCTACGCGGGCTGGACCTGAGCGGGGCGAGCGCCCTGTCAGCGGACGACGAGCTTCGTCCTGCCCGACGCTGCGGACTTCACCGTCGAGGACCCTGCGTACCTCGCCTTGACGATCCACGTGCCCTTCGCCAGGCGGGGCAGGGTGACGGTTGCCTTGCCCTTCGCGAGCCTGGCGGTGCGCACGACCTTCTTCTTGCCCTTGGTCGCCGTCACGGTGACCTTGCCGCTCGGCGTCGTGCGCGAGGCGGTGACCTTGACCGTCACCTTCGCCTTGGCCCGCGTCGAGATCTTCTTCCTCTTGATCGTGGTCTTGACCTTGGCGGGCGCCTTCGTGACCGCCCGCGACACGGTGAGGTTGTCGAGGCTCGAGCCCGCGGGCAGGAAGCTCCGCAGGGCGTCCGCGCCCTTCGGGGTGAGCGTCAGCCCGGTCGCAGCGACGGTGACCTTCTCCCCCGACCTCGTGACCTTCGTGCCGGATGCCGGTGCGGTGCCGATCGTGACGTCGTTCGACACGAAGGTGCCCGGGGTGAAGTGCGTCGCGCCCTGCGGCACGACGACGGTGAGGTCGGCGACGACGGACGTCG
Organism: Sanguibacter hominis ATCC BAA-789; assembly: GCF_012396185.1. GTDB lineage: Bacteria > Actinomycetota > Actinomycetes > Actinomycetales > Cellulomonadaceae > Flavimobilis > Flavimobilis hominis. The sequence goes on from NZ_JAAXOW010000001.1 coordinate 983,033, forward strand.
CCTTCGACGTCGTGACGACCTTGATGTCGCCGAGCGTGATGACGAAGTCGTGCGCGGGGAAACGGTAGGTGACGGACCCGCTCGTGCGGATCGTCGTCGTCGCACCCTCCGTCGCCGACGCGACGGGGAATACGTACGGGCGGCGCTCGTCCGTGCCGGCCGCGGCCGGGTCGAACGTCGCGGGCTTGTTCGGGACGATCCGCGTGCCTGCGGTCAGCCGGTTCGCAGGGCTACCGACGTAGCTGCGGAAGCTCTCGCGGAAGCCCCAGCGGAGCGCGGCGTCGGACGAGCTCGACGCTGCGACGGCGGTCGGTGCGGCGACGGCGGCCCCGGCGAGCGTGAGGGCGGCGGTCACGAGGGCGCCCACGGCGCGGCGAGCTCGGGTCGTGGTCATGGCGTGCTCCAGGTTCAGCAGGACGTACGGGCCGAGGGCCGTGGCGCTGGCTGCGCACGGTGAGGAGGCAACCCGGTGAGGATAGCCCGCAGGGACGAGAAAGCGCCGGGTCCGATCCCCCGATCCAGGACCCGGCGCACCACACCCACGCCACCGTTTCCCCCGAACCGGCGGCACCAGGGCGCCACGAAGATCTCACGGCGACCGTGACGGACCTGCGCGGACCAGCGTCTGGGACGTGGTGCCCCCGCACCTCACCCCGACGCCTGGCGGCATCTCTGGCTAGTCGCGCCATGGCCGGTGACCCAGGGCCCAGGCGAGCGACGTCGCTGCACGCTTGGCGTGCACACCGAAGCGTGCCAACGACCCAGTGGTCCCGCAACCGGAAGAGCGGTCGTGTGGATCACCCGGCGCGTCACCCCTGACCAGCGGCGATGCGCCCTCAGCCAGGTTTGCGCGAGATTCCGCGGCTCACAGCCCTCTCGCTACCTCCCGCAGGGGTGCAAGCATTCACCCGCTCGTCTCGGCCAGCGAGACCCACGCGTGTCTCACGCGCAGGGCGCGCACCGGCCCAGGGTGAGGCGTAGCTGCACGACATCACCCACGTCGAGCGACTCGAGCGCCCGGGCCCCCGTCGCCGCCTCGTGGACCGTGACCGTGCCGAGCCCGTCGATCTCGACGAGCGCCGACGCCGCACCGCGACGGAACGGGACGCCCGTCACGACCCCGCGGCGCAAGAGCGCCACGTCGCGCTCCGCGCCGTCGGGCCCGTCCAGGCCGTCGGAGCCCAGCCCCAGCAGGCGGAAGCCCCCCGGCGGTACCGCGAGCGACGCCCCGTCCACCGTGACGAACACCTCGTAGCCGAGGAACGACGCCACCGTCCGGTCGGCAGGCGCCGCCCACAGGTGGGCGGGCGTCCCCTCCTGCAGGACCGCGCCGCGCGACATGACGGCGACCCGGTCCGCGACCGTGAACGCCTCGTCCTGGTCGTGCGTCACGAACACGGCCGTCGTGCCTGTCGCGAGGAGCGCGACGCGCAGGTCGACGGCGAGCCGCTCGCGCAGCTCACGGTCGAGCGCGGACAGCGGCTCGTCGAGGAGCAGCAGCCCGGGCGCGGGCGCGAGCGAGCGGGCGAGCGCGACACGCTGCCGTTCCCCTCCCGACAGCGTCGAGACCTGCCGGGTCTCGTAGCCTGCGAGCCCGACGGCGTCGAGCAGCTCCGCGACGCGCGCCCGCCGCCGCGCCACCGGGACGCGCTCCCGCCGCCCGCCGCGCAGCGCACGCCCCTCGAGCCCGTACGCCACGTTGCCCGCGACGTCGCGGTGCGGGAACAGCTGGCCGTCCTGGAACATGAGCCCGATGCCGCGCTCGTGCACGGGCAGACCCGCGAGCGACCGACCGCCCCACGAGATCTCACCCGTGCTGCGCTCGAGCCCGGCGACCGCACGCAGCAGGCTGGACTTGCCGCAGCCCGACGGTCCGAGCAGGGCGAGCACCTGCCCGTGCGGCAGGTCGAGCGACACCTCGTCGACGGCCCGCACCGGGGCGTCGCGGCGCGAGGCGGCCTCGTACTCGACGACGACGTCGCGCAGCCGCAGGCCGGGCGCGCCCTCCGTCCGCGCGTCCGCCACGGCGCTGCGTGCCGCCACCACATCGACCATCAGAGCTCTCCTGCCTTGTCGCCGCGCATCTGCTCGGCCACCACCATGACCGTCGCCGTCACGACAGCCAGCACGACCGCCGCGGCGAGCGCCGTCCCGAAGTTCTCCGCGCCCGGCCGCCCGATCAGGCGGAAGATCACGACCGGGAGCGTCGCCGAGTCGGGCCGCGCGAGGAACGCCGTCGCACCGAACTCCCCGAGGGACACCGCGAACGCGAAGCCGACGGCGAGGCCGAGCGGACGCGTGACGAGCGGCAGGTCGACCGTCGCGAGGACGCGGCCCGGGCGTGCGCCGAGCGTGGCTGCCGCCTCGCGCAAGCGCGGGTCGAGCGCGCGCAGCACAGGCAGCACGGTCCGCACCACGATCGGGATCGCGACGACGGCCTGCGCGACGGGCACGAGCAGTCCCGACGCCCGCAGGTCGACGCCGAGGCCGAGCGGCCGGTCGAGCGTCACGAGGAACCCGAAGCCGACCGTCACGGCGGAGACCCCGAGCGGGAGCATGAACACGCCGTCGAGCAGGGCGAGGCCGCGGCGCCCGGCCCGTGAGCGCGCACGTCGCGACACGACGAGCGCGACGAGCCCGCCCACGACCACGGCGATCACGGCGGCGCCCGCGGCCGTGCGCAGGGACGTGCCCGCAGCCTGCCACGCGGTCACGGACGAGCCCGCGACCGGCTGGGCGAGGTTGCGGTAGTTCTGCAGCGTCCACGCGCCGTCCGCGGTGCGCAGGGAGCGGACGAGCAGGTTGGCCATGGGCCACACGAGCAGCCCGAGCACGACGACGGCGGTCACGGCGAGGCTCGTGGCCCCGCCCGCGCCGAGGCCGCGCAGGCGCAGCCGACGCTCGCCGGGCGCCGCGCCGAGGAGCGCGAGCGCGCGCACGCGCCGCGCCGACGCCCGGCCCGACACCCACAGGACCGCCGCGACGACGACGAGCTGCAGGACCGACAGGACCGCGGCCGCGCGCAGGTCGAGGAACTGCGTCGTGCGGACGTAGATCTCCGTCTCGATCGTGCCGAAGCGGCTGCCGCCGAGGATGAGGACGGTGCCGAACGCCGTCGCGCAGAAGAAGAACACGAGGGCGGCCGCCGACGCGATCGCGGGGGCGAGCGCGGGGAGCGTGACCGTCCGCAGGACGCGCAGCGGGCTCGCACCGAGGGCGCGCGCGGCCTGCTCGGGACGGGCGTCGAGCTGCGCCCAGAACCCGCCGACCGTCCGCACCACGACGGAGTAGTTGAAGAAGACGAGCGCGACGACGATCGCGGTGAGGCTCTGGTCGAGGCCGAGCGCGCCGAGCGGGCCCATGTCCATGAACAGGCTGCGGAACGCGACACCGACGACGACGGTCGGCAGGACGAACGGCACCGTGACGACCGCACGCACGAACGCACGGCCGGGGAACGTCCGCCGGTACAGCACGTACGCGCCGGGGAGGCCGAGCAGGACGGAGAGCACGGTCCCGAGGCCGGCCTGCAGGAAGGTCAGGCCGACGACGCGCCACGTGCGCGGGCGGCCGAGCACCTCGCCGAACCCGCCGAGGTCCCACGCGGCGGGCGACCACGCGGGGTGGGCGACGGCGTCGGGCGCGGCGAAGCCCTTGAGGATCATCGTCGCGACGGGCCACAGGAAGAAGACCGCGAGGAACAGTCCCGGGACCGCGACGGCGGCGAACCAGAGTGCACGCCCGGTCGCCCTGCGCCGGGCACCGCCGGGCGCCGCGTCCCCGTGGGGGGCGCGGTTCCCGGTCGGTGCCGGCGCGAGGGTCGTCGTCACGGTCGTGCCCGTCTCAGCCGAGCATCGTGTCGGTCCACGACTCGATCCAGGCGTCGCGGTTCGTGGCGAGCGTCGCGGGGTCGACCGTGATCGTCTTCTCGGCGAGCGGCCCGAACTTCTCGAAGGCGTCGGGCAGGGCGACGGCCGGGTCGACCGGGTACATGTACACGGTGTCGGGGAGGGCGGCCTGGAAGTCGGCGGAGAGCATGTAGTCGACGAGCGCACCCGCCGCTGCGGGGTTGTCTGAGCCGGCGATCACGCCCGCGTACTCGACCTGGCGGAAGCACGTCGCGGGGAGGGACGACGTCGTGGACTCGTCCCCGTCGAGCGTGTAGGCGGGCGAGGACCCGTACGAGAGGACGACGGGGCGGGGCCCGTCCTCGCCGCCGCCAGAGAACTCGACGTAGTACGCGTCGGACCACGAGTCGGAGATCTTGACGCCGTTGTCCTTGAGGCTCTTCCAGTAGTCGAGGTAGCCGTCCTCGCCGTAGGCGCCGACGGTCGCGGCGAGGAAGGCGAGGCCGGGGGTCGACGTCGCGGGGTTGGTGAGGACGACGAGGTCCTTGAGCGCGGGGTCGGCGAGGTCGTCGAGGGTCGCGGGGACGGGCACGTCGGGGTGGGCCTCGAACCAGCGGTCGTCGACGTTGAGGCACACGTCGCCCTGGTCGACGGGGGTGAGCGCGTCCGAGCCGTCGAGCCGGAGCGCCTTCGCGGCGTCGGGCAGGGCGGGGGATGCGTGCTCGGCGAAGACGCCGGCGTCGAGGGCGCGTGCGCCGAAGATGTTGTCGATCCCGTAGGCGACGTCCCCGAGGGGGGCGTCCTTGGTGAGGATGAGCTGGTTGACGAGGGTGCCGCCGTCGCCGAGCTGGGTGACCTCGACGTCGAGGCCGAGCCCCTTGAGGTCGGCCTTCTGCTCGTCGGTGAGCTCGAACGAGTCGTGCGTGACGAGGGTGACCTTGCCGGTGGGCGGGCCGGCGGGCGTCGTCGTGGTGGTGGCGGCTGGGCTCTGCTCGGCCGAGCAGGCGACGAGCAGGCTCGTGGCTGCGATGGCGGCGAGCGCTCCTGCGGCGGCCTTGCTGCGGCGGGTCGTGATGGTCATGTGCTGCGTGTCCTCCTAGGTCAAAGAGGGGTGCCGCGTCGTGCCCCGCGTGTGCTGCGGCGCACGACGTGGAGAGAATCCCGACTCCCTACACCGGTGCTAGCCGGATCAGGTTCGAGGGTCTGCGGTGTCCGCACTCTCAGCGCTCGCCGTCCGGATCGGGTGGCAGCGCTCCCCTGTCGTTCGCGACCAGCCTACCGCTCGGCGGGGCGCGGATGGCGTGCGCCCTCTCACACCGAGATTAGTTGACGCTTCAACTTATTCGAGGGAGACTCGACTCATGAGCCGAGACATGATCGACGCCGCGAGCGCCCACGCCGCCGCCCCCTCCGCCCTCCTGCCCGGCGACCGCCTCGCAGCCGAGACGCACATGGACGCGGTCACGCTGTATGTCCGCGACATCGACGCGATGGTCGCGTTCTACACGAACGTCATCGCCCTCGAGGTCCTGGCGAACGACGCCGCCGACGGGCGCGCCGCCGTCGTCACCCTCGGCCGCGGCACGACGCCGCTCGTCGTCCTGCGCGAGGCGCGCGACCTGCCCCCGCGCCGCCCCGGCGAGGCCGGCCTCTTCCACACCGCGATCCTGTTCGCCGACGCCGCGGGCCTCGCCGCGACCCTCGCCCGCGTCGCCCAGCTCGCCCCGCAGCTCTACACGGGCGCGGGCGACCACCTCGTCTCCGAGGCGTTCTACCTCGACGACCCCGAGGGCAACGGCATCGAGCTCTACGTCGACCGCCCGCGCGACCAGTGGCGCTGGCGCGACGGCCACGTCGAGATGGCGACCCTGCACCTCGACCCGAACGCGTTCATGGAGCAGCACCTCGACGAGGCCGTCCTCGCCGCACCCCACGGCGCCGCCGCGACGCTCGGCCACGTCCACCTGCAGGTCGGCGACATCCCGACGGCACGCCGCTTCTACGTCGACACGCTCGGGTTCGAGGCGACGACAGAGATGGGCTCCGCGCTCTTCGTGTCCGCGGGCGGCTACCACCACCACATGGCGATGAACACGTGGGCGTCGATGGGCGCAGGCCCGCGCCCCGTGAACCTCGGCCTCGGCGAGGTGTCGATCGTCGTCCCGACGCGCGACGAGATCGGCGCACTGACCGACCGTCTCGCGCACGCGGGCATCGCCGCAGCGGACGACGGCGCGGTGCTCACGTTCGCCGACCCGTGGCGCAACGAGATCCGCGTCGCGGTCGCCTGACGCGACCTCAGACACGGCCCGGCCCCCTCGTCGCTGCTGCGACGAGGGGGCCGGGCCGTTCGCAGGCATGGGCTGTCAGCGGGACGCCTTGAGCGCGCGTCCCGCAGCGATCCTCGACGTCACCTTGCGGGCGCCCTTGTTCGCCGCGATGCGGCTCAGGGCTGCGACCGCGCCGGTGACAGCGGCGAACGTGACGATCCCCGCGATCGTCGAGTCGTTCTCGAGAGGGTCCTTGGGTGCGTCGTGGCCCGTGGTCTTCTTCCACACGGCGCCGAGGACCTTCTGCGCCAGCCATGCCGCCAGCGCGGACGTGCCGATCAGGATCAGCTTGTCGACCATGCCGTCGTCGTTGTCGTCAGCCACGTCGGTGCTCCTCGTCGCTCGTCGGTGCGGCAGCCCGGGGCAGGCGGCCACCGTCACCACGCTACCGGGACTGCACGGCGACGCACATCGGTCACGCCGCACCCGCACGCCATGGGGCCCCTGCCAGGACCGCCAGTCCTGGTCTCAGGGATGGCGACGGTGCACGATGGAGAGGGCTGCCGCACGGCGGCTCCCGGGACCGAGGAGGACGACCCGTGCGACGAGGCACCCGTCGCGCCATGACGGCGCTCGCCAGCGCGCTCGCGCTGTCCTGGGTGCTCACGTCGGCGGCACCCCGCCAGTCGCTCCCGGCCATGACGGGTGACGGCCTCGTGCGCGCCGTCGCCGCAGGCGCTGGCGAGGCGGCGGGCGCGACGGGCGCCCACGCGACGATCACGGACGTCGACCATCCCGACGTCGCGGCGACGGACGAGGACGTCGTCGTGACGGTCGAGGTGAGCGAGGCAGGCCCCACGGTGCGGCTCGACCGCCGCGGCGGGGCCGGTTGGGTGACGGTCGCGGAGGCGACGGCCGAGACGACGACGGTGGCGCTGCCGGTGCCGAGCAGGGCGGGCGACGCGACCTACCGCGTCGTGCTCGTGCCCGCGGGCGCCGGGACGGTGCGGACGAGCCCTGACCTGACGATCTTCCAGTCCGACGCGGTGGCGCACGCCGCGTACGTCGCCCGCGCGCGGGACGCGGTCCAGGCGTACTGCCCGCTCACGCCGATCTACGTGGACTCGCCCGACGTGCGGTCGGGCTCGACCGTCGGCAAGGCTCGCTCCTCGTGGTCGTGGGCGGACGGGCAGGCGAGCTGGACGCAGTCGATCCGGCTGCGCTCCGGGCTCGCGGACGACATCCTCGAGCACACGGCGCTGCACGAGTGCGCGCACGTCGTCCAGGTGCGGCCGCTCGTGGACGGTGAGCGTGCGTACGAGGCCTCGACGGCGCGCACGGAGCGTCGCTACGCGCGCGGCCCTGCGGAGCCGGGCGAGCTGCAGGCGGACTGCATGGCGTCGGTCGTCACGGGCCGCCCGTCCGTCATGTACTACGCGCGGACCTGCTCGGCGCGGCAGCGCGCGGACGCGCGGGACATGTGGCGCGAGCACGGGTCCCACCGCCAGTCGCCCGCGCTGTCGTGGGCCTGGAAGGACTGATCGGGGCCGCCGGCCCGCTGTGATCCTGACCGCATCGGTCGCTCCGTGTTGACGTCGTCGTCGCGCAGGCATAATTTTGTACTGACCAGTCAGACCAAAAGGCTGCCGCCACGCTCAGGAACAGGACCATGAACCCCACCTCTCCCGCGAGCCGCACCGAGGCCGAGGACCTCCCTGCCCCGCTCACGCAGCCCGCCCCACGACGCGCCGTCGTGCAGGCCAAGGACCTCACGCTCACGTCGGCCCGCGGAACCGTCTACGGCCCCGTCTCCCTCCACGTCCGCGAAGGCGACCTCGTCGTTCTCCAGGGCCCCCAGGGATCCGGCCGCTCGAGCCTCCTGCTCACCCTCGCCGGCCGCATGAACCCCGACCGCGACACCCGCCAGCTCACCGTCCTCGGGCACGAGCTCCCCCGCGGCCGCCGCGCCGTCCAGCAGCTCAGCGCCGTCGCCGGCTTCGACGCGATCGACCGGCTCGACGAGTCCGTCACCGTCGCCGACACCCTCCGCGAGCGCCTCACCTGGCTGACCCCCTGGTACCGCCGCGCCCCCCGCCTCACCGCGCAGACCTACCGCGACGCCGCGACCGGCGTCTTCGGCGGACGCCCCCTGCCCGCCCTCGACACCGTCGTCTGGGACCTCGACGAGGTCGACGCGATGCTCCTGCGCATCACCGTCGCCATGCTCGCGAAGCCCCGCCTCCTCGTCGTCGACGACCTCGACCAGGTGCACGACGCCGCCCGTCGCCAGCTCGTCTGGGACAGCCTCACCGGCCTCGCCGCCACGGGCGTCACCGTCATCGCCTCCGTCGCGTCGGCAGGGGAGGTGCAGGCCATGACCTGGCAGAAGTCACCCCACGTCGTGCGCCTGACCACCGGCCCGCAGCTCGACGCCTGAACCTCGCCCCAGGAAGAACCCCCATGATCTCTGCAGCAACGACAGGGAGCGAGCTCCGCCGGTTCCGCCGCGGCACGCTCCCCAAGGTCGCCGTCGGCGCCCTCATCCTCATCCCCCTGCTCTACGGCGCCCTGTACCTCTGGGCGTTCTGGGACCCGACCGGCAACATGGACCACCTGCCCGTCGCCCTCGTCAACGAGGACGTCGCCGCGCAGCGCGACGGCGAAGCGGTCGACGCCGGCACCCAGGTCGCCGACAAGCTCGTCGAGTCGGGCGACCTCGACTGGCGCCGGACGTCGCGCGCCGACGCCCTCGCGGGCGTCGCCGACGGCGACTACTACTTCGCCGTGACGATCCCCGCCGACTTCTCCGAGACGATCGTCAGCGCCGGTGGGGACGCCCCCGCCCAGGCGCGCATCGACGTCACCTACAACGACGCCAACTCGTTCCTCGCGACGACCCTCGGCCGCTCCGCGATGGTCCAGGTCGAGTCCGCCGTCCGCGAAGAGATCGGCGCGCAGGCCGTCGACAAGGTCCTCGTCGGCCTCGGTTCCGCCCGTGACGGGTTCGCGACCGCGTCCGACGGCGCGATGACGCTCACCGAGGCGTCCGGCAAGCTCGCAGACGGCGCCTCGACCCTCGCCGACGGAGCCGGGTCCGCGGCTGACGGCTCCGCCTCGCTCGCCGACGGTCTGCGCACGCTCGCGACCGGCGTCGGCTCCGCGCACCAGGGCGCGACCCGGCTCGACGCGGGCGCCCAGAAGCTCGACGCGGGTGCAGCCACCCTCGCGAGCGGTGCCACCGACCTCGCGGCCGGGACCACCACCCTCGCCCAGGGCGGGACCACGCTCGCCGACGGCGCAGGGAAGCTCTCCGCAGGTGCCAGCAAGCTCGCCGACGGGACGGGTGCGCTCGCGACCGGCGCGAGCACCCTCGCCACCGGGCTCGGCAGCGCTCACAGCGGCGCCCAGGATCTCGCGACGGGCGCCGCGTCCGCCGCCGACGGCGCTGGCGCGCTCGCCACGGGCGCCAAGGACCTCCAGGCGGGCACCGCTCGCCTGGCCGACGGCGCACACACCCTCGCGAGCGGGCTCGCCGCGTCCGCCGGCACGGTCGGCAGCCTCCCCCAGCAGCTCACCGACGTCGCGACCCTCCTGACGAAGAACACCGCGGTCCTCGAGGCGAGCGACCCGGGTGCGACCGACCCGCAGGTCCAGGGCCTCGTCGCCGCGAACAAGGCGGCTCTCACGAAGCTCTCGGCGATCGACGGCACAGCCCTCGTCGGGCGTCTCGAGGCAGCCGCCGAGGGGGCCGCCGCGATCGACGCGCAGCTCCACCCCGGCTCCGGCACCCCGACCCTGCGCGACGGCGTCGACCGCCTCGCCGCGGGCGCCACGTCGCTCAGCACAGGGCTCGGCACCCTCGAGAAGGGTGCTGACGCGCTCGCCGACGGCACCTCGAAGCTCTCCGCGGGAGCCACCTCGCTCGCGGCGGGCGCGGCCACCGTCGACAAGGGCGCGACGCAGCTCGCGACGTCCTCGACGACGCTCAGCAAGGGCTCGGGCACCCTCTCGAAGGGCCTCCAGAGCGCCGCGGACGGCGCCGGGACGCTCTCCCAGGGCGCTGCGACGCTGAGCGGCGGCACGCACACGCTCGCGAACGGCACAGCCGACCTCGCGTCGGGCGCAGGCAAGCTCCTCGACGGCGCACGCACGGCCGCGACCGGCGCCGGCACGCTCGCGAACGGCACAGCACGACTGGCCGACGGCGCGGACCAGCTCGCCGACGGCACCACCCAGCTGCACGACGGCTCGGGTCAGCTCGCCGACGGCCTCGCCGGTGGCGCCGAGAAGATCCCCGACGACGACGCGACCCTCCGCGCCGAGCGCGCGGCCGTCGTCGCCGCGCCCGTCACGGTCGCCGACACCGACCTCGCGCAGGCCGAGGGCTTCGGGGAGGGCTTCGCGCCCTTCTTCCTGTCGCTCGCCCTGTTCGTCGGCGCGCTCATCACGTGGCTCGTCCTGCGCCCGGTGCCCCCGCGGGCGCTCGCAGCGCCCGTCTCCGGGTGGCGCATCGCGATCGCGGGCTACCTGCCCGGCCTGCTCATCGGTGCCGCGCAGGCAGGAGTGATGCTCTCCGTCGTCGCGCTGGGCCTCGGCATGGACCTCGCGAACGTCCCCGGGACGATCGCGTTCACCGTGCTCGTCGCCGCGACGTTCTTCGCGCTGCAGCAGGCGCTCCTCGCCCTCGCAGGGCCGGCGGCGGGCAAGGTGCTCATCCTCGCGCTGCTCATGCTGCAGCTCGCCGGCTCGGGCGGGACGTACCCCGTGCAGACGACCGCGTCGTTCTTCCAGGCGATCCACCCGTGGCTGCCCATGTCCTACGCGGTCCAGGGCCTGCGCCAGGTCATCACGGGCGGGGCCGACGGCCGCCTCGTCGCGAGCACGCTCGTGCTCGTCGGCGTGCTGCTCGGGTCGCTCGCGGTCACCGCGTGGCGTGCGGGCCGGATGCGCACGTGGACGCTCGACCGGCTGCACCCTGCGATCGCGCTGTGACGCACGCATGACGGGCTCGGCACGCCGTCGGCTCTCTGGGAGGATCGGACGCATGAACGACGCAGCGACCCCCGCCCCGAGGGCCGACGGCCACGCCGCCCGACGCCGCGGGACCCGCGCTCAGGTGATCGAGGCCGCCGTGCGGCTCGTCGCCGAGCGCGGGTTCTCCGCGACCTCGGTCGACGACATCGCGCTCGCCGCTGGCGTCGCCAAGGGCAGCGTCTACTACAACTTCGGCTCCAAGTCGGACATCCTCGAGGCTGCCCTCACCGAGGGCGGCGAGCGCCTCCAGGCGACCATCAGCGCGGCGCGCGGCGACCTGCGCGGGCGGGAGGCTCTCGCTGCGGTGGTCGGGGCGCTGCTCACGGCCATGCAGGCCAACCCGGACTTCGCGAAGCTCATGGCCGCGGAGGTGTTCCGCGTCGAACGCGTGTGGCAGGAGACCATCGGCGCGCTGCGCTCGGTGACGATCGCGACGTTCGCCGAGGTGATCAGCGAGATCTCGCCCGACGAGGACACGTCCCTCGTCGGGGCGGCGACGTTCGGTGCCGTGCTCGTCGCAGGCCTGGAGTGGTTGCTGTTCCAGCCGGGACGTCCCGTCGAGGACGTGCGCGCGAGCGTGCTGCGCCTCACCGCGGGGCTCTAGGCCTCCCGCGCGGGGCGCGTCAGCCGAACAGGCGGCCGAGCGTGTCGATGTTGAGGAACGCGACGAGCGCGGCCCCGAACCAGACCGCGGGCCACACGCCCGAGGCGCGGCGGGCACGCGACGGTGCGGCCCGCTCGACGACCGGCGCAGGAGCACCGAGGTCGCTGCGCGGCGAGGCGGGCGTGACGAACGTCGGGACGACGGGGACCTGACCCGTCGACGGCGGGGTGATCGTCGTCATCTGCAGGTGCAGCTCGGTCGGCTCCTTGAGGGAGCGGGTGCGGCGCGGCGCCTCCAGCGCGGAGGACGTCGACACGTCCGGGGTGCGCGCGACGAGCAGCTCGAGCAGGAGGCACGCGGCCTCGTCCGCGCGCTGCGCGTCGAGCCGCGCGGGCAGGCTCAGCACCCACTTCTCGAGACCGACCTCACCGATGACGTCGGCGGGGCCGACAGCCGTCGGAGCGAGGCCCTGGTAGGCGAGCGAGACGACGGCGCGCACCGACGTGCGCAGGTCCGCCGGGAGGAGCGCGGAGATGTGGGCTGCGGTCATGCCAGCGTGCTCGACCGCCTCGTCCTTGACTGCTCCGTCGAGGCGGAGCGCGCCACGCTCGACAGCGACCTCGCCCAGCCAGCGGGCGCTCTCGACGACGACGATGCCGCCCGGGCCCACGAAGATCCGGTCGATACGACCGCCGAGGTCGTCGGGACGGCGCAGGTCACGCAGCACGGTCCAGCTGTGACGGCCCAGCACGCGGTTGCGGTGGGCCGCAGGCGTGTGCGTCCCCACCAGACCGGACGCGCTGTTGATATCCGTCATGTCCTCTAGATCGGCCGGTCACCGTCGGAAGATGAGCCGTTAGCGCGAGGACTTCCGCGAGGTCACGCCCGACGTCGACGTGCACGCGGTCGGGCGAGCGTTCGGGACGCCCGCCCGCTCCCGCGCCGGCGGACTCCCTCGGCACGAGCGCACGTCCCGGGCAAGAATGGAGGGACGACCAGCAAGGGAGGCTGCTGTGCCCAACCGTCTCGTGTCCGCGCTCTCCCCCTACCTGCGCCAGCACGCGGACAACCCTGTGGACTGGTGGGAGTGGTCCGACGAGGCGTTCGCCGAGGCACGCCGCCGCGACGTCCCCGTGCTGCTGTCGGTCGGCTACGCGGCGTGCCACTGGTGCCACGTCATGGCGCACGAGTCGTTCGAGGACGACGCGACCGCCGCGCAGATGAACGACGGCTTCGTCTGCATCAAGGTCGACCGCGAGGAACGGCCTGACGTCGACGCGGTGCACATGGCTGCGCTCGTCGCGATCACCCGCCAGGGCGGCTGGCCCATGACCGTGTTCCTCACCCCCGATGGCGCGCCCTTCCACGCGGGGACGTACTTCCCGCCCGTCCCGGTACGGGGTGTCCCCTCGTTCCGGCAGGTTCTCGCCGCGGTCACGGAGTCGTGGCAGGAACGCCGGGACGACGTCGAGCGGCAGGCGGCCTCGCTCGTCGCGTACCTGCGGGCCGGGGCCGAGCAGGAGGGCGGCGCGTACGCGACGCCGGTCGGGTTCGACGGCGGGTCGGTCGCGCCGTCGGCCCAGGAGCTCGCCGGCTCCGTGGCCGTGCTTCTCGCGGACCGCGACGAGCAGAACGGCGGCTTCGGGGACGCACCGAAGTTCCCGCCGTCGATGACCCTCGAGCACCTTCTCCGCCACCACGCGCGCACGGGCGACCCGTTGGCGCTCGCGACGGCCCGCGCGACCGCGGCAGCCATGGCGTCGGGCGGGCTCTACGACCAGCTCGGCGGGGGCTTCGCCCGGTACTCCGTCGACGCGACGTGGACCGTGCCGCACTTCGAGAAGATGCTCTACGACAACGCCCAGCTCGTCGGGGTCTACGCGCGGCTGTGGCGTGCGACGGGCGACGTGTGGGCGCGCCGGGTAGCCCTCGAGACAGCGGGGTTCATGACACGGGAGATGCTCGCGAGCGGTGGTTTCGCCGCGTCGCTCGACGCCGACACGGACGGTGTCGAGGGGCGCTTCTACGTCTGGACCCCTGACGAGATCGCGGAGGCGCTTGCCGGCACCCCCGACCCCGACGACGCCGCATGGGTCGCCCGCACGTGCGGCGTCACGGCGGCGGGCACGTTCGAGGAGGGCGCGTCCGTGCTGCGCCTGCACCCCGACGCGTTCACGGCGGCTCCCCCGCCCGGCGAGGAGCCCGAGCTCGTCGACGCCGACCGCGGCGCTCGCTGGGCCCGGCTCAGGCCGGTGCTGCGGGCCGCGCGGGCGCAGCGCACGCCGCCAGGACGCGACGAGAAGATCGTCACGGCGTGGAACGGTCTCGCGATCAGCTCGTTCGCGGAAGCGGGTCGCATCCTCGACGCGCCCCACCTCGTCGAGGTCGCCGAGGCGGTCGCGGACCACGTCGTCACGCACCACGTGCGCGACGGGCGGCTGCGCCGCGCGTCCCTCGGCGACCGGCTCGCCGACGCGGACGGGACCCTCGAGGACTATGCGCTGCTCGCCGACAGCCTGCTCACGCTGTTCGCGGCGACCGGCGACGCCCGCTGGTTCACGACGGCGCGATCGCTCGTCGAGTCCGCGCTCGACCTGTTCGTCGACGGCGGTCGCGTGTACGACTCGGCCGCCGAGGTCGACGGACCGCCGCTGTTCGTACGGGCCGGCGACCCGAGCGACAACGCGAGCCCGTCGGGGCGGTCCGCGCTCGCCGGTGCGCTCGTGCGGCTGGGCGCGATGACGGGCGACCTCGGGTACCGCGTCGCGGCGGACCTGACGCTCGCGCCCTACCGCGCGCTCGCGATCGGGGCACCACGCTTCGCCGGCTGGGGGCTCGCGGTCGCGGAGGCGCTCCTCGACGGTCCGCGCGAGGTCGTGATCGTGGGGGACGGCGACCCGCGCGAGCTTGCCTCCGGGCCGCTCGCCATGGCTGCGTGGGCCGCGCACGCGCCGGGGCTCGTCATCGTCGTCGGCAACCCGGACGGGCCGGTGCCCGTGCTCGCGGGACGCACCGCGATCGGGGGCCAGCCGACCGCCTACGTGTGTCGAGGCTCGATGTGCTCCCTGCCGCTCACGTCGGCGGCGAGCCTGGCTGCGCACCTCGCTGGCGAGTGAGGCGAGCTGTCGCGGGCGCGGGGGTGAGGGCTCGGATCACAGCACGGTAAAACTGCCGAGAACATCTCGCGCAAAGGGTGATCTTGGCTCTAGTATGCCGAGGTAGTTGCTGTGCCTCGCTCGTCTTCACTGCAATGGTCATTCCATTGCGATCTTGATCCTCAGGAGTGGACGCCGAAACACCGCGACGGAAGGGCCCCGAAGGGCGGGGCCGTCCGAGCACTCTGAAGGAGTATTGGAATGACTGTTGGTACCGTGAAGTGGTTCAACGCTG
Source organism: Sanguibacter hominis ATCC BAA-789 (assembly GCF_012396185.1). GTDB lineage: Bacteria > Actinomycetota > Actinomycetes > Actinomycetales > Cellulomonadaceae > Flavimobilis > Flavimobilis hominis. The sequence continues at coordinate 998,179 of NZ_JAAXOW010000001.1, forward strand.
AGAAGGGCTTCGGCTTCATCGCCCCCGAGGACGGCAGCGCTGACGTGTTCGCCCACTACTCGGCGATCCAGTCGAGCGGCTACCGCTCGCTGGACGAGAACCAGAAGGTCGAGTTCGACGTCACGCAGGGCCCGAAGGGCCCGCAGGCGGAGAACATCCGCCCGCTGTGATCCCACGGGCCGTCGTCTGACGGAACGCACGAACGCCCCCGGTCCTCGGACCGGGGGCGTTTGTCGTGAGCGGGGCTTTCGTCGTGACCGGACGGCGCTCAGTCGGCGGCGGGCGCGACCTGCGGGCGGTACACGAGGTGCCACGCCTGCCACGCGTACGACACCGCGGCAGCCGTGTGACCGAGGCAGCCGGCGGCGCTGATCAGGTACGCGACCGTCCACAGCGGCCCACCCTGGTCGGAGGACGCGAGCAGCAGCAGCGGCAGGCCGACCATGAGCAGCGCCGTGCGCGCCTTGCCGAGGAAGTTCACCTCGAGCTCGGGCAGCGGGAAGCGCTTGGTCACGAGCAGGAACAGCATCCCGCAGGCGAGCACGACGTCGGGCACGACGACGAGGGCGAGCATCCACCAGGGCGCGCTGCCCGTGACGGCGAGCGTGATGATGACGGCGCCCATCCCGAGCCGGTCCGCGAGCGGGTCGAGCGTCTTGCCCAGCTCGGACACCTGGTCCCAGCGCCTCGCGATGAAGCCGTCGGCCCAGTCGGTGATGCCGAGGACGACGAGGGTCACGACTGCGGCCGTGACCCGTCCCTGCGCCGCGAGCACCACGAACAGGGGAGTCAGCACGACCAGCCGGACGATCGTGATGATGTTGGGGATGGTCACGGGCCAAGCCTATGCCCCGCAGCCAGGCGCCGAGGCGGACCCTCAGGGGTCGGACGGCGCGGGCTCCTGCGCGATCTCGGCAGCCTCGGCCTCGAGCTCGCGCTCCTTCTCGGCACGCTTCTGGATCGCGCGGGTGTCGCGGAGCCGCACGATGACGTCCCGCTCGGCGGGCAGGCCGAGCCGCAGCTGTCGCGCGCGACGCAGCTCGACGTCGAGCTCGATGCCGAACAGGAGGGCCAGGTTGCCGATCCACAGGGCGAGCATGAAGACGACGAAGCCTGCGAGCGCCCCGTAGGTCGCGTCATAGCTCGAGAACTTCGAGACGTAGAGGCTGAACGCTCCGGTCGCGAGGACCCAGGCGAGGATCGCGGTCGCTGCGCCGGGCGACAGCCAGCGGCGCTTCTCGTGGCGCACGTTCGGCGTCGCGAGGTAGAGCAGCGCCACGACGAGGACCGCGAGGGCGGCGACGACGGGCCAGCGCAGGACGGACCAGACGGTCGCGAGCGTGTCCGCCTCGCCGACGACACCGCCGACGGCCCGCACGACGTCGCCCGATGCGACCAGCGTCACCGCGATGAGCGCGACCATGACGAGCAGGGCGAGGGTCACGCCGTACATCGTGGGGCGGAGCTTCCAGACGGGGCGCCCCTCCTCGACGCCGTACACGCGGTTCGCGGCGCGCGAGAACGCCGTCACGTAGGCGGACGCGGACCACAGGGCCGTCACGAGACCGAGGACGAGCCCCCATCCGGCGGCGGACGACGTCGCGACCTCCTCGAGCACCGGGCGCAGCGTCTCGACCGCCTCGGCCGAGCCGAGGTCCTCGATCACGCCGAACAGGTCGTCGAGCACGGACTGCGGGTTGGCGAGGACGCCGAGGATCGACACGAGCGCGACGATCGCCGGCACGATCGCGAGCACCGAGTAGTAGACGAGCGCCGCCGCGAGGTCGGTGCACTGGTCCGTCATGAACTCGCGGACGGCCCGCACGACGGCGTACCGCACTGTCGTGCGGCGCGACACGTCTGCGCCCTCCTGCTCCGTGCGGTGCGTACGGGTGGCCCGGGTGTCGTCGGCCGGCGAGGCCCCGGCGCTGCTCGGTGTCATCCCACGATCATCACCGGGCGTCCGAGGCCCCGCACGCCGAGAGAGTCAGACCTCCTGGACGCGCGTCGCGCCGCGCGAGCCGATCGACTCGACAAGGTGGTAGAGCGCCGGGAGCACGAGCAGCGTCATGAGCGTCGACGAGAACAGTCCACCGATCACGACGATCGCGAGCGGCTGCGAGATGAACCCGCCGTGCCCCGTGATGCCGATCGCCATGGGTGCGAGCGCGAGGATCGTCGCGAACGCCGTCATGAGGATGGGCTGCACACGGTGGACGGCGCCGCGGTGCAGCGCCTCCGTCATCGGCACGCCGCGGTCGCGGTACTGCTTGACGAGGTCGATCAGCACGATCGCGTTCGTCACGACGATGCCGATGAGCATCAGCACGCCGATGAGCGACGGGACGCCGAGGGCGATGCCCGTCGCGACCTGGAGCAGGACGGCACCGGTCGCCGCGAACGGGATCGACACGAGCAGCAGGAACGGGTGCAGGAGCGACCGGAACGTCGCGACCATGACGACGTACACGATGAGGATCGCGACGAGCATCGCGAGCCCGAGCTGCGAGAACGCCTCGTTCTGCTCGGCCGTGACGCCGCCGATCTCCGCGGTCACGCCGTCGGGCAGCTCGACCTTGTCGAGCGCGTCGCCGACGACGGTCGCGGTCTGTCCCAGGTCGTCGGTGAGGGGCGTGACGGTGACGAGCTGGTTGCGCACGCCGTTGGACGTCGTGATCGCGACGGGGCCGTCCTCGACGGTGACCTCGGCGACGTCACCGACCGTGAGCCCACCCGGCTCGACGGCGAGCGCGCGGATCGCGTCGACGGACGCCGGCGGGTCCTGGGGCGTGAGGTAGACGCTCACGGACGAGCCGTCGATCGTCACGGCGCCGATCTGCTGCGGCGTGATCATGCCGGCGACGGCCTGCGCGACCTGCGCCTCGCTCAGCTGGAGCTGGGCGAGCAGCGCACGGTCGAGCACGACCGACACGGTCGGGCGGGCGGTCGTGAGCGACGTCGCGACCTGCTCGACCTCGTCGAGGGGGCGCATCGCCTCGGCGATCGTCTCGGTCGCCTTCGCGACGTCCTTCGGGTCGGCGCCCTTGACGGCGATCTCGACGTCGGAGCTCATGCCCATGCCCGCGAACTGCGAGATCGTCACGTCCTCCTCGGGGACGATCGCCGTGATCGCCGCGCGCACGTCCTCCTGGATCTTGGCCTGGTCGCCGTCGGCGTCGGTCGTCAGCGACCACGAGATGGACTCGGTACCGCCGGAGAGGAGCGCAGAGCTCTCGGTCGAGCCGATCGTCGCAGCGACGAGCTCGACGCCGTCGACCGCGCGCAGCGCCTCGTCGACCTTGCGCGCCTCGTCGAGCTGGTCGTCGAGAGCGGTGCCCGGCGCGACTGCCTGCGTGATGCCGAGCGAGTTCTGCGACATGTCACCGAGGAAGCTCGTCTTGAGCAGCGGCGTGACCGCGCCCGTGCCGACGAGCACGAGGACCGCGATGCCGACCGTGATCCACCGGTGCGACAGCACCCACGTCAGGAGGCGCCCGTAGCTGCGCTGGATCAGTCCAGGGGCCTCAGCGGTGTCGCTCAGGTCGTCGGTCGCGGCGGGCTCGGTCTCGCTCGTGCCGTGGCCCTTCCACCTGAGGAACCAGTACGCGAGGACGGGCACGATCGTCAGCGCGACGAGCAGCGAGGCGCCCATCGCGATCGCGACCGTGAACGCGAACGGCCGGAACAGCACGCCCGCCATGCCGCCGACGAGCGCGATCGGCAGGAACACCGCGACGGTCGTCACGGTCGACGCGGTGATCGCGCCGGCGACCTCGCGCACCGCGTCGACGATCGTCGCGCGTCTGGTCTTGCCGTAGCGCATGTGCCGCTCGACGTTCTCGATGACGACGATCGAGTCGTCGACGATGCGGCCGATCGCGATCGTCAGGCCACCGAGCGACAGGATGTTGAGGGTGTAGCCCGCGGCCTGCATGCCGACGAACGCGACGAGCAGCGACACGGGGATCGACACGGCCGTCACGAGGGTCGCGCGGCCGGAGCGCAGGAACGCGAGGATGACGATGACGGCCATGACGAGGCCGAGGAGGCCCTCTGTCGCGAGGCTGTTGATGGACTCCTCGATGAACGGCGCCTGGTCGACGAGGACCGAGAACGTCGCGCCCGCGACCATCTCCTCGAGCCCCGGGAGCGCGTCACGGACGGCGTGCGAGACCTCGACCGTGTTGGCGTCGGGCAGCTTCGTCACCGAGAGCGTGAGCGCTTCCTTGCCGTCGACGAGCGAGTAGGACGACGTCGGGTCCGTCGTCATCTCGACGTCGGCGACGTCGGCGAGGGTCGCAGGGCCGAGCGGGAGCTCGGCGACGTCCTCGACCGAGGACAGCCGCTGCCCGACCTGGACGGCCATCGTCGAGCCGCCCTCGTCGATCGTGCCGGCGGGCACGAGCACGCCGTTCTGCGCGAGGACGGTCGCGACCTGCTGCGCCGAGACGTTGTAGGCAGCCATGTCCTCGAACCGCGGCGTCACCGCGATGCGAGGCCCGGGGGCGCCGATGATGCTCGCGGCCGCGACGCCGTCGAGCCGTTCGAGCTCAGGGACGACGACGTCTACGAGACGCCCGGCGAGCGCCTCCGTGTCGTCGGCGGACACGGCGACCTGGATGACCGGGAAGTCGTCGAGGCTGATCGCGAGCACGCTCGGGTCGACGTTCTCGGGGAGGAACGAGCTGATCCGGCCGAGGGCCTGGGTCATCTTCTGCTCGACCTTGGCCGTCTCCGTGCCGAACTCGAACTCGGCGAGGACGACGGACATGCCGGTCGACGACGTCGACGTCGTGCCGAGGAGGCCCGGCACGGTCTGGAGCGCCTTCTCGACGGGCGCGGTGACGTCGGACGCGACGACCTCGACCGACGCACCCGGGTGCGCGGTGAGGACCGCGAGCTGGGGCACCTCGATCGAGGGGATGAGCTCCTGCTTGAGCGAGGTGAACGCAAGACCGCCGAACACGGCGACGACCACCGTGACGAGCGCGATGAGCGCCCGGTTCTTGAGGCTGAAGAGTGAGAGCTTGTGCACGGGAGCCTGTTTCTCTGGTGGGTGTCGGCTGCGGTCGGTGTGACTGGTCAGGAATAGCTGCGGCGTTCGGAGAAGCCGTGGCGCAGGTGGGTGAACGCTTCCGCGACGAGCTCGCTGAGCTGCGCCCGGAGCTCGGGCGTCACCGCGGGCGGGACGGGTGCAGGGTCGGCGCCCGGACCGAGGCAGCCGAGGTTCTCGACGCCGTCGGCGACGACGACGTGCAGCGCGCCGGAGAGCAGCCCGATGACCGCCCCCACGAACAGGTGGACCCGCACGCTGCCGAAGCGTTCTCCGAGCGCGTCCTGCGCGAGCGCGGCGCGGTACGCCTGCATGCGGGCGTGCGCCGTCGACTCGAGGACGCGGTGCTCGTGCGCGACGATCGCGAGCGCCCGGACGTCGTCGAGCACGGGGCCGTTGATGATGCCGAGGACGTAGGCCTCGGAGGCGTCGATGACGTCGTCGAACGAGGTGGGGACGTGCGTCTCGTCGAGGTCGGTGAGGACGGCGGCGTGCGCGAGGAAGCCGTCGACGACGGCCTCGGGCTTGCCTGCGTAGTGGTTGGCGAACGTGCGCCGCGAGTATCCGGCGTCAGCGGCGATGTCGTCGATCGTCACCGCGTCGTAGCCGCGCTCGCGCACGAGCGTGTACGCGGCGATGGCGAGCTCTCGTGCGGTTGCGCGCTTCTTCGCCTCGCGCAGGCCGCTCATGGTGGGGGTGGGCACCGCGCGAGCATATGTTGTTGGTTGCCCGTCAGGCAACGTTGCCCATCGGGCAACGGGTCAGCCGGCCGCGGCAGCTGCCTCGAGAGCACCGAGGAGAGCGTCGACATCGTCCTCGACCGCGTCGAACCCGCACATCAACCGCACCACGCCCGGTTCCCCCGGCCAGTCGTAGAACACGAAACCCGACCGCAGCTCCGCCGCGACCCCTGCAGGCAGCTCGACGAACACTCCGTTGACCTCGCTCGGGTACACCGGCACCACGCCCGGGAGCAGCCCGGCCGCGACACGCTCGTCGATCCCCGCCCGCAGCCGTGCCGCCATCGCGTTCGCCGCACGCGCGTTGCGCAACCACAGGTCGCCGTCGAACAGGGCGAGGAGCTGCGCCGCGACGAAGCGCGACTTGCTCGCGAGCTGCATCCCGCTCATCCGCAGCCGCCGCACCCCCTCGGCGACCTCAGCGCCGCGCGGCGACGTCGCATCGAGGACCACGACCGTCTCCGCCGCGAGCGCCCCGTTCTTCGTGCCGCCCAGGGAGAGCAGGTCCACCCCGACGTCGGTCGTCAGCGCACGCAGCGGCAGGTCGAGCGCCGCGGCCGCGTTCGCGATCCGCGCACCGTCGACGTGCAGCAGAAGCCCGTGGGCGTGCGCCTGCTCCGCGAGCTCCGCGACCTGCGCAGGCGCGTAGAGCGTCCCGAGCTCGGTGGCCTGCGTGATCGAGACGACCGCCGGCTCCGCACGGTGCACGTCGTCACGCCCCGCGAGCATCGGCGCGACCAGCTCAGGGGTCAGCCGCCCCTCCGGCGCGTCGACCGGGAGGAGCTTGAGCCCCGCGACCTTCTCAGGAGCGCCGCCCTCGTCACCCACGACGTGCGCCGTACGCGCGCACACGACCCCACCCCAGCGCGGGACCGCGGCCGACAGTCCCAGGACGTTTGCGCCCGTGCCCGTGAGCACGGGGAACGCGCGGGCGCGCTCACCCAGGTGCCCACGCAGGACCTCCTCGAGGCGGGCCGTCCACGGGTCGTCGCCGTACGCGGGCGCCCGGCCGACGTTCGCCTCCGCGATCGCGGCGAGCACCTCAGGGTGGATCCCGGCGTGGTTGTCAGAGCCGAAGCTGATCGTCATCGCACCAGTCAAGCACCGCGCAGATCTATCCTGAGACCCCCCGACGCGACTGGAGCGCACGCGTGAGCTTCTTCTCGTGGCTGTTCGACGCCACGTTCACCGTCGGCGACCAGGTCGTGCTGTGGCGCGAGGTCGTCGGCAACCTCTTCGGCCTCGCCTCGGCCCTCGGCGGCATGCGCCGCCGCGTGTGGGCATGGCCCGTCGGCATCGTCGGCAACGTCCTGCTGTTCACCGTCTTCCTCGGCGCCGTGTTCGGCACCCCCGACGCGACGAACCTGCTCGGCCAGGCCGGGCGCCAGGTCATGTTCGTCATCGTGTCCGTGTACGGCTGGACGACCTGGCGGGCAGCGCGCACGGCCGCCCGGACGGCCGCCGCGTCGCACGCGACCGTCGACGCGACGTCGGACGGGCAGATCGTCCCGACGTGGGCGGGCGGACGCCAGCGCGCCCTCCTCGTCGTCGCCGCCGTCGCCGGCACGCTCGTCCTCACGCCGATCTTCCGGAGCCTCGGCTCGTACGAGCCCGTATGGGCCGACGCATGGATCTTCGTCGGCTCCGTCCTGGCGACCTACGGCATGGCCCGCGGGTGGGTCGAGTTCTGGCTCGTGTGGGTCGCGGTCGACCTCGTGGGTGTGCCGCTCCTGCTGTCCGCCGGGTACTGGGCGACCGCGTCGATGTACGTCTTCTACGGCGCGTTCACGCTCGCCGGCTTCTTCGTCTGGTGGCGCGCCTCGCGCACCGTGCCTGCGGCATAGCCGCAGCCCACGAGCCCCGGCTACGCGAGCGAGCCGAGCAGCCCGCCCAGGACGATCTTCGTGATCATCGCGGCGGGGTAGACGAGCGCGTAGCCGAGCGCGACGCGCGAGTCGAAGCCCGTGCGGTGGTTCGCGAACGCCAGCACCGCAGGCTGCGTCTGCGTCCCGGCGAGCATGCCGGACAGCGACGTCCCACCCACCTTGAAGAGTCGGCGCATCACGACCCACAGCCCGAGCGCGACGACAGTCGTCACGGCCGCGCCGAGCGCAGCGATGCGGATCCACTCGCCCGACGCGAACGCGGGCGCGATCTGCCCGCCCGCGACGAGACCAGCCTGCGCGAGGAACACGAGCAGACCCAGCTCGGACAACGTCTGCGCCGCGGTGAACGGCATCGTCGTGACGACCGGGCCGATCCGGCCGATCCGACCGAGCACCAGCCCGACGACGAGGGTGCCCGCGGCGGCACCGATCGTGACGTGCTGGCCGGGGATCGGCAGGACGACGAGGCCGAGCAGCACACCGAGGGACATCCCGACGCCGAGCGCGACAGGGTTGATGTCGGAGAAGCCGCGCGACGAGTCGCCGAACAGGTTCGTGACCTTGTCCATGACGCCGCGCGGCGCGATCACGCGGATGCGGTCGCCGAGCTGGATCACCTGGTCCTCGTGCGCGACGGCGTCGACGTCGCCACGGCGCAGGCGCGTCACGCTCGCCTCGTACTGGTGCTGCAGGTCGAGCTCGCGCAGCGTGCGACCCGCGACGCGCGGGTTGGAGACGGTGACACGGCGCATCGCGAGGTAGCGCGTGTCGCGGGCGAGGTGGTGCGACGACGTGTGGCCGAGCATCGTCGTGATCTTGTTGACGAGGCTCTCCGGCCCGACGACCGTGACGACGTCGTCCTTGACCAGGACGTCCTCGGTCCCGGCAGCGCGCGGCGGCGCCTCCTCCGAGCCGCTGCGCAGGCGCGCGAAGGAGATCTGGCCGCCGAACAGGTCGGTGAGCTCGCGCAGCGACTGGCCCGTCGCGGTCTCGACGCGCACCGCGCGCTCGACGAGCGGCGGCGGCGAGTCGGTGTCGGAGCTGCGCCCGCGCAGGACGAGCATCGCGACGACGAGCATGCCGACGACGCCGAACACGTACGCGACGGCATAGCCGACGGTCGGGGCCGTCTGGTCCCCTGCGGCGTCGCGCGCTGCCGCGAGGGCCGGGGTGTTGGTCACGGCGCCGGCGAACGTCCCCGCGACCGTCGCGGGTGACAGGTCGAGCACCGCGCCGAGGCCGACGGCGACGAGCGCGCCCGCGCACAGCACGCCCATCATCGACGCGATGAGCCGCAGGCTCTTGCGCAGGGACGCGAAGAACTCGGCGCCCGAGACCACGCCGACCGTGAAGGTGAACAGGGTCAGGCCGAGCGTGCCGAACGCGGGCGGGACGACGAGCTCGACGTCGTGCGCCGAGCCGAGCCCGCCGAACACGAGCGCGAGGAAGAGCACGGCGGCAGCGCCGAGACCGATCCCCTTGACCGTGACGTGGCCGACGGCGGCGCCCAGCCCCACGACGAGGAACAGCAGGAGCACGGGATGCTCCGCGAGCAGCTCCAGCACAGCAGACATGCGACACCTCACCCTGAGCGGACGGACCCGACTCCACCTCACACCAGGCCAGGGTCGTTCCACATGGGACCCAAGGCCCCTTCAAGGCCTGGTCAAAGCCCAGTTCAGTAGCGGAACTGCATCACCTTGTCGCGCAGCTCGCTCGCCATGCGGGCGAGCTCCGTCGTCGCGCTCGTCATGTGCGACACGGTGATGCTCGACTGCTCGGACGCCGTCGCGACGCTCGTGATGTTCTGCGCGATCTCCGCGGACCCTGTCGCGGCCTCCACGACGGACCGGCTCATCTCGTTCGTCGTGGCCGTCTGCTCCTCGACCGCGGACGCGATCGTCAGCTGGAAGTCGTTGATCGAGGACACGATCGACGTGATCTCGCTGATCGCACCGATCGCTCCGTCCGTGTCGGTCTGGATGGCCTCGACGCGCCGCGCGATGTCCTCGGTCGCGCGCGCCGTCTCCTGGGCGAGCTCCTTGACCTCTCCCGCGACGACCGCGAAGCCCTTCCCGGCCTCCCCAGCACGCGCAGCCTCGATGGTCGCGTTGAGCGCGAGGAGGTTCGTCTGCTCGGCGATCGACGTGATCGCCCGCACGACGGCGCTGATCTCCTGGCTCGACTCCCCCAGCCGTGCCACGGTCGCGCTCGTGGTCTCGGCGACGTCCGTCGCCCGCGCGGCGACCCGCGCGGCCTCCGAGGCGTTCTGCGCGATCTCCCGGATGGATGCGCCCATCTGCTCGGCACCAGCCGCGGCAGCCTGCACGTTCCGGCTCACCTGCTCCGCCGCCGCGGCGACGACACCGGCCTGCGCCGACGACTCCTGGGCGCCTGCGGCGACCTGCTCGCCCGACGCACCCAGCTCCTCGACGGCGGAGGCGACGGTCACGGTCGTCTCACCGACGCCTGCGAGGATCTCGGCGAGCGAGCCCCGCGCGACGTTGAGCAGCGACGCCGTCTCGCCGAGCTCGTCGCGGGTGCTCTCGTCCGCAGCGACCGTGAGGTCGCCGTCGGCCATCGCGGCGATCGCCGCGCGCAGGCCCGCGATCGAGCCGCGCACCGACCGCACGACGCGCAGGGCGAGGGCCAAGAGGGCGCCCGCGACCACGAGGATGACCACGATCGTGATGTTCGTGGACTGCTTCGCGGAGCCCTGGGCGTGGTCCGCGACGTTGGCGACGTGAGCGTCGATCTCCTCGGCGACCGTGTCGAGGCCTGCGACGTAGCCGGAGATCAGCGGCTGGAGGGTCTTGGTGTAGAAGAGCGTGTACTCCTCGGCCGTGCCTTCCATCGCGATGGGGATCATCCGCATGTCGCGGACGTCGACGTACGTCTTGTAGTTCTCGACGAAGCCCGCCCAGCCCTCGGAGAGCCCGCCGAGGCTGGCGTCGAGGGTAGCGATCGACGCCTCGATCTCGGCGTCGTTCTCGTCGAGGCTCGCGAGCCACTCCTGCTTCGCCTCGGGCGTCCCCGACGCGGCGATCTGGGCGACGATCATGCGGCCCTTGATCTGGTTCTGGTGCAGGAGGTTGAGCGGCCGGGCGATCTGCGCGTTCGACGTGGCGACCTCGTCCGTGCCGGCAGCGAGCCGCGTCATGAGGACGATCGCGAGGGCGCCGATGAGGAGCACCCCGACGACGCCGATGCCCGCGAGGAGGCGCAGGCGCGCGGCGATGGAACGGGCCAGGCCGCGGCGTCGCGCCGGGCGCAGCTCGCCCTCGTCCGCAGCGGTGGGCGGGACGGACGGTGCTGCGCTCATCATGGCTCCCTTGTCTGTCGACCTCGGCGTCCTGCCGACGGCGGGGTGTGATGTCGGGAAAACACCCTGCGACCCGCATCGGTCGGGGCGAGGGACTGTTGAGCGCTCAGAATGCAACGATCGTGTTACGCGGTCGCCCATTTCGGACACCCTGCGCGCAGCCGCGCGCGGGCGTCCCGCGCACGGCTCGACAAGGCCGTGTCGGGAACCTCGGCGTGCGCGACGGCGAGACCGTGCACACGATGGTCGAGACGCCCACCCAACCGGTGGGCGCACGTACCGAGAGGAGCGCCACATGTCACACCTCACCGGCAAGAAGGTCGCTTTCGTCGCCGTGGACGGCTTCGAGGACTCCGAGCTGACGAGCCCGTGGGAGGCGGTCACCGAGCATGGTGCGGTCGCCGAGCTCGTCTCGACGGAGGGCGGCACGATCACCGGCAAGAACGGGCACGAAGCCTCCGTCGACGTCACCACGTCAGACGCGGACCCGGCGTCGTACGACGCGCTCGTCCTGCCGGGCGGCGTTGTCAACGCCGACACGATCCGCACCGACGAGAAGGCCGTGACGTTCGTGCGGCAATTCTTCGCGGACGGCAAGCCCGTCGGCGTCATCTGTCACGGCGCCTGGATCCTGGCGGACGCGGACGTCCTCGGCGGACGCACGATCACCTCGTACCCGAGCCTGCGCACGGACCTCGTCAACGCCGGCGCTGCGTGGGTCGACGAGGAGGTCGTGGTCGACCAGGGCCTCGTCTCGAGCCGCACGCCCGACGACCTCCCGGCCTTCAACGCGAAGGTCGTCGAGGAGATCGGCGAGGGGCGGCACACGGGACAGACGGTCTGAGCTGACATGCCCAGGTCGCGCAACCGGTCGCTCAAGGACCCGGAGATGTACGAGGCCCTCCGCGAGGATGGCGCCTCGAAGGAGAAGGCGGCGCGCATCTCCAACGCAGCGGCCGCCCGGGGCCGCTCCGCGGTCGGTCAGAGGGGCGGCGACGCGGAGAGCTACGAGGACCGCACGGTCCGCGAGCTGCGCGCTCGCGCCAAGGAGCTGGGCCTGAGCGGGTACTCGTCGCTGCGCAAGGCTGAGCTCGTCGACCTGCTGCGCCACCACTGACGGCCGTGCCCCGCGTCCGTGGCCTCGTCCGGGCCCGCACCTCCGGACCCGGGTGGACCCGCCGCCGCGCGGGGCGCGGCTTCGTCTATCTCGACGAGGACGGCGCGCGCATCGAGGACCCGGAGGTGGTCGAGCGCCTCAAGGCGCTCGTGCTGCCGCCTGCGTGGCGCGACGTCTGGTTCGCGCCCGACCCGCGGTCCCACATCCTCGCGACGGGGGTCGACGACGCGGGGCGACGTCAGTACGTCTACCACCCGAGGTGGGTCGAGGCGCACGACCGCGCGAAGCACGCGCGGACGCTCGAGCTCGCAGAGAGGCTGCCGCAGGTGCGCCGCCGCGTGACGCGTGACCTGCGGCGCGAGCCGGGGAGCCTCGAGCGCGCCCTCGCGGTCGCGGTGCGGCTCGTCGACTCGACCCACCTGCGCGTCGGGAGCGAGCGGCACACGGCTGCGACCGGGAACCGTGGGCTCACGACGCTGCTGTGTCAGCACGTGCGTGTCGAGGAGGGCGTCGTGACGCTCGAGTTCCGAGGCAAGAGCGGTCAGGTGTGGCACACCCGGACGGTCGACGAGGACCTGGCCGGCGCGGTCGCGTCTCTCCTCGAGCGGCGGTCGCCGCGAGCGCGCCTGCTCGCTCGTCGTGAGGGCCGGTCGTGGCGGCCCGTCCGTGCGTCGGACGTGAACCGGTACATCCAGGAGATCAGCGGGACGGCGTGCACGGCGAAAGACTTCCGGACGCTGCACGGCTCGATCATCGCGGCGCGCGAGCTCGCGCGGATCGGGTGGTCGCCGGACGAGCGGGAGCGGACGCGAACCGTCCGTGCTGCGGTGGTGCGCACGTCGGAGCTGCTGGGGAACACGCCCGCGGTCGCGAAGAGCAGCTATATCGACCCGGCGATCCTCGACCGCTTCCACGCGAACGAGCTGATCGACCTGCATCGCGGGGACGCGAACGCCTACCTCGCGCTCATGCGCGGAGGTGACTGAGACCACCACGAGAGGCGGGAGCGTCAGGAACCCGTCAGGAGTGGACCCCACCCCGTCAAGAACACGTCAACACCCCGTGCCGGAACGCGGGGGAGGACTAGACCAGAGCCGTGCGCCGCTGTGCACCGACCGCGCCGAGCAGTGTCAGGCGTCGTCGTACCGACTCTCGAAGGCGTGGCTCTCATGGCCGACATGGTCTACATCCTGCTCAGCGTCGCATTCTTCGCGACCGTGGCGATCGTCGCGAGACGCGTCGATGCCTGGACGGCCCCGGGCGCCACCGTCACGCGGAACGCACCGAGCCGCGCCGCAGACAAGGCCGACCTCCGATGAGGGCCGAGGACGCGGTCGGGCTCGTCGCCGCGATCATCCTGCTCGCGTATCTCTTCCGCGTGCTCCTGCGCGCGGGCCGAGGGCTCTGAGACATGAGCAGCACCTGGCCAGCCCTCGCCCAGACCGCCGTGCTCGTGGTCGTCCTCGCAGCCGTGCACGTCCCGCTGGGCGACTACCTCGCGCGCGTCTACACCTCGCCACGACACCTACGTGTCGAGCGGGCCGTCTACCGCGTCATGCGGGTCGACGCCGACGCCGATCAGCGCTGGACCGCCTACCTGCTGTCACTGCTCGGGTTCTCCCTGGCCTCGGTTCTGCTGCTGTTCGGCCTGGCACGGCTCCAGGGAGTGCTGCCGATGAGCCTGGGAACGCAAGGATTCGATCCAGCGGGGGCGTGGAACACAGCAGTCTCGTTCGCGACCAACACCAACTGGCAGTGGTACGCAGGCGAGGCCGCGGCCGGCCACCTGCTCCAGATGGCCGGGCTCACCGTGCAGAACTTCGTGTCGGCAGGGGTCGGCATCGCGGTCGCGGTGGCCCTCATCCGCGGTCTCCGGCGCTCAGGGACGGACGGACGTGTCGGGAACTTCTGGTCCGACCTCACCCGGACGTGCGTCAGGGTGCTCCTCCCGCTGGCGTTCGTCGGCGCCGTCGCGCTGGTCGCGACGGGCGTGATCCAGAGCTTCGACCCGCACACGGCGACGCAGACGCTGACGGGCGGCTCGCAGCTCCTCCTGGGCGGCCCGGTTGCCTCCCAGGAGGCGATCAAGCTGCTCGGCACGAACGGTGGCGGCTTCTTCAACGCCAACTCGGCGCACCCTCTGGAGAACCCGACCCCTGTGAGCAACCTTCTCGAGGTCCTCCTGCTCCTGATCATCCCTTTCTCGCTCCCTCGGACATTCGGGGTGATGGTCGGCGACCGCCGCCAGGGTGTCGCCATCGTCTCCGTCATGGGGGCACTGTTCCTTGCTGGCACCGCACTGCTCACCTGGGCAGAGCTGGCCGGGCACGGACTCGTGCCACAGGCGGCAGGCGGGGCTCTCGAGGGCAAGGAGGTCAGGTTCGGTGCCGCTGGGTCCGCGCTGTTCGCGGCCGCCACGACGGGCACCTCGACCGGTGCCGTCAACTCCATGCACGACTCCCTCACGGCTCCTGGTGGAGGTGTCGCAGCCTTCGGCATGCTGCTCGGTGAGGTCTCCCCGGGCGGTGTCGGTTCAGGGCTCTACGGCATGCTGGTCCTCGCGATCGTCACAGTGTTCATCGCCGGGCTCATGGTCGGCCGGACACCCGAGTACCTGGGCAAGAAGATCGGCCGTCAGGAGATGGCGCTCGTCGCCCTGTACATCCTGACGGTCCCCATGCTCGTGCTCGTCGGAACAGGCCTCGCTGTGGCGTTGCCGGCGGGGCAGGCAGGCATCCAGGAGAGCGGGCCGCACGGCCTCACCGAAGTGCTGTACGCCGTCGCCTCCGCAAGCAACAACAACGGTTCGGCGTTCGCGGGGCTCACCGCCAGCACGCCCTTCTACAACACGCTCCTGGGCATGTGCATGCTCGCGGGCCGGTTCATTCCGGTCGCGCTCGTCCTGGCACTTGCCGGGCGCCTCTCCTCGCAGCGCTCGGTCCCTGCGACCTCCGGCACGCTGCCCACCCACGAGCCGCTCTTCGCCAGCATGTTGGCCGGCGTGGCACTCATCGTGGTCGGTCTCACATTCATCCCTGTCCTGTCCCTAGGTCCCGTCGTGGAGTCGCTGTCATGAGTGCACCGGTACTGACCCGGCTCGGTGGTTCCACCGCCGCCGAGGTCCCACCCGAAACCCACCGTCCGGTGTTGACCGGGGCGCAGGTGCGCGCCGCGCTCCCCGGAGCGCTCCGCAAGCTCGACCCGCGGCAGCTCGCTGAGTCCCCGGTCATCCTCGTCGTCGAGATCGGGGCTGCTGCCTCGACAGTCCTCGCCGCCGTCAGCCCGACAGCGTTCGCGGTGGCCATCGTCGTGTGGCTCTGGGCGACCGTCCTGTTCGCCACGCTCGCGGAGTCGGTCGCGGAGAGCCGGGGCAAGGCGCAGGCCTCGAGTCTTCGGGCAACCCAGAAGCAGACGACGGCGCGGCGGATCTCCGAGCCGCTCGAGCGTTCTCGGCAGGACGGGCCGCTGATCCTCCGTCCCACCGACGAGGTGCCGTCGGCGACGCTCCGCGTCGGGGACGTCGTCATCGTGCGTGCCGGCGAGATCATCCCTGGGGACGGCGATGTCATCGAAGGTGCGGCCGCCGTCGACGAGTCCGCCATCACGGGCGAGTCCGCGCCGGTCGTCCGGGAGTCCGGAGGGGACCGTTCAGCAGTCACGGGTGGCACCGTCGTGCTCTCGGACACCATCGCCGTCCGGATCTCAGCGGCGGCAGGCTCGACGTTCGTCGACAGGATGATCGCGCTCGTCGAAGGTTCCGACCGCCAGCGCACACCCAACGAGATCGCCCTCAACATCCTGCTCACCTCGCTCACGATCATCTTCCTGCTCGCGGTCGTGACCCTCCAGCCGTTCGCGGTGTACTCGGGTGCACGCCTGCCGCTCCTCGTGCTCATCGCCCTCCTCGTGTGTCTCGTCCCGACGACGATCGGGGCTCTGCTGTCGGCGATCGGTATCGCCGGGATGGACCGGCTCGTGCAGCGCAACGTCCTGGCCATGTCCGGTCGCGCCGTCGAGGCAGCTGGAGACGTCGATGTGCTCCTCCTCGACAAGACGGGGACCATCACCTACGGCAACCGTCAGGCGAAGGCCTTGCTGCCAGCGCCGGGCGTCTCCATCGAGGAGCTCGCAGCGTCAGCGCGCCTGGCGTCCCTCGCGGACGAGACCCCCGAGGGGCGCAGCGTCGTCGACCTGGTCGACGACGGCTGGGCGGAAGAACCGCCCGAAGGACCGACCGGGGGGCCGGTCGAGCGGCCGTCCACCCGGACGGGCCGCTTGCCCGCGGGCGCCGTGCTCGTCCCGTTCACCGCGACCACCCGCATGAGCGGCGTCGACCTCCCCCCGAACGACGAGGGCGCGGATCCCGCCGTGAGCATCCGCAAGGGGGCCGCGAGCGCGGTAGGTGCGTGGGTGCGCTCGACCGGCGGGAGCACGCCCGAGCAGGTGCAGGCGCTCGTCGACGAGGTCAGCACCACGGGCGGCACCCCGCTCGTGGTGGCAGTGCAGAGGGGCGTTTCTCCGGCACGTGCCCTCGGCGTGGTCCACCTCAAGGACGTCGTCAAGGACGGCCTCAGGGCGCGCTTCGACGAGCTGCGTGCGATGGGCATCCGCACGGTCATGGTCACCGGCGACAACGCGATCACCGCCAAGGCGATCGGTGCCGAGGCTGGCGTCGACGAGGTGCTCGCCGAAGCGACCCCCGAGGACAAGCTCTCCCTCATCCGCCGGGAGCAGGCGGCTGGTCACCTTGTCGCGATGGCTGGGGACGGTACCAACGACGCCCCAGCCCTCGCGCAGGCGGACGTCGGCGTCGCGATGAACACCGGCACGACCGCCGCCAAGGAGGCGGGCAACATGGTCGACCTCGACTCGGACCCCACCAAGCTCATCGAGATCGTGCGGATCGGCAAGCAGCTGCTCATCACACGCGGCGCACTGACGACGTTCTCGATCGCCAACGATGTGGCGAAGTACTTCGCCATCTTGCCCGCGATGTTCGTGGCCGTGTTCCCCCAGCTCGGTGCTCTCGACATCATGCGGCTGTCCAGCCCCGAGTCGGCGATCTTGTCAGCCGTCGTGTTCAACGCCCTCATCATCGTCGCCCTGATCCCGCTCTCGCTGCAGGGAACGGCATACCGGCCCGCCCCCGCCTCGTCGATGCTCCGACGCAACCTCCTCGTCTACGGGCTCGGCGGGCTCATCGCCCCGTTCGTGGGCATCAAGATCCTCGACCTCCTGATCTCCCTCCTCCCCTGGATCGGCTGACATGGTTCACGACAAGGGCTCCGGCCCGCACCCCTCCGCCTCGCGCAGCCGCGGCCTGCGGCGCAGCATCGTCGCGTTCGCCCGGCAGAGCCTCGCCGGTCTGCGCGCGCTCGTCGTGCTCACCGTCGCGCTCGGCGCCCTCTACCCGCTCGCGGTGGTCGCCGTCGGGCAGCTCGCGTTCCCGTGGCAGGCGAACGGATCGCTCGTCACGGCGCAGGGCGAGCGCACGACGACACGCACGGAAGCCGTCGGCTCGCTCCTGATCGCCCAGGCGTCCGACGGCGCCGAGTGGTTCCACCCGCGCCCCTCGGCTGCTGGCGACGGCTACGACACCCTCGCCTCAGGCGGGTCGAACCTCGGCCCGCTCAACCGTGAGCTGCTCGCGACGGTGCAGGACAGACGGCGCGCCGTGGTGGAGGCTGATGGCGCCGCTCCGGGGGACGTGCCGGCCGACGCGCTGACCGCCTCGGGATCGGGGCTGGACCCGCACGTCTCGCCCGCCTACGCCCTGCAGCAGGTGTCCCGGGTGGCGGCGGCTCGCGGACTGCCGGTTGCTTCGGTGCGGGCGCTCGTCGTCGACCGCACGACCGGCCGCGACCTCGGCATCCTCGGCGAACCTCGCGTCAACGTGCTCGAGCTGAACCTCGCGCTGGGCATGATGTCCTCATGAGAGGTGCGCATGCCTGACGTTCGCCGGCCCGGGCGGCTCACTGTCTACCTGGGTGCGGCCCCCGGCGTCGGCAAGACCTTCGCGATGCTCGACGAGGCGCAGCGGCGGCGCGACCGTGGCACAGATGTCGTCGTCGGTCTCGTCGAGACGCACGGGCGCGCCGCTACCGCTGCCCAGATCGGCGACCTCGAGGTGATCCCCCGCACCGTCGTGAACCACCGCGGCACGGAGCTGGGCGAGCTCGATGTCGACGCCGTCCTGCGGCGCGCACCCGAGGTCGTTCTCATCGACGAGCTCGCGCACACCAACCCGCCAGGGGCACGAAACTCACGTCGGTGGCAGGACGTGCAGGAGGTGCTCGACGCCGGGATCGACGTCGTCACCACCGTCAACATCCAGCACCTCGAGTCTCTCGGGGACGCCGTCGAGGCGATCACGGGTGTGCGTCAGCGTGAGACGGTGCCGGACCACATCGTCCGCGCCGCGGACCAGGTACAGCTGGTCGACCTCTCCCCCGACGCGTTGCGCAGACGGCTCGCGCACGGGAACGTCTATCGGGCGGAGCAGATCGACGCGTCGCTGTCGTCTTACTTCCGCGTCGGCAACCTCACGGCGTTGCGGGAGGTCGCCCTCCTGTGGCTCGCGGACAGCGTCGACGACGCGCTCACCAGGTACCGCTCGGACCACGACATCGAGGGGACGTGGCCAGCGCGCGAGCGCATCGTCGTCGCTGTCACAGGGGGCCCCGAGACCACCACGCTCCTGCGGCGCGGCGCGCGCATCGCGCAGCGGGTCGCAGGCTCAGAGCTCATCGCGGTCCACGTCCTGGCGACGGATGGGCTCCCGTCCGCGCCCTCTGCCGCGATCGCTGCCGACCGCGAGCTCGTCGAGGCGCTCGGCGGCACGTTCCACACGGTCGTCGGGGAGGATGTCCCCACAGCGGTCGTCGACTTCGCCCGCGGGGTGAACGCCACGATGATCGTCGTGGGGGTCTCCCGCAGCTCTCGCCTCCGCGAGGCGGTCCTAGGCTCCTCCAGCGCGCAGATGGCGCACCTCGCAGGGAGCATCGATGTCCACCTCGTGACGCACGAGCGGGCTCGGACGCAGCTCACCTTCCGTCGGACAGGCTCGTCTCTCTCGCTGGCTCGGCAGGCCACGGGATGGCTGCTCGCCGCCATCCTGCCCGCCGTGCTCACGCTGGGGATCGCCCTGGTGCAGGCCGACGCGCCGCTGACGAGCGAGCTCATGCTCTTCCTCGCTGCGACGGTCGCGGTCGCGCTGGTCGGTGGCCTTTGGCCCGCTGTCGCCGCCGCGGTGGTGTCCTTCGTCTCCGTCAACTGGTTCTTCACGCCGCCGACGGGGATGCTCACCGTGTCGAGTCCTGAGAACGCGCTCGCTCTTCTCGTGTTCGTCCTCGTCGCTGTGTCGGTCGCGTCCGTGGTCGACCTGGCGGCCCGCCGCAGCGCACAGGCCTACCGGGCGCGCGCCGAGGCTGCGACGCTCGCCGCGCTCTCCCGTTCGGTTCTCTCTGGGGACGACACGGCGGAAGCCGTCGTCGAGCGGCTCGCGGAAACGTTCGCCGTGTCGGAGGTCCGGCTCGAGACCCGCTCCGACCCCCGGGCAGGCTGGGTCACGGTCGCGCACGCCGAGCGTTCTGGCCAGCGCCACGAAGACGACCCGGTGCGGACGGAGGTGCGTATCGACGACGACCGACGGCTCGTCGTGCTAGGCCGGGTGCTGCCTGCCAGCGACCGGCAGGTGCTCGAGGCCTTCGCTGCCCAGGCAGGGATCGTGCTCGAGTATCGTCGGCTGCGCGAGCAGGCCGCGCAGTCTGAGGCGCTGGCACAGGCGGATGCGACCCGCACCGCGCTCCTCGCGGCCGTGTCGCACGACCTTCGGACGCCGCTCTCCTCGATCCGCGCCTCTCTCGACGGACTCGTCGCCGACGGCCATGGCGCGGCAGCCGACGTCGGGCTGAGCGCCGCGGACGAGCACGTGCTGCTCGAGACGATCTCCGACTCGACGACTCGCCTGGAGCGCCTCATCGCGAACCTGCTCGACCTGTCGCGGCTGCAGACGGGGAGCGTGCGTCCGCTCCTGCTGCCACGTTCCGTCGATGAGATCGTGCCTCTCGCCGTCGAGCCGTTCACCGCGGACGAGGTTCGCCTGGACGTGCCGGACAACCTGCCGCTCGTGCTCACGGACGCCGGCCTGCTCGAGCGTGCTGTCGCCAACGTGACGGCGAACGCCGTGCGGTTCTCACCGCCCGGCATCCCCGTGCTGGTGACGGCCTCCGCGCGTCCCAGAGAAGTCGAGATCCGGATAGTCGATCGAGGCCCGGGCCTCGACGACCCGCACAAGGCGCTGATGTTCGAGCCGTTCCAACGGCTCGGCGACACCTCGTCGGACGGGTTGGGCCTAGGGCTTGCGGTAGCGCGTGGGTTCGTCGAGGCGGTCGGTGCGACGCTCTCTGTCGAGGACACTCCCCGAGGAGGACTCACGATGGTCCTGACGGTTCCCATCGCGGTTGGCCGGGTCCAGGAGGAGGAGCTGTGACGCGCGACAGTCCAACCGGTGGCGGCGCGCCGCCGGGAACGTCGGTCCTCGTCGCCGACGACGACGCAGGTCTTGTTCGTGCGCTAGCGATCAACTTGCGTGTGCACGGATGGAGCGTGGCGACGGCGTCGACCGGCGCCGATGCGCTCGAGCTTGCGGCACGCTCCCACCCCGACGTCGTGCTGCTGGACCTGGGGCTGCCGGACATGAGCGGCCTGGAGGTCATCGCAGGGCTGCGCGGGTGGAGCGAGGTGCCGATCGTCGTGCTGTCGGCGAGGCACCTGGGTGACGACAAGGTGGATGCGCTCGATGCGGGTGCGGACGACTACGTGACCAAGCCGTTCGCGATGAACGAGCTGCTCGCGCGTCTCCGGGCAGCGGTGCGGCGCGGCGCGCCGGCTGGCGTGTCGGGACAGGACCCGGTGGTCGTTGCCGGTGACCTGCGGATCGACCTGGCGCGTCGCCAGGTACGCCGCGGCGGTGCGGAGGTGCGTCTCAGCCCGACGGAGTGGTCGGTCCTGGAGGTGCTGGTGCGCAACCGCGGCCGGATGGTCGGGCGGGTGCAGCTGCTGCACGAGGTGTGGGGGCCTGCCTACTCGGCCGAGACGAACTATCTGCGGGTGTACACGGCTCAGCTTCGTCGAAAGCTCGAGGATGACCCTTCTGCTCCACGGCACATCATCACGCAGCCGGGGATGGGGTATCTGTTCGAGGAGTGAGTGCGCCAACTCCACCTTTGCCTTGACCGCCGATCCGTCAGCGATATATCGTGAAGTATCGCTGCGGCACGAGAGTCACGCCGCGCACGACAGAGAGGGGGAGCCCCATGAGGACCCCACGCATCACCCCAGACTTCTTCAGCCCCGACGGACCGCGCCGCGGCCGCCGGCGCCACCACCACGGCGACTTCGGACCGGACGACGCCCCGCGCCCCCGCCAGGGCGGCCCGCGCGCGTTCGGCCCCGCAGGATTCGGCCCCGGCGGCCCTCCGGCCGACCTCGACGAGGACGACCTCGACCCCGGCTTCGGCCGCCTCGGCCCGGGCCCGTTCGGGCCGGGACCGTTCGGGCCGGGCCCGTTCGGACCGGGAGGCCCGCGTCGTCACGGCCGCGGCCCTCGGCGCGCCGGTCGCGGCGACGTCCGCCTCGCCGTCCTGTCGCTCCTCGCCGAGGAGCCGTCGAACGGCTACGGCCTGATCAAGTCGATCGCCGCCCGGACGGGCGACGTCTGGCGACCGAGCCCTGGCTCGGTCTACCCGACGCTCCAGCAGCTCGTCGACGAGGGTCTCGTCGACACGACCGGTGAAGGTCGCGGCACGGAGTACACGCTCTCCGAGGCCGGGCGCACGTACGTCGCGGAGAACGCGGAGCAGATCGCCCGCACCTGGGCGACGACCCCCGGGCAGTCGGCGACCGACGTCGCGTTCCACGAGAGCGTGACAAAGCTGCGCGGCGCGATCCAGCAGCTGCGACACGGCGCGACCGACGAGCAGCAGGCCGCCGCGACCGAGAAGCTCGACGAGGTCCGCAGAGCTCTGTACCTGATCCTCGCCGAGTAGACACGGCGCCCCTCGCCTCCCTCATACGGATCGCCCGCATGCACACGTCAGCCGTGCATGCGGGCGATCCGTCGTCGCGGCCCGACCGTCCGGCTGTCGCACGCCGGACGGTCAGGCTCCGCTCAGCGCGTCACGGTGAGCTTCAGCGACCTCGCCTTCGACGATGACGCCGACGACGAGCCCAGGTAGGTCACCCGGACCGTGTACTTGCCCTGCTTGAGCCGGTCGAGACGCACCGTCGCGCCCGACTTCTTCAGGCTGACGGTCTTCGTCGACACGACCTTCGAGCCGCGGTAGACCGCGACCTTGACCTTGCCCGTCACGGTCGCGCGCGGGGTCGCGCCGACCTTGACCGCGACCTGGGCCCGCGCGGAGGCGCGGACCTTCTTCTTCGCGAGCGAGGCCTTGGTCGTCGTCGCGCGCAGGACCGTGACGGTCGCCTTGCCCTCCGACGCCCCGACGCCTGCCGCACCCGCGTAGCGCGCCGTGACCTGGTAGGCGCCGTGCGTCGTCAGGCGCGGGAACGTCACCTTCGCGGTACCGCGCGAGAGCGTCCCCGTCCGGGTCGCGACGACCTTCGCACCACGTCGCACCGTGACGGTGACCGTGCCGCTCGCCGCCTTGCCCGCAGCGGTGACGCCGACCGTGACGACAGGCTTCACCTGCGTCGTGAGCGACGTCGGGCTCACCGACACGGTCGTGCGCGAGGACACGACGGGAGGCTCGACCGGAGCCTTCGTGACGGTCACGACCGCAGCGCCCGACGTCGCCGGTGCGACGACCGTCTCCGCGGACGCGGCCGGCGCGAACGTCGCCGTGTACGTCCTCGTGCCGACCGCAGGCCGCTTCACGACGAGCTCGGCCCGGCCGTCGGCACCGACCTTGACGGACCCGAGCTGCGCCGAGCCGTCGTAGAACGCCACCGTGCCGCCCGCGACCGCGGACTGCTGCGCCGACGTCACCGTCGCTGCCAGGGTCACCGAGGCGCCCTCGACGACCGACGTCGCCGACGGCGTGAGGCGCACGGCGCTCGCCGCACGCCCGTCGAGGACGACGACGGGAGCCGTGACGACGCTCGACGTGCGGAACCCGTCGGCCACGGCCGTGATCTCAGCCGCCACAGAAGCACCGACGTGGGTGAGACCGGGCGTCCACGTGGAGCCGGTCGCGCCAGGGATGGTCACACCGCCGACGGTCCAGCGGTACGAGAGCCGGGCGTCAGCGGGGTCGGCCGTGGCCTGCGCCGTGAGCGTGCCGCCCGCGACCGGGCTGCCCGCGATGCGCACCGCGTCCAGACCGACCTCCTTGTCGAGCGTCACGGTCGTCACCGACGTCGCACCGCTCGGCGCCGTCACGGTGACCGTGACGACGTCGCCTGCACGCGCGACGTCGACCGTCGCCGCACTGTCGACGGGCATGGCCCGCACGACCGGCTGGGACCCGCGCGCCTTCACCTCGTACGCGTGGACCGCGGGGTCGAGGCCGTCGACGTCGACGCCGCCCACCGTGAGGCGTGCGAGGTCCGTGACCGACGATGCCGCACCGACCTGGGCGTACACCTCGACCTCGGACACGATGATGTGCGTCGCCGCGCGCGCGTCGAGCACGACCCGGACCGCGTCCGTCGCGGCGCCGACCGGCAGGTCGACGACCGGAGCGGTCGCCTGCTCGGGCAGGGAGACGAGGTCGCCCGAGTCGACCCACGTCCCCGTGCGGGGGTCACGGTGCTGGACGCGCATCGTCGTCGGCCACGTGTAGCTCGAGCCGTCCTTGTAGAAGTAGACGCGCACGCTCTCGACGACCTCGGGCCGCGCGAGCGCGTACGTCAGGGTCGCGCGCGTCTCCTTGGTGTCCTTCCAGTTGGACCAGCCCTTGTCGGTCGTGTTGCCGTTGATCGTCCGCGAGACCGGGTAGCCGGACTCGGTGAAGTCGGCGGCCGACGGCGTCGACGTGAGCGCGACGTTCTCCTCGCCACCGGCGGGCACCACGATCACGTGGAGCGTCGCGGGGACGTCGGCCGCGCCCGTGGCGGAGGCCGAGACCGTGCCGCGGACGGTCAGCCGCCCGGGGTCGGCGAGCGCAGCCGCGTCGACGTCGTCGAGCGCCCACGTGACTGGCAGGTCGAAGCGCGAGTCGCCGAGACCGACCTGCGTGGGGACGGTCGACGGCGCCCAGGCTGCGAGGAGCGCGGGCGACGAGCCGGCGACGACGGTCACGGACACCGGGTCGGCGGCAGCGACCTGGCCGACCTCGACGACGACGCGCGCGTCGGTCACGGGGTTGCCGTAGACGTCGGTGCCGGTCCCGGTGATCGTCACGGTGCCGGCGGTCTGCCACGCGTCGGCGGGGACGTTCCACGTGATCGGCGTCGCGACGCCGGAGCCCCACGAGTAGGTCGGGACGACGGTCGCCGGCAGGGTGGCGGGCACCCCGACCTGGGTGCGCGCGGTGAGCGGGGCCACGACAGGCGCCTCGCTCACGGAGCGGACCGTCCAGCGCTGGTTCGCGCCACCGTTCGACTCGTAGACGCCGACGCGAGCGTTCTCCGACGTCGACTGGCCGCCCACCTCGAGCGAGGACGCCGTCACGGCGTTGACGAGGGACCAGGTGACGCCGTCGAGCGTCGTGAGGTGCCAGCGCGTTCCGGGTGTGGTGCTCGCCTCGTCGAGGGGCATGGTGCGCAGGTCGGTACCGGCGCTCGTCGCGCCGAGGAACCGGCCGTCGTGGACGGACTCGAGCGCGAACGTGCGGCGGCCTGCGACGGCCGAGGCGTCGGACGTCTCGTGCGCGACCCAGAGCTGACGCGGGAGCGCGGCGGACGTCGTCGCGGGCGACGTGATCGTCGTCGTGCTCGCGGTCGAGAGGGTGAGGGCCTTGCCCGACTGCACGCCGACGACCTGGACGGTGTCGCCGTCGCGGAGCGGCTCGGCGGCGGGCGCGACGCCGGAGACGCCGGACACCTCGAACGTCGTGACGGACCGCGCGGGGACCGTGAGCGTCGCGGTGCGCGCGTCGCGGTCGACCGTGACCGGGGTGCCGGCGACGAGAGCGGTCGACGTGTCGTCGACGTCGGCCGCCTGGGTCGTGACGTAGGGCGTGACGGTCGCGCCCTGCGCGACGCCGCCGAAGCGGGACAGGTCGAGGACGACCGTGCGGTCCGAGGTGGTGGCGTTGGTGTGCACGACGCTCAGGCTCGTGCCGTCGGCACCGACCGCTGCGGTCGAGGTCGCGTCGTCGACCGCGACGAAGCGGTCGCCGGGGGTGATGAAGCGCATGAAGTTGCGCATCGTGTCGAACTTGGAGTTGGTGACGATCGAGCAGTCGGCCACGTCCGCGGCCGTGCCGCCGGCGGCGATCGCGTCGGCGACGCGGCGCTGCGACTTGAAGCCGATCGCGTCGGCCTCGGCGACGACGGAGCCGTCGGTGCCGGTCCACTCGCAGTCGAAGTCGATGAAGACGGAACCCCAGTTGAGGTTCTCGCCCTTCTCCATGTTGTAGAAGTCCTCGACCTCCTGCCACAGGACGTAGGCGTTCGGCTGGAGCTCGCGGAGGTCCTCGGTGATCTTCTGGGCGAGGCCGAGGCCGCCGCTGATCGCGACGGGGTCGAAGCCGCCGCCCACGAAGTCACCGCCGGTCTCGCTCATCCACAGCGGCTTCTCGCTGGCGAGCGCGTTGTCACGCGCCTGCATGCGACCGCCGGACCAGTACGTGTGCACGTTGATCTGGCCGACGTCGGCGCGCGTCGCAGCGTCGTACTGCTTCCACGCGTTGTTGAAGTTCTGCGGGTGGGTCTCGTCGTTCGCGGAGACCACCGCGTCCGAGGTCGACGCCTGGAGCTCGTCAGCGAGGAGCTTGACGAGCGCCTGCTGCTGACCCGCGCCCGGGCCTGCGCAGATCTGCGCGCCCTCCTGGGGCTTCTTCACCGCGTTCGTGAACGGGGTGATGCCGTCGGCGAGGCGGCCGGACGGCGTGGACCAGTAGCCGGTGCACGGCTCGTTGAACGGCGTGACCGTCTGGAAGTCGACGTCGTACGTGTCCTCGAGGTGCTCGACGACCCGGGTGAGATAGCCGGCGAACTTCGCGGGGACGCCGTCGGACGTCAGCACCTGCTCCGTCGTGGAGCTCGCACCGCCCGAGGTGTAGCCGGAGTTCGTCATGAAGAAGGGCGGGGAGTTGGCGAAGCCCTCGAGGACGAGGTCCTCGCGCTCCTGCGCGAGTCGCTCGAGCCACCACCGCTGGGTGGCGTCCTTGGTCCAGTCGTAGCTCGCCTCGTCGTCGGGGTCCCACGCGGCGGCGAGCGCGGCGCGGTCGGCGAAGCTCGTGGTGACGGGTCCGTAGAGGCTCGCGGGGTCGTCGCTGAGGTCTTCGGCCCAGTATCCGTCGACTGCGGCGCCCTGCCGGAAGTAGTCGCCGACGTCGGAGGCGCGCCCGCCGCCGATGTTGTACCGGGCGACGTTCATGTTGAGGCCGTCGGCGCCGAACACGAGGTCGAAGAGCTGCTCGCGCAGCTCGTCCGGGTAGTCGCCGGTCGCGTTCGCGAACCAGACGAGCGAGTTGCCCCAGCCCTGGAAGGGCTCGCCCGCGTAGGCGGGGTTGGGGGTGATGGTCGTGGGACGGGCGGCGGCGGTCGCCGTCGCGCTGGGGAGCGGTGCGGCGGAGGCGCTCGTCGCGCCCGCGACGACGCCTCCTGCGGCGAGGGACGCGGCGAGCGCGCTGGCGAGGGCGCGCCGTCGACGCGCGTGCGGTGTGCTGGTCATCAGGGGACTCTCTTCTCAACGTTGAGCGAGGAGGGGGAGGCAGCGTCGCGATGCGCAGTGTTTACGTCAACATCGACGCCGCGGGCCAGCCTGTCAGGGGATGAAGACGTCGTCAAGAGGTGCAGGACCTCGGCGGACCCCGGCCGCTGGTGACGTCACCATGAGCGGCCGGGCTCGGCGCGCCGGCTCAGCGCCGCGGGGCGCCCGTGCTGCGGCGGACGACGAGCCGCGTCGGCACGAGGATGTGCCGGTCGGCGAGGACGGTGCGGTTGCGGACCTGCTCGACGAGCAGGTGCACGAGCTCTTCGCCGATCCGCGCGAAGTCCTGCTTGACGGTCGTCAGCGGCGGCCACAGGTAGCGCGACAGCGGGATGTCGTCGAAGCCGACGACCGACACGTCCTCAGGCACCCGGCGACCGAGCTCGTGCAGCGCGAGCATGAGGCCCGCTGCCATCTCGTCGTTCGCGCAGAAGACGGCCGTCACGGCCGGGTCGGAGGCGAACCGCGAGCCGAGCGCATAACCCGACGCCGCGGTCCAGTCGCCCCGCAGCGGCTCGTGGACCTCGCAGCCGTGCGCCTCGAGCGAGGCTCGCCAGGCGTTGACGCGCTGGCTCGCAGGGCCGCTGTCGGCGGGCCCCGCGAGATGGTGCACCGTCCGGTGCCCGAGCCCGAGGAGGTGGGCGATCGCGTCGCGCGTTCCACCTTCCTGGTCCGCGCCGACGGCGGGGTGGTGCCCGACGAAGCGCGAGTCCGAGACGACGACGGGAAGGTGCGGCGGCAGCGCGAGCGTCTCGGGGGTGACCGTCTCGGCGCGGATGATGACGAGTCCGTCGATCGCCTGGTGCGAGAGCCGTCGGACTGCCTCGTCGACCCCGGTCGACGCGGGGTTCTCGACGTCGACGAGGTTGACGGTGAAGCGCTCGCGTCGCGCGGCCTCGACGAGCGCGTCGATCGTGTGGGACTCGCCCGCACGGGACAGCCGGTGGGCGACGACACCCAGGACGCCGAAGCTGCCCATCCGCAGGGCCCGCGCCGCGTTGTTGGGCGAGTAGCCGAGCTCTTCCATCGCGGCGAGGACGCGTTCGCGGGTCTCGGGACGCACGACGTCGGCCCCCGTGGACACGCGGGAGACGGTCTGGGCGGACACGCCCGCGAGCGCGGCGACGTCGCCGATCGAAGGGCCGGAGCGACGCCGCGAGGTGCGGGCCTGGCTCGTGGTGGGGCGGTCCATCGGGCACCTCTCCCGTCGGGTGGAGCAGCGATGGTGACGCAACCATCGTCGGGTCACAGAATAGTCTCGCGGGGTGCGATCCCGTTGACACCCGCGGCATGAGCATGCCACGCTCGCCGTGATGTTGACGTAAACATCACTGGACACGAAGGAGTGCCGCACGTGCAACAGAGCGTCACCACCCCGACTTCGCGAGCCGGCAGCCGCCGGCGCCCGCGGCGTCTGGACCGCCGATGGGTCGGCTGGGGTTTCATCGGGCCGTTCATGGGCGTCTTCACCCTGACGTTCCTCGCCCCGATCGCCTACTCGATCTACCTGAGCCTCTTCCGCAAGCAGCTCGTGGGCGGCAACGCCTTCGTCGGCCTCGACAACTACTCGGCCGCCTTGCGCGACGACAAGTTCTGGTCGGCGCTCAGCCGGGTCTCGCTCTTCCTCGTCGTCCAGGTGCCGATCATGCTCGGCATCGCCCTGCTCGTCGCCCTCGCGATCGACTCCGGGCGCCTGCACGGTCGCAACTTCTTCCGCATCGCGATCTTCATGCCGTACGCCGTCCCCGCCGTCGTCGCCGCACTCATGTGGGGCTTCATGTACGGCACGCGCTTCGGCCTGATCGGCAACCTCAACGAGCTCCTCGGCACGTCGATCCCCAACCCGCTCGCACCCGAGTGGATCCTCCTCGCGATCGGCAACATCGTGACCTGGGAGTTCGTCGGCTACAACATGCTGATCTTCTTCTCGGCGCTGCGCACCGTCCCGACCTCGCTCTACGAGGCCGCCGAGATCGACGGCGCCGGTCAGTGGCGCGTCATCAGCGCGATCAAGATCCCCGCGATCCGGGGCTCGCTGGTCGTCGCGCTCATCTTCTCGATCATCGGCAGCTTCCAGCTGTTCAACGAACCGAGCATCCTGCAGGCGATGGCGCCGAACGCGATCACGACGTTCTTCACGCCGAACCTCTACGCCTACTCGCTGTCCTTCTCGGGCCAGCAGTACAACTACTCCGCGACCGTCGCGATCATCATGGGCCTGCTCACGATGGTCATCGCCTACGTCGTGCAGCTGCGCGGCATGCGCAAGGAGGCCTGACCGATGACCTCGACACTCGCCCCCCGCCGGCGCCGCTCGTACACCGTCGAGCGTCCTCGCCGCTCGGTGATGCTCACGCTCGTGACGAGCATCGTCCTGCTCTACAGCCTCGTGCCGCTCGTGTGGCTCGTCATCAACGCGACCAAGACGCAGGGCGACCTGCTCAGCACGTTCGGCCTGTGGTTCGGCGGCGACTTCGCGCTGTGGGACAACATCGTCACGACCGTCACGTACGACGACGGCATCTTCATGCGCTGGCTCGGCAACACGGTCTTCTACGTGGCCCTCGGCGCTGGTGGCGCGACCGCCCTCGCGATCCTCGGCGGCTACGGCCTCGCGAAGTTCAACTTTCCCGGCAAGCGCTGGGTGTTCGCGGTCGTCATCGGTGCGGTCGCGGTCCCCGGCACCGCGCTGGCCGTCCCGACGTTCCTGATGTTCTCGCGGATGGGGCTCACGAACACGCCCTGGGCGGTCATCATCCCGTCGCTCATCTCGCCGTTCGGCCTGTACCTCATGTGGACGTTCGCCCAGGAGGCCATCCCGGGCGAGCTCCTCGAGGCGGCTCGGGTCGACGGCGCGAGCGAGGCGCGCACGTTCGGGCAGATCTGCCTGCCTCTCCTCGCCCCCGGCATCGTCACGGTGCTGCTGTTCACCATGGTCGCGACGTGGAACAACTACTTCCTGCCGCTGATCATGCTCAAGGACCCCACGTGGTACCCGCTGACCCTCGGGCTCAACGCGTGGAACGCCCAGGCGGCCACCGCGGGAGGCGAGGCCGTCTTCAACCTGGTGATCACCGGATCGGTGCTCACCATCCTTCCTCTCATCGTGGTCTTCCTCCTGCTGCAGCGGTACTGGCAGTCGGGTCTGGCCACGGGGTCGGTCAAGGAGTAACGGTCCTGCGACCGTGCGCCCGGCCGTCACACACCCGATGTTGACGTCACCACAATCACTCACGAAGAAGAGAGCGATCACCATGGCACCACGTTCACCCCGCCGCACGACGGCGGCCCTCGCAGCCGCGGGCGTCCTCGCCCTCGCGCTCACGGCCTGCTCCTCGGGCGCGAAGGACTCCCCGACCACGCCCGCAGGCAGCGCCCCGGCCTCCAGCGCAGGCGAGCTGTCCGGCAAGATCACCGTCTGGGCGTGGGAGCCCACGCTCGAGGCCGTCGTCGACGCGTTCGAGAAGAAGCACCCCGGCACCGAGGTCGAGCTCGTCAACGCCGGCACCGGCAACGACCAGTACACCGCTCTGCAGAACGCGATCGCAGCAGGCTCGGGCGTTCCCGACGTCGCGCAGGTCGAGTACTACGCCCTTCCCCAGTTCGCGATCTCCGGCGCGCTGACCGACCTCGCCCCGCTCGGCGCGGGCGAGCTCGACGGCGTGTTCACCCCTGGCCCTGAGGGCGCGGTGACCGTCGGCGAGCAGATCTTCGGCATGCCCATGGACTCCGGCCCCATGGCCCTCTTCTACAACGAGGAGGTCTTCAAGGAGAACAAGGTCGAGATCCCGACCACCTGGGACGAGTACCTCGAGGCCGCGCGCACCCTGAAGAAGGCGGGCGTCTACATCGCCAACGACACGGGCGACGCAGGCTTCACGACGTCGATGATCTGGCAGGCCGGCGGCAAGCCGTTCACCGTCGACGGCACGACGGTCGGCATCAACCTCGCCGACGAGGGCTCGGCCAAGTTCGCGGACCTGTGGCAGACCATGATCGACGAGGAGCTCGTCGCCCCGATCAGCTCGTGGAGCGACGAGTGGTACCAGGGCCTCGACAACGGGAGCATCGCGACGCTGACCATCGGCGCGTGGATGCCCGCCAACCTCGAGTCCGGCGTCCCGGGCGGCGCGGGCAAGTGGCGCGTCGCGCAGATGCCGCAGTGGTCCGCCGGTGCGGCGGCGACCGCGGAGAACGGCGGCTCCTCGCTCGCCGTCCCGTCGGCGACGAAGTCCGCTGAGCTCGCGTACGCGTTCGTCGAGTTCGCCAACGCTGGCGACGGCGTCCAGATCCGTATCGACGGCGGCGCGTTCCCCGCCACCACCGCCGAGCTCTCCTCGGACGCGTTCATCTCCAAGGAGTTCGAGTACTTCGGCGGGCAGAAGGTCAACGAGGTGCTCGCGCAGTCCGCGAAGGACGTCGTCGCCGGATGGCAGTACCTGCCGTTCCAGGTCTACGCGAACTCGATCTTCAACGACTCGGTCGGCCAGGCGTACGTCGGCAAGTCGACGCTCGTCGACGGCCTCAAGGCGTGGCAGACCGCCTCGCTCGACTACGGCGAGCAGCAGGGCTTCACCGTCTCCAAGTGACGATCCAGCGCCGGTCGGGGCTACCCCCGAGGCCCCGGCCGGCGCGCCCACGCACACCCCACCCTCAGCAAGGAGCACATCGCCATGCCCACGTTCGAGATCGGCGCGGAGGCATTCCTCCTCGACGGCCGGCCCCACCAGGTCGTCTCGGGAGCGTTGCACTACTTCCGCGTCCACCCGGACCTGTGGGCGGACCGCATCCACAAGGCGCGGCTCATGGGTCTCAACACGATCGAGACGTACGTCGCGTGGAACTTCCACTCGAGCCGTCCGGGCGAGTTCCGCACCGACGGCGCCCGCGACCTGGGCCGGTTCCTCGACCTCGTCGCCGCGGAGGGCATGCACGCGATCGTCCGGCCCGGCCCCTACATCTGCGCCGAGTGGGACAACGGCGGGCTCCCGGCCTGGCTGTTCGCTGACGGGAGCGTCGGCGTGCGGACGGCCGAGCCCCGGTTCCTCGCGGCCGTCGCCGACTACTACGCGCAGCTCCTGCCCGTCGTCGCGCAGCGTCAGGTCACCCGCGGCGGGCCCGTCCTGCTCGTCCAGCTCGAGAACGAGTACGGCGCGTACGGCGACTCGACCGACTACCTCACCAGGCTCGAGGGCCTGATCCGGGCGAACGGCATCGACGTCCCGCTCATCACGTGCGACCAGGCTGACGACGAGATGCTCACGCGCGGCGGGCTCCCGCACGTGCACCGCACCGCGACGTTCGGCTCGCGGACGACCGAGCGGCTCGAGACGCTGCGCCGCCACCAGCCGACCGGCCCGCTCATGTGCATGGAGTTCTGGAACGGCTGGTTCGACTCGTGGGGAGAGCACCACCACACGGCCACCGCCGAGCAGAACGCGCACGACCTCGACGCGCTCCTCGCCGCAGGCGGCTCCGTCAACCTCTACATGTTCCACGGCGGCACGAACTTCGGCCTCACGAACGGCGCGAACGACAAGGGCACGTACTGGCCGATCACGACGTCGTACGACTACGACGCGCCGCTCAGCGAGCATGGCGCCGTGACGCCCAAGTACCTCGCGTTCCGCGAGGTCATCGCGCGCTACGTGCCGGTCCCCGACGAGCTCCCCGCGCCCCCCCTGCCGGGTCCTGAGCTCACGGTCGACCTCGACCGGACCGTCCCGCTCGCCGACGTCCTCGACCTGCTCGGCGAGGAGCAGACGCACGACCACCTCCCGACGCACGACGAGCTCGGTCGCTGGAACGGCTTCGTCGTCTACGAGACGGACGTCGCCGCGAACGACGCCGTCGTGAGCTTCGCGGAGGTCCGGGACCGTGCCGTCGCGCACCTCGACGGGCAGCCGCTCGGCGTGCTGTCCCGCTCCGAGGGCTCGCGCTCCCTCACGCTGCCCACCCGTGCCGGCCGGCTGCGCCTCCTCGTCGAGGACCAGGGCCGCGTCAACTACGGCCGCCGGCTCGGCGAGGCGAAGGGCCTGCTCGGGCCGGCGCGCACCGCGCGCCGCACGATCGACGCGTGGCGGACGCGCGGGCTCGACCTCGACCAGGTGAGCCCGGCTCTCGCGACGGCGCTCGACGGCGGCAGCGTCGGCGTCGGCCCCGTCGCCGGCTCGACGTTCGCGGCCGGACGTTTCGACTCGGTCGCTGGCCGCGACCACTTCCTCCGCCTCGACGGCTGGACGCGGGGCCTCGTGTGGCTCAACGGGGCGCTGCTCGGACGGTTCTCGGCACAGGGCCCGACCCGCACGATGTACGTGCCGGGACCGCTCGTGCGCGACACGGACAACCACCTCGTCGTCCTCGAGCTGCAGGGGGCGGAGCGCGGCACCGCCCGCTTCGTCGCTGAGCCAGACCTCGGTCACACCGAGCGCTGAGCGTTCGTCGCCGCGTCGGGCGCGTGGGTCACCCGCGCTCGACGCGGCGCGTCACCACGCGCCAGGAGAGCGCGAGCGCGACGACGACCACGACCCCGACGACCGCGCCAGCCAACCTGCCGAGCACGACGTCGAACGCCAGCGAGGTCGCACCACCCATGAGGAGCGCGACGGCGGCGAGGCTCACGCGGGCGAGCCGGTCCCCCATGGCGACGAGCGACGGCTTGACGCGACGCTGGAACACTGCCCGGTGCACGCTCACGGGCGTCATCAGCAAGCCCATCGCGGCGATCCCGAGCATGACGAGGACCAGGTAGAGACCGCGCTGATAGGCGTCGAGGTCTCCGAACCGCCCCTGGAAGGGGAGCACCAGCAGGAAGCCGGTGAGGATCTGCACGCCGGTCTGCAGGATGCGCAGCTCCTGCAGGAGCTCGCCCCAGTTCCGGTCGGCGCGCTCGGCTGCCGTCTCGTCGCGCCCGTCGGTCGCGTCGTCCGGCGCACGTTCCACACTCATCGGTCCCTCCCGCTCCTCCCCTGCGACGACAACCTTGGCACCGACAGGGAATCTCGGCGCGCCGAGCGCGACATCCGGTCGCGATGATCCGTCGCGCACCTCCACGACGTGAGGGTTCTTCTCCCAGCGGGCGGGAGCGCCCTGCCTGGCGCAGGCTGGGAACAGGACCTGGACGACGCCGTGCCGCCGGCTCACCGTCGTCCACCCCACGACCCGACCGGAGCCTTCCATGAGCCAGACCACCATCGCCGCGACCCTGCGGCTGCCCTCGCCGCAGCCTCGCGGCCCTGTGAGCGCAGCCGTCCTCGACGCGCTGCGCACGGGTGCCGCCGACGCGGCGGGGAGCCCGGTGCACGACCTCACGACCCGCGCGATCGCCGAGGCCGTGACGAGCGGCGACCTGCTGCGCGACGACGACCTGCAGCTCGCGCTGTTCGTCCTCCAGGAGCTGCACTACCGCGGCATCGAGGGCGTGGACGACGACCGCGAGTGGCAGCCCGGCGTCGTCGCTCTGCGCCGCCTGCTCGAGCGGGCGCTCGAGCAGGAGCTCCGCGAGCGCGTCCCGCTCCCCGCGCTCCCCGCGCCCGCCGCACCAGACGTGGCCGCCGCGCTCTTCGCCCTCACGGCCGCCGACCAGGGGCCCAGCCTCTCCCGGTACGCCGCGCGGCACGCGACGCTCGAGCAGCTGCGCGAGATGCTCATGCTCAAGTCCGTCTACCAGCTCAAGGAGGCGGACCCGCACACGTGGTCCATCCCGCGCCTCACCGGTCGCGCGAAGGCTGCGGCGGTCGAGATCCAGGCGGACGAGTACGGCGGCGGCCACCTCGGGTCGATGCACTCCGAGCTCTTCCGCACATCGATGCGCGCGATCGGCCTCGACGACTCGTACGGCGCGTACGTCGACCACGCGCCCGGGATCACGCTGTGCGCGTCGACGTTCATGTCGATGTGCGGCCTGAACCGCAGCCTGCGCGGCGCGATCACGGGCCACCTCGCGGCGTTCGAGATGACGTCGTCGATCCCCAACCGGCTCTACGGTGACGGTCTGCGCCGCCACGGCTACGGCGAGGAGGCCACCCACTACTTCGACGAGCACGTCGCTGCCGACGCGGTGCACGAGCAGATCGCCGGGCGCGACCTTGCGGGCGGGCTCGCGGAGACCGAGCCCGAGCTGCTCGGCGACATCGTCTTCGGGGCAGCCGCGTGCCTGTTCATCGACGGTCTGGCTGCCGTGGACCACCTCGACGCGTGGAAGTCCGGCCGCTCCGCGCTGCGCGAGGTCACGCCGTGACCGGCCGGACCCGGGACGACGTCGAGATCACCCTGTGCCCGGACGGTCCCCTGCTCGTCCGTGGCCCCGTCCGCCTGCTGACCGGCGATGACCGTGAGGTCGGTCGCACGCGCTCCGCGGTCGCGCTGTGCCGCTGCGGCGGCTCCGCGATCAAGCCGTTCTGCGACGGCACGCACAAGGTCAACGGCTTCACCACAGCCGACTGCCCCACCGAGAGCGCCTGACCTGCGAGAAGTCCCGAAGATCCGTGCCCGCACGGCGCACACCCCGTGCTGGCGGGCCCAACCGATGGAGGAACGATGCGCGCACTGACCTGGCAAGGGACCGAGAAGGTCTCCGTCGAGACCGTCGACGACCCGCGGATCGAGGAGCCCACCGACGCGATCATCTCGGTCACGTCGACGGCTATCTGCGGCTCCGACCTGCACCTGTACTCCCTGCTCGGAGCGTTCATCGACTCGGGCGACATCCTCGGCCACGAGGCGATGGGGATCGTCGAGGAGGTCGGCGCCGGGGTGACGAACCTCAAGCCTGGCGACCGAGTCGTCGTGCCGTTCAACATCTCGTGCGGGCACTGCTGGATGTGCACGGCCGGCCTGCAGTCGCAGTGCGAGACCACGCAGGTGCGCGAGCAAGGCAAGGGCGCAGCGCTGTTCGGGTACACGAAGCTCTACGGTCAGGTGCCCGGCGGGCAGGCCGGCAAGCTGCGCGTGCCGCACGCGGACTATGGCCCGATCGTCGTCCCGGACGACGGCGCGCCCGACGAGAAGTACCTGTTCCTCTCCGACGTCCTGCCGACGGCCTGGCAGGCCGTCGAGTACACCGGCATGGCGCCCGGGGACACCGTCGCGGTGCTCGGTCTGGGCCCGATCGGCCAGATGAGCGCCCGCATCGCCCGGCACCGGGGCGCGCGCGTCATCGGCGTCGACCTCGTGCCTGAGCGGCTCGAGATGGCCGCGCGGCACGGCGTGGAGACGCTCGACCTGCGCGAGCTCTCTGGCTCTGGCCAGGTCGCCGAGGCGATCCGCGGGCTCACGGGTGGCCGGGGCGCGGACGGCGTCGTGGACGCGGTCGGCATGGAGGCGCACGGCTCGCCGGTGAGCCACGGCGCGCACCGCGCGATGATGCACCTGCCCGACGCCGTCGCGGCGCCGATGATCGAGAAGGCCGGCTTCGACCGGCTCGCCGCCCTGC
The DNA here is from genome assembly GCF_012396185.1 of Sanguibacter hominis ATCC BAA-789. GTDB lineage: Bacteria > Actinomycetota > Actinomycetes > Actinomycetales > Cellulomonadaceae > Flavimobilis > Flavimobilis hominis. The sequence goes on from NZ_JAAXOW010000001.1 coordinate 1,034,575, forward strand.
ACGCCGCGATCAGCTCGGCCCGCCGCGGCGGCACGGTGTCCGTGTCGGGCGTGTACGGCGGCGCGGTCGACCCGATGCCGCTCATGGAGATCTTCGACAAGCAGCTCACGATCCGCACCGGCCAGTGCAACGTGCGCCGCTGGGTCGACGACCTGATGCCGCTCGTCACCGACCCCGCTGACCCTCTCGGTGTCCTCGACCTGCGCACGCACCGGCTCCCGCTCGAGAGCGCGCCCGAGGCGTACGCGATGTTCCAGAAGAAGGAGGACGGCTGCATCAAGGTCGTCCTCGACCCGCGCCTGCCTGCTGCGGACGGCACGCGATGAGGGTCGTCGTCGTCGGCGCGAGCGGCAACGTCGGGTCGGCCGTCCTGCGGGCGCTCGCGGCGGAGCCGCGCGTGACCGAGGTGGTCGGGGTGTCGCGCCGGCACCCGGGCACGGCGGAGCCGTTCGCGGGCGTCGAGTGGCACCTCGCGGACGTCGGCGAGCCGGGAGACGAGGACGGGCTCGTGCGGACGCTCGCGGCCGCGATGGCGGGTGCGGACGCCGTCGTGCACCTCGCGTGGCAGATCCAGCCGAACCGTGAGCGTGACGCGCTGCGGCGAGCGAACGTGGCCGGGACGGCCCGCGTGCTCGCGGCCGTCGCGGAGGCGCGCGTGCCGACGGTCGTCCTCGCGTCGTCGGTCGGCGCGTACTCGCCGGTCGACGACGACGAGCTGCGCTCCGAGGACCACCCGACGGCTGGCGTGCCGACGTCGCACTACAGCGTCGACAAGTCCGCGCAGGAGCGCGTCATCCAGGAGTTCGCGGCGGCCCACCCCGAGACGGCCGTGTCGTGGCTGCGGCCGGCACTGATCTTCCAGCGCTCGGCCGGCGCGGAGGTGTACCGCTACTTCCTGGGGCCGCGCGTGCCGCGCGCGGCTCTCGCGCACGGCGCGCTCCCGGTCCTGCCGTGGCCGCGCGGCATGCGGCTGCAGGCGGTGCACTCGGACGACGTCGCGGACGCGTACGTGCGCGCTGCCGTCCAGGGCGCGCGGGGCCCGTTCAACATCGCTGCACCGGACGTCGTGCAGGCGGACGACGTCGCGCAGATCTTGGGCGCCCGCGCCACTGTCGAGGTGCCGCACCGGCCGGTGCGGATCGCGATGGACGCCGCGTGGCGCAGCTGCGTGCTCGCCGCAGACCCGGGGTGGCTCGACATGGGTGCGTCGGCGCCGCTCATGTCGACGCGACGGGCGCGTGAGGTGCTCGGCTGGGAGCCGCACCACACTGCGCAGGAGGCGATCGAGGAGATCGTCGAGGGCATCCGCGCCGGGGACGGCCTCGTGACGCGCGGGCCGATGCATCGCATCGACGCGACGCCGGGGCAGGCCTGGCAGGCGACCGCCACAGAGGTCACGGCTCTCGTGCGGGCGCACGCGAGCGCGCTCGCCTTCGCGGGCACCGCGTGCCTGGGTACGCCGGTCGGCGAGGACGCCTGCATGGAGACCGTCATGGACCTGGCGCAGGGTCTCGAGGAGGAGCGCGAGCAGCTCGTCACCCTCGCGGACCTGGCCGGGCTGCCGGTGGTCCGCCGGCGGGAGTCGGTACGCAGCCCGCGCCTGCGCGCAGCCCCCGCGAGCAGGTTGGCCGCAGCCGCGGGGGCGGTCGCGAGCACCGCGGGCGTCTGGGCGGTGCTCGTCGAGCGGGCGACGGATCTCGGGCTCGACCATGAGGTCGTGGCGCGGCAGGCTGCGCTCTCTGCGGAGCGGGTCTCACGTCTGTCGGACCTGGCGGCGCGCGCGGTCGCGACGGCGTCGGACGGCTGACGGCACGGCCGCGACCGCCCGGCGTGCGCCCGCACGTGTCCCGGCGCACGCTGGGAGAGGCGAAGACCACCACCCTTCAAGGAGGACGCATGGCTCTCATGCCGACCCCGGCAGAGCTCGTCTCGGAGCTGGAGGGCGCGCACGCCCTCGACAGCGCGGCCTCGGTCGTCGAGGGGGTCGCCCTCGCGGCGCACCCGTCGGCGACGGAGCGTGACGTCGCGCAAGGCGCGCCCGTAGGCCACCCTGTCCACGCCGCGCTCTCGGACGTCCCGGTGGGCGCGTGGGTCTCGAGCGTGCTGCTCGACGTCCTGCACCCGCGCGACGGTCACGCGGCGCGCACGCTGCTGGGCGTCGCCGTCGTCTCGAGCCTCCCGACCGCCTATCTCGGTCTCGCCGACTACCTGCGGCTCGACCGGTCCCAGAAGCGGGTCGCGACCGTGCACGTGGCGGCGAACAGCGGGGCGCTCGCGCTCGGCGTCGCGTCGCTGTGGGCGCGCCGGTCCGACCCGACCAAGGGCAGGCTGCTGTCGCTCGCGGGTGCGGCACTGCTCGGAGCCGGGGGCTTCCTTGGCGGGCACCTCGCGTCCCGCCTCGGCCCGCCGGAGGAGAGTCCGGAGCGCGCGACGTCGGGCCGTCCGCTGGGCCACCTCACGACGACCGACGAGATCCCCGACTGACTGCCCAGCACCAGTGATGTGAGGCCGGTCTCGACCGGCCCCCGGACGAGGCGCCGGTCGACGCTGCTGAGGTATCGTCGGGCGGCACGATCGAGCGAGGGCTCTCGCGCCGCCCACCCCTTGGACGGAGACCTCCTTGCCCGCTTCCCCGTTGTCCGAGCCACGCGACGCAGCTCCTGCCGAGCAGGCCTCGACCGGCGCACCCGAGGCGGACGCCGTCCACTCCGTCGCCGCCGCGCTCCGGTCGCCGCGACGGCTGCGCACGGAGGTCTTCGCCGGTCTCGTCGTCGGTCTCGCCCTCATCCCGGAAGCGATCGCCTTCTCGATCATCGCCGGCGTCGACCCGCGGGTCGGGCTGTTCGCGTCGTTCACGATGGCGGTCGCGATCGCGTTCCTCGGCGGCCGCCCCGCGATGATCTCCGCGGCGACCGGGGCTGTCGCGCTCGTCGTCGCGCCGGTCGCGCGCGAGCACGGTCTCGACTACCTCGTCGCGACGATCATCCTCGCGGGTGCCATCCAGGTGGCGTTCGGCCTGCTGGGCGTCGCGCGCCTCATGCGGTTCGTGCCGCGCTCGGTCATGGTCGGATTCGTCAACGCGCTGTCGATCCTCGTCCTGCTCGCGCAGCTCCCGCACCTCGTCGACGTCCCGTGGGCCGTCTACGCGCTCACTGCGGCGGGCATCGTCATGATGGTGCTCATCCCCCGCTGGACGACGATCGTCCCGGCGCCGCTCGTCGCGATCGTCGTGCTGACGACGGCGGTCGTGGTCGCGGGCATCGACGTGCCGGACGTCGGCGACGAGGGCGCCCTCCCCGAGTCCCTGCCGACGTTCGGGCTGCCGCACGTGCCGCTCACGCTCGAGACGTTCGAGATCATCGCCCCGTTCGCGCTCGGCGTCGCGCTCGTCGGCCTCCTCGAGTCGCTGCTGACCGCCAAGCTGGTCGACGACGTCACGGACACCCACTCGAACAAGACGCGCGAGGCGTGGGGGCAGGGCGCTGCGAACATCATCACGGGCCTGTTCGGCGGCATGGGCGGTTGCGCGATGATCGGCCAGACGATGATCAACGTGAAGGTGTCCGGAGCGCGGACCCGCATCTCGACGTTCCTCGCGGGCGTGTTCCTGCTCGCGCTCGTCGTCGGGCTGGGCGACGTGGTCGCGGCCATCCCGATGGCTGCGCTCGTCGCGGTGATGATCATGGTGTGCGTCGCGACGATCGACTGGCACTCGGTCCGTCCGAGCACGCTGCGACGCATGCCGCGCAGCGAGACGACGGTCATGCTCACGACCGTCGTGGTGACGGTGTGGTCGCACAACCTTGCGTACGGCGTCGTCAGCGGGGTGCTCGTGGCAGCCGTGCTGTTCGCGAACCGCGTCTCGCACTTGACGTCGGTGACGCACGTCGACGCCGCCGACGGCGAGACACGCGTGTACACGGTTCGCGGGGAGCTGTTCTTCGCGTCGTCGAACGACCTCGTCTACCAGTTCGACTACGCGAACGGTCCGCGGCACGTCGTCATCGACATGTCGGGCGCGCACGTGTGGGACGCGTCGACCGTCGCGACGCTCGACGCGATCACGACGCGCTACGCGGCGAAGGGCGCGACCGTCGAGATCGTCGGCATGAATCCCGACAGCGCGGCACGGCACGGGCGGCTGTCAGGGACGCTCGGTTCCTGACCTGTTCACCGCTCATGGCGGGCGCTAGCCTCGGCGCATGGACAGCTCCGATGTCGCCGCGTACCGCCGCGGGCAGGCCGCCAACCTGCGGCTGGCCGTGGTCGGCCGCTACCTCTTTCTCGGGTTGTGCACGGGCATGGGGGCCGGGGGCGTCGCTGGTGCGCTGCTCGACCAGATCGACTCCGAGTGGTTCGGCGTGCTCATGACGATCTACGCGGTCGTCGCCGGTGTCGTCGGTCTCGCCGTGGGTGGGATCCTCGCAGGCGTCGCGCTGCGGCTGCCTGCGCCCCTGACCGCGCGAGCGCGAATGTGGCTCACGATGGTGCCTGTCTGGGTCGCGCTCGTCGCAGTCTGGTTCCTCGCGCAGGACAGCGCTGCGGGACGGGGCCCCCTCGCCGTGCTGACGGTCGCCACGATCACTGGTGGGGCGTCGTTCTTCCTCACGCCGTGGTGCGTCGCGCCGTTGCGCGAGCTGCGAGAGCACGGGGGACGCCAGCCGCGCTGACGCCTCCCGAGCGTGTCAGGCGCCGTGGGAAGCCCGCTCGAGGAGCAGGTGCGCGTCCGATCCCTCGGGTAGCAGGACGTCGACGTGCGCGGCGCCCATGCAGAGCTTCGCGCGGATCGTCTCGCGGTACCTCGGGTCGGGGGCGATCTCGACCCTATCGAGCATGCTGAGCGGGACGATCAGGCGTGACGTCGACATGACGGGGGCGCGTCCGCGGATGACCCACGCGTGGCGGCCGTAGACCTCGAGCGTGCGGTCGTCGGCGGAGAGGATGGCGGCGTGCAGGGTCGCGGGCGAGAACGCCCGGACGATCGCGTGGAAGGGCGCGGTGATCACGGTCGCGCGGCGGCGGACGTCGCGGCGGACGTGCCCCGTCCACGGCGCGAGGTCGGGGTGGGCGCGTCGGATCTCACGGACGTGGCTGGCGAGCGACTGGTCGTCGCGGCCGAGGTCGAGCGCAGCGACGGGGTCGGCGGTCGCGCGACCCGCGCGCAGCACGGCGGCGCCGCGCTGCGTCGGGGCGCCGGTCGTGACGTGGGTTCGGAGCAGCTCGACGAGGCGACGGACGTTGTCACGTGAGGAGCCGTTGTAGGGGACGGTCACGACGCCCCCGGAGCGGGTGGTCACGGTGATGGTGCCGTCGAGGATGCTGACGGCGTCGCGGACCGCGACGATCTCGTCGTGCCGCACGCGGACCGTGTCGTACCCGCGGTCGCTCCGCGCGCCGGTGCGGCGGGACAGCATGGTGAGGGTCGCGGCGTCGACGACCACGAGGTGATCGTAGAGGTCCATGTCGGGGTGGGCGTCGCGTCGTGCGATGTTGCGCGGGAACTTGAGCACGAGCTCGCTCGCGTCGAGGTCGAGCGGGTGGTCACGGTAGAGCGGGGGCACCTGGTCAGGAGTCTCGACGACGTCAATCCACGGTCCGAACAGGTCGAACTCGCTCGTGCTTGCCTGCGTGGCCGTCATGGCTCTCCCTCGGGCTGGTCATCAGCGGTGATGACGGCCGGCGCATGAGCTCGTCGCTCTCGCCGGTGTGCGTCCGAGCCTAGCCCTGTGTCGTGTGTCCGAGTGGCGCCGCCGGTCACGAACTTGGTAGGCAGGTCCGATGACCTCGACGCGACTGGCCACGCTCGCCGACGTCCCTGCCGCTGCACGCACGCTCGCTCTCGCTTTCGCGGACTATCCGTGGACGCGCTGGACCGTCCCCGAGGAGGACCACGAGGCTCGGGTCGAGGATCTGCAGGCCTTGTACCTCGCGCACGCGGTGAGCTGTGGCCTCGTGCTGGTCGACGACGACGTGACAGGGGTCGCGGCGGTCCTGCCTCCCGACGCACCGGACCCGCCGGACGAGGTGCAGGCGCGGGTCGCGGAGCTGCACGGGGACCGGCTCGAGCGGCTGATCAGCGTCCCGACGCCGGAGCGCCCGGAGGGGGCGTGGGACTTCGCGACGCTCGGCGTGCGCCCGGACCGTCGGGGCGTCGGGCTGGGGTCCGCAGTGCTCACCGAGGTGCTCGCGCTCGTGGCTGAGCGTGCGCCCGACGCACCGGTCGCGCTGGAGACGTCGGACGTGCGCAACGTCCGCTTGTACGAGCGGCACGGTTTCGCGGTGACGGCGCACACGGACGTGCCGGACGGCCCGGACGTGTTCTCGATGGTGCGCACACCCGCTCGCTGAGCCCGGTGCCGCTCGACACTGATGTCTCAGGCGCAGGCGACGCAGCGCCGGGCGGTCGGCCGGGCGCGGAGACGGTCGAGCGGGATGGGCTGCCCGCAGGTCTCGCAGACGCCGTAGGTGCCGTCGTCGAGCCGGGCGAGGGCGGCGCTGATCTCGTCGAGGGTGTCGTGGGCGCTCTGGGCGAGCGCGTCGACCTGGGAGCGCTCGAAGGCGATGGTGGTTCCTTCGGGGTCGTGCTCGTCGTCGACGTTCGCGTTCGCGGCGGCGTCGACGATGTCCTGGAAGGTGCGGGCGTGTGCGCCGAGGCGCTCCTCGGCCTCGGCGCGGCGGGCGAGCAGCGCGGCGCGCAGCTCGGCGACGGCATCGGCCGGGAGCACGGGCGGCCTCAGTTGAGCGCTCGCGTGCTCGGCGGGATGGCGCCGTCGGCGTAGAGGCTCGCGGCGACGTCCTGCAGGGCGGTGAGCGCGACGCGCTGCGTCGTGGGTCCGTAGGAGATGCGGCCGACGCCGAGGGCCTCGTACTCGGCGGCCGTGAGGGCGCCGGGTAGGCCGATGACGGAGACCTTGCGTTCGCCGATGCCCTCGACGAGCTGGCGGGTGACGTCGGCGTCGAGCACGCCGGGGACGAAGATGATGTCGGCGCCGGCGTCGAGGTAGGCGCGGCCCCGCTCGATCGCGTCGGCGACCTTGTCGGCGACGGGCTTGTCGCCGCCGCGCACGAACGCGTCGGTGCGGGCGTTGAGCGCGAACGGCACACCCTCGGCCTCGCCTGCGGCGACGATCGCGGCGACGCGATCGGCAGCCTCGCTGACGGGGACGAGGCGGTCCTCGACGTTCGCCCCGACGATGCCGACACCGATCGCCCGGCGGGCAGTCTCCCCGGGGTTGTCGTAGCCATTGTCGAGGTCGGCGCTCACGGGCACGTCACCGGCAGCCGCGACGATGCGGCCGACCATGTCGAGCGTGATCTCGAAGGGGATCTCGCCGTCGGGGTACCCGAACGTCGCAGCGATCGAGTGGCCGGCGGTCGCGAGCGCCTTCGTCTCCGGGAGCCCGAGCACGGCCTTCGCGGAGATCACGTCCCACACGTTGACGACGCGCAGGATCTCCGGGGCGGCGTGCAGCTCGCGCAGGCGACGAGCGCGGTCAGCGACGGACAGGGACGCGGGGCTCGTGTTCGCGGTCATGCGGCCAGGCTAGCCCGGCCCGCAGACACCGGCCCGTCCGGCCCCGGACTGTCTCACCGCGCCGGCAGGGGCTCGGCTACGCGAGCAGCGTCTCGCCGATGAACCCGCCCTCGGCGCAGCCCGGCGGGACGGCGAAGACCGCGGAGCCGATCGGCGTCGTCCACTCGTTCAGCAGGTCGAGCTCGTCGAGGCGCTGTTGCAGCGGCACGTACTGCGCGTCGACGTCGGCCTGGAAGGCGATGAACACGAGCCCGGAGCTGGAGATCTGCTCACCGCGAGCCTCGTCGTCGTAGTTGTAGCCGCGGCGGAAGATCCGCTCGCGCGGGTCGTCGGAGCGAGCCCGGCGCATGTGGGAGAACTCGGGGATGACGGGAAACCCGAGCGGCGTGGTCGCGTCGAAGTCGGGCTCGTCGTGCTCGCGCGTTCCGGTCAGCGGCGCGCCGTCCGAGAGGCGCCGACCGACGGACTGCTCGCGCCCGTCCCGGTCGAGCCGGTCCCACGTGTCGAGGTTCATCGCGATGCGCCGCACGACCATGCTCGTGCCGCCGGCGAGCCAGCCGTCGCGCGCCCAGACCACCCCGTCGAAGTCGGTGGTGCCCGGCTCCGGGTTGACCGTGCCGTCGACCTGCCCGAAGAGGTTCCGCATGGTCGTCGTGGACGCCTCGGAGCCGCGAGCGCGCCGGAAGCCGTACTGCGTCCACCGGACGGTCGCGAACCGGCGGGTGTCCTTGAGCAGCATGCGGACGGCGTGCGCGACGGTCAGCTGGTCGTCCGCCGCGACCTGGACGAAGATGTCGCCGCCGCTCCACGCGTCGTCGAGCCGGTCGATGCCGAACGCGGGGAGCGGTCGCAGCCACGCGGGCGCGTCGCCCCCTGCCCGACGCACGAGCTCAGGGCCGAACCCGAACGTCACCGTGAGGCGGGCGGGCACCACGGCCAGCTCGGGCTCGGAGTCAGCGAGCGCCGGCGTCCCGTGGGTGAGGCGAGCAGCGTCGTCGGTCAGCAGCCGCATCATGCGGCGCAGGGCGTCGCGGTCGGTCTCCGGGCGCAGGTCGAGGGCGACGAGCGTCGCGCAGGACTGCGGCGGCGTCGTCGCGATCCCGGCCTGGTGCTCCCCGTAGAACGGGACCGTGTCGCCGCCGTGCAGCACCTCGCGCGGCTCGGCCGGCAACGCAGCGGGGGCCGACGTCGTCGCACGTCGGGTCAGCGCATCCGCCCCGACGGCGGCGACCGCTCCCGCACCGGCGACGGCTCCGCCGAGCAGGACCTGGCGGCGGCTCAGCCCGCCGCGGCCGGCCTCACGCTCACGGCCACGGGCCATCAGTGGCCGCCCATCTCCATGTCCTCGCCGTCCTCGTAGGTCTCGTTGGCACCCGAGTAGTCCTTGACCGGGACTGTCGCGTCGACGGAGGTGCCGTCCGCGAGCGTGAGCGTGAGATCGACCTCGTCGCCAGCCTCCAGCGGCCCGACGAGGCCCATGAGCATGAGGTGGTTGCCGCCCGGCGCGAGGCTCAGGGTCTCTCCGGCCGCGACCGTGAACCCGCCTTCCTTCTCGCGCATGACCATCTGCCCGGCGTCGTCCTGGACCGTCTCGTGGAGCTCGGTCGACTTCGAGGCAGGCGTGCTCACGGACACGACCGTCACGTCTGCCCCTGTGGAGTTCACGATCTCGCCGAACGCCGCCGACATGCCCGACTCGGCCGCCTTGACCCACCCGTCCTCGAGGACCACCGCGCCGACGACGGACGGCATCGGCGTCCCGGTCGACGACGCAGCAGGGCTCGGGTCGCCCGCGTCGCACGCGGACAGCGCGAGCAGCAGCGCCAGGGCAGCAGCAGAGGAGAGGGCACGTCGGACGGACATCAGGGCTCGTTTCTCATCAGTGGGTCGGGGCGGAGTCTCATGGCTGTCGGTCGCGCGCCCGACGGCGCGTCGCGAGCACGACGGCGTAGACCGTCGTGGCGAGCGCGGCACCGCCGACGGCGACCAAGACGGTGCGCAGCGGCCCCGTGGAGGTCGCGTTCTCGGTGCGAGGGCTCTCGCTGTCCGTGGCGTCCGCACGGGGCGAGGCGACGTCGTCGGGCGAGGCCGCGGCGTCGGGCGGCACCGTCGCGTCCGGCGACGGAACGTCCCCGACCTGGAACGGCACCGACCCGGAGATGGGGTGCCCGTCGGCGGACACCACGCGCCAGCGCACGGTGTAGGCACCGTCCGGCAGGTTCGGGGCGAGCGGCACCGTCAGCGCTGACCCGTCGAGGACCGGCGTGCTCCCGGCCCAGTCCTGGCCTGCGGCGTCGGCGACGACCACGGTCGAGCCGAGCTCCATCAGGTCGCCCGAGAACGTGAGCCGCACCTCGGTGGGCGCGGCGTCGAGCCGCTCACCGGAGGCTGGGGCGCTGTCGATCAGCTGGTCGTGCGCCGCGGCCACACCCGCAGGGAGGACACACGCGACGGCAGCGAGAAGGAGTGCAGCCAGGGCACGGCGGACGACGCGCCTCGGGGACAGCATCATTCGCCGTCACACAGCCCAGACATGCCTGCCACGCTATCGACCCAGGTCAGCCCGGCGCTATGACGTACGGCACTCGGCGCGACTCGTGCGACCGCCTCGAATAGCATCGTCGGGTGCTGCGCCTGATCACCTCCGCTGCCCTCGGTTCCCTGCTCGGAGGCGCGATCATCGCGCTCGTCGGCCCGCCGGGCGACGGCGGGCTGGTCATCGGGATCTCCCTGACGGTCGCCATCCTCGGCGTCGTCCTCACGGGCGTCGCCTCGTCGATGCGCGGATCGGTTGCTGCCTCGTCCGAGGCGATCCAGCACGCACGTGATGCTCGACGCCTGGGTGTGGCGCGGATCGACGCCCTGCGCCAGACGGGCACGCAGATCAACGACCAGCCGCTGTGCGACATCGACGTCACCGTCCGTCCCCTCGCCGGCCCGGCGTACGCGACGACGATCCGGACCATCGTCACCCTGACCGAGCTCTCGCGGTTCCAGCCGGGGACCGAGGTCGAGGTCGTGATCCTCCTCGACGGAGGCCCGGAGATCGCCTTCGTCGATGGTGAGCTGTCTCCCGCTGAGCGTGCCGGGCTGATCGTCCCCGAACGGGCGTCGGTGCCGCTCGTGCCGATCCAGCCCCATACCCGCATCGTCGACGGGCAGCGCAAGGGACCCCTGTTGAGCGTGTCCCGCGGCCGGCCTCTCCGCTTCGCGCTCTACGCACTCGTAGCGCTCGTCGCGGCGGCCGCGGTCCTCGCCCCGTACCGGGCGGCAGTCGAACAGACCATCGGGGCGATCCAGGACGGCCACCTGCGCCCTGACCTGCGTCAGCCCGCGCTGCTCGCCGATGCCACGGAGGCCCTCCAGGAGGAGATCGGCCACGACCGACTCGTCGATGTCGTCGTCACGGCCAGGTTCGTCATCGTCGACGCCCCGCTCACCCCTGGTGACGTCCGGACGGACCGCTGGACGTACCGAGGTGGGCGTGTCAGCCACGACGGCCCTGCGGCGTCCCAGCCGCGGGTCGCCGGCGAGCAGATGTCCTGGTCCGACATCTCCCTCGACCGCATATGGCCACTGATGGAGGAGAGCGCCGCCTCGGTAGGACGCCCTGTCGGGGACGCCAGCGCTTCTGTGAGGCGCTCCACCGACGGCGACATCGACAGCCCCACCTTCGGCGAGAGCGTCGGCCCCCCGGTCATCAGCTTCAACATCGGTGACGACTACGGAAGCACGCCCTTCCGCTTCGCAGGGGACGGCACCACGCTCCCCGAGTGACGTCCCGTCGGGCGTCGCGAGGTCAAGGAGTGTTCCGGCAACCTCGCGGAATGCAAAGACCCCCGCCGGCCGGTGGCCGCGGGGGTCTGCATCGCTGTCTCAAACGAGTGCGCCCGGAGGGATTCGAACCCCCAACCTTCTGATCCGTAGTCAGATGCTCTATCCGTTGAGCTACGGGCGCATGATCACCGCTTGGGCGACCTCGAAGAGCATACCCGCCCCAGGGGCTGGATGCGAAATCGGCAGGGGCATGGGCTCGATCACAGCCCTCGCACTCCGAGCGGAGCCGGGTATGTCGAAGGGCCCCGGTCTGCTGACCGGGGCCCTTCGGAAGCGGAGACGGAGGGATTTGAACCCTCGAACGGGTTGCCCCGTTACCACCTTAGCAGGGTGGCGCACTAGACCTGACTATGCGACGTCTCCAGGCCCGCACAGCCTATCCGAGCATGAGCCTCGGGCAAAACCGGCTGCTCACTAGCGTTCGAACATCCATCCGCGGTCCGTGAGCATGCGTCCGAGCGCGAGCCCGATCGCGAGCGCGATGACGATCAGGCCCGCGTCGACGGCGTACCCGAGGGCCGTCGTCGACGCGTGGTCGTTGAGGTAGTAGACGGCGCGGTACGCCGTCGCGCCGGGCACCATGATGACGACGGCGGGCACGTACACGGTCACGCGCGGCACGTCGATCGCGGGAGCGACAACGGCGGTGATGAGCCCGACGAGGCATGCCGCGATCGCTGCTGCCGCCTGCGGCGCGAGGCCCTGCTCGACGACGCTGATGCGCAGCACGTTCGCGACCATCCCGATGGTCGCGGCGCTGAGCGCCATGGTCCACGGGCTGTTGAACATGAGCGCGAACCCGAGCACGCCGAGGAAGCTCGCGACGAGTCGCAGGGTCAGGAGCAGGCCTGTAGGGATGTCGAGGGGCTGCACGACGTCGGGCGTCACGCCCGCGAGCGTCGACACGCCCCACACGGCGAGCGCAGCCGACATGAGGATCATGACCGCGTACGTCAGGCGCGCCACACCGGCCGAGTAGTCGAGCTTCGCGAGGTCGAGGGCGCCCGTGACGAGGGGGAAGCCCGGCACGAGGAACAGGACGGCCGACACGTAGCCGGCCTCGTGGCCGCCCCACGCGGCGACGGTCGAGTCGAGCGCCATCATCAGCCCGAGGTACATGAACGACGCGAGGCACGCGGCCAGCATCGTCACGGCGAACTGGTTGAAGCCCTTGTGCAGGAGCGTGCGGCGCAGCAGCTGACCAGAGCCGGCCGCAAGGAACACGCCTGCGCACTCGACGGGCCCACCGTTGTTGAGGAACGCGAACGCCGCGCACGCGACCGCGGCGAACAGGGCGTTCGCCACGCGCCCGTAGAGCAAGGGCTTGGACGCGATCCGGTCCACCCCGCGCTCGAGCTCCTCGACCGTCGTCTCCTCAGGGAGGGCCGAGACGTAGCGCTCGATCTCCATGAGGCGGTCGGAGTTGACGCCGATCGACCGCACCTCGGTGACCTCGGTGCGGAAGATGGGGCCTCGGTGCGACGTCGCGGTGATCTCGGTGAGGGTCACGTGCGCCTCGTGCCGCGCCATGCCGAGCGCGCGTGCCGCGCGCTCCATGGTCGCCTTGACCCGGTAGCTGCCCGTGCCTGCGGAGAGGCTGAGGCGGCCGAGCCGCAGGACGGCGCCGGACTGTCTGATGAGCCCGACCGGTTCGAGCTCGTCCTCTGTCGCGGTGGTGTTCACGGGGACATCATCCCTCCCGTGACGGCGCGGAGGCGGGACCATCCTCCCCTCGGGCCCGTCGCGGCGAGGAGTACGACGAAGGCCGCGCCTGTGCGGCGCGGCCTTCGTCGATGGCGGAGGGCGAGGGATTCGAACCCCCGGTCCCTTGCGGGACAACGGTTTTCAAGACCGTCACATTAGGCCGCTCTGTCAGCCCTCCTCGCGCCACATTCTGCCACGGAGGACCCGCGCCTCAGACCCACCAGGCGTCGTCGCGGCCCGGGCTGAGGACATCGAGGGCATACATGCGCGCGAGGCGCGCCAGGTCGCGCTCGTACGTCACCATCGTCGTGATCTCGTGGTGCACGACGGCGAGGCCGAGGTGCAGGGCGTCGAACGGCCCGAGGACGGGCGTGACGAGCGGCGACACGGTCATCGCCCGGTCCGGGATCCGCAGGACGGTCAGCCGCGGCACGAGCTGACGCACCGTCTCGCGGGCCTCTGGTCCGAGCGGGTCCGCCGTCCGACGCAGCTGCACCAGGCCGATCTCCGTGACAGCGACGTCAGGCTCGTGCTCGCCAAGCCATGCCCGCCAGGCGAGCGCCTCCCCCACGATCGCAGGATCCTCGCCGGGCAGGAGCGGGTACGAGGAGTCGACGACCGTCAGCCGCAGCGCCGAGCCGTCGACGAGAAACACGGCAACCTCCGTCGCACGCGCGGGCCCTTCCCGCGGACGGGACGAATCTACCCGAGACGACACCGGCCGGGGCCGTCGACGAACGACGGCCCCGGCCGGGGACTACAGCTTTGCGGAGGCTCAGGCGGCGCGCAGGCGCGCCATCGCGAGCTGGACGAGCGAGATCAGCGTCTGCTTCGTCGCCGCACGCGAGCGTGCGTCCGTGTACAGCATCGGGACGTGCGCAGGGACCTGCAGGGCCTCACGGACGTCCTCGAGGCGGTGCTTGGCCACACCGTCGAAGCAGTTGACGCCCACGACGAACGGGATGCCCCGCGACTCGAAGTAGTCGATCGCCGGGAAGCACTGCTCGAGGCGGTCGGTGTCGACGAGCACGACGGCGCCGATCGCGCCGCGCACCAGGTCGTCCCACATGAAAAGGAAGCGGTCCTGGCCGGGGGTGCCGAAGAGGTACAGCCACAGCGAGCTCGAGAGCTCGATGCGACCGAAGTCCATGGCGACCGTGGTCGTCGTCTTGCGGTCGGTCACGCCACCGGCGTCGTCGACGCCGACGGAGTGCTCGGTCATCGCGGCCTCGGTGTTGAGGGGCTCGATGTCAGAGATGGAGCCGATGAACGTCGTCTTGCCCACTGCGAAGCCACCTGCGACGACGATCTTGACGACCGTAGGGGCAGGCGCGTGCGGCGTGACGGACGCGGACTCAGAGGGAGGAAATGCCATTGAGAACACTCTCCAACACGCTCAGGGACAGGGCCGGGTTCTGGTGGCCAGGCTGGCCGTGACCCGTGTGGACGTTGACGGGCGCCGCGGTGTGCACCTTGATGTAACCGTCGTCGGCGAGGTCGGCGATGACGACACGAACCACGCCGATCGGCATGCGCAGGAGCGCCGAGAGCTCCGCGACCGAGACGTAGTTCAGCGCCGCATGGCGGATGATCTCGCGCTTCTCGGGCGTCAGACGCGTTCCGGTGACAGCACCGGGCATCGCCTCGACGAGCGCCTCCAGGGGGAGGTCGGACGTCGCGGACCGGACACGGCCGCCCGTGACTGTGTAGGGCCGGACGGTCGAGCTCTCGAACTCGTGACCGTCGTGCGAGCTAGACATGTGAATCTCCCTCAGCCAAGAAGACGAGTCGCACCGTCGACGGGAAGGTTGCCGCGCATCTCGGTGATGAGCTGCGGAGTCAGCGTGGCCTCGGTGCGCGAGACGAGCAGAGCCATCTCGTAGCCGATGAGGCCGACGTCGCAGGTGGACTCTGCCACCGCAGCGAGCACGGAACCATTGGACACGTTCATGAGGAACAGGAACGCGTCGTCCATCTCGATGATGGACTGGCGGACGTTCCCAGCCTCGAGCTGGCGCGCGGCACCACGCGTCAGGGAGGACATGCCAGACACGATAGCGGCAAGCTGGTCGCCGGAGGTCCGGTCCAGGTTCTCCGACATCGCCATGAGCAGACCGTCCGCAGAGACGACGAGCGTGTGGCGGGTGCCGGCAACTGTCCTGACGAAGTTGTCGAGCAACCACCCGAAGTTGGTTGCCTCAGTACTGATGGACACTTTCTCTCCTTCTTCCAGAGTCAACGCGACTGTGGTGCGGGGTCGTGGGTCGGTTCATGGACATCTTGCGCCGGACTTCCGTCGCCCTCCTGGCGTGCCCGGTTGGTGGCACTCACGAAGGACGACAGTCGCGACCGGAGCTCTGCCGCGTCGCGGCTGATCTTGGAAGAGCCCTCGTCCGGAAGTGTAGAGGCAGGCACCTCCGTCCGGACTCGCTTGGTGAGGTTGCTGCTCGCCGCGGTGCCGGCCATCTGGTTCGGCCGGTACGAGGAGAGCTGGCTGAGCTCGGCCAGCGCCTGCTCCTGGATCCCGGCCTGCAGTGCGAGCCGGGCAGAGAGCTCTGCGTCCAGCTCGCCCACTCCCCAGCTGGTGCGCTGGGCATCGGGGGAAGCCGGAGCGGCAGGCGCGGACGGCGCCACGGGTGCGGCGTCGTCCCTCGGACCGAAGAATGCGGTGGCCGACGGCGCGGCACGGCCCACGGTCTCAGCCGCCGACGCGACGGTCGCACCGAACGCGGGAGGCGAGTAGGTGAAGCCGTCGGGCTCGATCGCCTGGGGCGTGAACGTGGACGGCGTACGACGCTCGAGCGGCGCAGCGTCCATGGACGCCGCGGGCGTCCGCGTCGGCATGGGCGGCGCAGCCTGCGGTGCGAACGCTGCGGGAGCCTCGAATGCCGGGGCGGCCTGCGGCTCAGGCTGGAAGGCCGCGGGGGCAGGGGCGGACGGCGCGGGCGCCATCCCCCATCCGGCCGGCTCGTGCGACACAGGTGCGGGCGGCGGCGTGACAGCCGGCGCGTCCTCACCCTTCTTCTTGCGCTTGCGACCGAAGAGGCCACGCTTCTTCTCGGGCTCGGCGGCGGGCGCCGGGGCCGCGGCGGCCGGTGCGGCGCCGAGGACGTCGCTGAAGCTCGGCAGCGCGGCACCCGAAGGGCTGACGGCGAACGGAGCGATGTCAGCGCTCGCCGCGGGCATCGGCAGGAAGCCTGCGTCTTGGACGGGCGCGGGCTCAGCCGGAGCGACGTACTGCGGGGCTTCCTGCTGAGGCGCCTCGTACTGCGGAGCCTCGTACTGCGGAGCTGCAACCTCTGCCTGCGGCGCCTCGAACGACTCATACGCCTGCGGCGCGGGCTCGTTCGCGTAGCCGACAGGCTCCGCCGGGTACTCCTCGACGGGCGCGTCGTCGTACGCGACGTCGGCGGCGAGATCAGGAACCTCGAGCTCGTCCTCGACGAGGCCGGGGATCGCGAAACCGAGCGCGGGGTCGATCTCTGCGACCGGCACGGCGTCGACCACCGTCTGGTCGACGACGGGCTCCGGCTCGTAGGCGGGAGCCGCGTCGCCCTGCGCGACCGTCTCGGCGTTCGCGTCGTCGTAGCGGGCATAGCGGCCCCGACGCGTCGGGACGTCCGGGTACGCCTCGTCGTCGATCTCCGCAGCAGACGCGATCGAACCGACGTGCGCACCGAGGGTGCGCAGCCTGTCGTCGTCACGCGTCGGAGCGGGCAGCTCAGACGCGTGGGTCGGCTGCCACGCGGCGCTCTCGGCATCGTGGAAGGCGCCGAGGTCGGGCTGGTCCGCGACGGACGCGACCGCGTCCTCGAGACCACCGGCGACGCTCGGGTTCCACGCGTCGGCGAGCGCCTGCACGGCCGCGTCCTGGTGCTGGCCGCGCATCGGCAGGTCGGGCTCGACGGACGGGATCGCCTGAGCCGCGGGGGGCTCGACGGCGGGCACCGACGTCTCTGGCTCCTGCTCGTGAGCGGTGCGGGGCTCGATGGACTCGCCCATGAACTCGAGCGAGCGGCGCGTACGGAAGTTCGAGAACACCGCGGCACGCTCAGGCACGGGTGCGACCGGACCGGTCTCGTCGAGGCCCGGCTCTCCCCCGACCGAGGCGGAGGGCGCCGTCGGGGCAGCGCTGCGCGTCGGCAGCACCGACCCGCGGGTGGGCAGGTTGCCGCCGCCACGGGTCGGCAGGCCGCCGCCACGCGTCGGGAGCGACGACGGGCCAGCGACGTTGCTCGGCGGGGTCCACAGCTCGTCAGCACCGGCGACGAAGTCGCTCGGCAGCTCGGACGCGGCGAGCTCGGGGAGGACGATGTCCGCCTCGGGCAGCGCGCCGAGCGAGGCGCTGGGCGCGGCAGCCTCGGGGGTGACGCGAGTCTTGCGACGCGGCATGCCCGTGCTCGTGGAGCCGTCGGTGAGCGCGTCGAGGTCGACGGGGACCGCGACGGGCGGCTCGGGCTCGACGTTGCGACGGGTCGAGAGGGGCTGCGCGGCCGTGGGCTCGGGAGCGACCCAGGCGTCGGTGGCCTGACGGTTGTCCTTGCTCAGGACGTCCACGGGCTCGTCGAGCGGGACCTCGTCGGCTGCGATGAACAGTGCACGCGGCAGCATGACGCGGGCGAGCGTGCCCTGACGGTCCTCAGGCCGCGAGAAGCGCACGGAAGCGCCGAGCTTGTAGGCGAGTCGACCGACCACGTAGAGGCCGAGACGCTGCGACCCGACGATCTCGCTCGCGGCGTACGTGGACGCCTTCTCGTTGGCTTCGTCGAGCTCCTCGTCGCTCATGCCGAGGCCTTCGTCGAGCACGGCGACCGTGTACCAGCGCAGGTCCTCCTCGACCGTCACGACGACGGGCGTGCCCGGGTCGGAGAAGACGGTCGCGTTCTCGAGGAGCTCGGCGATCAGGTGCGCTGCGGGAAGCGCGTTGTGACCGAGCATGAGCGGGTCGACGTGCAGGTCGAGCTCGACGCGCTCGTACAGCTCGATCTCAGAGGAGGCCGTACGGACGACGTCGGAGAGCGGCATCGCTGCGCGGACGCGACGTCCCGACTCGATGCCGGCGAGGACGAGGAGCGACTCGGCGTTACGACGCATTCGCGTCGCCAGGTGGTCGAGACGGAAGAGGTTGGAGAGCGTGCCGGGGTCTTCCTCGGAGCGCTCGAGCTCGTCGAGGAACACGAGCTGGCGGTTGAGGAGCACCTGGTCGCGACGCGCGACGTTGATGAACATCTCGGCGATCGAGCCACGCAGGAGGGCCTGCTCTCGCGCGACGCGGAGGGTCACGGCGTTCACCTCGTTGAACGCGGCGGCCAGGCGGCCGACCTCGTCCTGCGAGGTGACCTCGATCTTCTCGACGGAGATGTCGGGGCTCTTGCCAGGCTCGGCGACCTCGTCGACGATGCGCGGCAGCTCGTCGCGGACTCGGCCAGCAGCCTCCGTGAGGCGACGCAGCGGCTCGGTGATCGTCCGCGCGACGGTGAGCGCGATGACGACGGACACGGCGACCGCGGCGAGCGCGGCGGCGAGCGTGAGGAGCAGCGAACGGGTCGCGGCGTCCTCGGCCGAGTTCCCGTACTCGACGGCGCGGGCCCGCAGGTCGTCGCGCACCTTGAGGATCCGCTCGTTCTCGGCCGCAGCGTTGGCTTCCCACTGGGTCCGGTACTGCAACGGGATTGAGTTCGGGGCTGCCTGGAGCAGGCCGTCACGGGCGGTCTGGAACGAGGAGGTGAGCTCCGGGATCGCGACGCCCTCGATACCGAGGTCGTCGACGGTCCGGATCGCGTCGGTGCGCACCGACGTACCTTGGGCCATCTGGACCGCGACGGCGCGGCGGTCGACCTCGGTGTCGCGGCCGGCGTTGGAGTCCTCGATGAGGATGTGGCCGGACTGCGCCTCGACCTTCATGTTGTCCAGCAGTCGGTTCGTGTTCGTGTACGCGACCACGAAGGTGCCGAGGCCACGGTCGCGCACCGTGGTCGAGAGGATGTCACCGAGGTCGAGCTGAGCGTCGATGATCGTGTCGTAGTACGACATGAGGTTACGGATGGTCGTACCGCCACCGGTCGTACCCCAGTTGACGCGCTGGTCGACGAGGCTTCGCGCGAGCGCGATCGCGGCAGGCTCCCGCGCACGGACCGCCTCGGCCATCGTCTCGTTGACTGCGGCGCTGTCGCTCTTGCGGTCCATCTGCCGCAGGGCGCGGTCGAGCTTGCTGATCGCGTCGTCGGTCGCCTTGCGGGCTTCACCGAGCTCCGCGGCGTAGGCGGTTCGGCCTGTGGCCACGGAGACCGAGGTCCAGCGCTCCTCCTGGAGGGCGCCGATGAGCTCGTCCTGGACGACGACGGCTCCGAGGTAGCTGCTCTGCAGCCGCGAGTACTGCCACGTGTCGTATGCGACGACGACGAGGTAACCGGCGCCAAGAACCAGGACGAGCACCGGCACGGCCAGTGTCGCCAGGATCTTTCCGCGCACCCCTAGTCTGCGGAGCATCGGTACCTCTCTCGTCCTTGTCACGGAGGGCCCACGGGAGGCGTCTCCCAGCTCGCGGCCCAGGCAGGTCGCGCGCTGTTCTCAATGAATCGGCATGTTGGGCCGGTTCCATTAGCAGAGCGCGACCTCGGATGACGAGGCACCACCCCGAAGGCGGGGAAAACACCCAAACTTCCTCTCGCCGGGTGGTGACGGCGTGGCAGAACTAGGATGTGCGCCGTGCGCATTATCACAGCATGCCCCGCCCAGAAGGAAGCCGGGGCGATCCTGGCTGTGCAGGATTCACCCGATCCGGTGCTTGCGGACGACGGCGTGCTGGTCTCCGTCGCCGCTGCGGGGGTCAACCCGGCAGACCTGCTGCAGGTCGCCGGCGCGTACCCTCCGCCGCCCGGCGCGCCGTCCTGGCCCGGCCTCGAGGTCGCTGGGCTGATCGTCGCGACCGGCCCTCTCGTCCGCGGGTGGGCGGTCGGAGACAGGGTCGCGGCTCTGCTCTCCGGCGGCGGCTACGCGGAGCTCGCCGCGGTCTCGGCGTCGCAGCTGCTGCCTGTCCCCGACACGGTCTCGGACGTCGCGGCCGCCGCTCTGCCCGAAGGCCTCGCGACGGCGTGGTCCAACCTCGTCGACGTCGGAGGCATGCAGCCTGACAACGTCGTCCTCGTCCACGGCGCGACGGGCGGGGTCGGTTCGCTCGCCGCTCAGCTCGCCGTCGCGCGCGGCGCGAAGGTCGTCGCCGTCGCGGGCGGCGCCGAGCGCGCGCACCGGCTGCGGGAGCTCCTCGCAGCAGTGCCGGGCACGCACGAGCCCGTCGTCGTGGACCGGACGACCGAGGACTTCGTCGCCGCGTGCCACACCCTCGGCGGCGCCGACGTCGTGCTCGACGTCGTCGGCGCGGCCAACCTCGGGAGGAACGTCGATGCGCTCGCCACCGGCGGCAGGCTCGTCGTGATCGGCTTGCAGCGTGGGCGCAAGGGCGAGCTCGACCTCGGCGCGCTGCTGGCCAAGCGCGCGAGCGTGCACGGCACGACGCTGCGGGCGCGGCCGCTCGACGAGAAGGCGGCGATCATGGCCGCGGTCCGCGAGGAGGTGTGGCCTCTCGTCGTCGACGGCACGATCACGCCCGTCGTCCATGCGACCTTCCCGCTCGAGGACGCACAGCAGGCGCACGAGACCGTCAGGAGCGGCTCGCCGTTCGGCAAGGTCGTCCTCGTCCGCCACGGCTGAGCGCCGCCCGAGAGCAGACGACGAGGGGGCCGGGTCTGTGCAGACCCGGCCCCCTCGTGCGTACGTACGGCGTCAGCCCTTGACGGACCCCGCGAGGAGGCCGCGGACGAAGTAGCGCTGGAGCCCGACGAAGATGATCACCGGCACGATCATCGAGATGAACGCAGCCGCCGACAGCAGGTGCCAGTCGGCGCCGCGCGTGCCCGACAGGTCAGCGATATAGACGGTGAGCGGCTTGACCGCGTTGTCACCGCCCGCGAACGTCAGCGCGACGAGCAGGTCGTTCCACACCCACAGGAACTGGAAGATCGCGAACGACGCGATCGCCGGCACCAGGAGCGGCAGCAGCACCGAGAAGAAGATCTTCACGTGCCCCGCACCGTCGACTCGGGCAGCCTCGACGAGCTCGCGCGGGATCTCCGTCATGAAGTTGTGCAGCAGGAAGATCGCGAGCGGGAGCGCGAAGATCGAGTGCGACAGCCAGATGACCCAGAACGAGCCGTTGAGCTCCCAGTTCACGTACTGCGTGAGCAGGGGGATGAGCGTGACCTGGATCGGCACGACCTGCAGCGTGAAGACACCGACGAACAGGATGCTGCGGCCCTTGAAGTCGAGCCACGCGAACGCGTATGCCGCGAGCAGCGCGATCGTGATCGGGATGAGGACCGACGGGATCGTGATGACGAGGGAGTTGATGAAGTAGTTCGACAGGTTGATCGACGAGCTCGTCATCGCGGAGACGTAGTTCTCCGTCGTGACCGTCGGGTTGGAGAAGAACGTCCACCAGCCCGACGTCTTGATCTCCCGCTCAGGACGGAAGGACGTGATGAGGAGGCCGATCGTCGGGACCGTCCACAGCAGCGCGATGACGATCGCGACGGCAGAGCCGATGCGGCTGGCCATCGTCTTGCGGACCTTGTCCGCGCGGAGCTCGACCTTGTCGAAGGTGCTCGGGGACGGGACCGTGCCGATCCGGTCGACAGGAACGTCGGTGTTGCTCATCGGACCTCCTCCGTCTTCTTCATCTGGCGGACGTTGTAGACGATGAGCGGCAGGATGATGATGAACAGGATCACCGCGAGGGCCGCGCCCAGGCCCTGGTTGTTCTGCCGGAAGCTCTGCGTGTAGAACTCGTTCGCGACGACCGACGTGCCGAACTGGCCGCCCGTCATCGTGCGGACGATGTCGAAGACCTTGAGGGTGCCCATGGCGATCGTCGTGAGGACCACGACGAGGGAGGGCCGCACGCTCGGGACCGTGATGTGGCGGAACATCTGCCAGGCGCCCACACCGTCGAGGCGAGCGGCCTCGATGATGTCGTCGGGGATGGCCTTGATGGACGCCGACAGGATCGTCATCGCGAACCCTGCCTGGATCCAGACCATGACGACGATGAGGAACAGCGTGTTCCACGGGCCGTTGAGCAGGAAGTTGTAGGGCTCACCCCCGAGCCAGATCAGGAGCTGGTTGAGCAGGCCGATCTGCTTGGGCTGGCGGGCCGCCGGGACGTTCTCCAGCACGGCCTTGTAGTCGTACATGAACTTCCAGATGATCGACGCGCCGACCATCGAGATCGCCATCGGCAGGAAGATCAGCGCCTTGGCGAACTTCTCGAACTTGCTGCGGTCGACGAGGATCGCGTAGACCAGGCCGATGCCGGTCGACAGGAGCGGCACGAGGATGACCCAGACCGCGGTGTTGCCGAGGACCTTCTGGAAGGCGTCCTCCGTCAGCGCGCGCGTGTAGTTGTCGGCGCCGATGAAGTTCTTGCCCTGCGCGTCGTAGAACGACGCCTTGATGGTGGTCAGGGCCGGGTACACGAGGCCGAAGAGCAGGCCCAGCACGGCGGGACCGACGAACGCGGCGGCGAGCATCCACTTGCGGGGCCGCTTGATGCGCGACACCCCGAACAGGATGATGCCCATCGCCGCAGCGAAGAGCGCGACGGCGAAGACCATGAGGAGGAGCTTCCCTCCAGTCGTCGCCGGATGTAGCAACCAGTCCACCAGACCCTCCCGAGGTCGTCGTCGTGCAGCTGCGGGTCCCGTGGACCCTGGCGGCCCGAGGGCCCGCCGCTGCTGCGACGGGCCCTCGGTCCGTGGTGCTCAGACCGTGAGGTCAGGCGTTGTCAGGCCGAGGCCTGGGTTCACTTGGGCCAGGAGGCCTGGATGGCGGACAGCACCGCTGCGTCATCCTTGCCCTCGGCCAGCCAGCTGGTCATCTCCGTCCAGAACGTACCCTGGCCGACCGCTGCCGGCATCAGGTCGGAACCGTCGAAGCGGAACTCCTGCGTGGTGTCACCGAGGAGGGTGGCAGCCAGCTTGTCGATCGGGGAGACCAGGTTCTCCGGGTCGAGACCCGAGTTGGCCGAGACCCAGCCACCCGCGGGGGTGGACTTCGCCTTGGAGTTGTTCCACTCGGGGCTCGCGAGGAACGCCTGGAACGCGGCAACCTCGGGGCGGTCCGAGAAGGCCGCGGCAAACTCGCCACCACCGAGGAGCGGACGCTTGTCGGCGGTCAGGCCCGGGAGGTAGAACGCGAACGCGTCACCGGTCTCGGAGACCTCCGTGCCCTCGGGCCAGTTGGCCGCGTAGAACGAAGCCTGGCGGTGCATGTAGCAGAGCGGCTCCTCCTCGACGATCGGCAGGCCGCCGTCCTGGAACGTGGTCGTCGCGATCGACGCGACGTCACCGTAGCCACCGTTGACGTAGTCCGGGTTCTTGAGGATCTCGCCGACCTTGGCGAGCGCCTCCTTGACCTCGGGCGAGTCGAACTTGACCTCGTTGGTGAGCCACTTGTCGTAGACGTCACCACCCGACGTGCGCAGGAGCATGTCCTCGAGCCAGTCGGTGGCCGGCCAGCCGGTGGCCTCGCCCGAGCCGATGCCCGCGCACCACGGCTTGGCGCCCTCGGCGCCGTGGTCGGCAAGGATCTTGTCCGACAGGGCGATGAGCTCGTCCCACGTCGTCGGGACCTTGTAGCCGTTCTTCTCGAACTGCTTCGGCGAGTACCAGACGAACGACTTCACGTTCGCGCCCAGCGGAGCGGCGTAGAACTTGCCGTCGACCGTGCCGTACGTCTTCCACGACGGGGAGTAGTACTTGTCGACGTTCGCGACCGTGCCGGCCGAGGCCGGGACGAGAGCGTCCGGGTAGTCCTTCGCGATCGTCGAGAGCAGACCAGGCTGCGGGATGTAGGCGATGTCAGGTGCAGCACCCGACTTGATCTTGACGAGGAGCTGAGCCTCGAACTCCTTGGAGCCCTCGTACGTGATCTTGGCGCCGGTGCACTCCTCGAACGGCTTGTACGAGTCGATGTGCGGCGTGTCCTCGGGCGTGACGATCGAGGTGTAGACCGAGACGGTCTTGCCCTTCAGGTCCCCGTACTGCTCGTAGGCGGCGCAGTCGCCGCTGGCGCCAGGGGTCTCGGTCTTCTTCTCGTCATCGCTGCCACAAGCAGCGAGCGAGAGCGCAAGTCCGAGGCCCACGACGGAGGCCGTGAATGCACGGCCCTTGTTGAAGCTCCTCATTGAGATCCTCCACAACGATGTGATGTTGCCCCTAGGTGTCGACGCCCTGACCTCCTGGTCGAGCGCCGCCTCCGAGATCCATGTAAGCGTTTACATCGGCGACTTTCAAGCCCGTGGTGTCGCAAGCGAGTAACGATTTCGTCACGTTGCCGCTTCGTTACAGCCCAGGTCCGCCCATACGGAGCACACCCTCGCGCGGAGGCCCGGTCGTCCCCCGGACGACCAGCTCGGCGTCGAACACGACGCGCCGGTCCACGGGGCGACCAGCGATCAGGTCGAGGACGAGCGCCGCCGCCGTCGCCCCCTGGGAGACGACCGGCTGGCTCATCGTCGTCAGTCCCACGAGCTCCGAGATCTCGTGACCGTCCACCCCGACGATCGACAGCTCCTCAGGCACCCGGATGCCGCACTCACGAGCCGCGAGCAGCGCACCCATCGCCATCTCGTCCGACGCGACGAACAGCGCCGTGAGCTCCGGAGCGCGCTCGAGCAGCCTCCGCGCCGACTCCTTGCCGCCGTCGATGTCGAAGAACCCGAACTCCTCCCAGCGCGGGTCCGCCGCCACCCCCGTCTCCTCGAGCGCGGTCAGCCAGCCCTGTCGGCGGTCCACCGGCGGCGTCCACCGCCGCAGGTCGTCCGGCGTCCCCGTGATGTGCCCGATGTTCCGGTGCCCCAGCGACAAGAGGTAGCGCACCGCCTCGACGCTCAGGCGCACGTCGTCGATCCCGACGATCGGATGGTCCGAGCTGCCCGACCCGATGAACACGATCGGCTTGCCGAGCGTCTCCAGCGACCGGACCTCGGTGTCCTCGAGCGGCAGCCCGACGACGAGGATCCCGTCCACCCGGCGACGCAGCACGTCTGGGTCGACCCGAGGGGTGCGCCCGTTCTCCGACACCGCGAACGAGTACAGCAGGACGTCGAAACCCACCTCGCGCAGAGCACGCTCCGCGCCCTCGATCACGTTGGAGAAGAACCACCGGTTCACCCAGGGGGTGAGCAGGCCGATCGTGTGGGTCCGACCGGAGGCGAGCGCCGCCGCGAGAGGGGAAGCGCGGTACCCCATCTCCGAGGCGACGGACAGGACGTGCTCACGCGTCTTCGCTGACACGTTGGGCATGCCACGGAGAGCTCGGGACACGGTCGCGGTGGAGACACCGGCCGCCCGGGCAACATCATCGATGCCATGCGCCACTGGCTGATTGTGCACGCAAGCGGGCGTGGAACGCTAACGGCGAGGGGGCTCAGCACCCTCGAGGCGATCGAGCACGGCGCGCAGCACCGCGGCGACGCCGTCGTCCAGGATCGAGCCGGTCACCGTGTCCGCCGCGGCCACGACCTCCGCCGCCGCGTGACCCATCGCGACGCCGCACGCAGCCCAGCGCAGCATCTCGACGTCGTTGCCGCCGTCGCCCACCGCGACCGTCGCGCGCTCGTCGACACCGAGACGGACGCGCACACGCTCGAGCGCAGACGCCTTCGACACGTCCTGCGGCGCGACGTCCATCCACATGAGGTCCGCGATCGAGAAGTGCGTGTCCGACAGGCCGAGCTCGGCGAGACCCGCCCGCAACGCGTCGACAGGCTCGCCCGCGTCGACCGCGACGATCCGTGTCGTCGTGCGCCCCTCGAGCTCGCGCAGGTCGACCACGGTCTGCCGCCCCATGATCGTGCGGTCCGGGAAGCGCTCGGCGACCCAGTAGCCGACGCCGACCTCCTCGACCGCGAAGAGCGTGCGCGGCATGTGGTGCAGCACGAGGTCGAGCGCGGGGCCCGCCGTGAACGTCACGGCGTCGTCGATCTCGTAGCCCTGCGTCCCCCCGAGGCGGGCGGTCACCGAGCCGTTCGACGCGACGAGGTAGCCGTCGTCGAGGCCGAGCTCGTCAGCGACGGGCAGGAGCGCGACGAGGGGCCGCCCCGTCGCGAGCAGCACGTGGCTGCCCGCCGCGCGGATCTCCCGGACGAGAGACTTCGCCTCCGTGGAGATGAAACCGTCGTCGGTCATGAGCGTGCCGTCGACGTCGAGCGCGACCAGGTGGTCGGCGCCGTCCGGCGCCGGCAGCACCGAGTCAGGCCAGCGGAGCCGCGGCTCCCGCACGTCCTCGAGACCGGCGGGGCACCCGCTCATGCGGTGACGGGCGTGAGGACCTCCAGGCCGCCCAGGTAGGGGCGCAGCCCCTCGGGCACACGGACGGAGCCGTCCGGCTGCTGGTGGTTCTCGAGGATCGCGACGATCCAGCGCGTGGTCGCGAGCGTCCCGTTGAGCGTCGCGACCGCGCGCGTCTCGACCTTGCCCTCGGCGTTCTCGACGCGCTCGCGCACGCCCAGGCGGCGCGCCTGGAACGTCGTGCAGTTCGACGTCGACGTCAGCTCGAGGAAACGCTGCTGCGTCGGCAGCCACGCCTCGCAGTCGAACTTGCGGGCAGCCGAGGAGCCGAGGTCGCCCGCAGCCGTGTCGATCACCCGGTAGGGCAGGCCGACGAGCGCGAGCATCTCCTCCTCGAGCGCGAGCAGGCGCTCGTGCTCGGCCGCCGCGTCCTCGACGCGCGCGTACGAGAACATCTCGACCTTGTGGAACTGGTGCACGCGGATGATGCCGCGGGTGTCCTTGCCGTACGAGCCGGCCTCACGGCGGTAGCACGCGCTCCAGCCCGCGTAGCGCAGCGGGCCGGCCGACAGGTCGACGATCTCGTCGGAGTGGTAGCCCGCGAGCGCCACCTCGGACGTCCCGACGAGGTACTGGTCGTCGGCCTCGAGGCGGTAGATCTCGTCCGCGTGCGCACCGAGGAACCCGGTGCCGCGCATGATCTGCGGGTTGACGATCGTCGGCGTGATCATCGGCGTGAAGCCGTGCTCGAGCGCCTTGTCGACAGCAGCGTTGAGCAGCGCGAGCTCGAGGCGCGCGCCGATGCCGGTGAGGTAGTAGAAGCGCGAGCCGGAGACCTTGGCGCCGCGCTCGGTGTCGATCGCGCGGAGCATCTCGCCGAGCTCGAGGTGGTCGCGGGGCTCGAAGCCCTCCGCGGCGAAGTCGCGGCGGGCGCCGACCTCGCGCAGCACGACGTAGTCGTCCTCGCCGCCGGCGGGCACGCCGTCGGCCACGACGTTGGAGACCTTCATGAGCAGCGCGTCGAGGGTCTCGCCAGCCTCGGCTGCGTCCTTCTCGTACGCCTTGACCTGCTCGGCGAGCTGCTTGGTGTGCGCGAGCAGCTCCGTGCGCTCCTCGGGCGACGACGCCTGCGCGACCTTCTTGCCGTGGGACTTCTGCTCGGCACGCAGCGTCTCGAACTCGACGAGGGCGGAACGGCGGCGGGCGTCCGCGTCGAGGATCTGGTCCACGAGCGCCGGGTCGTCGCCACGGGCGACCTGGCTCGCACGGACGACGTCGGGCTGGTCACGCAAGAGCTTGAGATCGATCACGAGCCCACCTTATCGGGCCATGGCTCACCGCCACCGCTGCGTCCGTGCGGCTCCGGGCGTCGGTCCAGGTCGGGCGGTGGAGGTCAGGGGGCGCTAGCCTCGCCAGCATGAGCTCGATGTCGCCCTGGGAGATCGTCTGGATCTGCCTGTCCCTCGTGATGGCCGCGACTGCGCTCACCGTCTCGATCCTGCTGTGGCGCGAGCGTCGCCGTCCCTGGCGGCGCTCGCAGGCTCACGGTCTGCCCGACGGCGCAGCGGGGGACGAGGCCGCGTCGCCCCCGCCGCGTCGCGTCGTCGCGTTCGTCGCCAACCCGTCGAAGCCCGACGTCGCGTCGCTCAAGGAGCCCGTGCTCGCGGCGTGCCGCGCGACCGGCCTCGAGCCGCTGTGGATCGAGACGAGCGTCGAGGACCCTGGGGTCGGGCAGGCGCGCGAGGCCGTCGCACAGGGCGCCGAGGTCGTCGTCGCGACGGGCGGCGACGGCACCGTCCGCGCGGTCGCCGAGGCGATGGTCGGGACCGGCGTCCCCATGGGTCTTCTGCCCGTCGGCACGGGCAACCTCCTCGCCCGCAACCTCGACATCCCCGTGACAGACCTCGACGAGGCGCTCACGATCGCGCTCGACGGCCGCGACCGCTCGATCGACGTCGGCTGGCTCGAGGTGCTCGAGGCCCCGGCGCCGGACGGCGACGAGGACGAGGCCGACCTCGCCGAGGTCGGCTCGAAGCACCTCTTCACCGTGATCGGCGGCGTCGGCTTCGACGCTGCGATGGTCGCCGACACCAACTCGACCCTCAAGGCGAAGGTCGGCTGGATGGCCTACTTCGCCGCCGGCGTCCGGCACCTGCACGGCCGCCGCCTCGAGGCGTCGATCCAGCTCGACGACCAGCCAGCCGTCACGACGCGCCTGCGCACGCTCCTCGTCGGCAACTGCGGGCGCCTCCCGGGCGGCATCACGCTCATCCCCGACGCCGTCGTCGACGACGGCATCCTCGACATCGCCGCGATCGACACGCGCGGCGGCATCGCCGGCTGGGCCCAGCTCTTCGGCGAGGTCGTCCTGCAAGGCCTCGGGGTCAAGACGGTCGAGCTGCCGAACCGCATCGGCCGGATCGACCACACGCAGTGCCGCTCCGTCACCGCACGCATCCGCGGCGGCGAGCAGGCCCAGGTCGACGGCGACATCATCGGCCGCGCGAGCGCGATCAAGGCGTGGGTCGAGCCCGGCGCCCTCGTCGTCCGCAACCCTCGCCGCATCACCCTCGCGCGGTGACCCGCCCGTAGGCTGGGCCGGTGAGCCTCCTGACCCGAACCCGCCGTCCCCTCGCGCGTCTCGGGACGGCCGCGGTCCTCGGAGGTCTCGCCCTGAGCGCGATCCTCCCCACCGCCGTCGCCGCCCCGGCCCCGCCCGCCGTCCAGGTCGTCGTCGTCGGGACCACCGGGGTCCAGTGGGAGGACGTGTCGCCCGAGGCGACCCCGGCCCTCTGGGAGCTCGCCGGTCGTGGCGCGGTCGGGAGCACGGTCGTGCGCAACGTGCGCTCCTCGACGTGCCCGGCCGAGGGGTGGCTCTCGCTGTCCGCGGGCACCCGCTCGGGCGACACGACGTACGAGTACCCCGAGGACGCCGAGGACCGCTGCCGCGTCCTCGACGAGCCGAGCGGCCGCGCCGACGCCGCGGTCCCCGCGTGGGACGCGTACGTCACCTCCGCCCGCGACGGGCAGTACGACGCCGTGCCCGGCACCCTCGGCGACATCCTCGCCGAGGCGGGCCTCACCACGGCCGCGTTCGGTCCCGGCGCCGCGATCGCCCTCGCAGGCTCGGCCGGCCAGGTCCCGAGCTGGGCTCCGGTCGACGACGCCCTCACCCCGGCGCTCGTCGACCGGCTCGCCGCCGCCGACGTCGTCGTCGTCGACGCAGGCACCGTACGCGGCGAGACCGCGGCCGAGCGCGCGAGGGGCGTCGCCGCGGTCGACTCGGTCGTCGCCGACGTCCTCGACGCGCTCGAGACGTCCGCGACCCAGCCGCTCGTCCTCTTCTCGTCCCTCGCCGACTCGGCGCGCGCGCCGCGCCTCCAGGTCGCCGCCGCCGTCGGGCCGCTCACGCCCGGCAGGGACGCCGCAGGTCTCCTCGACTCGGCGTCGACACGGCAGCCCGGATACGTGCTCGGCTACGACCTCACGCGGACGATCGTCGACCGCGCCGCGCCCGGCACGACGAGCACCGCGTCCCACCGGTTCGACGGCTCGCCTCTGCGCGCCGACGGCACGGCAGCATCCCTCGCCGCCCGCGTCGAGGGCCTGCGCGACGACGCGCTCCGCTCCGTCGTCGTCCGCACCGCCGTCTCGCCGTTCTACGTCCTGTTCACGGTCGCGAACATCCTGCTGCAGGTGGTCGTGAGCCTCGGGATCGCACGCGCGACCCGCTCGTCCGCCGAGGATGGCAAGGACAGCGACGTCGGCGGCTACCCGCTGCGCTGGCTCCGCGCCGTGCGCACGGCCGGTCTCGCGCTCGCGGCCCTGCCGACCGCGACCTACCTCGCGAACCTCGTGCCGTGGTGGCGCTCGCCGGTCCCCAACCTGACCGTGACGGCCGTCGTCTCCGCGATCGTCGGCGCGGTCGTCGCCCTCTGCCTCCTGCCCGCCGTCCGCCGCCGCCCGCTCGGGCCGTTGACCGTCGTGACCGCCCTGACGGCTGTCGTGCTCGCGGTCGACGTCGCCCTCGGTGCCCGACTCCAGCTCACCTCGCTCATGGGCACGCAGGCGCTCGTGGCAGGCCGCTTCTACGGCTTCAACAACACGGCGTTCACGCTCTTCGCGACATCGACCGTCCTGCTCGCGGCGATCGCGGCGACGCCGCTCGTCGCACGCGGGCGACGCCGCACGGCAGCCGTGGTCGTCGCGCTCATCGGCCTGGTCGCCGTCGTCCTCGACGGCCTGCCGTCGATCGGCGCGGACTTCGGCGGGCCGCCCGCGCTCGTTCCGGGCTTCGCCGTCCTCGTGCTGCTCGTCCTCGGAGTGCGCCTGACCTGGCGGCGCGTGCTCGCGGTCCTCGCCGCCGGGGCCGTCACCGTCTCCCTGTTCGCCGTGCTGGACTGGCTGCGGCCGGAGGGCGAGCGCACCCACCTCGGCGCGTTCGTGCAGACCGTGCTCGACGGCGGGCTGTGGGGCGTGGTCTCCCGCAAGCTCTCGCAGAACGCGAGCAACCTCGTCGGCACGCCGTTCACCCTCATCGCGGTCGGCGCGGCCGTCCTCGTCTACCTCGGCGTGCGCCGCGCGGGGGGCCGTCTCGAAGCGCCCCTCAAGCTGGTGGCCCGTGAGCTCCCGGTCCTGGGTGCGGGCCTGATCGCGCTCCTCGTCGTCCAGACGATCGCGTTCGCGCTCAACGACTCGGGGATCATCATCCCCGCGATCGCTGCGACGCTCGCACTGCCGCTCGTCGTCGCGACGTTCGGTCGCGTCGCCGAGGTCAGCGCTGCCGACCGCCCAGGACAGAACGCATCTTCCGCGCGTTGACCGCGAGGATCACGTCCCGGTACTGAGCTGCCCGGTGCAGGGTGCCGCGCAGGTCCTTCTTCGACGGGCGGTGCCGCAGGTCGCACGGGACCTCGACCGCGACGTAGCCGCGGCGCACGAGGTCGATCGTCATGCCCGTCTCGACGCCCCAGCCGTGCGCGAGGGGCGTCGCCGCCTCGAAGGCCTCGCGCGTGAGGCAGCGCTGGCCGGAGAGCGGCTGGGTGGGCGTCCAGCCCGTGAGGCTCGCGATCGCGCGGCGGGCAGCGCCCACGACGATGCCGTGGCCGCCCGCGCCCGGCTGCGGCGGTAGGAGCGCGATCGACATGTCGGCGGCGCCCTTGAGGACAGGTGTGATCAGGGGGGCCGTGTTGACGGCCGTCTCGCCGAGGTCACCGTCGATGAACAGCAGGAGGCGGGCAGGGCGGTCGCTCGAGTCGCGCATCGCGACGATCGACGCCCCGGTCTCCATGGCCGCGGCCTTGCCGCGGTTGTGCGAGTGGCGCACGACGACGGCGCCAGCCTCGCGCGCGACGTGCTGGGTGTCGTCGTCGCTGCCGTCGTCGACGACGAGGACGAGGTCGACGTAGGGGATCGCCCGTGCTGAGCGCACGGTCGCGGCGATCCGCTTCGCCTCGTCCTTGGCGGGGATGATGACGGCGACGCGTTGACGGGTACGGCCGTTCGGGCCGACCTGCGGGCGGGGCGTCTTTGCCACCGGGAGGTCCGTGGACTGCGCGGGCGTCGTCGCCTGCTCCGTCCGGTCCTGTGGATCGTGTGTCACACGGTCCACCCTAGTGGAGGCCACGTGGTTCTGCTGAATCGGTCTAGGTCCACCAAGAATCCGCAAAGAGGCGTGCGCGAGGCCCCGCCGCCCGCCCTCACGGGGCGGTCGACGGGGCCTCGTGGCGGGGTCAGCGGAGCGTGACCTGGCGGGCGATGATGCCCGCCCGCGCGCGGCGCTCGTTCGAGTCGAGCGGCTCGGTGTTCTCGAGGGCCGGCGCGAGGAGCGCGGCGAACGCCTCGGCGTCCGCCTCCAGCTGCTCGATCGTCGTGCCCGCGACGATGTCCCACACAGGCACGCAGATGCCCGACGAGCGGAACGCACCGAGGAAGCGGGACTTGCCGAGCGACGACTGACGCTTCGCGTGCAGGCGCGCGATCGCGTCGATCAGGCGGTCCTCCTCGACAGCCATCGACCAGCGCAGGTAGCGGCGCGCACCGAAGTCAGCGAGGTAGGCGCTCTCGACGCCCGCGAGCTTCTCCGTCGGGATGATCGTCGAGGCGGCCTCCTCGAGGGACTCCTTGAGGTCCGGCGTGATCTCCTGGGCCGGGTCGAGCCAGTAGTCGAAACCGTCGTGGATCGTCACCTCGAACGGGACGGTCAGGTCGAGGACGTCCTGCAGGCGCGGGCCCTCGCCCGGCAGGCCCACGGTCGTCAGGGACGTGCCCGGCTCGAGCTCCATGA
This sequence comes from Sanguibacter hominis ATCC BAA-789, assembly GCF_012396185.1. Lineage (GTDB taxonomy): Bacteria > Actinomycetota > Actinomycetes > Actinomycetales > Cellulomonadaceae > Flavimobilis > Flavimobilis hominis. The sequence goes on from NZ_JAAXOW010000001.1 coordinate 1,067,282, forward strand.
CGGCGAGCAGGTTCGCCGCAAGGTCACGGCTCGTGTCGCCCGAGCCGCCCTGCCCCTGGATCGAGAGCAGGATCGCGCCGTCGGCACGGTGCAGCGCCGGCCACCCGCCGGGGAGCGTCGTCGTCACGACGACGTCGCGCGCGCCGTGCTCCTTCGTCGTGCGGGCGGTCGCCGTGGCAGCGGGGACGACCTCGCGCAGCGCGACCCAGTCCGCCTCGCCGGGAAGGTTCTCGAACGGACGCAGCACGAAGTCGGGGGTGGGGTTCTTGGCCATGCGCTCATCGTACCGGCCGCCCTCTGCCGCGGCGCAGGGCGGCCCCGCGGCCCGCGCGGAACGTGCCGCCACCGTCCGCAACAGGGTCGGAGGGCCCAGATCCGCGGCGCGCCCGCGTCGGAGCGAGTGGCAGGATCGGAGCATGCATCCTCGAGCTGGAACCGTTGCCCTCCCCGAAGACCTCATCGACGTCGACGCGTTGCTCGGCGCCTACTACGACCGCACACCCGACCTCGACGACCCCGCGCAGCGGGTCGTCTTCGGCACGTCGGGCCACCGCGGGTCGAGCCTCGACGGCGCCTTCAACGAGGCGCACATCGTCGCGACCACGCAGGCGATCGTCGAGTACCGGCGCAGCCAGGGCATCGACGGACCGCTGTTCATCGGCCGTGACACGCACGCCCTGTCCCTGCCCGCGTGGCAGTCCGCGCTCGAGGTCCTCGCCGCGAACGACATCGACGTGCGCATCGACGCCCGCGACTCCTACACCCCGACCCCCGCCGTCTCGCACGCGATCCTGCTGCACAACGGTGCAGGCACGTCCGAGGGCGTCCGCGTCGAGGGACCCGGCCTCGCCGACGGCATCGTCGTCACGCCGTCGCACAACCCGCCGCGCGACGGCGGCTTCAAGTACAACCCGCCGCACGGCGGCCCCGCGGACTCCGACGCGACCTCCGTGATCGCCGCGCGCGCGAACGAGATCCTGCGCGACGGCGTCGGGCAGGTGCGACGCGTGTCGCTCGAGACGGCGCTCGCCGCGCCGACGACGCACAAGCACGACTTCCTGTCCGCGTACGTCGACGACCTCGCGAACGTCGTCGACTTCGACGCGATCCGCACGGCGGGCGTGCGGATCGGCGCCGACCCGCTCGGCGGGGCGTCCGTCGAGTACTGGGGCGAGATCGGTGAGCGGTACGGCCTCGACCTCACCGTCGTGAACCCGACCGTCGACCCGCGCTGGGCGTTCATGACCCTCGACTGGGACGGCAAGATCCGCATGGACTGCTCGTCGCCGAACGCGATGGCGTCCCTCGTCGGCGCGATGCGTCCCGCCGCGGGCGGCCCCGCACCCTTCGACATCGCGACGGGCAACGACGCCGACTCGGACCGCCACGGCATCGTGACGCCCGACGCGGGCCTGATGAACCCGAACCACTTCCTCGCGGTCGCGATCGACTACCTGTTCTCGGGTGCACGCCCGGGCTGGCGGCCCGACGCAGCGATCGGCAAGACCCTCGTGTCCTCGGCCCTCATCGACCGGGTCGCCGCCGGCCTGGGGCGCCGCCTCGTCGAGGTGCCGGTCGGCTTCAAGTGGTTCGTGCCCGGGCTGCTCACCGGCGAGGTCGGCTTCGGCGGGGAGGAGTCCGCCGGGGCGTCCTTCCTGCGGACCGACGGCAACGTCTGGACGACCGACAAGGACGGCCTGCTCCTCGCCCTGCTCGCCTCCGAGATCCAGGCGAAGACCGGCAAGTCCCCGTCGCAGCGGCACGCCGAGCTCGTCGCCGCGCACGGCGAGTCCTGGTACGCGCGCGTCGACGCCCCCGCCACGCTCGAGGAGAAGGCGACGCTGTCGAAGCTCGACCCGGCCCAGGTCCGCTCCACCTCGCTCGCGGGCGAGGAGATCGTCGAGAAGCTCACCGCAGCACCGGGCAACGGCGCAGCGATCGGCGGCCTCAAGGTCACGACGAAGAACGCCTGGTTCGCGGCGCGCCCGTCGGGCACGGAGAACGTCTACAAGGTGTACGCCGAGTCGTTCGTCTCGGCAGAGCACCTCACGCAGGTCCAGGAGGAGGCCAAGCAGGTCGTCTCCGACGCGCTCGCCTGAGGAGGCTGACCGCTGCGGCCCCTGCGGGCCGACGCAAGAGTGAGGGCCGGTGCACACGATCCGTGTGCACCGGCCCTCACTCTTCTCTCTGCAGGGAGTGCCCCGTCAGCCTCGGAAGGCCCGCTGCACCGCTTCGGTGAGGCGGTCGAGGCGGTGCGCCGCGATGGTCCAGCGCTGCCACACGAGCTGGCGTTCCACCGGCTCGAGGCCCGGCACGGGGACGAGCTCGGGTGCAGCCTCGACCTGCCCGTCGAGGAGCATGCCCCAGCCGAGACCGGCACGCACCGCTGTCGCGAACGCGCTCGGGCTCGGCACGGCGGGGCCGCGCCCGGCGGGCGGCAGGCCCGCGGCGCGGAGCGCGGTGTCCTGCAGCTCGTCTTTCGCGTCGAAGCGCACGGCGGGCAGTCGCGGGACCTCGTCACGGGTGCGGACGCCGTAGCGTGCGAGCAGGTCCGGGTGCACGCGCGGGCTGTAGCGCACGACGCCGAGCGGCTCGGCCCGGCAGCCGGGGGCAGCGACCGGGTCGGTCGAGACGGCGGCCATGACGGCGCCGCGTCGCAACAGGTCGACGGCGTGCGCCTCGTCGTCGGCGACGACCTGCAGGTGCGTGTCGTGCCAGGACCCGGCCGCGACGAGGACGTCGCGGAACCAGGTGGCGAGGGAGTCGGCGTTGACGGCGACGGTCAGGGGGACGGGCTCGGCGCCGGCGGGCACGCCGCCGATCTCCGTGGCGAGCTCTGCGGCGAGCAGTGCCTGCTGGCGGGCGTACCTCAGGACGGGTGCTCCGTCGTCGGTCACGGTCGACGGGGTGCCGCGGCGGACGAGGATCCGACCGAGGGAGGTCTCGAGCGCGCGGATGCGCTGGCTCACGGCGGACGTGCTGATCCCGAGCTCGTAGGCGGCCCCCTCGAAGGACCCTTCGTCGGCGATCGCGGCGAGCGTGGCGAGCTGCTCCGGACTGATGAAGAACTGCTTCACGGGGAACAGATTATCGCGTTCGCCTTCACGGACCCGGTCTGCTTAGCCTCGCCCCGTGAACACGACTCTCACAGCCCTGACCACCGGCTTCCTCGCGAGCCTCGGCCTCATCGTCGCGATCGGCGCCCAGAACGCCTGGGTGCTGCGCCAGAGCCTGCGCCGCGAGCACGTCGCGCTCGTCGTCGCGATCTGCGTCGCGTGCGACGTCGCCCTCATGGCCGCAGGGACCGCCGGGCTCAGCGTGCTCCAGGACACCGCACCGTGGGTGCTCGAGGTGCTGCGCTGGGGTGGCGTCGTCTACATGCTCGCGTTCGCCGCGACATCCCTCCGCTCCGCGCTCAAGCCCCTCCAGGGGCTCGTCGCGAGCGAGGCCCGGCCCGCACGCTCCGCCGCGCTCACGACCCTCGCCGTCACCCTCCTCAACCCGCACGTCTACCTCGACACCCTCGTCATGCTCGGGACCGTCACCAACAGCTTCGGCGACCTGCGCTGGGTCGCGGCAGCCGGGGCGATGGGCGCGAGCGCCGCGTGGTTCTCCCTCGTCGGGCTCGGCGCGCGCGCCCTGTCGAGCACCCTCGACCGCCCGACGACGTGGCGCGTGATCGACGGCGCCGTCGCCGTCGTCATGGTCGCCATCGCGGTCAGGCTCGCGGTCGGCTGACGGTGGCCGATCTCACCACCGGGGACCGGGAACCCGGTGAGAGAATGGCGCAATGGCATTCGGCGGGCCCTATCGGGCGATCCTTGCGCGCCCTGGCGCGGCTCAGTTCTCGATCTCCGGGCTGATCTCCCGCTTCCCGATGGCCATGGTCGGCATCGGCGTCGTGCTCATGATCCAGGGCCTGTACGGCTCGTACGAGCTCGCGGGGCGCGTCTCCGCCGTCTACGTCCTCGCGCAGGCCGTGTGCGGCCCGCAGATCGCGCGGCTGATCGACCGGCACGGCCAGGCCCGCGTCATGCGGCCCCTCCTCGCCGTCTCCGCCACCGGCATCACAGGCCTCATGATCGCCGCAGTGTCTGACGCGCCGTCGTGGGCGCTGTACGTGATCGCGGCCCTCGCGGGCTCGACGATCGGCTCGATGGGCACCCTCGTGCGCGCCCGCTGGACCCTCCTGCTCGACAACCCGCACGACATGCACACCGCCTACTCGCTCGAGGCGGCGCTCGACGAGGTCGTCTTCGTCCTGGGGCCGGTGCTCGCGACGTGGCTCGCGACGTCGGTCACCCCGTGGGCCGGTCTCGTGTTCCCCATCGTGGCGATGCTCGCCGGCGGCTACTGGTTCCTCTCGCTCAAGGCGACCGAGCCGGTCCCCGTCCCGCAGACGAAGGCTGAGCGCCCGCCGACCGTGCTGCGGTTCGGTGCGATGGTGATGCTCGTCCTCGTGTTCGTCGCCCTGGGCGGCGTGTTCGGCGCGGGCGACGTCGCCACGATCGCGTTCGCCGAGGAGCAGGGCAACAAGGGTGCCGCGGGCATCGTGCTCGCGATCTTCGCGGCGGGCTCGCTCGTCTCGGGTCTCTGGTACGGCTCGCGTCGCTGGGTCGCGCCGGTCTGGGCGCGCTTCACCGCGGCGATGCTCGCGCTCGCGGGCGGGGTCGCGCTGTTCCCGCTCGTGAGCTCGCTCCCCGCGCTCGCGGGCGTCATGTTCGTCACCGGCCTGGCGATCGCGCCGTCGCTCATCGGCGGCAACGGGCTCGTCCAGCTGATCGTCCCTCCGGCCCAGCTCACCGAGGGCCTCACGTACGTGGGCACGGCTCTGGGCGTGGGCGTCTCGTTCGGCTCGTCGATCGCGGGCTCGCGGATCGACGCTGCGGGTCCGCACGCCGGGTTCATCGTGGCGATCGTGTGCGCGGGGACGGGCGCGGCGCTGGTGCTCGCGTCGATGGGGATCTTGCGTCGCTCGAGCACGCGGCGGGTCGTCGACGACGTCGACTGACCTGCGCTGCGCTCGTACGCCCGTCCCGCTCGTGCGGGGCGGGCGTTCGTGCATCTGGGACACGTGAACCTCTGGCGCAACCGTGACTTTCCGGGCACCGTGTTGCCATGACTCGCGAACCAGTACCTAGTTTGGGAGATTGCTAGCCTGGCTAACCACTTTCCGTTACCCTGAGCCGTACCCGAGAGCGCAGGAGCAGCAATGGTCACCGTCACCGCACCGAGCATCACCGCGCCGCAGCGCCAACCCGCTACCCAGGCCACCCCGTGCGAAGCCTTCTTCGCCGCCGGCGATCACCACGCCGAGCTCCTCGACCCGCCCGGCACGGCCTACCGAACCCTGTGGGAAGCGATGCGCGACGCCGCCGGCGGCGGCAAGGGCGCCCGCCCCCAGCTCGTCACACGCACCTACGCGGCGCTCGGCGGCACCGACCTCGAGGTCGCCGCCCACGTCGGCGACGCGGTCGAGCTCCTGCACGGCGCGTTCGTCATGCACGACGACGTGATCGACCACGACACCACCCGGCGCGGCCGGCTCAACGTGAGCGGCCAGCTCGCGCGGCGAGCCCGCGCCGCCGGAGCCTCCCCCGGGGCCGCCACAGCGTTCGGCGACGCCGCAGGCATCCTCGCCGGCGACCTCGCGATCGCCGGCGCCATCACGGCCGTCGCCCGCACCAAAGCCCCCCAGCACGTCGTCGCCAAGCTCCTCGAGCTCTTCGAAGAGGCCATCCGCACGACCGCCGCCGGAGAGCTCGCCGACGTCGAGCTCAGCCTCGGCACCGTCGAGCCCAGCCTCGAGGACGTCCTGCAGATGGAGGAACGGAAGACCGCCGTCTACTCCTTCGTCCTCCCGCTCCAGGCCGCCGCGACCCTCGTCGACACCGAGCGCGCGACGAGCATCCTGCCGATCCTCGACCTGCTCGGCCGCCACCTCGGGCTCGCGTTCCAGCTGCAGGACGACGTGCTCGGCACGTTCGGCGACCCCGCGCACACCGGAAAGTCCAACCTCACCGACCTGCGCGAGGGCAAGCACACGCCGATCATCGCCCACGCCCGCACCACCGGTGCCTGGGAGAGCGTCGCGCCGTACCACGGCGCCGCCGACCTCGACGAGCAGGGCGCAGCGATCGCCCGTGCCGCGCTCGAGGCATGCGGCTCGCGTGCGTTCGTCGAGGCGCTCGCGTTCGACCACATGGCTGCCGCCCGCGCGCTCGCACGCGCCGCAAGCCTGCCCCACGACCTGGTCGAATGGCTCGGAGCGCTCCCCTCCCGGGCAGCACGTCAGTCGCGCGCAGCATGACCGCCGCCGACAGAGCCCGGTACGACGACGCCGCGCTGCGCGCCAGCTCGACCATCATCGACGCCTACTCGACGAGCTTCGGGCGCGCCGCCCGCATGCTCGCGGAACCCGTCCGGACGCAGGTGCGCAGCATCTACGGCCTCGTGCGCCTCGCCGACGAGATCGTCGACGGCGCGTTCGACGGGACGACGGTCGAGGACCGCCGCGCGCTGCTCGAGGACCTCGAGGCCGAGACGGCCCGCGCCGTGGAGCGCGGCTACTCCACCAACCTGACCGTGCACGCGTTCGCCCTGACCGCCCGAGCCGCGGGCATCGACGCGGAGCTCACCGGGCCGTTCTTCGAGTCCATGCGCACCGACCTCGCCCGCACCGAGCACGACGCGTCGTCGCTCGACGCGTACGTGCACGGGTCCGCAGAGGTCGTCGGGCTCATGTGCCTGCGCGTCTTCCTCCTCGACACCCCCGGCACCGCCACGGACCGTCAGCGACGCTACGAGCACCTCGCGCCCGGCGCCGTCGCGCTCGGGGCGGCCTTCCAGAAAGTGAACTTCCTGCGCGACCTCGCCGCCGACCGCGACGAGCTCGGCCGCAACTACCTCCAGGTCGCGCCCACCCGCCTCACCGACACCGAGCGCGACCACATCCTCGACGACATCGACCGCGACCTCGCGACCGCCCGCGCGACGATCGGCGAGCTGCCCCGCTCGAGCCGCCGCGGCGTCCACGCCGCGCATGCCCTCTTCGCTGCGCTCTCGCACCAGCTCCGCCGCACGCCCGCCGCGACGATCGCCGCGCGCCGTGTGCGCGTCCCCACCCGCACCAAGATCGCCGTGCTCGCCCGCGTCGCCCTCGCCGACGCCCGCCCCGGCCGAACCCGTGAGGTGACATCGTGACCCGCAGCCGAGTCGTCGTCGTCGGAGCCGGCATCGCCGGCCTCGCCACCGCCGCGCTCCTCGCCCGCGACGGGCACGACGTCGAGGTCATCGAACGGCGCGACGACGTCGGCGGCAGGTGCGGCGTCTGGGAGTCCGACGGCTTCGTCTTCGACACAGGCCCGTCCTGGTACCTCATGCCCGAGGTGTTCGACCACTTCTTCGAGCTCATGGGCACGACCACCGCCCGCGAGCTCGACCTCGTGCGGCTCGACCCCGCCTACCGGGTCATCACCGAGGACGACGCCGCGACCGGCCGCGCACCGCTCGACGTCCGCTCAGACCTCGAGGACTCCGTCACCCTGTTCGAGACCGTCGAGCCCGGCGCGGGCGAGCGCCTGCGCGCCTACCTCAAGCTCGCACGCGACGCATACGAGCTCGCCGTCGAGCGCTTCCTCTACACGAGCTTCCAGTCGCTGCGGCCGCTCTTCCACCGCGACGTGCTGCGGCGCACCGGCACGCTCATGTCCCTGCTGCTGCGCCCGCTCGACAAGCACGTCGCCCGGTCGTTCCGCGACCCGCGGCTGCGCCAGGTGCTCGGCTACCCGGCCGTGTTCCTCGGCACGAGCCCCGACCGTGCTCCGAGCATGTACCACCTCATGAGCCACCTCGACCTAGCCGAGGGCGTGCGCTACCCCCAAGGCGGCTTCGGCACCGTGATCGACGCCGTCCGCAAGGTCGCGCTCGAGGCGGGCGTCTCCATCGTCACCGGCACCGAGGTCACCGCGGTCCTCACCCGCGAGGGCCGCCACCCCGGCACCGAGCGGTCCGGCCGCTCCCCGCGCACGTCACGCACGGGGCGCGCGCACGTCACCGGGGTCGAGGTCCGCGACGCCGACGGGACGCACCTCGTCCCGGCCGACGTCGTCGTCGGAGCGGGCGACCTGCACCACCTCGAGACGCGCCTGCTCCCTGAGAACCTCCAGACCTACCCGGAGCAGTGGTGGGCGGGCCGCGACCCGGGTCCAGGCGCCGTCCTCGTGCACCTCGGCGTGCGCGGCGAGCTGCCCCGGCTCGTCCACCACACGCTGCTCTTCACGTCCGACTGGGACGCCAACTTCGACGCCGTCTACGGCAAGAATCCGCGCGTCCCCGACCCCGCCTCGCTGTACGTGTGCACGCCGTCGCGCACCGACCCGAGCGTCGCGCCCGACGGCCACGAGAACATCTTCATCCTCGTGCCCGTCCCCGCCGACCCCACGGACGGGCCGAGCCTCGGCCGCGGCGGGATCGACGGCGCAGGCGACGCCGCGGTCGAGAGCGTCGCCGACGCCGCGATCGCCCAGGTCGCCGCGTGGACAGGCGTCACCGACCTCGCCGAGCGGATCGTCCTGCGCCGCACCGTCGGTCCGGGCGACTTCGCCACCGACCTGCTCTCCTGGCGCGGCGGCGCCCTCGGGCCCGCCCACACCCTGCGGCAGAGCGCGATGCTCCGCGGGCGCAACGCGTCCCGCCACGTCGACGGGCTCCTGTACGCGGGCGGCTCCACCATCCCCGGGATCGGCCTGCCGATGTGCCTCATCAGCGCGGAGATCGCGCTCAAGAGGTTGCGCGGCGACACGTCCACCGGGCCGCTGCCCGCCGACACCCTGCGCCACCGCCCGCCCGTGACCCCCGGACGTCCGGCGTGACCGGCTGGTACCTCGGCGCGCTCGCCCTCTCGTTCGCGGGCGTCGTCACGATCGACGCCCGCTGGAAGGTCGCCCTCTTCGCCCGCGAGCGCCGCGCCCGCGCCCTCACGGTCGCGGTGACGCTCGTCGGCGCGGTCGGCTTCCTCGTGTGGGACGCCGTCGCGATCTCCCGCGGGTTCTTCGGCCGCGGCGAGAGCCCCGCGATGCTCGGGATCGAGGTCGCGCCGCACCTCCCCGTCGAAGAGCTCGTGTTCGTGACGTTCCTCAGCTATCTCACGCTCGTGGTGTTCGCCGGCGCGCTGCGCCTCCTCGGGCAGGACGCGCGCACGACGCCGGAGGTCAGGTCGTGACGTACCTGGACCTCGCCGTCATCGCGCTCGCGGTCGTCGTCGTGCTGCACGTCGCGTGCGTCGTCGTCGCACGACGGCGCGGCACGCTCCCGCCGCGGTTCGCCCTCGCGGTCGCCGTGACCGTGGTCGTCCTGTGCGTCCTGACCGTCGTGTTCGACTCGCTCATGGTCATGTCCGACCTGTTCCGCTTCGACGAGGACCGCCTCACCGGCGTGATCCTCTGGCGCGCGCCGCTCGAGGACCTCGCCTGGCCGCTCGCGGCCGGGCTCCTCCTGCCCGCCCTGCGCGTCGCGCTCGCGCCCCGCCCGAGCCACCCCGCGTCCCCCGCCTCGACCGACCGCCAGCTCCAGGAGCACGCATGACCTCCCGCGACGCCGTCGCCCACCACCCCGAGCGCACGAGCCTGCTGCGCGGCCTCGTCGGCACGTCCCGACCCCTGTCGTGGATCAACACCGCCTACCCGTTCGCCGCGGCCTACCTCCTGGCCGGAGGCGACCGGTGGTGGCTCATGGCCGTCGCGACCGTGTTCTTCCTCGTGCCGTACAACCTCGCGATGTACGGGATCAACGACGTCTTCGACTACGAGTCCGACCTGGCCAACCCGCGCAAGGGCGGCGTCGAGGGCATCGTCCTGGACCGGCGCCTGCACCGCGCGACGCTGTGGGCGTCCGCGCTCACGTGCCTGCCGTTCGTCGTCGTGCTCGTCGCCGCGGGCACGGTCGCGTCGACCGCGGTGCTCGCCGTGTCGCTGTTCGCCGTCGTCGCGTACTCGGCGCGCGGGCTGCGCTTCAAGGAGAAGCCGGTCCTCGACTCGCTCACGTCCTCGACGCACTTCGTGTCGCCCGCCGTCTTCGCCGTGACGCTCGCCGGCGGCGACTTCACCGCACCCGTGATCGCGGTGCTCGCCGCGTTCTTCGCGTGGGGCGCCGCATCGCAGGCCTTCGGCGCCGTGCAGGACGTGCGCGCCGACCGCTCCGCCGGGATCGCGTCCATCGCGACCGTGCTCGGCGCGCGACGCACCGTCCGGATCGCGATCGGCGGCTACCTGCTCGCGGCCGTGCTCATGCTCGGCGCAGGCTGGCCCGGGGTCCTCGGCGCCGTCATCCCGCTGGGCTACGCCGTGTCGATCGCACCGTTCCGCACCCTCACGGACGACGACTGCGAGCGGGCCAACGTCGGCTGGCGCCGATTCCTCTGGCTCAACATGGTCGCGGGCTTCCTCATCACGCAGCTCGTGATCGTGATCCTGCTGCAGCGCTGAGCGGCCTGCGGCTCACGCCCTCCCGCCGGCGCCCGTCGCGTCATGACGGGCGGCAGCCGCGAGCAGGTTGCGCGCCATCGCCGGGAAGATGAGCGCGTGGAACGGCCAGATCGCCCACCAGTACGCCTTGCCGCGCAGCCCGCGCGGAAAATAGATCGCCCGCTGCCGGTAGCGCGTCCCACCACCCTCCGCCGGCTCGACCACCATCTCGAGCCACGCCGAGCCCGGCACGCGCATCTCCGCGCGCAACCGCAGCAGGTGCCCGCGCTCGATCGCCTCGACCCGCCACCAGTCCACCGCGTCACCCACCACGAGCCGCTCCGGGTGCCGCCTCCCCCGCCGCGCACCGACACCACCGACAAGCTTGTCGAGAATCCCGCGCACCGCCCACGCGACCGGCAGCGAGTACCAGCCGTTGGCCCCGCCCACGCCCTCGACGACCCGCCACGCGTCCGCGACCTCGACGCGCGCCGCCGTCCGCTCCCGCTCGTCGACGTACACGGTCAGGCCCGCCCACGCCGGGTCGCTCGGCAGCGGGTCCGCCGGCACGCCCGACGACGCCCCCGCCCACGTCGTCTCCACGTCGCCGCGGCTCATCTTGCCCAGCGCCAGCCGCACCGCCTCGCGGTACGGCGTCAGCCCGCCCGGCGGCAGCGGCACGAACCGGTCGATGTCGTGCTCACGGCTCACGGCGTCGTGCTGGAGAGACTGCACGAGCGGCACAGCCATGCCGTGCGGGATCGGCGTCACGAGCGTCACCCACCAGCCCGCGAGCCGCGGCGCAGGCGTCGGCAGCGAGTAGATGCGACGCCTGGGCAGGCCCGCCTCGTGCATGTACCCGTACATGAGCGCCGCATACGTCAGGACCTCGCGCGAGCCCAGGTCGAACCGGCGGCTCACCTCGAGCGGCACGCCGACCGCCCCGACGAGGTAGTGCAGCACGTCACGCACCGCGATCGGCTCGATCCGGTTGCGCACCCACGCCGGCGCCGGCATGACCGGCAGGTTCTCCGTGAGGTGCCGGATCATTTCGAACGACGCCGAGCCCGACCCGATCACCACGCCCGCCTGGTAGACGATCGTCGGGACGCCCGACGCGAGCAACGCCTCACCCACCGCCGTCCGCGAGCGCATGTGCGCCGACAGCTCGACGCCGTCCGGGTGCAGGCCGCCCAGGTACACGATCCGCCGCACCCCAGCCCGCCGAGCCTCGCGGGCGACCGAGCGCGCCATGTCGAGCTCCGTCGTCTCGAAGTCGCCGCTCGCCCCCATCGAGTGCACCAGGTAGAACAGCACGTCTACGTCGCCCGCCGCGTCGTCGCCCGCGCCGTCGGGCCGCAGGGCGCGGGCCGTGTCTCCCGCGTCGCCCAGGTCACCCTCGACGACCTCCACGTCCCCGCGCCACGGAACCTCCGCGAGCCTGCCCGCGTCGCGGGCCAGCACCTTGACGCGGTGCCCCGCTGCGAGCAGCTCCGGGACGAGCCGTCCGCCGAGGTACCCGGTCGCGCCGGTCACGAGCACGGTCACGGGCGAGGGCAAGAGCTGCGGGGCTGCGACGTCGTCCATCTCCCCAGCCTGCGGCGTCCGGCGGGGACGCGCAGCCCGAGCCGAGCCGCCCGGGTCAGGCGCGCCAGTGCGTCGTGACGACGTCCGCGAGCGCACGCACGAGCGCCCGGACGGTCACGACCTGCCACACCGCGCCGTGGACGACGATGTCGTCGAAGCGTCGAGCGTCAGGACGCGCCATCGCGCGCCGCACCACCTCGACCACGGGCATCGTCCCCGGGACCGTCACCGGCCCCCAGTCCACGACCTCCCCCACCTGGCGGCGGGCGAGCAGCGCGCGACCGTACCCGAGCGTCCCGGCGCTCAGCGCCAGATGGCGCTCACGGGAGATCAGGCCGACACGGTCGGCGTCGTCGCTGCTGCACACCGCGACCGATGTCACGTACGCCGGCCGGAAGATCTCCGCGACGACCGGATAGAGCGTCGTCGCCTCCACCACGTCGATCGGGGCGGCGAACCGACCGACCGGTGCGAACGGGTCGTCGAGGCGGTCGATCGCGGACTCGTGGCGGCGGCCGTCAAGGTGCGGCGCGATGGTGCGGGTGATCATGGATCGATCCTGCACAGCCCACCACCGGGAACGAAGCCCTGCACGAGAACGTGGCTCAACGTTCATCGCCCCGCCCCCGCCACGTCACCCGGCGCCGCGGACCCGCACGCCGGGCCGCAAGGTTCGCTAGAGTGCGGCCCACGGCACAGTGCCGCGGGGGAAGGAACAGCGTGACGATCTTCATCGCCATCGGCGGCATCGGGCTCGTGCTCCTGGCCGTCTCCATGGTCGTCGGCGAGGCGTTCGAGGTCGGGGACGGCGTCCTGTCCGGTACGGGCCTCGGTGTGGGCGCCGTCGTTTTCGGCGCGGTCGGCGTCATCACGACAGCCAACGACCTCCCGAGCGCCGTCACCTACGTGGGCTCCGCGATCGCAGGCGTGCTCGCCGTCGTCGTCGTGCAGGTCCTCGTCAGGAGGCTGCAGAGCACCGAGGACGGCCAGCCCATCTCCCTCGTCGGCACGACCGGCGTCGCCAAGACCGACATCACCGCCGAGCGCGGCGAGGTCTTCCTCGACGCCGCGCAGGAGATCGAGCGCCGCATGGCATGGTCCCGCACCCCGATCCCCGAGGGCTCCCGCATCGTCGTCGTGCAGCAGTCCGGGTCCCGCGTCGAGGTCACCCTCGACACCCCCACCGACGGCGCCGTCTGAACCACCCACGCCAGGGGACCATCCGGCCTGCATGCGCAGGCACCGAACGGCGCCGCCGCACGCGGCGCAGCACCACCTGACCGCAACGCCGCACAGGAAGGACTCCCCTGCAGGGGGCCACCATGCCGAACGACCCGAACTTCTGGACAGTCATCGGCGTCGGAGCGCTCGCGATCGCGTTCTTCGCGATCGTCGCCTTCGTCGCCAACCGCATCCGCCGCGTCCCGCCGAACGAGGCTCTCGTCATCGTCGGTCGCGGTGCAGGCAAGCGCGCCGCCGAGGCGATCGGCGGGCAGCGGGTCGTCGTCGGCGGCCGAGTGTTCGTGTGGCCGATCCTCCAGCAGGGCTTCGCGATCTCGCTGGAGCAGCGGCAGATCGGTATCACGGTCGAGGGCGTCGACAAGAACCGCATCAAGATCGCCATCAAGGCGTCCATCAACTTCAAGGTCCGCGGCGACGAGGACGGCGTGCGGCGAGCCGCGCAGCGCTTCCTCTCCCAGCAGGGTGCGCTCACCGAGATCATCAAGGAGTCCCTCGAGGGCTCGCTGCGCTCCATCGTCGGCGACATGACGATCGAGCAGATCATCTCCGACCGCAAGGGCCTGTCCGATCGCGTCGTCGACTCGACGAAGACCGACCTCTCCGAGCAGGGCCTCCAGGTCGACCTGCTCAACATCTCCGACATCTCGACCCCCGGCTCGGACTACCTCGCGAACCTCGGCCGCGCCGAGAACGCGCGCGCACGCCAGGTCGCCGAGGTCTCCGAGGCCGAGGCGCAGCGGATCGCCGAGTTCGCCGTGATCGAGGCGGCCGAGCAGATCGCCGAGCGTCAGAAGGCGCTCGACCTCAAGCGTGCCGTGATCAAGGCGCAGACCGACCGCGCCAACGCCGAGGCGGAGGCTGCCGGCCAGCTCGCCCGCGCCGAGCAGGACCGCCTCGTCGCGACCCAGCAGCGCGAAGCCCTCGCGGAGCAGGCGAAGGTGACCGAGGAAGAGCTCGACATCTCGGTCCGCAAGCCCGCCGAGGCCGACGCGTACGCCGCCGTCCAGCGAGCCAACGCCGAGCGTGACGCCGCGAACGCCGCGACCGAGGCCGACGCGTTCAAGCGCACGACCATCGCACAGGCGAACAAGACGGCGGCGATCCAGGACGCCGAGGCAGCCGCCGAGTCCGTCCGCCGCGCCGGTGAGGCCGAGCGTGACCGCCAGGTCGCCCTCGCCGCCGGTATCCGTGCCGAGGGTGAGGCCCGCGCGGCCGCGACCGAGGCGGAGGGCCGCGCAGAGGCCGCCGCGACGGACGCCAAGGCAGAGGCGCTCAAGAAGTACGGCGAGGCCGCGCTCGCGCAGGAGCTCATCTCGCGCCTGCCTGAGATCGTCCGCGCCGCAGCCGAGCCGCTCGCGTCGATCGACAACATGACCGTCATCTCGACGGACGGCGCGTCCCAGCTGACGAAGTCGGTCAGCTCGGTCCTCGGTGAGGGCCAGGAGATCATCAAGTCCCTGCTCGGGGTCGACTTGTCCTCGTTCGTCCAGGGCATCTCCGGCGCTCCGAAGCCTCCGAGCAGCTCCACCCCCGCGTCCTGACGCTCTGACGCGTCGGACCGGGCGAGAACTCACCCTGGTCCGACGCGTCAGCAGGTCATGACGAGGCCCCAGCGTGTCGATATCATCGGCACACCCGTCACGGCTCTCACCCATCGAGGTCACGCATGCTGTCATCCGCCGACGTTCGCAGCGCACGTTTCACCGCGACCAAGTTCCGTGAGGGCTATGAGATCCCCGAGGTCGACCAGGTCCTCGACGCGGCGTCTGACACCCTCGCCCACCTCGAGCGCGGCGAGACCGTCAAGGCTGACGGCTCCCCGCTGCTGACCCCGAACGACCTGCTCGCGGCACGGTTCACGTCGACGCGCCTGCGCGAGGGGTACGACGTCGTCGAGGTGGACGACCTCCTCGACGAGATCATCACGACGCTCAACACGTACATCGCCCGCGCCCAGCGCGGCGAGCCGCTCTCGCCGGTGAGCGCACACGAGCCCGAGGAGCCGCAGGCGCCGACCGCGCCGGACGTCGCGCCCGCCGCAGACGTCTCCGCGCCGTCGCTCGCGACCCCGGCCGACGCAGAGGACCTCGGCGGCCCTGCCGCCAGCCCCGCTGCGCCGGTGCAGGCTGCCGCAACCGCGGAGGTGGCGTCCGTCGAGGACGCGCCGGAGGCGACGCCGACCAGCGGCACGACGCCGGAGCCCGCCACCGTCGAGGCCTCGCCGCTCGGGGCGCCTGCCGAGCCTGCGGCCGTCGAGCCGGGCCCCGTCGAGGAGGCGGCACCCGCCGAGCCGGGCCCCGTCGAGGAGGCGGCACCCGCGGTCGCCGAGACGGCCCCGGCCGAGCCCGCCCCCGAGACCCCGCAGAACCCTCCGGCACCGCTGCCGTGGGCGAGCTCGCTCGCCGAGACAGCCGCGCGCCACAGCGACGCGTTCGTGCCGCAGTGGGCACCGACCGGCGTGCAGGAGCCCCAGCCTGAGACCGCTACCGCCGACGAGACCCCCGCGCCGGTCACCCCTGTCGACGAGCCGGCTCCCGCGTTCACGCCCACGCCCGCCGAGACCCCGGAGAACACGGCTCCCGCCGTCGAGCTCCCTGCCTGGGCGACCTCCTCTGCTGCCGCACCCGAGGCACCCGGTGACGAGCCTGTGGGCGATGCGGTGGCCACCCCCGAAGATCCTGCCGGCTCCTCCGCGCCAGAGTCGGCGGACGACGCCACGCTCGAGCCCGCCGCCCCCGCGCCCGCGCCCGCGCCCGCGCCCGCCGAGGCTGAGGCCGAGGCCGACGCCCCCGACCCCATCGGCGCCGAGGGCCACGCCTGGGCCGCGCCCGCGTCGCAGCCGTGGACGCCCCCCGCGTCGTCTGAGTGGACCGCGACGCCGTCCGTCCTCCCGGCCCCTGTACCGATCGCCGCCGACGCGTTCGGGGTCGAGGAGGAAGCGTGGGCTCCGGTCACCGCGTTCGAGCCCATCACGAGCGAGCCGTCCGCACCTGACGCGTCCGAGGCCGAGGCGTCCGCGCCCCTGGCGAGCGAGCCGCCGGCGCCTGAGGTGTCCGAGCCCGAGGTGGCCGCGCCCGTTGAGCCCTCCACGCCCGCGGCCGTCGAGCCCGAGCCCGCTCCCGAGCCCGCTCCCGAGCTCGCGACCCGGCGTCTCGCGATGTCGACGATCGAGACGGCCACCGCGCCCGCTCCTGCGGTCGAGGGCCTCGACTCGCAGGCGTTCCTGCGCCAGCTCACCTATGCGCGCGCCACGTCGGTCGGCGATGCGAAGGAGAACCTGACGTTCGTCCTCCCCGACGGCACCGAGGTGCAGGCGGTCCGCGTGAACAAGTCCGCGACAGGCCTCGTCGTCGAGCTCGGCTGACCGTGCCGGGCGGTACGGCCGAGCACGACGCCTCCGAGCTGTTCGACCGTTTCACCGAGCGGCTCGTCTCGTCCGTCTCGACGCGGGACGAGGTCCTCGGGCTCGTGCTGCTCGGCTCGGGCGCGCAGCGTGAACGTCTCGACCAGTGGAGCGACCACGACTTCTACCTCGTCGTGCGCGACGAGGTCGCCGAGCAGATGCGTCGTGACCTGTCGTGGCTGCCCGACCCCGAGCGCATCGTCCTCGCGCCGCGCGAGACCGCGCACGGTCTCAAGGTCGTGTACGACGACGCGCACGTCCTCGAGCTCGCCGTCGCGACCCTCGACGAGGTCGCGGGCTTCGCGACGAACCACCACCGCGTCGTCCTGGACCGGGGCGGAGTCGCCGACGCGATCCGCCGTGCGGTCGAGCAGACCCCCGGGCCGCGCGAGGTGGACGTCGACAGAGCGCTCGGGCTCTTCCTCACGTTGCTGCTGATCGGTGCGGGCCGGGCCCGGCGCGGCGAGCTCGTCGCCGCGGGCGCACACGTACGCACCTATGCCGTCGCCGAGCTGATCGACGCGTGGACAACCGTGCTGCCGCCGTCGGACGACGCGTTCGTCGACCACCTCGACCGCAAGCGTCGCTTCGAGGACGCCTATCCCGGCGTCGGGGCGCGGCTCGACGCCGCGCTCGCGCAGAGCCCCGAGGACGCCGCGCGCACCCTCCTCGACCTCGCCGAGGAGCACCTCGCGGGATACGTCGCCACCTGGCCTGCCGCAGGGGTGAAGGCCCTCCGGACCCGCTTCGGCTGGCCGACGCCACCACGGGCCTGAACGGGACGTCGTCGCTGGCGGGACCTCCGGTACTGGCGGATCAGGGCCCGTCGGTGTTGGGTAGGTGGATGAGCGCCCTCCGACGACTGCTCCCGCCCAAGCCGACGCCCGCACGGGTGGCTGCTCTCGCCGGGGCCCTCGCCGTCGGCTCGCTGCCTCTGCTGCGCACGTGGTCGCTGCAGTGGGGCACGACCGAGTCCGAGCTGGACGCCGAGCTCCCGGGTGACGACCTCCTGCCGATCGCCGACCACCAGTCGACGCGCGCCGTCTCGATCCGCGCGACTGCCGACCAGGTGTGGCCGTGGCTCGTGCAGCTCGGCAAGGGCCGCGGCGGCTTCTACAGCTACGACTTCCTCGAGAATCTCGCGGGCCTCGACATCCGGTCGGCCGACCGGATCGAGGCGCACCTGCAGACCCTCGCCGTCGGCGACCTCGTCGCCCTCGCGGAGGGATTCGAGCTCGAGGTCGCGATGCTCGAGCCGGGTCGCACGCTCGTCCTGCGGTCCCCGCTCGGCTCGACCGGCCCTGCGGGCCCACCGTTCCGCTTCACATGGTCGTTCACGCTCCTGCCTGGGGCGGTCGGCACGCGTCTCGTCGTGCGCGAGCGGTACCAGTACCTCGCGAAGACGGCGGCTCTCGTCGTCGAGCCCGTCTCGCTCGTGTCGTTCCTCATGAGCCAGCAGATGCTGCGCGGCATCCGTGAGCGCGCCGAGTCGGCGGCGTTCCTCGCCGCCTGACGCTGTCGGGGCGAGCCCCCGCCACAAGCGCCGATCGCCTGGACGCACACGTGCTGTGTGCGTCCAGGCGATCCGTGGGGGAGCGACGGTCAGACTGCCGCAGCCGCCTCGGCGGTCCGCGCCTCGCCAGCGGCCTCGGGGCGCTCGGCCGCGAGCCGCTGGTACGACGGCTGCTCGATGAAGAGCTCGTCGCGCAGCGGGTGGCGCTTCTTCGTGACGATCACACGCACCTGGTAGACGACGACGGCGATGTTCGCGAGGAGCGACAGGAGGCTCACGACGAACAGGGCGGTCGTGTTGTGCGACGCGTCGACGGCGAACTTGGAGTCGGTCACGAACGACGGGACCGCCATCGTGAACATCATCCAGAACGCGAGGGTCTGCGCACGGTGCTGCAGCCACGCGCCCTTGCGCAGGAAGAACGCCGGGATGGTGCACGAGATGAGCAGCGCGGCACCCGCGTAGAACGCGTGGTCGCCCACGCAGTTGTACACGTACGCGAAGTTCCACAGGTCGTACGCGATGATCCAGAACCACATCATGTCGGGCCAGACCATGTCCTGGAACCGGTCGCGCGTGACGAAGATGCCGACCCAGCCGCAGATCGTCACGAGGTTCAGGATGCCGGCGATGCCGTTCATGATGTTCCACGAGCCGCCGACCATGAACACGCCGTCGACCATGCCGTGCATGCCCGAGACCTGGAAGTCACGGACGACGGCCTCGGCGATGTTGAGCGCGAGGATCGCGGGCGGGAACCACAGCGCGTACTTCATCGCGGCGATGCGCGGGTTGTAGCGGATGAGCATGAAGCCGATGCAGCCGGCGAGGGCCGAGTACACCTTGACCCAGTGGAACCAGGTGCCGGTCGAGGATCCTGCGCCGGCCGTCTGCGGCCAGACGAAGATCGTCAGGATGATCGGCAGCACGATGAAGAGCGCGATCGCGGCCTTCTTGGACCAGCGGACGAGCTCGTTGAGGCCGATGAGCGCCCCGAGCACGACGAACCACATGAGGGCCGAGTACCAGGGGATCGAGTCGAAGAGGAACACCGTCATCTCCTTGGACGAAGGTTGCGGCGACACGGGTCGCCACGGTGGCGCGCCACCCCTCGCGCGTGACGGCTCCCGGCGCGTGGAGGGAGCCTGCGCTCAGATCTCAGCTCGCGGCTCAGCCCTCCTCGCCCATGTGCAGGGCCTGGCGGACGATCGCGACGAGGACGGCGTCGTCCGTGTCGGGGTTGTTCCGCACGAGGCCGACGAGCCCGTAGATGAGCACGTAGAACGTCTCGGGCACGTGCTCGATGCGGATGCGGTGGCGGGCGGCGTACGCCTCGATCGTCGTGACCTTGAGGCACGCGACGATCGCGCGGACGGCGTGGTCGAGGAACCGGTTGTAGAGGCGGGCGTTCTCGACGCGCTGCAGGTCGTCGCGCAACGGGTCCTCGGAGCCGAGGTGCTGGCGGAAGAGCGCGATGCAGTCGACGAGGGCCTTGTCGATGTTGCCGACCTCGCGGGCGGCGTCCCACTGGCGGACGGCCTCGGCGAACTCGTCGGCGTAGCTCTCGAAGACGGCGTCGACGAGCGCGTCCTTGTCGGGGAAGTAGTAGTAGACGAGGCCGCGGGCGATGCCGGCACGCTCGGCGACGTCCTTGATGGAGGTGCGGCCGATGCCCTTCTCGGAGAAGAGCGCGCGCGCGGCAGCGGCGATCTCCTCCGCGCGCACCTCGGGATCGATGCGCTGCTTGCGTTCAGCCATGGGGGCCTCCTGACCTCGTGTCATGACGACCGTAGGCCCGCTATTGACACAGCGTCAATAGCGCTGCGGGAAGTCAGGACGAAGGTCCCACCGCAGGTCAGGAGGTCGCGCGACGCCCCTCAGCGACCGCGCCGCGCGCCCGAGCCCCCGACCTGCCCCTCCACGCGCCGATCGCCCAGATCCACACGTCAGGTGTGCATCCGGGCGATCGGTCGGGAGGGGACTGGCGCGCCGAGGGGCGGCGCGCCGGGTCAGGCGGCGTCAGTCGTGGTCGTGGCCCTCGTGCCCAGCGTCCTCGTGCCCGGCCTCGTCGTGCCCGCCGTCGGCGTGGTCCTCGTCGTGCGCCTCGGGCGCCTCGCCGGTGACGCCGACGATCTCGTCGGGCACGACGTCGAGCGTCGCCTCGCGCCACACCTTGCCGGTCTCGACGTCGACCGCGAGGATCCGTCGCGTCGCCGGGTCGGTCACGTACACGGAGCCGTCGAGCGCACGGATCGCGGGTCGCGGCTCCTGCCACTCGAGAGGCTCCTCCCAGGCGTCGATCACGGGGACGGACGTCGTCACCTGAGCCTTCGCCGGGTCGATGACGTGGATCGCCCCGTCGGTCCCGAGGACGAGCGCGGCGCCGTCGTCGGCGCGCTCGAGCGAGCGGAAGGTGTAGCTCGCGGGCAGGTCGACGAGCGTGAGCGTCGCGTCCTGCGTGTCGACGAGCGAGACGCGCGTCGGACGCTCGAGCTCCGCGTCGGGGTCGCTCTTGTAGTCACCGAGCACGACCGTCGAAGCGTGCGACCCGGCCTGGTTGCCGATCCGGCCGTACGCGTCCGGGCTGTCGATCTTCGCGATCTCCCCGTCACGCACGAGCACGGCGCCGTCCTCGCAGCCGATCAGCACGGCGTCGCCCTGCGCGACGGCCTCGCCGTGGACTCCGGGGCACTCGTCGGTCCGCGCGGTCTCCTGGCCCGCGGCGTCGAGGAGGCGGACGCTCGTGCGCTCCTCGGCGGTCCCGTCGGAGACGACGAGGCTGCCGTCGCCGAGCTCGACCGCGACCCCGTGGTGGGCGGTCGGCGTCGTGAGCCGGCGCGCACCCTCGGCGCCGTCGGGACCTGCCGCGAGGTCGGACGAGTCGACGACGACGATCGCGCCCGTGCCGTCGTCGAACAGTGCGGTGCGCCCGTCGTGCACGACGACGTGGCCGGGCTTCTGCGCGGGGTAGACGGCGCCCGTGAGGTGCGGGGCGGAGGTGAAGTGGTGCGCGTGGTCGCCGTGCGCCTCGCTCCACGTGCCGAGGTCGAGGACCTCGAAGCCGCGCGACGTCGAGACGAGCGCGTGGCGGCCGTCGCCTGCGGCGTTGAGGCGCACGTACCCGTCGACGGGGATGTCGGCGAGGACCTCGAGGGTCGACGCGTCGAGGACCTGGACGCCGCCGTCGTACGTGACGGCGATGCGCGGCTTGGCCGCGGCCTGCTCGGTCGCAGGTTCGGTGACGGTCGCGGGCGTCGAGGCCGTGGTCGCGGCGGGGGTTCCGGGGTCGCTCGCGCACGCGCCGAGGAGGGCGAGCGGGACGGCGATGCCGAGCGCGAGGCGCGCCCAGGGTGTGCGGTTGGTGCGTGTCATGGCTGGTGGGGCGCGTGGGCGCCCGCTCCTCTCGGTCGGGGGATGTCCGCTCCGCACACTAGATAATGAGAACCGTTATCGTCAACACGGCATAGAGGTGCGGCCCAGGGCGTCGGGGCGACTCAGGGCGTCGGGTGGGCGGCGTCGTACGCGAGGAAGCCGCGCTGCCACCGCACGAGCAGCCACAGCACGACGATGCAGCTCAGGCCGCCAACGAGCGCGGCCACACCCTCGCCCCACCACGAGGCTTGCGTGCCGAGCCACATGTCACCCGCCCGCGGACCACCCGCGACCACGACGATGAACACCCCCTGGAGGCGCCCGCGCATGTCGTCCGGCGCCGCCGTCTGCAAGATCGACTGACGGAAGATCGCCGAGACGTTGTCCGCCGCCCCGCACACCGCGAGCGCGACGAGCGCGACGACGAGCGCGGGAACGAGGACGTGCGACGGCGTCGTCCGGCCCGCCGCGACGAGCACGGCGCCGAACGCCGCGACACCCAGACCCCAGACGGTGATCGACCAGACGATCATGGCGCCCTGGCGCCGGATTCCCGTCAGGCCGCCCGAGAGCAGCCCGGCCACCACCCCGCCGACGGCGATCGCCGCCGTGAGCAGGCCCGTCGTGCTCTCGCCGCCACCCAGGACGACGACGCCGATCGCCGGGAACAGCACGCGCGGCATCGCGAGCACCATCGCGGCCAGGTCGACGAGGAACGTCATGCGCACGTTCGGCTGCGTCGACAGGTAGCGCAACCCTTCGACGACCGCGCCGAGGCCAGGCCGGCGCGTCGGCGCCGTCGAGACGACGGGGGCGTCGCCGTCGTGCGCGTAGAGGACGGTGCCGGGCGGCAGCGCCGGGAGCCGCAGCATCGCCCAGAGCGCTGCGAGGAACATCACGGCGTCGATCGTGTACGCAATCTCGTAGTCCCAGCGGGCGACGAGCATCGCGCCCACGACGGGGCCGACCATGAGGGTCGTGTTGAAGACGAGCGTCTGCAGGGCGTTCGCCGCCGGGAGGCTGCGCGGCGGGACGAGCATCGGGATGATCGCGGTGCGGGCCGGGCTGTTGATGCCATACGCCCCGTGCTGCACCGCGACGAGCGCGTACAGCACCCAGAGCTGGTCGACGTCGAGCCACGCCTGGAGGGCGAGCAGCGCCGTCACGAGCCACAGGACGACCGCGGAGGACAGAGCGACCTTGCGGCGGTCGTGCACGTCGAGGACCGCGCCGCCGTACAGCCCGGTGATGACGAGCGGCACGAGCGCAGCGATGCCGATGCCGCCGACGGCGAAGGACGAGCCCGTGAGCGCGTACACCTCGAGGCCCACAGCGACGAGCGTGAGCTGCGTGCCGAGGCTCGACAGCCCGAGTCCCGCCCAGAGGCGGCGGAAGTCAGGGGAATCCTGGAGCGGGGTCGTGTCGATGAGCAGGCGAGGCACCCCGCGAGCCTACGTCGCAGGTCCGCCGCGCTGGATCGGCGCCCGCGCCTCCCCCCGGAGACACGGGCACCGACACCAGAAGGACACCCCGACGCGGCGTCAGATACGCGGGGGGTGACGAGCGCGGTCAGGCAGCGCCCCCGGTCCCGGCGAAGAGCCGGTGGTACGCGTTGATCTCGAGCGCGAACACGCCGTCGGCCCCGAGCGGCACGGAACGCCACCAGTCGACGTCGCGCGCCTGGTGCGTGCCCGACGCGGTGCTCGCCCCCGTGCCCGGCGTCGACCCCCACGGGTTGCGCAGGATCACGTAGGTCCGGGGCCGCAGCGGGATGCCGACGAGGTCCGGCCACAGCGCGCCGACGATCGCAGCACGCGCCCTCGGGGAAGCCCCCAGGACGAGCTCCCCGCCCTGCTCCCGCGCAGCGACCTCCTCCGGCCGGACCACCGGGCCCACGAGCCGCTCGCGGACCAGGAAGTCCCGCACGAGCACGGGCGGGACGCGCCGCATCCAGCCGAGGATCGAGTACGCGTGGTTGGCGACGATGGTCGCGTCGCTGTAGGCGCCAGGCGTCGGCTCGGTGCCGTGGGTCCAGGCGACCATCGGCGTCGTCGTGCGCCCGTCGACGCTGTGCGCCTGGATGGTGCTGAGCACCTGGGCGGCGGTGAACGACGTGTGCCACTGCCGGTAGTCGCTGAGCCCCGTGAGGGCTCGACAGGCGATGGATGGGTCTCCGCCGGCGATCGAGGGGATCGCGGGAAAGTCGGTCGGCTCGCCCAGCCGCCACTTGGCGTAGGCCTTCTCGTAGACGGCCGGCCAGATCTCGCCCGGCTCCTTCGAGCGTGCGTAGGGCGCGCTCGTCGTCCCGGAGTACACGAGCACCGAGTCGCTGACCTCGACGTTCTCGAGGCCGTTGCCGCCCGTGAAGCCGATCTGGTGCACGAACCGCTGGTTGTCGACGGCCTTGGCGCGGCTGCGGTCGGTGATCGTGTAGGGCATGGACCACGCGACCGAGGACATCGCGGCGATGACGTAGCAGTCGCCGACGGCGCCCTGCACAGGGTCGAAGAACTCGGCGGCCTCGTCGAAGAAGCGTCCGACGTCCTGCCACTGCAGCCCGTCGGGGTGGTAGCCGAGCCGGACCGGCGGGAACAGCATGTCGATGTCGTGGATGTCGAAGATCTGGCCGAGGAGACGACGCCGGAGCGTGGGTCCCTGACCGAGCTCGACGAAGGTGCCGCCCGGGGTGGGGACGGCGGAGCGGACCGGGATGCGGTCCGCGGCGTCAGGCCCGAGGGCCTGGACGAGCTCCGCGAGCGTGCGGACTCCTGCGAGCGCGTCGGCGTCGGCGCGCTTGTCGTCGGTGGTCTTCTCGCCGCCCTCGTCGCCGTGGGCGAGCTCGGGACGCTTCCGGACGATCGTGCCGTCGTCCTGCAGCTCCTGGCCGAGGTAGAGCGGGGACCCGTGCTTGGGGTCGAAGAGGTTCTGGTAGGGGGTCTGGAAGGCCTCCTCGAGCAGCGCCTCGGGCGCTGCGACGCGGTCCCAGTCGACGGTCCGTCCGAGGACGAGCTCGGCGAGCGCGTACGGGCTGGGGACGCCGGTGGAGGCGAGCGGTGCGTCGTCGACCGCGGAGAGGTCGGCGGGACGGTCGGGCGCGAGCGCGGTGGCGTCGGCGTCGGGACGGGTGGTGCGGGTCGTGCGGCGTGCGTGGGTGGGCATGATCTCCTCCTCGAGGAACGCCCGGGTGGTGCATCGGACACCGGCATGACGCCGTCTGCGCGCCCGCAGATACGCGCGGCTGGGTCAAACACCCTGATGCCCTCTTGCCAGCACCCAGGCTCCATGGTTCATTAGTCATGTAACTAACCAACGAAGCGAGGTGGCCGGTGTTCGACGGACGCGAACCCATCTACGTGCAGATCGCCGAGTCGATCCGCGCAGAGATCCTGTCCGGCGCCCTGAAGGAAGGGGACCAGGTCATGTCCACCACCCAGTACGCCACGACCTACCGCATCAACCCCGCCACCGCCGCCAAGGCCTTCGCCCAGCTCGTCGACGAAGGCGTCCTGCACAAGCAGCGCGGCGTCGGCATGTTCGTCACCGACGGCGCCCGCACCCTGCTGCGCGACCGCCGCCGCGAAGCGTTCTTCACCGAGCGGCTCGACCCCGTGCTCCGCGAGGCCGCCCTCCTCGGCATCACCACCGCAGACCTCACCGCCCACCTCGACCGGCAGCCCCAGGAAGGAGACCGACAGTGACCGGCTACAGCGTCAGCACCTCCGGCCTCGGCGTCTCGTACGGCCGCACCGCCGCCCTCACCGACGTCACGATCGACCTCGCCCCCGACCGCATCCACGGGCTGCTCGGCCGCAACGGCGCCGGCAAGTCCACGCTCCTGTCCGCGCTCGCCTCCCTGCGCACGCCGTCCGCCGGCACCGTCGCCGTCGACGGCGGCGACCCGTTCGAGGACGAGCGCCGCATGGAGCACACCTGCCTCGTCCGCGAGTGCGGCGACGTCATCGGCGACGAACCGCTCACGGTCAACCTCGACTGGTTCGCCCTCGCACGCCCCACCTTCGACCGCGCGTTCGCCGAGGACCTCCTCGACAGGTTCGGCCTGGACCCGCGCACGAAGCCCCAGGCGCTCTCCCGCGGGCAGGCCTCCGCGTTCGGCGTCGTCACCGGCCTCGCGTCACGCTCCCCGCTGACCATGTTCGACGAGGTCCACCTCGGCATGGACGCACCCGCACGCCACACGTTCTACGAGGCGCTGCTCGCCGACTTCGCCGAGCACCCCCGCACGATCATCGTCTCCAGCCACCTGATCAACGAGATCGAGACCATGCTCGAGACCGTCACGATCATCCACCAGGGCCGCCTGCTCCTCAGCGAGGAAGCCGACGAGCTGCGCGCCCGCGGAGCGACCCTCACCGGGCCCGCCGACGCCGTCGACCGCCTCGCCGCAGGCCAGACCGTCATCGGCTCGCGCGACCTCGGCCCCACCCGGCAGGCCACCCTCTTCGGGGACCTCGACACCGCCGTCCTCGACCGCGCCGCCGACCACGGCGTCACCGCCGGCCCCGTCCCCCTGCAGGACCTGTTCATCCACCTCACCGAGCACCCCACCCGGACGGAGGCCCACGCATGACGACCACGACCCGCACCGCGCAGCCCACCCGCCGCGCGCCGCAGTGGCGGCGCTCGGCCGCCTGGCAGCTCGGCGTCTACGCGTACCTCATGGCCTGGGCGTGGGCGATCGCCCTCGTCGTCGTGGTCGCGGTCCTCGCGATCGTGAGCCGCTCCGTAGACGTCGAGATGTCCGCCGTCGCCTTCTCCCACCACGCGTTCCTCTGGTTCCCGTTCAGCATCGCGATCATGGTCACGACGTCCCTCCTGACGACGCACGTCGCAGCCGGCATGACCCGCGCCTCGTTCATCAAGGGCGCGATCATCGCAGCGGTCACGACCGGCGTCGGCAACGCCGTCGTCGCGACCACCCTCCTCGTCACCGAACGGTGGGTCTACGACCGTCTCGGCTGGGTCCACGGGAGCGGCGACGTCGGCCGCACCGTGCTGCAGGACGGCGCTCTCCGGTACGGCGCAGGCCTCGCCCTGCTGTTCAGCGCCGGCATGCTCAGCGGCCTGCTCGTCGGCATCTGCTTCTACCGTCTCGGCGGGCTGGGCGGCATCCTCGCGCTCCCGCTCGCCCTCAGCCCGATCCTCCTGACCGGATGGGTCGGCATGCCGAGCGACGACCAGTGGACAGCGTGGGGCAACGCTCCCGGCAGCATGCCGTCGCACCCGCTCCTCGGCGTCCTCGTCCTCGCGGCCGCAGCGGCCGCCTACCACCTGCTCGTCCGCCGTGTCCCCATCGCCAAGAAGGAGGGCTGACATGCCCCGCAGCGCCGCAGCGGACACCCCCGCCGTCCGCGTCACCCACCTGCGCAAGACCTACGGCACGACCGTCGCCGTCGACGACGTGAGCTTCGACGTCGCGCACGGCGAGATCTTCGGGATCCTCGGCCCCAACGGGGCCGG
The DNA here is from genome assembly GCF_012396185.1 of Sanguibacter hominis ATCC BAA-789. Lineage (GTDB taxonomy): Bacteria > Actinomycetota > Actinomycetes > Actinomycetales > Cellulomonadaceae > Flavimobilis > Flavimobilis hominis. The sequence goes on from NZ_JAAXOW010000001.1 coordinate 1,094,340, forward strand.
GAAGACCACGACCGTCGAGTGCCTCGCCGGGCTCCGCACCGTCGACGGCGGGACCGTCCGCGTCCTCGACCACGACCCTCAGGACCCGACGGACGCGCTCACCGTCCGCGAGCGCCTCGGCATCCAGCTCCAGGAGTCCCAGCTCCCCGCCAAGCTGCGCGTCCACGAGGCTCTCGCCCTCTACGCGTCGTTCTACGACGACCCCGACGACCCCGACCGGCTCATCACCCTGCTCGGGCTCGAGGACCGTCGCAACACCGCGTTCGAGGCCCTCTCCGGCGGGCAGAAGCAGCGCCTGTCGATCGCCCTCGCCCTGATCGGCAAGCCCAAGGTCGCGATCCTCGACGAGCTCACGACCGGGCTCGACCCGCACGCGCGGCGCGAGACCTGGGACCTCGTCGAACGCGTCCGGGACGACGGCGTGACGATCATCCTCGTCACGCACTTCATGGACGAGGCCGAGCGGCTGTGCGACCGCCTCGTCGTCATCGACCAGGGCCGCGTCGTCGCCCAGGGCACCCCCGCCGAGCTCACCGGCGCGAGCGGTGAGCACCGCACCTTCCGGATGCGCCTGCCCGAGCCGTTCACCGACCACGCGCCGCTCACCGCGCTCCCCTCCGTCACCACGGTCACGCAGGTCGGCGAGGAGATGGAGGTGACGGGCACCCGCACCGTCCTGCCCGACGTCATCATCGCCCTGCACGCGCTCGGCATCGTCCCCGACGAGGTCCGCACGCGCACCCGCTCCCTCGAGGACACGTTCGTCGCTCTCGTCACCCACGAGGGCCAGGAGGTCACGTCATGACCAGCACCGTCACCGCGCCCGCACCCGCCCGTGGCGGGATGCGCGGCCTGTCCACGCTCGTCCGCTCCGAGGCCCGGCTGTTCCTGCGCTACCCGGGCAACGTCTTCTTCGTCGTCGCGTTCCCGAGCGTCCTGCTGCTCGGCATGGGGTTCATCGTGCCCGGCATGCGGGAGCCCCTCACCGACGTCCCCGCACCGTGGCTCGGCCTGCGCGTGATCGACATGTTCCTGCCGATCATCCTGTGCGTCTCGGCCGCGACCGCCGGCCTCACCTCCCTGCCGCTGATCCTCGCGGGCTACCGCGAGACCGGCGTGCTGCGCCGGCTGTCGACGACGCCGATGCGCCCCCAGGGTGTCCTCCTCGCGCAGGTGGTCGTCCAGCTCTGCGGCGTCGTCGCCGGCTCCGTGATCGCGCTCCTCGCCGCGCTCCTCGCCGTCGGGACACCCGGCCCCGAGCTGCCGCTCGTCGCGGTCGCGGCCTTCCCGCTGGCGGTCACGGCGATGTTCAGCATCGGCCTCGTGATCGGCGGGCTCGCACCGCGCGCGTCGTCCGCGTCGGGGATCGGCATGCTGCTGTACTTCCCGATGCTGTTCTTCGCGGGCCTCTGGACGCCGGGGCCGCTCATGCCCGGCACCCTCCAGACCATCTCGTCCTACACGCCCCTCGGGGCGGCGTCCCAAGCGATGACGGCCGCGTGGTTCGAGGGCAGCGTCCCGTGGCTGCAGCTCGGCGTCATGGCCGCGTGGTCGGTCGTGCTGTTCGGGGTCGCGACCAAGACCTTCCGCTGGTCACGCTGAGCTGCGCGGCGGACGGACGAGGCGGGTGCGCCGCGAGAACGTTCTCGCGACGCACCCGCCTCGGATCATCGTCGGACGGCTACGCGACCGTCGTGCCGAACCCCAGGCCGAGCAGGTAGGTCGCGCCGGCCGCGCCGTAGCCGATCGCGATCTGGCGTAGCGCCCGACGGCCCGGCGACGCACCCGAGAGGACGCCGACCGTCGCCCCCGTGGCGAGCAGCGCGAGGCCCACGACGAGCGTCGCGGCCACGACGGCCGCCAACCCCTCGAGCCCGAACAGGTAGGGCAGCACGGGCAGGAGCGCGCCGCTCGCGAAGAAGCAGAACGACGACGCTGCCGCGCCCCACGCCGACCCGAGCAGGTCGTGCGACTCACCCTCGTCCTGCCCTTCGGCATCGTGGCTCGCGCCGTCGTGCCTCTCGGCGCCGTGCGCCGGGGGGTGCGGCTCCTCGCTGGCCGCCGCGTGCACCGCGTCGGACGGCAGGGCCGACTCCTCGAGCTCGAGCACCTCGATCTCGCCTGCCTGCGCCTGCTCGACGCGCTGCACGAGCGCGAGCGTGCGGCGCGCGCGCTCCTCCGCGGACTCGGTGTCCATGCCGCGGGCCCGGTACACGAGCGCGAGCTCGTTCGCGTCGACGTCGAGGTCGGGCAGCGCACGGCGCGCGTGCGGCGACGGGCGGGACGCCTCGGCGAGCTCGCGCTGCGAGCGCACCGACACGAACTCGCCGGCACCCATCGAGAGGGCGCCAGCGAGCAGACCTGCGATACCCGTGAGCAGCACGGTCGCAGCCGAGACGCCGGATGCGCCGATGCCGAGGATGAGGGCGAGGTTCGACACCAGGCCGTCGTTCGCGCCGAAGACGGCGGCACGGAAGTTCCCCGAGATGCGGCGTCGGCCGCGCGTCGCGAGGGACCGCACGACCTCCTCGTGGATCCGTTCGTCGGCGGCCATCGCGGCGGTCGCGTCAGCGTCGGCCTCGTACTCGGAGCGCGACTCCGCGCGCTGCACGAGCGCGAGCGTGAACACGGAGCCGAAGCGGCGGGCGAGCCAGCCGAGCGCACGGCTGCGCAGCGTGCGGGCGGCGGGCTTGGCGTCGGGCCCGAGCAGGGTCGTCCAGTGCGCGGCGTGCCGGCCCTCAGCCTCGGCGATCGCGAGGAGGATCTCCCGCTCCTCGCCCGTGCGGCTCTGGGCGAGGTCACGGTAGACCTGCGCCTCCGCCAGCTCGTCCGCGAGGTAGCGGCGCCAACGGCGCACGTCGGCGGCCGTCGGCGTGCGACCGCACGGGTGCTGCGCGTCGTCGTCCGGGCGCGGCGAGTTGTCGAGGTTGTCGGGCATGCCCCTGATTCTTCCAGGGGCACCGCGCCGCGTCTCCGAGCGGGAAAGTTCGGCCGTCCGCACTTTCCGGGGCCCGACGCCGACGCGCGGCGAGGTGTCGCTGCCACCGCCGCCGAGCCGCGTCGCTCTGTCGCCGCACCCTCCGCCGTCCGACGGGCGTTCCGCGTCGCTGCCCACCTCTGCCGAGGTAGGGCCTTCCTCGCCAGACAGCCCCCTGCATGGCCCTACCTCGCGCGCATGGCCCTACCTCAGGCGCATGGCCCTACCTCGCGCGCTGGGCCCTACCTCAAGCGCAGGGCGGGAGCTGGCTCGCGGAGGAGGTCCGACGTGGTGGATCCGGTCAGGCGTCCGGGTCGAGGTGCTTGATGACGCGCGCCGGGTTGCCGACGGCGACGACGTTCGCCGGCAGGTCCTTCGTCACGACCGCCCCAGCCCCGACGACCGTGTTCTCGCCGATCGTCACGCCCGGGCACACCACGACCCCGCCGCCGAGCCAGACGTTGTCGCCGATGACGATCGGCTTCGCGGCCTCCCACTTGTCACGGCGGGGCCCCGGCTCGGTGGGGTGCGTCGGGGTGAGGAGCTGGACGTGGGTCCCGATGAGGACGTCGTCGCCGATCGTGATGGGTGCGACGTCAAGCGCCGTCAGCCCGAAGTTCGCGAAGCAGCGCGCACCGATCGTGATGTTCGTGCCGTAGTCGACGTAGAACGGCGGCCGGATCTCGGAGCCCTCACCGAACGCGCCGAGCATCTGCTCGAGGAGGCTGCGGCGCAGCGGCCCCTGCCGGACCGACGTCGCGTTGAACGCGTCCATCAGGTCGAGCGCCTGGGCGGACGCCTCGGCAAGCTCGGGGTCGTCAGCGATGTACGGGTCTCCGGCGAGCATGCGCTCGCGCATCGATCGGGTGTCAGTCATGCGGCGACCATAGCCCGCCGTCCGACCGCGACCACGAGAGCCGTCGAGGGCGCGAGGCCGCCGGTAGGTTGGGGGGATGCTGGCACCCCTGGTCGCGGTCGGGCCGCCGCTCACGCCCGACGACGTCGAGCGCTTCTCCCGGCACCTCCTCCTCGCGGGGTTCGGCGAGGAGGCGCAGCGGCGCGTCCGCAACGCGCGCGTGTGCGTGCTCGGCGCGGGCGGCCTCGGCTCCCCGGCGATCTCGTACCTGGTCGCGGCGGGCGTCGGGACGCTCGGCGTCGTGGACGACGACGTCGTCGCTCTCTCCAACCTCCAGCGTCAGGTGCTGCACCGCACCGAGGACGTCGGGACGCTCAAGACGCGCTCGGCCGCGCGGGCGGCGCGGGCGCTCGACCCGGGGGTCGACGTCGTGCTCCACGACGTGCGGCTGACCGAGGCGAACGCCGACGAGATCCTGCGCGGCTACGACCTCGTCCTCGACGGGACGGACAACTTCGACACCCGCTATCTCGTCTCCGACGCGTGCGCGCGCCTCGGGCTGCCCGTCGTGTGGGCGTCCGTGCTGCAGATGGACGCGCAGGTCTCCGTGTTCTGGGCGGACGCGCCCGACGGCCGCGGCGTCACCCTCCGCGACCTGTTCCCCGAGCCGCCCGCGCCGGGGAGCGTGCCGTCGTGCTCGCAGGCCGGCGTGCTCGGGGCGATGTGCGGGCAGGTCGGGTCCCTCATGGCGACCGAGGCGATCAAGCTCGTCGCCGGCGTCGGCGACGTCCTGCTCGGTCGTGTCCTCGTGATCGACGCGCTGCGGTCGCGCTGGACCGAGGTGCCGCTGGTCGCCGCGCACGGCCCCCGGACCGACAGCCACGGGTCCCACGGCGCGGTGACCAGCGGCGCAACCAGCGGCGCCGGGTCCGGCAACCCAGGGTCGGGTCAGAGCGTCACCTCGGCCACCGACCTGCCCGCGGCGGCCACCGTTCTGCCCGACGAGATCACGGCGCGCGAGCTGCGTCGTCGGCTCGACGCGCGCGAGGCGGGAGAGGACGACGTCGTCGTCGTCGACGTGCGCACCACCCAGGAGCGCGACATCCGCACGATCCCGGGCTCGGTGCACGTCCCGCTCGACGTGCTCCTCACCGCCGACGGGCGGGCGCTGGTCCCGCGAGACCGCGACGTCGTCCTGTTCTGCGCGGTCGGCGGTCGGTCCGCGCAAGCCCTGACGCTGCTGCGCGCGGCGGGCTGGACGCGCGTCGCGCACCTCCCCGGCGGCATGACGGTCTGGCCGGAGGCCTGACGCCCCTGTCGACGTCGTGACCTAGAGCGCGACGTCGCGCACTCTGGCGCGCCGGGTGCAGGGCCGTGAGTCCGTCAGTCCCGGGCCGAGTCCGTCGGTCGCAGCTGACGGACTCAGCCGGAGGTGACGGACTCGCCGGCGGGCAGGCGCCAGCCGCACCGCCTCGTCCACCGTGGGCCGCCGTGGGCCACCACGACCGTGGCCCATCTCGCGCGGCTAGATTGGGGTCGTGCCTGCTGCCCTCGTCCCTGTCGCCGACCATGTCGCGCAGGTGCTCACGCTCGCGGACGGCCGCACGCCAGCCGTCGAGACTGTCGCGCTCGACGACGCGCCGGGCCGTGTCCTTGCCGCCGACCTGCTCGCGCGCGTCGCCGTGCCGCCGTTCGACAACTCGGCGATGGACGGCTTCGCGGTCCGGCGGGCGGACCTGCTGACCGCGACCGCGCAGGCTCCGAGGGCTCTCGACGTCGTCGCGGACCTTCCCGCGGGGAGCGCGGCCCAGCCGCACGTCGGGCCCGGCCAGGCGGCGCGCATCATGACGGGCGCGCCGGTCCCGCCGGGTGCGGACGCGGTCGTGCCGGTCGAGCTGACGGTCACCGGCACGTTCGCCGGGGGCGGTGACACGGTCCGCGTGGAGGTCGTCGCGGCACCCGCGGAGGGTGCGCACGTGCGGCGCGCAGCCGACGACGTCGCGCCAGGGGACGTCGTGATCGTCGCCGGGATGCGGCTCACGGCACGGCACGCGTCGGCTGCGGCGTCGGTCGGGTACGCGACGCTCGACGTCGTCCGTCGCCCGCGCGTGCACGTCCTGTCGACGGGCGCCGAGCTGCGTGCGCCGGGCGAGCCGCTCGAGCACGGTCAGATCCCGGACTCGAACTCGACGCTCCTCGCGGGCCTCGCGCGTGCGGCCGGTGCGGACGTGCACCGCGTGGGCGCGGTCGCGGACGACCCGGCGGCGCTGCGCGCCGTTCTCGAGACGGCTGCGGCGGACGCGGACCTGATCGTCACCTCGGGCGGGGTGAGCGCGGGCGCGCACGACGTCGTCAAGGAGCTGCTCTCCGCCCCCGGTCCTGACGGTGCGCCGGCAGTGACGTTCACGAAGGTCGCGATGCAGCCGGGCAAGCCGCAGGGCTACGGTCGCGTGCACGGCACCCCGATCGTGACGTTGCCGGGCAACCCGGTGAGCGTGTTCGTGTCGTTCGAGGTGGTCGTGCGGCCGCTGCTGCGCGCACTGCTCGGCCAGGAACCGCACGCCCCCGCACGTCACGTCGTCGCGGCGACCGGCTGGCGCAGCCCGGCGGGCCGCACCCAGCACGTACCTGTCGTCGTCGACGACGACGGTGTCCGCCCCGCGACGTCGGGCGGCTCCGGCTCGCACCTCGTCGCGTCCCTCGCCCTCGCCGAGGCGCTCGCCGTCGTCCCAGCGGACGTCGACGAGGTGCGTCCCGGCGACGTCCTCACCCTCCTGGAGATCGACCGATGAGCAGCTTCACGCACCTCGACCAGTCCGGCCACGCGCGCATGGTGGACGTCACCGAGAAGGTGCCGACCGTCCGCTCGGCGACAGCGCGCGGCCGAGTCGTGTGCACGCCCGCAGTTGTGGCGGCGCTGCGCGACGGCTCGACGCCGAAGGGTGACGTCCTGGCGGTCGCGCGCATCGCGGGGATCGCGGGCGCGAAGCGGACGGCGGAGCTGTTGCCGCTCGCGCACGTCATCGGGGTGCACGGCGCGGTCGTGGACCTCGAGGTGACGGACGACGGCGTCGCGATCGTCGCGACCGTCCGCACCGCCGACCGCACGGGGGTGGAGATGGAGGCGCTGACCGCGGTGAGCGTCGCAGCTCTCGCGGTCGTCGACATGGTCAAGGGCATGGACAAGTCGGTGCACATCGCTGACGTGCAACTCGTCGCGAAGACGGGCGGCAAGTCCGGCGACTGGCACCGCGAGGACTGACGTGACCGTCCCGCCCGTGTCCGTGCTCGACGCGGTCGTGCTCGCGGGCGGTCGGGCGCGGCGGCTCGACGGCGCGGCGAAGCCGCACGTCCTGCTCGACGGGCGTGAGCTGCTCGCGCACGTCCTCGACGGCCTCGCGGCGTCGGGGCTCGTCCGGCGGGTCGCGGTCGTGGGGCCGCCCGACGTCGCCGTGCCGTCTCCCGTGCCGCTCGTCCAGGTGCAGGAGGATCCGCCGTTCGGCGGGCCGGTCGCCGGGATCGCCGCGGGGCTCGCGGTGCTCGACACCGCCGGGCCCGCCCGCGCACCGCAGGGCACGCCGCTGCGTGCCGACGCCGCGCGGAGCGTCGGCGACCTGGTCGCGGTCGTCGCGTGCGACGTCCCCGGGGGTGCGCGGTTGCTGCCCGCGCTCGTCGACGCGCTGCAGGGGGCTCCGGCCGCGGACGGGGCGTGCGCGCGGGCTGAGGGGCGGGACCAGTGGCTGCTCGCCGTCTACCGCCGCGCCGCGCTCGCCGACGCGCTCGGCGCGCTCGCCACGGAGCGCGGCGAGCTCACGGGGGCGAGCGTGCGCGGGCTCGTCGGTGGCTTCGACCTCGTCCGGGTCGACGACGTCACGGGCGCGAGCGCCGACGTCGACACGTGGGCTGACCTCGACGCGCTGCACCGGCCGTCCGACAAGCGGCGTCCGTCCGACTAGCCGGGACGGCCGACCAGCTGCGGGCGGCCGACGTCCGGGAAGGGCCGTGCGTGCCTGCAGGTGGAAGGATGGTGGGCACACGATGGCCCTGACAACGAGGTGATCCCATGAGCCCGTCCGACAACATCGATGTCCGTGTCACCCTCGTTGAGTGGATGGCCGCGCTCGAGCGAGAGCTCGGCGTGTCCTTCGGCGAGGTCGACATCGACGCCCTCCTCGACGCCACGCGCGTCGCGGCGCACGGCGTCGCACGTCCGGCGGGGCCGCTGACGACGTTCGCGATCGGTTTCGCGGCGGGTCTCTCGACGGGGATCGCGACGGACTCGTCGGCGGGCGAGCCTGACACGACGGCCGCGGTGCGTGAGCTCTCGACGAAGGCGTCAGCACTCGTCTCGTCCTGGCGGCCCGAGGCCGCAGGCACCGCCGGGGATTCCTGATGGCGCAGGTCAGGCTGTTCGCCGGTGCCGCTGAGGCCGCGGGAGCGGCGGAGCTGACGGTCGACGCGCCGACGGTGGGCGCGCTGCGCGCCGCCCTGGGCGGGGTGGCGCGGCTCGGGACGGTCCTGGACCGGTGCGCGCTGCTCGTCGACGGGCGGCGCGCGTCCGACGACGCCGAGCCGGTGCCGGCGTCCGCGACGGTCGACGTCCTGCCGCCCTTCGCGGGCGGCTGAGCGAGCCGCCCGAGTCCTGGGACGTCCTCCGAGGTCGTGAGTCTCGACCCGAGGTCGTGAGCTCTGGCTCACGACCTGGGTGCAGAAGTCACGACCTCGAGGCAGACCCCGCCCGTGACTGGTTCAGCCGCCGATCGCGCTCATCGGGCGGTCGGGCTGCTCGAAGCCAGGCTCGCCGATACCGTGCCCGGCCTTCTTCCCGGCGAGGCACGTGCGCAGGGCCGCGTCGATCGCGTCGTCGTCGGCACCGGAGCGCACGACGGACCGCAGGTCCGTCTCCTCGCGCGCGAACAGGCAGGACCGCAGGTAGCCGTCGGCGGTGAGGCGCACGCGGTCGCACGACCCGCAGAACGGCGCGGTCACCGACGCGATGACGCCGACGGTCGCGGGGCCGTCGTCGAGCAGGAACTTCTCCGCGGGCGCTGCACCGCGCTCCCCGACGGGCGTGAGCGTGAACTCGCGCGCGAGCACGTCGAGGATCTCCTGGCCGTCGACCATCTCGACGCGGTCCCACACGTGTCCTGCGTCGAGCGGCATCTGCTCGATGAACCGCATCTCGCACCCGCGCTCGACGGCGAACCGGGTGAGCGCGACGATCTCGTCGTCGTTGACGCCGCGCATCGCGACGGCGTTGAGCTTGACGGGTGCGAGGCCGGCCGCGAGCGCGGCGTCGATCCCCGCGATGACGTCGTCGAGCCGGTCGCGGCGGGTCAGCGTCGCAAAACGCTCCCGGTCGAGCGTGTCGATCGAGATGTTGACGCGGGCCAGGCCTGCGTCGACGAGCCGCTGCGCGACGCGCGGCAGCGCGAGCCCGTTCGTCGTGAGGGAGAGCTCGACGGGCGTGCCTGCGTCGGGCGCGTCGTCGGGAGCGCGCAGCTCGGCGAGGGCGGCGACGACGTCGACGACGTCAGGCCGCAGGAGCGGCTCGCCGCCCGTCAGCCGGATCTCGCGGACCCCTGCGGCGACGGCGGCGCGTGCGATCCGCGCCATCTCGGGCGTCGTGAGCAGCGTGTCCTTCGGCAGCCACGGGACGCCCTCGGCAGGCATGCAGTAGAGGCAGCGCAGGGAGCAGCGGTCGGTGAGCGAGATGCGCAGGTCGCGGTGCACCCGGCCGAAGCCGTCGACGAGCGCGGGGCGCGCGCCCGCGGTCCGGCGGGGTGCGGCAGGTGCGGGCTCGGGTGCCACGAGGGCGGGCCCGGGCTCCGGCTCCTGTGGCCGCACGAGCGGCACGGGCAGGAAGGTCACAGACCGACCCAGTGGTAGGTGCCGTCCCGCAGGATCTCCCGCTTCCACACGGGCAGCTCCGCCTTGACCGCCTCGACGAGCGCCTCGCACGTCTCGAACGCGAGCCGGCGGTGCGCTGCGGAGACGGCGGCGACGAGGGCGAGACCGCCGACGTCGAGCAGGCCGGTGCGGTGGGAGATCGCGACGAGCGTGCCGGGCGCTGCGACGCGGGTGACGACGTCGGCGAGGACCTGCTCGGCGTCGGGGTGCGCGGAGTACTCGAGGCTCGTGACCTCGCCGACGACTGACGGGTCGTGGTCGCGGACCTGTCCGATGAACGTCACGACGGCGCCCGCAGCGCTGGCCCGCACGGCCTCGAGGTGCTCGTCGACGCTCAGCGGGACGTCGGTGACGCGCGCGAGCCGGACGGCGGTCATGCTGGGCGCGGTCGTCATGCGCCGTCTCCTGTGTGGTCGCCGCCGTCGAGCTGGTCGAGGAGGTGCGGCAGGAGCGGCGCGAGCAGGTCGAGGCCGTCACGGACGCCGCCCTGCGAGCCGGGAAGGTTCACGACGACGCCGCGGCGCGTGCCGCCGTCGGGCCCGGGGACGTGCGCGACGCCCGCGAGGCCGCGGGACAGGAGCGCGGCCGGCACGGAGAGGGCGCCGCGGCGGCGCAGCTCTTCGGCGATGCCAGGGAGCTCGGCGTCGAGCAGGGGGCGCGTTCCCTCGGGTGTCTGGTCGCGGGGCGTCACGCCGGTGCCGCCGGTGGTGATGACGGCGCGGGCGCCGTCGACGAGCGCGGCCTCGATGCCCTCGCCCACCTGGGCTGCGCCGTCCGGCACGAGAGATGTCGTGACGTGGAAGCCGGAGGCGGTGAGGATCTTCGCGGCGAGCGGGCCCGACAGGTCGACCGCGTCCCCGGAGGCGCACCTGTCGGAGACGGTGATGACGTGGACGTGCCAGGCGGCTGCTGGGGTCACGTGGCGCCTCCTGGTGACGTGGTCGAGCGTTTCCGCAACGATACCGCCGTGAAAATCGTCGCGCGGCACGAGTCCATGCACTGCGCACGGCCCCGCACGCGCTTCGGCCTTGCGCACGTCCGGGCCTAGGATCGCTCCCATCGTGAGTGCCACGTCCCTCATCGTCGAGACTCCAGGAGACCACCGGTGAACCGCCGACCGCTCGCCGCAGCCGCGGCGCTCGTCCTCGTCACGAGCCTGACCGCGTGCGCGGGCGAACGACGGCCGGGTGGTGCCGAGCTCGCGGGGGAAGAGATCACGGTGTTCGCGGCAGCGTCCCTCTCGATCGCGTTCGAGGAGATCGGCGAGCAGTTCACGGAGTCGACCGGTATCGGCGTGACCTTCTCCTACGCCGGGTCGCAGGACCTCGCCGCGCAGGTCCTCGAGGGCGCTCCGGCCGACGTGCTCGCCACTGCCGACGAGCTGACGATGCAGCGCGTCGTCACCGAGGCGCCCGAGCTCGTCGTGGATGAGCCCCGGTCCTTCGCGACGAACACGCTCATCATCGCCACCCCTCCCGGCAACCGCGCGGGCGTCACCTCGTGGGCAGACCTGGCCGACGACGACCTCGCTCTCGTCATGTGCGCGCCCGAGGTTCCGTGCGGCGCGTCGGCCAAGCGCGTCGAGGCCGCGACGGGTGTCCGGCTCCACCCCGTCTCCGAGGAGTCGAACGTGAGCGACGTGCTCGCGAAGGTGGTGGCGGGCGAGGCGGACGCGGGTCTCGTCTACGAGACGGACATCGTCACCGCGAAGGTGGACATCGTCCCGTGCCCCGAGTGCATCGAGGACAAGAACACGTACCAGGCTGCACCGCTCGCGGGTGAGCACCCCGAGGCCGCGCGCGCGTTCATCGACTTCCTCGTCTCGGAGATCGGGACCGGGGTGCTCCTCGGGCTGGGGTTCGGGGACACGTGACGCGCTCGCCGCGCAGCACGGCCTCGCGGGCGCCTGCCGTCCCGGTGCGACCGCCACGGTGGGTCCTTGTGCCGGCCGTGCTCGGGCTGCTGCTGGTCGCGGTGCCGCTCGTCGGCGTGGTGCTGAGGGTCGACCTCGCGCGTCTCCCCGAGCTCGTAACGAGCGAGGCGTCCCGGGCGGCGCTCGGCCTGTCGCTCCGGACGTCGCTCGCGACGACCGCGCTCTGCGTCGTGCTGGGCGTACCGATCGCGCTCGTCCTCGCGCGCGGACGGGCGCGCTGGCTCTCGCTCGTGCGCGCGGTCGTGCTGCTGCCGCTCGTCCTGCCGCCCGTCGTGGGCGGTCTCGCCCTGCTGACGGCGTTCGGCAGGCGCGGCCTGCTCGGCCAGCACCTCGACGCGTGGGGCGTGTCGATCGCGTTCTCGACGACCGCCGTCGTGCTGGCGCAGACGTTCATCGCGATGCCGTTCCTCGTCCTCACGTGCGAGGGTGCGCTGCGCACGGCGGGGACTCGCCACGAGGCGGTCGCGGCGACGCTCGGGGCGCGGCCGTCGCGCGTGCTGTGGCGCGTCACGCTGCCGCGGCTGCTGCCGGGGCTCGCGGCCGGGGCGGTGCTCGCGTTCGCGCGTGCGCTCGGCGAGTTCGGTGCGACGTTGACGTTCGCGGGCTCGCTCCAGGGCACGACGCGGACGCTGCCGCTCGAGATCTACCTGCGACGCGAGTCCGACACGGACGCCGCGCTCGCGCTCGCACTCGTCCTGATGGTCGTGGCGGCGGTGCTCGTCGTCGTCGCGTACGGCGCGACCGACCGGCGGGCTTCTCGCGCCGCGCGCGAGGTGGCGCCGTGACCGCGCCTGCTGTGGACGTCGACGCGCACGTCGCGGGGCGTGTGCGTGCGGCGCTCACGGTCGCGGCGGGCGAGCGTGTCGCGCTCGTCGGGCCCAACGGGTCGGGCAAGTCGACGCTCGTCGAGCTCGTCGCGGGGCTCGTGCGGCCTTCCGCGGGCCGCGTCGGGCTGGGCGGCCGTACGGTGGCCGACGCCGCGACGTGGGTCCCGCCGCACGAGCGGCACGTGGGTCTGCTCGGGCAGGAGCCGCTGCTGTTCGACCATCTGTCGGTCGTCGACAACGTCGCGTTCGGGCTGCGGTCGCGGGGTGTGGCGCGGGGCCGCGCGCGGGCGGAGGCGGCGCGCTGGCTCGAGGCGGTCGGGCTCGCGGACCTCGTCGGTGTGCGTCGCGCGCGTCTGTCGGGCGGGCAGGCGGCGCGGGTCGCGCTCGCGCGGGCGCTGGCGTCCCGACCGCAGGTGCTCGTGCTCGACGAGCCGTCGGCGTCGCTCGACGTGCGTGCCGCGGCGCAGGTGCGTCACCTGCTCGCGGGCCAGGAGCGGCGCGCGACGCTGTTCGTGAGCCACGACGTCCTGGACGTGCTGACGCTCGCCGACCGCGTCGTCGTGCTCGAGGCGGGTGAGGTGGTCGACGACGCGCCGGTCGATCTCGCGCTGACGCTGCCGCGGTCGGACTTTGCGGCGCACTTCGCGGGTCTCGAGCGCGTACGCGGCACGGCCGTCGCGGACGGGCTGCTGCTCGATGACGGGACGCTCGTGCCGGGCGTCGCGACGTCGGTCCCGGGCGCTGTGCCGGGCTCTGGCAGCGAGGGGTGGGCCGTGCTCGCGCCGACGGCGCTGCGCCTCGTCGACGGGCCGGGTGGTCCGGGCGACCTTCCGCTCGCTGTCGACGGGGTCGAGCCGCGCGGGGACCACGCGCTCGTCCGCGGCCGGCTCGGCCAGGCGGAGGGAGCGCGCGTGTCCGCATGGGCGAGCCTCGCTGATGCGGCGCGCCTCGAGCGGGCGACCACGAGCGGCTTGCCCGACGGCGTCCTCGCACGTGCATGGTGCCGCGCGGACGCGTCGGGCGTCACGACCTACGCCCGCTGATGTCCAGCGCTGTGGCCTGCGCACCGACGCGGGCCTGGGTGCTTTCCCCTGCCCGATGGTGGATGAGTTCTCATTCCTAGGGATGATGACTCAGTCGGCCCTGCGCGCCAGAATCGCAGGGACAGACGGAACCAGGGGGCTCCATGAGCGACAACAGCATCATCATGGCCGTGCGCCGAGACCGCGCCGCGCCACCTGCCACGGGGACCCGGGGCACGCGCGTGCGCGTCCGGTCGCGCGTCGTCGCGGCCGTGCTCGCGGTCGAGGTCGTCGGCGCGGGCTGGAGCGTGCTCGCCCTCGCCTCGCGAGCGATCGCGGCCGCCGGTCTCGACGGGACCGCGAGCGCGGGCGTCCTGTCCCGTACCGGGGTGATCGTCGCAGCGATCGTGCTTGCTGGCGCGCTCGCCTCGACGGCGGAGGCCCTGTGGACGGGGCGCCTGCCCCGGACGCCCGCCCCGCTGCACGCGGTGCGGACGTGGGCGACGGCGCTCGTGGTGGCCGCGCACGCCATCACGGTGTTCGGTGCTCTCATGCGGGACTCGTGGCTCGTCGCGCTCGTCTCTGCCGCGGTGTGCGCGGCGGTCGTCGTGGCGTGGTCCGCCGAGCCGGGCGTGCGGAGCTAGCAGGCTGCCCACAACCACTGGCGGCGCGTGCCGATGACGCGCCGTGAGCGGTGTGCGCCCGGATGTCAGCCGGGTCGGACATCCTTGTCCGGTGCCGACCGTCGCCCTCCCACCTGCGCGTTCCCGCCCGTCCGTCCGTGGTTCCGCCCGCCCGCGCCGTCAGGCGGGGCCTGGGCGCGGCCGGGCACGCGGGGCTCGACGCCGGACGGTCCGGCTCCTCGTGAGCGTCGCCGTCCTGCTCGGGGCCGTCCTCGCGGTCCTGCTGCTGGGCGGGCGGGCCCCCGGGGCGACGTACCCCGTGACTGCGGAGCAGCTCGCTCAGGTCCGCGCCGACCTCGCTGCGCTCGCCGTGGTCGACGCTCCGCGCTCTCCTGCCTACGACCGGGAGGCCTTCGGCCCGGCGTGGGCCGACGTCGACCGCAACGGCTGCGACACCCGCAACGACGTCCTCGCCCGCGACCTGACCGCCGTGACGTTCAAGCCCGGCACGCAGGACTGCGTCGTGCTGAGCGGTCGTCTCGCTGACCGCTACACAGGTCAGGACGTCGAGTTCCGGCGGGGGCAGGACACGAGCTCGCTCGTCCAGGTCGACCACGTCGTCGCCCTCGCCGATGCCTGGCGCTCGGGCGCGCACGCCTGGACCGCCGAGGACCGCGCGCGGTTCGCGAACGACCCGCAGAACCTGCTCGCGGTCGACGGCGCGGCGAACCAGGACAAGGGCGCGGCGTCTGCTGACGAGTGGCTCCCGCCACAGCGCGGATACCGCTGCCGGTACGTCGCAGCGCAGGTGACGGTCAAGGCGCGCTGGTCGTTGAGCGTGACGACCGCGGAGCGCCGCGCGATCGGGCGGACGCTCGACTCGTGCGTGACCGTGGAGACGCAGACCACGTCCGCTCGTCCACATTTCTAGACGTCGATGATCCAGTTTGGCGGAACGGCGCGCAGCGCTGTACTTTCACCGGACCCAGCCCCCCGCTGCGCACCGCCGGCGCGCTGGCACGCCCCGCCGCTCGCCCCTTCGCACGAGCGTCACGCAGCACCCGAAAGGACACCCGTCCCATGTCGCTCCGCCTCACGCGACCCGCGTCCCGCGCGCTCGCCACCTCGCTCGCCCTCGGCGTCGTCCTCGCGCTCGGCGCGTGCGCGCCGGCCACGAAGGACGCGGCTCCCACGGCGAGCGTCGCCCAGGCCGACCCGAGCAAGACGCTCGACCAGGTCGCGGTCGGCCTCAACGGGTCGCTCTCGACGCTGAACACCGGGCAGACCGGCATGATCCTCAACTACTACGTCGGCACGTCCTTCGCGGAGGGCCTCGTCGGCGTCGACGCCGACGGCCAGCTCGTCCCGGCGCTCGCCGAGTCGTGGACCCAGCCGGACGACACGACGTGGGTCTACCAGCTGCGCAACGCGACGTTCTCCGACGGCAGCCCCGTCACCACCGAGGACGTCATCTTCTCGATCAACCTCTTCCGGGACGCCGAGAAGTCGCCCTCGACGGCCTACTACTGGCCCGAGCTCGAGAGCGTCGAGAAGACCGGCGACCGAGAGATCACGATCAAGCTCGCCGGCACGAGCGCGACGTTCGGCTGGACGCCGTCGGCCGCCGCAGGCCTGTACGTCACGTCGCAGAAGTCCTACGAGGCCGCGACCGCGTGGGGCTCCGCGCAGGACCTCCTCGTCGGCACCGGCCCGTACAAGGTCACCGAGTTCGCGCCCGACTCGCACGTCCAGCTCGAGCGCAACGCGAGCTACTGGGGCGCCGCGCCCAAGGCCGAGAAGCTCCGCTTCGACTTCATCACCGACGACTCGACGCGCCTCCTCGCGTTCCAGGAAGGCAAGATCGACCTCGCGCTCGGCGTGCCCGTCGACCAGGTCGACCAGTGGCAGAAGACCGAGGGCGCCCGCGTCGAGACGGTCTCGAACCTCTCGTACCAGGGCCTGACGTTCGACTCGAACCTCGCACCGTTCGACGACATCCATGCGCGCAACGCGGTGGCGCACGCGATCGACCGCACCGGAGTCGTCGAGGGCATCCTCAAGAGGAACGCCGAGATCGCGACCGGCATCACGTCGCCCGAGCAGCTCGCGCTCAACGTCGGCGCCGAGGCCGCCGCGACCGCCGTCGCGGGGCTGCCGCAGAAGGACTTCGACCTCGACAAGGCCAAGGCCGAGCTCGCGCAGTCGGCCACTCCCGAGGGCTTCACCGTGTCCCTCACCTACCCCGACTCCGACCCGAGCCTCGGCAAGGTCTCGCTCGCCCTCGCCGAGAACCTCAAGGAGCTCGGTATCACTCTCGAGGTCAAGGAGATCCCGTCCTCGCAGTGGGGTGCGGAGCTCGGCAACGGCGAGCAGCCCGTGTCGTGGATGTCCTACACGCCGCCGGTCCCGACCGACTGGCCGACCGACTGGCTGCTCGGCGAGTTCAACCCCGCCCTGTTCACGGACCCTGACATCTTCGCGCTGCAGGCCACCGCCGTGTCGACGACCGACCCCGCCGAGCGCGTCGACTCGGTGATCGAGGCCACCCGCCTCGCGCTCGAGAACACCTACTACGCTCCTGTGTTCTGGGGGACGTCGACGACCGCGGTCGGGCCGCGCGTCGTCGCCGAGGACTTCACGTCCTACTTCTTCCTCACGAGCTGGCCCGGACGCCTCGCCGCCACGAGCTGATCCCACCGAGCAGGACCGAGACACATGAACGTCGCCCGCTTCCTCGCGCGGCGCCTGGTCACCCTGGCCGCGCTGCTCGTCGTGCTGTCGTTCATCGTGTTCTCCCTGCTCTACGTGGCGCCGGGCGACATCGTGAAGAACCTCCTCGGGACGCGGCCCGCCGCGCCCGAGACGGTCGCCGCGATCCGCGCCCGGTACCACCTCGACGACCCGTTCCTCGTCCAGTACTGGAAGTGGCTCGGCAACGCGCTCACCGGTGACCTCGGCGAGTCCGTCCGCACGAGCGTCCCGGTCACGCAGATGTTCGGCGACCGCATCGGGGTGACGCTCCTGCTCACCGGGCTGGCGGCGCTCCTCGCGCTCGGCTTCGGGGTGCCGCTCGGCATCCGCGCCGCCCAGCGGCACGGGTCGGCGGTGGACCGCGGGATCGTCGCGACGTCGATCGTCGGGATCAGCGCTCCCGGCTTCGCGGTCGGGCTCCTGCTGCTGTACGTGTTCGCGGTCATGCTCGGGTGGTTCCCGCTCTACGGGCTCGGCGAGCCAGGCCTCGACCGGCTGTGGCACCTCGCGCTGCCCGCGGTCGCGCTCGCGCTCGGCGTCGGAGCGATCGTCGTGAAGATCACGCGCACCGCCGTGCTGCGCGAGCTGAGCGAGGACTACGTCGCGTTCGCGCGCTCGCGCGGGCTCGCGCCGTCGGCCGTGCGCTCGATGTACCTCCGTGGGGCCGCGACGCCGATCGTCACGAGCACGGGCCTCGTCCTCGCGGGACTGTTCGGCGGGTCGGTCCTCGTCGAGACGACGTTCGCGCTGCCGGGCCTCGGCGTGCTGCTCGCCGACTCGATCACGTTCAAGGACCTCCCCGTCGTCCAGGCGCTCACGCTCGTCATCGCCACGTTCATCGGCGTGACGACGGCCCTCGTCGACCTGTTCGCCGTGCTCGTCGACCCGCGCGTGCGCCGCGCACGGGTGGCCTCGTGAGTGCCGTGGCCGGGCGCCGGCCCGGCGCGGTCGCGCGTGCCCTGAGGCGCCTCCCCGGCGTCGTCGCCGTGTCTGCGCTCGTGCTGCTCGCCGTGGTCGTGCTCGTCGTGCTGCCCGTCGCGCAGGGCGCGCTCGCGCAGGACATCACGCTCGGTGCGACGCCCGCCGGGACCCCCGGTCACGTGCTCGGGACGGACTCGCTCGGGCGCGACGTCCTCGCGCTCACGCTCGCGGGGGCGCGGTCGGCCGTCGTCGGGCCCGTCGTCGTCGCGCTCGGCTCGATGCTCATCGGCGTGGTCCTCGGGACCCTCGCGGGCTACCGCGGCGGGTGGGTCGACGCGGTCGTCTCGCGGTACGTGGACCTCACGCTCGCGATGCCCGCCCTGCTGCTCGCGATCGTCGTCGCGGGCGTCGTCGGCGGCGGGTACTGGGTGACGGTCGCGGTGCTCGTCGTGCTGTTCTCCCCGGGTGACACGCGCCTCGTGCGGTCTGCCGTGCTGCAGCACGCGCACCGCCCGTACATCGAGTCGACGCGCGTCCTCGGCCTGCCTGCGTGGCGCGTGATGACGCGGCACATCCTGCCGAACGTGCGGCCGCTCGTGCTGACCAACCTATTCCTCAACGTCGCGTACGCGCTCGTGAGCATGTCCGGCCTGTCGTACCTGGGCCTGGGCGTCGCACCCGGCGACGCGGACTGGGGCCGCCAGCTCGCGGACGGCCGGGCGATCCTGTTCGACAACCCCGCCGCGTCCGTCGTGCCCGGGCTCGCGATCATCGTCACCGCGACGGCCGTCAACCTGGTGGGCGACTGGCTCGCGGAGCGGTTCGAGCACGGTGACCTGGGCGTCGGGGAGATCGAGACGGAGGTGCGCGCATGAGCGGGACCTTCCTCGAGGTGCGAGGCCTGACGGTCCGCGCGGGCGAGCGCGTGATCGTCGACGCGGTCGACGTCGTGGCGGGGCGCGGGCGCACGCTCGGTGTCGTCGGGGAGTCCGGCTCGGGCAAGTCGATGCTCGTCAAGGCGCTCACGGGCCTCCTGCCCACGGGCGTCACCGCGACGGGCGACGTCCTGCTCGACGGCGCCCCTGTGGACCTCGGCGCGTCCGAGCGTGCCTGGGGGCGGGTGCGCGGGCGCCATGTCGTCCTCGTCCTGCAGGACCCGTTCACGTCGCTCGACCCGCTGCGCCGCTGCGGGCGGCAGGTCATGGACTCGTCGCCCACGCGCGGACGCGCCGCCCGGCGCGCCGAGGTCGTCCGCCGGCTCGCCGAGGTCGGGCTGCCCGCGCGCGTCGCGCAGCAGTACCCGCACGAGCTGTCCGGGGGCATGCGCCAACGCGTCGCGATCGCCGCCGCGCTCGCGTCCGACCCGCAGCTCCTCGTCGCCGACGAGCCGACGACGGCCCTCGACGTCACGACGCAGCGCGAGATCCTCGACCTGCTCGCGTCCCTCCAGCAGGCGCGCGGCATGACGCTCGTCCTCATCACCCACGACCTCGGCCTCGCGGAGGAACGCTGCGACGACCTCGTCGTCATGCGCGGCGGCTCGATCGTCGAGCGCGGCCGCGCGACCGACGTGCTCGCCGCACCGCAGCACCCGTACACGCAGGCTCTCGCGGAGGCCGCGCGCGGCCGTCTGCGCACGTCCGGCGAGGTCGCCGAGACCCAGCTCGCCCTGCGCGTCTCCGGCCTCGTCAAGCAGTTCCGCGGAGCGCAGGAGCGCGCAGTCGACGGCGTCACGATCGAGGTGCGCGACGGCGAGTGCGTCGGGGTCGTCGGGGAGTCCGGCTCGGGCAAGACGACCGTCGCCCGCTGCGTCGTCGGGCTCGAGACGCCCGACGCGGGCACGATCGAGGTCCGCGCGCCGGGCACGGCTGCGGCCGCGGACGGCCTCGTCGCGACGACCGCGCTCACGCCCGCACAGCGGGCGCGCACGGTCCAGATCGTCTTCCAGGACCCGTACTCGGCGCTCAACCCTGCGCTCACGATCGGTGCGATGCTGCGCGAGGCGCTCGACGTCGCGGCCGCGGGCGACGCCGAGCGACGCACCGTCAAGAACCTCCTCACGATGGTCGGACTGCCCGCCTCGTACGCCCGGCGTCGGCCTGCGCGCCTCTCGGGCGGTGAGCGGCAGCGCGTCGCGATCGCCCGCGCCCTCGCGCCCGCGCCGCGCGTCCTCGTGTGCGACGAGTCCGTCTCCGCGCTCGACGTGTCCGTCCAGGCGCAGGTCCTCGACCTCCTCGCGCGGCTGCGCGCCGACCTCGGACTGACGATCCTGTTCATCTCGCACGACCTCGGCGTCATGCAGCAGGTGACGGACCGCGTCTACGTCATGCGCGGCGGCCGGGTCGTCGAGGCTGGCCCGACGTCGCGCGTCCTGCGCGAGCCCGAGCACCCGTACACGCGCGCCCTGCTCGACGCGGTCCCCGGCGCGCCCGGCGCCGCCACGTCGGCGACCGCCGCCCCGACCGCCGCTGAGGTACCCGGTGACTGACTCACGCCCCGCCGACGTCCTCCTCGTCGGCGCCTCCGTGTTCGACGGCGACCCCACGTCGACGTCCCGCCCCGCCTCGGTCGCGGTCCGCGACGGGCGCATCCTCGCCGTCGGCCCCGACGCCGAGGTGCGTGCGCACGCCGGGCCGTCGACGCGCGTCGTCGACCTGACCGGGCGCATGCTGACGCCCGGCTTCCAGGACACGCACGTCCACCCCATCCTCGCGGCGAGCATGGACCGCCGCCTCAACGTTCTCGGCGAGCGCACCCTCGCCGGGACGCTCGAGGCGATCCGCGCCTACGCCGCTGCGCACCCCGAGGACGAGTGGGTGACCGGCTGGGGCTGGAACGCCGACCTGTTCGAGGGCGGCCTCCCGACGCGCGCGCAGCTCGACGCGGTCGTGCCTGACCGCCCCGCGCTCATCCACCGCAGCGACGGTCACGCGGCGTGGGCGAACACGCTCGCGATCGAGGCGGCGGGCCTTGACGACGACGGGTCCGGCCGTCCGGTCGCCGACCCGCCCGGCGGGCGTGTCGAGCGCGACGCGGACGGTCGCGCAGCGGGCGTCCTGCAGGAGTGGGCGACCGGACTCGTCGAGCGGCTGATCCCCGAGCCCGACGTCGCGACGCTCCGACGAGACCTCGTCGCCGGCCAGGCCGCGCTGCTCGCGGTGGGCATCACGGCGTGGCAGGACGCGTCGGTGCTCGCCGCCGACCAGGAGGCGTACGAGCGCGCCGAGGCGGCTGGCGAGCTGCTCGGAACGGTCGTCGGCGCGCTGCGCTGGGACCACCGCCGCGGCATGGAGCAGGTCGCCGAGCTCGTCGCGCGCCGGGCGCGCTCGCACGGGCCGCGCTTCCGGCCGACGTCCGTGAAGATCATGGTCGACGGCGTCGTCGACGGGTCGCTGACCGCCGCGATGATCGACCCGTACCTCGACGTCGACGGGTCGGTGAGCGAGAACAGCGGCGACACGTACTTCGAGCCGAGCCACCTCGACGAGGTCGTCGCGGCGCTCACCGCCGAGGGCTTCCAGACGCACTTCCACGTGATCGGCGACCGGGCGGTGCGGCTCGCGCTCGACGCGCTGGAGCGCGCCGCCGCCGCGCACCCCGAGATGGTCGACGCCGAGGGCCGGCTGACGACGCGGCCGATCCTCTCCCACGTGCAGGTAGTGCACCCCGACGACCGGGCGCGCTTCGCCCGGGTGGGCGCCGTCGTCTCCGCGCAGCCCCTGTGGGCGAACTGCGAGGACGTGCAGACCGAGCTGACCATCCCGTTCCTCGGCGACGAGCGCACGACGTGGCAGTACCCGTTCGCGTCGCTCCAGCGGGCGGGCGCGGTCCTCGCGGGCGGCTCCGACTGGCCCGTGTCGACGCCGGACCCGGTCCAGGCGATCCACGTCGCCGTGAACCGCCGACTGCACGGCGAGGAGCGCCCAGCGCTCGGGCCCGACGAGGCGATCACCCTCGCGGAGGGTCTGGCCGCGTACACGTCCGGCGCGGCGTGGGCGAACGGGCTCGACGACGTCGCCGGGCGGATCGAGCCCGGGCTCGTCGCCGACCTCGCGGTCGTGGACCGCGACCTGTTCGCCGTGCCGGCCGACGAGATCGGGGCGGCGCGCGTGCTCCAGACGTGGCTGGCCGGGGTTGTCGTCCACGACGAGGATTGAGCCATGAGGCCCTGCTCCGTCACTCCCGTCGCCAGCCGTGAGGCGCGCGCGTCCCTGTACGACGCCGTCCTGAGCCAGTCGTTCGGCCCGGAGGAGCTGCCGCCGCGCGAGCAGTTCCTCGCGTGGACCGCGCGCGACGAGCTCGAGGTGCTGCTCGCGACCGACCCCGAGACGGGCGAGACGCTCGGGTGCGCGGTCGTCGCGCTGCGCCAGGGTGCGCCCGAGGTGGCGTTGCTCGCGTGGCTCGCCGTGCGGCCGGGCCTGCGCGGCACGGGCACGGGCGGCGCGCTGCTCGACGCTGCGATCGACCTGGCGCGTGACGCGGGCGCGCAACTGCTGCTCGCGGAGGTCGAGGACCCGCGGAAGCACCCGGCGTCGGCCGACCACGGCAACCCGTGGCGCCGCCTCGGCTTCTACGCCCGGAACGACCTCGCGCTCCTCGACCTCCCGTACTTCCTCCCACCGATGGCGCCCGGGCAGGAGCGCGTGCCGGACATGCTGATGCTCGCGAGCGTGCTGCACGACGGCGCGGACTCGCCCGAGGTGCTGCGGCCTGCGCTCGTCGCGTTCCTGCGGGCGTTCGTCCCGCGCCTCGACGGCGACGACCCGGACCATGACGCGCTGCTCGCGGCAGCCGCCGAGGTCACGGCTGAGCCGCTCGCCGACGTGCTGGAGCGCGCCGGGCGGTAGCCGCGCCGGGCGGCACCGCTGCGCAGAGCGCCCACGGCGGGTCTGCACGGTCGTGTCACAGCCTCGTGGCAGCATCGAAGCGTGCCTGGATATGCCGTGATCGACACCGAGACGACGGGGTTCTCCCCGCGCACCGGTGACCGTGTCATCGAGATCGCGGTCGTGCGGCTCGACGGGGACGGTGAGGTCGTCGACACGTGGGAGACGCTGCTGAACCCGGGTCGTCCGGTGGGGCCGACGCACGTGCACGGGCTGACGGCGGCTGACGTCGAGCATGCGCCCCGCTTCACGGAGGTGGCCGAGCACGTGGCTGCGCTCCTCGCGGGCCGGGTCGTCGTGGGTCACAACGTGGACTTCGACCTGCGGTTCCTCGAGAAAGAGTTCCGGCTCGCGCAGTTCCCGTTCCGGGTTCCGGGGCGGCTGTGCACGCAGCAGCTCGCGAAGGCGCACCTGCCAGGCCCCAAGCGGACGCTCGCCGTGTGCTGCGAGCAGGCGGGCGTGATCAACGAGCATGCGCACTCGGCGCTGGGGGACACGCTCGCGACGGCGGAGCTGTTCCGGTTCTTCCTGCGTCAGCACCCTGCGGGGGTGCCGTGGGTGGACGAGCTCTCGGCGGCGGCGCTGACCGCTCCGGCGGACGACCTGTTCGCCGAGCTGTTCGACGTCGCGCTCACCGCTCCGCGGACGTTGTCGCGGTCCGCGCTCGCCTGAGCGAGGCTCCCGCCCTGCGCGGGTCCGCGGGGTCGGTCTGAGCGGACAGTCGTACCTTGCGGCTCACCGGCGCGTCGAGCGGTTCAGTCGGCGCTCCAGGTCCAGTGCCAGGGCTCGTCGATGATCGTCTCGTGGAACCCGAAGCCGGGGGCGTTCTCGCGCATCCAGATGAGCGCTTCGGTGTCGAGGGTGAGGTCGACGCTCGTGCCGTCGCCGTGCTCGCTCTCGCCGAGGGGTGCGGCGCGCCCGCCGTCTTCGAGGAGGCCGAAGCGTCTGATCATCTCGGCTTGCTCGTCGAGGTCGCGGTAGGCGGAGTTGACGGTGGGGTGGTGGCCGGCGTCGCGGGCGGCTCGCTCGAGCTTGGTGAATGCTGCGGCTGCGGGGGCGATGAGGCGGTGGCCGGTGTCGATGGTGACGAGCTGGTCCTCGGGGATCCGGCCGTTGATGTTCGCGGGAGTGGTCGTGCTCGCGGCGGCGGGCTCGGCACTGGTCCAGTCGAGGAAGCTGCGGGCGCCGACGACCCCTGCGGTGGCGAGGGTGACGAGCGCGAGGATGGCGAGGGTGAGCCGGACGCGGGACATGCTGCGACGTTATGGCTGGTCGGCGGGGCGGGGCATCGGTCCGGGGTGGGAGTCCGACGGTAGGCGTGTCCTCCTGGGAGGGGACATCACGGTGCCGGAGGTGCGGGTCGGGGCGGTGCCGGAGGTGCGGGTCAGGCTCCGGCGAGGACGGTGATGCGGGAGGAGCCGTCGGGGGTGCGGCGGACGCTGATGCGGTCGGCTATGGCGCTCTTCATGGCTTCGACGTGGGAGACGACTCCGACGGTTCGTCCACCGGCGCGGAGCTTGCCGAGCTCGGCCATGACGAGGTCGAGGGTGGCGGGGTCGAGGGACCCGAAGCCTTCGTCGACGAAGAGCGTGCCGAGGTCGATGCCGCCGGACTCGGCGGTGACGACGTCGGCGAGGCCGAGGGCGAGGCAGAGCGAGACGTAGAAGGTCTCTCCGCCGGAGAGAGTGGCGGGTTCGCGGGCGGTCTCGGTGGTGTGGTCGACGATGCGCAGGGAGAGGCCGAGGCGCCGGCCGCCGCGGGACTCCTTCTCGGTGGACCGCTGCACCTCGTACCGGCCGGAGGACATCTGCCGGAGGCGGTCGTTGGCGGCGGCGAGCACGTCGTCGAAGCGGCGGGCGAGGACGTACGTGGAGAGCGTGAGAGCGGCGGAGTTGTCGGCTGTCGCGGCTGAGGCGAGGTTGGCCATGCGGATGACGGGGGCGAGCGCGTCTCGTTCGGCGCGGGAGGCGTCGAGGGCGGCGCGCACGCCGGCGGCGGCCTTGCGGGCGCGGGCGAGGGTCTCCTCGGTGAGGGCGACGAGCCGCTTGTCGTGCTCGAGCGCTTGGGCGGTGGCGGCGAGGATCGCTTCGGCTTGAGCAACCACGTCGGCGGTCGCGTCGGGGCTGAGGTCGGGGGGCAGCGTGGCGATCTCTGGGCGAGCGAGGCCGTCGCGGACGGCGGCCTGGGCATTCTCCCGCTCGGCGACCTGTGCGGCGAGGCGCTCGTGCTCGTTCTTGTCGAGGGCCGCGGCACGGGCGGCGTCTGCGCTGTCGAGCTGCTCCTGGTCGAGTGCGGTTCGGGCGGCTGTTGAGAGGCGGGCGTGGGTCTCGTGGGCGCGGCGGTGCTCGGCCGACGCGTCGAGGAGGTGCTCGAGGAGCCGGGTCTGCTGCTCGAGGTCGCTGCGCACGTGCGCGAGCGTCACGTCACCGTCGCGGTCGAGGTCCCGGTCGCTGAGGTTCGTGGCGGCGTCATCGTCACCGCGGGCGCCTCGGGTCAGGTGGTCGGTCTCGGCGGCCTCACGGGCGCGGCGGACGGTGTCGCGGTCCTGCTCCAGGACGGTGCGCATCTCGGCGTTGGCGGCGCTCTCGGCGGCGATCCGGGACTCGAGCGCGGCGACGTCTGCGCGCATGCGGGTGGTCTCGGCGTCGTGCTTCTCGATGGTCGCGGTGAGGGTAGCGAGGCGGGCGACGGCGCCTTCGGCTTCGACGAGCGCGTCGCGGGCGGTCTCGACGGCGGCGAGGGCGTCGACGATGGTCGCGTCCTGCGCGGCGGAGCGGAGGCGTGCGAGCTCGGCGTCGAGGCGGGCGCGGGCGTCGCGGGCGTCGGCGAGGGCACGCTCGGCTGTCTCCCGCTCGGTCGCGGCAGCGTCGACCTGCTCGGGCGACACGTGGTCATCGCTCACTGCGGCGGGGTGGGGGTGCTCGGTGCCGCCGCAGACGGCGCACGGCTCGCCGGGGACGAGCTGTGTCGCGAGCTCGCCCGCGATGCCGTCGATGCGGGCGCGCCGCAGGCGGGCCTCGAGCTCGACCGCGGCCAGGGCGGTCTGTGCTGCCTCGCTCACGATCGTGTCGGCGGCGGCGATGCGGGGCGCGAGAGCGTCGACGGCGCGTGCGGCGGCGAGCCGCTGCTCGGCGCTCGTGAGTGCGGCACGTCGGGCGTCGACGAGCGCTGCCGTGACGGTCGCGTCCTTCACCTGCGCGGCGAGCGCGTCACGCTCGGCGGGACGGTCGGTGAGTGCGGCCAGGCTCGCGGTGTGGTCCTGACGCAGCCTGTCGACCGCGAGGTCTCGCACGTCGAGCGCGGCGGCGCGCCCGACGAGGTCACGTTCGATCGTGACGAGGTGGCGGAGCTCGCCGTCTCGAGCGCGGCGCGCGTCGATCTCGTACCGCAGCGTCGCGTCCGAGGGCGTGAACGGCACCAGGCTGTCGTCGTCGGTTCCGCCGCCGCGAGGGGCGCCGTCGTCCGCGTCAGGGCCGGTCCCGGCGAGCCACGCGTGCAGCACGGGGTGCTCGTGCGCGTCGGCGAGGGCGTTGTCGAGCGTGGTCGCGGCCTTTGCGAGGTTCCCGGTGGCGAGCTCGAGCTCGTCGAGTCGCGGGAGGACGGCAGCCGCACGGCGGGCGGCGTCGAGGCGCTGCACCCGGAGGGCGTGCTCGGCGGCTCCGGCGGCTAGCTCGTCGCGGCGGGCGTGCAGCTCGTGGCGTGCGACGACGAGCCGGTGCGTCGTCGTGGCGGCGGCGTGCCTCTCGCTCGCGTCGGCGTGGGCTGCGGTAGAGCGCGCGCACCCGGCGGTGAGGCGCTCGTGCTCGGCGTTCAGCGTCGACAGGTGGCCGTCGAGCGTGGTCGTCAGCTCTTCGGCCCCGACGACGGAGCCCGCGAGGCCCGCGACCACCTCGGCCTCTTCTGGTTCGAGGCGTGCAGCCTCGATGAACGTCGCGGCGGCGCGGCCGATGCTGTGCTCGGCGGCGGCGACGCGGCGGTCGGCCTCCTTGCGGGCTTCGACGAGCTCGTTCTGGATGCGCTGGTAGATCTCCGTGCCGAACACGCGCTGCAGGAGCGCGGACCGGTCCTCGGGCTTGGCGCGCAGGAAGCTCGCGAACTCGCCCTGGGGCAGCACGATCGTCTGGACGAACTGCTCACGGCTGAGCCCGAGGATCTGGGTGATCGCGTCCCCGACCTCGTCGGCGCGGCTGCTGAGGAGATAGCCCGGAGCCTGGTTGCCCGGGTCCTCGCTCGTGTCGAGCGCCTCGGCGTCGGCAGCGGACAGCTGCCACAGGTTGACCTTGGTCTGCTGGCGGGTGGTACCGGTCCCGCGCTGCTTGGGCCGGTCATAGGCAGGGCTGCGACGCACCCGGTACACGCCTGCCGGGACCTCGAGGACGAGGTCGACGTAGGACTCGAGCTCAGCGCGGACGTGCGTCGAGCGCAGCCGGTCATCGCTCGCGCCCGCGGACGCGACCTTGCCGTAGAGCGCGAAGACGATCGCGTCGATGATCGTGGACTTGCCTGCGCCTGTCGGCCCTTCGAGGAGGAAGAGGCCGCCCTCGGCGAGGCGTGCGAAGTCGATCGTGAACGCGTCCTTGAACGGCCCGATCGCCTGGAGCGTGAGCGAGCGCAGCTGCATCAGGCGCTCCTCTCCGCGGCGAGGACGTTCTCGAGCGCGCGGCGCAGCACAGCCCGCTCGGTCTCGTCGGGCGCTGCGGTCTCGCCACCCCCGCGGACGTGGGCGACGAAGTCGCAGCAGACGTCGAACGGGTCTGCTGCCGCCACGCGCGGCGCCTCAGCCCCGTCACCGGTGCGCGCGGGCGGCTCGTGGAGCACGGCGAGCGCGTGCGGTAACCGGGCCCGCACCCGCGCCACGAGACTCTCGGGGCGGGACGGGTCCGTGACGTAGACGCGCGTCCAGCAGTCCACGTGCGCCTCTCCGAGCTCACCGAGGATCTCCTCGAGGGTCCCGCGGACCTCCGTCAGGCGGCGGGGCACGGGCGCCTCGATCAGCTCGGGCTCGCCGTGCACGCCGTCGGCGCGCAGGTCCACGACGACGCTCGACTTCCGGTGGTTCATCTCGGAGAACGAGTAGGCGAGCGGCGATCCCGAGTACCGCGCGACCGTCCGCCGCCCGTCCAGATCGGCGACCGGGACGCGCTGCGGGCCGTGCAGGTGCCCGAGCGCGACATAGTCGACACCGCGGAGCACGCCCGACGGCACCGAGTCGACGCCACCCACGCGGATGTCCCGCTCCGACTCGCTCACCTCGCCACCCACGACGAACGTGTGCGCCGCGAGGACCGTCGGCACGGGCGCGCCCCCGCGCGCCCGGCGCCGGGTGACGTCTGCGCGCACCCGTTCCAGCGCGGCGGTCGTCACCGCCTCGTGGGACCGTGCGAGCGGTCCGTCCTCCCCCGCCAGCACGTGCCGTGCGTCGTCCGGGTCGAGGTACGGCAGCGCGTATACGAGCGCGCCCAGCCCACCCTCGGCGTCGTGCAGCTCGACCGCCGTGCCCACGTCACGCGATCGCGCCCGCACGTGCAGGCCCTCCCGCATCAGGTCCGCGCCGAAGCCGAGTCGCGCCGCCGAGTCGTGGTTGCCCGGCGACACGACGACCTGCGTGACCTCCAGCAGGCGCCGCAACGTGCTCGACAGCAGCTCGACCGCCTGCACCGGCGGGATCGCACGGTCGTACACGTCGCCCGCCACCACGACTGCGTCGATCCCCTCCGACCGCACCACCTCGACCAGGTGGTCGAGGTACGCCGACTGGTGATCCAGCAGGTCGACGCCGTGCAGCGTCCGGCCCAGGTGCCAGTCGGAGGTATGGAGGATCCGCATGCCTGGCACGCTATCCGCTACCACCGACACGACCGGACAGGCTGGCCACCGGATCCTGGGGGCATCCCGCAACCTCGGTCGCCACCAGCCGAGACACCACCCCCAACACCTCACCTCCGCGCGTCGCCTGTCGATGGGCCTCGTAGCCGTGCCACGTCCAGGTCGGCGCAGCCCACGAAGGAGAGGGCGAGACGCTGTGTTCTCGTTGAGTGAGATCCGGGCTCTGGACGAGTCCGACTTCCCTTTCCGCGAGGCCTGGGAGGCCGACGAGCCGCTCTACCGCGACACCCCGCGGCTGGGCCGCACCGTCCAGCTCCACACGACGCCCGACTGCCCTGCCGCGCGCAAGGCAAGGCTCTTCGTGCCGTGGGACCTCACACGGTCCGAGCCCGGCGCGACGTGCGCGGCCTGCGCCGTCGACGACTCCGAGGAGCAGGTCGCGATGCGACGCGCGCCCGGCCTCATCGACGTCGTGCGGGACGTCCGCGTGTGGGTCCACGCCGTCGACGAGCTCCAGGGCGCCCACCACGAGCGCGCCCGCCAGGTCCTCCTCGCCGACGCTCTGGACGTCCTGCGCTCCCCCTTCCTCGCACGCGGCGCGACGTCCTGGATGCCCATCGAGGTCGACCGCGACGCGTGGAACGAGTGCGGCCTCGAGCGCGGCACCTACGTGCGCGACTGGATCACCCGCAAGTACGACGAGGCGTGGGCCATGGTCTCCGCCGTGCAGTCCGAGATCCTGCGGGAGCGCGACAAGGACGAGAAGAAGGTGTGGGTGCTCATGAGCATGTCCCACCCGCTCGAACCGGTCGCCGCCTGGACCCGCTCCTTCACGCCGTCGCCGCGGTTCCGCATCGCGTCGCCGCCCGTCGTCGTCATGGACCAGATCCCTCCGCACCGCGACACCTTCCTCCTCGGGCCGTACGACGGCGAGATCAAGAAGGACGTCTGGCAGACGTTCGTCGAGCTCCTCGACGCCCACGCCGCGGGCCTCTTCGGCCTCGACCGCGACGAGGCGATGTACGACCACGTCCGCAGCCTGTTCGACGCCGCGCAGCGCGCGGGCGACTTCCCCCGCTTCAACCTCGCCCGCGAGCGGCGGCGCGAGGAGGAGCACCAGCGCGCTCTCGAGCGCGCCGCCGCGAAGGCCGCGAAGGAGGCCGCGGCCGCGCAGACCCCGAGCACGGACGCACAGGACCAGCCCGACGTCACGGGCGAGCCGAGCGACGACGTCGTCCAGCCGCCCGTCGCGCCCACCACCGAGCCCGACGGCGAGGCCCTCACCCGCGCGTGACGCCGCGCGCACCCTGACCTGGCGCGCGATAGCCTCGCAGCACCGCCCAGGGAAGGAACCGCCACATGTCCGCCGCCACGCCTGAGTCACGGCCGCACGTCAACCTCGCCGTCCTGATCGACGCCGACAACGCGGCCGCCGCCATCGTCGAGGGCCTCTTCGAGGAGATCGCGCGCTACGGCGTCGCGAGCGTCAAGCGCATCTACGGCGACTGGACGCAGCCCAACCTCGGCGGGTGGAAGAAGGTCCTGCTCGACCACTCGATCCAGCCGATGCAGCAGTTCGCGTACACGCACGGCAAGAACGCGACGGACAGCGCGCTCATCATCGACGCGATGGACCTGCTGTACACGGGCCGGTTCGACGGGTTCTGCCTCGTGTCGTCCGACTCCGACTTCACGCGGCTCGCCTCGCGCCTGCGCGAGGAGGGCCTCACGGTCTACGGGTTCGGTGAGCGCAAGACGCCGAAGCCGTTCGTCTCCGCGTGCGACAAGTTCATCTACACGGAGCTGCTGCGCGCGGACGCGCACCCGGTCGACGCGCCCGCCGAGGCGCCGGCCAAGGCGGCGCCCCGGGGCGCGAAGAAGGACAAGGCCGAGCCCGCCGCGAAGGCGGAGCCGGTCAAGGAGGACGCGAAGGACGACGCGAAGGCGTCGCCCGTCCCGATCCGGCTCATCACGAAGGTGATCGACGACGTGTCGGACGACGACGGCTGGGCGTCCCTCGGCGTCGTCGGGCAGAACCTCACGAAGCTGCGGCCCGACTTCGACCCCCGCCTCTACGGCTTCTCCAAGCTGAGCGCGCTCATGAAGGCGCAGCCGCGCATCGAGTCGCGAGAGAGCAACAAGCACGTCGAGGTCCGCGTCCGCCAGCGCTGACCTGCGGCGCAGCGGGCGGAGGGCAGGTGTCGCCCCACCGCCGCGCCCCTGCCCGCGCCCGTGCCCCGGGCGAGTCCGTCTGTTCCAGCGCGAGTCCGCGGGTAGCAGCCGACGGACTCGGCTGGGACCGACGGACTCGTGGCGTGGCGTCGCAGGGCGAGCGGCCCGCGGCGACCCTGTCCGGCTCGAGGCGCGCCGGACCTCAGGCGCGCGGCGTCTCCGGGTCCGTCACGTCGGCGACCGTCGCGCCGAGCGCAGCGACGAGCGCGGCGGCGTCGACGGTCGCACCGGCCCCGTGCGTGCCCGCCCCGATCGACACGGTGTCCTGCAGCGTCTCGTCCGCGATGACCGGGAGCGCGGTGCGGGACCCGAACGGCGTGATCGTGCCGCGCTCGTAGCCGGTGACGTCGAGCGCGCCCGCGGCGTCGGGCATCGTCATGCGGTTGACGCCCAGGTGCGCGCGGAGCTTCTTCCAGGAGATCTCGCGTCCGCCGGGCACGAGCACGAATAGGTGGTCGCCCTCGCCGCGGCGCACGACGATCGTCTTGACGATGCCCGACGGCGCGACGCCCCGCGCCGCGGCCGCCTCCTCGAGCGATCGCACGCGCCCGTGCCGGGTGATCGTGAAGTCGATCCCGGACGCCTCGAGAGCCGCGCGGGCTCGCGCGAGCCCTGCGTCGTCGTCGGGCACGTCGGAGCTGCTGTCGTGGGCTGCCATGTCCCCACGCTACGCCGGGCCGCCGGCACGCCTCCGCGAAGCAGGGCCGGCCACGCGGGGTAGGCCCGTCCACGCGGGGTAGGGCCGTCCACGTCGGGTAGGGCCCTGCAAGGCCCTACCTCGCGGCAAGCCCCCTACCTCGCGACGCAGCCCCTACCTCGGCGCGGCCCCGCCGCGCCCCGTCAGCCCTACTGCCCCGTGCCCTGCGGCGGGAGGTGGACCTTCGTGCCCTTCCAGCGTCGGCGCAGCCAGCGGTCGTGCGACGCGACGACGACAGCGCCGGGCCATCCGTCGAGCGCGTCCATGAGCTCTTCGGCGAGCGTGAGCGACAGATGGTTGGTCGGCTCGTCGAGGAGCAGCACGTGGGGGCTGTGCATGACGATCATCGCGAGCACGACGCGCCGCCGCTGCCCGACGCTCAGGTCGCCGATCCGCCGGTCGAGGTCGTTCGCGGCGACGAGCCCGAAGTCCCGCACCCGGTCGCTCGCGGCCGCCCCCGCCATGAGCGTGAGCAGCTCGCGCGGCGTGCGCTTCTCACCGGCGAGGTGCAGGTCCTGCTCGAGCAGCGCGATCTCGACGCCGTCGGTCCGCCGCACGGTCCCGGACGTGAGCGCCAGGTCGCCGGCGAGGACGTGCAGGAGCGTGGACTTGCCCGCGCCGTTCGTCCCGGTGACGAGCAGGCGGTCGCCCGCGCGCACGCGCAGCCTGCCCTGGCCTGCGGCCAGGAGGTCGAGCCGCCCCTGCACGACGCCGCGGCGCACCTCGAGCACGACCGGCGCCTCGCCGTCGGCCCCGGGTGTCAGGGCGCGCCCGCGGGGCGGCGCGAACCGCAGCGGCACGGGCGGGCGCGGCACCTGCTCGGCCTCGAGGGTCTCGAGCCGGGTGCGGGCGTTGCGCACGCGCCGGGAGACCTGGCCCTCGACGCGGTCGCCGCGCTTGCCGTACGCCATCTTGTTGCGGTCGGTCATCTCGCGGTCGTGGCCGACCTGGCGGGCCCGCACCCGCACGGACTCCCGCAAGGACGCGAGCTCGTCCTGCTCGGCCTCGTACTGCGCCTGCCATGCGCGGCGCTCCTTGGCCTTCGCCGTGAGGTAGTCGCGGTAGCCGCCGCCGTACCAGGTGGTTGCGGTGCGGCCCGCTGCGGCGGCCTCGCGGGTCGGGTCGAGGTCGACGATCTCGGTCGCGACCTCCTGGAGGAACTCGCGGTCGTGGCTCGCGAACAGCACGGCGCCGGGGAGCGTGCGCAGGGCGTCGGCGAGGAACTCGGCCGCGGTGTCGTCGAGGTGGTTGGTCGGCTCGTCGAGGACGAGCGCCTCGGGCTGGCGGATGAGCAGGGCCGCGAGGCCGAGGCGGGTGCGCTGGCCTCCGGACATGTGGACGATCCGACGGTCGTGGCCCAGGTTGGCGAGGTCGAGCCCGGCCAGGGTCCGGGCGACGCGCACGTCGGCGTCCCACACCTGGGCTGCCTCGGCGCGGGCGAGGGCGGCGGCGTACCTGGCGGCGGCGTCGTCCCGTGCTTCGTCGGGTGCAGCGTCGACGGCCGCGGCGGCGGCCTCGAGCTCGGCGGTCAGGGCGCGGACGTCCGCGAGCGCGGCGTCGAGCAGGTCGCCGACGACGGCATCGCGCCCGAACGGCGGTTCTTGGTGCAGGTAGCCGAGGCGTGCGGGGCGCTTCACGGTGCCTGCGTCGGCGTCCTCGACGCCGGCGATCAGGCGGAGCAGCGTGGACTTGCCGACGCCGTTCTCACCGACGAGCCCGACGCGGTGGCCGGGGTCGACGGCGAGGTCGACGTGCGCGAGGACCGTGCGGTCCCCGTAGGACTGGGAGAGGTCTGACGCGAGGAGCATCGCGGACACGGGTCACCTGCCGGGGTCGAGGGAGTCGGGCGGGGCAGGTCAGATCCACATGCCGCTGAGCCTAGCCGGGGGTCCCGGCGTCGTCCGACTGATTATCCGTGAGCTGCCACGGGGTGCGGAACAGCCTGGCGACGTACATGCCGACGACCACGACGCCGCAGAGGACCGCGATGACGAGCATGGCCTGGCCGAGGGGGACGGTCCCGCCGCCGGCGATCCACAGCTCGGTGTGTGACGGCGGCGGGGTGGGTGAGGCGCTCGGGT
The DNA here is from genome assembly GCF_012396185.1 of Sanguibacter hominis ATCC BAA-789. Classification (GTDB taxonomy): domain Bacteria; phylum Actinomycetota; class Actinomycetes; order Actinomycetales; family Cellulomonadaceae; genus Flavimobilis; species Flavimobilis hominis. Next base: position 1,127,882 of record NZ_JAAXOW010000001.1, read on the forward strand.
CGGGTGTCGCGGTCGGGAGGATCTTGCCGCGGCGCGCGGCCTCCTGGCTGCGGGCGTCGCCGGGTGCGACGGCCATGGCCATGCCCCAGGGGAGGGCGACGGCGTAGATCGCGCCGAGCACGACGGCGGGTGTTGGCACGTAGCGGTGCATGCCGCGCAGGGGGGAGAGGTCGGACATGAACCCGTGCAGGGCGACGACGACACCTGAGAGGTACAGCACGGCCCAGCCCAGGAGGAGGGGGGCGTGCAGGGTGGTCTGCTCGTCGGTGAGCCAGATGACGGGGGCGAGGAGCGGGAGGACGAGCATGAGCAGCCCGACGGCGGCGTCGCCCGGGGCCGGGGGCGTGCAGAGCCGGCCGTCGTCGGCGCGGGTCGCGGGGATGTCCGTGAACACCATGACCAGACACTAGCGGCCGTGTCGCGGGTGGTGGGCGCGGCGCGAAGGGCGGTCTCTCAGTGATCGGCGGGCGCTGCCGATGGGACCTTCGGCCGCGCCCAGGTGTTTTCACCTATGGCAGCGCTCGACGCGGCGACGATCAGGCAGATCGCGCACCGCGCCACAGGCACGCTCCTCGAACCGCCGCAGCAGGGCACGCTGCCCTCGACGGCAGACGGCGAGGAGGCCGGGCGCGTCGCGTGAGCGGGCGGCGACGTCCCAGGGGGCGCACCTAGGATGGCCCTCTCAACCGCGACCTGGAGGCGACGATGACCTCGAACCCCACCCGCTCCCGTGCCCGCGCCGCCGGCGCCTCGATCGCGCTCGTGGGCACGCTCGCCCTGACGGCCTGCTCGGCCGAGGACCGGCCCGCGCTCCCGGAGATCACTCTCCCGTCGTTCAGCCTGCCGAGCGGCGACGAGCTGAAGTCCTTCGTCGCGGACGCCCGCTCCCAGATCGAGGAGGTCAGCGGCGACGTCGCGTCCGCCGCGACGGCGCTCGAGGGCCTGTCCGGGAAGGCGCGCGGCAGCGCCGAGGATGCGCTCGGCACCGTCCAGGGGGCGGTGGGTCAGGTCCAGGAGGCGCTCGACGCCGCGAAGTCCGGCAAGGAGGACGCGCAGGAGCAGCTCGCGGCGGCCAGCACGACGCTCGAGGAGGCGCGCGCGAAGGTCGACGACGCCCTGGCGTCGCTCGGCACGTCGACCGACGAGGTGACGTCGCGTGCGCGCTCGGAGCTGACGGACCTGCGCGCCGAGCTCGCCCGGCTCGAGGGCGACGTCACGACACCTTGATTCCCACACGGGGGTGAGAACACCCAGGTCAACGGTGTTTTTTCGGGCCGCATCCGCGTTACGTTCTAGGTATCGACACGGAGGCCAGACGATGCGCCAAGCCGAGCTGTTCATCGACGAGCGTCCCGTCTGCCCTGTCGTCGTGGCGGACACATGGTGGGGTCGTGCGCGCGGGATGTTCTGGCGCAGGCCGATCCCGCAGGCGCTCGTCGTCATCCGCGGGACGCACGGCATCGGGGTGCGGGAGCCGCTCGACATCGCCCTCCTCGACGAGGAGGGCACGGTCGTCGAGACGCGCGTGCTGAAGGCGTGGCGCACCTCGCGGCTGCGTCCGCGCGGCAACCTGCTCGAGGCGCCGCACGGCTCGTTCGAACGGTGGGGCGTCGGCCCTGGGGCGCGGGTGTCGATCGTCCCGCACTGACCTCGGTCGGTATCGGCTTGCGTCGACCGGGAGAATGGTTGGTCGTGAGCACCTCTGACCGTCCCGAGCACCGCAGCGCACGTGGCGCCGGACGACGCCGCGGCGGGCGTGGGCGCAGCGGACGCGGCGCCGCCCGCTTCCCTGACACGGCGTCGCTCGACGCGCGCGCCCTGGCGAGAGCGCAGCGCGCGGCCACGATCCGCGGAGCGGTGGCCGTCCCGCCGATCACGTACCCGGAGAACCTGCCGGTCTCGGGGCACCGCGCGGAGATCTCCGAGGCGATCCGTGACCACCAGGTAGTGATCGTCGCGGGTGCGACCGGCTCGGGGAAGACGACGCAGCTGCCCAAGATCCTGCTCGACCTCGGGCGTGGGCGGGCCGGGCAGATCGGGCACACGCAGCCGCGGCGTCTGGCGGCGCGCACGGTCGCGGAGCGCATCGCGGAGGAGATCGGCGCGGAGCACACGGGGCCCGACGGCGTGACGCGTCGCGGCAAGCTCGGCGGCGTCGTCGGGTATCAGGTGAGGTTCACGGACGAGTCCTCGGACTCGACGCTCGTGAAGGTCATGACGGACGGCATCCTGCTCGCGCAGATCCAGCGCGACCCGCTGCTGCGGGCGTACGACACGCTGATCATCGACGAGGCGCACGAGCGTTCGCTCAACATCGACTTCCTGCTCGGGTATCTCACGCAGCTGTTGCCGCAGCGGCCGGACCTGAAGCTCGTGATCACGTCGGCGACGATCGACTCGGAGCGGTTCGCGAACCACTTCGCGGCGACGGCACCCGACGGCTCGCGCGTCCCGGCGCCCGTGATCGAGGTGTCGGGCCGCACGTACCCGGTCGAGGTCCGCTACCGCCCGCTCGTCCCGGACCCGGTGCCCTCCGTCTCCCCCTCCGACGCCCGCGACGCCGAGGTAGGGGCTTCCTCGCGCGTCAGGGCCCTGGACGGCCCTACTTCGCGTGAGAGCACCTACCTCGGCGCACGAGGTGGCGCGGGCAGCGCGGGCGGCGCCGGGCGCGACGACGGATCCGCGTCGCGGAAGACAGGCGGCGGCAAGGGCAAGCAGCCGCCGAAGGACGGCGCGGGCACCGCGCGCCGACAGGCCGTCGAGCGTGACCTCATGACCGCGATCTGCGAGGCGGTCGACGAGCTGTTCGCGGCCGGGCCTGGCGACATCCTCGTGTTCCTCTCGGGCGAGCGGGAGATCCGCGACGCCGAGGACGCCCTGCGCGGCCACCTCGGCGACCGCGTCGACGGTCGCGGCCTGCCGACGTCCGTCGAGGTCGTCCCGCTGTACGCGCGCCTGTCGGCGGCGGAGCAGCACCGCGTGTTCGAGCCGCACGCGGGGCGGCGCGTCGTCCTCGCGACGAACGTCGCCGAGACGTCACTGACCGTGCCGGGCATCCGGTACGTCGTCGACCCTGGCACGGCCCGCATCTCGCGGTTCTCGAAGGCGACGAAGGTGCAGCGCCTGCCGATCGAGCCGATCAGCCAGGCGAGCGCGAACCAGCGCTCAGGCCGCTGCGGCCGTGTCGCGGACGGCATCGCGATCCGCCTCTACTCCGAGGACGACTTCGAGTCGCGCCCCGAGTTCACCGACCCGGAGATCCTGCGGACGTCGCTCGCGTCCGTGATCCTCCAGATGGTCGCGGCGGGTGTCGCGGCAGGGCCCGACGACGTCGCGAAGTTCCCGTTCGTCGACCAGCCGGACGTCCGCTCGATCCGCGACGGCGTAGGCCTCCTGACGGAGCTCGGCGCGCTCGAGACGGTCCCGGGCTCGGGCACGCGCCTGACGGACGTCGGCCGGGCGCTCGCGCAGCTGCCGATGGACCCGCGGCTCGCCCGGATGATCGTCGAGGGTGCGCGGCGTGGCGTGGGGCGCGAGGTCATCATCGTCGCGGCCGCGCTGTCCATCCAGGACCCGCGCGAACGCCCGACGGAGCAGCGCCAGCACGCCGACCAGATGCACGCCCGCTTCGCCGACGCGTCGTCCGACTTCCTCACCTACCTGAACCTGTGGGAGTACCTGAAGTCGCAGCGCCGCGAGCTGTCGAGCTCGGCGTTCCGCCGCCTGTGCAAGGCGGAGTTCGTCAACTTCCTGCGGGTACGGGAGTGGCAGGACGTCGTCGGGCAGCTCAAGGACATGGCGTTGCAGCTCGGGCTCGAGGTCAAGCCCGCGTCGCGCGCGCTCGTCGCCGACGGCGACGCCAAGGGTGTCGTGCGCCGCGGCGCGTCGGGCGCCCGCGCTCTCTCCGTCGCCGAGGCGATGGCTGAGGCGCAGGAGCGCGGCGGCGTCGCGCCCGAGGACGTGAACCACCGCCTCGCGTGGGACGCCGACACGATCCACCGCTCCCTCCTCGCGGGCATGCTGTCGCAGCTCGGCATGCAGGAGGCGACCGAGGTCCGCGCGACACCCAAGGGCGGCCGCCCCGCCAAGGAGGACCGCCGCGCGGCCCGGCAGGCGCGCAACGACTACCAGGGCGCCCGCGGGGCGCGCTTCGCGATCTTCCCCGGCTCGGCGGTCGTGAAGAAGCCGCCGGCGTGGATCATGGCGGGCGAGCTCGTCGAGACGAGCCGCCTGTGGGCGCGCGAGGTCGCGCGCATCCAGCCCGAGTGGGCTGAGGAGCTCGGCGCGCACCTCGCGAAGCGCGTCTACTCGGAACCGCACTGGTCCTCGAAGCAGGGCGCGGCGCAAGCCTACGAGAAGGTGCTGCTGTACGGGCTGCCGATCGTCGCGCAGCGCAAGGTCCTGTACGGCAAGGTCGACCCGGCCGGGGCGCGAGAGCTGTTCATCCGGCACGCCCTCGTCGAGGGCGACTGGACCACGCGTCACGAGTTCTTCCACGCCAACCGTGCGCTGCTCGACGAGGCGGAACAGCTCGAGGCGCGCGCCCGGCGTCGTGACCTCGTGGTCGACGACGAGGCGCTGTTCGCGTTCTACGACGAGCGCATCCCCGCTGACGTCGTGTCCGCGCAGCACTTCGACCGCTGGTGGCGCGACGCCCGCCGCGCGACGCCCGACCTGCTGACGTTCACCGCGGAGATGATCGCGCCCGAGGCCGCTGCGCTCGACCTCACCGAGTACCCCGAGGAGTGGGAGCAGGGCGACCTTCGGCTCGCGCTCACGTACCAGTTCACGCCCGGGCGCGCGTCCGACGGCGTGACCGTGCACGTCCCGCTCGCCGTCCTCGACCGCGTCCAGCCGGACGGCTTCGACTGGCTCGTCCCCGGCATGTGGCTCGACCTGACGACCGCGTGGATCCGGGCCCTGCCCAAGCCCGTGCGCGTGCAGCTCGTGCCTGCGCCGGACGTGGCGCGCGACGTCGTCGGCTGGATCCGCGAGCACGAGCCCGCATGGGCGGACATCACGCGCGCGGGCGACATGGCGACCCCGTTCACGGCGGCGTTCACGCGTGCGGTGCGCGCGCTGCGCGACGTGGTCGTGCCTGACGACGCGTGGGACCCGTCGCGGCTGCCCGACCACCTGCGGATGATGTTCCGGGTGTCGGACTCGCGCGGCGTCGTCGTCGACGAAGGTGCCGACCTGGTCGCGCTGCAGCGTCGCCTCGCTGCGCGGACGCAGGCTGAGGTGCGCTCGGCCGTGAAGTCCGCGGTCGGCGCGGCGCTGCGCGAGGCGCAGGCCGCCGCACGCGAGGGTGCGTCCGCTCCTGGCCCCGCCGCCGGTACCTCCGCCGACGGGCCGGGCTCCGGTCCTGTCGCCGGGCTGGCCGGGCCGGGCTCCGGCCCTGTCGCCGAGGTAGGGGGTTCCTCGCGAGGTAGTGCCGTCGACAGCCCTACCTCGCGTGCACGGGCCTACCTCGGCGAGGGCGGCGCCGGGGGCGAGGGGCGCGACGGTGCGAGCGGCGCCGGGGCCGACGGCGCCGCTGCGAACGGGCCTGCGGGCGGCGTGATCGAGGAGCAGACCTCCCTCGCGACCTGGCCGGTCCTGCGCGACGGCGCCGGCGCGGCCGTCCCCGGCGACGCGCTGCCCGACGAGGTCTACACGCGCCTCGGCGCAGGCGAGGCCGCGATGACGGTGCGCGGCTACCCGGCATTCGTCGTCGAGCTCGCGCCCCGCTCCGCTGCCCCGAAGAGCACCGCGCAGGGTACGTCCGCGGCGCCGAAGCGCGACAAGGGCAAGAACACGACGGGCGGGACGACGTCGGGTGCCTCGAACGTCGAGTCCGTCGCCCTGCGCGTGCTCGCGGACCAGCGCCGCCAGGCGCCCGAGCATGCACGCGGCGTGCGCGCGCTGCTCCTCGCCGAGACGGCGCTCGCGACCGCGCGCGTGACGACACGGTGGACGGGTCAGCAGGCGCTCACGCTCGCGGCGAGCCCGTACCGGAACACCGACGCGCTCGTCGCGGACGTGCAGGCCGCGGCGGTCGCGGCACTCACGTCGGGCAGCGAGCCGGGGATCCCGGAGGCGTCGACGATCCGCGACCGCGCGACCTACGAGGCGGCCCGCGCCGCGGTGCGGGACCGGCTCGAGGAGCGGGTGCACCAGATCGTCGGGCACGTCGTCGCGGCGCTCGCGGCGGCGCGTGACATCGACGTCGCCGTGCGCGGCTCGACGAGCCTGGCTCTCCTCAACACGCTCACGGACGTACGGGACCACGCGGCGTCGCTCGTCTACGACGGGTTCGTGTCGCGGACGCCGCCCGACCGGCTGCGCCACCTGCCGCGCTACCTGCGTGCGGACCTGCACCGCCTCGAGAAGGCGGAGTCCAACCCGAACCGTGACGCGGAGCTCGCCTGGCGGATCCGCGACGTCGAGGAGGATCACGCGCGCGCCCGTGCGGCGTACGCGTCGGGCAAGCCCGACCTGGCGCGGCTCGCGGTGCTCGACGACGTCCGCTGGCAGCTCGAGGAGCTGCGCGTGTCGTTCTTCGCGCAGCAGCTCGGCACGGACGGGTCCGTCTCGGAGAAGCGCATCCGCAAGCAGCTCGCCGGCTGAGCCCGGTCTGCGGGTGGTCCCGGCGCCGGGGCCGTCCGCCGAACTAGAGTTCAGGTGCCCCCGCACGGCAGGCGTCCGGGGCACGACGACGCGAGGTGTTCCCACATGACCGTGATCGCAGCCGGGATCGGGGCGGCGCTGGCCGCTGCGGTGATCCACTTCCGCCGTGCCGGGCAGCGGGCGCTCGTCGTCGCGTGCATCGCCGTCATGGCTGTCCTCGTGGTGGTCACGGCGTTCTCGCGGATGGACAGCTCGGGCGAGGTGTCGAGCTATGGCGTCTTCGCGTTCGTCATCGTGTACTTCGCGCTCGACTACCGCGGCCGCAAGGCTGCGGAGGACAAGGCGGCCGCGGACAAGGCAGCCGCAGAGGCAGAAGACTCCGATGCGCCGGCGTCGGAAGCCGACGCCGCAGGGGACTCGCAGACCCGCTGACCGGGCGGGCGCCGTCGGCCGTGCCTACGGTGTGGACATGGCAGCGACGGTGCGGCAGGTCCAGGTCACGTTCGACTGCGCGGAGCCGGAACGGCTCGCGCGCTTCTGGTGCGACGTCCTCGGGTACGTCATCCCTGACCCGCCCGAGGGCTTCACGGACTGGGACGAGTTCAACCGGGCGCTCCCGCCCGAGCACCAGGGTTCTGCGTTCGCGTGCCAGGACCCGTTCGGCGTCGGCCCGCGGCTGTTCTTCCAGCGCGTCCCTGAGGGCAAGACCGTGAAGAACCGCGTGCACCTCGACGTCCGCGTCGGGACGGGGCTCGTGGGTCCGGAACGGCTTGCCGCGCTCGAGGCGGAGAGTGCGCGTCTCGTGGCGCTCGGCGCGACGCAGGTCCGGGTCATGGAGGCGGACGGCATCGACGAGTCGTGCATCGTGATGCAGGACGTCGAGGGCAACGAGTTCTGCCTGGACTGAGGCCTGCCTGAGACCTGTCTGTGACCCGGCCGCGACCAGCGGCCCCTATCGTCGCAGGTGAGGCCGCGAGGGTGCGGCGACAGTCGACGTCGGGGGCAGACGTGGAGACATCGGTGCGTGAGCGGTTGCAGATGATCGCGCTCGTGCTCGTGGTGGGCCTGGGCGCGGGCCTGCTCGTGCAGATGTTCATGCGCGGGGAGAGCCTGCCGAGCCCTGATCCTGCCGAGCAGGCGGCGGCCGACCGCGTGACGATGCTCGTCGCGTCAGCCTTCAGCGGCTCGGTCATGACGACGGCGTCGCTGTACGAGGGTGGGACCGTGGACGTCGGCACGGACGCTCTCGCGGGGACGTCGCTCGCCGATCCTGCGCGTGCGTCGCTCGCCGTGCTCACGGCCGCGGCAGCTCAGCGCGTCGACCAGGGCGACCCGCTCGAGGCACGCGTGGCTCCCCGTGAGGTTGCGATCGATCAGGAGGACGGTCGCACCGTGATCGAGGCGAGGACCGCGGTGACGACGCTGCACAGGAACGCGCCGGAGGCGACGGTCATCCTCGTCTCGACGACGACGCTCGACGACGCGACCGGCACGGTCCTGTCGTTCGAGGCGACCGGCCTGGACTGAGCCGGCGCCGCGCGCAGACGGACGCGACCCCTCCGGGGAGGGGGTCGCGTCCGTCTGTGCGTGCGGGGCGTGCCGCTGGGTCAGACCTGGTGCGAGCCGCGGCGTCGGCGGACGCTCACGAGGTAGCCGCCCGCACCGAGCAGCAGCGCGGCGAGAGCCGCGAGCGACGCGATCTGTGCGCCGGTGACCGGGAGCCTTGCCGGCGGGCGGGTCTCGTCGGCGGGGTCGTCCGGGTCGTCCGGGTCGTCGCCGCCCGCGACGGGCTCGTCAGGGCCGCCCTGCGGGTCCTTCGTGATCGAGTCGAAGTGGTTGACGAGCTGCACCTCGGCCTCCCCGGGGGCGGTCGTGGTGGACAGGCCGTCGACGGGGATCGTCGTCCCGGTGGCCGCGGCGACGCTCCCGCCGACGACGACGTCTGCCCGCGTCGAGGTCGCGCCGCCGGTCCCGGTCTCCGTGAGGACGCACGTCGCGCCGACGGGCAGGTGCTCGTAGGTCGTCGTGAGGCTCGGTGCGCGGAGCGTGCGCTCCGCGCCGCCGGGCACGGCGACCGGGGACGTGGTGCCGTCGCGCTCGAGCGTGCACGCGAGCTCGACGACGAACGGACCGTTCGCGCCCGGGGCGCTGAGGTCGCCCTCGATGGTCTTGACGACCGTGAGAGACGTCTCGTCGAAGGTGTTCGTCGCACGCACGGTCGCGGTCGAGACGGTCTCGCCCGGCTGGGGTGCCTCGATGAGCACGGTGCCGTCGGCCGGGGCGAGGGCGGTGCGCGTGGCGCCGCCCTTCGTGACCTCGGCGACGACGCACGTGGTCCCCGCGGGGAACGTCCCGAAGGTACGGGTCGCGCCGCCGACGAGGTCGAACTTCTCGTCGAGGACGTTCGCGCCACGGTACGTGCACCGCGCGGTGAAGCCGAACGGGCCGGTGCCGTGCTCCGCGGCCGCGCCGTCGACCTTCTTGGTGACGGCGAGGATGCCTGCGTCGAACGCGTTGGTCACGGTGACGGCGTTGGGGGTGACGCCGATCGCGACGTCAGCCGTCCCCGTCCCGGTGACCGTGACGCCGTCGCCGACCACGACGACGCTGTCAGCGTCGCCGTCGCTGACCTCGGCGAGCTCGCACTCGGCGCGGGCCGGGATCGTGCCGGCGGGGACGGTGTAGGTGTCGCCACCGGCCAGGTCGAAGCGGAGCGTCGGGTCGCCCCCGAAGAGGACCGGGGTCCCGGAGACGGCCGCGGTGCAGGAGAGCTCGAACGAGAACGTCGTCGCGACGCCGCGGTCGGCCTTCGTGTCGACGACCTTCGTGACGGACAGGCCGCTGTACGCGTAGGTGTTGGTGAGGGTCGCGACCTGCGCGGCCGGCACGACGCCGCCCGTCGCGTCGGCCGTGATCGTCACGGTCGCGCCGGCGGACCGGATGGTCTCGCCGAAGGCGCCGAGCGCGCCGGTCTCCTCGACGGCGCACTGCGCGCCCACGGGGATGCCGTCGATCTGGTGCTCGTGGTCACCGGCGTCGTCGAGGACGACGGGCATCGGGCCGAGGTCGAGCTCCGCACCGCCCAGCGTGCACGACACGTCTGCGGTGAAGGAGCCGGGTGCGAACGCCGCGGCCGGGCCGGTGACGTCCTTGCGAACGAGGAGCGGGCCCGTGAGCACCTGGACGCCCATCTTGGCGGGGGAGATCTTCTTCCACGCCGTCTGGCCCTCGTCGCGGTACTTCACGCCGAACTGGTTCCAGGCCACGACGTCGTCAGCCGCGGGGCTCGCGGGGACGCCGTCGGCGAAGGTGCTGTCGGCGAGGGCGTTGACGGTCTGGAACGTGACGTCGACGAACGCGCCGGGCTGGAGCGCACGCGCACCGGTGGTGCGCAGGTCCACGCTCACGCGCAGGCCGGTGACGCGGTCCCACTCGGTCGTGGGGGCGACCTCGGTCCACATCTCGCCGCTCTGCTCGCAGACGGCGCCCGTGAGGAGACCGCTCCAGGTGTCGGCGCACGCCGTCGGCGTCGTCGTGACCTCGGTGCGGACGGTCGCGCCTGCGGGCGCGGACACGTCGAGCGATCCGGGGACGAGGCGCGGGCGGTAGCTCGAGCCGCGGTCGGCGCCCGAGATGATCATCGTGTCGTCGGCCGACGCGAGCGGGTCGAAGATCGTCAGCTGTTCGACGTTCGTCGTGCCGCCGTTGATCGCGCGCAGGACCCAGTGGTCGGTGCCGCCGACGACGGAGCGCGCTATGCAGGGCGTGCGGTAATAGCTCCCGCCGGTGGCCGCGAGGAGCGGGGTGCACTCCTGCCCCTCGGGGGTCGCCGCTCCGGTGACCGCTCCGCGGACTCCCTTGACGGTGAAGAGGTTCGGGCCGCCTGTCGGCGAGACGTGGTCGCTGACGCCGCACGTCGTCCGGTCTGCTGCCCACGCGCCAGTGACCGGGCGTGAACCTACGAGCGGGGTGCATGCGGCCAGCGTCTCCGCCGTCCGCACGGTCATCGTGTTGATCGCCTGCTGGGATGCGGTCAGGCCAGCCTGCAGCTCGAGGAGGACGCGCACGGTGACGGTCTCGCCGGGCTTGAGCGTGCGGCCTGTCGCGGGCCAGGTGAGGACGAGGTCCTGACCGTCCTGGACGATCGTGACGTCGTCGGACATGAGGCCGTCCGGGTCGGCCGTGACGACCGGCGCCTCACCGGTCCACAGGAGCGACGTGGGGAGCGTGTCGCGCAGCTCGGTGACGGTGAGGAAGCCGGTGCCGGCGTTGCGGAACGTGAGGTCCCACGGCACCGCGCGGCCGACGTCGACCGTCCGGGTGCCCTCGTTCGCGAGCTTGTCGACGGCGAGCCTGCGCGTGCCCTCGGTCAGCGTGAGGAGGGCGGCGGCGGCACGCTCGTCGGACGCCTCGCCCGTGAGGCGGTCGGCGATCGCGGTCACGGTGTTCGGCACGGTGCGGTCGGCTCCCGCGATCGCCACCGGTCTCCCGGCGGACCGGGTCGTGTCGCGCAGGCGCACGGTGAACCGTGCAGCGCCGCTCCAGCCGGAGGCGGGCAGCTGGCTCGAGAAGAAGGTGCCGTCCGCCTTGGAGAACACGAACCGGATGCCGGTCGCACGGCTGACGTCAGCGCCCGTCACGGGGAGCGTGACGGCGGCAGCGGTTGCTGCCGTGCCCGTGCGCCACTCGGACGCGCCACCCGCGCCGAACGGCCCGTGCACGTCGACGCGGACGCGGTCCGCGCCGTTCGGCAGGGTGATCGTGCCGAGGCCGACGAGGTCGAACTCGTCCCAGAACTGAGGGGCCGTCACGATGTCGTCGGTCAGGCGCACCTCGGCAGGCGAGATCGTGCTGGTCCCCTGGGTCGCGCCCAGGGTGACGGTCACGGGGGTCGTGCGAGCTGGCGCGGCGATCGTCGTCGGGGAGACCGACTTGGACGCGGTCACGTCGATCGCACCACCCGAGAGCGGGACCGACGCGGTCGCCGTGCCGGCAGCGACGACGGTCGGCGCGAGGACCGGGTCGTAGCTCTGGGCGTACCCGTGGTTGTCGACCGGGTGGGCCTTGCCCGCGCGGAGCTCCTGGGGGTCGCCCGTCGAGCGCACGTGCGTGCGCAGTCGCGTCTCGAGCGTGAGCGCGACCTTGTTGCCCGCAGAGATGGTGCCGCCGGTCGTGGTCGGGTCGGTGCCCTGCATCGTGACGGACACGCCGACGACGTCGGCGAGCTGCGCGGGCGTCGCGGCGAGGAGCTGGGTGACGCTCATCGACGACGACGTGAGGTCACCGGTCGCCGGGTCGTACCGCAGGAGCCACGCGACGGACGTGCTGTTGTCGACCTCGGTCGGGCGCGTGACCGTCATCGTGACGCGGGTCAGGTCGAACCGGTCGAAGACCGACTCCTGGCCGCCCGGGGCGAGCCAGTCGACGCTCGCGGCGAACGGGTCGGCGAGGGCGTCGGCGAGGTGGCAGGGCGCGACGTCGACCCCGGAGCAGGCCGGGTCGGTGATGCGCAGGTAGGACGCGCGGGCGACCGAGTCGTTCCACGCGGTGACGGTGAAGCTCCGTGTCGGGTAGGACGCCGCGGCGGTGCCGGTGGGCGGCACGAGCAGCTCGCCCGCAGGGGTGACCGTCTTCTCGATGCGCACGAGCGGGACGGCGTCGACGATCGTGATGTCGTCGTGGTCGCTGTCCGTCACGGGCGCGCCTCCGCCGATCGGCTGCCCGTCGATCCCTGCGGTGTTGCGCACGACGCCGGGCGTCGTGTGGTTGTACGTCGCGGTGCCGGTCACCCAGGCGTTGGACGCGGAGCGGCGGACCTCGCGGACCTGCCAGGTCAGGACGAACGTGCGGTCGGTCGTCGAGCTCGCGACGCCGTCGCCCACGGCGGGCGCGTACGGGTCGTAGCCGGCGTCGGTCGCGGCCGCGGTGCGCGCGGGGACGTTCTCCGCGAGGACGAGGCGCGCGCCCGTGGCGTCGCGTCGCTGCGCGGCCGTGAGCGTGTGCCCCGTGAACCCGGTCGAGCTCATCCAGCCGCCCAACGGCGGGGTGACGGCCTGCCAGGTACCGCCGATGTACAGCTCGACAGCGGTGACCGTGTCGTACTTGAGGTACCAGCCGTTGGTGAACGGCGTCGTCGAGAAGGTGCGGGGCTCGATGCGCTGGAGGTTGAACGCGTCGGCGACGCTCGCGGCGACGGGTCCGGCCGGGTCGGCAGGGTCGCTGATCGTCACGGTCTCGAGGCCGTTGCTCACGCGCCATGACAGGGTCGTGGTGCGCGTCTGGCCGGACTGCGCGCTGACGGTCGCGTCGGACCACGCCTTCTGGATGGCGACGTCGCCGGTGCCGGGCGGCGACGGCTCGACCGCGACGTTCACGCCCTTGCCGTCGGTGTCGGACAGGGGGGTGCCTGCCTCGGTCTCGCCCTCTGCGCCGGCTGTCGCCGCGTTGGCGAGCGCGGCGGCGGGCAGCGGGCCGCCCGTGCGCAGTGCGCTGCGCGCGGTCGTGACGAGGTACGGGATGACGGTGACGCTCTCCTCGAAGCCCTGCGTGTTCTCCAGGACGAGACGTACGCCCGTGACGTCGGAGAGCGACGCGCCGCCGGAGGTGAACTGGGCGCCGGTGAGGCTGAGCAGCGAGGCGGCAGCGACGGCGGGGGCGGTGTGGACGGTCGTCCAGGTGCCGAGCGCCGTCTGGACCTCGACCTGCACCGCCGTGTTCGCAGGGATCTGCGTGGGTGCGAGGGAGACGAGGTTGAAGCCGTTCCAGAACTCGCCGGCCCCACCAGCCCAGGCGTCGGCGATGGTCAGCGTGTCTGCGGTGACGTAGCTCGACGAGACGGCGAGGTCGGAGCGCAGCGAGACGACGGCGCGGTCGCCGGGGCGCAGCGGCCCGGCGGGTGCGACGGTCTTCGTCAGGGTGACGTCGATCGCGGCGGGCACGACGGTGAGCGTGTCGTCGTCCTGCGCCTGGGTGGTGCGGCCGTTGGTCGCGGTGATCGTGCTGGTCGCGGTGTTGGTGTGGGTCACCGCGTCGGTGACGCTCCCCTCGGGGGTGTCGACGGCGACGACGACGCGGGCCGGGTCGGCGTTCGGGGTGATCGAGCCGGTGAAGACGATCTCGAAGCCGGTGACGTGGGTGCCTGCCGGGGGTGCCGGGGTAGCGGGTGTGGCGCCCTCGGGGAAGACGACGTCAGCGGTGCTGCCGTCGGAGAAGTGGTAGACGGCCTTGGCGTCGGTCGCGCCGGTGGGCCAGCCGGGTGCGCTCTTGAGACCGCCGAACTGGACCTTGGTGTCGAAGAAGCCGAGGTCGGTGATGCGGAGCTCGCGGACGGCGACGTCGGAGAGCTGCGCAGCGGTGAGGGTCAGGGTCGAGCTCTGCCCGGCCGAGATGCGTGCGGGGGCGAAGCTCTTCGTAATCGTCGTCGCGAGGTTCGCGGGCACGACGGCGTGGGGTGCGGTGGCCGTCTTCGACACCGTGGGCCTGCCGGCGACGGTCACGGCTGCGGACGCGACGTTGGTGAGGTCGTGGCGGGCGAGCGACAGGTCGGACGCGTCGTTGCGGTGCGTCTCGCGCTGCGTGACGTCGATGACGGCACGCAGCGTGCCGGAGACTGCGACGGCGTCGGTGCACGTCACGCGGAGCCCACCGACGTCGGCCTTGGTGACGCCTGCGGGGAGTCCGGCGGATGCGGCCGGTCCGGGGCTTCCCGTGACCCAGCTCCAGGTGCCGCCGGAGCGGACGTACGCGTCGACCTGGACGGCGGTGCAGCCGGCCGGGGCGCTCACGGTGAAGGTGTCGAGGTCCTTGATCGCGAAGGGGTTGGAGGCGTGGAGGGTCGCCGCGCCGTCGGGCGCCTGGGCGGGCTCCTGGAGGACGAGCGCGTCCGCGGGGACGTTCGCAGCGTTCCGTCCGGTCACGGTGACGGTCGAGGCGGCTCCCACGGCGAACGGCTGGGTCGCGGGCGTCCAGGTCTTGCCGGGGACGACGTCGACGCTGATGGGCGCGGTCACGTGGATGGCCGCGCTGTCGGACGCAGGCTGGGAGTTGGTCGCGGTCACCTGGGCGGTGTTGGTCAGGTTCTCGTCGGTGCCCGGGGTGAGGTTCGTCGGGACGGCCATCGTGAGGGCTGCCGTGAACGTCTGGCCGGACTGGATGCCGACGCCGGTCGGGCTGACGGTCGGCTGCGTGAACCGGACGCGGAGCGCCGTGTCCGCCTTGATGACGGCGGGCGCGGTGGCCGACGTCGCGCCGTCCGAGGTCCACTCGGTGACATACGTGAGGCTCGGGTCGGGGCTGCGCAGCTCGACGTTCTTCAGCTCGTGCCCGGCGAAGACGCCGAGCGCGTCGCTCAGCTCGGCGTCGAGGCAGGACGCCTCGGAGCACGTGACCTGGATGCGGAACGTGTAGCTGTCGCCAGCGACGTTCTCGACCCGGTCGACGGTCTTGGTGAGCTGCAGGTACTCGTTGCTCGCGGCGGCGGCCGGGAGCGCTCCGAGGGACACCGTGAGGACGGTGGCGAGGAACGCCGCGACGGCGGCGACCGCTCGGCGGGCGCGGTGCGGACGACTGGCTGCAGGCAACACGAAGACTCCCAGAAGAGGTGTGGATTCCGGGAGAGACTAAGGACTTAGGGCCCTCTGCCTGGGGTGGCGTGCACTCTGCGTCAGGTGGCGGTGCACTCTGGAGCCGGGTGATTCGCGTCATGGTCCCGTGGGGACGCCCTGCTCGCGGGACCAGGTCAGGCCTGGCGAAGGTTCGCGTGGGGAGCCCCCGCGGCCGCGAGCGCCTGCGCACGGTACGCGCTCGGTGGGACGCCGTAGCGTTCCCGGAACACGCGCGTGAGCTGCTCGGCGCTCGAGAACCCGGTGGTCTTCGCGACGCGACGCACGGTGATGCTCGCGTCCGGGCTCGCGAGGATCTCGGCGGCGTGGTTGAGACGGATGCGGCGGAGCTCGCTCGCGAACGTGTCGGCGGCGCCGTCGTACTGCGCGAAGAGGTGGCGCCTGCTGATGCGCAGGTCGCGGGCGATCTCGCTCGCATCGAGGTTCGCTTCGTGGTGCCGCGCGAGGAGCTGCTCGCGGATGCGTGCGCGCAGGTTGGTGGAGTCACGCTGGCTGTGGTCGATCGCGGCGGCGACCGTCGCGTTGACGAGCTCTTCGAGCGCGCGGCCGGCGGCGGCGGCCAGATGGGTGTCCGACGGCGTGAGCAGCTCGGACGCGAGCGCCAGCATCGCGGGGGCGAGCGGCGCGTCGTGGACGGCGATGTCGGAGGTGCGCAGCACTGGTCCGGTGAGCTGGCCGAAGACGCGGGTCGTGATGAGGATCGTCATCCGGCGGCAGTGGTCGGACTGCCACTCGATCCGGTGGTCTCCCTGCGGGGGATGGATGATCAGGGCGCCCGGCCCGAGCTGCTCGCGCTGGTCCCCCTGCACGAGGACGGCGGCACCTTCGACGAGGATGTCCATCGCGGCGATGCGCACGCCCGAGGGGACGGGAACGCCTTCCCGCCGGAACTGCATGGTGTACGGGCCGCCCTCGTACTCCATGACGACGACGCGACCCTCGACGACCGTCGTCGTCACTCCGCGGGCGCGCGCCGGGTCGGGGAAGCTGGTCTCCCATCCGAGCGGCGTCAGGAGCATCGCGATCTCGGCGGCGCCGACGTCGCGACGCCCGACGGGGAGCATCTTCGCGATCCAGGCGAGGACCTCTTCCGTCGACCGGTCCTGGCGCTGCAGCACAGCGCCGGGGATCGTGTCGACGGAGGTCATCTGCGCAGGTTATCGGGGATCCTCAGGGTCTCGACGGCCGCATTTCCCGGTTGGTCCGGTATGCCTGAGGGGGTATCGCCCAGGCCGGGTGTGACGTGCTACGCGAACGCCCCCGGAAGCTCGCAGACGCCGTCGACGCACGCCGCGCCGGCGTCGCCGAGCATCGCGAGGCCTGTGGCCGCGGGTGCCGGCGCGCTGCCGGGCACGGCAGGCGACGGCTGGGCGACGGGGAACGCGGCGAGGATCGACACGGTGTCCGCGGCGGCGGGGGCGGCGGCGGTAGCGACCTCGCCGCCGGTCACGTCCGCGCTCACTCGGCTGCTCCGACGCGCTCGGCGACGACCTGCTCGAGGACCTGCGCGAACACCTCGGGAGCCTGCGCGCCCGAGACGCCGTAGCGTCCGTCGACCACGTAGAACGGCACCCCGGTGATGCCGAGCTGGCGGCCCTGGGCGATGTCGGCGTCGACGGCGTCGGCGTGGCGACGGTCGGCGAGGGCGGCGGTGACGTCGTCGGCGTCGAGCCCGACCTCGGCGGCGAGACGCGCGAGCGTCTCCGGCTCCGCGATGTGCTCACCTTCGGTGAAGTAGGCGGCGAAGAGACGCTCGAGCATCTCCTGCTGCAGGCCGACGGCCTTGGCGTGGTGGAGCAGCTCGTGGGCGCGCAGCGTCTTGGTGTGGCGCAGGCGGTCGAAGCGGAACTCGACGCCCTCGGCTGCGGCCATCTGCGTCATCTGCGCGAGCATCTGCTCGACCTGCGCGAGCGGCATGCCCTTGTGGTGCGCGAGGAAGTCGACCTCGGTGCCGTCGAAGTCCTCGGGGGTGTCGGGGGCGAGCTCGTACGAGTGGTACTCGATCTCGACGGGCACGGCGCCGCCGCTCGCGGCGAACTGCTCGAGCCCTGCGGCGAGGCGGTGCTTGCCGACGTAGCACCAGGGGCACGCGACGTCCGACCAGACGTCGATCTTCAGGGGGGCGGGGGCGTTCGCGTCCGTGTTCACACTGTGCTGAACAACGGAAGACGCCGTGTATTCCGATGACAAGGGTCCTGCGGCCTACGGGAGCGGTCGCGGCGCTCCGCGTCGCGACATACGTTGTGCCCGGCTATCGGCAGCGAGGGGTAGGGGCGGGTATGGCACGGGCACGGTGGGTCTCGGTAGTGGTGGCGGCGGCTGTCGCCCTCACCTTGGGCGGTGTCTCGCCCGCAGGCGCGGCGCCTGGGCGGGCAGTGGCGCCTGCTGAGGTGCAGTTCCCGACGCCGGAAGCGGCGCCTCGCGCGGCCGGCGCTGTGGCGGTGGGCGCTGGGGTGGTCGGCTCGGCGGTCGCGGCGTCGGCGTTCTCGGACGGGCTGCTGCGCAGGACGGTGACGATCGCGGACCCGCGCGAGTCGGCGTCGCCGAGCGCCGCGCAGCGGGTCACGAAGGTGGTCGCCACACAGGATCTCGTCGCGCAGCGGCTGCACGCGTCCGTGACGTTCGCAGCCGCGCCGACGTCGGCGGCCCGCGCGGTGGTCATCGTGTGGCTCGGCGAATGGGACGGGTCGTCGTGCGTGCCCCGTGCCGCTCTCGGTGTGGAGTCCCAGCCGGGCGGCGCGGCCTCTGGTGCCCACATCGGTGCGGCGGGTTCGGTGACGGGGTCCTTCGGTGTCTCGCGTGCTGACCGCGGCGCGAACGTGACGTTGACCTCGTCGGCTGCGGGGACGTTCCGCAACGCGGACCTGGAGTGCGGGTTTGCGACCGTGCAGAGCACGGACGGCGCCACCCGGTACCAGTCGTTCTACGCGGAAGGCATGGACGAGGTCTACAAGCCGGTGCTCGGCATGACCGGCGGCGAGCCGGTCCAGGGCGCACGAGCGGGCAAGTGGACGACGCTGCGCCTCGACGTGCGCAACTCCGGGCGAGGTGCGGCGAAGAACGTCCGGATCAGCGCCAAGGGCGCGAGCATGACCATCAAGAATGCGAGCCGTTCGCTCGGCACGATCGAGGACCGCAGCACGAAGTACGGCGTGGTCTACAAGGTGAAGCTCAAGGGCGCGAAGTCCCGCAAGATCACCTTCACGGTGACAGCCGACGGCGGCTACAAGGCGACGAAGTCGTTCACGATCGCGCGCACACCGGCGCCGAAGAAGTACACGTCCCTCGCGGGGCGCTTCTTCTGGGGCTATCAGCCGACGAACGTCGGCTCGTACTCCGGCTGGGACAACACGACGATGTGGTTTGTCGACAAGAAGTGGGTGTACGTCGGGGACGCGAAGGGTCGCACCCCGAAGTGCCGCACGACCACGAAGACGTGCAAGCGGTACTCGTATGACGCGCGCCGCGGCGTCGCAAAGATCGGCAAGCAGAAGTTCACGGTGAGGACGACGGGGTACTCGTATCGGGTGGCCAAGGGCGAGCAGAAGTCGAGCTTCTCCCCGGCGACGCTGCCGAAGAAGGGCGCGCGGTTCACAGCGGACCTGGTGCACCAGAACTGGTCGGGATACTGCCTGCTCTCGTGCACCTCGTGGACGGAGCGGCTCACTCTCGCGAAGAACGGCCGTTTCGTGTGGGCGCGCACGTCGATCGGCAGCTGGCCGGGCATCGGCCAGTACTGGAGCTCGGCACCGCCGGCGAACCGCGGGACGTACAAGGTGGTGAAGAAGGGCGTCGTCGAGCTGCGGTACGCGAACGGCAAGAAGGAGCGCATGTCGATCGCGATCGAGCATGACGTGCGCGGCAAGCCCTCGCCTGCGGGTGCGGGCGTGGTGCTCGGGCTGACGAACTTCTACTTCCAGGACTGAACGCTGCGACCCACGCCTGCTCGCGCAGTCCTCGAGCGGGCGTGGGCGAGCGAGTGCCGTGCCGCTGCGGCAGCCTGGGACCATGACCGCCGACGTCGTCGCCCGCGACCATCCCTACGTCGGTCTGCTGGCCGCCGCGGGAGTATCGGCGTCGGCCGTGCTGCTGTTCGGTGTCCATGCCCGCCCGCTCGGGCACGTCGTGCTCGTGGTCGCGCTGGCGCTCGGGTTCGCGGCGGGACGTGAGCTCGGCAAGGACCTGCTGCTGATCGGGTCGGGGCTGACGATCATCTCGACGACGTCGGTCGAGGCGGACCTGGACTGGGGGCCGTTCCTGCGGATCGGTGCGGTGCTGCTGCTCGCGGTGGCGGTGCCGTTCGCTGTGGACAGGTGGGTGTACGGGCGGCGGGCGATCCGCTTCCCGTGGCGCACGGGTGAGCGGTGGCCGACGGTCGACAAGTGGTACATGGTCGCCGTGCCCGTGATCGGCTGGCTGGTGCTGCCCTGGTACTTCATCCGCTCGGGCGCGTACGTGAACTGGCCGTCGATCGACGACGCCGGCGAGACGGCGCGCTTCTTCGTGGGCGTGAACGCGGTGGGCACGTGGGACGAGCTGTTCTTCATCTGCGTGTGCTTCGCGCTGCTGCTGCGGCACTTCCCGGTCTGGCAGGCGAACCTGCTGCAGGCGACGATCTTCGCGTCGTTCCTCTGGGAGCTCGGCTACCGCGAGTGGGGACCGCTGCTGACGTTCCCGTTCGCACTCATCCAGGGCACGATCTTCGCCCGCACCCGCTCCCTCACCCTCGTGCTGATCGTGCACCTGCTCTTCGACGCGATCGTCTTCATGGCGATCATGCACGCGCATGACCCGGGGCGGTTCGACGTGTTTCCGCTCTCACAGCCTGACCTCTCGAGACCCATGAGGCCTTGAGTGTCCAAATGCGCCCCTCGAGCCTCAGCAAACCGAGAGTGCATTACGGGCGACCGCTCGTCTGTTCGCCAGCCCGAAGAACTTCGGAAGCGCGGTCGGCTCTTGCGCCAAAGCTTGCACGGGCAAGCTGTACCTTCAATTAGACGCGCCGTCGCCCACCTCGATCCTGCACACGCCCTGACACGCGGCGCCCTCACGGCGGAACCAAGCGACGGGACCACTCGTGGTTCACGGCCGTGTTCACCGAAATACCCCCGACTCAGTTTGGCTCGACTGACAACGAAGCAATCCTCCGGCTATGCGCCGACGTAGAACCGCACCGCCTCCCGGACTGCCTGCAACCCGCTGAGCGTTACAGTGCCGCCCCTTGACTCGAAATCCGGAACCCAAAGTTCTCCGGTGGACTCGACGATCGCCTGAGCCATCTGGGGCTTCGTAAGGTCGATCGAGAGTCCTAGCGCCAATTCCTCGTTCACCATGTCAAATATGGCGCGAGGTTCGGTCGACCCAGTCGACATCTTCGGCACTTCACGTCCGAACGCGTCAGCAATTTCGCAAACGATGTCCTTCTTGCGTCGCCTCACAGCTCGCAGACCTCTTCCATGTATCCACGCAGTTCGGTCAGAGTTCCGTCAACCCAATCATTGGCCATCTCATCGGCCCTAAGCGGATCGATGAGGCCAACTATACGAATACGATCGAGCACCATGTACTTGAGCGCGAGCTCATTCCAAGTGGTGCCGGGTGCTAGCGCGACTGGCGTGGCGAGAGCAGCCATTGCATCGACGTCCATCGCCAGCCAAGAGCTCCAAAGTCGCGTGTCTACGTCCATACCCTTCGCCAGGAGGTTTTCCTGGAGGGTGCACTGCACGAGCAAAACGGGGAAACCTGGCTTGCCGTCCGGAAATGGACGCCACGCAACTACGTCGACGCCTCCATCCTTGCGGCGTGGCTGCCGGTAGCCTTGCCCGACCTCTACGCCAATCGTGCGCGCGAGCCAGCGGATAGCTTGATCAAACTCTGGAGGCCTGCCAACTTCAGATGGCCAGCCAAAGCGCAAAGCACGGCCAGCCTGCCCCCAAATCCCGGAGACGGCAGACGCCACTATGTTCTCAAAGATCACAGGCATCGCGTCGTCGGGGGCGGCGCTAATGTACTCCCGGACTGGATTGCCAGGCGCCATGAGCGCCGATGCCACGTAGGCAGACGCGCCTGCCGCTGGATGCGATCGAACTGCGAACTCATTCACATGAAACGGGTAGGCGTCGCCGAGAACTCCAGCTCGTCGAGACATTTCCCGGACCCCGGTACTCACCATCTGAGGCTCCAGACCGTGGCGCGCCTCAAAGTACTTGTTGAGCGGATCTATCCCGAGCGGTCGAGACCCCCGGACCAGGAGTACCGTCTCTATCCAGTCAGCTATACGGTCCCGTCCCCTGATTGTCATCGTCACTCGACCTCATCGGCTGCCTGATCGACCACGTTTCGCATCGACTCGACTAGAGCCTCGAGATCCGACAGGAGCCCGATCACCTGACTGTCACTGGCGTACTCCGCCAGATCATCACTCGCTGCACCTAGGGCGTTCGTCGCTGCAGTGATTCGCTTCAAGAGCCTCTCTCTGGGGTCCATGCCCGCGTTCTGAACCTGTTGCTTCGCCTCGTCGAGGCTCTTGCCCGCGCGCAAGGCACCGACCCCGACGTCGCTCGCAACGACGTTGCCGAGCGCACTCATCTGGCGAGAATCGGTGATGACGGGCTCCGCATCCTCGTCCCCGAATACCCACGAGATGACTTCCTTGAGTTCCTCGAGCTTCCCGGCTGGCACCGGGTCCTCGCCGGGCACCAGTCGTGAACCCAGTGGCGCACCGATGTGGTTTCTGAGCTTCGTGTTGCCCATGGCCACCGTCAGCAGCGAGAAGGCGCCCTCAACGTTCCCCGTGTTGAGCCCGACCGACGCAGCCTGCCCGACGATGGCTTGGTCACGGTATAGATCAGCCGCCTTGCTCTTGGTGATTCCGATCAGTTCCGCAACTTCCTTGATCGACCGCCCCTCTGCGACGCGAGCAGCAATGAACCGTGCCTGCATGTACGGCCGCCACTGAAGCTTCCCGACGACATGAGCGCGCGACACTTCCACGTGGGTCGACTCACGATCCGCGTGAACCACGATGGGGACCACCACGTCTGGCGTCAGCGCTGCAGCATCCGCCACCTTGGACCAACGTGACGGCTCAGCGAACTGGTCGCGGATCTCAGGATACGCGAGGCCCAAGAGGGCGGTGAGACGACGGTTTCCCTCCACAACGACGTACTTACCCTGCTCTTCTGCAGGGATTGCGATCAACGGTTCCGCGGCAAAGAACCCGTTATCTGCGATCGACTGAGCCACGGCGAACGCATCGAAGCCCAGTTCGAGGTCCACTGCCAGGTCCGCCTGATCACCTCTCTGCCGCGAGGCCGGGAGACGAGGGTTATGTGGATCGAGCAGGAGTGCTGAAATCGGTACGTGCTTGAGTTCACCAGTGCGGATGCCGGATCGGTCGTAACTCATGCCAGTGTCCCCTTCCGAACAATCTTGCGGTCGCCGAGGTGGACGGCGAGAGTGAATAGTTCATTCTCGGCATCCCCGCGGCGCGCAACGCGATGAATCTGAACAACGACGGAACTCGGGTCATCGGCGATCCCGCCAATAGCACGGTCGCCGGGATATGATGGCCCGCCCTCCGTGCGGACATTGTCCCGCCCCTGGAAGAGATTGACGAATCCGGTCTCCATGTCCCACTTTCGGATTCGAGCACGGCCGTCCTCTTCCATAAGGATCACGGGCACGAGCTTTGATTGGTCTTCAACACGAGATAGCACTTCAACTACATCCCGCAGACGCCAAGACGGCCCGTAAGGATCTGCGACCCACGGATTGATGACCCGCTCGACTATGTCGGAGACAGAGAGGTGCACTGTCCGCAGTGCGAGGCGGCCGTAGTCGACAGGGTCGGC
The DNA here is from genome assembly GCF_012396185.1 of Sanguibacter hominis ATCC BAA-789. GTDB lineage: Bacteria > Actinomycetota > Actinomycetes > Actinomycetales > Cellulomonadaceae > Flavimobilis > Flavimobilis hominis. Next base: position 1,150,965 of record NZ_JAAXOW010000001.1, read on the forward strand.
GTCAAGGAGACCGACGCCCCGAACGATCGCGGCGTTTGCTTCGATTGAATCAGGCGTAATCCGGGGCAGACGGATCGACGCCCACCCTGTCGGGCAATATTCGAGTTGGCTCACAACTGCGTCCCGCGTGGGCTTCATGCCCTCTGGCAACATGAGGCCAAGATCTCTCGCCCACGAGTGGACCGTCCCACCATCGTCGACGTGGTCCTGCAGCTGGGCCCTCAGGTCGTACTCGGTGAAGACAATGTCACGCAGGGAACGTATGGTCCGCTTCGTCGCGAAGAACTGGCAGTACGGTAGTTGGTCCCTGCGGTAACCGAAAGCGCGGGCGCGCTGCTCCAGCGTGTCAACCTGAGCGCTAGGCGGGCGGTTCATGTACGTGACCGTCAGGCCTTCGACGGTAAATCCGCGGTCGAGTTTGTTCCCGCCAATCAGGATGTGAACTGGAGTGACGTTCCATGCGACTCTGTTCAAAGCAGATGTCGAGTTCACGAGCCACAATGAGGTCTCACGGAGCACCCATCGCACCTTTGCAAGAAAGGTATCGTCATCCAGCTCGGGGGCGCCGCGCTCGCCTAGAATACCGCGCTCCTGCAAGACGACCTTCGGGAGCCCTTGGACGTCGGCTGCACTGTCGACGGCAGTGCGCCACCTGCGCACTTCTCTCTCTACTAGAAAGCGATAGCGCTCCTGCACGTCGTTTCGCTGAGTGGAATGAATGAGCATACTCACAGGAGCCGCGTCCGGTTGACGAGCCAGGAGTATCGCGGCACCGGCTACAAAGGACCCTAGTGCCGAGAGGAGGCTCGCTGGCAACTCCAGCGGGAGGTCTCGCGGCGTCTGCTCGTCGAGCAGGGGAACGTCCCGAATCACCTGATCAGCGAAGTCCACGAAGAATTCACGACCTCCCGTGTAGCCAGTTCCCGGCTCGAGAAATTCGACAAAGTCAGGGCTGAGGAGGTCGCTGGAATCGAGCATCAGCGGCGCGTATGGCGTGGCCGTGTACTGGACGTAGAGATGCTTAGGAACTCTCGAGCGGAGAACCCTGATGGCCTCGTATGTCTTGCTCTCTGCTTCCGTGCTGGTGTTCAGCGAGGCCTGGTCCGCTTCGTCGTCGATGATGAGAACCGGCACCTGCTCGATAGCCGGCACGGCGTCCAAGACGGCCGCGAGTGCGTTCAGCCGGCCCGCGTGCTTCAGCACGGGGATCAAGACGGCCCGCCCGTTCTCCACCCGATCGCCGATGCGCTTCGCGGTGGGGATACCGGAGGGGTTCGGCTCACTAATCCAGCGGTAGTCCTTGCGAGTCTGAATCCTGAGAGCCGCCTCCAGCCGCTGCCTGTTCTGATCGAGCAGCAGGTTCGTTCCGCCCAATACGGCAACGATGACCTGGTACCCCTGATCTGCTGCGGCCGCAATGAGCGCAGTGATCGACGTGGTCTTTCCAGACTGGACGTATCCGAGCGCAAGCCCGGTCTGTCCGCCGAGCCCCGTTCGCTGCGGACCTCGGTCGAGGATGTTGATCACGGACTTCCAAACCCGCGCACGGCTCTGATCGTCCATCCTCGCTGCCAGCATCTCATCGATCAGCAGGGCTTCCTTCCCTGCGAGCACATCGGCACTCATGGTCTCCCTCTCGATCAGAACCCGACGGCGGATCTCGCTCCACCTCCCGAGGCGCTGGCGTAGCACGCCGCTGGACGGGCCCTCCGAAGCATGGCTCGCGCGCCAACCGTCATACCCATAGAAGGTTGCCGCTGAACCGGCCTCGTCTATGTAGCGCCGTGCGAAGTGCCAGAGATCGTCGTCTGTCCAGTTGGACTGATAGTAAGCCCGGGGGCTCTGCCTGCTCTCAACACCGGCCAGGGCGCATGCGGCGCCCCATCCATAGACTTGTTCGATCCTCGCGGCGCTAGGACCGACGATCTCCCCCGTATCGACCAACTTCTGGTACGCACTCCTCGAAAGAGGCCACGCATATGTTGAGGCCGCTGCAATTGCCGCGATTATGTCCTCTCGTGACCACCTGGCAGCCGCCTCTTTCCTAGCTCCGAGGAACGCCTTGAGGTCCTTGCCGCCGATTCGCTGCACTTCGGCCTCATCGAGATTCGCCATCAGGGCGATCTGAGACATCGAGCGCGCGAGGCCTGTTGCTGCGAGCGCCAGGATCCGTGCACGCACCCTCTCGTCGCGCGCCCCCCGAGCGGTATCGCGCGCGGCTCTCACATCCTCCCGAGCGACCCCACCAAGCCTCTTGATGATCTGCCTCGCGCGTTCCCGCGTGATACCAAAGAGGCGGCCGATCTCTTCGAGCGTGGCACCGTCGCGCCGCATCTCATAGATGCGGCGATCGCGCTCTTGCGTTCCGCCTGAAGCGCGCCTGAGGTCAGTCAAGTACCCGTTCACCTACCAATTCGCGGTCCCACACTGGTCATCGCGGCAAGACTAGTCGTGAAGTCATCTACCTCGACTAAGCTCAGTGGCCACTACGCGGCCAACGAGCCGAAAGCAGCTCGCCTACAGAGTGGCAGATCCAAGGCATCAAGTGTCCCTACTGCGTTGGGTTTGGTGCCGGCGTGTTGAGCCGCACGCTTACCGCACCCAAACTTCTATCGAAGCTGACCCGCAAGCGGCCAGACATGTCGCCGCGCCACGGCGGGTCCGCGGGCCCGCGTCAGAGGGAGCTGCTAAGCTGTTCAAGCTCGTACGCGTGTACAGCTGAGCCACCCTCGGCGAGGGACCATGTCCGAACCGGAGAACGATGACCGCCGCTATGCCCCCCTTCACTTACGTCGACCTCTTCGCAGGCATCGGCGGGTTTGCCGCCGTCCTTGAGTCGCTCGGCGGGCGAGGCGTCTACTCCGTCGAGATCGACAAGCACGCCGCGGCGGTCTACGAGCGCAACTGGGGCCACTCGCCCCTCGGCGACATCACCGCGGACGCCAACGACGAGACGATGAACGTCCCGGACCACGACATCCTCGCCGCAGGATTCCCGTGTCAGCCGTTCTCCAAGTCCGGCGCCCAGCTGGGCATGGACGAGACGCGAGGCACGCTCTTCTTCAACATCATGAAGATCATCGAGGCACACCGGCCCACGGTCGTCCTGCTCGAGAATGTCAGGAACCTGGCGGGACCGCGTCACCGTCACGAGTGGGAAGTGATCATCGATCGCCTGCGCAGCGCTGGCTACCGCGTAGCCGAGGCGCCCGCCGTGTTCTCACCGCACCTCCTGCCACTCTCACGCGGCGGCCGGCCCCAGGTGCGCGAGCGCGTCTTCATCACCGCGACCTACGACCCGGACCATGTCATGGACCACGACGATGTCCCGCTGCCTCTTGTCCACGAGGACGGTCGCGGGGACGAGGAGTGGGACCTCACCCAGGACCTGCCGCTCGACGTCGAGGCCGTCGACCCCCGCTACTCCCTCACCGCAGAAGAGATCCGCTGGATCAACGCCTGGGACGAGTTCGTGCAACTCATCTGGGCCGCCGAGAAGCGCCGCGCGGGTTCCACCGGTGCAGCTAAGCTCCCTGGCTTCCCGATCTGGGCCGACCACTGGGTTCACGAGAGCACCCTCGACATCCCGCTCGGCACACCGGCATGGAAGGCGAACTTCCTGCGCAAGAACGCTGCCTTCTACACGCAGCACCAGCAGATCCTCGACGCGTGGCGTGAGCACCACCGCATTGACGAATTCCCTCCGTCCCGCCGCAAGCTCGAGTGGCAGGCGCAGGACACCCCGACGCTGTGGGACTGCGTGATGCAGTTGCGCCCGTCCGGAATCCGCGCGAAGCGGCCCACGCACCTCCCGGCGCTCGTAGCCATCACCCAGACGTCAATCATTGGGCCGCAGCGGCGTCGGCTGACACCCGCAGAAGCCGCACGGCTCCAGGGCCTCCCGAGCAACTTTGACTTCGGCTCACAGCCTGACGCGAAGTCTTACAAGCAGCTCGGCAACGGCGTCTCTGTCGGGGCCGTCTGGCACGTCCTCCGGAAGCACGTCGAACGGGACGCGCGGATCCTCGAGACGACTGCCAGGGGTCGCGCGATCCTCAAGGCTGTCCGAGACGACGCACCGAAGACCCCAGACGACATCCTCCCGCAGGTCCTCGCCGCCGGCCAGCAGCGCTACCGAGACGCCCAGGCGGCTCTCGCACGCTGATGGGCGACCCGCCGGTCCCGCAGCACGTACCCGCGCACCCGGGTTCGTCGTCGCCTGCGGTCTCGGCGCGCATGTCAATCGCAAGGCGTCGAGACACCGCGCCGGAGCTCGCGCTCCGGCGCCAGCTCCATGCGCTCGGGCTCCGATACCGAGTCACGTACCCCGTGCCCGGGCAACGACGCAGAACCATCGACGTCGCCTTTACAAGGGTCCGCCTGGCGATCTTCGTCGACGGTTGCTTCTGGCACGGCTGTCCCGAGCACGGGACACGACCGCGCTCCAACTCAGCGTGGTGGCAGCAGAAGCTCGCCGCCAACACTGCACGCGACCGAGATACCGACCGAGTGCTGATCGAAGCGGGCTGGACCGTCCTCAGGTTCTGGGAGCACACCGACCCGACGGAAGTGGCCCGGGTCGTCCTGCGGACGCTCGAGGACCTCCGAGATCGCTCCTAGAGTCCGGCCTTCTTGACCCCGTACTCGGCTTGCTTCTGCGTGAAACCCTCGAACTTCAGCTGCTGGATGAGCCCGCTGCGTGAGAACGAGGAGAATTCGAGGTAGTTCTCCGCAGACTTGGCCGCCTGCTCCTTCCAGTCGACGTCGACCCGATCTACAGCCTTGTCTGCCTGCTTCCGCGTGAAGCCCTCGAACTTCAGCTGCTTGACGAGGCCGCTCTTGGAGAACGCCGAGAAGTCGAGGTACCCCTCAGCAGACTCGAGCGCCTCGTCGTTCCAGCTGACCTCGACCAGGTCCGCCGCCCACTTGGCATCAGCGTCGGGGTATCCCTCGAACTTCAGCTGCTTGATCAGGCCCTTCTTCGAGAAAGCCGAGAACCCGACGTAGCCCTCCGCGCTCCGCAGCGCGTTCTGCTGTTCGCTCGTACCGCTCGCGATCAGGTCGGCGAGTGCCTTCGCCGCCTCCTCAGCCTTCAGCGCCTCTGCCTCCTCAGCGGCCGCAGCCGCCGCAGCGGCCTTCTCCTCCGCGGTCGGCTCAGTCTCCTTGACCTCAGGTGTCGCCTGCGGGGCCGGGGTGCTCGGGCTCTCGGCAGGGGAAGTGGTTGCGGGGCTGCTCTGCTGCGCAACCGTCGACGGCGGCGTCTCAGGCTTCTCCGGATCGCCCTGCGAACCCGCCCACGCCACGAGCACGACAGCGGCGGTCGGGATGATCACGCGCTTCTTCTTGTACCAAGCCCGCTTCGACGTAGTAGCTAGCACGGGCGGTGGACCGCCCTGCGCAGGGGGGAACGGTGCCTGAGTACTCATCGCAGACTCCAATGTCAGCAGTTGCGGGGAGATCCTCGCCTTAACTGTTCCTATCGGCCTGACGGCGCCCCTCCACAAGGCATCACCGCTGTCCGTTCTGAGTGCTGCATGCGGCGGGAATGCCCGCACCATCGCCGCCGTTGACCCGACATGCCCACCCCCTTCCCGCTCGAGCTTGGTCTCGACACCTTCGGCGACACGTCCACCACGTCCGGAGGCTCCTTGAGCTCGCACGCGCAGACGATCCGCGAGGTCGTCGAGCAGGGCGTGCTCGCGGACCAGGTCGGCTTGGACTTCATCGGTATCGGTGAGCACCACCGCCCCGACTTCGCGGTGTCAGCGCCGGACACCGTCGCGACGGCGATCGCGGCCCGCACGGAGCGCATCCACGTCGGCACGGCGGTGACGGTGCTGTCGTCGGAGGATCCGCTGCGCGTGTTCCAGCGCTTCTCGACGATCGACGCCATCTCGGGCGGGCGCGCCGAGGTGATCCTCGGGCGCGGTTCGTTCATCGAGTCGTTCCCGCTGTTCGGCTACGACCTGAACGACTACGAGATCCTCTTCGAGGAGAAGCTCGACCTGTTCATGCGTGCCCGCGCGCAGGAGCCCATCACCTGGTCCGGTCAGACGCGCCCGAGCCTCGAGAACGCCACGGTGTACCCGCACGTCGAGGACGGCCTCCTCAAGGCGTGGATCGCCGTCGGCGGCTCGCCGCAGTCCGTCATCCGCACCGCGCAGCACGGGTTGCCGCTCATGCTCGCCATCATCGGCGGGGAGCCTCTCGCGTTCGCGCAGTTCACCGACCTGTACCGCCGGGCGCTCGACCAGCTCGGCAACCCGCTCCAGCCGATCGGCGTGCACATGCCCGGCCACGTCGCGGAGACCGACGAGCAGGCGATCGACGAGGCGTGGCCGTTCATCGCGCCCTACTTCTCGCGCATCTTCGCGGAGCGCGGCGGCCGGCCCATCACCGAGGGGCAGTTCCGGCAGATGGTCGGGCCCGACGGCGCCTACGCCATCGGCAGCCCGGACACCGTGGCCCGCAAGATCGCGCGCACCCTCGAAGGCCTCGGCGCCAGCCGCTTCGACCTCAAGTACGCCAACGGCAACATGCCGCACTCGATGCTCACGCGCTCGATCGAGCTGTACGGCACGCAGGTCGCGCCGCTCGTCCGCGACATGCTCGCCTGACACGCGCCCCACGGGTACGACGACCCCGCGGCCGCTCCACCGACAGGTGTCGACCGGCACGTAGCGGTCGTCGCCCGTCCGGTGGCGCGACGTCACGTACAGGACGCGCACCGTGCGCCCCTCCCGTGCCGAGGTCCGGGCCTCACCAACTTCCAGTGGATCCCAATTCCAATCTGATCTAGAAGTTGGAGTTGGGCGGTACGCTGAGTCCAAGCGCCACGAAGGAGACGACGGTGAAAGTCCCCGCACAACCCCCCACCACCTCCGACCTCATGGCGGCTGCGGACAAGGGCGGACGCCTGACCACGATCTTCACCGAGGCTCAGGGGCTCAACATCACGCGGGACTACCTGCCCTGGGACAAGCTCCGTTTCAAGAACCCCCCGGGCGACCTCACACACGAGGAGTGGTGGCTGGCCCTCACCTTCGCGCGACGAGCAGTCCGGCGGTCGATCCCGTCGCTCAAGATGATGGACGGGAGCGGCTTTCACTACACCCTCCCCGACGAGGTGCTTCAAGCGGTCGAATCGATCAACCGAGACGCGAGCGGTGCGATCCGTGTGAGCGAGCTCGTCACCAACCCCGCAACACGCGACCGCTATGTCGTCACCTCTCTGATCGAGGAAGCGATCACCTCGAGCCAGCTCGAGGGCGCCGCAACGAGCAGGCGCGACGCCAAGGAGCTTCTCCGCAGCGGGCGCGCACCTCGCGACACCAGCGAGCGGATGATCCTCAACAACTACCGAGCAATGCAGCACATCGTCGATCTCAGGAACCAACCACTCACACCTGAGCTCGTGTGCGAGATCCACCGGATCGTCACGGAAGGGACACTCAAGGAGCCGGCGGCGGCGGGCCGCCTTCAGGACGACGACTCGAAGAGGGTCTCAGTCTGGGGCGACGGCGACCAGCTGCTCCACCGGCCGCCGCCCGTCGCTGAGCTGCCGGCTCGCCTCGACGCCCTGTGCAAGTTCGCCAACGAGCGCGACTCCGAGACCTATCTGCCGCCGGTACTCCGCGCGATCGCACTCCACTTCATGATGAGGTTCGACCACTACTTCGAGGACGGCAACGGGCGCACAGCCCGCGCCGTCTTCTACTGGAGCATGCTGAACCAGGGCTTCTGGTTGACCGAGTTCTTGACGATCTCGCGCATCTTGAGAAGAGCCCCGGCGCAGTACGCCCGATCCTTCCTGCTGACCGAGCAAGACAACGGCGACCTCACACACTTCTTCATCTACCACCTTGGCGTGATCCAGCGGGCTATCGCTGACCTGCACGTCTACCTCTCGCAGAAGGCCGCAGCACAGCGTGCAGCGCAGGTGCTCGCAGCCCAGCAGGGCGACCTGAACACCCGTCAGGTAGCCCTTCTCGGGCGCGCGATCAAGGACCCGGAGGTTCAGTTCAGCGCGCGCTCGCACAGCATGAGCCACGGCGTCACCAACGAGACGGCGCGCCAGGACCTGCTCGAGCTCGAACGCCGCGGGTACCTGATCCGCGGTCGAGCTGGTCGACAGCACGTCTGGACGCCGGCTCCCGATCTCGAGCAGCAGCTCGCAAGGACAACCTGATCTCAGCGGTTCCAACTTCCAGGGAAGTGCAAATCTGGTTGGGAGTTGGAGTTGGGCTCGACCTCCTCGTCTAGCCCGGCGATCGACCTGAAATCGCGGACGCAGGCGCGCCTGCACGATGACGACGCCCCGCCAGTCCGCGACGTGCGGACGGACGGGGCGTCGATCAGTCCCGGGATCAGGCCGTTCGGCGCCGCCAGACGAGCAGCAGCGCACCACCAGCGACGAACAGCAGCGAGAGCGCCGCCAGCCCGCCGACCTCCGCACCCGTGACAGGCAGCTCGTCGCTCTCAGCCCCGCCGTCAGAGTCGCCGTCGGCGTCACCGTCCGGCACGACGTCGTCGGACGGGTCCTCCGGAGTGTCGTCCGTCGGCGTGCTCGTCGGCTCGTCGACCGGCTCATCCGTCGGCGTCGGCGTGGGCGTCGGCTCATCTGTGGGCGGCACCGTCGGCGTCGGCACGACCACCGGCTGCGCCGCGACCTGGACACGAACGGTCCGCACGACCGAGGCGACCGCGTTCGTCGCCCGCACAGCGACGTCATACGTGCCAGCAGCGAGCTGGCCCGACACCGTGCCCGTCCCGTCGCCGTGGTCCACGAGCGCGAGCCCCGTCACCGCCTGCGGTGCCACCGCGGACAGGCTCGCGACCAGGTCAGCCCCACTCACGGCAGCACCGCCCCCCGGGAGACCTGCGGCGACCGACGTCACCGACTCGAGCGTGAGCGTCGGCACCGGCGTCCCACCGAACGCGAGCGTGAGACCCACCGGGCCGCCAGCCGGAACCCGGAACGGGTCCGCAGGCGTGCCCGTGCCGGTGACGGACGTCCCCGGCTTCACGGTCTCCGGCACGGGTGCGCGCTGGATCGTCAGCCGCACCGTGCCGCTGCCAGCGAGGGACGACGCGCCCCACGCATCGACCGTCGCGCCGTCAGGCAGCGTGACGACAAGATCCCCGTCAACAGCACCCGGCGCCAACGTCACGTCGACCCGGTAGCCGCCCGCGGTCGCGGCGACCGCGACGTCCGCGACGTCGACGCCCGAGGTCACGACGTCGTCAGCCGTCAGCACGTCCGCGCCCGCGGTCGGGCGCTGCCCGTCCGCATCCTGCACGACGTCGAACGACACCGTCGCACCCTCGACGACCGTCTGCACCGCCCCGCCGGACGGCGTGACCACCGTCGTCGCGCGCGGCGCGCCAACCTCGACCTGGATCGTCTTGGAAACCGTGCCGAACTCGTTCGCCGCGTACACGACGACGTCGAACACGCCACGAGCGGTCGGCGTCCCCTGGAGGGAGAGAGAGCTCCCGGACAAACTGATGGTCATCCCAGGAACGCTGCCCAGGATCGGGCCCAGGCTCGTCGCTCCGACGTGGGATGCGAACACCACGTCCGCCGCACGGCCGGCGCGCAGGCTCACAGGCACCTCGGTCACGGCCGGCACGAGGCCGACCTGGATCGACACGGGGGTGCGGCTCGTCACGACGGTGTCGGGGCCGACCGTCCGGCTGATCACCAGCTCAGACACGTGAGTGCCCAGCGCCGGAGCGGAGCCCGAGAACTTCACGCCCTGCCCCTCACGCGCAACCGTCACGCCCGGGATGGCCGGGGAGAGCGCGACGTCCGAGTCAGTCCCGAACCCCGTCACCGGGACCAGGCGCTCGACGGACGCATCCCGCTGCACGACGAGGCTCACCGGCGCGACGCTCGTCGCCCCGACCACGTCCAGGGTGAAGGCCTTGGTGCGGCTCACCCCGTAACCATCGACCGCAGTGACACTGAAGCTGAACGACCCCACGGCTGACACAGCGCCCACCAGTACCCCCGCAGGGGAGAGCGCAGCCCCGGCCGGGAGCGCGCCGCTCATGATCGTGTGAGTGACACCTGACTCGCCCTGCGCCTGCGTCCACGTCCCCAACGAGCCCGTGATGACGCTGCCTGCGAGCACCGCGCGCTGCGTCGGGCCGCTCCACGACGGGGCGGCCGCCAAGCGCACGCGGTGCGTCAGCGACGCCTGCGCGTTCTGCTGACCCCACGTGTCCGTCACTGCCCCGGCCGGGATCGTGACGGTGAGGTCCTGCGTGCCCGTGCCGGCCCCGAGCCGGGTCGTGACCCTGATCGTGCTCGGGCCCGTGACGACGGTGGTCGTGCCTGTCCCGCCGGCGACCGACACCACGGAGGCGCTCAGGTCGACGAGCGACGCCTGAGACGCCCCGGAGCGGAACACGACGTCGAAGCTTGTCTCGCCGCCGTCCGCACCGACGACTGCCGGTGTCGCCGTCGCGATCACCGGAGCGGGGACGGCCGGGCGGGCGCCGCCGAGCGGCGTCGACGTGATCCCCGCGACCCGCAGCGTCACGGCGGGCGCGGTCGCGTTGCCGTCGCCGTGCATGAACATGACCTGCAGCGTCGTGATGTCTCTGAGGTCCGCCGTGCCCTTGAAGCAGGCAGTCTGACCGGGTGAGCAGTCGTAGTTGAAGACGAAGCCGTGGCTCGGCGTCGCGCCGATGCCCGAGTTGTAGCTGCTGGACCTGCCGCTGCTGTCCGTCACGATCGCCGAGATCGCGACGGCGGTATAGCCAGCGCCGCCCTGGATGTCGAGAAGGTCGAGGAAGAGCTGGCCGTTGGTCGTGTCCTTCAGGTTCGTCGGACCCATCGCGTACGTGAGGGTGACGGTCGGCACCGAGCCGTTGCCAGCCAGCTTCTCCAGCTTGATGTTGCCCGTGCCGCCGCTCTGCGTGAACGTCGAGTTGCCAGCGACCTCGTACGACCGCGTGCCGCGGACCGTCCCTGAGAAGTCGTCGAAGGCGATGGCGCCCGCTGCGGATGCCGGCGCTGCGACCGGGAGCGCGACCACACCGGCCGCGAGGGCGAGGGTCGTGACGAGCAGGGCCCGGATCGCTCGTGATGTCCTGCTGGTGACCTGCATGTTCTCCCCGGTTCGTGACACTGTGTCAGGTGACGGCCAAGGTTCCCACACGACGACGCCCGCGTATACCCCCCAAGCGGACTTGGTGCCAACAGATAGGGCGATACTCACGAGCCGTACGTCACAGCGCGGACGCGACGATCGCTCTCTCCCCCGCCGAAGCACGCCCGAGGTAGCGGCGGAACGCCGATCTCCGCACGGACAGGCACGGGTCCGCTCCACGACGCTCCGCGATCTGCATCCAGCTCCGGCGCCCCGCGACGCGGCCGGTCCACCCGCTCGTGTCGACCGGCACGTAACGGTCGTCGCCCGTCCGGTCGCGCGACGTCACGTACAGGACGCGCACCGTGCGCCAGCTCCGACCGACGACGTAGCACGGCCGGTCCTTGCTCCCGGCACCCTCACGGAACGGGACGTCCGCCATCCAGAACTCACCCGGTCGCGGACCCCCGCGCCTGACGATCACCAGCAGCGCGACCACGACGACGACGACCGCCGGGATCAGCCACCCCGCACCGCGCACCAGGTCGAGTGCCGAGCTCATCCGCGTCTCAAGTTCCCCCATGAACACCGAGGCTAGCGCCCGCGCGCCTCGCCCCGGACACGAACCGCTTCTTGTAGATCGCCTTGGACACGCTGGTCACGGTGATCGTCGCGGGCGTCAGCGCGAACGGCTTCGTCACCTTCGTGGTGCGGACCTTCGAGGCGGTCAGGACCGCCTTCGGTGCGGCCTTCGCGGCCGCGAGCCCGCGCGGTCACACGCGCCTCACGCGTCCCACGACGCAACGATCACCAATCCCGCGCACGTGCGGCAGCATGAACGCATGAGCGACGCCGCCTACCCGCCCGAGCCCTGGTTCCTCGCCGGTCAGATGCTCGTCTCGACGTTCCTCGTCGAGCCCGGCGACATCCCGGGCCTGGACGCCGCGCTCCCCGATGGTCATCGGCTCGTGCTGGCGTGCGGGCGCGCCGTCGTCGGCGTCGCGTCGGTGACGTACGGCGCCCGCGAGATGCTCCAGTACGACGAGCTGCTCGTCGGCGTCCTCACCCACGCGCGCGGCGCGCTGCGCGTGACGATCCCGCAGATCTGGGTGTCCACCGAGCAGTCTGCGGCTGGCGGGCGCGAGCTGTGGGCCATCCCCAAGCACGTCGCGACGTTCACCCCGGACGGCGCGCTGCTCGCCGCGCCCGGCTCGGGGCCGGGCGGCAGCCGCGTCGCCGCGCCGGTACCGGAGCGCGACCCGCACCGGCGGGGCGTCAGTGCGCAGGTCAGGCTGCCCGACGGCGCCCCGATCCTCCGCCTCGCCGCGCACCTCGGCGCACGGCTGCTTCCCCGCCTCCCCCTCACGCTCACGACCGCCCAGCGCGCGCTTGCCGACCATGCCGGCTCCGGCGTCGGCTCGATCACGTCGCGCAACCGCGTCCACGCGGACGTCCGGTGCGTCCGCGTCCGCTGGGACGTCGCGCGCCCAGGCCCGCTCGCCTGGCTCGCGGGCCACCGCCCGCTGCTCTCGCTCGCTCTGACCGACGCCGTCATCACGTTCGGCCGCGACGTCCGCCGCTGAGGGCACGGACCGGGGCCTCCTCCGGCAAGCCGCTGCGCCGTCCCGCCCGGCGCCACGAGCCTCTGGCGCCACCAGCCCGCTCCGCCCGCCGCGGCCCAGCGCCGAGGTCGTGAGTTCCGCCCCGAGGTCGGCAGCTACGACTCACGCCTTCGGCACCAAAGTCACGACCTCGGTGGCGCCTGGGCCCGCGCCGGGCTCAGGCCCCGGGACCTACGCGTCCCGCCCGGCCGCGTCCCGGCGGGCGAGCTCGGCCGCCGCGCGGTCGAGCCCACCGTGCTCCAGCCCGGCCGTGTTCGACGTCGCCTGCCACACCCTCCGCCCGCCCCGCCGGACGCGCACGCGCATTCGCCCACCCAGGTGCTCGATCGCGCCGGGCACGTTGCGCCGCTCCGCAGGCAGCGGGACGGGGAGCACGTGGGCGTCGTCGAGCGGCGCATCCGCACGCACCTCGACCTCCCACCGCCCCGACCGCCCGTGCAGCAGCCACTCCTCGTCCGTGACCCGCGCCCGCACGGGGGACGTCCCGGGGTTGCCGAGCCGCAGCAGGGTGCCGTCGGGCAGCAGCACGACGAGCCCCGTCACCTCGGTCCGCAACGGGCCGGCGTGCACCTGTCCACCGGCGAACGCGACGCACGCGTCGGAGCCGTCGTCGAACGCCTGCGCCTGCCCCCACCACCACGACTCGGGGAAGCCGCCACGCCCCCAGTTCTTCTCCGCGTAGACGCTCGCGCCGTCGAGGTTCCACACCTCACCGCCGACGACGGCGCTCCCTTGCGCGGTCCCGCCCAGCAGCCAGGGGTGCCAGTACTGGTTGAGACCTGGGACCGTCTGGAAGATGCTCGACCCGCCGAAGCGGGCACGCGGCCACGGCCGCGAGGCGAGGATCGTCGCGTCGATGCGGGCGTCAGGGTTGAGGTGGACGTGCAGCTCGTCGGCCCAGCCGCGGAACGCGTCACCGGCGACGACGCCGAGTCCGTGCGGGTCGGCCGCACCGGTCGGGTGCTCGGCCTGGAAGAGCGTGCCGCCGGGATAAGCAGCGAGGCCGAGCGTCGCCCAGTGCTGCTCCGACGGCCCGAAGACCGCCGACGCGCTGGACCGGTCCCGCGGTAGCGGGCCAGCGCGGTTCACGCCCGCGAGCGCGATGAGCGCGCGCCCGTCGAGCAGCGTGAACCGCCAGAAGTAGCCCTCCATCGCGACGCCGTGCGCCGCGAGCAGGTTGCCGAACGGTCGGTCAGCGCCAGACTCCCGATACCACCCCATGCTGGGACGCTACGGCGACCGGGTGCGGATGGCGACCGGTAGCGGCCCCGCCGGGACGCGGCGCGCCGCCCGCCCGCGAGTCCGTCACTCCCAGCCCGACTCCGTCAGTCGCAACCGACGGACTCGGTCGGAACTGACGGACTCAGCAGCCCGGCCCGGTCGGCACCCGACGGACTCGGCCGGGACTGACGGAGCCGGCGCCTGCACGCGCCCGGCGCGTGGCGCCTGCACGCGCGCGGCGCGGCGCGGGGCCGCCGCGGGGTCGGCGCGGCCGCGAGCCGCGCTCAGCGCGCCCGGCGCGGGGCCTCACTCTTCGCGCAGCGGGACGAACGTGTAGGCGCCGTGCTGCTCGACGCGCAGGTCGTCCCCCACGCGGTCGACGACCGTCATCCGGCCGCGCACGGGGACGACCATGCGTCCTCCGTCGGCGAGCTGCGCGACGAGCGCGGCGGGCACGTCGAGCGCTTCGGCGGAGACGAGGATGCGGTCGTACGGGCCGTCGTCGGGCCAGCCGAGGCGGCCGGGGACGGCCTGCTGGACGCGCGGTGCGAGGTCCCCGAGGAGTGCGGTGAGGTTGCGGCGCGCGAACGTCACGAGCGCGGGCTCGAGCTCGACGCCGACGACCGTCCCGCCGGGCGTCACCAGATGGTCGAGGAGGGCGAGGGTCCACCCGGAGCCGGAACCGACGTCGAGCACCGCGTGCCCGGGCCGCGCACCCAGGAGGCGCAGCATCGTGGCGACCGTGGTCGGCTGCGAGCACGTCGCTCCGTGGCCGATGCCGAGCGGGACGTCGAGCCCCGCGCGCTCACGCTGCGTCGGCGGCAGGAACTCCCGCCGCTCGATCGCGTGCATCGCCTCGCCAACCCGGTCCATGGCTTGTGCGACTGCCGCGCCGGATGCCTCCCCCGACGCTCATCCGATGGCGCCGCCCACCTCCTTCTCGGTCGTGGTCTCGATGTCGATCCGCCCCACGAGGCTGTGCTCGCGGGAGTACGTGAAGTAGATGATGAAGCCGAGCACGAGCCAGACGCCGAAGCGCAGCCACGTGATCGTCGTCAGGTTGGTCATGAGCCACAGGCAGGCGACGCCGGACACGATCGGCAGCACCGGCGACCACGGCACGCGGAACCCACGCTCGAGGTCGGGGCGCTGCTTGCGCAGGAGTGGCACCGCGAAGCTGACGAGGACGAACGCGGACAGCGTGCCGATGTTGATCATGTCGGCGAGCGCAGACACGTCGGTGAGCGCGGCGACGAGCGCGACGACGACGCCCGCCCCGATCTGCAGCCGCGCAGGCGTGCGGTGTACGGGGTGCGTGACGGACAGCGCGCGGGGGAGCAGGCCGTCGCGGCTCATCGAGAAGACGATCCGGGTGAGGCCGAGCAGGAGCACCATGATCACGGACGTCAGCCCGACGAGGATGCCCATCGAGATGACCTTGCCAGCCCAGTCGGCGCCGACGAGCACGAACGCGGACGTGAGCGACGGCTCGTCGACCTTCGCGAGCTCGGCGTAGGAGACCATGCCGGTCACGACGATCGTCACGAGGACGTAGAGGACGGTGACGACGGCGAGGCCGCCGAGGATGCCGCGAGGCAGGTTGCGCTGCGGGTCGCGCGTCTCCTCTGCGGTCGTTGCGACGACGTCGAACCCGATGAAGGCGAAGAACACGAGTGCCGCGCCGGACAGGACGCCGACGATGCCGTACATCGACGGCTCGAGGCCGGTGACGAACGCGAACAGCGGCTGGTGCAGGCCGGACGCGCTCTCGGCGGGCTGTGCCGGCGGGATGAACGGCGAGAAGTTCTCGGCCTTGACGTAGAAGAACCCGACGACGATCACGAAGAGCGTGATGCTCACCTTGATGATCGTGAACACCGAGTTCACGCGGGTGCTCATCTTCGTGCCGATGACGAGCAGCGCGGTGAAGATCGCGACGATGAGAGCTGGACCCCACTCGAAGGTGATCGGGCCGAGGTGCAGGTCCATGGGGATGCCGATGCCGAAGAGATCGAACGCGTCACCGAGGTAGATGCCCCAGAACTTCGCGATGACGGCAGCGGCGAGGAGCATCTCGAGGATGAGGTCCCAGCCGATGATCCAGGCGACGAGCTCGCCCATGGTCGCGTACGAGTACGTGTAGGCGGACCCGGCGATGGGAAGCGTCGAGGCGAACTCGGCGTAGCACATCATCGCGAGGCCGCACACGATCGAGGCGATGACGAACGAGACGATCACGCCCGGCCCGGCGTGGTTGGCGGCGGCCTGCGCGCCGACGGAGAAGATGCCCGCGCCGACGGCGACGGCGACGCCGAGGACGGCGAGGTCCCATGCGGTGAGGTCGCGTCGGAGCGACCGTTCGGGGTCCTCGCTCGTGGCGATCGCAGCCTCGATGGACTTGCGTCGTCCCCTGCTGTCAGCCGTCCTGGCCATCCCTGCTCCCGCCGTGAGGTCCTGTCTTACGAGCCTGCCCCCGTGGATGGTGCGACGCCAGCGGGGCACGCCGCGCAGACACTACCGCGTGAATGCGGCGAGAACCGTCTGGAGGTCCTGGGAAGCGTCGACGAGCTCGTGCGCGGCGTCGCGGACCGTGCCGATCTCGACGGCGGTCGCGCGTGAGGCTGCTTCCACGTCCTGGAGGGACCGGGCGATCGTGCGGCCGCCGTCGGCGACCTGCTCGACGGAGCGGGCCATCTCGTTGGTCGTGGCGGTCTGCTCCTCGACGGCTCCGGCGATCGACATCTGGTAGTCGTTGATGCGCGTGACGACGTCGGTGATGTGGGCGATCTCCGCGGTCGCGCGGTCCACGGTCGCCTGGATCTCCTCGACCTGCTCGGTGATGCCCCCGGTCGCGGTGGCGGTCTCCTGGGCGAGGTCCTTGACCTCGCTCGCGACGACGGCGAACCCGCGCCCGGCCTCGCCGGCGCGTGCGGCCTCGATCGTGGCGTTGAGTGCCAGGAGGTTGGTCTGCGCGGCGATCGCGGAGATGACCTTGACGACGCTGCTGATCTGCGCGGACGCCTCGCCGAGGGCGACGACGGTGCGTGAGGTGGCGTCGGCGGCGTTGACGGCCTCGGTGGCGATCTGCGCGGCGGCGTTCGCGTTCTGCGCGATCTCGGAGATGGACGCGCCCATCTGGTGGGTTCCTGCCGCGACGGTCTCGATGCCGGCGGCGACCTCGGTCGCGGAGCCGGCGAGGTCGACGGTCTGCTCGGTAGCGGTGGCGGTCGCGCTGGCGATGTCGTCTCCCGTGGCGAGGAGCTGGCGGGCGGAGGCGTCGAGGCGGGCGGCGACCTGGGCGACCTCGTCGGCGACGGAGGAGGACCGGTCGAGGGTCGCGTTGAGGGACACGGCGAGCTGCTCGAGCTCGGTGCGGCCGCGGCCCTCGTCGAGGCGGATGCTGAGGTCGCCGGTGCCGAGGACCTGAGCGGCGCGGCGGATGGGCGTGACGATCGAGCGGGCGATGACGATGCACACGGCGACGGTGACGGCGAGGACGACGAGCGTGGCGAGGGCGAGGCGTGCGGCGTCGCCGAGGGCGACCTGCTGCACGTCGTCGACGTAGACGCCTGAGCCGATGATCCAGCCCCACGGCTCGTAGCCGACGACGTAGGAGACCTTGGGCTGCGCGGCGTCGTAGCCCGGCTTGGGCCACTGGTACTCGACGAACCCGCGCCCGTCGGCCTTGACGACGTCGACCATCTCGACGAAGAGGAGCTTGCCGTCGGGGTCGGCGTTCTGGCTGAGGTCGCTGCCGTCCATCTCGGGCTTGATGGGGTGCATGACCATGGCGGGCGTCATGTCGTTGATCCAGAAGTACTCCTCGCCGGAGTACCGCATGTCGCGGACGGCGTCGATCGCGGCGGCCTGCGCGGCCTCGCGGTCCATCGCACCGCTCGTCTCTTGCGCGCCGAAGTAGGCGAGGACGCCGGCGGCGGACTCGACGACGGCGCGGGTCGCGTCCTGGCGCTCGGTCATGACGCGGTCGCGGACGAGGACGCTCGCGATGACGGTGAGCGCACCCATGCCGAGCGCTGCGAGGACCACGACGGCGACGAGGCGCGTCATGATCGAGGTCGAGCTGAGTCGTGCGGTCATCGCGGGCTCCTGGGCGTGCGGCGTGGCGTGCGGCTGGGTGTCCGGCTGGTGGCGAGACGGTGCGGGGCGGTGGTGCGGGCACTCATCGGTCGCAGGCGGTACTCGATGAGACGACCGTGAGAAATGCGTCCACGCGTTAAGGGGATAACACCCAGGGCTGCGGAGAGGGGGCCTCCGCAGCGTCCGCCCGGACACCGTCGATGCCCACAGCCCCTGGATGGGAGAATTCCCGTCATGGCGAAGCTCTACTTCCGGTACGGGGCGATGAACTCCGGCAAGTCGACGTCCCTGCTGCAGGCGGCGCACAACTACGAGGAGCGGGACCACCAGATCCTGCTCGCCAAGCCGGGCATCGACACGAAGGCGGGACGCAAGATCCACTCGCGCCTCGGCGTCGACCGGTCGGTCGACTACGTGCTCGGGGAGGACGACGACGCCTACCTCACCCTGCAGACGCACCGCGAGCGCGTGCAGCGCGAGACGGGCCGCGACGTGTCCTGCCTGCTGCTCGACGAGGCGCAGTTCCTCACGCCGCGCCAGGTCGACGACCTGCTGCGTGTCGCCGTCCTCGATGGCATCCCGGTGATCTGCTACGGCATCCGCACCGACTTCCGCACGGCGGCGTTCCCGGGCTCGCAGCGCCTCCTCGAGATCGCGCACAGCCTCGAGGAGCTCAAGACGATCTGCCGGTGCGGCCGCAAGGCGATCTTCAACTCGCGGCGCGTCGACGGGCACGCGGTGTTCGACGGCGACCAGGTCGCGATCGACGGCGCTGCGGTGACGTACGAGTCGCTGTGCGCGGCCTGCTACCTGCGCGAGTCGGGCGGCGTGCTCGCCTGACCCTGGGGGTCGTGCTTGCTCGGGCGGCCCTCAGTCCGCGCAGGCTTCGAGGAAGTCGCGGGCGTGCCGCGGCGGGGCCGCGCCCGCCCACAGGGCGGTGAGCGGGCGGCTCATGGTGAGTCCGTCGACCTGGACGCGGGCGAGGCGTCCCGCGCGGACGTCGTCGGCGACGGCGAGGCTGCTGAGCACGCCGGGTGCGGTGCCGCCCATGACTGCGCTGCGCATGCCAAGGGTGCTCTTCTGCACCATCACGGGCTCGGCGTGGTCCGGGTAGCCGGCGTCGGCCATCGCGGCGTCGAAGGCCTGGCGCGTGCCGCTGCCCTTCTCGCGCAGCACGAGTCCGGTCGTCGCGAGCTCCTGCACGGTGATGGAGCGGGCGCGGGCCCAGCGGTGCTCGGGCTGGACGACGACGTCAAGCGTGTCGTGCGCGACCGTCGCCGAGCCGAGGCCCGCTGGCGTGCGGGGAGACTCGACGAACCCGAGGTCGGCCGTGCCCTCGCGCACGCTCATGGCGACGGTGCTGCTGTTGGCGGCGGTGACCTGCACCTCCGGCCCGTGCTCGCCGACCTGCGCGCGCCAGGTCCCGATCCACCTCGGCAGGAGGTGCTCGGCGATCGTGAGGCTCGCGGCGATGCGCAGGGTGGTGGTGCGGTCGTCGCGCAGGGCGCGTGCGGCGTCGGCGAACGCGTCTGCGGCGGCCAGGAGGGGCTGCGCCCAGCCGACGACCTGCTGACCCGCTGGCGTGAGCCGGGAGCCGCGGGTGGAGCGCACGAGGAGGCGCGCGCCGAGCTCGCGTTCGAGAGTGCGGATGCGCAGCGAGACGGCCTGCTGGCTGACGCCGAGGAGGCCGGCCGCGGCGGAGATGCTGTTCTCCCGGGCGGCGAGCGCGAGCGCGCGCAGCGCCTGCAGGTCGGGTTCTGCCCGCATCGATCTCCTCCGTCCTGCGACAAGCCTACGTTGTGACGCGCTCGGGAACTGCTTCTACCGGCGATGAGCGCGCGCCGAGACGATGACGTCATGACCCTCCTCGAGCCCGACGCCGCCGCGCACGCGCCCGGGGACGGCCGACGCCTCGCTCAGCAGGTCGGCCCCGCGCGCGAGCGCGGCTCCCTCCGGCCCTCCCTCTCGCGTGCGGCGTCGCGACTGCCCGGCGTCGCGCTGTGCCTCGCGGCCGCGGCGCTCTCATGGGTCACTGGCCAGCTCGTCCCGGGGCTCAGCCCGATGATCGTCGCGATCGTCCTCGGCGTCGTGGTGACCAACGCGACGCGGCTGCCCCCGTCCCTGTCACCGGGGATCGACTTTTCCGCAAAGGTCCTGCTGCGCGTCGGGATCGTGTTCCTCGGGCTGCAGCTCGTCCTGGCCGACATCCTCGGCCTGGGCGCGCCGATGCTGCTCGTCGTGCTGTGCGTCGTCGGCGGCGGGATCCTCGGCACGGTCGCGCTGGGCCGCTGGCTGCGCGTGCCGCGCGGCCTCGCGCTCCTGATCGCGTGCGGCTTCTCCATCTGCGGGGCTGCGGCGGTCGCGGGGGCCGCGAGCGTCACCGACCCGGACGACGACGCGGAGGACCAGACGGTCACCGCCGTCGCGCTCGTCGTCATCTTCGGCACGGCGATGATCGCCCTGCTCCCGCTCGCGAGCCACCTGCTGGCCCTCGGTGCGGTCACCGCGGGCACGTGGGCCGGGGCGTCGGTCCACGAGATCGCGCAGGTCGTCGCGGTGGGCGGCATCCTCGGCCCGGACGCTCTCGCGGCTGCCGTCGTGGTGAAGCTGGCGCGCGTGCTGCTGCTCGCCCCGGTCGTGGCGGCACTCGGCGTGCGGCAGCGGCGGGTCACCTGCGCGCGTGGCGCTGGCGCGGTCCCCGCGCGGCGCCGTCCGCCGCTCGTCCCGCCGTTCGTCGTCGGCTTCCTGGCGCTCGTGCTGCTGCGCGCCCTGGTGACGCTGCCCGCGTGGACGCTCACGACCGGTCGCCTCCTGCAGACGGTGATGCTCTCCGCTGCGATGTTCGCGCTGGGGTGCGGCGTCAAGGTCCAGGAGCTCAGGAAGGTTGGTGCGCGGCCATTCGTGCTCGCGGCCCTGGCCACGCTGCTCGTGACCACGATCGCGGGGGTCGGCGTCACGCTCGTGAGCTGAGCCGGCTGCGCCCTGTCCACAAAGCGCCAGCCGCACCTGCACCGGCCCGGGCGGGACGACGGCACGCGGCGCTGTCGGTCGGGTACGGCACAGTGTGCGTATGACGACGACGATCCAGGCCGCACGCTGCTTCGGCGACGGCGACCCGCTGTACGAGGCGTACCACGACGACGAGTGGGGCGTGCCCGTGCACGGCGAGGCCGCGCTGCTCGAGCGCCTCGCGCTCGAGGCGTTCCAGTCGGGCCTGGCGTGGATCACGGTGCTGCGCAAGCGCCCGGCGTTCCGCGAGGTGTTCGCGGACTTCGACCCGGAGACGGTCGCGGGCTTCGAGGAGGACGACGTCGAGCGGCTCCTCCTGGACGCCCGCATCATCCGCAACCGCGCGAAGATCGAGGCGACGATCAGCAACGCGCGCGCCGTCGTCGCGCTGCGCGAGGCAGGAGAGACGCTCGACGAGCTGATCTGGTCGTTCGCGCCGCCCGCGCGCGAGCGCCGCCTCGCGAGCCTCACGGAGATCCCGGGCCAGACGCCCGAGTCTGTCGCCCTCGCGAAGGAGCTCAAGCGTCGAGGCTTCCGCTTCATCGGCCCGACGACCGCCTACGCGGCGATGCAGGCGTGCGGCCTCGTCGACGACCACGTCGCGACCTGCCCGATCGCTGCCCGCACGAGCTGAACGGTCAGCCCACGCGTCAGAGGACGGCGCCGCCGCGGGCGCGGGCGAGCCACGGGGTCGCGAACTCGACGAGCTCACGGACCGGGACGAGGACCGCGGGGGCGTTCCCGACGAGCGCCGTCTCGACGAGCTCGGGGTGCGCCTCGCAGAACGCGGCGCCGCACTCGCCGAAGTCCTCGTCCTCGGGCCACAGCTCCTGCCACGTCTCCCAGACCCGCTCCCCGTCACGCAGCACGGGCCCGCCTTGCGCGACGTACTGACGCGTCGGCCAGGTGATGCGGTTCTCCGCGAGGTGCAGCGCGGTGCACTTGTCGAAGCCGACGCCCAGGAGCAGCACGTACCCGCCGACGTCGTGCAGGGCGCGCATCGGCGAACGCTCACCTGCGGCGTCGTCCAAGTCGTGGGTCGAGGTGATGCGCGCCGCGTTCGGGCCGAGCGCGGCGATCGACCGCTGCGGGTGCGCCGAGCGCAGCACGCCGGGCCACGTGCGGAACAGCTCGGCGACCGCGCCCATCGTGCGGGTCGGCGTACGCGCCGGGTCGTACGCCGGGAGACTGTCGCGCAGCGTCGGGTACCACTCCTCCGGCACGTCGGGCATGCGCAGGAACGCGGGGTCGCACAGCTGCCACGACTGCGCCGGCATCACGACGGTGCCATCGGGCCCGACGGCGTCGACCACACCCTGCACGACCCCCGCCTCGCCACCGACGACGTAGCCGAGGCGCGAGAGCGACACGTGCACCATGACCGTCCGGCCACGCACCCCCAGATCCGCGAGCACGTCGCTGAGAGCGGTGGCGGTGACGGGTACAGGTGCGTGACGATGGCGGACAGGCGCTCCGCCGGACTGGGTTTCCACGCGCTCCAACGTAGCGGCGGCGTCCGCGCGCCGCGCGTCCACACAGGTCACGACCCAGGATGAAAAGCAGGAGGAAGCACGATGAGCACCACGAAGATCGTCGATCACCTCGGTGTCACGGACGGTCGCGTGCCGCCCGCCGTGCTTGCTGCGGGGGCGTGGGTCGCGCAGTCGCTCGTGTCACGCGAGCGCGGCGGCAGGTTCGCGCGCCTCGCCGGGACGGCGCTGGGCGCCGCGTCGGTGGCGCTCGCCGGTGCGTCTGTCGTCGACTTCGCGCGACGCCGCACGACCGTCGACCCGCGCGTCCCCGACGCGTCGACGCTCGTCACGTCCGGCGTCAACGCGGTGAGCCGCAACCCGATGTACGTCGGGATGGTCGGCGTCGTCGTCGCACGGGCGGTCGCTCGGCGGTCCGTCGCCGCCCTCGCCCCTGCGGCCGCGCTCGCCTACCTGCTGCACTCCCGCCAGATCGCGGCGGAGGAGGAGATGCTCGCGGCGAAGTTCGGTGCCGCATATGCGGAGTACGTGGCGACCGTGCCGCGCTGGGTCGACGGACGCTCGGTCGGGGCCGTGCGCGCCCTCCTCGAGGACCGGACCGGCTGAACGCCCCGCCGGGCAGGCGGGTGCAGATCAGGGCGTGCGGCGCCGCAGGGTCGCCGCACCGAGCAGCAGCAGCGCGACGATGAACCCCACCACGATCGTGAGCGGCATCAGCACGTCGGGCGACTCGTGGCGGGTCACCTCCGTCATCGCGTCGACGACGTAGGAGAGCGGCATCACGTCGGACGCGAGCTCGAGGGCACGCGGCATGTCGGCGCGCGGCACGAGCAGCCCGCACAGCAGGAACTGCGGCAGGATCACCGCGGGCATGAACTGCACGGCCTGGAACTCGGTGCTCGCGAACGCCGACACGAACAGCCCGAAGGACATCCCCAGGAGCGCGGCGAGGACTGCGACGAGCACCATGAGCGGCCACGGCCCCTGCGGGTCGAGGCCGAGCGGCCCCATCATGAGCGCCGACGCGAGCAGCGCCTGCACGGTCGCGACCAGGCCGAACGCGATGCCGTACCCGAGCACGAAGGACGCCTTGGGCAGCGGCAGCGTCAGCAGCCGCTCGAGCGTGCCCGTGGAACGTTCCCGCAGCGTCGCGACCGACGTGATGAGGAACATGATGATCACGGGGAACATGCCCAGCAGCGACCCGCCGATCTGCTGGAACACCGGCCCGCCGTCGTACACCCACCACAGCAGCGTGAGCAGCACGCACGGCACAACGGCGATCATCGCGACCGTGCGCGGGTCGTGGCGCAGCTGCGCGAGCACCCGGCGGGCTGTGGCGGTCATGGGCGCTCCCTGCGGACCAAGGTGAGGAAGGCGCCGTCGGCGTTCGACGCGCCTGTGGCGGCGAGCAGCTCGGGGAGGGTCGAGTCGGCGATCACCTCGCCGTCGCGCAGCAGGACGAGGCGGTCGCAGCGCTCCGCCTCGTCCATGACGTGGCTCGACACGAGCAGCGTGACGCCGTCTGCGGCGAGGTCGGCGAACAGGCCCCAGAGCGACTCCCGCAGCACCGGGTCGAGCCCGACGGTCGGCTCGTCGAGCACCAGCAGCTCGGGCGAGCCGAGCAGCGCGGTCGCGAGCGACACGCGCGACATCTGCCCGCCGGACAGGCGCCCGACGAGCGCGCGCTGGTGACTGCCGAGGTCGACGCGGTCGACGACGTCGGCGACCTGCGCCTCGAGGGCGCGGCCGCGCAGGCCGAGCGTCCGGCCGAAGTACCGCAGGTTCTCGAGGACCGTGAGGTCGAGGTAGACGCTCGGCGCCTGCGTCACGTACGCGACCCGCGAGCGCAGCCCTGCGCTGCCAGCCGGTTCGCCGAGCACCGTCACGTCGCCCGCCTCGACGAGCTGGACGCCGAGGATCGCCCGCATGAGCGTCGTCTTGCCCGCGCCAGACGGGCCGAGCAGGCCCGTCACGGTGCCGCTCGCGATCGACAGCCGCAGGCCGTCGAGGACCGTGCGCGGGCCGCGGCGGACCGTCAGTCCGTCGATCATGATCGCCGGGATGCTCACGGAGCAGACGCTATTCCTCGTGCTTGCCGCGGCGCACGCGACACGACGCACACTGGGGGCATGACTCTCGCGTCCCAGGCGCAGCTGATGGTGCGCGGCCTAGGCTCGGAGCATGTCGTCGTTGCCGGTGTGCGTGTCGCGGGTGCCGATCTTCGCCGGGCTCACGCCCGTCGAGCAGCGCGAGGTGCACGACGTCGCGCGGCCGCGCCGTCTGCCCGACGGCGAGACGGTGTACGTCGAGGGCGACCGTGTCGCGAGCCTCCTCGTGGTGAACTCGGGCCGGCTGCGCCTGACCCGTTCGTCGCCCGACGGCGGCGAGCACCTCTTGCGCGTGCTCGACGCGGGTGACTTCATCGGCGTCGAGTCGTTCCTCACGGGCGCGACGCCCGGGCACACGGCCACTGCGATGGGCGCGACCGTGCTGTGCGAGTTCCGGCACGCCGACCTGCAGCCGCTCCTCGACGCGCACCCCGGCGTCGGTGTCGCGATGCTCGCGACCCTCGCCACACAGCTCTCCCGCACGGAGGAGCGGCTCACCGCGCAGACGCTCGCGCCCGTCGAGCGGCGCCTCGTCGGCTACCTGCTCGACCTGCCCGCCCAGCCCCACGCGGACGGGCTGCTGATCGAGCTGCCGCTCAGCAAGAAGGACATCGCGTCCTACCTCGGAACCACGCCCGAGTCGTTGTCCCGGTCGCTGCGCGCCCTCGCCGACGCGGGGATCGTCGAGTCGCGCGGCAAGCGCGAGCTCCTGGTGCGCGACGCCGCAGCGTTGGACGACCTGGTCCGCTAGCTCGGGGCGCAGTGCACGAGAGCGCCCGCCTCGTGGCGGGCGCTCTCGGCATTGGGGGCTGGTCGGCCGGCGCGGCTCAGGCGGGCGTCGCGGTGTACCCGGCCTTCGCGACGGCGGCGACGAGGTCGTCGACGCTCGCACGCTCGGCGTCGTGCTCGATCTCGATGCGCGCGGACGCGAAGTGGACGGTCACGGAGTCGACTCCGTCGACCCGGCCGACCTGCTTCTCGATCTTGGCGACGCACGACGGGCAGCTGAAGCCCTGCGCGCGGAGGGTGGTGCGGGTGGTGGTCTGGGCGCTCATGGTGAGCTCCTCTCCTGGGGGTCCTTCCCGGTGTCCGGGCTTCTGGTTGCACACTACGAACGGGCGACAGCGAGGTCCTTGACGTGCGTCAACCGGGCGGCACGGGTCTCGCGGGGGCGGCGCAGGAGCCGCACCGCGTTGGCGATGACGATGAGGACGGACGCCTCGTGGACGAGCATCCCGACGGCCATCGTGACGCCACCGAAGAGGACGCCCGCGAGCAGGGTCGCGACGGTCACGAGCGCGACGGCGATGTTCTGGCGCATCGTGCGCACGGTGCGGCGGGCGAGGGCGACGGCCTGGGGGATCATCAGCAGGTCGTCGCGCATGAGGGCGATGTCCGCGGTCTCGAGGGCGACGCCGGTTCCGGCGCCCATCGCGATGCCGACGTCGGCGGTGGCGAGGGCGGGGGCGTCGTTGACGCCGTCGCCGACCATCGCGACGACGTGCCCGTCGCGCTGCAGCGCAGCGACCGCTTCGAGCTTGTCCTCGGGCAGCAGGCCGGCGCGCACCTCGTCGATGCCGACCTGCGCTGCGACGGCGTCGGCGACGCGCTGCTGGTCGCCGGTGAGCATGACGACCGTGCGCACGCCGGCGGCGTGCAGGCGGCGCACCATCTCGGCCGCGTCGGCGCGGACGCGGTCCGCGACGCCGACGACCCCGAGGACGACGCCGTCGCGCACGACGACCATGGGCGTGCGGCCGGCGGCGCCCAGCTCGTCGACGACGAGGTCGGCGGCTGCGCCGTCCACTCCCTCGGCTGCGAGGAGGGCGAGGTTGCCGACGACGATGCGGGCGCCGTCGACCGTGGCGACGATGCCCTTGCCGGGGACCGGTTCGGTGCTGCTCGGCAGCCCCGGAACCGCGAGGCCGGCGTTCCGTGCTGCGTCGAGGACGGCGCGGGCGAGCGGGTGCTCGGACCCGGCCTCGGCGCGGGCGGCGACCGCGAGCACCTCGTCCTGCGTCACGCCGCGAGCGAGGGCGACGACGTCGGTCAGCGACGGACGCCCCTCGGTCAGGGTGCCGGTCTTGTCGAGCGCGACCGCGGAGATGCGTGCCGACGTCTCGAGGTGCTCGCCGCCCTTGATGAGCACGCCGTCCCGCGCGCCGCGGCCGATGCCCGCGACGATCGACACGGGGATCGAGATGACGAGCGCGCCCGGGCAGCCGATGACGAGCAGCGTCAGTGCGAGCACCACGTCCCGGGTGAGCAGCCCGACGACGACCGCCAGGACGATCGTGCCGGGCGTGTACCAGGCAGCGAACCGGTCCATGAACGCCTGCGTGCGAGCCTTGGCGTCCTGCGCCTCCTCGACGCGGTGGATGATGCGCGCGAGCGTCGTGTCCGAGCCGACGCCGGTCGCGCGGACCTGCAGGAACCCGCTGACCGCGACAGTGCCGGCGAACACCTGGTCGCCGTCGGCCTTCTCGACGGGCATGGACTCGCCGGTGATGGACGCCTCGTCGAGCGCACCGGACCCGCCGGCGACCACGCCGTCGACGGGGACCTTCGCGCCGTTCTTCACGAGGACGGTCTCGCCCGTGCCGACGTCCCGGGTCGGGACCTCCTCCTGCACGCCGTCGCGCAGGACGACCGCGACGTCGGGGGCGAGCGCGACGAGCTCGCTGAGCGCGGAGCGTGTCCGGTCGAGCGTCGCCGTCTCGAGCGCGTGCCCGACGGCGAACAGGAACGTCACCGCGGCGGCCTCCCAGTAGTTGCCGACCAGGACGGCCCCGATCGCCGCGACCGAGACGAGCAGGTCGATGCTCACGACCCGCACGAGCGCAGCGCGCACCGCCTTGACGACGACGGGCGCGCCAGCGACGGCTGCCGCCACGATCATGAGCGCGTCCCCGACGGACGCGCCCCCGAACCGCTGCGCCGCGAACGACGCGAGCACCAGCAGACCCGACACTCCGGGAACCGTCCACCGGTTCCGCATCCACGTGCTGCCAGTCGTCATGTCGGGTCCTCGCCTTCGCTCGCGGGCCGCGAGCGCGGCCTCGCCCCGAGGCTAGGGACGACGACGTGGCGCCACCTTGACGTGCGTCAACCTCCCGTTTGTGGTCAGTCGGCGAGCGTCCTCAGGCGCCGCGGACCGACGGCGCCGACGAGCACCGTCGCTCCGGCGAGCGCCACGGCCAACCCGAGCGTCGTGCAGGCCGCGAGCGCGCTCGTCACGGGCGCGCCGGGCGCTGTATCGACGATGAGCGACGCGAAGCCGGCCGCGAAGACGACGGTCCACGCGAGGTCGCCGACGGCGGCGACCGCGAGGAGCCCGAGCGTCAGCGCGGCGAGGAAGAGGCGGGTGTCGTCGACGCTGTCCGGGACGGCGACGGCGGCGGGCAGGTACGCGATGAGTGCGAGCGCGACAACCCCGTAGGGCCTGACGCGTCTCACGGCTCGCTCGCGGTCGAGCGTGTCGACGAGGTCGGGGAACGTCAGGTAGAGCGGCGTGATCGCGACGACGACGGCGACGACCGCGACCAGGACCCGCGCGGGCAGGCCGTCCTGCAGAAATGGGATGTCGAGGTACGTCGCCCGGCTCAGGTAGCCCACGAGTCCGAGACCGAGCGCCACTGCCAGGCTTGTCCCCCATCGGTGCGCCTTGAGCGCGGGGCTCACTCGAAGGAGAAGGTCCATGCGGGGATCGCCTCCTCGTCGCAGGTGGCGAGCGCCTCGAGAGTCTGCCGGGCGCCGTCGATGTCAGCGGGGTCGGTGCCACCGTCGCCGGAGAGCCGGACGTCGAGCCAGGTCATGAAGTTCCCTTGAGCGGCAAGCAGATCCTCGGGCGCCAAGTCGTCGCGGAAGGCGTCGCAGGCTGTCGGTCGCGAGATCGTGCTCACGACGTTGGAGCGCCCGAGGTGCCCCGGCTGGATCGAGCCGGAGTCGACCAAGAGCATCCCCGCCCCTTCAGCGGGCCGGTCGAACCCTCTGACGTAGTCGAAGCGGGCTCCGATCGAGATGCCGTCGCCAGCGAGCACCTGGCCAGCTGCCCCGAGGTCCCGGGCCGCGAGCTCGTAGAGCGCCTTGCCCTCGCTAGGGCCACAAACTTTAGGCGCCGTCCCTGCACACACGACCTCCGTGCTGCTCTGACGCCACGCGTTCGACATCGGGTCGAGCGACTGGAGATAGCCAAGCCCCCCGACCAGCATGATCGCGAGCCCAGCCGTTCCCACCAGGACCGACACGCGCCGGGGCCCCGCTGTGTGGACCACCGCACGCCACGCAACCGCACCGATCAGCACGGTGCACATGATGCTGGCTGCGGCGACGGTGGGCTCCGTGGTGATCCCGATGGTGAGCGTCGTGGCCCCACCCGCCCGCATGATCCCGTCAACGCCGGCCAAGGTGCCAGCGATGGGCAGCGCGTAGCAGAGAAGCGCGGCAACAGGTGCCGCCGCCACGTTGCGCATGAGAGTGCCGATCGCTGCTCCGACGCCGACGCTCGCGACGAGCGCAGCCATGCCCGCGCCGAGGATCCACCAAGGCAACGAGCCCGCGGCGCCGTTGCGTGCGGCGAGCGTGAGGGCGACACCTACGCCGAGGAACCAGGCGAGAGTCGCATACAGGAGGGTGGCACCCGCGAGCGCCATCGTTCCGCGTGCGCCTCGCCGTGTGGTGGCCGCGATCGTGCGCATGGCGCTCGTCTGCCGTCGCCAGATGTCGAACGCGACGAGGCCCGCGGCCACCGGCCCGAGGATGATGACTGCGGTCGTGGACTGGTTCACGGCGTGACCGATCTCCCAGGCCCACCCGGATCGTCCGAACAGGATGAACAGCGCGATGACGACCATCCCGGGAAATGCCAGTCGAGCGGTGGACCGTCGCAGCCACAGACGCAGCGCGAGAATCATGCCGTCACCCCGGCTCGCGTTGAGAGCACTGCGAGGAAGCCTGCCTCGGCAGCACGCGGCGATTCGGGGTCCGGGCCTCGGCGGCACAGCTCGGGAAGCGTCCCGTCGAAGACGATCGAGCCACCGTCGAGGATGAGCACGCGGTCGGCGAGGTCGCTGACGTCCTCCATGACGTGGGAGCTCAGCACGACGGCGCCGTCGAGCTCGCGGAGCCGGTCCACCATGAGGCGTCGCTGCTCGGGGTCGAGCCCCGTGCTGGGCTCGTCGAGCAGCAGGACTGCGGGCTTGGTCGCGATCGCCTGGGCGAGCGCGACGCGGCGCAGCATCCCGCCGGAGAGCGAGCTCGCCCTGCTGTTCGCGCGGTCGCCCAGGTGGACGATATCGAGCGCTTCGGCCGCCATCTTGCGCGCCTCCCCTGCGCGCGCTCCGCGCATCCAGGTGAGGTACTCGACGATCTCGCGAGCCGTCATGTTCCCGGGGAACGAGGAAGCCTGTGGCATGAGCGCCACGCCCGCGAGCGCGCGCCGTCGGCTGCGCGGCGAGTACAGCGACTCACCGCCGACCAGCACCGACCCTGACGTCGGCCTCATCCCGCCCGCTGCGATCGTGAGCAGCGTGCTCTTGCCAGCCCCGTTGACGCCGATGAGAGCGGTAGTTCCTCGTGCGATCTGGGCGGAAACGCCCGAGATTGCGAGGCGTTCCCCATAGGAATGAGACACCGTCGCCAGGGTCAGTGCTGGTGTGCTCATTTCCTACAAGCCTCCGAACGGCGAGTACCGCTCCGTCGAGCAGATGTCAGGCCGCAATGAGGCATCCTCGCACACCTTGGTCCACCCGCTCGCGCCAACCCAGCCATTCGCGCTGTGAAGACGCGTCTGAGCAACGGTCGTCCAGTCGCGGTTATGAGTCTTCGCAGTGCTTGTCCGGGCGGTGCCCGACGAGGCCCACGCCTGCGAACTGACGAAGATGGCTCGGTCGTTGTCGGGCTTGTTGTCCCTCAGCGTCGCGGTCGTGATGACGTAGTTGTAGCCCGACCGGTACATCGCACCGTACCCGTCACCGTGCGAGACGCCCTTGTAGGTGGCCGACTGCGGCGCACTCTTTGTGGCATAGGTCCAAGCGGAGGCGCTGCCAGCCCCAGCTGCCATCATCGCGACCACCGTGAGAACCGTAAGCCCGGTCCGTCGTCCTCGAACTGTCAGAAAATGCTTCAACGCGCTCTCGCTTTCTATTAGGCAATGCATGGTTCTACGGGCACGCCTGTGCGCACAAAACTCCGCACAGTCAGCGAGAGATGCAAGTACTGCGC
Organism: Sanguibacter hominis ATCC BAA-789; assembly: GCF_012396185.1. Classification (GTDB taxonomy): domain Bacteria; phylum Actinomycetota; class Actinomycetes; order Actinomycetales; family Cellulomonadaceae; genus Flavimobilis; species Flavimobilis hominis. The sequence goes on from NZ_JAAXOW010000001.1 coordinate 1,181,837, forward strand.
GGCGCCCCCCGCATTCGGAAAAATAGCATCGGACTGGGCGTTTGACAACAGGGAAGCAAAGAGTGGGTCGCAATAGCTTCCAAGGTTCGAGCGATTGCCACGGCCATATTCGCGTGGAGGACTATATGACGAGGGCGTGGGGTCGATCGCGGCTGCCGAATAGCCCATGCTTTCGCCAGTCGACCATTCTCAGGGACGAGCGTTCGCCGCACTGACGGGATCGCACCCTAGCGCTAGGCTGCTCATCGGCTGGCCTAATCACCGGTCGACGGTTGCGCCCCAGAGACCGGGTGGACGAATGGAGCTGCACACCGCTGGCAGATCCCCTGCTGTCGCCCCCGACGTATGCGGTGCTAGCTCCGGGGCGGATCGTTGGCGACCGGGACGGGCGACGCCACAGCCGGGCGATTGCGCCGCTCAGCGCCGCCCCGTGTGCGAACCGTCCGGCACCGAGCGCGGCGTCTGCCACCCGTGGTGCCAGCCCTCACTAGCCGCTCAGTGCACACGCTCGACCGCATACGGTGCCGTCCCCCTGGCTCGTCTACCCCCTGCCCAGGGGCTTAGCCGGGACGCTATCCGCTCTGATATGTGCAGGTCAATCCCCCGAAGTGGGTCATCGAGAGACCTGGTCAGTCGAGCGTCGCGAGCGCCGCGCCCACCACTCCAGCGCGAGGCCCGAGGCCTGCGGTGACGATCTCGGGGACGACGGCGACGCGGGCGCGGGCGAGGAGCCGTTCGCGCAGGGGCGCGACGAGGGCGTCGCGGGCGAGGGACAGGCCGCCGCCGAGGACGATGCGTTCGGTGCCGAGCAGCGTGATGGCGCCGAGGAGCGCGTGGGCGAGGGCGTCGAGCGCGTCGTCCCACACGACGTCGGCGGCAGGGTCGGTGCCGAGGGCGGCGACGACGTCGCGCGAGGTCACGTCGTCGCGGCCGGTCGCGGCGGCGTAGGCGCGGCCGATCGCGCGGGCCGAGGCGTAGACCTCCAGGCAGCCGGTCTGCCCGCACGGGCAGGGGCGGCCGGGCTCCCGGACAGGGACGTGGCCCAGCTCGCCGGCGTGGTGCCCGCCCTCGACGGGCGTGCCCGCGACGGTCAGGGTCGCGGCGATGCCGGTGCCGATGAAGACGGCGAGGAGGTCGCGCACGCCGCGGCCCGCGCCGAGGGTGCGTTCGGCGAGGCCGGCACACGCGACGTCGTGGTGCACCTCGACGGGCACGCCGAGACGTGCCGAGAGCTCGGCGGCGACGGGGACGTCGCGCCACCCGAGGTTCCCGGCGAGGTGCACCACCCCGGCGGCGGTGTCGACGACGCCCGGTACCGCGACGCCGACCGCGCCGACGGAGACGCGGTGCGACGTCGCGGAGTCGAGGAGGGTGCGGCAGACGCGCTCGATCGCGTCGAGAATCGCGTCGCCGTCAGGCTCCGCGCCTGCGCGCGGCGTGTCCGCGAGCACCCGCTCGAGGACCTCGAGGTCGACGACCTCTCCGGCGTCCCGGACAGGGCGGAGCAACTCACCGCGGATGCTCGTGCCGCCGACGTCGAGGGCGACGAGCGCGTCGGTGCTCACAGCCCCTGCCACGCGGGCTTGTGGGCGTACACCTCGCGGTAGCGCTCGGCCCCGGTGAGGCGGCTCGCGGCCGCCTCGTCGAGCAGGACCGTGACGTGGCGGTGCAGCTGCGCGACCGATGCGGGGCACGACGCGCTCACCGGCCCTTCCGCCATCGCGGCGACCGCCGCGGCCTTCGCCTCGCCCGTCGCGACGACGAGCAGGTGCTTCGCGTCGCTGATCGTGCCGAGTCCTTGCGTGAGGGCCCAGCGCGGCACGTCGTCGACCGAGTCGAAGAACCGCGCGTTGTCCTGGCGGGTGCGGTCCGTGAGCGTGAGGATCCGCGTCCGCGACGTGAGCGACGAGCCCGGCTCGTTGAACGCGAGGTGCCCGTTCGCGCCGATCCCGAGGATCTGCACGTCGACGCCACCCGCGGCGACGATCGCCTCCTCGTACGCGGCCGACGCCTCGGGAATGTCCTCCGCGGCGCCGTCGGGTGAGTGCACCGCTGCGTCGGGCATGTCGAGGTGCTCCGTGAGCTCGCGCCGGATCGTGCGGGCGTACGACTGCTCGTGCCCCGCAGGCAGGCCGACGTACTCGTCGAGCAGGAACGCCTGCACGTGCTCGAAGGACAGTCCGGCACGGTGCCGCGCGATCAGCTCGCGGTACACGGGCAGCGGCGACGAGCCGGTCGCGAGGCCGAGCACCGGCGCGGGCGACGTGCGCACGAGCTTCTCGACGACGTCGGCTCCGAGCCGTCCGATCTCTGCCGCGGACGGCAGGATCACGATCTCCATGGGAGGTACCTCTCTGGGATTGCGGTGTCAGCCCTTGACGGCGCCGGCGACGACGCCGGACGTCATCTTGTTCTGCACGATGATGAAGAAGACCATGACCGGCACCGCGACGAGCACGGCACCTGCCATGACGCCGGGCCAGTCGATCGCCGCGTTCGACGACGTCGTCAGGCCGCGCAGCCACAGCGGCACCGTCCGGTTGGACGGGCTCATGACGACGGTCGCGAGCGTGAACTCGTTCCACGCCTGCAGGAACGCGTACACGCCGCACGCGACGAGGCCGGGCGCGAGGAGCGGGAACGTCACGACGAAGAACGCGCGGGTGCGCGAGCAGCCGTCGATCATCGCGGCGTGCTCGAGGTCGACGGGGATGCCCTCGACGAACCCGCGCAGCATCCACACGGTGAACGGCAGCACGGCCGCGACGTAGAGGAGCGACAGGCCGAGGATCGAGTTCAGCAGGTGCCAGCCCTCGAGCATCTTGTACTGGGAGATGAACAGGCCCTCGGCGGGGATCATCTGCACGATCAGCACGGTGAGGATGAGCGCTTTGCGGCCGCGGAAGCGGAACCGCGACACCGCGATGGCGGTGAGGAACGCGAGCAGCAGCGCGACGACGACCGTGATGAGGGTGACCGTCACCGACAGCTTCATCGACGCGAGGAACGCGTCGTCGAACACGCGACCGTACGCCGACGCGTCGCCGCCGAACGGCCAGAACACCGGGTCCTTGCTGCGCACCTGGGCCGAGTCGAGGAACGACGAGCTCACCATCCAGTAGACGGGGAACACCCAGACGAGCGCGACGACCAGCCCGAGGGCGTTGGAGACCTTGCGTGACATGTCAGTCCTCCTTCGCCAGCTTGCGGACGTAGCCGATGGTCAGCACGAGCGTGAGCACGAGCATGAAGATCGCGACGGCGGACGCCATGCCGTAGCTCGACTGGCCGATGCCGAGGTTGTAGATGTGCGTGCCGAGCAGGTCCGTCTCGGAGCGCAGCCCGCCTGCACCCTGCAGGTAGTAGATCTGCGCGAACACGCGCAGGTCCCACACGACCTGCAGGAGGGAGACGACGTATACGACCGGCATGATCGTCGGCACCGTGATGTGCCGAAACCGCTGCCAAGGGCCAGCACCGTCGAGCTGCGCGGCCTCGAGCTGCTCGCCGGAGACCTGCGTGAGGGCCGCGTACAGCGAGAACGCGACGAACGGCACGCTCATCCACACGACGATCACGGTCGCGACGAAGAAGAACGACAACGGCTCGAGGAGCCACGGGTGCTGCGCGTACTGCTCGAACCCGAGCTTCACGAGCAACCAGTTGATGACGCCGTACTGCGTGTCGAACAGCCACTGCCACACCGTCATGGACGCGATGACGGGCATCGCCCACGCGAGGAGCAGGACGGACTGCACGACGATCCGCACCCACGTCGACAGCTTCGTCTTGAGGACTGCGACGGCCATGCCGAGGATCATCGTCACGGCCGCGTTGACCGCGCAGAACACGAGCGAGCGGATGATGACCGCCCACGTCGCGTCGTCGGTCAAGAGGGTCTTGTAGTTCTCGAGGCCGACCCACTCGGGCTCCGCGCCGAACTGCTGGGCGAGCCCGAACTCCTGGAACGACATGACGAGCTGCCGGATCAGCGGGTAGCCGAGCGCGACTGCGAGCGTCACGACGACGGGCAGGACGAGAAGGTACGGCGCCACGGTCCGCAGACGGCGGGAGGCCTTCGAGCTCGGGGGCCGGCGCCGGGCGCCGGGGCGTCTGCGCGTCGGCGGCGCGGACGGTGCGACGAGGAGGTCGCTCATGGTGGGTCTCCTTGCAGGGCGGGGTGCCGGTCCCGGGGGGACGACCGGCACCCCGCAGCCGCGACTAGTTCAGAACCTTGTTGAGGGTCGCGTCGGTCTCGGCCGCGAGGGCGGCGACGTCGCCGCCCTGCGCGATCTTCCCGAAGAACTCCTCCATGACCCGCGACTGCTCGACGGACGCCCAGCCCGCAGAGGCGGGCGTGAGCTTCGACGTCGCCGACGCCGCGATCGCCGCCTGGGCGAACTCGTCGTCGCCCATGAGGCTCGTGAACGAGTCACGCACCGGGCCCATGCCGTTCTCGGCGAGGACCTTCTGGTAGCCGTCCGAGTAGACGACCTTGAGCAGCTCGAACGCGAGGTCCTGGTTCTTCGACGCCTTCGAGATGCCCATGTTGGAGCCGCCCGCGAAGACGGGGGCGGTGCCGCCGTCGACACCCGGGAGGGCGAACGCGCCGAGGTTCTCGGCGAGGTCCTCGGTCACGGACCAGCGCGCCCAGCTCGGCGCCATGAACATCGCCGTGTCGCCGTTGTTGAACGGCGTCCAGGCTTCCTTGTCCTCGCCGTCCTTCGGCGCGTGCGTCGCGTTCTCGAAGAGGTCCTTGACCTCGGCGAGCGCCTTCTGGCTCTCGGGCGACGACAGCTTGCCGACCCACTTCCCGCCCTCGTTGACGGCGATGTCGCCGCCGTTCGCGAAGAGCCACGAGATGCCGTTGCGCCAGTCCTGGCCGGGCAGCCAGAACCCGCTCTTCTCGTCGGTCGTCAGCTTCTTGGCGGCGTCACCGAACTCAGCGAGGGTCTTCGGCACCTCGATGCCCGCGTCCTTGAACGCGCCCTTGTCGTAGAAGACGTAGCGCGAGCCCCAGTAGTAGGGCACGGCGTAGACCTTGCCGTCGACGCTGCCAGCGTCGACGAAGCCCTGCGGCACGATCTTGGCGCCACCGGCGAGCTCGTCCATCTTGTCGGTGAGGTCGGTGAACGCGCCGACGGTCGTGAACGTCGGCGCCTGCGTGTTGCCGATCTCGACGACGTCGGGCGTCTGGTCCGGGTTGGACAGCGCCGTCGACAGGCGCGGCAGGAGCTCGCCCCAGCCGATGAACTCGATCTTCAGGGTCGCGCCGGTCGCGGCGGCGAACTCCTTCTTGAGGTACTCGGGCAGGGCAGGCGCGACGTCCTTCTCCTGGTCGGCGAGCCAGAGAGTGATGCTGCGGTCCCCGGCGGGGGTGGTGGCAGCGTCGGTCGGGGCGGCCGACGTCGGGTCCGTGGTGGAGCCGTTCGTCGAGCAGCCGGTGAGCGCAAGCGCTGCGGCAGCGCCGAGCAGTGCGATCTTGCGGATCTTCATTGATCTTCCTTCCGGTTCGGCCGCGTGCGGCCTGGGGTGTCGTGAAGGTCGTGCGATGGGATGGGCTGTGGCTTCAGGCGAGGCCCAGCTCGCCGTCGAGGACGAGCGCGGCGGCGCCGGTGAGGACGCCGTCGTGCCCGAGGGCGGACATGCGGAGGTGCACCTCGTCCTCGCCGAAGGGGCGGGTGTGTGCGACGAGGGTGGCGGCGGTCGACTCGCGCAGGGCGCCGTCGACGAGGTCTTCGGGTCCGGACAGGACGACGTCGTGCAGGCCGAGCGCTTGGACGACGGGGGCGAGCGCGAGGCCGAGGCGACGCCCGGCGGCGGCGAGCACCTCGTCCGCCTCGGCGGGCGTGCGGTCGGCGAGCTCGGCGCGCAGGCGCGGGACGGAGACGAACGACTCGAGGCAGCCGCGGCGGCCGCACGAGCACTCCGGCCCGTCGGGGTCGACGGTGACGTGCCCGATCTCGCCGGCTGTCCCGAGGGGACCGCGCAGGAGGTGGCCGTCGAGGAGGATCCCGGCGCCGAGACCGCGGCCGATCTCGACGAGGATGAGCCCGGCGCCGCCGCTGCGGCCGACCGAGTCCTCGGCGAGCGCTGCGGTGTCGGCGTCGTTGGCGACGTGGACGGCGACGCCGAGGGCGTCGGCCAGGCGGTCGCGCAGGGGCAGGCGCGACCACCTGAGGTTGGGGGCGTTACGGACGACGCCCTCGGCGTCGACGACGCCGGGGGTGCCGACCCCGAGGCCGAGCACCGGCCCGGGTGCGTCGGCGAGGAGGCGGCGAGCGAGCTCGATCGTGCGGTCGACGGCGTCCTCGCCGCGGTCCTCGCCGAGCTCGAGCTCGTGCTCGACGACGATCGTGCCGGCGAGGTCGACGACGGCGCCGCGCAGGGCGTCCTCGCCGGAGAGGTCGAGGCTCGCGACGTAGGCGCCGGAGGGGTTGATGCCGACGAGGGTCGCGGGCTTGCCCATGCGGGTGCCGGGGCGCGGCCCGAGGTCGACGAGGAGGTTGTCGTCGAGGAGGCCGGCGACGACGTCGGACATCGTGACGCGGGTGAGGCCGGTGAGGCGGGCGAGGTCGGCGCGGGACAGCGGGCCCTGGTCGGCGAGGTTCTGCAGGACGAGCGCACGGTGGTGGAGGCGTGCGTCGCCGGGGAGGATCTTGGCGGCCGGCGCGGCGATGCGGGTGGTCCCGCGGCGGGCGTCGGTGAGGGGTGTCGTCCTGGCCATGTAGTTAGTACAGTTTACTTACTTAGTTCGGTCAAGGGATCTCGCACCCCGCGACCAAATCGTGACCTTCCCGAGCAAGGATGAACCCATGCCGACGTCGCCAGCCGTCATCCCCGCCCCCCGCACCGTGCACCCCGATCGCGGGACGACCGTCGTCGACCCGCGCGCGCTCGCCGCGCTCGCCGTCGCCCTCGAGCCCTGGGCGTCGAACGCCGCCCGCGCGCTCCGCGACGCGCGGACCGACGGGCCGCTCGTCGCGCCGCCGGAGCGCACCGCGACACCTGCGACCGCGACACCCGACCCGGACCTGCCGAGCGAGGGGTACACCCTCGACCTGTCCGACGCCGGCTGGCACCTCCGCGCAGGCGACGCCGCGGGCGCGTTCTACGCCGTGCAGGTCCTGCTCCAGCTCCTCGCCGGCGCGCAGCACGCAGGCGGCCGCACGTCGATCCCCGCCCTCGCCTGCGAGGACGCGCCCACCTACCCCCTGCGGGGCGTGTCGTTCGACGTCGCACGACACTTCTTCGGCGTCCCCGACATCGAGCGGCTGATCGACCTCGCCGCGACATACCGCCTCAACCAGCTCCACCTGCACCTGACCGACGACCAGGGCTGGCGCCTCGAGATCGAGGACCGCCCGCTGCTCGTCGAGCGCGCATCGACGAACGACGTCGACGGCGGCGCGGGCGGCTTCCTCACGCTCGCCGACTACGCGCACCTGCAGGACTACGCCGAGGCTCGGCACGTGACGCTCGTCCCCGAGGTGGACATGCCCGGCCACACTCATGCCGCCCAGGTCGCCTATCCACAGATCAGCCCGGACGGTGAGCCGCGAGGGCCGTACGCCGGTATCGAGGTCGGCTTCTCGACCCTGCACCTGACGTCCCCGGAGACGTGGGCGTTCGTGGACGACGTCGTCGGCACGCTCGCGCGGCACACGCGCGGCCCACGCCTGCACCTCGGCGGCGACGAGGTGCACACGCTCACGGCTGAGCAGTACGCAGCGTTCCTCGAGCGGCTCGGCGCGGTCGTGGCACAGCACGGCAAGCAGCTCGTCATGTGGCAGGAGGCCGCACCCGCGCACCTCCCGCCCGGCACGCTCCTGCAGTACTGGACTCACGACATCGACACGAGCCACCTCGCGCAGCTCGCCCGCGAGCGCGACGTCCGCTTCATCGCCTCGCCAGCGCCGCACGCCTACCTCGACCTCAAGCACGACGAGAGCCAGGAGCTCGGTCTGACCTGGGCGGGCACGGTCGAGGTGCGCGACGCGTACGAGTGGGAGCCCGCGGACGCGCTCCCGGGGGTACCGGCCGACAAGATCGAGGGCGTCGAGGCGTGCCTGTGGACGGAGACCCTGCGGACGTGGGACGACGTCACGACGATGCTCCTCCCGCGCCTGCCCGCCGTCGCGTCCGTCGCGTGGGGGTCGCCGCGCGACACGGGCACGTTCCTCGAGTCGCTCGCCGTGCACGGCGAGCGGTGGGCGCGCGACGGCGTCGCGTTCCACCGGTCGCCCCAGGTGCCCTGGCGGTCTTGACCCAGGTCGTCGCGGCAGGGCCGCCGTCGCGCGGCGCGACGAAGGCCCTGCCCAGCGGGGCCGCCGCGTGGAAGGATGCCGCCATGAGCATCGACAAGACCCTCGGCAACGGCGAGTTCGTGGTCCTGACGACCCGGACGCACCCCAAGGCGCTCTTCAAGCCGTTCCTGCTGTTCCTGCTGGTCGTGGCGGCTTTCGTCGCGGCGCTCGTGTGGTTCCCCGAGAACGACGCGAAGCAGTGGGTCCTGGTCGCCGTCGGTGCGGTCGCGATCGTCACGCTCGTGACGTGGGTGCTCGTCCCGTACCTGCGGTGGCGGCACTCGAGCTACACGTTCACGAACAAGCGCCTGATCACCCGTGAGGGCATCATCACGCGCGTGGGCCGCGACATCCCGCTGTTCCGCATCAACGACTTCACGTACGAGCGCGACCTCCTCGACCGCATGCTGGGCTGCGGGACGATCGTCGTGTCGGACGCGACCGAGAAGGCCGGCGTGCTGCTGTACGACGTGCCGCGCATCGCAGAGGTGCAGCGCCAGCTCTCCGACCTGATCTTCCAGGCGGACGACGGCTCCGACGACGGCGAGTTCCCGCCCACGGAGCCCCGCCGCCGCTGAGACGCACTTGGACACGCGATCTCGCCATCCGGACACCTCTTGGAGGCCGTGATTCGCGGGCCTAACCTCGAGTCACAACCATCCAGAGCGGTCGAGAGTCCTGGCTCGTCGACGCCGCAGCAACCCCCCACTACGGAAGCCTCCTGAGGGTGCGGGTGCTAAAGCCAGGTTCGATGGACGTTCCCATGGAGGCTTCATGAGCATCGCCGACCTCGTCGACTCGTCGGTCCGCCCGACCGTGTCGTTCGAGCTGATGCCCCCGCGCAACCCCGACGCCGCGCCCAAGTTCTGGACGACCGTGCGTCAGCTCCTCACGGCCCGCCCCGACTTCATGTCGGTCACCTACGGCGCCGCGGGCACGGACCGCGCGACGACCCGCGCCGTCGTCACCACCCTCGCCCGGCAGACGCCGGTCCTGCCGATCGCCCACCTCACCTGCGTCGGCGCGACGCGCCCGCACGTCGCCGAGGTCATCGGCGAGTTCCTCGACTCGGGCGTCCGCTCGTTCCTCGCGCTGCGCGGCGACCCGCCGCGCGACCAGCCCGACTGGCGCCCGCCGTCCGACGGCGTGCACTCGTCGATCGAGCTCGTCGCCCTCCTGCGCGAGGTTGAGGCGAACCGCTGCGACCGCAGCGCGGCGTCGGCCCTGCGCGGGGCTGCGCGCCCGCTGACGATCGCCGTCGCGACCTTCCCGGGCGGCAACCGCGCTGCCGGGACCACGCCCGCGCAGGAGGTCGACCACCTCCTCGCGAAGCAGGAGGCGGGTGCGAGCTTCGCGATCACCCAGCTCTTCTACGAGGCGGACACGTACCTGTCGTTCGTCGAGTCCGCCCGCGCGGCGGGCGTCACCATCCCGATCCTCGCGGGCGTCCTGCCCGCGACCGACCCGGGCCGTCTGCGGCGAGTCGAGGAGCTCACGGGGGTGCCCGCGCCGTCGGCGCTCGTCCGTGAGCTCGAGTCCCTGCCCGACGACGAGGCCCGCCACGAGCGCGGCATCCAGGCGTCGGTGGGCCTCGTCTCCGCCGTCCTCGAGGCCGGCGCTCCCGGCCTCCACATCTATACGTTCAACAAGTCACGTCCAGCACTTGACCTGCTCGAGGGTGTTCACCTCGGCGGCGGCTCCGCAGGCCCGGCTCCGGCCGGGCTGGCGGAGCCAGACCTGGCCAGCGGGCCGTGGGTCGGGGCAGCACACGCACAGCTGAGCTCGACGAGCGACACCGTCGCCGTCGACTGACCCCGAGAAGAGACGCATCATGTCCAACCAGCAGCACAGCCCTGCCCTCGCCCAGGGCACAAACCTCGCATTCCCGGCAGCGACCGTCCTCGGCTACCCGCGCATCGGCCCGAACCGTGAGCTCAAGCGTGCGGTCGAGGCGTTCTGGGCAGGCCGCGTCAGCGCGGCCCAGCTCGAGCAGCAGGCCGCGGAGCTCCGGTCCCGCACGCGCGACCACCTCGTGTCGCTCGGCCTGACCGAGCCGGCCGCCGTGCCGTCGTCGTTCTCCTTCTACGACCAGGTGCTCGACGTCGTCGCCACGGTCGGGGCGGTCCCGCCCCGGTTCGCGCACCTCCGCGCCGCGGACGGCTCGCTCGACCGCGCCGCGTACTTCGCGCTCGCCCGCGGCGACGACGAGGTCGCGCCGCTCGAGATGACGAAGTGGTTCGACTCGAACTACCACTACCTCGTCCCGGAGATCGGCCCCGAGACGGAGCTGCGGCTCGTGAGCGACCGGATCGTCGCGGAGTACGTGGAGGCACGCGAGGCGGGCGTCGTGACTCGGCCCGTCGTCGTCGGGCCGGTCACGTTCCTGCTGCTCAGCAAGCCGAGCAACGACGCGCCGGCCGGGTTCCGCCCGCTCGACCGCCTCCCCGACCTGCTGCCCGTGTACGCGGAGCTCCTCGGCCGCCTCGCGGACGCGGGCGCGCCGTGGGTCCAGCTCGACGAGCCGGCCCTCGTGACGGACGCGCTCGACGTGCCCGCCGAGCGCGTGCGCGCGGCGGTGACGGACGCGTACCGCGCGCTCGCGTCCGACCTCGCCGTGGGCGCGCAGCGCCCGGCGATCCTGCTCGCCGCCCCCTACGGGGACCTCGGCGACAACCTCCCGGTCGTCGCGGCGTCGGACGTCGAGGCCGTGGCCCTCGACCTGGTCAAGGGCCACACCCCCGCCCCCGACGTCGTCGAGGGGCTCGCGCGCAAGACGCTCGTCGCGGGGGTCGTCGACGGGCACAACGTGTGGCGCGCCGACCTGGATGCGCGCCTCGCGCAGGTGGAGGCCCTCGCGGCGCTCGGCGGCCGGGTGACCGTCGGGACGTCGACGTCCCTGTTCCACGTCCCGCACACCACCGCCGCCGAGACTCAGCTCGGCGCGGGCCTGCGCTCGTGGCTCGCGTTCGCCGACGAGAAGGTCGCCGAGGTCGTCACGCTCGCTCGCGGACTGGTCGAGGGCCGTGACGCCGTCGCCGGGGAGATCGCCGCCGCGAGCGCCGCGCTCGCCGATCGCGCGACCGCGGCCGGCGTGCGTGTCGAGGCCGTGCGTGCCCGCACTGCGGGGCTCACGCCGTCGGACCTCGAGCGCGGCGACGCCGCGGACCGCCGCACCGCCCAGGCGGCGCGCCTCGGCCTTCCTCCCCTGCCGACGACGACGATCGGCTCGTTCCCGCAGACGACCGACATCCGGGTCGCACGGGCCGCGCACGCGCGCGGCGAGCTGAGCGACGCGCAGTACGACGCCGCGATGGAGGCGGAGATCGCGCGCGTGATCGCGCTGCAGGAGGAGATCGGGCTCGACGTCCTCGTGCACGGCGAGCCGGAGCGCAACGACATGGTCCAGTACTTCGCTGAGCTGCTCGACGGCTTCGCGGTCACCCGCAACGGCTGGGTGCAGTCGTACGGCACGCGCTGCACGCGGCCGTCGATCCTGTGGGGCGACGTGTCGCGGCCCGCGCCGATGACGGTCCGCTGGACGCGGTTCGCACAGTCCCTCACGCCGCGGCCGGTCAAGGGCATGCTCACGGGCCCGGTGACGATCATGGCGTGGTCGTTCGTGCGTGACGACGTGCCCCTCGCGGAGACCGCGAACCAGATCGGGTTCGCGCTGCGCGACGAGCTCGCGGACCTCGAGGCTGCCGGTGTCGCGATCATCCAGGTCGACGAGCCGGCGCTGCGCGAGCTGTTGCCGCTGCGACGCGCGGACCAGCCGGCCTACCTCGACTGGTCGGTGTCGTCGTTCCGGCTCGCGACGTCGGGCGTGCGTCCGGGCACCCAGGTGCACACGCACCTGTGCTACTCGGAGTTCGGCGAGGTCATCGGTGCGATCGACGCGCTCGACGCGGACGTCACGTCGATCGAGGCCGCACGCTCGCGCATGGAGATCCTCGACGAGCTGCGGGCCTCGGGCTTCGGCCGCGGCGTGGGGCCGGGCGTCTACGACATCCACTCCCCGCGCGTGCCGTCGGTCGAGGAGCTCGGGGAGCTGATCGGCCTCGCGGCGGCGGACGTCGACCCGGGCCTGCTGTGGATCAACCCTGACTGCGGCCTCAAGACTCGCGGCTACGCCGAGGTCACGCCCGCGCTGACGAACCTGGTGGCGGCGACCCGCGCCGCCCGCGCCGCGCAGGTCACCGTCTAGCCGGGCCGGCGCCCCGCCGCGGATCGGCGGGGCGCCGGAAGGTGTCGAGGCGCCGGGGGCGTGCGCCCGTCGCGGCGGCTACGCTGCCGCGTGTGACCGCAACCCCTCCGCCTCTTCCGGGCACGCCTCGCGCCACGACGGTGACCGCGCCCGACGGCGGCGGCGACGTCCTCGTCGGACCTGCTGGCTGGTACCGGCATCCCGAGGGGGGCGAGCGCTGGTGGGACGGCACGGCGTGGACCGAGTCCGAGCGGGTCGACGGCAAGGTACGAACGGTCTCGCGGCCGGCGACGCCGCAGCAGGCCGCGGAGAGAGAGCGTGAACGCTCCTGGAACCGTCGCCGCGGGCGGATCGTCGGATGGTTCGTCGCGGCGGTCGTGCTGTGGGTCGTCGGGGCTGTGGCGTTCCAGGCCGCTGCCGACCGGTTCCCGGCGCTCGAGCGCACGACACCTGCCGAGAGGGTCGCGGCGCTCCTGCGTGCCCCTCGCGGCGTCGGGTCGGCTGCCGTGGAGAAGAGCGGCTGCCCGACGACGGATGCGATGCTCGCCGACCCGTCCTCCCCCGACGTGGCTCGGTTCCGCGAGGTCAAGGGCTGCACCAGGGCAGAAGGGCTCGCCCTGGAGCGTGCGGCGGTCGTGACGCCTGCGACGGAGGACTCGCCGACGGCGGTCTACGACGTGACGTTCCGCGGGGTGAAAGATCCAGCGCATCCTGACTCCGCTCTGGGCGGGCAGACGGTGCGGCTGACGTTCACCGTCACGAAAGCGTTCCTGGGCTGGAAGGTCGCGTCGGTGGAGGGCCTGCCGGCGCGCGTCGCTGGCTGACCAGCGCCGCCCCGGAGCGCCCTCCACCGGTGCGCACGGAGCGAGCGAGAGCCGCCCTTGCTTCTCACGTCGCCTTCACCCGGGGTGCACGGCCGGTCGGTAGGGTCGTAGGAGATGACTTCTCCCACCACTCGCAGCTCCCAGATCCCTGCCCCGGCCTCTCCCGAGAGCACCGGGGCTCCGTCGTCTGCGTCTGAGCAGCGCCCGTCCGACGTCGCTCGGCCGTCCTTCGTCCAGATCACCGCGTCGGTGCTCACGGCTCTCACATCGACGGTCGCGCTCTCGTACCTGGGTGTCGCCGGCACGCTCATCGGTGCGGCCGTCGCGGCGATCCTCACGGCGTTCGCGAACTACCTCTACACGCGGTCGCTCGTCCGCACGCACTACGTCGTGACGACGCTCGCGCCGCGCGTCGTGCGCGCTCCCGGCGAGACCGCGGTGCTGCCCGCGTTGCGGGGCGGGCGGGCGCAGGACGGGTCGGGCAGGTCGCCCGAGGCCCTCATGGCACCGGCCCGCCGCTCGCGCCGCCCGTACGTCGCGACGGCGCTCGTGACGTTCGTGCTGGTGATCGCTGCGGTGACGGTGGTCGAGCTGGGCTTCGGCAAGCCTCTCTCCGACGTCGTGCGCGGCAACGAGGGTTCGGGGACGACCATCTCAGGCGTGCGGCCCCAGCGCGGGACGCCCGCGGAGAAGCCGACGCCGGAGCCCACGCCGGAGGAGACACCAGCGCCGACCGACGAGCCGACGCCGGAGCCCACGACGAGCCCCGAGCCCACCCCCACTCCCGAGCCCGCACCGACGGACGTGCCGTCCCCGGCGCCCACGACGCCCGCGCCGACGCCGGCCCCCGAGCCGAGCCCGACCGCCCCGCCCGTCGAGCCGACGCCTGACGCCGGCGACCAGTCCCTCACGGACGGCACCGCGGACCCGTCGGGCGCAGCTGACGACGCAGCCCCTCCAGCGAACGGCTGACGGCGCGCCCCCTCAGGCATCACACCGAGGCGACGTACTTCCGGTCGTCGTTGCAGTACGCGTAGTACCAGCCGATCAGCAGCCCACCACCGACGAAGTTGCCGGCGAGCGCGATCCCGACGTTCGCGGCGGCCAGCCCGACCTCCCCGGCGCCCAGGCCGAGGCCGCCGTCGAGCCCTGCGATCGAGAACAGCACCGTGTTCGCCACGGAGTGCTCGAAGCCCAGGTAGGCGAACAGCGCGACGGCGACGATCATGACGAGCGACTTGGTGAGGTCTTCCTTGACGTAGCCGTTGTAGACCATGAGCATCGCGACGTTGATGAGGAAGTTGCACAGGATCGCGCGGACGAACAGGTCGCCCGCGCCGGACAGGCTGGTCACGTAGTCGAGCTTGTGCTCGACGGACAGCCGCGCGAGGTCACCGGTCACGCCGTCGAGGATCGACGAGAACCGCAGCAGCACGGCGACGAGCAGCCCGCCGAGGAAGTTGCCGCCGAGGCACATGCCGAGCAGGCGCAGCGACCTGCCGAGGCTGACCCGCCGGTAGTAGTGACCGATGCTGACGATCATCATGTTCGACGTCAGCAGCTCGGAACGCGTGTAGTAGATGAACACCAGCGCCCACCCGAACGTCAGCGCCCCGGCGAGACGCCCGATGGTCGTCAGCTCTCCGTCCCCGCCGACCTGCGCGAACGCGCCCATCACGGTGTAGTTGGCGACGTAGAAGACGCCGATGAGCATCCCGGCCATGCCTGCCCGCATGAGGTAGCGGCGAGCGATGAGCCCGGACATCTCCGTCTTGGTGTCGAGGGCGTCGAGGATCGCGGAGATGAAGTGCTTGCCGGGGAAGAGCGAGCGGGGATCAGCGGCCATGCGCCCATCATTCCAGCCGGCGGTCGACGCCGTGCGTGTCTGCGCGACCCGGTGCCGCGTCGCCAGGTCGGGGCTATCGTGCTGATATGCCTGCTGAGGGAAGTGCACGCCAGATCAACGTGACCCTCTCGACCGCGTCGGTGTACCCGCGCAAGGTGCCGTACGCGTTCGAGCTCGCTGCCGAGCTGGGGTATGACGGCGTCGAGGTCATGGTGTGGGGCGACAGGATCTCGCAAGACGACGTCGCGCTGAGCCACCTCGCGCAGGAGCACGGCGTCCCGATCCGTTCGGTCCACGCGCCGACGCTCATCGTGAGCCAGCAGGTGTGGGGCTCCCGGCCGCGGAGCAAGCTCGCGAAGACCGTGGACATGGCGCTCACGCTCGGGGCGAGCACGGTCGTGGTGCACCCGCCGTTCGCGTGGCACCGGAAGTACTCACGCAGCTTTGCCGACCAGGTGCACGAGCTGACCGAGGACATGGGCGTGACGATCGCGGTCGAGAACATGTACCCGTGGCGCGGCCGCAAGCGCGAGATCACGGGCTACCTGCCGGGCTGGGACCCCACGGAGCACGACTACGACAAGGTGACGCTCGACGTGTCGCACGCGGCGACGTCGCGGCAGTCGTGCCTGCAGCTCGCGGAGCAGTTCGGGTCGCGGCTCGCGCACGTGCACCTGACGGACGGCACGTCGTCGGGCTTTGACGAGCACCTGGTTCCGGGGCGGGGCACGCAGCCGGTGCGGCAGCTCCTCGAGCGGCTCGCGAGGTCGGACTTCGACGGGGACGTCGTCGTCGAGATCGGGACGCGCAAGGCGCGGTCGGCGCAGGAGCGCCGGGACGACGTCGAGCAGTCGCTGCTCTTCGCGCGCACCTACCTGAAGCGCGGCCCGCACCCGGACTTCACGCCGCACGAGACGCCAGGCGCGCCCCACCACCACCCCGACGACGCGTGGGCGTGAGCGCGAACCTCAGAAGGACCTGAGCCGGGCGAGGAGCTCGGGTGCGCCGGCCTCGAGCCGTCGCGACCCGACCGCGATGCCGCCGAGCAGCACCGCGACGCCGGTCACGACGCCGAGCACAGCGGCGACGACCGCGAGGACGGCGGACGTCTTGACGACCGCGAGGACGCCGACGACGTAGGTCGGGGCAAGCACGACGAAGAGCGCGAGCGACCCGACCGCCTGCGAGACGACCGCGGCCATCGAGCCGCCCTGCTGCGCGGCGAACGGGTTCTCGCCGGGCGCGGTGACCGGGAAGACGACCATCGCGGAGACGACCGCGGCGAGGCCGAGCGACGCGAGGAGCGTCCCCAAGGTAGCGCCGAGCACGGCGGCGGCGGCGTCCCAGCGGTCGGTGTAGCCGAGGGTGCCGAGGGCGACCACGAGGCTGAGGACCAGCCCGGGGACGCCGATCGCGAGGGTCCGGCCCCAGCGGTCCGCGGTGCCGCGCAGAGGCGCGGCGACGTGCGTCCAGAATGCCGTCGAGTCGAGCGCGACGTCCGTCGAGATCGACCACCCGCACGTCCACGCGATCAGGGGCCCGCCGATGAGCAGCCCGGCGCGGTCTCCGGCGAAGATGACGAGGAGGATCACGACGACGGGGATCGACAGGAGCGACGTCACGTAGCGCGGGTCGCGCATCCAGTAGGTTAAGCAGCGCGCGAGGACGGCGCCGAGCTGCGAGTCGGGAACGCGGCCGAGGACGCCGAGCCCGTGGCCGCGCCCGGCCGACGCGCGGCGTGGCCGCAGGAACGCCCGCTCGAGGGAGCTGCGCCACCAGAGCGTGAGCAGGACAGGGCTCGCGACGGCGACGGCGAGGTGACCGAGCGCGGCGACCCAGGCGCCTGCGGCGACGGCGGCGGGGAGCGCGAAGGGCGCTCCGAAGGGGGTCCACGCGAGCACGGGTGCGACCTGGTGGGCGAGCGCGGTGTACTCGATCTCGGTCCCGGAGAGCAGCACGATGCCCGGCCCGATGAGGCTGACGCCGACGACGGTCGCCCCGAGCATGAGGTCCCGCCCGCGCCGCCCCTCGAGGAGGGGGCGGACGGCTGACGTCGTCGCACGCGACCCGACGACGGCGGTCGCGAGGGCGAGCACCGCCCCGACGAGCGCGGCCACGAGCGCGGCGGGCTGCGAGACCCACGCAGCGACGAGGCCGACCAGGACGAGGACCGTGAGAAGGCCGCCCGGGCCCATGAGCGCCGCGACGGCCGTGCCGAGCATGAGGTCGCGCGTGCGCAGCGGAAACTGGGCGAGGCGTCGCGGGTCGAACGTGTCGTCGATGCCGAACGCGACGAGCGGTCCGACGGTCCACACGACGACCAGGAGCGAGCCGAGCGCGACCACGTCGTCGGACACGTCGCCGCGCAGGCCGAGGAACAGCAGCCCGACGATCGCGAGGATGCCGAAGCCGACGGCGTAGAGGACCGCGAACGCGAACCCGATCATCTGCCAGACGCTGCGCCGCAGGGTCGAGAGGTAGACCTGCCAGCGCAGGCTCAGGAGCGGTGCAACCACTCGAGCCCCTCCCCGGTGCGGCGTCCGCCGACGAGCTCGACGAAGCGGTCCTCGAGCGACGCCCCGGCGCGCACCTCGTCGACGGTCCCTGCGGCGAGGACGCGTCCGGCGGCGAGCACGGCGACGTGGTCGCACATGCGCTCGACGAGGTCCATGACGTGCGAGGACACGATCACGGTGCCGCCCGTCGCGACGAAGTCGGCGAGGATCCCGCGGATCGACGCGGCGGAGACGGGGTCGACGGCCTCGAACGGCTCGTCGAGGACGAGGAGGCGCGGGCCGTGCACGAGTGCGCACGCGAGCGCGATCTTCTTGGTCATGCCGGCGGAGTAGTCGGCGACGAGCGTGTCGGCGTCCTGCTCGAGGTCGAGGGCTCGCAGGAGGGAGTGTGCCCGCTCGACGGCGGTCGCGCGGGGGAGGCGCTGCAGCATGCCGGCGTGGACGACGAGCTGCAGACCGGTGAGCCGGTCGAAGAGGCGCACACCGTCAGGCAGCACGCCGAGCAGCGACTTCGCTGCGACCGGGTCTGCCCACAGGTCGACGCCGAGCACGTCGACACGGCCCGCGTCGGGCCGCAGCAGGCCGGTCGCCATCGACAGCGTCGTCGTCTTGCCTGCGCCGTTCGGGCCGACGAGCCCGTAGAACGACCCCGCAGGCACGGCGAGGTCGACGTGCTCGACCGCGACCTTGTCGCCGAACCTCTTGCGCAGCCCCTGCATACCGAGCGCGACGTCCATCTGCTCCTCCTCCGCGCCACCCGGTGAGCGGCGTCCCAGCGACGCTACCTGCGACGTCGGTAGGGGTGGAACCGACCCAGGTATGCGATCGCGGGTGTGGTCCCCGTCATTGCAGCGCCTGAGATACTGGAGCACGTGCCTGAATCAGCCTCCCCCTCCGTCGACGACGTGCCTGCGGGCGTGAACCCGGACGAGCTCGCGCGCGCTCTCGAGATCCTCGAGGCGGCGAACGCCCTGCCGCCCGAGCACCCGGACAAGGTGGCGCTGCAGCGCGCGACGGCGAAGCTCTACAAGACGGTGAAGAAGCAGCGCCGCGACGAGGCGAAGTCGGCGATCCAGGAGGCGGACCGCGCGGTCATCGAGTCGACGGCGACGGGCGCTCCGACGCGTATCGACGACGAGACGGCGGGCGTCGACATCCGGCCCGGCACGGCGACGGGCCCGTTCGCGGGTCGGCTGTCGAAGCCGCAGGGCTGCTACGTGTGCAAGGAGCCGTACCAGGACATCGACGTCTTCTACCACCAGCTCTGCCCGCGCTGCGCTGCGGAGAACCGCGCGAAGCGGGACGCCCGCACGGACCTGACGGGCAAGCGCGCCCTGCTCACGGGTGGCCGCGCGAAGATCGGCATGTACATCGCGCTGCGCCTCTTGCGCGACGGCGCGCACACGACGATCACGACACGCTTCCCGAACGACGCGATCCGGCGCTTCACGGCGATGGAGGACTCGGCGGACTGGATCCACAACCTCAAGATCGTCGGTATCGACCTGCGCGACCCGGCGCAGGTCATGGCTCTTGCCGACGACGTCGCGGCGGAAGGTCCGCTCGACATCCTCATCAACAACGCGGCGCAGACCGTGCGTCGCTCGCCGGGCGCGTACGCGCCCCTCGCGAGGGCCGAGGACGCGCCGCTGCCGTCGGGCTTCCTGCCGCCCGTGACGACCTACGGTCGATCGCACGACGCGCACCCGGCAGCGCTCGAGGCGTCGGTGCGCGCGGGTGGGCGCGACGAGGGCAAGCCGGTGTCGACCGTCGTCGACGAGTCCGTCACGGCCCCGGGCCTGCTCACCGAGCTGGCGCTGCGTGCCGGCTCGTCGTCGCTCGAGCGTGTCGCGACCGGCACGGCGATCGACGCGGGCGGGCTCGTGCCCGACCTCGTCTCGCAGAACTCGTGGGTCGACAAGGTGCAGGACGTCGACCCGCTCGAGATGCTCGAGGTGCAGCTCTGCAACGAGACCGCGCCGTTCATCCTCATCTCGCGGTTGCGCGCTGCCCTGGCTGCGTCGCCGGCCCGCCGCAAGTACATCGTCAACGTCTCGGCGATGGAGGGGCAGTTCAACCGCGGCTACAAGGGGCCCGGGCACCCGCACACGAACATGGCGAAGGCCGCCGTCAACATGCTCACGCGCACGAGCTCGCGCGAGATGTTCGAGAGCGACCGCATCCTCATGACGAGCGTCGACACGGGCTGGATCACGGACGAGCGTCCGCACACGACGAAGGCGCGGCTGCACGAGGAGGGCTTCCACGCTCCCCTCGACCTGGTCGACGGCGCCGCGCGCGTCTACGACCCGATCGTGCGCGGCGAGGCCGGCGAGGACGTGTTCGGCGCGTTCCTGAAGGACTACCGCCCGTCGGCGTGGTGACGCAGCACCCCCTCCTCCATGTCGGTCTGCGGTGCGAGAATGGCACCGGACCCGTTGCCCAGCCCGAAGGAACCGAGATGTCTACGATCACCACGCTCGACGTCACCGGCATGACCTGCGGACACTGCGTCTCCGCCGTCACGCGTGAGCTCGAGGCCGTGCCCAGCGTGAAGAACGTCAGCGTGGACCTCAACGTGGGCGAGGCGTCGACCGTCACCGTGGTGTCGGACGCCCCGCTCCCTGAGGACGCGCTGCGCGAGGCGATCGACGAGGCGGGCTACGAGCTCGCAGGCATCGCGACGCACAGCCCTGAGCAGGAGTTCAGCCACCTCGCGGACACGCGCGAGCGCGTCTACGCGGGCACCGGCATGATCGGCTCGGGCTCGGCCGTTGCCGTCGGACCGGTCGGCATCTCGCTCACCTCCCGCGAGGACGCGGACGCTGCGGTCCTCGCCGACGCCGAGGCGCCGCAGGCCGGCGGCTGCGGCTGCGGCGGGTGCGGCTGCGGCTCCTGAGCACCCCGTCGAGCGTCGTGCGCTGCGCTTACCACGCGGCCGGCGTGTGCCGGTCCTGCACCCACCTGGGTGAGCCGTACCTCGGCCAGCTCGCTGCGAAGGACGCGCACGCGCGCGCCCTCCTGAGCAAGGTCCCGAGCGCCTCGGGCGCGGTCTGGCACGATCCGGTCGCGAGCCCCGAGCAGGGCTTCCGCAACAAGGCGAAGATGGTCGTCGCCGGGACGGTCGACGCCCCGACGCTCGGGATCCTCGACGAGGCCGGTCGCGGCGTCGACCTGCAGGGCTGCGGCCTGCACGAGGAACCTCTCCGGGCGGCGCTCCCGGCCGTCGCCGCTGCGATCACCGCCGCGCGCCTGACCCCGTACGACGTCCCGTCGCGGCGCGGGGAGCTCAAGCACGTGCTGCTGACCCTCTCGCCCGACGGCGAGCTCATGGCACGCTTCGTGCTGCGTTCGACCGAGGCCGTGCCCCGCCTGCGCAAGCACCTGCCCGCGCTCATGGCGGCGCTCCCCGGGCTGCGGGTCGTCACCGCGAACGTCCAGCCCGAGCACAAGGCGGTCCTCGAGGGTCCCGAGGAGATCGTCCTGACGCCAGACGACTCGCTGCGCATGCGCGTCGGGAGCCTCGACCTGCACCTGCGGCCGCAGTCGTTCTTCCAGACGAACACCGCGATCGCGCAGGCCCTGTACGCGCAGGGGGCCGCCTGGGTCGACGCGTCCGCGCCCCGGTCCGTGTGGGACCTGTACTGCGGTGTCGGCGGCTTCGCGCTGCACGTCGCCGCGCCCGGGCGCGACGTGCTCGGTATCGAGCTGAGCGCCGAGGCGATCGGTTCCGCGCGCCGGACGGCCGCAGAGGCCGGTCTCGACGTGCGCTTCGAGGTGGGTGACGCGACGGCGTTCGCGCTCGGCGCGGACTCCGCTCCGGACCTCGTGATCGTCAACCCGCCGCGGCGCGGCATCGGTGCCGACGTCGCGAGCTGGCTCGAGCGTTCGGGCGTGCGCGACGTCGTCTACTCGTCGTGCAACGCCGTGTCCCTCGCACGCGACCTCGCAGCCATGCCGAACCTGCGCGTCGCCGAGGCGCGGGTGCTCGACATGTTCCCGCAGACGGCCCACTACGAGGTCATCACCCGGCTGACGCGCGGCTGAGCAGCTGATCCCGGCGCGCCGACCGTCGGAAAGACGGCCGGCGCACGCGGGCTCGTCACTCGCGGTCGGCCAGGTGCACCTCGAGCACCTTGATGCGTCGCGCCTCGACCTCCGCGACGCGCAGCTCGTCGTCGCCCACGTGCACGACGTCGCCCACCTCAGCGAGCCGCCCGAGCCGGTCGATCACGTAGCCCGCGGCCGTCTCGTACGGGCCGTCGACGAGAGTGATGCCCGTCTGCTCCTCGAACTCCTCGATCGTGAGCCCCGCGTCGACGGTGAACACGCCGTCGACCGCGCTCTCGAACGCTGGCTCGTCCGTGTCGTACTCGTCGCGGATGTCGCCGATGAGCTCCTCGACCATGTCCTCGAGCGTGACGATGCCGTCCGTGCCGCCGTACTCGTCAACCACGACCGCGATGTGCACCCGCTCGGCTCGCATGCGCGACATCGAGGGCAGCAGCCGGTTCGTCGACGGGAGCAGCAGGATCTCGCGCGTGAGGTCGCGCACGAGCAGCTCCCTGTCCGCGGCCAGCAGGTCGCGCACGTGCAGGAACCCGAGGACGTCGTCGAAGCTGTCGTCGATCACCGGGTAGCGCGAGTACGGGGCGTCCGCCACGACGTCGAGCGCCTGCGCGACCGTCAGGTCCGCCTCCATGAACGCGACCTCACCGCGCGGGCGCATGACCTCGCTCAGCGAGCGGTCGCCTGCAGCGAAGACGTCGTCGAGGATGCGTCGCTCCATGTCCTCGAGGCCGCCGTGGCCCGCGACGATCCCGCGGAGCTCCTCCTCGCTCATCTCCTCGTTGCGCGCCGCCGGGTCGCCGCCCAGAAGCTTGACGACGACGTCGGTCGAGCGGGACAGCGTCCACACCGCCGGGCGCATGAGCCGCGCGAACCGGTCGAGGGGTGGCGCGACGAGGGTCGCGAACTGCTCCGTGCGCTGCAGCGCAATGCGCTTGGGCACGAGCTCGCCCAGGACGAGCGAGAGGTACGCGATGACGAGCGTGAGCGCGATGAGCGCCGTCGTCTCCGCTGCTCCCTTGGACAGGCCTGCGCTCACGAAGAGCGGGGCGACGTCAGGCGCGAGCGTCGAGGCGCCGAACGCCGCCGAGAAGAACCCGGCGACGGTCACGCCGATCTGCACCGCAGAGAGGAACCTGTTCGGGTCACGCGCCAGCTGCGCCGTGCGGGCCTTGCGCCCGCCCTCCTTGGCCATGCGGTCCACCTGGGACTCGCGCAGCGAGACGAGAGCCATCTCCGTGCCGGCGAAGACACCGCCGACGAGGATGAACACCAGGACGAGGCCGGCAGAGACAAGAGTGTCCTGGTCCATCAGACCCACCCCCGCCGGCATTCGCTGGGGAGCAGGTCGTCGGTACTACAACTGTCATCCATGTGAACTAGTACAAAGAACGACCCGCGCCCTCGTCAAACTGGATGGCTCACGCGTCCGCGCCGCGGAAGCGCGCCCCCACGTGCTGCCGCAGCGCCTCGACGATCCTCACGTCTCCCGGCAGCCACGGGACCGAGTCCCACTCCTCGGGAGCGAGCCAGCGCACCAGGTCGTGCTCGACGAGAGGTTCAGGCGCGCCCTCGCGGACCTGCGCGAACCACAGCCGCATGACGTGGCGGTCCGTGATGATCCAGCCGCCGTCGTCAGGTCCGACCACCTCGCTGCCGAGCTCGACCTTCACGCCGAGCTCCTCGCAGAGCTCTCGGTGCAGCGCCTCCTCGGGCGTCTCGCCCGGGTCGACCTTCCCACCGGGAAACTCCCACATGCCCACGAGGTGCTCGGGCCGGGAGCGCCGCGCCCCGAGCAACATCGACGGCGCAGACAGGTCGTCCACGATCGCTGCGGCCACCACGAGCTTGCGGTTCATGCCCCTATCTTGCCAGGACCTCCCCAGAGATCCCATGACTTGCAGCGAGGGTCAGCGCAGGTCGAGGCCCTTCGCCGCCCGCACGGCCTCCGCGCGCGAGCTGATCCCGAGCTTCCTGTACACGCTGCGCACCTGCGACTTCACCGTGTTGCGCGTGACGTACAGCTCGCGCGCGATCTCCTCGAGAGTCACTTCCTCGTCCAGCCGCGCCAGCACCACACGCTCACGCCTCGTCAGCGTCGGCCGGGTCATGGTGTCCATCAGGGTCATGTCACTGTCCTCACTCTCACGCGCACCGGCCCCCCCGGGCGGTTGCTCTTCGTCGTGCGCGTTGCTGCTCACACGTCATGAGAGGGCGATGCCCGCAGACCATGACGCAACTCTGAGGAACTTCTTTCTGACCACGTGATACATCCGGGCTGTTCACCCGGCAGACGGCGGGCGGCGTGCCACCCACGACGCCGCGACGCCCCCCGCTAGGGTCGGCGGGAGCATCACATCGACACCAGCAGGGGAACTCATGACTACACCGGCACCGCCTCCGCCCACCGACGGACCCGATCCGCGCGACCTCGCCGTCTGCACGTCCGGGCTCCGCAAGACCTACGCGTCCCTGCGGGGACGCTCCACCGCCGTCTCCGGCCTGGACCTTCGCGTCCCGTACGGGGGCGTGCACGGGTTCCTCGGCCCCAACGGCTCCGGCAAGACGACGTCCATCCGGATGCTCCTCGGCCTCGCCAGGGCAGACGCCGGGACGATGCACCTCTTCGGGCAGCAGGTGCCCAAGGCCCTGCCCGACGTCATCGGGCGCGTCGGCGCGATCGTCGAGTCGCCCAAGTTCTTCCCGAACTTCTCGGCCCGCCGCAACCTCGAGCTCCTCGCGACCGCGATCGGCGCTCCTGACCGCGCCGTCGACCAGGTGCTCACGGACGTGGGCCTCCACGACCGGGCGAAGAGCAAGTACCGCACCTACTCCCTCGGCATGAAGCAGCGCCTCGCGATCGCCGCGACCTTGCTCAAGGACCCGGACCTGCTGATCTTCGACGAGCCCACCAACGGCCTCGACCCGGCGGGCATCCACGAGATCCGCCAGACGATGCGCCAGCTCGCGGAGAACGGCAAGACGGTCCTCGTGTCGAGCCACATCCTCGCGGAGGTCGAGCAGGTCGCCGACACCGTGTCGATCATCGGCCGCGGCCGCCTCCTCGCCGAGGGACGGGTCGCCGACATCATCAGCGCCGCCGGCGGCTCTTCCGTCCGTGTCGCGGTGCGCTCGGAGGACCACGCTGCTGCCGTGCGCGTCCTGCGGGAAGCCGGGCTCGACCTGACCGACGACGCGACGCACGTCGTCGTCCGCGGCGTCGACGACGCATCGGAGATCGCACGCAGGCTCGGTCACCACGACCTGTGGGTCAACGAGCTCGTCACCGTGAAGGCCGGCCTCGAGCAGGTGTTCCTCGAGCTCACCGCAGGCGAGGGCCCGGGGACGACGGCGGGCGCCGGCGCGCTCGCCGCCCCCCGTCCGCAGCACGCAGGCCCCGGCGCCGGCACCGGCACCGACACCGACACCGACAAGGTTCCGCCCGCACCGCCGGCTAGCCCCTACGCCCCGAGGGCCACGGACACCGAGGGAGGCGCGCGATGATCCGCCTCGTACGCGCCGAGCTCAGCCGGTCCCGCTCCCGTCTTCTCGTCTGGATCGCGCTCGTCGCGACGCTCGCGGTGACGGCGATGGTCGCGCTGAGCGTCTACTCCTCGACCGTCCCCCCGAGCGAGACCGAGCTCGCGCAGCAGACGCAGTTCTTCGAGGAGAACCTCAAGGACTGGGAGCTGAACCACGTCCAGCAGTACCAGGACTGCCTCACGTCACAGGCAGACGATCGTGAGGCCGCGAACGACCCCACGATCGACTACGCGTGCGAGAGCATCAACCAGGTGCCGACCCTCGACGACTGGCTCTACACCCAGACGGCGAGCGACGTCGCTCCGTACACGTACAGCGGCTTCCTGCAGGTGCTCCTCGGCGGCACGTTCGTCATCGGCGCGAGCCTGCTCGCCGCCGAGATCGCCACAGGAAACCTGGGGCTCTGGCTCACGTTCGCGCCGAGACGTGGCGCGGTCCTCGCGGCGAAGCTCGTCGCGGTCGCGCTCACGTCGCTCCTGTACGCGATCGTGGGCGCTGCAGCCGGCATCGCGGGCATCGCGGGCGCCGCTGCCATCAACGGCGCGCTCGACCTGACCTCCCAGCAGTGGGAGGACCTCACGCTCATGGCGGTGCGGGCGATCCTCCTGGCCGTCGCGACCGGCGTGGTCGGTGCGACGCTCGGGGTGCTGCTGCGGCACACGGCGGCCGCCCTGGGGGCCGCCTTCGGCTACCTCCTCGTGTTCGAGGCGATGTTCGGTATGGGTGTGGGCAAGCTCCAGCCGTGGCTCCTGCTGTCCAACGTGTCGGCCGTGATCGATGGCCGCAAGGAGCTGTACTGGACGGAGTGCAAGGCCGACCCCACCACCGGCGTCGAGGTGTGCACCGAGATGACCAAGGTGCTCACACAGGCGGACAGCGCGCTGTACCTGGGCGTGCTCGCTGCACTGCTGGTCCTGGCGTCGTGGCTCGTGTTCCGTCGCCGTGACGTCGGCTGACGGGCTGGCCCGCCCACCTTCGCTCCGCCTGCTGCGCGCCGAGCTCGGGCGTGCCCGCTCGCGCCTGCTCGTCCGGTGGATCGCTGTCGCGCTTCTCGCCCTGGCCGCCGTGCTCGTCGCGGAGTCGTACTCGCTGACGGCCCCGCCGAGCGCGTCGGAGCGCGCGCAGCTCGACGTCATGTACGCCGGCGACCTCGCCTGGTGGGAGGCGAACCACGAGGCGCGGTACGCGGAGTGCCTCGAGGCCGAGGACGCGATGCGCGCCGCCGAGCCCGAGCTCGATCTCTCGTGCGCGTCGTTCCTCGAGCCGCCCGTGCGGGAGGTGTGGACCGCGAGCGTGGACCTCAGCGAGCTCGTGTCCGCGCACCTGAACCGGCTGGCGCTGGTGGTCGCGGCGGGCACGTTCCTCGTCGGCGCCAGCCTCGTCGGTGCGGAGGGAGCGACCGGCGGCCTCGCGCTGCTGCTGACGGTCGAGCCACGTCGCACCCGCGTGCTCGCCGCCAAGCTGGCGAGCACGGCGCTGACGTCGCTCGCGCTCGCCGCAGCGGCCCTCGGGGCTCTCGTGTGCGCGGAGATCGCGGTGGCCGTCGCTCATGGCACGTTCGAGACGTCTGCCGAGCTCTGGCAGGCGGTCGGCTCTGTCGCTGCGCGCGGCGCCGCTCTCGCCGTCGCGTCCGGCGTCGTGGCGGCCTCGCTCGGGGCGGCGCTCCGCAGCACCACCGGCGTGCTCGGCGTCCTCCTCGGCTACCTGGTGGGGGTCGAGGCGGTCGTGTGGGGGATGTTCCCGTCGCTGCAGCCGTGGGTCGTGCGACCCCACGTCGCGGCACTCGTGAACGGAGGCTCGGAGGTGTCGTGGGACAAGTGCGGCGCCAGCCCGGTCGACGGCTCCCGCCGGTGCGTCCAGGTCGTCTACGACATCTCGACGAGCGCGGGGGCGGCGTACGTCGCCGGCCTGGCCGTCGTCGTCGTGCTCGTGACGTGGCTCATGTTCCGCAGGCGCGACGTCAGCTGACGTCCGGCCGGGTCGTCGCCTGCCAGGCAACGATCCGGTCCACGGCCTCGCCGATGACCCCGGGGTCCTGTGCGAAGGACAGGCGCACCCAGCGGGCGCCGTCGACCTCGTCGAAGTCGGTACCGGGCGTGAGCGCGACGCCGGCCTCGTCGAGCAGGCGTGCGCACCACGTCACCGAGTCGAGGCCCGCGCCGGAGACGTCGGCGTACAGGTAGAACGCCCCGTCCGCGGGCGCGACCTGGGTCCAGCCGAGCTCGTCGAGACTCTCGAGCAGGAGCGCCCGCGACGCCGCGTAGCGGGCGACGTTCTCCTGCGCTGCGGCATAGCCCGCGTCGGAGAACGCCGCGACCGCCGCACCTTGCGCGAGAGCGGGCGGGCACAGCGCGACGTTGCCCGCGAGCGCGTCGACGGGCGCGACGAGGTCGTCAGGCAGGACGAGCCACCCGAGCCGCCAGCCTGTCATCGCCCAGTACTTCGAGAACGACGAGACGACGACGGCGCCACCCTCGAGGTGGTGCACGGCGCTCGCGCCAGGCCAGCGCGCGTCGTCGTACACGATGCCGTGGTAGATCTCGTCGCTGATCAGGCGCACGCCGTGCGACGTGCACCAGGAGGCGATCTGGGCGAGCGCGGCGGCGTCGACCATCGTGCCCGTCGGGTTGGCGGGGCTCGCGAGGACGAGGCCCTCGAGCGGCGCCGCGGCGTGCGCGGCGTCGAGCTGCGCGACCGTCGGCACGTATCCCTCGGCGGGGCCGCAGCCGATCTCGACGACGTCGCAGCCGAGCGACGCGAGGATGTTCCGGTAGGCCGGGTATCCGGGGCGGACGAGCGCGACGCGGTCGCCGACGTCGAACGCGGCGAGGAACGCGAGCATGAACCCGCCTGACGACCCGGTCGTCACGGCGACGCGCGACGGGTCGACGTCGGTCCCGTACCAGCGGCCGTAGTGCGCGGCGATCGCGCGGCGCAGGGCGGGCGAGCCCATCGCCTCGGTGTAGCCGAGGCTGCCCGTCGCGAGGATCTCCTGGGCGAGGTCGCGCACCGCGTCGGACGCGCCCGTCGTCGGCTCGCCGACGCACAGGTTGATGATCGACTGTCCCGCGGCGCGGCGGGCGTTGGCCGCGGCGACGATCTCCATGACGGCGAAGGCGGGGACGGCGGCCCGGCGAGCGATCTTCATGCGTCCATCCTGCCTCGCGCGGCCGATCGCTCGCCCTCATGCCCGAGTCGCGCATCCACGGGATACATCGGTAGCCCCTCCCGCCTGTCACCGAGGCTGTCGGGCGAGCCCGGTTCGGATCTCCGCCATGAGACCGTCGACCGCTGCCTCGACCTCGTCGAGACAGAGCTCGAAGTCCTCGGGCCCGCCGTACCAGGGGTCGGCGACGTCGAGGTCGCTGTCACGCCGGGGAGCTGGGGCGGCCGGGTCGAGCGAGCGGAACATGTGCACGCGGTCGGCGGCGTCGGGTGCAAGACGGCGCAGGGTCGCGGCATGGTGGGCCGTCATCGCGAGGACGAGGTCCCGTTCACCGATCTCGTCGGGCCGCACGCGACGCGCCCGGTGCGCGTCGACGTCGTCCCCCGCATAGCCGCGGCGCGCGAGCGCCGTGCGGGCGCGTCGGTCGATCGGGTTGCCGTGCTCCTCCGAGCTGATGCCGGTCGAGTCGACGACGACGCGGTCGTCCAGACCGTGCTCGCGCAGCCGCGCGCGCAGCACGATCTCCGCCATGGGGGACCGGCAGATGTTGCCCGTGCAGACCATCATCACGCGCAGCGGGCCGCCCCGGGTGAGCGCTGGGCCGTCGGTCGAGAAGGGGTTCGCGCTGGTCATGGACACCATCCTCGCCCATCGAAGAAAAAGCCGTGCGAGGCCTCCGGAGCAGGCGTAGCGTCGCTCGCACGTAGGGAAAGGAGGTGGTCCACGAGATGAAGTACTCCAGGACTCTCGAGGTGGTCGCCGGCTGACTGCCGGCCCGACCGGACGGTCCGCCAATCCCAGGCGGCCACCGGGACCCGTGGGGGTGCGGACCAGTCCACCGCACCAGCGCAGAGCGCGCGACCCACGGGTCCTTTCACGTCTTCACACGGACGTCGCCGCACTTTTGCCCGCGCGACGTCGGGGCACCGCTCGCAGGTCGGCTCCTTGTCAGAGGGCGCCGATACGTTAGCGCTATGACTCAGATCACAGCCTCCATGGTCACGTTCGACTGTTCCGACGCCGTCGCGCTCGCGCGCTGGTGGGCGGGGGTCACCGCCGGCACGATCGAGAACGAGGACGAGTGGTTCACGGTCGTGACCTACGGCGACGCGAGCCCGAACCTCGGCTTCCAGAAGGTCCCGGACCCGACGCCCGGGAAGAACCGCGTGCACCTCGACTTCCACGTCGAGGACCGCGAGGCGGAGGTCGCGCGGTTCGTCGAGGCTGGCGCGACCGTCGTCGGGGTCCGCGAGGAGGGCGGATTCACGTGGACCACGCTCGCCGACCCGGACGGGAACCAGTTCTGCCTCGCCTGACCGTGGGGCTTTCCACCGATAAATGAGTGGCCCGTCGCACACGGGCCGCGACAGACTCGGGGAGTCCTCGAGAACGAGGACTCCCCCCATCTACCAGGAGAGATACGTCATGTCCGTATTCCGCAGCGGGCGCTCGCTCAGGGCACCCGTCACCTCGGTCACCCAGCGCTACAGGCGCGCGGCCGTGCCGGACGGCGACCCGATGTCGCACGACCAGCGCACCGCGGTCGACATCTACCAGGCGAACCGCCCGATGCCGAACCTGATCATCCGATGAGGCGCACACCGATCCACACCCACCTTTGAAGGGGCCGACGCACCGTCGGCCCCTTCGTCGTTCCCGGGCTTCTCAGACGAGCTCGAGGCCGCGCGCCTCTTCGACGAGCGCCTCGAGGAGCGCCTCGACCGCGGCACCCGGCTCGTGCCGGCTCTTCCGGTGCCGGGCGACGATGCGGCGGCTGCCGAGCCCCGGGAGCGACACGACCTCGACCCCCTCAGGGATGCCGGACTGCAGCGCAAGCGCAGGCAGCAGCGCGGGGCCGTCGCCTGCGGCGACGAGCGTGAGCGCGATGTCGAAGTCGAAGAACGTGTGCCGCATCTGCAGCTCGACACCGAGCGCCTGCGCGACGCGCCCGAGGGCGCGCGCAGCCGCCGTCGACGGGTCTGGAGCGACCCAGCGCACGTCGGCGAGGTCGTGGAGCGAGGTCGGCGTCGGGAACGACGACGGGATGACGAGCCGCCACGGCTCGTCGAGGATCGGGATCTCACGCTGGCCGCGCGGGATGTTCGGCGCGGTGTCCTCGTCGCGCTCGTGCAGGACGACGTCGACCTCGCCCGCGCGCAGCGCGCGCAGCGCCTCCGCGTACTCCATCTCGCGGACGTGCGGCTCGACGCCCGGAGCGGACTCACGCAGCTTGAGGATCGCCGGGACGAGCGCCGCGATCGTGACCGTCTGGAAGGACGCGACCGTGACCGTCCCGCTCGCTCCGTCACCCGCCGCGGCGAGACGCTTGCGGGCCGTGACGAGCTCCGCCTCGATGTGCTCGGCTGCCTCAGCGAGGATGCGGCCCGCCTGCGTCAGGGTGACGCCGCGCGGCCCGCGATCGAGCACGGTGACACGCTCCTCGGCCTCAAGCCGGGCAATCTGCTGAGACACCGCAGAAGGGGTCACATGCAGCAGGTCTGCGGCCGCCAGGACGCCTCCAGCCCTGTGCACGGCCAAGAGGAAGGCAAGTCTCTTCGGGTCTGCGGTCATGTAGCAACACTACACTGGGTATCAAAGAAGATTCAATTGTGCTTAAGCAGATTCGCGGTCAAGATAGAGGTGTTCCTCCACCGGGACGACAGAGATAAGGAGCAGAGAGATGACCGCCGCACAGCACTCCATCGCCAAGGCCGCACGTTGGTTCAAGCGTCGGGCCACGGCTACGTCGTGGGTCCACGGAGAGCACCTGCGGATCAGCCCGGCCATCACGATGCACCAGGAGCCGTTCACCGGGATGAACGTGCGCTGACGCGCACCTTCACACAGGGCCGCGGGACCCCCGCCCGCGCCGCCCACGAGAGCCGCGACCACATGGTCGCGGCTTTTTCGTACCCTCGGCACCCCGGACGCGCACCCCGCCCTTCGCGAGGCAGGCCCTGCCGTCTGAGGTAGGGGCCTCCACGCCGAACAGGGCCGTGCAGGGCCCTACCTCACACGGGCGGCCCTACCTCGCGCGCAGGGCCCTACCTCGGGACCGGCCCCCACCTCGGGACCGGCCCCACCTCGCGTGCGGGCGCACCCTGGCGGGCGGCGCTGCTCGGCGCCGCCCGCCAGGGTCAGGCGAGGCCCAGGATCTCCTCGATCGGGCCAGTCATGAGGTCGGCGCCCTTGATCCGCGCAGTCTCCTCGCTGCCGAGGACGACGCGCTTCCCGTCGGGCTGCTGCAGCTGCGACGCCCCGCCCGTCGGCCCGAGGGGCACCACGATCTGCTCGCGCGCGGCCGTGTAGGTCGCGGTCGGGTTCTCACCGGCGATGAGCGAGCGGATGTTGGCGGCCGCCACGTGCGCGTGGGCGATGGCCGCCTGTGCGCGCTTGGACTCGGGGACGTCCGTGACGTCGCCGACCGCGAACACCGTCTCGAAGCCCTCGACCTGCATCGTGGGCTGGACGGCGAGCCGGCCGTCGCCGCGGCGCACGTTCGCGAACGCGGCGTCGAGGTAGTCGGACTCCTGCTGGTTGCCGAAGCACCGGAACCACATCTGCGCGTCGATGCGCTGCCCGTCGGTCGTGTGGACGGTGAAGTCGTGCAGCGTGCCGACGTCGCCGGACGGCCAGTAGGCGAGCTGCCGCCCGAGGATGAAGTGCACGCCTGCGGCCTCGAGCTGCTCGTGGAGCGCGGTGCGGAACTCGGGCAGGTAGGCGGGGCTCGGGAGGATGTCGAACTCTCGCTCGACCATCGTGATGTTGAGGTGCGGGAACGCGTGCAGCAGCTCGCCGGCG
Source organism: Sanguibacter hominis ATCC BAA-789 (assembly GCF_012396185.1). Classification (GTDB taxonomy): domain Bacteria; phylum Actinomycetota; class Actinomycetes; order Actinomycetales; family Cellulomonadaceae; genus Flavimobilis; species Flavimobilis hominis. Next base: position 1,214,111 of record NZ_JAAXOW010000001.1, read on the forward strand.
AGCTCGACGCCCACGGGCCCGCCGCCGACGAGAAGGACGTCGCGCGTCACCGCGAGCGCCTCCCGCAGCCGCGCGAGACGCGAGCGCGCGACCCAGGCCTGCTGCTCGATGTACTTGGCGGGGAACGGGTACGTGGTGCCGGTCGCGAGGACGAGGTAGTCGGCGTCGAGCGTCGAGACGGGCGAGATCCGCACCTGGGTCGGCGTGACGAGCCGCGCGGTGTCGTGGATGACGCGGCCGCGCTCGAGCAGCTTGTCGTAGGAGTGGAAGACCTTGTCCTCCCACGCCTCGTCGACGGTGGCGCGCAGCGTCGCGACCGCGTGGACGAAGTGGTCCTTCGGCTCGACGACGGTGACATCGGCGACCGCGTCGAGCTCGCGTGCGACGGTGGCGCCGGCGTAGCCTCCGCCGACGACGACGACGCGAGGCTCGCGGGGGGCGTCGGCCGGTGCGGACTGGGTGGCAGGTGCGAGCTCGGACATCTCAGACGACCTTTACGAGCAGAAGGACGGTCAACGTCGCCGAGACGAGGATCTCGCCGACCCCGACCTGCTTGGGCGTCGCACCGGTCCGGGGCACGGCCAGCGCGCGGAGCAGCAGGATCACGTTGAGAGCGACCAGCAGCCCTAGGTCGAGCGTAGCGACCTGGGAGCCTGTTGCGCCCGGGACCATCCGTCCCGCGATCGCGGCGGCCGCGAGCGGCAGGGGGACCATCGCCGCGTGGTAGGCGAGCGACAGCGCGAGGTAGGTGCGGTTGCCGCGTTCCCTGATGATCGTCTTGACGTAGAACGCGGTGCCGACGAAGTACGCGAGGACGAGGACGGTCGCGAGCCAGACGGCGGGCCACCCGTCCGCCGGGCCGTGTCCGGCGTCGTACGCGACGGGCAGCATGAGGCACGCGGCCGTGACGGAGACGGCGTCGTTGAGCAGGGAGCGGTCCTTGCGACGGTGGGAGCACCACAGGGAGACGAGGAGCAGCGGCAGGAAGACGGGAACCCAGCGCAGGAGTCGCGGCTCGGCGAGCGCGACGACGGCGCCGAGCGGTGCGCTCGCGAGGACGTAGGCGCGCACGGGCGGGAAGTAGCGGGCCTTGCGACGCGAGCGGAGCCACTGGCCGGTCGCGAAGAAGGCGAAGTATCCGACGAACCACAGGAGCGCGAGGGGGACGTGCACCCAGGCGCCACCGGAGGCTGCGACGCCGACGAGGAGCGGCACGACGAGCATCGCCCAGGCTCCGTGCTGGTCTGGGATCCAGCCGCGCGGAGGTTTCCGACGACGTCGCTCCGTCGCGCGTGGGGTCGTCACCGACATCATGACGACACCATCTCATGAAACGTCAGAATCTCTGCACGGCGTCGTGACGCAGCGGTCATGTCTCGTCGCTCACAACCCGGCAAAACATCCTATGATTCGCCCTCGTGACCCTCTAGCGTTGACACCAGATCCCCCACACCTTCCCGGAGCTGACCGTGTCCGCCGTGCTGGACCTCCTCGCACAGTCCCCCGTCCTGACCGTCTTCCTGGTCGTCGCGCTCGGCACCGCCCTCGGCACCGTGCCGTTCGGGCCCCTACGGTTCGGCGCCGCCGGCGCGCTCTTCGTCGGCCTCGCCGTGGGCGCAGCGGACCCCCGCCTCGGCGAAGGCCTCGGGCTCCTGTCCACCCTCGGCCTCGCGCTGTTCGTCTACTGCGTCGGCCTCGCCGCCGGCTCCACGTTCTTCCGCGACCTGCGTCGGCAGTGGCCCCTCATGGTCGTCACCGTCGTCGCGATCGTCGCCTCCGCCGGTGTCGCGAGCATCGCCGGCAAGGCCTTCGGCTTCGGCAGCGAGGTCGCCGCCGGGATGTTCACCGGAGCGCTCACCGCGACCCCCGCTCTCGCCGCCGCGACCGAGGCCGCCGGCAACAACAACCCCGCAGTCGGCTATTCGCTCGGCTACCCGGTCGGCGTGACCGTCGCGATCCTCGTCGTCGCCTCGACGGTGCGTCGCATGTGGGACGCCCGCCGTGACCCCGCCTCAGCCTCGGGCGCCGGCCTGTACGCGACGACCGTCGAGGTCGAGCGCCAGACCTGGCTCGGAGAGATCCCCGGCTTCGACGCGCAGGAGGTCCGCATGTCCTACCTCGCGCGCGGCGGCCGCACCCGCGTCGTCGCACCCGACGACGAGCTGCGCCCCGGCGACCAGGTCGTCGTCGTCGGCCCGGCCGACGCCGTCGCGCTCGCCGTCGAGCACCTCGGCCGCGAGGTCGAGATGCACCTCGCGGACGACCGCCGGTCCGTCGACTACCGCCGCGTCGTCGTCTCCAACCGCCGCATCGCCGGCCGCACCGTCGGCGACCTCGACCTGCCCGGCCGGTACGGCGGCGTCATCACGCGGGTCCGCCGCGGCGACGCCGACCTCCTCGCGAAGGACGACCTCGTCCTCGAGCTCGGCGACCGCGTCCTGCCCGTCGTGCCGCGCGACCGCCTCAAGGAAGTGCGCAAGCTCCTCGGCGACTCCGAGCGTCACGTCTCCGAGATCGACGCCCTCACGATGGGCATCGGCATGGCCGTCGGCCTGCTGGCAGGGCTCGTGTCGATCCCGCTCCCCGGCGGCGTCGTCTTCTCCCTCGGGTCCGCTGCCGGCCCGCTCCTCGTCGGGATGATCCTCGGCGGGCTCGAGCGCACCGGTCCCGTCGTCTGGGGCATGCCCCACGCCGCCAACCTCACGATCCGGCAGCTCGGCCTCGTGCTGTTCCTGGCCGCCGTCGGCCTCTCCTCCGGCCAGGACTTCGCGGCGCGGGCGTTCTCGCTCGAAGGGCTCGCGGTCGGCGCGTCCGCAGCCGCCGTCGTCGCGGTCGCCGCCCTGGTCCTGTACGCCGGTGCGCACCGGCTCGGCATCAGCGCGCAACGCACGTCCGGAGCGTTCGCCGGGCTCCTCGGCCAGCCCGTCATCCTCGCCGACGCCAACTCCCGCATCATGGACGACCGCATCGACGCCGGGTACGCCGCCACCTTCGCCCTCGGCATCGTCGTGAAGATCCTCCTGGTCCAGATCCTCGTCGTGCTGTAGCGGCGCCACCAGCCACGACACACCCCGGACCGGTACGCTTCAGGCGACACTCGACGGAGTCCGGAGGCACCGTGACCGACAAGCTGACCATCGCGGCGATCGTCCCTTGCCACGACGAGGAGGTCGCGATCGGCAAGGTCGTCGACGACCTGCACGCGGCGGTGCCGGGCATCGACGTCTATGTCTACGACAACCGCTCGACGGACCGCACCGCCGAGGTCGCAGCCGCGCACGGTGCGATCGTGCGGTGCGAGGACACCAAGGGCAAGGGCAACGTCGTGCGGCGCGCGTTCGCCGACATCGACGCCGACGTCTACCTCATGATCGACGGCGACGACACGTACGACGCGAGCGCCGCCCCGGAGCTGATCCGCACGCTCCTCGAGGGGCCGTACGACCAGGTCCTCGGCTGCCGTGCTGACGACCCGGCGGCCTCGGCCCACCGTCCAGGCCACGCCCGCGGCAACGCCGCGTTCAACAAGGTCGTCGGGCTGCTCTTCGGCGCCAAGGTCACCGACATGTTCTCCGGGTACCGCGTCTTCTCACGTCGATTCGTCAAGTCGTTCCCCGCGCTCTCGCGCGAGTTCGAGATCGAGACGGAGCTGACGATCCACTCGATGGCGCTGCGCGTCCCGCAGCGTGAGGTCGAGGTCGGGTTCAAGGAACGGCCCGAGGGCTCCGCCTCGAAGCTGCGCACAGTACGCGACGGGTTGAGGATCGTCTGGGCGCTTGCGCGCATGCTCGTCCACGAGCGCCCGTTCGCGATCTACGGCGGGGTCGCGGCCCTCCTTCTCGTGGCGTCCCTCGCGCTCGGCATCCCGGTCGTCTACGAGTTCACGCAGACAGGTCTCGTCGAGCGATTCCCGACGGCGATCCTCGCGTCGAGCCTCGCGATCCTCGGCGTCCTCTCCGGGGCTGTGGGGCTGCTGCTCACGGGCGTGCTGCGGCTCCGTCGGGAGTCGATGCGTCTCGCCTATCTGCGCCTGCCGCCCGTGCCGACGCCGGCCGAGGAGCCCCTCGCCACCCGATGACGAGGGCGGCGACGAGGATCGCCGTCGCGGCGCCCAGGCTCCGGTGGGTGAAGAACGCGTGGATCTGGCTGTGGTTGCGCAGGAACTCGTACCAGACGACGACGAGCAGGGCAGGAGCGGCGAGTGCGGCGACAGTCGTCCAGCCGCCACGTGCCGCTACGCCCGCGCGCAGGTCCGTACGCCGGAGCACCACCGTGACCACGAGAGCCACGACGATCACGACGGCGGCCCACAGGCCCACGGTCATCGCCCAGTAGCCGAGATTCTTGCCGAGCGAGCCGAGCGGCACGTCGCTGAGCTCGATGGCCGCCCCGGTGAAGGTCGTGTCGCCGTCGATCCGGAAGCGCGCCGTCCGAAGCACGTCGTCGACCACGCCGTCCACGCCGACGTATGCCGTCGCGTACACCCACCGCGATGCCCAGGAGACCCCGTATCCGGCGCACCACGCGACAGCGCCACCCGCGGCGGCGGTCAGCACGGCGCCGGCGGGGCTGGCGGTCCGTCGCCCTGCCGCCCACGCGGACCACGCGCGCAGCCCCACGGCGAACACCGTGAGCGCCCACGACGTGCTGGGCACCGTGAGGAGGTCCACGAACACGAACGCCGACGCCGCCGCGGCAGCTGCGGGAACCACCCAGCGCCGCGGGACGAGCAGGACCAGGGCGGCGCCCGCGAGCGCGACGGACTCCGAGACGGCCATCGTGTAGGCGAGCGGCGTCGTCGTGACGTTCGACGTGAGCACGTACGTGCCGACGAGCGCTGCTGCTGCAAGGCCGCCAGCACGGCGCAGCACCCCGTGTGCGAGACCTGCGAGCGCGCCGACGAGCAGTATCGCGCTGCCCGTCTGAGCGGCGACGATGCCGCCGAGCGCAAGGAGGGGGCGCGCGACGATCGAGTAGCCCGACCAGTACCGGATGTAGCCGAACGCCTCGCCCCGGTCGGGATCAGCGAAGGGGCCGTCCGTGGCGAGGTTCCCGAAGTAGGCGCCGAGCTTCTCGCACTCGCCCGGCCCGCGGGGCACCATCGTCATCCTGTCGACCAGGCTCGTGGTCGACGACGTCGGGAGGACGCCGCTCGTCGTGCTCAGGCACTGCGTGTACCCGTCGAGGCGCCCACCGAGCGGGTTGTCGGGGTAGACGTCGGCTAGGCGCCCTGCGGCGAGGTCGGCTGAGACGTGGCGGACGATCGGGGCGTCCGGGATCGCGTAGGTCGCCGCGAAGAGGCCGACGAGCACGAGGTGCGCGCCGAGGATCGCCACGAGGGTGCGCAGGCTGGCTCCTGCCAGCCTGCGCCACGGGATCGGTCGGCGGGGGCCGTCGGTGGGCACGGGAGGCAGCTCCTCGGTCGTCGTGCGGGCCGGGGTCCCGGACCTGGTGCGGCCAGGCGGCGAACCCGCCCAGGCCGGTACAGATCGTATCGGCCTGGGCAGACGCCCCGCTGGCGCCGCCCGATCGCCGTCGAACCATGTCAGGTCGGCACCGGCAGCACGCACAGAGACGGCCCCCACACGGGTCGCGTGCGAGGGCCGTCCTGTCAGCGGGTCAGAGGATGAACGACCCGAACAGGTAGCCGAGCGCCACCGCGATCGCGATGTTGATCAGGCCCGGGACCAGGAACGGGTGGTTGAAGACCGCCTTCCCGATCCGCGTCGATCCCGTGTCATCCATCTCGACGGCTGCGAGCAGCGTCGGGTACGTCGGGAGGATGAACAGTGCGGACACCGCCGGGAACGCTGCGACCATGCCGAGCGGCGAGACGCCGATCGCAAGCGCCGTCGGCATGAGCGCCTTCGACGTCGCTGCCTGCGAGTAGAGCAGCGCCGCAGCGAACAGCAGGACGACCGCGAGCAGCCAGGTGTTCTCCTTGAGGATGTCGGAGGACGCCGTCATGATCTCCTCCTCGTGCGCCTTGACGAACGTCGTGCCGAGCCAGGCGACACCGAGCACGCAGATGGACGCGCTCATACCGGACTTGAACGTCGACGCCCCGAGGATCTCCGAGGTGTTGACCTTGCAGCAGACGACGATGATCGTCGCGATCGACAGCATGATCGAGATGATCGCAGCGTCACGGCCCATGACCGGCTCCTCGATGAGGCCGACCTTGTCCGAGATGATCGTCGCGTACGTCATGACCACGACGAGGCCGAGGCAGAAGATCAGCACCGAGAGCTTCGCGCCCGGCTTGATGTCGCGCTCCTTGCGCCCCGTCGGTGCTGCGACGGTGCCCTCGGCGAGGCGCTTCTGATACTCGGGGAGCGTGTCGAGCTTCGTCGTGCCCCGCATCTTGTCGATCGCCATCATGATCGCGGCGGTCGCCATGCAGGCGAGGAACGTCGACGGGATCGCGACGGCGAGCAGGCCGATGTAGTCGACGCCGGTGCTGCCCTCCTCGAGCATCCCGGAGAAGAAGACCACGGCCGCGGAGATCGGTGAGGCCGTGATGGCGATCTGCGACGCGACGACCGCGATGGACAGCGGGCGCGCGGGGCGGATGTTGTTCTCCTTGGCGACCTCGGTGATGACCGGCATCGTGGAGAACGCGGTGTGGCCGGTGCCCGCCATGATCGTCATCAGGTAGGTGATGACCGGGGCGAGGAAGTTGAGGTGCTTCGGGTTCTTCCGCAACGCCCGGTCCGCGAGGTCGACGAGGTAGTCCATACCTCCGGCGACCTGCATCGCGGCGATCGCCGCGATCACGGACATGATGATCGAGACGACGTCGAGAGGCATGGCTCCCGGCGTCACACCGAGCATGGCGAGGACAAGAACGCCGAGACCACCGGCGAAACCGATCGCGATGCCGCCGAGGCGAGCACCGAGGAAGATGGCCGCGAGGACGACCAGGAACTGCACTGCGATCATCATCGTGCGTCAACCTGCCTTGTCACGTCGTCGTCAGACTTGTAGAGGTGGCCGCTGTAGTGCGGCCTCATGAGGTTGGCCGGCGAGAGGATCTCGTCGAGCGTCTCCTCGTCGAGGAGCCCCATCTCGAGGACCACCTCTCGCACGGACCGTCCGGAGCGGGCGCACTCCTTGCCGACCAGGTCACCGTTGTGGTGACCGATGATCGGGTTGAGGTAGGTCACGATCCCGATGGAGTTCATGACGTAGCGCAGGCACACGTCGGCGTTGACGGTGATGCCGTCGATGCACTTCTCACGCAGCGCCCGGGCGGCGTTGCGGAGCAGGCTCACGGACTCGAACACGCACTGCGCGATGACGGGCTCCATGACGTTGAGCTGGAGCTGCCCGCCGTCGGCGGCCATGGTGAGGGTCACGTCGTTGCCCATGACCTTGAAGCAGACCTGGTTCACGACCTCCGGCAGCACCGGGTTGACCTTGGCGGGCATGATCGACGATCCGGCCTGCAGCTCGGGGAGGTTGATCTCGTTGAGGCCGGCGCGAGGACCGGACGACAGCAGGCGCAGGTCGTTGCAGATCATCCCGAGCTTGACGGCGACGCGCTTGAGCCCGGCGTGGACCGCGACGTAGGCGCCGGTGTCGGAGGTCGCCTCGATGAGGTTCTCCGCTGTGACGAACGGCAGCCCGGTCACCTCGGCGAGGCGCGCGGACGCCTTCTCGGGGTAGCCGAGCGGCGTGTTGATGCCCGTCCCGATCGCGGTCGCGCCGAGGTTCACCTCGAGCAGCAGCTCGATCTGCCGAGCCAGGTAGCGCATCTCCTCGCGCATGAGGAGGCCGAAGGCGCCGAACTCCTGACCGACCGTCATGGGGACGGCGTCCTGCAGCTGGGTGCGGCCCATCTTGAGGACGTCAGCGAACTCGACGCTCTTCTTCTCGAACGCCTCGGCCAGCAGCCCGAGCTCGTCGCGCAGCCCCTCCACGACGGTGTGGACGGCGAGGCGGAACCCGGTCGGGTACGCGTCGTTCGTGGACTGGCACTGGTTGACGTGGTCGTTCGGGTTGATGACGTCGTAGCTGCCCTTGGGCAGGCCGCGCAGCTCGAGCGCGAGGTTGGCGACGACCTCGTTGGTGTTCATGTTGACGCTCGTGCCAGCGCCACCCTGGAAGACGTCCACGGGGAACTGGTCCATGCAGCGACCTTCCTCGAGGATCAGGTCGCACGCCTCGACGATCGAGTCGGCGACGTCCGCGGGGAGGGTGAACATGTCCTTGTTCGCGAGCGCGGAGGCCTTCTTGACCATGACCATCGCCCGCACGAACTCGGGAACGTCGCTGATCTTCGCGGAGCTAATGGGGAAGTTCTCGATGGCACGCTGGGTATGGACGCCGTAGTAGGCGTCGGCAGGCACGTCCTTCGGGCCGAGCAGGTCGACCTCTGTGCGGAATTGCTGGGTCATCTCTCTTCTCCGTCCGTCTGGCATGAGCGTCGTTGCTCACGCTAGGCGTGACCGGCGTCGTTGCCGGTCCGGCGGCGTCATTGCCGCCCTAGGTGATTCTGTCGGGCGCGGACGGCGCCCTGCTGTGGCCCGGGCGGAGCACGTTCTCCGCCCGGGTCGGTCGTTCAGTCGTTCCTGCCGCGCAGCACCACCCTCATCCGCTCGCGGTTGACGACGGCGATCGCCGCGAGCGGGATGCCTGCAGGGCAGACGTCGGCGCACTCGCCGTAGGAGGAGCACGGGCCGAAGTCTTGCTCCATCTCGTCGACCATGGCACGGGCGCGCCGTCCGCGCTCCTTCTTCCCGCCCGGGAGGGCGGCGAGGTGCGCGAGCTTGGAGCCGACAAAGAGGTGCGCGGCGCCGTTGGGGCACGCGGCGACGCAGGCGCCGCAGCCGATGCAGGCCGCGAAGTCGAGGGCCATCTCGGCGAGCGCGTGGTCGACCGGGGTCGTGTCGGCGTCAGGCGCGGTGCCTGCCTGGACGGCGATGTGGCCGCCGGCCTTGACGACGCGGTCGAGCGCGGAGCGGTCGACGACGAGGTCGCGGACGACCGGGTACACGCGCGAGCGCAGCGGCTCGATGCGGACGGTCTGCCCGTCGGTCCACGAGCTGAGGCGCTGGTGGCACGACGGCGTGTTGGGCTGCGGGCCGTGGGGCCGTTCGTCGACGGTGACGCCGCACGCGCCGCAGATGCCCTCGCGGCAGTCGGACTCGAACGCGAAGGGTTCGCGTCCCTCTTCGACAAGGCGTTCGTTGAGGCGGTCGAGAAGCTCGACGACGGACATCTCGGGGGTGGCGTCGTCAACCTCGTGGGTCTCGAAGCGGCCTTGGTCTGCGGGGTTGGCCTGTCGCCAGACCTCGAGCACGAGTCTCACTTGTAGTTCCTCCTCGTCAGCGGGACGGCGTCGAACGCCAGGGGCTCGGCGTGCCGGACGTGCCGACCGTCGCCGGGGACGCCCCACGCGGAGACGAACGCCCAGCGGTCGTCGTCGCGCACGGCCTCGCCGTCCTGCTGGTGCTCGGCGCGGAAGTGTGCGCCGCAGGACTCCTCGCGGTCGAGGGCGTCGACGCACATGAGCTCCGCCAGCTCGAGGTAGTCCGCGACGCGGCCCGCCTTCTCGAGCTCCTGGTTGAGCCGGTCCTCGTCGCCGAGGACCCGCAGCTCGGTCCAGAACCGTGTCCGCAGCGCACGGATCTTGTCGATCGCGGTCGTGAGGGTCTCGCGGGTCCGCTCGACGCCGCAGCCTTCGTAGAGGATGTCGCCGAGGAGCCGGTGGAAGTACGTCGGGCCGTGCTCGCCCTGGACGGACATGAGGCGGTCGACGCGGTCGCGGGTGCGGTCGAGGGCCTCGGTGACGGCGGGCGCGTCGTCGGGGAGGCGCTGGCTGCCGAGCAGGGGCGCGAGGTAGTTCGGCACGGAGTACGGCAGGGTGAACCAGCCGTCGACGCAGGCCGAGAGCAGCGAGTTCGCGCCGAGGCGGTTGGCGCCGTGGTAGCCCCATCCAGCCTCGCCGCCGACGAACAGGCCGGGCAGGGAGGTCATCTGGTCGTAGTCGGACCAGAGGCCGCCCATCGTGAAGTGGGCGCCGGGGGCGATGCGCATGGGCTCGGTGTACGGGTCCTCGCCGGTGGCGTGGGTGTACATCTCGAAGAGGTTGCCGTAGCGCTCGGCGATCTTCTTCTTCCCGATGCGCTTGATGGCGTCGCGGAAGTCGAGGTAGACGGAGTTCTTCAGCGGGCCGACGCCGCGGCCTGCGCGGATCTGCTCGTGCGCGTTGCGCGAGGCGACGTCGCGGGGGGTGAGGTTGCCGAACGCGGGGTACTTGCGCTCGAGGTAGTAGTCGCGCTCGTCCTCAGGGATGTCGCCGGGTGCGCGCTTGTCGTCCGGGTCGACGGGGACCCAGATGCGACCGTCGTTGCGCAGCGACTCGCTCATGAGGATGGTCTTGGACTGCCACTTGCTCGACACGGGCAGCGCGGTCGGGTGGAACTGGATGAAGCTCGGGCTCGCGAGGAGCGCGCCGCGCTGGACTGCTCGCCAGGCGGCTGAGGCGTTGGAGTTCTTCGCGAGGGTGGAGAAGTAGAAGACGTTGCCGTAGCCGCCGGTCGCGAGGATGACGGCGTGGGCGGTGTGCGCGCTGATCTCACCGGTGAGCAGGTTGCGCATGATGACACCCTGCACGCGACCGTCCTCGATGATGAGGTCGAGCATCTCGTGGCGGGTGCGCAGCGTGACGGTGCCGGCGTCGACCTGGCGCAGGAGGGCCTGCGCGGAGGCGATCTGGAGCTGCTGACCTGTCTGCCCACGCGTGTAGTACGTGCGGGAGACCTGGACGCCGCCGAACGAACGGGTGGCGAGCTGGCCGCCGTACTCGCGGGCGAACGGCGCTCCGATCGCGTTCATGTGGTCGATGACGCGGACGGACTCCTCGCCGAGGCGGAAGGCGTCGGCCTCGCGTCCGCGGAAGTCGCCGCCCTTGACGGTGTCGATGACGAACCGGTCGACGGAGTCGTTGTCGACCTTGCGGGCCCGGGCCGCGTTGATGCCGCCCTGGGCGGCGACGGAGTGCGCGCGGCGCGGGGCGTCGTGGTACGTGAACGCATGGACGTCGTACCCGAGCTCGCCGAGGGCTGCCGCCGCGCCAGCGCCGGCGAGCCCGGTGCCGACGACGATGACGCGGAACTTGCGGCGGTTGTTCGGGTTGACGAGCTTGTAGGAGAGGCGGCGGCGCTCCCACGCGGTGCGCGGGTCGCCGTCGGGGACGCGGCCGTCGAGGATCGATCCGGGCTCGACGCCGGGGACGGAGCTGTCGGGGGCTTCGAACGTCATGACAGCACTCCGGTCGTGATGGCGATGGGCAGGAGGATGTTGCCGACCAGGACGATGAGGGCGACGAGGCCTGCGACGACGACCCCGATCTTGCGCAGCCGCTGTCCCGTCCCCCCGAGGTCGGAGACGACCGTCCAGATCCCGTGCGCGAGGTGGACCGTGAGGATCAGGAGCGTGATCGCGTAGATCGCTGCGGACCAGGGCCGCTGCATGCTCGCGATGAGGTTCTCGTAGGCGTAGGACGTGTCCGGGGTGACGTGACGGTAGTCGTCGGTCGCGACGACCTTGCCGGCCGTCAGGTCGAGCAGGTGGAACACGAGGAAGCCGAGGATCACGAATCCGCTGACGAGCATGTTGCGGGCGCCGAACGACCGGAGGTTGAGCTTCTTGCGACGGAAGCTGCCTCGGGAGGCCCTGGCGCGCCGGGCGATGGTGACCGCTGCTCCGACGTGGAGGACGAGGCTGACGGAGAGGACGATGCGCAGGATCCAGAGCATCGCGTCGACCGGCAGGAGCGGGTAGAGGGCTGTGTGGAAGAACAGCGCGTAGTGGTTGTAGTCCTCGGGGCCGATGAACGCCTTGAGGTTGCCGACCATGTGCGCGAACACAAAGGCCACGAAGATCGTGCCGGTGATGGCCATGGTCACCTTGAGGGCCCACGAGGGGACCTTGGGTGCCTTGCGGATCCGCTGATCGGTCACGCGGCCGAGCGCGAGCGCCGAGGCCTCGCCGCCAGGAAGGGTCCGGGGCTGGCGTGGCACGTCAACCGGAGCAGTCGTCTGGGGCTTCGCGTCGTCCACTGGTCTCTCCCTTGAAGTTCCCTCCACGCTAAGTGGGCCGGATCACATTCCGGTGGGACTTCCGGCCCCCGGTTGCCCCCCGGTCGGCCGGGGAAAACAGGACCTATGTCGGACGATCCCGACATGGTGTGCGGGCGTCGCAGCCGCAGGTCCGACATCGTCGTCGGGACTCTCGTCGGGCTATAGGGACTCCGTCAGGGTTCCGGGGAAAGACGAAGGCCCCGAACCAGAGGTTCGAGGCCTAGTCTGCGTGCGTGAGGGGGGACTTGAACCCCCACGCCCTTGCGGGCACTGGCACCTGAAGCCAGCGCGTCTGCCATTCCGCCACTCACGCATACGCTCCGAGGAGCGCATCGAAGACTAACACGCGCCTGTTCTGCTCCACCAATCGCGCTATCCCCACCGTGTTCACACACGTGCGCACCACTGACGAGGAGGTTGACCGATACGATCACAAGGGATCGTTGCGCCTGCCGACCCTCCGGATCAGCCGGAAGGACGGCGCAGCACCCTGCACGGACCTCGATCCGACGACAGCACGAAGGAGGTGGGCATGGGCGTCCTCGACAGATTCGAGAAGGGCGTGGAGCGCGCGGTGAGCACGGCGTTCGCCAAGGTCTTCCGCAGCGAGCTCAAGCCGGTCGACCTCGCCAGCGCCCTGCGGCGCGAGGTGGACGACCGTGCGGCGGTCGTCGACCGCGAGCGCACCATCGTGCCGAACGAGTTCACGATCCAGCTGTCCCCGCAGGACTTCGAGCAGGTCGACTCGTGGGGCGCCGAGACGATGGCAGACGAGCTCGCCGCCAACGTCACCGACTACGCCGCGTCGCAGCACTACGCCTTCGCCGGCCCCGTGACGGTCACCTTCGAGCGCTACGACGACCTGCAGCCGGGACGCTTCGAGCTTCGCTCGCGCACAACTCGCGGATCGGTCGCCCCCGCTTCGGCGAGCCCGAGCGCCCGCCACCCTCTCGTGGACATCGACGGCCAGCGCTACCTCCTCACCGGGCCGGTCACGGTGATCGGCCGCGGCTCGGAGGCCGACATCGTCGTCGACGACCCGGGCGTCAGCCGCAAGCACCTCGAGATCCGCATCACGCCCGACGGCGTCATCGCGTCCGACCTCGGCTCGACGAACGGCCTGTTCGTCGAAGGTCACCAGGTGCCGGCCGCGACACTCCTGGACGGCAACTCGTTGACGATCGGCCGTACCCGCATCATGTTCTGGACAGGCACGACCGACGACGACGCCACGGGCCGGTGACACGAGAACCATGAGCGAGCTGACGATCACCCTGCTGCGGCTGGGTTACCTGGCGGTGCTCTGGCTCTTCGTCTTCGCCGCGATCGGCGTCCTGCGCAAGGACATCTACGGCACGCGGATCACCGCACGACCGACCGACCGCCCCGCCCCGCGACGCAACCCGGTCCGGCCCAGCCAGCCCGTCGCCCCGCAGGCGACCAGGCTCGTGGTCACCGAGGGCCGCCTGTCGGGCACGACGATCCCCCTGTCGACGTCTGCCGTCCTCATCGGCCGCGCGCCTGCGTGCACGCTCGTGCTCGACGACGACTACTCGTCGTCGCGCCACGCCCGGATCTTCCCCCAGGGGGATCACTGGGTGGTCGAGGACCTGGGGTCGACGAACGGCACGTTCGTCGACGGGCACCGTCTGAACGAACCCACCATCCTTCCGATCGACACCCCCGTGCGGATCGGCCAGAGCGTCCTGGAACTGCAGAGGTAACCGGCCCGTGTCGATCGCCCTTCGTTACGCCCTCCGTTCCGACGTGGGGCTCGTCCGGTCCAACAACCAGGACTCCGGCTTCGCCGGCCCCAACCTCCTCGTCGTCGCGGACGGCATGGGCGGCCACGCGGGCGGCGACGTCGCGTCGTCGATCGCGGTCGCGACCCTCGCGCCGCTCAACGACGACTCGTTCGGCTCGGACGACGCCGTCGAGGAGCTCGAGCGTGCGCTCGTCGTCGCCCGCGAGGCGCTCGTCGCGCGGACCGCCGAGGAGCCCGACCTCTCCGGCATGGGCACGACCGTCACAGCGATCCTGCGCACCGGGACGAAGCTCGCGATGGCCCACATGGGCGACTCGCGCGCCTACCTGCTGCGCGACGGCGAGCTGACGCAGGTCACGACCGACCACACCTTCGTCCAGCACCTCGTGGACACGGGCAAGATCACGGCGGAAGAGGCCGAGGTCCACCCGCAGCGCTCCGTCGTCATGCGCGTGCTGTGCGACTTCGGCCTGGACCTGCGTCCTGACGTCTCGGTCCGCGAAGGGCGCCCGGGCGACCGCTGGCTCCTCTGCTCGGACGGCCTGAGCGGGTACGTCTCGAAGCAGACGATGCAGCAGACGCTCGTGGACGTCGAGGACCCGGATCTGTGCACGGAGCGGCTGGTACAGCTCGCGCTGCGCGCCGGCGGCCCCGACAACATCACGTGCATCGTCGCCGACGTGCTCGACCCGGACGAGCTCCCCGAGGGCATCGAGCCGACGTCGTCCGTGCAGGTCGCGGGCGCCGCCGCGATCGAGCGCAACATCCCGTCGGCCGCCGCCGACGGACCGGCCGCCCGAGCCGCGGCGCTCGTCGCGAGCGCCGAGGAGACCGCGGAGGACGACGAGCCCGAGACGGCCGAGGACAAGGACGCCCCTGGCGAAGAGGCGAACCTCTCGGCGCTGCCCGCCCGTCGGAAGAAGCGCCGTGCCGGTCGGGTCCTCGGTCTCCTCGTCGTGCTCGTGCTCCTCGGCGGAGGCGCGTGGGGCGGGTACCGCTGGACGCAGACCCAGTACTACGTCGGCGTGGCTGACGGCGTCGTCGCGATCTTCCGCGGCATCCCGCAGACCGCCGGCCCGATCAAGCTGTCGTCCGAGGTCGAGCGCACGAACATCGCGGTCACGTCCCTCGACGCGTTCATGGTCGAGCGTCTGGAGCAGACGATCCCCGAGAGCTCGCTCACCGAGGCGCGCAGCCGCGCCCTCTCGCTCGCCGCAGCGGCCGCGGACGCGTCGCTGAGCCCGGCCCCCACGGACCAGCCGACGACGACACCCACGCTCCCGCCTGCGGCGACGCCGCCCGCCCCCGAGACCACGACGGTGGCCCCGTGACGGTGAGGCTGACGTGATGGCGACCGTCGAACCGAGCCAGACCGCTCCGGGTCGAGGTCGCGAGCTGCTGCTGCTGGTCTTCGCGATCGCCGTCGGCATGGGGGCCTACGCGCAGGTGAGCCTCGCCGTGACGGACGAGCTGCCCGCGGACTTCTACCTGCACTGCGGGGCTCTCGTCCTGCTCGCTGCGGTGCTGCACCTCATCGTGCGGTTCGTCGCGCCCTACGCCGACCCGGTTCTGCTGCCGGTCGTCGTCGCGCTCAACGGCATCGGTCTCGCGATGATCTACCGGATCGACCTCGCGAAGGGCGACTCGTCGCTCGCGACGAAGCAGCTGGGCCTGACCGCGCTCGGTGTCGTCGCCGCTGCGGCGCTCCTGATCCTGCTGCGTGACCACCGCCTCCTGCGGCGCTTCACGTACACCGCGATGATCGCCGCGCTCGTGCTCATCCTCCTGCCGCTCGTCCCGGGCCTCGGCACCTCGGTCTACGGCGCCCGCATCTGGATCAACATCGGCGGTTCCTCGTTCCAGCCGGCCGAGCTCGCGAAGATCGCGCTCGCGATCTTCTTCGCCGGCTACCTCGTGACGAACCGGGACACGCTGGCTCTTGCCGGCCCGCGCGTCGCCGGGCTCCAGCTGCCGCGGCTGCGCGACTTCGGGCCGATCCTCGTCGTGTGGGCCGTGTCGATCGCGGTCCTCGTCCTCGAGCGCGACCTGGGCACGTCGCTCCTGTTCTTCGGCCTGTTCGTCGCAGTGCTCTACGTCGCGACCGAACGCGTCTCGTGGATCATCATCGGCCTGATGATGTTCGCGGGGGGCGCCGTCCTCGCCGCGAAGTCGTTCGCGCACGTCGCAGCCCGGTTCACGATCTGGCTCGACGCGATGGACCCCGAGGTCTACTCCGCCCTCCCGGGCTCTGAGCAGCTCGTCAAGGGCCTGTTCGGGCTCGCGTCCGGCGGCCTCCTCGGCACCGGTCTCGGCCACGGCCACCCGACTCTCGTCGTCTTCTCCGAGTCGGACTTCATCACGACGTCGCTCGGCGAAGAGCTCGGACTGACGGGCCTGCTCGCGATCCTCGTGATGTACGGCGTGGTCGTCCAGCGCGGCTTCCGCATCGCGGTGGGCGTGCGCGACGGCTTCGGCAAGCTCCTCGCGTCCGGCCTCGCGTTCGTGCTCGTGTGGCAGGTCTTCGTCGTCGTCGGCGGGGTCACCCGCGTCATCCCCCTGACCGGCCTGACGATGCCGTTCCTCGCGTACGGCGGATCCTCGCTCCTCGCGAACTGGCTCATCGTCGCCCTCCTCCTGCGCATCTCGGACAACGCTCGCCGCCCGACGCCGCTGCCCGTCCGCGGCGCGAGCCCCGTCTCCATGCACGAGGACGACCTGGAGGACGACGAGCCTGACGACGCCATCCCCCTCCCTGTGCCCGCACCCCCGGCAGCAGAGCACCCTGCGACCGACGTCACCGAGGTGGTGCCGGTGGCGCGCACCGCCGAGGACGTCGAGCGGACGGAGGAGGACCGATGAACGCCGCCATCCGCCGTCTGTCCGTCGTCGCGTTCGTGCTGCTCATGGCCGTCATGATCGCCGCGACCAACATCCAGGTGCTGCAGGCGCCCGCGCTCAACGCGGACAGCCGCAACATCCGCACGATCTACCGCGAGTTCGGGCTGCCTCGCGGCCCGATCGTCGTCGACGGCTCCGCGATCGCCTCCTCCAAGCCGTCCGACGACGCGTTCGGCAACCAGCGCTCCTACAGCGAAGGCCCTCTGTACGCCCCGATGACGGGCTACTTCTCCATCGTGTTCGGCACCTCCGGGATCGAGAAGTACGAGAGCGACGTCCTCAACGGCACCGCGGACTCCCTGTTCATCCGGCGGGTCCAGGACCTCATCACGGGCCGCCAGCCGAAGGGCTCGTCGGTCGAGCTCACCCTGTCCGCTGCGGCCCAGAAGGCCGCGTGGGACGCGCTCGGCAAGCAGAAGGGCGCCGCCGTCGCGATCGACCCGCGCACAGGCGCGATCCTTGCGATGGTCTCGAAGCCGAGCTTCGACCCCAACGACCTCGCTGCGCACTCGTCGAGGGGCGTCAACGAGGCGTACCAGGCGCTGCTCGCCGACCCGGACAACCCGCTCGTCAACCGTGCGACGTCCATGACGTATCCCCCCGGCTCGACGTTCAAGCTGGTCGTCGCGGCGGCCGCCCTCGAGGCCGGCACCGTCGACGCCGAGACGATGATCGCCGCACCGAAGGACCTGCCCCTCCCGCAGACGAGCACGACGCTCGGCAACTTCGGTGGTGTCGCATGCTCGCCGTCGGGCGAGATGACGCTCGCCGACGCCCTGCGGATCTCCTGCAACACCGCCTTCGCACAGCTCGGCATGGACATCGGTCAGGACGCGATCCGTGAGACCGCCGAGAAGTTCGGCTTCAACGAGCAGCAGGCAGTCCCGCACCGCGTCGCGGCGTCCGTCTTCCCCACCGACATCGACTCCCCCGGTGTCGCCCTCAGCTCGATCGGGCAGAAGGACGTCCGCTCGACGCCGATGCAGATGGCGATGCTCGCCGCGACGATCGCGAACGACGGCGTGCCCATGCAGCCGTACAGCGTCGAGCGTGTGCGGGACGCCGACCTGGACGTCGTCTCCGAGACCGAGCCCAAGGCGCTCGACCGCGCGGTCAGCACGGGCACCGCGGCCACCCTCAACCAGATGATGCAGGGCGTCGTCGAGCGTGGCTCGGGCACCGGCGCGAAGATCTCCGGCGTCAAGGTCGCCGGCAAGACCGGCACCGCGCAGACCACCTCGGAGGCAGCGCCGCACGCCTGGTTCGTCGGCTTCGCGCCTGCAGACGACCCGCAGATCGCCGTCGCCGTCATCGTCGAGAACGGCGGTGACCTCGGCAGCGAGGGCACCGGCGGTGCCGTCGCAGCGCCGATCGGCCGCGCGATCATGCAGGCGGTGATCAAGTGAAGCCCGTCGCAGGACTCGTCCTCGGCAGTCGCTACCGCCTCGTGCGCCTCATCGCCGTCGGCGGCATGGGCGAGGTGTGGGTCGCCCACGACCTCGCGCTCGCCCGCGACGTCGCCGCGAAGGTCCTCAAGGAGGAGTACGCGGGCAACGAGGACTTCCTCGAGCGCCTGCGCACGGAAGCGCGCAACGCCGCCGGTCTCTCCCACACGAACATCGCCCAGCTGTTCGACTACGGCGAGCAGGGCGGCTCCGGCTACCTGATCCTCGAGCTCATCGTCGGCGAGCCGATGAGCGACCTCCTCGAACGTGAGCCGATCCTCCCGCTGCGCAGGCTCCTGCCGATCCTGTCCCAGACGGCGCGGGGCCTGCACGCCGCGCACGTCGGCGGCGTCGTCCACCGCGACGTCAAGCCGGGCAACATCCTGCTCGAGCACGGCTCGACCGTGAAGATCACGGACTTCGGGGTCTCGCTCGGGGCCAACCAGGTGCCGATGACCGCGGCGGGCATGGTCATGGGCACCGCCCAGTACCTGTCACCCGAGCAGGCGATCGGCAAGCCCGCGACCGGCGCCTCGGACATCTACGCGCTCGGCATCGTCGCCTACGAGGCGATCGTCGGGCACCGTCCGTTCACGGGCGCGACGGCGGTCGACATCGCGGTCGCGCACGTCAACGAAGCGGTCCCGCCCCTCCCGGCGACGGTGCACGTCGACCTCGCCGCTCTCGTCATGCAGATGCTCGAGAAGGACCCGGTCAAGCGTCCACGCTCGGCAGCGACGCTCGCGCGGCTGCTCGACGAGCTCGCCGAGAGCATCGACGAGGACCCTTACGGCCACCTGTCGGCGAGCCGCAGCCGCCACAGCCAGCGCACGACGAGCCCGGCGACACCCGAGCCGTCCCGCATCGCGGCGACGGTCCACACGACCTACTCCACGCGCACGGCACTCTCGGCCGAGGAGCCGGCTCCCGTGCTCGCGTCACGCTCGGCCCGGCGCGCACGCGCAGACCTTCCGCCATCCTTCCCGCCACAGCGTCCGATGACGCGCCGCGAGCTGCACGGCCGCGGGGTGTCCGAGACGGGGCCGTCAGCCCCGTCCGCGCGGTCGGCAGCAGCGCCAGCGCCGTCGGCTCCCTCGGCCGCAGCGCCGTCCGCACCTTCGGCTGCAGCACCGGCGGCGACGGGCGTTCCGGCGCCCGGCGTGCCGGGACCGTCGGCCGCCGTGAGCCGCGACGCGACGCTCCCGGCTCGGCCGAGCCGAGCCGTCCCGCCGCCGCCGGCACCAGCACGGGCGGTGCCGTCTCCCGCAGCCCCCTCGGTCTCGTCGTCCCCGGGCGTCCAGTCCGCACGGTCTGCGCACGACACCGCAGCACCGTTGCGGGCCGCGGAGGCGTGGCGACCGCGGATGCCGTCGACGGACGCTCCTGCGTCGTTCGACCCGACCCTGCCGCCGGTGCCACCTCCGCCGTCGCTCCCCCCGGTGTCGGTCCACCGACCGCAGGCGCCCGTCCCTCCGCCGCCCACCGGGCGCAGCGCGCACGAGGTGCGTAGGTTCTCGACGAGCACCGGGCTGCGGCTCGGAAACCTGTCGTGGCCCCTCCTGGGGCTCGTCGCAGTCGGGGTGATCATCGTGATCGCTCTGATCGTCAAGGCGGCGACTGGCGGTGGCGACGCCGACGCGGCGGCGGCCAGCATCGGGCTCGGAACGGTACTCATGAGCACCGCGACGCTCGAAGATGACAAGATTGCCTACGCGGGGCCGTCGTCACACGACGAGCTCCTCATCCCGACAACTCCTAAGGACGAGTAGTGGCGCACGACGCACCCCGAATCCTCGCCGGCCGCTACGAGGTCGGTGAGCTGATCGGCCGTGGTGGCATGGCCGAGGTTCACATCGGCCACGATGCCCGGCTCGGCCGCACCGTCGCGATCAAGATCTTGCGGTCGGACCTCGCGCGGGACCCCAGCTTCCAGGCTCGCTTCCGCCGTGAGGCCCAGTCCGCGGCCGCCCTGAACCACCCGGCGATCGTCGCGGTCTACGACACGGGCGAGGAGACGTACACCGAGCCTTCGGGCGCCGTCTCGCACGTCCCGTTCATCGTCATGGAGTACGTCGAGGGCCACACCGTGCGCGACATCCTGCGCGACGGTCACGCGGTCCCGATCGACGAGGCCGTCGAGATCGTCTCAGGCGTGCTGTCCGCGCTCGAGTACTCGCACCAGGCCGGGATCGTCCACCGCGACATCAAGCCCGCGAACGTCATGCTGACGCCCACGGGCGCAGTCAAGGTCATGGACTTCGGCATCGCCCGCGCGGTCGCCGACTCCGCTGCGACCATGACGCAGACGCAGGCCGTGATCGGGACCGCGCAGTACCTCTCCCCCGAGCAGGCGCGCGGCGAGTCCGTCGACGCACGCTCGGACCTGTACTCGACCGGCTGCCTGCTCTTCGAGCTCCTCACCGGGCGTCCGCCGTTCACGGGTGACTCGCCCGTCGCCGTGGCCTACCAGCACGTCCGTGAGGCGCCGCAGCGTCCCTCCGCGATCGCCGGCGACGTCCCCGAGGTGCTCGACCGCATCGCGCTCAAGGCGCTCGCGAAGGAGCGGGAAGCCCGCTACTCGACCGCGGCAGAGTTCCGCTCCGACCTCGAGTCGGCGCAGCACGGCGGCCGGGTCCAGGCTGGCCCGCTCGGCACCGTCATGGCCGCTGCGGCCGCGTCGGCGCTCCCGCCGCTGGGCGAGCCGACGACGCAGGTCATGGGCGGCACGGATGCCGCCACGCAAGCGTTTGCGCCCGTCGGTGCGGCCGTCCCCGTGGCCGCGACCACATCTGGCTGGGAGCCGACCGGCCTCGTTGCCCCGGCGGAGCCCAGGCCCGGCAACGGCGCCGTCGCGGACAAGGACTCGCGCAAGCGCAAGACGCTCCTGTGGACGCTCATCACGGTCGCCGTCGTGGCTGTCGTCGCGATCCTCGCGATCCTCTTCCTCCCGCAGGACGACGACGTGAAGACGGTCGCGGTGCCGACCCTGACCGGCATGAACGCCGAGGAGGCGACAGCCGCGCTCACGGCGTTCGACCTCAAGATCAAGAAGGGCACCGAGGCGTCGTCCGTCGAGGAGGGCATCTTCACGCGGTCCGACCCGGACGCGGGCGCACAGGTCGCTCCCGGATCGACCGTCTCTGTCTGGTTCTCGAGCGGTCCGGACGCGGCCCAGATCCCGGACGTGTCAGGGCTCGACCAGGACTCCGCACGGGCGAAGCTCACCGCAGCAGGCTTCCAGATCGCCACGTCGACGGAGTCGGAGTCCGGCGGACAGATCGACAAGGACCGCGTCACGCGCACGGACCCCGCAGCCGGGGAGACTCTGCCCAAGGACACGGTCGTCAAGATCTACCTGTCGGACGGCACCGTCGAGATCCCCAAGCTGGTCGGCATGACCGTCGACGAGGCGAAGGCGAAGATCAAGGAGGTCGCCGGCACCAAGATCTCCGTCGACACCCGCACGCAGCCCGACACCGCCGAACCCGGTACGGTCATCGACCAGTCGCCGTCGGCCGGACCGGTGCAGCACGGGCAGACGATCACGCTGACGATCGCCGAGGAGATCCCCCCGGCACAGCTCACGATCCCGTCGAACCTCGTCGGTATGACCGAGGCCGAGGCACGTTCGGCGCTGCGCGCCGCCGGCTTCCCGGACGTCACGATCGAGGCGGAGAGCTCGAGCGAGTTCGTCGCGGGCCTCGTCATGGGCGTGTCGCCGCGGGGCGGTACGACCGTCGACGAGGGCACGGTCATCACCCTGTTCGTGTCCAAGGGGCCAGGCCCGGCACCGACGAACACCGACTCGCCGCCGCCCGCTGGCGAGCCGACCGGCGAGGGCGATCCTCAGCAGTGACCTGAGCGTCTCGCTGTGACGCACGAGAGCCCCGGACCACCATGTGGTGGTCCGGGGCTCTCGACGTATGTCAGCGTCACATGCGCACGAGCGGCGCCATCCCGGCTGAACGCTCGACCGCACCCTCGAGGCCTGCCAGCTCGAGCCAGTTGGCGAAGAGGCGGTGCCCACCCTGCGTCAGCACGGACTCCGGGTGGAACTGCACGCCGTGCAGCGGCAGCTCGCGGTGCTGGAGCCCCATGATGATCCCCGAGCTCGTCGTCGCGGTGACCTCGAGCTCTGCCGGAACCGTCGCGTTCACCACGGCGAGCGAGTGGTAGCGCGTCGCGGTGAACGGCACGGGGAGGCCCGCGAGCACGCCGGTGCCGTCGTGCTCGATCTCGCTCGTCTTCCCGTGCATCAGCTCGGGCGCGTGCGTGACCGTCGCCCCGAACACCTCACCGAGAGCCTGGTGGCCGAGGCAGACGCCCAGCATCGGGACGCGGGCGTCGGCGCAGTGGCGGATCACGTCGAGGCTCTGACCGGCCTCGGCAGGCGTCCCGGGGCCGGGGGACACGAGCACACCGTCGATCCCCTGCCACTCCTCGGGCGCAGGCACGTCGTCGTTGCGGACCACGACCGTCTCGGCGCCGAGCTGGCCGAGGTAGCCGACGATCGTGTAGACGAAGGAGTCGTAGTTGTCGACGACAAGGATGCGCGTCATGGGTGGCCTCGTGCTTCGTAACGGGGTCGGGCTCAGGACTGGGGCAGCGCGGGCAGGACTGCCGAGGCCTGCTCGACGGTCTGCTCGTTGAACGGCATGTGCTCCGCCACGAGCGGGAACAGCCATTCGAAGGCGATCGCGACGAGCACGACCGCGAGGATCGTTAGGACGAGGATCTTCGCCCATGCTGGCCCCGGGAGTGCCCGCCACAACGCTCCGTACATCATGCTCCTTCCGTGAGGGCGGCGGGGACGCCGTCCGCGACCGGCATCCACCCCTCGAGCTCGCCGTGCACGATGTAACGCTCGCGCGCCGAGAACATGGGGTGGCAGGCGGTGAGCGTGATCGCCGCGCGCTCGGGCGCGGCGCCGGGCTTGCCGGGCACGGGCGCGACGACGTCGACCTGCTCGGGCAGGACGATGCGGTGCTCGGTCACGCGGTAGACGAACCACAGGTCGGCTGTGCGCACGACGAGAGCGTCTCCCGGTTCGAGCTCCGCGATCCGGTTGAACGGCTTGCCGTACGTGGTGCGGTGCCCTGCGACGGCGAAGTTGCCGACCCCGCCGGGCATGGCTGTCCCGGGGTAGTGCCCACCCGAACCGGTGTCGAGGATCGTGGGACGGTCGACACCCTGCCGGACGGTCACGGCGTCCTGCCCGTCCCAGCGCGGGACGCTCAGGAGCGCGATCGTGTCGCCGTCCTGCGTGGGCTCGTCGAGGGTGGGGGGTGGGTCTGTCCGCAGCCCTGCGGCGGGTGCCTCGGCGCTCGAGGGTCGGGGCCAGTCGAGCCCGGCGACGATCTGCTCCTGCGCTCGGGCTGCCTGGACGTCGGTCCACCACAGCTGCCAGACGACGAAGAGACCGAGGACGACGCCGAGGGTGATGAGCAGCTCGCCCACGACGCCGACGACGCCGAACATGACGTCGCTCGCACTGCGTCGCTTCGGGGCTGGCTGCCCGTTCTGCGCAGCGTCCGTCACGGCAGCACGTCGACGCCCGCGGGGACCTGCGCCTGAGCGAGCTCGGCAGGCAGGCTTCCGGCAGGGATCTCGAGGCTGTCAGCCACGTCGACGCTCCACCCGAGGCCGACCCTGTCGACCCACTGACGGTAGATCTGGATCTCGCGCGACGCGCCGAGCGCAGCCTCGAGAGCGGTGGGCTCCCCGATCGCCTCGACGCGGTAGGGCGGAGAGTAGACCCGGCCTCCGAGCGAGAGGACGTTGCCGACGCAGCGGAACGCCGTCGACACGGTGACGCGCTGCCCTTGGAGCGTCATCGCCTGGGCACCGCCGGCCCAGAGGGCGTTGATGACCGCCTCGAGGTCCTGCTGGTGGACGACGAGGGAGTCCGGGCGCACCGTGGCGCTCAAGGGCGTGGACGGAGGCGCGTCGTCGAGCGTGACGCTCAGGCCCGGGCCTGTGACGGCGACCGTCCCTGCCATGATCGCGTCGCTCTGGGCGATGTTCTCGTCCTCGGGTGTGTCGACGACGGTGGGGTTGGCGAGGATGCCGTCGATCTCGGCGGTGATCTGGTCGACCTGCTCCCCGAGCTGGCGAACGCGGTCGTTCTCGATCTCGACGAGCTCGGCGAGGTTGGTCGCGTGGCGCTCTCCGCCGCTGCGGGAGAGCCGCGCGTTGGCGGTGAACAGGAGGCCTGCGAGCGCGAGCACGAGGGTGACCGCGACGGTGGCTCGCACCGGTCGCTGGCCGCCCGCGACGGCGTCACGCATGGCGGCACTCCCTTCCACGGCTTCGACCTGCGGGGCATGTTACGGCAGGACCACTAGGCTATGGGGTGAACTGCGGATCGTCATGGTCCGCCTGACCCGACACAGCAGCAGGACAGGAGCCGTCTCCGTGACCGAATCCAAGTCGTCCGAGAACGACAACGCGGGCGAGAAGGTCGTCCTGCCACCTTCCGTGAAGAAGGAGCAGGCGAAGAAGGCGAAGTCGGGCAGCAAGCCGGTGAAGGTTGCGACGACGGGCAACCCGCGCTGGCTCGTCCCGACGATGCTGGGCCTCATGATCGCCGGTCTGGTGTACGTGGTCGTGGCTTACCTGGCGCAGATGCAGTACCCGCTGCCGATCGGCAACTACAACCTCGTGGTGGGCTTCGCCCTGATGATCGCGGGATTCGGTCTGACGACTCGCTGGAAGTAGCCGCGCCTCGTCGCGACGGCGTCACCCTCTCGAGGGTGGCGCCGTCCGTCGTTCCGGGGTCTGGTCAGCGCATGCGCGGCTCGCGTCCCGAGGGCCGTGCACAGATCAGGCTCTTCCCCAGCGCCCTGTCCCCAGCGGTGGACAAGGGTGTGGATAACTACACGGATGTAATTCCACACCTGTGAGCAAGCCTGTGGAGAACTGTGGAAGGCCGAAGTTCTCCACAGCCAGCTAGAGGGCGGCGTACTTGACGATCGTGGCTGCCGCGAGCACAGCGGCCGTGAGCACGGGGATCGCGAACGCCCACGGCGTCCGTCGTTCCCGAGGCGCATATGCGTAACCAGCGCCCATGATGACGCCGACGACGAACCCGCCCAGGTGCGCCTGCCACGCGATGCCCGGGAGGAAGAACCCGAGCGCGAAGTTGATCCCGATCACCGCATAGAGTTGCGTGCTGCTCGCGTCGAAGCGCCGGAGCACCACCATGAAGGCCCCGAACAGACCGAAGATCGCGCCGGACGCGCCGGGGACGATCGTCACCCACGAGGCGCTCGTCGGCGACGCGAGGAGCAGGTAGCCGACGGATCCGGCGATCGCGGTCAGCACGTACAACGACACAAAGCGCCCGATCCCGAGCAGGCGCTCGAGGACCGGTCCCACCATCCAGAGCGCGTACATGTTGAACGCGATGTGGAAGATCGAGTCCGAGTGCAGGAACGCCGTCGTCAGGAAGCGGTAGGGCTGCACGTCGGCGATCCACGGCGTGAACACCCACCGCCCGGTCCACGCGTCGAAGGGCAGCGCGTTCTGCAGCACGAAGCTGAGCACGCACAGCGCGATGATCGTGACCGTCGCGACCGGACGCTGGGTCCGTACCCGCGCACCGAGCGCGGACCGCTCCGGGCGCGCGGCCTTCTGCTGCTGCCTCACGCAGTCGACGCACTGCACCCCGACCGCGGCGGGCCGCTGGCACTCGGGGCAGGCAGGTCGCTCGCACCGCTGGCAGCTCACGAAGGACACCCGGTCCGGGTGGCGGGGACAGACAGGGGCCGCCGCAGCCCCGTCGTGTGCACTCGTCATGCTCTCGCTCCTGGGGTTGCGGCGGCCCTCGGGGTCGCTGCTGTCAACGATCAGTTCTCGATGGTCACCGAGCTGATCACGATGTCCTCGACGGGGCGGTCGCCCGGGCGCACGCGCGTGCTCGCAATCGCGTCGACGACGGCGCGCGAGGCGTCGTCGGCGACCTTGCCGAAGATCGTGTGCTTGCCGTTGAGCCACGGGGTCGGCGCGACGGAGATGAAGAACTGCGAACCGTTGGTGCCCTCGGCCTCACCCGTGATCGGGTTGCGGCGCGTCCCTGCGTTGGCCATGGCCAGCAGGTAGGGCTCGGAGAACTGCAGCTCCGGGTGGATCTCGTCGTTGAACTTGTAGCCCGGGTCACCGGTGCCCGTGCCGAGCGGGCAGCCGCCCTGGATCATGAAGCCGTCGATGACGCGGTGGAACACCAGACCGTCGTAGAACGGCGCGTTGGAGGACTCGCCGGTCTTGGGGTCCGTCCAGGACTTGGACCCGGCCGCGAGACCCGTGAAGTTCTCGACCGTCTTGGGTGCGTGGTTCGGGAACAGCTCGATGCGGATGTCACCAGAAGTGGTGTGCAGGGTTGCGAACATGAGCGCCATTCTCCCACGAGGACGCCCCAAAGACGCCGTGGGACCGGTGCGGGAGGGTCGCTCTGGTGGCAGAGTAGAGAGGACAACCACGCACAGGCACGTCACCGCTCAGGAGGACACATGTCGCACGGCATTCGCAGCTCGGCCCGGGAAGCCCTCGAGACGATCGACTCCGAGAAGGTCAAGGACCAGGCGGCAGCCGCTGCTGCGGCTGTCAGCGAGGCGGGGGCGCAGGCCTCGCAGGTCGCGGCGCACCTCGCGAACCAGGCGAAGGATGCCGCTGCGGCGGCGCTCGACTGGAGCCAGCCCCGGCTCGAGGCGTTCCGCGAGTGGCTTCAGCCGCGCATCGAGAAGGCATGGGACGACGGCGTCCAGGCGGCCGCGCCCCAGGTCGAAAAGGCGGCTCTCAAGGCGGCACCGGTGATCGACACGGCGCACGACAAGCTGGTCGAGGACTACCTGCCGCGCCTCGTGGCAGCGTTCAACGCGGCGGCAGCGACCGCTGCGGAGAAGTCCGGGCACGCGGCGGAGAGCGCCGCGGACGTGCTCGCGCGCGTGGCCGACGACGTCGCGGACAAGGCGGGGAACAGCACCAGCAAGGTCGCCTCTGCTGCGGGCGAGCGCGTGGCCAAGAGCGCCGACAAGCTCGCCGTCGTCGCGGAGAAGGCGGCGAAGAGCGCCGAGAAGGCGCAGAACAAGGGCGGCAAGGGCAAGGCGTTCTGGTGGGTCGCGGGGACGGCAGCCGCTGCTGGAGGCGCGTACGTCGTCTGGAAGAAGTCCCAGCCTGAGGTCGACCCGTGGGCAGAGCCGTGGGAGAAGGTCGAGGGCAGCACGTTCGACGACTTCGTCGAGGAGACGAAGGACGCCGTCGGCCACGCGGCTGAGGTCGTGGGCGAGGCGGCCGGCGTGACGGTGGCCAAGACGAAGGAGACTGCCGAGGAGCTCGCGGAGAAGGCGGCCGAGGCTCGCGAGGATCTCGCTGAGAAGGTCGACGAGGTCAAGGCGTCGGCAAAGAAGGCGGCCGAGAAGGTGCGCTCCGCAGCACCGAAGCCCAAGGCTCCGGCGAAGCCGAAGCCGGCCGCCACCGATGACGTCCCCGGGCCCGCAACGGGCACCGACACGGTCGAGAAGGCGGACGGCGAGGCCTGACTCTCGCCACCTGCCGCCACGACGGCGCCGCACCCGGTCGGGTGCGGCGCCGTCGTCGTCTGCGTTGCGTTGCCAGTCAGCTCATAGCACCGGAGTACCGCCGCACTTCCCTGTTCCAGAGCACGACGACGAGCAGGACGACTGCGGCCGTGACGAGCACGGCCGCGACGACCATCCACGCCGACGCCATCGAGAACATCATCTGCGCAGGGACGGTCGCGACGAACGAGACCGGGACGACCCACGTCAGGAGAACCTGGATGGCGCGGCCGTACAGCGGGGTGGGGACACGCGCGAGGTTGTGGCCCGCGTGCAGCAGGAAGCTCGCGTCGAACTGCACCTGGGTGAGCACCTTGTAGCTCGTGAGGACGCCGAACGCCCACATGAGCACGAGGCCGCAGAGGAGGCACACGAGGCTCGCGACGAGCGCGCCGACCGACGCCGGGCCCCCTCCGCGCACCACGGCACCGACCCCGAGCGCTGCGGCCAGCAGGATCTTCGGCAGGTCCTGGACGCCGAGCGTGCCGAACGAGCACATGACGAGCGACCGCACGGGTCTCAGCAGCACGGCGTCGAGCGCCCCGGTCTGTACCTGCCTGCCCCACTGACCGATGTTCGGCATGATGATGATCCACATCACCGCGTCCATGAGGTACCAGATGGCCAGGAGGTACATCAGGCGCGGGAGCGTCCAGCCCCCAGCACCGTCGGTGTGCAGCGTGACGACGATCGACGGCACGGCGGAGACCCCGAGCCAGACGAGCGACACGAGGGTGCCGACGACAAGGTCGCCGCGGTACTCGGCGGCACCGGACAGCGCTGCTCGCCATCCGCACCACACGACGGCGAGGGTGTGGCGCAGGCTGCCGACCTGGGTCCGCTCCTGCTCGCGCGTGACGGCGTCGGTCTGCGCGCTCATGTGCCGACCGCCTCGTGCTTGCGCAGCGCGCGTCTCCACACCTGCCGGAAGATCAGGTGCAGGACGAGGATCCATGCCGCGCACTCGACAACGAGCCACCACGAGTGGTCTCCCATGCCTGCGACGATCTCCGCGGGCGCACCGCACGCGTACCAGAGCGGCTGGTGCGCGAGGATCGCCGGCAGCGCCCCGGGAAGCAGCGCGATCGGCGAGATCATCCCGCCGAGGACCCACTCTGCCCCGAAGAGCAGGCCTTGGACGCCGTGCGCCTTCGTCATCCAGAAGGCGATCGTCGCGACCATCGCGCTCAGGTAGGACGACGCCGCGACGCCGAGGACGGTGACGACGACGGCGAGCGCGACGTCGCTGGGACTCCCCGTCGTCTGACCGCCGGCGGCGATGATGATCGTCGGGACGACCACGACGAGCATCGGCAGACGGTACACGTTGCTCGCGAGCTCCTCCGCGGCCGGGACGATGACCGGGTGGTACGGCCGCAGGAGCATCGCCGACAACCTGCCGTCGTGCAGCCGGTCGGAGAGGCCGAAGATGATCCCTCCGCCGAGGGAGAGGCTCGTCGTGACGAGGACGATCGCGAAGTACGTCGTGAACTGTGCCTGCGTGACACCGCTGACGGCGCCGTCGTCGGACGCACCGCGCCACAGTGCCATGAAGGCGAGCGGGACGACCCAGCCGAGGGCCCCGATCGCGAGCTGTGCCCGGTAGGCGGCCCTGGCCTGGAGCTCGCTTCGCAGCACGGCTCCCGTGACGCGCGCGACGTAGCGCGCGCCGCGTACCGGTGTCCTCTGCAGCTCTCGTGCCTGCGGCACGGTGACCGCGACCGGCGCGGTCACGCCTCCGCCCCGGTGCGCTGGTAGAGCTGGTGCAGCGTCTCCTCGAGCGGCGGGTCGACCATGGTCAGGTCAGACACGGCGTCAGACTGCTCGAGGCGTCCGACCACGTGCCCTGTCCGCCCGCGCGGCACCTCGAGCACGAGCTCGGTCGCCGAGTGGTCGACGACGTCGACGTCGCCGCCCAGGTCGAGCTCGGAGAGCTCTGACTCGGGCATCGGCCGGACGAGCTGTGCGCGGACCCGCTTCGTGTCGCTCGCCATCGCCTGGACGTCGCGCAGCGGCCCGCGGTAGGTGAGGTGACCGCCCGAGATCGTCATGACCTCCTGGCACAGGGCCTCGATGTCCGCGAGGTAGTGCGAGGTGAGCAGCACGCACGCTCCGGTGCGCGCGACGTACTCGGCGACGAACTCGCGGATCTGCACCTGCGCCTCGAAGTCGAGGCCCAGGGTCGGCTCATCGAGGAGGACGACCTGGGGCCGGTGCATGAGCGACGCTGCAAACTCGCAGCGCATGCGCTGACCCAGGCTGAGCTTGCGCGCCTGCTGCATGACGAACGGTCCGAGCCCGAGCATCTCGATGAGCTCGTCCCGGCTGTCCTCGTACTCGCGGCGCCCGAGCCCGTACGTGACGCGGTGCAGCTCGAAGGACTCCATGACGGGCAGGTCGATGTGCAGCTGCCAGCGCTGCCCCATGACGAAGCCGAGCTGCCGCAAGAACTCCGGGTCCCGTCGGGAGGGCGTGTGCCCGAGGACCTCGACCCGACCTGACGTGGGCGTGAGGAGACCCGCGAGGCACTTGAGCGTCGTCGTCTTCCCGGAGCCGTTCGGTCCGAGGAAGCCGAGCACCTGTCCGCCGCCGGCCGTGAAGGAGACGTTCTCGACGGCGGTCACGGTGCGGTGCTCGCGCTTCACGATCGAGCGCAGTGCAGCCTTGAGGCCTGGCTCACGGACGGTGATCTCGAACTCCCGGACGAGATCCTCGACGACGATCATGGTGAACCTCTCGTAGCTGCTGATCACGGCCCTGCACCGGGGTGCCGTGCGGTCCGGAGAAACGTAGCGCCTCCGTCTGACAGACCGCGAGCAATTTTGCTGCAAGGTTGCACGCTAGTCTCGTCAGAGGCCCGGGTGGGCCGCAGGACAGGAGCGGGACATGGCACGGGTGCTCGTGGCGGGCATGATCAACGTCGAGACCAACCTGCGGATCGACGGCTTCCCGCTCGGCTACCACCCCGTCACCTACCCGTTCCACGGCGTGACGACGAACGTCTCGGGCGCGGCCTGGAACGTCGGGAAGGCCCTCGCGGGCCTCGGGCACGACGTCCGCTTCGTCAGCCTCGTCGGCGACGACGCGCTCGGCGAGCTCGCCCGCCGTGACGTCCGAGAGACCGGCGTCGACGACAGGTTCGTCCTCACCGTCCCGGGTGCCACGTGCCAGTCGGTGATCCTCGTCGACCCGGACGGGCGCCGCCAGGTGCACACCGACCTCAAGGACCTCCAGGAGCCGACGACGGTCTACCCGGCCGACACCCTCGCGGGCGCGATGGACGGCTGTGACGTCGCCGTCGTCGGCAACATGAACATGTGCCGCGACATCCTGCGGCGCGTGCGCGGGGAAGGCATCCCGACGGCGATCGACGTGCACGTCCTCCACGACCTGCACGACGCGTACGACCGCGAGTTCCTCGCGGGCGCCGACACACTCGTGGTGAGCGACGAAGGTCTCGACGGCCGTGACCCGCGCGACTACCTCCGCGCGATCCAGGAGCTGTACCCCGCGGCGACCGTGATCCTCGGACGGGGGGCGGACGGCGCGACCGTGCGCCATCGCGACGGGGACGACGTCGAGATCCACGACGTCGCAGCTGTCGCGCCTCGTGGCGTGGTCAACACCGTCGGTGCGGGTGACGCACTCCTGAGCGGGTACGTGCATGCCGTCCTCGGCGGCGCGTCACCTCGTGACGCGCTCGTCGTCGCGACGACGTTCGCGGGGTGGAAGGTGGGTGCCTCGGGCGCCTCGACCGGGCTGACCGGCGCCGCACACCTCGCGGAGCTGGTCGCCGCGCGGTCGTGACACGGGTTCTGGTCAGCTCTCGGGTCTCAGGTCCTCGGCCGCGTCCTGCCGCCCGCGCCACCATCCCAGCACGCCGAGCGCGGTGCTGCCGGCCGCGAGCAGGACGCGTGGCCGCCGTACGCCCCACCGCGAGAGCCTCTCGTGCATGCGGCCGTCGAGCCGTTCGCTCCACCGCGCGCTCGCCAGGCCGAGCGCCGCACCGCCGACCGCCGCGCCGGCCCGAGCGCGCCGCGACAGGTCGGGGGTCTCTGTGCTGAGGACTGCCCAGGCCATCCACGCTGTGAAGGCGCTGTTCGCCGCGCGATAGGCGCGCAGGCTCGTCCGATCCAGGCCCCGCGGATCGACGAGGGCGATCGCGTACGTCGCCGCGCTCGACACGAGCAGGTGCGGCACGCTCCGTGAGTCGTTGAGGATCATGGGTGCGGAGACAGGGGTCGGCATCTGTCCACCCTAGCGAGGCGCTCGAGGGCGAGCACGGCACCACGTCACAGGGTGGGGATGAGTGCCTCGAGGTAGTCCGCCGTGTCTTCCCAGCCCTCGACCGCGTGGCAGGTGACGCCCATCGCGAGGACCGGGTAGTCGTTGCCCGCCTCGTCCAGCCGGTCCCCCACGAACAGCATGTCGTCGAGCGGGACCCCGGACGCGGCCGCGAGCTTGTCCATCCCGTACGCCTTGTCGATGCCCTTGCGCGTGATGTCGACGGACGTCGAGCCGCCCGACCGGACCTCGAGGTCCGGGAGCAGCTCGGCGACGGCCGAGCGCAGCTCGGACTTCTTCTCGCCGGTCGGGTCCCAGGCAGACTTCGCCGCGACGGGGGCAGCCTGACCGAGAGCAGAGAACGTGATCTGCGAGCCACGGTCCTCGAGGATCGGGCCCCACGTCTCGGACTCCCACAGCCCGAGCCGGCGTGCCTCCTGCTCGACGGCGGCGAGCGCACGTGACTTCTCGTCGTCGCTCAGCGTCTCGGCGTACACCTGCTGCCACTGCCCGTCCTCGTGACGGAAGTACTGCGTGCCACAGGTGGGCATCAGGTGGAGGCGCCGGAGCGCTGCGTCCTGCGCGCCGTCGAGACGTTCGATCACCTGGCTGCGGAACTGAGCGATCTGACCGCCGGAGATGATGCACACCTCGACCTTCTCGAGGAGCTTCGTGAGGAGGTCGCTCATGCGCGGGTCGAGGGGGGACTTCGACGGCGCGAGAGTATCGTCCAGGTCGAAAGCGACGAGGCGCGGCGTGGTCACAGGAGGGCTCCAACGTGGTCGGGATACCGTCCCGATCGTCGGTCAGCGGTGATCGGCCGGCCAGTGCGGGGAAGTGCTGGTGGAGCCAGGGGGACTCGAACCCCCAACCCCCTGCTTGCAAAGCAGGTGCGCTACCAATTGCGCCATGGCCCCGTGGCGGGCGTCAGCCCGCGGGTCTTACTCGAAGGTATCCGTGACCTCGGACCACACGTCGCGGCGTGCGGTCTCCTCGGAGTACTTGCGCCAGGCGGCATAGCCGGCGGTTGCGACGAGCGCCAGGATCAAGACCTTCTTCATCGCATCCTCCATCGGTGAGGTGTGTCGTGGGCCCAGGAGGACTTGAACCTCCGACCTCTTCCTTATCAGGGAAGCGCTCTAACCGCCTGAGCTATGGGCCCGTACCGCGCTGCGCGTCCCACCTGGATCAGGGGGCCGCGACGAGCAGCGCTGATGAGACTACCTCAGCGGCGCCGATCATCCAAAACCGAGGAGCGTCGTCGACCGCCGAGGTGAGCTCAGCAGCTCACTCGTCGGTCAGCGTGACGTGCAGGCCGCCGACGAGCGCGGCCGTGACGTTATAGAGGAACGCGCCGATCGTGCCGAGCGCAGTGAGCAGGACGACGTCGACGACCGCGATGAGCGTCGCGAGCGAGAGAACCTTGTCACGCTCGACGTACTGCAGGATGTCGAGCGTTGACTCCGAGCCGACGATGTCGCGGACCATCTCGTCGATCTGCGTGAAGACACCCATGCTGTTGACCGCGTACCAGAACACCCAGGCCGCGACGATGAGCATGACTCCCGCGGCGACAGACAGCAGGAACGACAGCTTCATGACGGACCACGGGTCGACGCGCGACAGGGTGAGCCGCACCTTGCGCGGTCCGGCCACGGGGGCGCTGGGCTCCGCATCCACGTCGTCCTCGGCGGGCGACACCGCGGGCCGCCAGGCCGGCTGGCTCGTGTCTGGCGCAGGGGAGGACACGTCCGGACCGGACGACGACGTCTTCGCCGGCCCAGCGGACGCCGTCTCGGGGGCGGAGCTCGCGGCCTGTGCCGACGGACCCGACGGCACGGCGGCCGTCTCGACGGGGCTGCTCGTCGGGGCTGCCTCTTCGGCGGGCGGGGCGGGGACCGGGTTGGTCGCCTTGGCCTTGTCCGTCGTAGGACGGGGGACTGGCTTGCGCGGTGCGATGGCCGGGGGCGCGGCCGCGCCCTTCTTGTCCTTCTCGGTCACTGCGCGTCCTCCTCGTTGCCGGCCTCGTCGTCGGGCGCGGCGGTAGGAACAGTCTGTCCGTCGTCGCTCGCGTCGTCACGCTCCGTCAGGCTCGCGGAGGAGGTGTCCACAGAGTCTTCACCGGCCTCGCCGTCCTCGCCACCGGCGAGAGCGTCCTGGTCCTCGCTGGCCTCCTCGTTGCGAGCGACCCCGATGATGCGGTCGTTCTTGTCGGGCTTGGCGAAGATCACGCCCTGCGACGTGCGCCCGGTCGGGTGCACCCCGGCGACCGCCGAGCGCACGATCTTGCCGCGCTCCATGATGACGAGCACCTCGTCACCCTCGTCGACGACGAGCGCACCGACGAGGTCGCCGTTGCGCTCCGGCAGGTTGGCGACACGGATGCCGAGCCCGCCACGTCCCTGGACGCGGTAGTTGTCGGTCGTGAGCTGCGTGCGCTTGGCGATGCCGCCCTCCGTGACCGTGAAGAGATAGGCGTCGTCGCGGACGACGTCCATCGCGAGAAGGTCGTCGTCGTCGCGGAACTTCATGCCGGTGACGCCCGAGGTCGAACGGCCCATGGGACGGACCTGCTCGTCGTTCGCCGTGAACCGGATCGACTGGCCCTTGCGCGAGACCAGGATGATGTCGTCGGTCGACTCGACGATGCGCGCGGACACGAGCTCGTCCGAGCGGCCCTCCTCGTCCTCGCGGAGGTTGATCGCGATGAGGCCTGCGGAACGGTTCGTGTCGTACTCGGACAGGCGCGTCTTCTTGATGAGGCCGCGTCGCGTCGCGAGGACGAGGTACTCGGCGTCGTCATAGTGGCGCAGCGCGAGCACCTGGGCAATCTTCTCGTCCGGCTGGAACGCGAGAAGGTTCGCGACGTGCTGGCCCTTGGCGTCGCGGCCGCCCTCAGGCAGCTCGTACGCCTTCGCCCGGTACACCCGCCCGAAGTTGGTGAAGAACAGCAACCAGTTGTGGGTGGACGTCACGAAGAAGTGGTCGACGATGTCGTCCTCGCGCAGCTGCGCACCGCGGACGCCCTTGCCGCCACGCTTCTGCGCCCGGTAGTTATCCGTCCGCGTGCGCTTGACGTAGCCGCCGCGGGTGATCGTGACGACCATCTCCTCCTCGGCGATGAGGTCCTCCATGGACACGTCGCCGTCGAACGGGAGGATGTGTGTCCGACGCTCGTCGCCATAGCTTGCGACGAGCTCCTCGAGCTCTTCGCCGACGATGTCGCGCTGACGCTGCGGCGTCACGAGGATCTCGTTGAAGTCCGCGATCTTGCGCTCGAGCTCGGCATACTCGTCCGCGAGACGCTGGCGCTCCATGGCAGCCAGCGCGCGCAGCTGGAGGGCGAGGATCGCGCGGGCCTGGAGCTCGTCGACGTCGAGGAACTCCATCAGGCCGGTGCGTGCGTCCTCGACGGTCGCGGACGCGCGGATGAGCGCGATGACCTCGTCGAGGACGTCGAGAGCCTTGAGGTAGCCGACGACGATGTGCGCCCGCTCCTGGGCCTCACGCAGCATGTAGCGCGTTCGGCGGACGATGACCTCGATCTGGTGCGTGGTCCAGTGGCGGATGAACGCGTCGATCGAGAGCGTGCGCGGGACGGAGTCGACGAGCGCGATCATGTTCGCGCCGAAGCTGTCCTGGAGCTGCGTGTGCTTGTAGAGGTTGTTGAGCACGACCTTGGCGACGGCGTCGCGCTTGAGCACGATGACAAGACGCTGGCCGGTGCGGCCCGACGTCTCGTCGCGCAGGTCGGCGATCCCCTGGATCTTGCCGTCCTTGACGAGGTCACCGATCTTGGCGGCGAGGTTGTCAGGGTTGACCTGGTAGGGGAGCTCGGTGACGACCAGGCAGATGCGGCCCTGGATCTCCTCGACGTTGACGACCGCACGCATCGTGATCGAGCCGCGGCCCGTGCGGTAGGCGTCTTCGATGCCCTTGCGACCGAGGATGGTCGCGCCGGTCGGGAAGTCCGGACCCTTGATGATGCCCAGGAGCGCCTCGAGAAGCTCCTCACGGGGCACGTCGGGGTGGGCGAGGTGCCAACGGACACCCTCGGCCACTTCGCGGAGGTTGTGTGGCGGGATGTTCGTCGCCATGCCCACGGCGATGCCGGCGGACCCGTTGACGAGGAGGTTCGGGAAGCGCGACGGCAGGACCGTCGGCTCCTGCGTACGGCCGTCGTAGTTGTCCTGGAAGTCGACGGTGTCCTTGTCGATCTCGCGGACCATCTCCATCGCGAGCGGCGCCATGCGGCACTCGGTGTACCGCGGCGCCGCGGCCGGGTCGTTTCCGGGCGAGCCGAAGTTGCCCTGACCGGAGACGAGCGGATACCGGAGCGACCAGTCCTGGACGAGGCGCACCATGGCGTCGTAGATGGCGGTGTCGCCGTGCGGGTGGAACTTGCCCATGACGTCACCGACGACGCGGGTGCACTTGGAGAACGCGCGGTCCGGGCGGTATCCGCCGTCGAACATCGCATAGAGCACGCGCCGGTGCACGGGCTTGAGGCCGTCGCGCACGTCAGGGAGGGCACGCGACACGATGACGCTCATCGCGTAGTCGAGGAACGACCTCTGCATCTCCTGGTTGAGGTCGATCTCGTCGATGCGCCCGTGGTTGACGCCGTTGACGGCGCTCGCCTCGAGCGCCTTCGGCGTGGTGGTGTCGGGAGTCTCGTCGCTCACGGTCCTGGTTCCTTCGCTCGGCGCTGACGCCGGTTCTTGTCGTGGTTCCTGGTGGTGCTGGCCGGGCGGTCGCCCGGTCGGCTCAGATGTCCAGGAACCTCACGTCCTTGGCGTTGCGCTGGATGAATGAACGTCGCTGCTCGACGTCCTCACCCATGAGCACCGAGAAGATCTCGTCGGCGGCTGCGGCGTCGTCGAGGGACACCTGGAGCAGCGTGCGGTGCTCTGGGTCCATCGTCGTGTCCCACAGCTCGGTGTAGTCCATCTCACCGAGACCCTTGTAGCGCTGGATGCCGTTCTCCTTGGGAACGCGCTTCCCGGCGGCCTGGCCGGCCTCGAGGAAAGCATCACGCTCACGGTCCGAGTAGACGTAGTCGTGCGGCGCGTTCGACCACTTGATCCGGTACAGCGGTGGCTGAGCGAGGTAGACGTATCCGGCCTCGATGAGCGGTCGCATGTAGCGGAAGAGCAGCGTGAGCAGCAGGGTGCAGATGTGCTTGCCGTCGACGTCGGCGTCTGCCATGAGGACGATCTTGTGGTACCGGATCTTCTCCGGGTCGAAGTCCTCACCGATGCCCGTGCCGAACGCGGTGATGAGCGCCTGGATCTCGGCGTTGCCGAGCGCCCGGTCGAGGCGGGCACGCTCGACGTTCAGGATCTTCCCGCGCAAGGGGAGGATCGCCTGGTTGTACGGGTTGCGTCCGCGGACGGCGGAGCCTCCTGCCGAGTCACCCTCGACGATGAAGATCTCGCACTCTTCAGCCTTGTTGGACTGGCAGTCCTTGAGCTTGCCGGGCATCGAGAACGAGTCGAGCAGCCCCTTGCGGCGGGTGGCCTCGCGCGCCTTGCGAGCTGCGAGCCGCGCCTGTGCCGCCTGGATCGCCTTGCGGATGACGTCCTTGGCCTCGTTCGGGTGCGAGTCGAGCCAGTCGCCGAGCCTCTCGTTGACGACGGACTGGACGAACGTGCGGGCCTCGGTGTTGCCGAGCTTCGTCTTCGTCTGGCCCTCGAACTGGGGCTCGCCGAGCTTGACGGAGATGACGGCGGTGAGTCCCTCGCGGATGTCGTCACCCGTGAGGTTCTCCTCCTTCTCCTTGAGGATGCCCTTGGCACGCGCGTACCGGTTGATCAGGGACGTCATGGCTGCACGGAAACCCTCCTCGTGCGTGCCGCCCTCGGTCGTCGAGATGGTGTTCGCGTACGTGTGCACGGACTCCGAGTACGCGTCGGTCCACTGCATCGCGATCTCGACGGAGATGCGCTTCTCCGCGTCCTCCGCCTCGACGTCGATGATCTCGGGGTGGATCAGCTCGCGCTTCTTCGCGGAGTTGAGGTGACGCACGTAGTCGATCAGGCCGTTGTCGTACTTGTACGTGACGCGGCGCTGGAGGTTCTCGGACTCTTCCGCCGCGCTCTCGAGGTCGTCCTCGGAGTCGACGTGCTGGCGCTCGTCCGTCAGCGTGATCGCGAGTCCCTTGTTGAGGAATGCCATCTGCTGGAACCGCGCCCGAAGGGTCTCGAAGTCGAAGTGCGTCGTCTCGAAGATCGAGCCGTCCGGCCAGAACGTCTGGGTCGTTCCGGTCTCGTCGGTCGCCGCGCACTTGCGGAGCTCCCCGACCGGCTTGCCGCCGTCGGCGAAGCTCTGGTTCCACGTGAAACCGTCACGCTTCACCTCGGTCTCGACGCGCTCCGAGAGAGCGTTGACCACCGAGATGCCGACGCCGTGCAGACCACCGGACACGGCATAACCGGATCCGCCGAACTTTCCGCCGGCGTGGAGGATCGTCATCACGACCTCGACGGTGGGTCGACCTTCCGTCGGGTGGATCGCCACGGGGATGCCTCGACCGTTGTCGACGACGCGCACGCCACCATCGTCGAGGAGGGTCACCTCGATGTGGTCGCAGTGCCCCGCGAGCGCCTCGTCCACAGAGTTGTCCACAACCTCGTACACCAGGTGGTGCAGACCACGCTCACCGGTCGAACCGATGTACATGCCGGGGCGCTTACGGACGGCCTCGAGGCCCTCGAGGACCGTGATCGCGCTTGCGTCGTAGGAGTTGTCCGGGTCGACCGGTCCTGTAGGTCCGGCGTTGGTCGGCTGCTCAGTCACTGAAGAAGTGCTCCTCGACGTTGTGCTCCATGTTCCCGCAGGTCAACGTCGCGTCCGACATGTCGGACTGCAGAGATCGACCACTCGCCGCGCGAGCGGCAAGACGCAGGAGGGAAGCCTGAGGGAAGTCCTGGGCTGCGCCTCTCACGATGCGGCGTCGGCGTCCTGACGCGAACGGAGGGACCTGGGAAGCTGCACCTCGCGTGCCGTCCCGTGCCCCTCGTCGACGTCTTGCCAGCCAACTTCCCTAGTCTACCTGGAAACGGCAGAATCGTCGGCCTGACACGACTTTTCCACAGCCTTTCCCACAGCACGTCACCGCAGCTCGTGCCCCATCCCTGTCAGCCCCACGTATCCCGCGGCCCGCGCCCCTTGACCGAACGCTGACCACGGCTGAACGACCGACCCACGGGGCCCTGGACACGCACCTCGGAGACGACCCCCTCACCCAGCTCCGCAGCGAGCCGCGTCAGCAGCTGCGGGGTCAGCAGCTTGAGCTGGGTCGCCCACGCCGTCGAGCTCGCCCGCACGTGCAGCACATGGTCCTCGAAGTGCTCCGGCGTGCTGTGGTCAGCGATCTCGTCACCCACGACCTCGCGCCACCTGCCGATCGCGCCGCCGACCGACACCTCCTCCTCCCAGCCACGTTCCCGCAGCAGCGAGGACATGGTCGAGCCGAAGAGCTGGGGGTCACGACCGTCGCGCCCAGGCCCGGAGCGGACGGTGAAGTCTGCTCGCTTCCGTGGCATCCCCGGCCGCAGGCCGCGCTCCCGCGCCGCCGCCTTTGCACGGTTGAGGGCCTCGCGCGCAACCTGCGCCGGCGAGGGCAGCTCCACGACGTCGCGAACCGTTCCCGGCGGCTCGAGCGCGTCGTCGTCGCGCACGACGACAGCCGACCCGTCCCACGTGGCCGTCTGAGCGTGCGCGATCTCGGCGTCGTCGCGCGGAGCGCTCGCCTCCTGCTGGGCGCGCTCCGCTTCCGCGCGGGCGGTCGCGCGTCGCGCCGCAGCCCGCGCCTTCGCCACAGCCTCCGCCGCAGCAGCAGCCGGCTCCGGTCGTTCCTCCACCGCGGGGACGACGTCGTCAGACGACACGGCTCACACGCCCGTCCAGGACGTCGTGCCGTGTGCCGCGCAGGCTCGCCGGGACGTCCTCAGGCACCGCAGCCGTGATGATCACCTGTCGCGCACCCCCCACGAGCTCCGCGAGACGCTCGCGGCGCCGCACGTCGAGCTCCGCGAACACGTCGTCGAGGATGAGCACGGGCTCACCATCCTCGCGCGAGTCGGCGACCCAGAGGTCGTCGTCGTCGACCGCGCCGAGACCACCGGCGCTGCCGGACGCCAGGAACCGGTATGCCGCGAGCCTCAGCGCGAGCGCGAACGACCACGACTCACCGTGGCTCGCATACCCCTTCGCAGGCAGCCCACCGAGGACGAGACTGACATCGTCACGGTGCGGACCGACGAGGCACACGCCCCTCTCGAGCTCCTTCGCGCGCACGCGCCCGAGCGCCTCGAGCATCTGGGTCTCCAGCTCAGCACGGCTCGGCAGACTGATCGGCGCGACCTCCGGGTCGACGTCGAGCGTGATCGCGAGCGACGAGCGGTACCTCGCCACCGCCTCCCCCTGGCCCGCGCTCACCTGCTCGTACGCCTCCTGGACGTGCGGTGCGATCGCGTGCACCAGCCGCTGCCGGACCGCGATGATCTCCGCGCCGAGCTCAGCAAGCCTCGCGTCCCACACGTCGAGCGTCGACAGGTCCGGCGCGGCACCACGCGTACGACGTGCGAACCCTGCCGACTTGAGGAGCGCCGAACGCTGACGCAGCACCCGGTCGTAGTCGCTCAGCACGCTCGACATCCGCGGCGTCACGAGGACCGTGAGGTCGTCGAGGAACCGCCTTCGCGCGTCGGGGTCTCCCTTGACGAGGACGAGGTCCTCGGGGGCGAACAGCACCGTCCGCAGTATCCCGACGACGTCGCGCACCTTGGTCGTGACCGCCCTGTTGATGCGCGCACGGTTCGCACGCCCCTGGTTGATCTCTATCTCAATCGTGCTCGCCCGGTCCCCACGCACCACGCGCGACCGCACGAGCGCGCGGTCCTGACCAGCGCGGATCAGCGCGGCGTCGGTCGCGACGCGATGGGAACCGAGAGTCGCGACATAGCCGATCGCCTCGACGAGATTCGTCTTGCCCTGGCCGTTCGGCCCGACGAGCGCGTTGACCCCCGGTTCGAGCTCGAGGTCCACCTCGGCGTACGACCGGAAGTCGTGCAGCGAGAGGTGCGAGACGTACATGCGACGCGCAAACCCTCGTCAGCTGGCGAAGCGGATCGGGACCAGCAGGTAGCGGTAGTGGGTCAGGTCCTCGCCATCGAGCGACTCCTGCCCGGTGAACTCGACCGGCTTGTTCGGGTGCGTGAAGCTCATCCTGACGAAGTCCGTGCCGAGCGCGCCCAGGCCGTCGAGGAGGAACGTCGGGTTGAACGCGACCGAGATGTCCTCACCGACGATCAGCGCCTCGAGCGCTTCCGACGCCTGAGCGTCGTCCCCCTGGCCGGCGTTGAGCACGACAGAGCCGTCGCCGAACGTCAGGCGGATCGGGGTGTTGCGCTCAGCGACGAGGGCGACACGCTTGGTCGCCTCGATGAGCGGCTGCGTCGGGACGACCGCGTGGATCGGTGTCTCGTCAGGGAAGAGACGCCGCACGGGCGGGTAGTCGCCGTCGACCAGGAGAGACGTCGTGTGCCGCCCGCCAGCCTCGAACCCGATGAGGTCGACGCCGGCGCCCGTCGAGAGCGCCACGGTGACCTCGCCGGACGAGCCGAGCGACTTCGCGACGTCAGACAGGGTGCGGGCGCGCACGAGCGCGACGTCCGACATGTCCGGGCGGGAAGGCTTCCACGTGAGCTCGCGCAGCGCGAGACGGTAACGGTCCGTGGCGAGGAGGGTGATCTGCTCGCCCTCGATCTCGAGACGAACTCCCGTGAGCAGCGGGAGCGTGTCGTCCTTGCTCGCGGCGACGGAGACCTGCGCGACGGCGGAGGTGAGCTCGTCGCCGGAGACGGTACCGACCGTCGCAGGCATCGCCGGCAGCGCCGGGTAGTCCTCGACCGGCATGGTGAGCAGGGTGAACCGGCTCGCACCGCACGTCACGGTGACCTTGCTGCCGTCGAGCGTCACGTCCACAGGCTTGTTGGGCAGCGCGCGAGAGATCTCCGCGAGGAGCCGGCCCGAGACGAGCACCTCGCCAGCCTGTGACACCTCAGCCGGGATCTCCGAGCGGGCCGAGACCTCGTAGTCGAACGTCGAGAGCTTGAGCATGCCCACCTCGTCCGCCTCGATCCGGATGCCGGAGAGGACGGGGGCCGGCGGCCGTGCCGGCAGCGTGCGAGCGGTCCAGGTGACCGCCTCGGCGAGGACATCGCGTTCGACGCGGAACTTCATCGGCCACCCTCCAGGACGTCGAGCTCGTGAGAACAGTCCGGAGCCAGCGTGCGGGGACGCACGAGCGGTCACGGATCTGCCCCACACTACGCGAGCCGAGGCTTGGGAGTCACCTCGGTGTCTCTTGCCACACCGATGGGTCTGTGCGCTGGCCGTCGTGTCGTCGTCCATGGCCTGCCTGTGGAGTCAAGGAACAGGTCGGAGCCGATCTGGGGACGAGCGTGTGGGCCGCCAGAGTCACTGGATGAAGGTGTGTGGATTTCTCTGAGGGGAAGGGTTCGTCGTCGTCATCGGTGCTGTGGATTCCGTGGATCAGGGTTGTCTCAGCAGGTCACGCTTGGTTTTTGCGTGTGTGCCAAGAGATGCAAGAACCTGTGGACTGCGGTGGCCGGGTGTGGACGGTCCGATCGGTCCCCCGCGGCGTCCACGAGAGTCCACGGCGCCGTCCACAGTTTTGGGGGTGTCGTCCACGTCTATCCACAGCCTTGCCCACAGGTGTGGACAGTCGTCCCATGCATTCTTGAAGGTCACGTCGAGGTCACGGCGTGTCCATGGCACGAGCCGACCCGTCACGGGGTAGTCAGCTGCGGTGCTCGTGCTTGATGCGGCTCGTGAGCTCGGTCACCTGGTTGTAGATCGAGCGCCGCTCCGCCATCTGTGCACCGATCTTCCGGTTGGCGTGCATGACGGTCGTGTGGTCGCGGCCACCGAACTGCTGACCGATCTTCGGGAGGGAGAGGTCCGTGAGCTCGCGGCAGAGGTACATCGCGATCTGGCGCGCGGTGACGAGCACACGGGAACGCGAGCTGCCGCACAGGTCCTCGATCGTCAGACCGAAGTACGTCGCCGTCTGCGCGATCACGCTCGCCGCGGTGATCTGCGACGTGTCGTTGTCGGTGATGAGGTCCTTCAGCACGATCTCTGCGAGGCCGAGGTCGACCTGCTGACGGTTGAGGTTCGCGAACGCCGTCACGCGGATCAGTGCACCCTCGAGCTCACGGATGTTCGTCGTGATCTTCGAAGCGATGTACTCGAGCACGTCGTCAGGAGCAGCGAGCCGCTCACCCGAGGCCTTCTTGCGGAGGATCGCGATCCTCGTCTCGAGGTCGGGCGGCTGCACGTCGGTGATGAGGCCCCACTCGAAGCGCGAGCGCAGGCGGT
Source organism: Sanguibacter hominis ATCC BAA-789 (assembly GCF_012396185.1). GTDB lineage: Bacteria > Actinomycetota > Actinomycetes > Actinomycetales > Cellulomonadaceae > Flavimobilis > Flavimobilis hominis. The sequence continues at coordinate 1,257,576 of NZ_JAAXOW010000001.1, forward strand.
CTTCGAAGCCGTTGAGCTGCTTGGGCGGCAGGTCGGACGTGATCACGACCTGCTTGTTGGCGTTGTGCAGCGTGTTGAAGGTGTGGAAGAACTCCTCCATCGTCTGTTCCTTGCCCTGCAGGAACTGGATGTCGTCGATGAGGAGAACGTCGACCTCGCGGTACCGGCGCTGGAAGGCGCCCGCCTTGCCCTCACCGATCGAGTTGATGAAGTCGTTCGTGAATTCCTCGGAGTTGACGTAGCGGACGCGCACCCCCGGATACAGGCTCTGCGCGTAGTGACCGATCGCGTGGAGCAGGTGCGTCTTGCCGAGTCCCGAGTCGCCGTAGATGAACAGAGGGTTGTAGGCCTTGGCCGGCGCCTCGGCGACCGCGACGGCAGCTGCGTGGGCGAAGCGGTTGGACGCGCCGATGACGAAGGTCTCGAAGATGTAGTGCGCGTTGAGACTCGTCGGCTCGAACGAGGAAGGGTTCGACGACGGCCTGCGGTTGGGGTTGAAGACGTCGCTCTCAGAGATGAGCTGGGTCGGCGCCGCCTGCGGCGGAGCCCCGGCGGGCGTGACCACGGGGACCTGGCCGGTCGACGGCTTGGCCTGGCGCAGGTGCGCGGCCTCGGTACCGTCGTCGAGAGTCGTGTCGACCGTGATGGCGAAGCGTGCGTCGTCGCGCTCCGTCGCGTTGACGAGGGCCTGGGTGAGCTCGAGGCGCACCCGGCTCTCGAGGTAGTCGCGCGTCCACTCGTTGGCCACGGCGAGGATCATGTTGCCCTCGACCAGCGCGAGCGGATGGGCGAGCTTGATGAACGCGAGCTGGCGCGGAGTCATGTCCGGGCTTGCCTCGAGCTCCGCGAGGGCGGAGCTCCATACGGCTGTGACGGAGTCGTCAGGGCTGGACATCCCGGATCCTTCGTAGATGGTAGGTGCGTGGTGAGTCTGTCACGGCGGGCGACGATCCACATAGTTGTCCACAGCCTGTGCGTTCAGATCAGGCGGCTAGCCCTGTCACGGCGCTGGGCCGCTCGAGCCGCACGATCTCGAGGCTCCCGATGTTCCTTCCGGTTCCGTGGGCTCCGCCGACAGCACCCAGCAGGCTTGTCGTGGTGTGCTGATTTCCACAACGTGGGTAACGGCCCTTCACAGGATGTGGGTGCACGGTGGAAGCCGGCACGAGGGAGACTTCGTGTCGCGATGTGCCGGACTCCCGTCGCGGCGTGGTAGTGCTGGTTTGACCAGAGGCCTGGTCGCGACGTAGCGTTGTCAAGCCATTCGGCACCTTCGCCATGCCCTCGATGAGGGCACGGGCGGCGCGCTGAATCAGTGCCTAGGCACAACCTCGTGACTGTCTCCTGCCCGTGGGAGGTAGTACTCCCCAACCTCCTTGGAGTTACTCGTGAGCAAGCGGACTTTCCAGCCGAACAACCGGCGTCGTGCCAAGACCCACGGCTTCCGGCTTCGCATGAGCACGCGTGCGGGTCGCGCGATCCTCGCCGCCCGCCGCCGCAAGGGCCGCGCCGAGCTCTCCGCCTGAGGTGCTGCCTGCGGCGCAGCGCCTTCGCCGTTCGGCCGACTTCGGGCGGACGGTAAGAAAGGGCGCGCGCGCCGGACGATCGACCATGGTGGTTCATCTGTTCTCCCAGGAGAGCGACGAATCCGCCATGGTCGGTTTTGTCGTCTCCAAGGCTGTCGGGAACGCCGTCGTGCGTAACCGTGTCAAGCGACGGCTGAGGCATGCTTCCAGCCACCTCGTGGAATCGCTGCCCCAGGGCACGACCGTCGTCGTGCGGGCGCTCCCCGCCGCAGCGGACTGCAGCTACGCACAGCTGACGAAGGATCTTGCCGCGTGCGTCACGCGTGCCCGGACCGTGCGGGCCCCACGATGACGTCGGTCAGGGCAGCCAACATCCAGCGCGAGCGGCGCTCGCTGCGGGCGATCCTCGTCGGGCTCCCCTCGGCGGCGTTGATCGGGCTGCTGCGGCTGTACCAAATCGTCCTGTCGCCGATGACGGGGCCGACCTGCCGGTTCTACCCGTCGTGCTCGTCCTACGCGATCACGGCGGTGCGGCGCCACGGCGTCTTCCGGGGCGGAGGGCTCGCGATCTGGCGGGTGCTCAGGTGCAACCCTTGGAACTACGGCGGTGTCGACGACGTTCCTCCCGTGTCGGGTTCACGGGGCAAGCGGCATCACCAGCACGCTCACTGACTCTCGACCTTCCCAGCACCTCGCCCCTTCACCGCACGCTCTGGAGCCGTCTCGATGGATTCCCTGTACGACCTGCTACTGCCGATCCAATGGGTTGTCGCCTGGATCATGTACGGGTGCCACTGGCTCCTGGAGACTCTGGGGATGTCCGCCACGGGCGGCGTGACCTGGGTCCTGTCGATCGTCGGGCTCACCCTCGTCATCCGCACAGCACTGATCCCCCTGTTCTTCAAGCAGATCCACGCCTCCCGAGGGATGCAGCTGCTCGCCCCGGACATGAAGAAGCTCCAGGACAAGTACGCGAACCGGAAGGACCCCGCGTCGCGCGAGGCGATGGCCCGCGAGATGCAGGAGCTCTACAAACAGCACAAGACGACGCCGTTCTCGTCCTGCATGCCGATCCTTCTGCAGACTCCGATCTTCTTCGCTCTCTTCCGCGTCCTCAACGGGCTGCCGGCGATCGCCAGCGGCAAGACGGGTGGCATCGGCCCGATCGATCAGCAGGTCGCGGCGCAGATCGAGTCGTCGCGCTTCTTCGGCGCGCCTCTCTCTGAGACGTTCCTCAACACGCACGTCAACGAGGTCAAGATCGTCACGGCGATCCTCATCGTCGTCATGTGCATCACGCAGTTCTTCACCCAGCGCCAGCTGACGATGAAGAACATGCCGCCGTCGGCCCTCGAGGGCCCGACCGCGGCGATGCAGAAGAACATGATGTACTTCCTGCCGGTGATCTTCGCGATCTCGGGCGTGAACTTCCCGATCGGTGTGCTCGTCTACTGGACGGTCTCGAACCTGTGGTCGATGGGCCAGCAGTTCTACACGATCCGCAAGATGCCGACGCCGGGTTCCGAGGCCGCCAAGCGCCTCGAGGCACGCAAGAAGGCGAAGGGCACGCTGCCTGCCGCAGCTGACGCGGCCAGCACGACCACTGCCGTGGACGAGAAGCCTGCTGGACAGCGGCAGCAGCCCGTGTCTAAGAAGCGCAAGAAGAAGAAGTGATCGTGACCTCGGCCTCGGCCCACACACCCACAGGAGCATGACGTGACCACGACGCGTAACGAGGAGCCTCGCTCGGCGACCCAGCGGCTCGAGGACGAGGGCGAGATCGCCGCGGACTACCTCGAGGAGCTTCTCGACATCGCCGACCTCGACGGCGAGATCGACATGGACATCGACCACGGTCGCGCGACTGTGGACATCGTCACCGAGAACGACGGTTCGCTCTCGCACCTCGCCGGAAAGGACGGTGAGGTGCTGGACGCGCTGCAGGAGCTGACCCGGCTCGCGGTGCAGGCCCGCACCGGAGAGCGGTCGCGTCTGATGCTCGACATCGGCGGGTACCGCGCGAAGCGCCGCGCTGAGCTGACGGTCGTCGCCGAGAAGGCGATCGAGACGGTCCGCTCCACCGGGGAGGCTCTCGCACTCGACCCGCTCAACGCGTTCGAGCGCAAGGTCGTGCACGACGTCGTGACCGCTGCCGGTCTCACGAGCGTCTCGTACGGGGTGGACCCGGAGCGCTATATCGAGATCCAGCCTGCGGGCTGAGTCACCGCACATACGGTCAGGAGCCGCCGCACACCGAGGGTGTTCGGCGGCTCTTGGCGTTCCGGAGCGTTCCTCGCGGACGGGCGAAGCGTGCAGCGCGGTTTCACGTGAAACACTCCCGTCGCGTTCTGCCCGCGCCCCGTGCAGGTCGGTGCCCCTGATAGCAATGTTCCTGCGGGTTCGACGTCTCTGGTCGAGGTGGCGGGTGCGGCTGGATATGTGTGTTGGTCTGCGGGACTGGAACCGCTGGACGGGAACCGACGGTGGTTAGACGGGCAAGAGCTACGTCGTGGCCAGAGGCCGGCGCCCGCAACTGTGGATGTGGCCCCGTCCCTCCGAGTGCGATCGGTCGTTGGTGTGGGCGAGTGCAGTTTGTAGGTGGCCGATGTCATCACCGCTGCCCCTCGGCCGCCGACGTGGTTTCACGTGAAACTGGGTTGGGCAGCGACCTGGTCCGACTCCCACCCACCGAGCTGAGGTCCCGCAGCGGGAGCCGGCGCCGATGGCCCGCACATGTCTGCGCCGGGGTTTTGAGCCCGCGGATGGCTCGGGCTCGCTACTCGGTCCGGTGTGGCTGGGTGGTCCACTACGTGTGTGCTTGATGGCACAGTCACTGTCTCGGAGTCGCGCAATCCTCCGGCAGGAGCGTAGAGGGCTAGGGGAGAGCTAGGCGGAGCGCGGGTTCAAGGGGCGCCGGTCTGGCTGGCGTTGGATTCCGCCGGGCGGCTTGCGTGCGCCGCCCCCCTGCGTCCCGGTCGAGAGCGCGGTGCGCCCACAGGGATCGCAAGCGCCGCGCCCGCGCCGAGCAGGTGTGAGCGCAGAGGGCGGTGGTGGATTCGCGATAGCCTTGGACGGTTGTCGGGTTAGCGATGGAGGAATGCACTGTGACCGAAGATCGAGGCCCGGACGGCGTCTCCGTTTCACGTGAAACGGAGGAGCCTGACGCGACGGCTCCGGCGACGGACGTCGTGGACGCAGACCTCGACCTCGCCATGGTACGGGAGTACTTCGGCAGTGCTTATGAGCCCGTCGAGGCCTTCCACGACATGCTCGTCGCACACGGTGAGGAGCGAGGACTCATCGGCCCTCGTGAGCTCGATCGGCTGTGGACCCGTCACCTTCTCAACTCCGCTGCGGTCGTGCCCTTCCTCCCGCCGTCGGGAATGATCGTGGACCTCGGCTCAGGCGCCGGTCTGCCGGGCATCGTGGTCGCGGCGATGCTGCCAGAGGCTCAGGTCGTCTTGGTCGAGCCCATGGAGCGGCGGTGCATCTGGCTTGCCGAGGTGATCGCGAAGCTCGGGCTCACCAATGTCGAGGTCCGGCGTGGTCGGGCCGAGGAGTTCCACGGGGCCTTCGAGGCGGACGCGGTCACGGCCCGTGCTGTTGCTGCGCTCGACAAGCTAGGTCGTTGGGCTTTCCCGCTGCTGCGCCGTGACGGCGTCCTGGTGGCTCTCAAGGGGCGGTCGGCAAGCGAGGAGATCGCCGCCGCGACCAAGGTCCTCAGGCGCTATGGCGCTACTGACGCCGAGGTGCTGGCGGCCGGTACGCTTCCGGGGGTGGCCACGACGACAGTCGTGCGCGCTACCCGTACCCGGTGAAGCGAGCTCCACGCGCGAGCGGTCCGTCCGCAAGGCGACGTACGACTAGGGCAGCACGACGCTGCGAAGAGAGGACACATCCGTGACGCTCGGTGCACCAGCTCCTGGGGACGGCGAGATCGACGCGGTTTCACGTGAAACCACGCACGAAGACGTCCGACGCGCAGCCCTGCTCGACGTCGTCCCGGACTTCTCGGAGGACACGCCCCTCGCTGCTCAGCTCGCACTTGACTCACGCCGGCGGATCGAGCTGCGCGGCCGGAAGTTCGCCAAGCCTGCATCCACCAAGATCATCACCATCGCCAACCAGAAGGGTGGGGTCGGCAAGACGACGACGACCGTCAACCTGGCCGCGAGCCTCGCCCAGTCGGGGCTCAACGTCCTGGTCATCGACAACGATCCGCAGGGCAACGCGTCCACCGCACTGGGAATCGATCATCGTTCAGGCACTCCCTCTGTCTACGAGGTGCTCGTCGACGAGATGCCGATGGCGCAGGTCGTGCAGGTCAGCCCGGAGATACCGACGCTGTGGTGTGTCCCCGCAACTCTCGACCTCTCAGGCGCAGAGATCGAGCTCGTCTCTCTTGTTTCACGTGAAACCCGGCTCCGTCGCGCCCTCGATGACTATCTCGCTCACCGCGACGCGACAGGGGAGCCGCGCCTCGACTATGTGCTGGTCGACTGCCCCCCGAGCCTCGGGCTGCTCACGGTCAACGCGTTCGTCACGGGGCGCGAGGTGCTCATCCCGATCCAGTGCGAGTACTACGCGCTGGAAGGCCTGAGCCAGCTCCTCAAGACGATCGAGATGATCCAGTCGCACCTGAACCGAGGGCTGCACGTCTCGACGATCCTGCTGACGATGTACGACGGACGGACGAACCTCGCCCAGCAGGTTGCCGCCGAGGTTCGCGAACACTTCCCGGCCCAGACGTTGCGGACCAGCATCCCGCGGTCGGTCCGTGTCTCCGAGGCCCCGAGCTACGGGCAGACCGTGATGACCTACGACCCCAACTCGACAGGCGCCCTCGCCTACCTCGAGGCAGCCCGAGAGATCACCGAGCGCGTCGCGGCTGCTGACCGCGCTGCCGAGCACCACCACCAGGAGAACGCATGAGCGAGAAGCGGCGAGGTCTCGGCCGAGGGCTGGGTGCCCTGATCCCCACGACGTCGGACGCCGAGCGCCCTGTCGACGTCTTCTTCGCGGGCGGTGCAGGAACCGGGGTGGCGAGCGACGTGCTCAGCCCTCGGTCGGCTGTCGACACCTCGGATGAAGACCCGGGTTCACACGCAGCTGCTCCTGAGGCCCTTGACGGGGCTCAGGGCGCCACGGACGCTCCCAGGGGGAGTGCTGCCCCGACACGGCCGGAACGCGGCCGTACGCGCCAGCGTGGGACCGGGGAGGAGCTCGTTCCCGTCCCCGGCGCGACCTTCGCCGAGATCCCGCTCGACTCCATCCGCCCGAACTCCCGCCAGCCGCGCACGGTGTTCGCGGAAGAAGAGCTCAACGAGCTCGTCGGATCGATCACCGAGATCGGCGTCCTCCAGCCCATCGTCGTGCGTCCTGACCCGTCCGGTACGAGCGAGTACGAGCTCATCATGGGCGAGCGGCGATGGCGTGCCTCTCGGGAGGCCGGCCTCACAACGATCCCGGCGATCGTCCGTGAGACCGAGGACACCGATCTCCTTCGTGACGCCCTCCTCGAGAATCTCCACCGCGCCGCGCTCAACCCCCTCGAAGAGGCTGCTGCATACCAGCAGCTCCTCGACGACTTCGGCTGCACCCACGAGGAGCTTGCGACCCGCATCTCGCGATCGCGCCCGCAGATCTCCAACACCCTGCGTTTGCTCAAGCTCCCAGCTCTCGTGCAGCGACGTGTGGCGGCCGGCGTGCTGTCCGCAGGACACGCGCGCGCTCTCCTGGGCCTCCAGGACGCTGCCGCGATCGAGCGCCTCGCTCAGCGCATCGTCGCCGAGGGTCTCTCGGTTCGAGCGACCGAGGAGGTCGTCGCACTGGGTGGCCTCGACGGCGAGGAGCGCAAGCCCCGCAAGCCCCGCCCGGGAACGCGATCGGCCGCGATCGACGAGCTCGCGTCGCGCCTCTCCGACAGGTTCGAGACTCGCGTCAAGGTCGACCTCGGCCGGTCCAAGGGCAAGATGACGATCGAGTTCGCCTCCGTCGAGGACCTCAACCGCATCCTCGACGTGCTGGCCCCTGACGACCCCGGTCTGCTGCGCAAGAGATGACCCTAGACAGCAAAGAGGCCCGGACACCATGCGGTGTCCGGGCCTCCTTCGTCTCGGGGGATCAGGCGAGGATCGACTCGATCTCCTGCACGAGAGCGGGCTTCGGGCGCCCGCCGACGACGGACTTCACGAGCTCGCCGCCCTGGTAGAAGTTCATCGTCGGGATCGACACGATGCCGTAGCGGGCCGTGATCTGCGGGTTGGCGTCCGTGTCGAGCTTCACGACCCGGATACGTCCTTCATAGACGTCCGAGAGCTCTTCGAGGATGGGACCGACCTGCCTGCATGGACCGCACCACTCCGCCCAGAAGTCCACCAGCACGGGCACGTCGGAGCCCAGGACCTCGGCGTCGAACGTCGCGTCGGTGACGGGAGTGGTAGGCATCAGACCTCCTGAGCGATGGTGAGGGCGGCGTCGTCGAGAGCAGCGAGGTAGTGCTGCGCGTCGAGAGCGGCAGAACAACCCGTGCCCGCGGCGGTGATCGCCTGACGGTACGTGTGGTCTACGGCGTCGCCGCACGCGAAGACACCAGGCAGGTTGGTGCGGGTGCTACGACCCTCCACCTTGATGTAGCCGGCGTCGTCCAGGTCGACCTGGCCGACGAGAAGCTCGGTGCGCGGCTCGTGACCGATCGCGACGAAGAGCGCCGTCGCGTCCAGAGTCGACTCCTCGCCCGTCACGGTGTCCCGGAGGACGACGGACTCCACGCGGTTCTCGCCCACGATGCCGACCACCTCAGAGTTCCAGGCGAACGAGATCTTCGGATCGTTCAACGCCCGGTCAGCCATGATCTTCGAAGCGCGCAGCTCGTCGCGGCGGTGGACCATCGTCACCTTCGAGCCGAAGCGCGTGAGGAACGTCGCCTCCTCGACCGCCGAGTCGCCGCCACCGACGACCGCGATGTGCTGGTCCTTGAAGAAGAACCCGTCGCACGTCGCACACCAGGACACACCCCTGCCCGAGAGGCGGTCCTCGTCGGGAAGGCCGAGCCGCCGGTAGGCCGAACCTGTCGCGAGGATCACCGCGCGAGCGCGGTACGTGTCGCCGTTGCCGGTCTCGATGACCTTGACCGGACCGGTCAGGTCGACCGACGTTGCATCGTCCCACTCGACCTTGGCGCCGAACTTCTCCGCCTGCTCCTGCATGTTGGACATGAGCTCAGGGCCCATGACCCCACCGGGGAACCCGGGGAAGTTCTCGACCTCGGTGGTGTTCATGAGCGCGCCGCCCGCAGTCACGGAACCCGCGAGCACGAGCGGGGCCAGGCCAGCACGGGCGGCGTACACGGCGGCCGTGTAGCCGGCAGGGCCGGATCCGATGATGACGACGTCCAGGACGTCTCCGGTCGACTCGAGGCTCACGCAGTTCTCCAGGTGGTGTCGTTGTGATGGTGCTGCACGGTGAACGCCTCCGCGCGCGGGTCTGTTCCCGGTCCGGGAAGGGTCAGGTCAGCGAGATCTCGCGCAGCTCGACGCGGTTCTCGCCGGAGGCGGTTGCTGGCAGCTCGGTGAACCAGAGCACGATCCACTCGGTCTCGACCGGCGCGCTCAGGGTGATCTCGAGCTCCTCCTGGAGAGGGCCGCTGTAGAGCGGCTCACCCTTGTCGGGGGTATCAGGATCCACTGCACGGATCTCGACCTTGCCGCCCGTGTTGTTGGTGCTCAGGTAGACCGAGGAGACGACGGACGCCTGCTCGAGCTTGACGGCGTAGCCGACGCCACGCTTGTTCATCCCGGCGAAGACGTTGGACTTGTAGGTCCGCGTGAACCAGAACGTGGTCGGGTCGAGGTCGATCGCGCGGTCGACGGCCTCCGGGTGCTCATTGTCGTCCCCGTCCGGGTCGAGCTGGCGTGCGGAGTCGATGATGGGGGCGACCGTGCTGGGCGTGTCGGTGGGACCGCCCGCTGCGCCGGGGGAGGGGACCGCGGCGGTCGGCAGCGGGCGCTCGCCGTCGGACTGACCGAACGGGTTGGGGAAGCCCCCGCGCAGCTGGGTGACAGCAGACGTCAGCCCGATGACCACGAGCACGAAGACGAGGGACAGGCTCAGTGCTGTCGGGTTGAACCGGAAGCGCTTGAGCTCCTGCGGGTTCCGCCGGACGTCCTCGAACGAGACAGGCGTGGTGTCGTGCGCAGACGGGGCGGACGTGCGGGGAGCCGCCGTGCGGGTCGACGCCGCAGCGCTGACGGGCTGCGCACCCCCGCCCTGCCCCGGGCGAGACGAGACCCGCACAGGAGCGGCTCCCGCTGCCGCGCCGGTCGGCGTGACAGAGGGGACGGGCGCCGCCGCACCGCCAGCAGCGGGAGCGCCCGACTGCGCGGCCGCCGCTACGGCGCCCGGCACCGCCCCGGCAGCACCGGGCGCGCTGGCAGCACCGGCCGTTCCAGCCGCAGCTGCGCCTGCGGCCGCGGCACCACGGACGCTCGTTCTCCGCACGGGGATCCGCGGGGGTGCAGGCGGTGCGGCGGGCGGCGGAGTGCCCGGAGGCCGTCCGCCGGTCGAGCCAGGCACTGCGCGCACGGACTGCCGCACCGGGGGCTTCGGGGGGGTGTCAGGCGTCATGTCGGTCGAGACCTTCGTGTCGGTCGGGTCGCCTTCGGCGGCGTCGGTGAGGCCGGTCGGGGCGAACAGCTGAGGTTCGGGGACGTCGATCGCGTCCCAGGGGGCGAGGTCGCGTGCAGCCTGCTCGGGGTCGCGGATGCCGCCCGTGCGGGTCGTGAGCGTGTCACGGACCAGGAGGACGAGGTGGGGGTCGGCACCGTCGAGCGAGTCGAGGTCGGCAAGCTCTGCCTCGGGGACGGGTGGCGGCGTCGTCCACCGGCCGGTGAGCATGTACGCGAGCAGACGGGCGAGCCCGACCGCGTCGGCGCGCGGACGGGTCAGCTCGCCCACGTGAGGAACGAGAGCCCCGTCGAGCCCGAGCCCCGTGAGGTGGACGTGGTTGTCCTTCACGCGCACAGCCTCGGGGCGGAGATGCCCGTGGTGGACGCCGCGGTGCTCGGCGACCGCGAGAGCAGACGCGAGCTCGCCGATGATCGAGCGGCCCTGCTCGGGTGTGAGGGGCCCTGCGGCGAGGATGGCGGTGAGCGGCTGCCCGACGTGCGTCTCCGTGACGACGTAGCCGAGGTCGCCCACGTCGCCCACGTCGAGGACGCGGGTGAGGCGCGGATCGGCGACGAGAGAGGCGCGGCGAGCCTCGTCGAGGGCTGCGGTGCGTCGCGGGCCCGACACGAGCGACACGTGCACGAGCCTGCCCAGAATCTGGTCCTCCGCGGTCCAGCACGCGAGCTCGGCGATGTCGGACGGCACGGGGTCCTGGAGCACGTAACGCTCAGCGAGGACATCCCCGCGGGTCAGGTCGGTCACCAGGCTCCCTCCGGTCGGCACGGTCGACGAAGCGCGACGGCGCAGAACGCCTGCTCCATGCTATGCGGGATGCACGGTTCGTCCGGGGACGACGACGGGTCACGTTGGGGAGGACCTGTGCACGTCCCCATGCTCAGGTCGGCAACCGCAGGGGCAGGCCCGCCGCGTCGGGGAGCTCAGCGCCGCCGCAGGACCCGGCGCACGATCTTGGCGAGCGCGTCGACCTCCGAAACCCGCATGAGCCGCAGGCCCACGTAGTACACGACCGCCATGGCCGCACCCACGACGCAGCAGGTGAGCACCGCCTGGAGCCACCCGCTCGAGGCGCCTCCGCCGACGGCGTCGCGCACCAGGATGCCGACGACGGCGGCGACCGCCGCGGCGACGACCGCTCGCACGTGCATGCGCACGATGCGTGCGCCGTCGACCCCCCCGAGCAGACGTCGCAGCGAGCGCGAGCGGGCGAGCACGCCCGCGACGTTCGACAGCGACATCGACACGCCGATGCCGACGACCCACCACTGCCCGGGCAGGAGCCACATCGAGGCGAACGAGCCACCCACGAGCACCAGCACGACCGGCACCTGGAGCATGAAGACCGTACGACCCTGCTCGTAGGCGTAGAACACCCACTTCATCAGGACCATCGCGCCGAACGGCACGAGTCCCAGCGCCATCGCGACGAGGACGCGCCCGACCGCGCTCACCGCACCGGGCGTCATCGACGGCACGAGCGCGCGCACGAGCGGTTCCGCGAGCACGATGAGCAGGGCCGACGCGATCACGGTGAACGTGCCGACCGTGCGGACGCCGTGCGAGAGGTCGCGGCGCACCAGGTCACGCCGGCCAGCCTGCGCCGACGCGCTGATGGACGTGAACATCGCGGTGAGGATCGAGACCGTCACGAGAGAGTGCGGCAAGAGGTAGATCATGAGCGCCTGCGAGTAGGCGCTGTTGCCGGCGACGTCGGCGACCGTCCGGGCAGCGTCGTCGGCCGACGCCGCGACACGTGTCGTGAGGAACACGCCGAGCTGGTCGAGGCACAGGCCCGCGAGCGTCCACAGCGCGACCTTCCCCGACGTCCGCAGGCCGAGGCCGCGCGGCCCCCACGCGAGGCGGAACCGGAAGCCCATCCGGGCGAGCGGCCACAGCAGCACGAGCGCTTGCGCGGCGACACCGATCGTCGCCGTCCCGGCGAGCAACCCGATCTGGGGGACCGTCCACGACGACGGGTCGGACAACGTGCTCGTCGGCGTGTGCCAGCCCCACAGTGCGATGAACGCGCCGAAGCCGACGATCGACACGACGTTGTTGAGGACGGGCGCCCACATGTACGGGCCGAACCTCTCACGGGCGTTGAGCACCTGCCCGAGGAGCGTGTACACCCCGTAGAAGAACAGCTGGGGCATGCACCAGAGCGTGAACGTCACACCGAGCGCTCGCTGCGCCGGGCTCCACGCCGACCCTGAGGCGAGCGCCACGATGACCGACGAACCAGCAGTGAGCAGCAGCGTGATCCCGAGCAGGAGGACGCCCGACAAGGTCAGCAGCCGGTTGACACGGTCCTCCGCGTCGGAGTGCCGGTAGGCCTTGACGATGAGCGGCACGAGGACGACGTTGAGCGCTCCGCCCGCGATGATCGCGAACGCCATGTTCGGAAGCTTGTTGGCGAGGTCGAAGGTGTTGGCTGCCATGCCGGTCGCCCCGACCGCGCCGACGAGGAGCCAGTTCCGCACGAACCCGAGGAGTCGCGAGACGGCGGTTCCGGCCGCCATGACCGCCGAGCTGCGTCCGAGGCTCTTGCCGCTGGACGCCGCGTCGTCGCTCATCGTTCCTCCGCCTCGTCCTGCTTCTCGTCGTCCGGGTCCGCGGGGCGGATCGGCTCCATGCGGTGCGCGGAGCGTCCGCGACGGACCGTGCGCACGATACCGCCGACGAGCAGGAGGACGAGGAGCCCGCCGATGATCGCCGTGCCGACGGTCTCCCAGCCCGCGCGCACACGCACGTTCATCTCGGACGGGGCCGCGACGACCGTGCCGTCGGCGGAGCGGATCTGCACGGCGACGCGCACGTCGCCCGACCCGATCGCGCGGACGGGGACCTGGACGTCGGCCGTCTCGCCCGGCTCGATGGTCGTCTCGCGCACGTCCTCGACGCTGAGGCGGCTCTCGCGGGACACGAGCGCGACCGTGACGGTCGCAGCCTGCGGGAGATCGTTGCGGACGGTGATCGGGATCGCGCCCGAGTCGTTGATGAGGTTGACGGTGCTGCCGGGCAGGACGGAGATGCCGCCGAGGAGCGTGTCCCCCTGCGCGATCGCGTCCTCGAGGAGGCGCCGCGCGAGGCCGCTGGTCTGTGCCGCGGCGACAGACGTCGCGGCCGCCAGGTCACGTGTGTACGTCGCGGTGAGCGCGTCCGGGTCGGGCACGACACCGGCGAGTGCCGTCACGGCGTCGAGCTGGTCGGCGGCGGTGCGCAGGAGGCGCGGGGACAGGCTTGCGCGCGCGACGCCGTCGGGCAGGTCCTGGCGTACCACCTCGTCCGCCTGCGCGCCCGCGAGCGTGGCGACAGGCTGCATGGTGACGAACGGCGCTGCAGCGAGGGAGGAGAGGAGGGCCGAGGTCCCTGCGACGTCGGGGTCCCAGTCGCGGCCGGCGGTGATGAGCACGTGCGCGGAGCGCCCCGGCTGCTCCTGCGCGATCACGGCGAGCTCGGCGAGCAGGAGCTGTCGGTTCGTCGGCGTGGCGGTGGCGAAGAGCCGGTTGAGCTCGTCGTCGGGGACGAGAGCGCGGACGGTCCCGGAACCGGTGGGCACGGAGACGACGCCGCTCGCCGTCGTGGGGCCGACGGGCTCGAGCCCGCCCTCGACGACGACGAGGCTGTCCCCCGCTGCTGCGGCGCCTGCGAGCGTCTGCTGGTTCGCGGAGCCCGGGACGGGCAGGGCCAGGTCGTCACGCCACCCGCGGACCCTCGCGTCGCTCGTCGCGGACGCGCCACGCTGGAACGGGAGGACGTCGGCGGCGGCGAGCGCGGCGACGTCGGGATCGAACGGGTCGAGCGCGAAGACCTCGCGTCCCGAGGCGCCCGTGAGGAGCGTGGACGCCCAGACGCCGGCCCCGCCGACGTCGGCGGCGGCCGCGTCCACGAGTGCGGGGTCGACGACCCACGAGACCTCGCGAGCTTCGGCCGTCGCGTCGAGCACGCGAGCGAGACGGCCCGACGACGGCGCGACCGCGGCGCTCATGCTCGCCGTCCACGCCTCGGGGTCCGTCGGCGTCGCGGCCGGCCCGGTGACAGGGACGAGGATGCTCAGCCGGGCCGCCTGGACCGCCCCCTCCGGGAACCACAGGAGGAAGCTGCGGGCCGACGCGATCGTGCCCGTGCTGCGGTCACCGAGCTCGGCGACGATCCCGCGAGGCCCCGACGCCTCGGGGTAGGGCAGGAGCCGGAGCTCCTCCGCCGGGACGGAGAGGGTGACGCTGCGCGACTCGCCGGGCGCGAGAGGCTCCTCGAGGGCGGTCGTCGTCAGGCTCGTCGCCGCGGGCAGCGCCAGCTCGTCCGCGAACCACTCCCGCAGCTGGGTGCGGGACTGCAGGCGGTAGCGCACGACGGAGAGCGACGCGGTCGGTTCCGCTATCGGCTCCGTGCCCGTGTTGCGCACGGTCACGCGGACGGTGACCGTGTCCGCGGGCGTGACCGTGAGGGGGGTGATGTCCTCGATCGTGACGGCGCTCGGTTCGACGACGACCGGCGACACCGTCGACGGCTCCGGGTCGGTCGTCGCCGAGGCGAGCGGGAGGGCCGTGAGCGACGTCGCGAGCGAGAGGGCGACCGCGCCGACCGCGGCGAGGCTGCGCGCGAGCGCGGCCCGGCCCCTGAGGACCGGACCGCGACCGACCATGGCGTCGCGAGCGTTCACCGCGGTCGCGGGTCCGCGGACGGGACGAAGGGGCCGTGCGGGCCGAACGTCGCGAGGACGTCGGACGCGAGCCGACGCTCGTTGGGGTACGAGAGCCTCGCGCCGAGGTCCTCGAGCGCGATCCAGGCGACGTCTTCCGCCTCGCCGTCGGGGTCGTCCTCGACGGTGAGGTCGCCGGAGACGGCCTCGAGCAGAAAATGGTGCACGGCCTTGTGGACGCGACGGCCGTCGCCTGAGAACCAGTAGTCGATGACGCCGAGCCGCGTGCGGACCGCACCCGTGATGCCGGTCTCCTCCGCGATCTCCCGGACGGCCGCCTCCTCGGGAGTCTCGTCGCCCTCGAGGTGACCCTTGGGGAGGCACCACTCGAGACGGCCAGCACGGTTGCGTCGGGCGATGACGGCGGCGTGCGCGACGCCGTCGATCATCGACACGACGAGGCCGCCGGCCGAGGTCTCCTCGACGACAGGGAGCTGTGACTGCGCCGTCGGGACGCTCTGACGTGCACGTTCGTCAGGGTCGATGCGCAGTGCGTGCCCGCCCGGCGGCGCGGGGACGCGGTGGCGTCCCTGCGGAGCGGCTGCGGGTTTCATCACACCACTGTAACGAAGCGCACCGCTCCCAGGCGGCCCGAACCGCCCAGGCGGCCCGGCGGTCTGGCAGGCTTGGACGCCGTGAGCCCTGAAAATCCGACCCCTGCCGCGGGTCAGCCCGACGATGCCGCGCTGACCGAGCTGCGCATGCGCGCTCTCGACATCATCACCGGGCTCGCGCCCGAGGTGCTCGAGCTCGGCGACGTGTTCGCCTCCGCGGGTCACGAGCTCGCGCTCGTGGGCGGACCGGTCCGCGACGCCTTCCTCGGCCGTGCGAGCGCGGACCTCGACTTCACGACGTCGGCGCGTCCTGACGAGACGATCGCGCTCTTGAGCGCGTGGGGCGACGCGCACTGGGACATCGGCAAGGAGTTCGGCACGATCGGCGCCAAGCGGTTCGCACGTGCGGGCCGGGGGAGCGGGGCGGAGATCGTCGTCGAGGTGACGACGTACCGTGCCGACGAGTACGACCCGACGTCGCGCAAGCCCGTCGTGACGTTCGGCGACACCCTCGAGGGCGACCTGTCCCGCCGCGACTTCACGGTCAATGCGATGGCGCTGCGCCTGCCGCAGCTCGAGTTCGTGGATCCGCACGACGGCCTCGTGGACCTCGCCGCCGGTGTGCTGCGCACGCCGATCGCGCCGGAGATGTCGTTCGACGACGACCCGCTGCGCATGATGCGCGCCGCCCGCTTCGCGGCACAGCTCGGCTTCGGCATCGAGCCGGCGACGCGTCAGGCGATCGTCGACATGGCGGAGCGGATGACGATCGTCTCCGCCGAGCGCGTGCGCGCCGAGCTCGACAAGCTCCTGCTGTCGGCGCGCCCGCGGGCGGGCCTCGAGGTGCTGACCGACACGCGCCTCGCGATGTACGTGCTCCCCGAGCTGCTCCTCATGAAGGAGACGGTCGACGAGCACGGGCGTCACAAGGACGTCTACCAGCACACCCTCACCGTGCTGGAGCAGGCGATCGACCTCGAGACGGGTCCGGACGGCCCGGTCCCTGGCCCTGACCTCGTGCTGCGTCTCGCGGCGGTGCTCCACGACTGCGGTAAGCCCGCCACGCGCCGCTTCGAGCCCGGTGGGGGCGTGAGCTTCCACCACCACGAGCTCGTGGGCGCGAAGCTCGCGCGCAAGCGCCTCAGGGAGCTGCGCTACGACAAGGACACGATCAAGGACGTCGCTCGCCTCGTCGAGCTGCACCTGCGGTTCCACGGGTACGGCGACGGTGGCTGGACGGACTCGGCGGTGCGCCGTTACGTGACGGACGCCGGACCGCTGCTCGAGCGCCTGCACCGGCTCACCCGCGCGGACTGCACGACCCGCAACCGCCGTCGTGCGCAGCGCCTCTCGGACACGTACGACTCGCTCGAGGCGCGCATCGCCGATCTGGCCGAGCGGGAGGAGATCGCGTCGATCCGCCCGGACCTCGACGGTCAGCAGATCATGGCGATCCTCGGTATCTCGCCGGGCCCGGTCGTCGGGCGCGCGTACAAGCACCTGCTCGAGCTGCGCATGGAGCGCGGCCCTGTCGACGAGGAGACGGCGAAGGCGGACCTCCTCGCCTGGTGGGCCGCGCAGGAGTGAGCTGCGCGCGGTCTACGGGTGGGATGCCGCAGCCGCGCGCGGGGCGCGTGCACCCCAGGCGTGGAACACGACCGCGGCGCCTACGTAGCCGCCCGTGAGCACGACGAAGAGCGCTCGGGACGCGCCCGAGTCAGGCAGTGCGAGGGCCGCCAGGGCTGCGGCGCCGAGGAGCGCCGAGTTGTACAGCACGTCGTAGAGCGCGAAAGCCCGGCCCAGGAACGCGTCCGCGGTGTCCCGCTGCACGACCGTGTCGACCGCGATCTTGGCGCCCTGCGACGACAGTCCCAGTGCTGCGCCCGCCACGAGCATCGTCCAGGTGGTCACCTCGAGCACGAGCAGACCCTGCGCGGCGGCGCCGAGCACGAGAGAGCCCGTGATCCACGAGTGCGTCCCGGAACGCGGCGACAGCACGGGCGTGAGCACGACGGCGAGGCCGAACCCTGCGGCCGTCGCGGCCGAGACCGCCGCGAACGCGGCGAGGCCTGCTTCGGCGTCGGCCGGGTCGGCGAGCAGGTTCCGGCTGATCAGGATCGCTGCGACGAGCGTCGTGCCGAACAGGAACCGGTGCACCGCCATGACGGCGAGCGCCTGACCGGGGGTCCCGCGTGCGACGAGGTAGCGTGCGCCGTCGGCCAGCGCCCAGGCGAGCCGGGCCACGGCCCGACGCAGCGGGGGAGCAGACGCCGCGTCGTCGGGCCCGAGCTGCCCTCGGCCGAGGCGCGAGGCAGCCCAGGCCGCGGTGGCCATGAGCGCTGCGGACACGACCACCGCGGCCGCGTCCTGCGCCCGGCCGGTCGGGACCACGAGCCCCAGGCCCAACCCGACGCCAGCCCCCACCCCGGCAGAGACCGCACCGAGCGTGGGGAGCAGGGAGTTGGCTGTGAGCAGCAGCGGCCCGTCGACGACGTGCGGCAGTCCCGCCGACAGCGCTGCGAGGAGGAACCGGTTGATCGACAGGTTGACCAGGGCGAGGAGGTAGACCGCGACGCCGAGGTCGTCGTCGGGCGGGGTCGTGACCATGAGCGCCACGATGACGAGTGCGACCGCTGCCCGCAGGACGTTGCCAACGAGCAGCACCTGGCGCCGCCGCCACCGGTCCAGGAACACGCCCGCCCACGGGCCGACGATCGTGAACGGCGCCAGGAGGACGGCGAACGCGACCGCGACCTGACCGGCAGAGCTCGCCCGTTCGGGGGAGAAGAAGAAGAGAGTGGCCAGGCCGATCTGGAACATGCCGTCCGCGCACTGGCTGAGCAGGCGCACCGTGAACAGCCGCCGGAACCCCGTGCGCCGCAGGAGGACACGGAGCTCAGCTGAGACGCTCACCACGCCACCCCGTTCCCGGTCCTCTGGCCACCACGAAGACAAGAAAGTGCGCTATCTGTCGCGTCGAGCAACAGATAGCGCACTATCTCGTCAGGTACGGGCGGGGATCAGCGCTCGTTGGTGCCCGCGATGAAGGCCTCGAGAGCCGCGCGGCCCTCCTGGTCCTCCATCTGCACGGGCGGCGACTTCATGAAGTACGTCGCGGCCGAGAGGATCGGGCCACCGACGCCACGGTCCTTGGCGATCTTCGCCGCGCGGAGCGCGTCGATGATGATGCCGGCCGAGTTGGGCGAGTCCCAGACCTCGAGCTTGTACTCGAGGTTCAGGGGAACCTCGCCGAACGCGCGACCCTCGAGGCGGACATAGGCCCACTTGCGGTCGTCGAGCCAGGCGACGTAGTCCGACGGACCGATGTGGACGTTGCGGTCCTCCTTCTTGCCCGCGAGGGGGCCGTCGTGGAGGTTCGACGTCACGGCCTGCGTCTTCGACAGCTTCTTGGACTCCAGGCGCTCACGCTCGAGCATGTTCTTGAAGTCCATGTTGCCGCCGACGTTCAGCTGGTACGTGCGGTCCAGGATGACGCCACGGTCCTCGAAGAGACGGGCGAGCACGCGGTGCGTGATCGTCGCGCCGACCTGCGACTTGATGTCGTCGCCGACGATCGGGACGCCAGCGTCCTCGAACTTCTTCGCCCACTCGGGGTCGGACGCGATGAAGACGGGGAGAGCGTTGACGAACGCGACGTTCGCGTCGATCGCGCACTGCGCGTAGTACTTGGCCGCGACCTCAGAGCCGACGGGCAGGTAGCAGATGAGGACGTCGACCTTCGCGTCCTTGAGCGCCTGGACGACGTCGACGGGCTCGGCCGTCGACTCCTCGATCGTCTCGGAGTAGTACTTGCCGAGACCGTCGTTCGTGACACCACGCTGGACGGTCACGCCGAGCGGCGGGACGTCAGCGATCTTGATGGTGTTGTTCTCGGACGCGAGGATCGCCTCGGACAGGTCGAAGCCGACCTTCTTCGCGTCGACGTCGAACGCCGCCACGAACTCGATGTCCGAGATGTGGTAGTCACCCAGCTGAACGTGCATGAGGCCGGGCACGGTCGAGTCAGCGGGGGTGTTGCGGTAGTAGTGCACACCCTGGACCAGCGACGCGGCACAGTTGCCGACGCCGACGATCCCGACGCGGATGGAGGTCATCCTCGCTCCTTGTAGTCAGTGCCGGGACGCTTCTCGTCCTCGGCGGTTGTTTCGTTGGTGGCGGCGACGGTGCGCGGTGCGCGCCCCGGGGCCGTCGAACCGGCACGGGCGCGGCCACGGCCACGCTCGGTGTCGATGAGCTCGTCGAGCCAGCGAACCTCGTGCTCGACCTGCTCGAGACCGTGCCGCTGAAGCTCGAGCGTGTACTCGTCGAGCCTCTCGCGGGTGCGAGCCGCACCCTCCCGGACGTTCTCGAGCCTCTCGGCGAGGCGGGTACGCCGCCCCTCGAGGATGCGCAGGCGAGTCTCGGCGTCGGTCTGCCCGAAGAAGGCGAACCGGACGTCGAAGCTCTCGTCCTCCCAGGCCGAGGGCCCGGACGACGAGAGGACGGTCTGGAGGCGTTCCTTGCCCTCCGCCGTGAGCTCGTACGCGATACGTGCCCGCTTGCCGGAGAGCGCGTGCGGCGGTGCGCCCGAACCCTCCGTGCCTGCGATCAGACCACGTGCCTGCATCGACTTCAGGCACGGGTACAGGGACCCGTACGACAGCGCCCGGAAGGAGCCGAGCAGGACGTTGAGCCGCTTGCGCAGCTCGTACCCGTGCATCGGTGCCTCGTTGAGGATGCCGAGGATGGCGGTCTCGAGGACCTCGGAACGTGCGCGCACGACCTGCCCCCATCCCGCTCATGTCTGATGTCGATGTATCGGATCGATACATCGACAGGCTAGGTCCGTGGACCCAGACATGCAAGCACCACGCACGCCGACCACACCGGGCAACTGTGAAGTTTCCGCACAGGCCTCGGGTCCGGGGAGCGAAAACACTGGGCTGAACCATGCTGGGTCCTCGGATGACGCCGATGAGCGGCATAGGGTTCAAGTCGTCGTTCAGTCAGCAGAAGGGTGTGTCGTGGGTTCAACCACGAAGCGCAGCACCGCGAAGGGCCGCACCACGGCCCGTCCGGGCAAGCGCAAGTTCGTCAACTATCCGCGTGCGGGCAAGGGGCCCGTGCGCCGCTGGCTGCCGTCCTGGCGCTTCCTCCTCGGCGGCTTCCTCTTCGCCGTCGCCGTCGTCGTCGGGGTCGTCGTGACCGCCTACGCGACGACGACCATCCCCGAGCCCGCGAGCATCGCGATCAGCCAGACGACGACCGTCTACTACTCCGACGGCAAGACCGTCATGGGCCGCTTCGTCGACGAGGCGAACCGTGAGCTCATCCCGGCCGAGGAGATCCCGCAGGTCGTGCGCGACGCGATCGTCGCCGCCGAGGACCGCTCCTTCTACGAGAACGCAGGCATCTCGGTGCCTGGCATGGCGCGCGCGTTCTGGACCAACCTGCGGCACGGCACGCGCCAGGGTGGCTCCACGATCACCCAGCAGTACGCCGAGCGCTACTACACGTCCGGGACCACCTCCGACTACGTGGGCAAGTTCAAGGAGGCGCTGCTCGCCGTCAAGCTCGCGCAGGAGGAGGACAAGGACGAGATCCTCGCGAACTACATCAACACCATCTACTTCGGCCGCGGCACGAACGGCATCCAGACCGCTGCACGCGCCTACTTCGGCGTCGACGCGAAGGACCTGACGCTCTCGCAGGCCGCGCTCATCGCTGGCATCATCCCGAGCCCCACCAAGTGGGACCCGCGCTTCGACCCGGACAAGGCGAAGGAGCGCTGGAACTACGTCCTCGACGGGATGGTGCTCCTCGGCACCCTCGACCCGACCGAGCGCACGACCCTCGAGTTCCCCGAGACCAAGGAGTTCAAGCAGAGCAACACGCTGTCGGGGCCCAAGGGCTACATCCTCGACGAGGTCCGCAAGGAGATCGTCAAGAAGACCCCCTTCACCACGGAGGAGCTCGATACCGCCGGGTTCAAGGTCGTCACGACGATCGACGTCGACGACCAGAAGGCCGTCCAGGCGACGATGAAGGACAAGGCGCTCTTCGAGGGTTCCTCGAAGAACATGCAGACCGCCGTGGTCTCGATCGATCCGTCGACAGGCGCGATCCGCGCGATGTACGGCGGCAAGGACTACGTCAAGGTCCAGCGCAACCGCGTCACGCAGGACAAGGCGCAGGCAGGCTCGACCTTCAAGCCCTTCACGCTCGTCGCCGCCCTCGAGGCCGGCAAGACGCTCGACGACCGCCTCAACGGCTCGAACCTCCGCAAGTTCGACGGCATCAAGGACCCGGTCCGCAACTTCGCGAACGGCAACTGGGGCTGGGTCTCGCTCCTCAAGGCGACCGAGCAGTCGATCAACACCGCGTTCGTCGACCTCAACCTCGAGGTCACGCCCGCAGCGACCCGCGACGTCGCTGTCCGCGCAGGCATCCCCGAGGACACCGACAGCCTCGACGTCGCCGCCAACGTCCTCGGCGTCTCGTCCGTGCGGGCGCTCGACATGGCCGCCGCCTACTCGACCTTCGCCAACGAGGGCATGCGCACCGAGCCGTACCTCGTCCAGTCGATCGCCGAGCTGAACGGCAACGCCGTCTACGAGGGCGGCAGCGTCCCGAAGCGGGCCTTCGAGGCCGAGATCATGGCGGACACGACGTACGCGCTCACGCAGGTCGTCGAGAAGGGCTCCGGCCAGACGGCGAAGGCGCTCAACCGACCCGTCGCCGGCAAGACCGGGACGTCGAACTCCAACAAGTCCGCGTGGTTCGTCGGCTACACGCCGCAGCTCGTCACCGCGGTCTCGATGTACCAGATCGGGAAGGACGGCATCAAGGCAGACCCGATCTCGCCGTTCCGCGGCTACGAGGAGATCACCGGTGGCTCCGCCCCGCTCGACGTGTGGACCAGCTACATGACCGCCGCGCTCGAGGGTGAGCCGGTGCTCGAGTTCCCGGAACGGACCAAGCCGGTCGTCAAGACTCCGCCGACGCCCACGGAGACCAAGTCGGAGAAGCCGACCGAGGAGCCGACGGAGAAGCCGACCGAGGAGCCCACGCAAGAGCCGGACAGCGCGACCGTGCCCGGCGGGCTCATCGGCACCGACGAGAAGTCGGCGCGCGACGCCTTGCGCGCCGCCGGGCTCGAGCCCGTCGTCAGCTACCAGGAGAGCGACAAGCCCAAGGGGTCCGTCATCGCGGTCCAACCGGGCGAGGGCACCCAGGTGCCGACCAAGTCGAGCATCGTGCTCGTCGTCTCGAGCGGCCCCCCGCCGGCACCCGACCCGACGACCCCGCCCCCGAGCGAGCCCGAACCGCCCGCGACGCCCCCGGCCACGCCGGCCCAGGAGACCGCTCGCGAGGACTGAGACCACGACGGCGGCGCACCTGCAGGACGCAGGTGCGCCGCCGTCGTCGTGCGCCGGCTGTGACCTCCGTCCACAGGCTTGGTCCCCGGCCCCCCGAGCCGGTACGCTGGCATCTTGCTGTGCCCTGGCGACGCTCGCCATCGAGACGAGACCCGGGACCAACGCAGCGACGCACAACCCTCCTGTCACGGAAGTCCCGTGGCCGCACTGAGTCCATAGGAGGTGGGTATGAGCATGCGTCTGTACGAGCTGATGATCATCCTTGACCCCGAGATCGAGGAGCGCACCGTCGCCCCGTCGCTCGACAAGTACCTGAAGGTCGTCACGACCGAGGGTGGGTCCGTCGACAAGGTCGACATCTGGGGCCGCCGTCGTCTTGCCTACGACATCAACAAGAAGTCCGAGGGCATCTACGCGGTGATCGACTTCACCGCTACCCCGGCCACCGCCAAGGAGCTTGACCGCCAGCTCGGCCTCAACGAGGTCGTCCTGCGCACGAAGGTCATGCGCCGCGAGGAGTCCAAGGTCGCGGCTGCCGCCGCTGCCGACGAGGCTCCGGCCGAGGTTGCTGCCGACGCTTCCTGACGTCGACACCTCACCCCGCGCCGTCGGGCGATCGCTTGACGGACAGATACGAAACTCGAAGGAGCAGGCATGGCTGGCGAGACCATCATCACCGTGATCGGCAACCTCACGGCTGACCCGGAGCTGCGTTTTACGCCCTCCGGAGCGGCGGTGGCCAACTTCACGGTCGCGTCGACCCCCCGCACCTTCGACCGCCAGAAGAACGAGTTCGTGGATGGCGACACGCTGTTCATGCGCTGCTCGATCTGGCGAGAGGCCGCCGAGAACGTCGCCGAGTCCCTCACCAAGGGCACCCGCGTGATCGTCCAGGGCCGCCTCGTGCAGCGTTCGTACGAGACCCGCGAGGGTGAGAAGCGCACCGTCGTCGAGCTGCAGGTGGACGAGATCGGTCCTTCCCTGCGCTACGCCTCCGCCAAGGTCACCCGAGCCCAGCGCTCGGGTGGCGGTGGCGGCGGCTTCAGCGGCGGCGGTGCCCCCTCCGGTGGCGGATACCAGCAGAACGACCCCTGGGCCTCATCCGGCCCTGCGGCCGGCTCCGGCGGCTTTGCCGACGAGCCCCCGTTCTGATCCGCACCGGAAACTAGACAAGACGAGCCCCGTCCTCCCTCGCGGGAGGCGAGCGGGGCAGAGCACCTGACAAGGAGCACACGATGGCCAAGGCCGTTGTTCGCAAGCCCAAGAAGAAGTCCAACCCGCTGAAGACCGCGAAGATCGAGGTCGTCGACTACAAGGACACCGCGCTGCTGCGCAAGTTCATCTCCGACCGCGGAAAGATCCGTGCGCGTCGCGTCACCGGCGTCTCCGTCCAGGAGCAGCGTCAGATCGCCCGTGCCGTCAAGAACGCGCGCGAGATGGCCCTGCTGCCCTACTCCTCCTCGGCTCGCTGAGCGCGCTGAGACAGAAAGGCAGAAGAACATGGCAAAGCTGATCCTCACCCACGAGGTCACCGGTCTCGGTGAGCCTGGCGACGTCGTCACCGTCAAGGACGGTTACGCGCGCAACTACCTGGTTCCCCGCGGCCTGGCCACGGCCTGGTCCAAGGGTGCCGAGTCCGAGGTCAACGCGATCCGCAAGGCCCGCAAGGCCCGCGAGATCGCGTCGCTCGAGGACGCCCGTGCGATCCGCGACTCGCTGCAGTCGAAGGCCGTCGTCGTCAAGGCGAAGGCTGGCAACGGCGGTCGTCTGTTCGGCGCCGTGACGACCGCGGACATCGCCGCGGCCGTCGAGGCGTCCGTCGCGCAGAAGATCGACCGTCGCAAGGTCGAGATCGGTCAGCCGATCAAGTCGACCGGCGACTTCACGGTCTCGATCCGCCTGCACCCTGAGGTGTCGGCGAACATCAAGCTGAAGGTCGTCGCCGCCTGACGGTGTCGTCCTGATGAGGCCCGGTTCCCCAGCGGGGGAGCCGGGCCTCGTGCTTTCCCCACCCCTCGGACGGATCGCCTCGGCGCGCACCTGGGGTGCACGGAGGCGATCGGCGTCAGGCGCCCGTGACCATCCACGCCGTCGTACGGGCGCGCAGGCCGGTGGTCAGCGCGCGGGCGAGCATGAACACTCCCGCGAACCCCACCCACAGCCAGACGAGGCCCGCGGACCCGCCCGGCGCGAACGCGCGCACCGCGAGGGCGTACGGCGCGTAGACGACGAGCGTCAGGATGCCGGCCCAGGCGAGGTACCGGCCGTCGCCCGCGCCGATGAGGACGCCGTCGAGCACGAACACCCAGCCGCCGAGCGGCATGAGGACGCCCGCGACGATCAACCCGGCGACGACGGCGTCCTGCACCGCGACGTCGGACGTGAAGAGGGGCGCGACGAGCGGCCCGCCGGCCGCGACGGTGACGCCGAGCGCCGCGCCGCCGAGGACGCCCCACCGCAGGCAGCGCCGCAGGACGTCGCGCGTGCGGGCGACGTCGCCTGCCCCCAGCGCGGTGCCGACGAGCGCCTGGGCGGCGATCGCGAGGGCGTCGAGCGCGAACGCCGTCAGGCCCCACATCGCGCTGACGACCTGGTGGCCCGCGAGCGTCAGGGCGCCCAAGCCTGTCGCCACGAAGACGGTCAGGAGGATCGCGAGGCGCAGGGACAAGGTGCGCACGAAGAGGGGGAGTCCCTGGCGCGCCTGCGCCCAGATGCCCGCGCGGTGCGGCCGCAGCGATGCGTCGGCGCGACGTGCGCCACGGACGACGACGATGCCGAGGACCACGGCCATGGCGAGCTGGGCGATGGTCGTACCGAGGCCGGAACCGGCGATGCCCATACCGACCACGTGCACGAGGGTGACCGAGAGGATCGCGTTGAGCAGTGCGCCGCCCGCGGCGACCCACAGGGGAGTGCGCGTGTCCCGCAGGCCGCGCAGCACGCCTGTCGCGGCGAGGACGAGCAGCATGCCCGGCAGGCCGGGAGCGGACCAGCGCAGGTAGGAGACGGCGTTCGTCGCGACGGCGCCGTCGGCGCCGAGCCGGGCGACCGCCCACGGCGCGGCGAGGACGAGGGCGGCCGCAAGGACGAGACCGAGCGCGAGGGCGAGCCACAGTCCGTCGATGCCGGCCTGGAGCGCCTCGGCGCGCCGGCCAGCGCCCGTGCGGCGCGCGACGGCGGCAGTCGTGGCGTACGCGAGGAAGATGCACAGCCCGACGATGGTCATCAGGAGCGTCGAGGCGACCGACAGGCCGGCGAGCTCCGAGGTGCCCAGGCGGCCGACGACGGCCGAGTCCACGAGGACGAAGAGCGGCTCGGCGACGAGTGCGCCAAGAGCCGGGAGCGCGAGCGCGACGATCTGCCGGTCCAGGGACTGATCCTTCGGTGACTCACCCTGTGGACGCATGGAAACCAATCTTCTGTCCACAGGTCTGATCGTTGGAATCCTGCGGAAAACTCGCCAGTGTTAACGCTCGCCACCATGTTATCCCCGGCTCTGTCCACAGTCTGTGCACGGCCTGTCCTGCGATTCCCACAGTACTGTCCAGGGCTGTGGATAACTCGGTGCACGGGGCATTCGACCCCGCACTCCCCGGAGCGTACGCTGCGCTGGACCCCACCCTCTTCTCGACGGCCGCCCACCGCGCGGCGCATGTCAGAGGTGGGAGGTAGAAAGTCCGTGGGCGGGCAGGGCAGAGCCCCCACGGCGCGGCGAGCACGATGATTGAGGAGTCCCATGTCGGTCGAAGAGCTCGAGCAGTTCGGACGTCCGTCCTCGGGCGGTTTCGACCGGACCCCGCCGCAGGACGTCGCGGCCGAGCAGTCCGTCCTCGGCGGCATGCTCATCTCGAAGGACGCGATCGCTGACGTCATCGAGCAGCTGCGCAGCAACGACTTCTACCGTCCCGCCCACGAGACGATCTACGACGCGATCCTCGACCTCTATGGCCGCGGCGAGCCCGCCGACGCGATCACCGTCCTCGGCGAGCTCACGAAGCGCGGCGAGGCCGGACGCATCGGTGGTGCCCCCTACCTCCACGAGCTCATCTCGTCCGTCCCGACGGCCGCGAACGCCGGGTACTACGCCCGCATCGTGCGCGAGCGTGCGATCCTGCGCCGCCTCGTCGAGGCTGGTACACGCATCGTCCAGCTCGGCTACGCCGCCGACGGCGGCGACGTCGACGAGATCGTCAACAACGCCCAGGCCGAGGTCTACTCCGTCACGGAGACGCGCGCGAGCGAGGACTACGTCGTGCTCGGCGAGGTCCTCGGCGGGACCGTCGACGAGATCGAGGCTGCCGGGCACCGCGGCGAGGGCATGGTCGGCGTGCCCACCGGCTTCGCGGACCTCGACCGCCTCACGAACGGCCTGCACCCGGGGCAGATGATCGTCATCGCGGCAAGGCCGGCAATGGGGAAATCAACTTTTGCCATAGATATTGCGCGTTCTGCCGCAATTAGGAATAATGCAACAACGTGCGTGTTCTCCCTCGAGATGGGGCGCAACGAGATCACGATGCGTCTGCTCGCTGCGGAGGCGCGCATCCACCTGCAGAAGCTGCGCAACGGCTCCCTCGGGGACGACGACTGGCAGAAGCTCGCCAACACGATGGGCAAGATCTCCGAGGCGCCGCTGTTCATCGACGACTCGCCGAACATGTCCCTCATGGAGATCCGCGCGAAGTGCCGCCGGCTCAAGCAGCGTCACGACCTCAAGCTCGTCGTCATCGACTACCTGCAGCTCATGAGCTCCGGCAAGCGTGTCGAGTCGCGTCAGCAAGAGGTCTCGGAGTTCTCGCGTGCGCTCAAGCTGCTCGCCAAGGAGCTCGAGGTGCCGGTCATCGCGCTCTCGCAGCTGAACCGTGGCCCGGAGCAGCGCACCGACAAGAAGCCCGCGATGAGCGACCTTCGTGAATCCGGCTCGATCGAGCAGGACGCCGACATGGTCATCCTGCTGCACCGCGAGGACGCCTACGAGAAGGAGTCCCCGCGCGCGGGCGAGGCCGACGTGATCGTCGCCAAGCACCGTAACGGCCCCACCGACACGATCACCGTCGCGTTCCAGGGCCACTACTCACGCTTCGTCGACATGCAGGCGTGAGCGGGCCGGCGAGGCGCTGTCGAGTCTTCGCAAGAGCGCAGTTGCGCATCGGCGACTGCAGTTCCGCGCAGTACCTGCTAGACGCTCTCTATCATAACTGTGGTGAGCCGGGTCGGTGAGTCGGAGAAGCGCCGAGTGGCTACGTCACATCTAGAATCCTGACTCATCTCTCCCGCGGGTCGCACGGGTCGTGTCAGACGCGTACGACATGATGACTTGCGTGGTGCTCCCTGTTCGAACTGTCCCGATAGCTCCTGACGACACCCCCGATGTACGCAAGGCGCGGGGGGCGTACTTCACGCCTGACGAGATCTCCTCGTTCATCGCTGAGTGGGCGATCGCGTCCGCTGACGACAGCGTGATGGAGCCGTCTGCTGGTGATGCAGCCTTCCTTGTCGCAGCCGTCAACCGACTCCGGAAGCTCTCACCTGACCCTGACTTCATTCCTGAGGTCGACGGCGTAGAAATCCACGAGTACTCGGCCCGCGGCGGTCGCGAGCGCGTACGAGACGCGGGCGGGCAGGCCCACGTGCGCGTACGCGACTTCTTCGACGTTGTCCCAAGGCCCACGTACGACGCCGTAATCGGAAACCCGCCGTACGTGCGCTATCAGGGATGGACAGGCGAGGCGCGCACAAAGTCCCGCGAGGCCGCGCTGCGAGCCGGCGTCCCCCTGACCGGCCTGGCGTCATCCTGGGCTGCGTTCACCGTGCATAGTGCCCAGTTCCTCAAGGATGGTGGCCGACTGGGTCTCGTCCTCCCTGCGGAGCTCCTCAGCGTGAACTACGCGGCACCCGTGCGCCGCTTCCTCTTTGAGCACTTCGCCACGATCGAGCTTGTCCTGTTCGACGAGCAAGTCTTCCCCGAAGCCGAAGCGGATGTCGTGCTCCTCCTCGCATCGGGCTATCGTCGGGGCCCAACAAACCACGCCATGATCCGGCAAGCACGCAACGCCGCTGACCTCGCAAGGCTCGCCGCAGGGCAGCCTTGGGTGCCGCACGACCCAGCCGGGAAATGGACGGGATCCTTGGTCGCGTCGGAGGCCACTGCGCCATTGCGCGCGCTTCTCGCGTCGGGCGCCTTCACAAACCTACAGGCATGGGGCGAGACGACCCTGGGGATCGTGACGGGCGGCAATCACTACTTTGCACTCTCCCCGGCGCGTGTCGCCGAGCTTGGCCTCTCACGGAGTGAGCTGGTACGGCTCTCCCCGCCTGGGAGTTCGCACCTGCGGGGCCTGGTCCTGTCGTCGCGCATGCTCACGAGCCTGGGGAGACTTGGCAAGGCCACGTACCTGTTCCACCCCGGCGACAACCCGTCGCCAGCCGCAATGGCCTACATTGAGGCTGGCGAGAGGACCGGTGTTAACGAGGCGTACAAGTGCCGAATGAGGAAGCCATGGCATCGGGTGCCTCTCGTGGAGCCCGCCGATCTGCTGCTGACGTGCATGAACGCCGACACGCCTCGCCTAACGACCAACCGTGCACGCGCGCACCACCTCAACTCGGTCCATGGGGTCTACCTCGCTCATGAACACCGCGAGCTCGGACTGGACCTCCTCCCGCTCGCGAGCCTGAACTCACTCACGCTGCTCAACGCTGAGATGGTCGGACGCGCGTA
Organism: Sanguibacter hominis ATCC BAA-789; assembly: GCF_012396185.1. Taxonomy (GTDB): domain Bacteria; phylum Actinomycetota; class Actinomycetes; order Actinomycetales; family Cellulomonadaceae; genus Flavimobilis; species Flavimobilis hominis. Next base: position 1,287,143 of record NZ_JAAXOW010000001.1, read on the forward strand.
CGGCGGCGGAGTACTGAAAATCGAGCCGCGCGAGGCGGACGTTTGGGCAATGCCTTCGCCGACGCTCGTCGCCGCGCGTGCTGAGGCCCTGCGAGCCGTTCGCGGGGCGGTCGGTCGTAGGCTCCAGGCCGGTCGGCTCCTTGAGGCCGTCGCCATGGTCGACGGAGCCCTCCTCGTCGACGAAGGCCGGGTGAGCCAAAGTGAGCTTGCCGACGTCCGGGCGGCCCGCGCTGAGATGGCCCGCAGACGCGAGGTAAGGTCCCAACGTGGCCGATGAGAAGTCGTCAAGGAAGCCCTCTGCCAAGGCTCTTGCGTGGCCGCTCTTCGACCGGATCGTTGCCGATGGACTGAATGAATGGGGCACGTACACCAACCCGTGGATCAGGCATGAGGACGGATCCCTCCATTACCAGCCGGACTATCCGACGCTCCAGCGGCTCCTCGGCGTGCCCCTGCACCTCAGGGCAGAGACGACCACCGGAGTACCCGCCCTTGCGATCGACGTATGGATTGCGTACGAATTGCGTCGCGCTGGCTTCGCACCGGACGTGGTCTGGCCGCGCGCCACGCACCCGCGGATCATGCCCTCCGCAATCACCGCACTGCTTGATGCCTTGCCAAAGGGTCAGGCCGCGGACCTCCGCGAGCGGTTGGCCAAGGAAGGCCACGTCCGGGGCGTTTCGCAGGCGAGCGCCAGCATCCTGGGTAAGAACTACCGCAAGCAGGTAGACGTCATCATCGCCGACTGGTCGACGGGACCCGAACTTCTGATCTCGACCAAGCGTATGGACTCCTCCTATGGGAAGAACGCGCCGAACCGCGTAGAGGAGTCGTACGGCGATGCTAAGAACCTACGTCTCAGGCACCCGCTCGCCGCACTGGGTTTCGCGTTCGGGCTTCGCAATGACGTGTTCGATAGGGAGCCGCTCGCCGCGGAGTGGCTCCTTGACCTTCTTGGCAAGATGGGCCGCGAGGACGACGCCTACCACGCGACCTGCGTGATCCTGATGGAGTACGGCAAGGATGTGCCTGCTCTTCCGGACACTGGCGGCGACGAAGAACGCCGCGCGGCCGCCGCGGGCCTGGAGGGTCCTCCACCCGACGACGAGCCCGTCGAGGTAACGGAGTCGGAGATGGACCGCACATTGGCGCAGCTTCCGTGGGTCCGCATTGACCACAACCGCACACCGCAGAACCTCTCGCCTGCTACGTTCCTGGCAGCCATGGCGAACCACGTGCTAGAGACAACGCCCATCAACATGCATGTTGCTGCGCGTCGGACGCGGTTCGAAGCTGCCGCATCCGATGAAGCCAACGCACTGCCAGGCGCACACCGACACAACGGAGATACGCGTTGAAACTAGAGAAGTCCGACCTCCAGCTCGAGACGATCGTCACACGCATCCGTGCCGGCGAACTGGATCTTCAGCCGAACTTTCAGCGAGGTGAGATCTGGGACACTAAACGCCGCCAACGGCTTATCGACACGATTCTGCGTGAGTGGTACGTGCCAGCGGTGCACATCGTCCTGGACTCCAACGGGGAAGAAGTCGTGCTTGACGGGCAACAACGCCTAGCTGCAATCAGGGACTTCTTCGACGATCGGGTGAAGATCGACGGCAGGATTGAACCCCATGACGAGTCGATCGCCAACCTGGACGGCTTGAACTATTCGACGCTGCCTGCTGCCACCCGGAAGCTGGTCAACCGGTTTGTCCTGCCAATCATCACGTTGAGCCATTACGGAGCGCAAGAACCCAACGAGCTCTTCTTCCGGCTCAATCAGGCCTACAATCTGACGCCTCCAGAAAAGAGAAATGCTCTTCATGGACCCGCCCGTGACCAGGTGAAGCGCCTCGTCACGACCCTCATGGATGAGGGCTTGCTCGACATCTCAACTATCGGGTTCTCTAACGGGCGCCTCGCATACGATGACATTATCGCGCGCACGTGCGTCGCCCTCGAGGTCGGAACGCTGCAACGGCATATCAACAACAACGTCGTCGAAGAGTTCTACCGCGGTGAGCCGTTTACCGATGCAACAATCAACGGGGTTCTGCTTGCTGGGCGCGAACTGCTGGCACAGATTCAGAGGGTTCCAACCCGGGTTCGATTCAACAAGGGAACCCTTCAGACCTGGCTGGTCTACTGTCACTGGGCCCCAGTATTCACGGGGCCGCTTCACGAGACCATTCTGGCAGACTTCGAGGCGGACCGCTCATCTGTCAAGGCTGGAGACCTGCCAGTGCAGAGCACAGACGCGCAGGTGCTCGCGGAAGTGCTCCGACAGTACGACGACCGCGCGTCATATCGCGTGACTGATGTGTCATCCGTGCGAATTCGCGACCTAGCTATCCACATCTACTCGCAGATTCGCTACCACACGGCGGGTAGATATGGGTCCAATGAACTCCTGGAACGACTCCGTCTGGAGCCCGATTCCACACAGTCAACTATTGCCGGATTCGTCGATTCCTCGTCCTGGGGAGCGTCGCTCGGACAGGCGGAGATGGACTGTTGAGAAGTGCTGAGGAGGCAAGGCTTTGGCCGTCTCTGAGGAGGGCTGGCGGCACGAGACCGCGAGGAGTGTTCTCCTTCGAGGGTGCGAAGATCGATCTAGGGGATCCCTGCATAGTTCTCGGTGGGCTCAACGGATCGGGAAAATCTCGGGCGCTCCGGGCGTTGGCGGATTCGCTCGGAGATAAAGGGCTGCTTGTCAATTTGCACGAGTTGTGCGAGCGGGTCTTGACTGTCTTGCGTTCGCGAGATGATTTCGTGGATATGAAGAATGAGTTCGGGCGAGTCGGTCCGGATGATAAGCGGCGAAGTGACGTAGAGCGAGCTGTCGGGCGCGAGTATGAAAGCGTCGACTGGTATGCACTCGAGATCGAGTCGAGTGACTCCTCGTACAGCGACGGGTTTGGCGGTGCTGAAGTCGAGTTGCTTCCGTACTTTGATGTCGGATACCGTGGCGTTCGATACACATCCCGCGACATGGGTCTTGGCGAGCTCTCGGTTCACCTATTGTTCTGGATCCTCGAGCAACATCGGGAGAGATCCGACATAACATTGATTCTGGATGAGCCGGATGCATACCTCCCTCCGGTCGGATCCTCGGCCCTGTTGACGCGCCTTCTGCGAGTGTGCCTCGACCGAGGCTGGCGGATTGTGGTTGCGAGCCACGCGTCGACCATGATCTCGGAGGCTCTCGCGCAGGAGGCGTTCGTCTTGCTCCGTGTGGATGAGTCGGGTAGGACGATGGCTGTTCATTCGCGTGACGACGCCTCGCTTGCGGACCTGCTAGTGGGGGATCCGGTCGTTCGAAGAGTTCTGTTTGTTGAGGACGAGTCCGCGTTTACCCTGACGAGGGTCCTTGTTGAGGTGATGGGTCAGCGGGCATCGAGAGAGACGGCGATTGTCTGGGGCGATGGATCTGGGTACATGGTAGAGCTGCAGCGCCATTTGCCGAAACCTCCCGAATCGGCGGTCCGGTTTGCCTATGTGTTTGACGGTGACAAGCGCTCTGAGGTATTTGAGTCGAAGAGTCGTCGCTGGCCAGCATTGTTTCTGCCTACAGATCTTGACCCCGATGAACTCTTCAAGTCGCTTCGGCTTGAATATGCCGAGTTAGCGCACCGTCTACGTGTCCCCGTGAGCGAGCTTCAGGCGCGGATGGATCTCCTCGAGGGCAAGGACTCCCACGATTGGGTGAACGACTTGGCAACTGCATATGGGCGCACGCGCGTTCTGAGGAGTCTTGCAGAGTTGTGGGTTGACAAGAACAGTGACCAGGCATCCGCGTTTGTCGACGATCTCCGGAGAGTGCTGTAGTTGATTTGCTCCCTGATTGCCTGCTCGCTGGGGCGGGGGCCAAGGACCACGCGACTGCACTCGACTACCCTCGAAGTCGGGAGCAGCGGCCGAGGACCGCGGCTCACATTGCCGTTATGGATCATGCCCTGATGACGCGCGGGCGGTCGTGAGGAAGAGGAAGGTGTCGACCTGCAGGATGGAGGTACCCGTGCACCCGCCTGATTGAGGGACCAACCTCTCATAATCCACGTTTGCGCCCCTCCGATCCCTGCCGGAAGATCGCGCCTCGTGCAGCGCTGCCAAAACCGTCGATCGCTCACATCGCCGCGAATGCAGGTTTGGCGCGGGCGACGGTGACGAAGCAGCTGCGACGTCACGAGGCCCTCATGGAGGGGGCTGGGGGAGACCGTTCTTTGCGTGGCGCGCCCGAGTCCCACGCAGACCACGACTTACGTGGCCACTCGCATCGTAAACCTGTGCCGAACCCACAAGCTGACCGCCCGGCAGCTCTACCTCTAGTTGCCCCGCGAGAGCCACCAGATCGCACCCGCGGCGGTCGCGCGGAGGCTGCGCCGGCTGGGCATTTTCTCGCGCCGGGACATCGACCCCACGGGCGCTACCATTCGCACCATCGCTGTGATCGCGGCTCGCTATCCGGGGCGCATGTCTGACCTGGGTGTCAAGGAGGTGGGGCGCATCTCCGACGTCGGTGGTTGGCGCGCCCACAGCCGCGGCTTCGACCAGGTGGAGCCCGTCGACCTTGGGAGGCGCAAAGGTGCTCGGGCAGAGTGTGTCCACCTGCACTCGGCCCTCCACGCCCCTTCCGCTTCGCTCCACCGAATCCCGATCCGACGCGAAGGTCAACCTGATGATCGGTTTCTGTGCCCGCGCCAGGGCGTTTTGCCGTGTGTGGCATCAGCCGGACCGAGCGGCTGGTGAATGACAACGGCTCAAACGGCCGGGCGAACGCCTTCCGCCGCGCCGTGCTCCCCCGACTCGCCGTCACCGGCGCATCCGCCCGCACACCCAAGAACAAAGGCAAGGTTGATCGCTACAACCGCACCGAGGCCGCAGCGCAGTCGGGATCCGGCCCTCGGCTTCATCTCCGACCGTGCGCCATCAACCGCATGACACAGAGTTTTTAGCGATGGAGGGCCGTAAAATAGTGGCCCTATTAGGATTGCCAATCGACGCGTCAGACGCGAACGCTGGACATTCGATTGAGCCCGGGTGTTGCCGACCTCTCACACGATGCCCCGGCATCACTTCGTGCAGCTGTGACTCGTCTAGAATCGCGCGAACTACGGTGGCGTACAGATGACGACTCCGCTTCGCGGCAACGATGCAGAGAGGCGCTGACCTACATCCAGCGGTTGCGGCGGAAGAGCAGCCACAGGCTCACGCCGAGCGCGACCATGAGCCCCAGAGCCATGGGATACCCGAGAGCCCAGTGCAGCTCGGGCATGTGGTCGAAGTTCATGCCGTAGATCGCGCCGACGAGAGTCGGCGCGAACAGGATGGCGGCCCACCCCGAGATCTTCTTCATGTTCTCGTTCTGACGCTGGTTGACGAGGGTCGCGTTCACGTTGAGGATCTGCGTGAGCGCCTCTCGCAGCTCGGCGATCGCACCAGTGACCCGCGTCAGGTTGTCGAGAACGTCCTGCAGGTACGCGTGCAGACCCGGGTGGATCTCGTGGTGGTCGGACCCTGCCTGCAAGGCTTCGACGACGTCCATCAGGGGAACGGCCGCGTGCTGCAGGTCGATGATCTCGCGCGTCAGGCGGTAGATGCGCTCGGCGACCGCGTCATCGCCGTCGAAGACCTGCCGTTCGATCGCCTCCCGGTCCGCCTCGAGGTCCGCCACGACCTGGACATAACCGCCGACGGCGGTGTTCAGGAAAGAATGGACGATCGACTCTGCGCCCAGGCGGAGCACGGCGGGGTCGCGCGTCAGCCGGTGGACATCCCCCAACGACTCGCCGTCGCGCGCCTGGCACAGGATGACGACGATGTTGGCGCGCAGCAGCAGGTGGAACTCGGTGACCCGCACATCCTCGGTGGGGTCGTCGTACGACGCGAGGCGCGCCACCACGAACAGCACGTCCCCGTAGCGCTCGAGCTTGGGTCGCTGACCTGCCTTGAGCAGGTCCTCCACGACCAGCGGGTGCAGGTCCCACGCCTGACCGAGGAGAGCGACCTGCTCCGCCGTCGGCATGTCGTACTCCAGGACCACCAACGTGTCCGGGTCAGTCGCCGCCGCAGCGAACGCTGCATCAGCCGCGTCGTCGGACGCCTCGACGCCGACCGTCTGGGACTCCAGCACCTGACCGTCGCGCAACCGGGACACGCGCAACGCTGGGAGGCGCGGTTCGTCAGGGACTACGTCGTGTCGTGCCACGAGGTCGAGGAGACGCCGCGAACGGTCGTGACGGCTGGATCTCGTAGGCATGAGCTCTCCTCGGGAGGTGGTCCCCTCGAGCCTAGCCAGCCGTTGCCCGGATCAGCCGCGGCGTCGCAGCCGGACCACCGGGATGAGGCGGTCCGTCTTCTCCTCGTACTTCGTGAACCGCGGCACCTCGCGCGTGATCAGGTCCCATGCAGCCGCGCGTTCGTCGCCGTGCAGCTCCTCGGCGTCGACCGGGAACCGCTGACCGTCCAGCTCCACGCTCACCCGGTCTGGGTGGGCGGCCATGTTCAGGTACCAGGCAGGATTCTCCACGGCGCCGTTCGCGGAGGCGACGACGTACCAGCCGCCGTCGGGCGCGCTGAACCTTGCGACCGGCGTCGTGCGCTCCTCGCCGCTCTTCCGGCCTACCGTGTGCAGCACGAGCAGGTCCATGCCCATCGCCTGCCCACCCGTCCGGCGCACGCGGCGCGTCGCAAGCTTGTTGACCAGGCGCATGACGGGTCCGCGCGGCATCGCGCCGCCACGGGTCCCGCTCGGGTGACTGAAGCTCATGGCTCTCCTCCGGCTCGTCGTGCCTCGACCTCCACTATCGCCCCGGCCCGGTGGCGCGACCACCCCGCGGGGCGACCCGCGGAGCCTCGGGATCTGGTGAGGTGCGGCGACGTCAGGCGGTCGCGCGCGTGGCCTCGGGCCGCCGGTGCTGGTCGACGACGGCGTTGAGCCGCTGCGACATGACCAGACCCAGCACGGCGAGCGCCGTGAGGAAGACGGGGAACGTCCACGTGCCGACGCCGCTCGAGAGCAGGCCGAACAGCGGCGGGGCGAGGGTCGACCCGACATACGCGGCAGCCATCTGGACGCCGATGATCGCCTGGGAGTTCTCCCGGCCGAAGTTCGCGGGCGTCGAGTGGATGATCGCCGGGTAGATCGGTGCGCAGCCGAGGCCCGCGATGACGAGCCCGGCCAGCGCGACGACGTCGGTCCCGAGAGGGAGCAACACCATGACCGTGCCGAGCCCGACCGTCGTGAAGCCCCAGCGGATGAGGAGCCGGTCCCCGATGCGGTCGGCGACGAAGCCGGCGAGGAACCGTCCGCCGGTCACGCCGAGCAGGAAGAGCGACGCGAACGCAGCGGCGGTCGCGGGCTCGACGGCGCGCTCCGTCACGAGGTACGTCGACGCCCACACCATCGCCGTCGTCTCGAGCGCGCAGTACGCGAAGAACGCGACGAGCACCGGCGCAACCCCGGGGATGCGCAGCGCACGGGCGAGGGAGAGCGGCGCAGCGTCGTCGGCTGCGGGCTCGGGCGTGGCGTCCGCGGCGTCGGGCGCGCGCAGCGCGTTGACCCTCCGCCAGAGCGGGAGCGTCGCGACGAGCGCGACCGTGAGGACGACCTGGATCAGGCCGACCGTGCGGTAGGCCCCCGACCATCCCTGCCCGGACGTGAGCGCGTAGCTCATGATGAACGGGCTGATCGACGCGCCGACGCCCCAGAAGCTGTGGAGCCAGTTCATGTGACGCGCCGCGTAGTGCAGGGCCACGTAGTTGTTGAGCGCCGCGTCGACCGCCCCGGCGCCCAGGCCGTAGGGGATCGCCCACAGGCAGATCATCCAGAACTGGTCGGACAGCGAGAACCCGATGAGTGCAGCAGCCGTCATGCCCACGCTCGTCGCGGTCACCAGGCCCGCACCGAACCGGCGGGTCAGACGGTCGGACGCGAGGCTCGAGAGGATCGTGCCGCTCGCGATGACCATCGTGACGATGCCCGCGAAAGCGAGCGGCACCCCGAGGTCCTTGTGCATGACGGGCCAGCCGGCACCGACGAGCGAGTCGGGGAGACCGAGGCTCACGAAGGCGACGTAGATGATCGAGAGGAGAGCCGCGTACATGGCGGGTCCTGCCTTTCGTGCGGGTTGCGGGGAGCCGCACCTGGCGGCCACGTGCGGTCCGAGCCTAGCGACTGTCGACGCCACGGTCGAAACGTTACGACCGCGGCGTCGGGAGAGGCCCGGCGGGCCCGGCGTGCGTCGACAGGACCGGGCGCCGACCCGGGGTGCCGCCGCCATGTCCGAATCCCGCCAGACGCAGGTGGCGGGAGGTGGTGGACTGTCCCCATGACGACGACGGCCCGCACCGACAGCGCAGCGCACCCCGCGACGGTCGCGCCCTCGCGCCCCGACGACGGCGCCGCCCCGACCGTCGCCGCCCCGACCGTCGCGGACCGAACCTTCGCCGAGCGTTACCGCGCGATCGACGCCCGCGACGCCCGCTTCGACGGCCAGTTCTTCACCGCCGTCACCTCGACCGGCATCTACTGCCGACCCTCCTGCCCCGCGCGCACACCTCGCCAGGAGAACGTCCGCTTCTACCTGACGTCGGCCGCAGCCCAGGACGCCGGCTTCCGCGCGTGCAAGCGCTGCCTGCCCGAGGCCACGCCCGGCACCCCCGAGTGGGACCTGCGCCGCGACCTCGCCGCACGCGCGATGCGGCTCGTCGCGGACGGCGTCGTCGACCGCGAAGGCGTCGACGGCCTCGCCGCCCGCCTCGGATACACGCCGCGGCACGTGCAGCGCGTGCTCACGAGCGAGCTCGGCGCCGGGCCGCTGCCCCTCGCCCGCGCCCGGCGGGCGCAGTCCGCGCGAGCGCTCCTCGTCGGCACAGACCTCCCGCTCACGCAGGTCGCGTTCGCCGCCGGCTTCGGCTCGGTGCGCCAGTTCAACGACACGGTCCGCGCGGTGTTCGACGTCAGCCCGACCGAGCTGCGCGCCCGCACGCGCCGCCCGGTCACACCCCACGCCCCGGGGAGCGCGGACCCCCACGTGCGCCTCGACGTCGAGCTGCCCGTCCGCGAGCCGTTCGACGCCGTCGGCACCTTCCGCTTCCTCGCAGCGCGTGCGGTCACGGGCGTCGAGACGGCGGACGTCGCCGACGACGACGCCCTCACCTACGCACGCACCCTCACCCTCCCGCACGGCCCCGGCGCGGTCGAGGTCCGCGCCGTGCGCGGACGCACCGGGTGGCGCCTGGCCGCACGGCTCGAACTGACCGCGCTCGCGGACGTCGCCCCCGCCGTCGCACGCGTGCGCCGCATGCTCGACCTCGACGCCGACCCGGTCGCCGTCGACACCGCGCTCGGCGCAGACCCCGACCTCGCCCCGCTCGTCGCGGCGACTCCCGGGATCCGCGTGCCCGGCGCCGTCGACCCGCACGAGCTCATCGTCCGCGCGATCGTCGGCCAGCAGATCTCCGTCGCCGCCGCACGCACCCACCTCGGCAGGCTTGCCGCCGCCGTCGGCACCCCGTACGCGTCGAGCATCGACGGCCTCACGACGCTCTTCCCTACCGCCGCCCAGATCGTCGCGAGCGTCCCCGAGCCCGTCCCGGGCGAAGCCCTCGACCCCGACCGCCCGCTGCGCCTGCCCGCCGACGCGGTCCGAGCCGTCCTCGCGACCGCCCGCGCGCTCGCGGACGGCGAGCTCGCCGTCCACGTCGGCGCCGACGCCGAGACCCTGCGCACCGAACTGCTCGCGCGGTCGCGCATCGGCGACTGGACGGCGTCGTACATCGTCATGCGCGTCCTCGGCGACCCCGACGTGTGGCTCCCGCGGGACGTCGCGCTCGTCGCCGGGGCACGCACCGCCGGCATCCTCGACAGCGACGTCAGCGTCGCCGCCGCGCACCGTGCGCTCGTCGAGCGCAGCGAACCGTGGGCGCCGTGGCGCTCGTACGCCGTCGTGCACCTCTGGCGCGCTGCCACGCAGCACGCCGCGACCACGAGCTCCGCAACCAGGAAGGACCAGTCATGACCGCCACCACCGCGCCCGCCAGCGGCACCGCCGCTGCCACCGCCGCCACGCTCGCCACCCCTGACGGGCCGTTCACCGCGCTCGTGCGCGACGGCGCGGTCCTCGCCTCAGGCTGGACCGACGAGATCGCTGACCTCGTCGCGCTCGTCCACCCGACCCTGCGGCCGGCCGTCGTCGAGACCGTCCCGACGACGGCCGGCCGCGTCGCCGACGTCGTCGCGGCAGTCACCGCCTACTACGAGGGCGACCTCGACGCGCCTGCACGCGTGCCCGTGCACCAGGCGTCCGGCGAGTTCCTGATGCACGCGTGGGACGCGCTGCGCGCCGTCGCGCCGGGTGAGGCGATCACGTACACGCAGTACGCCGCGCGCGCCGGACGCCCACTCGCCGTGCGCGCCGCCGCAGGCGCCTGCGCGATGAACGCCGCCGCACTGTTCGTGCCCTGCCACCGCATCGTGCGCACCGACGGCAGCCTCGGCGGCTTCCGGTACGGCCTGCCGATCAAGCGCAGCCTGCTCGACCGCGAGGCGCGGGGTGCCGGAGCCGTCGCAGAACGTAGTCCCGAGCAGGTGCTTGCGGCTACTTCGTCGGCTTCACGGTGACGGTCTTCGAGACCGCCCCGGGGAGGCGCTTCGAACCCTCGTAGACCGCGCGCACCTTGATCCTCCCCGTCGGCTTCACCGGTAGGGTGACGGTGGTCCGGCCGTTGTCGGACGCCTTCAGCCTCGCCGTCGCGACCGAGCGACCGTTGACGTAGAACCGCACCGTCCCGGTGACGGGGATCGCCGTCGTCGCGTGCGGCACCGAGACCGTCACCTTCGGTCGAGCGCCCTTGGCGAACGGCCGGACCTTGACGGTAGGGCGACCCGACAGCTTCGTCGTGACGACGTTGACGTGCACAGGCTTCGCCACGGCGCCCTTGTCATACTCGCTGGCGACTCGGCGGACGCTGATCGTGTGGCGGCCGGGCTTCCCGAGGACGTGCAGCTTGACCCGGTAAGTCTTCGGGCCGCGCTTCTGTTCGACGTGGCGCACAGACCCGAGCCACACGGTGGGGGCGTACTCCCCGTCGACACGGATCTCCAGTTCCCCGGTCAGGGGTCCCGTGACGGTGATGAGCGCCGTCGCGTTGTCGTACCGCTCGATGGTCGTCTGTTCGAGGCGGACCTTCACGGTCGAGGCGCGGCGCGTGACCGAGACCCGCTTCGAGAGCGGCGACGACACGGTGTGGTGGTACTCGTCGCCCTGGAGGCGGAACCGGTAGGGGCCGTAGGTGCCGATGTCCGTCACTTCGATCGCGCAGAGCTTCGAATCTGAGACCCACATGGCGGGGCCGAGCACCTTGCCCGAGCGATCGAGCACCTCGGCCCGGGCCGTAGCGTGAGCCCCCAGCCGAGCGCCGCTGACCTGGGCGCACATCATCGCGTACCCGTCCCAGTCCCACTCGCGAGTCGTGAAGCCGGCTGTCGGGCGTGAGATCGTCGGGCGAAGCTTCCTCTCGCTGTACGACACGACGGCGTGCCTGCCGAGGTCGACGTCCTCACCTGCGCGCACGGTCGTCCCGGCAGTGATCGTCTGTGGGTGGAACCATCCGCCGACGTGGATCCGGTACGTCCCCGGAGCGAGCGCGTCGACCGTCACGCGCCACCCACCCGAGACGCGCTCGTCCTGCCTGCCGTGGTGGGCAGTTCGCCACTTGCCGTCGACGAGCTGCTCGACGCCGTAGTCCACCGTGCGCGTGTCGGCGACCGCGCTCATGGCCGTGAACGAGATCGAGGCTGGAGACCATGCCGTGAGCCGCACGATCGGGTTGAGCCCGGGAGCGACGAGGACTAGCTTCTCGACGGAGGCCGGGCCGTTGAACAGATCGACGGTGTACAGGCCCGCGGCCGGAACCGTGAACGTCGCCTCGCCGGCAGGGTTCGTCTCGGCCTCCCGGACGTCCCAGCCCGTGGAGTAGGTCGTCCGTATCGAGACGTTGGCACGCTCCACCGGGATCCCACGGCTCGTCTCGACGATCACGGTCACCGTGAGGGGGGCCGCGCTCGCGGGGGGCGCCGTGCTCAGCCCGGAGAGGAGAAGCATGACGACGGCGAGCATCGCGGTCGCAGAGCGACGGGCTGTCGCGTCGTGTCGCATGGGGTTCCTCTGGGCGTGGCTGGCGGGTCGGCGACCACGGTATCGGTCAGAGGGATAGCAGGGAAAGGCTGGTCAGAGCGTTGCTCGGGAAGGAGCCGACCCATCGGGGCCTGTGGGCCGGACATGCCTCGGACCTAGACTCGCCACTAAGGTCGTGACCCGGCGTGCCGGGCGATCCGCGACCCGCCCTTCCCACTGCAGGAGAGCGCTGATGCTGCCCTGGACCTCGCGCACGACCCACCTCGCGTGGCTCGACCAGCACACCCGTGACCTCCTCGACTTCGGCCGCGGTGGCCTCGTCGCACCGGGTGGCGGGGCCGCCTACCTCGACGACGACGGCCGTCCCGACCCGAGCCAGGGCGTCCAGGCGTGGATCACGTGCCGCACCGTGCACGTGTACTCGCTCGGTGCGATGCTCGGCGTGCCTGGCTGCGCCCCCGTCGCGGCAGGCGCGCTCGCGGGCCTCACGGGGGTGCTTCACGACGACGAGCACGGCGGCTGGTTCCACGCCGTCGACGCGGCGGGCGTCCCGGACCGCGCGTCGGGAAAGTCCTGCTACGACCATGCGTTCGTGCTGCTCGCGGCGTCGAGCGCCTTGCTCGCCGGGCTGCACCGCGCGCGCGAGCTGCTCGACGAGGCGTGCGCCGTCTACCTCGACCGGTTCTGGGACGACGACGCCGGACGCGCCGTCGACACGTGGGACGTGACGTTTACCGAGCTCGACGGCTACCGCGGCATCAACGCGAACATGCACTCGGTCGAGGCGATGCTCGCCGTCGCCGACGCGACCGGAGACCCGGCGTGGCGCGAGCGCGCCGCCCGCATCGCCGCGTTCGTCGTCGAGCTCGCGGGCGCGCACGACGGCCGCCTGCCTGAGCACTTCGACGCCGCGTGGACCGCGGACCTCGAGCTCAACGCCGACCGCCCCGGCGACCAGTTCAAGCCTTACGGCGCGACGATCGGGCACGGCCTCGAGTGGTCCCGGCTGCTCCTGCACGTCGAGGGCGCGCTCGGCGACGACGCGCCGGCGGAGCTGCTGCCCACAGCGGTGGCGCTTTTCGAGCGTGCCGTCGCCGACGGCTGGGCCGCCGACGGCGCCGAGGGTTTCGTCTACACGACCGGCTGGGACGGCACGCCCGTCGTGCGCGACCGCATGCACTGGGTCGCCGCCGAGGCGACCGCCGCCGCCGACGCGCTCCACCGCCGCACCGGCGAGCAGCGCTACGCCGAGCTCTACGCCACGTGGTGGGACCACGTCGTCACCCACGTCGTCGACCACGAGCGCGGCTCGTGGCACCACGAGCTCGACCCGACGCTCGCACCCGCGGGCACCGTGTGGCCGGGCAAGCCGGACCTCTACCACGCGGTCCAGGCAACCCTCCTGCCGCGGCTCCCGCTCGGCCCGTCGATCGCCCGCGCCGTCGCGGACGGACAGGTGGCCGGTCTGGGGCTCGGGAGCTAGGCGCGTCCGCGGTCTACCGTGATCCCGTGGCAGCTCGACCCGGTGACGAGACGGACGCCGTCGTGCTGCGGTGGGCGCCCGTCGGCGAGGGCGGCCGCGTCGCGCGCCGGACGTCCTGGTGGTGGGAGGTCGCCCGCGCCCGCGTCCAGGGACGCGCGCCGCAGCGCTTGTTCCACGCGAGCCTGCAGGTCACGGCGGCGGGCCTCCGGCACGACGTCGAGCTCGTCCCCGCCTGGGGGACGAGCGAGCGGGACCGCGGCGCCGTCGCGCAGGGGCCCGTGGGGGCGCGCTGGCTCGGGCGCTCGCGGTTCTTCCGCTACGAGGTCCGCACCTGGCCCGACCGGCCGGCGCGTCCCGGCACGTTCCACGAGCTCAGCCGGGATCCCGACGTCGTCGCGCAGGTCCTCGTGACGGCACCGCAGGTGCCGCTGCTCGTGTGGGGGCGTGCCGCCGGACCCTCGGGCGACATGTGGAGCTCGAACTCGTTCGTGTCGTGGCTGCTGGCCGTCGTCGGCCTGCCGACCGACGTGCCGCCGCCCGACGGCGGCTCCGCACCTGGCTGGACCGCGGGCGTCGAGGTCGCGCACCTCGGGTCCGGCTGACACCCGGCCAGCCCGCCGCGGACGCGCGATGATGGACCAGGCCGGGCGTGCGCCCGACCGCCCGCAGACCTGAGGAGACGACGTGCGAGCAACGATCATGTACGGCGCTGGAGACGTCCGCGTGGAGGAGGTGCCGGACCCGACGATCGTCGAGCCGACCGACGCCGTCGTGCGCGTCGTGCGCGCGTGCGTGTGCGGCTCTGACCTGCACCCCTACCGCTCGATGCCCGCGGGGCGCGGACGGCCCATGGGGCACGAGATGATCGGCGTCGTCGACGCCGTCGGCGGCGACGTGACGACCGTCGCCCCCGGCGACTTCGTCATCGCGCCGTTCACGTACTCGGACAACACGTGCACGTTCTGCCGCGAGGGCGTCCACACGTCGTGCAAGCACGGCGGCTACTACGGCTCGAACGGCGTCGGCGGCGCGCAGGCCGAGGCCATGCGCATCCCGCAGGCGGACGGCACGCTCGTCAAGGCGGGCATCGCCCTCGAGGACGCCGACGACGCGCTCCTCGCCTCCCTGCTGACGCTCTCCGACGTGTACCTCACCGGGTATCACGCCGCGCACATGGGCCGCGTGCGGCCCGGACAGATCGTCACGGTCGTGGGCGACGGCGCGGTCGGGCTCAGTGCCGTCCTCGCCGCGCACGAGCTGGGCGCCGAGCGCATCATCCTCATGGGCCGCCACCTGGCCCGCACGGACCTCGGGCGGGAGTTCGGCGCGACCGACGTCGTCGCTGAGCGCGGCGACGAGGGCGTCGCGCGCGTCATGGACCTGACCGACGGCGAAGGCGCGCACGTCGTGCTCGAAGCCGTGGGGCACATGCCCGCGTACGAGCAGTCGTACCGGGTCGTGCGGCCCGGCGGCGTCATCTCCCGCGTGGGGGTCCCGCAGTACGAGGAGGCGCCGGTCGGCTTCCCGTCGCTGTTCGGCCAGAACGTCACTCTCACCGGCGGCGTCGCGCCCGTCCGGGCCTACCTGGATGACGCCGTCGGCCGCGTGCTGTCCGGGGCGATCAACCCGGGCCGCGTGTTCGACCGGACGGTCACCCTCGACGACGTCGCCGAGGGCTACCGGCTCATGGACTCGCGCGAGGCGCTCAAGGTGATGGTCAAGCCCTGAGCCCGGTCGCGCTCCGAGCCCGGTCGCGCCCCGCGCCCGGTCGCGCTGTGAGGTAGGGCGTTGCACCCGAGGTAGGTGCCTGCACGCGAGATCAGCCCCTCCAGGGGCCTACCTCGCGTGCAGGCACCTACCTCAGCGCGGCTCCGGCCGTGCGCCCCGACCGTGGACGGCCTGGAGAGCGCCTGTCGACCACAGTGCCCACGCGACGAGCACAGGCTGGAAGAACAGCCGGCCGAACCGTTTCTCGTCGGTGTCCAGCCCGAAGCCGTCCTTGTGCTCGACCCACTGCGCGATGTTGCCGGGGAAGATCACGACGAAGAACGCCGCCACGACGAGCCCGACGGCGACCCGCCAACGGGACAGCACGACGAGCGACGAGCCGAGCGCGATCTCGACCGCCCCCGACGCGAGCACGGTGAAGTCCTTCGCGGGGAACCAGCTCGGCACCTGGGCCTGGAACTCGTCCCGAGCGAACGACAGGTGGCTGATCCCCGCGAACAGGAGCGCGAGTCCGAGGCCGACGCGGGCGAGCCGGCGGGGCATCGTGTCGGCGGGCGGAGCGGCGGTGAGCAGTGTGCGCATGCCTCCATCGTGCGGGTCGGCGCGGTCTCGCGCGAGCAGGGACGGGCCCGCTCCGACTGGGCGGAGACCGGCTCGCCCGTAGCGGCCGTCTCGCGAGGTGACGCGCCCGTTGCGCAGGTCATCCCACCTCCGCTACCTTTCCGTGAGGTAAGGCTTGCCTAATGGGTGGATGACGATCTGCCCCACGTCACCCTCCCCGCAGACCGGAGCACCCCCATGCGTCCCACCAGGATCCTCGCCGCCCTCGCGGCCTCGACCCTCGCCCTCGCGCTCGCCGCGTGCGGCTCGACGACCGAGCCCTCCACCCCCAGCGCCGCCCCGACGGGCGTCGCCCCGTCGACGACGGCTCCCGCCGCGACCTTCCCCGTCAGCATCGAGCACGCTCTCGGCACGACGACGATCGACGAGAAGCCCGAACGCGTCGCGACCGTCAACTGGGCGAACCACGAGGTGCCGCTCGCCCTCGGCGTCGTCCCCGTCGGTATGGCTGCCGCCAACTTCGGCGACGACGACGGCAACGGCACCCTGCCGTGGGTCGAGGAGAAGCTCACCGAGCTCGGCGCGCAGACCCCGGTGCTGTTCGACGAGACGGACGGCATCGACTTCGAGGCTGTCGCCGAGACCGAGCCTGACGTCATCCTCGCCGCCTACTCCGGCCTCACGCAGGAGGACTACGACACGCTCAGCGAGATCGCCCCCGTCGTCGCGTACCCCGAGGGGCCGTGGGTCACGTCGTGGCGCGACATGATCCGCCTCAACGCGAAGGCCCTGGGCCTCGCAGCCGAGGGGGACGCTCTCGTCGCCGACCTGGAGGCGCAGATGACCGCAGCGGTGGCCAAGCACGAGGGCCTCGCCGGCACGTCGACGATGTTCCTCACCCACGTCGACACCGCTGACCTCAGCCAGGTGTCGTTCTATACGCCGAAGGACACGCGCGCCGCGTTCTTCGAGGACCTCGGACTGACCACCCCCGCGTCCGTGACGGCGGCGAGCAAGGACCCCGAGGCGTTCTCCGGCACCGTCTCCGCTGAGCAGGTCGACACGTTCGACGACGTCGAGCTCATCGTGACGTACGGCGGCGACGAGATCGTCGCGGCCCTCGAGAAGGACCCGCTGCTGTCGCAGATGCCCGCCGTCAAGGCTGGCGCGATCGTCTCGCTGCCCGGCTCCGACCCGATCGGCACGGCGGCGAACCCCACGCCGCTCGCCATCTCGTGGGTCCTCGACGAGTACGTGACGATGCTCGCCGACGCCGCCGCCAAGGTGAAGTGACCGCGACCGCCACCCCCGCGCCGACCGTCGCCCTCGTGCGACGGTCGGCGCGCGTGCGCCTCCTGTGGCTCGCCGTGCTCGTCGCGCTGCTCGTCGCCGCAGGGGTCACGTCCCTCGCCGTCGGCTCGCGCCAGGTCGCGTGGCACGACGTCGTCGCCGCCCTCGGTGGCGCACGTGACGGGCTCGACCACGCCGCTGTCGCCGTGCGCGTGCCGCGCACCGTCCTCGCGGCGCTCGTCGGGGCGGCGCTCGGCCTCGCAGGCGCCGTCATGCAGGGCGTGACGCGTAACCCGCTCGCCGACCCGGGGATCCTCGGCGTGACGACCGGAGCGTCGCTCGCCGTCGTCGTCGGCATCGCCTGGTTCGGGCTGACCACCGCGACGAGCAAGGTGTGGGTGGCGATCGTCGGCGCCGGGGTGACCGCAGTCTTCGTGTACGTCATCGGGTCGCTCGGCCGCGGCGGTGCTACCCCGCTGAAGCTAGCGCTCGCAGGCGCCGCGACGTCTGCGGCCCTCTCGTCCTTCATCGCGGGAGTCGTGCTCGGCCGCAACGACATCTCCGGGACGGTCCGCTCGTGGCAGGTCGGCGGCGTCGGCGGAGCGACCTTCGCGACCATGACTCCCGTGCTGCCGTTCCTCGCGGCAGGTCTCGTCGTGTGCCTCGCGTGCGCGCGGAGCCTCGACTCCCTCGCCCTCGGGGACGACGTCGCAGCCGGCCTCGGTGAGAACGTCGCCGTCGCGCGCGGCGTCGCGTCCCTCGGCGCGATCGTCCTGTGCGGCGCCGCGACCTCGGTCGCCGGCCCGATCGCATTCGTCGGGCTCGTCGTCCCGCATGCGTGCCGCCTGATCGTCGGACCCGCGCACCGGTGGCTCCTGCCGTTCTCCGCGCTCGCAGGCGCATGCCTCCTGCTGTTGGGCGACGTCGTCGGACGCGTCGTCGCGCGGCCGGAGGAGATCGCGGTCGGCATCATCACCGCGATCGTGGGTGCACCGTTCTTCATCGCGATCGTGCGGCGCAGGAAGGTGCGCGAGCTGTGACCGGGACCGTCGCCCCGCCTGCGCTCGCGGGTGCCACGCTCGTCGGGAAGGTCGCAGCCGAGCGCCGTCGGCGCGCCCGGCGGCGCACCGGCGTGACCCTCGCGCTCGTCGCCGCGATCGTCGTCGTCTGGGCGCTGAGCCTCATGATCGGCAAGACGTTCTACGGGCCCGGCGTCGTCCTCGACGTCCTGCTGGGGCGCGACGCCGACGGCGCCACGTTCGCCGTCGGCCGCCTGCGCCTCCCGCGCGCGACCCTCGGGCTGCTCGCCGGAGCGTGCTTCGGCCTCGCCGGCGTGACGTTCCAGACGATGCTCCGCAACCCGCTCGCCAGCCCCGACATCATCGGCATCAGCTCGGGTGCGAGCGTCGCCGCGACGTTCGCGATCGTCGTGCTCGGCCTCGACGGCGCGCAGGTGTCGCTCTTCGCGATCGTCGCCGGGCTCGGCGTCGCCCTGCTCATCTACGTGCTGTCCATGAAGGACGGCGTCGCGGGCACGCGGCTCGTTCTCGTGGGGATCGGCGTCACCGCCATGCTCGAGGCTGTCACGACGTACCTGCTGCAGCGGGCCTCCGAGTGGGACGTCAACGAGGCCATGCGGTGGCTCACCGGGTCCCTCAACGGGTCGCGCTGGAGCGAGGTCGTGCCCGTGGCCGTCGCGCTCGCGGTGCTCGGACCCGTGCTCGCAGCGCTCGCACGCGACCTCGAGACGCTGCGCCTGGGCGACGACGCGGCGTCGGCCCTCGGGACGCGCGTCGGCCGGACCCGCCTCGGCGTCGTGGTCGCGGCTGTCGGGCTCATCGGCTTCGCGACGGCCGCGACCGGACCGATCGCGTTCGTCGCGTTCCTCGCCGGCCCCATCGCGGCGCGGCTCGTCGGACCGAACGGCTCGCTGCTCCTGCCGGCCGCGCTGACGGGCTCGCTCCTCGTGCTGCTCGCCGACCTGGTCGGCCAGCACGGTGTGGGCACACGCTTCCCCGTCGGCGTCGTCACGGGGGTGCTCGGCGCGCCGTTCCTCGTCTACCTGATCATCCGTTCCCACCGTGCAGGAGGGTCGATATGACCGCCGCTCACACGCTCGCCGCGACGAGCCTGACCGTCGGCTACCGCGACCGGGTCGTCATCGAGGATCTTGACCTCGCCGTGCCGCCCGGCGCCGTGACCGCGATCGTCGGCGCGAACGCGTGCGGCAAGTCGACGCTGCTCCGGTCGATGTCCCGGTTGCTCGCCCCGCAGCAGGGGCACGTGCTGCTCGACGGCCGCGCCGTCCACGCGACGCCCGCCCGGCAGCTGGCCCGCACCCTCGGGCTGCTCCCGCAGTCGCCCGTCGCGCCCGACGGCATCACCGTGGGCGACCTGGTCGGGCGCGGGCGCCACCCGCACCACGGCCTCATGTCGCGATGGACGACGGCCGACGACGTCGCCGTCGCCCAGGCCCTCGAGGCGACCGGCACGGCCGACCTGATCGACCGGCCGGTCGACGAGCTCTCCGGCGGGCAGCGGCAGCGGGTCTGGATCGCGATGGCGCTCGCGCAGCAGACGGACCTGCTGCTGCTCGACGAGCCGACGACGTTCCTCGACGTCGCGCACCAGGTCGAGGTGCTCGACCTGCTGACCGACCTCAACCGCGCTCGCGGCACGACGGTCATCATGGTGCTGCACGACCTCAACCTCGCAGCCCGCTACGCCGACCACCTCGTCGCGATGGTCGACGGCGCGGTGCACGCGGCCGGCGCCCCGGGCGACGTGCTGACCGAGGACACGGTGCGGACCGTGTTCGGGCTCGAGAGCCGGGTGATCGAGGACCCGACGTCCGGCCGACCGATGATGCTGCCGCTCGGGCGGCATCGCGTGGCGCCGACCGGCGTGGGCGGTGCGCCGGTGCGCTGAGCAGCGGTTCGAGAGGGATGTTCACGCAGTGTATACATCGGGTGTAGTCTCCTGGCCATGACAGTTCCGATGGCAATCCTCGCCTTCCTGGACAGCGGCCCGACGCACGGGTTCGTCCTCAAGCGTCGGTACGACGAACTGCTCGGTCACGGCAGGGAGCTCAAGTACGGGCAGGTGTACTCGACGCTCGCCCGGCTCGAGCGCGACGGGCTCGCAGGCGGTGTCGGCCTCGAGCACGGTGACGGCGCCGACCGGAAGGTCTACGCGATCACCCCCGCAGGGGCGAGCGAGCTCGACACGTGGCTCGGCTCGCCGCACGTCCCTTCCGGCCGACCGTCGGAGCTCTTCACGAAGGTCGTCCTCGCGCTCGTCGCCGGCCGATCCGCCGACTCTGTCCTCGACATCCAGCGCCGCGCCTACCTTGCGCGCATGCGCGAACTCACCGCCGCACGGCGTGACGGCGACGTAGTCGACCGCCTCGCCGCCGACTACGAGATCGCCCATCTCGAGGCTGACCTGCGCTGGATCGAGCTCGCGGGCACACGACTCGAGACGCTCGCCCAGGAGGTCCGCGGCAGCGCCGCTACTACGAACGACGGCGAGGAGCCCCGATGACCGCCCCCGTCCTCACAGGCACCAGGCTCGCCAAGTCCTTCGGCGCGACGTCGGCGCTCGTCGACGCGAGCATCGATGTCGCGCCCGGCGAGATCGTCGCCGTCATGGGCCCCTCCGGCTCGGGCAAGTCGACGCTCCTCCACCTCCTGGCCGGCCTGCTCCGGCCCGACGCCGGCACCGTCGAGATCGCAGGCGTACGGATCGACACGATGTCGGAGCGGCAGCGCTCCGACGTCCGGCTGCGGCAGCTCGGCTTCGTCTTCCAGCACGGCGAGCTCGTCCCGGAGCTCACCGTCGTCGAGAACGTCGAGCTGCCGTTGCGCCTCACGGGCGTGAGCGCGCGACCAGCCCGGGACCGCGCGCTCGAGGCACTCGACCGGCTCGGGGTCGCCGGTGAGGCTGACCGTCGTCTCTCCGAGGTGTCGGGGGGACAGGCCCAGCGGGCGGCGGTCGCCCGCGCGCTCGTGCACGCACCGCCTGTGGTCCTCGCCGACGAGCCGACCGGCGCGCTCGACACGCTCACGGGTGAGCTCGTGCTCGAAGCGTTCGTCGATGCGGCGCGCGACCAGGGCACCGCCGTCGTCCTCGTCACGCACGACCTGCGCGTCGCGTCGTACGCGAGCCGTGACGTCCTCGTGCGAGACGGTCGCAGCGTCGACCAGGCCGCATACATCGGCGACCCGCGATGACGTCCCTCGTCGACCTCGCCTGGCGGCTGGCCCGGGCGGGAGGGCGGCTGCGGGTAGGCGCGCAGCTCGGCGCGAACGTCCTGGGTGGGTTCGTGCTCGCGCTCGCCGCGGCCCTGCAGGGCGCCGTCCTGACCGACACCACCTCCGGTTCCGCGCGCCTCGTGCTCGCCGCCGGGACGGGTGTCGTGCTCCTCCCCCTTGTCATCCTGCTCGTCACGGTCGGCCGGTTGTCTGCCGCGACGCGTGACCGGCGGCTCGCCTCTCTGCGGGTCCTCGGGCTCACTCCCGCGCGAACGCGCACCGTCGGCGCGCTCGAAGCCGGCCTGCTGGCTGCGGCGGGTGCGGTCGTGGGCGTGCTCCTCGCGATCCCCGTGGCACCTCTGAGTGCAGGGTGGCGGTACACGGTCGCTGGCACCTATCACGGGTTGCCCGAGCCGTTCCGTGTCACTCCATCAGTCGCCGCAGGGGTCGTTGTCGTGCTCGTTGCGACCGCGGGCCTCGCGTCTGTGGCCGGGACGTGGCGGCTCGCGTCCTCCCCTCTTGCTCGGCGGGCCGCGAGCACGCGTCGTCTGCCGTTGCCGTGGGCGCTCGCGCCGCTCGGCGCGGGACTCGCGCTCACCGCGTGGCTCGCGGCGGGCATGCCCGGGACCGTCAAGACGCTGGAGCCTGATGGCGCCGTTGTGGGGGGAGCGGTACGTCTCGCCCAGATCCAGGAGTCGGACGTCCCGGTCGGGTTCGTGATCGCTGTCTGCGTGGTACTGCTCGGCGTGGGCTCCGCCTATGTGCCGTCGCTCGTCGCGTCGTGGTGCGCGGGGATCCTCGTGGGCACCCGCCGCACGGCCGCGGTCCTTGCAGGTCGGGGGATGCAGACGGAGCCGACGTCGGTCTCGCGCGTCGTGGCGAGCGTGTCGGTGGTCGTGCTGTTGACGACATGTGCGGCGGGCTACCTCGGAGCGCTGACGTACGACGAGCAGTACCGGCTCGAGGAGCTCGCGGCGGACGGTGGGCCGATCAGTCTCCTGCTCGAGGTGGACGGTGCGGTCGAGGATGACGAGAGCGCGGCCGTCTCGGAGGTCGGGCGTCCGCACGGCCTGACGGCGGGGGACGTCAGGGCTGCGACGGCGTTGCCGCGGGTCCTGGCTGTCGCGCCGTCCTACATGCGGCTGGATGACGACGGGCTGCCCGTCCAGGGCAGCGAGGTGTTCGTCGGCACGTGCGAGCAGCTCGCTCGCCTCGTCGTGGTGACGGGGTGCCGGGATGACCGGGCGGCGCACATCGTCGGGCGGGGCCACGAGAGGGCTGCCGACACATCGGTCACGCTCATGAGCCACGTGAGCATCGAGGATCAGGGCGCCATCACCGTCGACGTCTCCGACGACCCGATCGTGGCTGACGCCGACGCGACGGGCGAGCTGTGGGAGGGTGTCATCGGCGGTGGGGGGAGCATCGGTCCCGTGCCGTTCGGCCTCTTCGTGCCGACCGCGCTACTGGGGGCGGATCCACCGCCCGTCATGATGGCCACGTTGTTCGCGCACGGCGGCCCCGAGGCAGCGCAGGAGGTCGCGGACGAGCTCGCGACGCTCGGTGTCGCCGCACACCTGCCCGACCTCGAGACGTACGCGTCCGTGCAGGCGCAGCGATCGCTGCTGCTCACGTTCGTCGCGTGGTTCGTCGGCCTCGGGTGCCTGGGGATCGCGCTCGCGGCAGTCGACCGTCAGCAGGAGCGTCGTCGCACGGTGGCCAGGCTCGTCGCCGTCGGTGTGCCGCCGCGGACCCTCCTCGCCGCGCAGGCCGTGCAGGTGCTCCTGCCGCTGGGGGCCGGGATCGTCCTCGCTGCCGGCTGCGGCTTGATCCTCGTGGGGGCGGTCGCCTGGTCGACCGGCACGGGGCTTGGTGTGATCGGCGCGGGGGTGCCGCTCTTCCTCGGCGTCGTCGCCGGTGTCGTCACCCTCGTGCCGCTCCTCACGCTTCCTGCCGCGACCACCCGGCTCACCCCAGAGCTCCTCCGCGAGGAGTGAGGCGCGTTGTCGTGCCGGTGCAGGGGGCCGGCACGACACGCGGAGGAAGGGCTACCCGGCAGAGCCTGGGACCCGGCTCAGTGCTCGACGCACCACCGCATGGTCTCCCGGATGGCGGCGACGACGTCGTCGGGCTCGATGCCCAGCTCGGACGCCGTCGGCTCGATGGGGCTCGTCGCCGCGCGGTCCTGGAACCGCATCGAGTCGACGACGTGGATGCCGTGCTCGGTGCCCTCGGCGGCGCACGCGGCGTCCGCCTGCTCGCCGTACGGCAGCATGGCGTCGAGCGGCACGACGACGACGTCCTCGGGGTCTCGTCCGATCGCTTCACAGGCGAGGCGGCTGAGCTCCGCGTAGGTCAGGTCGTAGCCGTTGATGGGGTAGCGGGCGGCGTGCCGGCCCTTCTCCATCGCGCCGACGGCGGCCTGGGCGACCTGGCGGACGGTGACCGACGACGTCGACCCGCCGAGGACCGCGACAGGACCGGGGCGACGCGCGCCGTCGACGATGAACTGCCACAGCGGCCGGCGCTGGCCCACGATGCCGAAGATGTACGGGAGGCGCAGCACCATGACGTCCATCGCACCTGCGCCCTCGAAGATCGCCAGCTCCTCCTGCGCGAGGCGGGCACGCGGGTAGCCCTGCTGCTCGCGGTAGCCCAGGTCGGGGAAGCGGTCCGCGAACTCGGCCGTGTAGGAGCCGAAGAGCACGAAGCGGCTGACGCCGGCCCCGCGGGCGAGGCGGGCGAGGCGCTGCGTCGGCAGGACGTTGGCCTCGTAGAAGAAGCGACCCGACGGCGCGGCGGGCACCACGCGCTCGTCCGCCCCGGCGGCGTACATGACGGCGTCCGTGCCTTCGAGCAGCGAGGCCAGCTCGGCGTCGGTCATGGCGTTGACGTCGTGCCACAGGGTGGTCACACCGGCGGGGAACTCGACGTCGACCTGGTCCATGGGCAGGGACAGCGAGGTGACGTCGTGGCCGCGGGTGACGAGCTCGAGGATCGAGTGGAAGCCGAGGAGGCCCGAGCCTCCGACGACGAGGACCTTGCTCATGGGGGATCTCCTCCGGGTGTGCGGTGAAACGGGCATCGGTGCCCGTTTCTTGGTTCCAGTATTCGAGAGTGTGAGGCCCCTCGTGTGGGAAGAACGTCCCCCCGACCTTGGTCGTCCGGGCCCTCCTACACTCAGGTGTGCCCACCGAGAGACGCGACGTCGTCCGCAACCGTGCCGCTCTCGTCGCCGCCGCAGCCCGCGTCTTCTCCGAGCGCGGCGCCGCAGCGCCGCTCGCAGAGGTTGCGAGCGAGGCCGGGGTCGGACGCGCGACCCTCCATCGACACTTCCCGGAACGGCACCTCCTCGCGGCCGCCGTCTACCACCAGCACATCGACGACGTCGTGGCGTTCGTTGCCGCGAACGGCGGGGACGACTGCCCGCTCGAGCTCGTCGTGCGACGCATCGTCGCAGGCCAGAGCCGGCTGGCCGGACTCTTCCCGCTGTTGCGCTCGACGCCCGAGGCTGCCGACGCCCTGCTCGCGCTCGGCGCGCGCTTCGCGGCACTCCTCGCGGCGCCGCTCGCCGCCGCGCAGCGCCGCGGCGAGGTCGACCCGTCCGTGACGGTCGACGACGTCCAGCTCGTCCTGACGATGATCGAGGGCGTCCTCGCGTCCTACGACGGGGGCGAGCTGACGATCGCCATCGACCGCGCCGTGACGATCGCCCTCGCGGGACTGCGCCGTGGTGCACTGGCTGTCGACTACCCGGCCTCGCCGTCCTAGGTGCTCGGGCGTCGCGCGGGAGAATCGGTCCATGCCTCCGAAGCGCGACGTCGTCGCCCCGCACCTCAGTCCTCTCACCCTTGGCCACCTCGAGCCCGGAGGTGCGGGGGACCTGCTGAGCGGGGATGACATCGAGGCGCTCGAGATCGAGGGTGTGACCGTCGAGAGCCTCGACCTCAGCGGGGTGACGATCCGCGAGTCCCGCGTCGTCGCGCTCGCGGCAGGGGAGGCGGAGCTGCGCGCCGCGCGGCTCCTCGAGACGCGCATCGAGCGGCCCAACATCCCCGTGCTGCGGGGCGCTCGCGGCTCTTGGCACGACGTCGTCCTCGAGGGCGGGCGCCTCGGCGCGTCCGAGCTCTACGACAGCTCGTGGCGCTCCGTCCACGTGGTCGGCTGCAAGCTCGGCTTCGTCAACCTGCGCGGGGCGCACCTGCGCGACGTAATGTTCACCGACTGCACGATCGACGAGCTCGACCTCGTGCAGGCGAAGCTCGATCGGGTCGCGTTCGCCGACACGACGGTCGGCCGGCTCGACGTGCGGGACGCGACGCTCACCGACGTCGACCTGCGTGGGGCGGAGCTCGACGGTATCGACGGCGTCGCGTCCCTGCGCGGAGCGACGATCGACGGGCACCAGCTCGTCCGCCTCGCACCGCTGCTCGCACGCGAGATCGGCCTGCGCGTCGTGTGACGCGGCGCCCAGCCTTCCATCGAGGTAGGTGCGCGCACGCGAGGCAGGGGAGTGTGCTCGAGGTGGGGCCCTGGACGGCCCTACCTCGAGCGAGGAGGCCTACCTCGCGCGCCCGGACCTACCTCGGTAAACCCCGATCGGGCCGGTGACGGCGATCTGTCAGTAGGCGACCGTGAAGCGGGCGCGGCGGTGGGCCGGGCGCTCGATCTCGTCGACGACCGCGATCGCGAAGTCCTCGCCCGAGATGAAGGACGTGCCGTCGTCGTCGGTGAGCAGGACGTCACCACCGACGCGGTACGCCCCCGTGCGCTCGCCGGGCGCGTAGGAGCCGTAGCCGGCGGCCGGGCTGACCATGAACCAGTCGAGGTCCTCGGCCGAGTCGCGCAGGGCGTCGAGGACGCCCACCATGCTCCGCGCCTCGGCGCGGAACGCCTCCGGGAACTCGGGGCCGTCGACGAGCAGGGGCCCGCCCTCGACGACGTGCAGCGAACCGGCGCCGCCGATGATCCCGAAGCGGGCGCCGGCCTGCGCGGTGGCCGCCGCGGCGGCGAGGACCACGTCCTGGAAGGTGTCCGTGAGCGGGCCGCGGGGGGCGAGGGAGTGCACGACGACGTCGGCCCCGTCAGCGACGTGCGCGAGGGTGTCGGCGTCGAGCGCGTCGCCCGTGCGGTACGTGACGCCGTCGATCTGGTCCTCGGGGAGGGTGCGGCTGATGGACGTCACCTGGTGACCGCGGGCGACGGCCTCGCGGACGATGTTGCCGCCGGTGTAGCCGGTTCCGCCGAGCACGGTGATGCGGGTCATGGGTCCTCCTGGGGTCTGGTGGGCGCTGCGCGCCGGGGTTATCCTCACCATAGGAGAGTCACTCTCCACGCGAAAGTACGCACTTTCCGGTAACCGAGGAGCGACCATGACCCAGCCCTGGGACCCCTACGCGCGGGACTGCCCGTCGCGCGTCGTCCTCGACCGCATCGGCGACCGCTGGACCGTCCTCCTCGTCGGCGCGCTCGCGGACGGGCCGCGCCGGTTCGGCGAGCTCGCGCGCGACGTCGACGGCATCTCGCAGAAGATGCTCACCCAGACGCTCCGCTCCCTCGAGCGCGACGGCCTCGTGCGACGCACGGTCCACGCCGTCGTCCCGCCGCGTGTCGACTACGAGCTGACCGACGCCGGGCGCTCCCTCCTCGGCCCGCTCAGCGCGCTCACCGCATGGGCGGTCGACCACATGGACCAGATCGTCGTCGCCCGCGAGCAGTTCGACGCGGTGACGTAGGTGGACAACCGGCTGGCGTCGACGACCCGGAACGTGCGGTCGATGCCGTTTGCCGCGATCGCGGTCATGCTCCTGGTCGGCGTCGTCGTCGATCCAACCCTCACCGATACCCCATGGTGGGGCACCACGGACGCAGCAAGCATCGCTGGCGCGCTGGCGTTCCCCGTGGGCGCGTGGCTCGTCCTCGCTGCGGCGATCGTCTGGACGCCGATCCTCACCCGCCGCCACTCGTCCACGCGCGCAACCTGGATCCAGTCGCTGCTGATCGCGGCGACGTCAGGTGTGGCGTGGGTGCCGACGGCACTGATCCTCGACGACGCGCTCGGCCCGTCGCACGGACGGGGGATCGCGTTCCCGCTGGCGGTCGCGGCCGGTGTCGCGGTGGTCGTGGTGGCGTTCTGGCCGCGCCGACCCAGGCGTGAGGTCGGCTAGCGGGCGTCCTGACGGCGGACCATCTCGTCGATCCAGATCGGCGCGAACGGTGAGGTGCAACCCGGCGGCGTCGGGTAGTCCTTGAGCACCTCGAGACGTTCCCCGATCGCGACGGCACGCTCGCGGAGGTCGGGGTGGTGGATGCCGATCATCGCGAGACACTCGTTCATCGCCCACTGCAGCCGTTCCGGGGCGTCTTTCATGTGCGCCTCGACAAGGTCGAGCAGCCCCGGCAGGTCGAGACCCTCGGGCTTCTTGGCGACGCGCGCCGACGTGAGCGCCCAGCCCGCGCTCGCGACCACCGGGTCCGCGTCGTCGAACCACGCGACGCGCAGCTCCTCGGCGTGCGGGCTCTTCTTGACGACATAGCTGAGCAACCAGTCGAGCACCTTCGGAACCCGGGCCTCGCGGAGCATCGCGTCGAGCTCGGTTGCGGAGAACGTCCGCGGGCGGCACACGAGGAGAGCAACCAGCCGGCTCGCAGCGTCACCGGTCGCCCACAGCTCGCGCGCGAGCTCGTGCTGCGTCTTGAGCCGTGTCGCGATGCTACGCAGCCTCGTGAGATTCACGCCGTGCTCGTCACCGTGGCGCTCGTTGACCGCACGGACCTTCGGGTCCTCGAGCGCGGCGAGCTCAGCCTGGACCTCGGCGACGGTCGTGGTGAGGGGGGCGTGCGGCGTCATGCGTCGATCCTCGCCCCGCTCCCGCGCTGGCGCGAGCATTGCCCGACGCCGACGCCGACGCCGACGCCGACGCCGACGCCGTCCGATGCGGACGCCGACCCCGGCGCCGAGGTAGGGGCGTGCACGTGAGACAGGGCCTTCCAAGGGCCTACCTCGCGCGGTACCCCCTACCTCGCGGGGGAGGCCCTACCTCGCGGGAAGGGGCGGCTCCCGCAGGCCCTACCTCGCGCGGTACCCCCTACCTCGCGGGAAACGGGCTACCTCGGGGGGCCTCACGGCGTCGCCCCCCACCCCGCGCGCAGGATGCCCGCCTCGGCGCACCCTCGGGAGCGCGCGCCGAGGCGGGAGCCGGTGTCAGGCGACCGTGAACGCCGCCGTGAGCAGGTCCTCAGTACGAGAGCTCGGGCCGACGCGCAGCTCGAAGTCGCCCGGCTCGACGACGCGGTCGCCCGCGGCGTTGACGATCGTGCACTCCGCGACAGGCAGCTCGACGTCGACGACGCGCGTCTCCCCGGGCGCAAGCTCGACGACGCGGTACGTCTTGAGCTCCTGGTCCGCCCAGCTCGCGGACGTGACGACGTCGCTCATGTAGACCTGCACGACCTCGCGCGCCGGGCGCGTGCCCGTGTTCGTGAGGCGGACGGTGCCGCGGATCGTGCCGTCCGCGCTGAGCTCGGACTCGGCGAGCGCGAGGTCCGCGTACTCGACGGTCGTGTACGTCAGGCCCTCGCCGAACGCGAACGCCGTGCGCTGCGTGAGGTCGGCGTACCGCGAGCCGTGCTGGCCGCGCAGCTGGTTGTAGTACGTCGGCTGCTGGCCGACGTGCACCGCGAACGAGATCGGCAGGCGACCCGACGGCTCGGTGATGCCGAGCAGGATCTCGGCGAGCGCCCGCCCGCCCTGCATGCCGGGGTTGGCCGCCCAGACGAACGCGGCGGCGTCGAGCACGACCTGCGGCAGCACGTGCGGCTTCGACGCGAGGAGCACGACGACCAACGGCTTGCCGGTCGCGGCGAGCGCCTCGAGCATGGCGACCTGCCCGCCGAGCAGCTCGAGCGTCGCAGTCGACTTGCACTCACCGACGAGCTCGATGCGGTCACCGACGACGGCGACGACGTAGTCCGCGTCCTGCGCGGCCGCGACGGCCTCGGCGATGAGCGCCTCGTCCGGCCCGGTCGGCGCGGCGACCTTGGGTCGCGGCTGCCCGTCGGGGAAGAACGCGCCGTCCGGGTCGTCGGCGAGTGTGATGATGTCCGCGCCGCGCGAGTAGGTGACCTCCCAGTCGGCGGGCACGTGGTTGCGCAGCCCGTCGAGGACGGTCGTGACCATCTCGCGTGGGTGCCCGTCCATGAGCCAGGGCGCCTGGCCGGACGCGCCGGCCCAGTCGCCGAGCGTCGTGTGCGGGTCGTCGGCGTTGGGGCCGACGACGGCGATGCGGCGCGGTGTCGCGTCGCCCCCGGTCGCGCGGGCGTCGGGCCCGGCGGTGAAGCCGCCTGCGAACGGCAGCACGCCGTCGTTCGTCAGCAGCGTGATCGAGCGGCGCGCGACGTCGAGGTTCGCGGCCGTGTGCTCGGCCGTGCCGATGACCGCCTGCTGGCGGGCGTCGTCGGGCTTGCGCGGGTCCTCGAAGAGGCCGAGCTCGAACTTGAGCGTGAGGATGCGCGCGGCTGCGGCGTCGACGAGCGCCTCGTCGAGCATGCCGCGGGCGACGGCGTCCTGCGCGCCCTCGAAGAAACCGGGCGTCGTCATGATCATGTCGTTGCCGGCCTTCACGGCCGCCGCGGCGGCGTGCGTGTGGTCGGGCATGAGGTGCTGCTCCCAGATGAGGCGGCCCACGTTGTCCCAGTCCGTGATGAGGGTGCCCGTGTAGCCCCACTCGCCGCGCAGCACGTCGTTGAGCAGCCAGTCGTTGAGGGTGATCGGCACGCCGTCGGTCGACTGGTAGCCGAGCATGAACGTGCGGCAGCCCTCGCGCGCGACGCGCTCGAACGGCGGCAGGAACCAGGAGCGCATCTTGCGGCGGGAGACGTCGGCCTCGCTCGCGTCGCGGCCGCCCTGCGTCTCGGAGTACGCGGCGAAGTGCTTGGCGGTCGCGAGGATCGCCGTCGGGTCGTCGAGGCCGGCGCCCTGGTAGCCGCGGACCATCGCGGACGCGAGCTCACCGATGAGGAACGGGTCCTCGCCGAACGTCTCGGAGACGCGGCCCCAGCGCAGGTCGCGGGCGATGCACAGGACGGGGGAGAAGGTCCAGTGGATGCCCGTCGCGGCGGCCTCGACGGCGGTGATGCGGGCGGCGCGCTCGACGAGCTCGGGGTCCCAGGAGGCGGCCATGCCGAGCTGGGTGGGGAAGATCGTCGTGCCCTTGAAGAACGAGTGGCCGTGGATGCAGTCCTCGGCGATGAGGAGCGGGATGCGCAGGCGCGTGGTCTCGGTGAGCGCGTGGGCCTCGCGGACCAGCTCGGGCGAGGTGTGCAGGATCGAGCCGACGTGCTTCTCCTCGATGAGGTGGCGGACGCCGTAGCTCGCGTCGAGCTGGAGCATCTGGCCGACCTTCTCGGGGAGCGTCATGCGTCCGAGGAGGTCCGCGACGCGGTCGGGGACCGGGAGGGACGGGTCGAGGTAGGGCAGGGTCACGGGAGGGTCCTCTCACGGCGGCGTCGGCGTCTCGGGCGGTGGCCCGGGGTGGGTGTGGCAGCGCTCCCACACTTGCACAGGCGAGCATAGTCGAATCGTTCCGACAAGGCCACGGGCCCTGACCAGCGGGGCGATCGGCGGGGTGGCTCAGGCCCTGGGCTCAGGGGGCGGGCGCGGGCGGCCCGGCTGGTCGAGGCGGCTCCGGCGCCGTCACCGCCGACCCGAGGCTCGCCGCGATGACCGCCCCGGCCGCCACCACGTGCAGCGCATCGACCGCCTGGCTCAGCAGCAGCCACCCGAACAGCATCGCGACCGCCGGCTCGAGGCTCAGCATGATCCCGAACGGGCGCGGCGACAGGCGCCGCAGCGCCGCGAGCTCGAGCGTGTACGGAACGACCGACGCCAGCAGGCCCGTGACGACCGCGAGCAGCAACAGCGACGCGTCGTCGCGCACGACGACCGCGTCCGCCGCGCCGAACGGCGCGAGCGCGACCGCCGCGACCGCCGCCGCGACCACGAGACCACCCTGCCCCGGCACAGTCCGCGCCACGCGCGAGCTCGCGAGGATGTACGCCGCCCAGAACGCTCCCGCGCCGAGCGCGAACGCGACGCCCCACGGGTCGAGCCGGCCGCCGACGTCGTCCGACGACAGTCCCAGCGCCGCGACCCCCGCAGCCGCCGTGGCGACCCACACCAGGTCCCTCGCCCGCCGCGTCAGCACCGCCGACAGCGCGAGCGGTCCCACGAACTCGATCGTCACCGCGACCCCGAGCGGGATCCGCGCGATCGCCTCGTAGAACATGCCGTTCATCGCCGCGAGCGTCACCCCGAACACGACCGCGGCGCGCCACTGCGCCGCCGTCCATCCGCGTACGCGCGGCCGGAACAGCACCCCCAGCACGACGGCGGCCACCGCGAGCCGCAGGAACGACACCCCGGCGGGGGACACGTCGTCGAACAGGTGGGCAGCGCCCGCGGCGCCGAGCTGGAGAGACACGCACGAGCCGAGCACGAGCCCCAGCGCGGGGACGGACGACGGACGGGCGGACGGCACGTGACCACTGTCTCACCCGAGGTGGACATGTCAGGACCCGGTAGTCGAGAGATCATGTGGATGTGAGCGCCCACACGAGCGACGCCGCCACCAGGCCCGCCGCACCCTTCGACATGGCTGCCGCGCGCGCCCTCTGGGAGGAGTACGCCGCGGCCCACCCCGACGTGGTCGCCGAGCACCCCGAGTGGGAGGTCGACCGGTTCGCCGACACGGCCGACTATGCGACCGAGATCGCCGGGTGGATCGAGACGCGCCACAAGCGCGCGACGTCGGACCTCGTCGACACGTTCCTCCAGCGCGGTGTGCCGCTGCCGCGCGTCGGCGCGCACTGGGTCGTGTGCGACGGCGACGGCAAGCCCCGCTACGTCCTGCGAACCCTGGGCCTCCGCCTCGGCACGATCTGGACCGCCGACGAGTCGTTCGCCGTGGACGAGGGTGACGGCACCCTCGACGAGTGGCGCGACGTCCACCGCCGCTACTGGACACGCATCTGCGCGTCTCGTGGCGAGGTGTTCACGGACGCGACGCCCGTCGTCCTCGAGCGCTTCGAGGTGGTCTGGCCTGCTACTGCCGCCGACCGCTAAAGTGCTCCTGCGCGGCCGCTGACCAGGCCGTCCATGTCGAGCACGACCAGGGGGCACGCGGTGGCATGCACGATCTCGGGCGCTCGTAGGGCTGTGGCCGTCGTCGCGACCGCAGCGCTCCTCCTGGTAGGCGCGGCCACGGCCGCCGCGCCCGCCCACGCTGCCGACCCGAAGCCCACCATCACGATCGGAACGATCAAGAACAAGAGCGTCACTCGCGGCAAGACCGCGACGATCAAGCCGGTCTACAAGACCAAGGGCAACGTCAAGGTCGTCCGCGCGCAGCTGCACGTCGTGAAGAACCGCCACTTCCTCCACCGCTACAAGAGGTCGGTCAAGCTCCCCGCCGGTAAGTACAAGATCACGACCCTCATCACGTACAAGACATGGCGGCCGCGGAAGGTCACGGATGTCAGGCTGAAGACCGTGACAGTCCCGTTGACGCAGGGCGCCGCGACGTTGCGGTGCACGGTCGGCGGGATCGTGAGCTTCGAGTACACGCACCGCGACCCGACGCATCGCGCTTCGTTGGAGTGTGTTGATCCGGTGACCCGCGGCACGGTCACGTATGGGCCCGTCGACCTGTGGTTCTCGAAGGACCAGGGGATCTGGATCGGTCACGGCCTGCGGGGCGACGGGTTCGCGCTGGCGAACCTGTGGGCCAAGGGCGCGCAGGACACGATCGTCGCCCCGAGGGACGAGCTCAAGGCCTTCGTCTCCACCAGGACGACGCGCACCGTCAAGGACTGGTCGTACGAGAAGACCAAGCAGAAGGTGCAGTGGGTGACCGTCCGGCCCCGGTGACCTGCAGGGACCCCGGCTTGCTCGCACAGGCTCGCGCGTCTCCAGGCTCATGCTCGACGCCCGAGGTGCCGATAGGTGAGCAGCGGTGCGTCCGGGGGGATCTGAGGGGCCCGAGCCGCGCCGGATCCGGGCACCACCACCAAGGAGAAGCACCATGTCAGTCATCACCTCCGGCGCGCGCAGGATCGTCGCCACCGTCGCGACCTCCGCGCTCATCCTGGCGGGCGCCGCCGTCGCTGCCGCGCCTGCCGGCGCAGCCGACGTCAAGCCCACCGTCACGATCGGCAAGATCGCGAAGAAGTCGGTCGTCAAGGGCAAGAAGGCGACGGTCAAGCCGGTCGTCAGGGCCAAGGGCAACGTCAAGATCCTCTCGACGACCGTCACCGTCACCAAGGCGGGCAAGGCAGTCGCGAAGAACAAGAAGTCCGCGAAGCTCGGTACGGGCGTCTACAAGGTCAAGACGACCGTCACGTACAAGACGTGGACCACGAAGACCACGACGAAGAAGGTCACGGTCCCGCTCACCGACGGCGCGGCGCCGATGATGTGCAAGGCGTCCGACGTCGAGAAGATCAAGCCGGTCGAGATGCTCACGCACATGGCCGACGTCGCGTGCACCGACCCGAAGACCAAGGGCACCGTCAAGTTCTCGAACGTCCTCTTCGGCTACGACGAGAACGACGGTGCCTGGTACGGCGCCGACCTTCGCGGCAACGGCATCGCCTTCGAGGACCTCATGCGCACCACGTCGCAGGAGTCGTACGTCATCCCGGTCGACTCGCTCAAGGTCACTGTCAAGGCCAAGACGAAGGTCTGGTCGAAGATCAAGACCAAGAAGTCCGTGCAGACGGTGAAGATCTCCGCCAAGTGATGTGACAGGGCCGGGCGCTGAGGCGCCCGGCCCTCGTCGTCTGGCGCCGACCCTCGGCGTTCGTCGTGTCCCGGGCCCCGGTCAGCGACCGGACCGCCGGTCCGCGCTCAGCGCGCGGGCGGTGCCGTCGAGCCGCGCACGACGAGCGACGTCTCGACGACGGTCTCG
The DNA here is from genome assembly GCF_012396185.1 of Sanguibacter hominis ATCC BAA-789. Lineage (GTDB taxonomy): Bacteria > Actinomycetota > Actinomycetes > Actinomycetales > Cellulomonadaceae > Flavimobilis > Flavimobilis hominis. The sequence continues at coordinate 1,321,566 of NZ_JAAXOW010000001.1, forward strand.
TGCTCTGTGGGCCGGCCCGCGAGGGTGTCGAGGAGAAGTTGCGCGGCAAGCTCGCCCTGGAGCGCGACCTGCTGGTTGACGGTCGTGAGGTCGACGAACGACGACACGGGGTGGTCATCGATGCCGACGATCGAGATGTCCTCCGGGATGCGCAGGCCGCGCCGGACGATCGCCTGGGTCGCGCCGTAGGCGAGCTCGTCGCTGTGCGCGAAGACCGCGGTGGGCATGGGGTCGCCCCGCTCGGCGCAGCCGTCGAGGATCGAGTCGATCGCTGCGGCTGCTTCCGTGCCGACCCAGGTGATGTTCCGGACGAGGTTGCCGTCGGCGGCGACGCCGGCGTCGCGCAGCGCCTCGTGCCAGGCGCGTGACCGGCCGGATGCGTCGGGCCAGTCGGGGTGGTGCGGGTCGGTGCCGGCGATCATGGCGATGCGCCGGTGGCCGAGGTCCAGCAGGTGCTGGACGGCTTGCCGTCCCGCGGCGGAGTCGTCGATGTGGACGTTCGGGTAGTCGGCCGTCTGGCCGCCTGCGGCGACCACCTGGACGCCGAGCAGCTCGAGGCGCTTCTGCTCTGCGGCGTCGACGGGGAAGGCGACCGCGATGACGGCGTCGACCTTGCGGCGCGCAGGCAGCCGGGTGAGGAACGTTGCGCGGTCCTCGGGGCCGTCGACGTGGTACAGCAGGAGGTCCATGTTGGCGCGCGAGAGGACGCGCTCGATCCCGGAGACCATCTCGCCGAAGAACCACCGGTTGATGTGCGGGACGACGAGGGCGACACGGCGGGCGGCGCCGCCTGCGAGGCGCTGCGCCTCGGGGGAGGCGACGTAGTCGAGCTCGCTCGCGGCCTCGAGGACGCGGGCGCGGGTCGACGCGGCGACGCCGTAGGCGCCGTTGAGCGCGCGCGACGCGGTCGCGAGGGAGACTCCGGCGGCCTGGGCGACGTCGTTGAGGCTCGGCGTGCTTCCAGAGGACATGTGCCGATCGTATGCCTGGAGCGGGCACAAAAGAAAGCGCTTCCGGCGGATCGCCCCTTGACGTCGGAAGCGCTTCCGATCCATGCTGGGAACATGAAGAACCAGGTCCAGCTCATCACCTACGCCGACCGCCTCGGCGGCGACCTCGCCGGCACCGCGCGCATCCTGCGCGAACGCTTCGCAGGAGCGTTCGGCGGCGTGCACCTCCTGCCCTTCTTCACGCCGTTCGACGGCGCCGACGCGGGCTTCGACCCCGTGGACCACACCGCCGTCGACCCCCGCCTCGGCTCGTGGGACGACGTCCGCGACCTCTCCCAGACGCACGACACCGTCGTCGACCTCATTGTCAACCACGTCTCCGCCGACTCCGCTGCGTTCCAGGACGTGCTGCGCCACGGCACGGCGTCCCCGCACTTCCCCATGTTCCTCACCATGTCGTCCGTCTTCCCCGACGGCGCGACCGAGGCCGAGCTCGCGCGCATCTACCGCCCCCGCCCCGGCCTGCCCTTCACCGCGATGCGTCTCGGCGACGAGCTGCGCTTCGTGTGGACGACGTTCACCCCCCAGCAGGTCGACATCGACATCCGCTCCGAGCAGGGCCGCGCCTACCTCACGAGCATCCTCGACGTCGTCGCCGCCGCCGGCGTGAGCCTCGTGCGGCTCGACGCCGTCGGCTACGCCGTCAAGACGCCCGGCACCACGAGCTTCATGACCCCCGAGACGTTCACGTTCATCGAGGAGTTCACTGCCGAGGCCCGCGCCAAGGGCGTCGAGGTCCTCGTCGAGGTGCACTCGTACTACCAGCGGCAGATCGAGATCGGCCGGTCCGTCGACCTCGTCTACGACTTCGCCCTGCCGCCCCTCGTGCTGCACGCCCTGTACACGGGCGACGGCTCCGTCCTCGCCGAGTGGATGCGCATCCGGCCCCGCAACGCCGTGACCGTCCTCGACACGCACGACGGCATCGGCGTGATCGACGTCGGCCCCGACCAGACCGTGCGCCCGGGCGAGGCCCCGCGGCCCGGGCTGCTCGACGCCACCCAGATCGACCAGCTCGTCGAGGGCATCCACGAGCACACGCGCGGCACGAGCCGCCTCGCGACCGGCGCCGCGGCGTCGAACCTCGACCTGTACCAGGTCAACTCGACGTTCTACGACGCCCTCGGTGGCGACGACCGCCGGTACCTCGCGGCCCGCGCCATCCAGGTGTTCACGCCGGGCGTACCGCAGGTCTACTACGTCGGCGCGCTCGCGGGCGGCAACGACGTCGAGCTGCTCGAGCGCACGGGCGTCGGACGGGACATCAACCGGCACCACTTCACGCCCGCGGAGATCGACGCGGCCCTCGAGCGTCCCGTCGTGCGCGCGCAGCTCGACCTGTTCCGCCTGCGCAACGAGGTCCCCGCGTTCGACGGCGACGTCGAGGCGAGCCTCGACGGCAGCGTCCTGACGATGGTGCGCCGCGGCGTCGAGGTGCCCGACGCCGTCGCGACCCTGCGCGTCGACCTCGCCACGGGCGAGGCGGACGTCGAGGTCACGGGGCCCGCGCCGCGGACCTGGACGTCCCGGATCTAGCCGAGGATCACCGGGACGCGCGCCCAGCCGCCGACGGGCGCGACCTCGCGGACGGGCGGGGTCGTCGGGTCGGCGGTGAGGGACTGCGTCGCGGCGACGATCGCGCGCACGAGCGTGCGCAGCTCGATCGTCGCCAGAGCCCGGCCCGGGCACACGTGCGCGCCGATGCCGTAGACGAGGTTGTGCGGTGCGTGGGCCTCCGGGGCGAGCTCGTCGGGGTCGCCGAAGACCTGCTCGTCGCGGTTGGCCGACGTCCAGTGCAGCTTGACCTTCGCTCCGGCCGGTATCGAGACGCCGCCCACCTCGACGGGGCACGTCGTGACACGGCGGTTGCCGATGAACGGCGAGTCGCGCCGGAGCAGCTCGTCGATGATCGCGTCGAGCTCCGCGTCCGAGACGCCCTCGCGCAGGCGCGCCTGGAGCGCGGGAGCCTGCGTGAGCTCGTGGAGCAGCACGCCCGCGCACAGCGCGATCGAGCCGAGGTCGCCGCCGGTCCAGTTGCGCAGCACCGAGATGACGTCCGCCCCGGCGAGGGGTGCTCCGTCGACCGTGACCGCGAGCAGCTGGTCGGTGACGTCAGCCTCGGGGGACGGGTCCGGGAGCCTGCCGTCGAGGATCGTCCGGATGATGTCGTCGAAGTCCTCGGCGACCTGTCGGGTGCGCTCGAGGGCGCCTGAACGGGTCGCGTCGTAGTTCTCGCTCATCCAGGACAGGAGCCGCTGCTCGACGTCGGCGGGCCAGCCGAGCCACGCGCTCTGGGCGCGTACCGCGAACACGGCGCCGATCTCGTTCACCGCGTCGACCTGCCTCCCCCGCGGCAGGCTGGCGACGAGCTCCGCGGCGACGCTCTCGAAGACGGGGACGTGCCGGGCCAGCGCGTCGAGGCTCAGCAGCGGGTCGAGCGCCTCGCGGACGCGGGCGTGCTCCGGCCCGTCCAGACCGTTGGGGACCTGCCGGAAGCGTGAGGTCGCGCTCGAGAAGGTCTGCGGGTCGAGCGCCGCGCGGCGCACGAGGTCGTGCCGGAGCAGGACCCATTCCCCGCGGTCGTTCTGGACGACCGGGTGGTGCGGGCGCAGCTCGTCCGTGTAGGCGCGCAGGTCGCGTCCGGCCGGGGAGACCTCGCCGGGGATGTGGTCGGTCATGCATCCAGTATCGGCGCGTCGGTGAGGTTTTGCCTCGGATGGCGCCGTGAAAAAACGTCGACGGGTCTTCGCGTAGGTCCTGGCGATCAGGCCAGGATCGACGTGACGGCCCGGGCGGCCGAGCCGAGCGGGTCGGCGAGCGCCGCGTCGCGGCCGCACGTCTCCACGAGGCTCGCGGTCGGGAACGGAGCAGGGATCCCCGGCGCGACGTCCCCGACGACGGCGGCGACGGGCACGCCCGCGGCGCGCGCCCGGTCGGCGACCCCGCCCACGACCTTCCCCGCGAACGACGTCGCGTCCAGCAGACCCTCGCCGGTGATCACGAGGTCGGCGCGGGTGATCGCGGCATCGAGCCCGACGACGTCCGCGACGAGGTCGAAGCCCGGCACGAGACGGGCGCCGAGCGCCGCGAGCCCGCCCGCGAGGCCACCCGCCGCCCCCGATCCGGGGATCGTGCCGACGTCCACCCCGAAGCGCCGCTCGTAGAGCCGCCGCAGTGCGACGAGACGGCGTGTGAGCGTGTCGACCTGCTCGGGCGTCGCGCCCTTCTGCGGACCGAACTCGCGGGCTGCGTCCTCGAAGCGCGTGGTGACGTCGCACGCGACCTCGAGCGCCACGCCTGCCGGGAGCGCGCCGATGGCGTCGAGCGCGGGGGCGCCGCCGTCCGTCATGGCAGAGCCGCCGACCGTGACGACGACGCGCGTCGCGCCGTCGTCCAGGGCGGCACGCACGAGCTGGCCCGTTCCCTGGCTCGTCGCGTCGAGCGGCCGCAGCCGCTGCCCTGCGAGCAGGGCGAGGCCGGACGCTCGCGCAGACTCGATCACGGCCGTCCCGTCCTCGAGCCGCCAGCCCGCCGTGACCGGCGCGCCGAGCGGACCGGTCACCGTCGTCGTCCGGTTCGGGCCGCCGAGGACGTCGAGCGTGCCCTCTCCGCCGTCGGCGAGGGGCAGCAGCTCGGTCGTGTGGCCGCGCTCCGCGCAGACGGCAGCGATCGCGGCGGCGATCTCCGCAGCGGTCGCGGTCCCCTTGAACTTGTCGGGGCAGATCAGGATGTGCACTGTCCCATCGTGCCGTGTCTCGGGAACGGCCCGCCGCTAGCGCTGCGGCCGGGCGCGGACCAGGGCGAGCGCCGCGACGAGCAGGACCGCGACGACACCGCCGAGCACGCACAGCGCGCCGTAGCTCCACGTCGACACGACGACCCCGGACAGCACTCCCGCACCGGCTCCGGCGAGCGACACGAGAACGTCGACCGACCCCTGCGTGCGTGCGCGACGGTCGAGCGGGAGGTTCTCGGCGACCGCCGTCGTCCCGGCGACGAGGCCCAGGCTCCATCCGAGGCCGAGCAGCCCGAGGGCGAACGCGAGCCACGGTACCGACGACTCGGGGGCGAGCCACGCGACGAAGCTCGCCGCGAGCAGCGTCAGCCCGGCCAGACCCGCGACGACGCGCGACCCGAGCCGGTCGACGAGCCAGCCGGACAGCGGTGACGGGAGGTACATCGCGCCGATGTGGATCGCGATGACCAGCCCGGTCGCGCCGAGCCCGTGACCGTGCGCCTTCATGTGGATCGGCGTCATCGTCATGATCGCTGCCATCACGATCTGCGTGACGACCATGGTGGTCGCGCCGAGGCGTACGCCCGGCGCGGACCCCGGCGAGCGATGACCGCCGCCGTCGTTGCCGGGCTTGGGCGGTACGGGTGCCGTCGCGGCGTGCTCGCGGGCGAGCAGCAGCGGGTCGGGTCGCAGCGCGACGGCGAGGATCGCGGCTGCGGCGCCGTACGCGACCGCAGCGAGCAGGAAGGGGCCGGCGAGACGCGGGATGGAGAGGGCGTCTGCGACGTCGCCCATCACCCCGACGAGGTTGGGGCCGGCGACCGCGCCGAGAGTCGTCGCGACGAGGACCGTCGAGACGGCTCGGCCGCGGTTGGCGGGAGCTGCGAGGTCGGCGCCCGCGTAGCGCGCCTGGAGGTTGGTCGCGTTGCCCGCGCCGTACACGAACAGGGAGGCGAGGAGCAGCACGGCGGACCCGAGCACGGCGGCGACGATGACGCCGACGGCGCCGAGTGCGCCGGCGAGGTAGCCGAGCGCGAGGCCGGGGCGGCGCCCGCGCAGCTGGGACACCCGCCCGACGGCGGCGGCGGCGAGCGCCCCGCCCGCCGCGAAGAGGGCGGTGGGCAGGCCGGACAGCGCGGTCGAGCCGAGCAGGTCTTGGGCGAGCAGCGCCCCCACCGTGATGCCCGCGGCGAGCCCGGCGCCGGAGAGGAGCTGGGCGCCGACGAGGACGTTCAGGGTGCGGCGTTGGGCGTGCGCGGTTTCGGGCTGGTCAGGTGCGATGGCCACGAGCGCAGTGTGTCACCGCGAGCCGGTGCGGCGCGCGGGGTGCTTCAGGTGGTGGCGCGGCTCAGAAGGTGTGCGGCGCGACGACGGTGACGGTCGCGCCGGCGGTGGCCAGCGCGTCGATCAGCAGTGCGGCCTCGGCCGGGGTGTACAGGCGCGGGAGGTCGGAGGGGGTGGTGAGAGCGAGGCGCTGGCTGGGCGTGAGGCTGCCGTGCTCCTCGATCGCGTGGCGGACGGCGCCGGAGAGCGCGCCGTGGGGCGCCCCGCCGTCGGCGAGGCGGAGGCTCACGAACGGGGTCGTGGCGGGTGCGGGCCGACGAACATAGGAGGCCCGGGCGTGGGTACGTCCGTCGAGGCTTGTCGTGATCGTCATGGGCAACAGCATGAAGGCGAGTAAAGAAACCGTCAAGCCGATACGGCGAAAGTGTCATGTATCACTCTCGGCAGAGTCAGGACCGAGGTCCTAGACGGGCGGCGCTGATCTGCATCGATACGTCTCATCTGCACCGACCCCACTATTTGTTACGTTCTGAGACGTGAATGCCAAGACCATCACCTCCCTCACCCTCACGGCCGCACTCGCGACGAGCCTGGCAGCCTGCTCGTCCGACGACCCCGCCGCACCCGCACCCGCCCCCGCGACGTCGTCGAGCAGCGGCGCGGCACCCGCGAAGACCTCCGAGCCGGCCGAGCCTGCACCGACCGAGACCGCTCCCGCCCCCGCGCGGACGCCCGACTCGTGCGCCGACGTCTCGACCGCCGCAGGCGCGGACGTCCCCGGCACGGCCCTCGGCACGTGCGTCGTCGACGCCATGACCGCCGCCGGCACCGGGCAGATGGTCGTCGAGGACGGGACGAGCACGAGCACCGTCGTGTTCCGGTTCGACCCGAAGTACAGCGCCTACGTCACCGGCGGCGTCGATGGCGGGCTCGGACTGATCCTCGAGGAGAAGACCGGCTGGTTCCTCCAGGCCGGCACCTGGGTCCAGGAGGGCAGCGGCGACCAGCTCGTCGACGCCGCGATCGGCCTCGCCCGCGTCTTCAGCGACCCGCTCATGATCAAGACCTACCTCGGCACGTGCGACACATGGTCGACGAAGGGCAGTGACGGCGCGCAGACCCGCTACGACTGCACGGACACGTTCACGTTCGCCGGGTCGTCGATGAGCGACGTCTGGTTCACGGTCGACGAGGACTTCCTCGGCGTCGAGTCCGTCGCGACAGCATCGATGGCGGGCATGTCCGCCACGACGACGCAGACGTTCTCCCGCTGGGGCGAGCCCGTCGAGATCCCCGACCCGCGCTGACCACGCCCCCGCCGCGCGACGTGCTCAGCGTGCCGCCGTCCAGTGGGCGGGCCGGCGGAGCCGCACGGGGACCTTCGTCAGCGCGTCGCCGGTCGCGGCCTCGAGCTGAGCCTGGCTGCAGAACAGCGTCTGGCTGAGGTCCGTGCCGTGGAGGCGCGCACCGCGCAGGTCGGCCCCCGTGAGGTCCGCCCAGCGCAGGTCGGCGCCGCGCAGGTCCGCCCCCACCGCCACGGCGCCGCGGAGGTTTCCCGCGAAGAGGTCGGCCCGGCGCAGGTCGGCACCGACGAGGTCGGCACCCGCGAGGTCCGACGGCGCGCGGTCGCCCGCGTGGGCCGCGCGCACCTCGTCGCTGACGTCCCGCAGGACGGCGACGACCGAGTCGTGGTGCGCTCCGGCGTCGGCCGCGAGGATCTCGGCAGGCAGCGCGCGGGCGAGCCGCTCGGACCGCTCGATCGCGCGGTCGAGCGCGGCGCTCGGGAACCCCAGCTCGGCAGCCTCGAGGAGGAGCCGGAGCAGCTCGTGGACGTGCCTGAGGCGGGGGAGCAGCGCGAACATCGCGCCCGCGGCGGCAGGGTCGGTGCGCCAGCTGCGGCCAGGATGCAGGGCGGTGATGCGTTGCCCGGCGCCGTAGCAGTCGTAGGCGACGCAACCGGCGTAGCCCGAGGGACGCAGCCGGTCATGGATGCCGCACACGGTGGCGTCGAGGTGGCCGCAGGGGGTGCCGGCTGGCTTGTCGACAGGGAAGTCCGACGAGCGGGACAGGTCGAGCGCGACGCAGCAGAGCGCCAGGCAGGCGGAGCAGTCGGCACGCAGGTCTGTGCGCGCGTCGAGCCGTTCGCGGTCGGGAGGGGTCACCCGACCAGGCTAGGAGCGGGGACGAGGCGCTGACCACGAGAAATCGCCGGCCCGGCACGTCCAGCGTGCCGGGCCGGCGGACCGCGAGGTCACCAGTCGTGGACGGTGCCGTCCGCGAGGCGGTTGTACGGGAGGTATGCGACCTCGTACGGGTACTTGCCCGCCTCGTCGACGTCGAGCTCGACGCCGAGACCCGGCTGGTCGCCCGGGTGCAGGTAGCCGTCCGTGAAGGTGAAGGACTGCTGGAACACCTCGTTAGTCCGCTCGCCGTGCTGCATGTACTCCTGGATGCCGAAGTTGTGGATCGCGAGCCCGACGTGCATCTGCGCGGCGAGGCCGACCGGGGAGATGTCGGTCGGTCCGTGGAAGCCGGACTTGACCTGGTACTGCGCCGCGAAGTCCATGACCTTCTTGAGCGGGCTGATCCCGCCGAAGTGCGTGGAGGCGGCACGCACGTAGTCGATGAGCTGCTCCTTGATGAGCCCCTGGAAGTCCCACACGGTGTTGAAGATCTCGCCGATCGCGAGCGGTGTGGTCGTGTGCTGCCGCACGAGGCGCAGCGCCTCCTGGTTCTCCGCTGGTGTGCAGTCCTCGAGCCAGAACAGGTCGTACGGCTCGAGCGACTTGCCGAGCTTCGCAGCCTGGATCGGCGTCATGCGGTGGTGGCCGTCGTGCAGCAGCGGAAGGTCCGGCCCGAACTCGTTGCGCACCGCCTCGAAGACGCCGGGCAGGTGGCGCAGGTAGGCGCGCGTGTCCCAGTCCTCCTCGGCCGGGTGCGCCCCGCGGCGCGCCGGCTCGTGGTCGTAGCGCTCGTCGTTGCCGTCGAGCGCGGCCTGCGACGCGATGCCGTAGATCGCCTTGAGGCCCGGCACGCCGGTCTGCACGCGGATCGAGCGGTAGCCCTGCTCCTGGTGCGACCGGATGGAGTCGAACAGCTCGGGCAGCTCCTTGCCGGACGCGTGCCCGTACGCCATGAGCCCGGTGCGGCTCGCGCCGCCGAGCAGCTGGTACACGGGCAGCCCGGCGACCTTGCCCTTGATGTCCCACAGCGCCATGTCGACCGCCCCGATCGCGGCCATGGTCACGGGCCCGCGACGCCAGTAGGCGGAGCGGTAGAGGAACTGCCACGTGTCCTCGATGCGGTGCGGGTCGCGGCCGATCAGGAGCGGCGCGACGTGCTCCTTGAGGTAGGCGACGACCGCGAGCTCGCGCCCGTTGAGGGTCGCGTCGCCGAGGCCGGTGACGCCGTCGTCGGTCGTGATCTTGAGGGTGACGAAGTTGCGGTTGGGGCTCGTGACGATGACGTCAGCGGCGGTGATCTTCATGATCCTGCTCCTTGGGGGCGATGGGTTCAGGCGTCGGCGTCGGGCGTGGTCGGGAGCGCCTCGCGGCGCGCCTTGACCTCGGCGACCATCTGGCCGAAGACCTTCTCGGTGAGGGGGTAGGCGAGCATGATCAGCACGCCGAGCGCGATGAACGCGGCGGGAACGAAGCCCGCGACGAGGCGGATGCCGTCCTGCGTGCCCTGGGTCTGCACCTCGGCGTCGGCCACGTACCCGATCCAGCCGAGGGCGTATGCGGCGGCCGCGCCGCCGATCGCCTGGCCGAGCTTGCGGACGAACGAGAAGACGGCGTACGTCGTGCCTTCGGTGCGCACTCCGCTGCGCCACTCGCCGTACTCGACCGTGTCGGCCTCGAGGGCCCACATGAGGGTGTTCACCGCGGCGAGGCCGATGCCGTACAGGCCGAAGGAGACGACCGCGAACGCGGGGATCGACGGCGGGCTGACGGCGACGCCGACGGCCCCGACGATCGCGACGAGGGACGCGACGATGTAGGAGCGCTTCTTGCCGAAGCGCCGCACGATGCGCGGGATGAACGGTGCGACGACGAACATCGCGCCGGTCGACACGACCGTCAGGACGATGAACATGTTCGCGTCGCCGAGGACGTCGCGGGCGTAGTACGCCTGCACGGTCTGGAGCGAGAACATCCCGACGAGGAACATGAGCGCGCTCGTGCACAGCATGAGCAGCGGGCGGTTGCCGCGCAGGGTGGCGAGGCTCTGCTTGAGGGAGACCTGCGCGACGTCGCGCACGACGGTCTCGCGTGCCGTCGAGAAGAGGAGCATGTACAGCCCGAACCCGACGACGACGAACAGGAGGGTCGTGAGCGTGAGCGACTGCTGCAGGTTGTCAGAGCTGCGGATCTGGGGCGCGACGACGAAGGACAGCATGATGATCGTCGTCGCCGTGCCGATCGTGCGGAAGCTCGCGAGCTTTGCGCGTTCCTCCGGGACCTGCGTCATCGCTGAGGCGAGCGAGCCGTAGGGGATGTTGACGAGCGAGTAGGCGAGGCCGAGCGCCGCGTACGTGAGGTAGGCGTAGACGAGCTTGCCGGTGCCACCGAGCCCGCCGGGGACGGTGAACGTGGCGACCGAGAGCAGCAGGACGGGCAGCGACCCGAAGAGGAAGAACGGCCGGAACTTGCCCCACCGGGTCATCGTCTTGTCGACCTGCCGGCCGGCGTAGATGTCGGCGAACGCGTCCCAGGCGCGGACGACGAGGAACAGGGTGCCCGCGGCTGCGGGGGAGATGCCGACGACGTCCGTGTAGTAGAGCAGCAGGAACATCGACGTCATGGAGAACGCGAGGTTGTTGGCGGCGTCGCCGGCGGCGTAGCCGACGAGCTGGCGCATCCGCAGTCCCCGCGCGGGGGTGGCCGCGGGAGGGGCGGTGAGGGCAGGGTTCACGGACGGTGAGACCCCAGCGACGTTGCTGGTCATGGTCGTTTCCTCGATCGTGGGGAGGGTCAGGGGCGGGCGGTCCAGCGGCTGCGCAGCGCGTGCGCGGCGGCCTTGGGGCGGCGGTCGCGGGTGAACGCGCCCTTCTTGTTGCCGTCGGCGCGGAACACACCGTCGGAGGTCTGGAAGTCCGCGAAGTTCCACACGTGCTCGCCGACGACGGCGGGCACCTTGTCGAAGACGCGGTGGTTCATCTCGAGGTAGGCCACCTGGTACTCCTCGCTCCAGGGCGTCTGGTGCAGGGAGTGGAGGCCGGCCATCGTGTCGGCGCCGTACTCGGTGATGATGATCGGCTTGCCGTCGCCCGCCCACTGCTCGAGCTCGGCGGTCCACGCCTCCTCGGCGGCCGCGAGGTCGCCGGTGTTGACGTACCAGCCGTAGTAGCGGTTGAGCATGATGACGTCAGCGAGCTCGGAGACCTGGCACTTGCCGTGCGGGGCGAGCATGACGTTGACGAACCCGATCGGGCGCGTGCTGTCGAGGGACCGGGCGAGCTCGAAGAGCGGCTCGAAGTAGGCGCGTGCGGCGTCCGTGTCTGACTCGGGCTCGTTCGCGATCGACCAGAGCACGACGGACGGGTGGTTCTTGTCGCGGGCGAACAGCTCGCGGATCGCCTGGGCGTGCACCTCGCGGGACTTGTCGTTGATGGTCTCGGGGGAGAACGTCGTGTAGCCCTGGGTGCCGAAGATCCCGCCGCCGAGGCCCATGTTCTGGCCGACGGCCGCGACCTCGTCGATCACGACGATGCCCTGACGGTCGGCGTAGTCGTAGACCTCGTCCGCGTACGGGTAGTGCGAGGTGCGGAACGAGTTGGCGCCGATCCACTCCATGAGCGCGAAGTCGTGGACCAGGAACGCGTCGTCGTGCCCCTTGCCGCGCACGGGGGAATCCTCGTGCTTGCCGAAGCCGGTGAAGTAGAACGGCTCGCCGTTGATGCGGAACTCGGTGCCGACGACCTCGACCGTGCGGATGCCGACCGTCTGGAGGTAGGAGTCGACGAGCTCGCCACCGTTCTCGAGGCGGATCTCGAGCTCGTACAGGTAGCCGTCACCGGGCGCCCACAGGTGCGCGTCGGCGACGTGCAGCTCGGAGCTCGCGCCTGCGGCGCGTGCGACCTCGACGCCGTCGGCGTCCCGCAGGACCGTCACCACGGTGACGTCCTCGGGGCCGTCCGTGACGACGTCGTACCCGACGACGCCGGTCGTGCCGTCGATCGTCGTCACGACGGTGACGTCCTCGACGCGCGTGCGCGGCGTCGCGGTGAGCCACACGCTGCGGTGCAGGCCCGCGTAGTTGAAGAAGTCGTGGAAGTAGCGCTGCCGGCGGCCCTGCGGGGTGTCCTCGACGATGCCCGGGGGGATCGTCTGGAACGTCAGCTCGTTGTTGACGGCCGCGGTCACGCGGATCTCCTCGCCCGGCGTGACGAGCTCGGTGATGTCGACCTCGAACGGCGTGTAGCCACCCTCGTGGCGGGCGACCTCGGTGTCGCCGACCCAGACGACCGCGCGGTGCGTGGCGGAGTCGAAGCGGAGGCTGATGCGCTGGCCGGCCCAGCCGCGCGGGACGCGGGCGGTCGTCTGGTACCAGGCGTCGCCGACGTGGGTGCGGGCGGCCGGATCCGTGAGGATGTCGTTGTAGGAGGCGGGGACGGGCATCGCGACCGACTCCTCGAGGGGGGCGGCGAACCAGCGTGCGTCGTGCCCCGCGCCGGTCCCGTCGAGGCGCAGCTCCCACAGGCCGTTCAGGGACTTGCGCTCGCGGGTGTTGGTGTCCTGAGGACGAAGCATCGTCGGTTCCTCTCGCAGGGGGGTGGGGTTGGCAGAGCCATTCAGCGCCTGCGCCCAGGGGCGCGGCAAGCGGTTGCCATGGATTGCCGCGTGCCGTACGTTCGCCGCATGGTCGACGACGACACAGGCGCCAAGCCGCCCACGATCTACGACGTGGCTGCGGCCTGCGGAGTCGCTCCGTCGACCGTCTCGCGGGCGTTCTCCCGGCCCGGCCGCGTCGCTGCGGCGACGGCCGCGCGCATCCACGAGGTCGCCGAGCAGATGGGATACCGCAGCAACCCGTTCGCGCAGGCCCTGCAGGGATCGCGCACGAAGCTCGTCGCGCTCGTCGCGTCCGACCTGACGAACCCGTTCTTCTTCGAGATCATCCGCGGCGCCGAGCGTGCGGCCGCGGAGCAGGACTACACGCTCCTCGTCGCGGACGTGAACGAGTCGACCGAGGTCGAGCGCCAGGCGCTCGACCGCACGGCGGGCATCGTCGAGGGGATCGTGCTCGCGACGTCACGCCTCTCGGACACGTCCATCCGCGCGATCGCACGGCGTCAGCCCGCCGTCGTGCTCAACAGGGTCGTCACGGACGTGCCGAGCGTCGTGACGGACAACGGGCGCGGCATGCGCCGCGCCGTCGAGCACCTCGCGGAGCTGGACCACCGCACGATCACGTACCTCGCTGGCCCGGAGGCGTCCTGGGCGGACGGCATGCGGTGGCGTGCGGCGCAGGAGGCCGGGCACGAGCTGGGCCTGCGCGTGCGCAGGCTCGGCCCGTTCGCCCCGACGATCGACGGCGGGCGCGCGGCAGCCCGCGCGTTCGCGGAGGCGCGCACGACGGCGGTCGTCGCGTACAACGACCTGATCGCGATCGGCTTCATGCAGACGGTGCAGTCGTGGGGCGTGGCCGTCCCGGGGGACGTGTCGGTCGTCGGGTTCGACGACATCTTCGGCGCGGACTTCTGCTCGCCAGCCCTGACGACGGTCGCCGCGCCGCTCGCCGCGCTCGGGAAGCACGCCGTCACGATGCTGGTCGAGCAGCTCAGCACGGTGGGGCTGCGGGGCGCCCGGACGGTTGTGCCGCGGCGCCCCGCGCTGCTGCCCGCCGCGCTGCGCGTCCGCGAGTCCACGGGCCCGCGCCCGCGCCGCCAACGCGCCTGGACGCCGACGCCGCCCGCAGGCTAAGGCCGGCGCGGGAGGCGCGGGTGGGTGCGGTCTCAGCTGCGCGGCAGGACCGTGAGGACGCGCTGGATGTGCTCCGCGAACTCCGCCATGAACTCCGTGAGGAACGTGGCGACGGACTCGTCGGTGACGCCGCCCTCGCCGTCGAACAGGTCAGGCGTGACGGTGATGTAGGCCTCGGGGGAGGTCATCTGCCGGGCGTTGCAGAAGCTCAGGACGCCGCGCAGCGACTGCTGGGCGACCGCGGTGCCGATCTTGCCGGGCGACGCTCCGATGACGGCCGCAGGCATGTGGTCGAACGAGTTCTGGCCCCATGGCCGTGACGCCCAGTCGAGGGCGTTCTTGAGCGCCCCGGGGATCGACCGGTTGTACTCGGGGGTGACGAACAGGACGGCGTCCGACGCCGCGATCGCGTTCTTGAGGGCACGTCCCTCCGCCGGGTAGTCGGCGTCGAAGTCGGGGCTGTAGAGCGGCAGGTCCCCGATGGGGATCTCCGTGAGCTCGAGGTTGTCGGGCGCGACCTTCGCGAGCACGCGGCTCAGCTCGCGGTTGATCGACGTGGACGAGAGGCTGCCGACGAAGTAGCCGACCTTGTACGTGACCATCGTTGTCTCCCGGTTGAGGTGTGGTCCTCTCACGGTCGCACTGCGCACGCTCGCCCGCCACCGCGTGCCGCAGCGCCCATCCGGCGCCCTACCGCGGGACGAGGACCTGCGCGTGCACGACGGCGCGGACGAGCTCGGCGTCCTGGGCGAGTGCGGGGTCGAGGAGGGCGAGCAGGTCACGGCTGCCCGCGTCCGCGGGCATCCCGACGAGGGGGCGCAGCCGTTCGGCGAGCGGGTCGTCGAGCGCGGGTCCGCCTGCGCGGACGGAGGCGATCCATGCGGCGAGCGCGGCCACGGCGCCGTCGGGCATGCGGCCTTCCGTGCGCTCGCGGCGCAGCGTCGGGAGGATGCGCACCGGCAGCTTCTGCGTGCCGTCCTTCGCGATCTGGGCGAGGAGGTGCCGGATCGACGTGTTCGCGAACCTGGCCGTGAGCGCGACGCGGTACGCGGCGAGGTCGCCGGCCGGCAGGGTCAGATGACGGCACGCCTCGTCCCACCACGCCTCGACGCGGCTGCGCACGAGGGGGTCCGCGAACGCCTCGGCGACGGTCTCGTGCCCGCGGGCGGAGCCCGCGTACGCGAGGAGGGAGTGCGCGCCGTTGAGGAGGAAGAGCTTGCGCTCCTCGTACGGCACGACGTCGTCGGTGAAGGTGGCCCCTGCCGTCTCCCAGGCGGGGTGCGGGCCGCGGAACTCCCCGGCGAGCACCCACTCGGCGAACGGCTCGGTCGCGACGGGCGCGGCGTCGTCGAACCCGGCTGCGCGGGCGCGGGCGACGTCGTCGTCGGTCGAGGCGGGCGTGATGCGGTCGACCATCGTCGTGACGTAGGAGAGGTGCTCGTCGGCCCACGCCTGCAGGCTCGGGTCCACGAGGGACGTGAGGTCCTCGACGACGTCGCGCAGCACGTCGCCGTTCGACGGCAGGTTGTCGCACGGGACGATCGTCAGCCCGCCCCCGCCGGCGGCACGGCGCGCAAGGAGGAACGCGACGATCCGGGCGGGGGCGGTCTGCACGGGGGCGCGCGGGTCGGCGCGCAGGGTCGCGACGTCGGCGGCGACGCGGGAGTCCTCGTGGTCGATCCCGCTGGCCCCGCGGACGTAGCCAGCCTCGGTGACGGTCGTCGTCATGACGGTGACGGCCGCGTCGGCGGCGTAGCGGAGCAGGGCCTCGTGGTCCGTGCCGGCGTGCGCGGCGACGACGGACTCGACGGTCTCGACGTGGTCCGCGCCGGGGGCGAGCTCGGCGAGCGTGTACAGCCCGTCCTGCGCGGTCAGCGTGTCGGCGAGGGCCCGGGAGCGGCCGGTGAACGCGGCGATGCCCCACTCGGCGGCGTCGTCGGCGTGCGCGGTGTACCAGGCCTGGTGCGCACGGAAGAACGCGCCGAGGCCGAGGTGCACGTGCCGCACGGGTGGCGCCGGCTGGGTGCGGCGGAGCGGTGCGGCGCTCACAGCCCGAACGCTTCCGCCGGGCGGCCGACCACGAGGTCGACGGCGATCTCGGCGGCCTCGTCCTCGTCGAGGCGATGCTCGGCGACGAGCCCCGCGAGGAAGCCCGCGTCGAGGCGGCGGGACATGTCGTGGCGGGCGGGGATCGAGCAGAAGGCTCGCGTGTCGTCGATGAAGCCGCTCGTCCGGGAGAAGCCGGCGGTCTCGGTGACGGCGGCGCGCCAGCGCCGGATCGCGTCCGGGGCGTCGAGGAACCACCACGGTGCGCCGACGTAGACGCTCGGGTAGAAGCCCGCGAGAGGTGCGATGTCGCGCGCGGACGCGGTCTCGTCGAGCGTGAAGAGGACGACCGTGAAGCCGGGGCTCGTGCCGAACCGTTCGAGCATCGGGCGCAGGTGGTCGGTGTAGGAGACCGCGAGCGGGAGGTCCGCGCCGACGTCGGCGCCGTAGCGGTCGAACGTCGGGCCGTGGTGGTTGCGCCGGACGCCCGGGTGGATGGTCATGGTGAGGCCGTCGTCGGCGGACATGCGGGCCTGCTCGAGGAGCATGTGGCGGCGCAGCGCGGTGCCGTCCGCGGTGCCGGCGTTCCCGCGGAGCGCGTCGGCGTAGATGCGCTCGGCGTCGGCCCGGTCGAGGTGCAAGGTGCCGGGGTCCTCGTGCGAGTGGTCCGCGGAGACGGCGCCGTGCGCCTTGAAGTGGGCGCGGCGCGACTCCATCGCGGCGACCCACCCGCTGAACGTGTCGGTCGCGACGCCGGCGGCCTCGCCGAGGCGCGCGACGTCGTCGGCCCATCCTGGGGCGGTGACCTCGAGGTAGCGGTCGGGGCGGAAGGTCGGTACGACGCGGCCTGTGAACGACGGGTCGGCCGCGAGCGCGGCATGCGCGGCGAGGTCGTCGACCGGGTCGTCGGTCGTGGCGAGGACGGAGATGTTGAAGCGGTCGAAGAGCGCGCGGGGGCGGAAGCCCGGCTCTGCGAGGCGTGCGGCGATCGCGTCGTAGACGGCGTCGGCGGTCTCGGCGCTCGGGCGGACGGTCACCCCGAAGACGTCGACGAGCTCGGACTCGAACCAGAAGCGCACGGGCGTGCCCGCGTACGCGGACCAGTGCGTGCACAGGTGCCGCCAGGCGCGGCGTGCGTCTCCCTCGGGGAGCGGTCCTTGCCCGACGCCGAGCTCGGAGAGGGGGACGCCCGACGCGTGCAGGAGGCGGGTGACGTAGTGGTCGGGCGTCACGAGGAGGGAGGTCGGGTCGGCGAAAGGCTCGTCGTCGAGCAGCATCGCCGCGGGGACGTGGCCGTGGGGGGACACGATCGGGAGGTCGCGGGTCTGGCCGTAGAGGCGGCGTGCGACGTCGCGCGCTGTCGGGTCGGCGGGGAGCAGCCGGTCGGGGTGAAGTGTCCAGGCGTCCATGCCGTCGAGTCTCGGCAGCGCCATGCGCTCCGGCAATCGGTTGCCGTCACTTGCCCCGCAGGGGCGCGAGCCCGACGGCGGAGCGCGCCTCAGTCCGAGCGCGTCACTCCTGGTGAGAGCCGTCCGAGCCGTACGCGGCGTCTTCGCCCGACGCCCGGTCCTCCTCGCGCAGCCGGGGCTCCGTGCGCAGCTCCGGCCGGAAGCCCGACTTGTCGGCGTAGAACGCACGCACCACGTCCATGTCCGCCCGCACGTCGCCCGTCGGCACGAACGTCATGCCCAGCCCGGACGTCATCGTGTCGCGGTCGACGTAGCCGAGCGTGATCGGCAGCCCCGCCTCGACCGCGATGCGGTGGAAGCCTGACTTCCAGTACGTGCCCGACGACCGGGTGCCCTCCGGCGTCACCACGAGGTAGAAGCCCTGCCCGGAACGCACCCGCTCGACGATGTCCGTGACGATCCCCGCCGGGTTCGACCGGTCGACCGGGATGCCGCCGAGCCATCGCATGATGAAGCCGAACGGCGGCTTGAACAGCGTGTGCTTGCCGAGGTACTTGACCTTCAGCCCCAGGTCCCACGCGATGCCGAGCATGAGGATGAAGTCCCAGTTGGAGGTGTGCGGTGCCCCGATCAGCACCCCGACGCCATCCGTGGGGACGACGGTCGACCTGTGGGTCCACGGGCTGATCTTCCAGCCCAGGCGAGCGATGGCACGACGAATCCTCATGCGCACACAGTAGGTGGTCACCGGCCGGATCCTGAGACGCCGCCCTCTGCGGCCCGCAGGCCCGGCGACGATCGAGCCATGACGGACCTTCCCGACCTCACGGCGCTCGTGCGCCGCGCGCGCCCCGAGGACGCACCGTCGCTCGCCGTCGTCCACGTGCAGGCGTGGCGCGAGACGTACCCCGGCCTGCTCTCGGACGAGCTGCTCGCGAACCTCTCCGTCCCCGAGCACGAGGCCATGTGGCGCGACATCCTCGACAGCCCCGACGCCCCCGGGGCGTGGCTCGCGCAGGTGCGCGACGACGTCGTCGGCTTCACGCTCGTGCGTGCCCCGCACGATGACGACGCCCCCCGCCCGCACGAGCTCGGCATGATGTACGTGCTCGACGCCGTCAAGGGCGCAGGCGTCGCCGACGCCCTCGTGACAGCCGCCCTCGGCGACGTGCCCGCCTACCTGTGGGTCGCGCGCGACAACCCGCGCGCACGACGCTTCTACGCCCGTCACGGCTTCGTCGCCGACGGCGCCACCAAGACCATCCCGCACTGGGACGACATCGTCGACGTCCGCATGGTCCGCTGACGTTCGTCGTGCGAGGCGCCGGGCGTCGGCTTACGGTCGAAGAACCGCGATACCGACGACCTCCAGGAGGAGACATGGGACTCGACGACAAGCTCAAGAACGCTGCCCAGGACCTGCAGGGCAAGGGCAAGGAGGCGGCCGGCAAGGCCACCGACGACGAGCGTCTCGAAGCGGAGGGCAAGGGCGACCAGGTCTCCGCCAACCTCAAGCAGGCTGGCGAGAAGGTCAAGGACGCCTTCAAGGACTGACGTCCCGATGAGCTCGACGCTCGGACGCGTCCACCCCCCACAGGTCCGCTCTCGCGGCCTGTGGGGGAGGCGCGTCGGCGCGTCCGCGCTCCTGGTCTTCGTCGTCGCCGGCGCGACCGGCCTGCTCGGGGTCCGCTCCACGACCAGGACGACGACGGAGGGGGACGTGACCCTGAGCGTCACCTACGCCGCCACCGCCCGCAGCGGCCTCGACGTCCCCTGGAGAGTGGTCGTCGAACGCGCCGGAGGGTTCGACGACGAGATCACCCTCGCCGTGACCGGCAACTACTTCGACATCTTCGAGACGCAGGGCTTCGTCCCGTCCCCCTCCGACGAGGTCCGCGACGGCACGCAGCTCTTCCTCACCTTCGCCGCCCCCGAGGGCGACACCTTCGTCCTCGACTTCGACGCCTACATCCAGCCCGCATCCCAGATCGGCCGCAGCGGCACCGTCGCCGTCGTCGAGGCCGACAGCACCCAGGTGGCCACGACGTCGTTCGCCACCCGCATCGTCCCGTAACGACACCAGCCGGCCGCGCCCGGCGCAGCTTCGCCCGGAGGAGTGGCTGTGGAGACCGTCGTCCGCGCCGTCATCATCTTCACGTTCCTGTGGGGCATCACCCGCGTGGTCGGGCGGTCCACCCTCGGCGAGCTCAGCGCTTTCGAGCTCATCCTCTTCATCTGCATGGGCGACCTCGTGCAGCAGGCGGTGACCCAGCAGGACTACTCCGTGACCGGGGCCATGCTCGCCGTCGGCACGTTCGCGCTGCTGACCATCTTCCTGTCGTGGATCAACGCCCGATATCCCGGGGCGCGGCGCTTCACGCACGGCGTCCCCGTCGTCGTCGTGCACGACGGCGAGGTGCAGGCCGACGTCATGCGCGCCGAACGGCTGTCCCTCGACGACCTGTACGGCGCAGCCCGCCAGCAGGGCATCGCCCGCATGGAGTCCGTGCGCCTCGCGGTGCTCGAGACGAACGGCCAGATCTCGTTCTTCCCGTTCGAGCAGACCAAGAGCTCCGACAGGTCGGCCGCTCGCTGAGGACCGTCAGCCCAGGTCGGCGTCGTGCACGCAGATCGCGATCTGCACGCGGTTGTCCACCTCGAGCTTTGTGAACAGCTTGCCCACGTGCGACTTCACCGTCGGCACCGACATGAAGAGGGTCGCCGCGATCTCGCTGTTGCTCAGCCCGCGGCCGATCGCCTGCGCCACCTCGAGCTCTCGCTCCGTGAGGCGTGCGAGGCGCTCGCGGGCGCACGCGCGCCGCGCCGGCGGTTCGTCGACACCACGGACGCCCTCCGTCGAGGAGCCCGGCGTCGCGACCGCTGCGATGAGCTGCGCCGTGATCGACGGCGACAGCGTCGGCTCCCCGGCCGCCGCCGCCAGCACGTCGCGCACGAGCCGCTCGGGCGGGGTGTCCTTGAGCAGGAAGCCCGTCGCGCCCGCGCGCAGGGCGCCGAGCACCATGTCGTCCGCGTCGAACGTCGTCAGCACGATGATCCGCAGGTCCGGGTTCGAGGCGAGCAGCGCTTCCGTCGTGGCGAGCCCGTCACGGCGAGGCATGCGGATGTCCATGAGCACGACGTCGGGCGTCGTCGCGCCGACGACCTCCTCAGCCTCGAGGCCGTCCCCGGCCTCGCCGACGATCTCGATCGAGCGGTCACCGCCGAGGATCATGCGCAGCCCCGCGCGGACCAGAGGATCGTCGTCGACCAGGACGACGCGGGCTGCCGGGGCGGACGAAGAGGTCGCGTCGGGCGTCATGGACGCAAGCCTTTCACGGAGGCGGGCGGAGCAGGGCAGAGCGGCACGGTGCGCGTGGGGGAGGCGTCCACTACCGTGGCTGTATGTCGAGCCCGGGCAGTGGTGCGGGGCGTGGACCGAAGGCCGACCGCGCCATGGATGCGATACGCGCCGCAGCGACCGACCTGATCGTCGCCGCCGTCGACACGTCCGCGCTCACGATGGACGCGCTCGTCGATCGCACCGGGCTCGCCGCCGACGTCGTGGCGCTCTACTTCCCCGACACCGACGCCCTCCTGCACGACCTGATCCTCTCCGCGTTCCAGCGGTGCCTCGCGCGCATGGACCTCGAGGTGTCGCTCCTTCCCGCCGGCGCGACGGCGCTCGAGGACCTCGAGGCGCTCGCCGTCGGCTACGTCGTGTGGGCAGGGGAGGACCCGAGCGGGTACGCGCTCGCTTTCGGGGTGCGCAACACGAGCGACCTCGGCCTGGCGAGCCTCGAGGACGGCGCCACGGCGCCCGCGCAGGTCCTCGACACGGTCATCGCGGGCGTCGAGCTCTGCCGCCCGGACCTCCCGCCTGACGTCGCGAAGGAGCGCGCGGTCGGGCTGTGGCTCGCCCTGCACGGTCTGGTCCGGATCCGTGTCGACCGGCCGAAGGTCGCGCTCGTGCCGACGAGGCACCTCATCCACACCGTCGTCGACGTGTTCGCAGGCAGCCCGGGCCGGAGCCTGCGGGTGATCCGCTAGGAGCGGTTCCGCGCTGCGCGCGTCGCGGTGGCCGGCGGCCGTCACGACCACGGGAGCCACGCCGACACGACGTAGCGTCCGGAGCGGTCGGGGCCGTGCCGCAGCTCGCCCCCGGCGAGGCTCGCCCGCTCGGCGAGGCCCGTGAGGCCCAGCCCCGACGACGGCGGTCCGTCCGTCGGACCCCGCTTCCCCGACGGGCGCGCGGCGGGCAGCGCGTTGAGCACCTCGATCGTGAGACGGTCGACGCCGTCGGGCGCCGTCGACCGGCCGACGCACACATCGACCGGCATCCCCGGAGCGTGCTTGCGCGTGTTCGTCAGCGCCTCCTGGACGATGCGGTACGCGGCGCGGCTCACCGCCCCCGACAACCCGGGCAACGCCTCCTCCACCTCGGGAGCGATGTCGAGCGCGACCGTCGTGCCCGCCGAGCGTGCCGACGTGACCAGCTCGTGGATGTCACCGAGCAAGGGCTGCGGCCGCTCCGGCGTGGCCGAGGACGGGCTCGCGTTGAGGTCGCGCAGCACCCCCAGGACCTCGCGCAGCTCCTTGAGGGCCAGGTTCGCGTTGTCACGGATGATCGCGGCGGTCTGCGCCGTCTCCTCCCGGCCGAGATCCGTGCGGTACGCGAGCGCGCCCGAGTGCATCGCGACGAGCGAGATGCGGTGCGCCAGGACGTCGTGCATCTCGCGCGCGATGCGCGTCCGCTCCTCGGCACGCGCCTGGTCGACACGTGCGGACTGCTCGCGCTCCGCCGTCTCGGCACGCGTGCGCAGCGTCGCGACGAGCTCGCGTCGCGCGCCGACGTACGAGCCGACCGCGACGACGATCCCGTAGACGAGGAGGGTCGCGATCATGAGCGCCCACCACGGGACGGTCGGCGTCATGTCGGACGTCATTCGGTCGTAGACGACCGACAGCGACACCCAGCCGACGCCGAGCGCCGCGATCTCACGCCAGCGGCGTCGCGTCGCGACCGACATGAGCACGACGAGCGACGGCGGCACGCCCGTCATCGAGAAGCTGCCGGCGAGGCACGCGACCGCACCCGCCAGGAGCGGCCACCGGCGACGCACCGCGAACGCCCCGAACGCGACGACACCGAGCAGGACGTCGAGCCCGAGCGAGCGGCCTGCGAACGCCGCATCCGTCGAGCCCACCACCAGCAGCAAGAGGGAGGCGGTCACCGTGACGAGCCAACGCCAGGTCTCCTGCCAGGTCGTCAGCGGCGCCGGGAGGAACACAGGCCGGCGCGGCTCCGGGTCGGACGTCGCGGTGACGGCGGGAGGCACTGGTGACATGGTCCCCCCACCCTAGGAGCGACGTCGGGCAGGGGGAAGCGACCCCGGTCGCGGGCACCCCCTACCGTGGGTGGACCTCCGTGAAGGACGCAGGGAGGACGCGCCCGCGCCCGCGGGACGATGCGGTCCCTGCCGCTGCGCTGGTGCGATAGACGCATGATCACCGTGGAGAGACTCACCAAGCGCTACGGCGGCTTCACCGCCGTCGACGACGTGTCGTTCACCGTCCGCCCCGGACGCGTCACCGGCTTCCTCGGCCCGAACGGGGCCGGCAAGTCCACCGCCATGCGGATGATGTGCGGCCTGACCGTGCCCACCGCCGGCACCGCCACCATCCTCGGCAAGCCCTACGCCGCGCTGCCGAACCCGGCGCGGCACGTCGGCGTCCTGCTCGACGCCTCCGCCCAGCACGCCGGCCGCACCGGCCGCGAGGTCCTCACGCTCGCCGCCATCATGACGGGCGCCGACCGCACGCGGGTCGACCAGATGCTCGACCTCGTCGGGCTCACCCCCAAGGAGGCCGGCCGCCGCGTCCGCAACTACTCCCTCGGCATGCGCCAGCGGCTCGGCATCGCCGGTGCGCTGCTCGGTGACCCGCAGGTGCTCATCCTCGACGAGCCCGTCAACGGCCTCGACCCGGCCGGCATCCGCTGGATGCGGTCGCTGCTCGCAGGGTTCGCAGGGCAGGGCGGCACCGTGCTGCTCTCCTCGCACCTGCTCCTCGAGATGCAGGAGGTCTCCGACGACCTCATCGTCATCGGCGGCGGCAAGATCGTCGCTCAAGGCTCCAAGGAGGAGCTGCTCAGCGTCCCCGGCTCGGTCGTCGCGTCCCTCGACGACGTCGCGCTCGCGAACGCGCTCGAGCGCGGCGGGTTCGAGGTGTCGCGCCATGCAGGCGGCGGCCTCGCGACGTCGGCGCAGCCCGAGCAGGTCGGCGTCGTCGCACGCGACGCCGCGATCGCGCTCACGAACCTCTCGCTCGCGCAGAACCACGGGCTCGAGGAGCTGTTCTTCAACCTGACTGCCGACACCGCACGAGAGGAGGTGGCGGCATGAGCACCGCGACCCTGACGACGCCGTCGGCCAAGGCTGACTGGTCCGTCCCGCCCGCTGGCGCGCCTGGCGTGCCGTTCCTGCGGCTGCTGCACGCCGAGCTGCGCAAGCTCGTCGACACCCGCGCCGGCCGTGGCCTGCTTATCGCGATCGGCGCGATCACGCTGGTCGGCCTCGGGATCGTCGTGGCCGTCGGAGAAGCCCCGACGCTGACGTTCTGGGAGCTCGCGAGCGGCGCGTCGTCCATCCAGATGCTCATCCTGCCGGCGCTCGGCGTGCTTGCCGTGACGGGCGAGTGGAGCCAGCGCACCGGCATGACGACGTACACGCAGGAGCCCCGACGTGGCCGGGTGAACGTTGCCAAGCTGCTCTCGGCGGTCATCCTGACGCTCGTGTGCACCGTCGCGCTGCTGCTCATGTCGGCGGTCGCGCACCTCGTCGCCGTCGGCCTCGACCAGACGAGCGCCGACTGGTCCGTCGGGTCCTCCGACATGTTTGCGCTCGTGTTCCTGCAGCTGCTCGTCGTGGTGCAGGGCGTCGCGTTCGGCATGCTGTTCCTCAGCACGCCCCTCGCGCTCGTCGTGTACTACATCCTGCCGATGGTCTGGTCGCTGCTCGCGCAGCTCGTGTCCTGGCTGCGGGACAGCGCCCCGTGGATCGACCTCAACACGGCGCTCATGCCGTTGTACGCGGACGAGGGACTGACAGGCCAGCACTGGGCCCAGATCGCCGTCACTGTGACGATCTGGATCGTCGTGCCGTACGTCGTCGGGCACCTGCGCATCGTCCGCCGCGAGGTCAAGTAGCCGAGTCGCGAGGGCGGGGCCCGCACGTCGGGCCCCGCCTTCGTGCTGCACCGCAGCCGGCCGTCGCAGGGGGACGTCCGGCGTCGCCGCCCCGCCGGCGCTCCCACCTGCCGTGCCGTGCGGTCGCCGACCCGCCGGCGCTACCCGCTGCTTCGTGAGGTAGGGGGTTCTTCGCGAGGTAGGCCGGTGGTCGTGAGGTAGGGCGCTGCATGCCCCTACCTCACGTGGAGAGCCCTACCTCGGCAGCTCGCTGTGGCGCGGGGTGGCGCGGGGTGGCGCGGGCGCGCCGGACGACGCGGCCGCGGCGACGAAGTTCGCGGCGGATCAGGTCGCGGCGGTCGTTAGGGTGGTGGGATGCGCACGCTCGTCATCTCCGCCGTCTGCTTCCGGGACGAGCAAGGCCGCATCCTCACGGTCCGCAAGCGCGGTACGTCGAAGTTCATGCTGGTGGGAGGCAAGCTCGAGCCGGGCGAGGATCCCGCCACGGCGGCTGTCCGTGAGGTGGCGGAGGAGGTCGGTCTGGAGATCCGCCTCGACGAGCTCGAGCTGCTGGGAGCATTCGACTCCGACGCCGCGAACGAGACCGACACCCGGATCGCGTCCACGGTCTACCTCGCGCCCCTTCCTGAGGGAGCGACGCCGGAGGCCGCCGCCGAGATTGCCGAGCTGGCGTGGCTCGACCCCGCGACGGCGTCCGCCCGCGACGATCTTGCCCCGCTGCTCCAGCACCACGTCATCCCCGTGCTGGACGGGCTCGTCGCCGGGCGCTGAGCCGGGAGCCCGTGCCGCGCGACCTGCCCCACACCCCTCCGGGAACCGACGCGGCGCCTCGCACCCGCGACCAGGCGGCGCGGAACGCTCAGCGAGCTCGGAGCGCCGGCCGAGGTGTGTGAGGGATCGGCCCGGGCGCTGCCCGGAGAACTCGGGCGACCAGCAGCTCAGGGCTCCGGAGGTCCTCCTTCGTGACGCGCACGAGGCGCCACCCCGCCTCCGTAAGTGCGTCAGCGCGCCGCTTCTCACGGATGAACGTCTCCTGCTCAGCGCCCGCGTACTTCGAGCGTCCGTCGTACTCGATGAGGAGTCGCCAGGCCTCCCACCCCATGTCGGCCCGGAACCGGCCGAGATGCGTGCGCACCTCGAGCTGCGTCGTCGGGCGGGGGAGCCCGGCGGCCAGCACGATCAACCGCGTGCAGCTCTCCCCCGGGGACTCCGCGCCGGCATCGGCGCAGGCGAGGAGCTCTCGCGCCAGCCGGACCCCGCGACAGCCCACGCGCTCCTCGAGAAGCGCAGAGACCTCCGCCAGGTTCAGACCTGCGCGCAGGGCGGCGTCGACGACGACGAGGCCCTCGGCGGGTGACGACGTCATGGCGCAGTCGGCGACCGTCCGCGGGAGCGTCGTGACAGGCAGGCCGCCGACCTGGGTGCGCTGCCCGTGCGGCACGACCGCGACGTGCCGGGCGACCGGTGCGCCCCGCCGCACGCTCGACCTCGTCGGCGACGTCACGTGGATCCTCGACCCGGAGCGCCAGCTGGGCAGGTCCCACGGGAGCGCCGCGGTCGTGTGGGAGAAGCAGGCGTGTGGTGCGAGCGTCTGGCTCAGCGCGACCAGGGTGGCCCGGAGCTCGCGTTCGCGGCGTTCGTGCGTATCCATGCCGGCCGGGTGCGCCTCCATCGAGGCGCCGCGCCTGAGCCGGATCCACTCCCCGCTCCGGCGCCGGACGGCGACGTCGGAGGGCAGGTGGTCCCGGCTGAATCGGACGGTCGAGATGGTGCGCGTGCCCTGGCTCATGGGCACAGAGTTGTCACGTGAACGGTGCGCCGTGCGGTCGTGAGACTCGGGCTGTGGGTCCACCCCCTGGTGTTGGACGCCGTGGGCAGGCAGCCGCGACCAGTCGCCCGGGGCGGCCGCCCGGGCCGCGCGGGCCACCCGTGTCGCGAGGTAGGGGGCTCGACGCGAGGTAGGGCCGTCGAACGCCCTACCTCGAGGGGGAGGGCCTACCTCGAGAGGGAGGGCCTACCTCGAGAGGGAGGGCCTACCTCGGTGCAGGGCCGGGCGGACGTGCGCACAGCGCGGGGGGCGCCTCAGCGCGGGGCACCTCAGCACCGGGCGCTGAGCCCGGTCGCGTCAGACGCCCGCGTAGAAGGCGCCGATCGCACCCGACAGCGCGACGACGTCGCGCACGTGGATCAGCTCGCGCGCGGAGTGCATCGACAGCAGGGGCGCACCGACGTCGACCGTGCGGATGCCGAGACGCACCGACGTGATCGGGCCGATCGTCGAGCCGCACGGGACCGTGTTGTTCGAGACGAACGCCTGCGGCTGCGTGCCGGCAGCCTCGCACGCGCGCGCCCACAGGGCCGCGCCGTGCGCGTCGGACGCGTAGCGCTGGTTCGCGTTGATCTTGAGCAGCGGGCCGCCGCCGGGCACCGGGTGGTGCGTCGGGTCGTGCCGCTCGGCGTAGTTCGGGTGCACGGCGTGGCCGACGTCGCTCGACACGCACCACGACGCGGCGTACATGCGGGCGAGCTCCTCCGTCGTGCCGCCCGACAGGCGCGCGGTCACGTCGGCGAGGAACGGTCCGGCCGCGCCCGAGCGGGACTCCGACCCGATCTCCTCGTGGTCGAACGCCGCGAGGACGCTGATGTGGTCCGCGTCGTCGGGCGCGCCGAGGAGCGCGACGAGGCCCGCGTGGACGGACGTGAGGTTGTCCATGCGGGGCGCCGCGAACAGGGTGCGGCCGGCGCCGAAGCGCGCGGGCGGGGCCGTGTCGACGGTGATGACGTCGTGGCCGACGACGTCGCTCGCCGCGACCCCTGCGATGCTCGCGAGGAGCTCGAGGACGTCACGCTCGGCCACGGGGCCGTCGTCGCCGTCGACGCCGAACACGGGCTGCATGTGGCGCTGCTTGTCGAGCTTGAGACCGTCGTTCGACGACCGGTCCAGGTGGATCGCGAGCTGCGGGACGCGCAGCATCGGGCCCGTGCGCACGAGGTGCTCGGCGCCGTCGCGCGTCACGAGGCGGCCGCCGAGCTCGAGCTCGCGGTCGAGCCACGAGTTGAGCAGCGGCCCGCCGTAGACCTCGACGGCGGCCTGCAGCCAGCCGTGCGACACGGTCGTCGGTGCGGGCTTGAGCTTGAGGCCCGGGGAGTCCGTGTGCGCGCCGAGGATGCGCAGCGGGGTGGTGGGGCCCGACGACGCGGGACGCACCCACGCGATGATCGCGCCGTCGCGCACGACGTACGCGCGTACGTGCCCGGCGACGTCCCAGGCGGCTGCCTCGTCGAGGCGCGTGAAGCCCGCGTCGTCGAGCCGGCGGGCCACTTCGGCGGCGGCGTGGAAGGACGACGGCGACGCTGAGATGAAGCGGGCGAAGTCGTCGATGTGCGCGTCCAGGTTCTGCGAGGTCATGCGTCTATCCAAGCACTCGGTCCTCCGGCGCACCGGCACTCAGGTCCCGGCAGCCGGAGCGTGCAGGGTTGCGACGACCGGCGGCGTCGCGCCGCGGACGCGCAGCCGTGCCAGGACCTCGTCGAGCGCACGGTGGTAGGCGACCGTGCGCGGGTAGCCCGAGTGGGTCGCGACGGAGAAGAGGTAGGTGGTGCGGTCGTCCTCCTCCGCGAGGCGGTCGACGTCGTTCGGTGCGTATCCCCACGCGGGGAAGCCGAGGTAGTCGCTGCGCCGCCACAGGCTGACCCAGGCGGGCGGGCCAGTCCGGCCGCCGTGGAGCCGGCTCGTGAGCGCGCCCGTGAGCGGCGTCGCCGTCGCGGAGCCCTCGGCGATCTCGCGACCCCA
This sequence comes from Sanguibacter hominis ATCC BAA-789, assembly GCF_012396185.1. GTDB lineage: Bacteria > Actinomycetota > Actinomycetes > Actinomycetales > Cellulomonadaceae > Flavimobilis > Flavimobilis hominis. The sequence continues at coordinate 1,349,973 of NZ_JAAXOW010000001.1, forward strand.
CGGGTCGGTGGCGAAGGCGCCGGGCGGCTTGCACGGCGGGACGCCGAGCGTCGCGGGGCCGAGGAGGTCGGGCAGGAATCGGCCGAAGTACGGGCGCACCTGGACGCCGTAGGTCAGCAGCCCGACGTCGTCCCACCCGTCCTCGTCCCGGGCGAACAGGGCGGCGATCGTCAGGAGCGCCCCGAGGCTGTGCGCGGACACGACGACGACCCGCCGCTTCCCCCGCTCCCCGCCGGTCAGCCACGCGTCGATGCGGCCGCGCAGCTCGGGGACGGCTCGCTCGGCGTAGCACGGCGGGCCGAACGGGTGGGCGGCGCGCGGGAGGAAGCAGAGGATGTCCCACACGATCCCGAGGGGCCGGGTCACGCCGCCGGTCCCGCTCGCTGCGACCATCGACCCGACGACGAGGAGCGCGACGGCGCCGACCGCCGCCACGGGGAGCGCGGCCTGCGTGGGTGTGAGGTTGAGGAGGATCGGGGCCCACTGCGCGCGCACCTCGACGAGCGAGGCGACGTCGTCGGCGGCCGTGACGGAACGCGCCTCGGTGAGCAGAGTGAGGACGAGGACGACGAAGGACAGCGCTGCGATCGTCCCGAGGATCACCTCGGCCCGTTGCAGCTCGGCGGCGTTGCGCCGCGCCGTGAGGATGCGGGCGAGCGCTCGCGGGGTGAGGTCAGCATCGCCCGGGTTCGGGTAGCGCTTGCCGCGCGGTTCGAGCGGGGCGCGGCTGAGCGCGCGCCGCACGCCCATCCCGATGAGCACGACGACGGTTGCTGCGACGACGAGGAGCGTCGCCGTCGCGAACTCGACGTAGGCGGCCGGCGCGGCGACGCGTACGGCGGGCGCGGGCGACGTCGGGACGACGTCGAAGACGGGGCCGCCCTTCCAGGCGGCCTCTGCGGCGGTGGCGTGCTCGGGCGGGACGGCGAGCCGTGCGCCGTCGGCCGGGCCGTTGAGGTAGGCGGCGGTGCCCGAGACGAGGAGGGAGCAGAGCACCATCGACGTGGCGGTCGCGAGGAGGAGGAAGACGCCAGGGCCCGCTCCGCGCCATCCTTCGTGCCGCCGTGCGGTCTTGCGGGGCCGGAGGAGCGCCGTGGTCGTGCGGAGGGCGATCGCCAGCAGCAGCGCGGCGCCGACCGCCTCGAGCCACCCGCTCAGCCGCACGTCGCCGACCGTGAGGTCCATCGCTGCGGCCGTGAGCGCGACGGTCGCGAGGACGGCTGCCCAGATGGTCGTCCAGGGGCGGCGGCTGTCGCGCCACGCGAGGGCGCTGACCGCGAGCACGAGGAGCAGGGCGACGAGCGCCGTGGGCGCGACCATGAGGCTGGACAGCTCGCTGCCGAGACGGGGGTCGTGGACGGCGCCGTCCGCGGGGAGGGCCCACAGGCGGGCGAGCGTGCCTGCGAACATGATCGAGACGGCGACGAGGTAGGAGACGGCGGCGCCGGCGTGGCGGTGGGCGGTCGTGCTCCGGCGCGCGGGGGCGGGCACGTCGACGGACGCCGCGGAGTCGACGGCGAGCCGGTGGCCGACGAGGACGAGCAGCACGACGGCGACGACGAGCAGGACGAGGAAGTCAGGCTCGCGGGTCGTCGTCCTCAGGCATGCGGCGTCGGTGATCGTGCGGATGTCGCGGCACGCCCAGACGCCCCCGAAGACGCGGTCCCACGCGACGATCCCGACGAGGAGCGCGAGCGCGCCGGCGACGTGCAGGAGGGTGCTCGCCAGGGTGAGGCGTGCGTGGCTCCAGAACCCGGGGGTCGCGAGGAGGACCGCCGACGAGGGTGTCCGAGACCCGGGCGACGTAGCTGTCGCGTGCCGTGCTGAGGTGCGTTCCTCGTACCGGACCCGCCCGAGGCTGCTGAGCAGCCAGAGAAGGACGACGAGGACCGCGACCGCGACGAGCACGAGCGCGGTGCGTTGACCGGGCGTGCGGCTGGCGAGCGCCTTGAGGGAGTCGGGCAGCTGGGTGCAGACGGCGGCGACCGGCTGGTCGGGGCTCATGCCTGTGCTCGGGAGCGACGGGAGGGGGCGGAAGCACTGCGAGGCCACGAGGGAGAGCCCGACGGTCGCGAACGACGAGACGGTGAGGAGAGTGAGCAGCAGGCCGTAGAGGCGCACGGCGATCGCGGTCCCGCGGCTGGCTCTGCTCGCTCTGGTGTCGCCCTGCCGGCCCGGGTGGATCGGACGGGCCCAGTACGCGGTGTTGGCCAGGCCGAACGGGAGGACGAGGGTCCAGGCGGCTCGGGCGGCCCCGCGGGCGACGGCGCCCAGCGCATCGCCGAGGGGCAGGTTGGTCGCGCGCGCCATGGCACCCCACGAGTAGGCCTCGCGCGTGACGTCCGACCGTTGGCGGTGGCGATGGTCCGGGGGGCGTGCGACCGCTTCGGCGCGGGCCTCGGCGGTGGGCGTCCAGAAGCTGCCGAGGTCGTCGCCGTCGGCGCGCTCGATCTTGTCGGCGGGAAGGTCGAGCATGCTGGTCGGTGGCGTGTTGGAGACACCGTGCACGCGCAGCTCGAGGATCTCGGTCTTCGCTCGGTTCTTCGCCATGGTCGCCTCGCGCGTCCGCGGCGCCGCTCGTGCCAACCTGCACGGCCGGAGCGGCTCCGGCTGTCCCTGTTGTCCGGAATGTACCTCTGGGTCCCGGTGGCGACCAGGGTGGTCGTGCTCGTCCGGGATGTCAGAGGTGCGCCGTACCGTCGCGGCATGAGACATGCGTTCGTGGGCAGCTACGGCTCGGCCGACCAGATCGTCGAGATGGCGGTCGAGGCTGAGCGGGCGGGGTGGGATGCCTTCTTCACGTGGGACGGCATCACGATCGGTGAGGTCGACACGTTCGACCCGTGGGTGCTGCTCGGCGCGATCGCGGTGCGCACCGAGCGCATCCGCCTCGGCGCGCAGGTGTTCTCCCTCGCCCGGAGGCGGCCGTGGAAGGTCGCGCGTGAGTCCGTGACGGTCGATCAGCTCTCGCACGGTCGGCTGATCATGCCCGTGGGGCTCGGCGCGGTCGAGGACGGTGGCTACTCGCGCGTCTCTGGCGAGGTCACGTCCGCGCGGGAGCGTGCCGAGCGGCTCGACGACTGCCTCGACGTCCTCGCCAAGGCGTGGACGGGCGAGAAGTTCAGCCACGACGGACCGGTCTACCAGGCGACGGACGTCGTCTTCCGGCCGCGTCCCGTGCAGGAGCCGCGCATCCCGGTGTGGGCGGTCGGGCTGTGGCCTGCGCCCAGGTCGATGCGCAGGGCAGCCCGCTGGGACGGCGTGATCGTCCAGCCGCGCGAGGAGGACCCGTTCGCGCCCGCGACGCCGGAGCACGTGCGACGCGTCGTCGCGTGGTTGGGCGAGCACCTGCCGGAGCGGGACCCGGCGGCGCCACCGTTCGACGTCGTGGTCGAGGGGGTCTCCGTCGACGACCGGTCCGCGGCGGTGGAGCGCGTCGCGGCGCTCGAGGAGGCAGGGGCGTCGTGGTGGGTCGAGTCCCGGTGGGACGTCGAGCGTGACACGCCGGAGGCCCTCCTCGCGCGGATCCGTCAGGGGCCGCCGCGGTGACGCCGGGGACGCGTCAGAGCAGGATCGGGATGGGCCGGAGGTCTGGCGCCGGGTCGGAGGCGTGGCGCTGGTGCGACTCGACGGCGAAGCGCTCGCGGCTGTTGCGCGGTGCGGGCACCCCGTCGTCCGACGGTGTGAACCCCGACTTGAGAGCGACCCGCCGCGACGCGACGTTGTCGGCCCGGTGACCGAGCTCCACGCGCGTCACGCCCATCTCGGAGAACGCGTAGGTGACGAGGGACGCGCACGCCCGCGACGCGAGCCCCGAGCCGCGGTGCTCCGGGGCAGTCCAGTAGTGCACCCACGCGCGGCGGTCGCCGCCGGCGGGCTCGTCGCCGCGCTCGCACGCGACGCCGACGCAGCCGATCGCGCGGCCGTCGACGTCGATCGCGAGGCTGATCTCCTGTCCCGGCTCGACCGTGAGCTCGTTCGCGATGAACTGCTCGTAGTCGCCCAGGGACTGCGGCGCGTCACCGAACTGGCGGTCCAGGTCGGGGTCGGCGCGACGGGCCGCCATGAGGTCGGCGGCGTCGTCCGAGGTCCAGGGGCGGAGGGTCACGAGCACCGGACAATTATGCGACGGACCGCGCGCAGACATGGCACCCTGGCTCCTTCGGCCCACGTTCCCTCCCCACCCCCGGAGACGACATGACCACGACCGCACCCGAGGACGTCGTCCTCGTCGCCGCCGCGCGCACCCCCCACGGACGCCTCAACGGCGCGTTCGCCACGGTGAGCGCGATCGACCTCGGAGCCGCAGCGATCCGCGGCGCTCTCGAGCGGGGCGCGATCGACGCGAGCGCGGTCGACCTGGTGATCATGGGCAACGTCCTGCAGGCCGGGCTGGGGCAGGCGCCCGCCCGGCAGGCTGCGATCGCCGCGGGCATCGGCTGGGACGTCCCCGCTGTGACGATCAACACCGTGTGCCTGAGCGGGCTCACGTCGATCGTCGACGGTGCGCGCCGCATCCGCAGCGGCGAGGTCGACGTCGTCGTCGCGGGCGGCATGGAGTCCATGACGCAAGCGCCGCACCTCTTGCGCGGTCAGCGTGCCGGCTGGGTGTACGGCGACGTCACCGCCGTCGACTCGATGGCGCACGACGGCCTCTCGGACGCGTGGAGCCACGAGGCGATGGGCCTCGACACGGAGCGGCGCACCGCCGACCACCCGGCGTCGCGCGAGGAGCAGGACGAGGTCGCCGCCCGATCCCACCGCCTCGCAGCACAGGCGCGCGACGCGGGCGTCCTCGCCCGGGAGATCGTGCCCGTCACGGTGAAGGGACGCCGCGGTGACACCGTCGTCACGGACGACGAGGGCATCCGCCCCGACACGACGCCGGAGAAGCTCGCGGCCCTGCGCCCCGCGTTCACCCCGGACGGCACCCTGACGGCCGGCAACTCGTCGACGATCAACGACGGCGCGGCCGCCGTCGTCCTCGCGCGCCGCTCCGTCGCGGAGGAGAGGGGCTGGACCGTCCTCGCGACGCTCCGCTCGGCCGCCGAGGTCGCTGGCCCGTCGCCCGCCCTCGCCCCGCAGCCCGGCAACGCCGTGCTGCGCGCCCTCGCGACCGAGGGCTGGCAGCTCGAGGACCTCGACCTGCTCGAGATCAACGAGGCGTTCGCTGCGGTCGCCGTCCACTCGGTGCGCCAGCTCGGCGTGCCGATCGACAGGGTCAACGTGCACGGCGGCGCGATCTCGCTCGGCCACCCTCTCGGCGCGTCGGGTGCTCGCCTCGTCGTGCACCTCGCGCACGAGCTCGCGAGCCGCGGCTCGGGCCGCGCCGTCGCCGCGCTGTGCGGCGGCACCGGCCAGGGCACCGCGCTGCTCCTCGAGGCCGTGACCGCGAGCTGACCGACGACCTGCGGTTAGCCTGGTCGGACCCCTGGACCGACCGGAGAACCGCCATGCCGCAGACCTCAGACGCCCGCCTCGCCCCGACCGGGCTGCGATCCCTCGCGACGGCGCCCGCCGCCCACCCTGACGCCGTCGTGCAGGGCGACCGATGGCGTGTGACCGTCCTGACGGACGGCCTCGTGCGCATCGAGCGTGCCGAGGACGGCGTGTTCGAGGACCGTGCGTCGACGTTCGCGATCAACCGGGCGCTGCCCGTCCCGCAGTTCCGCGTGGTCGAGACGGACACGCACGTCGAGATCCTCACGGACCGCCTGCACCTCGTCTACGACCGCGGCCCGCTGACGACCGCGGGGCTGAGCGTGCAGGTGCGTGGCAGCCTCACGCAGTACCACTCGATCTGGCGGTACGGCCAGGAGCCGTGGGACTACGAGGGCAACACGGCGGGGCTCGTGCGCCTGCCCGGGACGGCTCGCACGCTCGACGCGGCGGACGGCGCGGTGCCGCTCGAGGACGGCGTCGTCTCGCAGACAGGCTTCGCGGTCCTCGACGACTCGACGTCGTTCCTCCTCACGGACGACGGTTGGGTCGCACCGCGCGACGGGACACGCACCGACCTGTACGTCTTCGCGTACGGCGACGACTTCCCGGCCGCGCTGCGCGCGTTCTACGCGGTCTCGGGCTCGACGCCGCTCCTGCCGCGCTTCGCGCTCGGCTCCTGGTGGAGCCGCTACTACCCGTACACGGCTGACGGCTACCGCGAGCTCATGGAGCGGTTCGAGGCAGAGGGCCTGCCGTTCTCGGTCTCGGTCATCGACATGGACTGGCACCTCGTGGACATCCCCGAGCGCTTCGGGTCCGGCTGGACGGGCTACACGTGGAACCGCGAGCTGTTCCCCGACCCGAAGGGTCTGCTCGACTGGCTGCACGAGCACGACCTGCGCGTGACGCTCAACGTGCACCCGGCCGACGGCGTGCGGGCGTTCGAGGAGGCGTACCCCGAGATGGCGGCGGCGCTCGGGCGGGACACGTCGAACGAGGACGCGCTCGCGTTCGACGTCACCGACGAGCAGTTCCTGACCGCGTACTTCGACATCCTGCACCGTCGCCTCGAGGCGGACGGCGTGGACTTCTGGTGGCTCGACTGGCAGTCGGGCCCGCACTCTCGCGTGCCGGGGATCGACCCGCTGTGGATGCTGAACCACTTCCACTTCCTGGACTCGGCAGGCCGGCGGTCGGGGCGCGAGGTGCGCCCGCTGACGTTCTCGCGGTATGCGGGCCCGGGCTCGCACCGCTACCCGGTCGGGTTCAGCGGTGACACGTCGATCACGTGGGCGTCGCTCGACTTCCAGCCGTACTTCACGGCGTGCGCGTCGAACATCGGCTACGGCTGGTGGAGCCACGACATCGGCGGGCACATGCACGGCATCAAGGACGACGAGCTCGCGACGCGGTGGGTGCAGCTCGGGGTGTTCTCGCCGATCATGCGCCTGCACTCGGGCGCGAACCCGTTCATCCAGAAGGAGCCGTGGACGTTCGGGCCGCAGGCCCGCGAGGTGCAGACGCAGTTCCTCCGTCTGAGGCACCGGCTCGTGCCGTACCTGCACACGATGAACCACCGTGCGGCGTCGGACGGCGCGCCGCTCGTGGAGCCGCTGTACTACCGGTTCCCGCGCTCGCCGGAGGCGTACGCGTCGCCGAACGAGTACACGTTCGGCACGCAGCTCATGGTGCACCCGGTCACGGAGAAGCTGGACCCGCGCACGGGCCTGGGGCGTACGAGCACGTGGCTGCCGGGCGGTACGTGGGTCGACCTCATGACGGGTGTCGCGTACGACGGCGGCCGGGTCGTGCGGCTGCACCGCGACCTGCGGTCGATCCCCGTGCTCGCGGCGGCGGGGGCGGTCGTGCCGCTCGACGCCGCGCGCGTCCCGGGCAACGACACGTCGGCGCCGGTGGCGCTCGAGGTGATCGTCGTCGTCGGCGCGGACGGTTCGTTCGAGCTCGTGGAGGACGACGGCTCGCTCGAGCGTGCGGACCTGCCGACGGTGCGCACGCCGGTCGCGTGGGTGCAGGGTGAGGGGCGTGCCGTCGTCGGGCCGGTGTCCGTGTCGGGTGACGAGGCGGCCGCGCGTGCGGCGGTCCCGGCGCGACGTGACTGGACGCTGACGTTCCCGTCCGTCGACCTGGGCTGGGGTGGCACCGCGACGGCGACGGTCGACGGCGTGGACGTGCCGGTCCGGCTCGATGCGCGTGCCCCGCTGCTGGGGGACGCCGGAGGGTGGGGGCTCGCGGTGACCGTCGCGGACGTCCCGGTGGACGCGCGGCTCGAGGTCACGCTGCACCCGGTCGACGGCGGGCCGGTGCGCCTCGCGCCGAACGACGTCGCGCGGCACGTGTTCGAGATCCTCGATGCCGCGCGCATCGAGTACGACCTCAAGGACCTCGTGCGGTCGGTCGCGACGTCGGGCCAGCCGCTCGCGGTGCGTGTCTCGCACCTGCAGGCGCTCGGCCTCGAGCCTGCGCTCGAGGGTGCGGTGACGGAGGTCCTGCTCGCGCGGGCGTGAGCCCCGCCGCCCGCGCTGGGGCAGGTCAGGTGCGGTCGTGCAGGGTGATCTGGTAGCCGTCCGGGTCGGCGAAGACGAAGGTGCGGCCGAACGGGCCGTCGATCGGCGCCGAGACGATCGTGACGCCGTCGGCTGCCATGCGCGTGTGGATCGCGTCGGCGTCGGGTGCGTGGAGCCAGACGCCGACGCCGAGGCCGAGCTGCGGCGCGGAGTCGAGGTCGACGCCGGGGAGCGGGGTGCGGACGGCGAACGCCGCGGGCGTCGTGTCGAAGACGACGGCGTGGGGCGGGCCCGCCTGGCGGGTGAGGCCGAGGTACGTCTCGTAGAAGTGGGCGGAGGCGGCGAGGTCGCGTACCTGGAGCGAGATGAAGCCGGGGCCGGAGGCGGGCATGGTGTCTCCCTGGTCGAATTGATGTCAGTTATCTGACATCCGCGACGCTATGTCAGACTACTGACATGAGTCAACCGGCGCCCGCAGTCGACCTCGCGACCTCCCTCGGCTACCTGCTCAAGGAGACGTCCAACGCCCTGCGCCTCGCCATGGAGGCCGTGCTCCGCCCGCTCGGCATGACGATCACCCACTACTCCTGCCTCGAGCTGCTCGCACAGCGCCCCGGCCTGTCGAGCTCCGAGCTCGCCCGCGGCACGTTCGTGACCCGGCAGTCGATGAACGTGCTGCTGCAAGCGCTCGAGCGTGACGGAGTCGTCACCCGGCCCGACGCGCCCGAGGTCGGGCGCGTCCTGCCCGCCGAGCTCACCATGAAGGGTCGCGAGCAGCTCGCCGCCGCGAGCGCCGCGGTCCGAGCGGTCGAGGACCGCATGAAGAGGCTCCTCGACGCCGACGAGCAGGCGCACCTGCGCGACCTCCTGTCCCGCTGCGCCCAGTCGCTCCGCGACGGGCAGGACCACGCTCCGGTCGGGTCGCCGTCGGGCAGCGAGCGCGGCTGACCCGCGCAGCCCGCCGCGCGGCGCGCGCACCCGAGCGGCGCCGCGGCGCGCGAAGATGAGCACATGCGCATCGCACTCGTGACCCTCGGCGGGACGATCAGCTCGGAGCCGCTCGACGGTGCGGGGCCCTCCTCGCCCGGCCCTGACGCCGGGGGCGGCGGCGTCGTCCCCGTGTCCGGGGCAGCGACGTTCGCGCGCGAGGTCGCGCGCTTCGTCCCTGGGATCGAGGTCGTGCCGGTCGAGGCGCAGATGGTGCCGTCGTCGTCGCTCTCGGTCGCGGACCTGCGCGGGCTCGCCGCGCGCATCGCGGCCCTGGTCGAGGAGGGCGACGGCGTGGACGGCGTCGTCGTCGCGCAGGGCACCGACACGATCGAGGAGACGGCGTTCGCGCTCGACCTCGTCGGCGCGGCCGACGAGGTGCCGGTCGTCGTGACCGGAGCGATGCGCGACCGCTCCGCACCAGGGCCCGACGGCGCCGCGAACGTCGTCGCTGCGCTGCGCGCCGCAGCGAGTCACGACGTGCGCGGCCGCGGTGTGCTCGTCGCGTTCGCCGACCGGCTGCACGCCGCGCGGTGGGTCACCAAGACGTCGACGTTCCGGGTCGACGCGTTCACGTCCGAGCCGTTCGGGCCCGTCGGGATCGTCGCTGAGGGGCGCGTCCGCCTCGGCTCCGCGCCGCGCCCGCTGCCGCCGTTCGAGATTCCGTCCGGGCCGCCCGCGCGGGTCGCGGTCGTGACGGCCGGGATCGGTGACGACCTCGCCGTCCTGCCTGCGCTCGCGGACCTCGGGTACGACGGCGCCGTGCTCGTCGCGACGGGAGCCGGCCACGTGCCCGCGGTGGCGGTCGAGAATGTCACGATGGCGGCGGCAGGCCTGCCGGTCGTGCTGTGCTCGCGCACGGGCGCCGGACCGGTCTTCACGCACACGTACGGCTACGAGGGCGGCGAGATCGACCTGATCGAGCGCGGCGTCATGCCCGCGGGCGTGCTCACGCCCGCGAAGGCACGGCTGCTGCTCATGCTGCTCGTCGCTACGGGGCTGACCGGCGCTGAGCTGCAACGGTCCTTCGCGCGCTACGCCGAGTCCTGAGCCGCCTCACGTCGTGATCCGCGCCTGCCCCTCGGCGTTGCGCGCGACGATCTTCATCTCCGCGCCCAGCGGGTCGCGGACGACGGCGAGCCGCCCGAACCCGCTCTCCTCCGGCTCCTTGACGACCGTGCCACCGTGCTCGACGACGGTCGCGACCGCAGCGTCCGCGTCGTCGACCAGGAAGTACACGTACCAGGCGCTCGGTGCGCCGTCGGGCAGGTAGCGGGCGGCGTCCATGATGCCGGCCTGCGGCTCGTCACCGACCATGTGCCGCGCGTACCGGAAGTCGTCCGTGTCAGACATGAGGTCGACGTCCCAGTCGAAGACGTGACGGTAGAAGTCGAGCGAGCGGCGGAAGTCGCCGTTCATCTCCTCGCACCAGGCGGGCGCACCGTGCACCTCTTCGAGGTCGAACCCGTTGAGACCCGCGGCCTGCCACGCGCCGATGCCGCCGCCCGCGGGGTCGAGGAAGAACGCGAACCGACCCATCCCGGGGATCTCCATCGGCTCGACGATCACCTGCCCGCCGGCCGTCGCGACGCGCGCCGCGGCAGCGTTGGCGTCCGTCACCGCGAGGTACACGGACCACATGTCGGCAGGGCCGTCGCCCTGGTGCGGCATGATCCCGCCGATCTGGTGGCCGTCCTTGGTGATCTGGGCGTAGCCGCCGTACTCGGGGCCGCCCTCCTCGAACTCCCAGCCGAACAGCGCGGCGTAGAACGCGCGGGCCCGTTCGGGGTCGGAGGTGTCGAGGTCGATCCAGACGGGGGAGCCGGTGTGGAAGGACGTGCGCACGGTCATGGGAGGCACCTTCGCTCGGGGATATCCACGCTACGAGCGTCGCGGCACGAGGGCATAGGGGCCTGCACCCGCCCGGCGTCGGTGGGTGCGGCTAGCGTGGCGGGCATGGCTGATCCGGATGCCGCCCCGATCCTCGACCTGGGCAGTCGTGCGGCGTGGCGTGCGTGGCTCGCGGAGCAGCACACGGTGTCGGACGGTGTGTGGGTGGTCCTCGCGCGCGGCGCGTCGGCGAGCACGGGCCTCGGCTACGAGGACGCGGTCCTCGAGGCGTTGTGCTTCGGCTGGATCGACGGTCGCGCCCGCCCGTACGAGGGTGAACGCTCGCTGCAGTGGTTCACGCGGCGCAAGGGGCGCTCGATGTGGGCGAGCTCGAACAAGTTGCGCGTCGAGCTGCTCGAGGCCGAGGGACTCATGACGGACGCCGGCCGCGCGGCGATCGCGGCGGCCCGCGCGTCGGGCATGTGGGAGCTGCTCGACGGGCCCGAGCGGCTCGAGGAGCCGCCCGAGCTCGCGGCCGCGCTCGACGCCGTGCCGCAGGCCCGTGCGACCTGGGACGCGTGCACGCCGAGCGTCCGCAAGATGGCGCTCACCCAGCTCGCGATGCTGCGCGGCGAGGAGTCGCGCGCGCGGAAGATCGCGGCGTTCGTGGAGCGGACGGCGTCGGGCGCGAAGCCCGTGTGACGGCCGGGCCTAGCAGCGTCCGGCGTGCGTGCTCGCCCGCGCGCGGTGCCTCAGCCGAGCGTGACGAGGAGCGCCGCGTACACCGCGGTGCCGCCCACGATGCTCAGCAGCGCGTTGCGCCGCCACAGGTGCAGGCCGACCGTGACGGCGAGGGCGACGGCCTCGACGAGACCGCGCGGCGCCGTCGTCCCGGCGGGTTCGCGGAGCGTGTAGATCACGAGGATCACCATGATGCCGACGGGCATGCGCGCACCGAGCCAGGCGACGGCGCGCGACTCGCGCAGCCGTTCGACGACGAGGAACGGTGCGGCGCGCAGCGCGAACGTCACCACGAGGAAGACGCCGAGCGCGGCGGCGACGTATCCGCCGTCAGGCACGCGGCGCCTCCCGTCGGCTGGTGAGGGCGAACCGCGCGACGAGCACGACGACGAACGTCGTCATCGCGACGACGAGCATGTAGTCGGGGGCGACGAGCTGTGCGCCGAGCGCGCACGCGCCCGCGATGATCGGTGCGGGCACGTCGCGGTGCGCGCTGAAGGCGTCGATGGCGAGCACCGCGAACAGGGCGGTCAGGGCGAAGCCGATGCCGGGGACGTCCGGCAGGAGGCCGCCCACCAGGGCGCCGGTGACACCCCCGACGACCCAGTACGCCTGGCACAGCACCTGGATCCACAGGATGCGGGCCTCCGAGAGGCTGCCGGGCGCGCGCGTCGCGACGACGGCGTACGTCTCGTCGGTGAGCGCGTACATCGCGTACAGGCGCCGCAGCGGGCCGCGGACCTCGTGCAGCGGGAACGACAGCGCGTAGAACACGTGCCGGAAGTTCACGAGGAACGTCGTCACGGCGATCGACGCGAGCGGCGTCGCTGCGAGCAGCAGCCCGACGGCGAGGAACTCGAGCGACCCGGCGTAGATCGTCAGCGAGAAGACCGGCGCCCACCACCACGCGAAGCCGGACTGCACGAGCAGCATGCCGAACGCGACGCCGAGCGGGAACAGACCGAAGCCGACGGCGGCGGTATCGCTGAGCGCGGCCCGCCAGGCCGGGTAGGCGGGGGCGGGCTCGGCGGGCATGCGGTCACGCTACCTCCGCCGACGCGGCGCGGGCGGGGAGGTCCGCGCTCGTTAGGGTGGGGCGTGCCCTCCTACCGCGTGACGCTGCTGATCGGTGACATGCGGGTCGGGCGGGCGCCCGAGGAGGTGCTGCCCGCGGCGGTCGACGCCGCCCGCGAGCTGACGACGGCGGAGTCGTGGGACCTCGCGATCCGGCACGGCATGCCGCGCATCACGGTGCGCTACATCGCGGACGACGACGCCGAGGCGTTCCGTGTCGCCGAGCTCGTGCGGGCGCGCACGAACCTCGTCGCCCAGGCCCGCGGCACGACGGTCACGCGCCGCTACGGCGGCCGCTTCTACCCGGTCGCGCCGCCCCACGGCACGTACTAGTGGACGCCGCCGCCCGCGCCACCCGACCCTCCGCTCGAGGTAGGCCCTCCCGCTCGAGGTAGGGCCTGTCACGTGAGGTAGTGCCTTGGAGGGCCCTACCTGGGGTGCGGCCCCCTACCTCGCGTGCAGCCCCCTACTTCGGCACCACCTCGCGTGGGGTAGGCCCTCCGCTCGAGGTAGGGCCTGTCACGTGAGGTAGTGCCCTGGAGGGCCCTACCTGGGGTGCGGCCCCCTACCTCGCGTGCAGCCCCCTACCCGGTGCGCGGTTCAGTGCAGGTCGGCGACGCGGGTGCCGACGTGGAGCGCCTCGAGGGTGCCCGCGCTCGCGGTGGCGAGCGTGGTGTCGAGAGCGGCGCGCGACCGCGCTGGCACGAGCAGCGTGAACGTCGCGGTCGCGGCGTACGCGACGTCGTCGAGCACCGCGTCGTGGTGGGTGACCCAGTCCCGCAGCACGTGCTCGATGCGCCCCGCCTCGGCGTGCGGGACGTCGACGAGCACCTCGTCGAGCAGGGCGCGCCGCACGATCGGGGCGCGGTCGAGCGTCTCGGAGACTGCGGAGGAGTAGGCGCGCACGAGCCCGCCGGCGCCGAGCAGGATCCCGCCGAAGTATCGGGTGACGACGGTGACGACGTCGGTCATGTTCCGATGGCGCAGCACCTCGAGCATGGGGATGCCGGCGGTGCCGGAGGGTTCGCCGTCGTCGGAGGAGCGTTGCTGGTCGGCGTGCGTGCCGACGACGAGCGCGACGCACGAGTGGCGTGCGTCCCAGAACTCCTTGCGGACGGCGGCGACGACGGCGTCCGCCTCGGCGACGGAGCCGACGTGCACGGCGCGTGCGATGAACCGGGACTTCTTGATGACGAGCTCGTGGACGGTGGTGCCGGCGACGGTCGAGGGCAGGGCCTCGGGTTCTCTCGCGCCGGTCACGGTCTCATCATCCCAGTCGCGGCCGGGCGCGCGGCGCGGCGAGGTGGCACGTCGAGCGGCGGACGGGCCGCGCCCGGAGGGCAGAGGCTCAGCCGCCCGGCAGCATCCGGGTCTCGGGCGCGGGGAGCTGTGCGGCGGGGGCGAGCGGCGACATGGCGCCGATGATCTGGTCGAGCACGGCGAGCGCGCGGCGGCTGCCCTCGGGCCCGACCTCGCGGACGGCGGCGTCGGTCGCGCGGATCTGCACGGCTTCGGCCTGGGTGAGGACGGCGCGGCCGGCGTCGGTGAGGTGGATCGCTGCCGCGCGGCCGGCGTCGTCGTGGACGATGCCGACGAGGCCGCGGGCGGCGAGGGACTCGGCGGTCGCGACGACGGCGTCGGTCGTCATGCCGACGGCGCGGCCGAGGCGGCGCGGGTGGTCGTCGTGCTCGTGGCGGGCGGCGTCGAGCGCGTCGAGGAGCGCGAGCTCGCTGCGGCGCAGGCCGGACTCCTGCTCGACGAGGTGGAGGAGGGTGTCACCGAGCTCCTTGAGCTGGTCGACGCGGTCGAGGATCGCGAGGGTGGTCGCGAAGTCGCCGGCGCTGGACGTGGGTTCGTGGCGGGCGTCGCTGCGCACGAGTGCGACGGTGCCCGGTGAGAGGTGCAGCGTGTCCGGGGAGGTGGCGACTGTGTCACTGTCCATGGTCACGAGCGTGTCACGGTGCGCTGTGAGGTCGCTGGGAGGAACGGTGGAGATCAGGAGGCGAGGCGGGGCAGGACGACGAGGAGCAGGTTGACAGCGGCGCCTGCGCCGCCGACGAGTGCGCCGGTGAGCGCGGTGCGTCGCGCGGCGAGGGCCTGCGTGCGGCGGCGTACGACGACGAACAGCACGACGGCGAGGGCCGCGAGCGCGAGGGGCGCGACGGTGAGGAGGCTCGTCGCTCCCGCGACGGCACCCACGGCGACCGTCGCGCCGGCGAGCCGCTCGTCGGTCCGGTGGCGGCCGTGCGCGAGGGTCGTCGGCTCCGGGGTGGTGGGCATGCGCCCCACCTTGGCGTGTCGTGGGCCGTGCGGCAAGAGCGTCCCGTCAGGGGGTGTCCTGCACGACGACCGCCTGCCCGCTGGTCTCGGTGCCTCCGCTGGTGCGGACGGTGAGCAGCCCGACGAGGCCGAGCACGACGAGCAGCTGGAGGGTCACGGCGATCCCGCCGAGCCAGACGCCGGCGGTCGCGAGGCCGGGCCGGGTGGTGCCGTCGCGGCGGGCGGACCGTCCGAGGATGATCGCGACGATGCCGAACGCGAGGCCGATGAAGGGCAGGAGGACGGCGGCGATGCCGGCGACGAGCGCGCCGACGGCGCTGGTGTCGCCTGGTGCGCGCGGCGCTGCGGGTGCGGGCTGAGGGGGCGTGCCTGCATCGACGATCCCGGACTCGAGGAGGCCTGCGGCGACGTCTTCGGGGGTGCCGAGCTGGGCGAGGATCGCGGTGATGTCGTCGTCGGTCGCGGGGTGCCCGAGCGAGGCGAGCGCGTCGTCGAGGTGCTCGCGGACGGATCCGAGGGCGTCGGCGCGGTCGACGGGGGAGGCGGTGGCGAGCATCCGGCCGAGGTCGTCGAGGTATCGGTCGACGCGGGCGGCGAGCGTGGGCTCGAGGGGGTGCTGCTGGGTGTCAGTCATGAGTGGCTCCCGAGGAGTGCGGAGTCGACCGCGTCGCGGAACTGGCTCCAGACGGTCGTGAACTGGTGGAGGGACTGGCGGCCGGCGGGCGTCAGCGAGTAGTAGCGGCGGGGCGGGCCTGACGGGGACTCGCGCCAGGAGGTCTCGACGAGTCCTTGGCGGCGCAGGCGGGCGAGGAGGGGGTAGAGGGTGCCTTCACCGTTCATGAGGATGCCGTCGGCGCTCAGGCGTGCGCCGATGTCGAGGCCGTAGGCCTCGCCGTCGCGGAGGAGGGCGAGGACGCAGTACTCGACGCTCCCGCGCCGCAGGTGCGACAGGATGGACTCGTCACCGGGTTCCATGCGTCACAAGGTACCTGCGAACCGGGAGCCCCACAAGGTGGTCCTGGGTGCTTCAGCCCGCGAGCAGCTTCCGGATCGCCCGAGCGAGCCCGTCCTCGGCGTTCGACGTCGTCACCCACGTCGCCTCCGCCTGCACCTCGGCCGACGCGTTCGCCATCGCGACCGACGTCCCTGCGTGCGCGAACATACCGAGGTCGTTCGGGCCGTCGCCCACCGCCGCCATCTCGGCACGCGCGATCCCCAGGTCGGCGGCGAGCTGGTCGATCCCGGTCGACTTGTCTACGCCCGGCGCGACGATCTCGAGGTAGTGCTCGCCCGACAAGAACGCGTCGCACCCCGCAGGGAGCGCGGCGGCGATCCCGGGCACCAGGTCCGGCAGCCCGTGCGCGGGCGGCACCATGAGCTTGTGCGGACCCGCCGCGCCGGGCGCGAGCTGCGCCTCGCCCAGGAGCCCCGCCGGGGCCTGGCCCGTCGCCTTCTGCTCCCACTCGCCGTACCCGTCCCAGCGGGACGGGAACCAGCCCGCGCCGTCGTACCAGTTCGCGACGTGCCCCGCGGCGAGGACCTGCTCGACGATCGTGCGCGCGACCTCGTGGTCGAGGCGTGTCGAGTGCAGCTCGGTGAACGTCCCGTCGGCGTGGCACTGCCCGACGAGCGCGCCCTGGAATGCGACGACGCAGCCCGCGAGCGGCGCGTACGGGACGTCGAGCAGCCCCAGCTCCTCGACGAGGTGCCGCATCGCGAGCGGCCCGCGAGCCGACGCGAGCACCACCGAGACACCCGCGGCGGTCGCCTCGGCGACCGCCGCGCGCACCTCGGCGGAGATGCGGTGGTCGGGCGTGAGGAGGGTCCCGTCGACGTCGGACGCGATCAGGCGGACGGGGGCGGTGGTGCCAGGCATGCGTCAAGCATGCCTGCTCGAGGCCGTGCCTCGTGCTGCGCGATACGGTCGAGGCCATGGACGACCTTCTCGACGTGCTCACCCTCGACCAGCTCCGGGCGCGGACGAGCGTCCGCTGGAGCCACTACCCGGACGACGTGCTCCCGCTGTGGGTCGCCGAGATGGACGTGCCGCTCGCGGAGCCGGTCCGCCAGGCGGTCCGCGCGCTCCTCGACGCGCACGACGTCGGCTACCCGCCGGAGGACGGGGCGCTCACGACGGCGTTCGCCGGGTTCGCGGCGCGGCGCTGGGGCTGGACCGTCGACCCGACGGCCGTGCGGCAGCTGACCGACGTCATGACGGCGGTGCAGACCGCCGTCGCAGCGGTCGTCGCCCCCGGTGGCGTCGTGATCGTCCCGACGCCCGTCTACGGACCGTTCCGCTGGTACACGGAGGGCGCTGGCCGCCGCGTCGAGACCGTCTCCTTGCGCGACGACCGGCTCGACGTGGCGGCGATCGACGCGACGGCCGCGCGCGTGCGCGCCGAGGTCGGCCCGGGAGCGGGCATCGCGCTGCTGCTGTGCAACCCGCACAACCCGACGGGCGTCGTGCACTCGCGCGAGGAGCTGGCAGCGCTCGCGGACGTCGCCGCACGGCACGACGTGCGGGTCGTGTCGGACGAGGCGCACGCCCCGCTCGTGCTGCCCGGCTCGCCCGCGTACGTCCCGTATCTCGAGGTGGACCCGCGCGGGCTCGCGGTGCACTCGGCGGCGAAGGCGTGGAACCTCGCGGGGTTCAAGTCGGCGCTGCTCGTCGCGGGGGACGAGGCGCACGACGTCCTCGCGCGCGTGCCTGCGTACCTGTCGGACGCCGTCGGGCACGTGAGCATGGCCGCGCACGCGGCCGCGTACCGCGAGGGGGAGGCGTGGCTCGACGAGCTGCTGCCCGCGCTCGCGCGTCGGCGCGACCTGCTGGTCGAGCTGGTGGGGGAGCACCTGCCGGGCGCGCGTGTCCGGGCGCCTGAGGCGACGTATCTCGGGTGGGTGGACCTGCGCGCGGCGGGTCCCGACGGCGCCGGGCTCGGCGACGACCCGGCGAAGGTCTTCCTCGTGGAGGGGCGGGTCGCGCTGTCGCGTGGCCTGGACTTCGGGCCGGGGGGTGAGGGCCACGTGCGGGTGAACTGTGCGACGCGGTCGGACGTGCTGAGGGAGGCGCTCGCGCGGATGGGCGAGGTGGCTGCCGGTCGTCGCGGGTGATCGACGTGTGACGGAGACGTCACCCGCAGCCCTTCACGATACCGACGAGGCGTTGGTAAATTTATCGACACCACGTCGGCAACCCGAAGGGTCCCCCATGTTCCTCGCACTGCGCGAGCTACGATTCGCGCGCACCCGCTTCGCGCTCATGGGCGCGGTCATCGCGCTCGTCTCCGTCCTCGTCGTCCTCCTGTCCGGCCTCTCCGCCGGCCTCGTCAACGACGGCGTCTCCGGACTCAAGCAGCTTCCCGTCACGCACTTCTCGTTCGAGGGGGGCACCAAGACGGACGCAGCGTTCACGCGCTCCATCATCGATGTCGAGCAGGTCGACAAGCTCGCCGAGCAGCCCGGCGTCACCGACGCCGCGCCGTACGGGCTCATGCTCGCCAACGCCAAGAAGGACGACGGCGGCCAGCCCGTCGACCTGACCCTCGTCGGCGTCGAGGAGGGCTCCTTCGTCGCGCCGTCCGCCGTCGCCGAGGGCGACCTCGTCGGCCAGGCCGACGGCATCGTCGTCTCGTCGACCGCGAAGGACGCCGGCCTCGAGCTCGGTGACAGGGTCACCCTCGAGCGGCTCGACCGCACCCTGACCGTCGTCGGCATCCTGCCCGAGCAGCACACGTTCGGCCACGTCGACATCGCGTACCTCCCGCTCGCCACCTGGCAGGAGCTGCACGCCGGCGGCGACGTCACCGTCGCTGCCGACGCCGAGGTCCCCGACGTCACGACCGCCGCCGCCCTGCGCGTCGACGGCGACTTCGACCCGGCCGCCACCGACGCCGCTCTCGGCACCACGACGCTGACCCTCAAGGCATCGTTCGGCGCCTCTCCCGGCTACTCGGCCGAGACCGCGACGCTCATGCTCATCCAGGTGTTCCTGTACGCGATCTCCGCGCTCGTCGTCGGCGCGTTCTTCACCGTCTGGACGATCCAGCGCCGCCACGAGATCGCCGTGATGCGCGCGATGGGTGCGACCCGCAAGTTCCTGCTCGCCGACAGCCTCGGCCAGGCCGCGCTGCTCCTCGCGGGCGCTATCGGCACCGGCTTCGCGGTCGGCATCGGGCTCGGTGCGCTCCTCCAGGGCACGGCGATGCCGTTCGCCCTCCAGGCTCCCGACCTCGCGGTCGCCGCAGTGCTCCTGGTCGTGCTCGGCATGGTCGGTGCTACCGCCGCCGTCATCCGCATCACCTCCGTCGACCCCCTGACCGCCCTGGGAGGGCAGCGATGAACGACTCCACCCAGTCCCGCTCCGTCCTCGAGCTCGAGGGTGTGACCCTGCGGCACGGCGACGGCGACTCGACCGTCACGGCGCTCGAGGCCGTCAACCTGGACGTCACCGCTGGCGAGCTCGTCGCGGTGGTCGGGCCGTCGGGCTCCGGCAAGTCCTCGCTCCTGGCTGTCGCCGGCGCGCTCGTGACTCCCGAGTCCGGCACCGTCCGGGTCGACGGCGTCGACCTGGGCTCGGCCGACGCGAGCACGAAGGCGCGGCTGCGTCGCGAGCGGATCGGCTTCGTGTTCCAGTCGGGCAACCTCATCCCGGCGCTGACGTGCCTCGACCAGCTGCGGCTCGCGCTCAAGATCGCGGGCATGTCGCCGGACGACGAGCGCGCTCGTGACCCGCGCGAGCTCCTCGACGCCGTGTCGATGAGCCACAAGGCGGACCGTCGCCCGCACGAGCTGTCCGGCGGTGAGCGGCAGCGCGTCGGTATCGCGCGCGCGTTCATGACGAGCCCCGCGCTGCTCCTCGTCGACGAGCCGACCGCGGCCCTCGACCGGGCGCGCAGCCACGAGGTCGTCGAGCTCCTCGCGAAGGAGGTCGCCACGTTCGGCGCCGGCGCGCTCATGGTCACCCACGACCACGACGTCCTCGAGCACTGCGACCGCGTGCTCGAGATGGTCGACGGCTCGCTCGGAGCGCCCGCCCGCTGACGAGGGCACGACTGCCCCGCGATCTCACGCACGACGCCGACCCCTGGCTGGGGGTCGGCGTCGTGCGTGGTCCAATAGTCACGAAGGAGGGGACATGCCGAGGATCAACGCCGCGACGCTCGTGGAGCACCGCGCGGCCCAGCGGCGCGCGGTGCTTGACGCCGCTCGCGAGCTCGTCTCGGAGCGGGGCGGGGACTTCACGCTCGGCCAGGTCGCCGCGAGGGCGGGGCTCGCCCGCCCGAGCCTCTACCAGTACTTCGCGTCACGCGAGGAGCTCGTCGAGGCCGTCGTGATGGACGTGTTCCCCCGCTGGTCGGCGCGGATCGTGGAGGTCGTCGAGGCTGCCTCCAGCCCGCGCGAGGCCGTCCTCGCGTATGCGGAGGTCAACCTCGAGCTCGTCGCGGGCGGGGAGCACGAGATCGCTGCCGCGCTCAGCACGATCGCCCCCCAGCCTGTCGTGGCGTTGCGCAGCGCGGAGATGCACCGGGAGATGCTCGAGCCCTTGGCGCGCACGCTCGGCCAGATGGGGGTCGACGACCCCGGCCGTGCGGCCGAGCTCGTCAACGCCGTCGTGCTCGCCGCGTCGCGGCAGGTCGAGTCGGGTGAGACTGTCGCCACGGTCATGAGCCGCGTCGAGGCTGTCCTCGCGCTCAGCGCGCGCACCTGACCGTTGCCGCTGCGGGGGATCAACTTCGCCACGAAAGACGAGACGACCGGGACCGGCTGAGCCGGCACCGGTCGTCAGTGCGTCGTGGGGACGGTCAGAGGGCGACCTCGAACCAGACGGACTTGAGCTGGCCGTCGAGCTCGTCGTAGCCCACGCCCCAGCGCGTCGCGAGCATGTCGACCAGGGCGACACCGCGACCGCCGGGCTGCGTGGGCGGCGGGTGCTTGATGATCGGCAGGTCACGGGCGCAGTCGCGCACCTCGACGCGTGCGCGCTCCGCGTTGACGTGGATGATGAGGGAGACCGGCGGGACGGCGTGCGCCACCGCGTTCGTGACGACCTCGCTGACCAGCAAGATCATCACGTTGAGGGTCTCGCCCTCGATCCCAGCCTCGGTGAGCAGGTCGTGGGCCCATCGGCGTGCGGGCGCGATCGCTGCGAAGTGCGGCTCGATCTCGAGCGCGTGCTGCATGCGGTCCCTCCCTCCAGTGCCGTCCGGCACCGTCTGCGGACCCGGTGATCGTATCCGGGATCGGTGCCATCGCGTTGAACCCAGGGTTTCCTGGGATACGGGGCGTCGCAACTCGAGGGATGGGTGCAGGGGCCTCGTGGTGGGGAGGTCGGGCGGCGCGTCGCCCGGTCAGACGGCCGGCGTGCCGTACGGTGGTGACACGAGGGGGCCAGATTTCGCAGGATCCCGCGATTTCAGGCATGATTCCCTACGCTTGACCATGTCCCGCCGAACGGCAGGCACAGTTAGTCCACAGCTCGCCGCGACGTCCCTGCCGTGGCGTGACCCGATGAAGGGAATCGCATGTCGCTCAACCGCTCTGACCTCGTCTCGGCCATCGCCGCCAAGGCTGACCTGACCAAGGCTGACGCTGACAAGGCCGTCGCCGCGCTCCAGGAGGTCCTGATCGAGTCGCTCGCCGCTGGCGAGGCTGTCAAGGTCACGGGCCTGCTCTCCGTCGAGCGCGTCGAGCGCGCTGCTCGCACGGGCCGCAACCCGCGCACGGGCGAGGAGATCCAGATCCCCGCTGGCTTCGGCGTCAAGATCTCGGCCGGCTCGCTCCTGAAGAAGGCCGTCGCCAAGTAAGGCACGCAGTACTCGCGAGAGACCCCGCCCCGGTCCTGACCGGTGGCGGGGTCTCTGCGTGCGGAGGCAGTCGCGCAGGTCACGGTCGCCGTGATTTGACCGTGGTTCCGCGGCCCCCGTACGATGAGGTGATCAGTGACCGCTCCCCGGGCCTTAGCTCGCTGTGCCGGAGCAAGGTTTCAACCCGAGAAAGGACGATCATGGCAGTTCCGAAGCGGAAGATGTCCCGCTCCAACACCCGTGCCCGCCGCTCGCAGTGGAAGGCGACGGAGACGCAGCTCGTCGAGGCTCGCGTTGACGGCCAGACGGTCCGCATCCCGCGTCGCCTGGTCAAGGGCGCGCAGCGCGGCCTGGTGAACGTCGAGGCCTGAGCCTCACGCACCGCACAGTTTCCACGAAGGCCCCCGATCCGCACGGATCGGGGGCCTTCGTCATGCTGGTCAGCCGTCGGGCGGCCTGGCGCTTCTGCCGCTTCTGGCGCCAAGGCGACTGCGGCTAGAGGTCGCCCTTCTTCTGCAGGTGGTGCATCGCGAGCCACCCGATCGGGATGCGCACCCAGTACGTCATGACACGGAACAGCATGACCACGGTCGCGGCGATACCGGCGGGCACGCCCGCGGTGGCGGTGAGAGATCCCGCGAGCACGAGCTCGATCGCACCGACGCCGCCCGGGGTCGGCGCGGCGGCCCCGACGGTGTTGCCGATCAGGTAGATCACGGCGACGTCGATCAGGGAGACGGACTGCCCGAAGGCGCGCAGGGCGGCGTCGAACGCGAACACGAGGCCGAGCGTCAGGACCGAGTTGCCGAGCAGCGCGACGAGGAGACGCTTGGGGTCGGAGAACACGGAGGAGAGGCGCGGCCAGGTCTGAGCCCACAGCGGCTCGACGCGGGCGACGATCCAGCGGCGCAGCCGCGGGACGAGCATGACGGCGGTGATGAGGAGCCCCAGGATGCCCACGGCCACGAGCACGGGCGCGGACGGGAGCGCTCGCAGGAGGCCGCCGTCACCGCTGACGACCGTGAGGACGGCGAGCAACGCGACGGTGACGACGACCTGCGACACCTGGACGAGCGCGACCGTCGCGCCGGCGAGCGCGCCGGACACCCCGCGCCGCGTGAGCAGGCGCAGGTTGAGCGCGGCTGACCCGATGCCGGCGGGTGCGGCGAGCGCCACGTACGACGACGCTGCCTGCGTCAGGGTCGCCCGCCACACCCCGATACGCACGGGGGAGAAGGCGAGGAAGCCGAGCGCCGCGCCCAGCCAGGTGATCGTGCCCGCCGCGAAGCACACGAGCGCCCACCACGGGTTGGCGGTCGCGACGGCGGCGGTGATCTGCTGGAAGTTGAGCTTGGTGACGATCACGACGACGGCGACGAGCGTGAGCGTCACGGTGATGATGGTGCGCGCGCCGAAGCGCACGAGCCGCTCAGGTTCGAGGTTCGCCTCGGGGAGCCGTTGCGCGATCTCGGTGCGCAGCTCGCCGAGGACGGGGCTCTTCTCGGAGCGGATCTCCTCGCGCGTGGAGCGCGGCAGCGCGACCGTCTGCAGGAGCGGGCCGAGCGACTCGACGACGACGTCGTCGACCAGCTCACCTGCCGACGCGAGGGCGCGCTGCGGCCCGACGCGCAGCGCGAGGAGCGTGAGCATCTGGGTGAGGTCCATGCGGCGTGCGAGCGTCGACGACGCGATGTCGCCGTTCTCCCACCCGGTGAGCCACACCTGGGGCTCGCCGTGGGTCTGCGCGACGAGGACGACGTCGGCGGTCAGGGAGCGGTGCGCGAGGCCGACCGAGTGGGCGCGCAGGAGCTGGCGCCAGCACTCGCGCAGCACCTCGTCGGTGAGGGCGTCGGCGTCGAGGTCCCGCAGCGAGACCGTGCCGGCGGCGTGCTCCTGGATGAGCAGCATCGAGTCGGCAGCCTCGGCGACGCCGAGGAGCTCGGGCGTGCGGACCCCCGCCGAGCGGGCGGCGTGCATGAGGAGCGCGGCCCGCTCCGCGACGGAGCGCAGCGAGATCGCGGAGCGACCCTCGAGGCCGCGCATGCGCAGGGAGCGCCACGCACGGGTGAGGAAGCCGAGGACCTGACGCTCGCCGTCGAGCACGACGACGTCGAGGCGGTCCCGCTCGGCTGTCGTGAGGGCGTAGACGCGGTGGTCGGCGGAGCGCAGGAGCGCGAGCGCCGACGGGTCGAACGACGACGCGTCGGGCGTCCCGACGACCGTCTCGACGGCGCTGCCCGACCACCACGGCCCGGACCGCGGGATGGGCTGAGGGTCGGACACGGTGCCCTGCGGGCTGACGGAGCGTTCGACGTCGTCGGGCGCGTCCGTGAGGTCGCGGACCCTCACGAGGCTGAGCGGCTCGAACCCGGCGCGACGGACGCCGTCGACCAGGTCGGCGCCGTGGGCGCGCTCCGAGCGGACGCCGGAGACGTAGCGGACGGTGAGGCCGCCGATGCGACCGACGAGGAGCATGACCGCCACGCCTGGCAGCGAGACCTGGGCGGTGATGAGGAAGACGATGATCGTGACCCACAGGAGGTTCCACGACCAGCCGACGGTGCGGCGTCGGGTGCGTGGGCCGGATCCGGTGAGAAGGCCGGAGATCGCGGCGACGAACGCAGGCAGCGAGAGTGTCGCGACCCCTCCCTGGAGGATCGACAGGCCCGAGCGCAGGTCCTCCGACGCGAGCGCGTCGACGAGGACGTACGCGAGGAGCGCGAGCACGAGGCTCACGCCGGCGGCGGTGAGCGCCTCGACGAGCTGCCGGCCCAGGCGCCGCACCGAGAGGTCGACGACGACGGCGAGCGGCACGATGAGCGTGACGAGGCTCTCGAGGATCGCGACGGGGAAGAGCAGGATGCGGCCGAGGAGCCGCGAGAAGCCCTGGACGTCCTGCTGCACGCCGACCGTCGTCGCGTGCGCGAAGACCGTCAGCAGGAGGATGACGCCGATGCCGAGCAGGCACAGCGTGATCGCGACGAGGTCCTGCGGGCGGCGGACGCGGTCGGACGGCGCGTCGACGAGACGGACATAGCCAGACTCGCCGATCCCGGGGAGCTGGTCGTGGTGCGGGTCGCCGACCGTGCGGGTGCGACCCGCGGTCGCAGGACGGGAGACGCCCGGCGCGGGAGCGTCGGCCGTCCCGTGGTCGTCGAACGTGTGCGGCATGGGTCCGAGTCTAGGGCGGCAGCCCCGCCGTTCCGCGGTGTATCTGGGCTGTATGCACCCCTCGGACGGCAAGTCCATACCCGGGTCGTAGCCCCGGAGGTCGGGCCTCCGTCCAGGGGCGGAGGAGATCAGCTCACGCCGAGCGCGGCGAGCAGGCTCGCAGGTAGCAGGGCGTAACCGACGAACGCGACGAT
Source organism: Sanguibacter hominis ATCC BAA-789 (assembly GCF_012396185.1). Taxonomy (GTDB): domain Bacteria; phylum Actinomycetota; class Actinomycetes; order Actinomycetales; family Cellulomonadaceae; genus Flavimobilis; species Flavimobilis hominis. The sequence goes on from NZ_JAAXOW010000001.1 coordinate 1,375,020, forward strand.
GTCGAGCAGCGTGTGCGCCATGACGAGCGGCATGGTCCGACGGCGTCCCCAGCGGGAGACGTAGAAAGCGCCGAACACGACGCCCATGACGACGTTCCCGACGAACGGCCCGAAGCCCTGGTACAGGTGGTACGAGCCGCGCAGCAGCGCCGACGCGGCGATCGCGGCGGGGACGGACCAGCGCAGCTCGCGCAGCCGTTCGAGCAGGTACCCGACGACGATGATCTCCTCGACGAGCGCGTTCTTGAGCGCGAGGAGGATCAGCATCGGCACGGTCCACCAGTACTCGGCCAGGTTGGCGGCCTGCACCTCGACCGTGATACCGATCGCCCGGCCGAGCGCGTAGAACCCGAGACCGGGGATGCCGATGGCAGCGGCGAGGGCGAACCCCCAGCCGATGTCACGCAGCGGGCGGGCCCGGTCGAGCCCGAGCCGCACCAGCGCCGAGCGCCCCGGCTCGGACAGCAGGTACAGCGCGAGGGCGACGGGGACGAGCACGAAGAAGAGCGACAACAGCTGGTAGGCGAGGTCGACCCACGGTCGCTCCGCCATCGCCGTGTTGATCGCCGCGGCCTGGTCGCCGAGCGCCACGGGGGCGCTGAGCCGTTCGAGGATGTTCGCGATCGCGTACACCGCGCTCTTGCCGAGCGACAGGCCCAGCACGATCCAGATCTCGACGCCGAGCCGGCGCCGCTCGTAGCGCGACAGCGGGGTCTCGAGCGTGGAGTCGGTCATGTGCTGCTTTATAGCAGGCTGTGCTCGGCCGTGGGTCGACCGGGGTGCGCGTCAGTCGCCCGGCAGCTCGTCCCCCGGCCCGGGATACGACGCCTGCGCCCCCACGGACGTGACGGCGTAGGCGCCGACGCGGGCCGCGTGCTGCGCGGCGTCGGGCAGGGGAGTGCCGTCGGCGAGCTGTTGGGCGAGCGCGCCGACGAACGCGTCGCCGGCGCCGGTCGTGTCGACCGCGTCGACGCGCGGAGAGCGCACGTGCGTCACGCGGGGTGCGCCGTCGACCGTCTCGGCGACGTGCGCGCCGTCGGCGCCGACCGTCACGACGACGGACCGCACGCCCGCGTCGAGGAGGGCGCGGGCGACGTCGGCGTCCGACGCGCCCGCGGGCAGCGCGACGCCGAGGGCGCGCGCAGCGAGAGCAGCCTCGTGCTCGTTGACGACGAGCGGGTCGGCCCGCCGCAACACCTCGGTGTCGAGCGCGATCACCGGCGCGAGGTTGACGATCAGGCGTTCGCGGGCGAGCCGCGCGGCCTCCTCGATGCCGTCGCGCGGGACCTCGCCCTGCACGACGACGACGCGCGCCCGGGCGAGCAGGTCCGCCTGGGCGCGCACGGCGTCGGCATCCGTCGCCGCGTTGGCTCCGGGGATCACTACGATCGAGTTCTCGCCGTCCGCCGACACGGTCACGATCGCGATGCCCGTGCTGCCGGGAACCACGCGCAGCCCCGACAGGTCCACGCCGTTGGCGCGCAGCCCCTCAAGCGCCGCGTCGGCGAACTCGTCGTCGCCCACCGACCCGACGAACGCGACGTGCGCACCCGAGCGCGCCGCCGCGACAGCCTGGTTCGCGCCCTTGCCGCCTGCGAGGACTGCCATCGAGCGCCCGAGCACGGTCTCGCCAGGAGCGGGGTGCGCGGCGACCTGGACGAGCAGGTCAGCGTTCGTCGACCCGACGACGACCACGTCGGGGGACGCGGCACCGACCGCGGCTGACGACGGCCGCGGGGCGCCCGTCACGACAGGAGCCTGGCGACGTCGTCGACGTGCACGGCATGGGCAAGGAGGTGGGGGGCAGGCAGGCCTCGCACGTCCGGCGGGGCCTCCGTCTCGAGCGGGACGGGGGCCGGCACGTCGCGCCTGAGCGAGGCAGGCCCCGTGGACCCGCGCACCACGAGCTGCGCGTCGAGCACGACGCTCTCGACCTTCTCGCCGTCGAGCATCTTCGTGAGCAGCTCGACGGCGAGCTCGCCCGTGCGGGCGGGGTCGTGCGAGACGACTGTGATCGGCGGGTCGAGGAGCCGGAACGCCTCGATGTCGTCGTACCCGACGATCGACATGTCGTCCGGGATCGAGATCGCCCGGTCCTGGCAGACGTGCAGCGCGCCGAGCGTCATGAGGCTGTCAGCCGCGAGCAGCGCGGTCGGCGGGCAGGCGAGGTCGAGCAGGTGCCGGGCGCCTGCGACGCCGCTCGACACCCGGAAGTCGCCCTCGTAGATCAGCGCCATGTCCTGGTCGGCGCCGTGCTTCTCGATGGCGTCACGGAAGGCGACGAGGCGGTCCCGGCCCGTCGACGTGGCCTGGGGCCCAGCGATGAAGCCGATGCGGCGGTGCCCGAGCCCGACGAGGTGCTCGACCGCCTGGGCGATCCCGCCGAAGTTGTCCGACGTGATCGACGGGACGTCGACGCCGTCGACCGTGCGGTCGACGAACACCAGGGGTACGCCGAGCTTGAGGACGTCGCGCAGCGAACCGGACCCGTCGCCCTGAGGCGCGATGACGATGCCGTCCGCGCGGTGCGCGAGCAGCAGGTCGATGTACCTGTCCTGCTGCTCCGTCGACTCGTTCGCGTTGCACAGCATGATCGTGAGGCCGGCCTCACGTGCGGTCTGCTCGGCCGTGTGGGCGATCTCGGCGAAGAACGGGTTCAGGATGTCGGAGACGACGACGCCGATGGACTCGGTGCGCGCCTTGCGCAGGGAGCGGGCCTGGGCGTTGGGGCGGAAGCCGAGCTCGGTCGCGGCCTCGGCGACGCGCGTGCGGGCGTCGACGGAGGTGGCGGGATGGCCGGACAGGACGCGGGAGGCTGTTGCGGTCGAGACGCCGGCGAGCTTCGCGACGTCCTGAAGGGTGGCGGTTCGCATCGTCGGCCTCCTCGCTCTCCACCCTCACGGCCGCGGGCGGGAGCCTCGGGACCGATCGCGTGGAATCGATTACATGACGCTAGGTCAGGAAGCGCTCCCACCACAAGCAGCCAAAACGGGCACCTTCTCGGTGCCCGTTCTGAGTGCCTGTCTTCGAGGGGATGCTCAGGAAGCCCGCCGGAGCCGGAGGCTGTTCGTCACCACGAGGACCGAGCTGAGCGCCATCGCCGCGCCCGCGATCATCGGGTTGAGCAGGCCCGTCGCGGCGAGCGGGATCGCCGCGACGTTGTACGCGAACGCCCAGAACAGGTTCTGCTTGATGATCCGCAACGTCGCCCGCGAGATGCGCACGGCTGCGGCCGCGGCGCGCAGGTCTCCGCGCACGAGGGTGATGTCGCTCGCCTGGATCGCGACGTCCGTCCCGGTACCCATCGCCATGCCGAGGCCCTGCCTGCCCGCCTGCGCGAGCGCTGCGGCGTCGTTGACGCCGTCCCCGACGACCGCGACGACGCGCCCCTCGTCCTGGAGCCGGGCGACGACGTCGACCTTCCCTTCGGGGAGCACGCCGGCGACGACGTCTGCCGGGTCGATCCCCACCTCGCGGGCGACGCGGCGCGCTGCGCCCGCGTTGTCGCCCGTGACGAGGAACGGCCGCAGCCCCAGGCTGCGCAGCTCCGCGATCGCAGCGGCCGAGGTCTCCTTCACCGGGTCGCGCAGCACGACGACCGCCTGCGGCTGGCCGTTCCACGCGACGACGACCGCCGTCGCGCCGTCCTCCTCCGCGGCGAGGACGGCCTGCTCGGCCGCGTCGTCGTGGACGCCGGTCTGGTCGGCGACCCAGCCGGGCTTGCCGACGACGACGCGCCGCGACACGTGCGGGCCCGAGTGCGCCGTGCGCACGGTCCCGGACACGCCGCCGCCCGGCGACGTCGCGAAGTCGAGCGCCTGCAGGCTCCCGATGACCACGCCGTCCGCCCCGACCGTGGGCTCGCCGCCCTCGCCCACGCCCGTGCCGTCGCCCTCTTCGCCGAGGTAGGTGCGTGCACGCGAGGTAGGGGCCTCCAAGGCACTACCTCGCGTGGAGACCCCTACCTCGGCGGCGGCCGGAGCGGGGGCCGCACCCGCGGCCGTGATCGCGCGGGCGATCGGGTGCTCGCTGCCGGCCTCGATCGCCGCCGCGTACCGCAGCGCCTCCTCGGCGGTGACGCTGGGCCGCAGCGGCACGACGTCGGCGACCTCCATCGCGCCCGCCGTGACGGTCCCGGTCTTGTCGAGGACGACGGTGTCGATCCGGCGCGTCGACTCGAGCGTCTCCGGGCCCTTGATGACGACGCCGAGCTGCGCAGCCCGGCCTGTGCCGACGAGCAGGGCGGTCGGTGTCGCGAGCCCGAGCGCGCACGGGCACGCGATGATGAGCACCGCGACCGCGGCGGTGAACGCCGCCTGGACGTTCGCCGCGTCCGTGCCGCCGACGACGAGCCACGCGACGAGCGTGCCGACCGCGAGCACGAGGACGACCGGCACGAACACGGCCGAGATCCGGTCTGCGAGCCGCTGGACGGGCGCCTTCCCGGACTGGGCGTCCGCGACGAGGCGGCCCATCTGGGCGAGCGTCGTGTCCTCGCCGACGCGCGTGGCGCGCACGACGAGGTGGCCGTCCGTGTTGATCGTCGCGCCCGTCACGGCGTCGCCGACCGACACGTCGACCGGCACGGGCTCGCCCGTGAGCAAGGACGTGTCGATCCCTGCGCTGCCGGCGACGACGACGCCGTCGGTCGCGATCTTCTCGCCCGGCCGCACGACGATCTCGTCGCCGACCTGCAGCGCGCCCGTCGGGACCTCGTGCTCGGTCCACGCGCCGGCACCGTCGGGCCGGCGCACGATCGCGGTCTTCGCGCCCATCTCGAGCAGGGCCCGGAGCGCGTCGCCCGCGCGGCGCCGTGACCGGTGCTCCGCGTAGCGGCCTGCGAGGAGGAACGTCGTGACGACGACGGCGACCTCGAAGTAGAGCTCGGGCATCGCGCTGTGGGCGCGCCGGGGGATCAAGGTGGGCTCCATCGTCATGCCGAGCCGGCCTGCACCGCCGAGGAGCAGCGCCCACAACGACCACCCTGTCGCGACGATGACGCCGATCGACACGAGCGTGTCCATCGTCGAGCCGCCGTGACGACCTGCGCGCAGCGCGGCGCGGTGGAACGGCAGCGCGCCCCAGGTGACGACGGGAAGCGAGAGCGCGGCCACGACCCACTGCCAGCCGGTGACCTGGAGCGCGGGGATCATCGACAGGGCGACGACGGGGACGGCGAGCACCGCGGACGTGCGCAGCCGACGCCGCAGGTCGACGCCGCGGTCCGGCTCGGGCGCGGACGTGTCGGCGTCGGGGTCGTGGTCGTGACCCGCGCCGTGCGCAGAGAGCGCGTGCGCGACGGTGTCGGTCGCGTCGGCGACGTGGGCTGAGTGGTCGACGGGGCCCGACGGCGCGGCGTCGTCCGCGCGGCTGCCGCCTGCGCTCGCGGCGTGGGAGCCGTGCGGCGCGGCCTGCACGGCCGCGGCGGCCGGCTCGGCCGGACGCGTCGTCCTGGTGACACGCGCGGTGTATCCGGCGCGCTCGACCGCGGCGACGAGCTCCGTGTCGTCGGCGACGTGGCCGTCGACGGGGAGGAGGGTCACGCGTGCGGACTCGAGCGGGAGGTTGACGGTCGCGGTCGCGCCGGGGACGCGGGCGAGGCGCTTCTCGACGCGGGCGACGCACGACGCGCACGTCATGCCGGAGACGGCGAGGTCGACGGTGATCGCGTCGGGGACGGTGGTGTGGTCGGTGCTCATCGCAGGAGCCTCCCGATCGCCTGGGTGGCTTCCTCGACCTTGGCGGCCGCCGCCTCGTCGGACTCCTTGGCGGCGTCGACGACGCAGTGGCCGAGATGGTCGCCGACGAGCCCGAGGCTCACGGCGTGCAGCGCCTTGGTGACGGCGGCGACCTGGGTGAGGACGTCGATGCAGTAGGTGTCCTCGTCGACCATGCGGGCGATGCCGCGGACCTGGCCTTCGATGCGGCGCAGGCGCTTGAGGTAGGCGTCCTTGTCCTGGACGTACCCGTGAGACTTCGAGTGCTCGTCGTGAGTCATGGTTCCAATATACCCCCTAGGGGTAATGAAGGACCAGGACTCCTCGTATTCCCGTTTCTCTGTGAACTGCCGCACAAGAGTAAAGGTCACGTTGCCGTAACGATCCTGCTCGCAGCATCCTTGCAGGTCAGAGGGATATTCGTGTCAAGAACAGGCAAAGGGTGACCCTCGTGGCGTGGTCCTCAGGCAGCAAGATGGTCTCGAATGAGGCAAGGTGGCTGAGGGCCTTCGACAGGCCTGGTGCGGGGCGAGCCCCCAGCGCCGATCCGCCGCCGCCCTTCACGGGGCGCCCCTGGCCGCCTTGTCAGGCAGAGCCTCCGGACCGGCCGCACACGAACGCAGACGAGGGGAACGCCCCCTCGCGTACAAGCCCGACCGGAAGGTGGCGAGCCCGTTCAGCATGACGGCGATACGTGTGGAGAACGTCTACAAGGTGTTCGGTCGACGACCCCAGGAGGCGGTCCGGCGCCTGCGTGAGGGCGCACCCCGGGAGGACGTCAAGCAGCACGGCACCGCCGCGGTCATCGACGCGTCCTTCGAGGTCGCCGAGGGCGAGATCTTCGTCGTCATGGGCCTGTCGGGCTCGGGCAAGTCGACACTCATCCGCATGCTCAACGGCCTGTGGCGCCCTACGTCCGGACGCATCATGCTGGGCGACGACGACCTCGCGACGGTGAGCGCGAGCCGCCTGCGCACCCTGCGCCGCTCGACCGTCTCGATGGTCTTCCAGCACTTCGCGCTCCTGCCGCACCGCACGGTCCTCGACAACGCCGCGTACCCCCTCGAGATTCAGGGCATCAAGAAGCCGGCGCGCCGAGAGCGCGCCCTCCAGGCGCTCGAGCTCGTCGGCCTGTCCGGCTGGGAGGACTCCCTCCCGTCGCAGCTCTCCGGCGGTATGCGCCAGCGGGTCGGGCTCGCCCGGGCGCTCGCCGCGGACACGGACATCCTGCTGATGGACGAGGCGTTCTCGGCGCTCGACCCGTTGATCCGCCGCGAGATGCAGGAGCAGCTCATCGAGATTCAGCAGAAGCTCGGCAAGACGATCATCTTCATCACGCACGACCTCAACGAGGCGATGTTCCTCGGTGACCGGATCGCCGTGATGCGCGCCGGACGCATCGTGCAGATCGGCAGCGCGGAGGAGATCCTCTCCGAGCCCGCCGACGAGTACGTCGCCCAGTTCGTCGCCGACGTCGACCGCACCCGGGTCCTGACCGCAGGCTCCGTGATGGTGCGGCCCGGAGTCGTCCTCGCGACGAGTGCCGGACCACGCCAGGCAGCCCGCGCGATGCGTGAGGCCCACGCCTCCGCCGCGTTCGTCGTCGACCGCGACCGCGTCCTGCGCGGCGCCGTCCAGGACTCCGACGTCGTCGCCGCCGCTCGCGCCGGCGCCACCCGGCTCGACCCGGCGCTGCTCGACGCCGCGCACACCGTCGACGAGAGCACCCCGCTGTCCGAGGTGTTCGCGCCCTCGGCCGAGTCCCCGCTGCCCGTCGCCGTCACGGACGAACGCGGCCGCCTGCTCGGCGTCGTCCCGCGCGTCGCACTCCTCGAGGCGATGGTCCCCCCGGACACCGACGCCGAGGGTGTCGGGGCGAGCGTCACCCCGACCGTCCCCGAGGGCTTCGAGCCGCTCCCGCCCGACGACGGCGTACCGGGCCTCGCGCCCGACGTCCTGCCCGAGCCGACGACGCAGCTCCCTGCCGTCGACGTGCGCGCAACGATCCAGGGAGGTGCCCGATGAGCGAGACCATGGTTCCTCGCCTCCACCTCGGCGACGCTGTCGAGAGTTTCGTCGACTGGGTGACCGTCGCCGGCGCCAGCTTCTTCACGGCGGTCAAGGACGGGCTGCTCGCCGTGTTCGACGTCCTCGACACCGCCCTGTCCGCCCCGCCGGCCTGGGCGATCATCCTCGTCGTCGCGGCCCTCGCCTGGTTCGCGAAGGGCTGGCTCCTCGCCGTCGGTGCGGCCGTCGGTCTCGTCGTCATCGGCGCGGTCGACCAGTGGGGCAACGCGATGGACACCCTCGCGCTCGTCATCCTGGCGAGCGGCATCGCCCTGCTCATCGCGATCCCGCTCGGCATCTGGGCTGCACGGAACCGCAGGGTGTCCCGCGTCGTCCGGCCCGTGCTCGACTTCATGCAGACCATGCCGGCGTTCGTCTACCTGATCCCGACGGTCGTCATCTTCCTCACGGGCGTGGTGCCGGGGCTCGTCGCGACGATCATCTTCGCCCTCGCACCCGGCGTGCGATTCACCGAGCTCGGGATCCGCCAGGTCGACTCCGAGGTCGTCGAGGCCGGGCACGCGTTCGGCGCCACCGAGGGCCGCATCCTGCGGCAGATCCAGCTCCCGCTCGCACTCCCGACGATCATGGCCGGCGTCAACCAGGTCATCATGCTGTCCCTGTCGATGGTCGTCATCGCAGGCCTCACCGGCGCTGCGGGCCTCGGCCGCGAGGTCGTGTCCGCGCTCCAGCGCGTGAACGTCTCGCTCGGCTTCGAGGCGGGGCTCGCCGTCGTCATCCTCGCGATGATCCTCGACCGCACGACGGCGGCGCTGTCGGACCGCGCCCCCGTCGCCAAGGCCCTCAAGTCCGCCTGATCCACCCCAGACGCGCAAGGCCGCACGGCCCGCGCACGTCGCCCTGCCTTCACGGCTCCCGCACCCCTACCCGGGCGCTCCGCGCCCACGAGAGGAACGCATGACCCGCTCACGCACGACTCGCACCGCCCTCGCCGCCGTCACGACGGCCGCCCTCGCCCTCGGCCTCGGCGCCTGCGCCAGCGAAGAGGACGCAGGCACCCCGAAGGCCTCTGCCACTGACGAGAAGAAGATCAGCATCGGCGTCCACGCTGGCTGGGACGAGGGGATCGCCGTCTCGCACCTGTTCAAGGCCATGCTGGAGGACGACGGCTACACCGTCGACGCGGAGACCGCGGACCCCGGGGTCGTGTACACGGGCCTCGCGGGCGGCGGCTACGACCTCAACTTCGACATGTGGCTGCCAGCGACCCACGCGGACTACCTCGAGAAGTACGGTGACGACCTCGAGCAGCTCGGCGTCTGGTACGACGACGCGCGGTTGACGATCGCCGTCAACGAGGACTCGCCCATCACGTCGCTCGCGGAGCTCAAGGACGCCTCGGGCGACTTCGGGGACCGTCTCGTCGGCATCGAGGCGGGTGCGGGCCTGACGCGCATCACGCAGGACGAGGTCGTCCCGACGTACGGCCTCGACGAGATGGACTTCGTCATCTCGTCGACCCCGGCGATGCTCGCCGAGCTCAAGAGCCGGACCGACGCCGGTGAGAACGTCGCCGTGACGCTGTGGCGTCCGCACTGGGCGTACGACGCGTTCCCGATCCGCGACCTGGAGGACCCGGAGGGGGCGCTCGGGGGTGCCGAGGAGATCCACACGGTGGGCCGCACCGGCTTCGCCGCCGATCATCCGGACGTCGCCGCGCTCATCAAGGCGTTCACACTGACCGACGAGCAGCTGTTCTCGCTCGAGAACATCATGTTCAACGAGGACGCCGGCGCCGACCCGGACAAGTCTGTGCGCACGTGGCTCGAGGCGAACCCGACGTTCGTCGACGACCTCAAGGCTGCTGCGGGAGCCTGACCGCTCCGGCGCGGCGCCGCGCGACAAACGAGACGGTCCCCGTCGCGTCCGAGAAGCGGACGCCACGGGGACCGTCTGCACGTCCGGCGGCGCAGGCTGTTGACCTGGTGCTCGGCGAGGTCCACTCTGGGGCCAACGGGACAAATCATCCAGGGGGCTCTCATGTCCGACACGACTGGCACGGCTCACACCACTCGACCCGCCCGGCACGCGACCGCGGTCCCTGCCGGGGTTCCGGACCCGTTGGCGCGCATCGCGGAGCAGGTCTGGTGGCTCATCCTCCTGCGGGGCGTCGTCGCGATCGTCTTCGGCGTGATCGCGATCGCCTCGCCCTGGAGCACCGCGGCGGCGCTCGCGATCGTGATCGGGGCCTTCGTGGCGGTCGAGGGCTTGATCGACGTCGTCGAGGCGTTTCGGCACCGGAAGTTCGGCGGGATGGTCCTGCATGCTGTGGTGGGCGCCGTGGGGGTGATCGCTGGCGTCATCATGCTGGCCTGGCCAGGGATCACGCTCGTGGTGGTCGTCTACACCGTCGCGTTCTGGGCGATCATCTCCGGAGTCGTGCAGGTGGCGCTCGGCGCGACGACGCGTGGGCTCTCGGTGGGTGCCCGCATCTGGGTCATCCTCGGTGGCGTCCTGTCGTTCGCGTTCGGCGTGCTGATGCTCACCCAGCCGGCGACCGGGCTCGGCGCGCTCGTGTGGATCATCGGCGTCTACGCGATCATCTTCGGCACCGCCCTCGTCGCGTTCGCGTTCGCCGCCCGGTCTGCGGCCAAGCAGCTCTCTGCTGGCAGCTCGACCGTCTAGGCGTCCGTGACTCGCAGCAGCACCGTCATCGCATGGCTACCAGGCCACAGCGCGTGCTCGGGCCGCACGTCCATGCCGCACGTGCGCGACCCGAGGCCGTGCTGGGCCGCGTCGAGGTAGAGGTAGGTGCGGCTCGGTGACGGTAGCTCGTGCTGGTGCCGGGCGACGTCGAGCTCTTGAGCGGTGTGGCGTACCAGCGTGAACCCGGGACGTGTCCCGAGGGTGCCAGGTCGTGCGCCTGAGCCGTCGGCGATCGTCCGGACCCGGAGCGTCGGGACGTGCTCGCCGGACGTGACGAGCTCGCGCAGGTCGGGACGGTGGCCTGTCTCCTGGGGGACCGCGTACGGCTCGGCGAGCTCGTCGACGAGCGACGCGAACCGGCCGATGCGCGCAGCGGAGCGCGAGTCCGCGTACGCCTCACCAGGCCCGCTGCCGAACCATGCGACCTCGTCGAACCCGAGGGGCAGGTCGAGGCGCACGCCGATGCGAGGCCACGTGCAGTCCCACCCGTTCGACGCTTCGAAGCTGGCGTGGACCTCGAGCTCGTCCTCGACCCAGCGGTAGGTGAGGGTCGTCCCCAGCCAGAGTGCGGTACCCGCCGCCCCGGAGCGCAGATGCACGACGACGGCGTCGTCCCGTGTCTCGACATCGCGGACGCGATGCTCGAGCCGGTCGAGGCCGCGTTCGCGCCAGCGCGCGGCGGCGGACGGCTGGGCGAGCGACTCCGGGGAGGGAACGTCTCCCGAGGTGGCAAGGTCGACAACCTCGTAGCCAGGCCCTCCCGTGGCGGAGTCGTTCTCCGTCGGTGCGCGCCACAGCTCGGGCTGCGGACCGTCGACGTCGAGAGATCCGATGCGCAGGAGTGCGCCGGTGTCGCGGTCGAACCACGCCTCACCGAGGCGCAGCGCACCTCCGGGGGCGTCGAGACCGGCGGGCATGTCGGTGGGGCTGACCACCTGAGGCGCCGCCGTGCCGTTCCGGCGCCGCGGCGCACGCGCCGGATCGAGCCCGACGAGGCGCGGGTCGATCGCCACCTGGTGCCGGGCGACGACGTGCCCGGCGGGAGCCCAGGGCGTGGCCTCACGGAGCGCAGCCGTGAGCGTCAGGAACACCTCGGAGCCCGGCTCGTGGCGTCGTGCGTCGAGAGCGGTCGGCTGCCAGCTGGTGCTGCGCGCCTCGCCCGCGGGGACGTCTGGCAGGTCGAGAGGTCCGTCGGCAACCGCGCGCCCGTCCACCTCGAGGGACCACGTGACGTCGAGGTCCGCGGTCGACGCGAACGCGCGACGGTTGCGCAGTGTCGCCCGACCAGCGTCGAACGACAGCCGCACTGGTGCGATGACGGCGGCGAGCTCTGCGAGCGCGGGCGACGGCACGTCGTCGGACCTGATGAGGCCGTCCATGACGAAGCTGCCGTCGTGGACGGGTTCCCCGAAGTCGCCGCCGTACGCGTAGAACGGCACGCCGTCACCGGTCGTCGTGAGGATGCCGTGGTCACGCCACTCCCACACGAACGCGCCGTGGAAGCGGTCCGAGGAGTCGAACAGCTCTTCGTATGCCGCGAGAGCGCCTGGCCCGTTGCCCATCGCGTGCGCGTACTCGCACAGCAGGAACGGTTGCGCGCGCAGGCGGGCGGCCTGCGCGGGGGCGGTGACGCCGAAGATCTCGCCGGACTCACCGAGGATCGCACGCACCTCCTCGAGCGTGGGGTACATCCGGGAGTACACGTCGGTGTACGCCCCGGTGCGGTCGCCCTCGTAGTGGACGGGGCGGGACGGGTCGCGGCCGTGCACCCAGCTCGACATGGCCGCGAGGTTGGACCCGGTGCCGGACTCGTTCCCGAGCGACCACATGATGACCGACGGATGGTTCTTGTCGCGTTCGACCGTGCGCTGGATACGGTCGAGGAAGGCGTCGCGCCAGCGCGGGTCGTCGCTCTCGGTGTCGAGCGTGCCGACGAGCTCGAAGCCGTGCGTCTCGAGGTCGCACTCGTCGACGACCCAGAAGCCGAGCTCGTCCGCGAGGTCGAGGACACGCGGGTGCGGCGGGTAGTGCGCGGTGCGGATCGCGTTGATGTTGTGACGCTTCATGAGCGCCATGTCGGCGCGGGCATGGGCCTCGTCGAAGACTCGGCCCCGTACCGGGTGGGTCTCGTGCCGGTTGACGCCTCGCATGACGATGCGCTGGCCGTTCACGGTGAAGCGCGTCCCGTCGATGCGGACCGTGCGGAACCCCAGCCTGAGGCTGACAGTCTCGCCCGGCGAGGAGACCTGGGCGTCGTAGAGGCGGGGAGTCTCCGCGGTCCAGGGCTCTGCCGGGACACGGACGGGGTTGACGTCGGAGGGCGCGTCCCAGCGGACCTCCACGCCGAGCTCGGGAACGGTGAGCGTCACGGGCCAGGCGCTCGGGCTCGCGGCGATGTCGAGGTCGATCTCGCCGGTGCCGGCGACGTGGTCGTAGCCGGTGCGAGCCCACACGTCGTCGAGCCCGCCGACCGGCCGGGCGAGCAGGGTGACCGAGCGGAAGATCCCGGGCAGCCACCACTGGTCCTGGTCTTCGAGGTAGGTGGCGTCGGACCACTGGTGGACGCGCACGACCAGGACGTTGCGGCCGGGCCGGACGAGGCCTGTGACATCAAGCTCGTGAACGAGCCTGCTGCCCTTGACGACGCCGACCTCGGACCCGTTGAGCCATACGCGGCAGGCCGACTCGACGCCGTCGAGCCGCAGGAGGACGCGTTCGGCGTCGCGCCAGGCGTCGTCGTCGGGGAGCTCGAACGTGCGGCGGTGGTCGGCGGTCGGGTTCGTGCGGGGGACGTGCGGTGGGTCGACCGGGAACGGGTACTGGACGTTCGTGTACCAGGGCCGCCCGCGGGTGCCCTCCCCGGTGAGGACCCAGTGCGAGGGGACGGTGATGGTCTCCCAGCCGGAGTCGTCGAGGAGCACGTCCCAGGGTGGTTCCGTGGCGTCGCTGGCAGGGTCGGCGACGTCGTGCAGCCGGAACCGCCAGGTCCCGTCGAGCTGCAGCGACGGGGCGTCGGTCGGGAGCCATGCGCGTGCGGGCAGGACGCGTCCGGCGCTGGGGGTGCGGTCAGACAGGTACGTCGGTTCGGTCACGTGCGTCATCTCCGTCGATGGCAGGTGCGTGGGTCGGGGTGCTCGAGCGTCAGCCTGCCGGGCGCGTCGCGTTGGCGGCAGCCCGAGCGGCGGCCGGCAGCGCGTCGACGATGCGTCCGACCGCGTCCGCGTCGTGCGCCGCCGTGAGGAACCACGCCTCGAAGACGGACGGCGGGAGCGCGACGCCCGCGTCGAGCATCGCGTGGAAGAACGGCGGGTACCGCCACGACTCCTGCGCCTGGACGGCCGCGTAGTCGCGCGGTCCCGCGACGCCGGAGGCGTGCGCGGGGAAGGTGCCGAACGCGAACGAGAACAGCGACCCCGCACGCTGGACGGTGTGCTCGACGCCCGCGCCGGTGAGCGCGGCGCTGACCGCCTCGGAAACGATGTCGGCGGTGCGGTCGACGTGCTCGTACACGGCGGCGTCGGCGGCGGCGAGCGTCGCGAGGCCTGCGGCGACGGCGACCGGGTTACCGGAGAGCGTCCCTGCCTGGTAGACGGGACCGAGTGGTGCGAGGTGGTCCATGATCGCGGCGGGGCCGCCGAGCGCGGCGACCGGCATGCCGCCCCCGACGACCTTGCCGAACGTGAACAGGTCGGGAGCCCAGCCTTCGCCGGCGCCCTCGAGGCCCCACCAGCCGCCTGCGGAGACGCGGAAGCCCGTGAGCACCTCGTCGAGGATGAGCAGCGCACCGTGCGCTGCGGTGATCGTGCGCAGCCCCGCGTTGAACCCGGGGTTGGGCGCGACGACGCCCATGTTCGCGGCTGCCGCTTCCGTGATGACCGCGGCGATGCTGTCACCGTGAGCCGCGAAGACCGCCTCGACGGCGGCCAGGTCGTTGTAGGGCAGGACGATCGTCTCAGCGGCGGCCGCAGCGGTCACGCCCGCCGAGCCGGGCATCGCGAGCGTCGCGAGGCCCGATCCGGCCGAGGCGAGCAGCGCGTCGACGTGACCGTGGTAGCAGCCCGCGAACTTCACGATGAGCGGCCGCCCGGTGACGCCCCGCGCGAGGCGCACGGCGGTCATCGTCGCCTCGGTGCCTGTCGACACGAGCCGCAGCTTCTCGACGGCGGGCACGCGCGCGATGACGGCGTCGGCGAGCTCCGCCTCCGCGAACGTCGGCGCGCCGAACGAGAGGCCGCGCGCGGCCGCCTCCTGCACGGCGGCGACGACCGCCGGGTGCGCGTGCCCGAGCAGCGCCGGGCCCCACGACGCGACGAGGTCGACGTACTCGCGGCCCTCGACGTCGGTCACGTAGGCGCCGCGCGCCGACGCGATGAGCCGCGGCGTCCCGCCGACCGACCCGTACGCCCGCACGGGCGAGCTGACGCCGCCGGGCAGGACGCGCTGCGCGCGCTCGAAGGCGCCGTCATTCGTCGTGGTGTCGCGGGAGTCGGTCACAGCAGCTCCTGGATGGCGGGGTTGGTCGCGGCCTCGAGGGCCCAGTAGGTGAGTGTCATGTCAGCGCCAGCGCGGCGGATCGCGACGAGCGACTCGGCGATCGCGCGCTCGCGGTCGATGTAGCCGATCGCTGCGGCGGCCTCGAGCATCGAGTACTCGCCGCTGACCTGATACGCGGCGACGGGTACCTCGGACGTCGCGGCGACGTCGGCCAGGACGTCGAGGTACGGGCCGGCCGGCTTGACCATGACGACGTCCGCACCCTCCGCGATGTCGAGCCCGACCTCGAGCGCTGCCTCGCGACGGTTGCCGGGGTTCATCTGGTAGGCGCGGCGGTCGCCCTGGAGGGTCGACTCGACCGCGTCGCGGAACGGCCCGTAGAACGCCGACGCGTACTTCGCGGCATACGCGAGGACGGCCGTGCTCAGGAACCCGGCCGCGTCGAGGGCCTCGCGGACGGCGGCGACCTGGCCGTCCATCATCCCGGACAGCCCGACGACGTCCGCTCCGCGCTCCGCGTGCTGCACCGCCATCGCGGCGTAGCGCTCGAGCGTCGGGTCGTTGTCGACGGAGCCGTCGGCTGCGAGGAGCCCGCAGTGCCCGTGGTCCGTGAACTCGTCGAGGCACACGTCCGTCATGACGACGAGCGCGCTCCCGACCTCCGCGACGACGTCCTCGACGGCGACGTTGAGGATCCCGTCAGGGGCGGTCGCGCCGGAGCCGACGGCGTCGCGCTCGAGCGGCACGCCGAAGAGCATGATCCCGCCGATGCCTGCCTCGGCGGCGCGTGCTGCCTCGCGGCGCAGCGAGTCGCGGCTGTGCTGCACGACGCCGGGCATCGTCGCGATCGGCGCCGGCTCGGCGAGCCCCTCCTTGAGGAACACGGGCAGGACGAGCTCGCGCGGGTGGACGCGCGTCTCGGCGACGAGCGCGCGCAGGGCGGGCGTGCGCCGCAGCCTGCGCGGCCGGTGGACGGGGGTGGGAGCGGCGCTCATGGCATGTGCCTCTCGTCGATGTCGGGTGCTGCAGTTCCAGACGCAGGCCCAGCCTGCCAGTGCCGTGTGACAGCCGTGCTCCCGTCGATTGCCGCCTGGACGGCGGCGACGAGCGCGGGGACGTCGGGGCTCGTTGCCTCGCGGGTGATCGTGAGGCCGAGCGTGTGCGCGGTCTCGGTGGTGCGCGGTCCTATCGACACGAGGACGGGCCTCGCCGCGTCGGGGGCGACGCGTGCCCACGTCTCGGCCGTGCTCGACGACGTGAGCACGACGACGTCGACCTCCGCGGCGTCGTCGGGCACGGACAGCGCGGTCTCGGTGACGTACGCGTCGGGTGCGTCGACGTCCCAGCCAGCGGCGCGCAGGCCGTCGACGAGCTCGGGGCGCGCGATCGAGGACCGCGGTGCGAACGCGGTCGCGGGCGGCTCGTCGCGCAGCGCCGCGAGCAGGCCGGTCGCGGTGCGGTCCCACTCGGGCGTGACGTCGACGTTGAGTCCTGCGGCGCGGGCGCGTCGCCCGGTCGACGGTCCGACGACGGCGACGCGCGTGTGCGCTGGCACCTCACCGAGGCCGTGGTCGACGAGCGCGTCGACCGTGCGCTCCGACGTGAGCACGAGCCACCCGTACGCGCCGTCCGCGAGGCGGCGCAGGCCTGCGCGCAGGGGTGCGACGTCGTCCGGGTCGCGGAACGAAATGAGCGGAGCGACGACCGGGACGAGCCCTGCGGCGGTGAGGGCGTCGGCGAGCTCGCGGCCGGGCCGCCCGCCGCGCGGCACGAGGACGCGCGCGGGTCCGGCGGCGGTCATCGTAGGGGCGCGATGTCCGCCGCGCCAGCCTCGAGCAGCATCTCTGCGAGCTGCACGCCGAGAGCGGCCGCACTCTCGACGTCGAGGACGAGCGCCTCCCCGAGCGCGTCCTCGGTGAGCGGACCGTCGTCGTCGACCGCGTGCAGCGTCGTGCCTGCGCCGTGGCGCAGCACGCGCGACCCGTCGAGCGAGGCGACGACGACCTGGAGGTCGAGCGTCCGGCCGTCGTCGGACACGGTGCCGAGCGCGCCGACGGGTGCGGCGCAGCCTGCCTCGAGGCGGGCGAGGAGCGCACGCTCGGCGGTCGCGGCGAGCCGGGTCGGCAGGTGGTCGAGCGCTGCGACGCCGGGAACCGTGGCTCCGGCACGTTGCTCGACGGCGAGCACGCCTTGCCCGGGTGCGGGCATCATCACGTCGGGTGCGAGCACCTCGGAGACGACGTCGGACCGTCCGAGCCGCGCGAGCCCGGCCGCGGCGAGCACGACGGCGTGCAGGTCGGCGTCCGCACCGAGGGCCCGTGCGAGGCGCGTCTCGACGTTGCCGCGGATGTCGACGACCTCGAGGTCGGGGCGCGCGGCGAGGAGCTGCGCTTTGCGGCGCGGCGACCCGGTCCCGACGCGAGCGCCGCGAGGCAGTCCCGCGAGGTGGAGGCCGTCGCGTGCGCACAGTGCGTCGAGCGGCGTCACCCGTTCGGGCATGGCCGTGATTTCGAGCCCGGGCGCGGCTGCGGTGGGCAGGTCCTTGAGCGAGTGCACGGCGAGGTCGCACGTGTCCGCGAGCAGCGCGTCGCGCAGCGCCGTCACGAACACCCCGGTACCGCCGAGCTGGGCGAGGGAGGCGCGGCTGCGGTCGCCCTCCGTCGTGACGTGCACGGTCTCGACCTCGACGGGCGTGCCTGCGGCCGCGGCCGCCGACGTGAGCGCGTCGGCGACGTGCCCCGTCTGCGTGCGGGCGAGCGTCGAGGCGCGCGTCCCGATCCGGACGGTCGTGGCGGTCACGGCACCTCGCCGGCGACCGCGGGCAGCGGTTCCGCGACGGGGTTGAGGCAGCAGCCGGGGCGGCACACGTCGTACCAGGGGCCGAGCGTCGTCGCCGATCTGCAGCGTCCGCCCGCGGGGGCGGTCGTGCCGTCGGCCGCCGTCACGAGGGTGCGCTCGGCGACGAGGTCGACGAGCCCGCTGACGAATGCCGGGTGCACTCCCGGGGTGGGGACGCGCTCGGCGAGGATCGCGTGCTCCCGGGCTGTCGTCATCGCCTCGTTGTCGAGGTCCCACAGGACCTCCATGTGGTCCGACACGAAGCCGAGCGGCACGATGACGACGGCGTCGACCGCTTGGTCGTCCTCGGGGTTCGCACGCTCGGAGAGGGGCTTGGCGAGCTCCTCGATGCGGTCGTTGATGTCCGGCTCGAGCCACGGCGTGCGGGGGTTGCCGGAGCGGGACTGGTAGACGAGCTCCCACGGCACGGTCGTGTCGACGGCCGTCATGATCGCGTCGGCGACGGCGTAGTGCTGCGCGTCGTACGCGCCGCCCTCGGCCCAGGGGATCTCGTACTCGCCCTCGTCGTCGGCCCCGGTCTGCGGGCCCGTCGCGGACGCGGCCGCCGTCGGGATGGAGTGGGTCGCGAACAGGACGCGGACGCCGTCGGGCGCGACGCCCTCCTGGGCGCGCAGGCGCTCGAGCGCCCCGCGGACGCCTTCGACGAACGGCTCGACGAACCCCGGGGAGTCGTAGAACTGGCGCACCTTGTCGATCGTCACCTGCCCGGTGAGACCGGCCGTCTCGATCGCGGCGGCGAGGTCCTCGCGGTACTGGCGGCAGCCGGAGTAGGAGGAGTAGGCGGCCGTCACGACGGCGAGCAGGCGGGTGTGGCCGTTCGCTGCTGCCTCGGTGATCGCGTCGGGGAGGTACGGGTCCCAGTTGCGGTTGCCCCAGTAGACCGGCAGGTCGAGGCCGCGTGCGTCGAGCTCGGCGAGGAGCGCGGCGCGCAGGTCGCGGTTCTGCTGGTTGATCGGTGAGACGCCGCCGTGGGCGCGGTAGTGGACGGCTACCTCTTCGAGGCGCTCGTCGGGGATGCCGCGCCCGCGCGTGACGTTGCGCAGGTACGGGATGACGTCGTCCTGGCCTTCCGGGCCGCCGAACCCGACGAGGAGGACGGCGTCGTAGGGCGCGGGCTCGGCAGGGACGGGCGTGGGGAGCGCCTCGCGGAGGTCGGCGAGGTAGTCGTCGAGGCCTACCTCGACGAGGCCGTGCTCGTCGCTGGTCTCGGCGCCGCAGCCACCCTCGCCGCACGCGCAGGCGTGCGGAGCGGCGTCCGTGGCGGCGCGCTCGGGCTCACCGGGCGTGCGTGCGCCCGGGGTGGGGAGGTCGGTGGCGCTCATGCCTGGCCCACCAGGATCTCGGCGAGCTCGGCGGTGCCGACGCGTCGGCCGGTGTAGAACGGCAGCTCGTCGCGGACGTGGCGGCGGGCCTCGGTGTAGCGCAGGTGTCGCATGAGGTCGACGAGGTCGGTCAGCTCGTCCGCCTCGAGGCCGAGCAGCCACTCGTAGTCGCCGAGCGAGAACGCGGAGACGGTGTTGGCGAGGACCTGCGGGTAGTCGCGACCCTTGCGGCCGTGGTCGGCGAGCATCTCGCGGCGCTCGTCCTCGGGGAGGATGTACCACTCGTAGGACCGCACGAACGGGTAGACCGTGAGCCATGCGGCGGGCGGGACGTCGCGCATGAAGGCGGGCAGGTGGCGGGCGGTGAACTCGGCGGGGCGGTGCACGCCGAGCGCGTTCCACGTCGGGACGAGCGCGCCGAGCAGCTCGGTGCGGCGCAGCGTGCGCAGCGCTGCCTGGAGGCCCTCGGCGGTGGGGCCGGTGAGCCAGATGATGACGTCGGCGTCGGCGCGCAGCCCGGACGCGTCGTAGGTGCCGCGCAGGGTCACGTCCTCGGGGAGGTGCGCGACGACGGCGTCGAGCTCGGCGGCGAGCTCCGCCGGGACGGCGGCCGTGGCTGCGGCGCGTGCTGCGGGGGTCTCGTCGCGGCGCAGGACCGCCCAGAGCGTGTAGGCGACGGGCTCGGGGCCGTCGGCGTCCGGGACAGCATTTCCGTAGGTGTCCGTGGAGGTCATGCTCAGTAGTCTGCGCCCTTTGCCGGGTGCGTGCGAAACGGTGGCGCACGTTTCGGGGAGTGACATTGTTCTGACGGTCTGTAAAAAAGAGCTTGGCGCTGCCGGCGGGTTGCTGCAGACCTCGCGGGAAGGCGTGTGCGCCCACATGGTGCTCGTCCCCAACACGCGTCGTCGGCATCGCGCCGAGTCGCTAGACTCACGTCGCGTTCTCGACCGACCGATAGGAAGATGTACGCCGCACCCTGGACAGGGCACTGGCGGGGTCGCTCGACTGACGGCACGGCGACGGACGGAGGATGGAAGACGATGCTGCCCCTGCAGCTGCTCGACGAGGTCGACGAGCTGACGCACCGCTTGGGAGCGGACCTGATCATGGGTCCGCGTGCTCACCACGCCTACGGCAGCTGGTTGACGGTGCACCTGGACGACGAGTCGATGGAGACGCTGGGCCAGAAGGTCTACGTGACGTCGCTCGAGGACGACAGGGTGCGCGTCGAGGCGGGCTTCGCGATCCGTACCGAGGTCGCCGCGCTCGCGGGGTCGGGCAGGCGGAGCGAGGCAGCAGCCTTCGTCGAGGCGCTCCTGACGGGAGCCGTGCGCGAGGGCGTGGTCCGCGACGTCGTCGGCGGCTGGTCCCGGCTGGTCTGGGAGGGTTCCACGCCGCTCTTCAGCTGGACCGAGGCGGGCCCGACGCCGGACGAGCACGTCCTGTGGCGCCGCACCCTCGGCATGCCGCGCAGCGGCCGCACACCCATGGACGCGACCGCATGAGCCCCGTGAACCCGCAGGAGGACCCGGCCTGGACCGCGGCGGTCGAACGGCTCCACGCCCTCGCGACCCGCGTCTCGTGGGACGTCGCCAGGCCGAGCCCCGGCCGCGTCGAGCTGTCTGACGGTGCTGGCCACCGCATGAGCATCACCTGGTACGACGAGGACACGGCGCGCGTCGAGAGCGGCGAGCTCCTCTCGACGCTCGTCCCGCTGTCCTCCGACCGTCCCTCGGGCGACGACCTGATCGACCACGTCACCGCGATCGCGCGCGGTCGCGCCGCGGAGGGTGTCGTCCTGACGACGGACAGCGCGGCGTGGGCGTCGGTCGTGACGATCGTCGAGGGCACCGACCACCTGTGGCGCAGCGGTGAGCTGACGCGCGGCACGCCCGTCCTGTGGCGTCGCATGACGCCGTGGACGCCGGTCACCCGTCCGTCGAAGCCGGAGGAGCAGCCCGCCTAGGCGAGCATCTCCGCGGCCGTGCGCCGCGCGTCCGTCACGACGGCGGACAGCCCCGTGCCGGCGACCCAGGCCCCGGCGACGTGCAGGCCAGGGACGTGCGCGACGGCGTCGCGCAGCCGAGCGACCCGGGCGCGGTGCCCGGTCGCCGCGAACGGCAGCGCGCTCGCGAACCGGACGACCTTCGCCCCGACGACGTGCGCGGGGGTGAGAGGCACGCCGAGGAGCTGCCCGGCGTCGTGCAGGGCTGTGCGCTCGAGCGAGGTCGCCGACGCGTCGCCCGGGTCGGGCTCCCCGCCGAGACGGCCGTAGGAGAGCCGCACGACGTGGTGGCCGGGCGGCAGCGAGTCGGCGAGCCACGACCACTTCGCGCTCGCGTGGGTGAGCGCCTTCGCGCGGATGCCGTGCGCAGCGTTGGTCCCGGCGGCGACGAGCACACCCGTGCCGCGCGGCGCCACGTCGAGCGCGGGCGCGTCGAGCACGAGGGTGACGAGGTTGACGTGCCCGCTCGGCACGGCCGGGAGGGTCTCGGCGGGGACGTGCGGCTCGAGGAGGCGCGCGGCGTCGGCGGAGGACGTCGCGACGACGACGTGCTCGGCCTCGAGGGTGCCCGCCGCGGACGCGCCGACGGCAGCCTCGTGCGAGCCGGGCCGTGACGGCCCGACGATGTGCACGGCCCAGCCGGTGCCGGTGCGGTCGAGCCGGGCGACGCGCACGGACGTGCGCACGTCGACGCCGAGGGCGGCGAGGTCGGCGAGCAGCGCCGTGACGATCCGGTGCATGCCGCCGCGCAGGCCTGCGACCGCTGCGCCCGACGGCGCAGCCTGGCGCAGCGCGGAGGCGGCGGCGACGAGCGAGCCGTGGCGCGCGACGCCGTCGCGCAGGCCGGGGGCGACGGCGTCGACGTCGAGCACGTCCGCCGACGTCGAGTGGACGCCGCCCGCGACGGGCGCGACGAACGTGCGCAGGACGCGTGAGCCGAGCCGGGCGCGCACGAGGTGCCCGACGGACACGCCGTCGTCCCCGCGGGTGCCGACGCTCGCTGGCAGCACCGTGTCGAGGCGGGCCCGCAGCCATGCGCGGGTACCGAGGGCGCGACGCACGTCGGCGAGGTCGCCGGGGATGCCGAGGACGCCCGAGCGGGGCAGCCGCGTGAGGACGTCGGGAGAACGCACCCAGGCGGACGCGGACGACGGCGCCACGACGTCGTCGGCGAGCCCGAGCTCGGCGAGGAGCTCGGGGACCGCGGTCGAGCGCGTCGCGAACGACTCGGCGCCCGCGTCGACGGTGACCTCCGTGAACGGTGACGACTCCGGGCACTGCGGTTCTGCGCCGTCGATGCCGCCGCGCGTGACGGTGAGGGGCCCGACGCTGCCGCCCGCGTGCGCGCGCGCCTCGAGGACGATCACCTCGTGCCCGGCGCGTGCGAGGTCGCGTGCGAGGACGAGGCCCGCGACCCCGCCGCCGACGACGACCGTGCGCCCGTCCATCACCGCTCCTCGACCCGCGCCTCGTGGACGGTCCGTACGACCGAGGTGAGCACGTCGGGGTCGGCGTCGGGCGGGACACCGTGCCCGAGGTTGACGACGTGCGCGGGTGCCGCGAGGCCGCGGCGCAGCACGTCGTGGACGTGCGCCTCGAGCGTCGCGGGCGGCGTGAAGAGGAGGGCGGGGTCGATGTTCCCCTGGAGGGGCGTGCGGTGCCCGAGCAGGGCAGACGCCTCGTCGAGGGGGGTGCGGTGGTCGACGCCGACGACGTCCGCCCCGACGTCGCGCATCGCCTCGAGGAGGTGGCCCGTGCCCGTCCCGAAGTGCACGACCGGGACGCGCGCGCCGCCGAGGTCGAGCGCGTGGACGCCTTCGAGGGCGAGGGCGGAGAAGGGGGCGACAGACGCCTCGTAGTCGGCGAGGGAGAGGGATCCGGCCCACGAGTCGAAGAGCTGGACCGCGCTCGCCCCGGCGCGCACCTGGGCTACCAGGAACGTGCCTGTCACGCGCGCGCACCACGTCAGCAGCCGCGCCCACAGCTCGGGGTCGGCGTGCATGAGCGCACGAGCAGCGAGGTGGTCGCGTGACGGTCGCCCTTCGACGAGGTAGGCCGCGAGCGTGAACGGAGCACCGCCGAACCCGATGAGGGGCGTGTCGCCCTGGCCGCTCGCGCCCGGGTCTGCGGCGAGCCCCGCGACCGACAGCTCGACGGCCTCGCGCACGGGCGCGAGCGCCTCCTCGGTGAGGTCGAGGGCCTCGAGCCGCGCGACGTCGTCGGCCGTGCGGACGGGGGCGCCGAGGACGGGCCCGACGCCGGGCGCGATGTCGACGTCGACGCCGGCGAGGCGCAGGGGCACGACGATGTCGGAGAAGAACACGGCGGCGTCGACGCGGTGGCGGCGCACGGGCTGGAGCGTGATCTCGGCGGCGAGGTCGGGGCGCAGGCAGGACTCGATCATGCCGACGCCCTCGCGGACGCGCCGGTACTCGGGCAGCGAGCGGCCTGCCTGACGCATGAACCACACGGGGGTGACGTCGGGTCGCTGACCTCGAAATGCGCGGACAAGACGAGAATTATCTGTCGTCCTGTCAGTTAGGGGGTGGTTCTCTGAGACGCTCATCACGCGATTGTGCCCCGAATTCTTGTCGGTGATTGAATCGTGCCTGCCGTGAACATCTTCTCCTTTGCAGCCTCCCACCACGACCTCGGGCTCGACGAGCTCGAGGAGCTCAGTGCAGCCTCGGGAGCCCTCGGGGAGACCCTCGTCGCGGACCCCACCCTCACCGAGGGTGTCGTCGTGCTCGCGACGTGCAACCGGTTCGAGGTCTACGTCCACGCGCCCGCGAGCGCCGGCCCAGCGGAGGTTGCCGACCTCGTAGCACGCCGCGTCGCGAGCGCGACCGGCCTCACCCCCGAGGGCGTCCGCGCCGCCCTCACCGCGCGTACGGGAGCCGACGCCGCCCGGCACCTCCTCGAGGTCGCGTCCGGGCTCGACTCGATGGTCGTCGGCGAGCGAGAGATCGCAGGCCAGGTGCGGCGAGCCCTCGGCTCCGCGCGCGCACGCGACACGACGAGCCCGGACCTCGAGCGCCTGTTCGGCCACGCCTCCCGCGTCTCGAGGCGCGTCGAGTCGGCGACCGGCCTCGGCGCCGTCGGCCGCTCGATCGTCGGTGTGGGCCTCGACCTCGCGGGTGAGCACCTGGGGCCGTGGCGCCTCACGCGCGCCGTCCTCATCGGCACCGGCTCCTACGCCGGCGCCTCTCTCGCCGCGCTCCGCGCTCGCGGCTGCCACGACGTCCGCGTCTTCTCGAGGTCCGGCCGGGCCCCCGCGTTCGCGCGCGCCCGCGGCGTCGCTGCGATCGAGGAGGGCGGCCTCGTCGACGCTCTCGCCGACGCCGATCTCGTCGTCTCGTGCTCGGGCCGCATCGGCACGGTCCTCGATGCGGCTGCGGTGCGCACCGCGCGCGAGCGCGCGACCGAGCAGGCGGAGCAGCTCGCCCACGAGCCCGACCCGAGCGTGCGGCCGCTCGTCGTTCTGGACCTCGCCCTGCAGCGCGACGTCGAGGCGGACGTCGCCGACGTCGACGGCGTCCTGCTGTTCGACCTCGCGAACGTCCGCGCGCACGCTCCTGCAGCGGGCGCCGAGCCTGTGCGGCGTGCGCACGAGATCGTCGACGCGGCGGTCGCCGAGCTCGACGAGCTGGCGTTCGCGCGCCGTGTCGACCTCGCGGCGCTCCCCCGGATCCGGGCGGCGCAGGCCGACGCCGCGGCCCGCCTCGACGAGGAGCGCGCAGCGCTGGCTGCACGCGGGGTCGGCGGCGCCGAGGAGCGCCGCGCCGAGCGTGCCGCGCGCCGCGCCGTGGCGGCTGAGCGGCACGCCCGGATCATGGCCGCGAAGCAGGCGTCGCGCGCTGCGCTGACTGCAGCGCGCTGAGCGGCGGTCCGCACGTCAGTCGTCAGGCCTGTGGCGCCGAGGGGTCGCCCCGTTATGGTGGACAAGCCCCCCGAACCTGACGAAGGACCCGCTGTGAACGAGCACCCCGTCTCGAGCCTGCCCACCCCACCCTCTGGCCAGGGAAGACGTCGCAGCCGGCGGACGCTCGGCCTGCTCGTCGCACTCCTCGTCGCCGTCGGCACGGCGATCGTGCCGGGCACCGGTGCGCTGCCCGCCGAGGCGGCCACGGACCCCAACACCATCACCCAGACCACGCTCGGGAAGTTCGACCCCGGCAACCTCATCAGCGACGAGGTCTTCTTCACGGGGTCCGCGTTGTCGGCGGGACAGATCCAGACGTTCCTCACCAGCAAGGTCACGAAGTGTGCGGCGACCGACGGACCGGCGTGCCTGCGCAGCTACCGTCAGACGACGCCGAACCGGCCCGCCGACGCGTACTGCAAGGCGTACGGGGGTGTGCGCAACGAGCTCGCGTCGACGATCATCGGCAAGGTGTCCAAGGCCTGCGGCGTGAGCGCGAAGGTGCTCCTGGTGCTGTTGCAGAAGGAGCAGTCGCTCGTCACGTCGACGGCCCCGACCGAACGCCAGTACCGGTCGGCGACAGGTTTCGCCTGCCCTGACTCGGCGCCGTGCGACGAGCAGTACTACGGCTTCTTCAACCAGGTCTACTCGGCCGCGCGACAGTACAAGCGCTACGCGGTCGTCGACGCTTACAGCTGGTTCCCGGTCGGGGTCGCGACCAACATCCAGTACCACCCGAACAAGTCGTGCGGCACCCAGAGGGTCCTCATCAAGAACCGGGCCACGGCGGGTCTGTACTACTACACGCCCTACGTCCCGAACGCGGCCGCGCTCGCGAACCTCAACGGCAACGGCGACCTGTCGAACCCGAGCGCCCCGAACTGCTCGTCGTTCGGCAACCGCAACTTCTGGCGAGGCTTCACCGAGTGGTTCGGTTCGACGAACATCGCGGTGACCGGCACGGTCCAGAAGGCGTGGCTCGCGAACGGAGGGCTGCAGGGCGCGTTCGGCAAGCAGCGCGGTTCGCAGGTCTGCTCGTCGAGCGGGCGCTACTGCGTGCAGACGTTCGCCGGCGGCACGCTCGCGGCGAACGGCTCGGCGGGCATCGCCATGCCGAGCGGCGCCGCGCGCACGGCGTGGGTGAAGCAGAAGTCGCAGAACGGTGCGCTCGGCTGGCCGAAGAAGGCTCTGACGTGCCGCAAGAAGGACAACACCTGCGTCCAGACGTTCACCGGCGGCTATGTCGCCCAGGGAGCCGTGACCGGCACTCGCGTCGTCTCGGGCGGTCTCGCCAAGGCGTGGAAGGCGTCGAAGGGACGCGACGGCGCCCTCAAGATGCCGCGCGCCGCGGCGAGGTGCACGAAGGCCGGGACGCGCTGCACGCAGAAGTTCCAGGGCGGCTACGCCACGACGCACACCAGCTACGGCAACCGGGCCGTCGTCGGCCTGATCGCCGACCGGTGGGTCAAGAGCAAGGGAACCAAGGGGTCGCTCGGCTGGCCCACGAAGAACCAGAAGTGCTCGAAGGTCAAGGGTGGCAAGGCGTGCTACCAGTACTTCAGCGGCGGAGCTATCAGCTCCCACCCGCAGTACAAGACGCGTGCGCTGACGGGCAAGATCGGTGCTGCTTGGGTCAAGGCGCAGAAGTCCGGCAAGTCGCTCGGCTGGGCAACGGGCGCCCGCACGTGCTCGACGAAGAAGGGTGTGAAGACCTGCACCCAGAAGTTCACGAAGGGCAAGATCACCTACAAGGGCAAGGGCGCGGCGAAGATCGTGCGCTCCAAGCGCTGAGCAGCCGACCCGCCGGACGACGACGGCCTCCGCCCCGCACAGGGGACGGAGGCCGTCGTCATGGCTGGGCCTCGGTGCTCAGCGCACCTTGAGCCGGAGCGTCTTCGAGGTCGTCTTGAGGACCTGCGCCGAGCCGCTGTAGCTGACCTTCACCTTGTGGGTGCCACGCGGCAGCTTCACGACGAGCTTGCCCTTGTCCTTGGCACGGAGGGTCCGCGTGACCTTCTTCTTCCCGTAGCGCACGGTGACCTTCCCGGTGGGAGCCGCGACGCCTGCGGCCTTCACCCGGACGGTCGCCTTGCGCTTGCCTGCCTTCGCGGTGACGCGCGAGGCCGCCTTCGCGGCGCTGCTCGACGTGAGCACCTGGACGGTTGCCGACGCCTGGAGCGGAGCGGTCGCGACGAGCGTCACCCCGATGCGTGCTCCTGCGTCGGCACCGACGAGGGAGTAACGGTACGACCGCGCCCCGGCGATCGGAGCGCCGTTGCGGGTCCACTGGATCGCGACCTTGGTGCCCGGCGAGTCCCACGTGCCGGTGCTCACCGTGAGGGTGCGGCCGACCTGAGGGGTGCCCGAGACGATCGGCGCGGTCCGGGTCCGCGGGGCGTCGCCGGTGGCCGTGCGGCCGAGCCACGCGCTGCCGATGCTGATGACGTGCCCGGGAGCCGCGGCCGTCGAGAAGACGAGGATCGGGGTCCCGTGCGCCGACGCGGGGACGGTGAACCTCGACCCGGTACCGATGATCCCGTTGCCGTCGCTCCAGTAGGTCGTCACCTTGGTGCCGGCGGGCGCCGACGTGACCTTCGTCGAGGCGGTGAGCGTCGAGCCGACGCGCGCGGTGCCGTCGGCGCGCACGTACGTGAGCGGTGCGTTGCCCAGGGCGCCGAGGGCGAGGCTCAGGCTCTTCGTGCCGTTGCCGACCGCGACGACGGTCGACGCACGCTTGTCGCCGTTCTCGGCGTTGACGAGGTAGGTGCCGGGCGCGAGACCCGTGATCGTGCCGGAGGTGGTGCCCGCGCTCAGGGTCGTCGACGACGAGGAGTCGGCACCGATGTTGCGCGCGGAGATCGCCGTCGCCGTCGCCGCGCTCGCCCCGGAGACCTTCACGGCGAGCGTCGACGCGAAGGTGCGCAGGGCGATGGTCTTGCCGCTGACCGTGCCTCCGGACCTGGCCGACGTGAAGACCGTCGCCTGGTGCTGGCTGAGCAGGTTCGAGACCTTGCCGCCGAGCCACGTGGTGAGCAGGGTACGGCCGTCCGCGAGGTCGACGTAGGCGGCCAGGGTGACCGGCCGTCCTGGGCGCGTCCTGACGGTGAACGTCCCGTCAGCGCCGATCGAGGCCCAGGACTGGTTGATCCATGCGTCGGAGTCGATTGAACCGCTGCGGTCGAGCTCGTGCGCCTGGACCTCGCCCCAGCCGATCGTCGTGCCGGCGGGCACGGTGACCTTCCCGGTGACGGTCGAGTAGGCCGCGAGGGGGAGCGTGCGGGTCGCGGTCGTCGCGTTCGGGGTCGTGAACAGGACGGCGGAGTCCAGCCAGTCGCCTCCGCCGAGGAACTGCGAGTACGTCGTGCTCGTCGACGCGGCGCGCAGGCTGTAGCTGCGGCCCGACGTCGTCGCGAACGTCACCACGCCTGCCGTGTTCGTCGTCGCGGTCGCCTTGTACGCGAGCGAGCTGCCTCGTGCGTTGAGCTCGTACAGGTCGACCTGGACGGTGGTCCCGGCGGGCTGACCGGTCACCGTGACGGTGAGGGTCTGCGCGACGGCTGCCTGCGCGGCCGGCGGCATGAGGCCGACGAGGCCGACCGTGATGAGCGCGGTGAGGAGCGCCGTCGCGCGGCGTCTTCTGGTTGTGGTGCTGCTGATCTGCATCCCTGTGTCTCTCCCTGGTCGAGGTGCGGGTGCTGCCGCCGCGACCTGGAGGTGCGGGTGGCCCGGCGCACGACCCGCGCTGAACGTAGTGATGGTGGGGGCGGTCGGCAAACGCTGGGCGGGTGATCTTGCGCCGCCCTGGTCCGACCCGCGGACCTGCCGATCGGGGACTAACGTCGTCCCATGCGGCTGGGAGTCCTGGACATCGGGTCCAACACGGTGCACATGCTCGTCGTCGACGCTGAGCGGGGACGGCCGCACGTGCCTGTCGCGAACGTGCGCTCGGTGGTGCGGCTCATGCGGTTCCTCGAGCCAGACGGTTCGATCGGCCCGGAGGGTGTCGACCTGGTGCTCGCCGGGGTGCGGGAAGGGCTCGCGCTCGCGCTCGCGCACGACGTCCCGGAGCTCATGGTGCTCGTCACCTCAGCGGTGCGCGAGGCACCCAACGGCGCTGACGTGATCGGTCAGGTCGAGCAGATCCTCGGCGAGGAGGTGCGGATCCTCTCGGGTGAGCAGGAGGCCGCGCTCACGTTCCTCGCCGCGCGCCGCTGGCACGGCTGGGGTGCGGGGCGGATCATGCTGCTCGACATCGGCGGGGGGTCTCTCGAGATCGCGTACGGCGAGGGCGAGGTGCCTGACGTCGCCCTGTCGGTCCCGCTCGGCGCAGGCCGGTCCACGATCCAGTTCCTCGACACGGACGTCTCGACGCCGGAGCAGGTCGAGGCGCTGCGCACGCACGCCCGCGCGGTGCTGGCGGACGCGCTCGCAGTTCTTGACGAGCGGCCGCGGGCCGATCATGTCGTGGCGACGTCGAAGACGTTCCGGTCGCTCGCGCGTCTCGCGGGGATGCAGGTCGAGGCCGTCGGCCCGGACGATCGTTGGCGGATGCGTCGCTCGCAGCTCGCGGACTGGGTGCCGCGTCTCGCGCGTCTGACGGCTCAGGGGCGCACGGAGCTTCCCGGTATCACGCCCGAGCGTACGTATCAGATCGTCGGTGGGGCGATCGTCGCGGAGGAGACGATGCGCGCGCTCAAGGTCCAGGAGATCGAGATATGCCCGTGGGCGATGCGTGAGGGCGCGATCCTCGACCGCCTCGACCGACGCTGACGTGCGGACTCCCTGCAACGGTGCACCGCCGACGGGCGGTGCGGCGGTTCAGCGGACCCGCACGGTCCCGGTCGCGGTCGCCTTGGCGACCCGCGCGTCGCCCTGGTAGGCGACGTAGACCTTCGCGAGACCTGCAGGAACCTTCATGGTGAGCGCGCCCTTGTCGGCTGCGCGCAGCGCGTAGGTCCGTGACCGCGCCCCGACCTTGACGGTCACCTTCCCCGTCGGCGCCGCGACACCGAGCGCTCTCACCGTCACGCGCACCGCGCGCTTGGCGGCACTGACGCGCACCTTGCTCGTCACCTTGGCGACGCGGACCGACCGCGAGGTGCTCGCTGCGGAGGCGTGCCCGGTCTTGCGCAGCGTGACGGTGACGGTCAGGCGCCGCCCGGCGTCGGACGGCGTCGGCTTGTAGGTGCGCGCGGTCGCGCGGGCGATGGTGCTCCCGTCGCGCTTCCACCGGTACGACGCCGTCCAGCCCTGGGGCGCGGCGGTGGCGGTCAGGCGGGCGCCGACCTTGGGCTGGCCGGTGATCCTCGCGGCGACGTTCGGGGTGGTGCGCGGGGCGGCGGGCGGTGTGGGCCTGGTGCTCGGCGTCGGGACGGGTCGGGGCGCCGGTGTCGTGGGGCTCGGCGCAGGTGGGTGTGGCGGCGCGGGCGCGGCTGGGACGGCGCCGGTCAGTGCGAACTGGACTCCGGTGACGGGCGACTGGGCTGTCGCGGTGACGGTCGCTGCGGCAGGGCTCGGGGGTGTCGTCGCGCCGCCGCCGTACCAGCCCGTCACGACCGTGCCGTCGGCGCGCTCGACCTGGGCGCTCAGGGCGACGGGGACGCCTGCGGGTGCCTTGGCGGTGAACGTGCCGCCGGTCGCGTCCAGGTCGCCGATCGGGGCGTAGCTCGTGAGCGCCCACGTCTTCGTGGTCGTGTCCCACGTGTGCAGGGAGATTTCGCCGTACGACGTCGCGCCCCTGTCAGGCCAGGTGAGGGTCCCGGTGACGAGCGGCGCGGGTGCGACGTCGAGCTGCTGCTCGGCTGTGTCGGCGTCGGGCGTCGTGAACCGGGTCGCGCCCTCGAGCGTCGTGGACCCGCCGAGATACTGCGGGAAGGTCGTGGTGGTCTCGGCGGCCCAGAGCGTGTACGTCTGGCCGGGGATGGTCGCGAGCTCGACGGTGCCTGCGGCGTCGGTCGGTGCGGACTGCTGCAACCCGAGGTACGTGCCGGTCCGGTCGAGGCGGAAGAGCCCGATCTCGGTCCCGGCCGGGATGCCGGTCGTGCGGACGGTGAGGCGCTGGAGGGTGGACGCGTCGGTCTGCCGCGCGGGAAGGACGACGGCGAGCGAGGCGACGACCGCGAGCGCGAGCACGCGCGCGAGGGCCTGCCGCGTACGGGCGCGGGGCGTGAGGAAGGCGCGCGCGGGCTGGGCGGTCGGGGTGCTCATGCGGCTCCTGGGTCGACGGCGCGACCCCGCGGTCCGGAGCGCGCACCTCCCATATCGGACACTCCGGGCGTCCGTTGAGCATTCCTGTGCGCCGCGGCCGTCGGCGCAGGTAGACGGCGTGCGTGACGCCCCGAACCGCCACCTCAGCGAGGCGACGCGTTCCCGCGAGGCACCCGGCTCCCGCCGACGCAGGCCGCTCCCCGCGACGTAGGCCCTTCCCCGCGAGGTAGGCCGTTGCAGGCCCCTACCCGGCGTGCAGCCCCCTACCTCGGCGCCGAGAGCGGTCGACGGAAGGGCCGAGCTGTGCGCTCAGAGATAGTCGGCGACGAGCTTCTCGGCGAGGCCCGTGTACGACGCCGGGGTCATCGCCTGCAGCCGCGCCGCGACGTCGTCGGGCAGGCCGAGGGTGCCCACGAACTCGCGCATCTGCTCGCCCGTGAGGCGCTGCCCGCGGGTGAGGTCCTTGAGCCGCTCGTACGGGTTCTCCATCCCGGGGACGCCTGCGACGGAGGCCGCGCGCATCGCGGACTGGATGGCCTCGCCGAGCACCTCCCAGTTGGCGTCGAGGTCGGCGCCCAGGATCGTCGGGTCGACGGCGAGCGCCTTGAGGCCGCGCGCGACGTTGTCGATCGCGAGGAGGCTGTGGCCGAACGCGGTGCCGATGTTGCGCTGCGAGGACGAGTCGGTCAGGTCGCGCTGCATGCGGCTCGTGACGAGGGTCGCCCCGAGGGTGTCGAGCAGGGCGTTCGAGATCTCGAGGTTGGCCTCGGCGTTCTCGAAGCGGATCGGGTTGACCTTGTGCGGCATCGTCGAGGAGCCGGTCGCGCCGGGGACGGGGATCTGCTTGAAGAACCCGAGCGAGATGTACGTCCACACGTCGGTCGCGAGGTTGTGCAGGATCCGGTTGAACCGCGCGATGTCCGCGTAGAGCTCGGCCTGCCAGTCGTGCGACTCGATCTGCGTGGTGAGCGGGTTCCACGTGAGGCCGAGGTGCTCGACGAACGTCTTGGAGACGGTGGGCCAGTCGGCGTCGGGGACGGCGGCGAGGTGCGCGCCGAAGGTGCCGGTCGCTCCGTTGAGCTTGCCGAGGTACTCGGCGTTCTCGATGCGGCGCAGCTGGCGGCGCAGCCGGTGCGCGAGGACGGCGAGCTCCTTGCCGAGGGTCGACGGCGTCGCGGGCTGGCCGTGCGTGCGCGACAGCATCGGGACGGCCGCGTGCTCGCGCGCCATGTCGGCGATCTGGTCGACGAGCGCGGTCGCGGCGGGCAGCCAGACGTGGACGACGGCGCCGCGCACCATGAGCGCGTAGGAGAGGTTGTTGATGTCCTCGCTCGTGCAGGCGAAGTGGACGAGCTCGCCGACCTCGGGGAGCACGGTGTCGCCGAGCATCCCGGGGGCGGCGGCGATGCGGCGCTTGATGTAGTACTCGACGGCCTTGACGTCGTGCACGGTGGTCCGCTCGATCTCGCCGAGCTCGGTGATGCCGGCGGAGCCGAAGTCGGAGACGATCGCGCGCAGATAGCCCTGCTCGTTGTCGCTCAGCGCGGGAGCGCCGGGCACGACCTGCTGGGAGGTGAGGTGGATGAGCCACTCGACCTCGACGTGCAGGCGCTCGCGGTTGAGCGCGGCTTCGGAGAGGTGGTCGACGAGCGGCGCGACGGCGGCGCGGTAGCGGCCGTCGAGCGCCCCGAGGGCGACGGGCGGGTTGGCCTCGGCGAGGAGGACGCGGGTTCCGGCGGTCGTCTGCGGGGTCGTGTTCGACATGCGCGCATCATTTCACGCTGGCCTCGAGCGGGTACGGCGTGTCCGTCCTCCGGCCTGCCCACAGGGCACGAGACACACCGGTACGCCGTCGGGTGCCCCCTCCGGTGCCACGGGCCGACGCGTGGGGTGCCTAGCGTCGCGGCATGACCGAGCAGACAACTTCGCCACCGCTCCCCCGAGGCGCCACCGCGCCCTGGGGCGAGGAACGTCAGTGCATCACCGCCCGCGCCCTCTTCCTGGTCGATCGCGTGGCCGTCGTCGGGTCCCGTCTCGCTGGTGCACAGGATGTTGACTGGGCGTCGAACGCGGCGTCGAGCTTCCGCGCGCTGATCCAGGACGTCGGGGCAGATTTCGCGCAGCTCGGTGCAGACATCGCCGACTTCGAGGAGGCGGCGACGTGGCTCTGCGCGGCGGGGGACGAGGCGGAGTCGAGCCTGGACGTCCTCGCGGCTGCCAACGCGGCAGGAGCGTCATGACGGGCGTCGAGGACGTGCCGTCGTGCGCGGCGACAGAGAACCCGTCCTATGCCAGCCGGCAAGGACGCGCGAGCGAGTCGCCGCTGGTGGCGTGGCGCACGGCGGGTGAGCTGTTCTCGGACCTCGGGCTTGGCGGGACCGACCGCTCGGCGCGGGTGGAGGCCCGGCCAGGCCTGAAGGACGTCGTCGAACCGCCGGAGCATGAGCGGCCGTCGGGCGTGGACCCGGGGATCACGGTGACCGGGGGGATCGGCGGCATCCGTGCCCGCCTCGACGACCTCGTGCTGGTCGCCAGCATGCTCGGTGCGCAGGCGCAGGGCCTCGACGAGGCCGCCGAGCAGGCAGTGGGGATAGCGCGCGATGCTGAGAGCTGGAGCCTGCTGATCCAGGACCGTCGCGAGGCGCTGCGCGCAGACGGCGGGGCGGTGGCCGCAGGGTCGTATGTCGATCAGGCTGTGGCGACCTTTCGTGCCCGGCTCAGCGCGGCCCTGTTCGTCGCGGACAGGTGCGCGTCTCGTGCGTCCGGGCTCGCGCGTGACCTCGAGGACGTCGTTGCCGCGCTCGACGGCGCCCGGAAGTCGTACGAGGCGGCGGAGAAGAAGGCCGCGGGAGTCATGCTGAGCACGTCGAACAACTTCGTCCGTGGCTTCACGAGCGCCTTCCCGTGGGTGAACAGCCTGGGCAGTTCCGTGCTTGTGGGGATGTGGGGCGCCTCGAACGGCATCGACAAGGCGGGCGAGGCTGTCGGCTGGGATCCGGGCTTGCGCGACCGGCTCCCCGGCTCGCAGGAGATGCTCGGGTCGATCCTCGACCAGGCCCGGCGCGGCATGCTGGGCGGGTTCGCGGCTGACTCCGACCCCCGTGACGCCGTCAGGTCGACGGCGGGGGCGGCGACGAAGCTGGTCTTCGGCCCGTTCGGCCTCTACCGGAAGGGTGCTGTGGTCGAACGGAAGAAGGTCCAGCGCTTCATCCCGCCGGCGAGGGACCTCGCGAGTGCCGCGAGGGCGCTCGAGCAGGTGAGCAAGGCCGGTGACGGTGCGGTCGGGGTGCAGCGGGTACGTCTGCCGGACGGGACGAGTGCGTGGACCGTGCTGGTGCCTGGCACTCAGTCGAACCCCTTCCTGTGGCGGCAGGACCATGGCCGGGACGGGATCTCCGCGGTCGTCACGACGACGAGCGAGCAGACCGCGGCGGCGCTCGCTCCGCTCCTCGCGCTGCAGAAGGCCGGAGCGCGTCCGGGGGACAAGGTCTCGTTCGTCGGGCACAGCCAGGGCGGGACGATCGCCCAGATGGCAGCGGCGGACAGGGGCGTCCGTGCGACGTACGACGTCGGTTCGGTCGTCTCCTTCTCGTCGCCGACGCCCGCGGGGACCGTCCCGGAGGACCCGGACGTCAATCACCTCGAGCTGTCCAACACCACGGACATCGTCCCGATGCTCGACGGCGTCCCCCCGGCTGCCGGGGCGAACCACGTCAACGTGCACGTGCAGGACTCGAAGCTTGCGGACGAGAGTCTCAAAGAGAGGTCGTCTGACCAGGGCGGGCGGCACAGACTCGCGACGGCCGTCGCGGTCAGCGAGGTCGCGCAGAGAGGGACCGACCCGTCGCTGCGACGATCGCTCGCGCGTCTCGCCCACGACCTCTCGGGCGGGCCGGCCCCGGCGACGGGACTCGGCACGCCGGGGGAGACGCCGCTGCGCTCCATGCTCGACGGCGGCGTCCAGGTCTTCAGCGTGACCGCGAGGTGAGGTGGCGCTCAGTCCCTGTCGCGGCGGCCGATCGCGAGCGACGTGAAGAAGGAGACGATCGAGAGGATGAGCGCCGCCCAGACGGCGGTCCAGAACCCGTCGATCCGCAGGCCCCAGTCGGTGTGGCCCGTGATCCATGCGGTCAGCAGGAGCATGAGCGCGTTGACGACGAGCGTGAACAGCCCGAGCGTGAGGATGTAGAGAGGCAGGGACAGGAATGCGACGATCGGCTTCACGCCGGCGTTGACGACCGCGAGGATGAACGCGACGACGACGAGCACGACGGCGGTCGCTCCGGTCGTGTCGCCTCCGACGATCGCGAAACCGCCGACGAGCAGGGTGGTGATCCAGATGGCGAAGGCGCTGACGAGGACACGCAGGACGAAGGCCATGTGGTGATACTGCCACGCGCCCTCGCTGTGTCGGGTGGGATGCTGGGCGTCGTGAACGACCACGTGCGCCTGCGTCCCCAGATCGAGGCTCTTCCGGCCTACGTCCCCGGTGCCCGCCCGAGCGGCTCGGCCTTCAAGCTCTCGTCGAACGAGAACCCGTTCCCGCCGCCGCCCTCGATCGTCGCTGCGATCATCGATGCGGCCCAGGAGACCAACCGCTACCCGGACATGTATGCGACGGAGCTGACTGAGGCGATCGCCGCGCACATCGGTGTCGACGCGGACCAGGTGGTCGTCGGCAACGGTTCGGTCGCGGTGCTCAGCCACATCCTCGAGGCGTTCGTGAACCCGGGCGACGAGGTGGTCTTCGGCTGGCGCTCGTTCGAGGCCTACCCGATCGCGGTCGCGGTCGCCGGCGGCGAGTCAGTGCGAGTCCCCCTGCTCGACGGTGCCGCCGATGACGGCGCCTCGGCCGGTCGCCTCGACCTGGCGGCGATGGCGGACGCGATCACGGACCGGACGGCGGTCGTCCTCGTCTGCACCCCGAACAACCCGACGGGTCCGGTCGTCCGCGTCGACGAGCTCGACGCGTTCCTCGCCCGCGTGCCGCGAGACGTCCTCGTCGTGATCGACGAGGCGTACCTCGAGTTCGTCCGCGACCCGCAGGCCCCGGACGCGCTCGCGGTGTTCGCGGACCACCCGAACGTCGTGCTGCTGCGGACCTTCTCGAAGGCGTACGGCCTTGCTGGTCTGCGTGTCGGGTATGTCGTCGCGCGCAAGCGTCTTGCGGACGGCATCCGCGCGACCGCGACCCCGTTCGGTGTCTCGCACGTCGCGCAGCAGGCTGCGCTCGCGGCCCTGCGGGTCACGGACGAGCTCGAGGAGCGCGTCGAGGCGCTCGTCGCCGAGCGTGCTCGGCTCGTCGACGGGTTGCGCGAGCAGGGTTGGACGGTGCCGCAGACGGAGGCGAACTTCGTGTGGCTGCCGCTCGGGGACCGGACCGCGACGTGCGCTGCTGAGGCGGCCGCGGCGGGTGCCGTCGTGCGCCCGTTCGCGGGGGAGGGCATCCGCGTGAGCGTGGGCGAGCGCGAGGCGACGGACCTGTTCCTCAAGGTTGCGGCCACCTGGCGCTGACGGCTGTCAGGTGAACGTCCTGGTCCGCGGTGAGGGTTGTGGGGTTCCCACAAGAACGGCCGGGTGAATCCGGGTCTCTGCCCGCATGGTTTGGTGCACACCCGCTGCTTACGCTGGCGTAGGTTACGCAACCGTAGCCACGTGGCGCGCCTCTGCGCGGCACGGCACCAGCGGCCTCGTGGCCGCCGAGCCTCGGGAGTGACTTGAGCGACGACGTGACCCGGCTGACGGACGACGACGATCTCGTACGCCTCGTGGACCACGAGGGCGAGCGGACGACTGACGCTCGTTGGGACGCGTACCGCGCCCGCGCTGCGCACCTGTCCCTCTCCGACGTCCGCGACATGTTCCGCGACATGACCCTCGTCCGTGCTTTCGACAACGAGGCCACGTCGCTCCAGCGCCAGGGCGAGCTCGGCCTGTGGGCACAGAGCCTCGGCCAGGAGGCCGCACAGATCGGCTCGGGCCGAGCGCTCGCCCCGCAGGACTACGTGTTCCCGTCCTACCGCGAGCACGGCGTCGCGCACACGCGCGGCGTCGACCTCGCGCAGATCCTGCACCTGTTCCGCGGTATCGACCACGGCGGCTGGGACGCGCAGGCGCACAGCTTCCAGAACTACACGCTCGTGATCGGCGCGCACACGCTGCACGCGACGGGCTATGCAATGGGTGTCCAGCGCGACGGCCTCGTCGGTACCGGCGATCCGACGCGCGACATGGCTGTCGTGACGTACTTCGGCGACGGCGCGACGAGCCAGGGAGACGTCAACGAGTCCCTCGTCTTCGCGTCCGTGAACCAGGCGCCCCTCGTGATGTTCTGCCAGAACAACCAGTGGGCCATCTCGGAGCCGAACGCCCGGCAGTTCCGCGTGCCCGTCGGCCGCCGCGGCGAGGGCTTCGGCGTCCCGGGCGTCCGCGTCGACGGCAACGACGTCCTCGCGTGCTACGCCGTCATGCAGGAGGCGCTCGAGCGCGCGCGGTCCGGCGGCGGCCCCACGCTCGTCGAGGCTTTCACGTACCGCATGGGCGCACACACGACGTCGGACGACCCGACGCGCTACCGCACCCGTGAGGAGGAGCAGTTCTGGCGCGACCGTGACCCGATCGACCGGGTCGAGCGACTGCTGCGCCGCGAGGGCGCGTGGGACGACGCGTGGGCGGAGCAGGTGGCCGCGGAGGCGGCCGAGCTGGGCGCCCGCGTGCGCGAGCACGTCCGTGCGCTCGGTCGCCCGGTGTCGAGCTCGATGTTCGACGACGTCTACGCGACCGAGCACGCCCAGGTGACGCACGAGCGGCAGCTCTTCGAGACGTACGAGGCCGGTTTCGCTGACGGAGGTGCACGATGACGAGCACGACGACCCGCACGGCTGCGACCCCCGCGGTCGCCCCGTACCCCTCGGGCCCGACGACGATGACGCTCGGCAAGGCCATCAACACGGGCTTGCGCCAGGCGCTCGCGGAGGACCCGAAGGTCTTGCTCATGGGCGAGGACATCGGTCGCCTCGGCGGGGTGTTCCGCGTGACCGACGGGCTGCAGGCTGAGTTCGGCGTCGACCGCGTCGTGGACTCGCCGCTCGCCGAGTCGGGCATCGTCGGGACGGCGATCGGCCTCGCGCTGCGCGGCTACCGGCCGGTCCTGGAGATCCAGTTCGACGGTTTCGTCTTCCCCGCGTTCAACCAGATCACGACGCAGCTCGCGAAGATGCGCTACCGCACGAAGGGCCGCACCGAGCTGCCCGTCGTCGTCCGCATCCCGTATGGCGGCGGGATCGGCGCGATCGAGCACCACTCGGAGAGCCCCGAGGCGCTGTTCGCGCACACCGCGGGCCTGCGCGTGGTCTCGCCGTCGAACCCGGCAGACGCGTACCGGATGATGCGCGAGGCGATCGCGAGCCCTGATCCCGTGCTGTTCTTCGAGCCCAAGGGTCGCTACTGGGACAAGGCGTCGGTCGACGTCGTCCCGTTCGCCGTCGGGCCCCACGCCGAGCCCGCCACCCTGGGCGCCGAGACGCTCA
Source organism: Sanguibacter hominis ATCC BAA-789 (assembly GCF_012396185.1). Lineage (GTDB taxonomy): Bacteria > Actinomycetota > Actinomycetes > Actinomycetales > Cellulomonadaceae > Flavimobilis > Flavimobilis hominis. Next base: position 1,413,809 of record NZ_JAAXOW010000001.1, read on the forward strand.
ACCGCGCCGTCGTGGCGCGTCCGGGCACGGACGCGACCGTCGTCGCGTACGGCCCGTCCGTGCACGTCGCGCTCAAGGCGGCCGAGGCCGCCGCGGCCGAGGGCACGAGCCTCGAGGTGATCGATCTGCGCACGGTCTCGCCGATCGACTTCGCGACCGTCGTCGAGTCCGTGCGCCGCACGGGCCGCTGCATCGTCGTCCACGAGGCGCCCGTCTTCCACGGCACGGGTGCAGAGGTCGCCGCGCGCGTGACGGAGGAGTGCTTCTACTCGCTCGAGGCGCCGGTCCTGCGGGTCGGCGGTTTCCACACCCCGTACCCCGTGTCGAAGATCGAGCACGACTACCTGCCGGGCCTCGACCGCGTCCTCGACGCCGTCGACCGCGCCCTGGCGTTCTGAGGAGACCGCGATGCCCACGTTCCAGCAGTTCCTGCTGCCTGACGCCGGTGAGGGACTGACCGAGGCCGAGATCGTGCAGTGGCACGTCGCGGTCGGTGACACGGTCACGGTCAACCAGACGATCGTCGAGATCGAGACGGCGAAGAGCCTCGTCGAGCTGCCGAGCCCGTACACGGGGGTCGTCGCGGAGATCCTCGCGCCAGAGGGCACGACGGTCGAGGTCGGCACGCCGATCGTCATCGTCGACACCGACCCGGGCGGCGCCCCGTCGGGCGACGCGCCCGCGGCGGCGGCCGCAGGCACGGGTGCGCCGGTCGATGGCGCGCCCGCTCAGGCTGACGCTGCTGGGGGTGCGGTGCTCGTCGGTTACGGCGTGAGCGAGCAGGGTTCGCACCGCCGCCCCCGGGCTGCCGCGCCGAGCGCGGCGGCCTCCGCTGGTCGTGCGACGTCTGCCGTCGCGACGGGGCCGGCGGTCGTGGTGGCGCCGAGCGCCCCGGTTCCTGCGCCGGAGACCAGGGCGCAGGCTGGCCGGGTGCTCGCGAAGCCGCCGGTCCGCAAGCTTGCCCGCGACCTCGGCGTCGACCTCGCGAGCGTCGTGCCGACGGGGCCCGGCGAGATCGTCACGCGGGAGGACGTCCTCGAGTTCGCGAGCCGCGCCGAGGGTCGCTCGCTCGCGACCTACCCGGGCGACGACGTGCCGTGGGAGGCGGAGGGTGCGGTCGTCGCGGAGGGGCGTCAGACGCGCGTCCCGGTGAAGTCGGTGCGCAAGCGCACCGCCGAGGCGATGGTCGCGAGCGCGTTCACGGCGCCGCACGTGACGGTGTTCCACACGGTCGACGTGACGCGCACGATGAAGATGGTCGCTCGTCTGCGCGAGGAGCGGGAGTTCCGGGACGTCCGCGTCACGCCGTTGCTCATCACGGCGAAGGCCTTGCTCATCGCGGTGAACCGGCACCCGGAGATCAACGCGAGCTGGGACGAGTCCGCGCAGGAGATCGTCTACAAGCACTACGTGAACCTCGGGATCGCGGCGGCGACGCCGCGCGGGCTCATGGTGCCGAACATCAAGGACGCGCACCGCATGACGCTCAAGGAGCTCGCGCAGGGCCTCGCTGACCTGACGGCGACGGCCCGTGCGGGCAAGACGTCGCCGTCGGACATGTCGGACGGCACGATCACGATCACGAACGTGGGCGTGTTCGGCATCGACACGGGTACGCCGATCCTCAACCCGGGCGAGGCGGGGATCCTGGCGTTCGGTGCGATCCGTGAGCAGCCGTGGGTGCACAAGGGGAGGATCAAGAAGCGCTGGGTCACGCAGCTGGCGCTGAGCGTCGACCACCGTCTGGTCGACGGTGAGCTCGCGAGCCGGGTGCTCGCGGACGTCGCGACGATCTTGCACGAGCCGGCGCAGGCGCTCGTCTGGGCCTGATGCAGAAGAGCGCACCGACCGTCACGAGACGGTGGGTGCGCTCTCCTGCATCCGGGGGCGCGCCGTGGCTTCAGGGGCGGAGGCGACGCGGCTTCCCGGGACGGGTGGTTCAGGCGGCGACGTCGAGGACGTACGTGTCCGTGGACTGGTCGTACGTGAAGCCGAGCGCCTCGTAGTAGGTGCCTGCGTTGTCCTTGACGCCGGGGCGCGAGGCGACGCGTCGGAAGCCGCGCTCGGAGAGCAGGCCGGAGCGGCGGAAGACGAACTCGCCGGGGGTGAAGTCGCGGTAGCGCGGCACGACGTAGTCGAGCTTGATGTTCGCGACGCCGTCGGTGGGCTCCTCGAGGATCACGTAGCCGACGGTCTCGTCGCCGAGGAGGACGAGGTAGGCCTCGCCGGAGGAGGTCGCGCTCGCGAGGTCGAAGCCGGGGTTGAGGGCGGCGATGTCGTCGGCGTGCCGGGTGAGCTGGCGCACGAGGTACGGGGAGTCCGTGGCCGTCGGGACGACGTCGTACGACGCTTCGGAGTGACGCTCGCGGAGCAGCTTGCGCAGCTGGATGATGTTGATGACGGCGAGCACGACGTTGAGCCCGACCATCGGCCACACGGAGAACGCGAAGTTGTAGCCGATGTGGATGAAGCATCCGATGAGGTTGAAGATGCGCAGCCGCAGGATGCGGGTCTGCATGAGGGACCAGACGAGGATGGCAGAGCCGACCCATCCGATGATCTCGAGGTACATGGTGGGATTCCCCAGGGTGACGGCACGAAGCCGGGGCCAGCGCCCGTGCTGGCGGAACCATGGTAGCGACGCCGCGGCCATCTTGGAGTCGAATCGTTCCGATGCCACAATGGGCGGGCGGCGCAAGCCGCCTGACCCGCACGCGAAGGAGCCTCCCGCATGACCGCCGCCGACGAGTCCGTCCTCATCACGACCGAGCGGGCGGGACTGCCTGCTGAGCGCGGATGGTGGCGCAAGGCTGTCGTCTATCAGATCTATCCCCGCTCGTTCGCCGACTCGAACGGCGACGGCATGGGTGACATCCGGGGCATCATCGAGCACCTCGACCACATCGAGAAGCTGGGCGTCGACGTCGTGTGGTTGTCGCCCGTGTACCGCTCCCCGCAGGACGACAACGGCTACGACATCAGCGACTATCAGGACATCGACCCGATGTTCGGCTCGCTCGCGGATCTCGACGAGCTGATCGCAGGTCTGCACGCGCGTGGCGTCCGGCTGGTGATGGACCTCGTGGTGAACCACACGAGCGACGAGCACCCGTGGTTCGAGGCGTCGCGCTCGAGCAAGGACGACCCGAAGCGGGACTGGTACGTGTGGCGCCCGGCGCGTCCGGGCACGGTCCCGGGTGAGCCGGGTGCGGAGCCGAACAACTGGGGCTCCATCTTCTCGGGTCCGGCGTGGGAGTACGACGAGCGGACCGGCGAGTACTACCTGCACCTGTTCACGCGCAAGCAGCCGGACCTCAACTGGGAGAACCCTGAGGTGCGCCGCGCGGTCCACGACATGATGCGTTGGTGGGTGGCTCGCGGCGTGGACGGCTTCCGCATGGACGTCATCAACTTCATCTCCAAGGTCGACGGCCTGCCGGACGGTGAGGTGCACGACGGCGCGCTGTTCGGCAACGGGTTCCCGTTCTTCGCGGGCGGTCCGCGGCTCGACGAGTTCCTCGCGGAGATCAACCGCGAGGTGTTCGGGGACGACGAGGCGGCGGCGCGCTTCCTCACGGTCGGTGAGATGCCCGGCTCGACGGTCGAGCAGGCGCGGCTGTACACGGACCCGGCGCGGCGCGAGGTCGACATGATCTTCCAGTTCGAGCACATGGAGGTCGACGAGGGCCCGGGCGGCAAGTTCGACCCTCGCCCGATCCACCTGCCGGAACTCAAGCGTTCGCTGGCGCGGTGGCAGGACGGTCTCGCGGAGAACGGTTGGAACAGCCTGTACTGGTCCAACCATGACCGTCCGCGCGCGGTGTCGCGCTTCGGTGACGACTCGGAGGAGTACCGAGAGGTCTCTGCGAAGGCGCTCGGCACCGTGCTGCACCTCATGCGTGGGACGCCGTACGTCTACCAGGGCGAGGAGCTGGGTATGACGAACACGGTCCTCGAGCGCATCGAGGACTTCCGCGACGTGGAGTCGCTCAACTACTTCCGCGAGGCGACCGAGGTCCGGGGCCAGGACCCTGCGGAGGTTCTGCCGGCGCTCGCGTACGCGGGCCGCGACAACTCGCGCACGCCGGTGCAGTGGGACGACTCCTCGAACGCGGGCTTCACCGTGGGTGAGCCGTGGATCGCGGTGACGCCGAACTACCGGAGGATCAACGCGGCGGCCCAGGTCGACGACCCGGCGTCGGTGTTCTCCCACTACCGCGAGCTGGTGCGGCTGCGCCACGAGATGCCGATCGTCTCGGACGGCACCCTCACGATGCACCTCCTGGACGACGAGCAGGTGTTCGCGTACTCCCGTGCTCTCGGTGACGAGGGTCTGCTGGTCCTGGCGAACCTGTCGGGTCGCCCGGCGAGCGTGGACGCGTCTGCGCTTGGCTGGACGGAGGGCGAGGTCGTGCTGACCAACCTGCCTGACGGCGTCCCGAGCCTTGGTGCGGAGGTCGCGCTGCGTCCGTGGGAGGCGGTGGCGTGGCGGCGCTGAGCCGCTGGAGCCGGGCGCTGCGCGAGGCGGCGGCCGACGGTGACGGGGGTCACCGCGCAGGGATTTGACCTGCGTCGCGACGCCCCCGTAATGTCTTCCAGGTCAGCCCAGCAGGGAGGAACGGACACAGAGCGCAGGCTCTGGAGGCCGGTCCCGCGGGCAGACTCCCCCAGAACGAACGATTCGCGGTGAGAGCCGTGTTGAGGTAGTGTTCTGGTCCGGCCCACCAGCCGATCCCCTCCAAGTCTCCGGATCAACCGGAACGCGGATTGGACACGGCGGGATGGATCGGGTAAGTTTGAACGGTTGCCTCCGAGCTGGCCTGGAAGGGCGGGTGGGGATGCGCGTCTGTTCCTTGAGAACTCAACAGTGTGCTTGATAGTC
>NZ_JAAXOW010000002.1 GCF_012396185.1 Sanguibacter hominis ATCC BAA-789
GAGGGAAACGCCCGGTCCCATTCCGAACCCGGAAGCTAAGCCTCTCAGCGCCGATGGTACTGCCCTGGAGACGGGGTGGGAGAGTAGGACGCCGCCGGACAACCATTCACCAAAGGCCCACCCCCGATCGGGGTGGGCCTTTGGCGTACCCAGACAACCCCGGCCTAGGCTGAACATGTGAGGTCGCCTGCGGCGGCGGGTTCAATCTATTGCGGGCGCTGGGCGGTTCGACGGCGGCGTCAAGGCGCGCTGAGGGTCCGTGCCTTGTGGGGGCCGGACGTCGCCTCAGCACCAACTAGACTGGTTCCATGTCCTCACTCTCCCGTGACGAGGTGGCGCGCGTCGCCGAGCTGGCGCGCATCGACCTCAGCCCAGAACATGTCGACAAGCTGGCCAGTGAGCTCGCCGTCATCGTGACCGCGATCGAGAAGGTCAGCACGGTCGCCACGGCCGACGTCCCCGCGACGAGCCACCCGCTGCCGCTGACGAACGTCTTCCGTGAAGACGTGCCCGTCGCGCCCCTCAGCCAGGAGGCCGCGCTCTCAGGGGCACCCGCCCACGAGGACGGCCGATTCCTCGTTCCCCAGATCCTCGGAGAAGAGTGACCATGGACCTCACCCGACTCTCGGCAGCCAAGCTGGCCGAGCTTCTCGCCGCGGGCACCGTGACCTCTGTCGAGGTCACGCAGGCCCACCTCGACCGGATCGACGCCGTCGACGGCCAGGTGCACGCCTTCCTCCACATCTCTGACGCCGAAGCGCTCAAGACCGCTGCGGACGTCGACGCACGCCGGGCTGCGGGGGAGAGGCTCCACCCCCTCGCAGGCGTGCCGATCGCCATCAAGGACGTCGTCGTCACCGAGGGGCTCCCCACCACTGCTGGATCCAAGATCCTCGACGGCTGGATCCCGCCCTACGACGCGACCCTCATCGAGCGGATCAAGGACGCAGGGCTGCCCATCCTCGGGAAGACCAACATGGACGAGTTTGCGATGGGGTCGTCGACGGAGCACTCCGCCTACGGCAACACGCACAACCCCTGGGACCTCGACCGGATCCCCGGCGGCTCCGGCGGTGGTTCCGCCGCCGCCGTCGCCGCATTCGAGGCGCCCCTCGCGATCGGCACCGACACCGGTGGTTCCATCCGGCAGCCGGGCGCAGTCACCGGCACCGTCGGGGTGAAGCCCACGTACGGCTCCGTCTCGCGCTACGGCCTCATCGCCATGGCATCGTCGCTCGACCAGGCAGGACCGGTCACGCGGACCGTCCTCGACTCCGCTCTGCTCCACGAGCTCATCGGCGGTCACGACCCGCGCGACTCGACGTCGATCGACGAGCCGCTCCCGAACCTCGTGGAGGCCGCGCGCCAGGGTGCGCTCGGCGATCTGACCGGGCTGCGCGTCGGCATCGTCAAGGAGCTCTCCGGCGATGGATACCAGGACGGGGTGAGCGCCCGCTTCGCTGAGTCGGTCGCTCTCCTCGAGAAGGCGGGTGCGACCGTCGTCGAGGTCTCCTGCCCCCACTTCGAGTACGCGCTCGCCGCGTACTACCTGATCATGCCGTCCGAGGCGTCCAGCAACCTCGCCAAGTTCGACGGCATGCGTTTCGGGCTTCGTGTCGAACCCACCGACGGCCCTGCGACCGCGGAGCGCGTCATGTCCGCGACCCGCGGCGCCGGCTTCGGCGACGAGGTCAAGCGCCGCGTCATCCTCGGCACCTACGCTCTGTCGGCCGGGTACTACGACGCCTACTACGGCAGCGCGCAGAAGGTCCGTACGCTCATCCAGCGTGACTTCGACTCCGCGTTCGAGGTCGCCGACGTGCTCGTCTCGCCGACCGCCCCGACGACGGCCTTCAAGCTGGGGGAGAAGCTCGACGACCCGCTCGCGATGTACCTCAACGACGTCGCCACGATCCCCGCGAACCTCGCAGGCATCCCCGGGATCTCCGTCCCGAACGGCCTGTCTGACGACGGGCTTCCCGTCGGCTTCCAGATCCTCGCGCCGGCGAAGGCCGACGATCGTCTGTACCGCGTCGGTGCGGCCCTCGAGGCCGCACTCGAGAACACGTGGGGTGCGCCGCTGATCGCGCAGGCCCCGGAACTGGAGATCGCACGATGAGCGCCACCACCGTCGACCTCGTCGCGTACGACGACGCGGTCCGCCGCTACGACCCCGTGATCGGCATCGAGGTGCACGTCGAGCTCGGGACTCGTACCAAGATGTTCTGCGCCGCCGAGGTCGAGTTCGGCGGCGAGCCGAACTCTCAGACCACGCCGGTCTCGCTCGGCCTCCCCGGTGCCTTGCCCGTCGTCAACCGCACCGCGGTCGAGTACGCGATCCGCATCGGCCTCGCGCTCAACTGCGAGATCGCCGAGTCGTGCCGGTTCGCGCGGAAGAACTACTTCTACCCGGACGTGCCGAAGAACTTCCAGACGTCCCAGTACGACGAGCCGATCGCGTTCGACGGTCACCTCGACGTCGAGCTGGACGACGGCTCGGTGTTCCGTGTCGAGATCGAGCGCGCCCACATGGAGGAGGACGCAGGCAAGAACACGCACGTCGGTGGCTCCACCGGCCGGATCCACGGAGCCGAGTACTCGCTCGTCGACTACAACCGTGCAGGCATCCCGCTCGTCGAGATCGTGACGCGTCCGATCGTCGGCGCAGGTGACCGCGCGCCCGAGGTCGCGCGCGCCTACGTCCAGACGCTGCGCGACATCTTCCGCGCTCTCGACGTCTCCGAGGCCCGCATGGAGCGCGGCAACGTCCGCGCCGACGTCAACCTCTCGCTCCGCGCGACGCCCGAGTCGCCGCTCGGCACGCGTACCGAGACCAAGAACGTCAACTCGTTCCGGTCGATCGAACGTGCCGTCCGTTACGAGGTCTCCCGCCAGGCCGCAGTGCTCGACGCGGGCGAGACGATCATCCAGGAGACCCGGCACTGGCACGAGGACACCGGCATCACGACGTCGGGCCGTGTGAAGTCCGACGCCGAGGACTACCGGTACTTCCCCGAGCCTGACCTCGTCCCCGTCGCGCCCAGCCGCGAATGGGTCGAGGAGATCCGCACGAGCCTCCCGGAGATGCCCGTCGCACGCCGCAACCGGCTGCAGGCCGAGTGGGGCTATGCCGACCCGGAGATGCGCGACGTCGTCAACGCGGGCGCACTCGACCTCATCGAGGCGACGGTCGCCGCCGGCACGAGCGCCGCCGCCGCTCGCAAGTGGTGGATGGGCGAGCTCGCCCGACGCGCCAAGACCGACGAGATCGAGCTCGAGCAGCTGCCCGTCACCCCGCAGCAGATCGTCGAGCTCCAGCAGCTCGTCGACGACGGGAAGATCAACGACAAGATCGCGCGCCAGGTGCTCGAGGGCATCCTCGCGGGCGAGGGCAGCGCCGCACAGATCGTCGCGGACCGCGGCCTCGAGGTCGTCTCCGACGACGGTCCGCTCCTCGCCGTCATCGACGAGGTGCTCGCTGCGCAGCCCGACATCGTCGAGAAGATCAAGAGCGGTAACCTCGGCCCGATCGGTGCCGTCATCGGAGCCGTCATGAAGGCGACCCGCGGGCAGGCCGACGCCGGTCGCGTCCGCGAGCTGGTGCTCGAGAGGATCGGCTGAGCGATGGTCGCCGGCCCCGAGAGACTCGGTGAGATGGTGCGTCTGCGGCCTATGCGGCCGTCGGATGCGCCGCGCCTGGGCGAGCTCGTCCAAGACCCCGAGGCGATGCGTCTCACCGGGTCTACCCGGACGTACACACCCGAGGAGATCCAGCGGTGGCTCGACGAGGCGCCGACGCTCGATGGCCGCTACGACTGGGCGATCACGTCGGCCGTGCAGCGCGACGGCGTGTTCGTCGCCGACGAGATGTTCGGCGAGATCGTCCTTGACGAGATCGACGCCGAGAACTCGACGGCCAACCTGCGCCTCAACCTCCTGCCCAACTATCGGGGGAGGGGTTACGGCCGCGAGGCGATCGCGCACGTCCTGACGTTCGCGTTCGCGCCGGACGGGCTCGGCCTGCACCGGGTCTCGTTGCGCGTGCTGAGCATCAACCCGCGTGCACGCATGCTCTACGAGTCGCTCGGCTTCACGGTCGAGGGCACGCTGCGCGAAGCCGTGCGCGACGGCGAGGGGTGGGCCGACCTCGTCGTCATGGGCATCCTCGCCGACGAGCACGAGGAGCCGGGCCCGCAGGACGACGTCGCGCTCTGACACGCCACACCTGAACGACACGCAGTCGAAGGACGCCGCGACCTCACGGTCGCGGCGTCCTTCGCGTGACTGGCCCGTGCGGCAGAGCCCGACGGCGATCACGGGACGAAACGCCAGCCGCTCAGCCGAACCACGGCGCTGTCCTCGAGCGGACCTCTTTCGGCTGTCGCGACAGCGGGCCCAGTGCGACGCTGGGGACATGGAACCTCTCGACACCGCCCGGGCCCAGGAAGCCGTCTACGACGCCGGCTGGCGCGTCGTCGCAGGAGCGATCCGCGCCCGGTTCACCACCGGCACGTTCGTCCGCGGCGTCCAGCTCGTCGAACGGCTCACCGCCGCGGCCGAGGCGCAGCAGCACCATCCCGACGTCACGTTGCGGTACACGCACGTCGACGTCGCGCTCACGACGCACGACGTCGGGGCGATCACCTCCGCCGACGTCGACCTCGCGCTCGTCATCTCCCAGATCGCCCAGGACCTCGGCGTCGCGACGAGCCAGGCGCCGGGCGTCGTCGAGATCGGGATCGACGTCATGGTCAGCGGCGCCGTCGCCCCGTTCTGGCGCGCAGTCCTGGGCTACGAGGGCGACGACGAAGACCTCGCCGACCCGCTCGGCGCGCTCCCCGGGGTCTGGTTCCAGCAGATGGATGAGCCGCGGCCGCAGCGCAACCGCATCCACCTCGACGTGTACGTGCCCCACGACGAGGTGCAGGCGCGGCTCGACGCCGCGCTCGCCGCGGGCGGGACGCTCGTCACCGACCGCTTCGCGCCGTCGTGGTGGGTCGTCGCCGACGCCGAGGGGAACGAGGCATGCCTGTGCACCTGGCAGCCGCGCGCGAGCCAGGGGTCGCAGGACGAGGGGTGAGAGGACCACGCTCCGGACGCTGACTTCGAGCGCCGCGCGTCAGCCGTAGGGTTGGGCGACCGGCATGTCGACGTGAGTGCCGAGCAACATCGAGGAGCTGACCTGCATGAGCCGTCCGCTGCGTTCCCGGACCTCCACCCACGGCCGCAACATGTCCGGCGCCCGCGCGCTCTGGCGCGCGACCGGCATGGGCTCGGAGGACTTCGGCAAGCCGATCATCGCGATCGCCAACTCGTACACGCAGTTCGTACCCGGTCACGTCCACCTCAAGGACATGGGTGACCTCGTCGCGAGCGCGATCGTGGAGGCCGGCGGCGTCGCCAAGGAGTTCAACACGATCGCCGTCGATGATGGGATCGCGATGGGCCACGGCGGCATGCTCTACTCGCTCCCGAGCCGCGACCTGATCGCCGACTCGGTCGAGTACATGGTCAACGCGCACTGCGCCGACGCGATCGTCTGCATCTCCAACTGCGACAAGATCACGCCGGGCATGCTCAACGCCGCGCTGCGCCTCAACATCCCCGTCATCTTCGTGTCGGGCGGGCCCATGGAGGCGGGCAAGGCTGTCGTGGCCGACGGCGTCGCACGCACCCCGCTCAACCTGGTCAACGCGATCAACTACGCGGCCGACGACGACGTGTCCGACGATGCGCTCGCCAAGGTCGAGGAGAACGCCTGCCCCACGTGCGGCTCGTGCTCCGGCATGTTCACCGCCAACTCGATGAACTGCCTGACCGAGGCCCTCGGCCTCTCGCTCCCCGGCAACGGCTCGACGCTCGCGACGCACGCCGCCCGCAAGGAGCTCTTCCTCGAGGCCGGTCGCACGATCGTCGAGCTCGCGAAGCGCTACTACGACGACGAGGATGACTCGGCTGCGCCGCGCTCGATCGCGACCAAGGCGGCGTTCGCGAACGCGATGACGCTCGACGTCGCGATGGGTGGCTCGACCAACACGGTCCTGCACATCCTCGCGGCCGCCCAGGAGGCGGAGGTCGACTTCACGCTCGCCGACATCGAGGACATCTCGCGTCGCGTGCCGTGCCTGTCCAAGGTCGCGCCGAACCACCCGGCGTACCACATGGAGGACGTGCACCGTGCTGGCGGGATCCCTGCGCTCCTCGGCGAGCTCGACCGCGCCGGCCTGCTCGACCACGACGTGACGTCCGTGCACACGCCGACGCTGCGCGAGTGGCTCGACGACTGGGACGTCCGCGGCGGCAAGGCCACCGAGCGTGCGGTCGAGCTGTTCCACGCTGCCCCCGGCGGCGTGCGCACGACGCAGGCGTTCTCGACGTCCAACCGCTGGGAGTCCCTCGACACCGATGCGGCCGGAGGCTGCATCCGCGACCTCGAGCACGCCTACACCGTCGAGGGTGGCCTCGCCGTCCTGCGCGGCAACCTCGCCGAGGACGGCGCCGTCTTCAAGACGGCGGGCGTCGACCCGGACGTCTTCCACTTCGTCGGACGGGCACTCGTCTGCGAGTCCCAGGACGAGGCGGTCGAGAAGATCCTCACCAAGCAGGTCCAGCCCGGCCACGTCGTCGTCGTGCGCTACGAGGGCCCCGCCGGCGGCCCGGGCATGCAGGAGATGCTCTACCCGACGTCGTTCATCAAGGGCCGCGGCCTGGGCAAGGTGTGCGCACTGATCACCGACGGTCGCTTCTCGGGAGGGTCGTCGGGCATCTCGATCGGACACGTCTCGCCGGAGGCCGCCGCGGGCGGCCTCATCGGCCTCGTCGAGGACGACGACGAGATCGAGATCGACGTCGACACCCGAGTCATCCGCCTCAACGTCCCCGACGAGGTGCTCGCCGAGCGCCGCGCCAAGATGGAGGCGTCCGAGAACCCGTGGCAGCCCAAGGACCGTGACCGCTACGTGTCGCCCGCACTGCAGGCGTACGCCGCGATGGCGACGTCTGCGGACCGTGGCGCCGTGCGCGACGTGTCGCTGCTGCGCCGCCGCTGACACGCTCCTCGACAGGCCCGGACCGCTTCGGCGGACCCGGGCCTGTCCGTGTCCCCGGGCGCTGACGTCCCCGGGCAGGGCGCGGGCTGCTGCACCTGTGGCCTCGCGAGGGCATGCGGGTGATACTCGCGGTATGGCGAGCGACGACGCGATCGACATCAAGCCCAGGTCACGGCAGGTCACGGACGGGATCGAGGCGACGGCCTCGCGCGGGATGCTCCGCGCCGTCGGCATGGGCGACCACGACTGGGACAAGCCGCAGATCGGCGTCGCGAGCTCGTGGAACGAGATCACTCCGTGCAACCTGTCGCTCGACCGCCTCGCGAAGGCCGTGAAGAACGGCGTCCATGCGGGCGGCGGCTACCCACTCGAGTTCGGGACCATCTCCGTCTCCGACGGCATCTCGATGGGCCACGAGGGCATGCACTTCTCGCTCGTCTCGCGCGACGTCATCGCGGACTCCGTCGAGACCGTGATGATGGCTGAGCGGCTCGACGGCTCAGTCCTCCTCGCGGGGTGCGACAAGTCGCTGCCCGGCATGCTCATGGCCGCCGCGCGGCTCGACCTCGCGTCCGTCTTCCTCTACGCCGGCACGATCGCTCCCGGGTGGGTCAAGCTCGAGGACGGCACCGAGAAGGACGTGACCCTGATCGATGCCTTCGAGGCGGTCGGAGCGTGCGCGCGCGGCCTCATGAGCACGGAGGACCTGGGCCGCATCGAGCGCGCGATCTGCCCGGGGGAGGGCGCGTGCGGGGGCATGTACACGGCGAACACGATGGCGTCTGTGGCCGAGGCGATGGGCATGTCGCTGCCCGGCTCAGCGGCACCGCCCTCGGCGGACCGGCGTCGTGACTCGTTCGCTCAGCGCTCGGGCGAGGCGGTCGTCGAGCTGCTGCGACGGGGGATCACCGCGCGGCAGATCATGACGAAGGAAGCGTTCGAGAACGCCATCGCCGTCGTCATGGCGTTCGGCGGCTCGACGAACGCCGTCCTGCACCTCCTTGCGATCGCCCACGAGGCCGAGGTCGACCTGACGCTCGACGACTTCCGCCGCGTCGCCGCCAAGGTGCCGCACCTGGGCGACCTCAAGCCGTTCGGCCGTTACGTCATGGCGGACGTCGACCGGATCGGGGGAGTGCCTGTCGTCATGAAGGCGCTGCTCGACGCCGGGCTCCTCCACGGCGACTGCCTCACCGTCACCGGCCGCACCGTCGCGGAGAACCTCGCGGACGTCGCGCCGCCTGACCCTGACGGCAAGATCCTGCGTGCGCTCGACAACCCGATCCACCGCACGGGCGGCATCACGATCCTCGAGGGCTCGCTCGCACCCGACGGCGCCGTCGTGAAGTCCGCCGGCTTCGACACCGACGTGTTCGAGGGCACCGCGCGCGTCTTCGAGCGTGAGCGCGCCGCGCTCGACGCCCTCGAGGACGGCGCGATCCAGGCGGGCGACGTCGTTGTCATCCGCTACGAAGGTCCGAAGGGCGGGCCCGGCATGCGGGAGATGCTCGCGATCACCGGTGCGATCAAGGGTGCCGGGCTCGGCAAGGACGTCCTGCTGCTCACCGACGGTCGGTTCTCCGGCGGGACGACCGGCCTGTGCGTCGGGCACGTCGCACCCGAGGCCGTTGACGCCGGCCCCATCGCGTTCGTGCGCGACGGCGACAGGATCCGCCTCGACGTCGCGAACGCGCGGCTCGACCTGCTCGTGGACGACTCCGAGCTTGCCGCCCGCAGGGAAGGGTGGGCGCCGCTGCCCCCGCGCTTCACGCGCGGCGTCCTCGCGCGGTACGCGAAGCTCGTCCAGTCCGCGTCGACAGGGGCGGTGCTCGCCTGAGGTCGCGCGGCAGGTGCCTGCCGCTCAGGTCCGACCGCCTCCCGCGGATGCGCACGTCTTAGGGCGTGAGACCCGCGTGCCTGGTGTGTGACATCAGAGAGGGGGAGGCGTAGTGTGTCGAGCGTGCAGACGATCCTCGTAGTACTTCCCGGGCGCGCAGCCTGACACCGGACACCACCGGTCGCAGCCGCGCGCTCACCCCTCGAACGGCCCCACCCGGGCGCGAGGGGCTTTTTTATGCCTCGGAATGCCTGCCACACACGGCAGGGACCCGGGCAGTCCTCGAAAGTCACAGCACCACAGCCAGGGAGTAACCGATGGTCCAGGGTTCCCACCCGACGCCGCAGGCGGCGGGAGCAGTCCCGAAGCCCGCGCCCTCACCGACGCAGGCCGCCGGCGCCCACGAGCGCTCGAGGACGAGCGTCCCAGCGCGCGAGGAGATGACCGGCGCCGAGGCGATCGTCCGGTCGCTCGAGGCCGCGGGAGCGGACACTGTGTTCGGGATCCCGGGCGGGGCGATCCTCCCGACCTACGACCCGCTCATGGACTCGACCAAGCTGCGTCACATCCTCGTGCGGCACGAGCAGGGCGGCGGTCACGCGGCCCAGGGCTACGCGTACACCTCGGGCAAGGTGGGCGTCTGCATGGCGACCTCGGGCCCGGGCGCCACGAACCTCGTCACCCCGATCGCCGACGCCAACATGGACTCCGTGCCTCTCGTCGCGATCACGGGCCAGGTCGGAGCGAGCTTCATCGGGACGGACGCGTTCCAGGAAGCCGACATCGTCGGCATCACGATGCCCGTCTCGAAGCACAACTTCCTCGTCACCAACCCCGACGACATCCCGCGCACGATCGCCGAGGCGTTCCACATCGCGCGCACCGGCCGTCCCGGACCCGTCCTCGTCGACATCGCCAAGTCCGCGATGCAGTCCCGGACCATGTTCGAGTGGCCCACCGAGCTCTCCCTGCCTGGGTACCACCCGGTCACCAAGCCCCACACGAAGCAGATCCGCGAGGCCGCGAAGCTGCTCGCGACCGCGCGCAGGCCCGTCCTGTACGTCGGCGGCGGCGCGATCCGCTCCGGTGCGTCCGCCGAGCTGCGCAAGCTCGTCGACCTGTCAGGCGCGGCTGTGGTCACGACCCTCATGGCGCGCGGTGCCGTCCCTGACTCGCACCCCCAGAACCTCGGCATGCCCGGCATGCACGGCACCGTGCCGGCAGTCGCCGCGCTGCAGCGGGCCGACCTCGTCGTCGCGCTCGGTGCACGGTTCGACGACCGCGTCACCGGCAAGCTCTCGTCCTTCGCTCCCGGCGCCCAGATCATCCACGCGGACATCGACCCCGCGGAGATCGGCAAGAACCGCGTCGTCGACGTCCCGATCGTCGGCGATCTCAAGGAGATCATCGCGGACCTCGTCCCCGAGCTCGCCGCCGAGCACGAGAAGCACGGCAAGCCAGACCTCGAGGCCTGGTGGCGCCAGCTCGACGACTGGCGCGAGACGTACCCGCTCGGATACACGCCGACCGACGACGGCGCCCTGGCGCCGCAGGCCGTCATCGCCAAGCTCGGCGAGATGGCCGGCCCGGAGGCTGTCTACGTCGCGGGCGTGGGCCAGCACCAGATGTGGGCCGCGCAGTTCATCCGCTACGAGCGCCCCAACGCCTGGCTCAACTCCGGCGGCCTGGGCACGATGGGCTTCTCGATCCCCGCCGCGATGGGCGCCAAGGTCGGCGACCCGGACCGCGAGGTGTGGGCGATCGACGGCGACGGCTGCTTCCAGATGACCAACCAGGAGCTCGCGACCTGCACGATCAACGAGATCCCGATCAAGGTCGCGCTCATCAACAACTCGTCGCTCGGCATGGTCCGCCAGTGGCAGACCCTCTTCTACGAGAAGCGCTACTCCAACACCGACCTGCACACCGGGTCGGGCACGGCGCGAGTGCCGGACTTCGTCAAGCTCGCGGACGCGTACGGGTGCGTCGGCATCCGCGTCGAGCACGCCTCCGAGGTCGAGGCCGCGATCAAGCGCGCCAGGGAGATCGACGACCAGCCGGTCGTCATCGACTTCAACGTCTCACGCGACGCGATGGTCTGGCCGATGGTCGCCGCAGGCGTGAGCAACGACGACATCCAGTACGCGCGCGGCATCTCGCCCGCGTGGGACCGTGAAGACTGAGAAGGGAACCCCACGATGACCCGGCACACCCTCTCCGTCCTCGTCGAGAACAAGCCCGGCGTGCTCACGCGCGTCGCTGGCCTGTTCGCCCGGCGCTCGTTCAACATCCACTCCCTGGCCGTCGGCCCGACCGAGCACGAGGAGATCTCGCGCATCACGGTCGTCGTCGACGTCGACGAGCTCCCGCTCGAACAGGTGACGAAGCAGCTCAACAAGCTCATCAACGTCATCAAGATCGTCGAGCTCGACCCGGGTGCCTCCGTCCAGCGCGAGCTGCTGCTCGTCAAGGTCAAGGCCGACACCTCGAGCCGCGGGCACGTCCTGCAGGTCGTCGAGCTGTTCCGCGCGCACGTCGTCGACGTCGTCACGGACGCCGTGACGATCGAGGCGACCGGCAACCCCGACAAGCTGCGCGCGCTCCTCGCGGCGCTCGAGCCGTTCGGCATCCGCGAGATCGTCAAGTCCGGGACCGTCGGCATCGGCCGCGGCTCCCGCTCGATCACCGACCGGGCGCTCGAGCGCGTCTCACGCCTCGCATGATCAACCCGCCGTCGGGCACGGTCCGGTAAGACTGGTCCTGACGGTGACGCACGAACTCCCGCAACACGAGTCACGACAACAAGGAGAACTACGGTGGCTGAGCTTTTCTACGACGACGACGCCGACCTGTCCATCATCCAGGGCAAGAAGGTCGCGATCGTCGGCTACGGCTCGCAGGGTCACGCCCACGCGCAGAACCTGCGTGACTCGGGCGTCGAGGTCGTCATCGCGCTCAAGGAGGGGTCGAAGTCGATCGCCAAGGCGTCCGACGACGGCTTCGAGGTCAAGACGGTGTCCGACGCCGCCGCGTGGGCCGACCTCATCATGATCCTGGCTCCGGACCAGCACCAGCGCTCGATCTACGCGAACGAGATCCAGCAGCACCTCACCGAGGGCAAGACGCTCGCCTTCGCGCACGGCTTCAACATCCGCTTCGGCTACATCGAGACCCCTGAGGGCGTCGACGTCATCCTGGTCGCGCCGAAGGCCCCGGGCCACACGGTGCGCCGCGAGTATGTCGCGGGCCGCGGCATCCCGGACATCATCGCCGTCGAGAAGGACGCCTCGGGCAACGCCTGGGCGACGGCGCTCTCCTACGCGAAGGCGATCGGCGGCACGCGTGCCGGCGTCATCAAGACGACCTTCACCGAGGAGACCGAGACCGACCTGTTCGGTGAGCAGGCCGTCCTGTGCGGTGGCACCTCGCAGCTCGTCCAGTACGGGTTCGAGGTCCTCACCGAGGCTGGCTACCAGCCGCAGATCGCCTACTTCGAGGTTCTCCACGAGCTCAAGCTCATCGTCGACCTCATGTGGGAGGGCGGCATCGCCAAGCAGCGCTGGTCTGTCTCCGACACCGCAGAGTATGGCGACTACGTCTCCGGCCCGCGAGTCATCACCCCCGAGGTGAAGGAGAACATGAAGGCCGTCCTCGCAGACATCCAGTCGGGTGCCTTCGCGGAGCGCTTCATCAACGACCAGGACGCGGGCGCTCCCGAGTTCACGCAGCTGCGCGAGAAGGCGGCCCAGCACCCGATCGAGACGGTCGGCCGTGAGCTCCGCTCCCTCTTCGCGTGGAAGCAGCAGGACGCCGACTACGTGGAGGGCTCGGCCGCGCGCTGACCCATCGATCGTCCGACGGCCCGTCCGCACCTCGGTGCGGACGGGCCGTCGCCCGCTCTGGGCGTCCAGCGGGGCGAGCTAGACGGTGATCGACGGGTCGGCGAGAGAGTCTGAGAGGTCGCGCACGAAGCGGCCGGTCGTCGTGCCGTCCTCGTCGAGCGCGACGAGCGCACCGTCGACGTCGAACGTGAGCGCGACAGATGAAGCGAGCGCCCGGCCGACGTCGAACCCGCCGCACCCGATCTCCGTCTGAGCCCAGGTCCCGGTGCGGAACCAGCCGCTCGGTTCGAGCAGCCACACGCTGCCCTGCCCGTTGCAGCCGTCGCTCCCCGCCCAGGTGCCGTCTGCGCGGAGCTCGAGCCACGCGGCGTCGGGGTTGGCCGGCGAGTGCCGGTCCGGGTACCACCGTCCGGTCACCTCGTCCTCAGCCGCGGGTGTCAGGCCCGCGGGTGTCTCGATCGCCGGTGCGGTCAGCGTCGCCTCGACCTCGTCGGTGAGCACCGGATCGTCGGCCAGCTCTGGTGCGATCGAGTCGTGCACCGGGGGAGTGCCGCCACGCTCGAGGGTTGCGAGACGCGTGCCGTCAGCGCCCTCGAGAATGAGCCTCTCGCCGTCAGCGTCAAGGGTCGTGGCCGCCTCGAGCCAGGGGAGGCCAGCATCGACGTCGCACGCACCCCCGCCGCCCTGGAGCCGGACGCGCAGCCGGCCGGTGGGGCCGACGAGCGCCGCGTAGTCGAGCGTGCCGCACTCGCGCCACAGCGTCGCGTACGACCCGTCGAGCTGGAGGACAGAGCCCTCGAAGGGCGCGGAGACGTCGTGCACCGTCCACGTGCCGACGGCGTGGGCGGCGAGCGGCAGCGGCGTCGCCCGCGTGCCAGGGCCGGAGCCTGCTGGCAGTAGCGCCGGGTCGGCGCACGCCCCGAGGAGCGCGAAGAGGGCGAAGACTCGCAGGAGGCGTGACTGTGCGCGTGGCCGGCGGGCGCGGGTTCGCATGTCTGTCCTGTGTCGCCGAGGCGGATCTTCTTGCGCGACCCCGCTCATGCGGCGGAGCCGGGCTTCCGGGCCGTCGAGCCGGACGCTGCACGGCCCGAGAGACGCACTCGACTGCCGGAACGATCTGTCTCAGAATTTGGTGAGACGGTCGTCCGCGCGGGTTCCCGCACGGCGTAGCATTCCGGCATGACGCGCAACATCAATCTCGCAGTCGTCGCTGGAGACGGCATCGGTATCGAGGTCGTCGAGCAGGGCCTCAAGGTCCTCGAGGCCGCCCTCGCCTCGTCCGACGTGAAGGTCGACCAGACCGCCTTCAACCTCGGTGCGAAGCGCTGGCACGCGACCGGCGAGACCCTCACCGACGAGGACCTCGCCGCGATCCGCACGCACGACGCGATCCTGCTCGGCGCCATCGGCGACCCGACGGTGCCGTCGGGCGTGCTCGAGCGCGGGCTCCTCCTCAAGCTGCGCTTCAGCCTCGACCACTACGTCAACCTCCGCCCTGGCAAGCTCTACCCGGGCGTGCAGTCGCCGCTCGCCAACCCTGGCGAGATCGACTTCGTAGTCGTCCGCGAGGGCACCGAGGGGCCGTACGTCGGCAACGGCGGGTCCATCCGCACCGGGACGCCGCACGAGGTCGCCAACGAGGTGTCCGTGAACACCGCGTTCGGCGTCGAGCGCGTCGTCCGCGACGCCTTCGCCCGCGCCCAGGCGCGTCCCCGCAAGCACCTCACGCTCGTGCACAAGCACAACGTCCTCGTGCACGCGGGCCACCTGTGGCGCCGCACGGTCGAGGCCGTCAACGCCGAGTTCCCTGACGTCACGACGGACTACCTGCACGTCGACGCGGCCACCATCTTCCTGACGACCAACCCGTCGCGCTTCGACGTGATCGTCACGGACAACCTCTTCGGCGACATCCTCACCGACCAGGCCGCGGCCATCACCGGCGGCATCGGGCTCGCAGCGTCCGCGAACATCAACCCGGACCGCACCGCCCCGTCCATGTTCGAGCCGGTCCACGGCTCGGCGCCCGATATCGCGGGACAGGGCAAGGCGGACCCCACCGCCACCGTCCTGTCGGTCGCGATGCTGCTCGCCCACCTGGGCTACGACGCCGAGTCGGCGAAGGTCGAGGCGGCCGTCGCGGCTGACCTCGCCGAGCGGGCCGGACGAGTACGGTCGACGGCCGAGATCGGCACCGACCTCGCACAGCGCGTGGCCGACTGACCCTTCCGGGTCAGTGCCCTCGGCCGTCTTCACCGGGTAACGTCCGTTGTGGCGGGCTGCGCGCCGTGCGCGCCCGCCGGGTGAAAGGCCATCAAGATGAGCAACACCAGCACCACCACCGCATCGCTGTCCGACGCCGCGGCGGCTTTCGACGTCCGCCTCACGGACACGCCCACGCCTGCCGAGCAGCGCGAGGCGAGTCTTGCGGCGCCGAAGTTCGGCACCGTGTTCACGGACCACATGGCACGCATCAGGTGGACGGCCGAGGGAGGCTGGGCCGACCGCCGCGTGGAGAAGTACGGTCCTCTGCGGCTCGATCCCGCGGCTGCCGTCCTGCACTACGGGCAGGAGATCTTCGAAGGGCTCAAGGCGTACCGCCACGCAGACGGCTCGGTGTGGACCTTCCGTCCCGAGGCTAACGCCGCGCGGTTCGCCGCCTCGGCTCGTCGCCTAGCTCTGCCAGAGCTCTCCACCGAGGACTTCCTCGGGTCTCTCGAGGCGCTCGTGCGGGCGGACCTTGCGTGGATACCGTCGGGGGACGAGGCGAGCCTGTACCTTCGTCCGTTCATGTACGCCTCCGAGACCTTCCTCGGGGTGCGTGCCTCGCGCGAGGTCGAGTACCTCGTGATCGCCTCACCGGTCGGTCCGTACTTCGCCAAGGGCGTCAACCCGGTCTCGATCTGGGTGGCACAGGACTTCCATCGCGCTGGCGCCGGCGGCACCGGTGCTGCGAAGTGCGGTGGCAACTACGCTGCGAGCCTTCTGCCGCAGCAGGAAGCCGCCGACAAGGGCTGCGACCAGGTCGCTTTCCTCGACGCGTCAACGAACACCGCGCTCGAAGAGCTCGGGGGCATGAACCTGTTCGTCGTGGGTGCGGACCGCACCGTGTCGACGCCAGCGCTCACCGGCTCGATCCTCGAAGGGGTCACGCGTCGCTCGATCCTCGAGCTCGTGGCCGACCGTGGCTACGACGTCCAGGAGCGCACCATCACCCTCGCGGAGGTTCGCCAGGGCCTCGAGGACGGATCGATCCTCGAGCTCTTCGCGTGCGGGACAGCCGCTGTGCTCACACCGATTGGGCGGCTCGCGGGGGAGGGCTTCGACCTCAAGGTCGGCGACGGTACCTCAGGTGAGCTGACCATGTCCGTGCGTGAAGAGCTGACGGACATCCAGAACGGCAAGCGTCCCGACACGCGCGGGTGGATGCACCGCCTCGCCTGACGCGCAGACGACAGGAGCGCCCGGGCTCGTCCTCACGGACGGCCCGGGCGCTCCTGTCGTACCGAGGCGGAGGTCAGCGGACCTTCGCGACCGTGGACTTGTACGCCGGGGCGTACTTCGCCTTGGTGACCTTGAAGTAGAGCTTGTCGCCCTTGCGCAGGTTCTTGACGCTGAACTTCGCAGACGAGCGGTAGCCGTCCTCGCGAAGCTTCTTGGTCGAGTGCTTGACGTACTTCTTCTTGCCCTTCTTCTTCACGTAGAGGGTCGCCTTGGCGCCACGCTGGTAGTCGGGCGCGCGGAGCGTGAGCTTCGCGGTCTGACCCGCACGCCAGTACGAGGAGGCGAGGCTGGTCTCGCTGACGGAGACCTTCTTGTTGGCGTAGACCGTGAACTTCGCGGTGGCCATCTTGGTGCTCTCGACGTACTGGCTTCCGACGTAGGCCAACTGCTTGACCGGGAACGTCACCGAGTAGACGCCGGGGGATGTCGAGGCCGAGACGCGGATCGTCGCTGTGATCTTCGAGCCGGGGACCGGGTTCGAATCCTTGGCCACGTTGACCACGTAGGGCTTGTTGGGGCTGGCGACTCGTGAGCTCACGAGCTTCAGCTCGGGGTAGCTCGCCAAGTACCAGAGGCCGACGCCGTCGCCGTTCTTGTCCGAGTAGCCGCCGTCGCTAGCGGTGCCGGAGAACGTGGCGGTGATCTTGAAGCTCTTCCCGCCGGACGTCGAGGAGGTCGTGACCTTGCCGGGGTTGCTGGCGATGGTCACCGCGTGGGTGCGCGCGACCGCAGCCTGCGCCGGGGTGGTCGCCACGAGCGCGGCGCCCGCGGTGAGCGCAAGCGTGGTCCCGAGCGCGAAGGCGCGCCTAGTCAGTGTCTTCATGCTGTCCCTGTCGTTCAGCGGGGCCCCTGCCCCGCGGTCTTGCTGGATATGACATGAGCGGCTCCTGCCACTGGCGAAGACAGTGATGCGGAGCGTGATGCGCGCGGCGACAACCCGCAGCTCGGGCGGCGACGCGCGACGAGGAAGGAGATCTCAGGGTTCAAGACTCAGCGGAGGTGGCCACCTGCGGCCCGTGCGCGGGCCGCAGGTGGGGCGGAGGGCTGCTTCTGGATAAGCCGCCCCCCCGCCCGGACGCTATGCGGTCACCGTGACGGTGATCCACGACGAGTGGACGTAGTCGTCGAACGCGTAGCCGGGGGTGTAGAACGCCTTGAACTTGTGGGTTCCCACCGGAAGCTTCTCAGCGACGCGGGCGAGCCAGGACGAGGAGAACGAGAACTTCCCGTCCTGGACGCCCGTCATCGTGATGTAGTCGGGCGAGGAAGCCCCGCCCTTGGTCTTGCCGTTGCGGTAGATGTCGACGTAGCCCTTCTTGGCGGGCTTGCCCTTGTACTTGACCGTGCCCGTGAGCTTCTGACCCTCGGCTGCGACCGGGTCGAGGTTGAAGCCGTACGGGTCAGACTTGGAGACCGTGAACTCCGCCTTCGTGACCTTGAGCGCGGAGTTGTGGACCGTGATCTTGACGGACTTCGACGCCTTGCCGTACTTCGCCGTGATCTTGTGCTTGCCGACCTTGAGGCTCGACTTCAGGCGGATCGTGGCCTTGCCCTTCTTGAGCTTGACCGTCTTGATCTTCTTCTTGCCGTCGAAGAAGGTGACCTTTCCGCTTGCAGCCTTGCTGCCCTTCTTCACGGCGACCGTGATCTTCGGGCCGGTCTGGCCGTGGTGGAAGGACTTGGCGGACGCCTTGATCGCGATCTTCGTGCCAGCCTTGGCGGTCGCGACCTTGGCCGTCGCAACGGCGGTCGCGGGCGCTGCCGTGCTGACGGGGGCGGCCGAGGCGGTGGCGGGCAGTGCGCCGACCGAGAGAGCAAGGGCTGCTGCGACCGTGACGGCGCGCTTTGCGAGATTCTTCATGGGTTCCCTGTCGTTCTGCGGGGCTTGCCCCGGGTGTGCTGGGGGGTAGGTGCGTCTCCTGCCCGTCGCGAAGATACTGTTCATGCGTTCGATGCGCGCGTCGAGAACCGGCAAACCGGACAGTGTGCCCGGAAAACGGCCTCCGCTCTCAGGATTCGAGACTCACGGGATGCTGCCCGACGCTCGCGGGACGGCGTTCCGGGATGCGACCGGTGCTCTCGAGCGGGCAGGTGCGTGTGGCATCATGGCCGTGTGATCGACCTCACCGTGATTATCGACTAGCGCGCCCGGCACCACCTATGCCGAGCGCGCTGACCCTCCGTCCTCCGGGGGGTCTTTTTGTTGGACCGCTGCAGGTCGGTGCCTCGCGCGGCGCCGGACTCGATGTGAAGAGAGCGACCGATGAGCTTCCACGTGTACGACACCACCCTGCGCGACGGCGCGCAGCAGGAAGGCATGAACCTGTCCGTGACGGACAAGCTCGCGATCGCGCCCCTGCTCGACGAGCTGGGCGTCGGCTTCATCGAGGGCGGCTGGCCCGGCGCGGTTCCCAAGGACACCGAGTTCTTCGCACGTGCGGCGAGCGAGCTGAAGCTCAAGAATGCTGTGCTGGCCGCGTTCGGCGCGACGCGAAAGGTCGGCGTCAAGGTCGAGGAGGACCCCCAGGTCCGCGCGCTGCTCGACTCCCAGGCGCCCGTCGTCACGCTCGTCGCGAAGTCTGACGTGCGCCACGTCGAGCGTGCCCTGCGGACGACCGCCGAGGAGAACCTCGCGATGATCGAAGACACGGTCCGGTTCCTCACGAGCGAGGGGCGCCGGGTCTTCGTCGACGCCGAGCACTTCTTCGACGGCTACCGCTTCGACCGGACGGCCTCCCTCGCGGCTGTCGCAGCCGCCTTCGAGGCGGGCGCCGAGGTCGTCGCGCTGTGCGACACGAACGGCGGGATGCTACCCGGCTGGGTCGGCGAGATCGTCGCGGACGTCCGTGACGCCGTCGGGCTGGACCATCGGCTAGGGGTGCACGCCCACAACGACACGGGTTGCGCCGTCGCGAACTCGCTCGCCGCGGTCGAGGCCGGCGCGAGCCACGTCCAGGGCACCGTCAACGGCTACGGCGAGCGCACCGGCAACGCCGACCTCATCACGGTCGTCGCGAACCTCGAGCTCAAGCACGGGCGCGCCCTGCTCGCCGGGCGCGGTCTCGCGGAGGCGAGCCGCATCGCGCACGCCATCTCCGAGCTGACCAACATCTCGCCCTACGCGCGCCAGCCGTACGTCGGCGCGAGCGCCTTCGCTCACAAGGCTGGCCTGCACGCGAGCGCGATCAAGGTGGACCCGGACCTCTATCAGCACATCGACCCGCGCGCCGTCGGCAACGACATGCGGATGCTCATCTCCGACATGGCCGGTCGCGCATCGATCGAGCTCAAGGGTCGCGAGCTCGGCTTCGACCTCGCCGGTCAGAGCGACGTCCTATCCCGGGTGACGAACCGCATCAAGGACGCCGAGGCGAACGGCTACACGTACGACGCCGCGGACGCGTCGTTCGAGCTCATCCTCCGCGAGGAGGTCACCGGCGAGCGTCCCGCGTACTTCACGGTCGAGTCGTGGCGCTCGATCGTCGAGCGCACCGGCAGCCGCGGCACCGAGACTGCCTCCGAGGCGACCGTGAAGCTCCGTGCCGGAGGCGAGCGCATCGTCTCGACGGGCGAAGGCAACGGTCCCGTGAACGCGCTCGACCAGGCGCTGCGTCAGGCGCTCGGCCGTGTCTACCCGGAGATCGAGAAGTTCGAGCTGATCGACTTCAAGGTGCGCATCCTCGACCAGACGCACGGCACCGACGCGATCACGCGCGTCCTCATCGAGACGACGGACGGCGAGCGGTCGTGGTCGACCGTCGGCGTCGGTCCGAACCTGCTCGAGGCGTCCTGGGAGGCGCTCACGGACTCCGCGATCTTCGGCTTGCTCAAGTCGGGCGTGAGCCCGCGCTGAGGTGCTCGAGCCCGTGACCGACGCCACGGTGGCCGCCCGCCGGGGCGGGCTTAGGCTTGGTGACCGTGAGAGGCGAATACAAGGTCCCAGGTGGCAAGCTCGTCGCGGTCGACGTCGAGACGACCGACGAGGGTGAGGCAGGTCCGGCGCGGCTGACGCACGTCGCGATCTCGGGCGACTTCTTCCTCGAGCCCGACACGGCTCTCGAGGACATCGACGCCGCGCTGCTCGGCATGCCGGCCACCGCCGGCGTCGGGCAGCTCGCGAGCGCGATCGAGGGAGCTCTCGGTGACGACGTCACGATGATCGGCTTCACGGCCGAGGCCGTCGCGATCGCCGTGCGCCGCGCGCTCGGCCACGCGACCGGTTGGCACGACCACACGTTCGAGATCGTGCACGAGCCCGCCCAGTCGCCCGCGATGCACATGGCGCTCGACCAGGCGCTCGCAGAGTCGGTCGATGCCGGCGAGCGCAGGCCCACCCTGCGGATCTGGGAGTGGGGCGCCCCCGCCGTCGTGATCGGGTCGTTCCAGTCCCTCAAGAACGAGGTCGACCCGGAGGGTGCCGAGAAGCACGGGATCACGGTCGTGCGTCGGATCTCCGGTGGCGGCGCGATGTTCATCGAGCCGGGCAACACGATCACGTACTCGCTCACGGTTCCGGGCTCGCTCGTCGAGGGGCTGAGCTTCGAGCAGTCCTACGCGTTCCTCGACGACTGGGTCCTCGGCGCCCTCGGCGAGCTCGGTATCAAGGCGACCTACCAGCCGCTCAACGACATCGCGTCGCCCGCAGGGAAGATCGCGGGCGCGGCGCAGAAGCGCCTGGTGGGCGGCTCCGTGCTGCACCACGTGACGATGGCCTACGACATCGACGCGGACAAGATGCTCGAGGTGCTGCGCATCGGCCGCGAGAAGATGAGCGACAAGGGTACGAAGAGCGCGAACAAGCGCGTCGACCCGCTGCGCTCGCAGTCGGGGATGTCCCGCGCGGACGTCATCGAGGCGTTCAAGGCGCACTTCCGGTCGCGCTACGACGCGGTCGAGGGTGGGGTCACGGACGCCGAGCGTGCTCGCGCGGAGGAGCTCGTCGAGACGAAGTTCGGCACGCAGGAGTGGACCGCGCGCGTCCCGTGACGCGCTGCGGCCGAGAACGACGAGAGGGGCACGCGCCGCGGCGCGTGCCCCTCTCGTCGTGCGTGAGGTTCAGTGCCGCCGGCCCTGGACGACGTACGCGACGATCGCGACGGCGAGGAGCGCGTAGAGCAGGATCGTGAGGGTCGGGAGTGCGGGCGCCCCGACCGCCACCGCGGCCGTCGCGATCGCGGAGGCCGGCAGGGAGACGACGCCCACGATCGCGAGCGCTGCCGTCGCTACGGCGTCGTCGCGCTCGTCGCCGGTCCGCGTGAAGACACGGTCGAGCGTCGACGTCGACTCGGGGCGCCGCATGGCTCGCCACGCGGCGAGCGCGAACCCGACGAGCACGGCGCTGCCGCCGACGGCCGCTCCACGCCCCATGTCGCCGGGACCGTAGCGGTTCAGGATGAGCACGAGCGGGACGAGGACCGCGGTCGCTGCGAGCAGGCCGACGCTCGCCTTGAGGACGAGCTTGCGCTGATCAGTCGACATGGAAGATCTCCTCGATGGTGGTGCCGAAGCGGCGGGCGATGGCGAAGGCGAGGGGGAGCGAGGGGTCGTACTTCCCGGTCTCGATCGAGTTGACGGTCTGGCGGGAGACGCCCAGCTCGGCGCCGAGCGCCGCCTGCGAGAGTCCTTCGGCCTCGCGGAGCGCACGGACGTCGTTGCGCATCACGCGCCCTCGGTGCGCCCGGCCTCGAGGCCGAGGCGAGCGCGCACGCCTGGGTGGCGTCCGGCGAGGAGCGCGACGATGCCGACGACGACCCCGGTGACGATGCCCGCGACCGTCGGTGCGGACAGGAGCGTGCCGGCCTCCGCCTGCCGGACGAGGCCAACTACCCCGATGAGGAGCAGGGGTGCGGTGGTGAGGGTGAGCTGTGAGCGGTTCATCGGGACCTCCGGTGTCAAGGACGCTTGATACGTCAAGCATGCTTGACAGGGTTGGGTGTGTCAAGGTCGCTTGACGCCACGAGCTGCGCGCGTACCCGCACGGACCGGCGGGCCGAAGTGTCAGCCCGCGACCGGGCGGGCGCCGAGGATCGCCGTGCCGACGCGCACGATCGTGGCGCCCTCGGCGATCGCGAGCTCGAGGTCGGCGCTCATGCCCATGCTCAGCTCGGTCGCCTCCTCGGTGCCGGGCGCACCGGACGCGAGCACGGCGTCGCGCAGCTCGCGCAGGCGGGCGTAGCCCGCTCGGACGAGCGCCGCGTCGCGGGAGTTCGCACCGATCGTCATGAGGCCGCGCAGGCGCAGCCCCGGCACAACGGCGACGGCCGTCGCGAGCGCGACCGCGTCGTCGGGCGTCGCGCCCGCCTTGGTCTCCTCGCCCGACACGTTGACCTGCACGAGCACGTCGAGAGTGCGGCCCGCGGCCGCGGCCCGGGACCCGAGAGCCTGCGCGAGCGACAGGGAGTCGACCGTCTCGACGCACGTGACGACGTCGCCCGCCCGCAGCAGGGCGTTGATCTTGTTCGACTGCAGCCGGCCGATCATGTGCACGCGGGGTCGCTCAGCGAGAGCGGCGAGCGTCGGCGCCTTCGCGGCGACGTCCTGGACGCGGCTCTCCCCGAGGAGGGCAGCGCCGGCCCGGACAGCCTCGACCGTCCGCTCCGTCGTCACGGTCTTCGTCGCGACGACGAGCGCGACGTCCTGCGGGTCGCGTCCGGCGGTCGCGCACGCGGACTCGATCCGCGCCGTGACCTGCGCGATCGCGGCGGAGATCGCTTCGGTGTTCATGACGGTCCATGGTAGTCGCGCGGGTCCATGCACCATGATGGGCCCATGACGCAGACGGCAGCCGGCGCCCAGACCCGTGAGCGCGGCGCAGCCCCGACACCGGCTCCCACCTCCGCGTGGCCTGCCGCCGCGCTCGCGGCCGTCGCGTTCGGCGCCTACCTGACGCTCAGCCTCGCGCGGTGGAACCGCTGGGACACCCCGAGCTGGGACAACGCGATCTTCGAGCAGGGCATCCGCGGATGGGCCGGGCCTGGCTGGCCGATCGTCGACATCAAGGGGCACGAGTTCAACCAGCTCGGCGACCACTTCTCGCCGATCATCGCGCTCGTCGCGCCGTTCTACCGCGTGTTCCCGTCGCCCGTGACGCTGCTCGTCGCGCAGTGCGTGCTCGTCGCGATCTCGGTCGTGCCGCTGACCGTCCTCGCGCGCCGTCGGCTGGGCGCTGTGCCCGGCCTGCTGGTCGGTGCCGCGTACGCCTCGTCGTGGGGCGTGCAGTCGGCGATCGACGTGCAGTTCCACGAGTACGCGTTCGCCGCACCGATCCTCGCCTTCGGCCTCAAGGCCGCCCTCGAGAAGCGGTGGACGCCCGCGTGCGTCTGGATCGCCCTCCTGCTGCTCGTCAAGGAGGACATGGGCCTGACCGTGGCCGGCTTCGGGGCGGTGCTGTGGCTCTGGGGGGAACGCCGCCGCGCGTGGCAGATGGTCGCGATCGGGCTCGGGGGCATGGCCCTCGTCCTCGGGGCGGTCATCCCGCTGTTCAACCCGCGTCACCAGTACGACTACTGGGGCAAGCTCGGTGAGGACGGCGGCGACACTGCTACATCTGCGGGTTCGCTCCTCGCGGGCCTGTGGCGGATCGTCACCCACTTCTTCGTCCCCGGGCAGAAGATCACGACGCTCCTGCTCATCGTCGTGATCTCGGGGCTCGTTGCCCTGCGCTCGCCGCTCCTGCTCATGATCGTGCCCACGATGGTGTGGCGGTACGCGGGCTCGACCGAGTTCTACTGGGGGCCGACCTGGCACTACTCGCTCATCCTCATGCCGATCGTGTTCGTCGCAGCGATCGACGGATGCGAGCGGCTCCTCGGGTCACGCTCGCGCGTGCTGCGCGGGTACGGACGCGCGGCACCGGTCGTGATGGTGCTCGTGAGCGCCGCGCTGCTGCCGTCGTTCCCGCTCGGCGATCTCGCGCGCCCCAGCACGTACGAGGTCCCTGAGCACGCCGCCGCCGGGGCCGCAGCCCTGGCGACGATCCCGCCAGGCTCGTCCGTGACGACGGACCTCGGGCTGATCGTCCGGCTCGCGACGGAGCACCGTGCCTACTGGGTCGGCACCGACGGGAACCCGGCGACCGACTACGTCGCGATCCGCACCGAGCACGGCTGGGGCCCGGACGGCCCGACCGACGCGGCCGAGTACGCCGAGCTGCTCTACCCTGGGCACACCTACGAGACGGTGTTCGACGACGGCGGCTACCTCGTCGCCCGCCGCACCTCCTGACCACGCCCACCCTCTCGAGAGGACATTCGTGCGCACGATCCTGAACGTCGTCTGGCTCGTCTTCGCCGGGTTCTGGCTCGCGGTCGGCTACCTCGTCGCCGGGGTGATCTGCTGCCTGCTGATCGTCACCATCCCGTTCGGCATCGCCTCGTTCCGCATCGCGAGCTACGTCTTGTGGCCGTTCGGTCGGACCGTCGTGCCCAAGCCCGGCATGCGGGTGGGTGCGACCATCGGGAACGTGATCTGGGTGCTCGTCGCCGGCTGGTGGCTCGCGCTCGAGCACCTCGTCACCGGCATCGCCCTGTGCGTGACGATCATCGGCATCCCGATGGGCATCGCGTGCTTCAAGCTCATCCCGGTGTCGCTCGTCCCGCTCGGCAAGGACATCGTGCCGACCGCCCGCGCAGGGTTCTGAACTGGGGCGCACGAGTGCCTAGCGGCGTGCCCCCTGACCGATCGGCGCGACGACCGCGCCCGTCAGCGCGACGAGGTCACCGGGCGCGAGGCTGAGGTCGAGGCCGCGCCGCCCGCCCGAGACGAGCACCGTCTCGTGCTCGAGGGCGCTGTCGTCGACGACCGTGCGCAGCCGCTGGCGCTGGCCGAGCGGCGAGATCCCGCCGACGACATAGCCCGTCGCGCGCTCCGCGGCGGCAGGCTCGGCCATGACCGCCTTCTTCGCGCCGACCGCGTGCGCGAGCGCCTTGAGGTTGAGCTGCCCGGAGACGGGGACGACACCAACCACGAGTGCGCCGTCGGCCACCGCGAGGAGCGTCTTGAACACCCTCGCCGGGTCGACGCCGATCGCGTGCGCGGCCTCGAGGCCGTAGCCGAGATCGCTGCGCGGGTCGTGCTCGTACGCGTGCACGGTGTGGGCCACGCCCGCGGCCTCGAGAGCCGCGACCGCCGGGGTCCCGCCGCGTGCTGCGCCCGACTTCTTCGCCATGCGAGCGACGATATCCGTTCGGGGCGCCACGGTCTGACGTGGTTTCATGGCGAGATGGCGCTACCTGGAACCCCCCGCTTCCCCGACGACGTCCCGACCTTGACGGAGGGCGACGTGACGCTTCGCGCGCACCGCGAGCAGGACGCGCCCGACGTCGTCGTGCAGTGCACCGACCCGGTCTCCGTCCGGTGGACGACCGTGCCGCACCCGTACGACCTCGAGATGGGGCGCGGCTGGATCCGTGAGGTCGTCCCGGGTGGCTGGGAGGCCGGCACCGAGCACGCGTTCGCGATCGAGTCGACCCACCCCGACGGCGTTCGCCGCTTCTCCGGCACGGTCTCCGTGCGTGACGCCGGCCCAGGGCGCGGTGAGATCGCGTTCGGCGCGCACCCCGACATCCGCGGGCGCGGGGTCATGACGACCGCCGTCGACCTGCTGCTGCGCTACGCCTTCGACATGCTCGGCCTGCGGGTCGTCGTCTGGTACGCGAACGTCGGCAACGTCGGCTCGCGCCGTGTCGCCTGGAAGAGCGGGTTCACGTTCGGCGGCACGATGCACGCGTGGCTCGACCATCGCGGCGAGTCGACCGACGCGTGGGTCGCTACGCGGCACCGCGACGACCCTGCAGGGCCGCAGGGCCCGTGGGACGACGGCTCCGGCCAGACGGCCTAGCGGGACGCGGCGCGGGCTGCGCGTTCGGCGAGGCCTGCGAAGGCGGCTCGCAGCTCGTCGGGCCCGACGACGTCGACGTCCGCCTCGAAGCGGGCGAGCGACGCCGCGAGCCCGGTCCACGACCACGACCCGCTCGTGACCTCGCACCGGTCGGCGTCGACCGGTATGACGACGCCGTCGGGCACGAAGGGCGCGACCTCCCCGGCGGGGCGGTGCAGGACTGCCGTGCCCTCGCACGGCCAGCGGTCCTCGGCTGCCGCGCCCTTGAGGCGTGCGGCGACGTACGCCGCGACGTCGGGGTTCGGCAGGTCGCGCGGCGTGAAGCGGGCCCCGCGGGGCGTGCGGAGGGTCATGCGATCGGCACGGAACAGGCGCCAGTCGTCACGGTCGAGGTCCCAGGCGAGCAGGTACCAGCGCCCGCGGGCGGCAACGAGACGGTGCGGTTCGACGCGCCGAGGCGAGGCCGGGAGGCTCTCGCTGGCGGGTGTGGTGGCCCGCTCGTAGGCGAAGCGCAGCACCTCCCGTGCCCGGACCGAGGCCGAGATCTCGACGAGCGTCTCGTGCGGCACCACGGCATCCGACGCAGGGAGGGCGACCGTGAACTCGAGGGCTTCGAGGCGCCGGCGCAGGCGTGCCGGCATCACCTGCTTGAGCGTCGT
This sequence comes from Sanguibacter hominis ATCC BAA-789, assembly GCF_012396185.1. Taxonomy (GTDB): domain Bacteria; phylum Actinomycetota; class Actinomycetes; order Actinomycetales; family Cellulomonadaceae; genus Flavimobilis; species Flavimobilis hominis. Next base: position 26,730 of record NZ_JAAXOW010000002.1, read on the forward strand.
GAGGGCGCGCAGCGCGGCCTCCTCGATCCCGGCGTCGGTCGCGGTCGCCGCCTGGAGGGCGAGCGTGAGGGCGAGAGCCTGGTCGTCGTCGAACAGGAGGGGCGGCAGCTCGCGGCCGTGGTCGAGACGGTATCCGCCGTCGGTGCCGGGCGTCGCGTCGATCGCGTACCCCAGGTCGCGGAGCCGGTCGACGTCGCGGCGGACGGTCCGGTGGCTGACCGCCAGGCGGCGCGCGAGCTCGGGACCGGACCAGGGGCGGCCAGCCTGCAGGAGCGAGAGGAGCCCGAGCAGCCGCGCGGTGCTCGACGAGGTCGTCATGCGCTCAACCTAGCCGCGATCGAGGACAGGACCTGTCCGCATCGCCCTCGAGAGTGGTCTCGTCAGCATCCACGCACCCAAGGAGCAACCATGAGCATCTCGACGACCCCCCACCTGAACTTCCGCGGAACCGCCCGCGCCGCCCTCGAGCGCTACCAGGAGGTGTTCGGCGGCGCTCTGACTCTCACCACCTACGCCGAGGTCGGCATGCCGGCCGACGCGCCCGGGGCAGGGCTCGTCGTCTTCGGCCAGGTCGACACGGGCGACGGCTTCCGCCTCATGGCCTATGACGTGCCCGGCACGGGCGACGGCGTACCGATCACCGCGGGAACGACACGCCGCGAGAACGGCGCGACGCTCACCGAGCAGCCGTTCTTCGTGTCCGTGCGCGGCTCCGGGCTCGCCGAGGTGCAGCGCCTGTTCGAGGGACTCGCCGAGGGCGGGAGCGTCGTCGAGCCGCTCGCAGCATCCGCGTGGAGCCCAGGCTTCGGCATGCTCGTCGACCCGTTCGGTGTCACCTGGGTGATCGACGTCGCACCCGCGCACGCAGCCTGACGGGACTCCCTGCGGCGGCCGGTGCCGCCGCAGGGACGCGCGTCAGAGCGTCCCGACCTCGGTCACCTGGAGCACGACCTCGCCCGCCTCGTCCGACGCGTCGAGGTCGACGACGGCGCGGACGTGCCACGCCCGGTCACCGTCCGGGTCGTCGAGGACCTGGCGCACGGCCCAGCGGCGCGGGTCGCCGTCGACCTGCTCGGTGATCTCCACGAGCTTCGGCGACCGTGCCGCGCCGGTGATGCCGATCGCGTCGTCGCCGTACTCCTCGAACATCGGGTCGAGCGCGTCCGCCCACGCGTCGGCGTCCCAGCCGTCCGCGGCGTCGAGCGCGCCGAGCGCCGAGTACGCCTCGCGCGACGCGAGCTCGACGCGGCGGAACATGGCGTTGCGGACGAGCACGCGGAACGAGCGGACGTTGCCCGTGACGGGGCGCGCGGGCGCCTCCGCGCCGGTGCCCGAGAGGGGTCCGTCGCCCGTGAGCGTGTCCGCGTCGTCGTCGACCGGGTTGGCGAGCCGCTCCCACTCGTCGAGCAGGCTCGAGTCCGTGCCGTGCACGACCTCGCCGAGCCACTCGACGAGCTCCTCGACCTCCTCGGTGCGGTGCTCGGCCGCGACCGTCTGCCGCAGCGTGCGGTACGCATCAGCGAGGTAGCGCAGCAGCACGCCCTCGGTGCGGTCCAGCTGGTAGCGCGAGACGAACTCCGAGAACGTCTGCGCCCGCTCGATCATGTCCCGCACGACCGACTTCGGGCTCAGCTCCTGGTCCGCGACCCAAGGGTTGCCCTTCTTGTACGACGCGAACGCGGGGACGAGCAGGTCCTCGAGCGGCTTGGGCCACGAGACCTCCTCGAGCAGCGCCATCCGCTCCTCGTACTCGTAGCCCTCGGCCTTGAGCGCGCCGATCGCCTCGCCCCGGGCCGCCCGCTCCTGCGCGTACAGCACCTGCCGCGGGTCCGAGAGCGTCGCCTCGACGATCGAGACGACGTCGAGCGCGTGCGTCGGCGAGTCGACGTCGAGCAGCTCTTGCGCCGCGAGCGCGAAGGGGGACAGCGGCTGGTTGAGCGCGAAGTCCCGCGGCAGGTCGACCGTGAGGCGCACGGTCGGGCGCGTCATGCCGTCTGGCCCCGTCACGCGGGACTTCTCGACGATGCCCGCCTGCCGCAGCGACCGGTAGATGCGGAACACCTGGCGGACGTGCCGCGCCTTCGCCGCGTCCGCGTCGTGGTTGGCGGTGAGCAGGTGGCGCATCGCCGTGATCGCGGCGGTCCCGTCGTCGTCCCGCTCGGCGCGGGCCAGCACGTTGAGGACCATCGCGTGGTTGACGGTGAAGTGGCTCGTGAGCGGCTCCGGATCGGCGTCGCGCAGGCGCTCGAACGTCTTGTCGGTCCAGTTGACCGACCCTTCCGGGGCCTTCTTGCGGACGATCTTCTTGAGCTTCTTCGGGTCGTCGCCGGCCTTGGCGAGCAGCTTGCGGTTCTCGATGACGTGCTCGGGCGCCATGACCAGCACGTCGCCGACCGTGTCGAAGCCTGCGCGCCCTGCGCGCCCGGCGATCTGGTGGAACTCGCGCGCCGTGAGGTGGCGCATGCGCTCGCCGTCGTACTTGACGAGGCTCGTGAACAGGACCGTGCGGATCGGCACGTTGATGCCGACGCCGAGCGTGTCCGTCCCGCACACGACCTTGAGCAGGCCCTGCTGCGTGAGGCGCTCGACGACACGGCGGTACTTCGGCAGCATCCCCGCGTGGTGCACACCGATGCCCGCCCGCAAGAACTTGCTGAGCACCCGGCCGAAGCCCGACGAGAACCGGAAGTCTCCGAGCTCCGTGGCGATCGCGTCGCGCTCCGCGCGCGTCGCGACGTTCATGGAGAGCAGCGCCTGCGCGCGGTCGACGGCGTCCTTCTGCGTGAAGTGCACGATGTAGACGGGCGCGCGGTGCGTCTGCACGAGCTCCTCGATGACGTCGCCGAGCGGTTCGACGACGTACTCGAAGCTGAGCGGTACGGGACGCTCGGCACCCGTGACGAGCGCGACCGGACGACGCGTGCGCTTCTCGATGTCCTCGACGAAGAACGACGTGTCGCCGAGCGTCGCGCTCATCAGCAGGAACTGGGTGTCGGGCAGCTCGAGCAGCGGCACCTGCCATGCCCAGCCGCGCTGCGGGTCGGCGTAGAAGTGGAACTCGTCCATGACGACCTGCGAGATCGCGTCCTGCCCCGTGCGCGTGCCGCCGTCGCGCAGCGCGATGTTCGCGAGGATCTCCGCCGTGCAGCAGATGATCGGCGCCTCCGGGTTGACCGCGGAGTCGCCCGTCATCATGCCGACGTTCTCCGAGCCGAACACGTCGACGAGCGCGAAGAACTTCTCGCTCACGAGCGCCTTGAGCGGAGCCGTGTAGTACGTCCGCCCGCCGGTTCCCGCGCGGTACGCGGCGAGGGCCGCGAAGTGCGCGCCCGTCGCGACGAGCGACTTTCCCGACCCGGTCGGCGTGGACAGGATCACGTGCGAGCCCGACACGAGCTCCATGAGCGCCTCGGACTGCGCCGGGTACAGCGCGAGCCCTCGTCCGGCGGTCCACTCCTCGAACGCCTCGAACAGGGCGTCAGCGTCGGTCGTGGCAGGGAGGGCAGCGGTCAGGCTCGCGGTGTGGATGCTCATCGTGGCTCCATCGTCTCAGGTCGCTGCGGCCCGAGGGGTGATCCGCCCGCTCGCGGACTGCACGGTGCAGTGCTAGCAACGAAGCATGGTCCAGCTTCTGACGGTCGGTCATGGCACGCTCGATCGCGCGGGCCTCGGTGAGCTGCTGCGGGCTGCGGGGGTTGCCACGCTCGTCGACGTCCGGCGCTTCCCGGGCTCGCGGCGCAACCTCGACGTGTCACGGGACGTGCTGCCGTCGTGGCTCCCCGAGGAAGGGATCTCGTACCGGTGGGACGAGCGCCTCGGTGGTCGCCGACGCATCCGGCCGGGTGAGGAGCCGCGTGACACGTGGTGGCGCGTCGAGGCGTTCCGCGCCTACTCCGCCTGGACGCGCACTCCCGAGTTCGGTGAGGCGCTCACCGAGCTGCTCGACGACGCGGCCGCGCGCACGGTCGCGATCATGTGCAGCGAGTCGGTCTGGTGGCGCTGCCACCGCCGCGTGATCTCGGACGTCGCGGCGCTCGCCCGCTCGGCAGAGGTACGTCACCTCATGCACGACGGCCGCCTCGTCGACCATGCCCCTGCAGAAGGCGCACGCCTCGTCAGCGAAGGCGTCGTCTGGGACGGACCTGCCTGAGCGCAGCCAGGATGTCCCGACCGGTTCACCCGGGGGACGCCCCTCGGACGGTGTGCAGACATCAGCCCAGGTCAAGGTGTCGGTGACGGTCCGGACGGACCCCTCCCGAGCCTTGAAGGACGACGATCCCATGTCAGTGCACAGCCGCTGGACGGCCACCGCTCTCGCCGCCACGATGACTCTCGCCCTCGCCGCGTGCGGCACCGGCGCAGCCGCAGACACCCCGGCCACGTCCGCGTCGGGCGGCGCCTCGAAGGCGGCCACGGCCACGACCGCCGCCGACCTCGGGGGCCTCGACGCCCTCGTCGCGGCTGCGAAGGCGGAGGGGCAGATCAACGTGATCGCACTCCCGGACGACTGGGCCAACTACGGCGCCGTCAAGGCTGGCTTCCAGAAGAAGTACGGGATCACGGTCAACTCGATCCTCCCCGACGCCTCCTCGAAGGAGGAGATCGCGGCTGCCGAGGCGAACAAGGGGACCGATCAGGCGCCCGACGTCTTCGACCTGGGGACGAACGTCGCACTCGAGTCGACCGCCTACTTCGCGCCCTACAAGGTCGAGGCGTGGGAGAAGATCCCCGCCGAGAACAAGGACGCCTCTGGCCTGTGGGTCAACGACTACACGGGCATCATGAGCGTCGGCTACAACGCGACGAAGTACGGTGAGATCACGTCGCTCGACCAGCTGACCGACGAGAAGTTCCGCGGAGCCGTCGCGCTCAACGGCAAGCCTGCGGAGGCGGGCGCCGCGTTCAACGGCTTCCTCATGACCAACGCGGCGAAGGGTGGCACGTTCGACGACCTGCAGCCCGGGCTCGACTTCTTCGCGAGCCTCGCCGAGGCGGGCACGCTCAACGTCAAGGACGTGACGGCCGGCACCGTCGACGCCGGCGAGCACGGCGTCGTCATGGACTGGTCCTACAACCAGCTCTCGACGCAGGCGCGCCTCGCCGAGAAGGGCGTCGAGTGGAAGGTGTTCGTCCCTGAGGGTGGCGAGATCGCCTCGTTCTACAACCAGGCCATCAACAAGGACGCGCCGCACCCGGCGGCGGCCCGCCTGTGGCAGGAGTACCTCTTCTCGCCCGAGGCCCAAAACCTCTGGCTCGCCGGGGGCGCCCGCCCCGTGCTGTTCGACGCGCTCGAGGCTGACGGGAGCCTCGACACGGCCGCTGCTGACACGCTGCCCGAGGTGTCCGGGACTCCTCAGACGCCGACGATCGAGCAGGCCGAGAAGGCCAACACCGTCCTCGCGCAGAGCTGGGAATCCACGGTCTCCTGATGGTGACAGCCACCTTGCCCGTCGGGAGCGTGCGCGCCGCGCGCCCCGCGGCTCCTGCTCGCAGCCGGGCCGCCGCCCGGCTGCGAGCGGGAGCGGGCCTCGCGCCCTTCTTCGGGTACACGGCCGTGTTCCTGCTGCTGCCGACGCTCATCGTGGTCGACGGCGCCTTCCGAGGAGCCGACGGCGCGCTCACGCTCGACGGGCTGCGGGACGCCGCGACGGCCCGCACCGCTCAGGTGTTCTGGACCTCCACGTGGCTGTCCGCCGTCACGGCGGCGATCGGCACCGTCGTCGGTGGCGTGCTCGCCTACGCGCTGTCCACGGCGCCGGTCACGAGCGTCCCGCGGAAGGTGCTCACGGGCTTCTCCTCGGTCCTCGCGCAGTTCGGCGGGGTGATGCTCGCGTTCGCGTTCATCGCGACGCTCGGCACCAACGGCATGGTGACGCGGGTCGTGCACGAGCAGCTCGGCCTGCAGGTCCCGCCCGACCTGCTGTCGAGCATGACGGGGCTCGTCGTCGTGTACGCCTACTTCCAGGTGCCGCTCATGGTCATCGTCTTCCTGCCTGCGCTCGACCGGGTGCGCCCGCAGTGGCGCGAGGCGACCGCCGTCATGGGTGGGACGACCGCGCAGTTCTGGCGTCGTGTCGCCGGGCCGATCCTCCTGCCTCAGGTCCTCGGAGCCTTCCTGCTGCTGTTCGCGAACGCGTTCTCCGCGTTCGCGACCGCTGCCGCCCTGATCTCGCAGCAGACGGTCCTCGTGCCGATGGCGATCGAGTCGGCGATCCGCAACGAGAACAACACCGGCATGGATTCGTACGCGCAGGTGCTCGCGCTCGGCATGGTCGTGGTCGTCGCCCTGGTCATGGGCGCGCACGCCCTCCTGCTGCGCCGAGCCGCCCGCTGGACGAAGGACGCCCGATGACCGCCCCCACGCTCACAGCCGGCACCTCGCACGCTGGCCGTGCCAGGCGACGTCAGGCCGTGATGCGCCGCACCGTCCTCAGCGTCGGGACGGTCGCGATGCTCGTCCCGGTCGTCGCGCTCCTCGAGTACTCCGTGCGTTTCCCGCTCACGGGAGCCGTCGACCTCTCGGCATGGCGCAAGATCGTCGCGGGCCGCACGACCGAGTACCAGTCGCTCGCCCCGCTGTGGTCCGGCCTGACGAGCTCCCTGGTCATGTGCGCGCTGACGGTCGCGATCATGCTCGGCCTCCTGCTGCCGACCATGGTGTGGGTGCGGCTGCGTGCCCCCCGGGCGGCTCGCACGCTCGAGCTCGTGTGCCTGCTGCCGCTGTCCATCCCCGCGGTCGTGCTCGTCGTCGGCCTCGCGCCCGTGTACCGCTTCCTCGCGGGGACGCCGCTCGGGTCGTCGACCGTCTGGCTGTCGTTCGCCTACGTGATCCTCGTCCTGCCGTTCGCGTTCCGGGCGCTCGACGCCGGGCTGCGGGCGATCGACCTCGTCACGCTCGCGGAGGCCGCTCGCACGCTCGGGGGCGGCTGGTCCCGCATCCTGCTGCGGGTCGTCGTGCCGAACCTCCGCCCGGCGATCGTGTCCTCGTCGTTCGTGACGGTCGCCGTCGTGCTGGGGGAGTTCACGGTCGCGCGGCTGCTCGCGCGCGAGAACCTCCAGACCGCCCTGTTCCAGGTGAACCTGTCCGACAGCCAGGTCGCCGCCGCGATGGCGTTCGTGCTCCTGGCCGGCACGACGGTACTGCTCGTCACGCTCGAGCTGCTCGCCACGCGCACTGCCCGCACCGCCCGTCCGCGCGGCACCGAGCCTTCCCGGCCCGGCGTCGGGCGTGAGCCCCGAGGAGACCGTCGATGATCACCCAGCCCGCCCCGACCGTGCCCGCCTCCGACGCCGGCCCTCGGCCCGAGACGTTGGACGTGGCCACCGCCCGGCGTCGCACGGCCGACGGAGACGCGTCCGACGTCGTGCTCGACGGCCTGTGGCGTCGCCTCGGCGACGTGCAGGCTCTCGCCGGCATGAGCCTGACGGTCCCGGCCGGGACGCTCGTCGCGCTGCTCGGCCCGAGCGGCTGCGGCAAGACGACGGCTCTGCGCGTGCTCGCCGGGCTCGAGGACCTCGACGCCGGCGCGGTGCGGGTCGCGGGCCGGGACGTCTCCCACGTCCCGGCGCACCGCCGTGACAACGCGATGGTCTTCCAGGCGTTCTCCCTCATGCCGCACATGACGGCAGGCGAGAACGTCGCCTTCGCGCTCGAGCTGCGCGGCGTCCCGCGGCGGGCGCGGGCCGCGATCGTCGACGAGCATCTCGAGCTGGTCGGGCTGGGCTCGCACCGCGACCGGTACGCCCACCAGCTCTCGGGCGGGCAGCAGCAGCGCGTCGCCCTCGCCCGCGCGCTCGCGGTGCGCCCCGCCGTGCTCCTGCTGGACGAGCCGTTGTCCGCTCTCGACGCCAAGGTGCGCGTGTCGCTGCGTGACGAGATCCGACGCATCCAGTCGCAGACCGGCATCACGACGCTGTTCGTGACTCACGACCAGGAGGAGGCGCTCGTCGTCGCCGACCAGGTCGCGGTCATGCGCGCAGGCGCGGTCGTGCAGGTCGACACGCCGCAGGGGCTCTACCAGCGGCCGCGTGACGAGTTCGTCGCGACGTTCATCGGCGCGACGAACCGTGTGCGTGCACTCGCGTCGGACGGGACGGCACTCGTCGAGGGGTGGGGGCCGGTGCCGCTGCTTCCTGGGTCGGCGCAGGGCGAGGTGACGCTCCTCGTGCGCCCTGAGCACGTGCGTGTCGGCGCCGCCGACTCCCGAGGTGCGCGCGTCGCGGACGTGTCATTCCTGGGCACGCACGCCCAGGTGCGGGTCGCGCTCCCGGGGCGGCTCGACGTCGTCGCGCAGCTCCGGGTCGACGACGCTGCCTCGCTGCGCCCGGGGGACGCGGTCGGCCTGACGTTCGACACGGTGCCTGCGCTCGCGGTCGAGCGGTCGGCGGCGGACGGCGTGGACGTGCGCTGACCTGGGCGGTGGGCGCCGCGGCCTAGTTGATGGTGCCGAGCGCGTCGTCGCACACCGCGACGAGACGTTCGCGCAGGGACGCTGCGCGGTCCGCGAAGCCGCGCTGCCGGGCGGAGTACTCGGCCTTGCCCTCGGCCGTCTCGATCGCGACGGCCGGCAGGCCGTACGACGAGACGTCGTAGGGGGAGGCCTGCATGTCGAGGTAGCGCACGTCCCGTGCCAGCTCGAAGCAGTCGAGCAGGAGCGTGCCGGGTACGGCGGGGCCGAGCTTCTCGGCCCACTTGAACAGGTCCATGTTGGCGTGCAGGCAGCCGGGCTGCTCGAGCTCGGGCTGGTTCTCGCGCGTCGGCTGCAGCCGGTTGAGCGGTGCTGCCTCGGGCGTGAAGAAGCGGAACGCGTCGAAGTGCGAGCACCGCACGGGATGGGACTCGACGACCTCGTCGGTGCCGCGGGCGCCGAGGCGCAGGGGGAGGGGGTGCCGGGTCGCGTCACCCTGGCGGTACACCATCGCCCACTCGTGCAGGCCGAAGCAGCCGACGTTCGCGGGGCGGCTGGAGGTGCGGGCGAGCAGGTTGCGCACGTAGCGCACCGTGTCGCCACGATCGGCGAGGAACGCCGCGACGTCGAGCGTCACGCCGTCGCCGGCGGGCGCGTGCCAGCGCCAGGTGAGGCGCTCGCGGACCTCCGTGACGTCGTCGGGTGCCGATCCTGGCAGGAGCGTCTCGCCGACGCCGGGGTGCCAGCGGCGAAGTCGCGCCGGGCGGGCTGCGTAGTACGTGAAGAGGAAGTCCTCGACCGCGTGCTTCTCGCCGTGCTGGCGGCGCTCCCGGAAGACGGCGGTGAGCTCGTCGGCGCGTCCGGCGTGCGCCGCCAGGGCCTCGCGCCACTGTGCGGCCTCGAGGGGGCGGGCGCGCGAGGTGGTGCGGTCCGCTGCGGTCATGCTCACCTGTCCAGGCTAGGGCACGGCCGGGGGAGGTCCGTGAGAGAGCGGACCCCCGACCGCCGGGGGTGCAGTCAGGGGTCCGCGTCCAGGGGGCGGCTCAGAAGGTGAAGCCGGACACCTTCTCGCGCAGGTCCGCGGAGAGCCGCGCGAGCTCGTCGACCGCAGTCGTGGACTGGGCGACGACGTCGCTCGTCGTGGTCGCGGCGTGCGCCACGCCGTTGATGTTCTGCGCGATGTCGCCCGAGCCGGTGGCGGCTTCGGAGACGGAGCGGGACATCTCGTTGGTGGTGGCGGTCTGCTCCTCGACGGCGGAGGCGATCGTGAGCTGGTAGTCGTTGATCTTGGCGATGACGCCGGAGATCTCGGTGATGGCGTGGACGGCGTTGTCGGTGTCGGCCTGGATGGCCTCGACCTTGCGGGCGATGTCCTCGGTGGCGCGTGCGGTCTCCTGGGCGAGGTCCTTGACCTCGGAGGCGACGACGGCGAAGCCCTTGCCGGCCTCGCCGGCGCGGGCGGCCTCGATCGTGGCGTTGAGGGCGAGGAGGTTGGTCTGCTCGGCGATCGAGGTGATGGACTTGACGACGTTGCCGATCTCCTGGCTGGAGGTGCCCAGGCGGGTGACGGTCACGGTCGCGTCGGCTGCCTGGGTGGTGGCGCGGTTGGCGACGTCGGCGGCCTCGGAGGCGTTCTGGGCGATCTCGCGGATGGAGGCACCCATCTGCTCGGCGCCGGCGGCGACGGTCTGGACGTTGCGGGAGACCTGCTCGGCAGCGGCAGCGACGACGCCAGCCTGGACCGAGGTCTCCTCGGCGCCTGCGGCGACCTGGGTGTTGGACGCGGCCAGCTCCTCGGAGGACGCGGCCACGGTGTGCGCGGTCTCGACGACGCCCGAGAGGGTCGCGGTCAGGTTGCGCTGCGCGGTCGTGAGCGCGGCTGCCATCTGACCGATCTCGTCCTTCGAGGTGATCTCGACGGTCGAGGTGAGGTCACCGGTCGCGAGGGACTGGAGGGCGTCGCGGACGGTCTCGATCGGGCGGCGGATGCGGCCGGCGACGAAGAGGCCGAAGGCGAGGCACAGGACGATGACGCCGACGATGACCCCGGCGACGATCGCGATGGTCGCCGTGGCCTGGGCGTTGGCGCTCTCGCGGATCTCGTTGACCGCCGCGTCGACGTGCTCCATCGTGGTCGTCAGCTCGGTGATGAGGGCGTCGCCTGCGAGCGCGGCGTCTCCGGTGCGCAGCCGCTGGGCGGTGGTCCGGTCTCCGGTCAGGATCGCGGGTGCGAGCCCTTCGGTCACGACGGACACGTACTTCTCCCAGCCCGTCACGAGGGTCTCCCGGTTCGGAAGGTCCGCGCCGATGAAGCGGGTGTAGTCCTGGAAGAGTGCGGCTGCGGCAGCGTCGGCGCTGGTCTGCACGGTCTCGATCTTCGCGATCTCCTCGTCGACCTGGTCCGGCTCGGCGGCCATGAGCGAGAGCGCGGCTGCGCGGGTGGCCCAGACCTCGTCGTTGAGCGCCATGGCGTCAGCGTTGAGCTCTCCGGCTGTGCTGCCCACCTCTGCCATGCTCGCCCGCGCCTGGAGGAGGCCCCAGGTGCCGAGAAGACCGATCAGCACGCAGCCGACGATGCCGGTGGCGACGAGCTGGAGGATCTTGGTGCGGATAGGTGCGTCGTAGAACCGGGCCATGAGGCCACGGTGCTTCGGTGTGGGGAGGGCAGGGTCGGACATGGGCATGCTCCCGAGACGTGGGGGGTGTGCCCCGGAGGCCGCTGGTGGTCAGGGCGCGGGGCGCGGGCGCCGTTCGGCGCTGCGTTGTGCCCGATCGGTCGGACCATGCACGGTGGTAGGAACCCGAAAGGACGAAAGTCCCCACGTCAAGGGTGCTTCCACCTGTGCCGCGCGTTGGTGCGGATCGGATAGGTGGCCTGTGACGGGCGTCACGTGCAGGGCTAGAAGAGCGCCACCTTCGGCGCCGGGGGGAAGATCTCGTCGAGCGCCGCAAGATCCTGCGCCGTCAGACGGCGCACAGCGCGCGCGTTCTGCACGACCTGCTCCGGACGCGTCGCGCCCGCGATCACCGAGGCGACCTGGGGGCGGGACGCCAGCCACGAGAACGCCACCTCGATCTCGGTCATCCCGCGCTCCGACGCGAACGCGGAGAACCTCTCGAGCTGGTCCCAGTCGGCCGTCTCGAGCAGGTAGCGCCGCGAGTGGGTCAGGCGCGAGCCCGCAGGGGCCTCGCCCCTGCGGTACTTTCCGCTGAGCAGGCCGTTCGCGAGCGGGAAGTACGGCAGGACCCCCAGGCCGTACGCCTCGGCGGCCGGGAGGACCTCGAGCTCCGCCCGCCTGTCGAGCAGGTTCAGGTGGTTCTGCGCCGACACGAACCGCTCGGTGCCGATCGCACGAGCCACGTGCTCGGCGTCGGCGATCTGCCAGCCCGCGCGGTTCGAGTGCCCGACGTAGACGACCTTCCCCGCGTGCACGAGGTCGTCGAGCGCGCGCAGCGTCTCCTCGATCGGCGTGCCGACGTCGGGGGTGTGCAGCTGCAGCAGGTCGATCCGGTCGGTCCCGAGCCTGCGCAGCGACCCCTCGACCGCGCGCACGATGTAACGACGCGACCCGCGAGCCCCGCGGTCCGGACCGTTCAGCCCGCGCACGTCCATGCCGAACTTCGTCGCGACCACGACGTCGTCACGGTCGCTCCCCAGCGCGCCCCCCAGCAGCGTCTCGCTCAGACCGGGCTCGGCACCGTAGTTGTCGGCGGTGTCGAAGAAGGTGATCCCGGCGTCGAGCGCCGCGCGCACGACGGCGGTCGCGCCTTCCGCGTCGCGCGTCGCGGTCCCCGTCCTGCCGAGGTTGTTGCAGCCCAGCCCGACGACCGACACGACGAGGCCGGAGCGGCCGAGCCGGCGCAGACCGGGGCCCGCGCCGGGCGAGGCGTCGAGGTCCGGAGCGGTCGCGGGAACGGTCTGCGGCGTCGTCATGGGGCCAACGTAGCCCCCGCCCGGTCAGGCGAGCGAGCGCACGACCCGTGCCGGGTTGCCCACCACGACGACGTCGCTCGGCACGTCGCGCACGACGACCGAGCCCGCTCCGACGACGCTGCGCGCACCGATCGTCACTCCCGGCAGCACGACGACGTTCCCGCCGAGCCACACGTCGTCCTCGATCGTCACAGGCTCCACCCGCTCCCACCCGGCTCGCCGGCTCTCGACGTCCATCGCGTGCTGCGGGGTGTAGATGCGGGCCGACGGCCCGATGAGCACGTTGCGCCCGATCGTCACGAGACCGCCGCCGAGCGCCAGGAAGTCCGCGTTGATGAAGGTGCCGTCGCCGACGTGCAGGCGCGTCCCGTAGTCGAGGTACAGCGGCGGGCGGAAGTCGACGCCCTCGCCGACCGAGCCGAGCATGTCGCGGAACATCTGCTCGGCGGCAGGCCGGTCCGTGTCGTACAGCTCGGTGATGCTGCGGCACGTGCGCTGGGTCGACGTCGTCATCTCCGCGAGCGCAGGGTCGAGGCGGTAGCGGTACCAGTCGCCGGCGACCATCTTGTCGTGCTCGCTGCGGGGATCGTCGGCGGCGTCGGCCGGGGGAGCGCTGAGAGTCATGGTCCGAGCGTACGGGCGTGCGGGCCCACCATGTGGTCGGGCGGGGTGGGCGAGCGGCCCCGCGACTAGCATCCTGGCCCATGACCTCGAGCACCGACGACGTCGCAGGGGCGACGCACCCGCGTGACGCCTACACCCACGGGCACCACGACTCGGTCCTGCGCTCTCACCGCTGGCGCACCGCCGAGAACTCCGCCGCCTACCTCCTGCCGCACCTCGCGAGCGGGCTCAGCGTCCTCGACGTGGGCTGCGGGCCGGGCACGATCACAGTGGACCTCGCGCGCACCGTCGCGCCCGGCGTCGTGACGGGGATCGACACGTCCGCCAAGGTGCTCGAGCAGGCGACGTCGTTCGCCGCCGACCAGGGCGTGCGGAACGTGACGTTCGTCGAGGCGGACGTCTACGAGCTCCCGTTCGAGGACGGCGCGTTCGACATCGTGCACGCCCACCAGGTGCTCCAGCACCTGTCCGACCCGGTCGCGGCGCTGCGCGAGATCAAGCGCGTCACGAAGGAGGGCGGCCTCGTCGCGGTCCGTGACGCCGACTACGCGGCGATGGCCTGGTACCCGCAGAGCGAGGCGCTCACGGAGTGGAACGAGCTCTACCACGAGGTGACGGCCGCCAACCGCGCGCAGGCTGACGCCGGGCGCCGGTTGCTGTCCTGGGTCCGCGAGGCAGGTTTCCCGCCGGAGGGCATCACCCCCTCGGCGGGCGTGTGGTGCTACGCGACCGAGGCCGACCGGACGTGGTGGGGCAACCTCTGGGCCGACCGCTGCTTGTCGTCGCAGTTCGGCATCCAGGCTCGCTCGACGGGCCTCGCCGACGACGTCGCGCTCGAGGAGATCGCGGCTGGCTGGCGCGACTGGGCCCGCGAGCCCGACGGGTGGTTCGCCATCACGCACGGTGAGGTCCTCGCGCGGAAGTAGGCTGGGACTCGTGCGTATCGCGAGATTCTCCCAGGGCAACGATCCACGCTATGCCGTCGTCGACGGCGAGCCGGGCCACGAGGTGCTCCGTGTCATCACGGGCGACCCGATCTACACGCCGGTCCAGGAGACGGGCGAGGTCGTCCCGATCACGGACGACGTCCGCCTGCTCGCCCCGGTGATCCCGCGCTCGAAGATCGTGGGTGTCGGCCGCAACTACGCGGACCACGTCAAGGAGATGGGCAACGAGGTCCCCACGACCCCGCTGCTGTTCTTCAAGCCGAACACGGCCGTCATCGGCCCGGATGACCCGATCGTCCTCCCGCCCTTCTCGCACGAGGTCTCCTACGAGGCCGAGCTCGCCGTCGTCATCGGCAAGGTGACCCGCAACGTGAGCCCCGAGCAGGCGCTCGGCAAGGTCTTCGGCTACACGGTCGCCAACGACGTGACGGCGCGCGACGTGCAGCGCGCCGAGGACCAGTGGGCGCGCGCCAAGGGGTTCGACTCGTCGTGCCCCATCGGTCCGTGGATCACGACGGGCCTCGACGTCGAGGACCTGGCCGTGCGCTCCCGGGTCAACGGTGAGACCCGCCAGGACGGCCGCACGTCGCAGATGGTCTTCGACACGGCCTACCTCATCTCCTACATCTCGGAGGCGTTCACGCTCCTCCCGGGCGACGTCATCCTCACGGGCACGCCCGCCGGGGTCGGCGAGATCGTGCACGCCGACGTCGTCGAGTGCGAGGTCGAAGGGGTCGGCGTGCTGCGCAACCCCGTCATCCGCCGCGACTGACCCACCTCTCTGCCTCCCTGTCACCCCCACCCGAACGACCCGAAACCCAGGTGCGTCTTGACCACTGACACCGTCTCTCCGATCCCGTCCGGCTCGGACGTCCGCGTCCGCTTCTGCCCGTCCCCGACAGGGACGCCGCACGTGGGCCTGATCCGGACGGCGCTGTTCAACTGGGCGTACGCCCGTCACGTCGGCGGCACGTTCGTGTTCCGCATCGAGGACACCGACGCCGCACGCGACTCCGAGGAGAGCTACCAGCAGGTCCTCGAGGCGCTGCGCTGGCTCGGGCTCGACTGGGACGAGGGCGTCGAGGTGGGCGGGCCGCACGAGCCGTACCGGCAGTCGCAGCGCGGTGAGCTGTACCGCGACGTCGCGCGCCGGCTGCTCGAGGGCGGCTACGCGTACGAGTCGTTCTCGACGCCCGAGGAGATCAAGGAGCGCAACCTCGCGGCCGGGCGCCCCGAGGCGATGGGCTACGACGGTTTCGACCGTGACCTGACCGAGGAGCAGAAGGCCGCGTTCCGCGCGGAGGGCCGCGAGCCGGTGCTGCGTCTGCGCATGCCGGACGAGGACGTCTCGTTCACGGACCTCGTTCGCGGCGAGGTCACGTTCAAGGCGGGCTCGGTCCCGGACTATGTGATCGTGCGGGGCAACGGCCAGCCGCTCTACACGCTCGTCAACCCGGTCGACGACGCCCTCATGGAGATCACGCACGTGCTGCGCGGTGAGGACCTGTTGTCCTCGACCCCGCGCCAGGTGGTCCTGTACCGCGCGCTGCGCGAGCTCGGCGTCGCGAAGGTGACGCCGCAGTTCGGGCACCTGCCGTACGTCATGGGTGAGGGCAACAAGAAGCTCTCGAAGCGTGACCCGGAGTCGAACCTCTTCCTGCACCGCGAGCGTGGTTTCACGCCCGAGGGCCTCCTCAACTATCTCGCGCTGCTCGGATGGTCCATCGCCGCGGACCGCGACATCTTCTCCGTCGAGGAGCTCGTCGCGGCGTTCGACATCGCCGACGTCAACCCGAACCCGGCGCGCTTCGACCTCAAGAAGGCCGAGGCGATCAACGCGACGCACCTGCGCATGCTGGCGCCCGAGGACTTCCGCGGGCGGCTCGTGCCGTACCTGCACGCGGCCGGTCTCGTCACGGCTGACTCGTACGACGCGCTCCCTGCCGCCCAGGCTCGGCTGCTCGACGCGGGTGCGCCGCTCGTGCAGGAGCGCATGACGCTGCTCGGCGAGGTCGTCGGGATGCTCGGCTTCCTCTTCGTGGCGGACGACGCGGTCGCGCTCGACCCGGAGTCGCTCGCGGCGCTCGTCGACAAGAACACGTTCAAGGGTGTGCTGACGGGCGTCGACGCGGTGTTCGACGAGCTGCCCGCAGACGCGCCGAAGGGCACCCCCCTCACGCTCTCCGAGGGGTCGAAGGAGCAGGTGCGCGAGCGTCTGCGCGAGATGCTCGACGTGTCTGTCGCGACGATCGAGGGCCTCACGGCGTTCGACCCGGAGACGACGCAGGACGCGCTGAAGGCTGCCCTCATCGAGGGCATGGGGGTCAAGCCGAAGTTCGCGTTCGCGCCGCTGCGCGTCGCGATCACGGGTCGGCGCGTCTCGCCGCCGCTCTTCGAGTCGATGGAGATCCTCGGCAAGGAGTCGTCGCTCGCGCGGCTGCGCGCACTGCGTGCTGCGCTGTGACGGGGTACGGCATCGAGGGAGTCCTGTTCGACGTCGACGACACGCTCGTCGACACGCGCGGCGCGTTCGCGTCGGCGATGTCGGTGCTGGCCGGCGTCTACCTGCCGCACCTGCCGCCCGAGCGGCACGGGGACGTGCTCGCCGTCTGGCGGCGCGACGTCGGTGGGCACTACCGCGCCTACACGCGCGGTGAGGTGGACTTCCGGACGCAGCGCATGACGCGGGCGAACGAGCTGCACGCGCAGTTCGCTGGTCCCGTGCTCGACGACGCGGCGTTCGACGCGTGGGACGGCGTCTTCGAGTCGGCGTTCGCCGCCGCGTGGCGCGCGTTCGACGACGCACCCCGTGCGGTCGACGCGCTCCTGGCGGACGGCGTCCGCGTGGGCGCGCTGTCCAACGCCGCCGTCGAGTACCAGGTGCGCAAGCTCGCCACGGTCGGTCTGGGTGACCGGGTGCCGATGCTCGTCGGCGTCGACACGCTCGGCGTGGGCAAGCCTGCGCCGGAGGTCTTCGTGGAGGCGTGCCGGCGGTTGGGCACGGACCCGGGACGCACGCTGTACGTCGGTGACGAGCTCGACATCGATGCGACCGCGGCGCGTCGGGCTGGTCTGCGCGGGGTGTGGCTGGACCGGCCTGGGACCCGCCGGGGTGGCGTGCACCTCGAGGACCCTGCTGCGGCTGCCGAGGCGGGGGTCGACGTCGTCACGACGCTCGACGCGCTCCCGGGCCTCGTCGCTGCGCGCCCCGACGGCGTGCTGCGCGCCTGAGCGTCAGCGGACCGACGAGTCCCAGCGCCACCGTGTGCGACGCGGCTGGTCGCCGAGAGCGATCCGCCCCGTGCACCAGAGGAGCCGCTGCCCGGCGGGTTCGGAGGCGAGGGAGTCCGGGACGTCCGGGAAGAGTCGCGCGAGGACTGCGGCCGACATGTCTTCGGGGAGGTCGACGCTCTGGCCCGTGAGACCGATCTGGACGTCGTGCGCGTGCACGAGGATCTCGAGGACGCCCATCGCGGCGAAGCCCTCCGCGTCGGACAGCCCGAAGGGGTGGAAGGCGCGCGCCTCGGGGCCTGCTGACGCGACCTGCGTCGCGAGGAGCGCCGCCGAGGCCCGCAGCGCCTCGGACAGGCCGAGCGGACCGCTCTCGGGGTCGACGTGCGCGATCTCGTCCTCGCCGCGTGGTCCGACGAGCGGGACGTAGGCGAGCGGCGCCTGGGCGGCGAGCTGGAGCGCGTAGGCGATCAGGTCGTCGATCACGTGCTCGACGGCGCGCCAGCACGTCCAGGCGAGGGTGCCTGCGTAGCGCGAGAGGTCCTTCTCGGGCGCGTTCTCGAGCTGGGAACCGAACCATGCGGCGGCCGCCACGACGTCCTCCCCCGAGATGCGGTCGGCGAGGGCTGCGCCGGGCGCACGGGACGGTGGAGGCGTGATCACCTCTCGACAGTAGGTCAAAGTGATGGGATGACCCGGGTCGGGACGGGAGTTCGCGCCGAGGTGTTATCAGGCCGAGACCGTTCCGAGACGTTTCGCCCCGAGTCGTCCGTGCGGGTCGGCGGGGGAGAGGCCGCACGGACGGCGCTGGTTTTGACCCGTGGCGATCCTCAGGTAGTGTTCTTCCTCGGGACAACCCCTGGAAAACGGGTCAGTCACGTGGTGCGCAAGCGTCGCGAGGGCTGGCGACGGACTGGTGGGTTACCCCCTTGGGGTATGGTGTAATTGGCAACACAACGGTTTCTGGTACCGTCATTCTAGGTTCGAGTCCTGGTACCCCAGCTGCGAGAGCGGCACGATCCTGCGGATCGTGAGCGCTGTCGTGAAGCGTGACAACCTCGGTTCGATCGCAGTTCTAGCCCCCGTCGTCTAGCGGCCTAGGACGCCGCCCTCTCACGGCGGTAACACGGGTTCAAATCCCGTCGGGGGTACGTCTGAGCCCGACCGCCATCTGGCGGTCGGGCTTTTTCGTGCGCCAACACGCAGCGGGAGAGCCGTGGCGCGCATCACAGGTCGACGATTGGCATTCAGCCCCGGCGTCTGTGTAATGTTCCTACCCGGCGCACAGCGCAGGCCGAATGGTCAGCGCGAACGTCGGTCCGGCCCCCGTCGTCTAGCGGCCTAGGACGCCGCCCTCTCACGGCGGTAACACGGGTTCAAATCCCGTCGGGGGTACAGCGCAAGAGGCCCGGTCATCTCACGATGACCGGGCCTCTTCTGCGTGGTGGATCGGGACGGGCGGGCTCAGCTCGCCGCGCGGCGCAGGACCTCGGTGAGGCGGTTGGCGGCCGCGACGACCGAACCGGCGTGCAGGCGCCCAGGCTGGCGGCTGAGGCGCTCGACGGGCCCGGAGATCGACACGGCTGCGACGATACGGCCCGAGGGGCCGCGGACCGGGGCGGAGACGGACGCGACGCCCGGCTCACGCTCGCCGACGGACTGGGCCCAGCCGCGACGACGCACGCCCGAGAGGATCGTCGCGGTGAACTTGGCGCCCTGCAGCCCGCGGTGCAGGCGGTCGGGCTCCTCCCATGCAAGGAGGATCTGGGCGGCGGAGCCGGCCTGCATCGTGAGCGTCGCGCCGACGGGGATCGAGTCGCGCAGACCGATCGGGCGCTCTGCCGCAGCGACGCAGATGCGCTGGTCGCCCTGGCGGCGGTACAGCTGCGCGCTTTCACCGGTATGATCGCGCAAAGCCGTCAGGACAGGGTTGGCTGCGGCGAGCAGCCGATCCTCACCTGCGGCGGTCGCGAGCTCGTTGAGACGCGGCCCCAGGACGAACCGTCCCTGCATGTCGCGTGCCACGAGGCGGTGGTGCTCGAGGGCGACGGCGAGGCGGTGGGCCGTGGGCCTGGCCAGATGAGTCGCTGCCACGAGCTGTGCGAGCGTCGCCGGGCCGGCCTCGAGAGCACCGAGAACCGAGGCGGCCTTGTCCAGCACGCCAACTCCGCTAGAATTGTCCATAGGACGATATTGCAGTCTCGAAGGCTGAGACGCAAGTGCAGAGCACGGCGAGTCGTCGCAATTCTTGAGCCGCTCCCTCGCGCGAGGGAGCGCTGCAGTGATCGAGAGGACGCACCATGGCGGGGACGCTGGCAGAGAAGGTTTGGGACGCACACCTCGTGCGTCGTGGGAGCGACGGCGCGCCGGACCTCCTCTACATCGACCTCCACCTCCTGCACGAGGTGACGAGCCCCCAGGCATTCGAAGGGCTCCGCCTCGCAGGCCGTCAGGTCCGCCGCACCGACCTGACGATCGCGACCGAGGACCACAACACCCCGACGCTCGACATCGACCTGCCGATCGCGGACCTCACGAGCCGTACGCAGATCCAGACGCTGCGCAACAACGCCCAGGAGTTCGGCGTCCGCATCCACTCGCTCGGCGACGCCGACCAGGGGATCGTGCACCAGGTCGGGCCGCAGCTCGGCCTGACGATGCCGGGCCTCACCGTCGTCTGCGGCGACTCGCACACCTCGACGCACGGCGCTTTCGGTGCCCTCGCGTTCGGCATCGGCACGAGCGAGGTCGAGCACGTCCTCGCGACGCAGACCCTCCCGCTCGCTCCGTTCAAGACGATGGCGATCACGGTCGACGGCGAGCTGCCCCCCGGCGCCACGTCGAAGGACATCATCCTCGCGATCATCGCGAAGATCGGCACCGGTGGCGGCCAGGGCTACGTGCTCGAGTACCGCGGCGAGGCCATCCGCAAGCTCTCGATGGAAGCGCGGATGACCATCTGCAACATGTCGATCGAAGCCGGCGCCCGCGCCGGCATGATCGCGCCCGACGAGACGACGTTCGAGTACCTCAAGGGCCGCCCGCACGCGCCCGAGGGCGCCGACTGGGACGCCGCCGTCGAGTACTGGAAGACGCTGCGCACCGACGACGACGCGACGTTCGACGCCGAGGTCGTGTTGCACGCCTCCGACCTCGAGCCGTTCATCACGTGGGGCACGAACCCCGGCCAGGGCCTCCCGCTCTCCGCGAACGTCCCGGTCCCCGAGCTCATCGCCGACGAGAACGAGCGCGTCACCGCCGAGCGTGCGATCGAGTACATGGGTCTCGTCCCGGGCACCCCGCTGCGCGACATCAAGGTCGACACGGTCTTCATCGGCTCGTGCACGAACGGCCGTATCGAGGACCTGCGGTCCGTCGCCAAGGTCCTCCGGGGCCGCACGAAGGCCGACGACGTGCGCGTCCTCGTGGTGCCCGCCTCCGCACGCGTCCGCCTCCAGGCCGAGGCCGAGGGCCTCGACAAGATCTTCCTCGACTTCGGTGCGGAGTGGCGCAACGCCGGCTGCTCGATGTGCCTCGGCATGAACCCCGACCAGCTCGCCCCGGGCGAGCGCGCTGCGTCGACGTCGAACCGTAACTTCGAGGGCCGCCAGGGCAAGGGCGGGCGCACGCACCTCGTGTCTCCGCTCGTCGCCGCAGCGACCGCGATCCGCGGCACGCTGTCCTCGCTGTCCGACCTCGACCTGCCGGCCGACGTCGACCTGACGTCCTTCGACGGGACGCCGCTGGCGCCGCTCGACCCGAACGTCCTCGTTCAGGTCTGACCGCCGCACGCCGAGAACCCGAAGGGACCAGTTCCATGGAGAAGTTCACCACCCACACCGGTGTCGGAGTGCCGCTGCGTCGCAGCAACGTCGACACGGACCAGATCATCCCCGCCGTGTACCTCAAGCGGGTCACGCGCACGGGCTTCGAGGACGCGCTGTTCGCCGCCTGGCGCGGCGACGAGTCGTTCGTCCTCAACCAGCCTGCTTACGCGAACGGCAGCGTCCTCGTGGCGGGCCCCGACTTCGGTACGGGCTCGTCGCGCGAGCACGCCGTGTGGGCCCTCAAGGACTACGGCTTCAAGGCCGTCCTGTCCTCGCGCTTCGCCGACATCTTCCGCGGCAACTCGGGCAAGCAGGGCCTCGTCGCTGCGATCGCCGCGCAGGAGGACATCGAGCTGCTGTGGAAGGTCCTCGAGAACGAGCCGGGCACCGAGGTCACCGTCGACATCGTCGAGCGCACGGCGTCCGCCGGCGACGTGACCGTGCAGATCCACCTGGACGACTACACGCGCTGGCGCCTCATGGAGGGCCTCGACGACATCGGGCTCACGCTCCAGCACGAGGACGAGATCAAGGCGTTCGAGGCGAGCCGCGAGGCGTGGCGTCCCAAGACCCTGCCGGCGAAGCACCTGCCGAAGGTCGACATCGAGGCCGCGCGACCGGTCGACGCCTGACACGATCGACGACGCCGGGTGCGTCCTCCAGGAACATCGGAGGGCGCACCCGGCGTTCGTCATGTCGGCACGCGCCCTTCCTCGGGCGATGCACGGGCCCGTGCACGAACTCCACACGACTCGTTCCCACCAACAGGCGAACCCGAACCGAGCGATAGGCGACGATAGGACAATGAACGATCTCCTCACGGTCAACGGCGGCACGCCGCTCAACGGCACGATCACCGTCCGCGGCGCCAAGAACTTCGTGTCCAAGGCGATGGTCGCCTCGCTCTTGGGGGAGGGGCCGAGCGAGCTGCGTAACGTGCCGCTCATCCGCGACGTCGAGATCGTGTCCGGCCTGCTCGAGCTCCACGGGGTCCACGTCGACTACGACGCGGCTGCAGGCGTGCTCCGTCTCGACCCGTCGAACGTCGAGTCTGCTCACGTGGCGGACATCGACGCGCACGCCGGGTCGAGCCGCATCCCGATCCTGTTCTGCGGCCCGCTCCTGCACCGCCTCGGTGAGGCGTTCATCCCCGACCTGGGTGGCTGCCGCATCGGCGACCGGCCGATCAACTACCACCTCGACATCCTGCGCCAGTTCGGTGCCGTCGTCGACAAGCGCGCCCAGGGCATCCACCTCACCGCCCCGAACGGCCTGCGCGGCACCAAGATCTCGCTGCCGTACCCGAGCGTCGGTGCGACCGAGCAGCTCCTGCTGACCGCGGTCCGTGCCGAGGGCATCACCGAGCTGTCGAATGCGGCGATCGAGCCCGAGATCATGGACCTCATCAACGTCCTGCAGAAGATGGGCGCGATCATCTCGGTCGACACCGACCGCGTCATCCGGATCGAGGGCGTCGAGAAGCTCCGCGGCTTCCGGCACACGGCTCTCGGGGACCGGATCGAGGCTGCCTCATGGGCCTCGGCGGCTCTCGCGACGGGTGGAGACATCGTCGTCAAGGGCGCGACCCAGCCCGAGATGACCGCGTTCCTCAACACCTTCCGCAAGGTCGGCGGGGAGTTCGAGGTCGAGGACGACGGCATCCGCTTCTACCACCCGGGCGGCGAGCTGCGCTCGATCGTGCTGGAGACCGACGTGCACCCCGGCTTCATGACCGACTGGCAGCAGCCGCTGGTCGTCGCGCTGACCCAGGCGTCAGGACTGTCGATCGTCCACGAGACCGTCTACGAGAACCGCTTCGGATTCACCGACGCCTTGCGCGGCATGGGCGCGAACATCCAGGTCTACAAGGAGTGCCTCGGCGGGCGGCCCTGCCGCTTCGGCCAGCGGAACTTCTACCACTCCGCCGTGATCTCCGGCGCGACGCCCCTCGAGGCGGCCGAGATCGAGGTGCCGGACCTTCGTGGCGGCTTCTCCCACCTGATCGCTGCGCTCGCCGCGAAGGGCACGTCGAAGGTCCGCGGCATCGGGCTCATCGACCGGGGCTACGAGTCGTTCACGGACAAGCTCGCAGCGCTCGGCGCAGACTTCAGCCGCGACTGACACCCGCCCCGCCCGGCACCGCCGACGGTAGGATCGCTCCTCGTGACGATCGCTCATCCCGCCAGCAGGACGTACCGCGCCATCGCGGCCGTCGTCAGGCCGTTCCTGTTCTCGATCACGAAGCGTGACTGGAGAGGCGGGGAGCACCTGCCGTCCTCCGGCGGCTTCATCGCGGCGGGCAACCACATGTCGAACATCGACCCGCTGACGTTCGCGCACTTCCTGTACGACCACGGCCACGCTCCGCGCGTCCTCGCGAAGGCGTCGTTGTTCACGATCCCGGTCGTGGGCACGCTGCTCCTGCGCACCGGACAGATCCCCGTGCTGCGCAACTCGTCGGCGGCCGCGCACTCCCTGACGACCGGCGTCGAGGCGCTGCGTGAGGGGTCGTGCGTCGCGGTGTTCCCCGAGGGGACGCTCACGCGCGACCCGGACCTGTGGCCGATGGTCGCGAAGACGGGTGTCGCCCGGCTCGCCCTCGAGGCTCGCGTGCCGGTCGTCCCGATCGCGCAGTGGGGGATGCAGAACATCCTCCCGCAGTACTCGAAGAGGTTCCGGCCGCTCCCCCGCAAGCTCGTGAGCGTGTGGGCAGGACCGCCCGTCGACCTCGATGACCTTTACGACCGGCCTCGTGACGCGGCGACGCTCCACGAGGCGACGAACAGGGTCATGGACGCGATCACGGCCCTCCTCGAGGAGATCCGTCAGGAGAAGGCGCCGGAAGGTCGCGTGGACCCGCGGACGGGTGATCGTGTCCCGCAGCGCGCAGCGGACGCACCAGAGCAGACCACGACCGAGAACGAGCCCGACAGCACCCGTCCGTCGGGCGACGAGGAGAACCCGCATGACTGAGCCCCTGACGACCGAGCCGACGGCGACCACCGAGCCCCGCCTCCGGGCTGCCGTCCTCGGCTCGGGGGCCTGGGGCACGACCTTCGCGATGGTTCTCGCCGACGCCGGTTGCGACGTGACGATCTGGGGCCGCAGCCAGCAGGTGTGCGACCAGATCATGAGCGAGCACCGCAACTCGCGGAACCTCCCGGGCATCCGGCTGCCGGAGTCGATCCGGGCGACGACCGATGCGGCCGCTGCGCTCGACGGCGCGGAGCTCGTGGTCATCGCCATCCCGTCGCAGAGCGCCCGCGAGACGCTCACGGCGCTCCGCGCCGACGTCCCGGACGGTGCCGTCGTCGTCTCCCTCATGAAGGGCGTCGAGCTCGAGACCGACCGCCGCATGAGCGAGGTCGTCGCCGAGGCGCTCGGTATCGACGACGCCCGCGTCGTCGTCGTGTCGGGTCCGAACCTCGCTCGTGAGATCGCGGAGCGTCAGCCGACGGCGACGGTCGTTGCCGGCACGGACGCCGCAGCGACCTCGCTCGTCGCGCGGGCGTGCTCGACACCGTACTTCCGTCCGTACACGAACGCCGACGTCGTCGGCGTCGAGCTGTGCGGCGCGGTCAAGAACGTCATCGCGGTCGCGGTCGGTATCGCGCAGGGTTGCGGCTACGGCCTCAACACGACCGCGACGGTCATCACGCGCGGTCTCGTCGAGATCACCCGGCTCGGCCTCGCGCTCGGCGCGAACGTCGAGACATTCCCCGGCCTCGCGGGCATGGGCGACCTCATGGCGACGTGCGCGTCGCCCCTCTCGCGCAACCACACGCTCGGCAAGCACATCGGTGCGGGTCTCACGCTCGACGAGGCGATCACCGCGACGGGCGGCACCGCCGAGGGCGTGAAGTCGTCACGCTCGGTGCTCGAGCTCGCTCGCGCCCACGGCGTCGAGATGCCCATCACCGCGGCGGTCGCGGGCGTCCTGCACGAGGGGCTGCCCGTCGAGGAGATGGCGTCGTCGCTGCTCGCACGGCCGAAGCGCGCTGAAGGGCTCTGACGCCCAGTCTGCGCCCGTCGGCGGGTACGGCCAGCGGCCTCGGTCCGCCGGGCGACGCCTGCGTCAGAGCAGGGTGCGCAGCGCTGCGTCCAGGTCTGCCCACAGGTCCTCGACGTCCTCGACGCCCACGCTCATGCGCAGCAGGTCCTCCGGCACGGTGAGCGACTCGGTCGCGAACCGCCGACGCCGCTCGAGGCTCGACTCGACACCTCCGAGGCTCGTCGCCGGCACCCACAGGCGGAGGGCCTCGACGACCCGGTCCGCGCCGTCGGCCCCGCCGACCGGCCGGAGGCCGATGATCGAGCCGTAGCCCTCCATGAACTTCGTGGCGCGCTCGTGGCCGGGGTCGTCGGGCAGGCTCGGGTGCCGCACGTCGACGACCGCTGGGTGGCCGTGCAGGCGTACCGCGATCTCGGCGGCGTTCGCCTGCGAGCGCTCGACCCTCAGCGCGAGCGTGCGCAGCCCGCGCAGGGCGAGCCACACCTCGAACGGTCCGGCGATCGCGCCGTGCAGCGTCCGGTAGGCGCGCACGGCGTCGACGATCGCGGCGTCGCGCGAGACGACGACACCGAGGACGACGTCCGAGTGCCCCGCGAGGTACTTCGTCGCGGAGTGCACGACGACGTCGGCACCCATCTCGAGCGGTCGCTGGACGAGCGGCGTCGCGAACGTGCTGTCGACCGCGACGATCGCGCCCGCGGCGCGACCCGCAGCGGCGAGCGCAGGGATGTCCGCGACCTCGAGCATGGGGTTCGTGGGGGACTCGACCCACAGCAGGTCGGCGCCCTCGAGCTCCGCGACGACGGCGTCCGTGTCGTCGATGTCGACGCGGACGACGGTCGTGCCGTAGCGCGCCGCGAGGTCGTCGAACAGGCCGAGCGTGACCTGGTAAGCGTGCCGCGCGACGACGATGCGGCCACCTGCGGGGACGAGCGACGCGACCGCCGCGATCGCGGCCATGCCCGACGACATCACCACGCCCGGCAGGTCCGTGGACTCGAGCGACGCGACGGCCTCCTCGAACGGCTCCCACGTCTCGGTGCCGATCCGCGCATAGAGCTTCTCGCCCGGTCCCTGGACGCCGCGGGAGACGTACGTCGAGGACAGCACGACGGGCGGGTTCACCGGGTCGCCCTGCGCGCGGCCGGGGCGCCCGACGACGACGGCGCGGGTCGATGCGGCGAGCGAGTCCTGAGGATGGGCGGCTGCGTGCGGCTCGGTCATGCGCCAGAGCGTACGCCGCAGCGCTCCCGCCCGTCGCCGGTGTCCGTGGCCGGTCCGGCGGGTACGCTCGTGCGTGATGGACACGAACGCACCGGCGCCAGGCGCCGCCCCGACCACTGCTGTCTCGCCCGTCCCCACCCCGCAGGAGCCGCGTCGTCGCGTCATGGTCCTGTTCGGCGGGCGCTCGGGCGAGCACGCGATCTCCTGCGCGACGGCGGGCGCCGTCCTGCGCGCGATCGACCGGGACCGCTGGGACGTCGTCCCGGTCGGCATCACGACGGCGGGCCAGTGGGTGCTCGCGGTCGACGACCCGGACCGCTGGGCCATCACCGACGGCACGCTGCCGTTCGTCCCGGGCTCGGACGGCGACGTCGTCCTGCCCATGGCGTCGGGGGAGCGCACGCTCCAGGTGATCGAGCCGGGCCAGGTCCCGTCGGCGATCGGCGACGTCGACGTGGTGCTGCCGCTCCTGCACGGTCCGTTCGGCGAGGACGGCACGCTCCAGGGTCTCCTCGAGATGTCCGACGTGCGCTACGTCGGTGCGGGCGTGCTCGCGTCGGCGGTCGGCATGGACAAGGACTTCATGAAGATCGTGCTCGCGGGACGCGGGCTGCCGGTCGCGCCGTGGACAGTCATCCTCCCCGGTCAGTGGGAGCGGGACGAGGCGGGCTGCCGCGCTGAGATCGACAAGCTCGGGCTGCCCGTGTTCGTCAAGCCTGCACGCGCCGGTTCGAGCCTCGGGATCACTCGGGTCGCCGACCTCGCCGACCTGCCCGCAGCGATCGCGGAAGCCAGGCGCCACGACCCGAAGGTCATCGTCGAGCAGGGCGTCGTCGGTCGTGAGATCGAGTGCGCCGTGCTGGGCGGCCGCGCGGGGGACCGCGCTCGTGCCTCCCTCCCGGGCGAGATCGTCGTCCACGGGGACAAGCACGCGTTCTACGACTTCGAGGCGAAGTACCTCGACGAGTCGTCCGTCGAGCTGACGTGCCCGGCCGACCTGGCACCCGAGCTGGTCGAGCGTGTGCGCGAGCTCGCGGTGCGCACGTTCGAGGCCGTCGGTTGTGAGGGTCTTGCCCGCGTCGACGTGTTCGTGACCCCCGAGGGCGACGTGATCGTCAACGAGATCAACACGATGCCCGGCTTCACGCCGTTCTCGATGTACCCGCGCATGTGGGAGCGCACCGGCCTGCCCTACGGCGAGCTGATCGACGAGCTGATCGAGCTCGCGCTCGAGCGTCCGACGGGTCTGCGCTGAGCCGGCAGGTCGCGGCTGAGCAGGCCCGTCGCGGGCTGAACCGGTCGGAGCCGGCTCAGTAGCAGTGCCGCGACTGCGGCGCGAGGCTCACCGCACGGTTGAGGTCGACGACGGGGGCTGTCGCGACGCCGTCGGGCACGGTCACCTCGACGGCCGGGACCCGGCCGTACGTCGTGAAGACCCACGAGCCCTCGTCCTCGTCCTCGACGACGAGCCAGTCGACGCTCGTGCCGGACACGTCCTCGATCGCCTGGCAGGCCTCGGTCGTCGGGCCGGGCGGCTCGACGCCGCACCGCAGCGTGATCGCGCTGCTCTGCGTGCCCCACGCGGTCGTCGCCTGGCTCGTGGTGCGCAGGCGTTCGGCGCCGCCGAGCTCCTCGGGCAGCGCGAGCACGATCGACGCGCACAGCGGGTCCGTCGCGTCCGGCGCCACCTCGACCGTGATCGTCGGCGTGCAGGCGCCGAGAGTGACGAGGCCGACGGCGGCAGCGGCGCCCGACCAGCGTCGGGCGCGTGGAGACCGGGCAGGGGAGCGGGGGGCGAGCGACGGCACGCCACCACGG
Organism: Sanguibacter hominis ATCC BAA-789; assembly: GCF_012396185.1. Classification (GTDB taxonomy): domain Bacteria; phylum Actinomycetota; class Actinomycetes; order Actinomycetales; family Cellulomonadaceae; genus Flavimobilis; species Flavimobilis hominis. Next base: position 54,755 of record NZ_JAAXOW010000002.1, read on the forward strand.
TACCGGGCTGCGCTGCGCTAGCGTGACCGGGTGCATCCGAACCCCTCCGACGCGCCCGCCGCCACCGTCGCAGACCTGTCTGAGACCGAGCTGCTCGCGCGGATCTTCCCGCTGCTCGCCCCGGCGAACGCGACGATCGTGGGACCAGGGGACGACGCGGCGGTCGTGGCGTCGCCCGACGGCCGGACGGTCGTGTCGACGGACGTCCTCGTGGAGGACCGTCACTTCCGGCGCGAGTGGTCTTCTGGCTACGACGTCGGGTGGCGCGCAGCGATGCAGAACCTGGCCGACGTCGCGGCGATGGGGGCCGTGCCGACGGCGTTCGTGGTTGCGCTCGCTCTGCCCGGTGATGTCGAGGTGGGCTGGGTCGAGGACCTCGCGCGCGGGTTGTCGGACGCCGCAGCCCCGTGGGGTGCCGGCGTGGTCGGGGGCGACCTGAGCGGCGGACCTGCCACCGTCGTCGCCGTCACGGTGCACGGATCGCTCGAGGGACGTGACCCTGTGCTCCGCTCAGGCGCACGACCGGGGGACGTCGTCGTGCATGCGGGGGTGCGCGGCCGCTCTGCGGCCGGGCTCGCGCTCCTGTCGGCCGGGCTGGGCGCAGCAGGGAGCCGGGATCTCGACGCGGTGCGTGCAGGCTACCTTCGCCCGGTCGCGGCCGTCGACGCCGGGCTCGCCGCCTCGCGAGGGGGTGCGCGAGCGATGATCGACGTGTCGGACGGCCTCGTGCGCGACGCGCGCCGTCTCGCGGCGGCGTCGGGCGTGACGCTCGCGCTCGACGAGCCGCTCGACGTGTTCGCGGACGAGGCGGCGCTCCTCGCTCCGGCTGCCGCGTCGCTCGGCGATCCCGCGCTCGTGCGGGCCTGGATCCTCACGGGGGGTGAGGATCACGGGATGCTCGCGGTTCTGCCGCCCGACGTCGAGCTGCCGCCGGGGTTCCGTGCGATCGGTGCGGTCCTCGATCGGGCTGAGGACGAGGTGCTCGTCGCTGGCCAGCCGGCGTCACGGGGCGGGGGCTGGGACCACTTCGGAGGGACCGCGCGCACCTGACTGCGAGAGCTGCCGCGCGTCAGGTGGTGGGCCGGACGTACCTGACCTCGGTCAGGGCGATCCCGCCGAAGGGTTCACGACGTTCGACGCCGTCGGGCACGAGGCCGTTGCGCCGGTAGAAGTGGCGGGCGCGCTCGTTCTCCTCTATGACCCAGAGCGAGAGCCGGACCTGCTGAGGCGCCGCCGCGAGCACGGTGCGCAGGAGCGTGCGCGCGATGCCCTGGCCCCATGCGTCGGGGTCGAGGTAGATCGAGTACAGCTCGAGGTCACCCCGCTCGGCGTCCTCGTCGCGTGCGGGGCCGAGCGTCGCGAACCCGAGGACGTCGGTGCCGTCGCTCGTCGCGATCCACGTCGTGACGTCCGGGTCGCCGAGGAGGGCTGCGACGCGGTCGTAGCGGTCCGCAGGGTCGAGAGAGGCGAGGTACTCGGCTGAGACGATGCCCGTGTAGGCCTCGCGCCAGGAGGCGACGTTGACCTCGGCGATCTGCCGTGCGTCGTCGAGGGTCGCCGGTCTGATGATGAGGTCGTCGCTGTCCGTCATAGAGTCAGACTGCCATCGAATCGGTCATGCGCCAACCGGTCGATGGCAAAGCGCAGGGAAAGGCGGGTCCTGTGCGCGTGCGGACGGCGGCGTCATCACGCACGAGAGCCCGCGAACCGTGCGGTTCGCGGGCTCTCGTCGAAGCGGTGCGGCTCAGGCGGGGCGCTGGACCTTGCCGGCCTTGAGGCATGAGGTGCACACGTTGAGGCGCTTGGGGGCGCCGTTCACGATCGCGCGCACACGCTGGATGTTCGGGTTCCAGCGGCGCTTGGTGCGCACGTGCGAGTGCGAGATGGAGTGCCCGAAGCTCGGGCCCTTGGCGCAGACGTCGCAGTTGGCGGCCACTGTCTCTCCTGAAAGTCGTGCAACGCCGCATCTGCGGCGAAAACCTGGTCGGTGGGTGGCGCGGCCCTGGGCGACCACAAGGCCGTCCGGAGCGCACGCAGGTGCCGAGTTCAACCCGGGCAACCTGGATAGAGTACCTGAAGACGTGCCGGGACCTCAAACCTCGGCCGCACAGATGCCCGCGCGTCACGTGTCACCCTCGTCACACGGCGTCGCCAGCACGGCCGCGTCGGTGGTTCGTGGCATCGTGGTCGAGGTTCGCACACAGGCGGCGAGCCGGACGAGCGGGAGGAGAGCGGTGACGCAGGACGTGGCGTTCGACGCCGGAGCCGTGCGGGCCTGGGCCATGCTCGCGTCCGAGGCGCTCGCTGGCGCGAGGGACCGTATCGACGCTGCGAACGTCTTCCCGGTCGCGGACTCGGACACGGGCACCAACCTCTGGCTGACGATCAGCGCGGGCGCCGCGGCGATCGACCTAGCTGAGCAGGACGCCGCGGGCGCTCTCGAGGACTTCGCGCAGGGAGCGCTCCTCGCGGCGCGCGGCAACTCCGGGATCATCGCGAGCGAGCTGCTGCGCGGGATGGCCGTCTCCCTGCTCGCCGAGGGCTCGTCGTCGGCTGCGGGCGCCCGGGTGGCGCGTGCCCTGCGCGCAGGAGCCGACGCGGCGCACGCCGCGGTCGCAAGGCCAGCCCCCGGGACGATGCTCACCGCTGCGGCTGGCGCGGCGACGGCCGCGGAGCACGTGGCCACGGGCGCGCCGGACGACGTCGTCCGCGTCGCCGAGGGCGCGCTCGCGGGCGCACGCGCGGCCGTGCTCGGTTCGCCCGAGCAGCTCGAGGTGCTCGCGCGGCACGGCGTGCTCGATGCAGGCGCCTACGGCCTCACGCTCGTGTTCGGCGCCCTGTGCGCTGCAGTCACCCGGACGGACCTGGCCGAGGACAGCCCGGGGGAATCCGTCGGGCTCCCGCCCCGGCTCGTGATCTCCGGCGGACGCGACCCCGAGCCGTCCGCGCCGCCGGTGCACGGCCACGGGAGGTGCGACGACCCGGACGGCGAGTTCGAGGTCATGTACGTCGTCGAGGCGGCCCCCGAGTGCGGCTCCGACGTCGCGCGCGGACTGCGTGCCGGCCTCGAGGAGATCGGTGAGTCCGTCGTCGTCGTGGGCGGCAACGGGCTGTGGCAGGTGCACGTCCACACCGACGACCCGGCCGCGGCTCTCGCCGCGGCTGGCGTCGCCGCGCTGAGACAGGTCCGGATACGGAGCCTCGTGGCGCGGCCGGCCGAGGCCGAGGGCGCCCTGCGGTCTGGCGTCGTCGCGGGCGTCCGCAGCCCTGCTCTCCTCGCGGAGACGGCTCGGAGCGGGGCCGTCATCCTCGCGCGCACCGACCGGTCCTGGGCTCCCGACGAGCTCCGTCGCGTCCTCGAGGACGCGGCGAGCGACCGTGTGGTCGCGATCCTGCGCCAGGACTCGACCTCGACCCTGCGGCGCACGCTGCACCGCCTGCCCGGTCTCGCGGTCGACACGATCGTCGTGCCCGACGACCTGCATGTCGTCGCGGCGCTCGCCGCGCGCGAGGAGGCTCTCGGCAGGGGCGCCGACGACGACGAGGCGCTCGTCGCGATGCGCGGCGCGGTCGGCTCGCTCACGTGGGGACGGGCTGACGCCGCCGACGCGGACGTCCTCGTCGACGACCTGGTCGCCCGCGCGCCCGAGCGGGAGGTCGGTCTCGCGATGCTGCTCGTCGGGGCGCACGTGCCCACGGCGACCGTGACCGCCGCGAGCGACCGTCTCGCGTCCGGGCTCGGTGCCGAGGTCGTGACCCTCCCCTCGGGGCATGCGGACGCTGTCGTCCGGGCGGGGACGCTGTGACGTTCGATCCCGACGCGCCGCTCGAGCGGCTCGTCGGCAAGCGCACCGCCGACGGCCTGGCGACGCTCGGCCTGACGACCGCGGGGAGCCTCCTGCGCCACTACCCGCGCCGTTATGCCGAGCCGGGCGAGCTCACCGACCTCGGATCGCTCGAGAACGGCGCGCACGTGACCGTCATGGCGCGCATCGTCTCGACGACCGTGCGGCAGATGCGGGCACGTCACGGCGCCCTCCTCGAGACGCGCGTCACGGACGGGTCCCGCGAGCTGAGCCTCACGTTCTTCGGGAAGTCCTCAGGGTTCCTGCGCAGCCACGAGAGCAGGCTCGTCCCGGGGCGCACCGGCCTGTTCTCCGGGACCGTCCAGCTCTACCGCGGCGCGCCGCAGCTCACGCACCCCGACTACTGGTTCCTCGACGAGGACGAGGAGTCCGCCGAGGAGGCGTTCGAGCGGACCGTCCGGCCGAGCCCCATCTACCCGGCATCGACGCGCATCGCGTCGTGGAAGGTCGCGAACGCCGTCGGCGTCGTGCTCGGCCCGCTCACGGCCGCCGACCTTCCCGACCCGGTGCCAGCCGCCCTCCTCGCACGGCACGGGTACCCGTCGCTCTTCGACTCGCTCACGAGCATCCACACGCCCGCGACGGTCGCAGACGCCCACAAGGCCCGGGCCCGGCTGCGGTACGAGGAGGCGCTCGTGCTGCAGGCCGAGCTCGTTCGGCGTCGTGCGCTCACCGTCGACCTGCCGGCCAGAGCCCGTCCGCGCTCCGGCGGTGGCACGCTCCTCGCCGACTTCGACGCCGCGCTGCCCTTCGCACTGACCGCCGGCCAGCGCGAGGTCGGCGAGGAGATCGCCGCCGACCTCGAACGGCCCCACCCCATGCAGCGGCTCCTGCAGGGCGACGTCGGGTCAGGCAAGACGGTCGTCGCGCTGCGCGCGATGCTCCAGGTCGTCGACGCGGGAGGCCAGGCAGCGCTGCTCGCACCGACCGAGGTGCTCGCGGCGCAGCACGCTCGGACGATCACCGCGATGCTCGGGCCGCTCGCGCACGAGGGGATGCTCGGCGGCGCGGACCACGCGACGCGCGTCACCCTGCTCACGGGCTCGCTCGGCGCCGCGGCCCGCAAGGAGGCGCTCCTCGATGCGGCGTCCGGCCGCGCCGGGATCGTCGTCGGCACGCACGCGCTCCTCGGCGAGAAGGTCCAGTTCGCCGACCTCGGTCTGGTCGTCGTCGACGAGCAGCACCGCTTCGGTGTCGAGCAGCGCGACGCGCTGCGCAACCGCGCCGAGGTCGCGCCCCACATGCTCGTCATGACCGCCACCCCGATCCCGCGCACCGTCGCGATGACCGTCTTCGGCGACCTCGAGGTGTCGACGCTCACCGAAGTCCCGGCCGGGCGCACCCCCGTGACGACGCACGTCGCGCTCGCGGACCGGCCGCGCTGGATGGCGCGCGTGTGGCAGATCGTCCGCGAGCGCCTCGACGCGGGCGAGCTCGCGTACGTCGTCTGCCCGCGCATCGACCCCGACGACGCGAACCCCGCGGACGACGACGGCGGCGAGCCGATGGTGACGGACGAGAGCGCGGGCGCCCGCCCGCCTCTGCGGGCGGTCCTCGAGGTCGCGGAGCAGCTGGCCGCGGAGCCCGCGCTGCGCGGTGCGTCGATCGGCGTCATGCACGGGCGCCTCGCGCCGTCCGACAAGGACCGTGTGATGACGGACTTCACGCAGGGCCGCTCGCCGGTGCTCGTCTCGACGACCGTGATCGAGGTCGGTGTCGACGTCCCTGCCGCGACCGTCATGGTCATCTTCGACGCGGACCGGTTCGGCATCTCCCAGCTCCACCAGCTCCGCGGCCGCGTCGGCCGTGGCGACCGCCCGGGGACGTGCTTCCTCGTGACGTCCGCCGAGGAGGGGACGGCGTCGTTCGAGCGTCTGACGCGGCTCGCCGCGACGACCGACGGCTTCGAGCTCGCGCAGCTCGACCTCGAGACGCGCAGCGAGGGCGACGTCCTGGGGGCGTCGCAGTCGGGCCGCGGGACGTCGCTGCGGCTGCTGCGGGTCGTCCGCGACGCGGACGTCATCGCGCGCGCGCGTGCTGACGCCGAGGAGCTCGTGGGCGAGGACCCGACGCTCGAGACCTGGCCGGGGCTCGCGGCGGCCGTGCGGGCGCGTCTCGCCGAGGTGGACCCGGAGTTCCTCGAGCGAGCCTGACGCGCGGCCCACGGGCCTCTACCCTGGGAGGGTGACGAGAATCGTGGCCGGCTCCGCCGGAGGACGCAGCCTGCGGGTGCCGCCGAAGGGCACCCGACCCACGAGCGAGAAGGTGCGCGAGGCGCTCTTCTCCCGTCTCGAGCACCTCGACGTCGTCGACGACGCGCGCGTGCTCGACCTGTACGCAGGATCGGGTGCCCTCGGCCTCGAGGCGGCGAGCCGGGGTGCGGCACACGTGACGCTCGTCGACTCCTCGCGCCAGGCCGTCGAGGTGTGTCGCCGCAACGTCCGCGAGCTCGGGCTGACGGTGGTCTCGGTCGTCCTCGACCGTGCGGAGCGGTTCGTCCTCGACGTGCCCACGGCGCCGTGGGACCTCGTCCTGCTCGACCCGCCGTACGACGTCCCGGAGGGTGTCGTCGACGCAGTGCTCGAGGCGCTCGCCGTTCCGGAGATGCTCACGCCCGGCGCGATCGTCGTCGTCGAGCGCTCGAAGCGCTCGGCTCCGCCGACGTGGCCGACCGGCTGGGAGGCGCTCACCCACAAGGACTACGGGGAGACGAGCGTCTGGCTCGCGGGGCCTGCGGAGGACGACACCCCGGCCTGAGTGGCCGCGTCGCCGCACGCTCGCACCCCGTGCGACCGCGAGCACCTGTACTACCGTGACAACGTGACTGTCGCCGTCTGCCCCGGGTCGTTCGACCCCTTCACGCTCGGCCACCTCGACGTGGTCCGCCGCGCTGCGTCCCTCTTCGACGTCGTCGTCGTGGGCGTCGCCCGGAACTCCGCGAAGAACGCGCTCCTCGACCCTGAGACGCGGGTCCGGCTCGCGAGGGAGGCCGTCGCGGACCTCCCCAACGTGCGTGTCGACGTGGTCCCGGGGCTGCTCGTCGACTTCTGTCGCGAGGTCGGGGCACGGGCGATCGTCAAGGGCCTGCGTGGAGGCGCAGACCTCGACGCCGAGACGCCGATGGCCCTCATGAACCGGCATCTCGTCGGCGTCGAGACCGTCTTCGTCATCGGCGACCAGTCCCTCGCGCACGTCGCCTCGTCGATGGTCAAGGACGTCGCCCGCTACGGCGGCCCGGTCGACGACCTCGTTCCGTCCGGCGTCGCGGACGCCGTCCGTGCCGCACTCGCCGCTCGTACCCAGGAGGCCGGCCGATGACCGACGACACCCAGCAGCAGGACCCGCTCGCGCTGCTCGACGCCCTCACCGACATCGTGCACAGCGCCCGCGCCATGCCGATGTCGGCGTCCGTGCTCGTCAACCGTGCTGAGATGCTCGACCTCCTCGACCAGGTCCGCGCCGCGCTGCCCGAGCAGCTCTCGCGCGCCGACGAGGTGCTCTCGGAGGCGGACCAGCGGCTCGCCGACGCCGAGGAGCAGGCTGAGCGCATCATCGCGGCCGCCCGGGCACGAGCCACCCAGCTCGTCACGCAGGAGCAGGTCGCCGTCCAGGCGCAGGCGCACGCCCACGAGCTCGTCACGCGGGCGCAGGAGGAGACGACGCAGATGCGCCTCGAGGCCGACGACTACTGCGACCGCAGGCTCGCCGAGTTCGAGATCGACCTCGGCAAGGTCCTCACGCAGGTGCAGGCCGGCCGTGCACGCCTCGCCGAACGGCTCGACGAGGGCGCCGGCAGATAGCAGGACTGCGAGACCTGGCACACGGTCCACCAGGTGCGACGGCGTCAGGCCACTAGGATGGGGTGTTCTCCGGTGGACCCGGAGGACGAGGCAACCGAGCAGGAGTGAGAACCGTGGACACCAGAACGCCTGACCGTCGATCCCCCTGGGTCGTCGACGTTCACGACCTGTCGCACCGTCCCGGGTCGATGCGCACCCTGACACGGACCGTCCCTGCTCCTGCCGAGCTCGGCAGCGGTGTCATCGGGGTGCCGGAGGGCGACGAGCTCGAGCTCGACCTGCGTCTCGAGTCGGTCATGGAGGGCGTGCTCGTGACGGGCACGGTGATCGGCGAGGCTGTCGGCGAGTGCGTGCGCTGCCTCGACGAGGTCCGCCAGGACCTCGACACGGATCTCACCGAGCTGTTCGTCTACCCGGAGCGCGCGGCGGCGGCCGCAGCGGAGGGGGACGACGAGGAGGCCGACGAGGTCTTCGAGGTCCGCGACGAGCTGCTCGACCTCGAGCCTGTCGTGCGCGACGCCGTCGTCATGTCGCTGCCGTTCCGCCCGTTGTGCCAGCCTGACTGCCGCGGACTGTGCTCCGAGTGCGGCGTGCGCCTGAGCGACTCGGGCAACGAGGATCACCACCACGAGTCGATCGACCCGCGCTGGAAGGCGCTCCAGGGCCTGCCCGCGCTCGGCGAGGAGGGCGAGGGGAGCGACGCCGAGGAGACGGACCGGTGAGCGTCACTGCCCGTCCCACTCCCGCCCAGCTCGCGGAGACCCTCGGGGTCGAGCTCGACCCGGACATCCTGGTGCTCGCCCTGACGCACCGCAGCTTCGCTCACGAGGCGGGCGGCATCCCGACGAACGAGCGCCTCGAGTTTCTCGGGGACTCGGTCCTCGGCGTCGTGGCGACCGAGGCGCTCTACCGCCGCTTCCCGGACCTGCCCGAGGGCGAGCTCGCGAAGATGCGGTCGGCGGTCGTGTCGCAGCGCGCGCTCGCCGAGGTGGCGCGGACGCTCGACCTGGGCTCGTACATCCTCCTGGGCAAGGGGGAGACGCGGACGGGCGGTGCCGACAAGGACTCGATCCTCTCGGACACGGTCGAGGCGATCATCGGCGCGGTGTACCTGAGCCACGGCCTCGAGACCGCGCGGACGTTCGTGCACTCGCTCGTCGACCCGCTGCTCGCGACCGCAGCTGGTCTCGGCGCGGGACTCGACTGGAAGACGAGCCTGCAGGAGGCGGCCGCGGAGCAGGCGCTCGGCGTCCCGCACTATGAGTCCGTCGCCGAGGGGCCCGACCATGCGCGCGTGTTCACCTCACGCGTCCGGCTGAGCGGCGAGGTGCGGGGGATCGGCACCGGGTCGGCGAAGAAGCACGCCGAGCAGCAGGCTGCCGAGGCGGCCTACCGCTGGGTCACCGGGCAGGATGCCTGAGCTTCCCGAGGTCGAGACAGTCCGGGACGGGGTCGCGCGGCACGTCGTCGGCGGTCGTGTCAGCGACGTGCAGGTGTTCCGGGACTACTCCGTGCGCCGGCACGTCGGTGGCCCGGTGGATCTCGCGGCCCGCCTCGACGGCGCGCGGCTCGAGGGCGCGGTGCGCCGGGGCAAGTACCTCTGGGTGCCGCTGTCCGCCGGGACGGAGCCGACGGGGGAGGCGCTGCTGGTCCACCTCGGCATGAGCGGCCAGCTCCTCGTAGCTCACGCGGACGACGGTGCGCCTGCGCATCGGCACCTGCGGGTCCGCATGCGCGTCGAGATGCCCGACGGCGACGTGCGGCACCTCGACTTCGTCGACCAGCGCACGTTCGGTCACCTCGCGGTCGAGGAGCTCGTCCCGACGAGCGACGGGCGTCCCGGCGGGCTCGGGACGGACGTCGCAGCGCTGCCGCGCTCGGTCGCGCACGTCGGGCGCGACCTGCTGGACCCGAGCCTCGACGAGCGCGACCTGGCGGCTCTCGTGGCGCAGGTGCGGCGTCGGACGAGCGGGATCAAGCGCATCCTGCTCGACCAGACCCTGAGCTCCGGCGTCGGGAACATCTACGCGGACGAGGCGCTGTGGCGCGCCCGCGTGCACCCCGAGCGGCGCGGCGACGCGCTGCGGCCCGGGCAGGTGCGCGACGTGCTCGAGTCTGCCCGCGCCGTCATGTCCGCGGCGCTTCGAGCCGGCGGGACGAGCTTCGACTCGCTCTACGTCAACGTCAACGGCGAGTCCGGGTACTTCTCCCGCAGCCTCGAGGCGTACGGCCGTGCGGGCCAGCCCTGCTCGCGCTGCGGTACGCCGATCGAGCGGATGAGCTTCATGAACCGTTCCTCGCACGTGTGCACGCGCTGCCAACCTCGTCCGCGCGGCGTGCACCCCGCCTGATCTGCTCGGCGTGTGCCGTGCGCCGCGGCATGAGCCGCGGCGAAGGATCGGTACCATAGTCCTATGCGAGCGACCAACGCCCCTGAGCCGAGCGCCGGACCGATCACCGTCATGATCGTCGACGACCACGAGGTGGTCCGTCGTGGGATCGCCGAGGTGGTCGACCGGTCTGAAGGTCTCAGCGTCGTCGCTGAGGCCGGGTCGGTCGCCGAGGGCCAGCGCCGCGCGGCGCTCGTCCAGCCCCAGGTGATCCTCGTCGACCTGCAGCTCCCCGACGGGACGGGCATCGACCTGATCCGCCGCCTGGCCACGTCCGGGTCGTCGGCCCGCGCGATCGTGCTCACGTCGTTCGACGACGACCGCGCGCTCGCCGAGGCGCTCGACGCGGGCGCCGCCGCGTACCTCCTCAAGAGCGTGCGCGGTGCTGAGATCTCCGACGTCATCCACGCTGTCGCAGCGGGACGCGTCCTGCTCGACGAGCGCACCGTCACGCGTCGGCGCGCCGAGCACGAGGACCCGACCGCGGACCTCACGCCGAGCGAGCTGCGCGTCGTCGACCTCATCGGCGAGGGCCTGTCGAACCGCGAGATCGCGGAGAGGCTCTCCGTCGCTGAGAAGACCGTGAAGAATCACATCACCTCGCTCCTCGCGAAGATGGGGCTGCAGCGACGCACTCAGGTCGCCGCGTGGGCCGCCGGTCGCAAGAACCGCGAGTGGTCGACCGACCCCCACTGACCTGCAGCACCCCGACGAGAGGTACGACCGTGAGCGACTCCACGCCCGACCTGACCAGCACCACGTCGGCGGGCGGGGACGTCGCCCGGCTGCGCACCGCCGTCGAGCGGCACATGCCGCGCGGGCTCGCGGAGCTGGCGGAGCTCGTCGCGATCCCGTCGATCGCCGACCCGCAGGTGGTCCCGCCCGAGCGCTGCACAGAGGCCGCGCTGTGGGTGCGTGACGCGCTGCGCGACCTCGGTATCGACTCAGAGCTCGTCCCGACGCCGGACGGCACCGACGCGGTCATCGGGTACCGCGAAGGACCGGCTGGCGCTCCGACGGTCCTCCTGTATGCGCACTACGACGTCCAGCCGCCTCTGGACGAGGCCGCCTGGACCACGCCGCCGTTCGAGCTGACCGAGCGCGACGGCCGCCTCTACGGGCGCGGCGCCGCGGACTGCAAGGGCAACATCGTCGCCCATCTCACCGCGCTGCGCGCCCTGCGCGACGAGGCCGAGGCCGCGGGCACGGAAGGCTATCCGGTGACGCTGCGCGTCGTCGTCGAGGGCTCTGAGGAGCAGGGCACCGGCGGTCTCGAGCAGTACCTGCTCGCGCACCCCGACGAGCTCCCGGCCGACGTCGTGCTCGTCGCTGACGCAGGCAACGTCGCCGAGGGCGTCCCGACGCTCACGACGTCGCTGCGCGGCTCCGCCGACATCGACGTCGAGGTCCGCACGCTCGCAGGCCCGCTCCACTCGGGACAGTACGGCGGCGCCGCACCCGACCCGCTCGCCGCGCTCATCGCGATGCTCGCGAGCCTGCGCGACGCCGACGGCGTCGTCACGATCGACGGTCTCGACGTGAGCGGCACGTGGGACGGCGCGCAGTACGACCCTGAGGTGTTCCGCACGGACGCGAGCATCCTCGAGGGGGTCGCGATCACGGGGCGCGGCAGCGTGAGCGACACCCTGTGGGCGCGTCCCGCGCTCACGGTCACCGGCATCGACGGCCCGCGCGTCGTCGGCGCCGTCAACGCCGTCCAGGCGAGCGCTCGCGCGCACCTCAACCTCCGCGTCCCGCCGGGCACCGACCCGGCCGTGGCGCAGGACCTCCTCGTCGCGCACCTCGAGCGGCGCGTGCCGTGGGGCGCACACCTGACGATCGACCGCGACGCCCCCGGCAAGCCGTTCAGCGCCCGCACCGACGGCCCCACGTTCGCGGTGCTCGGGCAGGCGCTCGCCGACGCGTTCGGCGTCGACTCGACCGTGACCGCCGGTCAGGGCGGGTCGATCCCGCTGTGCTCCGTGTTCCAGGAGGTCAACCCCGACGCGGAGATCGTGCTCATGGGCTGCGAGGAGCCTGCAGCCCTCATCCACGCGCCCAACGAGAGCGTGTCCCCGCGCGAGATCGAGCACCTCGCCCTCGGTGAGGCGCTGTTCCTCACGCGACTGGGTGCCGCGACCGCCTGAACGGACGCGGCCTGCCGACGGGTCAGCCGAGCGGCGCCTGCCATCGGATGACGGTGCCGGCGCCCTCAGGGTTGGGCGTGATCTCGAACGTCCCGCCGTGCTGACGAGCGCGCGCCGCGAGGTTCCCCGTGCCCGATCGGCGCCCGGACACCGACGCGAGGCCGACGCCGTCGTCGGTGACCGTCACGACGACCTCGCCGGGCAGGATGACGCCCGGCAGCACGTCCGGGTGGGTGCTCGTGACGTCGACGGTGACCTGGACCGACGACGCGTGCGCATGCCTGGCCGCGTTCGCGAGACCCTCGCGCACGACCGCGACGACGTCGTCCGCGAGACCGTCCGTCACGAGGTCGTCGATGACCGACTCGTCGACCTGGAGCCCTTCCGTGTGCTCCGACCCGATGACGTGCCCGTCGAGCGTGATGACCATCGACGGAGCAAAGCTCAGGCCCGTGCGCGCGAGCGACGCCTCGCGCCGCAGCCGCTCGACGACGCTCGTCGCAGCGTCCGGGTCGCGCAGCGCGTGGACGATCGCGCGGATCTGTCGCACGGTCGAGTCGACGTTGTCGAGCGACTCCTCGACGATGCTCACGAGCTCGGTCGCGTCCACGCCGCGTGCGGCACGGCGGCGCACCGTCTCGAGCTGCATCCCCGTCGCGAAGAGCTGCTGGATCGCGAGGTCGTGGAGGTCGCGCGCGATGCGGTCACGCTCGCCCGCGAGCTCGGCCTCCGCCTGCGACTGTCGCGCTGACGCGAGGATCATCGCGATCGCTGCCTGGCCCGCGAAGGTCTCCGCGGTCGCGAGGTCCGTCTCGTCGAACGGTTCCGCGCCGATCTGGCGCAGCAGCACGAGCACACCGACCGGGTCCTCGACGGTGCCCATCGGCGCGTAGAGAGCAGGACCGAAGCGACGCATGACGGGCACGCGGATGCCGGGTGCGGTCGACAGGTCGAGCAGGGTGCCCCACCCGGACGCGAGGGCAGTCCCCGCGACGCCGTCGGGCGGCACCTCCGTGCCGATGATGTCCTGTGCGGACCATCCCTCGGCGAACTCGATGAACAGCCGGCCGCGCACGCCAGGGAGGATCAGCGCGGCCGTGTCCGCACCCGAGATGTAGCGCGACGTCGAGACGATCTCCTGGAGGACCTCTTCCTCGTCCTTCTCGCCCGACAGCAGCAGGGTCGTCAGCTCCTGACCGGCGCGCAGCCAGCGCTCCCGTCGCGCCGCGAGGTCGTAGAGCTGAGCGTTCTCGACCGCGACGCTCGCGGCAGCGGCGAGCGCCATGACGATCCGCGAGTCGTCCTCGGTGAAGCCGCCCGGCTTCTCCGCGAGGTAGAGGTGCCCGTAGACGGAGTCGCCGACGCGGATCGCCGCACCGAGGAACTGGTGCATGGGCGGGTGGCCGGGAGGGAAGCCCTTGAACGCGGGGTCCTTCATGAGGTCGAACAGGACGAGCGTCCCGTGTGCCGGGATCGTCGACAGGACGCCGTGGTGACCCGGCGGGTGCTCGAGCTGCGCGGCGGTGCGCTCGTCGATGCCGACCTGGACGAACGTCGTCGACTGGTCGTTCTTGTCCGTGACGTTGATCGCCGCGTACGGCGCTCCGGTCAGGCGTGAGCACGTCTCGACGAAGGTCTGGAGCACGTCGGGCAGCTCGAGGTTGGCTGCGAGGGCTAGGACGGCGTCGAGCACCTCCTGCTCGGTGCGGCGTGGTTCGGTGACGCTCATGCGGTGGGGCTCCCGTGCTCCTGGGCGGGCCGGTCGGCGGCCTGCTCGTGGTCGTAGGCCCCACGGTACGCAGGATCGTGGTGGAGGAGGTACTCGTGGGTGCCGCGCCGGGCCACGTGCGCCACTCCGTCAGGTCGGCGCTCGAGGACGAGCACCTCGTCGGCCGCCTCGAGCCCGGAGAGGCGGTGGGTCGCGAGGATGAGCCCACGGCCGTCGGCGACGAGCCGGGGGAGGACCTCGGCGAAGAGGGACCGTGCCGCGGCGTCGTCCATGTGCTCGGCGGGCTCGTCGATCGCGACGAGCGGCGCCTCGGTGAGCAGCGCGCGGGCGAGGAGGAGGCGGCGTCGTTCGCCGCCCGAGACGGTGGCCCCGCCGGGGCCCAGGTCGGTGTCGATGCCGTCGGGCAGGCCTGCGAGCCACCCGTCGAGGCCGACAGCCCCGAGTGCCGCGCGTGCCTCGTCCGGGGTGACGTCGCCGCGGGCGACGCGAAGGTTCTCGAGGAGGGTCGTGCGGAAGATGTGGGCGTCCTCGGGCGTCACGGCGACGTCGCTGCGGCGGGTCACGAGGGCGCCGCCCTGCGGCGGGACGAGGCCGGCGAGCGTCAGGAGCGTCGTGGTCTTGCCGACGCCGCTCGGCCCGACGAGGGCGACGAGGCGGCCCGGGGCGAGGTCGACGTCGAGGGCGTCGAGTACCGGGCCGTGCTCGGGCCAGCCGACGGTGACGCCGCGCGCGCTGATCCGGGCGGGGCCTCCTGCGAGGGGAGCGGCCGACGTGGCGGGCGCGTCGGCGGCTGGCGCGTCGGCCGCGCCGTCGAGCAGCTCGAGGATGCGCGCCGCGGCCTCGCGCGAACGGAGCACCTGGACCGCCGCGGCGGGCAGGACGCTCGTCGCCTCGAACATGGCGAGCGGGGCGAGGACGACGACGGCGAGCTCGACCGGGGCGAGCGTGCCCGCCCCGACAGCGGGGACACCGAGCAGTATCGCGCCGAGGACCGCGACGCCGAGCGCGGCGTTCGCGAGCGCGGCGCTCGTCGCGAGCGGGCGTGCCCCGCGGTCGACCGCCGCGGCGAGGCCGTCCTCGGCAGCCTGGAGACGCGCGAGCTGCGCGGGGAGCTGTCCCGAGACGCGCAGGGCTGCGGAGTCCTCGAGGACGGTGAGCGCGGCGTCAGACATCTCTGCGCGCGCGGCCGCGGACGCGACCTCGGTCGCGCGCGTCGCGCGCGCGGTGAGCCACGGGGACAGGACGCCCGCGACGAGCAGGCACCCGAGCAGCACGACGGCGGCCGACGGGAGGAATGCCGCGACGAGCGCGACCGACCCGATGCCGAGGACGGCGGCGACGCCCGCGGGGACGAGGGCCCGCACGACGACGTCGCCGACCGAGTCCACGTCCGCGCCGACGCGCGCCAGCAGGTCACCGCGCCTCAGTGCTGCGACCGCGTCGAGCCTGCCGACAGCGAGCCGCTCGTAGACCGTGGTGCGGAGGTTCGCCATGCCACGCAGCGCTACCTCGTGCGACGCGAGGCGCTCGAGGTAGCGGAACACGCCGCGGGAGATGCCGAACGCGCGCACGGACACGGTCGCGACGGACAGGGTGAGGACGGGCGGCATCTGCGACGCGCGCGCGATGAGCCACGCGGAGACGGCGGCGAGCGCCACGGCGGAGCCGAGGGCGAGGCTGCCGAGCAGGACGGCGCTGACGACCCTGCGCCGGTCGACGTCGAGCAGGGCGATCGCGCGGCGCAGCACGTCGGGGCGCACGGGAGCGCTGGCGGGGGCGCTCACGGGGTCACCTCGGTGCGAGCGTCGAGCGATCGTGCGCTGACCTCGACGACGTCGTCGGCAAGGTCGACGAGCGCGGCGCGGTGCGCGACGACCAGGACGGCACGCCCGGCGTCGCGCATCGTGGCGACCGCGTCGAGGACCTGCTGCTCGGAGAGCGCGTCGAGGTGCGCGGTCGGCTCGTCGAGGACGACGACCGGTCTGTCGTCGACGAGGGCGCGCGTGAGGATCACACGTTGACGCTGGCCGAGGCTCAGGCCGATCCCGCCGGTGCCGACGCGCGTGCGCCAGCCTGCGGGCAGCGTGGCGACGACGTCGTCGAGGCCGGTGAGCCGGGCGGCGGCGAGCTCTTCGGGGGACGGGTCGCCGTCCGCGGGTTCGTGGGCCGTGAGGGGCGTGGTGCCACGGACGGCGTCGATGATCGTGCCGGGGGTGAGGAGGGCGCGCTGCGGCACCCAGGCGACCTGGCGGTGCCAGGCGGCGAGGTCGAGGTCGTCGAGCGAGGTCTCGGTGCGCCGGCCGTCGGCGTCGGTCGTGCGGACGGCCACGGTCCCGGCGTCGACCGGCTCGAGCCCCAGCAGGGCGAGCACGGCGGTCGACTTCCCGGCCCCGTTGGGGCCGACGAGGGCGACGACCCGGCCGGGGACGACGTCGAGGTCGAGATGGTCCGGCGCGACGACGCCGCGGCCTGGCGCTCGCACGCTCACGCCCTCGAGCCGGACGCCGGCGAACGTGCCGCCGTCGAACGGGTCGGCCGTACCGCGGTGGTCGGGCCGGGCGTCGGGGGACTCGATGACGGCGAACGCAGCATCGGCTGCGGCCAGGCCGTCGGTCGACGCGTGGAAGTGCAGGCCGACCTGGCGCAGCGGGAGGAACACCTCGGGGGCGAGCACGATGACGACGAGGCCCGTCTGCAGGTCGAAGCCGCCGTCGACGAGGCGCAGACCGACCGAGACTGCGACGACCGCGACGCACAGCGTCGTCAGCAGCTCGAGCACCATCCCGGAGAGGAACGCGACGCGCAGCGTGCCCATCGTCGCGCGGCGGTGCGCGTCGCCGAGGGCCCGCACGCGGGCGGCCGGGCCCTTCTCGCGACCGAGCGCGCGCAGCGTGGGCAGGCCTGCGACGAGGTCGAGGACCTGCGAGCCGAGCCTCTGCATCGTGGCGAGCCGACGGTCCGAGACGCCCTGGGTGAGCTGGCCGACGAGGATCATGAAGATCGGCACGAGCGGGATCGTGCCGAGGATGATCACGCCGGCCACCCAGTCGTGCCACCAGACGACGACGAGCGTCGCCGGTGTGAGCGTCGCCGCGAGGAGCAGCTGGGGAAGGTAGCGCACGAAGTACGGTTCGAGGTCCTCGAGCCCGCGTGTCGCGAGGGTGACGGTCGCGGGGCCGTCGCCGCCCGCGAGCCAGCGCGGCCCGCGCGCGACGGCTGCCGTGACGACCTGGCGGCGCAGGTCGATGATCGTGCGCGTAGCAGCGCGGTGGGCGAACCGCTCCTGCAGGTGGACCACGCCAGCCCGGGCTGCGACGACCGCGGCGAGCCATCCGACGAGGTCCCACGCCTCACCGAGCGGCCGCGCGGTCGAGACCGCCGGCGCGAGGATCGCCGCGATGAGGATCGCTTGGGCCACGACGAGCCCGGTCGTGGCGACGCCCGTCGCCGCCGTCAGCAGGACGTAGCGACGGGCGGGACGGGCGTGCCTGAGGAGTCGGGGGTCGAGCGGCTTCACAGGGTCGATGGAATCACGCGGAGGTGACGTCGTCGGTCTTCGTGAGGGAGAGGCCGATCGGCTCCGGGATGTGGGCGACCGTGATCCGCTTCTTGAAGACCCAGTACGTCCAGCCCTGGTAGAGCAGGACGACGGGTACGAGCGCGGCGGCGACCCAGGTCATGACGGTCAGCGTGTAGTTCGTCGAGCTTGCGTTGTCGACGTTGAGCGAGTTCGCGGGGTCGATCGCGGGCATGACGTCCGGGTACATCGACCCGAAGATCAGCACGACGGCCGCGACGATGCCGAGCGCGGAGAACAGGAACGCCAAGCCCTCGCGGTCCTTGGCGACCATGACGACGACGAGCACGAGGCTGACGGCGGCGACGGCCACAGCGGCCCAGGTCCACGCGACGGAGTAGGCGAGCTGCGCCCACACGGCCCACGTGCCGGCGGCCACGGTCGTGCCGACCGAGAAGCGCAGGCCGAGGGCGCGGGCACGCACGCGGATGTCGCCGTCGGTCTTCAGCGCGAGGAACACGGCGCCGTGCGTGAGGAACAGGCCGAGCGTGACGACGCCACCGAGGAGCGCGAACGGGTTCAGGAGCGAGAAGAAGCCGCCCGTGAACGTGTGCGACGCGTCCAGCTCGACGCCGCGCACGAGGTTCGCGAACGCGACGCCCCAGAGGATCGACGGGACCCACGAGCCGACGATGATCCCGCGGTCGCACCAGGCGGCCCAGCGGGTGTCCGCGATCTTGCCGCGGTACTCGAACGAGACGCCGCGGATGATGAGCGCGAGCAGGATCAGCAGCAGCGGGAGGTAGAACCCGGAGAACAGGGTCGCGTACCACTCGGGGAAGGCGGCGAACGTCGCGCCGCCTGCCGTGAGCAGCCACACCTCGTTGCCGTCCCAGACGGGACCGATGGTGTTGATGATCGCGCGCCGGTCCTTGTCCTTGCGGCCCAGGACGGGCAGCAGCATGCCCACGCCGAAGTCGAATCCCTCGAGGACGAGGTAGCCCGTCCACAGGACGGCGATGAGGATGAACCAGAGGTCGGGGAGGCCCATGATCGCTTCTTCTCTCGTTTCTCTGTCGGCTCAGTAGGCGAAGGACAGCGGAGCGTCCTCGTCCTTGTCGGGGTTCGCCTCGGGCGACTCGTCGTGGACCTCGGTCGGGACGCCCTCGATCGCGTAGCGGTGCATGAGCTTGCCCCAGACGACCGCGAGGGCGCCGTAGACGAGGGTGAAGGCGACGAGGGACGTGATGACCGTCCCGGGCCCGACGCCGTTCGAGACGCCGCGCCACGTCATCATCCAGACGCCGTCGACACCGCTCGGGTTCGGGTTGGGGTAGACGACCCAGGGCTGGCGGCCCATCTCGGTGAAGATCCAGCCGAACGCGGAGGCGAGGAACGGGGCCGGGATGGCGACGAGCGCGAGGCGCTTGATCCACTTCGAGTCGGTGACGCCGCCCTTGCGGGTGACCCACAGGCCCGCGAGCGCGAGCGCTGCGGAGAACACGCCGAAGCCGATCATGAGGCGGAAGGACCAGTAGGTGACGGCGAGGTTGGGGATGTAGCTGAGCCCCTGGTCGGCGGTGCCGTCCGTGGGGGCGTCGACGCCGACGATCGCGGCGTGCTCGCCGCGGGTGGCGCCGAACTTCTGCGCCATCTCGTCCTGGATCTGGATCGTGCCCTTGATCTCGGCGTCGAACGTGTTCGTCGCGAGGAAGGACGTGAGGTTCGGCAGCGCGATGATGTGCTTGACGCTCGCGCAGTCGCCGTTGAGGTTGCCGATCGTCAGGATCGAGAAGTCGGCGCCCTTCTCGCTGTGGCAGAGGCCCTCGGCGGCAGCCATCTTGGCGGGCTGCTGGTCGAACATGAGCTGTGCCTGCCAGTGGCCGGTGAAGGCGACACCGACTCCGGCGACGAGCATGACCCACATGCCCAGGCGCAGGCCGGAGCGGTAGACGGTCTTCGCGAGCGTGATGTTCTCGGCCTTCTTCGAGCGGACGAGACGGACCATCCACCAGGCGCTGATCCCGGCCACGAACGTTCCTGCGGTGACGAAGGCGGCGGTGATCGTGTGCGGGAAGGCGGCGAGCACGGTGTTGTTGGTCAGCACCGCCCAGATGTCGACGAGCTCGGCGCGGCCGGTCTCCTCGTTGAAGATCGAGCCGACGGGGTGCTGCATCCACGAGTTGGCGGCGAGGATGAAGTAGGCGGAGAGGTTGGTCGCGAGGGCGACGGCCCAGATGCATGCGAGGTGGATCTTCTTGGGGAGGCGGCCCCACCCGAAGATCCACAGGCCGAGGAACGTCGACTCGACGAAGAACGCGGCGAGGGCTTCCATGGCGAGCGGGGCGCCGAAGACGTCACCGACGAACCGTGAGTACTCGCTCCAGTTCATGCCGAACTGGAACTCCTGGACGATACCGGTCACGACTCCGATCGCGAAGTTGATCAGCAGGAGCTTGCCGAAGAACTTGGTGAGCTTGAGCCACTTCTCGTCCCCGGTCCGGACCCAGGCGGTCTGCAGGCCGGCCACGAGCGGCGCGAGGCCGATCGTGAGCGGGACGAAGATGAAGTGGTAGACGGTCGTGATGCCGAACTGCCACCTGCCGAGATCGAGTACGTCCACTGGTCTTCCTTGGTCCGGTTCCGAGGTGCACAAGTAGTCACGAGGTGACGCACTGTCGTGACAAGTCGAACCTAGGACCTCGGTACTAGACGGGCCAGGACCTTGGTCCCGAATGAGCCGCCGTTGTGAGTCGCGTCGCTTCCCGGGCGCGGAGGGGGCGCTGTGAGATACTTGCGGCAGCGGGGGCCCGTCACACCACGGACCTCTGCGACGAGCTCGCAGCAGGCACCGGTCCACCGATCGGTCCGCGAGGCGCGGGATCGGCGTGAGACGCCGTCCTCGACGCCCCTGGACCCGTCGTCGCGGAACGCAGCCGTCGACATCGACGCGCGACCGCCCCGACTGCGCTGCCGGGCCGTCTCGACGACTTCCGTCGCCGCCTGCGGGTGAGCGACGACCGAGCTTCTCGGGCCCGCCCGGTGTGTGGCGCAGCCTGGGGCAGGAGTACCACGAGTGAACCTCGACAACAGCACCGCGAACGCCGAGGGCTCGACCGAGCCCGTGAAGAAGACGCGTCGCCGCGTCGTGCGGTCGGCGGGCACGCCCGCTCCCGTGCAGAGCGAGACGGCGACGAGCGCAGCCGCGCCGGCCGTCTCGGCGACGGAGGCGACGACCGCGCCGCAGACGAAGACTCCCCGCACCCGCAAGGCCCGGCCCGTGACCGAGTCACCCGCCGACCAGGCGACAGTCACCGAGGCACCTGCGGCTGAGGCCGAGGCTGCTGCGCCGAAGCGGCGCACCCGTGCGACCCGTGCGGCCGCGCCCGCTGCGGCGACGGAAGGCGTCGCTTCCGAGCTTCTCGCCGGGGACGCAGGTGCCGAGGCACCCGCGCCGACGAAGACGACGCGCAGCCGCCGCGCGACAAAGCCAGCCGCCGCGGCCGACGTCGTCGACGCTCGTGCTGAGAAGACGACCGAGACGCCCGCCGTCGAGGAGACCGCTGTCGAGAAGACCGCTCCCCGCGCTCGTCGCTCGAGCCGGGCGAAGGCTGCGCCGGCCGAGGCCCCGGCGGTCGACGCGACCACGGACGAGGCTCCCGAGAAGCCTGCGCGCCGGTCCCGCCGTACGACCACGCCGCGCGTCGAGGAGCCCGCGACCGTGGCGCCGCAGGCCGAGACCGTTGCCGATGCGGCCGAGGAAGAGCCGGTCGTCGAGACCCGGCTCCCGATGACCGCCCTCCTGTTCCAGGCGCCGGACCCGACCAAGGGCCGCGCCCGTCGTCGTCGCGTGTCTACTCCGGCGGGCCCGCCGGAAGCGATTGTCCCCGTCCCCGACGAGGAGTCCGACGAGGAGTCGGAGGAGATCGTCGACGTGGTCGTCGCCGAGACCGACCAGGACAACGCGGACGCGCCCGAGGTGGACGTCGACGCCGAGACGGACGACGAGTCTGACGACGCCGAGCAGGGCGAGGACCAGGAGTCCGGCTCCGCGGGTGGCCAGCGCCGTCGTCGCCGTCGTGGTGGCCGTGGCCGGCGCCGCAGCTCCGCCCAGGGCGAGCAGGGTGACGAGACCGACACCGAAGCCTCCGACGAGAACGACGAGCCTGACGCCCAGCAGGGCGACGAGACCGACGCTGAGAAGCCTTCGGGCCGCTCGCGCAGCCGTTCGCGCCGCGGCCCGGGCCGTGCCGCCGAGACGACCGAGGCCGAGAGCGACACGGACGACGAGGACCAGGACGAGGACGAGGCAGGTGAGGACGCCGAGGGCGGCAGCTCGTCGAGCCGTCGCCGTCGCCGTCGCCGCCGCACCCCCGGCGGTCGCGACACGGAGTCGACCAGCACGACGACCTCGACCCGTGCACGTCGTGGCACGGGGGCCGACGAGGTCACCGCGCTCAAGGGCTCGACTCGTCTCGAGGCGAAGCGCCAGCGCCGCCGCGAGGGCCGTGACGCGGGCCGTCGTCGTCAGATCATCACCGAGGCCGAGTTCCTCGCCCGCCGCGAGTCAGTCGAGCGTTCGATGGTCGTGCGTGAGCGCGACGGCCGCACGCAGATCGCCGTGCTCGAGGACGGCGTGCTCGTCGAGCACTACGTCTCCCAGCAGGAGCAGGCCTCGATGGCTGGCAACGTGTACCTCGGTCGCGTGCAGAACGTGCTGCCGAGCATGGAAGCTGCGTTCATCGACGTCGGCAAGGGCCGCAACGCTGTCCTGTACGCCGGTGAGGTCAACTGGGACGCTGCGGGCCTCGAAGGTCAGCCGCGCCGCATCGAGCAGGCGCTCAAGTCGGGCGACTCGGTCCTCGTCCAGGTGACGAAGGACCCGATCGGCCACAAGGGCGCACGCCTCACGTCGCAGGTCACGCTCGCGGGTCGCTACCTCGTGTACGTCCCCGGTGGCGGCATGACGGGTATCTCCCGCAAGCTCCCCGACACTGAGCGCGCGCGCCTGAAGAAGATCCTCAAGGAGATCGTCCCCGACCACGCCGGCGTCATCGTCCGTACCGCCGCCGAGGGGGCGAGCGAGGACGAGCTGCGCGCCGACGTGACCCGCCTCCAGGACCAGTGGGCGAAGATCGAGAAGAAGGCGAAGACCGCCTCGGCGCCCGCCCTGCTGCAGGGTGAGCCCGACCTCGCGATCCGTGTCGTCCGCGACATCTTCAACGACGACTTCTCGTCGCTCGTCGTCCAGGGCGAGTCCGCGTGGGACGAGATCTCGAGCTATGTCGGCGAGCTCGCTCCCGACCTCGCCGAGCGCGTCACCCGCTGGACGGGCGAGAAGGACGTCTTCGCGTCGCACCGCGTGGACGAGCAGCTCGCCAAGGGCATGGACCGCAAGGTATGGCTCCCGTCGGGCGGCTCGCTCGTGATCGACCGCACCGAGGCGATGACGGTCGTCGACGTCAACACGGGCAAGTTCACCGGCTCGGGAGGCACGCTCGAGGAGACGGTGACCCGCAACAACCTGGAGGCCGCTGAGGAGATCGTCCGTCAGCTCCGCCTGCGGGACATCGGCGGGATCATCGTCATCGACTTCATCGACATGGTCCTCGAGTCCAACCGTGACCTCGTGCTGCGTCGTCTCGTCGAGTGCCTCGGCCGGGACCGGACGAAGCACCAGGTCGCGGAGGTCACGTCGCTCGGCCTCGTGCAGATGACGCGCAAGCGCGTCGGACAGGGCCTCGTCGAGGCGTTCAGCACGACGTGCGAGCACTGCAACGGCCGCGGCTTCCTCGTGCACGCCGAGCCCATCGAGAAGGGCAACGGCGGCCAGAACGGCGCTGGCCAGGACCGTCCCGAGGGCGAGTCCAAGCGGTCCCGCCGCAAGCGCGGTGGTGGAGACAAGGACGAGTCCTCGTCGGCGGCCCCGGCGGTCCCCGTCCTCCCGAAGGAGGAGGCGCGCAAGGCCGTCAAGGAGACCCTCGCGACGATCGCTGCCGCTGCGGCGCACGCCCACGAGCACGACCACGCGGAGAAGCCGGCTGTCGAGGCTGAGCCCGCGGTGACGCCTGACGTCGAGCCTGCGCCGGTCGCGGCAGCCGTCTCGGAGCCCGTCGTGGCTGAGCCGGTCGCCACTGAGCCCGTCGCCGCCGAGCCCGTCGCCCCCGAGCCGAAGCGCCGTCGTCGTGCGGCGACCCGTCCGGCTGCTCCTGCGGTACAGGCCGTGGAGGGCGGGGCGGAGCCCGCTACCACGGACGCCCCGTCCGAGGCGCCGGTCCTCGACGTCCTCGCCGAGCTCGCCTCGGTGCGCCGGGACGCCGGCTCCGAGACGTCCGCCGAGCCCAGCGGCGACACGATCACGTCGGTCGACGACATCGCGGTCCCCGCGGGCCCGTCGTCAGAGCCCGCGACGACGGCGCCCAAGCGGCGCCGGGCCTCGTCGCGCGGCCGGTCGACGCGCGCCGCTGGCGCACCGAGCAGCAGCCCCGACGAGGGCTGAACGAGACGGAGCGCCGGGGTCCTCAGTACCCCGGTGTGACGCCTCACACGGACAGATCGGCGCGTCGCACCTGGTGCGGGCGCCGACCTCGCGAGATGATGTGGGGGCGAGCGACGCCCCGAACGTCGTGGGGGAGTCGAGCAATTTGACCCCCCGCTCCAAGTTCCGTAACCTTGAACGTCGGCGCGTATTGGTTCGCGCCTGTTCCCGTGTGCTCCCGGATCCTTCCGGTGATGAGCACGCCGAGAAGACCTAGAGAGATGAGCAGCAACGTGGTGTACGCGATCGTCAAGGCTGGTGGCCGCCAGGAGAAGGTCTCTGTTGGTGACGTCGTCGTCGTCGACCGTCTCTCCGGCAAGTCCGGTGAGTCCGTTCAGTTGCCCGCACTCCTCCTTGTGGACGGTGAGAAGGTGACCTCCGACGCTGCGGCCCTGGCCAAGGTGACGGTGACCGCCGAGATCGTTCGGGACGAGAAGGGCCCGAAGATCGACATCCTCAAGTACAAGAACAAGACCGGCTACCGCAAGCGCATCGGCCACCGCCAGGCCCTCACGCGCCTCAAGGTCACCGGCATCAAGTGATCTTCCTCCGGGCCGCGCCTGAGCAGCCCGGAGCATGTCCTATTCGTTCAGCAAGAAGGTAGGTTGCCGTCATGGCACACAAGAAGGGTGCGAGCTCCTCTCGCAACGGTCGTGACTCCAACGCTCAGCGTCTTGGCGTCAAGCGCTTCGGTGGCCAGGTCGTCAAGGCCGGCGAGATCATCGTCCGCCAGCGCGGCACGCACTTCCACCCCGGCGTCAACGTCGGCCGTGGCAAGGACGACACGCTGTTCGCCCTCGAGGCCGGCGCCGTCAAGTTCGGCACCCGTCGTGGCCGCAAGGTCGTCGACATCGAGGCTGCTGCCTGATCGTCAGATCATCTTCGAGAGGGGCGTACCGGTACGGTGCGCCCCTCTCGCAATTTTCACCGCAAGCATTGAGGAACCCCCATGGCCAGCTTTGTCGACCGCGTCGTCCTTCACGCCTTCGGCGGTGACGGCGGCAACGGCTGTGCGTCGATCCGTCGAGAGAAGTTCAAGCCCCTCGCGGGACCGGACGGCGCCAACGGTGGCGACGGCGGTTCCGTCCGCCTGGTCGTCGACCCCCAGGTGACGACCCTGCTCGAGTACCACCACTCGCCGCACCGCCGCGCCGACAAGGGCGCGATGGGCATGGGGGACTACCGCCAGGGCGCCCACGGCCAGGACTTGGTGCTGCGCGTCCCCGACGGGACCGTCGTGAAGGACCTGGACGGCAACATCCTCGCGGACCTCGTCGGTGAGGGCGCGGAGTACATCGTCGCGGCCGGCGGCCGCGGCGGCCTCGGCAACATGTCGCTCGCGTCGGCGAAGCGCAAGGCACCCGGCTTCGCCCTCCTCGGCGAGCCCGGCGACGAGGCAGACGTCGTCCTCGAGCTCAAGACGATCGCCGACGTCGCGCTCGTCGGATACCCGAGCGCCGGCAAGTCCTCGCTCATCGCCGCGATCTCAGCAGCACGCCCCAAGATCGCGGACTACCCGTTCACGACGCTCGTGCCGAACCTCGGCGTCGTCCAGGCGGGCGACTCCCGCTACACGGTCGCCGACGTGCCCGGCCTCATCCCCGGTGCGAGCGAGGGCAAGGGCCTCGGCCTCGAGTTCCTGCGCCACGTCGAGCGGTGCGCCGTCCTCGTGCACGTCCTCGACTGCGCGACCCTCGAGCCCGGTCGTGACCCGATCTCGGACCTCGACGTCATCGAGGCCGAGCTGGCCGCCTACTCGGCGGACCTCGACATCGACGGCTCGCGCGTGCCGCTCGCCGAGCGCCCCCGCCTCGTCGTGCTCAACAAGATCGACGTCCCCGAGGCGCGCGAGCTCGCCGACTTCGTCACCGCCGAGCTCGAAGGGCGCGGCCTGCGCGTCTTCGAGATCTCCGCGGTGAGCCACGAGGGACTCAAGCAGCTCACGTTCGCACTCGCGGAGCTCGTCGAGAAGGCGCGCCGAGAGGCGCCAGCTCCTGAGCCCGCCCGCATCGTGCTGCGCCCGAAGGCCGTCGACGACTCCGGCTTCAGCGTGACGCGCGTCGAGGAGGACGGTCAGGAGTACTTCCGCGTCACGGGCACCAAGCCCGTGCGCTGGGTGCGCCAGACCGACTTCAACAACGACGAGGCCGTCGGCTACCTCGCAGACCGGCTCGCACGCCTCGGCGTCGAGGAGGCGCTCCTCAAGGCAGGCGCCCGCGCCGGTGCCGAGGTCCTCATCGGCGCAGGCGACAACGCGGTCGTGTTCGACTGGGAGCCCACCCTCATGACGGGCGCCGAGCTCCTCACGGGCCCCCGAGGCACCGACCTGCGCCTCGAGGACCACTCGCGTCCGAGCCGCAACGAGAAGCGCGAGCGGTACCACGACCGCATGGACGCAAAGGCGGAGGCCCGCAACGAGCTGTGGACCGAGCGCGAGGCGGGCAAGTGGACGGACGCCGCTGACGAGTGACCCTGCCTCGAGACGGCGCCGCTGAGCCCAGCGGCGCCGTCCTCGTTCCCCTGCACGGCGCGGTCGTGGGACGCCGTCCGACCACGCCCGTGTGTGGTGGACAATGTGGGCGTGGTGAACGACCAAGTGCAGCACGACAGCCCTGACGTGCAGGACGACGACGCCTACGGGCTCAGCTACGTCCGGCACGGCACCGACCAGCAGAGCGCCGTGCAGACGCGCGCCCAGATCGCTGACGCGCGCCGCGTCGTCGTGAAGATCGGTTCTTCCTCGCTCACGCGACCGGACGGCCACCTCTCGCTCGACGCGCTCGGGGCGCTCGTCGGTGTCATCGCGGAGCGGCGGCGTGCCGGTGTCGAGGTCGTCCTCGTGACGTCTGGCGCTGTCGCGGCTGCGCTGCTCCCGCTCGGCCTGACCACGCGCCCGCGCGACGTCGCGACGCAGCAGGCCGCTGCGTCCGTCGGGCAGGGTCAGCTCATCGCCCGGTACACGGAGGCGTTCGCGTACCACGGCATCCGGGTCGGCCAGATCCTCCTGACCGCCGAGGACACGATCCGCCGGTCGCGCTACCGCAACGCGCAGCGCGCGCTCGAGCGGCTCCTCGCCCTCGGGGTGGTCCCGATCATCAACGAGAACGACGCGGTCACGACCGACGAGCTGCGGTTCGGGGACAACGACCGCCTCGCGGCGCTCGTGTCGCACCTCGTGCGCGCCGACGCGATGGTGCTGCTGACCGACGTCGACGGGCTCTACGACGCTCCGCCGTCCCGCACGGGGGCGCGGCGCATCGCCGAGGTGCGCTCGGCAGCAGACCTCGCAGGTATCGAGGTCACGGGGCGCGGCTCGGCCGTCGGCACCGGCGGCATGCTCACGAAGCTCGACTCGGTGCGGATGGCGACGAGCTCTGGCATCCCCGTCGTCCTCACGGCCGCACCGCGCGTCCGCGAGGCGCTCGCAGGGGAGGACACGGGCACGTGGTTCTCGCCGTTCGGCAAGCGCGGCTCTGCGCGTGCGATGTGGCTCGCGCACGCGGCTCGCGCGCACGGTGTGCTGACGCTCGACGACGGCGCGGTGCGGGCGGTCGAGGGCGGCAAGGCATCGCTGCTCGCTGCGGGCGTCACGGCGGTGGACGGCGAGTTCGCCCCGGGGGACGTCGTCGAGCTGCACGACGGCGACGGGCGCGTGGTCGCTCGCGGCGTCGTGTCGTTCGGGTCGAGCGAGCTGCCTGCGCTGCTCGGACGGACGACCGCCGAGCTGCGGGAGAAGTTCGGCGAGGGATACGACCGCACGGTCGTGCACCGTGACGACCTTGTCGTCGTGCGGCGCCGTCCGAGCAAGGCCTGACCCGCCCGGATCCCGCCGCGTCCGCGCGGTGGACCCCCTCTGCCGCGACACACGGGCGCGGACTAGGCTCGCCCGCATGAGCGTCGAGTCTCCCACCCTGTCCGCGAAGGCCGCGACGACGTCGGACGACGTCACCGAGCAGGTCTTCGACGTCGCCCGCCGCGCGAAGGTCGCCTCGCGCGCCCTCGCGAACGCGCCGCGCGGCGTCAAGGACGCGGCGCTGCACGCCCTCGCGGACGCGCTCGTCGCCCAGGCCGGCGTGATCGTCGAGGCCAACGCGGACGACGTCGCGCGCGGACGTTCCGGCGGCATGACGGACGGTCTGCTCGACCGGCTCACGCTGACGCCTGAGCGGGTCGGCGCGATCGCCGACGCGCTGCGCGAGCTCGCGTCGCTGCCCGACCCGGTCGGTGAGGTCGTGCGCGGCTCGACCCTCCCCAACGGCTTGCGACTGCGCCAGCTGCGCGTGCCGATGGGTGTCGTCGGGATGATCTACGAGGCACGCCCCAACGTCACGGTCGACGCTGCTGGCCTTGCGCTCAAGAGCGGCAACGCGGTCGTGCTGCGCGGTGGCTCGGCTGCTGCGAGCTCGAACGAGGTGATCGTGCGCGTCCTCGGCGAGGCGCTCGAGACCCAGGGGCTGCCCGCTGACCTGGTGCAGTCGATCGACCGCTTCGGCCGGCCCGGCGGCGTCGCGCTCATGCGCGCCCGCGGCCTCGTCGACGTGCTCGTGCCGCGCGGCGGCGCGGACCTGATCCAGACGGTCGTGCGTGAGTCGATCGTGCCCGTGATCGAGACGGGCGTGGGCAACTGCCACCTCTTCGTCGATGCGAGCGCGGACCGCGACATGGCCCTGCAGATTCTGCTCAACTCGAAGCTGCAGCGCGTGGGCGTGTGCAACGCCGTCGAGACGCTGCTCGTGCACCGCGACGCCGCGGAGGACTTCCTGCCGGTCGCGCTCAGCGCGCTCGCCTCGGCGGGTGCCGTCGTGCACGGTGACGACCAGACCGCCGCCCTCGCGCCCAGCGGGGTCGACGTCGTCCCGGCGACCGACGTCGACTGGGGGACCGAGTACCTGGCCGCGGAGATCGCGGTCAAGGTCGTCGACGACCTCGACGCCGCGATCGAGCACGTCCGCACGTGGAGCTCGGGGCACACCGAGGCGATCGTCACGAAGGACCTCGCCTCCTCCGAGCGGTTCGTCGCCGAGCTCGACTCGGCGGTCGTCAACGTCAACGCGTCGACGCGGTTCACGGACGGTGGACAGTTCGGCCTCGGCGCCGAGATCGGCATCTCGACGCAGAAGCTGCACGCGCGCGGCCCCATGGGCCTCGCCGAGCTGACGACCACGAAGTGGATCGTCAACGGCGACGGCCAGGTGCGCGGCTGACCCGCTGACGGTGAGCGTGGCGCGTCTTCAAGCGCAGCGCCTCCCGTGAGAGACTGGTGACTTGCCCGCCGCGGGCCCCTGCCGCTGCGGACGTACCCCCGAACCACCTTGGAGGATCCCATGGTCGCGGCCACCCTGCTGGCTTCCGAGAGCGCTGTCGTCACTGAGCTCCCGATCGAGCCGAGCGCCTACGGGATCATCGCGTTCGTGGGGCTGATCTCCTTGCTCCTCGTGACCTTCGCCTTCCGGAGCGTCGGCAAGCGCCACTGACGTCGCGCGACGGTCCGACCTGGATATCGAGTGAGCACCTCGGGGGAGCGCAGCGCGCCCAGGCGCACCCGTCTCGGGGTCATGGGCGGCACGTTCGACCCGATCCACCACGGTCACCTCGTGGCCGCGAGCGAGGTGGCTGCACGCTTCGACCTCGACGAGGTCGTGTTCGTCCCCACCGGGCGGCCCTCCTTCAAGCAGGATTCGGTCGTCACGCCGGCGGAGCACCGCTACCTCATGACTGTCGTCGCGACGGCGTCCAACCCGCGGTTCACGGTCAGCCGGGTCGACATCGACCGTGTCGGTCTGACCTACACGATCGACACCCTGCGGGACCTTCGCCGGGAACGTCCACATTCGGACCTCTTCTTCATCACCGGGGCCGACGCGATCGCGCAGATACTGTCGTGGAAGGATGCTCCGGAGCTCTTCGATCTGGCACACTTCGTCGCGGTGACGCGTCCAGGGCACACGATGTCGCTCGAGGGTCTGGCCCCGGAGTCGGTCACGGCCGTCGAGGTGCCTGCACTGGCGATCTCGTCGACCGAGTGCCGTGAGCGCGCCGCTTCGGGGCTGCCGGTCTGGTATCTCGTTCCGGACGGCGTCGTGCAGTACATCAGCAAGCATCGTCTCTACCGGGAATCGATCGATGGCCAGTTCTGAGAACGACCGCGCTGGGGCGCCTCTGACGCGCCGGCAGATGCGCGAGCGTGCGGTGAGCCAGGAGACGGCCCAGGACGCAGGCCCGACGAACCCTGGCCAGCAGCAGGCGCCGCTCTCGCGCCGTGCGATGCGCGAGCACTCCCTCGACCAGGACGCTCGCGAGAGCGTCGCGCAGCGTCCCGCTGCCGCCACGCCGCGTCCGGCGCAGGGCGCGCAGGCCGCGGCTGCTCCGTCACCTCAGCGCCCGGCTGCACCGGGTGCTCCCGCTCAGCGGCCCGCAGCCGGACACCCTCAGCAGGAGCCCCAGGCCGCCCCGGGTCGTCAGGCGCGACCGAGCGTCATGCCAGCGGCGGGTGCGCCCGTGCGTCAGCCAGTGCAGCGTCCTGCTGCCGCGGAGGCGCCGGCCCCGCGGGGCGTGCGTGCGCCCGTCCAGCGGCATCAGGCTCCCGTGGCCGCACCGCAGCCCCAGCAGCAGAGGCCGCTCCCGCAGCGTCCCGTCGAGCCGCCGTCGCGCACCGCGCAGGCGGCCGCGCGCACCCAGGCCGAGCGTGCTGCCGCACAGGCACGTCCTCAGCAGGCGCCCGTGGTCGCGCCTCCGCCCGTGACCGGTGCGGTGCGGCGTATCGACGGGACCGGACGGCTCACGCCTGCGGTCGCCGTCAGCTCGGACGGCGTCCCGGTCGTCGAGCCGGACCCGCGCGCCGCGTCGGGACAGCCCAGCCGCGTCGGGGTGCGCGATGCCGTCGCGAAGGCGCAGCAGAACACGGCGCCGCGCGTCTACCCGGCCGGGACCACGCCCTACCCCGCGGAGCCCAACCAGCCGTCCCGTCTCAGCTCGCAGACCGCGCGGCCCGCAGGGCCGCCGACGCCAGCGCAGTACGGGTCTGTCGCGCCCGCCGCTCAGGTTCCCGCCCGGCAGGCACCCGTCCAGCAGGCGCCTGCTCAGGCACGCGGCCAGCAGGGGTGGGCTCCGACATCAGCCGGGCAGCCTGCAGCCGGAGCGGGGCAGCAGGTCGCGCCGGGTGAGCAGTTCGCGCCGGTTCAGCCCACGATTCCCGGTCATCAGCCCGCCCCTGACCAGCCAGCCGTTCCCGCACAGCCGTCGGCCGTCGGGTACTCAGCCGCAGCGCCACGACCCGCGTCCTTCCAGCCGGCCGCAGGCTCCGCTGACGAGCCAGGCGTGCCCAGCTGGGATGCCGTCCTGGGCGGAGGAGGCTCGCAGCCCGTCGCCGACGCGTCGCCGTTCTCCCCGGTCGCCGCGCCAGAGCAGCCGGGCGAGGAGATCGACGAGGAGCCTGCGACGAACGACTCGTGGCTCGGCTACACGCCTTTCCACTACGTGATCCTCGTCGTCATCGGCCTCGTGCTCGGGTTCGTGTGCTGGCAGCTGCTCTCCGCGACCTCCGACTCGGCCGCGAAGGCCGCACAGGCCATCGTCGCGGTCGTGCAGGGGGCGTCTCCCGGCTCCGCCTGACGTCTGCCGCGCTGCGGCAGGCATACTGGGGGTACACACCCAAGTACCCGAGGAGAACCGTGCCCGCCACCCAGCGCGCCACCGAGCTTGCCATCGTCGCCGCCCGCGCGGCCAGCGACCTGAAGGCCGAGGAGATCATCGCCCTCGACGTCAGCGAGCAGCTCGTCCTGACCGACGTCTTCCTGATCGCGTCCGCGAGCAACGAGCGTCAGGTCGTCGCGATCGTCGACGCCGTCGAGGAGGCCATGCACAAGGCCGGCGCCAAGGCGCTGCGCCGCGAGGGCAAGTCGGAGGCACGGTGGGTGCTCATCGACTTCGGCGACGTCGTCGTGCACGTCCAGCACTCCGAGGACCGCGTCTACTACGCGCTCGAGCGCCTCTGGAAGGACTGCCCCGTCGTCGAGCTGCCCGCCGACGTGCACGGCACGCCTGCCGACGCTGACCTGGCCGACGGCGAGGCTGGCGGCCAGGAGTGACCGCCGGGACGCTCGTGCTCGTGCGCCACGGGCGCACCGAGTACAACGCGGCGCAGCGCCTGCAGGGGCAGGTCGACATCCCGCTCGACGACGTCGGCCGCTGGCAGGCCGAGGTCGGTGCGCAGGCGCTACTCGCGCGTTTCTCGCCGACGGCGATCGTGTCGTCGGACCTGCAGCGCGCCGCGGCGACCGCGCAGTACCTGGGCGACGCCGTCGGCCTCGAGGTCGCCTACGACGCCCGCCTGCGCGAGCGCAGCTTTGGGGCGTGGGAAGGTCTCACAGCCGACGAGATGGTCACGGGCTGGCCCGACGAGTACGCGGGGTGGAAGAGCGGAAGCGAGCCGACCACGATCGGTGCCGAGCGTCGCACGGACGTGGGCGAGCGGTTCGCTGCTGCGGTCGCCGAGCACGGGGAGGCGCTCGGGCCGAAGGACGTGCTGGCGGTCGTCTCGCACGGTGCTGCGATCTCGATCGCGATCACCGCGCTGCTCGGGATCGACCCTGACGGCTGGAAGGGTATCCAGGGCATGCACAACGCCCACTGGTCCGTGCTGCGCGCCTCCGGAGCCGGTGCCACACCGGCGTGGCGGCTCACCGCACACAACGTCGGGCCCGACTATCCGGTCGAGCACTGGGTCGCCGGACCCGATTTCGCGATCGAGCGAGGATCGGTCTAAGATTACGGAGTCCCGCTGAGGCGGGGCCGGAACTGCGGCGTCCTCCCGAGGAAGCCGCTGGTCCCGGGGCTGTGGCGCAGCTGGTAGCGCACCTGCATGGCATGCAGGGGGTCAGGGGTTCGAGTCCCCTCAGCTCCACAATTCGAGGTCCGACCCCAGCGGGGTCGGGCCTCGTTTGTCGTTCACACCCGGCGGCGACGCCGCAGGCGGGGGACAGGGACGTCGGGCCCGGGACGTGCCGGCCCCGACTGGCTAGCGTCATGCCATGGGAGCAGTGGAACTCGCACCGACAGGCACCAGGGCGGCACGCCTGGTCCGGGTCGCTGTCCTGCGCACCCTCCTCGCAGCCGCGATCGTCGCCGGGCTGCTGTCGATGCACGGCCCGAGCGCGCTCGCGCCTCCCGCGGCCGCAGCACCAGACGGTTCGGTGGCGACCGCGATCACGCACCACGCCCAGCAGAGCCTCGACGCGGCCGTCAGCAGCGGCGCCATCCTGGGCGATCACGGCGACCCGTGCGGCGGGTGCGGAGCGGCCGGTCATGTGACCGTTGCGATGGCTTGCGCGCTCGGGCTGCTGCTCGCGCTCGTCGTTCTCGTCGTTCCTCGCGCTCCGACCAGATGGCTGCCTCTGGCCGCACGTGTCGCCCGGCGCACAGGCCCGACGTCGCACGTGCTCCCGCGACCGCCGTCGCTCCACGTCCTCTGCGTCAGCCGGACCTGACGCCGCCAGGGGTGCCCGTGCCTCGCCACCCGCGTCCCGCGAGCCGCAAGCTCGACGTACCCCCGTCGCCCCTCGACACCTCGGCGCTCGGTGCCCACTCCCGAGCCGCCACACCCATCACATCTGGAGCTCACCATGCCTGACCTCGCCACGCCCTACCCCGCCACGCCTCGGCGGCGGATCCTCGCGACTGCTGCACTCCTCGCCTCCGGTCTCGCCCTCGCGGGCTGCGCCTCGCCCGACCCTTCGCCAGCGCCGTCGTCCACCTCGTCTCCCGCGACCAGCATCTTGTCCGAGCACGGCCTCGACGGGCTCGACGCCCGCACCGTCGTCGACCGGCTCGACACCATGGCCGTCGCCGACCGTCCCGCTGACCTCATGGCGTCGGTGCGACCGGACGTCCTGATCCTCACCGACGACCAGGACCGCGAGACTCGCCTGCCGATGCCCGACGACCAGGTGTACGTCTCGGTCGCGCCGTACCGCAACGACACCCACGACTGCTACTTCCACAGCCTCACGACGTGCCGCGGCGAGATGGCCAACGAGGACGTCCAGGTCGTGCTCACGAGCGCGGACGGCACCGTCGTCCTCGACGAGACGCGCACGACCTACGACAACGGGTTCATGGGCTTCTGGGTGCCTCGGGACTTCTCGGGCGAGCTCGTCGTGAGCCAGGACGGCGTCAGCGGGTCTGCGAAGATCTCCACGACGAGCGTGGAGGACCCGACCTGCGTCACGACCATGCAGCTCACCTGATCTCAGGATGGTCCTGCGCCGGGAGCGCGTCCTGCGGGGACGCGCTCCACGGCGCTGGGCGCACGCAGCGCCCTCGGGATCTCCGCGACCACGTCGACCCTGGCGAGCAGGGCGTCGACCGCCGACGCGGGTGCTGTGCTGTCGACGTCGACCGTGTAACGGATCCCTTCCGACAGCCACGTCTCCTCGGAGAGGCGGCCGACAGCCCTGACCTGCACCCCCTCGACGGGGACGTCGAGCGCGGCTGCTTCCCGGTAGACGTCGTTGAGGACGCACCCTGCCGGGGCGAGCACCCAGAGATGCCCACCCGTGAACTGAGCCTCGACCGTGACGCCTTCGCTCGTCCAGCGGTGCGGGAAGCGCACGGCTGCCTCGGACGGGCTGCGCAGCGTCCCGGCGCCCACGACGACCTCGAAATCGAGCATGGGGACATCGTGCGGCCGACCGGATCTTCGGCACAATGGCCACGTGACGACCGAGGCTCCGACACCGACCGACTACCTCCGCGCCAACGCCTGGGTCGAGTCCGACCACCCTGACGTGGTCAGGCTCGGCACCGAGCTGCGTGCCGCGCACCCGGACGACGTCGACTTCGCGCGCGCGTCGTTCGAGTGGGTGCGTGACGAGGTCGCGCACTCGTACGACGTGAAGGACCCGCGGGTCACGCTGTCCGCCACCGACGTCCTGCACGAGCGGGTAGGGCTCTGCTACGCGAAGTCGGTCCTGTACGCCGCCGTGCTGCGCAGCCAGGGCGTCCCGGCCGCTCTCGGCTACCAGCGCCTCAGGTCGTCGAGCGGCGGGTTCGTGCTCCATGGGCTCGTGTCCGTGCACCTCGACGGCGCATGGCACCGTCAGGACCCGCGAGGGAACAAGCCGGGCGTCGACGCGCAGTTCTCGATCGGTACCGAGAGCCTCGTCTACCGCGTCGACGAGAGCGTGGGGGAGCGGGACTACCGGACGCTCTACGACGAGCCCGCGCCCGAGGTCGTCGCGGCGCTCAGCAGCGCCTCCGACGTGCTCGTGTGCCAGCTCCCCGCTGAGCTTGCGCAACCGTAGGGCGACGCAACCGGGCGGAAGGCCCCGGATCGTCGATATCGTCGGACGCATGGCGAGCCGACGAGCACCCGTCCCCTTCGAGCTCTACGCCGAGGGTGTCTACCTCCACGGGACCAGAGCAGACCTCGCGCCCGGCGAGCTGCTCGGACCGGGCCGTGCGTCGAACTTCGAGGACGGGCTCGAGATGCGGCACGTGTACTTCACCGCGACCCTCGACGCCGCGACATGGGGAGCAGAGCTCGCGCGCGGTGACGGCAGAGGGCGGATCTACGTCGTCGAACCGACAGGGGAGTTCGAGGACGACCCGAACGTCACCGACAAGCGGTTCCCCGGCAACCCGACTCGCTCCTACCGCAGCACCGCCCCCGTCCGAGTGGTCGGGGAGATCGACGACTGGCAGGGTCACCCGCCCGAGCAGGTCGAGACGATGCTCGCGAACCTTCGACGCCTGCGCGAGGCCGGCGCGGCACAGATCATCGACTGAGGAAGCGAGCGTGTCCCGCGCCGTCGACCTCGCCTACCCTTTCACCGGGCGGTGGCTCGTGCAGAACAGTCCCGCCGATCGCGTGCCCAGCCACGGCACGATGCTCTTCGCGTCGTCGTGGGCGATCGACTTCGTGCCTGTCGGCGCACGTGATAGCACGGCACCGTTCACCCTCCGGTCGGCCGTGCTGCCCGAGCCGCCTGACGTGTTCCCCGGGTTCGGACGTGAGGTGCTGGCTCCGCTCGACGGGGCGGTCGTCGCAGCCGAGCGCGACGAGCGAGACCACCCCGCGTACCGCGGGCTGCGGTCGATCGGGTATGCCCTGACGCAGCGACGTCGGGTGCGCCGAGGCTGGCGCGCGCTCGCGGGGAACCACGTGCTCGTCGCAGGCGAGGGCGTCGTCGTCGCGCTGTGCCACCTCGCGCACGGCAGCCTGCACGTGCAGGTGGGGCAGCAGGTGAGGGCAGGCGACGTGCTCGCGAGGTGCGGGAGCACGGGAAACTCCACCGAGCCGCACCTCCACGTGCAGGCAGTCGACCGGGTCGACGTCGCCCGTGCCTCCGCCGTGCCGCTCACCTTCCGAGGGGCGGTCCCCCGCAACGGCGAGATCGTCGACGCAGGCTGACGCCCTGGACCGCGCCCGTGGGGACCGTCAGCCCGGACGGTCCCCAGGAGCGGCCCTAGCTCCCCAGGATCGGGAAGCAGACGTCCGTGACCCACGCGCTCGGGTCGGGATCCTGCGACGGGCTCACGCGGTAGATGTTGAACATCGGTCCCGTCCGGAGCTGGTGCTCGGCGAGATACGCACCGATGGCGCCGGTGACGACCGGCATCCGCGAGTAGTCGCCGACGAGCGTGGCCGTGACGATCTTCTGGGCGGGCTGGTGGCGGCAGGAGAGCGGCGCCACGGGTGCGAACGGCCCTGTGACCTGCATCCAGACCTCGACGTCGACGTCCGTCTCGCGGTACTCCGGGTCGTGGAACGTGGCGCCCGAGATCCCGTCCGGCGCGAGCTCTGCGCCTGACCGTGCCGCGAGCGGCACGAGGTCCTGCCAGAGCAGGCCCTCGTCGCCGTAGCCGGGCAGCGTCCTGCGGAGGCTGGCGAACGTCATCTCGGGAAGGTGCGCGACGGTCACGTCGATCGTGCTCATGATGGTCTGTCCTCTCAGTGCGGTGCTGACACGATCCAGGGCGGCGAGCTTGCCGCGGAGGTCCTCACGCTGCTGCGAGAGGACGACCCGCTGCGCGCTGAGCGCAGCGTCGATCCTGGAAGGATCGGTCGACCCGAGAAGCTGAGCGATCGTCGCGACCGGGAAGCCCGCGTCGCGCAGCTGAACTGCCAGCTGAGCGGTGGCGAGCTGTTCCGGTCGGTAGAACCGACGACCCGAGAGAGGGTCGATCCAGTCCGGGGCGATCACCCCGTGCTCCTGGTAGTGGCGCAGCATCCGCACGCTGATCCTCGACAACGTTGAGAACGTGCCGATCCGCAGCAACCTGTCGTGATCCATGCCCTCACTGCACACCCTGACACCATGGCAGAAGCAAGCCCGGCGGTGCACCGCGCACGCGACACCGCCGCCTGGTGCACCAGACTGGTGCTGGACCGACCACCACCGAGGACGGAGACCCAGCATGAGCACACCGGAGACCGTGGACGACGGCGCGCCGACGGGCGCGCGCGACGTCGTCGTCCTGCAGCGCCTCGAGAACGGCGCGATCGCCGCCATGATCGTCGTCGCGCTCGTCGCGCTCGACCTGCCCGCATGGTGGCTCGCCGCGTCGTTCCTGCTCTTCGACCTCTCGATGGTCGGATACGCGCGCAGCCCGCGCCTCGGCGCAGTCACCTACAACGTCGTGCACAACTACACGGGCCCCGCTGCCGCACTCGCCGGCTACTTCCTCGCCGGGGACGCGCGACCCGACTGGCTCGTCGTTCTCGCCGCCTGCTGGGCGTTCCACGTCTCCGTCGACCGGGCGCTCGGGTTCGGGCTCAAGCTCCACGGGTTCGGGCACACGCACCTCGGCAGCCTCCAGGCAGCGCAGAAGGCCCAGCCGCAGCAGTCCGGCAGCCGCGCCACGGACGACATGCTCGACGACTGACCCGAGCGCTCGCGGGCCGTCGCTAGGCTGCACGTGAAGCAGCAGCCGAGCATCCGGAGGACGACATGACCCTGCCTCCGCTCGCGATCACGCGCCGCACGCTCCAGAGACGTGCGCCGTGGTGGGCAGCGGTCGTCGGGGGAGTCGCGCTCGTGGTCGTGGGGACGCTGCTCGTCACCCGGCCGCTCGCCGCGCTCGCCGTCCTGGGGTGGTACCTCGGCCTGAGCTGTGTGCTGTCCGGCGTCGCGGAGCTGTCCGTCCGCCGCGGCGACGGATCCTCCGGACGTCGCACGGCGCGGGCGACCGCGGCAGGCTGGGTCGTGCTCGGAGTCGTCATTGTCGTGTGGGCGGGGCGCTCTGTCGCGGTGCTCGTGCCGCTCGTCGCAGCCGCGCTCGTCCTCTCCGGAGTCCTCGCGCTCGTACGTCTCGTGCGCGAGCGCAGCACCGAGCGCTGGTGGCGGGCAGCCGTCGGCGTCGCGGAGGTCGTCTTCGGTCTGCTCGCGCTGCTGTGGCCGGACGCGACGCTCGTCGTCGTCGCGATCCTCTTCGGCGGACGCACCGCCCTCGTCGGGCTCTCCCTCGCGGCGGGCGGCATCGCCGCCCGCGTGCGGGGCCGGGCACCAGATCCGTCCGCGCGGGCGCGCAGGCCCGTGACCGCCGCGCGCTGGGTTGGCGCGTGCCTCGTCCTCGCCCTCGCCGCCGGGACGGCGCTCATCAGCCACGCGTTCCGTGACGGCATACCTGTCGTCGACGCCTTCTACGACGCGCCCGACACGCTCCCCACGACCCCGGGCACGCTCGTGCGGTGGGACTCGTACGACGGCGACGTCATCGCCGGGATGACCGCTTCCCGTCTGCTCTACGTCACCACGGACGCGTCGGGCACCCCGGTCCTCGCGAGCGCCGTCCTCGCGCTGCCCAACGGGGTGACCGGGGCGCCGCTCGTCACGTGGGCGCACGGGACGGTCGGCGTCGCGCGCTCGTGCGCGCCCTCGCTCGGCCGTGACGCCGTCGCCACGACGACGCTGCCCGCCTCGGACGCGTTCGTCCGCAACGGGTGGGCGGTCGTCGCGACCGACTACCCGGGCATGGGGACCGATGGCCCGTTCCCGTACCTCATCGGCGAGGGGCAGGGCCGCGCGGTGCTCGACGCCGCCCGGGCCGCCCGCCAGGTCCCCGGTGCAGGCCTGGGCGACCGCACGGTCGTCTGGGGTCATTCCCAGGGCGGCCACGCCGCGCTGTGGGCGGGCCAGCTCGCCGACACGTACGCCCCCGACCTCGCCGTCGCCGGGACCGCCGCACTGTCGCCCGCGAGCGACCCGCTCGCGCTCGCCGAAGGTGTGCTCGCCCATCCCGGCAGCCCGGGAGCGAGCCTCGCGATGTCCTTCGTCGTCGACGCGTACACCCGCTACTACCCTGAGCTCGAGGTCGACGACGTCGTCGCGCCGTCCGCCCGGACCATCGTCCGTGAGGCCGCGAGCAGGTGCACGGAGCAGGGCGGCACGCTCGTGACGATCCTCGCAGGCCTCGCGATCGGCAAGGACCAGCCGATCGTCGACACCGGCGCCCTCGACGGGCCCTTCGGTGCACGCCTCGCCGAGAACGTCCCCGCAGGCCCGTGGCCAGCGCCGCTCCTCGTCGTCCACGGGGACGCGGACACTGTCGTGCCCGCACGGCTCAGCGACGACCTCGCTGCGCGCCTGTGCACAGCAGGGCAACCGATCGAGCTGGTGCGCCTCCCCGGAGGCGGGCACCTCGACGTCCTGGAGGACGGGTCGCAGCTCAGCGAACGGCTCGAGAGCTGGACCCGCGAGAGGTTTGCGGGGGAGGACGGCACCGACACGTGCGGCGGCTCCTGACGGCTATGCCTTGACGGCTCACCCGGGCTAAACCGCCCGTCCCCTCCAGCAGCGATCCGTCTAGTCTGTCGGAATTGCGGCATCTGGTCCGGGGGGACATCGATGACATCCGAGACGGCAAGGGTGACGGGGACCGCGACGGTCGACACGGCCGCGCAGGTGGGGCCCGCACTCGCGCGCAGCGGGCGAGGGCGTACCGTCCGCAAGGACATCGAAGGCCTGCGCGCGCTCGCGGTCACCCTCGTCGTCGTCTACCACCTCTGGCCCGACGTCCTGACCGGCGGGTTCATCGGCGTCGACGTGTTCCTCGTCGTCTCGGGGTTCCTCATCACGTCCCACCTGCTGCAGCACCCGCCCCGGACGCCGCGCGACCTCGCGGAGTTCTGGGGGCGACGCATCCGCCGCCTCTTGCCGGCGTCCTTCCTCGTGCTCGCTGTGACGCTGCTCGCCACGTGGTGGGTGGCGCCGCCGTCCCAGTGGGCCGAGACGACGCGCCAGATCATCGCGTCGACGTTCTACCTCGAGAACTGGGCGCTCGCGAAGCGTGCGGTGGACTACCTCGCCGCCGACTCGACGCCCACGCCTGTCCAGCACTTCTGGTCGCTCGGCGTCGAGGAGCAGTTCTACCTCGGCTGGCCCGTGCTCGTCCTCGTCCTGGCGGTGCTCGCGCGGCTGGTCGCCCGCCGCACAGGCAGCACGGAGCAGGTGCGGCTCTGGGTCACGGGCGGGCTCGCCGGCGTCGTCGCCCTGTCGTTCTCCGCATCCGTGCTCGTCACCGCGACGGACCCTGCTCAGGCCTACTTCGCGACGCACGTCCGCGTGTGGGAGCTCGGCGCCGGGGCGCTGCTGGCAGGTGCGGCACCCGTCGTCGCGCGGGCGCTCGAGGGCTGGCGGGTCGCTCGTGCGGTCCTCGCGTGGGCTGGTCTCGCCGCCATCGTCGCCACCGCACTCGTGCTCGACGCATCGGCTCCGTTCCCGGGGGCCGTCGCGCTCGCGCCCGTGCTCGGCACGGTCGCCGTCATCGCGGCATCGAGCGAGGGACGCGGCTCGCCCGAACGTCTGCTGACCCCCGGCCCGGTCCAGTACGTCGGTTCTGTCTCGTACGCGATCTACCTGTGGCACTGGCCGCTCATCGTCCTGGTCCCGCTCGCGCTGGGCCGCGACCGGACGCTTCTCGACGCCGTCGCGATCGGCGCGCTGACCGTCGCGCTCGCGGCAGCGACGAAGGTAGGGGTCGAGGACCCGCTGCGCGGACGCCACCCGCTCGGCGTCCCGTTGCGGCGGACATACGTCTTCATGGCGCTCGGCATGATCGTGCTCGTCACGCTCGCCCTGGTCGTGCGCGCCGACCTTCGCCGCGTCGTCAGGGACGCGGAGCTGAGCCTGGCCGCAGCGGCTGCACTGCCCGGGCCGTGCTTCGGCGCCGCGGCCCTCGTCACGGCGGGATGCGACCCGCACGGCCCCGAGATCGTGCACGCCCCGGTCGTCGCGATGAACGACATGCCCGACCCGTACGACGACGACTGCTGGGTGCTCGGAACCCTCACCGACCAGAAGGTCTGCACCTACGGGTCGACGGCGCCCGACGCCCGAGACATCGCGCTCGTCGGCAACTCGCACGGCGGCCACTGGCTGCCCGCGCTGCAGGTGATCGCCGAGGAGCAGAACCTCCGGATCCACACCTACCTCGCGTCACGGTGCTACACCGTGACGGAGCCGCTCGACTTCGGGGACCCGCGCACGCAGGCGTGCCAACGCTGGAACGAGCGCGTGCTCTCCGAGACGTCCGACGGCCGGTACGACCTCGTCGTGGTCTCGAACCTGTTCGGGATGCCGCTCGCAGGCGTGCCCGCGGGCGAGCAGGAGTCTGCCGCGCGCACGGCCTACGGCCGCTCGCTCGACCGGTGGGTCGGCGGCGGCGTGCCCACGATCGTGCTCCGGGACACGCCGCACACCGGCCTGCCGAGCGTGCCCGACTGCGTCGCCGCGCACGCGAGCGATCTTGCGGCGTGCGACGGCGGACGCGACCGCGAGCAGGTCGACCCGCTCGCCGACGCCGCCGAGGCGCACCCGAGCCCGCTCGTGCGGGTGCTCGACCTCACGGACCGGTTCTGCCGCGACGAGACGTGCTACTCGACGGTCGGTGGGCTGATCGTCTACTTCGACGGCGGGCACATGTCCGCGTCGTACGCGCGGACGCTCGCGCCCGCGCTCGCCCCCGAGGTGCGATCAGCGCTCGGGCGGTGACGCCCGCACGGCGCTGGGCCAGGCGACCGGTCTTCTCAGATGTGTGCCGCCGGTGGTTCCTGCCCGTCCGCGGCGTCGTCGTGGTGCCGGATCGACGAGACCTTCGCCTTGAGCGCCTCGCCCGCCTCAGCGGCCGTGTCGGCCACCTTGTCCTTCACCGCCGCGCCCGCTGCACCTGCGACGTCGCCGAGCTTGTCCTTCGCGGTCGCGACCGCGCTCTGCACGCGCTCGTCCTGCATGAAGTGGTCGGCCTTGATCTTGATCTGCTCGTAGCGGGCACGGCCCGCCTTCGTCCCGAGGACGTATCCCACGCCCGCGCCGAGCAGAAATGCTGCCTTGGAACCCATCGTCGTCCTTCCGTCGGCCTGTGGTCTGTCCTTCCCATCCTGCGGGCACCCGCGCGCGCCTGCACGTCGGGCCGCGGCGGCCGGCTGCGCATAGGGTGCGGGTCACAGCCCGCCCGGCTCGCGCGCCGCGAACCGCGGGGTGATCATCGTTTCCAGACCGCTGACCTGGGAGGACGCTCATGACGCAGAAGTACGCAGCGGTACGGCTGACGGAGGCTCTCGGGGGAGGTGCGCTGCGCGACGCCGCGCTCGCCCGGCTCGAGGGCGTGCAGACGGTCGACGACGCGCTCGCGGCAGCCCCCGACCTCCCGTCGGGCCTGCGCCCGGGCGGTCCCGGGACGGCCGCACTCTGGGAGGTCCTCGCCACGGTCGCGGCGCGCGACCTCGCGGTCGCCCGCGCGATCGAGCCGCACCTGGACGCGCTCGCGATCCTCGAGCAGGCGCAGGTCGACGACGCCGCGCTGACGACCGTCGTCGGGCCCGTCGAGGCGCGGACGTGGGGTGTGTTCGCCGCCGAGGGCCCGGGGGTCCGCGTCGACGCAACCGACGGCGTCGGCGGTACCGTCCGGCTCGACGGCACCAAGCCGTGGTGCTCGCTCGCGAGCAGCCTCACGGCTGCGCTCGTCACCGCGCACCTGCCCGACGGCGAGCGTGCGCTGTTCGCGATCGACCTGCGCCACCCTGGTGTCCGTCAGGGTGACGAGCCGTGGGCTGCACGCGGGCTCACGGAGATCCCGAGCGCGTCCCTGCACCTCCACGACGTCCCAGCCGTCCCGGTCGGTGGGCCCGGCTGGTACCTCCGTCGCCCCGGCTTCGCGTGGGGCGGCGCAGGCGTCGCGGCTTGCTGGTACGGCGGCGCCGTCGGCCTCGCCCGGACCCTCGTCGCGTCCGTCGCCGCACGTCCCGAGGCGGAGCTCCTCCTCATGCACCTCGGGGACGTGGACGAGCACCTCGTCGCCGCGCGCGCCGCTCTCACGGAGGTGGCCGGCGAGGTCGCCGAGGGGCGCCCGACGAAGCTCGGTGCCGCGCGCGTCCGCGCCACCGTCGCGCGCACGGTCGAGAGGGTCCTGCGTGCGTCGGCGCACGCGCTCGGTCCCGCGCCGCTCGCCCTCGACGCCGAGCACGTCAAGCGGGTCGCCGACCTCGAGCTGTACGTGCGCCAGCACCACGCGGAGCGCGACCTCGTGTCGCTAGGCCGCAAGGTGCTCGCGCAGCGTGAGAACGCGCAGGGGGAGCCGTGGTGACGTTCGACGCACGCGACCCAGGGACCGACCCGCGCGCGTGGGACGCTCTCGTCGCACGGCTCCCCTCGACGCACACCGGCGACGCGACCCACGTCGTCGTCGTCGCGCCCCACCCCGACGACGAGAGCCTCGGCGCGGGCGGCCTGCTCGCCTCGCTCGCACGACGGTCCGTGCGGGTCGACGTCGTCGTCGTCACGGACGGTGCCGCGTCCCACCCCGGGGCCCCGGGCGACCTGGCGGACGTGCGCGCCCAGGAGGTGCGCGACGCGGTCGCGCTGCTGTGCCCGCGCGCGACCCTCACGCTCCTCGGCATGCCCGACGGCGGCACGTCCGACCGCCGCAGCGACGTCACGCGCAGGCTCCACGACATCGTCGGTGACGGCGCGCGCACGCTCCTCGTCGCGCCGTGGCGCGGCGACGGCCACCGCGACCACCGCGTCGTCGGCGAGGTGTGCGCCGAGGTCGCCGAGCGCACGGGCGCGCGCCTGTGGGAGTACCCCGTGTGGATGTGGCACTGGGCGACACCCGACAGCCCGAGCCTGCCGACCGCAGCGATGCGCGCCTATCCGCTGCGTGACCGCGAGGTCGTGCTCAAGGCGCGCGCCATCCGGACGCACGCGAGCCAGGTCTTCGACGCGGACGGGCCGCCCGTGCTGCACGGGCGCTTCCTCACGGCGTTCGACCGTGACGTCGAGGTGTTCATCGAGACGCCGAGGCGCACGCCCGCCGCAGGCGACCGCCCCGAGCCAGAGGACAGCACGATGCCCTCGGGGTACTTCGAGGAGCTGCACGGCCGCAAGGCCGACCCGTGGGGGTTCGCGACCCGCTGGTACGAGGAGCGCAAGCGCGCTGTCACCCTCAGCGCCCTGCCTGAGCGCGACCTCGGCCGGGTCCTCGAGATCGGGTGCTCGGTCGGGGTCCTCACCGAGCAGCTCGCTGCGCGCGCGACGGCGGTCGTCGCGACCGACGTGTCGGCGACAGCGCTCGAGCGCTGCCGTGCG
The DNA here is from genome assembly GCF_012396185.1 of Sanguibacter hominis ATCC BAA-789. Lineage (GTDB taxonomy): Bacteria > Actinomycetota > Actinomycetes > Actinomycetales > Cellulomonadaceae > Flavimobilis > Flavimobilis hominis. The sequence goes on from NZ_JAAXOW010000002.1 coordinate 99,324, forward strand.
CGCCTCGAGGACGCGGGTCTCGCCGACCGCCTCGCGCTCGTCGACACGAGCGACGGCGCCCTGCCTGATGGTCCGTTCGACACGGTCGTGCTGTCCGAGGTCGGGTACTACCTCGGGCACGCGGAGCTCGTCGACCTCGTCTCGAGCCTGCCCGCCCTGCTCGCCGACGGGGGCACGGTCCTCGCGTGCCACTGGCGCCACCCCGTGCAGGACTACCCCCTGAGCGGGGACGACGTGCAGGATGTCGTCGACCGGCACCTCGGTCTGCCCGAGCTCGTCCGGCACGTCGAAGAGGACTTCACGCTCACCGTCCACGCCCGTGACTCACGATCGGTCGCGCGGCGAGAGGGGCTCGTATGACCAGCCGACCCGCGATCCGCACGGTGTGCGTCGTCGTGCCGGCGCACGACGAGGAGGCGCTCGTCGGCCGGTGCCTCGCAGGCCTCGCCGCCGCAGCGGGCCGCGCGGCCACCGCGGGGATCGACGTGCGCGTCACGGTCGTGCTTGACGACTGCCACGACCGCACCGCGGACGTCGTCGCGGCCGCCGACCTGCCCGTCCCGCTCGACGTCGTCGAGACCGACGCCCGCTCGGTGGGCGTCGCCCGCGCGCTCGGCACGTCCGCAGCCCTCGCGGGCGTCGACGCGCCGCTCGACGCCGTCTGGCTCGCCCACACCGACGCCGACTCGTGCGTCCCGCCCGGCTGGGTCCTCGACCAGGTGGCGCTCGCGGACAGGGGAGCGGATGTCGTCGTCGGCACCGTCCGCCCCGACCCGGCCGACCTCTCCGAGCGGCAGCTCCTCGCCTGGGCGCGCACGCGCGTCCCAGGTCGCCCGAACGGGCACGTGCACGGCGCGAACCTCGGTGTGCGTGCGAGCGCCTACCTCGCGGCCGGGGGATTCGCGCCCGAGCCGCTCCACGAGGACGTGCACCTCGCCGAGCGGCTTCGCACCGCGCCGGGCGTCGTGGTCGTGGCGTCCGACGTCGTCGACGTGCTCACGTCAGGCCGCACGGTCGGCAGAGCACCCGGTGGGTATGCCCGGTACCTGCGCGAGGACCTCGCGCCCGCGTGACGGACGCGGACCGGGCAGAGGCGTCGTTCGCGTCCGCGCGCCGTCACCTGAGCCTCAGGCGCCTGCGCGGTACCCGGCGAGCAGCGCATCGGCGACCTCGGCCGTGCGCAACGCGGTGCGGCCCGTGCTCGGGCACGTCCCGTGCCCGGTGAGCTCGTCCACGACCGTCTGGATGAGCGGCTGCTGCACCACCTCGGGGTAGGGCGCCTCGATGCGCCGCTCCGTGCCGCCGCTGCGCAGGACGAGCGGGTCCTCGCCGAACATCGAGAACGTCAGCCGGCCACGCGTCCCGACGAGCCCGACGCGGTCGGTGCGCTCGTCCGCGTCATAGCCCCACGTGCCCGTCCCGACGGCGCCGCTCGCCCAGCGGAACGCGCCGACCACGTGGTCTTCGGCGTCGTACGCGCCCGCGAGGTTGGACGCGATCCCGTGGACCTCCTCGACAGGACCGAGCAGGAGGTCGAGGAAGTCGAGCGCATGGGACCCGAGGTCGACGAAGAGCCCGCCGCCCGAGACCTCCGGCTGCAGCCGCCACGGTGCGTGCCCCGGCTCCCACATCTCGCGTGGCGAGAGGTTCTGCACGGTGACCGTCCGCACGTCGCCGATCGCACCGCCGCGCACCAGATCGACGATCGTCGCGAACCGCGGCATCGCGCGGCGGTAGTAGGCGACGAACAGCGGGACCGACGCCGCGTCGCACGCCTCGATCATCGTGCGCGCCTCGTCCGCTGTGCGCGCCATCGGCTTCTCGACGTAGACGGGCTTGCCGGCCGCCGCGGCGCGCAGCGTGTAGTGCGCGTGGGAGTCGGGTGGCGTCGCGACGTACACCGCGTCCACCTCAGGGTCGCCGATCAGCGCGTCCGCGTCGTCGTACGAGCGCGGCACCCCGTGCCGGCGCGCGAAGTCCGCCGCCTTGGCGCCGTCGCGCCGCATGACGGCGACGAGCGACGACCGCTCGGCGCGTTGCAGACCTGGTCCCGACTTGCGCTCCGTGACGTCGCCGACGCCGATGATCCCCCAGCGGACATGGTCCAGTCGTGTCGTCATGCCGTCACGGTAACGGCCTTCCGCCGTCTCAGGTTGCGGGCTGGCGGAGTGTGCCAGAGCGTGGAAGGCGGGTCGGAGCGCAGCGGAAGCCCGGCCTTCCCCGCACGACGAGGAGAACGCCATGACCGACTACCCGACCTCGTTCCCTGCCCAGCAGCAGGAGCCCCCCGGCCTCACGGCACCGATGCAGCCGCAGCCCGACCACGGTGAGGCGAGCTATGTGGGCCACGGCCGGCTCGAGGGCAAGCGCGCCCTCATCACCGGGGGCGACTCCGGCATCGGTCGCGCGGTCGCGATCGCCTACGCCCGCGAGGGGGCCGACGTCGCGCTGTCGTACCTCGCCGAGGAGCAGGAGGATGCCGAGGAGACCGCGCGGTGGGTGCGCGAGGCGGGCCGTTCTGTCACATTGCTCCCCGGCGACCTGCGCGACGAGGAGACCTCCCGCAAGGTCGTGCGCGACGCGGTCGCGGCGCTCGGTGGACTCGACGTCCTCGTCAACAACGCGGGCTTCCAGATGGCGCGCCGCGACTCCATCGCGGACGTCACGACGGACGACCTCGACCGCGTGCTCAAGACCAACCTGTACGCCCTGTTCTGGGTCACGCAGGAGGCGCTCGAGCACCTGCCCGACGGCGCGAGCATCATCAACGTCTCGTCGATCCAGGCGTACCAGCCGTCGACCACGCTGCTCGACTACGCGTCGACGAAGGCCGCGATCAACAACTTCACCGTCAACCTCGCGGCCGAGGTGGGGGAGCGCGGCATCCGCGTCAACGCTGTCGCACCCGGCCCGATCTGGACGCCGCTGCAGCCCGCGACGCAGTCCGAGGAGAAGGTCGAGAAGTTCGGCCAGGACACGCCGCTCGGCCGAGCAGGCCAGCCCGCCGAGTGCGCCCCGGCGTTCGTCTTCCTCGCCAACGACGCGGACTCGAGCTACGTCTCCGCGACCGTCCTCGGCGTCACGGGTGGCAAGCCCGTCTTCTGACGGTCAACAGGCCGGGGCCCCGACGCTGCTGCGTCGGGGCCCCGGCCCTCGTGCGTTCGTGCCGGGCTCACCCGGCGTCGAAACGCTCGTCGGGCGTCTCGTCGACCTTCTCGTTGTGCAGGTCCGTCTCGGGTGGGCCGGGCGTCGTCTCGGGAGTCGTGGCGCCGTCCGTCCCCGCCGTCGGGGTCTCGTGCTCGTCGCTCATGCTGCGCTCCTCCTGGTCCTGGGGGATGTCGTGCCTCCACCTTGTGCCGTGGCGGCGCCTCCCGCATCCGGAGGGTGGCTCGTGCGGTGTGCGGACGCCGCGTAGAGTGCCGCCATGCGCGACAGCAACGAGGCTGGTCAGCCCCCGCACGCCTCGCACCGGTCGGACGAGCGGGAGATCACCGCGCCCGTCTCCCTCACACGCCCCGACGGACGCCTCAACCCCCACGCGGTCGGCTGGACCCGCACCCCGCTCCACGACACGGACAGCATCGGCCACGGACGCGTGGGCTGGGGGCGCAACAAGCGCTGGGAGTACTGGGCCGTCACGACGCCGACGCACGTCCTCGCCCTCGTCATCTCCGACATCGGGTACGCGGCCGTCCCGAGCCTGTTCCTGCTCGACCGTGCGACGGGCGAGGAGATCGACCTCGAAGCCGTGCGGCCGTTCGGGCGCGGCACGTCCCTGCCCGGGACGCTGGGCCGCGGCCCGGCCCGCGCCACGACGAGGACCTTCCGTCTCGCGGTCGACGAGGTCGAGGGCGGCACGCGCTTGTGCGGTCGGTCGGCGCGCGTGCGGTTCGACGTCGTCGCGCACCGTCCCGACGGGCACGAGTGCCTCGGCGTCGTCGTGCCGTGGGACGAGCGCCTCTTCCAGTACACGGTCAAGGACGTCGCCCGCCCGGCCACCGGCAGGATCTGGGTCGACGGCGTGGCGCACCACCTTCCCGACGGGGACTCTTGGGGGACGCTCGACCACGGCCGCGGCCGCTGGCCCTATGCGATCTCGTGGAACTGGGGCGCAGGTTCCGGCCGGACCGACGGGCGGGTCGTCGGTATCCAGGTCGGCGGACGCTGGACAGACGGGACCGGTGCCGTCGAGAACTCCCTGCTCGTCGACGGGCGCCTCACGAAGATCAGCGACGAGCTCGTGTGGACGTACGACGTCGAGGACTGGATGCGCCCGTGGCGCGTCGAGGGCGAGTCGGTCGACCTGACCCTCACCCCGTTCCACGTCAAGGAGTCCGAGATGGACCTCAAGGTCGTGTCGGGGCGCACGCACCAGTGCTTCGGCGTGTGGTCAGGACGCGTGCGTGACGAAGCAGGCACGTGGGTGCGTGTCGCCGACGTCGTTGGCTGGGCAGAGGACGTCCACCACCGGTGGTGACGGGGTTGCGGCACCGGATTCACCCGGCGCCATGGCGGTCGAGGCGCGGGTTCACCCCGCACGGAGTCGGTCGGTCGCGCTAGCCTGAGCGCGGGCCTGGAGGCCCGACGGCACGGTGACGGGGCGAGGACGTCGTGCTGGTGGAGCGGCGTCGGAGGACGTCGCGGTGCTCGTCGAGGAGCTTTTTGTGATTCGGACCAGGGGGATCGCAGCCGCGTGCGTCATGGCGCTGGCTGCTGTCACGCTTCCCGCGACCGCATCCGCAGCGGAGGTCGACGCGTCAGCGTCGAGCCTCGCTCGCGAGGTGCGCGCGACGATCGAGGGCGAGCTTCTTGTCGCCGTCGCACACGGGCCGGGGGTCGAGAAGACCCTCGTGTCGGTGCGGACCGACGAAGGTGCGACCGTGCCGATCGACGCGGACACCGCGCCAGAGTCGCTCGCACAGGCGGCCTCGGGCGCCGAGGTCGCCGTGACCGTCGTCGTCCCTCAGGACGTGCGAGCCGAGCTGCGCGCCGACGGCCTGAGCGACGCTGCTCTCGCGGGCGGGGCCGCGGCAGACCTGGTCGCTGACGCCCTTGCGGAGGTCGAGACCCCGGTCGTCGCCGCGACCGCGACGGTCGTGGACGAGGAAACGCCCACCGAGCTGGCTGGCAGCACCTTAGCGGGCGGTGCGGTCGCCGCGGCCGCTGCCGCGAAGACGCACGACGCGTACGTCGCGATCATCGACGACGCCACGGCGGCGGGGGACTACACCGAGGCTCAGGCTCGAGCGTCGATCGCCGCCGGTGCCGGCTACTGGAAGCGGGAGACCGGCGGCGTGGTGAACGGCATCGCCGTCAAGAAGGTCGTCACGCACAAGACCACGGACGTGTGCACCACGATCGCGAGCAACGGGAGCTACGGGGTCGAGCAGGTCTGGTCGCAGATCTGGGACACCTACTTCCCGACCCAGGCGTTCACGAGCGCGAACGCGAGCCACCTCGTGGTCTTCGTGCCGCGCGGCTGCTTCGACGAGGGGCTGATCGGCTGGACCGGCATGGCTCGGATCAACACGGGCCTGGCCTCCGGTGGACAGGTCATGCTCGCCATGGGCGACGACCACACGGTCGCGCACGAGCTGGGCCACAACTTCGGCCTCGGCCATTCGGACATCCTGCGCGACGGCAAGGAGGAGTCCTACCTCGGCGTGCACAGCGTCCAGGGCATCGCGATGTTCCGGGATATGGCCTACACGACCACGTACGCGACGCCATCGCTCGACGTCGCGTACGAGTGGTTCTTCGACACGGCGCCTGCCGGTGCGATCACGACAGGCAGCGCGACCGGGGCGACCACGCTCAGCCCCGTGACTGCGGCCTCCGGCACCAAGGGCCTGGCCTTCTACGACAGTGCCCAGCGGATGTACTTCGTCGAGTACCGCGACGGCGCCGGCACCGACACCGGCACCTTCTACTCCGAGCTTGGCAGCGCAGGCTGGCAGAACATCGATGCGAGCCCGGGCGTGCGCGTCTACCAGCTCGACCAGAAGTTCGGCCGGCGCGTGCTGACGCTCGGCGCCTGGCGCGGGGGCAGCTGGCACTCGACCATCACGGCGGGCGAGTCGCTCACCACCCGCGACGGCAAGCTGAAGATCACGGCCGAGGCGGTCGGTGGGGGCACCGCGACCGTGAGGGTCACGGGTGCGAGCGCGAGCACGACCTCCCTCTCGGTCGCCAAGGCGACGCACGGGAAGAAGACCAAGGTCAAGATCAAGGTCACCGGTGGGGTCCGCCCGCTCGGCGGCGTGACGCTGTACGACGGCTCGAAGAAGATCGGCGCCAGGTCGCTCGCGCTCGACGGGACGGCCACCCTGTACCTCCCCGCGTCGACCAAGGCTGGCAAGCACGGCCTCAAGGCGGTCTACAGCGGCTCGACCGCGCTGGCCGGATCGAGCAGCACGCGCACGATCAAGGTCGCGAAGGCGAAGGTCAAGGCCAAGATCATCAAGGCCAAGAACCTCAAGGCTGGCAAGAGCGCTCGCCTCACCATCCAGGTGACCGGGACGTCTTCGACCAAGCCCCAGGGCAAGATCGCCGTCAAGGTGGGCTCCAAGACCGTCTCGAAGATCGTCAAGCTCAAGAAGTCGAAGGGGCGCTGGATCGCCGTCGTCACGACGAAGAAGCTGCCCAAGGGCAAGATCAAGGTGGTCTACGCGCCGGCGAAGGCTGCGTCGAAGAACCTCGCGAAGACGACGGTCACGACGTCGAAGCGAGCCCGGTAGGGAACCACCCCGGCACTCATTCCCGCGGAGGATGTCCCGTATGGGACGACACGGATAGTGTCGTCCCATACGGGACGCAGGGGGCGCCCCCGCCACAGGGACTGAGGCACTCATGCGCATGCGCTCGACGTTCGGAACGACCCCTCGCGGCTCGCAGCCGCCGAGGGCGGGAGGCAGGCGCGGAGCGCTTGCTGTCGCCTTGGCCCTCGCTCTCATGACGCCCGGTGGTGTCGCCGGTGCCGCTCCCCAGGCGAGCGTCGCACCGCTCGCCCCTGTCACCGCGCCAGGCCCGAGCACGAGCGAGGCCGGGCGTGTCACGGTGGCGACCGACGACTACGGCTCGACGATCACCTGGCGTCACGAGGGCGACCTCCCTCTGGGAGATGCGCGTCCCGAGTTCTTCGCCGACGGCGCCGTGCTCGGTGTGCCGACGAGGTTCGGGCCCGTGCTTCGCCTGCGCGTGGCCGGCGCCACCGCCCTGAACGCCTCGAGCATCGCGGTCGTGGCGTCCGGGCGGCTGCTCGACGGGCCCGCGAGCGCGGCCGCGGCCGGTGCGCGCGCCACGGTCGGCTCCGTCGCCGCTGGCGCGGCAGGGGACGTCGGGGCCGGCGCGGCCGCCCTGACAGCGGTCAAGGCGCCCTCGAAGACCATCACGTCGGACCCGGGCAAGCCCGGGAAGCTCAAGACCACGAGCTTCGACTACAAGCTTCCGGGCGTCCGCGTCGAGGGATACGCCGCGAGGGTCGAGATGAAGGGCCACGTCGTGATGCCCGTCGGCGCCCGGGGCCAGCGACCCGTCGTCGTCTTCCTCCACGGACGTCACGCGACGTGCTACGTCGGCGGGGAGGTCACCGGCGACTGGCCGTGCCTCGCGCCTGCCAAGCCGATCCCGAGCCACCTCGGCTATGTCTACGCCCAGAAGCTCCTGGCGAGCCAGGGCTACGTGACCGTGTCGATCTCGGCGAACGGCATCAACGGCCAGGACTGGGCTGACCCGGACGGCGGATCCAAGGCACGCGCGGATCTCGTCCGTCGCCACCTCGACGTCCTCGCCGACTGGCAGGTCGGCAAGGGGCGCGGGCCCGCGGCGCGCACGAAGCTCAAGGGCGCGATGAACCTGCGCAGGGTGATGACCGTGGGACACTCCCGCGGGGGCGAAGGTGTCGTCCGCGCTGCGATCCGGGCAGGCTCGGGGGACCGGTTCAGGATCAAGGGTCAGGTGCTCGTCGCGCCGACCGACTTCGGCCGTCAGGTCGCCGTCGGTGTCCCGACGACCGTGCTCCTGCCCTTCTGCGACGGCGACGTCTCCGATCTTCAGGGACAGCAGTACGTCGACCAGGGGGCCCGCATCGCGGCGGGCGACCGCTCGCTCAAGACGTCGGTCCTGATCATGGGCACGAACCACAACTTCTTCAACACGCAGTGGACCCCTGGCGTCGCCAAGGCCCCGGCCGACGACGACGTGTGGGGCGACGACCCGCTCTGCGGGAAGACCGCGCCGACCCGCTTGTCGGCCAAGCAGCAGCGCGACGTCGGGGCGACCTACATCGCGGCCGCGGCGCGGACCTATCTCACGTCGAACAGGTCAGCGGCCCCGCTCCTCGACGGGACCCCCGTCCGCGCAAGGTCTGCGGGCAGGGCCGTCGCGCTCGTCCACGCGACGGGCGGCAACCGCCGCACGGTCGTCCGGCCGTCGGCGGGGCTCACCATCAAGGCCGCGCGGGGGGCGACCGCATTCGTCTGCGAGGGCGGCCAGTCGGAGGGGCCGCAGTCGTGCGACCCGACGCAGAGCCTCTCGTCCCCGCACTGGCCTGCGCCCGCTTTCGAGACGACCGCCGACCCGGTCCGTGGCGTTCTCGTGTCGTGGCGCAAGGCGGGGGCGCGGGTGACCTTTCCTGACACCCCGGCGCTCGACGGGAAGTCGTACCTCGACCTGCGACTGGTCGTCATGCCCGGGCGCGGCAAGCCGGACCTCTCCGTCGTGCTCAAGGACGGCAGGGGCCGCCGCGTGACCCTGCGTCCGCAGGCGAGCGCACAGCGCCTGCCGTCCGGCGCCTGGAACCACGCCTGGGCGCAGAACGTCCGTTACCGACTCCCTGCAGCGAGCAAGATCGACCTCGCGAGCGTCACGAGCCTGACGCTCACGTCACGCTCGGCCGCCGGCAAGGTCGTGCTGCTCGACGTCACGGCGGCGAAGGCGAAGCCTGCGGTGACCACGGCGAACGTGCGCAACGTCGCGTTCCTCGACGTGCCCGCCGCGACACTCGTCACCGCGGTCGCCGACGGGGAGCAGACCGCGACGGTCCGCATCCCTGTGCGTGGCTCGTTCGCCAGCACAGCCAAGGTCTGGGTCGACGTCATCGACGCTCAGCGCGGTCCTGGGGTGAACGGCTCGGGGCTGCGGACGATCAAGCCGGGGCAGAGGTACGTCGACGTGGCCGTCACGTACTACGGGGACGACGTGTACGTCGACGAGTCGTCCGGTGACCTGGCGGGCTACACGATCGTGGCGACGGCTCGGCGAAACGCCGTCGTCGACACGTACCTCGGCGCGGTCCACACCCGCTCCCGGTCGCCCAGGCCGACGCTGAGCATCGTCCAGACCGACGTGACGGCAGCCCCCGGCGGCTCTCTCGTGTGGCAGGTGCGGCTCTCAGGGCCGGTCAGCCAGGAGACCTACCTCACCGCAACCGCCGCGCCTGTCAGCGGGACGCCGATCCGGGTCTCCGACCTCGTGCCCGCCTGGGCGGCGCTGCGCGTGCCCGCCGTGGACCCGCGCACGAGCCTCGCCGACGCCGGGCTCGCCATCGAGGCGGTCATCCCCGCAGGGGCGACGTCAGCAGTCTTCGAGATACCCGTCCGCAGGACGGCAGCTGCAGGCGGTGCGGTGCGGCTCGAGCTGCCGCAGGAGGGCTACCTCACCGCGCCCGTGACGCTCAGGGGCACGATCACCGGATGACGCAGACGGCGGCGCCGACCCTCGAGGGGCGGCGCCGCCGTCGTGGCCTGGCTCGCTCGCGTCAGAGGTAGTCCTTGAGCCTCTTCTGCAGGTCCTCACGAACGTCCGAGACCTTCACGCCTGCGGTGCCGCGGTCGTAGAGCATGACGAGGTGCGGTGCCCCGCTGATCTGCTGGACCTCGAACAGCTCTGCCCGGCGGGGATGGCGGCCGACGCCGAGCATCGGCTCGTTCTCCAGGTCGATGTAGATGTACGCGCCACCGGGTGGGACGCCCGCATCCGTGAGGTCTTGCCAGCGCTGCGCGTACTCCTTCGTGTTCGCGTCGCCGAAGAACTTCTGGTGGCGGGGCTTGTCGAGCTTGTGCGTGCGCCCGACCGTGTGCGGCACCCACGAGCCGTCCTCGAGGACGGCGAGCCGCGGCCCGACCATCCAGCCGCGCACCTCGGTCGTCCGCCACGAGACGTCGGGAACCCCCGGCTTCGCGTCAGGAACCGGGACCGCGACCAGGATGGGCGCCGGAGCGGCCTTGCCACGCGCGAGCGCCTTGGCGGTGTGGCGCAGCTCGAGCTCGAACTCGTAGAGCAGGTCGGCGCGGACCTGCTCAGGGTGCGCGCTGGACGGCACGACCGGCTGAGGGCCCGTGCTGGGGCGGGCGTACGGCGAGGTCGCCACGGGTGCTGCATGTCCCGGCGTCATGGCCGGGGAGACGTCATCGGCTCTCATGGCCACACCATAGTCGGTGCTTTCAAGATGCGGAATCCCATCTCGTGAGGGAAAATCCGCGGCCGACCATCCGCGCGCCTCCCACTAGGATGATCGGATGCTCGACGACCCCGCCGCGACCCCGCCCACGACCCCCGCGACGAGCGCCACGGTCGTCGAGATGTGGACCGACGGCGCGTGCAAGGGAAACCCGGGACCGGGCGGCTGGGGCGCATGGATGCGTGCCGGCGGCCACGAGCGCGAGCTCTGGGGCGGGGAGGCGCACACGACCAACAACCGCATGGAGCTCATGGCTGTCATCCAAGGTCTGCGCGCTCTCAACAGGGCGTGCCAGGTCACGCTCCACGTCGACTCGTCCTACGTCATGAACGGCATGACGAAGTGGCTCGCCGGGTGGAAGCGCAACGGCTGGCGCACCGGGGACAAGAAGCCCGTCAAGAACCAGGAGCTCTGGCAGGAGCTCGAGGCCGAGGTCGCGAGGCACGACGTCCGCTGGGTCTGGGTCAAGGGGCACGCGGGCGACCCGGGCAACGAGCGGGCGGACCAGCTCGCGAACCGTGGGGTCGACGAGGTGCGCGCGCGCTGAGCCGCACGGCCCTCGCGGCGTCTCGACAGCGAGGTCCGGCGCTCCAGACGGTGATCGGCGCGGACAACAGGGCCGAAGGTCACTGGCCCGACCCGGCACCGCCGGGCCATCGTGGACGTACATCTCGACGGGGAGGCGTGCTCATGAGGATCGCGGTTGCTGTGGCCAGCAAGCACGGGGCCACGAAGGAGATCGGACACGCGGTCGTGGAACGGCTGCGGGAGCTCGGCCATGACGTGACCGAGCACGACATGGCATCGACGAGCGCGGAGGACCTCGACGAGGCGGAGGCGCTCGTCCTCGGCGGGGCCGTGTACTTCGGTCGATGGCCGAACGAGGCGAACGACCTGGTCGACGACCTGGCGGACCGCGTCGACGGACGGCCGGTGTGGCTGTTCTCGAGCGGACCAGTCGCGCCCGACGGCGAGCCGACGAGCGTCGAGGAGTCGACGATCGCGATCGACGGGACCATGACCGCGCTCGACGCGCGCGAGCACGTCATGTTCGGAGGCCGCCTCGACAAGACCGTCCTGTCGTTCGTCGAGCGTGCGGTCGCACGGGCGCTGCGCGCTCCCGATGCCGACACTCGCGACTGGGACACGATCCGGGCCTGGGCCGATCACGTCGACGAGGCACTCAGGGCCTCGTAGGGCGAACGCTCAGGCGCCTGGCTCCGCGGCGACCTCGAAGGGGGTCAGGGCGTCGCGCTCCTCCGGCGTGTCCCACGCACCCGCGTGGCTCGACGGCGCGATCGCGGCGATCGTCGGTGCCCATCGGACGCTGTCCTCCGGGAAGCAGCGCTGGAGCAGGTCGATCATGGCGCTCGTCGCGGTCGACGCTCCCGGTGAGGCGCCGAGCAGGCCGGCGATCGTGCCGTCGGCCGACGCGACCACGTCGGTCCCGAACTCGAGCCGTCCACCCTTGGCCTTGTCGCGCTTCATCACCTGGACGCGCTGGCCCGCCGTGATGAGCTCCCAGTCCTTGGGGTGCGCGGTCGGCATGAACGCACGCAGCGTCCGGAACTTCGCCTCAGGGGTCTTGGCGACCTCCTTGACGAGGTAGGCGGTGAGGTCGACGTTGTCGAGGCCGGCGCCGAGCATCGTGACGACGTTCCCAGGTCGGATGGACATGAACAGGTCGAGCAGCGAGCCGCGCTTGAGGTACTTCGTCGAGAACCCGGCGTACGGCCCGAACATGACCGAGGCCTGCCCGTCGACGACGCGGGTGTCGAGGTGCGGGACGGACATCGGGGGAGCGCCGACGTCGGCCTTCCCGTAGACCTTCGCGTGGTGCTTCGCGACGATCTCCGGGTTGGTCGTGCGCAGGAACTGACCGGAGATCGGGAAGCCTCCGTAGCCGCGGATCTCCTTGATGCCGGACTTCTGCAGGAGCGGGAGGGCCCCGCCGCCCGCGCCGACGAAGACGAAGCGCGCGTTGACCGTGCGCCGCACGGGAGACGCGTTCCACGAGAGGTCGCGAACCTTGACGTCCCAGCTGCCGTCGCGGCGCTTGCGCAGGTCGCGGACCTCGTGCTGGAGGTGGAGGCGGTGTCCCTGCGCAGTCAGGTGGTCGAAGAGGGATCGGGTCAGCGAGCCGAAGTCGACGTCGGTCCCGGACGTGGCGCGTGTCGCGGCGACGGGCTCGTCACCGTGGCGGTCCTCCATGAGCAGCGGCGCCCACTGCGCGATGACCGTGGGATCGTCGGAGAACTCGAGGTCGGAGAAGAGCGGGTGGGCGGCGAGCGTCGCGTGCCTGCGGCGGAGGAAGTCCACGTTCTTCTCACCGCGCACGAAGGTCATGTGCGGGGTGGAGCTGAGGAACGTGCTCTGGTCGCCGATCAGCCCGGCGGTCACGAGGTGGTTCCAGAACTCTCGCGAGACCTCGAACTGCTCGTTGATCGTCACGGCCTTGGAGATGTCGATCGACCCGTCGGCGCGCTCGCTCGTGTAGTTGAGCTCGCAGTGCGCCGCGTGCCCGGTGCCCGCGTTGTTCCACGGGTTCGAGCTCTCGAGGGCGACGTCGTCGAGCCGCTCGAAGATCTCGATGTTCCAGGTGGGCTCGAGCAGGGAGATCAGGGAGCCCAGCGTCGCGCTCATGATCCCGCCGCCGATGAGGACGACATCCACGGTGTTGTTCGCCTTGGCCATTCGTCGATGTTAGGTGGGACGACTGGGACGAAAGGCCTGCGTCTCACGGTTGGTTGCGTGACAAATGCCACGTCGACGAATCCGGCTCCGGGGCTTGACCCCGGAGCCGGACAGGGTGCATCGGGCTCAGTACCTGAACGTGTCCAGGTGGGCCTTCAGGTCGACCGACATGTGCGCGAGCTCGCGGGTCGCTTCCTGCATCTGGGTGACGACCTCCGTCGTGGTCGAGGCGGCAGTCGCGACCCCGGTGATGTTGGCGGCGATCTCGCTCGAACCGGTCGCGGCCTCGATCACGCCGCGAGAGATCTCGGCCGTGGTCGCGGTCTGCTCCTCGACCGCCGACGCGATCGTCATCTGGAAGCTGTTGATGCTCGCGATGATGTCCGTGATCTGGGCGATCGCCGCGACGGCGTCGCCGCTGTCGTCCTGGATGACCTGGACCTTGCGGACGATGTCCTCCGTCGCACGCGCCGTCTCCTGCGCGAGCTCCTTCACCTCGGACGCGACGACCGCGAAGCCCTTGCCGGCCTCACCGGCGCGCGCTGCCTCGATCGTGGCGTTCAGGGCGAGCAGGTTCGTCTGCTCGGCGATCGACGTGATCAGCTTGACCACGTTGCCGATCTCGTGGCTGGACCTGCCCAGGCGGCTGACCGTCTCGTTGGTCGTCGCGGCGACCGAGGTCGCCTGCTGCGCGACCCGTGCGGCCTCGTGCGCGTTCAGCGCGATCTCGCGGATCGACGCGCCCATCTGCTCTGCCCCGGCTGACACCGCCTCGACGTTCCGCGAGACCTGCTCTGCGGCGACGGCCACGACCGAGGCCTGCGCCGACGTCTCCTCGGCCCCGGCTGCGACCTGCGTCCCAGCCGCCGACATCTGCTCGGAGCTCGCAGCGATCGTTCCCGACGCGCTCCCCGCCTTCGCGAGCGTCTCGCGCAGCGAAGCCTGCGCTCGCACGAGCGCTCCCGCCATCTCGCCGAGCTCGTCGCGCGACGTGACCGCGGGATCGCGCGTCAGGTCGCCGGTCGCCATCGCGTCCGCCGTCCGCTGCACGTCGGTGACGGTGCGCGTGATCCCACGCACGACCGTCCAGGCGAGCGCGAGGGCCGCGCCCAGCCCCAGCACGAGCGCGACGACGAGGATCGTCCGCCGCGACGACATGAGCGCCTCTCCTTCGTCATAGGCCGCGGAGGTGGCGGTCGCGTGGGCCTCGGCCTCCTCGGAGAAGGCGTTGAGAGCGGCATCGCCCACCGGGTAGATCTTGTCGTGGTAGACGACGTCCAGGTTCGTCGCGCCGCTCTCGACGGCGGGGACGAACTCCGACTCGAACGCGGCCACGAACGCGCGCGCGGAGTCGAGGCCTGCGGCCGTCCGGTCAGGGTCGACAGCGCGGGGCATGTAGTCCGCGACGAGCGCCTCGAGCGTCGCCGTGCGCTCTGTGAGCTCTGCGCGCAACGCGGCGCGGTCGGCTGGGGACTCGAACGCGAAGAGGTTCGCGCGCACGCGGTTGCCCTGCATCATCCGCTGGATCTCGTCGAGCTCGTCGAGCGGTACGACGTGCTCGAGGTACATCCGCTCCTGACCGTCGCTGAGAGCCTGGGCGGTGGTCAGCGCGAGCGCGCCCATGCCGGTCGCCACGACCGCCAGCGCGCCGACCGCGCTGCCGATCCGGACAGCCACGGGGAGGTCGCCGAAGCGCCGCCGCCTGCCGGCGTCGGAGCTGTTGCTGGAACGGGAGGTGGTGCTGGTCATGAGGGGCCCTTCGTCACGTCTGGGGAACCCCATCCCGATCGGACGACTGCGCGCTCCCGTGAACGCTCGTGCACTGTGACGAAGACCCTCGGCGCCCGTGGCGTGGCTCGCCGGTCCTCGGGTGCGGTGGCATCATGACGTCCGTGGTCAACCGAGCGACGCCCCTGTACCCCGAGATCGAGCCCTACGACCAGGGGCTCCTCGACGTCGGCGACGGGCAGCAGATCTACTACGAGCAGTGCGGCAACCCGGACGGCAAGCCCGCCGTCTTCCTGCACGGCGGACCAGGTGGAGGCGCGACGCCGCGCCACCGCCGCGTGTTCGACCCCGCGCGCTACCGGATCGTCGTCCTCGACCAGCGCGGCTGCGGCCGCAGCCTGCCCCACGCGAGCTCACCCGACGCCGACCTGTCGACGAACACGACATGGCACCTCGTCGGTGATCTCGAGAAGCTGCGCACCCACCTCGGGATCGAGCGCTGGCAGGTGTTCGGCGGCTCGTGGGGGAGCGCGCTCGCCCTCGCGTACGCGCAGACGTACCCCGAGCGGGTCACCGAGCTCGTCCTGCGGGGCATCTTCACGCTGCGCCGCGCGGAGCTCGAGTGGTTCTACCAGCACGGCACGTCGATGATGTTCCCCGAGCTGTGGGAGCAGTACCTCGCCCCCGTCCCCGAGAGCGAGCGCGGCGACCTCATGGCCGCGTACCACCGCCTGCTGACCGACCCCGACCCCGCGGTGCACGTGCCTGCAGGTGTCGCATGGACCACGTGGGAGGCCTCGACCGTCAGGCTCCTGCTCGACGAGGAGTCCGTCGCGAGGGCCGCCGACCCGAAGCACGCGACCGCGTTCGCGCGCATCGAGAACCACTACTTCATGCACGGCGGCTGGCTCGAGGAGGGGCAGCTCATCGCCGACGCCGCGACGCTCGCCGGGATCCCGGGCGTGATCGTCCAGGGACGTTATGACGTCGTCTGCCCGGCCGTGTCCGCGTGGGAGCTTCACCAGGCGTGGCCCGGCTCGGAGCTCGTCATGGTGCCGGACGCCGGCCACTCGCTCGAGGAGCCCGGCATCCTCGCCGCGCTCGTGGCCGCGACGGACAGGTTCGCCGACCGCTGACGGACGCGAAGCCCTGACGCGGGGCAGGGAGGCGCTCGATCAGCCCGACCGGCGCCGCGCCTCCTCGACGCTGCGCTTGAGCGCGTCCATGAGGCTGACGACCGTGCCGCCGCCCTCCTCGTCACCCTCGGCCGGTGTGCCGAACGTCGCCTCGGTGTCGAGCGCCTCACCCTTCTCGAGCTTCGCGTCGATGAGCTTGCGCAACTCGGCCTGGTAGTCGTCCGTGTACTGCTCGGGGTGGAAGTCACCCGCGTACGACTCGACGAGCGACGCCGACATCTTCAGCTCCTGAGGAGTCACCTTCGCTCCGGCGCCCCCCTCGAGCTCGTCGGGGCTGCGCACCTCGTCCGCCCACAGGAGCGTCTGCAGCGTGAGGATGTCGCCGCGAGCCCGCAGTGCCGCGAGCCGCGTCTTCTGCCGCATCGCGAACCGTGTGATCGCGGTGAGCTCGGACGCCTGGAGCGTCTTGAGCAGGAGGGCGTACGGCTTGCGCGTCTTCGGGTCGGCCTCGAGGTAGTACGTCCGGTCGAGGAGGATCGGGTCGATCTGGTCCGACGGCACGAACTCGACGACCTCGATCTCGCGGCTGTGCTCCGACGGGAGCGACGCGAGGTCCTCCTTCGTCACGACGACCGTCTTCTCGCCGTCGTCGAACGCCTTGTCGATGTGCTGGAAGTCGACGACCTCGCCGCACACCTCGCAACGGCGCTGGTAGCGGATCCGCCCGCCGTCGGCGTCGTGCACCTGGTGCAGCGGGACGTCGTGCTCCTCGAGCGCGCTGAAGAGCCGGACCGGCACGTTGACCAGCCCGAACGAGATCGCACCCTTCCACACCGACCGCACGGTCCCAGTGTGCGACGTTTCCGCCGGGGTCGCAGGATGGACAGATGGTGCGCACGACGACGATCGAGGTCGACGGCCGCTCGCTGCGCGTCACGAACCTCGACAAGGTCATCTACCCGGCGACCGGGACCACCAAGGGCGACGTGCTCGACTACTACCTCGCGATCGCCCCGACGATGATCCCGCACGTCGCGGGGCGTCCCGTGACGCGCAAGCGATGGGTCCACGGCGTCGGGACGGCGGACGCGCCCGGGGAGGTGTTCTTCCAGAAGAACCTCGAGGCGTCCGCGCCGTCGTGGGTGCACCGCCAGGACCTCGCGCACCGCGACCACACGAACACCTACCCGCTCGTCGAGGAGGAGGACGGTGCCGCGACGCTCGCCTGGTTCGCGCAGCTCGCCGCCCTCGAGGTGCACGTGCCCCAGTGGCGCTTCGTCGACGACACGACCGCGCGCGGCAAGGTCGTCCACCACCCCGACCGGATGGTCCTCGACCTCGACCCCGGCCCCGGCGCAGGACTGGCCGAGTGCGTCGCCGTCGCGCGCCTGTGCCGCGAGATCGTCTCCGGGATGGGCCTCGACCTTGTCCCCGTCACGAGCGGCTCGAAGGGCATCCACCTGTATGCGCGCCTCGACGGGACGCTCGCGAGCGACGACGTGTCCGCCGTCGCGCACGAGCTCGCACGGTCCCTCGAGGCCGACCATCCCGATCTCGTCGTGAGCGACATGAAGAAGTCCCTGCGCGAGGGCCGCGTCCTCGTCGACTGGAGCCAGAACAGCGGCAACAAGACGACCGTCGCGCCCTACTCGCTGCGCGGCCGCGAACGCCCCGCGGTCGCCGCGCCCCGCACGTGGGACGAGCTCGACGACGACCTCGCGCAGCTCGGGCCGCAGGAGGTGCTCGACCGCGTCGCCCGGATCGGCGACCCGATGGCGGTCGCAGGCACGGGCGAGGGAGCCGAGGACCGGCTCGCGCAGTACCGCGCCAAGCGCGACGAGTCGCGCACGCCCGAGCCGTTCACGTCGTCCGGCAGGGACGCCGGCGGCCCGCCGACCTTCGTCATCCAGGACCACCACGCGAGCCGCCACCACCACGACTTCCGCCTCGAGCACGACGGCGTGCTGCTGAGCTGGGCGCTGCCGCGACTGACGCCGTCGAGCACGGGCCGCAACAACCTCGCCGTGCAGACCGAGGACCACCCGCTCGACTACGGCACGTTCGAGGGCACGATCCCGAAGGGCGAGTACGGCGCAGGCACCGTGACGATCTGGGACGCGGGCACCTACCAGGCCGAGAAGATGCGCGACGACGAGATCATCGTCGAGCTCGCAGGGCGGCCGGACGGCGGCCTCGCGAACGACGGCGGCCCGCAGCCCCCGACGTTCGTCCTCATCCGCACCGACGCGGAGAAGAGGCAGTGGCTCATCCACCGCATGGACAAGCGCAAGCACCGCGAGTCGCTGCGCCGCCGCGGTCTGCTGCCGGCAGCGGGTCCCGACGACGGCGCGCCGCCCGAGCCCGCGCAGGACCTGCGTCCGATGCTCGCTTCGCCCGCCGACGCCGTCGTGCGCCGCGACCTGGCCCGTGCGGGGGCCGACGACAGCCCGTGGGCGCTCGAGATGAAGTGGGACGGCATCCGCGCGATCGTCACCGTCGACCCGGACGCGAGGACGTGGTCCGTGCGCACCCGGGGCGGCCACGACGTCACGGCCGGCTACCCCGAGCTTGCCGAGCTCGTCGACCGCGTCCACGTCCCGGCCGTCCTCGACGGCGAGATCATCGCGCCCGGACCCGACGGGACGCCCGACTTCTCACGGTTGCAGACGCGCCTCGGCCTCACGGAGCCGCGTGACGTCGAGCGCGCCCGGCGCACCGCCCCCGTCGAGCTCGTGCTGTTCGACGCCCTGCGGGCGAGCGGTCAGGACCTCACCTCGCTCCCGTACACGCAGAGGCGCGAGGCTCTCGAGATGGTCGTCGACGCCGGCGGGACGATCCAGGTGCCCGACGCCGTCACCCTCCCGCTCGAGGACGCGCTCGCGGTCTCCGAGAAGCTCGGGCTCGAAGGGGTCCTCGCGAAGCGACGCGATTCCGTCTACCGGCCCGGGGTCCGGTCGACGGACTGGCGCAAGATCAAGCACGCGCAGCACACGGATGTCGTTGTCGTGGGGTGGCGTCCCGGGCGCGGCGAGCGCACCGGGTCCATCGGGTCGCTCCTCGTCGCGACGCGCACGTCCGACGGCCTGCGGTACGCGGGCCGTGTCGGCGCGGGTCTCTCCGACCGCGATCTCGCACGGCTCGAGAAGAAGGTCGAGCCGCTCGCGGCGGACGAGCCGATCGTCGGGGACGTCCCGGCGGCCGAGTCGCGCGACGCGCGCTGGCTGGCGCGCGGGCTCCTCGCTGAGGTCGAGCACGGGGGCTGGACGGGAAGCGGGCGGCTGCGGCACCCGGTGTGGCGCGGCCTGCGCCCGGACCTCACCGCGTCCCCCGACGGGACCGTCGACGCCTGACCGCGGGACCGCCGCTCCCGCGAGCTACGTCCAGGCTCAGCCGATCGCCGGCGGAGCCTCCTCGCGGCGCACGGGCGCCGGTGCGGTGCCGTCGCCGAACGGTCGCCCGCCGAGCGAGTCACGACCATGTTCCGTGAGCCACCCCGACAGGTCGGGGCCAGCCGGGACGACGCCCGACGGGTTCACGTCGCGGTGCACCTTGTAGTAGTGGTCCTTGATCTGGCCGAAGTCGATCGTGTCGCCGAAGCCGGGCGTCTGGAACAGGTCACGCGCGTACGCCCACAGCACCGGCATCTCGGTGAGCTTGGAGCGGTTGCACTTGAAGTGTCCGTGGTAGACGGCGTCGAACCGTACGAGCGTCGGGAACAGCCGCACGTCCGCCTCGGTGATCGTGTCGCCGACGAGGTACCGCTGTACCGCGAGCCGGTCGCTCAGCCGGTCGAGCTGCGCGAAGAGACGCTCGTACGCGCGCTCGTACGAGGCCTGCGACGTCGAGAAGCCGCACCGGTACACGCCGTTGTTGACGTCGCGGTAGATGTCCTCGACGAGCGCGTCGATCTCGTCACGGCGGTTCTCGGGATACAGGTCGGGCGCTCCCGCGCGGTGCAGCGCCCTCCACTCGGTGCTCAGGTCGAGGGTGATCTGCGCGAAGTCGTTCGTCACGACCGCGCCGTCGCGCGTGTCGACGATCGCCGGCACCGTGATGCCGCGCTCGTAGCCGGGCACGCGCGTGAAGTACGCCTCCTGGAGGCGTTCGATGCCCAGCACCGGGTCCACCCCTCCCGGGTCGAGGTCGAAGGTCCACGACCGCTCGTCGTGCGTCGGCCCGCACAGACCGAGGGAGATCGCGTCCTCGAGACCGAGGAGGCGCCGCACGATGAGCGCCCGGTTGGCCCATGGGCAGGCGCGCGCCGCGACGAGACGGTAGCGGCCGGCCTCGACGGGGTAGCCGTCCGCGCCGTCGGCGGTGATCCGGGTGGCGATGTACCGAGCGTCACGGGTGTACTCGGGGGAGGCGTACGTCATCACAGCAGGCTAGACGGCGGACCCGGGCCGCGCCGCCCGGGACTGGCGGCTACGCTCGTGGCTGCGGCACGAGGGAGGGACCGATGGACGAGAGCGGACCGGCGCGCAACGCACGGTGGCGGCCAGGGCACCGGGTCCCGCCCCGGTGGTTCCGCTGGTCGTCGGTCGCGCTCGCGGTCGTCGTCGTCAGCGCGCTCGTCGCTCTCGTGACCGCTCGCACCGACCTGAGCCTGGGGCCGCACGAGGCGCGCTACGAGGTGACGATCGACGGTCAGGTCACGGTCGACCTGGGGCCGCTCGGCACGATCGAGCTCGACTCGCCGGCCCCGGCGGGGCTCGGCGTGCTCGTCACCGTCAAGGAGATCCCGTCCGACCTCTCCGCGCTCGAGCAGAGCCCGACGCTCGAGGCGCTCACGAACGACCTCCAGGCCTACCTGCAGTTCTTCGGCGGCCCGTCCGCGACGATCCACGACGCGATCGACGGCCTGCTCCGGGACGCGGCCACGAGGTTCGTCCTTCTCCTGGCGGGCGCGGCCCTCGTGCTCGGGCTCGCGCTCCTGCTCGCGGGATCGCCGCGACGCTACGAGCTTGCGCACGCGTTCGCGCCGCACTCGGCGACCGTGTCGTGGGCGGTCGTGCTGCTCGTCGCGACGCTCGTCGTGACCAACCCTTCGACGGTCGAGCGCAACACCGCGGGCCAGCGGGAGACGACCGTGTTCGCCGGCACGGCGCTCGAAGGGGCGCGCATCACGGGGCGCCTCGCGGGCGTCGTCGAGACCTATGGCGGGCAGCTCGTCAAGGTGTACGAGGACAACGAGACGTACTACGCGGAGCTCGCTGCCGCCGCGGAGGCGGCATGGGTCGAACGCGCGGAGCAGGACTCGGCCGCGGTGTCGCTGCGGCTACCGCGCCCCCCGGCGCCCGACGGCACCGGGTTCGAGGGCCTCGTGGGGTCGGGCGACACGGCGGACGGGGAGCGGACGCCGGACCCGTCCGGTGCAGGTGACGGCTCGACAGGCACGCCGAGCTCCGCGCCGTCGGCTGACGAGACAACCGACCCCTCCCCGGAGCCGACCGAGGAGCCGGACCCCGACGACGTCGTCACGCTCCTGCACGTCTCCGACCTGCACTGCAACGTGGGTATGGCCCCTGTGATCCGACGCATCGCCGAGCTCTCGGGAGCCGCCGCGATCCTCGACACGGGCGACCTCACGATGAACGGCACGGCTGTCGAGCGGTTCTGCGTGACGACGTTCGCCGGTGCTGCGCCCGACGGCGCGCCGTACGTCCTCATCACGGGCAACCACGACTCGGCCGAGACGGCCAGGCAGGCTCGCGCGGCGGGCATGACGGTCCTCGACGGCGGCGTGATCGACGTCGAGGGCGTGCGGATCCTCGGCGACGGGGACCCGAACGAGACGCGTCCGGGGATCGGCACGCAGCTGACCAGCGAGGAGGATGTCGAGGCGTTCGCCGACCGGATGATGCGGGTCGCGTGCGACGAGGACGAGCGGGTCGACCTGCTCATGGTCCACACGCCGCGCTCCGGGACGGCTGCGCTCAGCAGCGGCTGTGCCGCGACGCAGCTCTCCGGGCACGTGCACCGTCGCATCGGCCCGACGCGTGTCGGGCTCGGCGTGCGGTACGTCAGCTCGACGACGGCGGGGGCTGCGGAGGGCCAGCTCACAGTGGGTCCGCTGCGCGGCGAGTCGCAGATGACCGTCCTGCGGTTCGACCGCACGACGCACCGGATGCTCGACATGCGCGTCGTCGTCGCGCGACCGGACGGCAGCGTCACCGTCGGTGGTGCGGTCGCGTTCCCGTCGCCGTCGCCGCAGCGGGCGGAGGGCACGGGCGCCGAGAGCGTGCCGTCGGGCGGGCCTGGCCAGGAGCAGGACGCGCAGCAGTGAGCGGGCGTTCACGGGTCGAGACGCCGTGAGCGGGCGCGGGCCGGGACGGGAGCGCGGTGCGACGATGGCGGCATGAGCCGCCGCATGGTCGTCATCCTCGTGTCCGTCGTCGTGGTCGCGCTGCTCGCGGTCCTCGCAGGTCCGCCGCTGTACTCGCGCTGGCAGGAGAGCCGCAACCCTGACCCGATCACGCTCACGAGCGCCCCCGCGGAGCCGCCTGCGTCCGGGCCGTTCGATCCTGACGGTGCGTGGACCGTCGGCGCGGGATCTGAGGCCGGGTACCGGGTCGAGGAGGTGCTGCGCGGCGAGGACGTGACCGTCGTCGGGCGCAGCAAGGACGTGACGGGTGACGTCACGATCGCGGACGGCCAGCTCACCACGGCGACGGTCGCGGTCACGACCGCGACGATCGAGACGGGCGTGGGGCCGCGCGACAGCTTCCTTCGAGAAACGCTCGAGACGAGCACGTTCCCCGACGCGACGTTCGAGCTCGGAGCGCCTGTCGTGCTTCCCGAGCTCACGGGAGAGCCGGTCGCGGTCGAGGTGACGGGGACGCTCACGATCCGCGACGTCGCGCGCGAGGTCGCGGTGAGTATGCAGGCGCAGCGGTCCGGCGACGGCGTGCGTGTGAGCGGCTCGATCCCCGTGACGTTCACCGACTTCGAGATCGAGGCGCCGAACCTGGGGTTCGTGCAGGTCGAGGACGCCGGGACGATCGAGATGCTCCTGGTCCTCGCGCGCGCCTGACCTGCCGCACCGCCGCGGGCGGTGCTCGTGGCCGTTGCGAGGTGTCCTCTCGACGTGCGAAAGTTCGGTATGCCGAACTTTCGGTTTCGCCACTACGAACCACTCCTGGGGATCGTCCTTGCGACCGCCGCGGTCGCAGCCTGCAGCGGGAAGCCTGCGGCTGCCCCGGCGCCGTCCGCCGACGACCGCCTCCACGTCGTCACCACGTTCACCGTGCTCGCCGACATGGTCGCCGAGGTCGGCGGCGACCGCGTCCGCGTCGAGTCGATCACCAAGGCTGGCGCCGAGATCCACGGGTACGAGCCGACACCCGCCGACCTCGTCCGCGCGCAGGGCGCCGACCTCGTCGTCGACAACGGGCTCGGCCTCGAGGCGTGGTCCGCACGCTTCCTCGACGACGTGGACGCGCCGCACGTCACGGTGAGCGACGGCATCGTCCCGCAGCCGATCACGTCGGGCGAGGCAGCGGGCCACCCAAACCCACACGCCTGGATGTCGCCGACCGCAGGCCAGACGTACGTCACGAACATCGCCGACGCGCTCGCCGCAGCCGATCCCGACGGTGCTCCCGACTACCGGGCCAACGCTGCGGCCTACCGCGAGCAGCTCGCAGGCCTCGCTCGCGAGCTCGCCGACGCCGTCGCGACCGTCCCCGAGCCCGCACGCCTCCTCGTGACGTGCGAGGGCGCCTTCTCTTATCTCGCCCGCGACGCGGGCCTGCGCGAGGCGTACCTCTGGCCCGTCAACGCCGAGTCCCAGGCGACCCCGCGCTCGGCCGTCGCCGTCGTCGACGCGGTGCGCCGGGGCGGCCCGCGCGCCGTCTTCTGCGAGTCGACCGTGCCCGACGTCGCGCAGCGCCAGGTCGCCCGCGAGACAGGCACGCACCTCGCCGGGCCGCTCTACGTCGACTCCCTCTCAGGCCCCGACGGGCCCGTACCCACCTACCTCGACCTGCTCCGCCACACGACGACCACGATCGTCGCCGGACTCACCCAGGAGGAGCTGTGAACCCCGCAGCCACATCGCCCGCGCTCGAGGTCCACGACCTCAGCGTCCGCTACGGAGACGTCGTCGCCCTCGACTCCGTGAGCCTCACGCTCCCGCGAGGCTCAGTCACGGGTCTCGTCGGCGTCAACGGCTCCGGCAAGTCGACGCTCATGCGCGCCGTCGTCGGCGCCGTCCGGCCCACGAGCGGGACCGTGACGATCCTCGGACGTCACGCCGACACGGCGCGGCGCGCGGGCGCGCTCGCCCACCTGCCGCAGAGCCAGGACGTCGACTGGACGTTCCCCGTCGTCGTGCGCGACGTCGTCGAGACGGGGCGCTACCCGCACCTCGGCCCGATGCGCCGGCTCCGCGCGCACGACCGCGCGGCCGTCGCGGAGGCGCTCGAGCGCGTCGGGCTCACCGATCTCGCCGACCGCCAGGTCGGCCGGCTGTCCGGCGGGCAGCGGCAGCGCGTCTTCCTCGCCCGGGCTATCGCCCAGGAAGCGGACGTCCTCCTGCTCGACGAGCCGTTCTCCGGTGTCGACAAGACCCAGGAGGCCGGGATCCTCGCGCTCCTGCGCGGCCTCGCCGCCGACGGTACCTCCGTGCTCGTGTCCACCCACGACCTCCCGACGCTCCCCGGCCTGGTCGACCAGGTCGTCCTCCTCCAGCGCCGCGTCCTGTTCGCAGGCCCGCCCGACGAGGCGCTCGCGCCCGAACGTCTCGTCGAGGCGTTCACCGGCCTCGACCTCGGACGGATCGGGGACCTGCGTACTCCCTCCGGATGCATCCCCACCATCCCGACGACGCCGAGGAGCGCCTCATGAACGACGTCCTCGCCACGCTCGTCGAGCCCTTCCAGTACGGGTTCCTCCAGCGCGCGTTCGCCGTCACGCTCGTCGCGTCGATCGTGTGCGCGCTGCTCTCCTGCTGGCTCGTCCTCGTCGGCTGGTCCCTCATGGGCGACGCCGTGTCGCACGCCGTCCTGCCCGGCGTCGTGCTGTCCTACCTCGCCGGTGTGCCGTTC
Organism: Sanguibacter hominis ATCC BAA-789; assembly: GCF_012396185.1. Classification (GTDB taxonomy): domain Bacteria; phylum Actinomycetota; class Actinomycetes; order Actinomycetales; family Cellulomonadaceae; genus Flavimobilis; species Flavimobilis hominis. The sequence goes on from NZ_JAAXOW010000002.1 coordinate 124,388, forward strand.
GCCGTCGGCGCCCTCGTCTTCGGGATCGGGTCGGTCGCCCTCATCGGCACCGTGCGCGACACGTCGAAGCTCAAGGAGGACACCGCGATCGGCGTCGTCTTCACGAGCCTCTTCGCGCTCGGCCTCGTGCTCGTCTCCGTCACCCCGAGCCAGGTCGACCTCAGCCACATCCTGTTCGGCAACGTCCTCGGCGTCGCGCCCGCCGACCTCGTGCAGGTCGCGGTCCTCGGCGCGATCGTCGTCGTCGCCCTCCTCGCGAAGCGACGCGACCTCACGCTCTACGCGTTCGACCCTGCGCACGCCCACGCGATCGGTCTCTCGCCGCGGCGGCTCGGCGCGCTGCTCCTCGGCCTGCTCGCCGTGACCGTCGTCGTCGCCCTGCAGGCCGTCGGCGTGATCCTCGTCGTCGCGATGCTCATCATCCCCGGCGCGACCGCCTACCTGATGAGCGACCGGATCGACCGGATGCTCGTCGTCGCGCCCCTCGTCGCGGCCGTGTGCGCCGTCGTCGGCTTCACCGCGTCGTACGCGCTCGACGCGTCGCCCGCCGGCATGGTCGTCCTCGCGCAGGGCGTCGTGTTCACGTGCGTGCACCTCGGCACGTGGCTCACGCGCCGACGGTTATCGTGAGCCTGTGCGCCGCGACATCGACATCACCCCCGTCGTCGAGGACTACCTCAAGGTCGTGTGGTCGGCCCAGGAGTGGTCCGACACCCCTGTGACGACCAAGCAGCTCGCCGAGCGGCTCGGGGTGGGCGCGTCGACCGTCTCGGAGACCGTCCGTCGCATGTGCGGCATGGGTCTCCTCGAGCACGAGCGCTACGGCGCGATCTCGCTCACCGAGGAGGGCCGCGACCTCGCCGTCGCCATGGTCCGCAGGCACCGCCTGCTCGAGACCTACCTCGTGGAGCGCCTCGGCTACCAGTGGGACGAGGTCCACGAGGAGGCCGAGGTTCTCGAGCACGCCGTCTCCGATCTGCTCATCGACCGCATGGACGCCGCGCTCGGCCACCCGCGCCGCGATCCGCACGGCGACCCGATCCCCACGGCGCAGGGCGAGCTCGAACCGAGCTCCGCCCGCACGATCGACGAGCTGCCGCAGGGCACGGCCGGAGTCGTCACCCGCATCTCCGACGCCGACGGCGACATGCTGCGCTGGTTCACGGACCTTGGCCTCGGTCTCGACGCGCGCGTCGAGGTCCGCGCCCGGCGCGAGTTCGCCGGCGTCGTCACGGTCGCCTGGACGCCAGGCGACGGCGGACCCGAGCGGCAGGCCGACCTCGGCCTCCCCGCCGCACGCGCCGTGTGGGTCGACGTCGTGGACGCCGAGGCGGGGGAGTGACCGCCGCGACGGACCGCCAGACGCCCGGGCTGCGGGCAGCGATGCCCGCGCTCCTCGCGCTCGCGGTCGGAGGCTTCACGATCGGCACGACCGAGTTCGCGTCCATGGGGCTCGTCCCGCTCATCGCCGACGACCTCGCGGTCTCGGTCCCGACCGCCGGGCACGCGGTGACCGCGTACGCCGTGGGCGTCGTCGCGGGCGCGCCGACGCTCACGGTCCTCGCGGCACGCGTCGAGCGCACCCGCCTGCTCCTGATCCTCATGGGCATGTTCGTGATCGGGCACGTGCTGTCCGCGCTCGCCGGCTCGATGGGCCTGCTGATCGTGGCGCGGTTCCTCGCGGGGCTGCCGCACGGCGCGTTCTTCGGCGTCGGCGCGGTCGTCGGGGCTGCGGTCGCGGGGTCGCAGAACCGCGGCAAGGCCATCGGGATGATGATGGCTGGCCTGACCATCGCGAACATGATCGGCGTTCCGCTCACGACGCGCGTCGGGCAGCTGTGGGGCTGGCGTGCGACGTTCTGGATCGTCGCCGTCCTGGCGCTGCTCACGATGCTCGCGCTCTGGCGTCTCGTGCCGCGCGGCGCCGGCGGCGAGGGGTCGTCGGTCCGTGGCGAGGTGCGCGCCCTGGGCAACGGACCGCTCTGGATCGCGTTCGCGGCCGGTGCGATCGGCTTCGGCGGCCTGTTCGCCGTCTACACGTACGTCGCTCCGCTCGTCACCGAGGTCGGCGGCATGGCGGACTCGAGCGTGCCGCTCGTCATGGGGCTGTTCGGGCTCGCGATGACGGTCGGGGTGTTCTTCGGCGGGCGGCTCGTCGACCGCGGCGTGCTCCGCACGGTCGTGCTCGGCTTCGTGTCGACGCTGCTCGCTCTCGTCGTCCTCGGGGCGACGGGTTCCGCGCCCGTCATGCTCGTCGTCGGGCTCGTCGCGCTCGGCGTGACCTCGCAGGTGCTCGGGCTCGCGATGCAGGCCCGGCTGATGGACCTCTCGCCGCTCGCGCCGTCGCTCGGGGCAGCGCTGTGCCACTCAGCGCTCAACGCTGGCAACGCGGAGGGGGCGTTCGTCGGCGGGCTCGTGATCGACGCTGGCTGGGGCTACCTCTCGACCGCGTGGGTCGGGGCGGCGCTGACCGCCGTCGGGCTCGTGATCGTGCTCGTCGCCGGGCGCCAGCGCGTCGGTCTGCCTGTCGCCGAGCGGGTTCGCCGCAGCCTCGAGGACGAGCCCGCTGACGAGGCGTGACGCCGCCCAGCCGACGTTCAGACACGCATGGGACCATGGTCCCGGCCGCAGCCGGGCGGCCTGGAACCGAGGAGCGCCCAGTGACCGACAGGACCGCCGCCCACGCGCCCGACGGCGCGTCGCAGCTCGACGAGACCGACGACGCCGCTCTCACGCCGCGCCCGCTCGCGGACCGCACCCTCGGCCGCCTCCTCGTCGTCCTCGGCCTCGTCGGCTTCGCGGGCTCGCTCGCGCTCGCGATCGAGCGCTACCTGTCGCTCGTCGACCCGGACCACCAGCCGACCTGCTCGATCAACGCGCTGCTCACGTGCAGCCCGGCGATGGCGTCCGACGCGGGCAGCCTCCTCGGGTTCCCCAACCCGTACATCGGCCTCGGCGCGTTCCCCGTCGTCGTCACGATCGGCGTCGTGCTCCTCGCCGTCCCCGGCATCGCGCTCCCGCGCTGGTTCTGGCGGACGTTCCTCGCCGTCGCGACCGCCGCCATGGGGCTCATCGGCTACCTCGTGTACACGAGCCTCGAGGTGCTCGTCGCGCTGTGCCCGTACTGCATGGTCGTGTGGTTCGCGACGCTGCCGATCTTCTGGTTCCTTCTCGTGCGCAACGTCCAGGACGGGCTGTTCGGCGGCACCGCGTCCGCGGGCATCGTGCGTCAGCGCGGCCTCCTGCTCGCCGCGATGTTCGTCGGGCTCCTCGCATGGATCGTCGTCGGTCTCGGCCCGAGCATCGCGGGCGCCTTCGCCTGACTCCCCGTCGAGGTCGGCTCGGACGCCGTACACGGGCTCGGTCCCAGTTGACGTTGACCAACACGTACGACCGGGCTGGGCAGCGCACGGCGTTGACGTATGCCTCGGGTGACGCCGAGCTTGCCGCGTGGTCCATGGGATACGACATCCAAGGGCGGGTCACGGTCCAGGAGGGGCCGAGCGCTGGCACGGAGGGTCGCACGCAGTCGTTCGCGTATGACGGGGCTGATCGTCTGGTGTCCGTCAAGGACGTGCTCGACGGCATGTGCACGACGCGGGACTACGGGTTCGACCACGGGGGGAACCGTCGGTCGAAGACGGTCAAGTCCTTCGAGGGAGAATCGTGCGTCGGCGAGGCTGCGGTCGAGGAGAGGGCGTGGACCTACGACGGCGCGGAGCGGGTCCAGACCGGCGCGAACGGTCAGGGTGCGTACGTGTATGACGTGTTCGGACGCCAGACGAGCGTGCCGGGCGTCGATACTGTGGTGGGCGCTGACGGTGGGGCGCTGTCCGTCGGATACTTCGACAACGACCTGGCGCGCTCCATTACGCAAGGGGACGCGGCGACGACGTTCACCCTTGACGCTGCGCAGCGGCGAGCAGCGCAGACGACCGTCACAGCCGGCTCGCGGACGACCGTTCAGCGGCACTACACCGACTCCTCCGACAACCCGGGGTGGGCCACGGCGACCACGGACGGTAGTGAACCGGTCGTCTCGCGTTATGTCTCGGGCATCAACGGGGACCTTGCCGCCACGGTGACCGGTTCGCGGGTGACGTTGGACGTTGTCGACCCGCTCGGATCCATCGCCACCACGGTGACCCTCGACGGTGCCACGCGCACGGTGGCAGGCCTGGGCGTCTACGACGAGTACGGCAACGCCATCACCTCCGGCCCGTCCACCGGAGCCGTCAGCTACGGATGGCTGGGCGGCAAGGAGAGGGCGGCGGACTCGTCAGGCCTGGTCCTGATGGGCGTACGGTTGTACAACTCCGTCACCGGCCTGTTCACCTCCGTCGACCCGGTCGAAGGTGGGAATGAGACCATCTACGGTTACCCGAACGACCCGGTCAACAAGCTCGACCTCGACGGGCGCAGTTGGCTGAGGCGACTGAAGGGCGCTGGCTCAAGTGTGGTGAAGTGGGGCATTAGGAATCGTGGAACCATCGTAAGTCTGGGTGCGACGGCAGGGTGTGCTATACCCGCGGTGGGTTGGGCATCGTGCGCGGCTCTCCAAGCGGGGGCCTACGCGGTTCGCGCACAGCAGCGGGGGCTGACAAAGAAGAATCTCAAGGCAAATCTGTTTGACGGGGTCGCGACAGTGGCAGGATTTGGCGTTATTGGTACCCCAATGCGAATGGCAAAATGCGGCCGGATGGGCAACCCGATCTACAACTCGCGCGGGACGTATGTTAAATCGTGGCATGTTGGGAAAAAGACCGGCCGAGCGCTCAGTTTGGGTGTGACCGCGCCCTATGTGTTCTCAAAGAGCGCCGCGCTCAGGAGGAAGAGATAGATGATCGTCATTATTGGCAATCGGCGCCTGGTGGGTTTGCTAAATATGATCGGCCTGCTCGTCGTTGGAGCGATGTGGTGCTTCGTTGGCCTAGTTATGACACCTGCGGTGCAGAACTTCTTTGAAGTCGAGGAAGATCCGCCAAGCATTGCGGTCGCTGTGATTGGGATTGGCTTTGGGCTAGTGACGGTTTGGTATGGGGCCGCGCAGTCTGTGACGCGACGTCCTGGTGCGATTCGAACGGCGCAATGGCCCTTCGGCACGGTGCTTGAAGGCGCTTGGTCCTTTGAAGCGCATGAGGGGGAGGTCTGGTGGGGCGCGAAGACGGTGGAGATAGTGGGCTCGCGCGAGATGCATGAGGATGTCAGGCTCGGTGTTCTGACCAGATTCACGTTCTTGAGTTCGGCACGACAGACAAGCCGAGTGGTCGCTACATTGAACGGCTGGGCCCGCGCTGAACCGCCCCGGGTTTAGTGGAGGCTCGGTTCTCTGGTCGCGGCCATCGTAGCGACCGGTTGTTGCTGATAGAAATCTGCTTCGCGCTCGGCCGGTGTGACGTGGCCGAGCTCGGTGTGGAGGCGTCGATTGTTGAACCAGTCCACCCACTCCAGGGTGGCGATCTCGACGTGGTCGAGTGTCCGCCACGGTCCTCTGCGGCGGATCAGTTCGGTCTTGTAGAGCCCGATCGTCGACTCAGCCAGAGCGTTATCGTAGGCGTCCCCGACCGTCCCGATCGAGGCCCGCATCCCGAGGGCCGCCAGGCGCTCGGTCAGCGCCAGCGAGACGTATTGAGACCCGGCGTCCGTGTGGTGGATGACGCCGCTTAGATCCGCGATTCCGGCACGCTGGCGGGCCCAGACGGCCATCTCGAGGGTGTCGGTGACGAGGTCCGCGCGCATGCTCGTATCGGCCTTCCAGCCCACGATCTGCCGCGAGAACACGTCGATGATGAACGCCACGTAGACGAACCCGCCCACGTGCGCACGTAGGTGAAGTCCGCCACCCACAACTCGTTCGGCGCCGTCGCCGTGAAGACCCGATTGACCAGGTCTCCCGCCCGGCACCCGTCCTTGGCCGGGATTGTCGTGTGCTTGACCCCACCGCGCACGACCCCGCGCAGGCCGCCGGCGCGCATGAGCCGTTCGACCGTGCAACGGGCGGCCGGGTGGCCGAGGCGGTTCAGGTGCTTGGCGCATCTTCCGCGCGCCGGAGACGCCGTAGTTCGCCGCGTGCTCGGTGGCGATGACCTCGCTCAGCTTCGCGTCGGCGACGGCCCTCGCCGAGGGCGGGCGGGCCTTGGCGGCGTAGTAGGTGCTCGGGGCGACCTGCAGCTCACGGCAGATCGGCACAACCGGCAAACTCCCCACGGTTCTGATCGATGTACTCCACTACCTGACTGACGGGCGGTCGAGCTCCGCCGCGAAGAAAGCCGACGCACTGCGCAGGATCGCATTCGCTCGGCGCAGCTCGCGGTTCTCCCGCTCGAGCTCCGCCAAGCGTTCGGCGTCGGCGGTCGTGGTCCCCGGGCGGGTGCCGGCGTCGATCTCAGTCCGCTGAACCCAGCCGCGCAACGTCTCGGGGTTGATACCGAGCTGGTCACCGATACGCCGACACGCGCCAGCCGCCGAGCCTGGATCCTTCTTCGCCTCGAGCACGAGCCGGACCGCACGCTCGCGAAGTTCATCGGGGTACTTCCTGGGTGCTGCCATGACTCTCATCCTCCGTGGATTGAGAGCCTCTACGAAACCCGGGGCGGTTCAAGCCGCTCCTGGACGTACTCCCGCAGCCTTGGGTTTTCGACAAGCTTCGCGGTCCTGGGCCGCTTGGCGGCCTGCTGTGCCTTCCACTGCGCGACCACCGCGCGGTACCCCTGCTTCCCACTACGAGTGGCGGCGTTGCGACGCAGTTCTCGAGAGATCGTTCCAGAGTCACGCCCGATAGTGCGGGCGATCTCACGCACGCCCTTGCCCTGGACCTTGAGCAGCGCGATCTCCTCGCGTTCCTCGAAGGTCAGGTAACGGCCGCTGGGCTCGGCGAGCGAGATCGGTGGCATGCCGCCAGCGTGGCGAAACCAGAGGGTCCCGACCGGCACAGATACGCCCACTGTCAGCGCCGCCTCGGCTGAGGTGATGCCCGTTGCGATCAGCCGCCAGAACTCCCGCCGTACAGCTCGCGATGGCTCCGGGCGACCGGGCGAGCGCATCGCCGGCCTGAGGGCTCGATCGGCACGCCACTGTCGGCGAAGCCCTTCGGGCATCTCGCTGGTCTTCTTACTCCACACCGCCGTCGCCATCCCTGAACACCTCCGAGCTCAAGGTGTTACGACGACAGGTTGAATCCGCTTGGTTCGCAGGGATCGTTGTCGTGGTGCCGTGAAGTCGTGCAGGCGACGCGATGACCGCCCGCTCCCCGCGGGCCGGTAAACTCGCGAGAGTGACTGACAACCCCAGCGTCCCGAACCAGCCTGCTCCCGCGCGCTCCGGCGCTACGTCCACGGAGGAGCCGCGACTGCGCTACACGCCGCAGCTCGCCGAGGAAATCGAGCTGCGCTGGCAGGACCGCTGGGCTGAGCGCGGCACGTTCTGGGCCGCGAACCCGAGCGGGGCGCTCACGGACGGCAAGGGCCGCCACGCAGACCCGTCGTCGTCGAGCTTCTTCGTCATGGACATGTTCCCGTACCCCTCGGGTGCGGGCCTGCACGTCGGCCACCCGCTCGGCTACATCGCGACCGACGTCGTCGGGCGCTTCCGCCGCATGTGCGGCGACAACGTGCTGCACGCGCTCGGCTTCGACGCGTTCGGCCTGCCCGCCGAGCAGTACGCGGTCCAGACGGGTCAGCACCCTCGCATCACGACCGACCAGAACATCGCGAACATGCAGCGCCAGCTGCGTCGCCTCGGCCTCGCCCACGACGAGCGTCGCTCGTTCGCGACGACGGACAGCGAGTACGTGCGCTGGACGCAGTGGATCTTCCTGCAGATCTTCAGCTCCTGGTACGACGAGTCGGCCGTCCGGCCCGACGGCGGCACGGGCATGGCCCGCCCGATCTCCGAGCTCGAGGCCGAGCTCGCGGACGGCACCCGCCCGACGCCCGACGGCACGCCGTGGGCCGACATGGACGCCGTCGCGCGGCGCCGCCTCGTCGACTCCTACCGGCTCGCCTACGTCTCCGAGTCGCCCGTGAACTGGTGCCCGGGCCTCGGCACGGTCCTCGCGAACGAGGAGGTCACGGCCGACGGCCGCTCCGAGCGCGGCAACTTCCCCGTGTTCCAGCGCAGCCTGCGCCAGTGGAACATGCGCATCACCGCGTACGCCGACCGCCTGGCAGACGACCTCGAGGACATCGACTGGCCCGACAAGGTCAAGGCGATGCAGCGCAACTGGATCGGCCGCTCCCAGGGGGCCAAGGTCACGTTCGCCGTGCAGGGCGGCACCGAGGTCGAGGTCTTCACGACACGCCCCGACACCCTCTTCGGCGCGACCTTCATGGTCGTCGCCCCTGAGCACCCGGTCCTCGATGAGGTCCCCGCAGCATGGCCCGACGGCACGCGCGACGTCTGGACCGGCGGGCACGCGAGCCCCGCCGAGGCCGTCGCCGCGTACCGCGCCGAGGCTGCTGCGAAGACCGCCGTCGAGCGTCAGGCCGACGCCGGCCGCAAGACGGGCGTGTTCACCGGCCACCTCGCGACCAACCCCGTCAACGGTGAGCTGCTCCCCGTCTTCACCGCCGACTACGTCCTCATGGGCTACGGCACCGGCGCGATCATGGCCGTCCCGGGCGGCGACGAGCGCGACTACGCGTTCGCCCAGGCCTTCGACGTGCCCGTCGTCTACACCGTCGACGCGCCCGAGGGCACGCCGGACGGCGCGCGCACGGGAGACGGCGCGATCATCAACTCGTCGAACGACTCGATCTCGCTCGACGGCCTGTCCGTCCCCGAGGCCAAGGCCGCGATGATCGCGTGGCTCGAGGAGCGCGGCATCGGCGAGGGCACCATCACGTACCGTCTGCGCGACTGGCTGTTCAGCCGTCAGCGCTACTGGGGCGAGCCGTTCCCGATCGTGTACGACGAAAACGACCTGCCCATCGCGATCCCGGACTCCGCCCTGCCCGTCGACCTGCCCGACGTGCCCGACTACTCGCCGCGCACGTACGACCCGCAGGACGCCCAGTCGTCGCCCGAGCCCCCGCTCGGCCGCAACGAGGACTGGGTCACCGTCACCCTCGACCTCGGCGACGGCCCGCGCGAGTACCGCCGCGACACGAACACGATGCCCAACTGGGCCGGTTCGTGCTGGTACTACCTGCGCTACCTCGACCCGACCAACGCCGACGCGGCGGTGTCCGCCGAGCTCGAGAAGTACTGGCTCGGCCCCGACCACAACGCGACCGCCGGCGCCGCGGGCGGCGTCGACCTGTACGTCGGCGGCGTCGAGCACGCCGTGCTGCACCTGCTCTACGCACGCTTCTGGCACAAGGTCCTCTTCGACCTCGGGCACGTCTCGGGTGCGGAGCCGTTCCACAAGCTCTTCAACCAGGGCTACGTCCAGGCGTACGCCTACACGGACGCGCGCGGCGCCTACGTCCCCGCTGCGGAGGTCACGGAGACGACGGGCGCCGACGGCGAGACCGAGTACCGCTACCACGGCGAGGTCGTGCAGCGCGAGTACGGCAAGATGGGCAAGTCCCTCAAGAACGTCGTCACGCCCGACGAGATGTACGACGCGTACGGCGCCGACACCTTCCGGGTCTACGAGATGTCGATGGGTCCGCTCGACCTGTCGCGCCCGTGGGAGACGCGCGCCGTCGTCGGCTCGCAGCGCTTCCTGCAGCGGCTGTGGCGCAACGTCGTCGACGAGACGAACGGCGCCGTGACCGTGACAGACGACGAGCCCGACACCGCGACGCTGCGCGTGCTGCACCGCGCGATCGCGGACGTGCGCGCCGAGATGGAGGCGATGCGCCCCAACACCGCGATCGCCAAGCTCATCACGCTCAACAACCACCTCACGAGTCTGCCCGCCGTCCCGCGCGTCGCAGCCGAGGCGATCGTGCTCATGACCGCGCCCGTCGCGCCGCACATCGCCGAAGAGCTGTGGGAGCGCCTCGGCCACACCGAGTCGCTCGCCTACGAGCCCTTCCCGGTCGCCGACGAGGCGTACCTCGTCGAGGACACCGTGACGTGCGTCGTCCAGGTCCAGGGCAAGGTCCGCGCACGTCTCGAGGTGTCGCCGTCGATCAGCGACGCCGACCTCGAGGCCGCCGCCCTCGCCGAGCCCGCGCTCGTGCGCTTCCTCGACGGCCGTCCCGTGCGGAAGGTCATCGTCAAGGCGCCGAAGCTCGTCAACGTCGTCATCTGACGGGTGGAGATCCCGCACACCGCGATCGGCGGTGCGCTCGCCGGTGCGCAACGCGCCTTCGAGCGCCCGACGCTCACGCTCCTGCACAAGCAGAGCGCGCCGCTCGTCGTCGCCGTCTTCGCGTCCGCGTTCCAAGGGCGGCAGTCGATCGGCGTCGAGCAGCTGCACCTCGAGGTCTCCGACCTGCTCGCCGAGCTCACGCGCGCCGGCACCCCTGACGTGCCGGACGACCCGGCGCGCGTCCTGTGCGCGCGCTGGGTCCGCGAGCGGTGGCTCATCAAGAACGTCAACGACGCGGACGAGGAGGAGTACCAGCTCACCTCGCACGCTCAGGAGGCGCTCGACTTCGTCGCACGCGCCGGCGGTGCCCGTTCCCTCGTCTCGGAGTCGCGCATCCGCGCGCTGCTCGACGCCGTCGACCACTTCGCGCAGGACGCCAACCCCGACCGCGACGCACGGATCGCGTCGCTCGACGAGCAGATCGCCCGGCTGAGCGCCGAGCGCGACCGGCTCGCCCGCGGCGGCGCTGTCGAGCCCGTGCCCGACGCCCGCATGGAGGAGCAGCACGACCACCTCCTGCTGCTCATGCGCGAGCTGCCGACCGACTTCACGCGCGTCGCGGAGTCGATCAAGGAGCTGCAGCGCACGATCATCCAGCAGCTCCGCGAGGACGACCGGCCTACGGGCGAGATCCTCGAGGAGTACCTGACCGCGTCCGAGAACCTCATGGAGAACACGCCCGAGGGGCGTGCGTTCCTCGGTGCGCTCGAGCTGCTCGGTGACCCGGGGCTGCTCGCGCGGCTCGACGCCGACCTCGCGGCGATCCTCCAGCACCGCTTCGCCGACCGGCTCACGCGCAGCCAGCGCACCGCTCTGCGCGGCATCCGGCACCAGATCGTCTCGTCGATCGAGGTCGTGCTCGCCGAGCAGGCGCGCGCGTCGCGGACGCTCACCGCGCAGATCCGCTCGCACAACCCGCTGCGCGACCGCGAGCTCGACCACGCGATCCGTGACGTCGTCTCCGCGCTGTCGGAGTGGTTCCCGCAGACGGCGCGCGGTGCCCGCGTCGAGCCGCTCACGTGGCTCGGCCGCGCCCACCTCGGAAGGCTGCGCGACTCGCTGCACGACCTGCGGCCCGAGTCGCCGCCCCCGGTCCTCGACGACTGGGCCGACGACGAGCCCGGGCTCGACGAGGCCGAGCTCGCGCAGATCCGCTCGATGGGCGGCCCACGGCACGCCGACATCGACGCGCACGTGCGCGCGCTGCTCGCCGCCGGCACGGACGTCTCCGTAGCCGAGGCGTTCGCGGCGGGCACGGAAGAGCTGCGCCGCCCGGTCGACCTGCTCGGCTACCTCGAGCTCGCCGACGCGACGCCGACGACCGCGGCCGCCGAGGTACCAGTCGAGAGCGTCGTGGCCCGCAGGCCGGACGGCACGCAGCGCACGTTTGTCGTGCCGCGCGTGCCGTTGCGACCGACCCCCAGCGACGAGAACCTGACCCCTGCCCCGCCCGACACCGGAGGACGACCATGACCGAGGACCTGACCACGGTGCCCTTCTCGCCGGGCCCCGGCGCGTTCGTCGACACGGTCGCCATGGAGGAGGACTCGGCCGTCCTGTTCGACGGCGACAAGGGCCAGCTCCCGTACGAGGCGCGGCGCGCCTTCGCGCTGCTCCTGCGCTCGCGCTACCTCTCCGCGGCGGACAACCCGGGGGAGTGGCGTGCGCTGCTCGCCCACCAGGACGTCCTCGAGAGCCGCTGCCACGACCTGTTCCTGCAGCTCGTCGTCGACCGTGACTACGAGCTGGCGTACAAGACGCAGGTCCGCGAGGACGGGCTCGCCGTGCCGATCCTGCTCAAGGACGAGCCGTACAAGCGCGTCGAGACGCTCATGATGGTGCACCTGCGCAACGCGTTCCGTCAGCAGCAGGGTGCGGGCGAGCGGGTCGCGTTCATCGATGCCGAGGAACTGGTCGAGTACGCGCTGAGCTACCTCGCGCGGGACGAGACGAACCTTGCTGCGCGCCGCCGCGAGGCGGACAACGCGATCGCGACGCTCGTGCGCGAGCACGTCCTCGACGAGGTCGGCGAAGGGCGCTACCGCATCCTGCCCGTGATCGAGGTGCTGCTCCCGGTGGACCGCCTCCACGAGCTCGCGCGGTGGCTGCGGAACCCTGGTGGCGCGGACGCCGACGGGGCCGCTCACCTGGACAGCGCCCTCGACGAGGGCGACGCCGACGACGAACCTCTCGACGACGTCGCGCCCGAGGACGACGCGACCGACGAGGCCGCGCCGCGCACCGCGGACGCCCCGCACGACGACGCCGAGGAGGCGCTGCTGTGACGACCATGAGCCAGTCCCTGTTCGGGCTGATCCCGACCGCGTCGACGGGCCAGCAGTGGGTCGCGCGCTCGATGCAGCTCATCAACTGGGGCGGCTACCACGGCTTCCACGAGGTCGCGTTCGCCTCGACCGCCACGCTCCTGTCGGGCGGGTCGGGCACCGGCAAGTCGACGCTCCTCGACGCGTACATCGCGCTGACGATGAGCCACACGACCCCGTTCAACGGTGCGTCCAACGGCGCGGCGTCGGGCCGGGCGCGCGGCCGCGAGCAGCGCAACGTGCTCTCGTACGCACGCGGCAAGCTCGACGAGGCCCGTGTCGCGGGCACGAGCTCGTCGCGCGACGCGGTCCTGCGCGGGGACGGCACCGACACGTGGTCCGCGATCGCGATGACGTGGGCCGACCAGGTCGGGCAGACGTTCACCGCGGTCCGCGCCTACTACGTCCCCGCCGCCGCGACCCGCAACGACGAGTGCACGCTCGTGCGCGCGACGACGGACTCGGCGTTCGACCTGCGTTCGCTCGAGCCGTTCGCGACCGGGCGCTTCCCGCGCGGCCCGCTCCAGGAGCGGCTCGGCCTCGCGTTGCACGACACGGACATCGCGTTCACGACGCGCCTGCACGCGACCCTCGGCATCGGCGCCGCAGGCGACGGGGCGAAGGCCATGGGCCTGCTCGCCCGCATCCAGGCCGGGCAGCAGATCACGACCGTCGACGCGCTCTACAAGTCGATGGTCCTCGAAGAGCCGGAGACGCTCGCGAAGGCGCAGGAGGCGATCGACCACTTCGACGAGCTGAGCGAGGTCCGCGAGGAGATGCTGACCGCGCAGCGGCAGCTCGAGGTCCTCTCGCCGATCGTGGGGCTGCGCCAGCGCGTCGAGGCGGCTCGCGAGCAGCTCGAGGTCGTCTCGACGCTCGGCGTCGAGCGCGCGTCCGAGCGCACGACGCCGTTCGCGCACTGGCACGACTCACGGCGCCTCGAGCTCGCCCGCGCCCAGGAGGTCGCCAACCGGCGCGCCCACGCGCAGGCCGAGGAGCGCAAGGTCGGGCTCGACGCGCAGATCCTCGTGACCGAGCGTGAGCACGAGGAGGTCAAGGACAACCAGCGTCGCAACGGCGGCGACGAGATCGCTCGCCTCGAACGCGAGATCGCGGCGCTCGAGGATGCCCTCGGCGACACCGAGGTCCGCCACGCGCGCTTCGAGCAGCACCGCGCCGTCGTCGGCGTGCCCGTCACGTCGAAGAGCGAGTTCGAGGCGCTGCGACGCACCGCGGCCGCGTTCGTCGACTCGCGTGACGCGCGTGAGCGTGAGCTCGCCGACGCGGTCTACGAGGCGCGTGCCGCGCAGGCTGAGGCTGTGCGCGGCCTCGAGACGCTCGACCGTGAGAAGGCGTCCCTCGCGGTGCGCCGTGGCAACGTCGCGGCCGAGGACCACCAGGCGCGGTGCCTGCTCGCTCAGGCGGCCGGACTGACGCCCGACGAGCTCCCGTTCGTCGCGGAGCTGCTCGACGTCCGTGCCGAGCACGAGCCGTGGCGCGAGGCGATCGGCCTCGCGCTCGGGGGCTTCGCGACGACGCTCCTCGTCGACGCCGACCACCTCACCGCGTTCCGCCGTGCGATCAACGACGTGGACCTGCGCCGTCGCCTCCGGTTCGAGGGCGTACGGACGGGCCTGCCCGTCGTCGAGCAGGCCGACCGTTCCCGGCTCGACGGGCGTCTCGACGTCAAGCACGGCCCGTTCACAGGCTGGCTCACCGACCGCCTCGCCCGGCAGTTCGCGTACGTGTGCGTCGACGACCCCGCCGACCTCGGCAAGCACGCGAAGGCGCTCACGCGCACGGGCCAGACGAACGACGGCAGCAGGGGAGCGCACGGTGGGCGCGGCCGGCCGAGCGTCCTCGGGTTCTCCAACGAGCGGCGCCTCGCGCAGATCGACGAGGAGCGCCGCGAGGCGACCGTCGCGGTCGCCGAGCGTCGCCGGGACGTCGAGGACGCCGAGGCTGCAGCCCGCGCGTTCACCGACCAGTTCGCCGCCTACCAGGCCATCGGCGGGTTCGCGTGGGACGAGATCGACGTGCGCGGCGCGACGCGCCGCGTCGCCGAGCGTCGCGAACGGTTCGACGAGCTCGCCGCGGGCAGCGACGTGCTGCGCGCTCTGCGCGAGGACGAGCAGCGTCTCGCCGCGAGGCTCAAGGACCTGCGCACGCAGTCGTCGCGCGCCGCGGTCGAGATGGAGCGCCTCGAGACTGCGTGGGGGACGCTCACCGACGAGGTCGACGAGCTCTCCGACGGTCTCGCCGAGCTCGAGGACGCGGGCGTCGCGGCGACCGACGTCCAGGTGACGCTGCTCGACGACCGCCTCGCGGCGTCGGGCTGGGACGGGGGCGACCTCCGGGCGTTCACGAGCGCGGTCGCGGCCATGCGGGCCGATCTCGTGCACGCGCACGAGCTCGCTGCGCACGACCTGCAGTCCGCGCAGGACACGCTCGCGCGGACGTTCGAGCGCTTCGTCGAGATGTGGCCCAACCCGAACCTCGGCACGGACCCCGACGACTCCTACGACGACTTCAGGCGGATCCTCGGCGAGATCGAGCATCAGCGCATGTACTCGCTGCGCGAGCGGTGGAGCCGTGCGATCTCACGCCTCTCGGGCCGCGACCTGACCATGCTCGACACGGCGATCGAGCAGGCGGTCGCGGACATCCGCGCGCGCATGGAACCCGTCAACGAGATCCTCTCGGTCCTGCCCTTCCACGACGACGCGCACCGCCTGCGCATCACCGCGACCGTCACGGAGGCGCACGACATCACGACGTTCCGTCGCGAGCTGCGGGCCCTCGCGAAGGACGTGCCCGACGACGCGACGCCCGTCGAGCGCGAGCGGCGCTACGCGCGGATGGCGAAGCTCCTCGCCCGCATCCGGCCGGACAGCCCGGAGCGCCGCCGGCTCGTGGACGTGCGCGAGCACGTGCGGATCAGTGCGGAGTGCGTCGACCTCGAGGGCAACCACGTGAGCGTCTATGACCACATCGCGGGGAAGTCTGGCGGCGAGTCGCAGGAGCTCATCGCGTTCATCGTCGGCGCGGCGCTGCGCTACCAGCTCGGCGACGCGGACGCCGAGCGGCCGCGGTACGCGCCTGTGTTCCTCGACGAGGCGTTCATCAAGGCGGACTCGCGGTTCGCCGGGCGGGCGGTCGGTGCGTGGCGGGGGCTCGGGTTCCAGCTGATCATCGGTGCGCCGCTCGACAAGGTGTCGGCGCTCGAGCCGCACGTGGACCTGGTGCTGCAGGCGGTCAAGGACGAGGTCGGGCGCTCGCGCGTGCAGTGGGTCGCGGCGTCCTGACCTGTCTCAGCGCTTGCGCGTGCCGAAGATCGTGCGCGTGATCTCGCGACCGAGCTGTGTCCCGGCTGAGCGGAGGAGCGCGTCGAGCCCGCCGCTCGCACCGCTGCTGCGTGACCGTCTCTGCGCCCGCGGGGCAGGGCGGGCGGCGTCGCGCTCGAGCTTCGCGCGCATGCGCTCGAGCTCGGCGGCCTGCTTCTTCGCCTCCTTCTCGGCGGCAGCGCGGGCGGCCTCGTCCGCCTTCGCCTGCTCCCCGGCCAGCCGCTGCGCCTCCGCAGCGGCCGCCTGCGCGGCGACGCGCTGCGCGAGCAGCTCGTACGCGGACTCGTTGTCGACGGCGGTCGCGTAGCGCGGCGCGAGGGGCGACGCCGCGACGAGGCTGTCGAGGGTCGCGGCCGGTGCCGGGTCCATCGATCCCTGGGGCGCGCGCAGCCGCGTCCACGCGACGGGCGTCGGTGCGCCCTTCTCGCTCAGCACCGTCACGACGGCCTCGCCCGTGCCCAGCTCCTGCAGGAGGCGCTCGAGGTCGTAGTCGCTCGTCGGGTAGGTGCGCGCGGCTGCACGCAGGGCCGCGGCGTCGTCGGGCGTAAACGCGCGCAGGGCGTGCTGGACCCGGTTGCCGAGCTGCGCCAGCACGTCCGCTGGCACGTCCTTCGGGCTCTGCGTCACGAAGAACACGCCCACGCCCTTGGACCGGATGAGTCGGACTGTCTGCACGACCTGCGTGAGGAAGTCCTTCGAGGCGCCCGTGAACAGCAGGTGCGCCTCGTCGAAGAAGAACACGAGGCGCGGCTTGTCGACGTCGCCCACCTCGGGAAGCTCGCCGAACAGGTCGGCGAGCAGCCACATGAGGAACGTCGAGAACAGCTGCGGACGGTCCTGCACCGCGGGCAGCTGGAGCGCGGAGACGACCCCGCGCCCGTCCGGCGCGGTGCGCAGCAGGTCGGCCGTGTCGAAGGCGGGCTCGCCGAAGAACGCGTCCGCGCCCTGCGCCTGCAGCGCGACGATCTCCCGCAGGATCACGCCCGCCGTCGCTGCCGAGACCCCGCCGAGCGTCGTGAGCTCGGCCTTGCCCTCGGGTGAGGTGAGGTACGAGATCGTCGCCTTCAGGTCCTTGAGGTCGAGCAGTGCGAGGCCCTGCGTGTCTGCCCAGTGGAAGATCAGCCCGAGGCACGACTCCTGCGTGTCGTTGAGCCCGAGGACCTTCGCGAGCAGGAGCGGCCCGAAGTCCGTGACGGTGGTGCGGACCGGCGTGCCGACGCCCATGCCTCCGAGCGAGAACGGCTCGACCGGGAAGCTTGCCGCTGTCCAGTCCTGGCCGAGGCTCGCCGTGCGTGCGAGCAGCTTCTCGCCGCCAGCGCCCGGGACAGCCATGCCGGACAGGTCGCCCTTGATGTCCGCGACGAACACGGGGACGCCGTGCGTCGAGAGCTCCTCGGCCATGAGCTGGAGCGTGCGTGTCTTGCCGGTGCCGGTCGCGCCAGCGACGAGGCCGTGCCGGTTGAGCATCGCGAGCGGGAGGCCGACCTGGACGTCGGGGAGCGGGACCGCCTCGGCGCCGCCGTCGGTGGAGAGGAGCGCGCCGAGGCGGAGCATGGGGCCGGCGAACGTGTAGCCGTCCGCGACACGCTGGGCGTGCTCGTTGCGCGCCGCGGGAGCGGGAGGCGCGGGGGCGCTCGGCGCGGCGGCGGGAGGCGCGGGCGAGGCGGGCGGGGGAAGCGTGGCGGCGGCCTCGGCCGCCTCGAGCGCGGCCTGCGCGGCGACCGCGCGGGCCTCAGCGGCCTCTGCCGCAGCGTGGGCGGCTGCGGCGCGCAGAGCCGCGAGGTCGGCAGGACCGTGGGCGTCGTCGCTCATGCGGGCATCTTATGACCCACGTGCTGCGGCGGCGTGTTGGCGTAGTCTGCGAGCGATGCCACACCTCTCCCACGCCGTGCGGGTCGTCACCGACTCGACGGCGTCCTTGCCTGCCGCGACGCTCGAGCGCCTGCGGATGACGGTCGTGCCGTTGCACGTCCACGTGGGCGACACGGTCTACCTGGAGGGTGTCGATCTCGCGCCGGAGCAGGTCGCGGCGCTCGTCGCCGGCCCGGAGCGTGTGACGACGTCGCAGCCCACCCCCGCGATGTTCGCCGAGGCGTACGCGCGGCTCGCGAGCGAGGGGGCGCAGGAGATCGTGTCGGTGCACCTGTCGGGCGAGCTGTCCGGGACGGTCGGTGCCGCCGCGCTCGGTGCGCGCGAGGTCGGCGTCCCGGTGCACGTCGTCGACTCGCGCACGGTGGCCGGTGCGCTCGGCACGGCCGCGGAGGTCGCGGCGCGCGCCGCGGCGGGCGGCGCGACGGGGGAGGACGTCGCAGAGCGCGCGCGGCGGACGGCCGAGGCCTCTGACGCGACCTTTCTCGTCGACTCCCTCGACTACCTGCGCCGCGGCGGGCGCCTGAGCCGGACGGCGAGCGCGATCGGCGGGATGCTCGCGATGAAGCCGCTCCTGACGGTCGTGGACGGTCGCGTCGAGGTGCTCGCGAAGGTGCGTACGCGGGCCGCCGCGATCGAGCGGCTCGCGGAGATCGCACGTGGCCAGGTGCGCGGCTGCTCGTCGCCCGTCGTCACGGTGCACCACCTCGACTCCCCGCACGACGCCGGTGAGCTGGCGGTCGAGCTCACGGGAGCGACCGGGGTCGCGGCTCGGGTGACGCCTGTCGGGGCGGTCCTCGGTGCGCACGTGGGTCCCGGGCTCCTCGCGGTCGTCGTGGCCGACGCCGACCCGCGGGGCTGACAGCTCCCGGGCAGGCACGCGGCTGCCCACAGGGTTGCGTTCTCGACGCGGGTCGCACGCTGCGCGCGTGAGCCCTGACGAGGCGGCCGTCCGCGAAGGACGGTGGCGTCATGTCCCTGCCGCTGCCCGAGACCGACGACGTCACCGCACTGCGCGCTCGCCTGCGGGGGCACGTCGAGCCTCCGAGCGTGCGCCGGACAGCGGAGGCCCCGGAGGTCGAGGACGAGCCGTGGGAGTCAGGTCCCGTCCGGTGGGAGGTCTCGGGACGCGCCGCGACCGCCGTCGCCGTCGTCCTGGTGCTCGCCGTGGCCGTGCTCGGCGTGCTGCTGTGGCGGGGAGGCCCCGGCGACGTCGTCGTCCTCCCAGACACGGCGGGTCTCACGACGGGAGCACCCGGCGCGAGCGCGCCGGCCGGCGCAGCGCCCGGCACGTCGTCCGAGGGCGCGACGCCCGGTGGCGAGGCAGGCGAGGGGACGCAGGCGCCTGGCACGCCTACGCTCCTCGTCCACGTCGTCGGGGAGGTGCGGGAGCCGGGCGTCGTCCGGCTGCCGCCCGGCTCGCGCGTCGGCGACGCGATCGAGGCTGCCGGCGGCGCGAAGCGCACCGCAGACCTCGCGGCCCTCAACCTCGCCGCGCCCGTCACGGACGGGGAGCAGGTGCGGGTCCCGAAGCCGGGGGAGGTGGCGCTCACGAACCCGCAGTCGTCGGGTGGCGACCCCGCGGGCAGCACGGGTGGTGCCGGTGGTGGCGCGCTCGACCTCAACACCGCCGATGCCGCGACGCTCGAGACCCTCCCCGGGGTGGGTCCTGTGCTCGCCGAACGGATCGTGAGCCACCGCGACCAGCACGGGCCCTTCGCCTCGGTCGACGCGCTGCAGGACGTGAGCGGCATCGGGCCTGCGACGTTCGACCGGCTGCGCGACCTGGTGCGGGTGGGGTGAGCAAGCGGCTCGACGTCCGTCTCGTGCCCGCCGCGCTCGCCGCGTGGGGCTGCGCGGCGGTGCTCGCCCCCGCGGGTGCGCGAGCTGCGGTCGTCGCCGCGGTGGGCGCTCTCGTCCTCGGCACGATCCTGGCGGCTGTCCTCGTGCGGGCTGGGCGCGGCAGGCTCGGCACCCTCGCCGCGGTGACCCTCGCCGTCGTCGCGGCGGTCGCGGCCTCAGCCGCGATCACGACCGCGCGAGCGTCCTCGTCCCTCGCGGACGGCGCCGCCCGGGCCGGCGCTCCCGTCTGGCTCACCGCCGTCGTCACGTCGGACCCACGACCGATGGCTGCCCCGTGGGAGGAAGGCCCGCCGACGCGCAGCGCAGTGACGTTGCGCGTCATGCGCCTCGAGTCGGGCTCCGATCTCTCGCACCGCACCGCGCAGGACGTGCGGCTCCCGGTGTCGGTCGTCGGGAACGGTGCGTGGGCGGACGTGGCGTACGGGTCGACCGTCACGACGTCGGGCACGTTGCGGCCCGCCGACGGCTCTCGTCCCGAGCGCTTCGAGCTCGCCCGGCCCGCGCAGCCCGTCGTCGTCGCGCCTGCGGGCGCCCTGTTCCGGGCTGCCGCGCACGTCCGTGCCGGGCTCGCCGCGACCGTCGCGAACCAGGACGACGACGTCGCCGGGCTCGTGCGGGGCATGACCGTCGGTGACCGGGCCGCTCTCGCCCCCGAGCTCGACGCTGCGATGCGCACCACGGGGCTGACGCACCTGACGGCTGTCTCGGGCGCGCACGTCGTGATCGTCATCGGGACGCTCCTCGTCCTGCTGGCCGCGCTCAAGGTGCCGCCGCGCGCGAGGGTCGCGGTCCTCGTCGTCGCGCTGGCCGCGTTCGTCATCCTCGTGCGGCCGGACGCCTCGGTGCTCCGGGCTGCCGCGATGGGTGGCGTCGCGCTCCTCGGGATCGCTGCCGGGCGGCCAGCGAGTGCGCTCCCGGCGCTCGCCGGTGCGGTGGTCGTGCTGCTCGTCGTGGACCCGTGGCTCGCGCGTTCGTTCGGCTTCGTGCTGTCGGTCGTGGCGACGGGGGCGCTCGTGCTCGGCGCGTCTCCGCTCGCCGCTGTGCTCGAGCGACGTCGTGTGCCGTCCTGGCTCGCGCTCGCCGTCGCGGTGCCGACCGTCGCGCAGCTCGCGTGCGGGCCCGTCGTCGTGCTCCTGTCGCCCGCGCTGCCCACCTACGCGATCCTTGCGAACGTCGTCGTCGCGCCCGTCGTCGCGCCGGCGACGGTGAGCGGCGTGCTCGCCGCGCTGCTGAGCACGGTGTGGCCCGCGGTCGCGGGCGTCGTCGTGCTGCCCGCGTGCTGGGCGGCCCGATGGATCGCGTGGGTGTCCACGACGCTCGCAGGCTGGCCGGGTGCCGCGCTGCCGTGGCCTGAAGGTGTGCCTGGAGCGGTGCTGCTCGCGGCCGCGACCCTCACGGCGTGGGCGGCGGTCGCCGCGATACCGGCAGCCCGGTGGTTCTGGCAGGACGCGCGGGTGCGACGTCGGCGTCACCGCGCGGTCGCCAGGAGCCGTCGCGACGGCTCGGCCGTGCGTCGGTGTCGGTGATCCGTGGGATTCTTGGAGCATGGTCTCGCGTGCTCGTCCGTCCTCCCGCCCTGCCGCTGGATCTGCGACCTGGGACACCGTGAGCCTCGCTCCCGTCGTGCTCGTCCACGGCGCCGAAGGGCTGCTCGTCGAGCGCGCGGTCCAGCGCCTCACGGCCCTCGCCCGCGAGGCGATGCCCGAGGTCGAGGTGGTCGACGTCGAGGCGAGCACGTACCAGAGCGGGATGCTCGCAGTCGAGACGAGCCCCTCGTTGTTCGCGGAGGAGCGCCTCGTGATCGTGCGCGGCGCCGAGGCGATGAGCGACGACCTCACGCAGGACGTGCTCGACTATCTCGCCGCTCCTGCGCCGGACGTCTTCCTCGTCGTCGAGCACCGCGGCGGTCAGCGCGGCAAGAAGCTGCTCGACGCGGTCAAGGCGTCTGGGGCTCCCGTCGCTGTGTGCGAGCCGATCAAGAAGGACGCCGACAAGGTCGCGTTCGCCGCTGCCGAGTTCCGCGCGGCCGGGCGCCGTGCTGATGCCGGCGCGGTCCGTGCTCTCGTCGAGGCTCTCGGCTCCGACCTGCGGGAGCTCGCGTCCGCATGCTCGCAGCTCTGCTCCGACACGACCGGCACGATCTCCGAGGGTGTGGTCGGCCGCTACTACGGCGGGCGCGTCGAGGCGACCGGCTTCCGCGTCGCTGATGCCGCCGTCGCAGGGAACCGCGCCGAGGCGGTCGCGCTCCTCCGGCACGCGCTCTCGACCGGTGTCGACCCCGTGCCGATCGTCGCCGTCCTGGCGATGAAGCTCCGCGCCCTCGCGAAGGTCGCTGCGATGCGCGGCCGCGGGGGAGCGACCGCCGGTCAGCTCGGTATGGCTCCGTGGCAGATCGACAAGGCACGCAAGGATCTGCAGCGCTGGACGCCCGAGGGGCTGGCGCAGGCGATCACGGCCGTCGCCGAGGCGGATGCCGAGGTCAAGGGCGCGGGCCGGGACCCCGTCTATGCGGTCGAGCGTGCCGTGCTCCGCATCTGTGCCGCGACCCAGGACTGACCCCGTCCCGGACATGCCGAAGGCGCCGACCCCGAGGGGCGGCGCCTTCAGCAACTCACGTTCCCGGCGTGGAGGCCGGGAGGCACATCACAGGCCGTTGACGGCCTTCGCCAGCGCGGACTTGCGGTTCGCAGCCTGGTTGGCGTGGATGACGCCCTTCGACACGGCCTTGTCCAGCTTCCTGGACGCAACCAGGAGCGCAGCGGTCGCCGCGTCCTTGTCGCCGGTGGCCACGGCCTCGCGGACCTTGCGGACGTTGCTCTTGAGCTCCGTCTTCACGGCCTTGTTACGCAGGCGCGCCTTCTCGTTGGTGCGGATGCGCTTGATCTGAGACTTGATGTTCGCCACGTATGGACTTTCTGGTGTGTTCGCCCGAAGGCGAGCTGACAGGTCGTAGAGGACTGCTCCAACGCCGGGACTTGGGGTGGGGAACCCGTGGAGAGGCGCTGGACCTGTGCCCGCCGACCTGGGCGGACACGCAGAGATCAATGCTACCAGCCGCCCCGGACCGGGTCGACCCTCTGCGACGCGACGGGCGTCACGCCGCCGGCCGCGTCCGAGCGTTGCCCTCTGTGTCAGCCGATCTGCGCGGTGACCAGGGAGAACGTCGCCCGGTCCATGATCGCGCCCTCGCGTCGGACCTGCTCCGGGTCGATCCGCAGCACACGGTCGAGCCGCACCTCCGAGTCGCGTCCGCGCGTGTCCCAGGGGCCTGACCCGATGTCGAGCCAGCGGCGTCCTCGCTGCGCCTCGGACGCGGCGTCGCGCGTGTGGTCCTTGCTCGTGAGCATGAGGGCGAGGAGCCACGGGCCGTCGTGCCCGACGACGAGCACGGGACGGTCCTTGCCCTGCGTGTGGTCCTCCTCGTAGGGCACCCACGTCCACACGATCTCGCCCGGGTCGGCGTCGCCGTCGATCGCGGGTGCATAGACCGGGTCGATCGGCCCTGTGAAGTCGCCGGGGTAGACGTCGCGGCCGGCCGACGGCGTCGACGTGGAGCGCGAGGGCGCGGGACGCGGTGTCGCACGGTCCTTGCGTGCTGGACGAGGAGACCGGGTGGTGGTCCCTGTCGTCGTGCGCCCGCTGCTGCGCGACGACGTGAGCAGAGCAGCGGCGGCGCGAGCGGCTCCTGCGAGGAGGTCGGACCAGGGACGAGTCGGCATGCGCGCCAGGATACGGCGGTCGGCGTTCCCGCGACGGGCGGGCGAGAGGGTGTGGACGGCGAGTTCGACGGCCGTGGCGGTCATGGGACAATGGGACCCGTGACCCCGATTCCCACAGCAGCCCAGACGGCCCGCATCAAGCCCGCCGCCACCGCGCCCGAGCTGCTGCGCAACTTCTGCATCATCGCCCACATCGACCACGGCAAGTCGACCCTCGCCGACCGCATGCTCCAGCTCACCGGCGTCGTCGAGCAGCGCGCGATGCGTGCGCAGTACCTCGACCGCATGGACATCGAGCGCGAGCGTGGCATCACGATCAAGTCGCAGGCGGTGCGCATGCCGTGGGCGCACAGCGACGCGGACGGCGTCTCGACACCGTACGCGCTCAACATGATCGACACCCCGGGCCACGTCGACTTCACCTACGAGGTGTCGCGGTCTCTCGCCGCGTGCGAGGGCGCGGTGCTCCTCGTCGACGCCGCGCAGGGCATCGAGGCGCAGACGCTCGCCAACCTCTATCTCGCGATGGAGAACGAGCTCGCGATCATCCCGGTGCTCAACAAGATCGACCTCCCGGCCGCGCAGCCGGAGAAGTACGCGGAGGAGATCGCCGGCCTCGTCGGTGTCGACCCGGAGACGGTCCTCAAGGTGTCCGGCAAGACGGGCGTGGGCGTCACCGAGCTGCTCGACCGCATCGTCGAGACCGTCCCCGCGCCTGTCGGCGACCCGGACGCCCCGGCACGCGCGATGATCTTCGACTCCGTGTACGACACGTACCGCGGCGTCGTGACGTACGTCCGCGTCGTCGACGGCAAGCTCAACCCACGTGAGCGCATCGTCATGATGTCGACGAAGGCGACGCACGACCTGCTGGAGATCGGCGTCTCGGCGCCCGAGCCGCACCCCACGCAGGGGCTCGGGGTCGGCGAGGTCGGCTACCTCATCACGGGTGTCAAGGACGTGCGGCAGTCGAAGGTCGGCGACACGGTCACGAACGCGGGCAAGCCAGCGTCCGAGGCGCTCGGCGGCTACAGCGACCCGAAGCCGATGGTCTTCTCGGGGCTGTACCCGATCGACGGCTCCGACTACCCGGTGCTGCGGGACGCGCTCGACAAGCTCAAGCTCAACGACGCTGCGCTCGTCTACGAGCCGGAGACGTCGGTCGCGCTCGGTTTCGGCTTCCGCGTTGGCTACCTGGGTCTGCTGCACCTCGAGATCGTGCGCGAGCGCCTCGAGCGCGAGTTCGACCTCGACCTCATCTCGACCGCCCCCAACGTCATCTACGAGGTGACGATGGAGGACAAGTCCGTCGTCACGGTGACGAACCCGAGCGAGTTCCCGGGCGGCAAGATCGGCGAGGTCCGTGAGCCGGTCGTCAAGGCGACGATCCTGGCGCCGAGCGAGTTCATCGGCGCGATCATGGAGCTCTGCCAGACGAAGCGCGGTGACCTCCAGGGCATGGACTACCTCTCGGCGGACCGTGTCGAGCTGCGCTACTTCCTGCCGCTCGCGGAGATCGTGTTCGACTTCTTCGACCAGCTCAAGTCGAAGACCCGCGGCTACGCGTCGCTCGACTACGACGTGATCGGTGAGCAGGCCGCCGACCTGGTGAAGGTCGACATCCTGCTGCAGGGCGAGCAGGTCGACGCGTTCAGCGCGATCGTGCACAAGGAGAAGGCCTACGCCTACGGCGTCATGATGACGGGCAAGCTCAAGGACCTCATCCCGAGGCAGCAGTTCGAGGTGCCCATCCAGGCAGCCGTCGGCGCGCGCGTCATCGCCCGCGAGACGATCCGGGCGATCCGCAAGGACGTGCTGGCCAAGTGCTACGGCGGTGACATCTCCCGCAAGCGCAAGCTGCTCGAGAAGCAGAAGGAGGGCAAGAAGCGCATGAAGACGATCGGTCGCGTGGACGTCCCCCAGGAGGCGTTCATCGCCGCGCTCTCGTCCGACGCTGCTGACCCGAAGGACAAGGGCAAGAAGTGACGCCCGCCCTGCCGGAGGGGGAGCCGGCGCCGCTCGACGGCGCTCTGCCCCGCTGGGCAGGCGGCACGACGTCGGACCGCAGGTTCGGTGTGTACGTGCACGTGCCGTTCTGCACCGTCCGTTGCGGCTACTGCGACTTCAACACGTACACGGCGACCGAGCTCGGCGGGGGTGCGAGCCAGGAGTCGTACGCTGACACGGCGTTGCGCGAGATCACGCTCGGGCGCGGTGTGCTCGAGCGCGCAGGCTTCCCGCGTCGTCCTGTCTCGACGGTGTTCTTCGGCGGTGGCACCCCGACGATCCTTGCGGCGAGCGACCTCGCCCGGCTGCTCGACGGCATCCGTGACGCGTGGGGTCTCGAGGAGGGCGCCGAGGTCACGACCGAGGCGAA
Organism: Sanguibacter hominis ATCC BAA-789; assembly: GCF_012396185.1. Taxonomy (GTDB): domain Bacteria; phylum Actinomycetota; class Actinomycetes; order Actinomycetales; family Cellulomonadaceae; genus Flavimobilis; species Flavimobilis hominis. The sequence continues at coordinate 150,145 of NZ_JAAXOW010000002.1, forward strand.
CCCCGACTCGGTGACCCCGGAGTACCTCGCGACGCTCGCGGCGGCAGGCTTCACGCGAGTCTCGTTCGGGATGCAGTCGGCGGTGCCGCACGTGCTCTCGACGCTCGAGCGGACGCACGACCCGGCCCGCATCCCCGACGTCGTGGCGTGGGCGCGCGCGGCTGGGCTCGACGTGTCGCTCGACCTCATTTACGGGACGCCGGGGGAGTCGCTCGCCGACTGGCGCACGAGCGTCGAGACGGCGCTCGCGACGGGCGTCGACCACGTCTCGGCCTACGCTCTCGTCGTCGAGCAGGGCACGAAGATGGCGGTGCAGGTACGTCGCGGCGAGCTGACGCTGCCCGACGAGGACGACCAGGCCGCGAAGTACGAGCTCGCCGACGACCTGCTCAGCGCCGCAGGCCTGCACTGGTACGAGGTCTCGAACTGGGCGCGCACCCGGCCCGACGGTTCTGTCGCGGCCTGCCGCCACAACCTCGCGTACTGGCGTGGCGACGACTGGTGGGGAGTGGGACCTGGAGCGCACTCGTACGTGGGAGGACCGCTCGCCGCCGACGACGGCACGTCCGTCGACGGGATGCGCTGGTGGAACGTCAAGCACCCGCGGCGGTACGCCGCGTCGCTCGAGCGGGGGGAGAGCCCCGCGGCGGGGCGCGAGGCGATCGATGCGTCGACCGCTGCGCTCGAGCGGGTGATGCTGGGCGTCCGCCTCGCGGAGGGCCTCGACCTGTCCGTCCTGTCCGACGCCGGTCGGCGGGCTGTGGCCGGTCATGTCGCCTCGGGCCTGCTGGACGGTCGGGCCGCGGTCCGGGGGCGGGCGCTCCTGACCCGACAGGGCCGCCTCCTCGCGGACGCCGTCGTACGAGACCTCACCGACTGACGGCTGGACGGGGTGCGTCGCGTCGCGCGGCGGGGCTCTCACGCTGCTACGGTCCGACGGACGTCATGCACCGACCAGCGGAGACACGATGAGCGAGAACTTTCCCCCTAACCCGGACGGCACCGACGGAGTGCCCGGCTCGGGCGGTCAGCCGCAGGACCCTGGCGCGCAGCCGCCGTACGGTCAGCCTTACGGCCAGAAGCCTCCATTCGGCCAGCAGCCCGGCGCGCAGCCGCCGTACGGTCAGCCCTATGGCCAGCAGCCTCCCTACGGTCAGCAATTCGGTCAGCAGCCTCCTTATGGCCAGCAGTCACCGTTCGGTCAGCAGCCCTACGGCCAGTTCCCGAACGCGGGCGGCGGCACACTCGGCGTCCCTGCGCACGGCCCCTTCTCGTTCGGCGAGGGCTTCACCGTCGCGTGGCGCGCGTTCGGGGCGCGAGCGGGGATGTGGCTGGGCCTGATGGCCATCTGCGCCGTCGTGAGCCTGGCGACCTCGGCGTTCCTCGGCGGTCCGGTGGACTGGAACGCGAACGTGAACGGGGAGTCGTTCAGTGCGGCCAACCTCTTCCCGAGCCCGTCGTGGGCCGCGACTGCCCTCCTGCGGGACCTGGCCGCGCAGCTTGTCGTCGCGATCCTGACGATCAAGCTGACGCAGCACGCCGTGCGTCAGGTCCGCGGTGAGCAGGTGACGTTCAGCTCGTTCTTCACGACGGTCAACGGGAACGCGACCATCATCTCTGCGTTCGTCATCGCGGCGGCGACGATCCTGGTCGACCGCGCGCCGTTCATCGGGCCGCTCGCGGGTGTCGCCCTGACCGCGATGACGATCTTCGTCGGCGCGTTCGCGGCCGAGCCCGGCGCCAGGGGCATCAGCCCTGTCCAGGAGAGCGTCCAGCTCTTCATCCAGCGTCCGGGCGCAGCCCTTGCGACCTTCGCCGGCGGGTTCCTCCTGATCCTCGGCGGCTTCATCGCGTGCTGCGTCGGGCTGCTCGTGGCGGTCCCGCTCGCGTCGCTGTACAGCGGGTACGGGTTCCAGCGGATCCTGGGGCGTCCGATCGGCTGAGGCCGACCGCGCCAGCGGGCGGCGGCACCTGGTGCCGCCGCCCGTCCTGCTCCTTCGCCCGGGTGAAGGTCGGCAGAGGGTGCATGTCCCCTGGGTATTTGGGCCTTTCGTCACTACGCTGTGGGGCGATGACGTGCGGTATCGCGCGGAGTCCCGGCGCCCGCCGGTGTGTCCGGCCCCGATCTGAGGAGCGAACAATGTCTGACAGCAACGTCCCGCCGTACCCGGGCGAGGTGCCCGGTCCGGACGGCCAGCCGCCGTACGGCGCGCCGACGCCGCCGCCGGGGCAGCCCGCTCCGGGTCAGCAGCCCTACGGCCAGCAGCCGCCCGTGGGTCAGCCTTACGGCCAGCAGCCCTACGGCCAGCAGCCGCCTGCGGGTCAGCCTTACGGCCAGCAGCCCTACGGCCAGCAGCCGTACCAGGGCGCGCCCGGGCAGAGCCCGATCGATGTCGGGGCCGCTTTCTCGTACGGCTGGGACAAGTTCACGAAGAACATCGGCCCGATCCTCCTGGGCTCGCTCGCGTGGGCGGTCGGTATCGGCATCCTGATCGGGATCTTCTACGCCATCATCATCGGTGGCGCCGCCGCGGCGTCGTCGCTCGACTCTGACGGGGGCTTCCTCGCGGTCGGCTTCGGCAGCATGGTTCTCTTCCTCGGCGTCTCGCTGCTGCTCGGCGTGTTCTTCCAGGCGGCTGCGACGAACGTCGGGCTCGTCGCGACGACAGGTCGCTCGATCACGGTCGGTGACTTCTTCTCGATCCCGAACTTCTCGAAGGCTCTGCTGACAGCACTCCTGGTCGGCGTTGCCACCGCGGTGTCCATGATCGTCGTCGTCGGCCCGCTCGCCGTCGGGTTCTTCGGGATCTTCGCGCTCCATTTTGCGATCGACAAGGGGCTCGGTGCCGTCGACGCGATCAAGGCCAGCATCGACGTCGCACTGAAGAACGCCGGTCAGGTGGCGCTCCTCATGCTGCTCGTCTACGTCGCCAACTCTGTCGGCAGCGCGCTCTGCGGGGTCGGCCTCATCGTGTCGATGCCGGTCGCGATGATCGCGACCGCATACTGCTACCGCCGCGTGGTGGGCCAGCAGCCCGCCTGACGCGCTCAGCAGGAGGCCCGGCACACCGAAGGGTGTGCCGGGCCTCTCGCATGTCTGTGCAGGGGATCAGACCGGCTCGGTGACGAAGTCGATGAGCTCCTCGACGCGCCCGAGGAGTGCGGGCTCGAGGTCCGCGTAGGACCGCACGGTTCCGAGGATCCGCTTCCAGCCCTGCGCGACATCCGCCTGATCTGCGTGGGGCCAGCCGAGCTCGCGCAGGATCCCGGTCTTCCACTCGGTGCCTCGCTCGATGATGGGCCACTTCTCGAGACCGATGCGCGCCGGCCGGACGGCCTGCCACACGTCGACGAACGGGTGGCCCAGCACCTTGACGGTGCCGTTCGGAACGAGGCGCAGCGCCTCGTCGGCGAGCCGCCGCTCTTTCGTCCCGGGCAGCAGGTGGTCGACGAGTACGCCGACGCGTCTCTCTCGGGTCGGTCGGAACTCACGCAGCGCGTCGGCGAGGTTGTCGACTCCCTCGAGCAGCTCGACGACGACACCCTCGACGCGCAGGTCGTCGCCCCAGACGCGCTCGACAAGCTCGGCGTCGTGCTTGCCCTCGACCCAGATGCGTGAGCCGCGAGCCACGCGGGCGCGTGCGTCGCGTACGACCGTCGACCCGGACGCGGTGCGCGTCGGGGCGGCGGTAGCGCGGCCGACGGGCGCGGTGAGGATGACAGGTTCGCCGTCGATCCAGAACCCTGGGCCGAGCGGGAACGTGCGTGTCCGGCCGGCGCGGTCCTCAAGCTCGACGACGTGCTGACCGCCGGACTTCTCGACGCGGACGACGGCGCCGACCCAGCCGGTCATGACCTCCTCGACGACGGTCCCGCGCTCGGCGGGCACGGGACGGGAGACGGGGCGCCGGGGGTGGTGGTCCGAGCCGCCGGACAGGACGTCAGAGCCATAGCGATCGTGCACCTGGCCACCCTAGCTGGCGGCCGGAGATCGCTGGGTAAGCGTGTGTGACGCTGATCGCGGCGTCCGTCCACAGGCCTGTTGTATCGGTCGCGCCGCGAGCGTGGGTGCCCTAGTTTGTCGGTCATGTCTCAGGGGGTGCGGGGAGTGAAGGTCGGGGTCCGGGCGAGCGCAGCGTGGGTTGCCGTGGTGTTGTTGCTGGTGGGGTGCACGGCGCAGGCCGAGGTTCAGCCGCCTGCCGGTACGAGCACCGCTGGCGGTGTCTCGTCCGCCCCGACGCCAGCGCCTTCGGGGACACTGGACCCGACGCCGTCGGAGGCGCCCGTCCCGGGTCCCACGATCGCGCCGCCGCCGCCGAGGCCCGTCGCACCTGACACTCTCGATGACCCGACCCCCGAGGGGGCGCTGTCGGCGATCAGGTACTTCTACGACCTCTACCCGTACGCGTATGCGACGGGCGACATCGAAGGTCTCAAGGACGTCAGTGGCAACGCGTGCGGCTACTGCATGAAGCTGATGGACCGGATCGAGAAGCTCCACGCCGACGGCGGGGCCGCCTCAGGGCTGGCTGTCGAGATCTTGAGCGCTGAGTACCTTCCAGATACGGCGACACCGTTCTACTTCGAGTTTCAGGTCGAACTGAAGCAGAACGGCGGACTGGTCCGGCGGACGCCTGTTGCCGAGCCCGAGGTCCACGACGGTCAGGAAGCGCGGCTGCACATTGTGCTTGAGCTTGGCGACGTATGGGAGTTCACGAAGGTGCTGACCGTTCGCGATGATGATGCCTGACTGGACGTCGCGTGCTTCGACGATAGTCAGCAGTGCCGGCCTTCTCTTCACGCTCGCGATCTCTGGCAATAGCGGCGACGTGGGAGTGACGACCGACGCCGATGGCGATGGAGTTCTCACCTCAGGAACGCGAGTCAGGGAAGGCGAGCGCCGCGACAGGCGAGAGCCGCATCCTGTCGCGCGGACGCGGGCGATGGATCCGGGGGAGTGCTCGCTCGCTGAGCTGACGGCGAACCCTGGTGTGGCGTTCTGGTGCTCGGCGGCGATCGGGGAGTCCGCTGGCTGTGCGGAGGACGAGCGGTTCCGGGTGCCGTACTTGCGTAGCGTCTGGGACGCGACAACCGGGGCGTGGGGTCCGTGGACTCTCTACCGGGATGCGGGTTGTGAGGGCGACGGGGACCCGGGCGAGGGTGATGTCGGTGCGGAGGTCGAGCGGGAGATCAAGCGGCTGGAGCTGAAGGGTTCGCCGCTGGGGCGAAGCCCGGGCACGGCAGTGACCTACGTGCAGACGGACACGATCGTGTGGACGGACGCGGTGCCGCAGGTGTTCGACCTGACGATCCTCGGGCAGGCGGTCGAGCTCGAGATGACCCCGGTCCAGTTCTCGTGGGACTTCGGGGACGGCTCTCGGCCTCTGGTCACGACCAAGACGGGAGGGCCGTACCCCGACAAGTCTGTGAGCCACGTCTACACACGTCTGGAGACGGTGCAGATCAGGCTGACGACGACGTGGAGCGGACGCTACCGCCTGGCGGGTTCGCAGGCGTGGCTGCCGGTGAGCGGCATGGCGACGACGACCAGCGTCGACGAGCCCCTTGAGCTGCGCGAGTACCGCACGCGCCTCGTCGCCGGCCCGTTGGCGGACTGAACCGGCCCTCGGTGCGACTTCGCGCACAGCGTGACGAAGACCGCCGTCCCAACATCGCGCGGCCCGTTAAGATTGGCACTCGAAGGCCGGGAGTGCGAACAGCTGGCGCCCCGGGATCGGTCCGGCGCGACGGAGGAGGCGGCGCAAGATGAGCTCAGAGCGCAGGCTCGACGTGCTGCGTGCGATCGTCGAGGACTATGTGACGACGCGCGAGCCCGTGGGCTCGAAGCTTCTCGCCGAGCGGCACAGCCTCGGCGTGTCTCCGGCGACGATCCGCAACGACATGGCGGCGCTCGAGGAAGAGGGCCTGATCGCGCAGCCTCACACGTCGGCAGGTCGCGTCCCGACCGACCGCGGCTACCGGCTCTTCGTCGACCAGCTTGCGGAGGTCAAGCCCCTCTCGCGGCCCGAGCGCCGCGCGATCTCCGTGTTCCTCGACCAAGCCGTCGACCTCGACGACGTGATCTTCCGGGCCTCGCGACTCCTCGCTCACCTCACGCAGCAGGTCGCCGTCGTGCAGTACCCGTCGCTCCGGCGGTCGGGGCTGCGCCACCTCGAGCTCGTCCCGGTTCCCGGCAGCCGCCTGCTCGTCGTCATCATCACGGACACGGGCCGCGTCGAGCAGCGCACCCTGTCCCTGAGCGAGGACGTCGACGAGGCGCTGATCGCGATCGTCCGCGGCCGCCTCAACGCGGCCGTCCTCGGACGGCGGCTCCCGGAGATCCGGGAGGCGTTGCCCGGCCTGCTCGAGCAGTTCGACGAGACGCAGCGACCGCTCGTCCAGGAGATCTTCGACCTCCTTGCCGACACCCTCGCAGAGGAGACGGAGGAGCGCATCGTCCTCTCCGGAGCATCCAACCTTGCGCGCAGCGACGCCGGGCTCGAAAGCTCGCTGCGGCCCGTCCTCGAGGCGCTCGAGGAGGAGGTCGTCCTGCTCGGCCTGCTCACCGAGATGTCCGAGGACTCGCGCGGCGTGGCCGTGCGCATCGGTCATGAGACGCAGCATGCCGGGCTCTCCGTCACCTCTGTCGTCAGCACCGGTTACGGTACTGAGGGTGACTCGGTCGCGCTCCTCGGCTCGATCGGTCCGACCCGGATGGACTACCCGGGGACGATCGCCTCCGTGCGCGCGGTCGCCCGCTATCTCACACGCATCCTCGCCACCTGACCGGACGCGCCCGCGCTGCGGGAACGCGCCACCCTCGACCCACCACCAGGAAGCAGCTTCGTGACGGACTACTACGAGATCCTCGGCGTCCCGCGTGACGCGACCCAGGACCAGATCAAGAAGGCCTACCGCAAGCTCGCGCGCGAGCTCCACCCGGACGTCGCCGGGGCGGACGCCGAGGACCGGTTCAAGGACGTGACTCGCGCGTACGAGGTTCTGGGCAGCCCGGACAAGCGCCAGTCGTATGACATGGGCACCGACCCGTCCTCGCCCGGCGGCGGCCAGGGTGGCGCGTTCGGCTTCCAGGACATCTTCGAGACGTTCTTCGGTGGCGGCCAGGCGCAGCGTGGTCCGGTGCCGCGCTCGCGCCGCGGCCAGGACGCGCTCGTCCGCCTCGACATCGACCTCGCAGAGGCGACGTTCGGCACGCGCCGCGAGCTGCCCGTCGACACGGCTGTCGTCTGCAGCACGTGCGGCGGCTCGTGCTGCCGACCGGGGACGTCAGTCCGCACCTGTGAGGTGTGCGGCGGCCGGGGCTCGGTCCAGCGGGTCGCACGTTCCTTCCTCGGCCAGGTCATGACGACCGCGCCGTGCTCAGCCTGCCAGGGCCACGGCACGACCGTCCCCGAGCCGTGCCCGGACTGCGCGGGCGAGGGCCGCGTGCGCAGCCGCCGCACGCTCGTCGTCGAGGTCCCCGCCGGTGTAGACACGGGTACCCGGATCAAGATGACCGGCCAGGGTGAGGCGGGCCCCGCCGGTGGCCCTGCCGGCGACATCTACGTCGAGATCCGCGAGAAGAAGCACGAGCGCTTCATCCGCCGCGGCGACGACCTGCACTGCACGCTCGAGATCCCGATGACGGCAGCCGCGCTCGGCACGACGATCGAGCTCGAGACCCTCGACGGGCTCCAGGAGGTCGTGTGCCCGCCCGGCACGCAGCCCGGTGACACCGTCACCCTGCGCAACCTTGGCGTCGGTCACCTGCACGTCGGCGGTCGCGGCGACCTCGAGGTCCACGTCGACGTCGTCGTCCCCACCTCGCTCGACGAGGAGCAGGCCGAGCTCCTGCGCCGTCTCGCCGCGCTGCGCGGAGAGGAGAAGCCCGAGGCGAAGGTCTCGGCCGCGCACCCGGGCGTCTTCGCCCGGCTGCGTGAGAAGATCGCAGGCCGCTGACCGCACTCGACGTGAGAGGGTGCGCAGATGAGCGCTCCGGTATTCCTGGCTGAGTCCGCCCGCCTCGAGCAGTACCCCGCCGGGTCGGTGTACGTGCTCGACGGACCGGAGGGCCGGCACGCGGGTGTCGTCCAACGACGCCGTGCTGGCGAGCAGATCGACGTGGTCGACGGCGAGGGCCTCCGCCTGCGTTGCACGATCCGCGACGTCCACGACTCTCAGGTGACCCTCGAGGTCGACGAGGTGTGCCGCGACCGCGACCCGGCCCCGCGCCTCGTGCTCGTCCAGGCCCTCGCCAAGGGGGACCGCGACGAGCTCGCGATCGAGGCCGCGACCGAGGTCGGCGTCGACTGTGTGATCCCGTGGCAGGCGTCACGGTCGATCGTCGTGTGGCGCGGCGACCGCGCCGCGCGCTCGCGAGCCCGCTGGGTCGCGACCGTCCGCACCGCCACGAAGCAGGCGCGCCGCGCGCGGGTCCCCGAGGTGGAGGAGGCGCTGACGACGTCGCGCCTCGCCGCGCGCACCGCCGAGGTCGTGTCGGGTGGGGGCGCTGTTCTCGTCCTGCACGAGGAGGCGACGACGCCGATCTCCGCCGCGAACGTCCCGGAACCGGCCGCCGAGGCTCAGGTGCTCGTCGTCGTCGGGCCAGAAGGCGGCATCGCCGGCGAGGAGCTTGCAGAGCTCACCGAGGCGGGCGCACAGCCCGTCCTGCTGGGTCCGCACGTCCTGCGCACCTCGACCGCAGGGCCCGTGGCGCTCGCGCTCCTCGCGGACCGGCTGGGGTTCTGGGGCGGTCGCTGAGCGACCGCTAGAGCCAGCGGCTCAGCGCGTCACTTGACCGTGATCGTCGCCGAGACGAGGTTGAGCGGCTGACCGTCCATCGCTGACGACTCGAAGACGGCGACCGTCCAGGTGCCGGGCTCGAGGTCGACCGTAGTCTCGAAGGGCCCGACCTCGCCGTTCGCGCCCGTCATGGTGCTGCCTTCCTGCGAAGGCTCCTCGAGCGAACCGCCCTCCGCATAGACGACCCAGCTGAGGTTGCCCTCGAACGCGGTCGCCTCGCCCGTGATGGCGACGCTCGGTCCGGTGACGACGGCGCCGTCGACGGGCGAGGTGAGGACCGTCGTCCCGTTCGTCGCGGACTGCCCGGGGGTCGGCTCGGCCTCGGGCGACGTCGTCGTGGGAGCGGGTGCCGTCGTCGGAGCCGGGGTCGTCGTGGCTGCCGTCGACGTCGGGTCCGTCGCGGCAGGCGTCGACTCGTCTGCGCACGCGGCGAGAGACCCGACGAGCAGCGCGACGACGAGCGCGGAGCGGACGGTCGAGCGGGACATGGTGCCTCCAGAGCGTGTGCGGACATGGCCGTGCACCCACTCTGCCAGGAGGTCGTCCCCGCGGGGCGGTCGACACGGCACGGCGTCGGTAGACTGCTCGTGACCAGGACGCACCAGCGCGGAGGACGACGGCTCAGGCCGGCCCATGCCAGAGACCACAGCAACAGCAGGACCGGGACGCCCCGACGACGACGCAGCTCCCGCTCGCCCCCGGACGCGTGCCGGTGCACGCCTCGAGCACCGGATCGTCGTCCCGCCGCAGGTCGACATGGTCGCCCTCCTCGGCCCGCAGGACGGCGTGCTCAGAGCGATCGAGGAGGGCTTCGAGCGTGTCGACGTGCACGCGCGTGGCAACCAGATCACGGTGAGCGGCCCGGCCGGTGACGTCGCGCTCGCCGTCCGCCTCGTCGACGAGCTCGTCGAGCTCGCGGAGGCTGGCACGCCGCTCAGCCCCGACGTGGTGACGCGATCGGTCGCGATGCTCGCCTCGCAGGGTGCACCGCGTCCCGCCGAGGTGCTCAGCCACGACATCGTGTCGAACCGCGGCCGGACGATCCGCCCCAAGACGCTCGGGCAGAAGCGCTACGTCGACGCGATCGCGTCGTCGACCGTCACGTTCGGCATCGGGCCGGCCGGTACCGGCAAGACGTACCTCGCCATGGCGACCGCCGTCCAGGCGCTCCAGGCGAAGAAGGTCAGCCGCCTCGTGCTGACGCGGCCCGCGGTCGAGGCGGGGGAGCGGCTCGGGTTCCTGCCCGGCACGCTCACCGACAAGATCGACCCCTACCTGCGTCCGCTGTACGACGCGCTGCACGACATGATCGACCCGGAGTCGATCCCGCGGCTCATGGAGTCCGGCACGATCGAGGTCGCACCGCTCGCGTACATGCGTGGGCGCACCCTGAACGACGCGTTCATCATCCTCGACGAGGCGCAGAACACGACGCCCGACCAGATGAAGATGTTCCTCACCCGCCTCGGCTTCGGCTCGACGATGGTCGTCACGGGCGACATCACGCAGGTGGACCTCCCGGGCGGCGTCCGCTCCGGGCTGCGGGTCGTCGAGGACGTCCTGAGCGGTGTCGACGACGTCGAGTTCTGCCACCTCACGAGCGAGGACGTCGTCCGCCACCGACTCGTCGGCGAGATCATCGAGGCGTATGCCCGGTGGGACGTCGAGAAGCAGGCCGCACAGCCCACCACCCGGCCGTCCGGCCGACCAGAACGCACCCGCCCGGAGAGCCAGGAGAGGCACGCATGACGATCGAGGTCAACAACGAGTCGGGCTTCGAGGTCGACGAGGCGGAGTTCGCCGCGCTCGCCCGCTACGTCCTCGACGCGATGCACCTGCACCCGCAGACGGAGCTGTCGATCCTCATGGTCGGCACGGACGTCATGACCGAGCTGCACGTGCAGTGGATGGACGAGCCTGGGCCGACCGACGTCCTGTCGTTCCCGATGGACGAGCTGCGGCCCGGCCGTGAGGGCGACGTGACGCCCGCAGGCCTCCTCGGCGACGTCGTGCTGTGTCCCGAGGTTGCCGCGCAGCAGGCGAAGGTGGCCGGCCACTCGACGATCGAGGAGATGCTGCTGCTGACGACGCACGGGATCTTGCACCTCCTCGGGTTCGACCACGCGGAGCCGGAGGAGGAGAAGGAGATGTTCGCCCTCCAGCGCAAGCTGCTGCTGACGTTCCTCGCGAGTCGATGAGCGAGGTCCCGGTCCCCGCGCTGCTCGTCGGCGCGACGCTCGGGATCGTGCTGGCCGCACTCCTGAGCTCGGGCGAGGTCGCCGTCCAGCGCGTCACCCGGTCGTCGATGGCCGAGGTCGCGGAGAACGGCACGAAGGCAGGCCGCAGGGCTGCGGCCCTCGTCGTCGATCCGCGGCGGACGGCGTCCGCTGCGGCGTTCTGGCGCATCGTCGCCGAGATGACTGCGACCGCGTGCATCACCCTGAGCCTCGAGCATGCGCTCGACGTCTGGTGGCACGTGCTCGGCCTTGCTGTCGTCATCTCGTCGCTCGTCGCGCTCGTCCTCGTGCGGCTGAGCCCGCGCTCCTTCGGTCGGCGGCACCCTGCGAGCGTGCTCGTGGCGCTCGGACCCCTGCTGCTGGCTGCCTTGAGACTGGCCGGCTGGACGGCCGGGACGTCGATCTCGTCGTCGGAGGACGTCGGCGAGCACGAGCTCCAGGAGATGGTCGACCGCGTCAACGAGTCCGAGGTGATCGAGGAGGAGGAGCGCGAGCTGATCCGCTCCGTCTTCGGTCTCGGCAGCACGCTCACGCGCGAGGTCATGGTGCCGCGCACCGACATGGTCACGACCCCGACGACGACGCTGCTGCCCAGCGTCCTGCGGCTCTTCCAGCGTTCGGGCTTCTCCCGTGTCCCCGTCGTCGGAGACTCCGAGGACGACGTCCGCGGCGTCGTCTACTTCAAGGACGTCGTCGACCGCCTGCACGGAGACCCGGTCTCGGGGGTGGTGGACCCGGCTGAGGCGACGACAACCGTCGAGGACGTCATGCGTCCCGCGCACTTCGTGCCCGAGTCGAAGCCTGTCGACGACCTGCTGCGCGACCTGCAGGAGTCGCGCTCGCACATGGCGCTCGTCGTCGACGAGTACGGCGGCACCGCTGGCCTCGTGACGATGGAGGACGCGATCGAGGAGATCGTCGGCGAGGTGACCGACGAGCACGACCCGGACGCGGCGGAGATCGTCGAGACCGGCCCGGGCGAGTACCGCGTGCCCGCCCGCACGAACCTCTGGGAGCTGGGCGAGCTCCTCGGCCTCGAGCTCGAGGACGACGACGTCGACACGGTCGCGGGGCTCCTCGCCAAGGCCCTGGGCCGGGTTCCGCTCCTCGGCTCGCACGCGGAGGTCTCGGGCGTGCACCTCGTCGCGGAACGTGTCGAGGGCAGACGCAAGCGCGTCTCGACCATCCTTGCCCACCGGGTGGCGCCGCCCGAGAACGACCACAGCGACAGCGACCAGCGCGAGCAGCGCGCGTCGCGGCACGACCGTGCCGACCGCAACGACCGCAGGAGTGACTCATGAGCCGCAAGCCCTCGAACGACGCCGGGGAGTTCCGCTCCGGCTTCGCCTGCCTCGTGGGGCGCCCGAACGCGGGCAAGTCCACCCTGACGAACGCGCTCGTCGGCGAGAAGGTCGCGATCACGTCGGGTCGTCCGCAGACGACGCGGCACACGATCCGCGGCATCGTGCACCGCGACGACGCGCAGCTCGTGCTCGTCGACACCCCTGGGCTGCACCGTCCGCGCACGCTGCTCGGCGAGCGGCTCAACACGCTCGTGCGGGACACGTTGACGGAGGTCGACGTGATCGTCTTCTGCCTGCCGGCGGACCAGAAGGTGGGCCCGGGCGACAGGTTCATCGCGAGCGAGCTCGCGGCCCTGATGCGCGGCCGGCGGCCCACGCCGGTCGTCGCCGCGGTCACGAAGGCGGACAAGGTCTCCCGGCAGGAGCTCGCGGACCAGCTCCTGGCTGTCTCGGCGCTCGGTGACTGGGCGGACATCGTCCCTGTCTCTGCCGTCGGCGGCTACCAGGTCGACGAGCTCGCGGACGTCCTCGTGTCGCGGCTGCCCGTCGGCCCGATGCTCTACCCGGACGGCGAGCTGACCGACGAGCCCGAGGCCGTCATGGTCGCCGAGCTCGTGCGCGAGGCGGCGCTCGAGGGGGTGCGCGACGAGCTCCCGCACTCGCTCGCCGTCGTGGTCGACGAGATCGTCCCGAGGGAGGGCGGTCGCAAGGACGATCCGCTCGTCGACGTGCGCGTCAACCTGTTCGTCGAGCGGGACTCGCAGAAGGCGATCATCATCGGCAAGGGTGGCGCGCGCCTGCGTGACGTCGGCACCCGGGCACGCCAGGGGATCGAGCGCCTGCTGGGCAGCAGGGTCTACCTCGATCTGCACGTCAAGGTCGCGAAGGACTGGCAGCGCGACCCGAAGCAGCTCGGCCGTCTCGGCTTCTGACCACAACGGCGCGACGGCGTCCACCGTTCACCCGCCGGGCGTCTCGCCGCGCGAGGGCGGCTGATCCTCGCTAGATTCGGGGCGGCCAGTCGTCGTCGTACGCAGGCGGCGGGCTCCATGTTCGAGAGAAAGAAGCCTCATGAGCGAGCAGCACGACACTCCGACACCGGACCAGCACGGCTATCCGCCGCCCGCGGCAGCCACGGACGTGATCGACCTGACGGAGGCCCAGGCCCCGGCGAAGCCGTTCGCGGGCGTCCCCGACTCCGACTATGTGCGTGACATCGTGAGCGCCCTGCTGCTCCTCGTGTCGCTCCAGCTCGTCTGGAACGGTGCGGGCGAGAGCGCGGCCGGCGTCGCGTGGGTGCTCGCACCGACGCTTCTGTCGGTCGTGTCGCTCGCGCTGCCGTACCTCGCGCGCTTCGGGGCGCTGCCGGCGTCGTGGACGGTGCACACGACGCGTCGCGCGCGCGTCCTGCTCAACCTTCCGTACATCCTTGCGGTCGTGGCGCAGGTCGTTCTCGACGCCGCTGTGCGGTCGCGCCTCGAAGGGGTCGGCGCAGCTGCCGCCCTCGGGCTCGCGGGTGCGCTCCTCGCGGCGACCCCGCGAGCGAGCGAGCTCGGCCCCGTCGAGCAGGACCGCGCCGCGACGTCGACGTGGTCGCGCGTCGCCGCGCTCGTCGCCGCCGTCTCGGGGATCGGCCTGCTCGCATGGATCGTCCTGTACGTCGTCGAGATCTCGTCGCGCACGTCGTCGGGCAACCGTACGAGCGTCGTCATCGCCCTGGTGGCGACGACGCTGGTCGCCCTGGCGCTGCTCGCTCCGGTCCTTGCCGCCGCCCTCGGTCGGACGATCGCCTGGTCGCGTGCGCTCGTCGCTCTCGCCGTCGCGCACGTGCTGGTCCTGTTCGTGACGGACGGCGACCAGGTCCGGTCGCTCGTCGAGACCCTCCACCCGCTGCGGGACGTCCTCTTCTTGCCGAACGGGTTCGGGCTGTTCCTCCTGCCCGCGGTCGCCGTCCTGGCGGCTAGCCCCGCGGTGCGTCGCAGGGCGACGCAGAACGTCGCGGTCGCCTGGTTCGAGTCCGTCCGCGTGACGCTCCTGCTGCAGGCGCTGCTCGCGGTCGTCCTCGCGGTGGCGAGCGTGCTGCAGATCTGGATCACCGGGAGCCGTGTCGCCGATCTCGTCCCGGCGGCGGTCGTCCTCCTGCTGATCGCAGGCCTCGCCCTCGGTGCGCTGTCGACCGTGGGGCGCAAGAGCCCCGCAGACTCGCGTGGCACGGTCCTCGTGCTCATGGGTGCCTCGCTCGTCACCGGGTGCGTGCTGCTCGGCATGACCGGCGGTCCGCTGCGCGTCTTCCTGCCGTTCCTTGTCATCAGGCTCGCCATCGCGCTCGTCCTGCCGGCCGCGGTGATCCTCGCACTGACGGTCCCGGACCCGGTCCGTGAGTACCTCGCGGCGAACCCGCGGACGCCCCGGCCGGGGGACGGCTCGGCCGCGTACCGCTGGACGCCGCGCCCCGAGCGACCGCAGGCGGCCCGCCCGGCTCCTGCTCAGGCGTCGTACCCGTCCGCCGTGAGCGGGCACGAGGTCGGCTACCCGCCAGCGCCTCAGGGCGCACCCGCCCCCGCGCAGTCGTCCCCGACCGCCCCGGCCCTCGCGCCCGACTCGAGCGGTTACGGCATGGTGCCCGTCGAGTCGCCCGCGCCTGCGGCGCCCGCCGAGGTGCCCTCGGCACAGGAGACGACGACGGTCCTGCCCGCCGCGACGTCGACGGAGATCGGTGCACCTGAAGCGCACGAGATCGTCTCTCCGACCGAGAAGGTCGCGCTGAGCGACCCGATCGACCAGGCCGGTCGGGAGGAGGGTGGGTTCACGTGGGCCCAGGCGGCCGACCCGTCGACCCCTGCAGCGACTCTCGCCCAGATCGTCCAGGACGCCCCGACCCTGAGGGCTGCGGTCGCGTCGAACCCGACCACCTACCCGGCACTCCTCGAGTGGCTCGGGCAGCTGGGCGACCCTGAGGTCGACGCGGCTCTCGCCGCTCGGGTGAACTGACTCAGAAACCTCCCGCAGGGGGCGCCGTCCTGGCGCCCCCTGTGGGAGCATGGGCACGGCTGACGAGACGGTGAGCCGGACGAGCGTGTCCGCATGACAGGGGAGAACACAGCATGACCGACCAGATCCAGCAGCAGGCCGCGGACCCGCGGACTCCGGGCGAGACGCTCGCCCGCATCGCCTACGAGCGTCCGGACCTTCGCGCGACGATCGCCGCGAACCCGTCGGCCTACCCGGAGCTGCTCACGTGGCTCGGTGCGTTCGGCGACCCCCAGGTCAACGCTGCGATCGCCGCGCGCACGTCGGCCCCCGCGGCCGGTGCGGCCGGAGCACCGGCCGCGGGCGCCCCGGGCTGGGCCCCGCAGCAGCAGCCTGGCGCCGAGCAGGCCTGGAGCGCTCAGGCACAACCCGCCGTGCAGGGATGGTCGGCACCTCAGCCTCAGCCGGGAGCGGCGGCGTGGCAGGGCCAGGCTGGCGGCTACGCCGGCGCGGGCGGGCCAGGCGTCGTCAGCTATGACTCGGGTGCGCCCGAGCGGCGGTCACGCCGTGGTCTCGTCGTCGGCGGCGCCGTCGCTGCCGGTGTCCTCGTGCTCGGCGGCGGCGCCTGGGCGGCCAAGACGCTGATCTTCGACAAGATCGGTGGCTCGGACTCGCCGGAGGCAGCCGTCACCAAGCTGGTCGAGAGCGCGACCGACAAGGACATCCTCGCGATGTACGGCTCGTTGTCACCTGCCGAGGTCAGCCACATCAAGGCGCAGTACGACTCGTTCGTCGAGAACGCCGAGGGCAACGACGAGTACCAGTCGGCGTTGGACAGCTACCAAGCGGTCCTCGACGCGGTCACGCTCGACGTGACCGGGCTCGAGGTGCGCTCCGAGTCGATCGCGGAGGGTGTCGCCAAGGTCTATCTCGACGCCGGCTCGTTCTCGCTCGACGGCGACACGGACAAGATCGCGACCGAGGTCGCGGATCTCGTCTACGAGGTCTCGTCGAGTGCGCTCGGCAGCAGCATGTCGGGCGCCTTCCCGCTCGAGCTCCCCGACAAGGAGGAGACGAAGGCGGAGATCAAGGCGGACCTCGACGAGTCGCTGCCCGCGAAGGGCGACATCGCCGACCTCGACGGCCAGAAGGCGTACGTCGTCGCGGTCGAGGAGGAGGGCTCCTGGTACGTCAGCCCGTACCTCACCCTCGCCGAGTACGCGCTCGAGAGCGCAGGCGGGACGCGTGGCACCCTCCCGGCGGCCTCGGCCGTCAAGGGCTTCGACTCGCCCACGGCTGCGGCCTCGGGACTCGTGGACGCGACGCTCGCCTACATGAAGAGCGGCGACCCGCAGGACCTCGCGGTCGCCCTCCCGCTCGCAGAGCGCCGCCTCGCCGCCCTGTACCTCCCGAAGCACGACGGCACCGACCTCGCGGGTCTCACGATCGAGAACGGCTTCGCCGAGCGGTCCAAGGACGCCGCTGTCGCCAAGGTCGTGTTCGACGGGTTCAAGATCTCCTACAGCGACCAGGGCCAGACCGCGAACGTCACCCTTGACCCGACCTGCGTGAAGCTCGACGTGTCTGGGATGGGCTCGGGCGAGATCTGCGTCGACAAGGCGCCGCTCATCAAGGAGATGGGCATGCAGGATGCCAGCCTGGTCGCCCTCTCCGAGGGGGGCTCGTGGTTCCTGAGCCCCATCTCGTCGCTCGTCGACTCGTCGACGGCGATGGGCAACGCGATGGTGAAGCTCCAGAAGGAGGGCAAGCTCGACGACCAGACATGGATCGAGGAGCAGACCACCGCCCTCATGGCCTACATCCAGGAGCAGCCCGGCTTCGCGATGCTCGGCTCGCTCGGCGGTCTGCCGGGGACGAGCTACGGCTACGAGGACGGTACCGGCCTCGACGGATTGACCGACGGCTCTGGGCTGAGCGACCTCCCGCAGGGCGACGACGTCCTGGGTGACAGCGCAGACGGCACGAGCGATGCCCCCCTCACCGACGAGGAGATTGCCGACCTGTTCGGCGAGAACCTCAGCGAGGAAGAGATCGCTGACGCCTTCGGCGGCGCAGGCCAGTAGGGCCCGTCTCGACGATCGACAGCTTTTGGTCTCGTGAACGAGACGAAGCAGGCGCTGCGCAGAGGGGTACAGTGACACACATGTGCTCGGCTGCGCAGCGCCTGCTGCTCCTTCCCTGCCGCGACGAGGCCTGAAACGGTCGGAACCTCGTCGCGGTGGTCGTGGTGCCGACCGGACGTCTCAGACGCATCGAGCAGCACCAGTACGAAGGACACTCAGAGATGACGAAGCAGATCTTCCCCGGAGGCCCGCAGAACCCCTCCGGGATGCCGACCCAGAAGTACGTCCCGTTCCAGCAGCAGATCGCGGTGCACGTCCCTGACCGCACCTGGCCGGACCGCGCGATCACCCAGGCACCCCGCTGGTGCGCCGTCGACCTCCGCGACGGCAACCAGGCGCTCATCGAGCCGATGAACCCCGAGCGCAAGCTCAAGATGTTCCAGCTGCTCGTCGACATGGGCTACAAGGAGATCGAGGTCGGGTTCCCGTCCGCGTCCCAGACGGACTACGACTTCGTGCGGATGCTCATCGAGGAAGACCTGATCCCGGACGACGTCGTCATCCAGGTCCTCACGCAAGCACGTGAGCACCTCATCGCCCGCACCTACGAGGCGATCGCGGGCGCCAAGCAGGCGATCGTGCACCTGTACAACTCGACGTCGATCCTCCAGCGGGAGGTCGTGTTCCGCCTCGACGAGGAAGGGATCATCGACGTCGCGGTCGACGGCGCCAAGCTCTGCAAAAAGTACGAGGACACGGTCCCCGGCACGACCGTCTTCTACGAGTACTCGCCCGAGTCCTACACCGGGACCGAGCTCGAGTTCGCCGCGCGCATCTGCAACGCCGTCATCGAGGTCTTCGAACCGACGCCCGAGCGCAAGGTCATCATCAACCTCCCGGCGACCGTCGAGATGGCCACGCCCAACGTGTATGCCGACTCGATCGAGTGGATGAACCGCAATCTCGCGCAGCGGGAGAACGTCATCCTCTCGCTGCACCCGCACAACGACCGGGGTACCGCCGTCGCCGCCGCCGAGCTCGGCTACCAGGCCGGTGCGGACCGCATCGAGGGCTGCCTCTTCGGCAACGGCGAGCGTACCGGGAACGTCGACCTGGTCACCCTCGGCATGAACCTGTTCTCGCAGGGCATCGACCCGGAGGTCGACTTCTCCGACATCGACGAGATCCGCCGCACGGTCGAGTACTGCAACCAGATCGACGTCCACGAGCGCCACCCGTATGCGGGCGACCTCGTGTTCACCGCGTTCTCGGGCTCGCACCAGGACGCGATCAAGAAGGGCCTCGAGGCGCTCGAGCAGCGCGCCGCAGCCGAAGGGCGGACGATCGACGACCTCGTCTGGGCCGTGCCCTACCTGCCGATCGACCCCAAGGATGTCGGCCGCTCCTACGAGGCGGTCATCCGCGTCAACTCGCAGTCCGGCAAGGGAGGCATCGCCTACCTGCTCAAGTCGGAGCGCCACCTCGACCTGCCGCGTCGTCTGCAGATCGAGTTCTCGCGCGTCGTCCAGGGGGTGACCGACGGCGAGGGCCGCGAGGTCAGCGGCGACGACATCTGGCAGATCTTCGCCGACGAGTACCTCCCGGCCGAGCCCGGCGGCCCGCTCGAGCCGTGGGGACGCTTCTCGCTGCGCGGTACGCGCGCCGCGAGCGTCGAGGGTGGGACCGACACGATCGAGGCCGACCTCGTCGACCGTGGCCGCGCGGTCACGCTCGAGGGCGCGGGCAACGGCCCCATCGCCGCCTTCGTCGACGCGCTCAGCAAGGTGGACGTCAACGTCAAGGTCCTCGACTATGCGGAGCACGCGCTGTCCGAGGGCGGCGACGCGACCGCCGCGGCCTATGTCGAGTGCGAGGTCGACGGCGAGGTCCTCTGGGGTGTCGGCATCGACCCGTCGATCACGACGGCGTCGCTCAAGGCGATCATCTCCGCGATCAACCGCAAGGGTCGCGCCTGACGCAGCCTGTCGATGCCGGCAGGTCCCCGCAACAGGGGGCCGGCCGGTGTCGTGCGCGGGGAGGACCTGCGAAGGTGCGCGGCGCGCACGAGCTCCTGACGGCTCGTGGCAGAGGGATGGCGGACAATGGTCAGGTGCCCCTGTATCGAGACGAAGCGATCGTCCTGCGCGCCCAGAAGCTGGGCGAGGCAGACCGCATCGTCACGCTCCTGACGCGCGAGCACGGGAAGGTGCGCGCCGTGGGCAAGGGCGTGCGCAGGACGTCGTCACGCTTCGGCGCACGCCTCGAGCCCTTCATGTACGTCGACCTCCAGCTCCATGTCGGCCGGTCGCTCGACGTCGTGACGCAGGCCGACACGCTCGGTGCCTTCGCACGGCCCGTGTGCGAGGACTATGCGCTCTACACGGCTGGCACCGTCATGCTCGAGACGGCGGACAGGCTCGTCGCCGACGAGCGGGAGCCGTCCCTCCCGCAGTTCTGGCTGCTCGTCGGGGCCGTGCGCTCGCTCGCGGAGCGACGCCAGGACCCGGGCCTGGTCCTCGACTCGTACCTCTTGCGCGCCCTCGCCGTCGGCGGCTGGGCGCCGAGCTTCACCGAGTGTGCGCTGTGCGGCACGCCTGGACCACACCACGCGTTCTCGGTCGCCTCCGGCGGGGCCGTGTGCAGCCGGTGCCGCCCGCCCGGGTCGACCGCGCCGGCTCCCGAGACGTTCGCGCTGCTCGCTGCGCTGCTCGCGGGTGACTGGGCGAACGCCGTGCTCGCCGAGGAACGGCACCGTCGCGAGGCGAGCGGTCTGGTCGCCGCGTACAGCCAGTTCCACCTCGAGCGGACGCTGCGCTCCCTGCGCATGGTCGACCGCGACGACCGCGACCGCTCGGCACCCACAGCTCCCGCTCACCGACCCGTGGAGGCCCGCTAGATGGCCAGGTCCTCGTCTGCCCGCCCCGCCGGCACGCGCCAGCCGGTGCCGCCGCCACCGCACCCCTCGGGTGAGGTCGCGCCGTCGGTACCGCCCGAGCTCGTGCCGCAGCACGTCGCCGTCGTCATGGACGGCAACGGCCGGTGGGCCAACGCGCGCGGTCTTCCGCGCACGGCTGGCCACGCCGCCGGCGAGGCTGCGCTCCTCGACGTCGTCGCGGGTGCGATCGACATCGGGGTCAAGCACGTGTCGGCGTACGCCTTCTCGACCGAGAACTGGAAGCGGTCCCCCGAGGAGGTGCGCTTCCTCATGGGCTTCTCGCGCGACGTCCTGCGCCGTCAGCGGGACACGCTCGACGAGTGGGGCGTCCGGGTGAGGTGGTCGGGCCGTCGCCCCCGGCTGTGGCGCTCGGTCATCAAGGAGCTCGAAGAGGCTGAGCGTCGCACCCTGGGCAACGACGTGTGCACGCTGACGATGTGCGTCAACTACGGCGGGCGCGCCGAGATCGCGGATGCGGCGAAGGCGATCGGCCGCGAGGTCGCAGCGGGGCGTCTCGACCCGGAGCGGATCACGGAGCGCACCGTGCAGCGGTTCCTCGACGAGCCTGACCTGCCCGACGTCGACCTGTTCCTCCGGAGCTCGGGCGAGCAGCGGACGTCGAACTTCATGCTGTGGCAGTCGGCTTATGCCGAGCTCGTGTTCTTCCCGGAGCCCTGGCCGGACTTCGACCGTCGCACGCTGTGGCGCGCGGTCGAGGAGTACGCGCGGCGGGACCGTCGCTACGGTGCGGCGGTCGACGCGCCCGTCGAGCCGGCCTGAGCCGCGCGTCGTCGTGCACGGCGGCGGACGACGTGCGCGACGACGATCGCCGTGAGGGCGAGGAGCGCGGCGAGCCCCCAGGGCGAGCCGGCGAACGCGGCGACGAGCGACGTCCAGGCAGCCCAGCCGATCGTCGCGTAGATGACACCGTGCGCCGCGCAGCCGAGGATCATCGCCGGGAGGTAGCGGGCGAACGGCATCCGGGTGACGCCTGCGGCCGTGTTGACGACCGTCTTGGTGCCGGGGAGCAGATAACTCGCCGGCACGATCGCGACGCCCCACCGGTGGATCGCGGCGACGCCGCGGTCCGTACCGCCGCCCTCGATCCAGCCGCGGAAGCGCGGGAAGCGCGTCGGTCGGTCTGCCGTCTGGGTGAGCGCGCGCGTCGTGATGCTGCGCGCGATCCAGTAGAACGCCTGGTTGCGGATGAACGCGATGCCGCCGAACGTCACGAACAGCACCCAGAAGGGGCTCGTGTGGGCGTCGGGCAGGAGCCCGGCCGTGACGGCGGCGGGAAGTGTCATGCCTGGGCGCAGGTCTCGCAGGTCCCGAACAGCTCGATCGTGTGCTCGATTTCCCGGAAACCGTGGGAGTCGCCCACGAGCGCGGCCCAGGCCTCGACGGTCGGCCCGTCGATCTCGACGGTGCGCCCGCACGAGCGGCACACGAGGTGGTGATGGTGCTCGCTCCGGGCGCACCGGCGGAACAGGTTCTCGCCGTCGGCTGTCCGCAGGACGTCGACGTCCTCGCTCTCGGCGAGCGCCTGCAGCGCCCGGTAGACGGTTGCGAGCCCGATGCTCTCGCCGCGCTCGCCGAGCGCGTCGTGCAGCTGCTGGGCGGAGCGGAACTCGTCGGTCTGGCCGAGCGTGTCCCAGATGGCGGCGCGCTGCCGCGTCATACGTCTCACGGTGCCTCCAGGATGACGTCGGACGTGACGTCCGGGTGGGGGTCGTGGTGCCCCCGTCGCCGCGCGAGCAAGGGGCTGGCCACCGCGACGACCGCGTACACGGCGATCGCGAGCACGACGATCATCGCACCCGGCGACACGTTGACCCAGTAGGTGAGGGAGAGCCCGACGACGCAGATGACGACGCCGGTCATGATCGCGAGCCGCATCGTCCAGACGAAGGACTTCGTGACGAGCTGCGCGATCGCGACGGGCACGATCATGAGCGCGGAGACGAGGAGCAGCCCGACGACGCGCATCGCGACGGTCACGGTGAGCGCAGACATCACGGCGATCGCGATGTTGAGGAACCGGACGGGCAGGCCGGACGCGCGCGCGAACTCCTCGTCCTGCGAGACGGCGAAGAGCGCGGTGCGCAGCCCCAGCCCGAGACCGAGGACGACGAGGGCGAGGACCGCGGTCAGGACGAGGTCCGTCGTCGTGACGACGGAGATCGAACCGAACAGGTAGGTCATGAGGTTCGAGCTCTGCCCGCCGGCGAGCTCGATGATGAGCACACCGCCCGCGATGCCGCCGTAGAACAGGAGGGCGAGCGCGACGTCGCCGCTCGTGCGGCCTCGTTCCCGCACGACCTCGATGCCGATGGCCCCGATGATCGCCGTGACGACCGCACCGGGGATCGCGAGGGCGTCCTGCGTGAGGCCCAGCCCGGCGCCGACGAGCCACCCGAGCGCGACGCCCGTGAGGGCGACGTGACCGATGCCGTCGCCGAGGAGCGAGAGCTTGCGCTGGACGAGGTACGTGCCCATGACGGGGGCCACGACGCCCACGAGCAGGGCGGCGAGGAGCGCGCGCTGCATGAGCGGCGTCTGGAGCATCTCGACGATCTCCATGTCACGCTCCTTCGCTGAAGAGGTGCTCGGGCAGGACGGGTGGCAGGGAGCGGGGCTCCGGGTCGCCGTGGACGTGCACGTGGTCGTGGTCGGCGGCGTCGTGGCCGTGCGCGGCGCGCGGCGGTGCGCCGTCGTGCACGATGCGACCGTGGCGCAGCACGACGGCGCGGGAGATGAGGTCGGCGAGCTCGCCGAGCTCGTGCAGCACGACGACGATCGTGCGGCCGCTCGCGACGAGGCGGCGCAGCGTGGCGGCGAGCGCTTCCTGGGACGGGTGGTCGACGCCGGCGACGGGCTCGTCGAGGATGAGCAGCTCGGGGTCGCGGACGAGGGCGCGAGCGATGAGCACGCGCTGCTGCTGACCGCCGGAGAGCTCGGTGACGGCCTGGTCCCGGCGGTGGGCGAGCCGGACCTCGGTGAGCGCAGCGTCGACGCGGGCGCGCCAGTCGCGGGGCTTGCGCAGCGAGCGGGAGGTCAGGAGGCCCGACGCGACGATCTCGGCGACCGTCGCGGGCACGCCGGCGGACGCGCCGACCCGCTGTGGGACGTAGCCCACGCGGTCCCAGGGCGCGGAAGGGCCGAGCGGCGCGCCGAGGATCTCGACGGTGCCCTCCGTCACGGGGACGGCGCGCACGAGGGAGCGGACGAGCGTCGACTTGCCCGAACCGTTGGTGCCGAGCACGGCGACGACCTCACCGCGCTCGACGCGCAGGTCGATGCCGTGCAGGATCTGGGAGCCTTCGAGCCGGACGCCGAGGCCGCGGACGTCGAGCGCCGGGCTGGCCGGCTCATTCTGGTCAGGCACAGCCGAGCGCCTCCTTGAGAGCGGTGAGGTTCGCGGTCATCGCGACGAGGTAGTCGTCGTCGGCGGCGAGCTGGGCGTCGGTGCGGGACTCGAGCGGGTCGAGGACGGCGGTCGAGATGCCGAGGTCGTCGGCGAGGACCTCCGCCACCTTGGCGGTCGCCGCAGACTCGGAGAACACGGTGCTCACACCAGCCTCGGAGATCACCTTCGACACTTCCCGCAGGCGGGCGGGAGAGGGCTCCGTCTCGGGGTCGAGCCCCGAGATGCCGACCTGCTCGAGGTCGTAACGGTGGGCGAGGTAGCCGAACGCCTCGTGCGTCGTGACGAAGGTGCGGCTGTCGCAGCTCGCGAGGCCGGTCGTGAACGACTCGTCGAGGTCGGTCAGGGTCGCGACGAGCTCGGCGGCGCGCTCACGGTAGCCCGCGGCGTCGTCCGGGTCGGCAGCGGCGAAGGTCTCGCCCACCTCGGTGGCGAGCCCGGCGAGGAGGGTCGGGTCGAGCCAGAAGTGCGGGTCGAGGCTGCCGTGGTCGTGGCCGTCGTGCGACTCGCTCTCGCCCTCGTCGTCGTGCTCCGCGTCGGCGTCGAGCTCGGCGAAGCGGGCGGCGTCGAGCACGGCCTTCGGTGCGCCGTCGGCGACGGCCTGGTCGACGGCGGCCTGGAAGCCGGACTGGTAGACGACGACGTCGGCCTGGCCGACCGTGCGCAGCGTCGCGGGGGAGAGCTCGAGGCTGTGCGGCTCGCCGCCGGGCGGGGTGAGGTTGGAGACGCTGACGGCGGGACCTCCGACCTGCTCGGCGACGAACTGGAGCGGGTAGAACGACGTGAGGACGTCGAGGGCGGCGTCCGGGTCGTTCGAGCTGGACGAGCAGCCTGCGGTGCCGAGCGCGAAGGCGAGGGCGGCTGCGGCGGTCACGAGGGTGCGGGAGCGGAAGGTCACGTCCCACATTCTCAACGGTAATGAGAACCATTGTCAAAATGAGGGCTCGCGGGCCGGGTAGCCTGGAACCTTGCAACCGCCCCGCAAGCCATGCGCGGGCGTCGACCATGTCAACGGAGTGATTTCAGTGGCCGCACCGTCCAAGCGTCTCGACGCAGTCGTTTCCCTCGCCAAGCGCAGGGGCTTCGTCTTCCAGTCTGGTGAGATCTACGGCGGCTCCCGCTCCGCCTGGGACTACGGGCCCCTCGGCGCCGAGCTCAAGGAGAACATCAAGCGCCAGTGGTGGCAGTCGATGGTCCGTGGTCGCGACGACGTCGTCGGGATCGACTCCGCGGTCATCCTCCCCAAGAAGGTCTGGGAGGCCTCCGGCCACGTCGCCGTCTTCACCGACCCCCTCGTCGAGTGCACGAGCTGCCACAAGCGCTACCGTGCCGACCACCTGCTCGAGGAGTTCGAGGAGAAGAAGGGGCGCGTCCCCGAGAACGGCCTCGCCGACATCGTCTGCTCCGCGTGCGGCACCAAGGGTGCATGGACCGAGCCGCAGAACTTCTCGGGCCTCCTCAAGACCTACCTGGGCCCCGTCGACAACGAGGAAGGGCTGCACTACCTGCGCCCCGAGACCGCCCAGGGCATCTTCGTGAACTTCGCCAACGTCCAGGGCGCCTCCCGCAAGAAGCCGCCGTTCGGCATCGGCCAGATCGGCAAGTCCTTCCGCAACGAGATCACGCCCGGGAACTTCATCTTCCGCACACGTGAGTTCGAGCAGATGGAGATGGAGTTCTTCGTCGAGCCCGGCACGGACGAGGAGTGGCACCAGACCTGGATCGACACGCGCATGGCCTGGTACACGGACCTCGGCATCGCGCCGGAGAACCTGCGCCTGTACGAGCACCCGAAGGAGAAGCTCTCCCACTACTCCAAGCGGACGGTCGACATCGAGTACCGCTTCGGCTTCACGGGCAGCGAGTGGGGCGAGCTCGAGGGCATCGCGAACCGCACCGACTTCGACCTTAAGACCCACTCGGAGATCTCAGGCAAGGACCTGTCCTACTTCGACCAGGCCAAGAACGAGCGCTACTACCCGTACGTGATCGAGCCTGCGGCAGGTCTCACGCGCTCGCTCATGGCCTTCCTCGTCGAGGCGTACGCCGAGGACGAGGCGCCGAACGCGAAGGGCGGCGTCGACGTCCGCACGGTCCTGCGCCTCGACCCCCGACTCGCGCCCGTCAAGGCCGCGGTCCTGCCGCTGTCCCGCAACGAGCAGCTCTCGCCCAAGGCCCGCGACCTCGCCGCACAGCTGCGCAAGACCTGGAACATCGACTTCGACGACGCCGGCGCGATCGGCCGTCGCTACCGTCGCCAGGACGAGATCGGCACGCCGTTCTGCATCACCGTCGACTTCGACACCCTCGAGGACCACGCCGTGACGATCCGGCACCGTGACTCGATGGAGCAGGAGCGCGTCGCGCTCGACCAGGTCGAGGGCTACCTCGCAGCGCGCCTGATCGGCGCCTGACAGCACCCCAGCACCACGACGCACCGGAGGCTGGCAGCGACGCTGCCGGCCTCCGGCGTTGTTCTCGGAGCGACGCGGGACGTTACGCTGCGCGCATGAACCCGGAACCGTCGCTCCCGCGCGCCGTGGACGCGACGCCGCTGCCCGGGGCGGTGCAGAGCCCGGCGCTGCCCTGGTGGGTCGTCCCCGCGGCTGCGCTCGCCGGCCTCGTCACGACAGGGCTGCCGCTCGCGCTCGTGCTCAGGCCGAGAGAGGTCGTCTACCTGCCGGACGACGCACGTCCCGTCGAGCCTGGGCTGTTCGACCTGATCGCGGTCCCGACGCTCTGGTTGCTCGTCCTCGTCATCGCGCTCGCCGCGCTCGTGTTCGGTACGCTCGTGCGCACGATGCTCAACCGATCCCTGCGACGGGGTGCGCCCTTGTCGCCGTGGCGTCTGGGCGCCGTCTCGAGCCTGGCGTGGCTCGTGGTCCTGCCGGTGATGGGCGGTGGCTTCACGCTCGTCGTCGTCGTGTTCACGGCGGGGATCGCCGCACTCGTGCTCGGCGGTGCGATCGTGGCGTTCTGCCTGCCCGGCTCGTTCCTGGCGGCAGCGATCGTCGCGCGGCTGGCCACACCTGACCGGACCGCCGGCTGAGAGGTAGCCGTCCGGCGATGGGATGATGGAGCCCATGAGCACCACTGCCCTCGACCCGACGACCGCACGCCGCCCCGGCGAGCGGCTCCTCCCGCCACTGCAGATCGGCGCGCACTCGATCGACACCCCCGTCGTCCTCGCGCCCATGGCCGGCGTCACGAACGGCGCGTTCCGTCGACTGTGCCGCGAGCACGGTGCGGGCCTCTACGTGGCGGAGATGGTGACGTCACGGGCGCTCGTCGCGCGCAACGAGGAGTCCTTGCGGATCGTCACGTTCGACGAGGACGAGAAGGTGCGCTCGGCGCAGGTGTACGGCGTCGACCCGGCGACCGTGGGCGCTGCGGTGAAGATCATCGCGGGGGAGGGGCGCGCAGACCACGTCGACCTGAACTTCGGTTGCCCTGTGCCCAAGGTGACGCGCAAGGGCGGTGGCGCCGCGTTGCCGTGGAAGCGGGAGCTGTTCACGCGCATCGTCGCGGCCGCCGTCGAGGCGGCGGCTCCCTACGGCGTGCCGGTGACCGTCAAGATGCGCAAGGGCATCGATGCCGAGCACCACACCTACCTCGAGGCAGGCCTGATCGCGGAGAGCCTGGGGGTCGCTGCGGTCGCGCTGCACGCACGCACGGCCGCCGAGTACTACTCGGGCCACGCCGACTGGTCCGCGATCGCCGAGCTCAAGCGCACGGTCACCTCGATCCCGGTCCTCGGCAACGGGGACATCTGGAGCGCTGAGGACGCGGTCGCGATGGTCGAGCAGACGGGCTGCGACGGTGTCGTCGTCGGGCGCGGCTGCCAGGGGCGGCCGTGGCTGTTCGCCGATCTTGCCGCGGCGTTCGACGGGCGCGACGAGCGCGTGCGGCCGGGCCTGCGCATGGTCGCCGACACGATCTACCGGCACGGCGAGCTCATGGTCGAGGAGTTCGGTGACGAGGACAAGGGCATGCGCGACCTGCGCAAGCACATGGCCTGGTACCTCAAGGGCTACCCGGTGGGCGGCGACAGCCGGCGCGGCCTCGCGATGGTCTCGACGCTCGCGGAGCTGCGCGAGCTGCTCGACGCGCTCGACCTGGACCAGCCGTACCCCGGCGAGGCTGCCGAGGGCACGCGCGGACGGCAGGGGACGCCGAAGAGGCCGCACCTCCCGGAGGGGTGGCTCGACTCGCGTGAGCTCGACGACGACTTCCGGGCCAGGCTGGCCGAGGCCGAGCTCTCCGTCTCGGGCGGCTAGGCTCCCGGGCGCCGAGGCTCGGCGAGTCGTCAGCGGACGGCGACCCTCGTCACCCTGTCGACCATGTGGTCGGCGAGGCGCACGGCGCCCGACTCGTGGGCGTCGAGCAGCGCCCGTGCCGACTCCTGCGTCGGGTCGGTGAACCACGACGCGACGGTCACCCCGTGCTCGGGGCGCGAGACCAGCTCGATCGGGTCGCCCGCGCGCACCGTCCCGGGCTGGAGGACCCGGAGGTACGTCCCGACGAGCCCGGCCTCGCCGAAGCGGCGCACCCAGCGCGGCTCGCGCATCCGGTCGGCGAAGGTCGCGCACGGTGTACGGGGCATGGTCGCCTCGACGACGACGTCGTCGCCGATGCGCCACGTCTCACCGATGATCGCGGCCGACGTCTCGACGCCCGCGACCCGGAGGTTCTCGCCGAAGAGGCCCGGGGGGACCGGCCGGCCGAGACGCCGCGCCCACTCCTCGGCTTCGTGCTCGGCGTACGCGTACAGGGCCTTGTCCGGCCCGCCGTGGTGCTTCTTGTCCGCCTGGGTGTCGCCCTCGAGGCCCAGCAGACCGACGGCGACAGGTTCGGCCGTCGCGGTCTTGTCGATCGAGGTCTCCCTCCCGAGGGAGGGCACGTGGACGGGGCGCGGTGCGCGGCAGACGGCGACGAGGGTGGCTTCGGTCACGCGTCGATCCTAGGTGGCGGCGCGCGCGCCCGCCGGTGTGCGGCGGGCGCGCGGCGCCGCGGTCAGGCGCTCTCGGGAAGCGCCCACACCGTCGTGTCGGTGGGCACGCCGTCGTCCACGGGGCCGCTCGCGACGAGGACCTCGTACCCGACGGGCACCTCGACGGGCGTGCCGCCCAGGTTCGTCATGACGAGCAGGTCGCCGTTGCGGAAGGCGACGACCGCCGGGTCGTCTGCGAACGCGTCGACCCACGCGAGGTCACCCGCCCCGAGCCCGAGCCGACGGCGCTCGGCGAGCGCCGTGCGGTACAGCTCGTAGGTCGAGCCGTCGACCCCGCGCTGACGGTCAGCAGCGAGCTCGCGGTAGCTGTCGGGCTGGGGGAGCCAGGTCGCAGCGCTCGGGCCGAAGCCGAGCCCCGGCGCGTCGCCCGCCCACGGCATAGGGACGCGGCATCCGTCGCGGCCCGCCTCGGTGTGTCCGCTGCGGAACCATGCGGGGTCCTGGCGCAGGGAGTCGTCGAGCGTCGTGTGCTCGGGCAGGCCGAGCTCCTCGCCCTGGTACAGGTAAGCGGAGCCGGGCAGCGCGAGCATCTGAAGGGTGGCCGCGCGGGCGCGCCGCAGGCCCACGACCGCGTCCGGCTGCGGCTCGTGCGCGCGGATGCCGTTGGGTCGTCCGCCGCCGGGGATCGCGAGCCGCGACGCGTGCCGCACGACGTCGTGGTTCGACAGGACCCAGGTCGTCGGCGCGCCGACCTCGTCGTAGGCGCCGAGCGACGTCGTCACGACGTCGCGGAGCGCCGCGGCGTCCCACGGGGTCGTCAGGTAGGCGAAGTTGAACGCCTGCTGCATCTCGTCGGGACGGACGTAGCGGGCGAGGGCCGAGAGCGGCTCGACCCAGGCCTCGGCGCAGAGCGCGCGGTCGCCGTCGCACTCGGCGAGGACCGTGTTCCACTCGCGGTAGATCTCGTGGACGCCGGGCTGGTCGAACATCGGGGTGAGCGCGGTGACGTTCGCGGCCTCGCCCGTCGATCCGTCGACCATGGACGTGTTGCCGTCCCAGTCCGGCAGGCCGTCCTTCTTGACCATGCCGTGCGCGACGTCGACGCGGAACCCATCGACGCCCTTGTCGAGCCAGAACCGCAGGATGTCGACCATCTCCGCGCGCACCTCGGGGTTGGTCCACTCGAGGTCGGGCTGGGAGGAGTCGAACATGTGCAGGTACCACTGCGTGTCGGTGGCTCCGAGGCGGGCGGCGTCGGGGTGCTTGTCGACGCGCGTCCAGGCGGGCCCGCCGAAGACGGAGCCCCAGTTGTTCGGCGGTTCCTCGCCGTTCGCCTTGCCGTCGCGGAACATGTAGCGGGCACGCTCGGGGCTGCCGGGGCCGGCGGCGAGCGCAGCCTGGAACCACGCGTGCTGGTCCGAGGTGTGGTTGGGGACGAGGTCGATGACGACGCGGAGGCCGAGTGCATGGGCGCGCTCGAGGAGCATGTCGAAGTCTGCGAGGGTCCCGAAGAGCGGGTCCACGTCGCGGTAGTCGGCGACGTCGTACCCGCCGTCGGCCTGCGGCGACCGGTAGAAGGGCGAGAGCCACAGCGCGTCGACGCCGAGCTGGGCAAGGTGGTCGAGGCGCGCGGCGATGCCCGCGAGATCGCCCATGCCGTCACCGTCGGCGTCCGCGAAGGAGCGCGGGTACACCTGGTAGATCACGGCGTCGCGCCACCACTCGGCGGGCGCGGGGTGTGCGGGGTGGATCGTGGTCGCGGTGACGGGGGTGAACGTCACGGGGGCCTCGTTTCGTCGTCGTCGGTGTGAGCGCCACAAGGGCTATCGAATCGATTTGATGAACAGTACGCGCAAGGCCCCGGTGGAAGCCACCGGGGCCTTGCGCGTGAGCGTCAGTCGGCGGTCGGAGCCACGCCGGTGGACTCGCGCACGACGAGCTCCGGGTGGAAGAGGATCTCCGAACGGGGGATCGGGTCTCCCGCGATCTGCGACATGAGCGACGTCACGGCTGCGGTCCCCATCGCGGTGACGGGCTGACGGATCGTCGTGAGCGGCGGGTCCGTGAACGCGATCAGCGGCGAGTCGTCGTACCCGACGATCGAGACGTCGCGAGGGATCTTGAGCCCGCGGGTCCGCGCGGCCCTGGTCGCACCCAGAGCCATGAGGTCCGAGCCGCAGATGATCCCCGTGTGACCGCTGTCGATGAGCTCGCCCGCGGCCGCCTGGCCGCCCTCGACCGAGAACAGCGACGTCGCGACGTGCGGTGCGACGTCGTGCTCGCCGAGGTGGCGGGCGATCGACGTGGTGAACCCCTCGACCTTGCGGCGCACGGTGACGTAGCGGTCCTGGCCGATCGCGAGGCCGATTTTGCGGTGCCCGAGCGACACGAGGTGGCGGACCGACAGCTCCATCGAGTTGTAGTCGTCGTTGGAGATGAACGGTGCGTCGATGCCCTCGGCCCAGCCGTTGATCATCACGAGGTGCACCCCGCGGTCACGCAGGCGGTGGTACCGCTCGTGCGACGCTGTGACGTCGGCGTGGAGCCCGGAGACGAAGATGATGCCGGCGACCCCGTGGTCGAGCAGCATCTCGATGTACTCGTCCTCGGTCGTGCCGCCGGGCGACTGGGTGCACAGCAGGGGCGTGTATCCGTGCTCGGAGAGGCGCGACTCGATGACCTGTGCGAACGCCGGGAAGACCGGGTTCGTGAGCTCGGGTACGACGAGGCCGATGAGGCCTGCGGAGTGGCTCTTGAGCTTCTCCGGTCGCTCGTAGCCGAGCAGGTCGAGGGCAGCGAGCACCGCCTGGCGTGTCTCGCCGGACACGCCCGCCTTGCCGTTCAGCACCCGGGACACGGTCGCGGTGCTGACACCAGCCTGCACGGCGAGATCGGATAGACGGGTGCGCACGGGTTGCAATGTACGGGACAACAGGCCTCCTTGCCATGATCCGACGCCCGCGACAGAAACGTGTCGTCGCTGACGCGCGAGCGTTCGCGCCGCCTGTTGAGCCGTTTGTCCCACCCGGGCGACGCTCGAGTCTAGCCCCTCTGCAATGTTGCGTGAAAGTTACCGTAACGGCTTGCATCGGGTCGTCGTCGCGAACTACCGTCGGTCGTATCAGCGCTCGCTACGGATGTCGTGGTGGGCATGGATCAACATTTTGGGAGACATGCGATGCGACGGAGCATCCCCTTCGTGGCCGCGGTCGTCGGGCTCGGCCTGACGCTCACCGCGTGCGGCGGGAACAGCGGCACCGAGACGACCACCACCAAGGCGCCGGAGGCCACGACGACGTCGGAGGCCCCCAAGTTCTCCGGTGAGCTGACCTTCTGGGTCGACGAGGAGCGCATCAAGGACTTCCCCGGTGTCGCGTCCGACTTCGAGGCCGAGTTCGGCGTCAAGGTCAACCTGGTCCAGAAGGCCAACGCCGACATGAAGACCGACTTCCTGGCGCAGGCCCCGACCGGCAAGGGGCCCGACCTGATCGTCGGCGCCCACGACTGGGTCGGCGAGCTCGTCGCGAACGGCGCCGCTGCACCCATCCAGCTCGAGGACGCGTCCGGCCTCTCGGCCGGGTCGCTCAGCGCCTTCTCGTCCGAGGGCCAGCTCTACGGCGTTCCCTACGCGGTCGAGAACATCGCGCTCATCCGTAACAACGAGCTCGTCAAGGAGACCCCGGCGACGATCGACGAGCTCATCGCGCAGAACGACGAGACGAAGGCCAAGTACCCGCTCGTCGTCCAGCAGGGCAAGGACGGCGACGCGTACCACCTCAACCCGCTGATGACGTCCTTCGGCATCTCGATCCTCGCGACCGACGCCGACGGCAGCTACATCGGCGAGGCCGGCATCACGGGCACGGGCGGCGACGCCTGGGCCGAGTGGCTGGCCGAGCAGGGCAAGAAGGGCTGGCTGTCCGCGGACATCGACGGTCAGGTTGCGACCGACGCGTTCAAGAACGGCGAGACCCCGTACATCATCACGGGTCCGTGGAACGTCGTGGGTGGCGAGGGCCGCTTCTCCGAGACCGGCATGGACGTCTCCGTCCTCCCGATCCCGTCCGCGGGTGGCGAGACGGCGCGCCCGTTCGCCGGCTACCAGGGCATCTACGTCAGCGCCGAGTCCACCAACAAGGTCGCGGCCAACGCGTTCGTCTCCTACATCGCTCGCGGTGACGTCCAGACGAAGCTCTACAAGGAGGGTGGCCGTATCCCCGTCGCCTCCGAGGCTGCCGCCGCCGTCGACAACGAGCTCCTGAAGGGCTTCGCCCTCGCGGGCCAGGACGCGGTCGCCGCTCCGGGTCTCAAGGAGATGGACTCCATCTGGGGCAACTGGGGCAAGACCCAGGTCGCGATCATCTCCGGCAAGGCCACCAACCCGGCCGACGCCTGGGCCGAGCTGGGCACCCAGATCAACGACCTCTTCAAGAAGTGATGACCTGCGCGGCCCGCGCTGACGAGGCCGGCAACCGCGCAGCCAACACGCACTGATGTGGAGCCCTCGCCTCTGTGGCGAGGGCTCCACATCATGAGCAGACTGAAGTGACACAACGGTGGGCGCG
Organism: Sanguibacter hominis ATCC BAA-789; assembly: GCF_012396185.1. Lineage (GTDB taxonomy): Bacteria > Actinomycetota > Actinomycetes > Actinomycetales > Cellulomonadaceae > Flavimobilis > Flavimobilis hominis. Next base: position 183,417 of record NZ_JAAXOW010000002.1, read on the forward strand.
GTGAGGCGACACCCGACGGAGGCACCCCAAATGAGTGAGCGAAGCGCCCTGTCCGAGACAGGGTCCACGGTCGCGTCAGCGCCCGACCTGACACCGCGTCGGGGCACCACGTCCCACGCCCGTGACATCGGCAAGGGCTTCCTCGTGAAGCTCCTGCTCGTGATGCTCGTCGACGCCCTCGGCGTCTACGGGATCATCACAGCAACCACGATCGGGCACTGGCCGATCGTCGTGTCCCTCGTCGTCGGCCTCGCTGCCGTCAACTGGGTCTACTTCTCGCGCCGCATGGTGCCGCTCAAGTACCTGCTCCCGGGCCTCCTGTTCCTGCTCGTGTACCAGGTCTTCGTCATGGGCTACACGGGCTACGTCGCCTTCACGAACTACGGCACCGGGCACATGCTCACCAAGGAGCAGGCGATCGAGCGCCTGCAGCAGTACAACCAGGTGCGTGTCCCTGACTCGCCGACGTACCCGCTCACGGTCCTCCAGCGTGACGGTGAGATCTACTTCGGCATCGTCGACGAGGGCAAGGCCCTCATCGGCAGCGCGGACACCCCCCTCGAGGAGCACCCCGACGCCGAGGTCGTCCAGGCTGGAGAGAAGACGCAGCGCATCGCGTCCGCCCCCGGGTTCGAGACGGTCGACTTCGCCGGGCTGCTCACCCTCGACGAGGACGTCAGCGTGATCACCGTCCCGTGGAGCTCCGACCCCACGAGCGGCAGCCTCAGCACCGACTTCGGCGCCAACGGGTTCCGGAACCAGCCTGCCCTCGCGTACGACGCCGCCGAGGACACGATGACGCACGTCGAGACGGGCGTCGTCTACTACGCCGAGAACGACGGTTCGTTCACCGCCGCAGACGGGACGACCCTGACGCCGGGATGGCGCGTCGCGGTCGGGTTCGACAACTTCACGCGCATGTTCACCGAGGAACGCCTCTCGGGTCCGTTCCTCAAGGCGGCCACCTGGACCTTCGCGTTCGCCTTCCTGTCGGTCGCGACGACCTTCGCGCTCGGGCTCTTCATCGCGATCACGTTCAACGACGAGCGCGTCCGCGGCCGCAAGATCTACCGGTCGTTGCTGATCCTCCCGTACGCGTTCCCGGGCTTCCTCTCCGCGCTCATCTGGGCCGGGATGCTCAACCGGTCGTACGGCTTCATCAACCAGACGCTCCTCGGCGGCGCCTCCATCGACTGGCTTGGCGACCCGTGGCTCGCCAAGATCGCGATCATCGGGGTCAACCTGTGGCTCGGCTTCCCGTACATGTTCCTGATCACGACCGGAGCCCTGCAGTCGATCCCGAGCGACATCAACGAAGCGGCTCGCATCGACGGCGCCGGTCCTGCGCGAGTGTTCCGCAGCCTGACGCTGCCGCTGCTGCTCGTCTCGGTGACGCCGCTGCTGATCGCGAGCTTCGCGTTCAACTTCAACAACTTCTCGTTGATCTACATGCTCACCAAGGGTGGCCCGGTCTACGTCGGCAACGAGTACGGCCTCGGGTCGACGGACATCCTCATCTCGACCGTGTACAAGATCGCGATCGAAGGTGGCGGCGCGAAGGACTACGGGCTCGCGAGCGCCATGTCCATCATCATCTTCCTGATCGTGGGGATCGTGTCCTACATCGGGTTCCGCAAGACCCGCTCGCTCGAGGAGATCAACTGACATGGCTTTCCAGACCTCGGCTCCCGGCACCCCCGTCCAGTACCGCGACACGCGCCCCAAGGGTCAGGTGTGGTGGCGGCAGATCGGCTGGCGGCACGTCGTCGCGGTCGCGCTGATCATCTACGCGGTGTTCCCGCTCGTCTTCGCGCTGTCGACGTCGCTCAACCCGGGCGGCTCGATCAGCGGTTCGAGCAAGCTCTTCCAGAACATCGACCTGGCCAACTTCACGAAGCTCTTCGCCGAGACCGACTTCCCGTCGTGGGCGCTGAACTCGATCGTCATCTGCACGATCACCGCGCTGGGCACGCTCCTGATGGGGGCGTCCGCCGCCTACGCGTTCTCCCGGTTCCGCTTCCGTGGGCGCCACGGCGCGCTCACGTCTCTCCTGATCATCCAGATGTTCCCGCAGATGCTCGCGTTCGTCGCGATCTTCCTGCTGCTGCTCTCGCTCGGCGACGTGTTCCCGCTGATCGGCCTCAACCAGATCCTCGGACTCATCGCGATCTACCTGGGCGGCTCGCTCGGGAGCAACACGTTCCTCATGTACGGGTTCTTCAACACGATCCCGCGTGAGCTCGACGAGGCGGCGAAGCTCGACGGGTGCACGCACGCACAGATCTTCTGGCAGATCATCCTGCGGCTCGTGCTGCCGATCCTCACCGTCGTGGGCCTGCTGTCCTTCGTCGCGACGTACGGCGACTTCATCATCGCCAAGGTCGTCATGCAGGCGAACGACAAGTTCACGATCGCCGTCGGCCTCTACCAGTGGGCGTCCAACCCCCGCGCCGTGCCGTGGTCGCTGTTCGCCGCAGGCGCGATCATCGCCGCCATCCCGGTCGTGATCCTGTTCCTCTTCCTGCAGAAGTACATCGTCTCCGGCCTCACTGCGGGGTCCGTCAAGGGATGATCGACCGCACCACCCGTGGTGCGGGGGCGCTCATGGCGCTCCCGCACCACGACGGCTCCGAGATCTATGTCCAGCAAGGCCCCTACCAGCTCGGGTCCGTCCTCACGGTCCGCGTGCGCGTGCCGCGCGGTTACGGCGAGACTGCCGTCCTCCTGCGCTTCGTCCAGGATGCCGAGCCCCGCACGGTGCGCACCGCTCTCGCGCACAGCGACGAGCACGACCACTGGTACGAGGCGCAGCTCCCGCTGCACAACCCGGTCACGAGCTACCGGTTCGCTCTCGTGCTGCCTGGCGACGTGCACTGGCTCAACGCCCGCGGGGTCCACGACCGTGGCGTGACGGACGAGAACGACTTCCGCATCACGACTGCCGCTCCCGCGCCCGCGTGGCTCCACCACGCCGTCGTCTACCAGGTGTTCCCGGACCGCTTCGCGCGGTCCGCCGCCGCAGACGAGCGCCCGCTGCCGGACTGGGCCGAGCCCGCCACGTGGGACGACGAGCCTGCCGCGCACGGCGCCCGCACAGGCAAGCAGCTCTACGGTGGTGACCTCGACGGCGTGATCGAGCACCTCGACCACATCGCCGGCCTCGGTGTGACGACGGTCTACCTCACGCCCATCTTCCCGGGAAGATCCGCGCACCGGTACGACGCGTCGACGTTCGACCACGTCGACCCGCTGCTCGGCGGCGACGACGCGCTCGCGCGCCTCAGCGAGGCCCTGCACTCCCGCGGCATGCGGATCATGGGCGACATCACGACGAACCACACCGGTGAGGGACACGAGTGGTTCCACCGTGCCCGCACGGACGAGAGCTGCGCCGAGCGCGACTTCTACTACTGGATCGACGGGGGACCGGGGTACGCGAGCTGGCTCGGGCACAGCAACCTGCCGAAGCTCAACTTCGCGTCGCCGGAGCTCGGCCCGCGTCTGATCGACGGACCTCGCTCGGTCATCGGCAGATGGCTCGAAGCACCCTGGTCGCTCGACGGGTGGCGCGTCGACGTCGCCAACATGACCGGTCGGTACGCCGACGAGGACCACAACGAGGACGTCGGCCGTCGCCTGCGCGCGACGCTCGCCGAGGTGAACCCCGACGCCGCGCTCATCAGCGAGCACTTCCACGACGCGCGGGGCGACCTGTCCGGCGAGACGTGGCACGGCAACATGAACTACACGGCGTTCTCGAACCCGGTGTGGACGTGGCTCGCCGCGCCGGACAACGGCATCCGGTACATGGGAGTCGAGGGGCTCGCGATGCCGCGCCGCACCGGTGCTCAGATGGTCGCCGAGATGCGCGACTTCGACGCCGCCGTCCCGTGGCAGGTGCTGCTGAACCAGTGGAACATGCTCGGATCGCACGACACCCCGCGCATCCGCACGGTCGTCGGCTCCCGCGAGATGCAGGAGGTCGCTGCCGGTCTCCTGTTCACGTACCTCGGCGTCCCCGCGATGTTCGCGGGCGACGAGCTCGGGCTCACGGGCACGACAGGCGAGCACTCGCGCGTCCCGATGCCGTGGGACAGCCCAGACCGTCGGGACGACGTCATCCATGAGCGCTACCGCACCTTGGCGCGCCTGCGCGCCGAGCACCGTGCGCTGCGCGAAGGTTCGCTGCGCTGGGTCCTCACGGAGGACGACGCCGTGGGCTACGTCCGCGAGACGACCGACGAGGCGCTCCTCGTCGTCGTCGCGCGTGCCGCGTGGGCAGGTGCCGAGCTGCGCCTCGCGGTACCGGGCGGCGCGGCTGCGACGCTCTACGGCAGCGCGGACCTCGCGGTCACGGAGCGCGACGGCGCGACGAGCGTCGTCGTGCCGGGCGACGGGCCGGCGTTCGGGGTGTGGAGGCTGCGATGAGCAGCCACGGGCTGCGCGGGCGGCTGGACTAGGCTTACGCCGTGTCAGATCCCGCCCCGCAGCCTGGTTACGCGCCTGCCGACATGGAGCGCTGGGTGCCCGAGCCGCCCAAGAGCAAGGCCCGCACCCCGTTCGAGCGTGACCGCGCCCGTCTCGTGCACTCTGCTGCGCTCCGTCGCCTCGGCGCCAAGACGCAGGTGCTCGGCCCGTCGAGCGACGACTTCATCCGCACCCGGCTGACGCACACCCTCGAGGTCGCGCAGGTCGGCCGCGAGCTCGGGAAGCAGCTCGGCTGCGACCCCGACATCGTCGACACCGCGTGCCTCGCGCACGACCTCGGCCATCCGCCGTTCGGGCACAACGGCGAGCGTGCGCTCGCCGCCGTCGCCAAGGACATCGGCGGCTTCGAGGGCAACGCCCAGACGCTCCGGCTGCTCACGCGCCTCGAGCCGAAGGTCTTCACGGACGACGGCGAGGCGGTCGGCCTCAACCTCACGCGTGCGAGCCTCGACGCGTCGGTGAAGTACCCGTGGCGCCTCTGGGAGGGGCCGCAGGGCCGGCTGAGCCACAAGTTCGGCGTCTACCCCGACGACCTGCCCGTGTTCGAGTGGCTGCGCGAGGGCGCGCCCGAGGGCACGAAGTGCCTCGAGGCGCAGGTCATGGACCTGGCCGACGACATCTCGTACTCGGTTCACGACGTCGAGGACGCGATCGTCGGCGGCAAGGTCGACCTGTCGCTCACGCGCGACGACGACGAGCGGTCGCGCGTCATCGACGCGCTCACCACCTGGTACGGCACAAGGTTCACCGAGGACGAGCTCGACGCGGCGATCTCCCGCCTCGACGCCGCGGACCTGTGGCTGCACGACTTCGACGGGTCGCGCCGCTCGCTCGCCCAGCTCAAGAACGCGACGAGCCAGCTCATCGGCCGGTTCTGCAAGGCCGCGCACCGCGCGACGCGCGCGGAGTACGGCGACGGGCCGCTCACCCGGTACGGGGCGAGCCTCGTCGTGCCTGACGACACGGTCGCGGAGATCCTCGTGCTCAAGGGCGTCGCGGTCGCGTACGTCATGGCGCCGCGCGAGTCGGAGCCGCTCTACCAGGCGCAGCGGCAGCTCCTCACCTCTCTCGTCGAGGTGCTGCTCGAGCGTGCACCGACGGCTCTCGAGCCGTCGTTCGCCGCCGACTGGCGCGCGGCGGACGACGACGCGGCCCGGCTGCGCGTCGTCGTGGACCAGGTCTCCTCGCTCACGGACGTGAGCGCGAGCAAGTGGTACGCGCGGCTCGTGGGCCCGGCCTTCTGACAGCCTGTGCGGCGGCTCTGACGGCCGCCCCGACGCCCTAGACTCGGGGCGTGGCAGGTCTCATCAAGCGCGAGGACGTGGACGCGGTCCGCGAGCGGGCACGCATCGACGAGATCGTGGGTTCGTACGTCACGCTCAAGACGGCGGGCGTCGGCTCGATGAAGGGTCTGTGCCCCTTCCACGACGAGCGCACCCCCTCCTTCCACGTGCGGCCGCAGGTGGGCCGCTGGCACTGCTTCGGGTGCAACGAGGGCGGCGACGTCATCTCGTTCGTCCAGAAGATCGACGGTCTCGGATTCACGGAGGCGGTCGAGCACCTCGCGCAGCGCGTCGGCATCCAGCTGCGCTACGAGGAGGGTGGCGGGCCGCGCCGCTCGGAGGAGCCGGGCAAGCGCCAGCGCATCATCGAGGCTAACCGTACCGCCGCGCAGTTCTACGCGGAGCAGCTCTTCTCGCCGGGCGCGACGGTCGCGCGCGAGTTCCTGGCGCAACGCAGCTTCGACCGCGCCGCGGCCGAGACGTTCGGCGTCGGCTACGCGCCGCAGGGGTGGAGCGCGCTGCTCACGCACCTGCGTGCCAAGGGCTTCTCGGAAGCCGAGCTGCTCGCAGCGGGCCTCGTGTCCCAGGGCAACCGCGGCGTCTACGACCGGTTCCGCGGGCGTCTCATCTGGCCGATCCGCGACGTGACGGGCGAGGTCATCGGGTTCGGCGCGCGGCGCCTGTTCGACGACGACCAGGGCCCCAAGTACCTCAACACCCCCGAGACTGCCGTCTACAAGAAGTCACAGGTGCTGTACGGCCTCGACCTCGCCAAGCGCGAGATCGCGAAGACGAAGCGGGTCGTCGTCGTCGAGGGGTACACGGACGTCATGGCGGCGCACCTGTCTGGCGTCGGAACCGCCGTCGCGACGTGCGGCACGGCGTTCGGCAGCGACCACGTGCGGGTCGTGCGCCGCCTCGTCGGCGACACGTCGGCCGGCTCGGGCGTCCAGCTGGCGGGTGGTGGCTCGACGGGCGGCGAGATCATCTTCACGTTCGACGGCGACGCCGCCGGGCAGAAGGCCGCGATGCGCGCGTTCGCGGAGGACCAGCGTTTCTACGCGCAGACGTTCGTCGCGGTCGAGAAGAGCGGCATGGACCCGTGCGAGCTGCGGCTCGCACGCGGCCCCGAGGCGGTGCGTGCCCTCGTCGACGCGCGGCAGCCGCTGTTCGAGTTCGTCATCCGCACGACGCTCGCGACGTTCGACCTCAGCACCGCTGAGGGCCGCGTCGGCGCGCTGCGTGCCGCGGCGCCCGCCGTCGCGAGCATCCGCGACTCCGCACTCAAGCCGGAGTACACCCGGATGCTCGCCGGATGGCTCGGCATGGACGGCGAGACCGTGCGTCGCGCCGTCGGCTCGGCGCAGCAGGCAGGTCAGCGCGCCGCGCAGGGCCCGGGGGAGAAGCAGGCGCGGCCCGACGGCGAGCCGGGCCGCCACGCCGCACCGTCTGAGGCCTACCCGGCCGAGCGCGCCCCGGGCGCCTTCTCGCGTCCCGACCGCACCGACCCGGTCGCCCGTCTTGAGCGCGAGGTCCTCGAGGCGGTGCTGCAGCACCCAGGCTCCGTCCCGCCCGAGTTCGACGAGCTCGGCGCCGACGCGTTCTCCGTACCTGCCTGGCGCGCGGTGCACGAGGCGATCCGTGCTGCCGGTGGTGTGCAGACGACGACGGATCCGGCCCACTGGGTCTCCCGCGTCCTCGAGGAGGCCTCCGCTCCGGTGGCCGGGATCGTCAACGAGCTCGCGGTCGCACCGCTCCCGGAGGACCGGGAGTCCGCTGTCGAGGACTACGTGCGCGGCGTCGTCCGGTCGCTCGTCGAGATGCAGTACACGCGCCGCATCGCCGACCTGCGCTCAGCGCTCCAGCGTACGGACGCGCAGGCCGACCCCGACGGGTACCAGGCGATCTTCGCGGAGCTGCTCGGCATCGAGGCGCAGCGCCGCGAGCTGCGCTCGCTCGACCAGGGCGACTGACCTCCTAGGGCAGGGGGCGCGACCAGGCGACCTCGCGGTCGAGCTGTCCGGTCTGGCGGAAGAGACGCACCTGGCACGAGTCTGCGAGGAGGTCTGCGAGCCGGTCGCGGTCGGCCAGCTCGAAGCCGAGCGACTGCCAGAACGGCCCTGAACGCCGGCTGAACAGCCATGCGGTCGTCGCACCCTCCGCGGCGGCCTGCTCGAGGGCGAAGCGGGCGAGGCGGCTCCCACGTCCGGCCGTGCGTCGGTCTGGTCGGACGGCGACGCTGCGGATCAGTGCGTGACGCCCGTCGAGCGAGAGCTCGTAACCGGTAGCACCGATGACGTCGTCGCCCTCGTGCTCGACCCACAGCCGTACGTCTGGGGCGTCGAGGCCGCTGAGCGTCAGGTCCATCTCGCTGAGGAAGGCGACGAGCGCATCCGTGTGCGCCGGGTCGACGACGGTGAGCATCACGTGGGGCGTCTGGGGCTTGAACCCAGGACCGACGGATTATGAGTCCGCTGCTCTGACCGACTGAGCTAACGCCCCTGGGACCCTGCGGGTCCGCGGGACAATCTACCGGGTGGTGAAGGTCCGTCCCGCACGGCACGGCGCGCTAGCGTGGGGTCATGGGACTTCTGAGCCGCGGCCACCGTGCCGAGCACGACAGGCTGGCACGTCAGCACGCGCAGGAGCGTGCACTCGCCGGCGCACAGGTCACGCGCGGCGCGGGGGAGCCGGGCGAGGGCTGGGCCGTCGCGACGCCGCACCGGCTCGTGCTCGCCTTCGGTGAGGACGTCGTCGTGCGCCGGTGGTGCGACGTCGACCACGGGGCGCTCGACGCGCAGAGCGCGCAGCTGACGATCACCTGGGTCGACGGTGCGCCGGAGACGGTCATCACCCTGACGGACGACAAGCCTCAGGCGTTCGCCCGGACGTTCCGGGAGCGCGTGCAGTCGTCGGTCGTCCACGCGGAGACCATCAAGCTGCCTCAGGGCGGGGCCGTGCGCGTCGTGGTGCGGCGTGACGAGACCGACGGTCTCTTCTCCGAGGTGCTCGGCGACGGCTACGTCAGGCTTGACGACCCGGCGACGGCCGCCCTGGTCACAGCCGCCGAGACGAGGGTCCGCGAGGCGGTCGGCCTGCCCCTCTGAGTGGTTCGAAGCACCCTTCCGATCCTGGTAGAGTTCTTCTCGTTCGTCACGGCGAACAAGCGCGATCCCGCGTAGCTCAGTTGGCAGAGCATCCGACTGTTAATCGGACGGTCACTGGTTCGAGTCCAGTCGCGGGAGCGTCGGAAGGCCCGGAATCTTCAGGATTCCGGGCCTTCGTCGTTCCACGCCGGTCGCGCGGACGGCAGCCGGTGCCCGACCGTGTCCCGCCGGTTCGGCAGCGCGCCCGGTGCGGCGTCGAGAGCTACGCCGCGAGGGCCTTGAGCTGCTTGCGCAACAGGTCGGCGTACGCGGCGACCCCTGCCATGTTGGGGTGCGTGCGGTCGGCGTGCAGCAACCCCGGGTGCTCGGCGACGTGCTCGTGCCAGTCGACGACGTGGACGTTGGGACGGCCCGCGACGCGCTCGACGAGCGTGGCGTTCGCGTCGTCCACCCAGTAGCTGACGCCAACGATCGTGTAGATGATCACCTGCCGGTCCGGTCCGATGAGGTCGAGCGTCTCGTCGAGCGCCGCGAGCGCGGCGTCGTGCTTGAGCCCGCCGTTGGTCCCGAAGTTGAGCAGGACCACCGGGCGCAGCCGTCCCTTCTTCTCGGCCGCGCGGACGCGCGCCGGGGCGTCGGCCCACTGGCGGATCGGCTTGGCGTCGATCGAGATCTGGGGGAACTCGTTGTAGAGGGTCGGCGCGGCGGCTGAGAGGACGGAGTCACCGAACGCGATGACGTCGGCGCCGTCGATCTTCGTGCTGGGCTTCTTCGTGGGCGTGCTGCCCGGTGCTTGTGTCGGCTCGTGAGAGGGATCCGTCGAGGGCTCCTGCGTGGGGCCGGCCGACGGCGCGTCGGTCGGGTCGTCCGCGGGTGTGGCCTCGCGGTCGGCGATCTCCTGCAGCGCGGCCTCGATCGCGGCCTGCGTCGACGAGACCCGCGGTGCGGTCGCGACCGAGACCACGGCACCGAGGACGAGTGTCGCGACGAGGACCGCGGCCGTGCGAGCGAGCGGACGCGGCCCGCGCACGGCGGCGAGCACGCGCCGCGCCACGGCGCGAAAGCCGTCACGCCGCACGGGCGTCTCGATGAACCGGTGGCTCGCGGCAGCGAGCACGAACGTGACGACGACGGCGACGAGCGGGACGCGCCACCACAGCGCGCTGCCGGGCGCGTCACCGAAGACCTCGCGCACAATCAGGATGACGGGCCAGTGCCACAGGTACAGGCCGTACGAGCGATCGCCGACCCATTCGACGGGCCGCAGCTCGAGCGCACGCAGGAGGCTGGGAGGGCTTTCGTGCACGCACGCGAGGACGAGAGCCAGGGCCGCGAGGGAGCCGACGGCGATGCCGCCCCGGTAGGCCCACGCGGCGTCGGCCGCCATCGTGGCGCCGAGGACCGCGAGGACGCCGAGCCCGACGAACGGGAGCGTGCGCGGCCAGGTCCCCTCGGACGGGATGCGGAGGTTCCCGGTGACCGCGATCGCCGCAGAGGCACCGACGAGCAGCCCGAAGAGGTGTGTTCCTGTGCCGTAGTAGACCCGTGTCGGGTCGTCCCCGGGCGTGTAGGTCGCTGCCATGGCGACAGCGCTCGCGACCGCCCCGGCCGCGACGAGGAGCGCCATGGCGCGCGCCCCGGCACGCTGGTGCAGGCGCGCCGCGAGCAGCACCAGTCCGAGGAGGGCGAGGGGCCACAGCAGGTAGAACTGCTCCTCGATCGCGAGCGACCAGAACGGTTGGAACAGCTCGGGGGCGGTCGCGTCGAAATAGCTCGTGCCCGCACCGATCTCGAGCCAGTTCGTCGAGAACGTGAGCGCACCGAGCCACTGCCGGCGCACGCCGACGAGCAGGTCCGCCTCGACGAGGCGCGCGGCGACCGTGGCGACGACGAGGACGATGACGAGAGCGGGCAGCAGCCGGCGGGCGCGGCGCTTCCAGAAGTCGGGAAGGTCGAGGTGGCCGGTGCCGCTCATCTGCCGCATCAGCAGTGTGGTGATGAGGAACCCGCTGACGACGAAGAAGACGTCGACGCCGAGGAAGCCTCCCACGACGACGTCAGGCCACAGGTGGTAGGCGATGACCGCGAGGACGGCGAGCGCGCGCAGCCCGTCGAGACCGCGGATCCGCCCGCCGTGGCGAGCGGGACGAGCCTCGCCCGAGCCGGTGCGTGCGTCCGCGACGTGCGCTGTCGTCACGACGACGGCTCGCACGATGCGCTCATGAGGAGATGCTAGAGCCACCCGGCCCCGGAGCGAGAGGGTGACACCCTCGGCGTCTGGCCCCTAGCCTCGACAGTGAGGCGGTCGCGACGCGACCGCACCGGCGAGCGGGGTTCCCGTGGAGAGTGCACCTCGCGACGGAGACGACGACGTCGTCGCGATCCGCCGCCTGACCAAGTCCTTCGGACGGACGACCGCCATCGACGCCCTCGACCTGACCGTGCGCAAGGGCGCGGTGACGGGATTCCTCGGCCCGAACGGCGCGGGAAAATCGACGACGCTGCGGATCGTCATGGGTCTGCTCCGCGCGGATGGCGGGAGCATCGAGGTGCTCGGGGCGGACCCGTGGCGGGACGCGGTCGCGCTCCACCATCGGGTGGCCTACGTCCCGGGGGACGTCAACCTGTGGCCGAGCCTGACGGGGGGCGAGGTGATCGACCTGCTCGTCCGGCTCCGCGGGTACGACCGGGCGCCCCGGCGCGAGGAGATGCTCGAGCGTTTCGACCTCGACCCGTCGCGCAAGGTGCGGACGTACTCGAAGGGCAACCGGCAGAAGGTCGCGCTCGTCGCGGCGCTGGCGGTCGATGCGGAGCTGCTGGTGCTCGACGAGCCCACCTCAGGGCTCGACCCGCTGATGGAGGCGCAGTTCGCGACCTGCGTGCGGGAGGCGACGCAGCGTGGTGCGTCCGTCCTGCTGTCGAGCCACATCCTCGCCGAGGTCGAAAAGCTGTGCGACACCGTGACGATCGTGCGCGCGGGACGGACCGCCGAGTCGGGCACGCTCGCGGAGCTGCGGCACCTGACCCGTTCGACTGTCACCGCCGTCACCGCCGTCGAACCTGACGGGCTTGCGGCGCTCGACGGCGTCCACGACGTCGTGACGGAGCGGCACCGGGACTCCTTCCGCTCGACGCTCCAGGTCGACGGCGCGGGGCTCGCCCTCCTGCTCTCGAGGCTCGCGCTGGTCGAGCCGCAGTCGCTCACCGTGGCGCCGCCCTCGCTCGAGGAGCTGTTCCTGCGCCACTACGGCGACGAGCTCCAGCCAGACGAGGGCATCGACCGCGACCCGCGGGCACGCCGATGACGACGACGGCCGCCGTCAGGATGGCACCGCGAGCGGGCCCCGCGCTCGCCGGGGTCGGCACCGTGCTGCGTCTGGCCGTGCACCGCGACCGGGCTCGCCTGGCGGTGTGGACCTGCGCGGTGTGCGGGCTCTGGACGGCCATGTCGGTCGCCCTCCAGGGCGTCTATCCCACGGTCGCGGACAGGCAGGCCCGGGCGGCGCTCATGAGCAGCCCCGCGGCGGTCATCCTCACCGGCCCTGGCTACGGCACCGCCGACTACACCCACGGTGCGATGGTCGCCGGGGAGCTGGCGCTCATGATGTTCGTCGCGCTCGCGATCATGAGCATCCAGACGGTCGTGCGGCACACCCGCACCGAGGAGGAGACCGGGCGCGCCGAGCTGGTCCGCGCCGGCACCGTCGGGCGTCACGCGCCGTTCGTCGCGGCGTTCGTCCTCGTGGTCGCCGTGAACGCGGTCGTCGCCCTCGGTACCGGAGCGGGTCTGGTGATCAGCGGCTTGCCGGCGGGCGGCGCGTTCGCCGTGGGCCTCGCCGGCGCGGCCACGGGTGTCGTGTTCGGCGCGGTCGCAGCAGTGGCGGCGCAGGTGGTCGAGCACGGTCGCGCCGCGACCGGCCTGGCGATCGCGGCGCTGGGTCTCGCGTTCGTCCTGCGTGCAGCGGGTGATCTCCAGCGCCCGCACGGAGGCCCGCTGTCGTGGCTGTCGCCGCTCGGCTGGGCGCAGCAGGTGCGTGCGTTCGTCGATCTCCGGTGGTGGCCCCTGCTGCTGTCGCTCGCGCTGACGCTCCTGCTGCTGCTCGTCGCTGGCGCGCTCGGACGCGGGAGAGACCTGGGGGCGGGCCTGCTGCGGGCGCGACCGGGGAACCCGCGCGCCTCGCAGCGGCTCGCGGGGCCCTTCGGGCTCGCGTGGCGACTGCAGCGGGCGACGATCGCGGCGTGGGCCTGCGGCGTCGCGGCATTCGCGATCGCGTCCGGGACGTTCGTGGACTCGGTCGCCGAGGCGACGGCGCAGATGCCGGCGCTCGCCCGTGCGCTTGGGGGAGCCGACGGCGCCACGGAGGCCTTCGTCGCGCTCATGGTGAAGTTCTTCGCGCTCGTCGTGGCGGGCTGCTGCGTCGCGATGGCTTCCGGAGCGCGTGCCGACGAGGTAGACGGGCACCTCGAGTTCGTGCTCGCGACGTCGGTCGCCCGCAGCAGGTGGATGTTCGCGCGACTGGCTGTCGTCGCGCTCGCGGGTGTCGGGCTCCTCGTGCTCTCGGCGACGGGGCTGTGGGTCGGCGCGACCATGACCGGGTCGGGCTCGGTCGGGCTGGGCGGGCACCTGCTGGCGGGGTGTGCGCAGGTGCCGGCGATCGCCGTGCTCGTCGGTGCGGCGACCTGCCTCTTCGGGTGGGTCCCGCGGCTTCTTCCGGCCATGTGGGCCTGGTATGCGTACGCCTTCGTCGCGTCCGTGTATGGCGGGCTGCTGGGGCTGCCGGCGTGGGCGTTGAAGGTGTCTCCCTTCGAGCACGTGCCGAGCCTCCCGGGTGGTGCGCCGGAGCTCGGGGGCGTTGCGGTGCTCGTGGGGGTGGCTGCTGTCTTGGTCGGTGCCGGGCTGGTCGGGTTGCGGAGGCGTGACATCCCGCACCAGTGAGACCTTATATCTAGCCAGATATAAGCGATTCGCTTATAGTGGCAGAATGATAAGCGATCGATATGCCCTGATCGTCGACATCGTCCGCTCTCGCGACCTCCCCGATCGCGCCGCCGCGCAGCAGGACGTCGAGCGGGCCTTCGCACGCGCCGGGGAGCGAGTCCCGCTCGAGGTCCCGCTCTGGGCCACCGTCGGGGACGAGTTCCAGGCCGTCGCGACGCGGCTCGCCGACGCCGTGTGGACCGCCGGGGTGGCCCGCCTCCTCCTCCCGGACGGGCTCGACGTCCGCGTGGGGATCGGGCGTGGAGAGATCCGCGACGTCGCCCCGGGCGCCACGGGAGTGCCGATCCAGGACGGCTCCGCCTGGTGGGCCGCACGCGCTGCGATCGACGAGGCCCACGAACGTGCCGACGCAGACGCGCCCTACACCCGGACCTGGTATGTCTCGTCCACCCCGGACCCTGAGGCTGACGCGCTGCTCACCTCGCAGCTCGTGCTGCGGGACCGCATGCTCGACGCCATGACCCCTGCTCAACGCGCGTACGCCGGGGCGAGCGCTCTCGGGCAGACCCAGGCGGAGATCGCCGCCGCCCACGGTGTGACGCAGCCCGCGGTCTCGCAGTCGCTCCGCCGCTCCGGCGGTGCCGCAGTCGCGGCGTCGCTCCGCCTGCTGCAGGAGGTTGCTCGATGATCGCCGTGACCGTGCTCGTGCTCGTCGCCGTCGCGGACCTGGTGCGCAAGGTCCCGGCCGTGCAGGCGCTCCGTCGCGGCGCGTGGTGGGTCGGCGCGGCCGTGCTCGTCGTCGCGGCAGCGCTCGTCCTGGGTGCCGGCGTGCCGCTGCTGGTGGCCCTCGGCGCTGCGGCGGTCGCAGGAGCGTGGTCGCTCACGATGCCCGTGCAGGGGCCGGGGGAGTCGCGCCGGCTGTGGCCGGCGCTCGTCCTCGCCGTCGTGCTCGTCGTCGGGGCCCTCGCGCCGACGCGCGAGCTCACCGGGCCGTTCGTGCGGGCTTGGGCGCGCACGTCGCTCGGCTCGGGGACGGCGGCCGTCTCCGTCGAGGTAGCGCTCGGCGTGATCGCCGTCGTGCTCGCGCTGACCCGGACCGCCAACGTCGTGACGCGCGCGGCCCTCGCCCGGGCGCGTCGAGAGGACGTCGACGGCGTTCCCGGGCGCGCAGCGCAGGCGCGCCCGGAGCGCGGACAGGGCGGGTGGCGGCTGAGCATCCGTGGCCGTGACGTCGCGGCGGTCGTGCGGGCGCCGTCGCTCGACGCCGCCGGGCCCCTGCTGCGGGGCGGTCGACTGATCGGCCCGCTCGAGCGGCTGCTCGTCCTCGCGCTGGGCCTCGCCGGCGCCTATCCGGTGATCGCCGCGGTGCTCGCAGCCAAGGGGATCGTCCGGTTCCCGGAGATCTCCGCCGACCGCGCTCACGGGACCAAGGCGGAGGAGTTCCTCATCGGCAGCCTCGTCAGCTGGGCGACGGCAGGCGGGGGCGTGCTGCTCGTGCGGCTCCTCCTGCGTGGCTGACCGGTCGGGCCACGTCCGGAGGCAGCGGGCTCGCGTCTCCGCAAACCACAGGGCGATCCATGAAACAATCGCCTTCATGGCCATGAGAGAGATCCGCATCCTTCCCGATCCTGTGCTCCGCACGCCGTGCGACCCGATCACGACGATCGACGACCGTGTGCGCAGCTTGGTCGAGGACCTCGTGGAGACGGTCGACGACGAGGGTCGTGCCGGCCTGGCCGCGAACCAGATCGGCGTCAGCCTGCGGGCCTTCTCGTGGAACATCGACGACGAGATCGGCTACATCCTCAACCCGGTGATCGTGGACCTCTCCGAGGACGAGTACCAGGACGGCGACGAAGGCTGCCTGTCCGTGCCGGGGCTCTGGTACCCGACCAAGCGCGCCTGGTACGCCAAGGTCGAGGGCATCGACCTGGACGGCAACCCGGTCGTCGTCGAGGGGACCGAGCTGATGGCCCGCTGCCTCCAGCACGAGGTCGACCACCTGGACGGCCACCTGTACATCGACCGCCTCGAGCGTTCGGTGCGGAAGAAGGCGATGCGCGCCCTGCGCGAGCAGCTCTGACGCACGGCAGCCAGGCCCGGCGCGCCGCTTCGGCGGGCGCCGGGCCTCGCCTTTGCCGCCGTCATGGGGCATGATGGAAGCTGCACGCCGCGCGAACACCCGTTCCTGCAGGTCAGAGGCCGTTGGGGAAGACGAACCTCGACTCTGGGAGGAACAACATGGCTGGTTCGATCACCCGCGGTGTACTTTTCGTGCACTCAGCGCCCCGCGCGCTGGTGCCGCACATGGAGTGGGCGGCGTCCAACGTCCTCGGTACACGCGTGTCGATGGACTGGACGGAGCAGCCCGCTGCCCCTGGCATGCTCCGCGCCGAGCACTCGTGGCAGGCACCGTCAGGTACCGGCGCCAAGCTCGCGTCCGCGCTGCGCGGCTGGACGCACCTGCGCTACGAGGTCACCGAGGAAGCGAGCCGCGGCGTCGACGGATCTCGCTGGAGCCACACGCCTGAGCTCGGCATCTTCCATGCGGCGACGGACGTCCACGGCAACATCGTCGTGCCGGAGGACCGTGTCCGTGCCGCCCTCGCGCACGCCGGCGACGCCGAGCGCATGAAGCAAGAGCTCGACCTCGCGCTCGGGCAGTCGTGGGACGACGAGCTCGAGCCGTTCCGGTTCGCCGGCGCCGGCGCCCCCGTGCGCTGGCTCCACCGCGTCGGCTGACCCGGCTCCGCACCGCTTCCCAGAGCACGACGAAGGGCGCCTCCCCGACGGGAGGCGCCCTTCGTCGTACCGCTTGGCTCAGGCCGACGTCACGACCAGCGCGACGTTGTGCCCACCGAAGCCGAACGAGTTGTTGATCGCCGCGACGTCGCCTGACGGCAGGTCGCGCGGGGTGTCGCGCACCAGGTCGAGGACGAGCTCGGGGTCGGGGTCCGAGACGTTGATCGTCGGGGGAGCGGTTCGCTCGTGCAGGGCGAGCACGGTGAAGACCGTCTCGAGAGCGCCGGCGCCGCCGAGGAGGTGCCCGGTCATGGACTTCGTCGCGGACAGCGCCACGTGGTCCGCGTCCGCCCCGAGCACGCCGCGCACGGAGCGCGCCTCGATCAGGTCGCCGACGACGGTCGACGTCGCGTGAGCGTTGACGTGCACGACATCCGAGGCGGAGACGCCCGAGTCCTCGAGCGCGGCCTGCATCGCGCGGATCTGTCCCGCACCCGAGGGCTCGGGGGACGTGATGTGGTAGCCGTCGGCCGTGAGGCCGAGTCCGGCGATGCGCCCGTAGACGCGGGCGCCGCGGGCCGCGGCGTGAGCCGCGGACTCGAGCACGACGACGGCAGCGCCCTCGCCGATGACGAAGCCGTCCCGCGCGACGTCGTACGGGCGCGACGCGCCTGCGGGGTCGTCGTTGCGCAGCGACAGCGTCCGCGACGCGGCGAACGCCGAGATGGGCATGGGGTGGATCGTCGCTTCGGTGCCGCCTGCGACGACGACGTCAGCACGACCCGAGCGGATCATCTCGACGCCGTACGCGATGGCCTCGGCGCCGGACGCGCACGCCGACACGAGCGCGTGCGCACCGGCACGGGCGCCGAGCTCGAGAGACACGAACGCCGTCGGCGAGTTCGGCATGAGCATGGGCACGGTCATCGGCAGGACGCGGCGTGCGCCCTTCTCGCGGAGCGTGTCCCACGCGTCGAGCGTGGTCCAGATGCCACCGATGCCCGACGACACGACCGTGCCGAGACGGTCGTGGTCGACATCGGTGATGCCAGCGTCAGCCCACGCCTCGCGCGACGCGATGATCGCGTACTGCGTGGATGGGTCCATCCGCTTGAGCTCGGGGCGCGCGAGGACCTCCTCGGGCGCGACCTTGATCGTCGCAGCGAAGTTGACGGGCATGCCGTACTTCTCGGCCCAGTCGTTCTCGAAGGTCCGAGCGCCGGACTGGCCAGCGAGGGCGGCCTGCCACGTGGAGGCCACGTCACCGCCGAGAGGCGTGGTGGCACCGAGGCCGGTGACGACGACGTCGGGAACGGTGGTCATGGTGACTCCTGTCGGGTGGGGAGGGGCCGCGGTGCGGCGGCGCCGGTCGGCGGGCGCGAGCGCACGCGCCGACCGGCACGGTGTCCGGTGGGACCGGGAGGCTCAGGCCTGTGCGTTCGTGATGAACGAGACGGCGTCGCCCACGGTCGTGAGGTTCTTGACCTCGTCGTCGGGGATGGTGACGCCGAACTTGTCCTCGGCGTGCGTGACGATCGTCATCATCGACAGGGAGTCGATGTCGAGGTCGTCGGTGAAGGACTTCTCGGCGGTGACGGTGTCTGCCGGCAGACCCGTCTCCTCGGCGACGATCTCGGCGAGCCCGGCGAGGACCTCGTTCTCGGTGTGAGCCATGGGTGTTCTCCTTGGTTGGGTGTGGGTGAAGCTGGGTGGACTGAGGGTCAGGGGACGATGACGACCTGGGCCGCGTAGACGAGGCCGGCGCCGAAACCGATCTGGAGCAGCACGTGACCGGTCTTGGCGGTGCCCTCCCGGATGAGCCGTTCGGTCGCGAGCGGGATCGAGGCGGCGGACGTGTTGCCCGTGTCCTCGATGTCCCGGCCGACGACGACGTCCTCACGGAGGCCGAGCTGCTTGATCATCTGGTCGATGATCCGCATGTTGGCCTGGTGCGGGACGAACA
Organism: Sanguibacter hominis ATCC BAA-789; assembly: GCF_012396185.1. Taxonomy (GTDB): domain Bacteria; phylum Actinomycetota; class Actinomycetes; order Actinomycetales; family Cellulomonadaceae; genus Flavimobilis; species Flavimobilis hominis. Next base: position 201,939 of record NZ_JAAXOW010000002.1, read on the forward strand.
CGTCGATGTCTGCGGGGGTGAGGCCAGCGGCCTCGATCGCGCGCAGCGCGACCGGTGCCATCTGGAAGGCGGCCCACTTGAAGACGGACGGGCCGTCCTGGCGGAGCGTCGGCCACGGCGCGTCCTCGGTGGCGGCGAACTCCTGCCAGCTCAGCGTCTGGCCGATCGTCGCGGCCTTCGAGCCGTCGGAGCCCCACACCGTCGGTCCGATGCCGGGGAAGTCGGACGGGCCCACGATCGCCGCGCCTGCGCCGTCGCCGAGCAGGAACGAGATGGAACGGTCGGTCGGGTCGATGAAGTCGCTCATCTTCTCGGCGCCGATCACGAGCACGTGGCGGGCCGCGCCGGAGCGGACGAGCGCGTCGGCCTGACCGATCCCGTACGAGTATCCGGCGCACGCGGCCGAGATGTCGTAGGCGGCGGCCGGGGTGGCACCGATGCGGTCGGCGACGATCGCGGCGCCTGCGGGCGTCTGCGCGAAGTAGGTGACGGTCGACAGGATCACGGCGTCGATGTCGGCGCCGGTGAGGCCTGCGTGCGCGAGGGCGTCCTCGGCGGCGGCGGTCGCGAGGTCGAGCACGTCGACGTCGCCGGTCGCGCGGCGGCGCGTGACGATGCCGGTGCGCTGCCGGATCCACTCGTCCGACGAGTCGATCGGGCCGGCGATGTCGTCGTTCGTGACGACGACATCGCCGCGTACCCCGCCGATCGCGAGGATGCGCGAGAACTGCGGTCCGGTCGCCTGCTTGAGCTGAGTCACGCCGTGGTCTCCTCGGTGGTGGTGGCAGGGGTGGTGACGGAGTGCCGCGTGACGAGGTCGCGCGCCGCGTCGAGGTCGTCGGGCGTCTTGATCGCGAGCAGCTCGACCCCCTTGAGCGCGCGCTTCGCGAGGCCGGTCAGGACGCCGCCGGGCGCGAGCTCGAGCACAGCGGTGACGCCGAGCGCCCCCAGCGTCTCTTGGCAGAGGTCCCACCGCACGGGCGCGACGATCTGTGCGACGAGGTGCTCGACGACGTCGGTCCCCGTGCCGTGACCGTACGCTCCCGCTCCGCGCGAGCCGTACGCGGTGCCGTCTGCGTTGGTCAGCAGCGGGAGCTGCGGGTCGCGTGCGGGCCAGGCGGCGGCGACGGGCGCGAACGCGTCGAGGGCGCTCTGCATGAACGTCGTGTGGAACGCGCCCGCGACCTGGAGCGGGATGACCCGAGCGCGTGCCGGCGGGTTCGCGGTGAGGCGGGCGAGACCGTCCGGGCAGCCCGCGGCGACGACCTGGCCGCCACCGTTGACGTTGGCGGGGAAGAGGCCCGCGGCCGCGATCGCAGCGAGCACGTCGTCCGGGTCGCCGCCGACGACGGCGCTCATGCCAGTCGGGACCGCAGCGGCCGCGGCGGCCATCGCGCGGGCGCGGTGCGCGACGAGCCCGACGGCGCCAGCGTCGTCGAGCACGCCCGCGACGGCCGCGGCAGTCAGCTCGCCCACGGAGTGCCCCGCGGTGACGTCGACGACGTCGGCTGCGGAGCGGTCTGCGAGGACCTCGCGGAATGCGAGGAGCGAGCTCGCGACGATGAGCGGCTGTGCGACGGCCGTGTCCCGGATGGTGTCGGCGTCGCTCACCGTGCCGTGCGCGAGGAGGTCGACCTTCGCCGCCTCCGAGAGCTCGGCGAGACGGTCACCGACACCGGGCAGCTCGAGCCAGGGGGCGAGCATGCCGGGGGTCTGGGAGCCCTGTCCTGGGCACAGTACTGCGATCACCCGTCAACCTTGCCTTCCACAGGACGGCCCCGGGCGTCACGACGCGCACGAAGCTCGGGAAACGAACTTGTGAGGAACCTACAACGGCTCATGCGTGGGTGGCGTCCGCCCGGACGAGCTCGCCCAGGGCGAGCGCGACCTGCAGGACGAAGGACTCGCGCGCGTCGAGCGGGTCCCACCCGGTCAGCTCCGCGACCTTGCGCAGGCGGTACCTGACCGTGTTCGGGTGGACGTAGAGGCTGCGGGCCGCAGCCTCGAGAGACCGACCGGTGCCGAGGTATGCCGACAGCGTCTCGAGCGTCGCGCCCGCGCTGCCTGCGAGCGGCGTGTAGGCCTGGTCGACGAGCGTGCGGCGCGCGCTCAGGTCGCCGATGAGGACGCGCTCGGGCAGGAGGTCGTCCGCCTGGACCGGCCGAGGAGCCTGCGGCCATGCGGCCGCGGCCGCGAGCCCGGCGAGCGCCGCCGTCGCGGAACGGCCGGCCTCGCCGATGCCGCCGACGACGGGCCCGAGCACGACCGGACCAGGACCGAAGCGCGGGACGAGCGAGCGGGCAGCCTCGACGAGGTCCGGCCCGCCGCCGAGGACGAGGACGATGCGGTTCGCCTGGATGCCGACGAGGGAGTCGTCGACGACGCGACGCGTCGCGCGGCGCAGCTCGGCCGCACGCACCTCGTCGAGCTGCTCCGTCGTCGTCCCGACCATGACCAGGACGTGCGCGGACCCGGACCAGCCGAGCGCGGCGACGCGCGAGCGCACCGCGTCGTCGGACTCGCCCCGCATGAGCGCGTCGACGACGAGGGCCTCGAGGCGCGCGTCCCACGCGCCGCGCATCTCGGCCGCACGTGCGTACACCTCGGCGGCGGAGAAGGCGACCTCGCGCGAGTACCGCAGGACGGCCTCTCGCAGGTCGCGCTCGGCACCCGGGACCGCGAGCTCGTCCGAGTACGCCTCGACGACGTCGACGATCACGCGGACGAGCTGGAGCGTGTGCTGCAGGGAGATCGATTGCGTGAGCTCCGGCGGGGCTGCGGAGAAGATCTCGGAGACGCCGCTCGGTGCGCCCGTCGGCTCCTCGTACCAAGCGACGAACGAGGCGATCGCGGACTGCACGACGAGGACGATCCACGACTTGTCCTCGGCAGGGAGGTCGCGGTACCAGGACAGCTCGGCGTCGAGCTGCTTGAGCGCGGCCTTCGTGAGCAGGCCTGTGCCCGCGCGGACGCGCCGGAGGTGCTCGTCGTCCTCGACCTCGGGTGCGGCCGGGTTGGCAGCCGTCGCGGGATCGACGCGGTCCTGCGCGGGGGTAGCACGGCTCATGGGTCGAGCATACGGCCCTGGATTGTGGGGAACGCACAAATCACGGAAGATGCAGGAGGTATCAGGATCCGGCTTGGCGGGTGAGGAATCGTCAAGAGACGCCTAAGGTGGGTTCATGAGTCTCCTGCCCAAGCTCCGCCAGCTCATGAGGAAGACGACCTCCGCCTCGACCGTGGGGACGCGTCGCCCGACCACCGCTGCACGGCCGGGCGACCGGCCGCACGAGGACGCGCTCCGCGCGATGCTGACCGACGACCCGAACAACGAGCGCGCCTTCCGCGCGCTCGTCGAGATCGTCCGCCAGCGCGCTGCGTCGACCGGGCACCACGAGGACCCGCTCGCCGCCGAGCACGTGGACGAGAGCTACCAGGACGAGCGTCGCCGACAGGGCGACCTCGCCGTCTGGGCGCTCGCCGAGGAGCTTGCCGGCAACCCGCGCGCCTGGTACCCGCTCATTGAGCTCGCGCGGCTGTCGATCGACGAGGACTTCGAGGGGGCGATGCGCCGCCTCGCGACCGCAGCTGAGCGCGACTCGTCCGGTGACGGGCTCACGGCCGCGATCGTCATGCTCCGCGAGTCCGGCCACGCGACCGAGGCGAGCGGCCTCGGCGTCGGGCACTGGCGTCCGCGCGAGCACACCGTCGAGGCGGGGCGCCAGCTGATCCTGGCGGCGCTCGACGCTGGCAGGCTCGGCGAGGCCAAGCATCACCTCGAGTCGCTCGCCCTCGCTGCTGACCAGGGGGCTGTCGAGCGGATCACCGCCGAGCTGCGCACGAAGATCGCGATGAGCGAGTCGGGCGTCGGCGGAGGAGCCTGACGCTCCTCCTCCCTCAGACCTGAACGACGAAGACCCCGTCACCCGGAATCGGGTGACGGGGTCTTCGTCATCGGTGGGTCCGACCGGTCAGGAGTCGCCACCCGCCGTGCCGGACGTGCCTGCGCGCACGTCGTGCAGGCTGTACTTCGCGATCGCCTGTGCTGCAGCGTCGGGCGCGACCGCGCCGCGAGCAGCGAGCGACTGGAGGACGCGGACCGCTGTCGACGGACCGTCGATCTTGAAGTGGCGGCGAGCGGCGGCACGGGTGTCCGAGAAGCCGAAGCCGTCGGCGCCCAGCACGTCGTAGTCGCCCGGGACCCACTTGCGGATCTGGTCGGTCACGAGCTTGTCGTAGTCGCTCGTCGCGATGAACGGCCCCTCCGCACCCTGGAGCTTGGTCGTCAGGTACGCGACCTTCTTCTCCGCTCCCGGGTTGAGGAAGTTGTGCTCGTCGACGGCCAGGCCGTCGCGGCGCAGCTCGAGCCAGCTCGTCACGGACCAGACGTCCGCCTGGACCCCCCAGTCCTCGGCGAGCAGCTTGGCTGCCTCGAGCGCCCACAGCACGCCGACACCGGACGCGAGGATCTGCGCCCGCGGCCCCTCGCCCTGCGCCTCGTGGATGCGGTGGATGCCGCGGAGGATGCCTTCGACGTCCACGTTCTCCGGCTCGGCCGGCTGAGCCATCGGCTCGTTGTAGACCGTGAGGTAGTAGATGACGTTCGGGTCCCGGTCGCCCTCGCCGTACATGCGCTCGAGGCCGTCGCGCACGATGTGGCGGATCTCGTAGCCGTACGCGGGGTCGTAGTGCACGACGTGCGACATGGTCCCGGCGAGCAGCGGCGAGTGGCCGTCAGCGTGCTGGAGCCCCTCGCCCGTGAGTGTCGTGCGGCCAGCCGTGGCACCGATGAGGAAGCCACGCGTGAGCTGGTCGCCGGCGGCCCAGAACTGGTCGCCCGTCCGCTGGAACCCGAACATCGAGTAGTAGAAGTAGAACGGGATCAGCGGCTGGCCGTGCGTCGCGTACGACGTGCCGACCGCCTGGAACGCGGCGGCCGAGCCGGCCTCGTTGATGCCCGTGTGCATGATCTGCCCGGCCTCGGACTCCTTGTAGGAGAGCATGAGGTCAGAGTCGACCGCGCGGTAGTTCTGCCCGAGCGTGTTGAAGATCTTCGCGCTCGGGAAGATCGAGTCGAGACCGAACGTGCGGGCCTCGTCGGGGATGATCGGCACGATGCGCTTGCCGATCTCCTTGTCCTTGACGAGGTCCTTGAACAGCCGGACGAGCGCCATCGTCGTGGCGACCTCCTGCTGGCCCGAGCCCTTGGCGAGGAGCTCGTACGTCTTGTCGCCCGGGAGGTTGAGCGGCTCGTACTTCGCGCGACGCTCAGGGACGAACCCGCCGAGCGCGCGGCGACGCTCGAGCATGTACTGGACCGTCGGGTCCTCGGGTCCCGGGTTGTAGTACGGGGGCAGGTAGGGCTCGGCGTCGATCTGCTCGTCCGTGATCGGGATGTGCAGCGAGTCGCGCAGCGCCTTGAGCTCCTCGTTCTTGAGCTTCTTCATCTGGTGCGTCGAGTTGCGACCAGCGAAGCCGGAGCCGAGCCCGTAGCCCTTGATCGTGTGCGCGAGGATGACCGTCGGCTGGCCCGTGTGGGCGCGTGCCGCGGAGTACGCCGCGTAGATCTTGCGGTAGTCGTGGCCGCCGCGCTTGAGCTCCCAGATCTCGTCGTCCGTCATGTTCTCGACGAGCGCCTTGGTGCGCGGGTCGCGCCCGAAGAAGTGCTCGCGGACGTACGCGCCGTCGTTCGCCTTGAACGTCTGGTAGTCACCGTCGAGCGTCTGGTTCATGAGGTTGACCAGCGCGCGGTCCTTGTCGGCGTTGAGCAGGACGTCCCACTCGCGGCCCCAGATGACCTTGATGACGTTCCAGCCGGCGCCGCGGAACTGCGCCTCGAGCTCCTGGATGATCTTGCCGTTGCCACGCACCGGGCCGTCGAGGCGCTGCAGGTTGCAGTTGACCACGAACGTGAGGTTGTCGAGCTGCTGCTGCGCGGCGAGCTGCAGCATGCCGCGGCTCTCCGGCTCGTCCATCTCGCCGTCGCCGAGGAAGGCCCAGACGTCCTGCTGGGACGTGTCCTTGATGCCGCGCTCGTGCAGGTAGCGGTTGGTCCACGCCTGGTAGATCGCCGAGGCTGGGCCGAGGCCCATCGAGACCGTGGGGAACTCCCACAGCTCGGGGGCGAGGCGCGGGTGCGGGTAGGACGGCAGGCCGCCGCCTGGGTGCGACATCTCCTGGCGGAAGCCGTCGAGCTGGTGCTCGTTCAGACGACCCTCGAGGAGGCCGCGCGCGTAGACACCGGGGGAGGCGTGGCCCTGGAAGTAGACCTGGTCGCCGCCGCCCGGGTGGTCCTTGCCGCGGAAGAAGTGGTTGAGGCCGACCTCGTAGAGGGTCGCGACGGAGGCGTACGACGAGATGTGCCCGCCGACGGCGACCGAGGGACGCTGCGCGCGCGTCACCATGACGGCGGCGTTCCAGCGGATCCACGAGCGGTAGCGCCGCTCCATGACCTCGTCGCCCGGGAAGTAGGGCTCCTCGTGGACACCGATGGTGTTGACGTAGGGGGTGTTGAGCGACGTCGGGACGGCGACGTTGCGCTCGCGCGCCCGCTTGAGCAGGTTGAGCAGGACGTATCGGGCGCGGGGTCCGCCACGCTCGTCGATCAGGCCGTCCAGCGCCTCGACCCACTCACCTGTCTCGGCGGGGTCGATGTCCGGTACCTGGCTGAGCAGACCGTTGATGAGCGGTCGGGTCTCGTCGTGCGAAGCCACCAGCAACCTCTTTATCTCGTCATGAGCACTTCCGAGGGGCTGGCGCCCCGGTGCTCCCAGTCCGGACCCTGAGCTCGTGGCGCGGTAGCGCCGCACGGGTCCTGATGACCATTGTGTTCTCAAAGTCGCGGCAAAGTCACACCGTGTCCACCGATCTTTGCCGTGATCCTCGTGACACCCGAGGTGGGTGCGGGCGGCTGCCGTGCACTACCTTTGCCAGTGGGCGCCTCGTCGCGGGGTGCCGGTACTGCGGGCGGCGTTGTGACACAGGTGACAACGCGCGGGCGGTGCCCGCTGGAGTCTTTTCGGAAGGAACGGGAACCACAGGTGGCCACGAGCACGGACCCCCAGGACGCGACGAGCGCCGCGGGGGCGGAGAAGCTGGGATTCGACCGGGAGATGGTCGTCCAGGAGTTCGGGTACGACGACGACGTCGACCACGACCTGCGCTCGGCGATCGAGGACATCACGGGGACGGACCTGGTCGACGAGGACTACGACGACGTCACTGACGGCGTCGTCGTCTGGTACCGGGACGGCGAGGACGACCTGACGGACCTGCTCGTGGACGTGCAGACCGTCCTCGACGACGGTGGTGCGATCTGGGTCTTCACCCCCAAGCCGGGCCGCGACGGCCATGTCGGCCACAACGACATCCAGGAGGCCGCGAGCACGGCGGGCCTGCACGTGACGAGCACGTTCTCGATCGCGCGCGACTGGTCGGCGACGAAGCTCGGCACGCGAGGCCGCGGCCGCTGATGGAGACGGTGCCGCTCGCGGTCGGTGACGTCGCGCCTGACTTCACCTTGCAGGACACGCACGGCACGCCCGTGACGCTGTCGGCGCTGCGCGGCGGCCCCGTGCTCGTGGTGTTCTTCCCGTTCGCGTTCTCGGGGATCTGCACGGGGGAGCTGTGCGAGCTGCGGGACAACCTCGATCAGTTCGAGGACGCGCGCGTCACGCTCCTCGCGGTCTCGTGCGACCCGGTCTTCTCGCTCAAGGCGTGGGCAGAGCAGGAGGGCTTCGGGTTCGACCTGCTGTCGGACTTCTGGCCGCACGGTGAGGCCGCGCAGGCGTTCGGCGTGTTCGACGACGAGCACGGCCTCGCTGTGCGCGGCAGCTTCCTGATCGACGCGGAGGGGATCGTCCGCTGGGCGGTCGTCAACCTGCGCGGGCAGCGCAGGGACCTCGACGGCTATCGTGAGGCGCTCGCGCTCCTGTGACGGCGACAAGGTAGTCTGACGGCTGCCTGTTCACCAGGGCCTGTAGCTCAGCTGGTTAGAGCGCCACGCTTACACCGTGGATGTCGGGGGTTCGAGTCCCTCCGGGCCCACCGTCGGCACCTCGGTCGCCCGAGGTGTCGTTCTGCGTCTCAAGTGACGTCAGCGCGCACGCTTGCGGCGCTCTCGCCGTCTCACGACCGCGGCCTCGCGGACCTCGGTGAACCGGTCGACGTCGGCCTGGCGGAGGAGGCGCGCGCCTTCCGCGCCCACCTGCCACGGCGGCTCCTCAGGTGAGTGCGGGCGGAAGTCTTCGCGTCGCACGCGCCAGAGCAGGTCGCCCGGATGGCGCGCGGCGACGGCGGCAAGCGGATGGTTGGAGCGAAGACGGTCGTCCTTGCTCGGCCGCCCCAGCCCGTCGGCAGAGTCGGCGAGCGCACGCGCCTGGGCGAGGCCCTCGGCCTGGCACACGAACTCGAGCGACGGGCCGTACGGCGAGTGCTCAGCCCAGTAGAAGACGGTGCTCACGTGTGCCTCCTTGTCGTGTCGCCTGCCGGCTCCGTGGACCATGATGCCCGACACGGGTCGCGCGGTTCCCCATGTCGGGTGCGCCTGTGAGGCGTAGAAGCCTCCTCGGGGACGGTTGTGCTCTTGTCACGGTTCAACAGGACAGAGCGAGGGACGCTGGGTACGGTCGGGAAGACGTCGTCGCCAACCTCTGGAGCCTTCCGTGACTCGTGTGTCTCGCCGCCTGTCGGCACTCGCCATCGCTGCTTCTCTCGGTATCCCGGGTTCCGTCGCTCTCGCGACGAGCGCTGCTGCGCTCCCGGCCCCGGCTGCTCCTGTCGCCGCGAGTGCGACGGCCATCGACTGCAGCCGCGGCAGCGTGAAGCTCTCCCGCTCGTTCGGCACGTACCGGCTGAAGGGCGCGTGCGGCAAGGTCACGATCACGGGAACAGGCGTGACGGTCTCGCTGCCCTCTGCCACGGCGCTCAGCGTGAAGGGCAGCAACGCGAAGGTTCGCGTCGCGAAGAACGTCGGCAAGGCGTCGATCACCGGTACCGGCGTGAACCTCAAGGTCGGAGGTTCGCTCGGAACACTGAAGACAGATGCGAGCAACGTGAGCATCACCGTGAAGAACAAGCTCAAGACGGCCCGCCTCGAAGGTGCGAGCACCAAGCTCCGTGCAGGGAAGACCACGACGCTGGTTGTGCGCGGCAGCGGGAACAACGTGAAGGTGACCAGCCTGCGCAGCCTCCGTGTCGTGGGGGCGAACAACTACGTCAAGGCGGCGACCGGCAAGGCGAAGACCGTGAAGGTTAGCGGGACCGGGAACGTCATCAAGGTGCGCACGTCGCGCTGACGATCGTCCGGACGTGAACGAGGGCCTCGCGACTCAGTCGCGAGGCCCTCGTCCGTCACTCCTGCTGTCGCGCGCATAGTCGCGGTCCTGCGCTCGTCAGGCGCAGTTGTCGCAGATCCCCGTCGCCGGGAGCGTCATGAAGCACGTGGGGCACATGGCCGTGGGACGCTCCGGCTCGGCGGGACGACGCGTGGAGGCGGGCTTCGCGGCGGCGGTGCGCTTGGGTGCGGGCGCGCGACGCGGCGCCCGTGCAGCGCCGGGCTCGACGACGTCGAACCCGCGGTTGCGGACGACCTTGATCGCTCCGTCGTCGAACTCCTCCGCGAGAGCCGTCCGGCCGGTCGCATAGCGGTGCGCGACGCCGATGACCGCGGCGCAGTCGTAGCTCGTGCCCTCGTGGACGATCGTCGGCCCTCCCGAAGCCTCGAAACCGTAGACGCCGAGGAAGTTCTCGCTCCCACGGGAGTCGTGCTCGGCGATCGCCTGGAGGATGTGCTGACGGGTCACGGAGGAGAAGGTAGCCACCCCGCCAGGGTAGTCGGCGCGCGCACCGGCCCCGGCCGCTGAGAGGGCCGGTGTGACGAAGACGGTGCCGCTCCCGGCACCCGTCGCACCGGCGTGGCAGGGTAAGCACCAGGACCAGCCAGCAAGGAGACACATCGTGGACCAGCAGACCCTGCACCTCGTCCTGAACAACGGCGTAGCGATCCCGCAGCTCGGCTTCGGCACCTACAAGGTCGAGCCTGGGGACGCGGTCGCGGTCGTGCGGGAGGCCCTCGAGATCGGCTACCGGCACGTCGACACCGCGCAGATGTACGGCAACGAGCGCGAGGTCGGGCAGGCCGTGCGGGAGAGCGGGCTGCTCCGCGAGGACGTGTTCCTCACGACGAAGCTCAACAACAACCAGCTGACGTACGACGACGCGATGGCGTCGTTCGACCGCTCGCTCGACGAGCTCGGTCTCGACTTCGTCGACCTGTTCCTCATCCACTGGCCGCTCGCGACGGTGAGCGACTTCGTCCCCCGCTGGAAGGCGCTCGAGGAGATCTACCGGTCCGGCCGCGCGCGAGCGATCGGCGTCTCCAACTTCCAGGAGCACCACCTCGTCCGGCTCATGGAGGAGACGGAGATCGTGCCCGCCGTCAACCAGATCGAGATCCACCCCTACCTGGTGCAGGACGAGCTGCGTGCGTTCGACGCGAAGCACGGGATCGTCACGCAGGCGTGGTCGCCGCTCGGCCGCGGAGCGGTCCTCGGCGACCCGACGATCGCGGAGATCGCGGGCCGCCACGACGCGTCACCCGCGCAGGTCATCATCAGGTGGCACGTGCAGCGCGGCGACGTCGTCTTCCCGAAGGCCTCGAGCCGCGCGAGGATCGAGGAGAACTTCCGCGCGCTCGACCTGCGGCTGACGGACGACGACATGGCGGCCATCACGGCGCTCGACCGGGGAGAGCGCACGGGGTCGCACCCCGACACGATGGCCTGGATCCCCTGACCGGCACGGCGAGGAGGAGGATGTGCGCATGAGCTTCCGTATGCACGGCGCCCGGGCGCTGATCACGGGCGGGGCCGGCGGCATGGGCCGCATCTACGCCGAACGAGCCCTGCGTGAGGGGGCGGCGCACGTCGCCGTGTGGGACCGCGACGGCGCGGCTCTCGCCGGGACTGTCGCCGAGCTTACGGCCCGCCACCCGCGCGCCACCGTCGTCGGGACCGAGGTCAACCTGGGGGACACGCAGTCGATCGTGGACCGCGCGCAGGAGTACCTCGCGGACGGCGGGGCGCCGCAGGTGCTCGTCAACAACGCTGGCGTCGTGCGCGGTGCGCTCTTCTGGGATCACGAGGTCCGCGACATCGAGAGCACGATCCAGGTCAACACGGTCGCGCCCATGGTGCTCACCCGGGAGCTCCTGCCCGCGATGATCGCGGGCCGCCGGCGAGCCCGGATCCTCAACATCGCGTCCGCCGCCGGGACGATCGCCAACCCGAGGATGAGCGTCTACGCAGCCTCGAAGTGGGCGCTGATCGGGTGGTCCGACTCGCTGCGCCTCGAGCTGGAGCGCACGGGCAACAGCCACGTGCGCGTCACGACGTTCTGCCCGAGCTACGTGTCGACCGGGATGTTCGACGGGGTGCGCGGTCCGCTGCTGACCCCGATCCTCACGCCGCAGACCGCGACCGACCGTGCCTGGCGAGCCATGCTCGCGGGCCGCCCGGTGCGGTCGACGCCGTGGACGGTCCCGCTCGGGCGCGCGCTGCGCGGAGTGCTCCCACCGCGCGTGTGGGACGTCGTCGCCGACAAGGGCTTCCACGTCTACAACACCATGGACGAGTTCCGGGGGCGGTCCGGGACGGGCACGAGCCCGCACGCCTGACCACCCCCGGCGTCACTGACCGGTGCTAGCGCCTCGCCGTCAGACGGCCTCACGCGAGCTCGACGCGAGCGCGTCGCGCACGCTGACCCGCGGACCGGTCCGCAGGAGCGAACCCGAGTAGATGCGGGCCGCGACCGCCATGACCGCGTACGCCGACGCGAGCAGGATCACGATCGCGACGAGCGGCTCCCACCACTGCGCCTCTCCGAAGAACAGGCGCACCGGCATGCCGACCGGCGCCGAGAACGGGACGTACGAGAGCACGGTCATGACGACCTCGTTCTCGTTGAGGAACACCACGAGGAAGTACGGGATCATCGTGAGCATCATGGCCGGCATGATCACGGACCCGGTGTCCTCCACGCGGGAGACGAGCGACGCACCTGCCGCATAGACCGCAGCCAGGAGCAGGAAGCCGACGACGAGGAAGGCGACGAACCACAGGATCGGCGTGCCGAGCATGCCGAGGAGCTCGTCCTGCCCCGTGAGCACGAGCCCGAGCACCGCTGTGGCGGCGATCGCCGCCGCCTGGCCCAGCGCGAGCACCGTGTTGCCGAGGATCTTGCCCGCGAGCAAGGCCCGGGCCGACACGGTCGCGAGCAGGATCTCGACGACACGCGTCTGCTTCTCGGAGACCGTCGACTGCGCGATCATGCCGCCGGAGCCTGCCCCGATCATCATGAACACGAGCCCGAACGCGAGGGCGACGATGTACCGCACGCCCTCCGACGTCGTGGCCGGCTCGAGCTCCTCGGTCGTCGGCGTGACGGCGAGGGCGTCCATGATCTCGTGGTCGACCCCGGTGAGGGTCACGACGAGGAGCCCGGACGGCTCCGGCCCCGGCAGGACGGCCGCCTTGACGGTCTCGTCGGCGACGAGAGCGCGAGCCTCCTCCTCGGACGCGGCGACGACCGGACTGAGCGAGGGGACCGCGCCGACCGTCTGCGAGGTCGCCGCGACGACCGCGACCTGCGTCCGCTCGGAGGGGTCACCACCGCCGAGGACGTCGGAGGCGTCGTCGGCGAAGAAGCTCGACGCGATGATGCTGCCGAGCACCAGGACGAGCGTGATGATCGTCGAGACGATGAACGACTTCGTCGTGACCTGGCTGATGATCTCCCGCTCCGCGACGATCAGCGCGGCGCTCGTGGAGCTGGGCGGGGTGGGGTGCTCGGTGCTCATCGGACGGTCTCCTCGATGCTCTGGGTGGACGACTGCTCGACGCTGGCGGCCTCGCTCGTGATCTCGCGGAAGATCTCGCCGAGCGTGGGGCGCAGCCTGCCGAACCGGGCGACCGACGAACGGGCGACGGCGTCGGCCAGGACGGTCTGGGCCGTCTCGGGGGACGCGTCGAACACCGCGTCGCCTCCGGTGAACTCGACGACCTCGACGCCCGGGACGCCCCGGAGCCAGCCGATGTCCCCACCCGTCGCGATCTCGAAGCGGCTGCCCCCGAACTCGTCGCGCAGGCCGTCACGCGTGCCCACGGCCTGGATCTTGCCGCCCGAGATGATGACGACGTCGTCGCACAGGCGCTCGACGACGTCGAGCTGGTGCGACGAGAAGAGGACGGGCACGCCCTGGCCGGCGCGCTCCGCGAGCGCGCGCACGACCACGTCGACCGCGATCGGGTCGAGGCCGGAGAACGGCTCGTCGAGGATGAGGACGGTCGGCTCGTGCACGAGCGCGGCCGCGATCTGGACGCGCTGCTGGTTGCCGAGCGACAGCTTCTCGAGCGGCTCGTCGGCGCGCTCCGCGAGGCCGAGGCTCTCGATGAGCGCGCTCGCGTTGCGTCGCGCGGCCGCACGGTCGTAGCCGTGCAGCCTCGCGAGGTGCACGAGCTGGTCGATGACCTTCATCTTCGGGTACAGCCCGCGCTCCTCGGGCATGTATCCGATCGTCTGGCGCTGGGCGTGGCTCAGCGGGGCGCCGTCGAACGTGACGCTTCCCGAGTCCGCGGCGAGCACGCCGAGGATGATGCGCATGGTCGTCGTCTTGCCGGCGCCGTTCGCGCCGATGAAGCCGGTCAGTCGGCCGGGCGCGACGCCGAACGACACGTCGTCCAGCGCGCGCAGGTCCCCGAAGGACCTGTTGATGTGGTCGAGCCTCAGCACGTTCACTCCCTCGTCGGTGGCGGTGTCGCCTGGTTCGAGCCTAGGGACGGCGCTGTCCCCGACGCTTCCGCCGCGAGGTGGAACGGGCTAGTCCGCGAGGATGAACGACGTGGTCCTGGGCGTCGCAGCGCAGGTCAGCGGGCCGCGCGAACGGCTCAGCGCCGGACGAGGCCGTGCTCGTGCGCGAACACCACGGCCTGCACGCGGTCGCGCAGGCCCAGCTTCGCGAGGAGGTTGGACACGTGGGTCTTGATCGTCGCGCGCCCGAGGAAGAGGCGCGCCGCGATCTCGTCGTTGGACAGGCCCTGCGCCATGAGGTCGAGGACCTCGAGCTCGCGCTCGGTGAGCGACTCGACCTCACGGGGGAGGGACGGTTCGGGTGCTTCGACCTGCGGCGCCGGAGCGCCCAGCACCGCTCTCTCGAGGACGGCGCGCGTCATCTCTGGAGCGAGGAGCGCGTCGCCCTCGGCGACGGACCTGACGGCCTCGGCGAGCTGCGCGGGGCGGGCGTTCTTGAGGAGAAAGCCCGCTGCGCCCGCCCGGAGCGCAGCCACGAGGTAGTCCTCACGCTGGAAGGTCGTGAGGATGAGCACGCCCGCACGGATGGTCGGGTCGGCGACGACGAGCCGTGTCGCCTCGAGGCCGTCCATGTCGGGCATCTGCACGTCCATGCAGACGACGTCAGGATCGAGCCGACGGGCCTCCGCGAGCCCCGCCGCGCCGTCGGCCGCCTGCCCGACGACCGTGATGCCGGGCTGCGCGTCGAGGATCGTCGCGATCCCCTCACGGACGAGCGCCTGGTCGTCGACGATCAGGACACGGACGTCACTCATCGGAACCTCCGACGCGCACCGCCGTGCGCGTCCCGTCGACGCCCGTGCACTTGCGCGGCAGGTGCGCGCGGACGACGAAGCCGCGCGGCAGCGCGGCGCCGACGTGGAGCGTGCCGCCCTCGGCCGCGACGCGTTCGCGCATGCCGACGATGCCGAGCCCACCCGGGCCGGAGCGACGCGCCGGGGACGCGCCCGCACCGTCGTCGGACACCTCGATCTCGAGCGCGTCGTCGAGGTAGCGCAACCGCACGTCCGCGCGGGCGCCCGCACCCGCGTGACGGCGCACGTTCGTCAACGCCTCCTGCACGATCCGGTAGACGTTGAGCGACGTGACCGGTGTGAGCGGGAACGGCTCGCCGACCACCTGGAAGTCGACCCCGGTCCCGGTGCCGCGGGTGTCGGCGACGAGCTGCGGGATGCTCTCGACGCCGAGCGACGCGAGGGCCTCGGTGCGGTCGCCGGGACCGTCCGTGGAGACCGGGCTCGTCGCTTCGTCGCGGAGCGTGCCGATGAGCGTGTGGAGCTCGTCGATCGCCTGCCGCGCCGAGTCCTCGACGTGCTCGAGCGCGGCCGTCACCTTGCCCTGCTCCGCGTCGGCCTCGAGCAGCGCCCGGGCGGCCGACGTCTGCAGGCCCATGACGGACACGTGGTGCGCGACGGCGTCGTGCAGCTCACGGGCGAGCTGGAGCCGCGCGATCGTCATCGCCTGCGCCTCCGAGCGGATCCGCTCGACCTGAAGCTGATGGTCGCGCCACCGGTTGCGAGCGCGGTCGCGCGCCGAGGTCCACGCGCGCTCACCAAAGCTCCACGCGGCACCGAAGTACAGGACGTTCGTGAGGATCTGGATGAGCAGGTAGGCGACGAGCGGCGAGAACATGCCGCCCGCGACACCGCCGTCCTCCTCGAACTTCTTGATCGTCTCCGGGTCGGTCGCAGCCTGCACCAGGCCGATCGCGAGCCACACGAGCATGGCGACGACGACCGTGCCTCTCGCCCACGTCGCCCGCTTGCGGTGCGGCTCCCACGCGCCGACCGAGTAGAACGCCGTGAACAGCGCGATGTTGAGGATGAGCGTCTCGGACACCTCGAGGCTGACCGTCGCGATGAAGGCGACGGACACGGCCACGAGCACGGGGACCGGGTAGCGGCGACGCAGCGCGAGGGGGAGGGTGGTCGCCGCGAGCAGGGCGGCGGCGCCCGGGCCTGTCAGCGGGTCGTCGTACAGGCCCGCGATCGTCCAGAGGACCATCGACAGCAGCGACCCCGCAAAGAGGGCGACGGCGGCGATCGCGTCGCGGCGCACGTCCGTGTCGGTGACCGGGGTCCGCGCCCAGCCCGGGGCATCGGGGTCGGCCGGAGGCAGCGTGTTCACCCCGGCATCTTGTCACGGACGCCCGCGCCGCAGCCCGGCACCCGAGAGGTCGGTAGCCTGCTCGCATGAGCCCCCAGACGCCCACGCTGTCCGACGTCGTCGCGCACCTCGAGCGTCGGTACCCGCCGACGACCGCCGAGCCGTGGGACGCCGTCGGCCTCGTCGCAGGCGACCCCGCACAGCCGGTGCGCACGGTCCTGTTCGCGGTCGACCCGGTCGCGGCGGTCGCCGACGAGGCGATCGCACGGGGCGCCGACCTCGTCGTCGTGCACCACCCGCTCCTGCTGCGCGGTGTGCACTCGATCGCCGCAGACGAGCCCAAGGGCGCCCTGCTGCACAGGCTCGTGCGCGCCGGCTGCGCGCTCTACGCGGCGCACACGAACGCCGACGCCGCGAAGCGCGGGGTCGCGGACGCCCTCGCCGACGTCCTCGGCGTCGTCGACACACGCCCGCTCGTCCCGGCACCTGCGTCCGCGACGGGCACAGGCCTTGGCCGGGTCGGTCGCCTCTCCGCCCCGACTTCGCTGCGCGACTTCGCGGAGCACGTCGCCCGGGTCCTGCCGGCGACAGCGCAGGGCGTCCGAGTCGCGGGCGACCTCGACGCCCAGGTCGAGACGGTCGCGGTCCTCGGCGGGTCCGGTGACTCGGAGATCGGGTCCGCCCGCGCTGCGGGCGCCGACGTGTACGTGACGAGCGACCTCAAGCACCATCCCGTCTCGGACGCACGCGAGCTCGACGCGCTGCGCGGCGACGGCCGTCCGTTCCTGATCGACACGGCGCACTTCGCGAGCGAGTGGCCGTGGCTGCGGTACGCAGCCGACGACCTCGTCGCCGACGTCGCCGGCGCAGGAGGCGCGATCGAGGCGTGGGTCAGCACGGTGCGCACCGACCCGTGGACTGCGCGCTTCGCGAGCCCGGCACGCGACTGACCGCACCCGCACGGCGCCGGGTCGCGGAGCCGCGATGCAGCGCGGACCGGATACCGTGGTACCCGGGCGCGCTCCCGGGCCGCCGACAACAGCACACGATCGAGAGGCACCCCCCATGGCGACTGCACCGGCTCACGACCAGCGACGTCTGCTCGACCTGCAGGCGCTGGACACCCGCCTCGACCAGATCGCGCACCAGCGTGCGAAGCACCCCACCCTCGCGCGCCTCGTCGAGCTCGACAGCCAGCTCGCCGACCTGACGACGACCCTCGTCGCGTCCCGCACCGCCGCGAGCGACCTGCGCCGCGAGCTCGCCAAGGCCGAGACAGACGTCGAGCAGGTGCGCGCCCGTGCCGAGCGCGACCAGGCGCGCCTCGACTCGGGTGCCGTCGGTGCGAAGGATGCGCAGGCGCTCGTCTCCGAGCTCGAGTCCCTCGCGAAGCGACAGGGTGACCTCGAAGAGGTCGAGCTCGACGTCATGGAGCGCCTCGAGGCGCACGAGACGGCCCTCGCCGAGATCGAGGCCGCGCACGCGAAGCTCGTCGCCGCGAAGACCGAGGTCGAGGCGGAGCGCGACGCCGCGTTCGTCGAGCTCGACCGGCTCCGCGGCGCGGTCGCGGACGAGCGTGCCAAGACCGTCGTCGGGATCGACGACGGCCTCGTCACGATCTACGAGCGGCTGCGCGGACGCCTCGGCGGCGTCGCCGTCGCGGCGCTCCGCCACGGACGGTCCGAGGCGTCGGGCATGCCGATCAGCCCTGCCGAGCTCTCGCGGATCAAGGCGCTCAGCGAGGACGAGATCGTCTACTGCGAGGACACGGGCCGCATCCTCGTGCGCGGCAATGACGCGTTCTGAGGTCTCGCCGAGCTAGTCAGTGACGACGAGCTCGAGCGTGCTGTGCTTCGTGCCCGGCACGAGCGAGACGTCGTGGAGCCGGGCACCGACCATCTCGCCTGCGGCGTCGAGCAGCTCGGCCGCCGTACGCGGAGGGTCGGCGGGGCGGCGCAGCAGGTGCCCGGTGAGCAGGCCACGCGTGTGCTTCGCGTGGTGCGAGACGACCGTCCGCTTGCCCGCCAGCTCGCGCAGCACCTTGACCTGCACGTGCTCCGCGCCCGCGGGCACGCGCCACGCAGCGGCATAGCTCGACGACCGGCAGTCGACGACGACATCGCCCTCGACGCGCGCGTCGAGCACCGCGAGCTCGGGACGCCAGAACCGTGCGAGCGGGCCGATTCCCGGCAGGTCCACCGACATCGACAGCCGGTAGGCCGGCACGTGGTCCGTCGGCCGGACGAGACCCCACAACGCTGAGAACGTCAGGACGTCGTCGAGACGGGCGCGCGCCACGTCGTCATCACCGTCGAGCACGGCGGCGAGGTCCGCCGCCGCATACAGGACGCCCGTGTAGACCCGCGCCCCCGGTGCTGCCGGAGCCGTCGTCAGCGCCGTGTTGCGCGCGACCTCGTCCGCGAGGCTGGCCCCGACGCCGAGCACCTCGAGAGCGTCGACCTGAGCCGACGTCGCCGCGAGCGCGTCGAGCACCTTGCGCCGTGCCGGAGCAAGCTCCGCGTGGACGAGGCCGTGCAGGTCGACGGGCCTGCCGGAAGACGGGGCGGTCTTGCCCTCGGACGGGGGAAGCAGGATCAGCACGCGCCCACCCTAGCCGCCGCCGTCGCGCCGGCCCGGGCGCTGGACGCCCACCGTGACCGACGTCGCACCCGTGTCGGACGCAGCCCCGTGCGACGGTACGATTGCCAGGCGGATGAGTCGGTCGGGCGGCCGCGTTGCACCTCTGGTGCACCGAGGAACGTCCGGGCTCCGTAGAGCAAGGTGGTGGGTAACGCCCACCCGGGGTGACCCGCGGGAAAGTGCCACAGAGAGCAGACCGCCCGTCCTCGGACGGGTAAGGGTGAAACGGTGGTGTAAGAGACCACCAGCGCGGCGGGCGACCGTCGCGGCTAGGTAAACCCCACCTGGAGCAAGACCAGACAGGGTGCGTTCGAGGGCTGCTCGCCCGAGCACCCGGGTAGGTCGCTGGAGGCGTGCGGCAACGTACGTCGTAGATGGATGGCCGCCCATCGGAGCGAGGCAACTCGCCCGTGGACAGAACCCGGCGTACAGACCGACTCATCCGCACTCTGTGCCGGCCGCGAGACACGATCCCGTAGTCCCACTGACCGATGGGTGCCTCAGCGTAGTGCGCGCGGTACTTGGCCTACCTCCGCAGTCGCATCCTTGACCGGGCAGGCCAGCTGTCTGCAAAATCCACCGCCCTCGCCGTGGAGATCGCCTGGATCTGCAGGAGGTCCTTCACCGCGGCGATCGCGGCCGGCAGGTCAGCGGGGAGAGCGGACCCGAGCTCGATCGTCGCGCGCGGCACCTCACCCGCGGGCAGGACACCGCCGACTTGGGCGAGACGCATCGCAAACCGCAGTAGGAGGGGGTACTTCTCGTCGCGGACGGTGCGCATCTCCCGCAGGAGGTTCTTCGCGGGGGCGAACCCGAGCTCGAGCGCGTACCCGGAGGGGACGTCGTTCGGATGGACGCGGCCGAGGAGTGCTTGGGCGAGGCGGGCGTTGACGGCGAGACGGTCGAGGAGTGTGTCGACGTGCCCGGTGAGGGCGGTGAGGTTCTTCGACGTGTCCATGAACGCGGCGGTGGCGTTCTCGGGGAGGCCGATCGCACCGCCGACGGGTGTGTTCTCCGGTGTGCCGGCGCCCGAGTAGACCATGTTCGGGTTGGCGCTCTGCGACGCCGCAGCCAGGTCGGTGTCGGTGTTGGCGAGGTCGTCGAGGATATGCGCGATGCGCAGCAGCAGGGACCTGCCGAACGTCCTGGTGGTGGAGGGGTCGTTGGGGACGTGCACGACGGGGATGAAGTCGATCCCGAGGTTCACCCAGCCATCCGCCAGGCCTTCGGATGGGGTGGTGATGGGGCGGGTGCCGGCCTTGCGGGCGAGGTCGGGCGAGTACACGTCGACGTCGGATAGGAGGTCCGCGGTGTCGTAGTCGACGACTCGGTACAGGCACACCCAGTCCGCCGTCCCGCCGTACGGGGGCGTCCACGGCTTTTCGGTCTTGCGCAGCTGCCACGTGTGGGGGCGGATCCACGTCGTACCGGTCTCGTCCTTCCATTCCCAGGCGAGGTGGACGGTGGCGGGGTATTCGTCGTATTCCCAGCCTGCGACGCGGGCACGGTTCTCGGTGTCGGGGAAGTAGAAGCCCGGGTCGAACACGCGCAGGCGGGGGCGATGCTTGGTGGGGGACCAGCCGAGGACGTACACGCCATCCCCGTCGCCGATCGAGTGCTCTTCGCCTTCGAGGAGCTTCTGCGTGAGCCGCTCCGCGTCAGCCCAGTCGGTGAGCCAGTCGACGAACGCGTCAGGGGCGGTGTCGTCGAGGGTGACGGTCTGCTCATCGCCGAGGAGGAGGGCGCGGGCGGTGTCGATGAGGAGGGATGGGTCGCCGTGTTCGCGGACGTTCTTGCCGCCTGCGTCGGAGTCGTCGCCTGCCTGCCAGACGCTTTCGGGGAGGTGGAAGCGGCGGGTGTTGGTGCGGTAGGCGCCGAGGACTCCGTATGCGGCGAGGCGTCGTCGGTCGGTCTGGTCGATCCACGTCTTGCCGGGGAGGGCTTCGTGGCCGCGGAGTTCGGGGATGTGCGCGAGGGGCGCGTACTGGTCGTTCAGGTAGGGCTGCACCGGGTGGCCTCCATCGCGTGATGCTGAGTCTCAGGAGTATTGGTTGCGGCATGTCACTCAAGTGAGCGCCCAAGGAAGTCGAAACAGGGGCATGGGGAAGGGAGCGCAGAGGCGCCGCGCGGAGGATGTCGACGCCCTGTTGGAGCACCTCAGGTGGGCATGGGGCTTGGAGGTAGAGCGTGGATCGCGCGCTCGAGAGCTGGGGCTAGGAGTATTGGCCACGAACGGCCTCCTCCTGGCGCTACTGATCGAGGACGACGGATCGTTCGGGGTTTCTGGGCTCGATTGGATCCCGGCCTTCTGGCACTTCTTCTCGCTTGCGCTGGCCGTGTGGGCATTACTGCCTCGGCGGGCGAACCACCTCAACTACGACAACTACATTGACGCGTGGCGCGACCTAGAGCGGGACATGGAGGCGACCGCCGCGATCAAGGAATGCCTCCTGAGCGAGCTCCTCCTCGGGCCAACTCGGGACCATGCGCCGCTCGTGCAGCAACGGACCCGCAACACCGCGACCCTCGACCTGGTCAGCATCTCGGTGGCATGCCTCGGAGCCGCCATTGTCTCGCTTGCCGTTGTTACCTGGATCTCCTAGGAGGGGCCTTGTCGAAAAGTACAGGCGGCGGAAAGTCCAACGGCAAGAAGCCTGCCGAGAAGCCAAAGCCACCCTCGAAGTTCCCCTGGCGGCCCACCAATCTCAGGGAAGGCTCGAAGGGCACGGAGACGCGAAAGCGGGACTAGCGTCCGCGCATACCCCCCCACCGCCCACTTCCGGCCTTCCGCGCGGGGTTGACCTTGGTGTGATGCGGCTGGAACAACACCGTCAGCCCGTGCACGAGCGCGTCCACACGGTCCGGCGACGCACCCTCACCCGTCCACGTGAGCATCTGATCCTCGAGCTTCGACAGGCGGTCCGTGCCGTCGGCGGCGTGCTTCACGTGCCCCGTCTCGTACAGGGCGGCGATCGCTTCGGCGCGCGTGCGCTTGGACTGGACGGCGTGCACGCGCTGGATGCGCGGCATCAGCCTGCGCGTGTTCCTGCGTTCGGTGACGACGCGCCAGGCGGCGTTGAGCACCTCGAGGACCATCTCCCCACCCTGGTTGTCCTCGACGACGATGTCGGTGGCGTTCCAGTCGAGGACGGCGTCCCAGGCGGCGCAGCCCCACTCGACAGGGGAGCCGCGGAGGGTGCGGTCGTCGAGGACCCAGCCGCGGCGTTGCGAGTCCATGCCCGTGACGACGATGCCCGTCATGTCCGATGTCTTCTTGGAGGTGGCGGCGGGGTCGACGGCGACGACGATGCGCTGCAGGTCGTGATGGATCTCGCCGGTCTTGCCGCGGTTGGACTCGATCCACGGGGACTTCCAGACGGCGCCTTCGGCGGGGGTGGGGCGCTGCTGGTACAGGGCAGCCCACGTGCGAGTGGGGGCGTTGCGCTTGATCGCCTCCCACTGCTCGCGGGTGCGCCCTCGGGCGGACAACATGAACTCACCCGCCTCGCGGCCGAGCTGGTCCGTGGCGGGGTCGTCGCACTGTGCGGGGATGGATACGACGTCCCAGCGTGGCCCGTCTTCCGATGAGAGGAGGCGGCCGGCGAGGTCATCCTCGTGCCACCTGGTGAGGATGAGGATGACGGGCGCGCTGGGTGCGAGGCGGGTGGAGGCGGTGTCGGTCCACCAGTCCCAGACCTTCTCGCGGAAGGTGGGGGAGTCGGCCTGTTCGCGGTCCTTCACGGGGTCGTCGATGAGGAGGAGGTCGACGGGGCGTCCGGTCATGGCTCCGCCGACGCCAGCGGTGAAGACGCCGCCGTCGTGCTGGTCGAGCTGCCACTCGTGCTGCGCGGACAGGTCCGGACGGACTGAGAGGTTCAGGTCGCGGGCGTGCTGGGTGATGTCGTCGCGGATGGCGCGACCCCACCTGCGGGCGATGTTCGCTTCGTACGAGGCGACAGCGATGCGCAGGTCAGGGTTCTGGGTGAGGGCCCAGAGGGGGAAGCGGCGGGAGGCGCGTTGGCTCTTGCCTTCCTGCGGGGGCATGGAGATGACGAGTCGTGAGTCAGGGGTGTTGAACGCGCGGACGAGTGCGGCGTCGATGACGTCGAGCGCGGGGGTTTGCCGGGTCTTGGGGTCGAGGAATGCCGCGAGGTCGCCGGGGGTGTCCCAGCGAGGTGGTGGTGCGGGCTCGAACAGGCGTGCGGCATGCTCCGCCCAGGAAGCGATCACCGGTAGTCTCCCACCATGACCACCGCGGACGAGATTAGGGCAATCGCAAGCGCGCTGGGGGGGATCGCGACCTTCGCGGTGATCCTCCAAGGGTCCTTCGATGGCTTGTCGCAACGGAAACTGCTCGAGAAGGACCTAGCTATAGCGAGATCTCTCCCTCGTAAGTCGTCGATGCGCAAAAAACTCCTCGGCAGTATCGAGGGTCGCATCGATGCCCTTGTCGATCCTGACGTTGATCGGAGCACCCGGCAAGCCAAGTTGGCTGTGATCACGCTGGGCGTGGGGTACGTTGTGCTGCTTTGGGTGGCGGAGGACGGATCTCTCTGCCTGGCTGGGCTTGCCTCAGTGGGGGTAGTTCTACCGGCAGTTGGACTGTGGCTGAGCATGAGACGTCGAAGCAAGGCGCTAGGGGTCATCCATGCCCGCCACTCAGGAGCCGAAGTCTCCGAGGCACGACTTCGCCGACGCGCTCCTGCTGTGCCGCCGTCAGCTGCAGATCACCCAGGATCGCCTTGATGACCGCGGCCACCTGCTCACCCTGAGCCTCAGCCAGACGCACGCGACGCTCCTCCACGCCAGCACGCAACGCCGCCGTGCACACGGCGACAAGGTGCTTGCGCTCCCGCTCGTACAGGTCGTACCAGACCGACGTCGACGCCGTCTCCACCGTCTCCTCGATCGGGCCGTCAGCGGAGTCCGTCTGCTTCCACTTCGTCTTGCCCCACACGAGCTCGTCGCGCTCCACCTCGCGCACACGGTCGCGCAGCCAGTCCACATGCCCGGCCGTCCAGCGAACCTCCTCGAGCAGCGCCTCCGACGGCGACACGTCCCGAGACAGGCCGAGCGTAGTCACGGCCTTCTCAGCCTCGCGAGCCGCCTTCGCCTCCTCCACACGACGAGCAGCCGCAGCCTTCGCCTTCCGCGACCCCGACCCATGCACACGACACGTCGACGCACCCTCAATCGCATACCGCGCACACTGCACACCCGTGCTCTTCGCCTTCGCCGTGCACCGCTGCGCCATGCTCGGGTCCCTTCATGAGGTTCTGTGACACGGAATGGCCTTCATGGGGATTCCGTGTCACAGAATGCGGAACTCCCCCCCCGACCCCGTGGTGTGGGGTTGGGGGGAGTGTCCGGTGTGGGGTGTCAGTCGGTGATCTCGATGGTGGTGCGTCCTCGCGAGTCGACGTCGATCTCGTGGCCTGCGGCGTAGAGCGTGATCTCGGTCTTGGGTCTGGAGTTGGCGATCCGCTCGTCTTCATGGTTGATCTGGGTGATGCGGCCGGTGATGGAGGTGCCGTCGGGGTGAGTGACGGTGGTCAGCTTCCCCAGATGCGCAGCGTTGAGGTCTGAGAGGTTGATCGTTGCCATGGCGGTTCCCCTGTCTGTCGGTGCCCGTCGTTGGGCGTGACGCCAACGTAGCGGGAGAGGCGCTGTCACGGCACCTACTGCTTCGGGTGGCTACGGCGACGATGCAGGGACCAGGGGATGGGCGCGGCGAGGGTCAGGCGTGAGGCTCGCCTGCCGCTAGTGTCGCCGCATGGTCTCCGCTCTCGCAGCATCGCTCGTGATCTTCGGTACTGGTGCGCAAGCGGCTCTCGCGTTGCGCGCGTTGACTACCGCGAGCTGGATGAGTGACGCGCTCGCCGTAGACGAACTGCGGTCGGAGGTTCCGTGGTGGCGTCCGCTTCGATGGATCCGGCACCGTCGTCTGGTGAAGGAGATCGTTGCGACGAGCCCACGGGAGCGTGGTGCGTGGAAGCGCACGCAGTGGGAGTTGCGGGCCTGGGCTTCGCTGCTTATGGGCGCTGGCTTCGCCTTGTGGGATGCGGTGTTCGGGTAGTCACCCGGCGAAGCGGATGGGGACGAGCAGGTACCGGTATGCGTTGACGAGGTCGCCGTCTGCGGTGACGCCGGTGAAGACGACGGGCTTGTTCGGGTGGGTGAAGCCGAGCTCGACGGTGGCGGTGTCGAGGGCGGTGAGGCCGTCGATGAGGAACGTCGGGTTGAACGCGACGGCGATCGGGGCGCCAACGAGGGTGGCGGGGAATTCTTCGGTGGCGGTGGCGTCGTCTCCGGTGCCTGCGGTGAGCGTGAGGGTGTTCGTGTCGAAGGTGAGACGGACGGGGGTGTTGCGTTCAGCGACGAGGGCGACGCGCTTGACCGCCGCGGTGAGGTCGGCGACGTTCACCCGAGCGGTGATCGGCGTGTCGTCGGGGAAGAGACGGCGGACGGGCGGGTAGTCGCCGTCGACCTGCAGGGACGTAAGGGTGCGGGCGCCGGTGGTGAACGCGGCGAGCTGGTCAGAGGTGGCGAACCCGACAGGGCCTGCGGTCGTCTTGGTGACTTCGGTGAGGGTGCGGGCGCGCAGCAGCCATTCACCGTCGAGGTCACCGTCGTGTGCGAGCTCGCGCAGGGCGAGCCTGTACCGGTCGGTGGCGAGGAGCGTGACCTTGCCGGGGGTGGCTTCGACCTTGATGCACGTGAGGAGGGGCAGGGTGTCGTCGCGGGATGCTGCGACGGCGACCTGGGAGACGGCGTGGGCGAGGGAGTGACCGTCGAGGGTGACGGTGCTCGCGGGCGCGGCCGGGAGGGCGGGGTAACCGTCGTGCGGCATGGTCAGGAGGCGGAAGCGGGATGCGCCGCAGCGGATCGAGAGGCCGCCGTCGACCTCGAGGGTGACAGGCTTGCCCGGGAGCGCTTTGACGATGTCGGCGAGGAGCCGCCCGGAGACGAGCGCCGTGCCCGGGGTGGTGACGTTGGCGGTCACGGTCGTCGTGGTGGACGTCTCGTAGTCGTACGCGGACAGGGTCAGCGTGGAGCCGTCGGCGGTCAGGAGGATGCCTGCGAGGACCGGGGCTGCGGGGCGGGCCGGGATGGTGCGGGCGGTCCAGGTGACAGCGTCGGCGAGGACGTCGGAGGGGATGGTGAGCTTCACGGGATTCGCTTTCGGTTGAGGGCGTACCAGGTCAGGCCTGTGGTGAGGATGAGGGGCCACGTCCACGCGAGGGCGGTGGCGAGGAGGGCGGCGCGTAGGTCGGTGGGGCGGTGCTCGAGGTGGGCGAGTCTGGCGGCGCAGAGCATCGCTGCGGCCCACATGAGGGTGACGAGCGCGTAGAACATCACGACGGCGGTCACGGCAGGCCCGCGCGCTGCGACTCGGCCTGCCGGCACTGGAACTCGTGCACGATGCTGGCGGTGCGGGTCTCGAAGCTGACGTGGCAGACCGGGCAGTGCGAGTCGCGTTCGCGGCATCGTGTGCAGCCGACGGGGCAGCCTCCGCTGACGGGTGGGAAGTCGCAGTGCGTGCACAGGCCGGTGCGGGTCTTGCGCGCACCGCAGATGCAGTGGCTCATCGGGGCTCCTCGAGGGTGATCTGACGGCGTTCGCAGTCCTCGGCGATGAGGCGGCGAACGTAGGTGGAGGCGGATGCTTGTCCGCGTGCGAGGTCGACCATGCGACGTCCGTCTTCGGTGAGGCGGACGTTGAGGAACGTGGTGTGGGGTTGGGCGCCCTCGGGGGTTCGTGCCACCCGGCGATGGTCGGGGAGGGGGTGTCATTCCGTGTCACGGAATCGGATTCCGTGTCACGTTATTGGTGGGCCATGTCGACGATCCGTGAGTAGTGCATCTGGTGCGCGAGGTGGATGGTCCCGCCGGGCCCGTTGCGCTGCTTGCCGACGACGAAGTCCACCTCGCCGGCACGGGCGTGCTCGGGGTCGACGGCGTCTGGGCGGTGCAGGAGGATGACCGTGTCCGCGTCCTGCTCGAGCCCGCCAGCCTCGCGAAGGTCCGCGATCGTCGGCGCCTTGTCGACGGCGCGGCCCTTCTCTGGTCGGGCGAGCTGCGCTGCCGTGACCACGGTGAGGTTCTCCGCCTGCGCGAGGCGCTTGAGGCCCTTCGTGTACTCCTCAATGGCGAGGCGGCGGTTCTCAGCCTTGGGGACCTGGGCGATCTGGACGTAGTCGAGTAGCAGCAGGTCCGGCCGATGCTTCTTCACGGACGCGCGAAGGTCGGCGAGGGTGGACTGTCCGTCATCAACGATGTGCAGGCGTGCTCCTCGCAGGCGCAGGCCGGCTTCGGTGATGCGATGCCAGTCGTCGTCGCGCAAGTCGCGGGAGATCATCCGGTCCATCGTGACGCGGGCCTCGGCTGCGAGGAGGCGCTTCATTAGCTCGACCGCGGACATCTCGAGGGAGTGCAGGACCACGGTCTTGTCCTGGTGGATGGCTGCGTGGCGTGCTAGGTCCACGAGGGTGACGGACTTTCCGATGCGTGGTCGGGCGCCGACGATGACGAGCTGGCCGGGCTGCATCGGGTGCAGGAGTCGCGCGGCGTCGGCGTAGGGCCATGCGATCCCGGGTGCGACTTCTTCGGGGTCGAGGTCGTCGAGAACGGCGGCGAGGAGGTCTTCTGCGAGGGTCGTGGTTTGGGTGCCGGTTGGTCGGTGTGAGGCTTCGATCTCGGCGAGGGCGATACCGACCAGGTCGCCGACGTTGCCTTCACCGGACTCGGCGATCTGGGCGATGCGCGTGCCTGCGGTCGTGAGGCGTCGGCGGGCGGCGTTCTCGACGACGATCCGCGCGTACGACGTCGCGGCGGCCGGGTTGCTGCCCTCGGTGATGAGCTCGGCGATGGATGGCAGGCCGCCGACGGAAGCGAGGGTGCCGCGGGTCTTGAGGTGGTCGACCACGGTCACCGCGTCGATCGCGGTGCCTGCTTCGTCGAGGTCGCGGATGGCCGCCCAGATGGTCTCGTGTGCGGGGAGGTAGAAGTCGTCTGGCTGGACGGCGCGGAGGGCTTCTGGTCGGGGTTGGTTGAGCGCCGCTCCGATGAGGGCGCGTTCGGGTGCCGGGGCTGGCACGTGGGGGGCTCTCGCACGGTCGGCATCGTGTTATCACGGGTGTGAAGGGGGCAAAGAGTAGTCCTCGGCGTCTTGCTGCCGAGGGCTACTCTGAACCCAATGACTCTCAGTCGTAGTAGTGCGCTGTCTTCCTGATGTGCTCCGCGTGCGCGTAGATCTCGTCGAGCGAGTCGATCGGGTGCCGCGTCTCCACCTTCGCCTCGTCGAACAGGCCGAGGTACTTCTGCGACGTGTTGAAGTGCAGGCGAGCGAGCGGCTTGCGGTTGTTGTCGTCGAGCAGGATGCCCATGTAGCTCTTGGTGTCGCGGTGCACGATACGGGCCGGCGGGACCTCACTGCATGCGATGGCGCGGATGATCTGGAACCCTTCGAGTTCCTCGATGGTCGTTGTTATGCCCCGGTCGTCCCTGGCGTCCTCGGCGTCAACGGCCTGTTCTGCGGCAGCAGTGCCGGTCATGGGAGCGGTCGTGGTGTCCGGGTAGCGCTGCCCGCCGAGCGCGGCCTTGATGCGGTCGTTGACCTGGTCTGCGAGGAACTGGTTCATCGCCTTCGGGACGAGGGTGGAGAACTGTTCACGGACCTTCTGCGTGTAGGAGCCGTCGTAGACGCGGGCAGTGAGGGCCTTGACCCATTCGGCGTCCGGATCACGGAACTGCCCCGCCAAGACCCGCTTGAGTGCTCCGATGTACTTGAGTTCCTCGGCAGCGTTGACGACGGAGTCGAGGTCGAACGAGTCCTTGGTGAGCTTCTGGACCTCCGGGATGAGGGTCTCGTCAAGGTCTGACAGATCGAGCTGGAGGAACGGCTTGTCGTCCATGCGATTCGGCCGGTCGAGGTCGGTGAAGAAGTGGAACTGCTCGCCGTTGGTGAGGATTGCGATGCGGGCGTTAGTGGTCGCGAAGTAGCGGAAGAGCTGCGAGGCGTGGTTGATGCCGAGTGGGCTACCGACAGTCTTCGCTTCGATCAGGATCTGGACTTCGCCGTCCTTGACGATGGCGTAGTCGATCTTCTCGCCTTTCTTCGTGCCCACGTCCGCGGTGAACTCCGGGACGACTTCTTGGGGGTTGAAGACGTCGTAGCCGAGGACGAGGGAGATGAACGGCATGATGAACGCGTTCTTGGTCGCCTCCTCTGTCTGGATGGAGGGCTTCTGCTGCTCGATCTTGGCTGCGAGTGACGCGAGCCGGTCCGCGATGTCCACTGTATCCCCTTGATTGTTGGTCCCTGTGTTGCGGTGAGCCTATCGGCGTCGTGGCGCGATTCAAGGCATCTGGGCCGACGTCATGTCGGAAGCCAACATAAGGCTCCGGGACCGCCGAGCGGGTGCGCCCTGCGTGACAGCAACTCTCAGGGTTGGGAGGCTCGACCTCGTCGAGCGCACGGGCGCTCCACAAGCAGGAGGCATGGTGCGATACGACGTCGAGTTCGGGGTAGGTGGGATAAGCGTGTGGGGGGAGGCCATCCCGAACTGGATTAGCGCCGTTGGAGGCCTCATCGCGACGCTCGTCGCGCTAGTCGCGTTCTTCCAGGGAAGATCCACAGGGACGGGCTGGAGGAGGTGAAGAGTGTCGAGAACGCCCGCGCCAACACTGGCGTCGGCCAGGGCGGCGTGAGGGGCTCCCGGAGGGTAGAGCTGCGCGAGGACGGCAGCCTCCGGCGCGCCGGGTCAATTGGCGGCCGGTGACTGAAAAGCACGGTCGGATGCTCCTGAACCTATCGACAGACAATACCGCGAACGTGCTGAGTTTCAGTAGTAGCAAGCAGGGGGGCGGTGAATGCGCAGGTGGCGATGCCGGTAGCCATAAGACCGCTCGAAGGGTTGCCGTTTCACGTCCCGTTCAGCCTCCCCGGGCGCTCGCTTGCGAGCATCGACATCGAGTGGATGGAAGGGGAGGCTGGGCCCTTCTTCGCCACCTGCCTCGTGTGACGGCTCCCAAGGGCGTGTCAGGTGGCAGCCATCACTTCGACCGATGCGCTGATGCGGTCG
This sequence comes from Sanguibacter hominis ATCC BAA-789, assembly GCF_012396185.1. Taxonomy (GTDB): domain Bacteria; phylum Actinomycetota; class Actinomycetes; order Actinomycetales; family Cellulomonadaceae; genus Flavimobilis; species Flavimobilis hominis. The sequence goes on from NZ_JAAXOW010000002.1 coordinate 231,634, forward strand.
AGGTGCACAACGTCGCTGGCTGGGCGCCAGTGTGGTCGTCACAGCGCGCCTGCGCGGCGCCCGCGGAACTGGCCATCCGCGCGAGACGCAGTCCGGCTCTTCCGCACTTCATCGCCCGCCGCCCCGTGGACGCGCCTGCTGCGCCCCGCTACCGTGACGGCAGTACAGGGCGCGCCAGGGCGCGATGACCAGGGGAGATCCACATGAGCGAGACCTTTGCCGCGCGCGGCTGGCACGACGACCCGTCCAACCCGGACCGGGAGCGTTACAGCGACGGGACGCGCTGGGCCGCGAGCAGGCGCCGTCCCGGGACGTTGAGCGGCGTGCCGTTCTTCACGTGGGCCATCGGCCTCCTCGTCGGGAGCCTCGTGCTCAGCCTCGTCGCCTCGGCGATCGACAGCCCGACGCTCCTCTCCGCGTCGGGTGTTTCTAGCATCGCGGCGCTCGTGGTCGCGCTGTGCGGTGCTCGTGCGATGGCGGTCCAGGTCGACGCGACCTGGCGCGCGAGTGCTCGCGTCGACGCGCCCGCCGGAGCGTCCGAGACCGCAGAAGCCAGGTAACCAGCGGTTCTGGTCAACGCAAAGATCTTGTCGTGCGGGCGTTGAAAGGCTGTGCGAGAGTGAGACTCGGCCGAGTCCGCAGCTTTGCGGTGCGCAATCAGAGGAAGAGGGGCTCGTGATGAGCGACGAACATGGTGGCCGGAACGGGGATCCCGTCGGCGGCATCAACATGGAGCTGTCCGAGGTCAAGAGCCGCGTCGTCCTGTGGGGCGAGATCGATGGGGCGCTGCGGAGCGAGGCGAGCGGGGTTCTCGCGAGCGCGCTCGAGCGTGAGCTCCCCGTCGTCATCGACCTCGAGTCCGTGACGTTCATGGACTCGACCGGCATCGCGTTCCTCGTGCAGTTCTGCACGATCGGCGCAGACGAGGGCATCGACGTCGTCGTCCGCAAGCCTCCTCAGCTCGTCCGCGACGTCATCGAGATGCTCGGCATCGCCGAGCTGCTCGGCCTGACCGGCGACCCGGCTCCCGAGGGCCGCACCACCCTCGCGAGCTGATACAGACGACAGGAGCGCGCCCGCCGGGATACCCGGCGGGCGCGCTTCGTCGTTCGTGCTTAGAGGTCGCGTCCCGCCGCGAGCGCCGCAGCACCCACGATCCCCGCCCGGTTGCGCAGCTGCGCCGGGACGATCGGTGCGCTCAGCTCGAGCAGCGGCAGGAACTTCTCGTGGTGCTTCGACACGCCACCGCCCACGACGATCAGGTCGGGGGAGAAGAGCATCTCGACCGCCTCGTAGTAACGCTGCAGGCGCTCCGCCCACTGCGGGAACGACAGGTCCTCGCGCGTGCGAGCCGAGTCGGCCGCGCGGGACTCCGCGTCGAATCCGTCGATCTCGATGTGACCCAGCTCGGTGTTCGGCAGCAGGTGACCGTCCACGATGATCGCCGAGCCGATGCCCGTGCCGAGCGTGGTCACGAGGATCGTGCCCTTCGCGCCTGCGGCGGCGCCGTAGAGCGCTTCGCCGAAGCCTGCCGCGTCCGCGTCGTTGACCGCACGGATCGGACGGCCGAGCTCCGCGGCCAGCAGGTTGTCCAGGTCGATCCCCGCCCAGGACTCGTCGAGGTTCGCGATGAACCGGATGCGGCCGTGGTGGATCGGCCCCGGGAACGCGACACCCACGGGAGTGGCGGCCGGAAGGTCGAAGTGGTCGACGAGCTCGCGGACGACCGCGGTGACGGCTGCTGGCGTCGAGACGCCCGGCGTCGGGATGCGCAGCCGCTCCGCCGTGAACTCACCGGTGCGCAGGTCGACCGGGGCACCCTTGATGCCGCTGCCACCGATGTCGATGCCGAACGCGATCTCGTGCTCGAGGTCTGTGCTCATGGGAGAGTCAGGATCTCCGTTCCGGTCTCGGTGACGAGGAGGGTGTGCTCGAACTGCGCCGTACGGGACCCGTCCTTCGTGAGGACGGTCCAGCCGTCGTCCCACATGACCCATTCGTGCGTCCCGAGAGTGAGCATAGGCTCGATCGTGAAGACCATGCCTGGCTCGATCACGGTCGAGTACTCCGGGGCCGAGTCGTAGTGCGGGATGATCAGCCCGGAGTGGAACGACTCTCCGACGCCGTGCCCGGTGAAGTCCCGGACCACGCCGTAGCCGAATCGAGCGGCGTACTTCTCGATCACCCGGCCGATGATGTTGACCTCGCGGCCCGGCTTGACCGCCGCGATGCCGCGGGCGAGCGCCTCACGGGTGCGCTCGATCAGGTCGGCGTCCTCCTGTGCGATCTCCCCGACGGCGAACGTCGCGTTGTTGTCCCCGTGGACACCACCGATGAACGCGGTGACGTCGATGTTCACGATGTCGCCCTCGGCGAGCACCGTGGAGTCGGGGATCCCGTGGCAGATGACCTCGTTGAGCGACGTGCACAGCGACTTGGGGAAGCCCCGGTAGCCGAGCGTCGACGGGTACGCACCGTGGTCGAGGAGGAACTCGTGGCCGATCCGGTCGAGCTCGTCAGTGGTCACGCCGGGTGCGACGGCCCCGCCGACGGTCTGCAGCGCCTGGGCGGCGAGCCGCGCGGCGACGCGGATGCGCTCGATCGTCTCCGGCGTCTTGATCTCGGAGCCCGAGAACGGTGCGGGCCCCGGACGGCCCACGTACTCCGGTCGAGCGATGCCCGCCGGGACCGCCCGCGGGGCGCTGACCACCCCCGGCTGCAGCGGGTCTCGGGTGTGGCGCGTCGTCGTGGGCATGGTTGAAGTGTACTTTTGTCGCGACCGAGTTCGTGCCGGGAAGCCGAAGGAGATGTGGTGGCCGACGACGGCGAGTACTACTTCGACACCGCGACCGGACAGGTGACGCAGGGCAAGCAGGGCGCCTGGTCGACGCGGATGGGACCGTACAAGACCCGCGAGGAGGCGGAGCACGCGCTCGACAAGGCGCGCGCGGCTTCCGACGCGTGGGACGCAGAGGATCGCCGTGAAGCGGCGGAACGGGACGGCGATGCCTGACACCATGACTCGTGGCCCCCGCACGGGCCAGCAGCGCGCCGTCGTGCCGCGAGGTCCGAGCCCGATCGTCGCGACGGCGGTGTTCCTCACGTCGCTCGTCGTCGTGGTCTGCGTCGTCGTCGCAGCGGTGCTCCTCTGGCGTGCGCCGCGCGACGGGAACGACGCCGCCGCGGATGCTCAGGCCCCCGGGGCCGAGGCCGCAGCCGAGGGCGTCGGCGAGGTGGCCGACGCGGCGACGTCGCTCGCGGCCGCGTCCGGTGACCTCGGCGCCGCAGTCGTCGCCGCACAGGGCCATGCGACGGCGAGCGCGTGCAACGATGCGGCCGGCGACGGCCAGGCGATCGTCACTCTCGCGACCTCAGCCCTCACGCCCGACAGGTGGATCGCCGACGGCGCGGTCGAGCCGCTCGTCGGCGTCCCGTTCGAGGAGCTCGCCGTGCGCTGCGGCTCGGTCTACGCGACCGAGGCCGTCACCGCGACGAACGTCCCGGCTGCGGTGCAGGGGGTCCTTGAAGCGCACGTGCGCAACGGCGGCCTGCGGTCCGCCGTCGACGCCGCACAGGAGCGCAACGAGCTCGCCGCCGCCGTACCGCCCGAGCTGCTCGTGGGCGAGGCTGCGACGTCGGACGTGGCCGCGTTCGCGTTGCCGTCCGGCAACGTGGTGTGCACGATCGCGGGCGGCCAGGCGCGTTGCGACATCTCGGCGGCCGTGTACGACCGCAGCGACGCGCCCGAAGGGTGCGACGCCGGCTGGGCCCTCGCGATGCAGGTCACCGCAGGGGGCGCGCAGGCGGTGTGCGCGGGTGAGCGTGAGCTGCCCCAGATGCCGGCCGTGCTCGGGTACGGCGAGAGCACACGGGCCGGAGGCTTCTCGTGCGCGGCGTCTCCCCAGGGTGTCGCCTGCCGTGAGGACGCGACGGGACACGGCTTCTGGCTCCGCTCGGAGGCGTACCTCCTCTTCTGACGTGCAGACGCTGACGGCGCGGGACCCTCGCGGGTACCGCGCCGTCGGCGTGCCAGCGGTCGCTCAGCTGTCGTACGAGTGCTCCGCGGTCGGGAACGCCCCGGACTGCACCTCGGAGACGAAGCTCGCCGCGGCGTCGTGCAGCGCCTGGCCCACCTCGCCGAAGCGGCGGGCGAAGCGCGGCGACCAGTCACCCATGCCCGCCATGTCCGTCCACACGAGCACCTGGCCGTCGCACTCCGAGCCCGCGCCGATCCCGATCGTCGGGATCGTGAGGATCTCGGTGATCGCGGCAGCGACCGGGGCGGGGACCATCTCGAGGACGATCGCGATCGCGCCAGCCTCCTGCAGGGCGAGGGCGTCTTCCTTGAGCCGCTCAGCGGCCTCGTGCCCGCGGCCCTGGATGCGCTTGCCGCCGAGCATGTTCTCGGACTGCGGCGTGAAGCCGAGGTGGCCCACGACCGGGATGCCGGCGCCGGACAACAGCTCGACCTGCGCGGCGACGCGACGGCCACCCTCGAACTTCACGGCGTGCGCGCCAGCCTCCTTGAGCATCCGCACCGCCGTCGCGTGAGCCTGTGCGGGGGAGGCCTCGTAGGAGCCGAACGGAAGGTCCGCGACGACCATCGCCCGCGCCGTCGCACGGGCGACCGAGCGGGTCGCGACGACCATCTCGTCGACCGTCACCGGGATGGTCGTGTCGTGGCCGAGCATGTTGTCGCCGATCGAGTCGCCGACGAGCAGCATGTCGACGCCGGCAGCGTCGAAGATGCGGGCGGTCGGGCCGTCGTAGGCGGTGAGCATCGTCAGCTGGCGGCCGGTCGACTTGGCCTCGCGAAGGTGGTGCACGCGGACGCGACGGGGTGCGGCCGCGTGCTGGGGCTGCTCGGCAGGGGTGTGGGTGGTCATCCTGATGGCTCCTGGGTCTTTCGGCAGGCGTGCTGGGTTCGGGGGTCCGGGGGCGTCACTCGGCGGGTTCGCGCCACCGGTTCGTGACCGGCAGGCGGCGGTCACGGCCGAAAGCCACTCCCGTCACCTTGGGGCCCGGCGGGTACTGCCGACGCTTCCACTCGGCGCGGTCGACGAGCGACACGACGCGCTCGACGACGTCCGCGTCGAAGCCGCGAGCGAGCAGCTCGGCGCGCCCCTCGCTGCGCTCGACGTACGCGTCGATGACCTCGTCCAGCAGGTGGTACGGGGGCAGGCTGTCCTGGTCGACCTGGCCAGGGCGAAGCTCTGCAGACGGCGGCTTCGTGATCGAGCTCTCGGGGATCGGGGGGATCTCGCCGCGGTCGATCGCGTGGTTGTTGCGCCACCGGGAGAGGGCCCACACGCGGGACTTGTCGACATCCTTGATCGGCGCGAACCCGCCCACGGCGTCGCCGTAGATCGTCGAGTAGCCGACGGCCAGCTCAGACTTGTTGCCGGTCGCGAGGACGAGGTGGCCCTCCATGTTGGACAGCGCCATGAGGGTGACGCCGCGCATGCGCGCCTGGAGGTTCTCGGCGGCGACCCCCTCGAGATCGAGGTTGCTCTCGAACGCGTCGACCATCGGTCCGATCGGCACGACCCGGTAGTCCGCGCCGATGCGCTTCGCCGTGTCCGCGGCGTCGTCCTTCGAGTGGTCTGAGGAGTAGCGCGACGGCATGCCGACGCCGACGACGTTCTCGCCACCGATCGCGTCGGCAGCGATCGCGGCGACGAGCGCCGAGTCGATGCCGCCCGACAGTCCGAGCACGACCGACCGGAAGCCGTTCTTGCGGACGTAGCCCGTCAGCCCGGTGACGAGAGCCCGGTAGACCTCCTCGTCGGCGTCGAGCGCCTGGACCTGCGGACCAGGCTGTGGAGCGCCGGTCGTCGTCGCGTCCCACACGAGCAGGTGCTCGACGAACTGCGGGGCGCTCGCCAGGACCGTGCCGTCGCTGTCGAGGACGAACGAGCCGCCGTCGAACACGAGGTCGTCCTGACCGCCGACCATGTTGACGTACGCGAGGGGCGCACCGACCTGCGCGGCGCGCGCGGCCGCGCTCTCGAGGCGAAGGTGCGTCTTGCCCTCCTCGTACGGCGAGCCGTTGATGACGAGAAGCAGGTCGACGCCGTGCTCGGCGAGCTGCTCGACGGTCCCGCCCTCGCGCCAGATGTCCTCGCAGATCGCGAGCCCGACGCGCACACCGTCGACGTCGACGACCGCGGGTTCCTCACCCGGCACGAAGATGCGTGCCTCGTCGAACACTCCGTAGTTAGGCAGGTGGTGCTTGTCGTAGTGCGCGACGACCTCTCCGCCGCGCAGCACGACGGCGCGGTTCGTCGGGCGGCTCCCGCCACCCGTGCCGACCGAGCCGACGACGACGGTGACGTCGCCGAGACCCGTCTCGGCGAGCTCGGTCGCGAGGGCGCGCACGGCGCTGTCAGCGGCACGCTGGAACGACGCCCGCAGCGCGAGGTCCTCGATCGGGTAGCCCGTCAGTGTCATCTCCGGGAACGCGACGAGCCGGGCGCCCGCGTCCGCCGCCTTCCGGGTCCAGTCGGCGACCGCCGCAGCGTTGCCGGTCAGGTCGCCGACGCACGTGTCGATCTGTGCGAGGGCGATACGCAGTTCAGCCATAAGTTCAGCCTAGAGTGTTCGGCGTGGGCGCGAGCCCGCGGCGACACCCGAGCAGGTCATCCGGATGAAACAAGAGTTCAGGCAGGATAGGTCCATGGACAAGCAGCAGGACTTCGTGCTCCGCACCGTCGAGGAGCGAGACATCCGGTTCATCCGTCTCTGGTTCACGGACGTGCTCGGGATGCTCAAGTCGGTCGCGATCGCGCCGGCGGAGCTCGAGCAGGCGTTCGCGGAGGGCATCGGCTTCGACGGCAGCGCGATCGAAGGGCTGACGCGGGTCTACGAGGCGGACATGATCGCCCGGCCTGACCCGTCGACGTTCCAGGTGCTCCCGTGGCGCGGTGAGCGCAACGGCACGGCGCGCATGTTCTGCGACCTGCTCAACCCGGACGGCACGCACTCGCTCGCCGACTCGCGCTTCGTGCTGAAGCGCGCGATGGACCGTGCGGCTGACAAGGGCTTCACCTTCTACACGCACCCCGAGGTCGAGTTCTACCTGTTCCGGCCGCAGGCGTCGCCGAAGGACCCGCTCGTCCCGGTCGACCAGGCGGGTTACTTCGACCACGTCGCGCGCGGCAACGCGCACGACTTCCGCCGCGCGGCGATCCAGATGCTCGAGTCCATGGGCATCTCCGTCGAGTTCTCGCACCACGAGGCCGGGCCCGGGCAGAACGAGATCGACCTGCGCTACGCGGACGCGCTGACGACCGCAGACAACCTCATGACGTTCCGCACGGTCATCAAGGAGGTCGCGCTCGAGCAGGGCGTGTTCGCGTCGTTCATGCCGAAGCCGATGGCGGAGCACCCTGGCTCGGGGATGCACACGCACCTGTCGCTCTTCGAGGGGGACCGTAACGCGTTCCACGAGCCGGGCGCGCAGTACGAGCTCTCCCGCACAGGCCGGTCGTTCATCGCGGGGCTGCTCACGCACGCTGCCGAGATCACCGCCGTCACCAACCAGTACGTGAACTCGTACAAGCGCCTGTGGGGCGGCGCCGAGGCGCCCAGCTACATCTGCTGGGGCCACAACAACCGTTCCTCGCTCGTGCGCGTACCGATGTACAAGCCTGGCAAGACGAACTCGTCGCGCGTCGAGTATCGCGCGCTCGACGCCGCGACCAACCCGTATCTGTCGTTCGCACTCCTGCTCGCCGCGGGCCTCAAGGGCATCGAGGAGGGCTACGAGCTCCCCGAGGGGTCGGAGGAGGACGTCTGGGAGCTGACGGACGCGGAGCGCAAGGCGGCGGGCATCAAGCCGCTCCCGCAGTCGCTCGACAAGGCGATCGAGCTCATGGAGCAGTCCGAGCTTGTCGCCGAGACGCTTGGCGAGCACGTGTTCGACTACGTGCTGCGCAACAAGCGCCAGGAGTGGGACGTCTACCGCTCGCAGGTGACGCAGTTCGAGCTGGACCGGTTCCTGCCGGTCCTGTGACGCGGGCCTCCGCGATGAGCTCGGTGCAGGACGTGGCAGAGCCCGGCCCGCGCGGAACGCGCCGAGAGTCGGCGAGCAGCCGGCTGCGCCGTCTGGGCTTCGTCGACACGACGCGCGCCCAGAACCTTCTCGAGGACAAGGACCTCGTCGAGGTGCTGGGTTCGGTCGGTCCGACGTCTCCTCTCGTCGGCGCCGTGGGCGGGGCTGCCGATCCGGACCTCGCGCTGCTCGCGCTCGTGCGGCTGTGCTCGACCGTCCGTGGCACGTCGTGGTCGGAGCGTCTCGCGGCGCTCGTCGGGGAGCCCGGTCCCGGTCTCACCCGGGCCGCTGCGGTGCTCGGCGCGTCCGCGGCGCTCGGCGACGAGATCATCCGTCACCCCGAGCTCGTCGACGTCCTCGCCGACCTGACGCCGGGCATCGGGGTCGACGCGGGCGAGGTGCGTGCCGAGCTGCTCCGCGCGGTCGGGGCCGACCCGGACGCGGCCGTGCCCATCGCGGGCATGCCTGTCGACGAGGCGACCGGTGCGATGCGCCGCGCGTATCGCTCGCGGCTCCTGCGGATCGCGGCGTCCGACCTGACGTCACCTGAGCCCTTGTCGATCCTGCCCGCGGTCGGCGCTGCTCTCGCCGACCTCGCGGCAGCCTCGCTCGAGGCGGGCCTCGCGATCGCGCGCACGGGTATCGAGGGTAACGGGCTCGAGGTGCGCCTGGCGGTCCTCGGCATGGGCAAGTGTGGTGGGCGCGAGCTCAACTACGTGAGCGACGTCGACGTCATCTACGTCGCGGAGCCTGCCGACGGCGTCGAGGAGTCGGTCGCGATGCGTGTCGGAGCCCGGCTCGTGACGGGCCTGACACGTGCGTGCTCAGCGCCGTCGAACGAGCCGCCGTTGTGGCCTGTCGACGCTGCGCTGCGGCCCGAGGGCAAGGACGGGCCGATCGTCCGGACCCTCACGAGCCATCGTGCGTACTACGAGCGCTGGGCCAAGACGTGGGAGTTCCAGGCGCTCCTCAAGGCGCGCACGGTCGCGGGGGACCGCGAGCTCGGCCGCGCGTACCTCGACGCGGTCGGTCCGATGGTGTGGCAGGCGGTCACCCGCGAGAACTTCGTCTCTGATTCGCAGGCGATGCGACGCCGCGTCGAGGACCACGTCCCTGCCGCCGAGGCGGACCGTCAGCTCAAGCTCGGCAAGGGTGGTCTGCGCGACGTCGAGTTCACGGTGCAGCTCTTGCAGCTCGTGCACGGCCGTACCGACGAGACGATCCGCAGCGCGCACACGCTCACGGCCCTCGCCGCTCTCACGGCTGGCGGATACGTCGCGCGTGACGACGCCGCTCGCATGTCCGTCGCCTACCGGTTCCTGCGGGTGCTCGAGCACCGCATCCAGATGTTCCGGCTCGAGCGCACCCACCTCCTGCCGACGGACGAGGCCGACCTGCGCCGGCTCGCCCGCACTGCAGGGATGCGCGAGGAGGGGGCGGCGGGTCTCCTCGACCGGTGGAAGGAGACGCGTCGCGACGTCCGCAGCATGCACGAGGCGCTCTACTACCGGCCGTTGCTGCCTGCCGTCGCGCAGCTCTCCCGTGCCGAGGCGAGCCTGAGCCCGGAGAACCAGCAGGCGCGGCTCGCCGCGATCGGCTACCGCGACCCTCGCGGCGCGGTCCGGCACATCGCGGCCCTCACGGAGGGCGTCTCGCGACGGGCGGCGATCCAGCGGCAGCTGCTTCCTGTCCTGCTCGGCTGGTTCGGGGAGGGCGCGGACCCGGACTCGGCGCTCCTCGCGTTCCGCAGGCTCTCGGAGACGCTCGGGACGACGCACTGGTACCTGAAGATGCTGCGCGACTCCGGCTCGGCAGCGCAGCGCCTCGCCCGCCTGCTGTCGTCGTCGCGGTTCGCTGCGGACGCGCTCGCGCTGTCGCCCGAGTCGGTGTCGTGGCTCGCGGACGACGCCGAGCTCGTCCCGCTGGGCGCAGAGCGTCTGCGCCGTGAGGTCGACGCGATGCTCACGCGCTCCGACGACGTCGAGCAGGCGACCCAGCTCCTGCGGGCGTTGCGGCGCCGCGAGCTCGCGCGCACCGCCGTGGGCGAGGTGCTGAGCATCAGCGACCCTGTGCGCGCTGCGGAGGCGATCAGCGCCGTCACCGACGCGACCCTCGAGGGGGCGCTCCGGATCGCGGAGGCCGCTGTCCGGCGCGAGCGTGGCATCGTCGAGGCACCTGCTTATCTCGCGATCGTCGCGATGGGCCGCCTCGGCGGCCGCGAGCCCGGCTACGGGTCCGACGCCGACGTGATGTTCGTGCACCGCGCGGCCCCGGGAGCGACCGACGTCGATGCAGGCGCATACTCGCTCGCGGTGGCCTCGCGCCTGCGCTCCCTGCTGGGAGACATGGGGCCGGAGCCCGGTCTCCAGGTCGACGCGGACCTGCGCCCCGAGGGGCGTCAGGGGCCGCTCGTGCGGTCCCTCGACTCGTACGCCGAGTACTACCAGCGATGGTCCGAGGTGTGGGAGGCGCAGGCGCTCCTGCGTGCGCGCACCGTCGCTGGCGACGAGGCGCTGTGCGCCGACATGACCGCGCTGATCGACACGGTGCGTTACCCGGCAGAGCTCACGACCGCGCAGGTGCGCGAGGTGCGACGGATCAAGGCGCGCGTCGAGTCGGAGCGCATGCCGCGCGGCGTCGACCCCACGCGCCACGTCAAGCTCGGCCGCGGCGGGATCAGCGACGTCGAGTGGACCGTGCAGCTCCTCCAGCTGCAGCACGCCCACGAGATCCCGGCCCTGCGCACGACGTCGACGCTCGAGGCGCTCGACGCCCTCGCCGAGGCGGGCCTCGTCACGGAGGCGGACGCCGTCGTGCTGCGCGAGTCCTGGGTCCTCGCGTCGGGCATCCGCAACGCCGTCGTGCTGTGGTCCGGTCGGGTCGGTGGATCGCACGGCGACATGCTGCCGAGCGACCGTCTCGACCTCGCAGGCGTGTCGCGCATCCTCGACTACCCGGCGGGGGAGGCGTCAGCCCTCGAGGAGGACTACCTCCGTGCGTCGCGCCGCTGCCGCCAGGTCGTCGAGCGGGTCTTCTACGAGTCCTGAGCCGAGGCGTCGGTCGTGGGCGTGGCCGTCTCCGCCGCAGCCGCGGAAGGCTGGGACTCGTCGAGGAGCGTCTCGTCGATGAGCTCGTGCCGCTGCAGGTACGTCGACATGACCGCCTGGATGGTCGCGGCGACGGGCAGCGCGAGGAACGCGCCGAGGGCCCCGAACACCGCGCCGAACGCGATGACGACGACGAACGCGACCGCCGGGTTCATCTCGAGCGCCTTCTCGGAGATCTTCGGCGCGAAGAGATAGTTCTCGATCTGCTGGTACACGACGATGAAGATGAGCACCGCGAGGGCCTTGACCGGGCTCTCCGCGAGCGCGAGCAGGACCGGCAGCGCGCCACCGATGTAGGTGCCGATCGTCGGGACGAACTGCGAGACGATGCCCGTGAACAGCGCTAGCGGCAACGAGTACGGGATCTTCAGGATCAGCAGGAAGATCAGCGTGAACGCGGTCGACAGGAACGCGAGCGCCAGACGCGAGTTGATGAACGCGGACACCTTGGACTGCGTGATGTCCCACAGCGACAGGACCGTCGCCTGGTTCTTCGGTGCGAGCCAGCGGCAGATCGCGGCCCGGAAGCGCGGGCCGGCCGCGCACAGGTAGTAGACGACCAGGCCGATCGTCATGACCGCGAACACGCCGCCGAGCAGCGACGTCCCGACACCGACGACACCCTGGGCGACGTCGTCGCCCCAGCCGTCGAGCGCCTGGCCGACAAGCTTCTTCTGGTCGGGCAGCTGCGTGTCGAAGGTCTTCTCGACCCAACCACGGATGTCCTCGTACAGCGCGGGGAGGTTCTTGCCGAACTCGATGACCTGCTGGACGAACATCGTCCCGAACATCGCGATCATCCCGACGATCGTCAGGAACGCGCCGCCCATGACCGCGCCGGTCGCGAGCCCACGCTTCCAGCCGCGGCGCACGAGCGCCACGATCAGCGGCTCGAGCGTGAGCGAGATGAACAGCGCGATCACGAGGTTGATGATCAGGCCCGTGAGCATCCCGAGAGAGCGCCAGACGAAGATCCCCACGAAGACCGTGACGACAGCCATGACGAAGGCCTTCGGCAGCCAGCGCGGCGGCTGCGTGGCAGGGTCCGGTAGGACCGGCGGGACGTGGTTGAGGTCCTGCGTGGTCACTGTGCCTCCTGCGGTCCGGGGTCGAGCATGGTGAAACCTATCTCATACGTCCGTGGCCCGACCACGGACCCGCCGCAGACGGACGGAGGCCCGTGCGCTGAGCGCACGGGCCTCCGGTCGAGCGTCAGGCGCTCAGCAGTCGAAGTACAGGTCGAACTCGTGGGGAGTCGGGCGCAGCTGCACCGGCTCGATCTCCTTGGCGCGCTTGTAGTCGATCCATGTCTCGATGAGGTCGGGGGTGAAGACACCGCCGACGGTCAGGAAGTCGTGGTCCTCCTCGAGTGCGGCGAGAGCCTCGTTGAGGGACCCCGGAACCTGCTGGATGAGCGCGTGCTCCTCCGGCGGCAGCTCGTAGAGGTCCTTGTCGATGGGCTCCGGCGGCTCGATGCGGTTCTTGATGCCGTCGATGCCCGCGAGGAGCTGAGCCGCGAAGGCGAGGTACGGGTTCGCCGACGGGTCCGGCACGCGGAACTCGACACGCTTGGCCTTCGGGTTCGAGCCCGTGATCGGGATGCGGATGCAGGCCGAGCGGTTACGAGCGGAGTAGACCAGGTTGACCGGGGCCTCGTAGCCGGGCACGAGGCGGCGGTACGAGTTCACGGACGGGTTGGTGAACGCGAGCAGCGCGGGAGCGTGCTTGAGCAGGCCGCCGATGTACCAGCGGGCGATGTCGGAGAGGCCGCCGTAGCCTGCCTCGTCGTAGAAGAGGGGCTTGCCGTCCTTCCACAGCGACTGGTGCGAGTGCATGCCCGAGCCGTTGTCGCCGAACAGCGGCTTCGGCATGAAGGTGACCGTCTTGCCGGCCTCCCACGCCACGTTCTTGATGACGTACTTGAACTTCATCAGGTCGTCGGCGGCGGCGGTCAGCGTGCTGAAGCGGTAGTTGATCTCCTGCTGACCCGCGGTGCCGACCTCGTGGTGCGCACGCTCGACGTCGAGACCGACCTGACCGAGGACCGCGCACATCTCGTCACGCAGGTCGGCCATCTGGTCGTTGGGCGACACCGGGAAGTAGCCGCCCTTGTAGCGGGTCTTGTATCCGAGGTTGCCACCCTCCTCCTCGCGGCCGGTGTTCCACGCGGCCTCCTTGGAGTCGAGCGAGTAGAACGCCGAGTGCTGCGTCGTCTCGAAGCGAACGTCGTCGAAGATGTAGAACTCCGCCTCGGGGGCGAAGAAGGCGGTGTCGGCGATGCCCGTGCTGCGCAGGTAGGCCTCAGCCTTGAAGGCGATGTTGCGCGGGTCGCGCGAGTAGGACTCGTCGGTGAACGGGTCGACGATCGAGAAGTTCACGACGAGCGTCTTGCGCTTGCGGAACGGGTCGATGTACGCCGTGGTGACGTCCGGGACGAGCTTCATGTCGGACTCGTGGATCGCCTGGAAGCCGCGGATCGACGAGCCGTCGAACATCATGCCGTCCGTGAAGGCGGACTCCTCGAACTGCGAGATGGGGATGTTGAAGTGCTGCATCACTCCAGGCAGGTCGCAGAATCGCACGTCGACGAACTCGACGCCCTCGTCGCGAGTGAAGGCGATTGCCTCCTCGGCGGTCTTGAACATCCGTTGCTCCTTGGTCGGGTGGGTCCTTCGATCGGACTGCCTCCAGGCTAGGGGAGGGCGATTTCCCGACCATGTACCCATTGTTTCGGTCGTGTTACGTCTGGGGCTCGTGCGTGACGACTGTGAGTCGCGAACCTGGAAGCCGGTGAGCGGCGTCGCCGTCCACGGCCTCTAGGCTGGTGCCGTGGTTGACAGAAAAGACATCAGCTCCTGGCTCGACGGCGGGGTCCGGCCCGACGGCGACGGCCCCACGCTCGGCCTCCCCGCCGAGGGGAGCGGTTCGCGCGCGACGCTCAGCCGCCGCATCCCCGCACTGTTCCTCGACTGGTTCGCCTCGATGGGCGTGTCCTACCTCTTCTTCGACGGGAGCTCCTGGGCGACGCTCGGCGTCTTCGCGGTCGAGAACCTGCTCCTGGTCGCGACCGTCGGCTCGACGCTCGGTCACCGGCTTCTCGGCCTCGTCGTCCGCCGGCTCGGTGGCGACCGCCCGTTCGTCGGTCTCGGTCCTGCGGCCCTGCGCGTGGCGCTCCTGTGTCTCGTGATCCCCGCCGTGATCTGGGACCGCGACGGTCGCGGGCTCCACGACAAGGCGGCGCGGACGGTCCTCGTCCGACGTTGACCGCCCGGGGCGCGACAGCGCTCAGGCATACGACGAGGGCGCGACCAGCAGGTCGCGCCCTCGTCGTATGCCTGAGCAGGGTGCTTGTCAGCGTCCGCGCATGCCCTTGCGGTCGGGACGCGCACGCATCGGGTCCACGCCCTTGGGGATGGGGAGCTTCGCGCCGCCCAGCGCGGTGAGCCGCTTGTTGACGACAGCGATCTCGTGCTTCTTGAGGACCGGTTTGAGCTTCTGGATCTTCTTCGTCAGCTCGGGCAGGGGGACCTGGCCGTTCTCGCGGCCCACGTGGATGACCGTGACCGGCACGCCCTGGACGACGCGCTGGGTGCGCTTCCGCTCGAGCTCAGCGAGCTTGCGGACCCGGCTCATCGGGCCCTCGGTCATCAGGACGACGCCCGCACGGCCGACGCCGCGGAACACCATGTCCTGCGAGCGCGGCTCGACAGCGACAGGGGACTCGTCAAACGTCCAGCCGCGGCGGATCGTGCCGACCGCAGCGAGCGTCGCGCCCTTCTCGCCCTCGATACGCGCGTACGCCGCCTTCTCAGCACGGCGGGCGAGCACGAACATCGCGCCCAGCACCGCCGTCGGCAGGCCGAGGACGGTCATGTAGATCGGGTGACCCCAGATGAAACCGACGCCGAGGGCGATCCCGAGGATCACCAGGAACGTGCCGAGGATCCACCAGACGACCGCCGGGTCCTGCTGACGCGTCATCGTGTACGCGTCCCAGACCTGGTGATACCAACGGCGCTTCTTCGGCTTCCGGGTCTTCTTCGTCTTCGCCGTCACAGCGCCTGCGGGCACGGCGGCGTCATCGTTCTTGCGGGCCATGGGGATGAGTCTAGTGCCCGTCAGCGCACCAGAAGGCTCGCAGCCTCCTGGCGTGACGTCGTCGGCTCGGCGAGGTGCGCGAGCGCGGCAGGGATCTCCTGGCCGCGGCGCGTCATCGCCTGGCCCCACAGCCGACCGGCACGGTACGACGACCGCACGAGCGGGCCCGACATGACGCCGAGGAACCCGAGGCTCTCCGCGAACTCCGACAGGTGCACGAACTCCTCGGGGCGAGCCCACCGGTCGACGGGGTGGTGCCGCGGGGAGGGACGCAGGTACTGGGTGATCGTCACGAGGTCGCAGCCGGCGTCGTGCAGGTCGCGCAGCGCGTCCTCGGCCTCCTGCGTCGTCTCGCCCATGCCGAGGATGATGTTCGACTTCGTCACGAGGCCGGCGTCGCGCGCCGACGTGATGACGGAGAGCGAGCGGTCGTACCGGAAGCCGGGGCGGATCGCCTTGAAGACGCGGGGGACCGTCTCGAGGTTGTGCGCGAGCACCTCGGGGCGCGACGAGAAGACCTCGGCGAGCTGGTCGGGATCAGCGTTGAAGTCGGGGATCAGCAGCTCGACGCCGGTACCCGGCGTGGTCGCGTGGATCTGCCGGACGGTCTCGGCGTAGAGCCACGCACCGCCGTCGGGCAGGTCGTCACGGGCGACTCCCGTGATGGTCGAGTACTTCAACCCCATCTGCTGCACGGACTCTGCGACCCGGCGCGGCTCGTCCGCGTCGAAGTCGGCAGGCTTGCCCGTGTCGATCTGGCAGAAGTCGCAGCGGCGCGTGCACTGGTCACCGCCGATGAGGAACGTCGCCTCACGGTCTTCCCAGCACTCGAAGATGTTGGGGCAGCCCGCCTCCTCGCACACGGTGTGCAGGCCGCCGGAACGCACGAGGCTCTTGAGCTCGGTGTACTCGGGGCCCATCGTCGCGCGAGTCTTGATCCACTCGGGCTTCTTCTCGATCGGCACGGCTGCGTTGCGTGCTTCGATCCGCAGCATGCGGCGGCCTTCTGGTGCGATCGTCACGTGCCTGCTCCCTCGTGGACGGTTTGTCCCCAGCCTATGCCGGAAGTAACGCGAGTCACGCCGGTAGCCCGCCCACCGGACGTGACGTCGGTCATGGTGCAGGGGTCACGGTGAGACCGTCGCATGCTCCGGCCGCGCCGCCGCCGTCATCGGGCCGACGTGCACCTGGAGCAGACGTCCCAGCGGCTCGGCGATGTCGACGGGCGTGATCGTCCGGCCCAGCTCGGCCGACAACGACGTGACGTCGGCGTCACTGATGCCGCACGGCACGATCCGGTCGAACGCCGTGAGGTCCGGGCACGCGTTGACGGCGACGCCGTGCATCGTCACGCCCTTCGCGACGCGGCAGCCGATCGCCGCGACCTTCGCCGCCCGCCGCCCCTCGGACGCGGGCACCCAGACGCCCGAGCGTCCCTCGACGCGCTCGGTCGCCAGGCCCAGGTCGGCGCACAGCTCGATCACGGCGGTCTCGATCGCGCGGACGAACGCGACGACGTCGACCGGGTCCGCGAGCCGCACGATCGGGTAGGCGACGAGCTGCCCGGGGCCGTGCCACGTGATCTTGCCACCGCGGTCCACGTCGACGACGCGCGTGCCGTCGGTCGGCCGGTCGGCGCGGTTGGTCCGGCGCCCCGCCGTGTAGACGTCCGCGTGCTCGAGCAGCAGCACCCGGTCCGGGCCGCCGTCGAGCACCTCGGCGTGCACGCGGCGCTGCAGCTCCCACGTCTCCTCGTAGTCGAGGAGGGCGCGGCCCAGGTCGAGAGGAAGCAGCTCCATGGGCCTCAGGCTAACCCCGGCTAGGTTGGACGCATGACGGAAGCCCATGGGTCGCGCGACGACCTGCGCATCGGACTTGTCGGTTACGGCGGCGCGGGGCGTGGGATCCACGCGCGCCTCCTGCGGGAGGCAGGGATGGCGGTGCACGACGTCGTCGTGCGTGATCCTGCGCGTCGCGCGGCGGCGGCCGCGGACTGGCCCGGCGCCGGCCTGCACGACTCGCTCGAGCGAATGCTCGACGCCGCCGCCCTCGACCTCGTCGTCGTCGCGAGCCCGAGCGGGCTGCACGAGCAGCACGCTGCGACGATCGTCGCGGCCGGCGTGCCCCTCGTGCTCGACAAGCCGATCGCGCGGACCGCCGACGCCGCACGGTCGGTCGTCGAGAGCGCCGAGGCAGCAGCCGTCCCGCTCACCGTGTTCCAGAACCGCCGTTGGGACCCCGAGCAGCTCACGCTCGCGTCCGTGCTCCCGCGTCTGGGGCGCGTGCACCGCTTCGAGCGCCGGTGGGAGCGCTGGCGGCCCGTGCCGCAGGAGCGGTGGAAGGAGAACGACCTCGACGGCGGCGGCCTGCTCCTCGACCTCGGGCCGCACCTCGTCGACAGCGCGACGCAGCTCTTCGGCCCCGTCGTCTCGGTGTACGCGGAGCTGCGGGCGCTGACGACGCCGACAGAGGACGACGTCTTCCTCTCGCTGCGCCACGAGCCCTCGGGGACGGGCGAGGGGACCGACGGCGTCGTCTCGCACCTGTGGGCTGGTTCGCTCGTCGGGGCGCCGGGACCGCGGACGCGCGTGCTCGGTGACCAAGGGGCGTTCCTCGTGACGTCGTTCGAGTCGGACGCCTCGCCGTTCGAACGGCTCGACGCCGCCGCTCCCGAGGGGCACCTCGGATGGATCGCGACCGGTCGCGAGCTCGAGCCGGTGCTGCAGGCCCCAGGCGGGCACGCAGACTTCTACCGGGCGGTCGCGCGATGGCTCACGGAGGACGGCCCCGTGCCCGTCGACCCGTGGGACGCTGTGCGGACCGCGCGGGTGCTCGACGCCGCACGGGAGAGCGCCTCGACGGGGGCGCGCATCCACGTCTGACCCCACCTCGCCGTCTCGAGCCTGTGGACAACGTCCGCAGGGCGCCCGCCTCGGCTTCGATGGACGGGTGGACCAGCAGACCCGGCGCTCCGCCGACGAACCCGACCTCTCTCCGGACGACCTCGCGGGTGCGATCGCGCCGCTCGGGCTGCGCGTCGTCGGAAGCACGCCGAGAGGATGGGAGGCCGAGGCCGACGGCGACCGCTTCCTCGTGACGTACGCCCCCGCGACGCAAGACGTCCCGTGGGATGTCCTGCGAGACCGGGTCACGCGGCTCATGTCTGTCGAGCACGAGCACCTTGCGCCGCTCCTCGCCGCAGCACCGGTCCCGGGCGTGGACACCCAGCATCCCCGCGGCGCCGCGCTCGTCTGGGAACGACCCGGGCTGCGCCTCGACGAGCTCGTGGAGCGCTCCGGCTTGGCGCTCGGGCACGTGGTGGGTGCGCTCGTCGCCGCGGGCCGCGCGATCGCTGCTCTGCACGCGCACGACCTCGCGGCCGGGCCTGGCGACCTCCTCGCCGCGTTGCGCGTGGGGGAGGACGGCAACGTCCGGCACCTTCCCGACGGAGGACTCACGTCGCGGCCCGCCTCCGAGGACCCGCAGTCGCGTGGCGAGGCAGTGCGAGCGCTCGCCCGCGCCGGGCACGGCCTCCTTGCACGCGCGGTCACGCCCGACGGCGCGGCGCGGGACCTCGCCCACCTCCTCGCGGCGACGGGCCTCGACCCGCAGACCGAACCGCCGGCTCCCGGCACGCTCGCGGCCATGTGCCTCGAGATCCACCTCCCCGCGCTCGCAGCAGACTGGGCTCGGCTGGTCGCGCCGCAGCCGGAGCCCGAGCCACCTGCTCCGCTCGTCGCACCGCCTGCCGAGGCCGCGCTGACGCTCGACCAGGTCGACGTGTCCGCGCGCACGTGGCGCGAGCACATCGAGCAGCAGCCAGCGCCTGCCCAGGGTCGCCGACGCGCCGTCGCACCCGCGCCCTCACGGTCGCGTCGCGCGGAACCCCACTCGGACAGGCCTGCCGCAGGTGCCGTCGGTTCGTTGCGCACGATGCTCCCGGCGCCGAGGAACCGAGGTCGGTCGCGGCGCAGGGTCCTCGTCGGCGCGGCCGCCGCGCTCGCCTTCGGTTCCGCTGTCGGGGCGCTCCAGCTCCGCGGTTCCGCCCCCGCGGACGGGACCAGCGGCACCCAGGTGGCAGAGGCGCCAGCCTCGTCCGGGACGCCCGTGGCCCTCCCGACGCCCGGTCCCGGCACGAACGGGGGCCAGGGCGCTACCGGTGAGGGCGCCACAACCGCAGCGGACGTCCCGTCCGCGGACCGCCCCGATCCCGGCACAGCGGCCGCTGCGCTCACGACACACAGGGCTGAGCTGCTCGCACGTGTCCGCCCGACCGGTGCCGAGAGCGCCGACGCGCGGCGGTCGGAGCTGGTGACCGCGCTGCGGGCGGTCCACACCGACGGACCCTCGCTCGCGGCGGACCTCGCGCTGGTCGACCGACTCCTCGACGGGCAGAGCACCGTGCCGGAGGTGACGACAGAGGTCGTCGGGACCACCGTCGTCGACACGACCTCGGACGCGGCCACGGTCACTGTCGACTACCGGATCGTCGACCCATGGGGCACGGCTCAGGAGCGGCGCGTGCGCCTGACGCTCGTCTGGGAGAACGACGCCTGGCTGGTCGAGACCGTCAGCGCGGCGGGATGAGCCAGCGGATCGCGCTCGCGAGGTCCGGGTGCTCGAACGTGAAGCCCGAGCCGAGGAGCGTCGCGGGAACGACGTTGCGGGACGACAGCAGCTCCGACGCGAAACCGTCGAGCGCGAGCCGCAGGCCCCATGCCGGGGCCCGGACGGCTGCCGGTCGACCGAGGGCACGCGCGAGGGCTCGCGTGAGCTCCGCGTTCGACACGGGGGAGGGGGCGACGAGGTTCGCGGGCCCGTCAACGTCGGAGTCGATCAGATGGGTCAGTGCCCGGATCTCGTCGACCATCGTGATCCAGCTCCACAGCTGGTGACCAGGTCCCATCGGCCCGCCCAGGCCCAGCCTCAACAGCCGGAGCAGGGGCGGCACGGCGCCACCGTCGGGTGTGAGCACGATCCCGGTGCGGGCGAACGCGACGCGCGCGCCCGCCCGCCTGGCCGGCGTCGCGGCCGACTCCCACGTCTCCACGACGTGGCCGAGGAACGAGTCGTCGACGGGGGCCGACTCGTCGAGCGGTACCGCACCGCTGTCCGGATAACGACCGATCGCGGACGCTTGGACGAGTGCCGGGGGCTCCGGCTGGGCGGCGATCCATGTCGACAGGACGTGGCTGGTGCGGGTCCTGGACTCGACGATCGTCGTGCGGTAGCTGCTCGTCCACCGTCGGGTACCGATCGGTGCTCCAGAGAGGTTCACGACGACGTCGACGCCGTCGAGGCCTGCCCCGGGCATGTCACCGGTCTGCGGGTTCCACCTGAGCGTCCCCGGCGCCGGAGCGCCGGTGCCGCGGACCAGCCGCAGGACGGTGTCTCCGCGCGACCGCAGGTGCGCGACCAACGCTGACCCGATGAGCCCGCTGGCTCCGGACACGAGGACGGTCTGTGAGTTCGGCACGATCCTGACGCTAGCCTGACGAGGCCGCAGATGCGACAGGGCCCGTCGCCCGGAGGCGACGGACCCTGTCCGTGCTGGCGGTGCTGACCGCCTCAGGCGTGCGTCAGAGGCCGACCTCGGACTCGAACGCGCCCTCCTCGATGCGACGCTTGATCGCCATGAGGTAGCGCGAGGCGTCGGCGCCGTCCACCAGACGGTGGTCGTACGACAGCGACAGGTAGCAGATCGACCGGATCGCGATGACGTCCTGGCCGTCCTCGTCCTGGATGACCGCGGGACGCTTGACGATCGTGCCCGTGCCGAGGATCGCCGACGTGCCGCCGGGGACGATCGGCGTGTCGATGAGCGCGCCGCCGGAGCCGGTGTTCGTGATCGTGAACGTGGCGCCACCGAGCTCGTCCGGGGTGACCTTGTTGTCGCGCGTGCGCGTCGCCAGGTCGGCGATCTTGCGCGCGATGCCACCAAGGTTGAGGTCGCCGGCGCCGTGGATCACGGGCACGAGGAGCCCTCGCGGCGTGTCGACCGCGATGCCGACGTTCTCCTGGCCGTGGTACGTGATCGTGTCGCCCTCGAGCACACCGTTGATCTTCGGGAAGGCCTTGAGCGCCTCGACTGCGGCGAGCGCGAAGAACGGAAGGAACGTGAGGTTGGCGCCCTCACGAGCCTGGAAGCCGGACTTCGCCTTGGCGCGCAGGCGTGCGACCTTGGTGACGTCGACCTCGACGACCGTCGTGAGCTGGGCCTGCGTGTGCAGGGCCTCGACCATGCGCTCAGCGATGATCTTGCGCAGGCGGCTCGCCTTCTCGGTGGTGCCGCGCAGCGGCGAGACCTCGAGCGGTGCGGTCTTCTTCGCCGGGGCGGCCGCCGGGGCGGCCGGAGCCGCGGCAGGCGTGGCCGCTGCTGCAGCGGCGGCGGCCGCAGCCTTCTCGGCAGCCTCGATGACGTCTTCCTTGCGGATCCGACCGCCGACGCCCGTCCCGACGAGCGTCGCGACGTCGACACCCTTCTCGGCCGCGAGCTTGCGGACGAGGGGGGTGAGGTAGGACGAGCCGCTCGCCTGGGCGGCCACCGACGGAGCGTCGGCCTTGGGCTGAACCGGCGCAGCCGGGGCTGCGGCGGGGGCCGGCGCGGCCGGGGCCGGCGCAGCGGGAGCTGCGGCGGCGGGGGCCGGAGCCGGCGCCGGGGCGGGTGCGGCGGCCGGGGCAGCGGGTGCTGCCGCCGGGGCAGAGCCGGAGCCGACGACGGCGAGCGCCGTGCCGACCTCGACCGTCTCGTCCTCCTGGACGAGGATCTGCTGCAGCGTGCCCGCGACGGGCGACGGGATCTCGGTGTCGACCTTGTCCGTCGAGACCTCGAGCAGCGGCTCGTCGACCTCGACGGTGTCGCCGACCGACTTCAGCCAACGGGTGACGGTGCCCTCGGTGACGGACTCGCCGAGCGCAGGCATGACGACCTGCTCGCCCTCGCCCGCAGGGGCGTCGGCAGACGCGACCGGGGCCTCGGCGACGGGCGCCTCTGCGGCGGGAGCCTCAGCGGCAGGGGCCTCGGCGGCGGGAGCCGGGGCGGCCTCGGCAGGCGCAGGCTCGGCAGCAGGCGCGGCCGGCTCGGCGCTCGAGCCGGATCCGTCGCCGACGACCGCGAGGTCCGTGCCGACCTCGACCGTCTCGTCCTCCTCGACGAGGATCTTCTCGAGGATGCCAGCGACGGGCGACGGGATCTCGGTGTCGACCTTGTCGGTCGAGACCTCGAGCAAGGGCTCGTCGACCTCGACGCGCTCGCCGACGGCCTTGAGCCAGCGGGTGACGGTTCCTTCGGTGACAGACTCGCCCAGCGCGGGCATCTTCACGGATTCAGACATCTCTGCGTTCTCCTTGGTTTCCGGCTGGGGTCAGTTGTGCGCGTGCAGGGGCTTGCCCGCGAGGGCCAGGTGGGCCTCGCCGAGCGCCTCGTTCTGCGTCGGGTGCGCGTGCACGAGGGCCGCGACGTCCTCCGGGTAGGCCTCCCAGTTGACGATCAGCTGGCCCTCGCCGATGAGCTCGCCGACGCGCGCACCGATCATGTGCACGCCGACGACGGGGCCGTCCTTCTGGCGCACGAGCTTGACGAAGCCGGTGGTGCCGAGGATCTGGCTCTTGCCGTTGCCGCCGAGGTTGTACTCGAGGGTCTCGACCGAGTCGGCGCCGTACAGCTCCTTGGCCTTCGCCTCGGTCACACCGACCGACGCGACCTCAGGCTCGCAGTAGGTGACGCGCGGGATGCCCGACTCGACGATCGGGGCCGGGTTGAGGCCCGCGATCTGCTCGGCGACGAAGATGCCCTGGGCGAAGCCGCGGTGCGCGAGCTGCAGACCCGGGACGATGTCACCGGCGGCGTAGATGTTCCCGACACCGGTGTGCAGCTTCTCGTCGACGATCACGAAGCCACGGTCGAGCGTGATGCCCTGCTGCTCGTAGCCGAGGTCGGCGGTGCGCGGGCCGCGACCCACGGCCACGAGGAGGAGCTCGGCGTCGAACGTCTTGCCGGACTCGAGGCTGACGTGCACGCCGTGGTCGTCCTGCGTGACACCGGCGAAGCGGTCGCCGACGGAGAACGCGATGCCGCGCTTGCGGAACGAGCGCTCGAGCGCCTTCGACAGCGCCTCGTCCTCGGCGGGAACGAGGTGGGGGAGACCCTCGACGACCGTGACGTCCGCACCGAACGACTTCCAGACGGAGGCGAACTCGACACCGATGACGCCGCCGCCGAGGACGACGACGGACTTCGGGACGTAGTCGAGGTGGAGCGCCTGGTCAGACGTGACCACGCGGCCGCCGATCTCCAGACCGGGCAGCGAACGGGCGTACGAGCCGGTCGCGAGCACGATGTTCTTGCCCTTGACGAGCTGGCCGCCGACCTCGATGGTGTCCTGACCGACGAGACGGCCGTGGCCCTCGATCAGCGTGACCTTCCGAGACTTCACGAGGCCCTGGAGGCCCTTGTGCAGGCGCGAGATGACGCCTTCCTTGTACGCGTTGACCCCGGCCATGTCGATGCCGTTGAGCTGCGTGTGGACGCCGAACTGGGCACCCTCGCGCGCCGTGTCCGCGACCTCGGCCGCGTGCAGCAGCGCCTTGGTGGGGATGCAGCCGTTGTGGAGGCAGGTGCCGCCGAGCTTGCCCGACTCGATCAGCGCGACCGACAGGCCGAGCTGAGCGCCGCGGAGCGCGGTGGCGTAACCGCCGCTGCCACCTCCGAGGACCACGATGTCGAATTCAGTGCCGTTGGTGTCGGCCACGTGCAGCTCCTTAGGTGCGCGGAGGGGGTCCAGGACGTATCCATCCCATCTTGGCACCTGCATGACAAAGGTCCCAACACCAGGCCGCCCGACGGGATGTGACTCTCAGAACATCGCCCACCTAGGATGTCGAGCATGGGCCTGTTCTCTCGCCTGAGGCGACGCACGACCACGGACGAGCCTGCCCGCGCCTCCGACGGCACCGGGAGTCGGCGTGCGACTGTCGCCCACCTGACCTCGTTCGTCCGCGAGAAGGTCGGTGTGGAGGCTTACGTCGAGCCGCCGGTGACGGACACGCCGCCCTCGATCCTCCTCGTCGCGACGACGGGCGAGTGGACGCGCCGTGCGGCCCCGGACGAGCGGTCCGCGTGGAAGGTCGCCGAGAGCCTCGGCGTCCCGGTGTACAACGTCCAGTTCACGGGCTACCCCCAGCGCTATCGCGACTGGAACTCGCGCGCACGCGGCCGTCGCCTGACGACGGACGACTGACACCCGCGCCGGAGACGAACGACGACGGCGCGGTGCCGACCTGGGTCAGCACCGCGCCGTCGCGTAGATCGTCGCCTAGCGGCTCAGCTCTCAGGCACGTCCCTCGACGACCGCGAGCAGCGTGCGCACACCGTGGCCGGTCCCGCCGACCGGCGTGTAGCCGTGCGCCGACGACGCGTTGAACGCCGGCCCGGCGATGTCGAGGTGCGCCCACGGCGTGTCCCCGACGAACTCCTTGAGGAACAGGCCGGCGCTCAGCATGCCGCCAGGACGCCCACCGATGTTGGCGAGGTCGGCGACCTTCGAGTCGAGGCCGGGGCGCAGGTCCTCGGGCAGCGGCATCGCCCAGAACGACTCGCCCGCGGTGCGGGCACCGGCGAGCACCTCGTCGCGCACGTCCTCGGAGCCCATGACCGCGGAGACGCGGTTGCCCAGCGCGACGATCTGCGCGCCGGTGAGGGTCGCGATGTCGAGCACGACGTCGGGCTTCTCCTCCGTCGCGGCGACGAGACCGTCCGCGAGCACGAGCCGTCCTTCCGCGTCGGTGTTGAGCACCTCGACGGTCTTGCCGCCGCGGATTGTGATGACGTCGGAGGGGCGCTGGGCGGTCCCGGACGGCATGTTCTCGGCGAGGCAGAGCCAGCCCGTCACGGCGACGGGGCCACCGAGGCGCGCGGCCGCGACGACCGTGTGCAGGACGGCGGCTGCGCCGGCCATGTCGGACTTCATCTCCTCCATGCCCGCGGCGGGCTTGATCGAGATGCCGCCCGAGTCGAACGTGATGCCCTTGCCGACGAGCGCGACGCGCGCGGCCGGGCGGGCGGGGGAGTAGGCGACCTTGACGAGGCGCGGGCCGCGGGCGGAACCCTTGCCCACGTTGACGAGCCCGCCGTAGCCGCCGGCCTCGAGGGCCTTCTCGTCGAGGACCGTGACCTTGGCGCCCGTGCCCTTCGCCGCAGCCTTGGCTGCGTCCGCGAAGGCGGCGGGGAACAGGTCGTTCGGTGCGGCGTTCACGAGGTCGCGCGTCGCGTTGACGGCGTCCGCGACGACGACGGCGCGCTCGACGGCCTCTTTCGTCGTCTTGCTGCGCGCGGCGGTCGACGCGAGCTCGATCTTGGCGGTCGACGTCTTCGGGTCGGAGGTCTGATAGGTCGTGAAGGTGTAGGCGCCGAGGAGGGCGCCCTCCGCGACGGCCGCGGCCTGGGCGGGCGTCGCGGCGGGGAGCGCGACGACGACGTGCTCGGCGCCAGCGAGGGAGCGCAGTGCCGCGCCCGCGGCGCGGCGCAGCGCCTCAGCGTCGTCGGTGCTCGCCTTGCCGACGCCCGTGAGCACGAGGACCGTCGCGCCGAGCGCGCCGAGCGAGGGGACGCGCACGACCTCGTCGGCAGCGCCGGAGAGGCCCAGCACCTTCGCGGACGACGTCAGGCTCGCGAGCAGCGCCTCGGGGAGGTCGACGTCGAGGACCTGAGGCCCGTCGTCGGTGCTCGCGACGGCGACGACGAGCGCGTCAGCCTGGAGGGAGAGGGGATCCTTGCCGGTGAGAGTCAGTTCAGCCACCCGACGATGCTATCCCGCGCCTGGTCCGGGGGACCGGGACCTGGGCATCGCACCGCCGGCTCGTGGCGGACCGGTAGTCTCGGCCTGTGCTCCTCCCGCTCGCGCTCCTGGTCGTCGCGCTCGCAGCGCTCCTCCTGCTCTGGGCGGTGTGGTTCGTCGTCAAGGACCGTGCCGTGATCCTCAAGCAGCTCTGGGGAGCATCGGTCGTCGAGGCCGTGCTCGTCGTCCAGATCGTCGTCGCCGGCGTGCTCGTGGCGCGCGGCGCCGACGTCGCGGACCCGGTGTCCCTGTGGGGCTACCTCGTGACGGTGCTGCTGATCTTGCCGTTCGCCGCCTTGTGGGCGTTCGCGGAGCGCACCCGATGGAGCTCGGTCGTGCTGGCGATCGCCGCCCTCACCGTGATGTTCCTCGAGTACCGGCTGCTGCAGATCTGGGGTGCGTGACATGACGGCCGACGACGCACTCCCGCAGACGCAGGCGACGCCCGCCTCGACCTCGAGCGGCTTCGGCCGTGTGATGGTCATGGTCTACGCGATCTTCGCTGTGTCCGCGACCGCCCGGGCGACGTACCAGATCCTCGCGCGCTTCGACGACGCCCCGCTCTCGTTCGCGCTCTCCGGGGTCGCTGCAGTGCTCTACATCGTCGCGACCGTGTCCCTCGCCCGCTCGAGCGCACTGTCGCGTCGCGTCGCGTGGGTCTCCGTGACGATCGAGCTCGTCGGTGTGGTCGGCGTCGGCATCGTCTCCTTCGCGCGACCTGACCTGTTCCCCGAGCCGTCCGTGTGGTCCCACCTCGGCCAGGGCTACGGGTACGTCCCGTTCGTCCTGCCGTTCGTCGGGCTGTGGTGGCTCGCCCGGACCAGGCCCGTCCGCTAGCCGTCCCACGCCCGAGAACGAGGAGAGTCGTGTACCACCTGCTGTTCGAGAAGTTCTTCACCCGGCTGGACCCTGAGACCGCGCACCACCTCGCCTACGGGTGGATCCGCGCCGCCGGCCGGACTCCTGTGGTCCGTGACGTCGTCGGCTCGGTGCTGCGTGCGCCCGGTCAGGTGCGTGCGTTCGGGCGGACGCTCCCGGGGCCGCTCGGGCTCGCGGGCGGATTCGACAAGGACGCTCGCGCGGTCGAGGGGCTGACGATGCTCGGCTTCTCGTTCGTCGAGGTCGGCACGATCACCGCCTACCCGCAGCCGGGCAACGAGCAGCCGCGCCTGTGGCGGCACCTGGACCAGCGCGCCCTGCGCAACCGCATGGGCTTCAACAACGGTGGCGCGACCGTCGCAGCGGAGGAGCTGCGCAGGCTGCGCTCACGCTCGTGGGGGCGCCGCGCTGTCGTCGGCGTGAACATCGGCAAGACGAAGGTGACGCCGCCCGAGGACGCGGCAGCGGACTACGCGCTCAGCGCGTCGCAGCTCGCATGCTACGCCGACTACCTCGTCGTCAACGTGTCCTCACCCAACACGCCGGGCCTGCGCGACCTGCAGTCGGTCGACGCGCTGCGCCCGATCCTCGTCGCCGTCCGTGAGGCTGCGGACGAGGCCGTCCCGGAGCGTCGCGTGCCGCTCCTCGTGAAGATCGCGCCCGACCTCGCCGACGAGGACGTCGACGCCGTCGCGGACCTCGTGACCGAGCTCGGGCTCGACGGTGTCGTCGCGGTCAACACGACGATCGCGCACGACCTGGGAGCGGGTGGTCTCTCCGGCCCTCCCGAGCTCGAGCGTGGTGTCGAGGTCGTCGCGCGGCTGCGGGCGCGGCTCGGCGACGGTCCGACGATCATCGGCGTCGGCGGGATCTCGAACCCGCAGGACGCGCAGCGCTATCTCGCGGCTGGCGCGAACCTCCTGCAGGCGTACACCGCGCTCATCTACGAGGGCCCGTTCTGGGCGTCTCGCGTCAACAAGGTCCTGAGCGCGCGGTGAGCGTCCCGTCGTGGACCTGGACCTGGCTCGACGACCGCGGTGCGGCTGTCGAGGGTCCGCTCAGCCCTGCGTTCATCTCGCGGTTCGACGCCGAGGTGTGGCTCGGTCAGGTGTGGCGCGAGCGCGCTGCCGACGGTGTCGCGACCGCGCGGCTCGAGCGCGGCGACGGCGCTCGCGTCCCGGCGGCCGACGTCGACCTGCTGGCCGCGTCGTAGGGACTGCGGGCCGCGCCCTGGCTGGGTGCGTCCCGGGACGACGACAGGCACCACCCCGTGGGGCGATGCCTGTCGATGAGCCGGGTGCGGTCCGTCAGGACGGGTACTGCCCGTGCCGGACCATCGGCTTGGGAAGGCGAGCACGGCGGATCTGGAACGCACGAGCGACGGCGTACCAGCGCAGCGGCTTGATCGTCAGGCTCGTACCGAACTTCGCGAGGAGCGCCTTCTTGAGCCGGCGCCACATGAGGAAGCCGTCGAGGATCGTCACGAGGACGACCGCGTACAGCGCGAGCGTCGTGTAGCCGATCAGCACAGGGTTGCCGGTGTTGCCGACGACCATGATGATCACCATCATCGCGAGCGCGACGAAGAGGAACAGCTCACCGAGGTTCCAGCGCGCGTCCACGAAGTCGCGTACGAAGCGACGCTCGGGGCCCTTGTCGCGCGGCGGGAGGTTGCGCTCGTCGCCGGTCTGCAGCGCCTTGTACTCGAGGTCGCGCTGCACGCGCATCGCGGCGCGCTCGGCGCGGGCGGCAGCCTTGCGGTCGCCGGGGACGAGCGGGACGCGGTTCGCGGCCTCGCGCTCACGCCGCTTGGGCGTCGGACCGGACTTGGTCTTGTCGTTCACCGGGGCCGAGTGGTCGAGCTCGGGCGCGGGCTCGGCTGCCTGCGGCTCCTGACGGGTCTTCTTCGAGAACACGGTCCCAGGGTAGTCGAACCGCGAGGTGGTGCCGCGCGCGTCAGCGTGCGCGGAACGCGACGTCGAACGCCTGGGCCCACGCGGCCACGTCGTCGGGCAGCTCGGGGCTCTCGACGGGATGGCCGGTGAGCTCGAGGATCTGCGTCGGGTCGAGGCGCTCGCCGGACGTGGTGAGGAAGCGCCCGGCGACGATGCCGCGGGCGATCTGGTCGCCGTCGCGCACGAAACGCTGCTCGAGGTAGGCGCACCGTGCGTCCCAGCCGAGGACGCGGCTGCGCACCTCGAAGCGCTGCCCGAGCGTGAGGGAGCGCTTGTAGCTCATCGTGGAGGCAGCGACGACCGGGTACCAGCCGCGCTGGATGAGCTCGCGCGCGAGCCCCATGTCGGCGATGAGGTTGATCCGCGCGACGTCCATCATCTGGAGGTACACGCCGTTGTTGACGTGCCGGTACAGGTCGAGGTCGCCGGGGTGCACGCGCATCCGGGTGACCGACTCGTCGAGGGGAGCCATCCCGGGGACCGCGCGGCGGGGGAATCGGGTGGCGTACGCGAGCTGGATCGTCCGGGTCATGGGACGCAGGATAACCCGGACCGTCGGTATCGGGTATCGCTTGCGTTCGACGAGAGGGCTGCCGCGGCTCAGTGGCCGGGGAGCGCCAGCATCTGGTCGAGCGCCACGCGCGCCCAGTACGCGTCGTCGCTGTCCACGACGATCCGGTTGACCACGGTTCCCGCGACGAGCGACTCGAGCGCCCACACGAGGTGCGGGAGGTCGATCCGGTTCATCGTCGAGCAGAAGCACACCGTGGAGTCCAGGTAGTGCACGTTCTTGTCCGGGTGGGCGGCCGCGAGCCTGCGCACGAGGTTGAGCTCCGTGCCGATCGCCCACGACGAGCCCGGCTCGGCCGCGTCGAGCGCCTTGATGATGTACTCCGTCGACCCGACCATGTCTGCGAGCTCGACGACCTCGTTCTTGCACTCGGGGTGCACGAGGACGTTGACGCCCGGGACCGCCGCCCGGATGTCGTGGACGTTCTGGGGGGAGAACCGCCCGTGCACCGAGCAGTGACCGCGCCACAGGATCATGCGCGCTGCGACGAGCTGCTCGCGGGTCAGGCCGCCGCCCGGCTTGCGCGGGTCGAAGACGACGCAATCCTCAGGCTTCATCCCGAGGTAGCGGAGCGCCGTGTTCCGGCCGAGGTGCTGGTCGGGCATGAAGAGGACCTTGCCGTCGCCCTCGACGCCACCGACCTTGTCGAAGGCCCAGCGGAGCGCGACGTGCGCGTTCGACGAGGTGCAGACCGTCCCGGCACGGCGACCGGTGAACGCCTTGATCGCCGCGGTCGAGTTCATGTACGTCACGGGGACCGTCCGGTCCGCGATGCCGATCTCCTCGAGCACGTCCCAGGCGTCCTCGACCTGGTCGATCGTCGCCATGTCAGCCATCGAGCAGCCCGCGGCGAGGTCGGGCAGCACGACCTGCTGCGCGTCGGAGGTCAGGATGTCCGCGCTCTCGGCCATGAAGTGCACGCCGCAGAAGACGACGAACTCCGCGTCCGGGCGTGCTGCGGCCTCGCGGGCGAGCTTGAAGGAGTCGCCGGTGACGTCAGCGAAGTCGATGACCTCGTCGCGCTGGTAGTGGTGCCCCAGGACGAACACGCGGTCACCGAGCGCCGCACGTGCGGCGCGCGCCCGCTCGACGAGGTTCGGATCGCTCGCGGCAGGGAGCGCGCCCGTGCACTCGACACCACGCTCGGAGTCGAGGTCGACGCCTTGCCCGAGCAGGAGCAGCGCTCCGCTCGGGGCAGGCTCGTTGAACGCGGGGGAGGCGGGGATCGTCGGCGTGCTCACGCCTCGAATTGTCCCACAACCCGTCGGCGCCGGGCAGGGCCAGGGTCTCGCGGTGGCACCATGTGGGCATGCAGGTTCTTGTCATCCCCTCGACCGCCTGGCCTTCCACGGCGGGGGCCCCGGGCGCCCACGTCGCCGACGCTGTCGCCCGGCAGGTCGCGACGGCGTGGGCCCGGGCGGTCCCGCACGCCGACGTGCAGACCGTCCTGCTGAGCGACGGCTCCGCCGGCTTCGCCGAGACCGCACGCGGCCACCTCGCAGACCCTGCCGCCGACGGCGCCGCGCTCTTTCTCGAGACCGCCTCGGTCGCAGCCGCCGAGGTCGCGGCCGTCCGCGACCGCACCGGGGAGGGGGCGGCCGACGACCTCGCCGAGCACGGCTCGTCCGCACCGGTCGGCGAGCTCCTCGCAGCCGCGCTCGAGACTCGCGCACGCACGATCGTCGTCGGCGCTGGCGACGTTCTCGGGGCCGACACGGCATGGGCCGACGGTGGCGCTGGCATGCTCGCGGCCCTCGCGGAGCGCCTCGGCGTCCCCGGTGCCTCGGACCGGCTGCGCCAGGGCGCCGGTGCCCTCGCGGGGATCGACGCGCACGACCTGCCCGACCTCCTCGCCCTGCGGGACGCGCTCGCAGGACGCGACGTCGTCGTGGCGCAGCGCGGGGACCGTACGCTCCTCGGGCTCGGCGGCCTCGCCGCCGGGCTCTCCCAGCACGCGGTCGGCGCTGCGACGACACAGCGGCTCGAGCGCAACCTCGGCGACCTCTCCCTCGCGGTGGGGCGTGCGCGTTCCGGCTCGCTCGTCGGCCGGGACCTCCTGGGCGCGCCCGTCGACGTCGCGACCTCCTCGCCCGACCACCTCGCCCGCGCGCTGGCCGCGACCCCCGGAGCCGCCGCGGGCGGTGGGGTCGGGTTCATGCTCGCCGCGCTCGGCGCGCGCGTCCGGCGCGCGATCGACGTCGTCGCGGACCTCGCGCACCTCCGCGAGAGGATCGCCGCGAGCGACCTCGTCGTCGTCGTCGCGCCCGCGATCGACGCGGCTGAGGTGCACGACGGCGTCCTTCCCGCCGTCGCCGAGGTCGCGCTCGACCATGCCGTCCCCGTCGCCGCCCTCGTCGGGGGGAGCGAGGCGGGCCGCCGTGAGTGGTCCGCGATCGGCGTCGCGGGCGTCCACGAGACTGGTCACGCCGACGCCGCGTGGTGGACCAGCAGCGACGAGGTCGCCGAGCGGGTCGCGCGGGTGGCCCGCACCTGGGTGCTCTGACCTGCCCCGTACCGCAGAGCGGTGGCATTGCTCACCGATCCGCCCGGCACACGGCGCTCCCGCGTACGCTGGTGGGAACAAACCGGAAGGGGGGCCGTGTTGACCATGTGCCCGCCCTTGCCCCAGTGAATGCCGGAGACCTGATGAGCGAGACCACTGAGACCACCACGCACGGCGTCGAGCTGACCGACGTCGCCGCCTCGAAGGTGCGCAGCCTTCTCGAGCAGGAGGGCCGCGACGACCTGCGCCTCCGGGTCGCCGTGCAGCCTGGCGGCTGCTCGGGGCTGATCTACCAGCTCTACTTCGACGAGCGCCTGCTCGACGGCGACGCGACGCGCGACTTCGACGGCGTCGAGGTCGTCGTGGACAAGATGAGCGTCCCGTACCTCGAGGGCGCCACCATCGACTTCGCGGACACGATCGAGAAGCAGGGCTTCACGATCGACAACCCCAACGCGGGCAGCTCGTGCGCCTGCGGGGACTCGTTCAGCTGAGTCGCTGAGCCCTGCACGTCGACGAGGCCGGCCCCGCGGGGTCCGGCCTCGTTCGCGTCCCGGGAGGGTTTCCGGGCCCGGGCGCGACGATCAGCCCAGCTCGACGACGATGCGGCGGTGGTCGCCGTGGTCCTCGTCGACGACGAGGGTGTGGCCGCGCATGCGCGCCCACGCGGGTATGTCGGTCGACGCGGCGGGGTCGGTCGTGAGGACGGCGACGCTCGTGCCCGCGGGGAGCTCGGCGGCTGCGGCCGCCAGCCGGATGACCGGCAGCGGGCAGCGCAGCCCGCGGGCGTCGACGTCGGGTGCGGTGCTCACAGGCCCCGCACCCCCAGCTGGTCTCGGACACGGGCGACGCACCCGGGGAGCACCGCGAGGAAGCGGTCGACGTCGTCGGACGTGACGCCGGGGTGCAGCGTGAGGCGCACGTTCCCGTGCGTGAGGACCCCCATCGCGCGCAGCACGTGGCTCGGCTCGAGAGTGAGCGACGTGCACGCGCTGCCGGAGCCGACCGCGAACCCGTGCCGGTCGAGCTCCGTCAGGAGCGCCTCGCCGTCGACGTAGAGGCACGAGAACGTGAGCACGTGGGGGAGCCGTTCGTCCGGGTCCCCGACGACCTCGACGTCAGGCACGAGCCTCGGCACCTCGTCCCGCAGCCTGTCGACGAGCACGGAGAGCCGGGCAGCGGTCTCCTGGCGCTCGGCCATGACGGCCTTGAGCACGACGGCCGCCGCGAAGGCGTTCGCGACGTTGACGCCGCCCGGTGCCCACGGGTCGGCGTCCTCAGGCCCGGTCTGCGCGACTCGCACGCCCTGCCGCACCACGAGCAGCCCGACACCGCGCGGCGCGCCCCAGTCGGCAGGGTCGGCTGCCAGCACGTCCCACGACGACGGCACGTGCGCGTGGCCCAGCGACGCGCCGGCATCGACGAGGAACGGCACGCGCGCTGCGCGCGCCGCCTCGTGCACGGCGGCGAGCGGCTGAACCGTCCCGACCTCGCCGTTCGCGTGCTGCAGGCATGCGAGGCCCACGCCTGGCTGCGCGACGGCGTCTGCCATCGCGAGGGCGTCGACACGACCGAGGCGGTCGGTGGGGATTAGCGTCACGCCGTCCTCGCCCGCGACGTGGCGCGCGGCCGCGAGGACCGCGGCGCGCTCGACCGCCGACGCCACGACGCCCCGCCCGACGCGGCGTCGGGCTGGCGCGACCGCCGTGACGGCCGCGTGCAGGGACGCGACGTGCGACGGCGTCAGGTGCACCTCTTGCGTGCGGGCGCCGACGAGCGCCGCGAACGTCTCGCGTGCCGCGCCGAGGAGCGTCGCCGCGGTCCTCGCCTCGGAGTGCAGGCGCTCGGGGTTCGACCACCCCTCGGCGGACGCCTGCCGCAAGGCCTCCAGGGCCAGCGGGTGGAGGGGGGCGGCACCCCCGGCGTCGAGGTAGGAGCGCCCGGCGGGGCGAGTGCTCGCGGAGGCGTCAGGGGTGGTCGGTCGGGTCACATCGCAACGCTAACCCGGGCCTGAACGTCCCTTGGTGACAAATACCGGGCAACCGCCATGACCTCGGGCATCTTCCTGGGATGAAGGTCCCTCCCGAGGCGCTAGGCTCGGACTGTCGAGGACCAAGGTCCCAGTGCTGTGCCGTCCGGCCGGATGGCGCGGACCTGGGACGTGACGTGAAAGGCCTCCCTTGCACTCGCACACTTCACCCAGTCGTCAGCAGCGCGGCATCCTCCGGCGGCTGAGCGCACCTGCGCTCGCCGCCACGTTCGTGCTGCTCGTCTCCGGCTGCTCCGAGGCGACCCAGCGCGGCTTCATGCCCGGGTACTCCGACGGCCCCGTGACGAACCACACCGACCGCATCACGTCGCTGTGGGTCGGCTCGTGGATCGCGCTCCTCGTCGTCGGTCTCATCACCTGGGGCCTGATGCTCTGGTGCGCGATCGCCTACCGGAAGCGCAAGAACGACCACACGCTGCCGATCCAGACGCGCTACCACGTGCCTCTCGAGATGATGTACACCGTTATCCCGCTCGTGATGATCGGCGTCTTCTTCTTCTACACGCAGCGCGACATGACCGAGATCCGTTCGCTCGACGCCGAGCCGGACGTGACCATCCAGGTCGTCGGCAAGCAGTGGAGCTGGGACATCAACTACCTCGACGACGACGTCTACTTCGACGGTCAGCACGCGAAGGACGTCTCGGTGCTCGGCGGCGACACGAGCCTCGACGGGCAGCCGGGCACCGACGTGTCCCTCCCGACGCTGTACCTCCCGGTCGGCGAGCAGGTCGAGCTGGTCCTCGACTCGCGCGACGTCATCCACTCGTTCTGGGTGCCGGCGTTCCTCGACAAGCTCGACATGATCCCCGGCCGTACGAACCGCATGCAGATCATCCCTGAGCGCATCGGCTACTACGCCGGCAAGTGCGCCGAGCTCTGCGGTGAGCACCACTCCGGGATGCTCTTCAACGTCGCGGTCGTGTCGCGTGCCGACTACGACGCCCACATGGACGAGCTGCGCGCCGCAGGCAAGACGGGCGCTCTCGGTCTCGACCTGAACCGGCAGCAGGACGCCGCCGACCTGACCCAGACGGAGGAGCAGCACTGATGGAAGCCCAGCAGAACGTCCCCGGGCTCCAGCCGACCCGTCAGACCCTGGGGCGGACGGTCGTCAAGTGGGTCACGTCGACCGACCACAAGACCATCGGGTACATGTACCTGATCACGTCGTTCATCTTCTTCTGCATCGGGGGCCTCATGGCCCTCGTGATCCGGGCCGAGCTCTTCGAGCCCGGGATCTCGGTCGTGCAGAGCAAGGAGCAGTACAACCAGCTCTTCACGATGCACGGCACGATCATGCTGCTGCTTTTCGCCACGCCGCTCTTCGCCGGTTTCGCGAACTTCATCATGCCGCTCCAGATCGGCGCGCCTGACGTCGCGTTCCCGCGACTCAACATGTTCGCGTACTGGATCTACCTCTTCGGCGGCATCATCGCCGTCTCCGGCTTCTTCACGCGCCAGGGTGCCGCCTCGTTCGGCTGGTTCGCGTACGCGCCGCTGTCCAACGCGACCTTCAGCCCGGGGCTCGGTGGAGACCTGTGGGTGTTCGGCCTCGCCATGACGGGTTTCGGCACCATCCTCGGTGCGGTCAACTTCATCACCACCGCCATCACGATGCGCGCACCGGGCATGACCATGTTCCGCATGCCGATCTTCTCGTGGGCCACGCTCGTCACGAGCATCCTCGTGCTCATGGCGTTCCCGCCGCTCGCGGCCGCGCTGTTCGGCCTGGGTGCCGACCGCCGCCTCGGCGCGCAGATCTTCAACCCGGAGACGGGCGGCGCCATCCTGTGGCAGCACCTCTTCTGGTTCTTCGGGCACCCTGAGGTCTACATCATCGCGCTGCCCTTCTTCGGCATCATCACCGAGGTCATCCCGGTCTTCAGCCGCAAGCCGCTGTTCGGCTACAAGGGCATGGTCTTCGCGATCATCGCGATCGCCGCGCTGTCCGTGACCGTGTGGGCCCACCACATGTACGTCACCGGCGCCGTGCTCCTCCCGTTCTTCTCGCTCATGACGATGCTCATCGCCGTGCCGACCGGGGTGAAGTTCTTCAACTGGATCGGCACGATGTGGCGCGGGAAGATCACGTTCGAGACGCCGATGCTCTGGGCGATGGGCTTCCTCGTGACGTTCCTCTTCGGTGGTCTGACCGGCGTCATCCTCTCGAGCCCGGCCCTCGACTTCCACATCTCTGACACGTACTTCGTCGTCGCCCACTTCCACTACGTGGTCTTCGGCACCGTCGTGTTCGCGATGTTCTCCGGCTTCTACTTCTGGTGGCCCAAGTTCACCGGTCGCATGCTCAACGAGAAGCTCGGCAAGATCCACTTCTGGTCGCTGTTCATCGGCTTCCACATGACGTTCCTCGTGCAGCACTGGCTGGGTGTGGCGGGCATGCCGCGTCGTTACCCGGACTACATGCCGGAGGAGGGCTTCACCTGGATGAACCAGGTCTCCACGATCGGCTCCTTCCTTCTTGCCGCCTCGACGCTCCCGTTCCTCTGGAACGTGTACGTCACCTGGCGCAAGGCGCCCAAGGTGGCGATCGACGACCCGTGGGGCTTCGGCTCCTCCCTCGAGTGGGCGACGTCCTGCCCGCCGCCGCGCCACAACTTCACGTCCCTGCCGCGCATCCGTTCGGAGCGTCCCGCCTTCGACCTCCACCACCCTGAGGTCGCGGCGATGGACCACGTCGAAGGCAGCTCGAACGTGCTCGACCAGATCTATGCCGACGCGGACCGCCGCGGCGAGAACGGTGACCTCGCCAACAAGATGGCCTCCGGTGAGCAGGAGCCGGAGCAGTCGTCGATCAAGGTCATCGACGCCGAGCGCCCCCACGAAGGAGACACGAAGTGAAGATCGAGACCAACCTCTTCTTCTGGCTCGCGCCCTTCTTCCTGGTCGTCACGGCTGTCTACGCGCTCATGAGCGACTTCGAGCCGGTCGGCTCGGTCTGCCTCCTGCTGCTCGTGGGGCTCTCAGGCATGATCGCGGCCTACCTCCGGGTGACCGCGCGTCAGATGGATGCCCGTCCGGAGGACGACCCGCACGGTGAGATCGAGCAGGGTGCCGGCGACCAGGGCATCTTCGCCCCGTGGAGCTGGTGGCCGCTCGTCCTCGCCTTCGCGGCGAGCATCTGCTTCCTGGGCCTCGCAGTCGGCTGGTGGGTCTTCTACATCGGTGCCGCGGTCAGCGTGATCGCGCTCGTCGGCTGGGTGTTCGAGTTCTCCCGCGGGCAGCACGCCCACTGACGCCACGCACCACGACACGGCGAGAGGGCCGGTACCGACCATGTGGTCGGTACCGGCCCTCTCGCCGTGCCTGGGAGGAGGGTGCCGCTAGGCGCGCTCCAGGCGCACGGTGCCGTCCGGTGCTACGACGCGGCGGTACCCGGACCGGATCTGCTCGGCGCTCGCCTGCTGAGCGTCTGTGACGGGCCGTCGCGGCTCGACGTAGTTGCCCACCTGTGCGGGCCCGAGGATCTTGGCGAGCTTGTTGGTGATCGCTCGGCCGCGGGTCACCTTCTCGGCGTCGTGCATCATCTCTCCTGCTTCAGTCGCGCGCACCGGCGCCCGACCAGGTCGGTGGCGCTGGGGAGCGCCCGGGGTCCTTGCGTCAGATGCACG
The DNA here is from genome assembly GCF_012396185.1 of Sanguibacter hominis ATCC BAA-789. Lineage (GTDB taxonomy): Bacteria > Actinomycetota > Actinomycetes > Actinomycetales > Cellulomonadaceae > Flavimobilis > Flavimobilis hominis. The sequence continues at coordinate 269,317 of NZ_JAAXOW010000002.1, forward strand.
TGAGGGGACGCCGCGGTAGGCGGCGTCCCCTCACGGTGCTGGGTTCGTCAGGGGACGAGGAACCCCTCGCCCTGCGTCCGTGCACGTGCGAAGCGGGCCGCGACGTCGGACCAGCTCACGATGTTCCAGAACGCCTTGACATAGTCAGCCTTGACGTTGACGTAGTCGAGGTAGAAGGCGTGCTCCCACATGTCGAGGAGGAGCAGCGGCACGATGCCGATCGGCAGGTTGCCCTGCTGGTCGTAGAGCTGGACGATGATCAGCTTCTTGCCGAGCGTGTCCCAGGCCAGGATGGACCAGCCGGAGCCCTGGATCCCGACGGCGTTCGCGGCGAAGTGCTTCTTGAACGCGTCGAACGAGCCGAAGAACTCGGTGATTGCTGCGCCGAGCTCACCGTCAGGCTCGCCACCGCCCTCGGGGGAGAGGTTCTGCCAGAAGATCGAGTGGTTGACGTGCCCGCCGAGGTTGAACGCGAGGTTCTTCTCGAGCAGGTTCACGGTGCCGAAGGACTCGTTCGCGCGGGCCTCGGCGAGCTGCTCGAGGGCCGTGTTGGCGCCAGCGACGTAGGCCGCGTGGTGCTTCGAGTGGTGCAGCTCCATGATCCGGCCGGAGATGTGCGGGTCGAGAGCTCCGTAGTCGTAGCCGAGGTCGGGAAGGGTGTAGTCCGCCATGGTCGTCTCCTCCGTGGTGCTGGGCCCCGGGCTGTCGCGCCGGAGCTGTGGATGGCTGCTCGTCGGCACACGGGCCGCACGAGGGTAAGACATCGGGCCCTGCCTGCCGGCGAACCGGAGGGCAGGGCCCGGGGTCATAGGTTCAACACAACCGCGTGATCAGTGATTCCGCACGTCCGTCTCAGGACCGTTCTCGATCAGCGGACGCTCGTCGGAGCCGGGCAGCGCGTCGTGCTCGCCGTGCGAGTGGGCCGCGGCCAGCTCGGCCGGGGTGACCGGCTCGACGCGGTCCTCGTAGAAGAACCGGGAGAGTCGCTGCCACCGCTTGTCGGCCGCGTAGCCCTTGCGGCGGACACCACGAGAGTCCTCGGCCGGCTCGATCTCGAGCGGGCGGTAGACGTGGTGGCCGACGCGCAGCCAGCGCTCCTGCTCGTCGAGCGGGGTGTGCACCTCGACGTACTCGCCGTTGTCGAAACGGACGATGCGACCGGACTCGTGACCGTGGAGCACGAGCTCGCGGTCCTTGCGCTGCAGGCTCAGGCAGATGCGCTTCGTGATCCAGAAGCCGAGCACGGGGCCGGCGAAGAACAGGACGCGGAACGTCCAGGTGATCGTGTTGATCGACATGTGGAAGTGCGTCGCGATCAGGTCGTTCGACCCTGCGAGCACGAGGATCACGAACGCGGTCAGCAGCGCCACCCCGAGGCCGGTGCGGACCGGAACGTTGCGCGGACGGTCGAGCACGTGGTGCTCGCCCTTGCCGCCCGAGACGCGCGCCTCGATGAACGGGTACAGCGCAAGAGCCGTGAACAGGATGCCGGGGATCACGACACCCGGGACGAGGATGTTGATCGGGATCGTGAACCCACCCACGACCCACTCCCAGCCGGGCATGAGGCGCAGCGCGCCCTCGAGGAAGAGCATGTACCAGTCAGGCTGGGCGCCGGCGGACACGGGCGACGGGTCGTACGGACCGTAGTTCCACACGTTGTTGATCGCGAGCGTCGAGCCCATGAGAGCGAGCACGCCGAACACGACGAAGAAGAAGCCACCAGCCTTGGCGACGTACACGGGGAACAGCGGGAAGCCGACCACGTTCTTGTCGCTGCGGCCGCCACCCGGGTACTGCGTGTGCTTGTGCACGACGACCATGAGCAGGTGCAGACCGACGAACGCGAGGATCAGCGCGGGGATCAGCAGGATGTGCACCGTGAAGAGCCGCGGGATGATGTGCTCGCCCGGGAACTCCCCACCGAAGAGGATGTACGACGCATAGGCGCCGATGATCGGGATCGACTTCGCCACGCCGTCGGCGATGCGCAGACCGTTGCCGGAGAGCACGTCGTCGGGGAGCGAGTAGCCGGAGAAGCCAGCGAGCAGGCCGAGGATCATGAGCGTGAAGCCGACGACCCAGTTGAGCTCGCGGGGCTTGCGGAACGCACCCGTGAAGAAGACGCGCATCATGTGCGTGACGATCGACGCCATGAAGAGCAGCGCGGCCCAGTGGTGGATCTGGCGCATCAGCAGGCCGCCGCGCACCTCGAACGAGAGGTGCAGCGTCGACGCGAAGGCCTCGGACATCTCGACGCCCTGCATGGCGACGGGCAGCGAGTCCTCGGGGTACGTGATGAGCCCCATGGACGGCACGAAGAACATCGTGAGGAAGCCGCCGCTGATGAGGAGCACGACGAACGAGTAGAGCGCGATCTCGCCGAGCAGGAACGACCAGTGGTCAGGGAAGACCTTGCGGGCGAACTCCTTGACGGCGTTGCCGACGCCGGTGCGCTGGTCGAGGTAGTCGACGGCACCGCCGAGCTTGGTCTCGGGTGCAGTGGTGGTCATCGCAGACGCTCCCAGTAGCTCGGGCCGATGGGCTCGGCGAAGTCGTCCTGGGCGATCAGGTAGCCCTCGTCGTCGACGGTGATCGGCAGCTGGGGGAGCGGCCGGTTCGCCGGGCCGAACACGACCTTGGCGCCGTCGGCGACGTCGAACGTCGACTGGTGGCAGGGGCAGAGCAGGTGGTGCGTCTGCTGCTCGTAGAGCGCCACCGGGCAGCCCACGTGGGTGCAGATCTTCGAGTACGCGACGATGCCGTTGTAGGCCCAGCTCTCGCGGCCCGGGACGTGCTTGAGGTCGCGCTCGTCGAGACGGACCAGGAGGACGACGGCCTTCGCCTTCTCCTCCATCCAGTGCTCGTGGTCGCGCAGTCCGTCAGGGATGACGTGGAAGACGGAGCCGATCGTCACGTCGGACGCCTTGATCGGGTCGCCCGACGGGTCCTTGGCGAGACGGGTGCCCTTGCGCCAGATCGTGTGCTTGAACTTGGAGATCTTCCAGTCGCCGCCGACGGAGCCGATGAGCGGCACCGCGATCGTCAGCGGGAAGAGCGCGACGGCCGAGAGGACGGCGCCCTTGAGCACGCCGCGGCGGCCGATGCCGGAGTCCTTGGCGCCGTCCGCCAGCGCCTGGATCGCGTCACGACGGGTCTCGCTGTCGCTCGCGATGGGCTTGCGCTTCTCGGCGACCTCGTGGTCAGACATGAGGGTCTTGGCCCAGTGGACTGCCGCGAGGCCGATGCCGAGCAGGGAGATCGCGAGGCACAGCCCGAACGCGAGGTTGGCGTTCCGGACGGACGCCGTCGTCTCCCCGGGCGTGATCACGAAGTACGCGACCAGGCTGCCGATGGTGCCGAGGACCGAGAGGGCGAAGAGGACGACGACCTGGCGCTCCGCGCGCTTGTCGGCCTTCGGGTCGAGGTCGGCCTGACGGTACTTGTGCTCGGGCAGCCCCGGGTCCTCGAAGGTCTCGGGGACGCTCGAGGCGCTCTGCGCCGTGAGGTCGCGGGAGTTGTCGTGCGTGCTCACGAGGACTTCGCTCCGATCCAGACTGCGGCTCCGATCAGGAGGCCCATGCCGATGACGAACACCCAGAGGCCCTCGGACACCGGTCCGAGAGAGCCGAGGGTCAGGCCGCCGGCAGAACCCTCACGCTGCTCCACCAGGAACGAGATGACGTCACGCTTCTCCTCGGGGGAGAGGTTCGCGTCGTTGAAGACGGGCATCGACTGCGGGCCCGTGAGCATCGCCTGGTAGAGGTTGGTGGGCGTGGTGTCCCACAGCGCCGGAGCGAACTTTCCCTCCGAGAGCGCACCACCCGCGCCGACGGCGTTGTGGCACATCGCGCAGTTGGTGCGGAACAGGGCCGCGCCGTTCGCCGAGCTGCCGAGGGCCGGATCCACCATCTCGGCGGTCGGAACCGTGGGGCCGGCGCCGAGCGTCGCGACGTAGGCCGCGAGCTGGTCTACCTGCTCGTCCGTGAACTGGCCGGGCTTGATGGGGGCCTGCGGCCCGCTCATCTGCATCGGCATGCGGCCGGTGCTGACCTGGAAGTTGACCGACGCCGCGCCGACGCCGACGAGCGACGGGCCGTCCTCGGTGCCTCCGGCGCTGGGACCGTGGCAGGTGGCGCAGTTGGCCTGGAAGAGCTGCTTGCCCTTCTCGACGTCAGCCACGCTCGCAGAGTTATCTGCCTGCGCGGTGCTCGGGGCGACGGCAGCGTAGATGCCACCGGTGGCCAGCAGCGCCAGCAGCAGCAGCACGACCGGCGCGAACCGGTGGTGGCGGCGGGCGGCGAGTGCCTTCACGGAATGATCCTCGTCTCGCAGTGGGTGGGGAAGGGGAGGAGCAGGCGTCAGCGAAGCCCGTAGATGACCAGGAACAGGCCGATCCAGACGACGTCGACGAAGTGCCAGTAGTACGAGGTGACGATCGCCGTCGTGGCCTCGTGGTGACCGAACTTCTTCGCGGAGAAGGAGCGGCCGAGCACGAAGAGGAACGCGATGAGGCCGCCGACGACGTGAAGGCCGTGGAAACCGGTCGCGAGGAAGAAGACCGACCCGTAGGCCGTGGAGGAGATCGTCACGCCGTGCTGGACGAGCTCGGCGTACTCGAAGACCTGGCCGGCGACGAAGATCGAGCCGAGGATGAAGGTCAGGACGAACCACTCGTTCATGCCCCAGCGGGTGATCTGGAACAGGCGACCGCTGCGCTCGGGCTGGAACCGCTCGGCGGCGATGACGCCGAACTGGCACGTCACGGACGACAGCACCAGGACGGTCGTGTTCGCGATCGCGAACGGGATCGCCAGGTGGGCGGAGTTCTCCGCCCACTCCTGGGCGGGCATGACCGATCGGTGCGTGAAGTACATCGCGAACAGGCCGGCGAAGAACATGAGCTCGCTCGCGAGCCACACGATCGTCCCCACCGAGACCGGGTTCGGTCGGTTCACCGCGGCGTGAGCCGTGGGCGTCGGGGTGCTGGAGGCAGCGGTTGCAGTCGTCACGGCAGCCATTATTGCCGACAACGAGGCAGGTTGGGGCCATTGGACCTAGGAGATCCGCTCGGACGTGGCCCACAATGGGCGCGGAGGCGTCTAGCAACCCGCGAAACCATGCGGAATCCGCGAGATTCCGGCGATTTTGGTGACGAAGCAACGAATAGTGTCAGCCTGTCTCCATCGGGGTGTCACGGGGCCCGAACGGGCTTCCCGACGTGTCAAGATGCTGACAGGAGAGTCCTCCTGCGACCGATCCGCGAGCCCGTCCGGGTCGCGCGGTGCCCGACCGATCTGCAAAGGCGATGACGATGTCGACCCAGGACCAGACGTCCACGAGCGTTCCGAGCGACCGCGCCCCGCGCATCCTCCTGCACAGCGACGACCTGACGATCCGCGAGCAGGTGCGTCTCGCGGTCGGGCCGCGTCTGCGCTCGGGCGCACCGGCGATCGAGTGGACCGAGGTCGCGACCGCGGACGCGATCCTGGACCGCCAGGACCTGGGCGCGTTCGACCTGGTTATCCTCGACGGCGAGGCCGACAAGGTCGGCGGCATGGGACTGTGCCGCCAGCTCAAGAACGAGGTCTACGCGTGCCCGCCCGTCGTGGTGCTGCTCGGTCGGCCCCACGACAGCTGGTTGGCGTCGTGGTCCCTCGCCGACGGCACCGTGTCGCGACCTCTCGACCCGATCACCGTGCAGCGTGTCGTCGCCGAACAGCTTGGCGCCACCGCGGCCTGACGTTAGGAAACGCTCGTGGACATGTCCTGGCCCGACCTTCTCAGCATCGTGGTCTCGGGCGAGGACCTGAGCCGCGAGCAGGCCGCCTGGGCCATGGATCGCGTGATGGACGGCGACGTGTCCCCGGTCCGGCTCGCGAGCCTCCTGGTCGCGCTGCGGACGAAGGGCGAGAGCACGCAGGAGCTCGTGGGCCTCGCGGAGTCGATGGTCGGGCACGCGGTACCGCTCGACGTCGACGCGTCGCGCGCCGTCGACATCGTCGGCACGGGCGGTGACCGCGCGTTCACGGTGAACATCTCGACGATGGCGTCGATCGTGATCGCCGGCACGGGGCTGCGGGTCGTCAAGCACGGCAACCGTGCGTCGAGCTCGGCCTCGGGCTCGGCGGACGTCTTGGAGGCGCTCGGTGTGCGGCTCGACCATGCTCCCGAGCGGGTCGCGGAGATCTTCACCGAGGCGGGCATCACGTTCTGCTTCGCGCCGACCTTCCACCCAGCGATGCGGCACGCGGCGATCGCGCGGCGCGAGATGGGGATCGGCACGGCGTTCAACTTCCTGGGACCGCTGACGAACCCTGCGAGCCCCCACGCGACCGCGGTCGGCTGCGCCGACCTGCGGATGGCGCCGCTCATGGCGGGCGTCTTCGCGGCGCGCGGCACGTCGGCGCTCGTGTTCCGTGGCGACGACGGTCTCGACGAGCTCGCAGCGACGGGGACCGCGCGGGTGTGGGAGGTGCGCGCCGGCGACGTCGTCGAGAGCGAGCTCGACCCGGCATCCGACCTGGGCCTCGCGCGGATCACGGTCGAGGATCTGCGTGGCGGCGACGCCGTGCACAACGCTGGCGTGGCACGCGCCGTGCTCGCGGGCGAGGCTGGCCCGGTCCGCGAGACGGTCCTGCTGAACGCGGCAGCTGCGGTCGTCGCTGATGGGAGCCTGCCCGGGACCAGCGAGGGCTCGCTCGCGACGCGGCTGGCGGCGGCGTACGCCCACGCTGAGGCTGCTCTCGACTCCGGGGCGGCGAACGAGGTCCTCGACCGCTGGTCGAGCGCGAGCGCCCGCTGAAGCGAGACGCGCCGCGGGGCGTGAACGCGCCTCCTCGCGGCGGAGGCCGCACGCGCTGAGGTGCGCTCCCCGCGACGATGGCTTGGCGAGAGGCGTCCTCGGGGCGGTCAGTCGCCGAGCCCGAGGTCGAACGCGTGGTCGAGGTCGTCGGCCGAGTAGGTGCGGAACGCAAGGTTGGTCAGCGTGCGGGTGATCCCGGGGATCTTGTTGACGCCGTCGGCGATGACCTCCGCGAGCTCGTCGTGGTTGCGCACGCGCACGATCGCGATGAGGTCGGTGTCACCGGTGACCGAGTAGACCTCGCTGACGCCGTCGATCGCCGTGACGGCCGCCGCGACCTCAGGGATCTGTGCGGGGATGGCGTCGATCATGACGAACGCGGTGATCATCAGGGTGTCCTCTCGTGGGTTACGGCCAGTGCCGAGCCGGCTGTCTCGAGGACCATCCTGCCAGGCTGAGCGCCCCCGGGGACGGGGGCGAGGTCACGGCGGGTCCGGTCGTCGTCGCCGATCGTGGCTGTCGTGGCGCGCCCACGGCGAGCCTGGTCGCTCACCGTCGCGTACGACTGCGCGCCGTGGACGGCGCACGACGCCGGACGCGTCGTCCGGACGAGCCGGACGTCCGGGTCGGCGAGCCAGTCGAGGAGGATGAGCGACTCCTCGGGGTGGGCGGCTGTCGCGGGCGCGACGGGCGGATCGACGTGCTCGGCCGTCGCGGTCACGGCGTCGATCGTCAGGTACGGGTCGGTACCGCCCGGTGCGACGGCTGTTCCGGCGAGCCGCCCGTACCGGACGACGACGATCTCCCAGGCGCCCGCTCCCTGCGTGCGCTCGGTACGACGTGCGGCGACGAGCTCGGCGCACAGCGCGAGCTCCTGGAAGCGTTCGCGGCGTGCGGCGCCCTCCAGGAACGCGGCGAGGCGGTCGCGCTCGGTCGCCGCCTGCTCGTAGCGCTCTTCCTGCGCGAGGCGGGCGATGCGAGCGAGCATCGGCTCGACGACGGAAGCCGGCGATGTCGTGAAAGCCGTCACGACGGCCCTGGCCACGTCGTCGTGCTGCTCGCGAGCGTGGTCGCCCGCGGGGCCGTGCAGGGCGACGCACGGTCCGCTGCAGCGGCCGAGATCGAGGAGCTGGCAGGCGCTCGTGGTCATGGACGCGACCCGGGGGAGGCGGCGCGTGCACTGCCGGAGGTCGAGAGCGCCGTGCACGGCCTCGACGGCGAGCTGTGCGGTGCGGCGGGAGAGGAACGGGCCGATGTGTACAGCGCCGGGCCGCGAGGCGCTGGGCTGCTCCGTGGGTGCGGGCTCGGGGACGGTCCGGTTGACCACGCTCAGGCGGGGGTGGTCCTCGTCGGTGAGACGCACCCACGGCATGCGCTCGGGGAACTTCGAGCGTCGGTTGTACCTGGGGGAGTGCTCGGTGATGAGGCGGAGCTCGCGGACCCGTGCCTCGAGCCGGGTCGCGCACGGCACGGCGCTGACGCGCTCGGCGATGCGGAGCATCTCGGTCATGCGGCGGCGCTTCTCGGACGCCGTGAAGTAGCTCTGGACGCGCTTGCGCACATCGACAGACGTGCCGACGTAGAGCACCTCGTCGCCGGGCCCGTGGAACATGTAGACGCCTGGGCCTGAGGGGAGCCCGGCGGCGAGCCCCTTCTTGCGCCGGACCTCCGGCGGGACCGGGTCGGTCGCGGTCGTGAGGTCCTCGAGGTGCGTGATGCCCCACGGTGCGAGGCGGCCGAGGAGCGCGTGCAGCACGTCGACGGTCGCTCGGGCGTCGGCGAGCGCGCGGTGCTCGGGCGTCGTCGTCGCGTGGAAGAGGGCGGCGAGGGTCGACAGCTTGTGGTTGGGCGCCTCGTCGCGCGTGACGACGCGGCGCGCGAGCGTGACCGTGTCGACGACGCGGTTGCCGGGCCACGCGAGGTCCATCGCGGATGCTGCCGCCTTGAGGTGCCCGATGTCGAAGCTCGCGTTGTGAGCCACGAGCACGGCCCCGTGGATGAACTCCCAGAAGGTCGGCAGGACCTCGCGGACGCGTGGGGCGTCGACGACCATCGCCGTCGTGATCCCGGTGAGAACGGCGATGCGCGGGGGCACAGGAACGCCTGGGTTGACGAGAGTCTGGAACTCGCCGAGCACCTCGCCGCCACGGACCTTGACGGCGCCGATCTCCGTGATCTCCTCGGCGCCCGGCTTGCCGCCGGTCGTCTCGAGGTCGAGGACGACGAACGTCACCTCATGCAGCGGCGTCCCGAGCTCGTCGAGGCCGAGCTGCACGGGCGTCCCGCCCGGCACCACCTCGGGTCGGCGCAGCTGCGTCCCCGGGTGGTTGAGGGGCCGGGCGCCCAGGTCCTGTCGCACGAGCGCGACGCTATCGGCACCCCCTGACACCGAGCGTCGTCACGCCCCTGGCGCGGCGGCGGCCGCCCGCTCGACGCACGAGCGGGCGGCCGTCGACATGGTCAGGCGTTCGCCTGGACCTCGCTGTAGAGCGCCTCGACCTCGTGCGCGAAGTCCTCGAGCACGAGGCTGCGCTTCACCTTGAGCGACGGCGTGAGGTAGCCGTTGTCGATCGTGAAGTCGTTCTCGAGCACGCGGTACTTGCGGATCGACTCGGCGCGCGACACGGCCTTGTTGGCGCGGGCGATCGCCTTGTCGAGCGACTTCTGGACGTCCGCGTCGGCGAGCGCTTCCTGGAGCGACATCGCAGGCTTGCCCTGCGCGGAGAGCCAGCCGGGCAGTGCCTCGGTGTCGATCGTCAGGAGCGCGCCGATGAACGGCCGGGCGTCCCCGACGACGACGCACTGGCTCACGAGCGCGTGCGCGCGCACGCGGTCCTCGAGCACCGCGGGGGCGACGTTCTTGCCGCCGGCCGTGACGATGAGCTCCTTCTTGCGGCCGGTGATGCGCAGGTAGCCGTCCTCGTCGAGCGAGCCCAGGTCGCCCGAGCGGAACCATCCGTCGACGAACGCCTCGGCGGTGGCCTCCGGGTTGTTGTGATAGCCGCGGAAGACCTGCGGGCCCTGGATGAGGACCTCGCCGTCGGCGTCGATGCGGAAGGCCGCCCCGGGCAGGGGTGGACCGACCGTGCCGATCTTCGGCTTGTCGGGGACGTTGACGCACGCGGGCGCCGTCGTCTCGGTGAGGCCGTAGCCCTCGAGGACCTTGAGCCCGACGCCGCGGTAGAAGTGACCGAGGCGCTCACCGAGCGCGGCGCCGCCGGAGATGGCCCACTCGGCCTGGCCGCCGAGCGCGGCGCGGATCTTCTTGAGCACGAGGGCGTCGGCGACGGCGTGCTGCACCTTGAGGCCGAACCCGGGGCCGCTCGGGGAGTCGAGGCCGCGCGAGTAGGCGATCGCGGTCGCGGCGGCCCAGTGGAAGATCTTGCCCTTGCCGCCGGCGATGGCCTTCTGCTCGGAGCTGTTGTAGACCTTCTCGAACACGCGCGGGACGGACAAGATGAACGTCGGCTTGAAGACGGCGAGGTCCGGCAGCAGCGTCGCGGTGTCGGGGGTGTGGCCGAGCACGGTGTTGGCCGGGACGGTGAGCACGCCGATGAACCGCGCGAACACGTGCGCGAGCGGCATGAACAGGAGCGTCCGGGAACCGGGCACGCCGACGATCGCCTGGAGGCGCGCGACGGTGTTGAGCGACAGCTCGACGAAGTTGCCGTGCGTGAGCTCGGCGCCCTTGGGGCGGCCGGTCGTGCCGGACGTGTAGATGATCGTCGCGAGGTCGTCGAGGGTGGCGAGCGAGCGGCGTCGTGCGATCTCCTCGTCGGGGACGTCCGCGCCCTCGCGGACGAGCGTGTCGATCGCTCCGTCGTCGATGACGAGGGTGCGGCCGAGCGACGGGGCCTTCTTCGCGACCGAGGCGACCGCCTCGGCGTGGTGTGAGGTCTCGACGACGGCGAGGCGCACGTCTGCGTCGGAGAGGATCCACTGGACCTGCTTGGGGGACGAGGTCTCGTACATCGGCACCGTGACGGCGCCGGCGGCCCAGATCGCCCAGTCGAGGAGCGTCCACTCGTAGCGGGTGCGGGACATGATGCCGACGGACTGTCCTGGCTCGATGCCCGCTGCGACGAGACCCTTGGCCACGGCGACGACGTGCGCCTCGAACTCGTTCGCGGTGATCTGACGCCACGGGGCGCCGTCGCCCTGCTTGACCTCGATGATCGCGTGCTGTCCGCGCTCGGCGACGCGGGTCGCGAGCATGCTGTTGATGTTGGTCGACCGATCCACCTCGACGAGGAACGGCGTACGTGCTTCGCTCATGCTGACTCCAGTGGCAGGTGGGCGTGTGTAGGTGAGACTAGCGGTATCAGGTGCTTTGTGGGGGCATCGCGCCAATATCAGTCTTGATCGTCGCAGAGTTGAGACCTAGGTCCTACCCCCAGGAGTATGGGCGCGCCGCGATGCCGAGCGAGGCGGGTCGCGCAAGGGTCGGACGGGTAGGTCTCACGGGCCCTCGCGTGTGGCAGGCTTTGGGCGGCAACCCCGTCACGGGGCACAGCTCTCCGGAAAGCATGAGGACAGACATATGCACGCGCTCGGTGTCGACATCGGTGGGACGAAGATCGCGGCGGGCGTCGTCGACGAGGACGGGACCCTGCTCGCGCAGGTGCGCAAGCCGACCGACCCGCGCGACGCCGCGAACATCGACCGTTCGATCGCTGAGGCCTACCAGGAGCTCTCGGCGTCGTACGAGATCAGCGCGATCGGCCTCGCTGCCGCCGGCTTCTGCAGCCCGAAGCGCGACTCGGTCCTGTTCGGGACGAACATCGCCGCGTGGCGCGACTACCCTCTCGCCGCCCGCGTCGCGGAGCTGACGAACCCGGACATCCCCGTCGTCGTCGAGAACGACGCGAACGCTGCCGGCTGGGCCGAGTACCGTTTCGGTGCCGGTCGAGGCACGACTGACTTCCTCGTGCTCACGGTCGGCACCGGCCTCGGCGGCGCCGCCGTCGTCGGCGGCGAGCTCGTGCGCGGCCGCTACGGCATGGGCACCGAGGTGGGGCACATGCGCGTCGTCCCCGACGGTCGCTTCTGCGGCTGCGGCCAGGCGGGCTGCTGGGAGCAGTACTCCTCGGGCTCCGCGCTCGTCGCCGACGCGCGCGCCGCGCTCGTCGCGCAGGCGGACCGTGCAGAGCGGCTCCTCGAGCTCGCGGGCGGCGTCCCGCAGAACCTCACGGGCCCGATGGTGACGACGGCCGCGCACGAGGGCGACGCCCTCGCGATCGAGATCTTCGCGAACCTCGGCCAGTGGCTCGGCGCGGGCGCCGCGTCGCTCTCGGCGTTCATGGACCCCGAGGTCATCGCGATCGGCGGTGGCGTGTGCGACGCCGGCGCTGTCCTCCTCGACCCGACCGTCGCGTCGTTCGAGAAGCACCTCTCGGCGCGCACCCACCGTCCGGCGCTCGCTCGCATCGAGCTCGCGCGACTCGGCAACGAGGCGGGCATGGTCGGCGCGGCCGACCTCGCGCGCCACTGAGGGTCCCCTGACGACGCGAGAGGCGCCGACGACGGAAGTCGTCGGCGCCTCTCGCGCCGTCAGACCTGGTCGTCGGGGACGTGGTCCGGGTCGCGCCGGTGCGGCATGCGCCAGAGCAGGATCGTCACACCGAGGAGCAGGACGCCGCCCGTCACCTGGAGCCACAGCGTCGGGGTGGGCTTGGGACCGAAGACGGTCGCGAGGAGCGAGAGCATCGCGAGCGTCACCGCGATCCACCCGAGCGTGAGGAACGGGTCGCCACCGAGGAGAGGCGGCGGCTCGGGAGGCTCGTAGTGGCTCTGGTCGTCCTCGAGGTCGACGACGTCGTCGGTCGCAGGGTGATCCCGCGGTCCTAAGGGGCGGACGCCGGGAGCCGTGGGGAACCTCGGTTCCGCCGTCGGGGCAGCCTGGCTCGCGGGCTCGGCCCAGATCGGGTCAGACCTCAGCTGGGCGACGATGCTCGCGAACCGCGCGTCGGTGTCGTCCGTGTCGTCACTGGTCGTAGGCTCGTCGGGCGGCTCAGGAGCGTCGGCGGGCTCGACGTCCTGTCCGTCCGGTTCGTCCGCGTGGGAGTCGCGCGGCAGTTCCTCGCCATCGGGGTGGGGCGCTGCATTCGGTTCCGACATGCTGTTCACTCTAGAGTCGGTGATGCACCTCGCGAACGCAGGGCGCACGAGGAGGCAGGTTGTTCTACTGGTTGATGAAGCGTGTCTTCGCGGGCCCGTGGCTGAAGCTCTTCTTCAGGCCCTGGACGCGAGGCGTCGAGAACGTGCCCGCCGAGGGCGGCGCGATCCTCGCGAGCAACCACCTCGCGGTGATCGACTCGTTCGTGCTGCCTCTCGTGCTCGACCGAGAGATCGTCTTCATCGGCAAGTCCGAGTACTTCACGGGCACCGGGATCAAGGGGCGTCTCCAGGCCGGGTTCTTCCGCGGCGTCGGGACCATCCCGGTCGACCGCTCGGGCGGCAAGGCGAGCGAGGCCGCGCTCAACACGGGCTTGAAGCGGCTCCGTGAGGGCGGGCTCTTCGGGATCTACCCCGAAGGCACGCGCAGCCCCGACGGACGTCTGTATCGCGGGAAGACGGGCGTAGCCCGCCTCGCGCTCGAGTCCGGCGTCCCGGTCGTCCCGGTCGCCATGATCAACACCGAGGTCGCGCAGCCCCTCGGCAAGGTCCTGCCCCGTCCGGTGCGCATCGGCATCGTGTTCGGTGAGCCGCTCGACTTCTCGCGGTACCAGGGCATGCAGGAGGACCGCTTCATCCTCCGTTCGGTGACCGACGAGATCATGTACTCGCTGATGCGCCTGTCGGGCCAGGAGTACGTCGACGTCTACGCCGCGACGCAGAAGGCCCGTCTCGCTGCGGGACAAAAGACCGACGCCGGAGCGCCGACCTCAGGGCAGGCTCCTGGTGGGCGCCCGATCCCGGACGTCCAGGTTCCGGTACCTCCGTCGGAGGAACCGGGCACGTCAGTAGACTGATGGACGTGTGCGCGACGACGTCGCGGCGCACGCGCAGATCCACCGCCCGCCCCGGCGCCGCTGAGAGCGCGGGCACGATGAGAGGTTGATGTGATGGCGGTACGCCGCGTTGCCCTGCTGACCGCGGGCGGGTTCGCCCCCTGCCTGTCCTCCGCCGTGGGCGGCCTGATCGAGCGATACACCGAGGTCGCCCCCGACGTCGAGATCATCGCCTACCAGCACGGCTACCACGGCTTGCTGACGGGGACGAAGATCGTCGTCGACGCCGAGGGTCGCGCCAAGGCGGGCATCCTGCACAAGTTCGGTGGCTCGCCGATCGGCAACAGCCGCGTGAAGCTCACCAACGCGGCCGACTGCGTCAAGCGCGGCCTCGTCCAGGAGGGCCAGGACCCGCTCAAGGTCGCTGCCGAGCAGCTCAAGGCCGACGGCGTCGACGTCCTGCACACGATCGGTGGCGACGACACCAACACGACCGCCGCCGACCTGGCTGCCTACCTCCACGAGAACGGCTACGAGCTGACGGTCGTGGGCCTGCCCAAGACGATCGACAACGACGTCGTGCCGATCCGTCAGTCCCTCGGTGCGTGGACCGCTGCCGAGGAGGCTGCGGGCTTCGCGGCCAACGTCATCGGCGAGCACCGCTCGGGCCCGCGCATGCTGATCGTGCACGAGGTCATGGGTCGTCACTGCGGCTGGCTGACCGCCGCCGCGGCTGCGGAGTACCGCAAGTGGCTCGACCAGCAGGAGTGGGTGCCGAGCCTGGGCCTGTCGCGCGAGCGCTGGGACGTCCACGCGGTCTTCGTGCCGGAGCTCGCGCTCGACATCGAGGCCGAGGCGAAGCGCCTGCGCACCGTCATGGACGAGGTCGGCAACGTGAACATCTTCCTGTCCGAGGGTGCCGGCATGCACGAGATCGTCGCGCAGCTCGAGGCTTCGGGCGCCGAGGTCCAGCGTGACCCGTTCGGTCACGTCAAGCTCGACACGATCAACCCGGGCCAGTGGTTCGCGAAGCAGTTCGCGGAGCTCCTCGGCGCCGAGAAGACCATGGTCCAGAAGTCGGGCTACTACTCGCGTGCCGCGGCTGCGAACCCCGAGGACCTGCGCCTGATCAAGTCCATGACGGACTTCGCGGTCGAGGCTGCCCTGCGCGGCGAGTCCGGCGTGGTCGGTCACGACGAGGAGAACGGCGACCGCCTGCGCGCGATCGAGTTCCCGCGTATCGCCGGTGGCAAGGCGTTCGACGTCTCGCAGGCCTGGTTCCAGGACCTTCTCGCCGGTATCGGCCAGAGCGCGGTGCCTGCGAAGTCATGACGCTCGTGGCGCACGATGCTGCGGTCGACGGGCTCGACCGCTTCCGCACGCTCGTCGCCAAGCAGCAGCCGACCTGGCCCGACGCGGAAGCGTTGGGCCAGGCGGTTGCTCGCCTCTCGGCGGCGGCGCCCCTCGTGGTGCCCGCCGAGGCGGACCTGCTGACGACGCGTCTCGCGGCCGCTGGCCGTGGTGAGGCGTTCCTCCTGCAGGGCGGGGACTGCGCCGAGACGTTCGCCGACGCGCACGCCGACCGCATCCGCAACAAGATCCGCACGATCCTCCAGATGGCGGTCGTGCTCACCCACGGTGCGAGCACGCCCGTCGTGAAGATGGGCCGCATGGCTGGCCAGTACGCGAAGCCGCGCAGCTCCGACGAGGAGACGCGGGACGGCGTGACGCTGCCCGCATACCGCGGCGACATGGTCAACGGCCATGACTTCACCCTCGAGGCGCGCCGCCCGGATCCGCAGAAGCTCGTCGAGGGCTACGAGATCTCCGCCGCGACGCTGAACGTCCTGCGGGCGTTCACGACCGGAGGCTCCGCGGACCTTCGCCGCGTGCACGAGTGGAACCGCGGCTTCATGCGCAACCCGTCGTACGCGCGCTACGAGCGCACGGCCGACGAGATCGATCGTGCGATCCGCTTCATGGACGCGTGCGGCGCCGACTTCGACGCGTTGCGCACGGTCGAGATGTTCGTGAGCCACGAGGCGCTCCTGCTCGACTACGAGCGTGCGCTCACGCGGGTCGACGCGCGCAGCGGCAAGGCGTACGACACGTCGGGGCACTTCCTGTGGATAGGGGAGCGGACGCGTGACATCGACGGGGCTCACGTCGAGTTCCTCTCGCACGTCTCGAACCCGATAGGCGTGAAGCTCGGCCCGACGACGTCGGCTGACGACGCGATCGCGCTCATCGAGAAGCTCAACCCGGCCGGGAGGCCAGGTCGCCTGACGTTCATCACACGCATGGGTGCGGGCCGCATCCGCGAGGCGCTGCCGCCGCTCGTGGCAGCGGTACGCGACCACGGCTCGACCGTGACGTGGGTGACCGACCCGATGCACGGCAACACGATCACCTCGGACAGCGGCTACAAGACCCGCCGGTTCGACGACGTGCTCGACGAGGTACGCGGCTTCTTCGAGGTCCACCGCGCCGCCGGTACGGTGCCCGGCGGCCTGCACGTCGAGCTCACCGGTGACGACGTGACCGAGGTGCTCGGCGGCAGCGAGGAGATCGACGACGCGGGCCTCGCGCTGCGTTACGAGACGCTCGTCGACCCGCGGCTCAACCACCAGCAGAGCCTCGAGATGGCGTTCCAGGTCGCGGAGATGCTCCGCGCCTGAGCCAACGCACGACGAAGGGGCGCCGAGAACCTCGGCGCCCCTTCGTCATGTTCCGACCAGACCTGGGCCCGACCGTCGCTGTGGCTCACTCAGGAGAGCGTCAGGCGGCTCAGAAGATCGTCAGCGAGACGGTCGTGCCCTTGGGCACCTTGACGCCGGGGTCGACGCTCTGGAAGCGCACCTTGCCGAGGAACCCGCCCCAGGCGAACTGGTCCTCGGGCACGAGGTCGTACTTCTCGAGCTCGGCGTGCGCGGCGTCGGTGTCCATGCCGCGGACGTCGGGCACCTCGACGAGGGGGCGGCCCTTCGACACGGTGATCGTGATCGTGTCCGTGCGCTTCGCCTGGGCTGACGGCTCGATCGACTGTGCGACGACGCGGCCCTCGGCGACGGTCTCCGAGAAGTCCTTCTTGACCTTGACCTTGAGGCCGAGGTTCTTGAGCACGGTCGTCGCGTCCTCACGGGTCGAGTTGACGACCTGAGGGACGGTGACGGGGGCCGGGCCGTCGGAGACGGTGAGCACGACGGGCGTGTAGTGCGGGATCGCCTCCCCGCCCTGGTGCGAGACCTTCATGACCTGTCCGGCGGGGATCTTGTCGTCGTAGACGCGGTCGTCGGGGCCGACCGTGAGCCCCGTCGCCTCGATCGCCGCGGCGGCCTCGTCCCGGGACATGCCCACGAGCTTGTCAGGCAGGACGAACGTCTCGACGCCGAGGGACACGACGAGCTCGACGGCACCGCCGCGCTTGATCTCCTCGCCCTCGGCAGGCTTCGTCTCAACGACGGCACCCTTGGCGATCGCGTCGTCGTACCGCTCGGTGACGGTGTGGTCGAGATCGAGGCCCGTGAGCATGTCGATGGCGGCCTGCTGCTCCTGACCGGCGAGGCCGGTCGGGACGTTCGTGTAGGCGCCAGGTCCGTAGCCCGTCCACCAGACGGTCACACCGCCAGCGACCGCGGCGAGCAGCACGAACGTGAGGAGCGCGACGAGGATGCGGTGCCGGCGACGCTGGCGTGCCTTCGCGGGGGCAGCGGCCTCGTCCTCGGCGTTGCTGGGGACGCCGATGGGTAGCGCGATCGTCGTGCCTGACGCCGCACCCGCGCCTCCGATCGCGAGAGCCTGCGTCACTGCGTCGTGCGGGCTCGTCGCGACGGCGGGCTGCTCGCCCGGGGTGGGCGGCGGGGGCACGGGCGGGAGCGCCGTCTCGTCCGAGCTGTCGGACGGCGCCGCGGGGGTCTCGGCCGCGTCGTCGTCCTCGTCGTCAGGTTCCGCGGGCGACGGGACGGCCGGGGGCGTCGTCGGCGGTGCGACCTCGGCGCGTCGGTCGAGGTCGCTCGCGTCGAGGCTCGCACGCGTGCGGCGCACGAGCTCGAGGGCGGCCGTCGCGTCGGTCGGGCGGTCCTCAGGAGCGCGTGCCGCGAGCGCGCACACGAGCTCGTCGATCTCCTGGGGGAGCCAGCTGACGAGCGACGACGGTGCGGTGATGTCGGTGTTGACGTGCTTGTACGCGACCTGGATCGGCGTCTCGCCGGTGTGTGGCTGGCTGCCCGTGAGCATCTCGAAGAGGAGGATGCCGACGGCGTAGACGTCGGTGCGGGCGTCGCACGTACCGGTGAGGATGATCTCGGGGGCGAGGTAGGCCACCGTGCCGAACACGGTGCCCGTCGCGGTCGACGTGACCTCGGTGACGGCGCGGGCGAGGCCGAAGTCCGCGACCTTGACTCGCCCGTCCTCGGCGATGAGCACGTTCTCGGGCTTGATGTCGCGGTGCACGAGGTTGCTGCGGTGCGCGGTCGCGAGCGCGTCGAGCACCGACTCGACGATCGAGAACGCGTGCCGCACCTCGAGCGCCCCCTCGGTCACGAGCGTGTGGCGCAGGTTGGTCCCGTCGATGAACTCCATCGTCAGGTAGCTCGTCTCGCCGTCGAGCCCCTGGTCGAAGACGGCGACGAGGCCGGGATGAGTGAGCCGAGCCGCGGCGCGGGCCTCACGGCGGAAGCGCGAGATGAAGTCGGCGCCGTCCGCGCCGTCGGCGAGGTGCGGGTGCATGACCTTGAGCGCGACGTCACGGTCGAGCCTGCGGTCGGTGGCGAGGTAGACCGTCGCCATCCCGCCGCGGGCGATCCTGGACACGACGCGGTAGCGCCCGTCGACAAGCTTGCCGACGAGCGGATCGGTCAGAGTGGCTCCCACGCCTGCGAGTCTAGGGCTCTGGGTGTGATGAAGCCGTGAAGCGACGCGGCACGTCGGTCGAGGCCTCGTGCGTCTACGGTTGGGGCATGAACGGAACTGACCCGGTGGGCGAGTGGCTCACGATCCCTGATGTCGCCGAGCTTCTCGACACGGACCTCAGCAAGGTGCGCGGCCTGCTGCACGAGCGCAAGATCGTCGGCGTGAAGCGGGGGGAGCGGTCGATCTTCCAGGTGCCCGCGAAGTTCTTCGTGCCGGCGCACATGGCGAACCCGGCGGACGTCGGCCCGGCGCCCGAGAACGCTGAGGACGTCAAGCACGTCGTCCTCGCGTCGCTGCCCGGAACGTTCGTCGTGCTGACGGACCTGGGCTTCTCGGACGAGGGGATCATCGACTGGCTGTTCACGGTCGAGGACTCGATCGGCGCTGCTCCGATCGACGCGTTGCGTCAGGGGCGCAAGTCCGAGGTGCGACGGGTCGCCCAGGCCCTCCTGTGATGGGCAGGCGTCGCGCCGGTCAGGCGCGACGCTCGACCGCCGCGTAGCCCAGCGCACGCAGCATCGATGCCGGTTCGGCGTCGAGCTCGAGCGCGTCGAGCGCCGCGAAGGCCTGGTCGCTCAGCTCTGCGACGAGGTGCTCGACGTAGGACAGTGCGCCCGTCCGCTCGAAGATCTCGCGCAGCGAGGCGACGTCCGCGTCGCTGAGGGCGTCGGCGCCGAGGGCGCCGCGCAGCTCGGTCTCCTCGGCAGGGGTCGCACCCGCGAGAGCGCGGGCCAGCATGACGGTGCGCTTGCCCTCGCGCAGGTCGTCGCCGGCGGGCTTCCCTGTGACGGCCGGGTCGCCGAAGACGCCGAGCACGTCGTCGCGGAGCTGGAACGCCTCGCCGAGGGGAAGACCGAAGCGGCGCACCGCGTCGAGCCGGGCGTCGTCCGCACCGGCGGCCGCGGCGCCGAGGGTGAGCGGGTGCTCGACGGAGTAGCGGGCCGACTTGGATCGGATGACGGCGCGGGCGCGGCGCTCGGCCTCGGCGGCGTCCTCGGTCCAGGGGCTCACCTGGTTGAGGACGTCGAGGTACTGGCCGATCGTGACCTCGGTGCGCATCTCGGAGTAGATCGCGCGGACGCCCGGGTAGACGTCGTCGGGCAGGTGCGTCAGGGCGTCGACGAGCTGGTCGTCGCTCGCGACGAGCGCGAGGTCGCCGAGGAGGACCGCCGCGGAGAGACCGAACTGGTTCGAGTCGCCGGGCCAGCCCTGCGCGCGGTGGACCCGCGCGAAGTGGACGTGCGCGGTGGGGTGGCCGCGGCGGGTGTCGGACTTGTCCATGACGTCGTCGTGGAAGAGAGCGGCGGCCTGGAACAGCTCGAGGCTCGCGCCGATGCGCAGCACGCCTTCGCGCTCAGACGAGTCGAGCGTGCCGCCGTGGCCGCGCCACGCCCAGTAGGCGAACGCGGCGCGCAGGCGCTTGCCCCCGGAGAGCATGCGCCCCATCGCGTCGTAGAGGGGGAGCGTCTCCGGCCCGTGCTGCGCCTCGTGGTCGAACCGGGCCGAGGTCAGGTAGTCGGCGACGATCTCGTCGACCCGGGGGCGTACGTCTTCGCGGTCCACGAGGGCGAGGGTGCTCATGCGCCCACACTAGCCGCGGAGCGTGTTGCGGCAGGCGTCCGACGTGGCCAGTTGCCTGCCCACAGCGGAGGCGGTGGGGGATCCAGGTCCACGGTCGGCCTGGGAGCCGCGCGCTGCGACGGCGGGGCGAGGTCACCTGAGGTCATGACCACCCCGAAGACGATCCGTGCGACCGAGCCCCGTGAGCTCCTCGCCCTCATCCCGTTCCAGCTCGGCTTCCACCCGACCGACTCGGTCGTGCTCGTGAGCCTGCGCCCGCCGCGCAGGCGCGTCGGCATGATGGCCCGCGCCGACGTCGGCGACCTCGCGACCGACGGCATGGGGGAGCAGCTCTCCCGCAACCTTGCCGCGCACCTCGCGTCGGACGGCGCCGTGGGTGTCGTGCTCGTCCTGTACGTCGACGACCTCGAGGTCGGCCTCGAGGGCACGGCGGCGACGGCGGTCGGGCGGCTGGCTGACGCTGTCACGGAGGCTGCGCCTGTCGAAGGTCTGTGGGCCGTGACCCCCTCGGGCTACCACCATCTCTCCCCGGGCCTCGACGTGGTCGAGTCGTTCCCGATCGACGATCTCGCGGGTTCGCAGGTGGGTTCGGAGATGGTCTACCTCGGCTCTGCGGTCGCGGAGAACCGGGCCGCGCTCGGGCGGCTGCCCGTCGCCCCGGCGTCCTCCCGGCGCACGGCGGAACGCGCGGCCCGTGAGTGGCGCGCGCGCCGCGAGGAGGCGGGCTGGGAGGAAGAGTCCGTCCGGCTGTGGCGTCGCGAGCAGCGCCGCGACGGCGGACCTGCGGCCGCGCCGGGGCGCCCGACGGCGTGGGGCCGCCTCGCGGCCGCGCTCGAGGACGTGACGGTCCGGGACGCCGCCCTGATCTCGCTCGTCCCGGAGGCTGACGGTTTCCCCGACGTGTCGTACGGGACGGCGCTCGACGACGAGCGCGTCGCGTGGGCCATCTCGGCGATCGTCGACCCGACGGTGGGGGTCCCGCCGACACCTGAGGTGTGCGAGCCGTCGCGCGCGCTTCTCAAGCACGTCGCGTCGCACTCTCGTGACGGCTCGCCCGGCGCGCTCACGCTCCTCGGAGTCATCGCCTGGTGGGAAGGAGGCGGCGCGGAGGCGCGCATCTGGATCGACCGTGCGCTCGAGGTCGAGCCCGGATACCGGCTCGCGCTGCTGATCTCCCAGGCGCTCGATGCCGGGATGCCGCCGGGGTGGGTCCGAGCGAGCAGGCCGATCTGACGGGCGACGGTGGGCGGCCTGGACGGCGGAGGGCCGGGGGCGCGGGAATATCGGGGCTGCGGGGGGAGTTGACGTGACCGTCAAAGCGCCCCGTACCGGGGCCGCGGGCCCCGTCGGGGCTCGTGATCCAGGTGCCTCGGGCTATAATGGTAGGTAGCGACGCCCGCACGATTCACAGCGGGATACCGCGCCTGCCCCGCTCCTGTGCTCCATGCCGAAAGGTCTTCTGTGGCGTCCACACCTTCGAATCCCGCACTTCCGCGCGAGTTCGAGCACCCTGCTCTGCAGGACATTGTCCGCCGTGGCTCCGGTGCTGGCAGCATCGACGCCGAGAGTTTCCGCGAGGCCTGCGAGGCCGCTGGCGTCGCGGACGCGAAGCGGCTCAAGGCGATCTACCGCGCGCTCGCGATGATCGGCATCGAGGTGGCCATGCCGGTCGCCCCGGCCAAGGTCGCCGCTGCGGCGTCGCCGCGCGCGACGTCGACGACCGCTCGCGCGACCAAGACGACCGCCGCCAAGACCACGGCGGCCAAGACGACTCGCGCCAAGAAGGCGACCGTCGCTGCAGAGCCTGAGGTCGAGCCCGAGATCGAGGACCTCGACGACGTGCTCGAGGCCGACGTCGAGGAGGCGCCCGCCGCCAAGGCGCCGCGCGCGGCTGCCAAGAAGACGACGACGCGCTCGCGCGCCAAGAAGGCCGACCCTGTCGACGAGGCTGTCGCAGCCCCCGACGAGGAGCCCGAGGCTGAGGAGCCCGCCGCCAAGGAGGAGACCCCCGAGGACGGCGCGACCGGCTTCGTCTACTCCGACGCGGACGACGACGACGCGCCTGCCCAGCAGGTCGTGACCGCCGGCGCTACCGCCGACCCGGTCAAGGACTACCTCAAGCAGATCGGTAAGGTCGCGCTCCTCAACGCGGAGCAGGAGGTCGACCTGGCCAAGCGCATCGAGGCCGGCCTGTTCGCCGAGGAGAAGCTCGCCGAGGGTGGCGAGATCGAGCCCAAGCACCGCCGCGAGCTCGAGTGGATCGCGGGCGACGGCCGTCGTGCGAAGAACCACCTCCTCGAGGCCAACCTGCGCCTCGTCGTCTCGCTCGCCAAGCGCTACACGGGTCGCGGCATGCTCTTCCTGGACCTGATCCAGGAAGGCAACCTCGGCCTGATCCGCGCTGTCGAGAAGTTCGACTACACCAAGGGCTACAAGTTCTCGACATACGCGACGTGGTGGATCCGCCAGGCGATCACGCGCGCGATGGCCGACCAGGCCCGCACCATCCGTATCCCGGTGCACATGGTCGAGGTCATCAACAAGCTTGCGCGCGTCCAGCGCCAGATGCTCCAGGACCTGGGCCGCGAGCCCACGCCGGAGGAGCTGGCGAAGGAGCTCGACATGACCCCCGAGAAGGTCGTCGAGGTCCAGAAGTACGGTCGCGAGCCCATCTCGCTGCACACCCCGCTCGGCGAGGACGGCGACTCCGAGTTCGGTGACCTCATCGAGGACTCCGAGGCGGTCGTCCCCGCGGACGCGGTCAGCTTCACGCTCCTGCAGGAGCAGCTGCACCAGGTGCTCGACACGCTCTCCGAGCGTGAGGCCGGCGTCGTGTCCATGCGCTTCGGCCTGTCCGACGGGCAGCCCAAGACGCTCGACGAGATCGGCAAGGTCTACGGGGTCACCCGTGAGCGCATCCGTCAGATCGAGTCCAAGACGATGTCGAAGCTGCGTCACCCGAGCCGCTCTCAGGTGCTGCGCGACTACCTCGACTGAGCCCCCGCTCGACCAGCGTCCCGACGGCGCCCGCCACCACGGCGGGCGCCGTCGGCGTCTCCGGAGGTAGGTCAGCGTCGCCACGACAGGCACGTGACGCGTGGCCGCCGCGGGCCCTCACGACGAGACGCCGCGGCGTCGTCCCGGGGATGACAGAAGGACCCCCGCACCATCGGTGCGGGGGTCCTTCTCGTCTGGGGCCGCGCGCGGACCATCGCCCTCGCGCTGTGCCGGGTCAGTGCTGGGCTGCGCCCGCGCCTGCACCGTGCTCTTCGAGGAGACGGTCCGTCTCGTCCTGGATCTCCACGGCGATCTCGGTGTACGCGGCAGCGTGCTCGCGCGAGTGGTGCGCGCAGAAGAGGAGCTCGCCGACGGGCAGGGTGACCCGCACGTAGGCCTGAGCGCCGCACCGGTCACAACGGTCAGCCACGGTGAGAGGGGTGGTCGTCGTCATGTTCATGTGTCCAGTCAACCAGAGCGCAGCGCGACCGCCCGGCGGAAAGGGCCGATATTCGCCACCGGCGTACATGGCGGCGCTCACGTCTCGGCGTCTGGACGGCGCGGGTACGCGGAGCACGGCGCACCACCGCCTACAGTAGGGAACCGTGTCGACAGCCACGATCGAGTCATACAGCGCCCGCCACCTCTCCGTCCTCGAGGGGCTCGAGGCGGTGCGCAAGCGTCCCGGCATGTACATCGGCTCCACGGACTCGCGCGGCCTCATGCACTGCCTCTGGGAGATCATCGACAACTCGGTCGACGAGGCCCTCGGAGGCCACTGCTCGAGCATCGAGGTGACGCTGCACGCCGACTCGTCGGTCACGGTCGCCGACGATGGCCGCGGCATCCCCGTGGACATCGAGCCCAAGACGGGGCTGAGCGGTGTCGAGGTCGTCTTCACCAAGCTGCACGCGGGCGGCAAGTTCGGGGGCGGCTCGTACGCGGCGTCGGGCGGTCTGCACGGCGTCGGCGCGTCCGTCGTCAATGCGCTGTCGTCGCGGCTCGACGTCGAGGTGGACCGCGGCGGCAAGACGCACCGCATGACGTTCCACCGCGGGGAGCCGGGCGTCTTCGACGACCCTCGCACGGGCCCGACGCCGGACGCGCAGTTCACGCCGTTCGTCGCGAAGTCCGAGCTCACGGTCTCCGGCAAGGTCCCGCGCGGCCGCACCGGCACCCGCGTGCGCTACTGGGCGGACCGGCAGGTCTTCCCGAAGACTGCCGTCTTCTCCTACGAGGACCTGGTCGCGCGCATCCGCCAGACGACGTTCCTCGTCCCCGGGCTCTCGGTCACGCTGCGCGACGAGCGCGGGCTGCCCGGCACGCCCGGAGCCGACGGCCCGCACACGGAGACGTTCCTGCACACGGGCGGCACCGTCGACTTCGTCGACTTCCTGGCGCCTGACGCGCCTGTCACGCAGACGTGGCGCCTGACGGGTTCGGGGACGTTCACGGAGACGGTCCCGGTCCTCGACGACAAGGGGCACATGAACCCGCAGGACGTCGAGCGCGAGTGCGAGGTCGACGTCGCGCTGCGCTGGGGCGGCGGGTACGACACGAACGTCAAGACGTTCGTCAACATCATCGCGACGCCCAAGGGCGGCTCTCACCTCGCCGGGTTCGAGGCGGGCCTGCTCAAGCTGGTGCGCAAGCAGGTCGAGGCGAACGCGCGCCGTCTGAAGGTGTCGACGAAGGACGCGGCCGAGCGCATCGAGAAGGACGACATCCTCGCGGGGCTCACCGCGGTCGTCACGGTGCGGCTCGCCGAGCCGCAGTTCGAGGGCCAGACGAAGGAGGTGCTCGGCACGGCGCCGGTGCGCCAGATCGTCGCGAAGGTCATCGAGAAGGAGCTCGGCGCGATCCTCACGTCGTCCAAGCGGGACGACAAGGCGCAGGCTTCGCTCCTGCTCGACAAGGTCGTCGCGGAGATGCGCGCGCGCATCTCGGCGCGCAAGCAGAAGGAGATCTCGCGCCGCAAGAACGCGCTCGAGACGTCCTCGCTGCCGGCGAAGCTCGCGGACTGCCGCAGCGACGACGTCGAGCGGTCCGAGCTGTTCATCGTCGAGGGTGACAGCGCGCTCGGCACGGCCAAGCTCGCGCGGTCCTCGGACTTCCAGGCGCTCCTGCCGATCCGCGGGAAGATCCTCAACGTCCAGAAGGCGTCGATCACCGACATGCTGCGCAACGCGGAGTGCGCGGCGATCATCCAGGTCATCGGCGCGGGCTCGGGGCGGTCGTTCGAGCTGGAGAGCGCCCGCTACGGCAAGATCGTCATGATGACGGACGCCGACGTGGACGGCGCGCACATCCGCACCCTGCTGCTGACGCTGTTCTACCGGTACATGCGACCGCTCGTGGAGGCCGGCCGCGTGTTCGCGGCGGTGCCGCCGCTGCACCGCATCGAGGTGATCGGCGCGGGAGCCAAGAAGAACGAGTACATCTACACGTACTCGGAGGCCGAGCTGCGGGCGACGCTCAAGAAGCTCGACAAGGCCGGCAAGCGCTACAAGGACGACATCCAGCGCTACAAGGGCCTCGGTGAGATGGACGCGAACCAGCTCGCGGAGACGACCATGGACCCGCGCCACCGGACGTTGCGTCGCGTGACGCTCGAGCACGCGCAGGCCGCCGAGACGGTCTTCGAGCTGCTCATGGGGTCCGACGTCGCGCCGCGCAAGGAGTTCATCGTCGCGGGCGCGCAGGGGCTCGACCGGACGCGCATCGACGCCTGAAATCTCTCGACGTGCGGGCCCTTCCCAGGGCACGGTGGGCTTCATGGACCTGCACCCGTCGCTGCGCTGGCGCGCGCTCACGCCCCAGGACGCCACGACCCTGCTCGCGCTCGAGAACGCGATCGAGGAAGCGGCTGACCTGCCGTACCGGATGTCGCTCGCCGAGTTGGAGGACGAGCTCGGTGCGCCGTGGCGCAACCTGGCTGAGGAGACGGTCGTCGGGCTCGACGACGACGGCGTCGCCCGCGCGTGGATCGAGCTGCTCGCACCGCCCGACGACGAGTCGGAGCGTCGCGTGCTCGTCTTCGGCGGGGTGCACCCGCAGTGGCGGGGACGCGGCATCGGGCGGGCTCTCGTGCCGTGGGCGCTCGAGCGTGCGCACGCGCTCGTCGCCGCGCACCCGGCCGGCGACCGGGTGCCCTGGCGCATCGGCGTCTTCCTCAGCGTCGACGACGCGGCCGCACGGCGCCTGTACGAGCGTGCCGGGCTCGCGCCGCTGCGGCACTACGCGCTGCTGCGCCGCGACCTGTCCGTCGCGCTGCCGGACGTCGCGGCGGCAGACGGCGTCGTCGTTGAGCCGTGGACGGCGGACGTCGAGGAGGAGGTGCGGCTCGCGCACAACGCCGCGTTCGCCGACCACTGGGGGTCGCAGCCGCAGGGCGCGGAGCGGTGGCTCGAGCAGCGGTGGGCGTTCGTGCGGGAGTGGAGCCTCGTCGCACGCGACACGCAGGCGCCCGGGGCGCCGGTCGTGGGCTACTTGAAGTCGGAGAAGCTCCCGGACGACTGGCCCGCACAGGGCTTCACGAGCGCGTACGTCGACATCCTCGGGGTGGTGCGCGAGGCGCGCGGCCGAGGCGTCGCGAGCCTTCTTCTCGCCCGGGCGATGGCGCTGTATGCGGCGGAGGGGATCGAGTACGCGACCCTCTCGGTGGACACGGCGAACCCGACGGGCGCGTTCCAGCTCTACGAACGTCTGGGCTTCGAGGCGTACCACCGCCGCGTGCACCTCGCGCTGACGTCGGACGGCGCGTGAGGGCCGGCGCGCTCGCCCCTTTTCAGCAGGTGACAGACCGTCACGTAAGGTGGGCCCACTCGACGACGAGGAGGACCCGTGCGCGCCACGACCCTGGTCAGCACCACCGCGGCGGTCGCCGCGACCGTGTCGATCGTCCACCTGGCTGCCCAGCTCACGGATCGCGACGGGCTCGCTGACGTCACGCAGGTGATGCTCATGCCCACCGTCGCGGGCTGGCTCGCCGCCCGCACGTCGGGAGCGCCGCGGCCCCGCATCGTGCGCCGCTTCCTCCTGGGCCTCGGGTTCTCCTGGCTCGGCGACACGGCGCCGCGGTTCCTCGACGGTGACGCGGGGTTCCTGGCGATGGTCGGGTTCTTCCTCGTCGCGCAGGTCGTATACGCGTCGGCGTTCTGGCCGCTGCGCCAGGGCAGCGCGGCGGTGCGCGCCCCGTGGTCGTTGCTCGCGTACGCGGCGGCCCTCGCGATGATCGTCGCGCTGTGCGCCGGCGAGGCTGGACCGCTTCTGCCCGCGCTGCTCGTCTACGCGGGAGCGCTCGTGACGACGTCGGTCCTCGCGTGGGGTGCTGGGCCGGTCGCGGGCGTCGGCGGGGTCGTGTTCCTCGCGTCCGACGCGATGATCGGCCTGCGGGCGTTCGCGCCGTCGTTCGACCCGCCGCAGGAGGGCTTCCTCATCATGTCGACGTACATCGCGGCGCAGGTGCTCCTCGCGCACGCCGTCGCGCAGCACGCGCAGCCGGGGAGGGCCGGTACGCGGACACCTCTGCCGCGTGCTCGCGCTGCTCGCTAGAGTCGGCGTCGGACGCAGGACGATGGCCCCAGAGGGGGACTGCGCCACCGCCGGGCGAACGCCCGCGCCTCGACGACCCCTCACCGAAAGGCCACCCATGCGCACCTCGCGCCCGACCGCCCGCACCGCGGCGGTCCTGCTCGCCACCGCTCTCGTCCTGCCGCTCGCCGCGTGCGGCGACTCGTCTGCGCAGGAGCCGACGGCGTCGGCCACCTCCGCCGCCCCGGTTCCCTCCGCGACGGAGACGCAACAGGCGCCGGGCGCGCCCGAGGACGTCGCGAAGGCCGCGCTCGCGTGGCTCGCGGCGACCGAGCTGACGGACGGGCTGTTCGTCACGGAGTTCGACGGCACGGCCTACCCCGACCAGGGCCTCACGCTCGACGTGCTCGTCGCCGCCCTCGCCGCGGGTGACGACGCGCTCGCGCAGAAGCTCGCCGGGGCGTTCACTGCTGATGTCGTCGACGCCTACGCGGGTGACGGCACGACGACCGGCTACGCGGGCTCGACCGCGAAGGGCGCGGTCGTCCTCGGCGCGGCAGGCAGCGACCTCGCGACCGTGCTGGACGAGCGTCTCGCGACCTACGTCACCGAGTCTGGCCGCATCTCGGACCTGGGCGCCGACGACTACTCGTCGACCGTGAGCCAGGCGTGGGGCGTGCTTGCCCTGGCCCGTCCGGTCGCCGTCGCGAACGACGGTGGCGCCGAGCGACTGACGCGGGCCACTTCGTACCTCGCGTCGCAGCAGTGCGACGACGGGTCGTTCCCCGCGGTGCTCGACGCCGAGGAGTGCGTCGGCGACGTCGACTCGACGGCGTTCGCGCTCTCCGCGCTCACGGGCTACACCCGCTCGGGGGCGACGGACCTCGACGAGGCCGTCACGACGTCGGCTGCCTCGTGGCTCGCCGCTGCAGCGACGGAGGTCGACGGGGGACGCGCCTGGGTGACCGGGGAGCCCGCCGCGGCGAACACGAACTCGGCGGGCGTCGCGCTCGTCGCGCTCACGGACGCCGCGTCCACGGACCCGGTGATCGGCGAGGCGCGCGCCTGGCTCGCGTCGCAGAACGTCCCGGCCGGCGACGGCCTCGCCATCACGTTCGACGGCACCGCGCCTGACGCACGCGCCTCCGCGCAGGCTGTGCCCGCGCTGCTCGGCTCGGGTCTGTTCGACCTCGTGGGGGCTGAGGGCTGATGCGCAGGATCGCCGTCGCGGCGCTCACGGCCGTGCTTGCGCTCGGGCTCGCACCCGCCGCGGGCGCGGCTGACGTGGCCGCGACGGCGTCGGGTCCCGCTCGCACGGCCTCGGACGGCCAGACGTACGGGGGATGCCTCGGCGTCACGATCGTCGTCGACCATGGCGACCTGGACGCTGACGGGCAGCGCGGCGGCGTCGTCCAGTGCGAGCCGACGACCGGGCGCGCCCTCGACGTGCTGCAGGCCGCGGGAGTCAAGCTCGAAGGCACCGCTGCGATGGGGCTCGCGTTCGTGTGCCGCGTCGAGGGGCGGCCCGCATCTGACGAGATCATCACGCTGCCGGACGGTTCGACGCGCACCGAGTCGTGCCAGCGCACGCCGCCCGCGAACGCGTACTGGTCCCTGTGGATCGCCGACTGGGACGCCCAGCCCGACGAGTGGTCGTACGCGTCGGCGGGAGTCAGCGATGTCCAGCTGGGCGCTCGGGACGCGATCGCGCTCGTCTACGCGGTCGGTCGGGACTCGGGGTTGGCGCCGCTCATGTCCCCGGAGAAGGCCCGTTGGCTCGAGCTGCCGAACGGCTGGGAGGGTCGCGTCCCTGCGGGCGACGAAGACGGTGACGGTTCTGGGTCAACTGTGGCCGTGTACGCCGGTGGCGCGTTGCTGCTCGTGCTCGCGGGGGCTGCGACGATGCTCGCGCTGCGTCGTCGGAGGGCGCGGTGACGGACACGCACAGGCGCCCGGGTGTGCACCCGGGCGCGTGGTGGCTGTGGGCGTCGGGCGTGGCTGTCGCGGCGACCGCGACGACGAACGTGCTGCTGCTCGCGCTGCTCGGCGCGGTCGTGCTGCTCACGGTGAGCGTGCACCAGCCCGAGGGCGCGCGGGGCTTCGGCGTGTACCTCGCTGTGGCGGGCGCCGTCGTGGTGGTGCGGGTGCTCGCGCACGTCGTGCTCGCGACGCCCGGCGTGCAGGTGCTGGTGGATCTGCCGGCATTCGACGTCGGGCCGCTCACCCTGCTCGGACCTGTGACGCGAGAAGCGCTCCTCGCCGGGACTGCGGGTGGGCTGCAGCTCGCGGTGCTGATCCTCGCCGTCGGCGCGGCGCACACGATCGCTGACGCTGCGGGCCTGCTCCGGCACGCGCCTGCTGCGCTCGGGCCGATCGCGACCGCCGCTGTCATCGCCGTGTCGACTTTCCCGTCGCTCGTGCGGTCCGTCCTCGACACGCGTGATGCGCTGCGCCTGCGCGGCGTGACGCTCACGGGGCGCGGGGCGCGCGATCGGCACCTGCTCGAGCGCGTCGTCGTGCCTGTGCTCTCGGGGGCGGTCGAGCGGTCGTTCGCGATCGCGACGGGGATGGAGGCGCGCGGGTTCGGGACGACGGATGCCGTGAGGCGTGGTGCCGCACCGCTCACCGTCGCGGCCGTCGGGGCGGCGGGGGCGGCGCTGCTCGCCGTGCTCGACCCGGCGTGGCCGCGGTGGTCCGCGCCTGCGCTCGCCCTGCTTGCGGGCGTGCTGACGTGGCTCGCGCTGCGCGGAGGTGCCGAGGGGCGGCGCACGACGCTGTACCGGCCGCCACGGTGGACGCCTGTGTCCCTCGGGCTCGTGGCGTGCGGGACGGTCGGGGCTGTCGTGGTCGCGACGGCGTCGGTCGCCGTGCGCGTGCCGACGCCGGACGCGTGGCTCGCGCTCTCGGGCGGCGTGCTCGTGGCGGTCGTCGTCGCGGCGGTGCCAGCGTTCGTGGGGCTCGTGCTGCCGGAGGGCGTCGCGGCCCCGCGGGCCCTGGCGACCGCGGGGGTGGCGCGGTGATCCGGCTCGACGACCTGACTGTCGCGATCGGCGACCGCACGCTGCTCGACGGCGTCACGACGGACGTCGCCGAGGGCGACGTCGTGCTGCTCGCCGGACCGACGGGCGTCGGCAAGACGACGCTGCTGCGCACCCTCGCGGGGCTGCGCGACGGCACGGACGCGCGCGCGTCGGGCGCCGTGCGCGTCGGCGGGCGGGACGTGCTGCACGTGCCCGCGCGCGACCGCGCGGACGTGACCGGGTACGTGGGGCAGGACCCGCTCGTGTCGTTCGTGACGGCCCACGTCGAGACGGAGCTCGCGTTCGGGCTCGAGCAGCAGGGCGTCGCGCCCGCGACGATGCGACGTCGGGTGGAGGACACGCTCGACCTGCTCGGCATCGCGGCACTGCGCGACCGGCGCCTCGACACGCTGTCGCTCGGGCAGGCGCAGCGCGTCGCGCTCGGCGCGGTGCTCGTGTCGGAGCCGTCGGTGCTGCTGCTCGACGAGCCGACGTCCGCGCTCGACCCGGTCGCGGCCGACGACGTCGTGGGCGCGCTGCGGCGGCTCGCTCGGGACGTCGGGCTGACGGTCGTGGTCGCTGAGCACCGGCTCGAACGGCTGCTCGGCGTCGCGGACCGCGTGTGGCACCTGCCGGGTGACGGGACGCTCACGGCGGGCGGGCGCGAGGTGCTGCGCGGGACGCCGCAGGCGCCGCCGCTCGTGCGGCTTGCCGACGTCGCCGGGTGGGACGAGGTGCCGCGCGACGTGCGCGGGGCCCGGGCGGCGTTCCTTGCGGAGCCGGGACGGATCGAGCTGCGGGTGCCTGCCGCGCCGGTGGACCCGGGACCTGTGTCCGTGCGCGCGCGGCGCGTCGAGGTGCGGCGGGGGACCGCCGCCGTCGTGCACGGGCTCGACCTGGAGCTGCGCGCGGGCGAGGTGACCGTGCTCATGGGGCGCAACGGCGCGGGGAAGTCGACGCTGCTGCGCGCCCTCGCGGGTGCGCTGCCGCACCGAGGGCGGCTGGAGGTCGACGGCGTGGACCCCGCGCGGCTCGGCGCAGCGGAGGCGCGGCGGCACGTCGTGCTCGTGCCGCAGGAGGTGGGCGCGCTGCTGTTCACCGACTCCGTCGCGGCGGAGTGCGCGTCCGGGGACGGCGACGCCGGGGCGCCTCTGGGGACGACGCGGAGCCTGCTGGACTCGCTCGTGCCGGGCATTCCCGCGAACGTGCACCCGCGCGACCTGTCGGAGGGGGAGCGGCTCGCGCTCGTCGTCGCGATCCAGCTCGCCGCCGGGGCGGGCGTGCTGCTGCTCGACGAGCCGACGCGCGGCCTCGACACGCCCGCGCGGCACGCGCTCGTCGCGGCGCTGCGGTTCCGCGCGGCGGCCGGTGCGATGGTCGTGCTCGCGACGCACGACGTCGAGACCGCGGCCGAGGCTGCCGACCGCGTCGTGGTGCTCTCCGAAGGCGAGGTGATCGCGGACGGGCCCGCGCGGGAGGTGCTGACCGGGTCGTGGGCGGGCGCGCCGCAGGTGGCGCGGGTCGTGCGGCCTCTTCCTGCGTTGACGGTGGGCGAGCTGCGGCGGGTTGATCGCCCGGGTGCTGTGGCGGACAACGCGGCGCTCGACGCGGCCGGGGGGTTCGGGCTCGCGCGCGGGGGACGGGCGTGAGCGCGGTTCCGGCTGCCGTGGGCGGGGTGGAGCGCGCGGTCGCGACACCCGACCGCGCGAGGTGGGTCTCGCGCGGGCTCGTGATGCTGACGAGCTTGCTCGGTGCGGCGATGCTGGGGTGGCCGCTCGTGGGGGCGGCGCTACCACGGGCGGACGGGCAGAGCGCGCCGTGGCTCGTCGTCGTGCTGCTGCCGCTCGTCTTGGCCGCGGCGCTGGCCGCGGTGACGCGCGACCGGCCTGACCCGCGTTCGCTCGCCCTGCTCGGTGTGCTGGCCGCGCTGACGGCGGCGCTGCGGCTGATGGGGACGGGCATCGGGGGAGTCGAGCCGATGTTCATGCTGCTCGTGCTCGCCGGCGCGGCGCTGGGGCCGAGCCTCGGGTTCACGCTCGGGGCGCTCGCGATGCTGGTGTCGGCGCTGCTCACGGCTGGCGTCGGGCCGTGGCTGCCGTTCCAGGCGTTCGCGGCGGCGTGGGTCGGGGCGGGTGCCGGGCTCGTGGGGCGGGTGGTGCTTCCTGGTGGGCGCGGGCGGCCGGGCAGGCGCGCGATCGTCGCGCTCGCCGCGTACGCGGTGGTGGCGGCGTACCTGTACGGCCTGGCGACGAACCTGTGGTTCTGGCCGTTCGCGCTCGGCGGCGCGACGCAGCTGTCCTACGTGCCGGGCGGGGGCCTCGCGGAGAACGTGCCGCGGTTCCTCGCGTACTCGCTCGCGACGTCGACGCTGTCGGTCGACACGGTGCGCGCGGTCGTGACGGCGGCGGGGGTGCTGGCGCTGGGGCGGCCGGTGCTGGCGACTCTGGGGCGTGTGCGCTAGCGCCTTGCCGGTGAGCGTCGAGCGGGGTGACGCGCGCTGAGAGATGTGTCGGGTGCGTGGCTCGGCGACGACCGGCGCGGGACACATCATGCGGAGACGACCACCACTACGGAGGGGCGCGTCTTATGGCGATGAATCTCGCCATAAGAGACCGTAGTGGATAGAACGGTCGTCATAGCGGGAGGAGGCGTGATGGCTGGGTACCGGATCGACAGGCAGATGACAGAGTTTGGCGAGCATGTCCGAGGCTGGCGCATGGTCCTGGGGCTCACGGCTCAACAGGTCGCCGAGCGTGCGGACATCACGCGGGACACTCTCCGCAAGATCGAGCGGGGGGACCCAGGGGTGAGCTTCCGCAACGTGGCGCAGGTGCTCCGTGCGCTCGGCGTGCTCGAGGCGACAGTCGACGCCGTCGACCCGTTGCGCAGCGACATCGGCCGCCTGCGTGCCGGCAACCTCACGAAGAAGCGTGCGCGATGACGACCGTGGAGGTTCTGCTGGACGCGGTGGGAGGCGACGGCGCTCGACCTCCTCTCGGCCGCAGGGATCAGGACTCCGGAGCGACGGCTGACGCGGGTGGGGGAGCGCAGCGTCCTTGTCCTTCGTCGCTTCGATCGCTCGCCGGCGGGCGACTGTGTCGGCTACATCAGCGCGATGACGGCGACGGCTTCAAGCGACGGCGAGCATCGGGACTATGACGCAGAGCGTGAGATCCGTTTAATGGCGGAGTCGACCGAGCCGCGACTTGAGGCTGTGACGGGGGCGGTCTGAGACGTCCCGGAGCCAGGTCTGGAATATCCGGGCATCGGACGGCGTTGGCGTGAGCCGCCGTCGTCCCCGGAGGTCTCATGAGCGTGTCCATTTCACCCACCGTTGTTCTCCCGCCGCTCGATGCACAGGCTGAGCGGCTCATCTCCCTGGAACTCGTCCCTGACCCGGATGCGCTGCGCGCCGAGGTGTCGCGCCTGGCGACCGCCACCCCAGGAGGGTCCCTTCTCGTGCTCCACGAGCGGATCCTTCCCGCCTCGAAGCTCGCGCACCTCATGCGGCTCCCGGCGCCGGGCCGCGCGGGCGCTGCGGGGGAGGTACGGGAGGGTTTCGTCGTCGAGGACATGACCGACGTCGACGAGTTCCGTCCCGCGGCGCACGCGGAGCTTCCGGACGCTGACGTGTACGTCGTCGTCGG
Source organism: Sanguibacter hominis ATCC BAA-789 (assembly GCF_012396185.1). Classification (GTDB taxonomy): domain Bacteria; phylum Actinomycetota; class Actinomycetes; order Actinomycetales; family Cellulomonadaceae; genus Flavimobilis; species Flavimobilis hominis. The sequence continues at coordinate 303,761 of NZ_JAAXOW010000002.1, forward strand.
CCCTACGCGCGGTGATGAGATGCGGAACTGGTCGCCTGCGGAGGCGCTGCCCGCCCTGACCGCGGCGGGCCGCACACCGATGACGTTGGCCGAGGGCATCCACTGGGCGCTGCAGACGCCAGGGATCATCGAGGCGAACGCGTGCTTCATGACGATCGGCTCGCGCAAGACCAAGCCGAACGGCGACCTGGACACGCGGACGCCGGCGCTGTGGATCTCATCCGGCACGGGCCGCGACGGCCGCGCGCGCAAGGGCGCGCCGAAGGTCGGCTGGTGCTGGTGGGGCAACCGGCACACATGGCTCGGGTTCGCGTCGGCGGCGGGGCGCGTGAGGGCGCAGTGATGCGCGTGACCGGCGAGGACACCTCACGTCGTCGGGCATTGGGCCGATCTGTCTGACGCGACTCTGCGTCGCTTCGCCCGGACCTCTGGAGACTCCTCATGCTCACCACCACCCGCGGTTCGGCCGCACTGCGTGCCCAGCTCGAGAGCGAGCGTGCGGAGAGTGTTGCTGATGCGAGCGCGCTGAGCCGTGTCCTCGCGGTCGCGAGTGATGCGACGTGCGCGGGGGATGTGATGACGGAGGCGCTCGTGGCGATCCGTCGGGCGTTCGGGTGGACGTACGCGATGGTGTGGAAGCTGGATGCGGAGTCGCAGCGGCTGCGTCTGGTGCACGACGACGGCACTGCTCCTCGCGAGTTCCGCGAGTACGCGCAGGGCTTGGCTCTGGGCCCGGGCGAAGGGCTGGCGGGGACGTGCTGGCAGCGTGACGACATGGTCGTCCTGCACGACCTGCGCACGGCTGGCCCGGGTGTGGACGTGTCGCGGATCGAGAGCTCGGGCCTGCTGAGCGGTGTAGCGCTGCCGGTGCGCAGCCGCGGCAAGGTGGTGGCGGTGCTGCAGTTCCTCAACAGCGGGGTGGGGACGCCGTCGGAGTCGCGGCAGTCGATCATGCGCGCTGCGGGGATGCTCGTGTCGGGGCAGTGCGACCGGGCGGCGGAGCGGGAGATCGCAGTCGAGCACGACCGTGACGTCACGGCGCTGACGACTGTCGTGCATGCGGTCGCGAAGGCGACGAGCATCGAGGAGGCGCTCGGCACGGCGCTCGAGACGATCCGCACGGCGTTCGGCTGGGACTACGGCTCCTACTGGACGATCGACGGCGAGCGCGACGCGCTCGTGTTCGCGCAGGAGTCGGGGACGGTCAGCCCGGAGTTCCGGGAGGTGACGCGGACGGCGTCGTTCGTCAAGGGGGTGGGCGTGGCGGGCCGCACGTGGGCGCGCGGCGACATGCTCATCGTGCCGGACCTCGGCGAGGTCACCGACTGCGTGCGCGCGCCTGCTGCGCGACGGTCGGGCGTGAAGTCCGGCGTCTGCCTGCCGGTCGAGGTGGGTGGGGAGATCGTCGGCACGCTCGACTTCTTCGTGACGCGCACGATCGAGCTGTCGGAGAACCGGCAGTCGGCACTGCGGAACACGGCGTTCATGATCGGGCAGAGTCTCGAGCGGTTCCAGGCGTCGATGCGTGTCAACGCGATCGCGCAAGACCTCTTCGACTCGATCCGCTCGGTCGAGTCGAACGTCGCCGACGCTACCGCCGTCGTCGCTGAGGGCCGCACACTGTCGGATGCGACGAACGAGCGCGTCGAGGCGCTCGCGCACGCCAGCCAGGAGATCGGTCAGGTGGTGCGCACCATTCAGGAGATCGCCGCCCAGACCAACCTCCTCGCGCTCAACGCCACCATCGAGGCCGCGCGTGCCGGCGACGCCGGCAAGGGCTTCGCCGTGGTCGCGAACGAGGTCAAGGAGCTCGCCGCCCAGACCGCCCGCGCGACGGCGGAGGTCGAGGGCAAGGTCGCCGCCATCAACACCGAAGTCACCGGCATCACGATGGCACTCGCCGACATCAGCGCCACCGTCGGCCGGATCAACGAGTCGCAGGAGACCATCAGCGAGGTTGTCGCCCACCAGGTGGGGGCTGTGCGGGCCGTGGTGGATACGCGGGTGGGGTAGGCCTCGCACGGGCAGTGTGCCGCTCGCCGACGCCGTCCTGCCACTGATCCGGACATCCGGCGGCGACCTGTGACGGTACCCCGCGGCGAACGAGCACGGCGCGGACTACCAGACGGCTGGGGGCGTCGGCACGCTGGAGGGTGCTGCTTGAGTCGTACCAGCGAAAGCTCGCGCGGCTCGCGTGGCGGACGGCGCACCGTCGGCACCTCGGGAACGACGGCGTGTGGTGTCGCTGACGCAGGCGTATCAGGCGGTCGACGTCGTCGCGGCGCTCGGGGTGCAGGTGCGCGTCGTTGAGGAGTCGTAGGTCGTGACGAACCAGCGCAGGTACCGCCCGGCAGCCGCGGACCTGGGCCGGCTGCGCCGGGTCGCGCGCGAGGCAGGGAGCGATGAGGCGCTCGCGCTGGTGGATGGCGCGATCGCCGAGCTGCATGAGCGGTACCGGCGCCGAACGACGATGATCGAGGCGTTCGACCGGGCGGGGTTGCCGTGACTATCACTCATAGCCACAAGCGACTGAGCGCGTCGGAGTGCACCGCTAGGGTGTCTAGATGAGCAGCGCGCCGGTGAGCAACGACATCGCGGCGGCTATTGCCGCCTTCTTTCATGCGGGCGAAGGACCCTCGCACTCCGCTGTGTCCAGGTCGCTCATTGCCGCCGGCCTGGACGACGGGTATGTGTACCGGCCCCGCAGCAAGGCACAAGCAAGGAGCAGCGTGTTCTGCAGGCATTCCGGCGTGCGGAGCAACAGGGTGGCGGGCGCAAACTCGTAGACGGGCCGCTATCTGCTTTCCGCCATGCGAACCTCTAAGGCCTGCCCCCGAGCGAGTAGTCTCACGACGAGCAGCGGCTGCGTGTCGCGCTTGGGCGCGCCGGGTGGATGTTGACTGATGATGGTCAGTTGCGCGCCTTGGCCGGTGCCGATCTCGACTCGGGAGGGCGAGAAGCCATCGATGAGAGCCTCACGAGGCTGCGAGCCAGCACGGCAGATCCTGCACTGCTGATTGGAACCGCGAAAGATCTGCTTGAGTCCGTGGCGAAGTACGTCCTGGAGGAGAACGGGATGCCCGTGCCGTCGTCGATGAGCTTTGACGCCCTGTGGCACGTAGCCCGCGAGCGGCTCGGGGTGCTGCCTGAGCGTGTTGACAAGTCCGTGCCCGGCTTTGAGGCGATCCGCGCGATTCATCAGTCCTCGTGGACCATCGCCAAGAACGTCAGCGACTTGCGGAACCTGCAAGGAACCGGCCACGGGCGCACACTGCCGACGGGCGTCACCGAGGACCTCGCGCTTCTCGTGGTGCGGGAGGCATGCAGTGTTGCGGAGTACATGCTTCGGCGGCTTGACGCCGAGCACGGCAGGACCTGAAGCTCGAACAGCAAGCGCGAGCCTGGCGCCCCGGCTGTTGCCCCTGCCGAGCGCACCTCGAGGGGGCTGGACGCACGAGCATGCTGGTGTGAAGGGCTTGTCAGGAGTCACCCTCAAAGCGAGTGTCGGTCTCTACTCGCCTCGCCGGCACCGATCGAACACCCGGCTCGATCTTCGATCGGGACCAAGGGTACGTGCGCGAAAAGGCCCTTCCCGGGTCGAGGGCCGGGCAGCTCAATGCCTCACCGATCCGTCTACGCGGGGTGAGGCTGGGGGGGCGGACGGGCTAGTCGCCCTTGGCTCGCAGGGTAACTGCGTGGCCGTCGGCTCAACCTTCAGAGTTCGAACGCTAGTCTCGATCTGCGGCCATCAAGGCCCGGGACTGGTGAACTAAAGCAACCCGTGGTGATAGGACGGTGGTGGCATTGATGACTCGATCCGTATTGGGCGGCGCACGCGCCCCAATGGCTGCGCTATTCATCATCGGAACTCTGCTCGTTAGTGCGCTGGCTGGATGCAATGCGTCGCATGATTTCGAAGGTGACGCTCGTGGGGCAGTCGAGACGAGCAAGATCGCGAGGGCTCAACCCGAACCGCGCTGTGACACGTCGTTGCCGGATGTCCGAAAGCCAGGTCGCAACCTAACAACGCGAAGTGTCGAAGAGATCCAGGAGACGGTTGGCGCCAAAGTCGATGGAGCATATGGCCGAGAAACGACTGCACGCGTCCGGGTCTGGCAGCGGTGCAACGGGATTAGGGAAAATGGAGATTGGGGAACAAAGACCGATGCCCTGGCGTTCCCGGAGCGGCAGGTGCCGGATCCTAGGTGGGGTCGGAAGATTGATGCGGATCCCGAGCTGGACCTCACTACGTGGCGGTGTTTCGACACGACATCATTTGATCGCGATGCTCACAATGATAACTACTGTGAGAATGAGGACGGAGGGCGGTTTGTTTCGGACTCCGAGGCGGTCGAGCTTGATCCGACCTACAGTCCTGGAAAGGCCGGGCACGCCTGGTACAACGAACAGTGACGTGAACGATGCCTCCAACGTCTAGCCGGTCTGGGCGCAACGAGCGCGGTCAGGTCACGGCGCACCGCCGTTCGCGACAGCTTCACCCACGGGCCGCCGCCGCAACGGCGTCCTGCGCCACGCGTGCGAGCAACGGACGCACCGGTATCGCCGACCCCCAGCCTTCAGGACAGTCGGGCGCCCACCGAACGGCTCGTGCGTGACTCGGCGCACCACTGTGCCGCGCGGCGCGCTCTGAGCGTCGCACCAATGGCCGAACTCGTCGGCATCAACCACGCGGCAAGCCAGCGAGCCCGGCCGGGCTCCAACCGCTGCCCGCCGGCGACGAGGTCCAGTCCGTCTGGGCCTCAGAACGTCGTCGGCTCAGGAGGGCCGAAGGTAGCGTCTTCCATTTCGTGGTTGTCCTAGTGGGCGGTGTGAGAACTCCCCGTCCTGGGGCTCGACCCCTCACCACCCAACGCCAGGGTCGCGCCGAGGCTGAGGTCGATGCGGACGCCCGTCCCGGGGTGACCAGCGAAGACCTGCGGAGATTAAGACGCTCAAGGCCCGGGGTCGCCTACTGGAAGAAGACAACGTGATCTCGAAGGCCGCGACGGCCTTTCGTCGTCGGGTAGCTCGACCCCCACAACCGATGATCATGGGATTCATCGACTCCCTGCGAGCCCAGGTCCTTGCGGTCGTGTCGGTCTGCGCGGTGCTGCGTGAGCAGGGCTGTGCTTGACCACTCCGTGTCGGAGAGCGGTTGCTCGTCTGCGGTCCGCGCGTGGCCCGCCAAGTGGTTACATCCTGGGAGCTCCACGGCAGGACACCGCAAGTGCGTCGCGCGGCAAAGTCCGCCGACCCCTCGGTCGGGGTCCTTAAGGGCAGGTATCGCGGCATTGAGGTTCAGACCTCCCCTGGCCCCCTCCAAGCGTCGCATGCGGTCTTAGCAAGATATGCGGTGCGCAGGGCGATGCGGTCCTCGTCCCACGTGTCTCCCCAGGTCCGTGCGAGATCCCCCTGAAGCCCGTCCGGTGCTTGGAGAACGCTACCTGCGGTCACGAGGAGGACCGCGTGCTTCGTGAGCTCACGGCGCTTGGTCGGCCAAGAGCCGTTGCTGATCGCAGAGTTCAGTTTTGTGGTCGTCAGAGTGAGGTTGCCCAGACTGTGGATCGCCCGCTGCCGTCGGAGCTCGGCGTCCTCAATGGGCCGGTCTGTCGGCAACGGGTAGTACTGTGACCACTTCTGCGGAATGAGGTGCTCGATGCTCAACTTCGCTACCTGCGCTGGGACAAAATGCGCTTCTGACTTCTCACGCCGTAGCTCTGTCTCCACGCCACCGAGAACCACCCTGAGTCGCGGCCCTCGAAGCGTCCGGTAGATCGAATCCCGCATTAGCGCCTGCAGGAACTCAGCGTCGTCGGGCCAGTAGCGCGACGCTGCCGTCTGGTCCGTCAGAAGCTCGACGAGGCGGTCGCCCACGTTGCTATCCTCCGCCACTCGCAGGTTCTGGAGCAGCGTCAGGAAGAGCCGGTTGTAGTCCTTGGTAGTCAGGCCGCAGACCATTCTGCGGATGATGAACGATTCGACCGCGGTAGCCGCCCGCTCGCGCTGCGCGTCGGCGACACCGGCGCGAGCGTAGAGGTGCAGGAGGACAGGGATGGGAGTACTGGTCGTCAACAGATCTAGGACCTGCAGTAGACGCCCAGTCGGATGTGTCGGCTGGAGATTCTCCATGGACTGCATGGCTCGCCCGTGATGTGCGAGATCGGCGAGGATGTCAGCCGCCGACAGACTGGTCTTGCGCAGCCATATGCGGAAGTCGGTAAACAGCCGCTCGACGGGCACCTCGGAGCCCGTATTGATCGAGAGCCAGTAGGAGAGCAGCAGGTCCAGGCGCGCCCGTCGGATGCGGCCCGTCGTCACTTCCTCGCGCCATCGCTGGACTTCGAACGGTCGCCAGTACTTCTCGTAGAGCGCGTCGACGTCGCTCCCTTCCATCTCGGCGAGCCGAAATAGCGTGTTCTTGACCAGGTCCGCGGCCTGCAACCGGGTTCCGCGATCATTGAGAGTCTCGAAGATGATCTGGGCGTCGTCTTGCTCCTCGAGCTGAATCTCTACCAGTCCAAGCCTTTCCCTGATCGCGATCACCAGCGCGTCCAGGCGCTGCCCAACCGCGCTGACCTCGCTGAGCCAGTCCTGGACCTCGCCGTCAAAGAACCTGCGCGCTTCGACCAACCCGTGCTCGCCCCCGGAGCGTGGCGGCATTTTCGGGACAAACGCGTCCCGAAATGCATCACGATCCGGACGGGACGGCCAGACCTTGTACCGCTCATACGGGTGCTCAGGGTGGATGAGCTGCTCGGTGTTGTTGAGGAGCATGTTGAGGAGTGCTTCGGCGTTCGTGGCTCCGTTCGCCTTGGCAGCACCCCTGCACGCCGCGATTAGTACCTGGAGAGTTGTCAGTCGCTGCTGGCCGTCGATTACACTCATCGCAACGATCCGGCCCGGGCTGACCGGCATCCGCTCGAGGACAAGGGCCCCAAGGAAGTGTGTCCTGCTCACCTTGTTGACGTCGGTGACGACGCCTGCCTGTTCGGCCTCGACCTCCTCAGCTGCGGAACGCACGTCGTCCCACAGCGGCGCCCAGTTGCGTCCTTCCTCCCAGACATAGGGGCGTTGGAAGATTGGGACAACGTGGCGCCTGTCAGTACCGAAGATGTGCACGAGCTGGACCGTATCGGCCTTCACTTTTCTACTCCTTTGGCGTAAGCGGTGAGACCCGGCATCCCGACGCCGGTCGGGTTGCATGTAGCGGAACTCCTGCCATATTCGTGATCGGCCGTGGCGCTCCGCACCTTGAGTATCACGGGCCTCTGACACGCGGCACGCAACGTCACCGGTGCGGTGAGGACGACCTGGGCGTGCAGAGTGCCGCTCCGCTGCTCGACGCGTTGACAGCGCCGGATTGCGCGTTCCCAAGGCTCGTCGGGGGTCTTTCCAAGGGGGCTGCCATGACTCCCATCCTCCCTGGCCGAGAGCCTCTACAAGACCCGCGGTTCAGTTGCCTCGCGAGAGCCAGCCCGAGCGGGGTCCCGATCGGGGATTCGCGGCTCATCCCAATGCAGGGTGTAGTTGGGGCTGCTGCACGGATAGGTGACAGTTCGTCTCAGGCGGCGAGTGCGACCTGAGGGGGCATGAGTGTCTCGAACTCCACCGGGGTCAACCGCCCCAGACGGACCTGCCGCCGCCAGCGGTTATAGGTCCTTTCGATCCAGGTGACGATCGCGATCCGCAGCTCGGCCCGCGTCGCCCAACGACGGCGATCAAGGACGTTCCTCTGCAGCAACGCGAAGAACGATTCCATCGCCGCGTTGTCGCCGGCCGCCCCGACCTGCCCCATGGATCCGACGAGGCCGTAGCGGGCCAGGAGGCGCAGCACCTTGCGGCTGCGGAACTGACTTCCCCGGTCGGAGTGCATGACGCATCCGGCCACGTTCCCTCGCATCGTTACCGCGTTCTCGATCGCACGCACGACCAGCCGAGACTTCATCCGAGAGTCGATCGCATGCCCGACGATCCGTCCGGAGAACGCGTCCTTGATCGCACACATGTAGAGCTTGCCCTCGGCAGTCTTGTGCTCGGTGATGTCGGTCAATCAGAGCTCGTCCGGGCGCTCCGCGGCAGAGACATGCCGAGTGCGACCGTGCTCGTCGACCTGAGCGCACAGGTCGTCGTGGGCCGGCGGGCCCGGGCAGCGGCCGTTCTTGCCTCGCTCCTTGCCGAACGAGGACCACCAGCCGGTGGCCGAGGTGATACGGAAAGCGGTGCGATCAGCCATCGGCTGCCCGGCCGTGCGGGCTTCGTCGGCCAGGAGACGGTGGCCGAACTCCGGGTCGTCACGGTGGGTATCGAACAACGCATTCGCGGCTCATCGCATTTGAGGGTGTAGTCGGGGTCTGAAGCCGCCGGCTTCGAGCAGGCTGCGGGCGATGTAGTTGGTGAGGTTGCGGAAGCCGAGGGCTGAGCCGCGTAGGTGTTCGAGTCGGCCGTTGATCGCCTCGGTCGGACCGTTGCTGGTGCCGGGCCGGTCGAAGAACGCGAGGATGTCGGTGGCGCGTTGCTTCATCGTGCGGCCGGGCTTGCGGATCTCGACGAGGGTGTCGGGAACTGCGGTGGTGATGGAGGCGATCACGGCCCCCATCATGGTCTTGGCCGCATGCTTGTTGGGTTCGCGGTAGGCGGCGATGATGCGCTGGTAGATGCCCCAGGTCGCTTCAACTTCTCGGCGATCAGGCACTTTGACGCGGTACGTGTTGGCATGGGGTACGCCGATCTGATCTACCCGACTCATCCCGTCGTCTCGGCCGCAGACCTCGGCGCGTACGCCGACGGGATGGGGATCTGAGCGAGTGACGGGCCGCCCTCGGATCGGGCCGTCGCTGAGCTTCGCTCGCGCAGCTGACAGGATCCCAAGCATGCGACGATATTGTTGCCGTGCAATGGAGTCTGCGGCCGGCGTGGTGGAGATGATTTCTATGGACAAGAATCTTCTAGCGCGTCGCTACGTGGGGGAGTCTGAGGTTCAGAGATGATCGACGAGGCTCACAGTGGCGATGCTCCGGTGCTGACTGAGTACGACGCGCAGGTCTGGCAGAAGTTGAACGAGCACTGGGAAGGCCGTGCACGTCGGCGGGAGATCCCTGCATGGGCGAGTTCGGCTCTCGAGCGTTCTGGCTCAGCTGCGCGGGAAGTCGCGTCACGCGCTGGTGCGGCTGTCCCGGACGTCGTGCGTATACCCGTGCAGAACGCCAGCGAAGCCGTAGTGGATCGCGCCGCTCGTCCGGCGATCGCCGCTGCAGTCAGCCTGCTTGAGCTCGTCAACGATTGGGCGGCACAACTGCAGGACCCGGCCAACATCAAGAGAATTGCGCAGAAGCAGGGGCTCGATATCGCGGACTTCAAAGAACTCCGCCATCAAGACCTGAAGACCTGCGACCGCCTGCTGTCTCACAACACGCTTACCTGGCGGACCATGGGGGCGCTCGAGGGCGGCGCTATGGGAGCTCTTGCACTCGTGCCTGTCGCAGGGATACCGCTTTCGCTGACCGTTGATGTGCTCGTCGTCCAGGTCCTCAGCGTCTCGATCGCCTCGCGCGTTGCATACGCATACGGCTTCGACGCGAAGGACCCGGCAGAGGCGGACTTCGTACAGGATCTGGTGCGTCAGAGCTTCATGGCCCAGGCATTGAAGGCGGAGCCGCTTCGTGAGACTGCACAGGCTGCGCAAGCTATCAAGGGTCGCGTCCGGTGGTCAGCCAAGCTCCGTGAGGATCACCGTCTCATCGCACAGGTCGAAAAGCTCCTGCAGAAGCTCGGGCCATCAGGCACCCGCGTACCGGTACAGAACGTCGGCAAGGTTCTTCCGTTCATTGGAATTGCCATCGGGGCCGGAGTCAACGCTGCAGTTCTCGGGAAGGTCGCGTCCGACGCGCAGAAATACTGCCAGACGCGCACGCTCTGCGAGAGATACGGGTTGCCATACCCCGCATGGATGCGGTCCGCGGCTGCAATGCCAGGCGTCCACGTAGATCTCGGGGTGCCGTCCCTGACGTCGGGCAACACCAGGCCCACGGGCGAGGAGCGCGACTGATCCGGTGCTCATAGATCCGTGTCGAAGCGCTCTACACCGAGAAGTACTTAGCCTCCGGGTGATGGAACACAAACGCATCCGTCGACTGCTCCGGGTGCAGCTGCAGCTCGTCTGACAGCACCACCCCGGCCCGCTCAGCCCGCAGCAACTCGACGACCTTCCGCCGGTCCTCCATGTCGGGGCATGCCGGATACCCGAGTGAGTACCGTGCCCCCCGGTACTCCACCTTGAACATGCCCTCCAAAGAAGCTGGGTCCTCCGCACCGAACCCGAGCTCCTCACGCATCCGCGAGTGCCAGAACTCCGCCAGCGACTCCGTCAGCTGCACCGACAGCCCGTGCAGCTCGACATACTCGCGGTACTTGTTCTCCGCGAACAGGGCCGCCGTGAAGTCGTTCACGCGCGCGCCGATCGTCACGAGCTGCACGCCCAGCACGTCCACCTCACCCGAAGACCGGGGCCGCACAAAATCCGCGAGGCACAGGTGCCGGTCGCGGCGCTGCCGCGGGAACGTGAACCGCATCCGCTCCGTGCCCGGCTCGCCGCCAGACCCGCCGTCGGGCCCGTCGTGGTGCAGCACCACGACGTCGTTGCCCTCCGAGTAGGCGGGGAAGTAGCCGTACAGCACCGTCGGCTCGAACATCTCCTCCGCGACGATCCGGTCCAGCCACGCCCGCAGGCGCGGCCGCCCCTCCGTCTCGACAAGCTCGGCGTAGGAGAGTGCGTCGTCGGCCCGCGACGGCTTGAGACCCCACTGACCCATGAACGTCGCCCGCTCGTCCAGGAACGCCGCATAGTCCGCGAGGCGCACGCCCTTGACGACGCGCGTGCCCCAGAACGGCGGCGTCGGCACCGGGTTGTCCAGCGCGACGTCCGAGCGAGCCGGCAGGTCGGCGTCGTCCGTGAACGTCGGCGTCACCACCGCGTGGCGACGCTTCTTCAGCGGCGGCAGCCCGACGGCGTCACGCGCCTCGCCCCGCGCGATACGGACGAGCGGCTCCATGAGCCGCAGCCCCTCGAACGCGTCCTTCGCGTACCGCACCTCGCCCTCGTAGAGGTCCGCGAGGTCGTCCTCCACGTACGTGCGCGTGAGCGCCGCACCACCCAGGATCGCCGGGTACTTCGAGGCGAGCCCGCGTGCGTTGAGCTCTAGGAGGTTTTCCTTCATCACGAGCGTCGACTTCACGAGCAGCCCGGACATCCCGATCACGTCGGCGCCGTGCTCCTCGGCGGCGTCGATCATCGCGGAGATCGACTGCTTGATGCCGATGTTGATCACCGTGTAGCCGTTGTTCGTCAAGATGATGTCGACGAGGTTCTTGCCGATGTCGTGCACGTCCCCGCGCACCGTCGCCAGCACGATCGTGCCCTTGCTCGCCGACGCCCCCGACGCGTCCACGACCTTCTCCATGTGCGGCTCGAGGTACGCGACCGCCGTCTTCATCGTCTCCGCGGACTGCAGCACGAACGGCAGCTGCATCTCACCCTTGCCGAACAGCTCGCCGACGACCTTCATGCCCTCGAGCAGGTGGTCGTTGACGATGTCGAGCGCCTTCAGCCCCTCCGCGAGCGCCGCATCCAGGTCGTCGGACAGGCCCTTGAGCTCGCCGTCGACGATGCGACGCGCGAGGCGCTCACCGAGCGGCAGTGCCGCGAGCTCGGCGGCACGCTGGTCCTTCATCGACGCCGCGTCGACGCCGGAGAACAGGTCGAGCAGGTGCGCGAGCGGGTCGTGCACGAGGTTCCCCTCGTCGTCGTACCGCCGCCGGTCCCACACCAGGTCGAGCGCGGCCTCGCGCTGCTCCGTCGGGATCTTCGCGAGCGGGAGGATCTTCGCCGCGTGCACGATCGCCGAGTCCAGTCCCGCCTCGACAGCCTCGTGGAGGAACACCGAGTTGAGCACCGTCCGCGCGGCCGGGTTGAGGCCGAAGGACACGTTCGAGACGCCGAGCGTCGTGTGCACGCCCGGGTACTTCGCCTTAAGCGCGCGGATCGCCTCGATCGTCTCGATCGCGTCCCGGCGCGTCTCCTCCTGACCCGTCGCGATCGGGAACGTGAGCGTGTCGACGATGATGTCCTCGACCGCCATGCCCCACGTGCCGACCAGGTCGTCGATGAGCCGGCTCGCGATCGCCACCTTGTGGTCCGCCGTGCGCGCCTGCCCCTCCTCGTCGATCGTCAGCGCGATCACCGCCGCGCCGTGCTCCTTGACGAGCGGCATGATCCGCCCATAGCGCGACGTCGGGCCGTCGCCGTCCTCGAAGTTCACCGAGTTCACGACGGCGCGCCCACCCACGAGCTCGAGCCCCGCCCGCAGCACCTCGGGCTCGGTGGAGTCCAGCACGAGCGGCAGCGTCGACGCCGACGCGAGCCGCGACACGACCTCCCGCGCGTCCGCCGAACCGTCGCGGCCCACATAGTCGACGCACACGTCGAGCAGGTGCGCGCCGTCGCGCGTCTGGTCGCGCGCGATGCGCACGCACTCGTCCCACTCGCCCGCGAGCATCGCCTCACGGAACGCCTTCGAGCCGTTCGCGTTCGTGCGCTCACCGATCGCGAGGAAGCTCGCGTCCTGGTCGAAGTCCACGTGCGAATACAGGCTCGCCACACCCTGCTCGGGCTTCGGGTCCCGCACGACGACGGGCGCCCCGCCCACGGCGTCGACGACGGCGCGCAGGTGCTCCGGCGTCGTACCGCAACACCCGCCCACCAGGGACAGGCCGAACTCGCCGACGAACTGCTTGTGCGCCGCCGCGAGCTCCGCCGGGGAGAGCGGGTACTCCGCGCCGTTCTTGCCGAGCACCGGCAGGCCCGCGTTCGGCATGCACGTCACCGGCACGGGGGAGTGCTTCGACAGGTGGCGCAGGTGCTCGCTCATCTCCGCCGGCCCCGTCGCACAGTTCAGGCCGATCGCGTCGACGCCGAGCACGCGCAACGTCGTGACCGCCGCACCGATCTCGGAGCCCATGAGCATCGTGCCCGTCGTCTCGACGGTCACCTGCGCGAAGATCAGGACGTGCGTCCCGAGCCGCTCCATCGCGGCCTTCGCGCCGTTGATCGCGGCCTTCGCCTGCAGCAGGTCCTGCGCCGTCTCGATGAGCAGCGCGTCCGCACCGCCCCGGACGAGGCCCTCTGCCTGCAGCGAGAACGTGTCCTTGAGGTGCGCGTACGTCGTGTGGCCGAGGCTCGGCAGCTTGGTACCCGGGCCCATCGAGCCGAGCACCCAGCGCTCCCGCCCGTCCGCAGCCGTGTGCTTCTCCGCGCTACGCCGCGCGATCACCGCGCCCGCCTCCGCGAGCTCAGTGATGCGGTCGTCGATGTCGTAGTCCGACAGGTTCGACCAGTTCGCGCCGAACGTGTTCGTCTCGACGCAGTCCACGCCGACCGCGAAGTACGCGTCGTGCACCGACTCCACGACGTCGGGCCGCGTCACGTTGAGGATCTCGTTGCAGCCCTCGAGGTCGAGGAAGTCCGCGAGCGTCAGGTCGGCCGCCTGGAGCATCGTCCCCATCGCGCCGTCGGCCACGACGACCCGGGTCTCGAGGGCATTCTTCAAGGACTGGGCGCGCGCGGTCAGCATGCGGCGAGTCTAGGACCGCGTCGCGGACTTGAGACGGGGTGTCCACGGGACGACGCCGGACGTCGCACGAACGCCCGCGCACCGTCCGTCCCCTTGGTCCCGGCGCCCTGGCTCCCAAGAAAGCGCACGATCTGTCGCCCAGAGCGACAGATAGCGCGCATTCTCGGCCCGGAGGGTCGGGGACCGGGAGGGTCGGGAGGGAACCGGACCCGGAGGACCCGGTATCCGGAAGGTCGGGGACCCGGAGGACCCGGGACCCGGGGTCGAGTCCTAGCCTGGCGCTCAGCCGATCGCGTGGAGCGGGGCCGCTAGCGGCGTGCCGGACCCGTCACGGCGCTCGTCGACCGGCGGCAGCTCGAGCGCCTGACCGCCGGAGCCGACGGCGTGCGGCGGCTGCGGCCCGACCCACGCCATGATGAGCGCGTCCTCGCCCTTGAGGAAGCGGTGCGAGCGCACGCCTCCGGTCGCGCGGCCCTTCGACGGGTACGCGGTGTAGGGCGTGACCTTCGCGGCGCCGGCCTCGGTCCCGGGCAGCGCGGAGGACGACCCGGACACGGTGACGACGGCGGTCGTCGGGGCGAGTCCCGCGGGCACGACGCCGAAGAACCGCACCTGGGCTCCGTCGTCGAGCCGGATGCCGGCCATGCCGCCGGCCGCGCGGCCCTGCGGGCGCACGAGGGACGCGGAGAAGTGCAGGAGGGACGCGTCGGTCGAGACGAACACGAGGTCGTCGTCGTCCGTGCAGGCGCCCGCACCGATGACCTCGTCGCCGTCCTTGAGCGTGATGACCTCCCACGAGTCGCGGTTCGGCGCGTCGTCACGCGCGATGCGCTTGACCACGCCGTCGCGCGTGCCGACCACGATCGTCGGCGCGAACGAGTCGAGCGACACGAGCGTGAGCACACGCTCACCAGGGCCGAGGTCGACGATCTCGGAGACGGGCACACCACCTGACAGTGACGGCGCGCCGTCGGTCGGGGGGAGCGTCGGCAGGTCGAGCACGTCGACCCGCACGACCCGGCCGAGGTTCGTCACGGCGCCGACCTGACCGCGCGCCGTGCACGCGACCGCGGCGGACAGCGCGTCGTGCGCGCGCCGGTCGTCGTCACGCACCGGCTCGTCACCCGTCGCCGTCCGCGCGAGCAGGTCCGTCCCCGAGAGCAGCACCCAGCACGGCGAGTCCTCGACCTCGAGCGGCACAGCCGACGACGGCGCACCCTTCGCACCCGTGAGCGCCGTCCCGCCTGCGGACTCGAGCAGGACCGTGCGGCGCGGCGTCCCGTACGCCTTCGCGACCGCCGCCATCTCGTCGGAGACGACGTTCAGCAGGCGCGTCTCGCTCGCGAGGATCTCCTCGAGCTCGTCGATCTCCGCGCGCAGCGCCGCCTGCTCCGTCTCGAGCTCGACGCGCGAGAACTTCGTCAGACGACGCAGCCGCAGCTCGAGGATGTACTCCGCCTGCGGCTCCGACAGGTCGAACACCGTGCGCAGCCGCGCACGCGCCACCTCCGAGTCGTCGGAGGAGCGGATCACCTGGATGACCTCGTCGATGTCGAGGATCGCGATGAGCAACCCGTCCACGAGGTGCAGGCGCTCCTGGCGCCGCGCCAGCCGGTACGTGCAGCGGCGCCGCACGACGTCGACCCGGTGGTCCACCCACACGCGCAGCAGCTCGCGCAGCCCGAGCGTGCGCGGCTGACCGTCGACGAGCGCGACGTTGTTGATGCCGAACGAGTCCTCCATCGGCGTGAACTTGTACAGCTGCTCGAGCACCGCCTCCGGGTTGAACCCGTTCTTCACCTCGATGACGAGGCGCAGGCCGTGCGTGCGGTCCGTCAGGTCCAGCACCGAGGTGATACCGGAGAGCTTCTTGGACTGCACGCCCTCCTTGATCTTCTCGATGACCTTCTCGGGCCCCACGAGGTACGGCAGCTCGGTCACGACGATGCCCTTGCGGCGCGGCGTCACATTCTCCACGCGCGCGGTCGCGCGGGTCTTGAACGAGCCGCGACCCGTGCGGTACGCGTCGCGGATCCCGTCGAGGCCGACGATCTTGCCGCCCCCCGGGAGGTCCGGCCCCGGCACGAAGCGCATGAGCTCCTCGAGGTCCGCGTCCGGGTGCTTGATCAGGTGCCGCGCCGCCGTGATGACCTCGACGAGGTTGTGCGGCGCCATGTTCGTCGCCATGCCGACCGCGATGCCCGACGACCCGTTGACGAGCAGGTTCGGGATCGACGCCGGCAGAACCTCAGGCTGCTGCAGCTTGTTGTCGTAGTTCGGCACGAAGTCGACGACGTCTTCACCGAGGTCCGTCGTCATCGCCATCGCGGCGCTCGCGAGACGCGCCTCCGTGTACCGGGCGGCCGCGGGGCCGTCGTCGAGCGACCCGAAGTTGCCGTGCCCGTCCACGAGCGGCAGGCGCAGCGTGAAGTCCTGCGTCAGACGCACGAGCGCGTCATAGATGGCCGAGTCGCCGTGCGGGTGCAGCTTTCCCATCACCTCGCCGACGACGCGCGCCGACTTCACGTACGGCCGCTCAGGGCGCAGCCCCATGTCAGCCATCTGGAAGAGGATGCGCCGCTGCACAGGCTTGAGACCGTCACGGGCGTCCGGCAGGGCGCGCGCGTAGATGACGGAGTAGGCGTACTCGAGGAACGAGCCCTCCATCTCCGCCGTGACGTCGATGTCGACGATCTTCTCGGTGAAGTCGTCGGCGGCGTCGGGGGTCGCGGTCTTGCGTGCCATGGGGCGATGCGCTCCGGGTATCTCGCGGGACAGGGGATCGGGTCCATTGTCGCCGCCGCACACCGATGCTCCGGCACAGCCACGCCGGAACGCCGCCGGAGCCCCTAGCCTGGGACTGTGACCGACGACGCGCACAACCTGCCCGCGAGCGCCTACCCGCTCGCCTGGGAGGCCGACGTCATCCTGCGGGACGGCTCGACGACGCACGTGCGTCCCATCCGGCCCGAGGATGCGGACGCGCTGCAGGCGTTCCACGTCGCCCAGTCGGAGCGGTCGATCTACTTCCGCTTCTTTGCGCCCCTGCCGCGGCTCCCCGAGAAGGACCTCGCGCGGTTCACGCACGTCGACCACGTCGACCGCGCCGCGCTCGTGGCGGTCGCCGCCCCGCTGGGCGGCGAGGACACGGGGGAGCGGATCATCGGCGTCGCACGCTACGACCGCACGGGTCCCGGCAGCGCGGAGGTCGCGTTCAACATCGCCGACAACGTCCAAGGGCGCGGCCTGGGCTCGGTGCTCCTCGAGCACATCGCCGCGGCTGCCCGCGAGCGCGGCATCCGCCACTTCTCCGCCGAGGTCCTCCCGCAGAACACCCGCATGCTCGCCGTGTTCCGCGAGGCGGGCTACGACCTGACCCAGCGCCTCGAGGACGAGGTGTACATGGTGACGATCGACCTCGACCCGACCGAGCGCTCGCGGTCCGTGATGGCGGAGCGGGAGCGGCGCGCGGAGGCGCGCAGCATCCAGACGCTGTTCGACGTCGCGTCGGTCGTGGTCGTCGCGTCGCCGACGACGCAGCCCGGGTCGGCGGACGCGCAGATGATCGAGCGGGCGATCGAGGCGCTCGTCGCCTCGCGCGCCCTCACCGAGCGCGCGACCGAGGCCGACGGGCCGCAGCGGCCGCGCATCGACGTCGTCGGCCTGCCGCCTGCCGCACGGCTCTGGTCGACGGACGAGGTGAGCTATCACGAGACTCTCGCCGCGCTCGCGGACGCCCGCGAGGGCGACGCGCCCGACGACGGGCGCGGGCCCCTCGCCGTGCTCGCCGCGCCCCCCGCGGAGGCCGTCGCAGCCGTCCCTGGTCTTGCGCGCCTGCGCACGCACGCCCTGCTGCTCTTCTCGGAGGGCTTCGCCGAGGTCGGGCCCGACGGTCTCGAGCGGCAGCGCGCCCTGCTGCGCGCCGCCCGCACGGCCGGCATGCGCGTCGTCGGACCAGGCTCGTACGGCCTGCTGCGCGCCAACGCCGACGGGACGATCAACGCGACCCTCGCGACCGTCCCGCCCCCGCCCGGACGCATCGGCGTGTTCTGCCAGTCCGCACCCACCGCCGTCACGCTCCTCGCGACGATCGCCCGCCGCGGCCTCGGCCTGTCGAGCTTCCTGTCCGCCGGCAACCGCGCCGACGTCTCCGGCAACGACCTCATGCAGTACTGGCACGAGGACGACGACACGCACGTCGCGTGCCTCTACCTCGAGTCGATCGGCAACCCGCGCAAGTTCTCCCGCATCGCCCGGCGCCTCGCCACCCGCAAGCCCGTGGTCGTCGTGACCGCCGGACGCTCGGGACAGGTCGTGCCGCCCGGCCACGCGGTCCGCCCCACCCTCGCGCCGCGGCGCACGCTCGACGAGATGCTCCGCCAGTCCGGCGTCATCCGCGCCGAGAACACGCACGAGATGATGGACGTCGCCCAGCTCCTCGACACCCAGCCCCTGCCCGCAGGCAGGCGTGTCGGCGTCGTCGCGTCCTCGGCCGCGCTCGCGGCCCTCGTCGCCGAGGCGGCCGCCGCGAACGGCCTCGCCGTCCTGCCCCGCACGGGCGTCGTGGCGGAGGGCGACGACGCGGCCCACGCCGCGCGCGTCGTCGACGAGGTGTTCGACGCCGACTGCGACGCCGTCGTCGTCGTCGACATCCCGGTGCTCGGCGGCGCCGACCGGCCGCTCGCGCGCGCAGCGGCGCACGCGGCGGCCCGCACGGGCCGCACGACCGTCGCGAGCGTCCTGGGCCGCCACGGCCTCGTCGACGAGCTCGCCGCGACCGCCCCCGACGGCACGACCGTCCACGTCCCCGCGTACGCGACCCCGGAGGACGCCGTGCGCGCCCTCGGCGCCGTCACCCGGTACGCGGCGTGGCGGCGCGACGGGTTCGGCACGTTCGCCCAGCCCGACGCCGACACGGACCGTGCGCAGACCCTCGTCGACACGTGGCTCGCAGACGCCACACCGGACGTCGACCTCCCGCTCGCCCCCGACCGTGTCGACGAGCTGCTCGCCTGCTACGGCCTGACCGTCGTGCCCGTGCGCACCGTCGGGTCGGCCGACGAGGCCGTCGCCGCAGCCGACGCGCTCGGCTGGCCCGTCGCGCTCAAGAGCACCGCCGAAGCGCTGCGGCACCGAGCCGACCTCGGCGGCGTCCGCCTCGGCATCACCGACCCGGCCGAGCTGCGCACCGCCTACGCCGCGATGGCCGCCGAGACCGAGCGCCTCCTCGGCGCGGCCGCCCCCCTGGACGTGCAGACGATGGTCACCGGCGGGGTCGCGTGCGTCGTCCGCTCGACCGAGGACCCCCTCTTCGGCCCTGTGGTCTCGTTCGGCCTCGCGGGCGACGCGACCGACCTCCTCGCGGACGTCTCCTACGGCATCCCGCCACTGACCGACCGCGACGTCGCCGACATGGTCCGCTCCCTGCGCGCCGCCCCACGCCTGTTCGGGTATCGCGGCATCGGCCCCATGGACGTCCCCGCGATCGAGGACGTCCTCGCCCGCGTCGCCCGGCTCGCCGACGACGTCCCCGAGCTGCGCTCCCTCGAGCTGTACCCCGTCGTCGTCTCCCCGCACGGCGCGCACGTCCTGGCCGCCCGCGCGGTGCTCGCCCACGGGCAGCGTCCTGACGAGTCCAGACGCGCGATGCCCGGGTGATCCACGAGCCACCCCGTAGGGGATGGGAAGATGGACGGGTGTCTGCTTCCACCCACGCCCACTCCGACCGCCGTGACGTCCTGCGCTCCGAGCTGCACCGCGCCGGCTACTACCCCGAGCTCGTCATGGACGTGCTCGACGGCGCGCTCGCAGGTGAGGAGGTCGTCGCGCACCTCGTGCACGCCGAGACCACCTTCGCGACGGCTGAGGTGCGCCGCCACGTCACCGCGCTCGTCCTGACGCCGACACGGCTCGTGTCCGCGCACGTCGACGATGAGCCCGCCGACGAGCACCACCCCGTCGCGTCCGCAGCCGCGACGACCGAGGTGCTGCCGCTCGGCGCCGTCCGCTCCGTCGCCGTCACGCAGTTCGTCGCCGCGCCCGCGCAGCACGTTCCCGGGACGCTGCCGTACGAGGTGACGATCGCGATCGGGTGGGGAGCGGTCAACCGGATCGACCTCGAGCCTGCGACGTGCCCCGACCCGAACTGCGACGCCGACCACGGCCTCACCGGCACCATGACGCCGGACGACATGATCGTGCGCGTGAGCGCACAAGCCGAGGGCGAGGAGGCCGTGCGCGCGGCCCTCGCCTTCGCGGGGCAGCTCTCCGCGGCGACGGGCAGCCGCGCATGACGGTCGCGGCCCTCCAGGCCGACCTCGACCGCCGTGGCCTGCGCCGCCCCGCCTACGGGACCGCCGGGCTCGGGGCCGTCATGCTCGGCGCTGCAGGCTCCCTCGGCATCCCCGTCACGACCGTCGACGGCGAGACGTCGACCGGCTCGATGAAGGCCCTCGGCCTGCCGGCCGCGAAGCGCGTGTGCGTCGTCCTCGTCGACGGTCTCGGCATGCGGCTCCTCACCGAGCGGCGCGGGCACGCCCGCACCCTGCGCGACCTGCTCCCCAGCGCACGCACGCTCTCCGCGCCCTTCCCGTCGACGACGGCCGCCGCGCTCGGCGTGCTCGGCACCGGGACGAGCCCCGGCCGCACCGGCCTGCTCGGCTACTCGATCCGCAGCTCCGCGACCGGCCAGCTCGCCAACATGCTCTCGTGGACCAACCTCCCCGAGCCCGAGCAGGTGCAGCAGGAGCCGACCATCCTCGAGGCGGCCGTCGCGGCAGGCGCCCGCGCGACCGCCGTCGGCCTCGCCCGCTTCGAGACGTCCGGCATGACGCGCGCCGCCCTGCGCGGCGCCCGCTACGCCGCAGGGCCCACGCTCTCCGCGCGCGTCGACCAGGCAGTCGAGTCCCTGCGCGCGCCCGGGCTGACCTACCTGTACGTCGGCGAGGTCGACAAGGCTGGCCACCACCACGGCTGGAAGTCCGGCGAGTGGGGCGACGCGCTCGCCGAGGTCGACCTCGAGATCGGGCGCCTCGTGCGGTCCGTCCCGCGCGGCACGCTCGTCCTCGTCACCGCCGACCACGGCATGGTCGACGTCACGGGCGGGTCCCGCTGGGACGTCGCCGACGAGCCAGAGCTCGCTCGCGGCGTCGCCGTCGTCGCGGGCGAGCCCCGCGCGACGCACCTCTACGTCGAGCCGGGCGTCGACCCGGTCGAGGTCCAGTCCCGGTGGCAGGCCGTGCTCGGGTCGCACGCCGTCGTCGCGCTGCGGGACGACGCCGTCGCCGCAGGACTGTTTGGTCCCGTGCACGAGCGGACGCTCCCGGACGTCGGCGACCTCGTCGTGATCATGGCGAAGAACTCGGTCGTCGTGGACAGCGCGAGCCAGACGCCCGCGTCCATCGCGCTCATCGGCGTGCACGGGTCGCTCACACCCGACGAGATGAAGGTCCCGCTGCTCGTCGCGACCGCCTGAGGCGGTCGGGCTCGCCGCGCTGAGGCGCGACGGCTGCCGCCCCTCGGGCGCAGCGCAGACGGCGCTCAGTCGTCCGTGCGTGCGCCGAAGACGATCTCGTCCCAGCTGGGCACCTGCGGCCGGCCCTTGCGGCCGCCACGAGCAGCACGCTCGAGCGGCGGGGGAGTCGCGTCACCTGCGGGAGCCTCAGGAGCAGGTGCCGGTGCGGGAGCCTCGGGCTCGGGCGCCTCGGTGACGTCCTCGGCGACCGGCAGCTCGGACGTCTCGCCGACCTCAGCAGCCGAGCGAGCAGAGCGCGGCGAGCGGTCGCCGAGCGAGTAGAGACGGCCGATCGCCTCGACCGGGAGCGGTGCCCCCGCGTCGTCACCGGGCTCGTCGTCCTGGGTCATGGCAGCGAGGCCGAACAGGCCGTCGTCCTCGTCCGGCACGTCCACGTCGAGGGCCTGGCGCACGCCACGGCGCGCGGACAGGTCGTCGAGCAGCGCCGACGTCGCGTCGGCGACGGCGGGGGGCTCGGCAGGGGCGGGATCCGCGATCGGACCTGACGCCTCGACATCGAACACGTCCCCGCGCACGGGCGCGAGGTGGCGCCGCGGCACCACCTCGTCGTGCAGGCGCGTCTCCGAGATCCACCGGCTCTCGTCGTCGGTCGCAGTCAGCGTGCGCGCCTGCTGGTCGAAGGCCCACACCGCGCGGTGCTCGGTGTCGCCGACCTCGTAGCTGACGGCCACTACCCACGGCGACCCGACCGGGCGCCAGGCATCCCAGCGCAGCTCCTCGGTGTCGACGTGCCGAGCGGCGAGCCGGTCGGTGACCAGGTCGCCGAGGTTGGGGGATCCCGCGTCGCGGCCCACACGCGTCGCACGCGCCTGCTCGGCGACGTACTCGCGCTCCGCGAGCACAGGGCCCTCGTAGCGGCGCACCTGCTCGACCGAGATGCCTGCGTTCTGCGCGACCTCCTCGGCCGTGAGACCCGCGCGCACCTGCGCCTGGATCTCGCGCGGCGGGAGCGAGCCCGGCGCCGTCTGGCGCAGCTGCTCGAGCTGCGGACGGTTACGTCGCACCGCGGCACGCAGCGGCTCGTCGATGCGGAGCCTGAACCGTGCGCCGTCGGAGGACTGCAGCACGATGTGCTCGCCGTCCTCGTCCAGCCCGATCAGTTCCAGGTCAGCCATGTGCCCTCCAGTGCGTGGTCTGTCACCACAGTGCCACCTCTGCGCGCCGGACGCCGACATCCCCGTCGGTGTGCCGCTCGCGGATGCGTCACAGCACCCCTGCGCGGCTGACAGAATCGTGCCCGTGGAGATCCTCCAGGACGCGATGTACGGGCTCGAGCTCGCCGCTATCTTCTTCGCCGGGATCTCCGGAGCGCTCGCCGCTGTGCGCAAGAACTTCGACATCTTCTCGCTGCTCCTGCTCGCCTGGGTCACGGGGCTGGGTGGCGGGCTGATGCGTGACGTCCTCATCGGCGCTGTGCCGCCCGTCGGCATCACGAGCTGGCGGTACGTGCTCACCGCGCTCGCCGGAGGCATCCTCGTGCACTTCATGCACCCGCGCCTCGCCGCCCTGCGGCGGCTCATCATCGTGTTCGACGCCGGAGCGCTCGCCATGTTCGTCGTCATCGGGACGATCAAGGGGATGGAGTACGGCGTCGGACCGCTGGCGTCGGTGTTCGTCGGCCTGTTCACCGGGATCGGCGGTGGGCTCGTCCGGGACCTGCTCGTCGACGAGGCCCCGATCGTGCTGCGCGAGCGTGAGCTCTACGCGATCCCGGCGACCCTCGGCGCCATGCTGACCGCGGCGACCGTGCACTTCGACGTCTTCAGCCCCTGGGTGGGCGCCGCGATCGCGTTCGCGATCCTGACGATGCGCCTCGTGTCGCTCAAGATGAACTGGCAGGCGCCAGGCCCGTGGCAGGGCTTCGGCCGACAACGCACAGGGAGATGACCATGACGAACACCCACGACGACGACGCCACGCTCGAGACCCTCCGGGAGCTGGTCGAGAGGCTCGCCCGCACCGCGGCCGAGCAGGTCCGGCGCGAGCGCCCCGAGACCGTGACGGTCGACCGGACGAAGCTCAACGCGTCCGACGTCGTCACGGCTGCCGACCTCGCCGCCGAGCGTCTCCTGCGCGAGATCCTCGCCGCCGAGCGGCCCGACGACGCGATCCTGGGGGAGGAGGGCGGTGCGACGGCAGGGACCTCTGGGCTGACCTGGGTCGTCGACCCGATCGACGGCACCGTCAACTACCTGTACGGGCTGCCGTCGACCTCGGTGTCCGTCGCCGTCGTCGCGGGGGAGGCCGACCCTGCCCGTTGGGAGGTCCTGGCGGGCGCCGTCACGGACATCACGACGGGCGCGACGACGTCCGCGGCCCGTGGCCGCGGCGCCCACCACGAGGGTGTGCGCCTGGAGGTCGCCGAGCCCGTCCCGCTCGACCTCACGCTCGTCGCGACCGGCTTCTTCTACGACGACGCGCTCCGAGCGGCCCAGGGCCGCTCCGTGGCGACGCTGCTCGAGCACGTCCGCGACATCCGCCGCATGGGTTCCGCTGCGCTCGACCTGTGCCGGGTCGCCAGGCGGCAGGTCGACGCGTACTACGAGGAGGGCCTGAGCCCGTGGGACCACGCGGCTGGCGAGCTGATCGTGCGGGAGGCTGGCGGCGTCGTCGTCGGGCTCGACGGCGGACGGCCGGGACGGTCGCTCGTCCTCGCGGGGCATCCCGAGACGGTCGCGCGGCTCGAGGCGATCCTCGCGCCCACGGGAGTGGGGAACCGATCAGACCGGTAGGACGTTGACCCTCCGGACCGGACGTGCGGCGTGATCGCGACTTTCGTCACTCGGTCCGAAATATCCGCTTCCGTAGCGTGCACTTGCCGGAGAAATGATGCACAATCCCATGGCCGAACCTGATCGACACGGAACAGACGTCCGCCCGCGCGGCGGAACGAGCTGTCACCGGTCCTCGAGGGAGGCGACGCGACGCCCCCGACGCCGCAACGCACGGCCCCACGGTCGTGTGCTGGAACATCCGCGTGATCCTCTCACCGATCTGGAGTGACACCTCATATGGCAACCGACTACGACGCCCCCCGCAAGACCGAGGAGGACCTGTCCGAGGACTCCCTCGAGGAGCTCAAGGCGCGGCGGTCCGACAAGAGCTCCGGCGTCGTCGACGAGGACGAGACGGAAGCGGCGGAGGGCTACGAGCTCCCCGGCGCGGACCTCTCGGGCGAAGAGCTCTCGGTGCGAGTCCTGCCGCGTCAGGCGGACGAGTTCACGTGCTCGAGCTGCTTCCTGGTCCACCACCGCAGCCAGCTCGCCTACGAGAAGGACGGCCAGCCCGTCTGCACCGAGTGCGCCGCCTGAGCGCACCTGCACCACAGCCAGCGGGGCCGCGAACCGAGAGGTTCGCGGCCCCGCTGTCGTTCGATGGTGAGGAAGTCCCCTCCGCAGCCACGGATCGCCCGCATGCACACGTCATGTGTGCCTCAGGGCGATCGGTGCGGGCGAGGGAGGGGCGGACGGGACAGGTGCGGGCTCAGCGGCCCTGGGCCGCGCGCACGGCGCGGGCGAGCGCCTCGGGGTGACGCGTCGACACGAGCCACCACGGCGTCGGGTCCTGCGGGTCGAGGACGTCCATGACGACGGCGCCGCCCGTGCTCGTGCGCAGGCACGCGTACGCGCGGGGGTCGAACGACGGGCCCATCATCGTGCTCACCTCGGCGCGGTCGAGCGTGCGCGGGCTGCCGAGCAGCGTCACGGGGATGCGGGCGCGCCCCGCCTGCAGGTGGCCGTCAGCGACCGTCACGACGGGTGACGTCACGAATGCGAAGACGCTGCCCGCGGCGAGGAGGGTGAGCGAGACGGCCGCCGCGATCGGGAGGCTCGCGATGACGATCATCACGAAGACGAACACGCAGAACAGCGCGATCGCGCCGTACGTCCAGATGCCGGGGGAGAGCCGCTCGCTGTACGCCGCGGTCGTGGCGGGGCGAGGGCTGTCGGCGGTATCGGACGGCAGGGTGGGCTCGACGTGCGGCATGTCCCCAGCATGCCAGCCGGGCGACGTCGTCCGCGCCGTCGCGGCTAGGATCGCGCCGTGACACACCACGCACCCGCCGCCGACCGCGGCCTCGAGGTCCTCGTCCAGATGCTCGACCCGGAGCTGCCGTACCCGACGTACGCCCACCCGGGTGACGCCGGCGCCGACCTGGTCGCTCGCACGGACGTCACGCTCGCGCCCGGCGAGCGCGCGACCGTCCCGACGGGCGTGGCGATCGCACTGCCGGACGGCTTTGCGGCGTTCGTGCACCCGCGCTCGGGCCTCGCCGCGAAGCACGGCGTCACGGTCGTCAACGCGCCGGGCACGGTCGACGCGGGCTACCGCGGCGAGATCGCCGTGACGCTGCTCAACACCGACGCGTCCGAGCCCGTGCACCTGCGCCGCGGCGACCGGATCGCCCAGCTCGTCATCCAGCAGGTGGAGCGTGCGCGCTTCGTCCCTGCCGAGCGGCTCCCCGGCTCGCACCGCGGCTCGGGAGGCTTCGGCTCGAGCGGGGGCTGGGACCCGGGCGCAGCCCGCTGACGAGCGTCTGCTCGTCGCTCAGCGCGTCCGCACCGCAGGTCGGCGACATCAGCCCGCGCGGCGCATAGGGTGGTAGGACGACCGCGCACGGTAACGTCGCGCGAGAACCTGCGGCCCGGGTCGCCCCGACGCCGTCGTCGCAGGCATGCAAGGCAACTTTCCTGAAGGAGAACCGCAGTGGGTCTGTTTGGACGGCGTGTGAAGGAACAGCCGAGCGAGGAGCTGCCCGACGCCGAGGCCACCGCGGCCGAGGAGACCGAGGCGCGCCCGGACCACGGTCCGTGGGACGTCAGCCAGGTCGACGACGCGAGGGCGAGCCGTGTCGACCTCGGCTCGATCCTCCTGCCGGGCGTCCAGGGCATGCAGGTGCGCATGGAGCTCGACAAGAACACGCAGGCCGTCACGGGCGTGTCCGTCATGGTCGACAGCTCTGTCCTGCAGATCCAGGCGTTCGCTGCTCCGCGCATCGCGGGCATCTGGGACGAGATCCGCGACGAGATCCGCGAGTCGCTCACGACGCAGGGTGCGACTGTCGACGACATCCCCGGCCGGTTCGGTCGTGAGCTGTTCGTCAAGGCCCCCGCGAAGGACGGCGAGGGCAAGGACGTCGTCCGCGTCATCCGCTTCCTCGGGGTCGACGGCCCGCGCTGGTTCCTCCGCGGCGTCCTGACCGGCAAGGCCACGGTGGACCCGCAGGCTGCCGGCCTCATGGAGGCGCTGTTCTCCCAGGTCGTCGTCGTGCGCGACGAGGTGGCGCGCGCCCCGCGCGAGCTGCTCCCGCTGCACCTTCCTGACCAGCCCGAGATGAAGCAGGTGGACGAGTCTGCGCCCGAGCCGGAGACCCCGGCCGAGAAGGCCGCAGCCCCCGACCTCAACCCGCTCGAGCGCGGCCCCGAGATCACCGAGATCCGGTGACCGCCGCACGTGCGGCGGCCCGGACGGCCTGAGGGGACTGACATGTCGTTGCGTACCGCGCTGCGGCGCGTCCTGGCGAGCCAGGACGAGGTCGCCGCGACCGAGGAGCGTGTCCGCTCTGCGAAGCAGGGCACGACGGCGATCAGCGACCTCGTCGAGCGTCGCCCCGCCGAGGTGTCGGGGATCGTGCGGTCTGTCGTGCTGCGGCCGACGGACCGTGTCCAGGCGGTCGAGGCGGAGCTGTTCGACGGCTCTGGCTCGGTCGACCTCGTGTGGCTCGGGCGTCGTCGTCTCGCGGGCGTCGAGCCTGGCAGGCGCGTGCGCGTAGCCGGGTTCGTCACGAGCGACCGCGGCCGCACCGTGATCTACAACCCGCGGTACGAGCTGCTGCCGCAGTCGACCGACGTGCAGCCTTGAGGGCTGGGAGAGAGCAGGACGTGGACCAGAGCACCCCGCACGACGACGCGTCCGGTACGGAGCCCACGGAGGCACAGGTCGCGCAGGCGCGCGGCATGCGCGCCCTGACGGCGAGCGAGTTCTCGCTCCAGGAGGCGGTCGGCGGGGTACGTGGCGTGATCGAGGCGCTCCTGCCAGGGCTGGTCTTCGTCGTCGTCTACCTGCTGACGTTCGAGCTGACGCCGACGCTCATCGCGTCCGCCGGGATCGCCGTGCTCCTCGTGCTCGTGCGGCTCGTGCAGCGCACCCCGGTCACGCAGGCGTTCTCGGGCCTGCTCGGCGTCGCGATCGGCGTCGTGTGGGCGTGGCGCTCGGGAGAGGCCTCCGACTACTTCCTCATGGGCCTGCTCACGAACGGCGCCTACCTGCTGGCGTGCCTCGTCTCGATCGTCGTGCGATGGCCTGCGATCGGCGTCGTCGTGGAGCTGTTCCGGCTCGGCTTCGCCGAGACGAAGGCAGCGCGTCCGTCCCACGCGGAAGAGGGCGCGGACGACGCACCAGCCAACCCGTTCGCGGGCTTCAGCGCGTGGCGCTCGTCGCACGCGCTCGTGCGCCGCTACACGCTCGCGACGTGGCTGTGGGTCGGTCTGTTCGCGATCCGGCTCGCCGTGCAGGTCCCGCTGTACGTCGGGTCGCAGGTCGGCTGGCTGGGCACCGCGAGGCTCGCGATGGGCATCCCGCTGTGGGCGGTCACGCTGTGGGGGACGTGGATCCTTGTGCGCCAGTCAGCAGGTCGGACAGAGCAGCCTCGTCCGCGTCCCGGCCACTGACGAGCAGCAGCTCGTCGCCAGCCTCGAGCGTGTCGTCGGCTGTCGGCGCGAGCGGCTGAGCGTCGCGGACGACCGCAGCGAGGACCGTGTCAGTCGGCCACGGCACTGAGCCGACCGTGCGGCCCACGAGCCACGAGTCCGGCGGGACCGTGAGCTCGAGGATCCCTGCACCGGACTGGTGGAACGTGAAGATCCGCACGAGGTCGCCGACGGCGACGGCCTCCTCGACCATCGCCGTCATGATGCGCGGCGTCGACACCGCGACGTCGACACCCCACGACTCGTCGAACATCCACTCGTTCTTCGGGTTGTTGACGCGCGCGACCACTCGGGGCACGCCGAACTCGGTCTTCGCGAGCAGCGCGATGACGAGGTTCGCCTTGTCGTCGCCGGTCGCAGCGACGATGACGTCGCACTCGTCGACCTTCGCCTCGGAGAGCGTCGACAGCTCGCACGCGTCCGCGAGGAGCCAGTCCGCCTCGGCGACCGACGCGACACGCATCGCGGTGGGCTGACGGTCGATGAGCACGACCTCGTGGTCGTGGGCGAGCAGCTCGCGGGCGATCGAGCGGCCGACGGAGCCGGCACCGGCGATGACGACGCGCATCAGACCTCCTCGGTCGGGGCGTGGGTGAGGATCCGTTCGACGTCGGCGACGTCGACCGAGCGCACGAGGACGTGCAGCACGTCGTTCTCCTGGAGCGCCATGCCGGGGCGCGGCAGCTCGGCCGCGCCGAACCGGGTGACGAACGCGACGCGCGCGCCGGTCGCCTCCTCGACGACCGTGAGCGAGCGGCCCACCCAGCCGGGGTGGAAGTCCGTCTGGCACAGGCGCACCTGGCCGGACGGGTCGCGGTAGTCGTCCGTGGTGCCGAGCGGCAGCAGGCGCCGCATCACCTGGTCGGACGTCCAGCGCACGGTCGCGACCGTGGGGATGCCGAGCCGCTGGTAGATCTCCGCGCGGTGCGGGTCGTAGATGCGGGCGACGACGTTGTCGACGCCGAACGTCTCGCGCACGACGCGTGCGGCGAGGATGTTCGAGTTGTCGCCGTCGGACACGGCCGCGAAGGCGTACGCCTCGTCGATGCCGGCCTGCTCGAGGGTGTCCCGGTCGAAGCCCAGGCCGGTGACCTTCTTGCCGGTGAAGGTGGGGGCGAGGCGACGGAACGACTCGGGGTTCTGGTCGATGATGGCCACCGAGTGGCCGTTCTTCTCGAGCGAGTGCGCGAGCGCCGCTCCGACGCGTCCGCAGCCCATGATCACGAAGTGCACAGACCTGAAGGTATACCTCCCGGGACCTTGTTGCGCCCATCACCGCCAGAACAGGCCTAGCATTGCTCAACGTGTCGGACATCATGGATGCGGCGAAGCGGCTCGTGCTCGGCAGGCCGATGCGGAGCGACGGCCTGGGGCACACGCTGCTGCCCAAACGCATCGCCCTCCCCGTCTTCGCGTCTGACGCGCTGTCCTCGGTCGCGTACGCGCCGGACGAGATCCTCCTGACGCTCGCGCTCGCCGGTTTCACGGCGACGACGATGTCGCCGTGGATCGGCGTCGCGGTCGTCGGCGTGCTGCTCGTGGTGGTCGCGTCGTACCGGCAGAACGTGCACGCGTACCCGTCGGGTGGCGGTGACTATGAGATCGCGACGGAGAACATCAGCCCGCGCGCTGGCCTGACGGTCGCGTCGGCGCTGCTCGTCGACTACGTCCTGACGGTCGCCGTGTCGATCTCGTCGGGCGCGCAGTACGCGGCGACGGCGATCCCCGCGCTGCGCGGGCACGAGCTGCCGATCGCGGTCGCGCTCATCATCCTGCTGACGATCGCAAACCTTCGTGGCGTCAAGGAGTCCGGGAAGATGTTCGCGATCCCGGTCTACCTGTTCATGGCCGCGGTCGGAGCGACGGCGGTCATCGGGTTCGTCCAGTTCGTCACGGGGAACCTGGGACGGGCGGAGAGCGCGTCGTACGACGTCGTGCCGTCGTCCGCGTTCGACCAAGGTCTCGTGGGGCTCGCGGGGGCGTTCCTCATCGCCCGCGCGTTCGCGTCGGGCTGTGCCGCGCTGACCGGCGTCGAGGCGATCTCCAACGGGGTCCCCGCGTTCAAGAAGCCGAAGTCCCGCAACGCTGCGACGACGCTCGCGCTGCTCGGCCTGACGTCGATGTTCATGATCATGTCGATCCTGCTGCTCGCGTCGGCGACGGGTGTCGTCTACGTCGAGGACCCCGCGACGGACCTGCTGATAGACGGCCACGCGCCCGTCGGCTACGTCCAGGTGCCGGTGCTCTCGCAGCTGGCGCACACGATCTTCGCGTCGTTCCCGCCGATGTTCTACGTCGTCTCGGCGGTCACGGGCCTCATCCTCGTCCTCGCCGCGAACACGGCGTTCAACGGCTTCCCCGTGCTCGGCTCGATCCTCGCGCGCGACGGCTTCCTGCCGCGTCAGCTGCACAAGCGCGGGGACCGCCTCGCGTTCTCGAACGGCATCGTGTCCCTCGCGTTCGCCGCGATCGTGCTCGTTGTCCTGTTCGACGCGCAGGTCACCCGCCTGATCCAGCTCTACATCGTCGGCGTGTTCGTGTCCTTCACGCTCTCGCAGCTCGGCATGGTGCGGCACTGGACGACGGCGCTGCGCCTCGCGTACGACCCGGTGCAGCGGTCGAAGATGAAGCGGTCGCGCGTCCTCAACGTCGTGGGGCTGGGGATGACGGGCACCGTCCTCATCGTCGTCCTCGCGACGAAGTTCACGCACGGCGCGTGGATCGCGCTCCTCGCGATGGCGGGCGTGTTCCTGGTGATGCGCGCGATCCGCAAGCACTACGACGCGGTTGCGGAGGAGCTCGAGCTCGACGAGGACGTCGCGACCGAGCGTGCGCTGCCGAGCCGGGTCCACGCGATCGTGCTGATCTCCAAGGTGCACAAGCCGGCGATGCGCGCCCTCTCGTACGCCCGCGCGACCAGGCCCTCCGTGCTCGAGGCCGTCACGGTCTCGGTCGACGCCGACGAGACGGCGCGGCTCGTCGAGCACTGGGAGTCCCTCGACCTGCCGATGCCGTTGCGCGTCCTCGACTCGCCGTTCCGTGAGATCACCCGGCCCGTGCTCTCGTACGTGCGCTCGGTGCGCCGTGAGAGCCCGCGCGACCTCGTCGTCGTCTACCTGCCCGAGTATGTGGTGGGTCACTGGTGGGAGCAGCTGCTGCACAACCAGAGCGCCCTGCGGCTCAAGGGCCGCCTGCTCTTCACGCCCGGAGTCGTCGTGGCCTCGGTACCCTGGCGTCTGGCCTCCACGGCGTCGACCGCCGGCACCGAGCCGGTGCTCTACGCGAGGCCGACCGAACCTGACGACACGAAGGCACCATGACCCAGCCCCCCGCACGACCTGCCCGATCCTCCTCCCGCGGCCCCCGTCCCGGCTCGTCCCGGCCGGTCCGCCGCACGCGGCCCGGTGCTGAGGTCGACGCGCCCGTCGACATGCCGCTCGTCGAGGTCGAGGTGGGGCCGGTCGCGCACGGTGGTCACTGCGTCGCTCGGCACGAGGGCCGGGTCGTCTTCGTGCGGCACGCCCTTCCGGGCGAGCGTGTGCGCGTCCGCCTGACAGCGGCTGCGCCGGACGCGAAGTTCTGGCGCGGCGACGCGGTCGAGGTGCTCGAGTCGAGCCCGGACCGGGTCCCGTCCGCGTGGCCCGCCGCTGGTCCGGGCGGGGTCGGCGGTGCCGAGCTCGCGCACGTGCGTCTCGACGCGCAGCGCGAGTGGAAGCGCCAGGTCATCGAGGAGCAGCTGCGCCGCATCGCCCACCTCGATCTCCCGGTCGTCGTCGAGGCAGCCCCGGGCGACGACGAGCGCGGCGGTCTCGCCTACCGCACGCGCATCGAGCTCGTGGCCGACGCCGAGGGCCGCGCCGGGATGCGCAGGCACCGTTCGCACGACGTCGTCGCGCTCGACGCGATGCCGCTGGCGACCGAGTCGGTCGCCGCAGCCGCCGAGGCGTTCGGCGTGTTCAGCGGCCGCTGGACGGCAGGCGCTCGGCTGGACGTCGTCGCGCCCGAGGGCGGTGCTGAGCCGATCCTCCTCGTCGACGGCGAGCCCTGGCGTGGCACGCGAGTCGACCGCCGCCCGAACGCCCGCCGCACGGTCGTCGAGACCGTGACGGTCGGCGGCACGGAGCACCAGTTCCGGGTCGCGGCTGACGGGTTCTGGCAGGTGCACCGGGAAGCGCCGGCGCTTCTCGCGCAGACCGTGCTCGACTCGGTGGGCGACGTGCTCGACGCGACCGTCGTCGACCTGTTCGCAGGATCGGGGCTCTTCACGGCACCGCTCGCCGCGGCGACCGGACCGGTCGGTCGGGTCGTGTCCGTCGAGGGTGACGAGCGGGCGGTCGCGTCCGCCCGCCGCAACCTGCACGGGGCGGACCATGTCGACCTTTGGGCAGGCGACGTCGCGCGTGTCCTGCGCGACGAGGGCCACGGCGCGGTCGGGGGAGCGGACGTCGTCGTGCTCGACCCGCCGCGCGCCGGCGCCGGACGTGCGGTCGTCGACCAGGTCGTCTCGCTCACCCCTGACCGCGTCGTGCTCGTGTCGTGCGACCCGGCCGCGCTCGCGCGCGACCTCGGTCTGTTCGGCGAGCAGGGCTACGACGTCCGCTCGCTGCGCGCGTTCGACCTGTTCCCGATGACGCACCACGTGGAGTGCGTGACGGTCCTCGAACGTGCCTGACGC
The DNA here is from genome assembly GCF_012396185.1 of Sanguibacter hominis ATCC BAA-789. Classification (GTDB taxonomy): domain Bacteria; phylum Actinomycetota; class Actinomycetes; order Actinomycetales; family Cellulomonadaceae; genus Flavimobilis; species Flavimobilis hominis. The sequence goes on from NZ_JAAXOW010000002.1 coordinate 336,305, forward strand.
CGGACCGCTCTAGGCCGACGCGCCGCCGGCCGCAGCGCTGTCGCGCTGCGCCAGGCCGCGCTCGATGACCGCGACGATCGCGGCGTCGTCGGGCTGCGTCTGCGGGCGGAAGCGGTGCACCGAGTCGTCCGGCAGGATGACGAACTTCTCGAAGTTCCACTTCACGCGGCCCGCGTGGCCGCTCGAGTCGGGGACCTTGCGCAGCTCCGTGTAGAGCGGGTGGCTGTGCCGGCCGTTGACCTTCGTCTTCTCCATGAGCGGGAACGTCACGCCGTAGGTCGTCGAGCAGAACTCGGTGATCTTCTCGGCGGAGCCCGGCTCCTGGCCTGCGAACGAGTTGCACGGGAACCCGAGCACCGTGAACCCTCGCGGGCCGTACGTGCGCTGGAGCGCCTCGAGCGTCGCGTACTGCGGTGTGAGGCCGCAGCGGGACGCGACGTTGACGACGAGCACGACCTCGTCGGCGTGCTCCGCGAGGGAGGTCGTCCGGCCCTCGATCGTGGTCAGGGGGATGTCGCGCAAGGTCATCGGACCAGGATAGGCGTCGCTCGTGCGGGTGCAGCCGGCGGCGCCGGGCAATTATGCAAGGCGTGTCTCACTTATCTTGACGTCAAGATAAATGGTAGGCTGGCAGGTGGTTGCGCAGGTGTTACTGCGCTCATGCCCGCCTAGGCTGGGGAGTGCCCCCGTCTGATCACCACCCGAGCAAGCGACGACGCGAGGGCGCTGCGCGCCACGTCGTCGAGGCTCGGCCGACGCTGGAGTTAAGGAGCCATCGTGAGCAGTGTCGACACGTTCGGTGCAAAGGGAACCCTCGAGGTGGGGGACGCGTCCTACGAGATCTTCCGCCTCTCCGCGGTCGACGGGCTCGCCCGCCTGCCGTACTCGCTCAAGGTTCTCGCCGAGAACCTGCTTCGCACCGAGGACGGCGCGAACATCACCGCCGACCACGTGCGCGCCCTGGCCGGGTGGGACCCGGACGCCCAGCCGGACACGGAGATCCAGTTCACGCCCGCCCGCGTGATCATGCAGGACTTCACCGGTGTCCCGTGCGTCGTCGACCTCGCGACGATGCGTGAGGCCGTCGCGGACCTCGGCGGCGACCCGTCGCGCATCAACCCGCTCGCCCCCGCCGAGCTCGTCATCGACCACTCCGTGCAGATCGACGTCGCCGGCCGCGCCGACGCGTTCCGTCGCAACGTCGAGATCGAGTACGAGCGCAACCACGAGCGCTACCAGTTCCTCCGCTGGGGCCAGACGGCGTTCGACGACTTCAAGGTCGTCCCGCCGGGCACCGGCATCGTGCACCAGGTCAACATCGAGTACCTCGCCCGCGTCGTCATGACCCGCGAGGTCGACGGTGCGCTGCGCGCTTACCCCGACACCTGCGTCGGCACCGACTCGCACACGACGATGGTCAACGGTCTCGGCGTGCTCGGCTGGGGCGTGGGCGGCATCGAGGCCGAGGCCGCGATGCTCGGTCAGCCGGTCTCGATGCTCATCCCGCGCGTCGTCGGCTTCAAGCTGTCCGGCCAGATCCCGACGGGCGTCACGGCGACCGACGTCGTCCTCACGATCACGCAGCTGCTGCGCCAGCACGGCGTCGTCGGCAAGTTCGTCGAGTTCTACGGCGAGGGCGTCTCCCAGGTACCGCTCGCGAACCGCGCCACGATCGGCAACATGAGCCCCGAGTTCGGCTCGACCGCCGCGATCTTCCCGATCGACGACGTCACGCTCGACTACCTGCGCCTCACGGGCCGCAGCGACGAGCAGGTCGCGCTCGTCGAGGCGTACGCCAAGGAGCAGGGCATGTGGCTCGACCCGGCCACCGCCCAGGAGCCCGTCTTCTCCGAGTACCTCGAGCTCGACCTGTCGACGGTCGTCCCGTCGATCGCCGGCCCGAAGCGCCCGCAGGACCGCATCGAGCTCTCCCACGCGAAGAGCGCGTTCACGCGCGACCTGCCGAACTACGCGCCCGAGGTCCTCAACGGCATCGACGAGGCCGAGAAGGAGTCCTTCCCGGCGTCCGACTCGCCCGCGATCGCCGAGCCCGTCCGCAAGACGGTCGAGGTCACGAGCCCCGAGGGCTCGACGTACGAGCTGTTCCACGGTGCGGTCGCGATCGCGTCCATCACGTCGTGCACCAACACGTCGAACCCGTCGGTCATGCTCGCCGCCGGCCTCCTCGCGAAGAAGGCCGTCGAGAAGGGTCTGACGGCCAAGCCGTGGGTCAAGACGTCGATGGCGCCGGGCTCGCAGGTCGTCACGAACTACTACGAGAAGGCCGGCCTGTGGCCGTACCTCGAGAAGCTCGGCTTCCACCTGGTCGGCTACGGCTGCGCCACCTGCATCGGTAACTCGGGCCCGCTCTCGGACGAGGTCTCCGCCGCTGTCAACGAGCACGACCTCGCCGTCGTCTCGGTGCTCTCCGGCAACCGCAACTTCGAGGGTCGCATCAACCCCGACGTGAAGATGAACTACCTCGCGTCCCCGCCCCTCGTCATCGCGTACGCGCTCGCCGGGACCATGGAGTTCGACTTCGAGCACGAGCCGCTCGGCCGTGACGAGTCGGGCCACCCGATCTTCCTGCGTGACATCTGGCCGTCCACCGAAGAGGTCCAGGCGACGATCGACTCGTCGATCAACCGCGAGATGTTCACCGCCGACTACGCGGACGTCTTCGCGGGAGACGACAAGTGGCGTGCGCTCAATACCCCCGAGGGCGACACGTTCGCGTGGGACTCCGAGTCCACCTACGTCCGCAAGCCCCCGTACTTCGAGGGCATGGGCCTGACGCCCTCGCCCGTCGAGGACATCACGGGCGCGCGCGTCCTCGCGAAGCTCGGCGACTCGGTCACGACCGACCACATCAGCCCGGCCGGTGCCATCAAGCCGGACTCGCCCGCGGGCCGCTACCTCGCGGAGAACGGCGTCGAGCGCCGTGACTTCAACTCCTACGGCTCGCGCCGCGGCAACCACGAGGTCATGATCCGCGGCACGTTTGCCAACATCCGTCTGCGCAACCAGCTCCTCGACAACGTCGAGGGCGGGTACACGCTCGACTTCACGACTGGCGAGCAGGCCGCGATCTACGACGCGGCCCAGAACTACGCTGCGGCGGGCACCCCGCTCGTCATCCTCGGTGGCAAGGAGTACGGTTCCGGCTCCTCGCGCGACTGGGCGGCGAAGGGCACGGCGCTCCTGGGCGTGAAGGCTGTCATCACGGAGAGCTTCGAGCGCATCCACCGCTCGAACCTCATCGGGATGGGCGTCCTGCCGCTGCAGTTCCCCGAGGGGGAGAACGCCGAGTCGCTCGGCCTCGACGGGACCGAGACGTTCGCGATCTCGGGCATCACGGCGCTCAACGACGGCACGACGCCACGCACGGTCGCCGTGACCGCCACCAAGGCCGACGGCTCCACCGTCGCGTTCGACGCGGTCGTCCGCATCGACACGCCCGGAGAGGCGGACTACTACCGCAACGGCGGCATCCTGCAGTACGTCCTGCGGTCGCTCGTCGCGGCCTGACGCACGCACTCACGACGGCGTCACGCGAGGTAGTACACCGCCACAAGCGCTTCCATGCGTTCAGTGTGCGCCCCCGGGGGCCTGGGTCGAGGCCGCGCCGCGAGTGCGACGCGGCCTTGTGCACCTAGCTCGACGCGGTGTCGTCGGCCGGGGTGAAGCCGAGGACCTTGCCGTAGAAGGCCAGCTCGACGGTGAAGGCTCGCTGGATCGTCTCGGCCTTCCGGAACCCGTGCCGCTCGCCTTCGAACAGGATCAGCTCGACGTCGAGGCCACGCGCCGCGACGGCGTCGGCCATCGTCTGGGCCTGGTTCGGCGGGACGACTGTGTCCTCCGTGCCCTGCAGCAAGATCATGGGAGCGCTCAGCCGGTCGGTGTGGTGGATCGGGGACCGCTCGACGTACAGGTCGCGGCGCTCCGGGTACGGGCCCACGAGCGAGTCGAGGTAGTGCGACTCGTGCTTGTGCGTCTCACGCGCGAGCGCTTCGAGGTCGCCGACGCCGTAGAGGCTCGCGCCGACTGCGAACGTGTCGGTGAACGTCAGGGCGGCGAGCGTCGTGAAGCCGCCCGCGCTGCCGCCCCGGATGGCGAGCCGTCGCCCGTCGACGCGGCCCTGCTCGGCGAGCCAGAGCGCGCCCGTCTCGCAGTCGCGGACGTCGACGATGCCCCACTGCCCGCGCAGCCGTTCCCGGTAGGCACGGCCGTAGCCGGTCGAGCCGCCGTAGTTGACGTCGAGCACCGCGATCCCGCGCGTCGTCCAGTACTGGACCGACGGCGAGAACCCGGGGAGCGTCGCCGCCGTCGGGCCGCCGTGCGACATCACGACGAGCGGCGGCAGCGTGCCAGGCTCACCCGTGTACGCCGCGGACCTCGGAGCGTAGAAGAAGCCGTGCGCGACGCCGTCGCCGGACGGCCACGTGACCGCCTCCGCGACCGACACGTCGTCGGGAGCGAGAGTCGGGTTCGCGCTCGCCCGCAGCACCCGCACGCCGTCGCCCTCGCGTCGCGCGCCGAGATCGATCTCGACGAGCGCCGCGGGCCGGGTCGGGTGCTCGGCGATGACGACGACGCGGCCCTCCGTCGCGGCGACGCCACCGGCGGGCTCCCACTCGCCGTCCCACACCTCGAGCTGGCCGTTCGTGACCCGCACCGAGCCAAGGCGGCGGTGCCCGGCGTCGGACCACGTCACGACTGCGAGCTCGTCGTCGAGCATGGCGTACGTCCGGGTGCCGAATCCCCACTGCGGGGTCGACAGCTCGACCTCCGCCGGGCGCACGGCGCGCGTCCGGGGCGTGTCGCCGGTCAGCTCGGTGCGGTACAGGTTCCACCAACCCGTCCGGTCGTCGACGTGCAGCAGCTCGCCCGTCGACGTCCACAGCGGCTCGGTCACGCTGACGTCTGCGCCGCCGGCGATCGTGCGGCGCTCCAGGACGCGCAGGCCGTGCACCCCGCGCGCGAGCTCGCCGACGCGCAGCTCGGTCCCGTCCCACGGCATGGCCGGGTGGTCCCACGAGAGCCACGCGAGCAGCTCGCCGTCCGGGCTCACGCGCGGAGACGTGAGGAAGTCCGGCCCTTCGACGAGGACGGTCACGAGCGACCCGTCGTCGGAGGCGGAACCGTCGAGCGGGACCGCGACGATCGCAGCCGGCGGGTTCGTCAGCTGTGCGCCGGGTGCGCCGTGGTCCTCCGAGACGGCGACGAGCAGGCCGTAGCCGGGCACGACGTCGAGGTCCGCGTAGCGGCGGCCGTCGGCAGGTGTGAGCGGCACGGGCGCCGCGAAGCCGTCACCGTCACGGTCGACGCGGTACAGGCGGTCGTCCTCCGCCCGCGACACGACGACGCCGCCCGGCACGACGGTGTACGACGCGCCGCCATACTCGTGGGCACGGGTGCGCACGTCGAACGTCGAGCCGTCCGGCAGGGTCGACGGGATGACGTCCGTGAGCGTGCCGTCCGCAGCGCGTCGCACGAGCACCTGCCGCCCGCCCTCCTGCGGGCGCCCCTCGAGCCAGTAGGTGTCCTCACCGTCGACAGCGGGCTCGCTCAGCCGCACGACGTCCGTCGTGAGGGAGACCGCGGTGAGCGGCGAGGGCCAGGAACCGAACGGGGCTGGGGTGTGGGCGTCGTTGCTCATGGAGCCATCCTCGCTGATGCGTGGCACGCGCGTGCGGGTCCCAGGTCTCATGCGCTCGGTCGGGCACAGCCCTGCCGGATCACCACGGGATCTCGACCGCGCGGCCGCGGTCCCACGGGACCGACCAGCCGAGCCCGTCGAGGATCCCGCTCAAGACGATCGCCGTGAAGCCCCACACGACGTTGCCCGCGACCTCGAACGCCGGGCCGCGATAGGTGCGGCCGCCACGCTCGAGCGCGGTCGTGCCCCGGTTCGACGGCGAGACGAGGTCCGCGACGGGTGCGCGGAAGACCTGGGCCGACTCGCCATGGTCGACGACGCGCACCGCCGTGGGGCGCGCCCACCAGCCGAGGACCGGGGTGACGAGGTGGTCGCTGACCGGGAGGGGGAGCGCGCCGAGCGTGCCGAGCACCTCGACACCTCCGGTGTCGAGTCCTGTCTCCTCCTCGGCCTCGCGCAGCGCCGCCGCGACGAGGTCGTCGTCCGTCGGGTCCATCCGACCGCCTGGGAAGGCCACCTGACCGGGATGGTGGCGCAGCGTCGAGGCGCGCCGCACGAGCAGCACGTCCAGGTCCGCCGGGACAGCGGGCGCGTCGTTCGCGTGCTCCGCGGGGACGTCGTCGAGCCGCCCGAACAGCACGAGCACCGCCGCGGGACGGGACGCGTCCGCGTCGGGCAGCCGGCCTGTCGCCGCGCGCCAGTCGATGCCCTCGGCGGCGAGTGCGCGCAGCTGCGCGAGAGCGTCCACGTCAGCCGCGCCGATACCTCACGGCGTCCGCGAACGTGCCCAGCCCCACGAACGCGCGCGGCGCGAGGCTCGGCAGCCGTTCGCGGCCCTGCTCGCGGATCGCCGAGATCTGGTCCGCAGTCAGCTCCTCCGCGGTCTCCGGCTCGTCGAGCCAGGCGCCCAGCATCGGCGCGTCGACCTCGAGGTGGAACTGGAACGCCGTCGCGCTTCCCAGCCGGAACGCCTGCACGGGCGTCACGTCCGTCGACGCGAGCACCGTCGCGCCGTCCGGCGCCTCGACGCCGTCCTCGTGCCAGTGCAGCACGTCAGGGTCCGCGTGCGCATCCACGACGAGCGGATAGAGGTACGGGTCACGGATGCCGTCGCCCGTGACCGCGACGGGGCCGAAGCCCAGCTCGTGGTGCGCACCCGCGTGGAGCGCAGCCCCGTGCGCGACCGCGAGGAGCTGCATGCCGAGGCACACGCCGAGCACTGGGATGTCGGCCTCGACGGCCGCGACGAGGAGGTTGCGCTCCGCGACGAGACCCGGGTGCTCGTCGTCGTCGAGCGCACCAGCCGCGCCACCCATGACGACGAGGCCGCCGAGGCGGCTCACGTCGGGCAGGTGCGGGTCGTGCTCGTCGAGGACCGTCCGGACCGTCCACGGGATGTCGCGTTGCTCGAGACCGCGAGCGATCAGGCCGGGGCCCTCCCAGGCGGCGTGCTGCAGCACCAGCACGGGTGCGTCGTTGAACTCCACGGGGACGACTCTACGCACGTCGCGGCCGCGCACGGGTGAACCCACGCGTCCCGTCACCAGCCTGCGGGCAGCGGGCGACCTTCCTCGTAGCCTGCGGCCGACTGGATCCCGACGACCGCGCGCTCGGCGAACTCCTCGAGAGAGCGCGCGCCGGCATACGTGCACGACGAGCGCAGGCCTGACGTGATCTCGTCGATCAGGTCCTCGACGCTCGGACGGGCCGGGTCGAGGTACATGCGCGACGTCGAGATGCCCTCCTCGTACAGCGCCTTGCGGGCGCGGTCGAAGGGGGAGCCGGACGCCGTGCGTGCGGCGACCGCGCGGGCCGACGCCATGCCGAAGCTCTCCTTGTAGAAGCGCCCCGTGCCGTCGTCGTGCAGGTCGCCCGGGCTCTCGTACGTCCCGGCGAACCACGAGCCGATCATGACCTGGCTCGCGCCGGCCGCGATCGCGAGGGCGACGTCGCGCGGGTGACGCACGCCGCCATCAGCCCACACGTGCTTGCCGAGCTCGCGGGCCGCCGCGGCGCACTCGAGGACCGCGGAGAACTGGGGGCGACCGACACCGGTCATCATGCGGGTCGTGCACATCGCGCCCGGGCCCACCCCGACCTTGACGATGTCGGCGCCGGCCTCGACGAGGTCCCGTACGCCGTCCGCCGTCACGACGTTGCCCGCGACGACCGGCACGCCCGGCGAGACCGAGCGGACCGCGGCGAGGGCCTCGAGCATCTTCTGCTGATGACCGTGCGCGGTGTCGACGACGAGCGCGTCCGCGCCTGCCGCGAGCAGGCCCTCGGCCTTGGCCCGGACGTCGCCGTTGATGCCGATCGCTCCCGCGACGCGCAGGCGGCCGGAGCCGTCGAGCGCGGGGGAGTAGAGGCTCGAGCGCAGCGCGCCCTTGCGGGTCAGGACGCCGACGAGGCGGCCGTCGCGCACGACGGGCGCGACCTTCCGGCGCGCCGAGTGCAGCTGGTCGAACGCGCGGCGCAGCCCGTCGGCGCCCTCGAGGACGCTCGCGTCGAGCGTCGCAGGCTCGGCCGACATGACCTGGCGCACCTGGGTGAAGCGGTCGACGTCGCGGCAGTCCTCGGGCGTCACGATCCCGACGACGCGGTCGTCCTCGACGACGATCGCAGCACCGTGCGCGCGCTTGCCCATGAGGGTCAGCACGGTGTGCACCGTGTCGTGCGGAGCGATCGTCACGGGCGACTCGATGACCGGGTCCTTCGTCTTGACGTCGGCGATGACGTTCGCGACGACCTCGACGGGGACGTCCTGAGGGATGACCGCGAGCGCGCCGCGGCGTGCGACCGTCTCCGCCATGCGGCGCCCGGCGACCGCAGTCATGTTCGCGACCACGAGGGGGATCGTCGTCCCGGTGCCGTCCTGCGACGCAAGGTCGACGTCGAACCGCGAGGTGACGTCCGAGCGGGACGGGACGAGGAAGACGTCGCCGTAGGTGAGGTCTGTCGTGGGGGCCTGGCCCTGGAGGAACTTCATGCCTCGAGTCTAGGTGCGCCGTGCGACACGGGGACGGGACCCAGGGCTGCCCGACCCGGTCCGTGAAGCTCGGTCGGACCCCTAGGTGAACGGCAGGTGAACGAGCAATGAAATGTCCACAGATCAGCCGTGATCTGGCGCGGTTCAGGACCTCCAGGGGGTGGACAACACCTTTCCTGCCCCCATCATTGAGGACGTGGCAGAGCTCCTGATTCTCACGCTGGTGATCATCACCGCCCTCGCATTCGACTTCACGAACGGGTTCCACGACACCGGGAACGCCATGGCGACCTCGATCGCGACGGGCGCCCTCAAGCCCCGCACCGCGGTCGCGCTCTCGGCGGTCCTCAACCTCGTCGGCGCGTTCCTCTCGGTGGCCGTCGCGGCGACCGTCGCCAAGGGCATCGTCAACCTCGACGGCGTCGCTGGGGACGCCCTCCTGACGATCGTCTTCGCCGGCCTCGTCGGTGGCATCCTGTGGAACGTCTTCACGTGGCTCCTCGGCCTGCCGTCGAGCTCGTCGCACGCCCTGTTCGGCGGCCTCATCGGTGCCGCGCTGCTTGCGCTCGGCACGAGCGGCGTCGTCTGGGGCGGCGTCGTGGCCAAGATCCTCCTGCCGGCCCTCCTCGCGCCCGTCGTCGCCGGCCTCGTCGCCGCGATCGGCACCTGGGTCGTCCACCGCATCGTGCGGGGCGTCCCGGAGAAGACGCAGGAGCGCGGCTTCCGCTGGGGTCAGGTCGGCTCCGCGTCCCTCGTCTCGCTCGCGCACGGCACGAACGACGCGCAGAAGACGATGGGCGTGATCTTCCTCGCGCTCGTCGCGCACGGCACTGTGACCGCAGACGACCACATCCCGTTCTGGGTCATCGCCGCGTGCGCGATCGCGATCGCGCTCGGCACCTACCTCGGCGGCTGGCGGGTCATCCGCACGCTCGGCAAGGGCCTCGTCGAGATCTCGTCCCCGCAGGGGATGGCTGCTGAGACGTCGTCCGCCGCGATCATCCTCACGTCGTCGAGCCTCGGGCTGCCGCTCTCGACGACGCACGTCGCGACCGGCTCGATCCTCGGCTCGGGCGTCGGCCGCCCGGGCGCCGAGGTGCGCTGGGGCGTCGCCGGACGCATGGGTGTCGCGTGGCTCATCACGCTGCCCGCCTCGGGTCTCGTGGGCGCAGCGTGCTGGTTCCTCGCAGACCTGGTCGGCGGAGCGACCGGCATCCTCGTGGTGTTCGCGATCCTCGTCGCGGCCTGCTTCGTGATGTGGCGGCACTCCCGCAAGGAGCCGATCAACCCCGACAACGTCAACGACGAGTGGGACGACGCCACGCCGAGCCTCGGCGACGCTGTCGACGAGGCCATGGCCGGCGTGACCGACGTCGCGTCGCCCGCCTGCCCGCAGGACCGCGCCGCGGTCGAGTCACCCGCCGTCCCGGCCACGGTCTGAGAGGACTGGACATGAACGCTGCAGAGCTCGGTATCTCCCTCGCCAAGGTCATCGCAGTAGGCCTCGTGCTCGGCGCCGGCCTGCCGGCGATCTTCGCGATCGGCATCCGTTCGACCGCCATGGTCGAGACCGGTCCTGACGGGGTCGATCGCATGACAGCCGCGGGCCGTGTGCGTGCGGTCGCGTGCTTCGGCGTCGTGCTCGCCGCGGTCGCGGCGGGCATCGTCTGGATCGTCTCCGGCGGGCACTGAACCTTCGCGGACGCTCCACCGTCGCCGACGCCGCGCGCGGCGCGCACGTGCGGTACCCCCGTAGAGTGGGAGACCGGCGGACGTCCGGTACCCGGTCGGGGCCGGAGACCTGGAGGACGACGCGATGGGGCTTCTCGAGCAGATCACGGGACCGGCGCGCCTGCGCACGCTGACGATCGCGCAGACGGAGCAGCTTGCCGCCGAGATCCGCGAGTTCCTGGTGCAGGCGGTCTCACGGACCGGAGGCCACCTCGGCCCGAACCTCGGCGTCGTGGAGCTGACGATCGCGATGCACCGCGTCTTCAGCTCGCCGACGGACACGTTCGTGTTCGACACGGGCCACCAGTCCTACGTGCACAAGCTCCTGACGGGGCGCCAGGACTTCTCGAGGCTGCGCCGCCACGACGGCCTGTCGGGATATCCGAGCCGTGCCGAGTCTGAGCACGACGTCGTCGAGAACTCGCACGCGTCGACCGCCCTGTCGTGGGCGGACGGGATCGCCAAGGCCAACGCGCTCAAGGGTTCGCTGGACCGGCACGTCGTCGCGGTGATCGGCGACGGCGCGCTCACGGGCGGCATGGCCTGGGAAGCCATCAACAACATCGCCGGTTCGACGGACGAGCGCCTCGTGATCGTCGTGAACGACAACGGCAGGTCCTATGCGCCGACGATCGGCGGCCTCGCGCACCACCTCGACACGCTGCGCACGACGCGCGGGTACGAGCAAGTGCTCAGCTGGGGCAAGCGCACGCTCAAGCGGTCGGGCCTGCCGGGTCGCGTCACGTACGACGCGCTGCACGGCTTGAAGAAGGGCATCAAGGACGTCGTCGCGCCGCAGGGCATGTTCGAGGACCTGGGGCTGAAGTACATCGGCCCGGTCGACGGCCACGACGTCGCCGCGCTCGAGCGCTCCCTGAGCGCCGCGCGCGCGTTCGGTGGTCCTGTGCTCGTGCACGTGATGACGGAGAAGGGGCGCGGATACTCGCCCGCGGAGCAGGACGTCGCCGACCGGTTCCACGCCGTCGGGCAGATCCACCCGGAGACGGGACTGCCGGTCGCTCCGTCGCGCTTCGGATGGACGTCGGTGTTCGCCGACGAGATCGTCGCGATCGGCCGACGGCGGCCTGACGTCGTCGCGATCACGGCCGCGATGCTCAACCCGGTCGGGCTGGCGCCGTTCCAGGCGGAGTTCCCGCACCGCACGTTCGACGTCGGCATCGCTGAGCAGCACGCGGTCACGTCCGCGGCCGGGATGGCTTTCGCGGGCATGCACCCGGTCGTCGCGGTGTATGCGACGTTCCTCAACCGTGCGTTCGACCAGGTGCTCATGGACGTCGCCCTGCACCGTGCCGGGGTCACGTTCGTCCTCGACCGCGCGGGCATCACGGGAGACGACGGCGCGAGCCACAACGGCGTGTGGGACCTGGCGATGCTGCGTATCGTGCCGGGGCTGCGCCTCGCGGCGCCGCGCGACGAGTCGACGTTGCGCGCGGCACTGCGCGCGGCGGTGGACGTCGACGACGCCCCGACGGTCGTGCGCTACCCGAAGGGCTCTGTCGGCCCGGACCTGGTCGCTGTCGACGAGCTCGACGGCGTGGACGTCCTCGCGCGGCACGAGCCGGGCGACGGCGAGGAGCGCCGCGTGCTCGTCGTGGGGATCGGCTCGATGGCGCAGACCGCGCTCGGGCTGGGGGAGAAGCTCGCGGCGCTCGGCCTCGGGTGCACGGTCGTCTCGCCGACGTGGGTGCTGCCGGTTCCCAGCGCCCTCGTGAAGTCGGCGGGGGAGCACGACCTGGTCGTCACGATCGAGGACGGGCTCGCGGACGGGGGCGTCGGCGCGCTCGTGCGTGAACGTGCCGCCGAGGCGGGGGTGCGCACTCCTGTGCACACGGTCGGGCTGCCCACCGCGTTCCTTCCGCACGCGAGCCGCGAGCAGGTCGCGGAGGGCAACAGGCTCACCGTGCCCGACATCACGGCGGACGTGCTGCGGCTCCTGGGGGGATGACCCAGGCGCGCACCCCGTGACCTGTGGGAGCCTTGTCGCCTGAGGGTTCTTCGACCTGTGACGCACGACTCAACAAATCGGGCATCGCAGAGCCATAGGTCCCAAGTCGTCCCACCAATTTCTCCCTACGGTGGAACCACGATCAGAACGATGATCCATCCACGAGGAGACGGCGATGACGACGACCGCAGACGGAACCACGGGTACCCCCGAGACCGTCACCATTGATGCTTGGCGCAACTTCGACAAGGGTCCCTGGACCGAGACCGTCGACGTGCGCGACTTCATCCTGCGCAACTACACCCCCTACGAGGGAGACGCGTCCTTCCTCGCCGGCCCGACGACGAAGACGCTGGCCGTCTGGGACACCCTGGAGAAGGACTACCTCTCCGTCGAGCGCGCGAAGCGCGTCTTCGACGTCGACACGCACACCCCCGCCGACGTCGACGCCTTCCCCGCCGGCTACATCTGCGCCGAGGACGACGTCGTCGTCGGCCTGCAGACCGACACCCCGCTCAAGCGCGCGATGATGCCCAACGGCGGGTGGCGCATGGTCGAGACCGCGATCCGCGAGGCCGGCCTCGAGCCCGACCCGCAGGTCAAGGAGATCTTCACCAAGTACCGCAAGACGCACAACGAGGGCGTCTTCGACATCTACACGCCGCGCATCCGCGCCGCACGCTCGTCGCACATCATCACGGGCCTGCCCGACGCCTACGGCCGCGGCCGCATCATCGGTGACTACCGCCGCGTCGCCCTCTACGGGGTCGACTTCCTCATCGCCGAGAAGGCGAAGGACAAGGACAAGGTTGCGGACCAGCCGTTCAGCGAGCACTGGGCCCGCTATCGCGAGGAGCACTCGGAGCAGATTCGCGCGCTCAAGAAGCTCAAGAACCTCGGCGAGCAGTACGGCTTCGACCTGGGCCGCCCTGCCGCGAACTCGAAGGAAGCCGTCCAGTGGACGTACTTCGGCTACCTCGCGTCCGTGAAGTCGCAGGACGGCGCCGCGATGTCGTTCGGGCGCCTCTCCGCCTTCTTCGACGCGTACTTCGAGCGTGACCTCGCCGAGGGCACGATCACGGAGCAGGACGCCCAGGAGATGATCGACGCTCTCGTCATCAAGCTCCGCATCGTGCGCTTCCTGCGGACCATCGACTACGACCAGATCTTCTCGGGCGACCCGTACTGGGCCACCTGGTCCGACGGCGGCATCGCCGAGGACGGTCGCACCCTCGTCACGAAGACCTCGTTCCGCCTGCTGCAGACCCTGCGCAACCTGGGCGCTGCCCCGGAGCCGAACATCACGATCTTCTGGGACGAGGAGCTGCCGGAGGGCTACAAGGAGTTCTGCGCCGCGATCTCGATCGAGACGAGCTCGATCCAGTACGAGTCCGACGAGCAGATCCGTGAGCGCTGGGGCGACGACGCGGCCATCGCGTGCTGCGTCTCCCCGATGAAGGTCGGCAAGCAGATGCAGTTCTTCGGGGCGCGCGTCAACGCCGCGAAGTCGCTGCTGTACGCGATCAACGGCGGACGTGACGAGGTCAGCGGCAAGCAGATCGTCACCGGCTACGAGCCGGTCAAGGGTGACGGGCCGCTCGACTTCGACGAGGTCTGGTCCAAGTACGAGGACATGCTCGACTGGGTCGTCGGCACCTACGTCGAGGCGCTCAACATCATCCACTACAGCCACGACAAGTACGCCTACGAGGCGATGGAGATGGCGCTGCACGACAGCGACATCATCCGCACCATGGGCTGCGGCATCGCCGGCCTGTCGATCGTCGCGGACTCGCTCTCGGCCATCAAGTACGCCACGGTCACCCCGGTGCGTGACGAGACCGGTCTGGTCGTCGACTACGTCACCGAGGGCGACTTCCCGAAGTACGGCAACGACGACGACCGCGCTGACGACATCGCGGCGACGATCGTGCACACGGTCATGTCGAAGATCAAGGCGATCCCGATGTACCGCGACGCGATCCCGACGCAGTCGGTCCTGACGATCACGTCGAACGTCGTCTACGGCAAGGCGACCGGCTCGTTCCCCTCGGGCCACGAGAAGGGCACCCCGTTCGCCCCGGGTGCCAACCCGGAGAACGGCGCGGACACGCACGGCATGGTGGCCTCGATGCTCTCGGTCGGCAAGCTCGACTACAACGACGCGCTCGACGGCATCTCGCTGACGAACACGATCACCCCCTCGGGCCTCGGCCGCACGAAGGACGAGCAGGTCGCCAACCTGGTCGGCATCCTCGACGCGGGCTTCATCCCGCAGGACTGACCCGACCGACACATTCGTAGGACCGACGGAAGGAAACGACGATGGGCAAGAAGTTCGACGAGCGCCTCGCCGACATGAAGGCGGCGCGGGACTGCAACGGCGGGGTCAAGGGCCTGTACCACGCCAACATCAACGTCCTGAACAAGGACACCCTCGAGGACGCCATGGAGCACCCCGAGAAGTACCCGCAGCTCACGGTCCGTGTCTCCGGATACGCTGTGAACTTCGTCAAGCTGACGCGTGAGCAGCAGCTCGACGTCCTCTCGCGGACGTTCCACCAGAGCGCCTGAGCCGTACCGCTGCCCCGCCCCGACCGAACAGAACGGAGATCAACGAGATGACCATCAGTCTTCCCGCCCCCGTGGTCGGCGGCGGGGCGAGCGGTGACCAGGGCTTCGACGCACCTGCGGGCCGCGCCGTCGGCGCCGGCACGGCGGCCCTCGAGCTGTCCGACGCCGACCGCACCGAGCGCTTCGCGCAGATGCGTTCCGGGCTCCTCGGCTCGGTGCACTCCTGGGAGCTCGTCACCGCGGTCGACGGCCCTGGGACGCGCATGACCGTGTTCTTGTCCGGGTGCCCGCTGCGGTGCCTGTACTGCCACAACCCCGACACGATGCAGATGCGCTCGGGAGACCCGGTCGAGGCGACCGAGCTGCTGCGGCGCATCCGCCGCTACCGCTCGGTGTTCCGCGCGACCGGCGGAGGGCTCACCCTCTCGGGTGGGGAGGTGCTCATGCAGCCTGCGTTCGCGGCGACGATCCTCGCCGGGGCGAAGGAGATGGGCATCCACACGGCGATCGACACGTCGGGCTTCCTCGGCGCGGCGTGCACGGACGAGATGCTCGACAACATCGACCTGGTGCTGCTCGACGTGAAGTCGGGCGACCCGGAGACGTACAAGAAGGTCACGGGTCGCGCGTTGCAGCCGACGCTGGACTTCGGCCGACGGCTCGCGGACAAGGGTGTCGAGGTGTGGCTGCGGTTCGTGCTCGTGCCCGGCCTCACCGACGACCCGGAGAACGTCGAGAAGGTCGCGGAGTATGCGGCGACGTTGCCGAACGTGTCGCGTGTCGAGGTGCTGCCCTTCCACCAGATGGGGAAGGACAAGTGGGACTCGCTCGGTCTCGACTATCAGCTCGGCGACACGAAGCCGCCGTCGAACGACGAGGTCGAAGCGGTCCGGGCTCGCTTCCGCAAGCGTGGGCTCACGGTCTACTGACCCGTACGCCTCATGACGACACGACGAAGGTCCGCGACACCTGTCGCGGACCTTCGTCGTTCCCTGTGTGCCCGCTCGTCGTCCCCTGACGATGGAGCGGCCCGCCGCCCGTCAGACGGTGAGCGTCACGCTCGTGCGGCCGACCGCGGCCTCGACGTGCTGTGACGTGGAGCCCGTGCGGGTCAGCACCCGCAGCTCCCAGCGCGCCGGGCGCGCGTAGAAGACGAACTCGCCCCCCGGGCCCGTGACGACCTCGGCTGTGAACTCACCGTCGGCGTCGTGCAGACGGACGTACGCCCCCGGGACCGGCTCGCCCTCGCGGGCGACGACGCCGTCGACGACCGTGGCGCCCGGCGCGACGACGACGTCGCCGCCCTGGGCGGGTGCACCGCACGTGCTCATGACTCCTCCTGGAGGTGGGTGAGGGCGGTCAGACCGCCGCGGGGACCTCGATCGGGACGCCGACGAGCGAGCCGTACTCGACCCACGAACCGTCGTAGTTCTTGACGTCCTTCTGCCCGAGGAGCTGGGAGAGGACGAACCACGTGTGGCTCGAGCGCTCGCCGATGCGGCAGTACGCGATCGTCGGGCGGTCGGTGTCGAGGCCGGCCGCGCCGTAGAGGGCGGCGAGCTCCTCGTCGCTGCGGAAGGTGCCGTCGTCGTTCGCGGCCTTGGACCACGGGATGTTGATCGCCCCGGGGACGTGACCGCCACGCTGCGAGTGCTCCTGCGGCAGGTGTGCCGGCCCGAGGATCTTGCCGGCGAACTCCTCGGGCGAGCGGACGTCGACGAGGTTCTTCGTGCCGATCGACGCGACGACCTCGTCGCGGAAGGCGCGCAGGCTCTGGTCCTGCTCGGTCGCGGTGTACGTCGTGGCGGGCCGGGTGACGGTGGCGCTGCTGAGCGGGCGGCCGTCGAGCTCCCACTTCTTGCGGCCGCCGTCGATCAGCCGCACGTCCTGGTGGCCGTAGAGCTTGAAGTACCAGAACGCGTAGGCCGCGAACCAGTTGTTGTTTCCGCCGTAGAGGACGACCGTGTCGTCGTTGGCGATGCCCTTCGCGGACAGGAGCGCCTCGAACTGCTCCTTGTTGACGAAGTCCCGGCGGACCGGGTCCTGGAGGTCGAGCTTCCAGTCGAGCTTGACGGCACCGTCGATGTGGGCGGCGTCGTAGGCGGTGGTGTCCTCGTCGACCTCGACGAAGACGAGTCCGGGGGTGGCGAGGTTGGCCTCGGCCCACTCGGTCGTGACGAGTACGTCGTTGCGTGCCATGGGTCCTCCTGCGGTGGCTGCTGCTGGTGGCGCGAACGTAACCGAGGGGTGGCACGAGACATCGGCATCGCGGCAGAATCTCGCATGATGGACCGGCGTCTCAGCCGGGCGCGGACAAAGTCGCGCGAAGGGCCCCGCGCCGGGCTGCCTGAGCAGCCCGGCGCGGGGCCCTTGTCCGTGCGCCCAGGTCAGCGCAGCGCGCCCTCCGGGACGTTCGCCACGCCGTCGGGCAGGAGCCTGCGGCCGAGAACCTTCTCGCTGTACCCGTTCCGGTCGAGGTACGGCGCGATGCCGCCCGACGCGAACGGCCAACCGGCGCCGAGGATCATGCACAGGTCGATCTGCGAGACGCCCGCGACGACCTCCTCGTCGAGCATGTGGCCGATCTCCACGGTGAGTGCGGTGAGCACCTGGTCGAGCACGCCCGCCTCGTCGAGAGCGCCCGGCCCGCCAGCACGACCGAAGACCTCCTGGATCGTCGGGTCCACGTCCGCGGGCACGCCCTTGGCGACCGGAGGCCGCACGACCTTGATCCCCTCGGCGACGATCCGCTCGAGACCCTCGGAGCGAGCGAACCGGTCGCCGAGCTCGTCGCGCAGCGAGGTGAGGACGTGCAGGCCGACCGCAGGCCCGACGAGGTCGAACAGCGCGAACGGCCCCATCGGCAGGCCGAGCGGGCGCAACGCCCGGTCGGCGACATCGACCGGCGTACCCGACTCGACCGCGCGCACGATCTCCCCGAGCAGGAGCACGAGCAGACGGTTGACCACGAAGCCGGGCCGGTCGGCGACGCCCACGGCCGTCTTGCGGAGCTTCTTCGCGACCGCGAACGCGGTCGCGGTCGCCTCGATCGACGTCCGCTCGGCGTGGATCACCTCGACGAGCGGCATCTGCGCGACCGGGTTGAAGAAGTGCAGGCCGACGACGCGCTCCGGGTGCTTCAGGTCCGCCGCCATGCGCGTGACCGAGAGCGCCGACGTGTTCGTCGCGAGCACGGTCGTGGGGGAGACGATCGTCTCGAGCTCCGCGAACACGCGCTTCTTCAGGTCAAGGATCTCGGTGACGGCCTCGATCACGAAGTCGCACCCGGCCATCTCGTCCAGGTCGGTCGTCCCGTGCACGTCAGCGCGGATACGGTCCGCCGTGGTCGCCGGCATGCGGCCTGTCGAGACGAGCTTGTCGAGCGACCCGTGGACGTGAGCGAGGCCCTGGGCGACACGCTCGTCGTCGAGGTCACGCATGATCACCGGGACAGACAGCCGCTGCGCGAACAGCAGCGCGAGCTGCGCCGCCATGAGGCCCGCACCCACGATGCCGACCCGCGTCACCGGCTGTGCGAGCTTCGGGTCCGGCGCGCCCTCAGGACGTTTCGCCTTGTTGATCGTGTTGAACGCGTAGATGCTCGCGCGCAGCTCGTCGGTCATGATCAGGTCCGCGAGGGCGTCGTCCTCGGCCGCGAACGCCGTGTCGCGGTCGGCGTCAGGGCCGAGCGCGAGCAGGTCGAGCGCGCGCCCGGGGGCGGGCCTGGACCCGTGCACGACGGCGTCGACACGGCTGCGCGCCGTGTCGACGACCGCCTGCCAGGTCGCGGCGTCAGCGGGTGCCGGACGCTCGACCGTCGTCTCGCCCGCGACGACGCGCCCTGCCCACTCGAGCGACTGCTCGAGGAAGTCTGCGGCGTCGAACAGCGCGTCCGCGAGCCCGATCTCGGCAGCCTCCGCCGCCTTGAACGGCTTGTTCGCCGCCGGCCGGGTGAGGATGACGTCGATTGCCCGCTCGATGCCCACGAGCCGCGGCACGATGTACGCGCCACCCCAACCGGGGATGAGTCCCAGCCCGGTCTCGGGGAGCGCGAGCGCGGGGACGTCCGACGCGACCGTGCGGTAGTCGCAGTTGAGCGCGACCTCGAGGCCGCCCCCGAGGGCGAGCCCGTTGATGAACGCGAACGTCGGTACGCCCATCTCGCCGAGCAGGCGGAACGCGTCGTGCCCGGCGCGCCCCAGAGCGTGCGCGGCTGCGCGGTCGTCGACGCGAACGGCCGCGTTGAGGTCCGCGCCGGCCGCGAGGAAGTACGGCTTGCCGGTCACGCCGACGGCGGCGATCTCGCCGGCCGCGGCGCGTGCCTGCTGCGTCTCGAGCACGGCGCGCAGCTCGGCGAGGCCCTGCGGCCCGAGCGTCGTCGGCTTGGTGTGGTCGAGACCGTTGTCGAGCGTCACGAGCGCCATGACCCCGGCGCCGCCGGGAAGACGGACGTCGCGGACGAGGCTGTGCGTCACGCGCTCGCCCCTGGTCGAGGTCTCGCTGGGTGCGGTGGTGGTGTCGGTCATGACCGGTCCTCAGCTCTCGTTCTCGATGGTCGTGTGCCCGGCGTACTCGGCGTGGTGCGGGTTCTCCCAGATGACGGTCCCGCCCATGCCGAGGCCGATGCACATCGACGTCAGCCCGTAGCGCACCTCGGGGTGCGCCTCGAAGTGGCGTGCGAGCTGCGTCATGAGGCGGACGCCCGACGACGCGAGCGGGTGCCCGATCGCGATCGCGCCACCATCAGGATTGACGCGCGGGTCGTCGTCGGCGATGCCGAAGTGGTCGAGGAACGCGAGCACCTGGACTGCGAACGCCTCGTTGAGCTCGAACAGGCCGATGTCCTCGATCGTGAGGCCGGCGTTGGCGAGCGCGCGCTCGGTCGCGGGGACGGGACCGAGGCCCATGACCTCCGGGTCGACCCCCACGTAGGCGAACGAGACCAGGCGCATGCGGACGGGAAGCCCGAGCTCCTCGGCGGTGTCGCCCGCGGCGAGCAGGCAGATCGCGGCGCCGTCGGTGAGCGGCGAGGCGTTGCCCGCGGTGACGCGTCCGCCTGGGCGGAACGGCGTCTTGAGGTTCGCGATGTCCTCCATCGTCGTGCCCGGGCGGGCGAGCTCGTCGGCGTCGGCGAGCCCCCATCCGAGCGTCGAGGAGCGGACCGCGATCGGGACGATGTCCGGTGCGACCCTGCCCGCGGCGACGGCTGCCGCGTACTTGGCCTGGCTCGCGACACCGTAGGCGTCGGCGCGCTCCTTGGTGAGGTGCGGCATGCGGTCGTGGATGTTCTCGGCGGTCGCACCCATGATGAGAGCGGTCGGCTCGACGAGCCGCTCGGAGACGAACCGCGGGTTCGGGTCGGCGTCGAAGCCCATCGGGTGGTGGCCCATGTGCTCGACACCGCCGGCGAGGGCGACGTCCTGCTGGCCGTAGCCGATCGCGGACGCGGTCGTGGTGACGGCGGTCATCGCACCCGCGCACATGCGGTCGATCGCGAAACCGGGGACGGAACGGGGGAGCCCGGCGAGGACTGCGGCCGAGCGGCCGAGGGTCAGGCCTTGGTCGCCCTGCTGGGTCGTCGCCGCGATCGCGACCTCGTCGATGCGCTCGGCGGGCAGGGACGGCAGGCGGCGGAGCAGGCCGCGCAGCGCCTTGACGACCATGTCGTCTGCTCGGGTCTCGGCGTAGAGGCCGTCGGGGCGGGCCTTGCCGAAGGGGGTGCGTACGCCTTCGACGAAGACGACGTCACGGGCGGAGGCGCGGCGCGCGGACCTCGTGGTTGCTGGCATGAGCTCTCCTGACAGGTGGGACGGCGTTGTCCGCCTCCCGGTTCCGGGAGGTGTCAGGATTCATAGTACTGACAGTTTCAAGAACCGCCAGTATGAGTAACGAGCTGTGTCAGCGGCGGATCTTGCGCAACACCTGCTTCGCCGTCGGCAACGCCTTGTCCCAGACCGCGAAGAGCGGGCCGAAAGGCACGTCGAACGTCCCGACCAGCTCGTCCGTGTGCTGCGCGAACGACTTCTTGAACTCGCTGATCCCGTCGTTCAGCAGACCGTTCATGTCGTAGCGACGCACACCCGCCTCGGCGGCGAGACGGGTCGCGTGCCACTTCACCGGAGCGTTGGCTCTCAGCTTGCGTCCCGCGTCGTCGACACCTCCGTACAGCTCGAACGCCGTCGCGCCCGAGACGACGCTCCACACGAACGAGCACGGCTTGCCCTCGGAGAACGCTGCGACGAGGAGCGACGCGTCACCCATCTCGCGGTGGATCGCGAGGTAGTACTCGTCGTCGTGCAGCGGGAAGCCCGCGTGCGCGGCAGAGACCCGGTAGAGGTCGATCACGTCGCGAACCTCCGCCTCGTTCGTCACCCGCCGGACCTCGAGGCCCGACCGACCCGCCTTGCGGATGTCGTAGCGCGTCGACTTCCCGGCCGCGGCGAGCAGCTCCTCCTCAGACCTCGTCAGGTCGAGGATGAGCGTCGACGGGTACAAGATCGTGTTCGACGCCCGCTGCAGCCCCGGCGCCGCGATGGGCGTGCTCTCGTCCCAGTCGGGCTCGAGCGTGACGCCCACACCGCCGATCTCACGCTTGCAGTACGCGACGACGGCGTCGATCACCGCAGTGCGTGCAGGCTCGGAGCCCACGCCGTCAGGGGCGACGAACGGGCCGCGCGGCACGTAGGAGAGAGCGCGGAACGGTGCAGGCAGGCGCCGGACGAGCACCTGCGCGCCACCCGTCACCTCGCCGTCGGGCCCCAGCACCTTCAGGCGGACCGGGCGCCACGGGCCGGACGCCTTGACCTCACCCCAGCCCCACAGCTGGAGCGGGTGACCACCCGCTGCGTCGACGATGCGGTCCCACTCGGCAGGGTCGGTGACTGTCTCGGTCTGGTGCACCCGCCAACCCTACTCGGCGGAGCTCAGGCCTTCTCGGCAGACCTCAGCGCGGTCGCGAGCGGGTCGGCGAGCAGGTCCGTCTGCCACGGCCGAGCGCCGCGCGCAGCAAGCTGCTCCGTCACAGACCCGGCCGTGACCACCGCAGGCGGCGCCCAGCACAGGCGACGCAGCGCGTCGGGCTGCAGCAGGTTCTCGACGGGGACGTGGTAGTTCTGCGAGAAGGACTCGACGACCTCCTTCGCAGCGTCGAGGCGTGCGGCAGCGGCCGGCTCACGATCAGGCCATGCCCGCGGCGGCGGGGGAGCATCGGTGCGCGGACCGCGCATCGGCGGCAGCTCGTCGTCGGGCAGGGCGAACGCCCGGTCGATCGCGGCCTGCCACAAGGGCGCGCGACGCGACGCCGAGCGCCCCGTGAACCCCGGCACCGCCAGGAGCGCCGGGACGCTGCGCGGTGCCGCGACCGCGGCCGCGACGATCGCACGGTCGGGCAGGATCCGCCCCGGAGCGATGTCACGCTTGCGCGCGTTCTCGTCGCGCGCAGCCCACAGCTCACGCACGATCGCGAGCTGGCGCGGCCGCCGCAACGTGTGCACGCCGGAGACCCGCCGCCATGCGTCGACGCGCGGCGGCGCAGGAGGCGCGAGACGGACCGCCTCGAACTCCTGACGCGCCCACTCGGTCTTGCCCGCGCGCTCGAGCCGCTCCGCCAGGATGTCGCGCACCTCGACGAGCACCTCGACGTCGAGCGCCGCGTACCGCAACCAGTCCTCCGGGAGCGGGCGCGTCGACCAGTCGACCGCCGAGTGCTCCTTCGCGAGCCCCAGGCCCAGCGTGTCCGCGACGACCGCGGCGAGCCCCACGCGCTCCATGCCGAGGAGCCGGGCCGCGAGCTCCGTGTCGAACACCGCAGACGCGTGCATGCCTTGCTCAGCGAGCCCAGGCAGGTCCTGAGACGCCGCGTGCAGGACCCACTCGACACCCTCGAGAGCGTCGCTCAGCGACGACAGGTCAGGCAGCGCCGCAGGGTCGACAAGCGCGGTGCCCGCGCCCTGGCGGCGAAGCTGCACGAGGTACGTCTGCTGGCCGTAGCGGTAGCCGCTCGCCCGCTCCGCGTCGACCGCGACAGCACCTGTCCCCGCGGCGAAGGCGGCGACGGTCCGGGCGAGCGCCTCCGGCGTGTCCACGACGTCCGGGATGCCGTCGGCCGGCTCCGTGAGGGGGGTGATGATCGGCTCGTCCGCCGACGTGTCCTCGACCGCGGACGCGGCCGGTGCGGGTTCGTTCATGCGTTCAGGTTATGGCGCGCCGGCGCGCTCATCCTTCAGGCGCGGCCGTGCGGTGAGGGTGACGTATGACCGCAGCGGGACGGCTCAGGCCCGGGCAGGCAGGACCGCGACGCCCTCAGGCACGTCCGGCAGGCCAGCACAGCTGCGCATGACGTACGCCCACGCCTCGAGGTGGCCGCCGAGGTCGGCGGTCTGCGGCGTCCACGACGCACGGAGCTCGAGCTCGACGAGCCCGGGACGTGCGCTGACCGCCCCGTGGCTCGTCGTGATCGTGCGCGTGACCGAGCCGCCGAGGGAATCGAGAGGGCCCGCGAACCGTGCGAGCGACTCCGTGAGCCACGTCCATGCGACCTCGCTCAGCATCGGGTCCACGCTCATCTCCGCGTCGAGCTCCGCTCGCACCAGCACGACGACGCGGAAGGTGCCCTCGGCGTCCTCGCTCGTCGGCGGGTCGAACAGCACGACGAACGTGCCGTCAGCGAGCTCGTGCGCGTCGTCGCCCGGGTCGGTCAGCGTGCCCTCGAGGGCGACCGAGTACCGCGCGGCCCGTGGAGCAGGAACCTCCTGCACCTGGATGCGCAAGGTGCGGGCGGCGTCGCGCAGCGCGCCGAGGGCCCGCGCGAAGGGCGCGGGGACCTCGGTGACCGCCGTACTGACCATGCCGACACACTAGGAGGACCCTCAGACGCACGGACGGGCGCCACGCCGAGACGCCAGGACCGTGGCCGGTCCGTGACCTCCACGCGGCGTGGGGCCAGGCCGTGGCAACGCGAGGCAACCTCGACACACGAGAGCCCGACGGTGGGACGATGGCACCGGCGTCGAGCCCCGCCCCGCCACCGCCCCGGCGCACCTCCGTGCGCCCTCGGCGGCCGCGTCTCGCCGTCGTGGACAGGCATGAGCACCCGGGACAGGCCCGGCTAGGCTTGACGGTCGTAGACACTCATCAGAGGGAGATTGACGGATGACGGCACGCGCACAGATCGGTGTCACTGGCCTGGCGGTCATGGGACGGAACCTCGCCCGGAACTTCGCCCGCCACGGATACACGGTCGCAGTCCACAACCGGTCGTACGCGAAGACCGAGTCCCTGATCGCCGACCACGGCGACGAGGGCGAGTTCATCCCGAGCGAGACGATGGCGGACTTCGTCGCGTCGCTCGCCCGGCCGCGCAAGGTCGTCATCATGGTCAAGGCCGGCGGCCCGACCGACGCCGTCATCGACGAGCTGGTCCCGCTGCTCGACGAGGGGGACATCGTCATCGACGCCGGCAACGCGCACTTCCCCGACACGCGTCGTCGAGAAGAGGCGCTGCGCGCCCACGGCCTGCACTTCGTCGGCACCGGCGTCTCCGGCGGTGAGGAGGGCGCTCTCAACGGCCCGTCGATCATGCCCGGAGGCTCGCGCGAGTCCTACGAGTGGCTCGGCCCGATCCTCGAGGACATCTCCGCCAAGGTCGACGGCGTGCCGTGCTGCACCTACGTCGGCTCCGACGGCGCCGGCCACTTCGTCAAGATGGTCCACAACGGCATCGAGTACGCCGACATGCAGCTCATCGCCGAGGCCTACGACCTGCTCAAGGCCGGCCTGGGCGCGTCCGCGCAGGAGATCGGCGAGATCTTCGCCGAGTGGAACAAGGGCGACCTCGAGTCGTTCCTCATCGAGATCACCGCTGACGTGCTGCAGCACGTCGACGCGGAGACCGGCAAGGCGTTCGTCGACATCGTCCTCGACCGTGCCGAGCAGAAGGGCACCGGCCGCTGGACCGTGCAGAACGCACTCGACCTGGGCGTGCCGATCACGGGCATCGCCGAGGCGACCTTCGCGCGCGCCCTCTCCGGCTCGACGCCGCAGCGTGAGGCCGGGCGCATCCTGCCCGCCGTCGCGGGCGAGTGGGAGGTCACCGATCGTGACGCCTTCATCGAGGACGTCCGCCT
Organism: Sanguibacter hominis ATCC BAA-789; assembly: GCF_012396185.1. Lineage (GTDB taxonomy): Bacteria > Actinomycetota > Actinomycetes > Actinomycetales > Cellulomonadaceae > Flavimobilis > Flavimobilis hominis. Next base: position 361,348 of record NZ_JAAXOW010000002.1, read on the forward strand.
CGCGCTCTACTCGTCGAAGGTCGTCGCCTACTCGCAGGGCTTCGACCAGATCGCCGCGGCCGCCGAGGAGTTTGGCTGGGAGATCGACCGCGGGGCGATGGCTCGCATCTGGCGCGGCGGCTGCATCATCCGCGCACGCTTCCTCAACCGCATCACCGAGGCGTACGAGCTCAACCCGGAGCTTGCCCTGCTGCTCGCGGACCCGTACTTCACCGAGGCGGTCGGCAACGGCGTCGCTGCGTGGCGTCGCATCGTCTCGCAGGCCGCGCTCAACGGCGTGCCCACGCCGGCGTTCTCGTCGTCGCTCGCGTACTACGACGGCGTCCGCGCCGAGCGTCTGCCCGCGAACGTGATCCAGGCGCAGCGTGACTTCTTCGGTGCGCACACCTACCAGCGCGTCGACAAGCCGGGCGTCTTCCACACCGAGTGGTCGGGCGACCGCACCGAGTCGCCGGCCTGACAACCAGCACGCGGCGAGGCGCCCCCACCGGTTCGTCCGTAGGGCGCCTCGCTCCTGTGCTCCAGGCCGGCGTCGAGCCGGCCCCGTCGAAGCGGAGAGACATGACCGAGCACACGGCCGTCACGCGAGAGCTCGCCCGGCGCACCGGGACCGACGCGAGCGACTGGTTCCTCGTCTTCAAGGCGCGGTACGGGATGCAGGTGGTGCTGCGCGAGCTCGCCCGCGTGCGCGGCACGGGCGACGTCGTCACGCAGGTCCTCACGTGCGCGACGGCCGTCGACCCGATCATCGCCGCGGGTCTCACGCCCGTGTACGCCGACATCGACGCCGCCACGGCGGCGATCGCCCCCGCTGCGCTCACGACCGGCAGCAGCACCCGGGCGGTCGTCCTGCAGCACACGTTCGGCATCGTCGACCAGGCGACCTCGCTCGGACTGCGCGCCGCTGCCGATTCCGCAGGGGCGATCCTCCTCGAGGACGCCGCGCACTGCGTGGGACGTGTCGCGGTCGGTGACGACGGCGCGCCGGTCGCGGACGTGTCCGTCCACTCGTTCGGCATCGAGAAGATGCTCCCCACCCGCTTCGGTGGAGCCGTCTGGGTCTCTCCCCGCCTCGAGCCCGGGCTGCGTGACGAGATCGTCGCGGCGCTCGGTGCGCTCGAGCCCATCGGTCGCCGCCTCGACCTCGTGACGCGGACCTACCGCACGCAGAACCGCGTGCTCAACCGCCTGCCCGGAGCGGTCTCGCGACCGCTGCGGTGCGGGCTCGTCAAGGCAGGCCTGCTCGAGCCCGCGATCGCGCCCGTCGAGCAGCGCGGCGGACTGCCGCACGCGCCGGCTGCGCCGTCGCCGTACATCGTCGCGCAGGCTGCGGCGGCGCTTCCACACCTCGCGGAGCAGGAGCAGGTGCGCGCCGCAGCGGTCGGCGTCTACGTCGAAGGGCTGAGCGACGTCGTCGACGTGCCCGGTGGGACGCGCAGCGGGCAGCCGCTCGTGCGGATGCCGTTCCTCGCCGCAGACGAGACCGCCGCCGAGCGGCTCGTCGAAGGGCTCGCGCAGCGCGGCGTGTACGCGGGCCGCTGGTACCGCCCCGCGCTCTTCCCGGGCGCGCTCGACGCGGCCGCGTACGGGTATGTCCCCGGCGACCCGCGCCTCGCGGTGTCGGAGGACCTCGTCGCGCGGCTCGTGAACCTGCCGACGAACGTCAGCGTGGAGCGTGCCCGCGAGATCGTCGGGCACGTCCGCGAGCTCCTCGGGCGCTGATCAGCGGTTGAGCCGCGTGGCCGCGTAGCGCACATAGTTGCGCGAGCGCCGCAGGTCCTCGCGCGCCACGATCAGACGTCGGCGCCACGTCATGTCCGGCCGGTAGCGCAGCGTGTGGACGGGCCCACCGCGCTTCTTGGCGGCACGCAGCAGCGGGCGCAGCGCGCGCGGCGCGAACCGCAGGACGACGAGGTACGGGACGTTGACCCACAGGCGCTCGGCAGTCGTCACCGTGTCGGCGAGCTCGGCGTGCTCGACGAGGTCGCCGACGACGTGCTCGGTGACGTTGCCGCCCGCGGCGCGCGTGTAGTAGCTCGTCGCGCCGAGCCGCAGGTTCACCTCGAGGATCTTGTTCTCGCCGGTCCGACGGTCGAGCATGACGTCGAGGTTCGCGAGGCCCGTGTACCCGACGCCGTCGAGCAGACGCCGTACCGAGTCCGTCAGCGCGGGGTCGTGGATCGACACGATCGCGTTGTTGTTGCCGACCTCGCGCGGGTCGTACTCCGTCAGCACGACCTGACCCGCCGACAGGAACCGCATGCGGCCGTGCCGGTCGGAGTACGTGTTGACGACCCGCATGACCGACTCGTCGCCCGCGAGGTACTCCTGGACGACGAGGTCGTCGTCGTACCCGGCGGCGAAGATGCGCGCCGCCACGTCACGCAGCGACGCAGCGTCCTCGACGAGGTACACCTTCTGCTGCCCCTCGAAGCGCAGCCGCGGGTAGATGTCGGTGTTCGACGGCTTGAGGATCACGGGGTACGGGAAGGGCAGAGCGTCACCGACGCCGTCGAGCGGCCCCGGGCGCACGATGACGCTCTCGGGGTGTGGCACGCCGAGCTCTGCGCACGTCGCGTAGAAGTCCGTCTTGTTCATCAGCTTCGCGGCCAGGTCCGGGCCGACCAGCGGGACGAGGTAGTCCGCGCCGATCTCGTCGCGGTGTGCGACGACGATGTTCGTGTACAGCTCGATGTTGGCGAACAGCACCTTCGGACGGTCGCCGATCTCCGCGGCGAGCTCCTTCAGCCGTGCGACGAGCACCTCGGGCTGGTCCAGGTGCCGGTCGACCCGCACGTCGACGATGCTCGAGTCGCGCGTGGCGGGCAGGGGAGCGCGCCCGAGCGCGATCGACGTCACCCCGTAGGCCTCGTGGATCGAGCGTGCGACGTTGTACGCGTTGATGTTCGTGCCGAGGATGACAGGCACGAAATCAGGGGTCGAGGTCATGTGGCGCAGGAGTCCGTTCAGGTGGCGGGAGAGGGGGCGGGGCGCACGGTCGATGATACGTGTCCGGCGTCACGGCCTCGGCGGCCGCCGCTCAGCCGAGCATGCTCGTGCCGCGGTACAGGTGCAGCACGGGGAGGTCGAGCGCGTCCCGCGCCTTGGACGCCCAGTCCTGACGGAACGTGTCCTCGACCGCGTGCGGGTCCGTCACGACGACGACCGACGTCACGCTCGGGTCCGCCGCGACCGCGGCGCGAAGCGCGGGCAACGGGTCGTCGGCGACGATCTCGCCGGTCGCTGTCGCGCCGGCGGCGGAGAGCTCGACGATGCTCGCGTCGAGCGACTGCTGGGCCGTGATGGTCGCCGTCCGCGAGTCCGGCATGCCTCGGCGCGCCGCGGCGAACGCCTCACGGAAGCCGTCCGTGTAGATGTCGTCGAGCAGCCCGACCAGCAGGTTGCGCTCCGTGTCGGCGGGGACCAGCACGTGGTACCGGACCTCGGACGCCGGGGCGGCCGCGAGGATGTGGGAGACGTCGAACGAGGTCAGTGCGTCCTGCGCGAGGACGAGGGTCGTGTCCATGTCCTCGACTATCTCGCCGGGTCAGCGGCCCCGCAACACCCAGCGCGTGATGAGGGTCCCTCCGGCGTGCAGCAGCACGGCCGGGGTGGCGTGCATGTCGAGCGCGTCCTGGAGGCTGCGCGGCCCGGCGACGATGCGGCCGGGCGCGGGTCCGACGAGGCGCGGGCTCGTCGTGAGCATGAGCTCGTCGACGAGACGCTCGTCGAGCAGGGTCGCGAGCAGGTGCGGACCGCCCTCGGTGAGGACGCGCGTCAGGCCGCGCTCGGCGAGCGCGTCGAGCGCAGCGCGGAGGTCGACCCCGCCTGCGCCGTCGTCGACGACGACGAGCCGGCCGTCCCGGTCGAGGTCGGAGCCCCGGTGTGCCGCGGCGCCCTCGGAGGTGGTGAGGAGCATCGTCTGCGCAGCCTCGTCGAGGAGGGACGGCGGGAGGACCCCGGTCCGCGAGACGACCGCGGTGACGATCCCGGGAGACCTGCCTGCCGCGGCGGTGAGCGCCGCGAGCCGCGCGGGGCGCTCGACGGGGCCGTAGCGCTCTGCGCGGATCGTGCCGGCCCCGACGAGGACGACGTCGGCGAGCGCGCGCAGCACCTCGAAGACCCGCAGGTCGGCCGCATCGTTGATGGACCCGGAGCGGTGGTCGGCGCCCCAGGCCCCGCCGTCGACCGACGCGACCATGTTCGCGCGGACGTGGACCCGGCGGCCGTCGCGGGGCTCCGGGTGAGCGAGGAGCTCGCCCAGGCGTGGCTCGCCCGGCTCGGGGGCGATGCGCGTGGCCTGATCGACGGCGCGGCCGCCGTCGATCAGGAGGTCGAACGTCGGTGCGGAGGTCATGCGGCCACTGTAGGTCGCCAACCGCCAGGGTGCGCCTGGTCTACGCTCGCGGGGTGACTTTCGTCCCACCACCGTCGCTCTGCGACGTCCGGCCGACCGCTGACCGCACCCGTCTCCTGCGTGACCTCGTCCCGCCCCGGCACTTCTCCGACGCGTCGTTCGCGTCCTACCGGCCGGACCCGGCGCACCCGAGCCAGCAGCGCGCCGTCGAACGACTCGCCGAGGTCGCGGGCACGCTCGTCGCGCCCGCGCGCGGGTTCGGCGCCCTGCTGCGACGGCGCCGCGGGAGCGCACCCGCGGTGTACCTCGACGGCGGGTTCGGGGTCGGCAAGACGCACCTGCTCGCGTCCCTCGCGCACGCGCTCGGGCCCGAGCGTGCCGCGTTCGGCACGTTCGTCGAGTACACGAACCTCGTCGGAGCGCTCGGGTTCGCCCCGACCGTCGAGGCGCTCGGCGACAAGGACCTGGTCTGCATCGACGAGTTCGAGCTCGACGACCCGGGCGACACCGTCCTCATGTCGCGCCTCCTGCGCGAGCTCGCGGACCGCGACGTCGCGATCGCGGCGACGTCGAACACCCTGCCCGGATCGCTCGGTGAGGGCCGCTTCGCGGCCGAGGACTTCCTCCGGGAGATCCAGGCGCTCGCCGCGCGGTTCGAGGTGCTGCGCGTCGACGGCGAGGACTACCGGCACCGCGCCGTCGTGACGGAAGCGCAGCCCCTGCCCGACGCCGAGCTCGTCGAGTCCGCGGAGCACCGCGCAGGCGCGACGCTCGACTTCTTCGACGACCTCCTCGCGCACCTCGCGCAGGTGCACCCGAGCCGCTACGGCGCGATGCTCGACGGCGTCTCGCTCGTGGCGCTGCGCGGCGTGCGGACGATCGAGAGCCAGGCGGAGGCGCTGCGCTTCGTCGTCCTCGTCGACCGGCTGTACGACCGCGACGTGCCCGTCCTGCTCGGTGGCAGCGGCGAGACAGCGCTCTTCCCGCCAGCGATGCTTGCAGGGGGCTATCGCAAGAAGTACCTCAGGGCGCTCTCACGCCTCGGCGCGCTCGCCGAGGAGGGGCGCACGCTCGTCAGCGCCTCCTCCTGAGCGCGGGTCACCGTCGTGTCGCCTCGAGCCGGGCCTTCTCGGTGGCGACGTCGAAGTCTGCCTCGGGCCAGTCGAGATCGAGGCTCTCGAGCGCCTCCACGAGGAGCTGCGACACGGCGACCCGGGCATAGTCCTTGTCGTCTGCCGGGATCACGTGCCACGGCGCGTGCTCCGTGCTCGTCCGGTCGAAGACCGCCTGGTACGCCTCCTGGTAGTCGTCCCACCGCAGCCGGGTGTCGATGTCCGACGGGTTGTACTTCCAGTGCTTGTCCGGGCGCTCGAGCCGCTCGGCGAGCCGCTCGCCCTGCTCCTCGTAGGAGACCATCAGCGCGACCTTGACCACGACCGTGCCGGCCGCGACCACCTCGGCCTCGAACTCGTTGATCAGGTCGTACCGTGCTTCCCACACCTCGGGCGGGACGAGAGCGTCCACACGCGCGACGAGCACGTCCTCGTAGTGCGACCGGTCGAAGACGCCGATGCGCCCCGGCTCGGGCAGCGCGCGCCGGACCCGCCACAGGAAGTCGTGCTCGCGCTCCTGCGCCGTCGGCACACCGAACGAGCGGATCGTCACGCCCTGCGGATCGACGAGCCCCACGACATGGCGGACGATCCCGCCCTTGCCCGCAGTGTCCAGGCCCTGCAGCACGAGCAGGACGCTGCGTGTGCCGCCGGTGCGGCCGTGTGCGTACAGCTCCTCCTGGAGCTCGTCGAGCACCTCGCCCTGGTCGGCGAGCAGGTCCTCGGCGGCGCTCGACCCTCCCTTCAGGCCCGGACGGCTGCCGCGGTCGAACGACGCGAGGTCGAACCCCTCGCGCACGCGCAGCAGCTCGGTGAGCTCAGAGGACAGGGACGGCTTCTTCGACATGACCTGCTCCTTCGTCGGGGGGCCCGCTCAGCGGACCTCGGTGACCGGTGGTGTTCCTGGCTCGAGCGGTGGACGGCCGAGCACCAGCACGCTCCGGGCCGTCACGGAGATCTTCTCCCCGGCGGTGAGGATGCCGTCCGCGTCATCGACGGGAACCTCCGGGTCGGTGCACGCGATCATGCTCCATCGCTCGCCGTACGTGCGGGCCGGGACGGTGAACTCGACATCCTCGTGGTGCCCGTTGAACAGCACGAGGAACGAGTCGTCGACGATCCTCTCGCCGTACACGTCTGGCTCGGTGATGGCTTCCCCGTTGAGGAAGACCATGAGCGTCCGCGCATAGTCCGCGTCCCAGTCCTCCGCGTTCATCTCGTCGCCGGACGTGTCGAACCAGGCGACGTCCCGCAGGCCGCCCTCCTGGGTCGGGGCGCCCGTGAAGAACTTGCTGCGGCGGAGCACCGGGTGGTCGTGCCGCAGCCGGATGAGGTGCTGCGTGAAGGCGAGCAGCTCGCGGGAGTCGTCGTCGAGGTCCCAGTCCATCCACGTCGTGGGGTTGTCCTGGCAGTAGCCGTTGTTGTTCCCGCCCTGCGTCCGGCCGATCTCGTCGCCGTGCGCGATCATCGGCACGCCCTGGGACAGGAGCAGGGTCGCGAGCATGTTGCGCTGCTGACGAGCACGCAGAGCGTTGATCTGCGGGTCGTCCGTCGGGCCCTCGACACCGCAGTTCCACGACCGGTTGTGGCTCTCGCCGTCGCGGTTGTCCTCGCCGTTGGCCTCGTTGCGCTTCTTCTCGTAGACCACGAGGTCGCGCAGCGTGAAGCCGTCGTGCGCGGTGACGAAGTTGATCGACGCCGACGGGGTGCGGCCGCCGCCCTCGTACAGGTCGGAGGAACCGGTCAAACGGCTCGCGAGCTCGGGGACGGTCGCAGGCTCACCCCGCCAGAAGTCACGGACCGTGTCGCGGTAGCGACCGTTCCACTCGGTCCACAGCGGGGGGAAGCCACCCACCTGGTAGCCGCCGCTGCCGAGGTCCCACGGCTCGGCGATGAGCTTGACCTGGGAGATGACCGGGTCCTGCTGGACGATGTCGAAGAACGCGGAGAGCCGGTCCACCTCGTGGAACTGGCGCGCGAGCGTCGCAGCAAGGTCGAAGCGGAACCCGTCCACGTGCATCTCGGTGACCCAGTAGCGCAGCGAGTCCATGATGAGCTGGAGGACGTGCGGCGAGCGCATGAGCAGCGAGTTGCCGGTCCCGGTCGTGTCGAAGTAGTGCGCGAGGTCGTCGTCGACGAGACGGTAGTAGGCACGGTTGTCGAGCCCGCGGAACGACAGGGTCGGGCCGAGGTGGTTGCCCTCGGCAGTGTGGTTGTAGACGACGTCGAGGATCACCTCGATGTCCGCCTCGTGGAGCGTCTTGACCATCGCCTTGAACTCCTGGACCTGCTGACCCCGGGTGCCTCCGGCGGCGTACGCGCCGTGCGGCGCGAGGAAGCCGATCGTGTTGTAGCCCCAGTAGTTGCTCAGCCCGCGGTCCTGCAGGTGCGTGTCGTTGACGAACTGGTGGACCGGCATGAGCTCGACGGCGGTCACGCCGAGATCCTTGAGATAGCTGACGATCGCGGGGTGGCCCAGCGCCGCGTAGGTGCCTCGAAGGTGCTCGGGTACCAGCGGGTGCGTCATCGTCAGGCCGCGCACGTGCGCCTCGTAGATGACGAGCTCGTGGTACTCGTGGCCCGGCGGACGGTCGTGGCCCCAGTCGAAGAACGGGTTGACCACGACGGACTTCATGGTCGCGCCTGCCGAGTCGTCCGTGTTGAGGTGCGCGGCGTCGTCGACCACACCGGGCTGGGCGGGCGTGTACGAGTACAGCGACGGGTCCGCAGAGACCTCGCCGTCGATCGCCTTCGCGTACGGGTCGAGCAGCAGCTTCGCCGGGTTGCAGCGGTGCCCGTTCGCCGGGTCGTACGGACCGTGGACCCGGTAGCCGTACCGCTGGCCAGGCTGCACGTCGGGAAGGTACGTGTGCCAGACGTGCGCCGTCGTCTGCGTCACCTCGACGCGGGTCTCGCTCCCGTCGTCGTCGAAGAGGCAGAGCTCGACGCGTTCCGCCACCTCGGAGAACAGCGCGAAGTTGGTGCCGGAGCCGTTGAACGTGGCTCCGAGGGGGTAGGGCTGACCTGGCCAGTTGAGCATGGGGAACAGACTGCCACGTCGCCGGGCGGTTCGCGGACGGAGCGGTCAGGGACGCCTGGTCGGTTCCCAGCCCCGCCGCAGCGACCGTGAGCCCTGGTGCTGGTCGCGCGATCGGTACACGATGTACGGCCGCGTCAGGTACCCGACGGGCGCAGAGAACACGTGCACGAGACGGGTGAACGGCCACAGCGCGAAGAGGACCATCGCGGTGACGACGTGGAGCTGGAACCAGAAGGGCACACCGACCATGAGCGAGGCCTCGGGCTGGAAGGACAGGATCGAACGGATCCACGGCGAGATCGAGCCGCGGTAGTCGTAGGCGTCGCCGAGCACCTGAAACAGCACGGTCGCGATCGTCCCGAACGCGAGCGTCGCGCCCAGGACGACGTACATGACCTTGTCCATGACGGTCGTGGCGAGGAACACCGGGCCCACCGTGCGCCGTCGGTACACGAGGATCGCGAGGCCTGCGAGCGTGAGGGCCGCGGCGATCGTCCCGAGCCACGTGGCGCCGAGGTGGTAGGCGTGCTCGGTCACCCCGATCGACTCGAGCCACGTGCGAGGGATCAGGAGTCCCACGACGTGACCGCCGATCACCATGAGGATCCCGACGTGGAACATGGGGGAGCCCGCCCGGAGCAGCCGGTTCTCGTAGATCTGCGACGACCTCGTCGTCCACCCGAACTTGTCGTACCTGTACCGCCACAGGTGACCGACGACGAAGACCGCGATCGCGGCGTAGGGTAGCGCGACCCACACGAGGGCGTCGGCGGTGGTCATGACAGCTCCGATCGGTCGGCTCCGGGGGCCCCGTACGGGGCGAGGGCGGCCTGGGCGGCGACGAGGCTGAGCCCCACCGTCTCGGTCGGCGGCCCGGCGTTGATGAGCGCGACGAGCCGCGCCTCCGCGGCAGCATCGATCTCGGGCAGCGTCGCGCACACCGCGTCGAGGAGGTGCGCGTACGGGGTGCCCAGGTCGTGCAAGGAGCTGCGCAGCACCTCGATACCGTCACGGTGCGCGGCGAGGAGCTGGTGCGCGACCGGGTCGGCGGTCCGCGCGGACAGCTCGAGGACCGTCGGCAGGTAGTCGGGGAGCTCGTCGGGCTCGGGCTCCCAGCCTGCGGCGCGGTACGCCTCGACGAACGTCACGAGCGCCATCCCGCGCCGCCGCGTGTCACCCGCTTGGTAGTAGGTGAGGTAGAGCGCACAGCGCCGCTTGAGGTCGAACGTCTGGACGTAGTGAGCCTCGACGTCGGACAGGCGCATGCAGGACGTCTGCTCGCGGAACGCCGCGAGCGACGTGCGCACAGGCTCGGGCAGGCCCGCCACCGCGGCATCGATGTCCGACTCCTCCTGGACGGTCCGCTCACGCGGGTAGTCGAGCAGGAGCGAGGTCACCATGTGCGTCGCCCGGCGCTCGGCGTCGGTGAGGCCCACCACGGGCGCTGCCGGAGGCAGCGCCGAGCCGGGCGCATCGTGCCGACGACGGCGCCGTGGCCCGGCCGCAGGCAGCGCGCTCACTCGTCCGCCTCCTTGCCGTGACGCGGTGGGAACATCCCGTCCGGGGTGCCGTTCCCGTCCCAGTTGAGGAGGTTGACCCGCCCCGACGTCGACGGACCTGCAGGCGAGTCTGCCGTCTGCCGGTTCTTCAGCGCGTGGAAGTTCTCGACGGCGACCGGGACGGGAGTCCCGGACGAGAGCCCGAACGGGCCGGCGCCGCCCATGCCCGGGCCGCCGTCGTAGTCGAGGGAGCAGCCCTCGTTCCCGAGCTCCTCGAGCTGACGCGCCGTCTCCGAGTGGGCAGCGGGGATGACGTACCGGTCCTCGTACTTCGCGATCGCGAGCAGACGGTACATCGCTTCCACCTCGGTACCGGACATGCCTACCGCCCGGGCGATCGACTCGTCACGCGTCTGCGACAGGTTCACGCCGCGCATGTACGACCGCATCGCGGCGAGCCGGTGCAGGCTCTCCTCGACAGGACCGGTGTCACCCGCGGAGAACAGGCCGGCGAGGTACTCGACGGGGATGCGCAGCTTGTCGATCGCCGCGAAGAGGTTGCGGTGGTCCTCGCCGTCGTTCCCCGTGCCCGCGACCGTGTCGACGACCGGCGAGAGCGGTGGGATGTACCAGACCATCGGCATCGTCCGGTACTCGGGGTGCAACGGCAGGGCGACCCGGTACTTCTGGATGAGCGCCCAGATCGGAGACCGCTGTGCCGCGTCGATCCAGTCGTCCGGGATGCCGTCGCGGCGTGCCGCGGCGACGACCGCAGGGTCGTCCGGGTCGAGGAACACGCTGCGCTGGGCCTCGAGCAGGTCGGCCTCGTCCTCGACCGCGGCGGCGGCGAGGACGGCGTCGGCGTCGTACAGCACGAGTCCGATGTAGCGGAGCCGGCCTACGCACGTCTCGGAGCACACCGTCGGCAGCCCGACCTCGATGCGGGGGTAGCACATCGTGCACTTCTCGGCCTTGCCGGTCTTGTGGTTGAAGTACACCTTCTTGTACGGGCAGCCGGAGACGCACATGCGCCAGCCCCGGCACTGGTCCTGGTCGACGAGCACGATGCCGTCCTCCGCGCGCTTGTACATCGCGCCCGAGGGGCACGACGCGACGCAGGACGGGTTGAGGCAGTGCTCGCAGATCCGCGGCAGGTAGAACATGAACGTGTTCTCGAACTCGTCGCGGATCTTCTCGCTCATCGACCGCAGGATCGGGTCCTCCTGCAGCGTCTCCTGAGAACCACCGAGGTTGTCGTCCCAGTTCGCCGACCACGAGATCTTCATGTCGTCGCCGGTGAGCAGGGACTTCGGCCGTGCGACGGGCGTGTGCTCGCCTGCCGGGGCGTTGAGCAGCATGTCGTAGTCGTACGTCCACGGCTCGTAGTAGTCGTGGATCTCGGGGAGCTTCGGGTTCGAGAAGATCCGGGCGAGCTTGGCGAAGCGTCCACCGGAGCGCAGCTGCAGGCGCCCACGCTTGGTCCGTACCCAGCCGCCGCCCCACCGTTCCTGGTCCTCGTAGGACCGCGGGTAGCCGACGCCCGGACGCGTCTCGACGTTGTTGAACCAGACGTACTCCACGCCGGTGCGGTTCGTCCACGCCTGCTTGCACGTGACCGAGCACGTGTGGCAGCCGATGCACTTGTCGAGGTTCATGACCATCGACATCTGCGCCATGACACGCATCAGTACTCCACCTCCTGGCTGCGGCGGCGGATGACCGTCACCTCGTCGCGCTGGTTACCGGTCGGCCCGATGTAGTTGAACGCGTAGGAGAGCTGGGCGTACCCCCCGATGAGGTGGCTCGGCTTGAGCAGCACCCGGGTCAGCGAGTTGTGGATGCCGCCGCGCTGCCCCGAGGTCTCGGTGCGAGGGACGTCCACCGTGCGGTCCTTCGCGTGGTACATGTACACGGTGCCCTCGGGCATGCGGCGCGACACGATCGCCCGCGCGACGACGACGCCGTTGCGGTTGTACGACTCGATCCAGTCGTTGTCCCGTACCCCGACCTTCTCGGCGTCCTGCGGGCTCATCCAGATCGTGGGCCCGCCGCGGGACAGGGAGAGCATGAACAGGTTGTCCTGGTACTCCGAGTGGATCGACCACTTGGAGTGGGGCGTGAGGTACCGCACCGCGACCTCGGCATAGCCCTCGGAACCCCGGGCCCCGGTCGGGCTCGTGTCGCCGGGTCTCGAGTCGCCGAACAGCCGGTGCATGTCGAGCGGCGGGCGGTACACGGGAAGCTGCTCGCCGAGCTCGGTCATCCAGTCGTGGTCGAGGAAGAAGTGCATGCGGCCGGTGAGCGTGTGCCACGGCTTGAGATGCTCGACGTTGATCGCGAACGCGGTGTAGCGCCGTCCGCCGTGCTCGGACCCGGACCACTCGGGTGAGGTGATGACGGGTTCGGGCCGCGACTGGACGTCGCTGAAGGTGATGCGGCGACCTTCGTGGTCGCGGGCTAGCCCCGCGAGCTCGACCCCGGTGCGCTTCTCGAGGTCCTCGAAGCCCTGCACGGCGAGGCGCCCGTTCGTCGTCCCGGAGAGGGTGAGGATCATCTCGCAGACCTGCCGGTCGGTCGCGAGGCGCGGAAGGCCGGCCGTCGGCCCCTCGGGCACGACTCCGTTGACGTCGGCGAGGTGCGCGACCTCGCGTGTCGGGTCGAACTTCACGCCCTTCGTGACCATGCCCAGCTTTGCCGTGAGCGGGCCGAGCGCGGCCATGCGGGCTGCGAAAGCGGGGTAGTCGCGCTCGACGACGACGAGCTTGGACATCGTGACGCCCGGGATGAGGTCGCCCTGCGGGAGGACCTCGCCGTGCGGTGTCGCCATCGCGTCGGGCGTGTCGTGCGCGAGAGGGACTGCGACGACGTCCTTGCGGACTCCGAGGTGCTCGACCGAGTACTCGGAGACCTTCGTGGCGAGCGTGTGGAAGATGTCGAAGTCGGTGCGCGTCTGCCACGGCGGAGCGATCGCGGGGTTGAACGAGTGCACGAACGGGTGCATGTCAGTCGAGGACAGGTCGTACTTCTCGTACCAGGTCGCGGCAGGGAGCACGACGTCCGAGAACAGCGTCGTCGACGTCATCCGGAAGTCGGCGGTGACGAGCAGGTCGAGCTTGCCCTCGGGCGCCTCCTCACGCCACGTGATGTCGCGCGGGCGCCGGTCCGGGCCGGCCTCGGGTGCGCGCACCGCGGAGTCGGTGCCGAGCAGGTGCTTGAGGAAGTACTCGTTGCCCTTGCCGGACGAGCCGAGGATGTTCGCCCGCCAGACCGTCAGGACGCGCGGGAAGTTCTCGGGCGCGTCCGGGTCGGCGCACGCATAGTCGAGCTCGCCTGACGCGAGCTGGTCGACGACGTGCTGGACGGGGTCCTTGCCCGCTGCCTCGGCCTCGTCGACGAGGTCGAGCGGGTTGCGGTTGAACGTCGGGTAGCTCGGCATCCAGCCGCGCCGCACGGACTCGACGAGGCAGTCCGCCGTCGTGCGTCCGGCGAACCTGCCGGTGCCGAGCGGGCTCGCGAGCGCGTCGGCGGGAAGGCCGTCGTACCGCCACTGGTCGGTCGCGAGGTACCAGAACGCGGTACCGATCATCAGCCGTGGCGGGCGGACCCAGTCGAGCCCGTTCGCGTACTGGCCGAACCCGGTGATCGGGCGGACCTTCTCCTGGCCGACGTAGTGGGCCCAGCCGCCGCCGTTGACGCCCTGGCAGCCGGTCATCGTGACGAGCGCGAGGAACGTGCGGTAGATCGTGTCCGAGTGGAACCAGTGGTTGGTGCCGGCGCCCATGAGGATCATGGACCGGCCGCCCGACTCGAGGGCGTTCTGCGCGAACTCGCGGCCGATCCGTGCGGCCTTCTCGGCGGGGACCGAGGTGATCTCCTCCTGCCACGCCGGGGTACCCGGCGTGCTCGCGTCGTCGTATCCCGTGGGCCACGTACCCGGCAGGCCGTCGCGGGCGACCCCGTACTGCGCAAGGAGGAGGTCGTAGACGGTCGTCACGAGGTGCTCGCCGACGCGGTGCACCGGGACTCCGCGCCGCACGGCGCCGGCGCCACCCTGGTGCTCGGCTCCCTCCTCAGGGGCGACGTCGAAGCGTGGGAGGTCGACCTCGACCGTCTCGCCCGACACGCTCGACGGCGCGGCGCCCGCGCGTCCGGGCAGGTCGGCGATCGACAGTGCCGGGACGACGTCGCCCAGGTCGAGGTTCCACCGGCCCGCGTCTCCGGGTGCGTAGCGGTGCCCGAGCGAGCCGTTCGGGACGACGACGGTGCCGTCCGAGTCGAGCAGTACCGTCTTGAACGCGGCGTTCTCGACCGCCGGGTCGGCGTCGGGCAGACGGTCCGCCGTGAGGAAGCGCCCGGGGACGTAGGCGCCGTCGCGACCTTCCAGGGTGACGAGGTACGGCGCGTCGGTGAACCGCGACATGTAGTCGCGGAACTCGGGGGTGCGGTTGCGCACGTGGAACTCGGTGAGGATGACGTGGCCCATCGCCTGCGCGAGGGCGCCGTCCGTCCCGGGGTGCGGGGCGAGCCACTCGTCCGCGAACTTGGTGTTGTCGGCATAGTCCGGCGAGACCGTGATGACCTTCTGCCCGCGGTACCGGGCCTCGGTCATGAAGTGGGCGTCCGGGGTGCGCGTGACGGGGACGTTGGAGCCCCACATCATGAGGTAGCCGGCGTTCCACCAGTCGGCCGACTCGGGCACGTCGGTCTGGTCCCCGAACACCTGGGGCGAGGCGACCGGTAGGTCGGCGTACCAGTCGTAGAACGACTGCATCGAACCGCCGAGCATCGTGATGAAGCGGGAGCCCGCGCCGTGGGAGACCATCGACATCGCGGGGATGGGGGAGAAGCCCGCGATGCGGTCGGGGCCGTACGCCTTGATCGTGTGCACGTGCGCGGCGGCGACGATCTCAGCGGTCTCGTCCCACGACGCGCGGACGAGGCCGCCCTTCCCGCGCGCCTTCTTGTAGGCCCGCGCGACGTCACGGTCGGTGGTGACGGCCTCCCACGCCAGCACCGGGTCTCCGGTGCGCGCCTTGGCGGCGCGGTACGCCTCGAGGAGGACGCCGCGCACGTACGGGTAGCGGACCCGCGTCGGTGAGTACGTGTACCAGCTGAACGCGGCTCCGCGCGGGCAGCCGCGAGGCTCGTACTCGGGGGAGCCTGCGCCGACGGTCGGGTAGTCGGTCTGCTGGGTCTCCCACGTGATGATGCCGTCCTTGACGTACACCTTCCACGAGCACGACCCGGTGCAGTTGACTCCGTGCGTGGACCGCACGACCTTGTCGTGGGACCAGCGGTCCCGGTAGAACGCGTCGCCCTGGCGGCCACCCTCCAGGAAGATCGAGCGCAGGTCGGTCGAGACCGTGCCGCGCCGCAGGTGCCTGCCCATGCGGACCAGCGCGTCGACGGCGGCGTTGTCGACCCCGGCGGCGCTCGGTGCGCCTGACGTGCTCTCGGACGTGTGCGTGCTCATGTGCTCTCTCGTCTCCGTCGCTCGTCAGCTGGGGCGCGGCGCGCCCGGTCGCGCGTAGAAGTGCCAGGTCAGGTAGGTGCACAGGGCGAAGAAGACGGTGCACCCGATGAAGAACGTGCGCGGCGCGACAGCGCTGAGACCCATGCCGACGACGAACGGGCCGAACGCGGCGATCGACGCCGTCCAGCCGATCACGCCGCCGGCCTGCCGGGGCGGGAAGATCATGGGCATCTGCTTGAAGGTGCCGGCGTTGCCGATGCCCGCGAACGTGAACATCACGAGCATCCCGCCGAGGAACCACCAGAACTGTCCGACCGACGTCGGGTCGAGGAAGAACACGCAGAACGCGGTGCTGAGCGTCATGCCGATGCCGGCGACGAGCGTCCAGACGGCGCCGCCGAACTTGTCGCACAACGGGCCGAACGCCGCGCGCGACGCCGACCCGAGGAGCGGCCCGAGGAACGCGAACTTGAGCGGGTCGGGCGCGTCCGCGAAGCCCCCCCACTCCGCGCGGATGAGCAGCCCCAGCTGGCCCGCGAACCCGGAGAACGCACCGAACGTCATCAGGTAGATCAGGGTCATGATCCATGTGTGCGGCTCACGGAAGATGTCGAGCTGCTGGCGGAAGTTCGCGGTGATGGGCACACGGCGCAGGTACACGGCGGCCAGGATCATGCCGAGGATGCACCAGGGGATGAGGACGATCGCGGCGTTGTGCAGCCACACCTCGCCGTCGGCCGTCGACTGCGGGGTGAGTGCTGCCGTGCCGAGGAGCCCGAAGCCGACGACCCAGGGGGTGAGGAGCTGGATCAGGCTCACGCCGAAGTTGCCGATGCCCGCCTGGAGCCCGAGGGCGGTGCCGGACATCCTCTTGGGGAAGAAGTAGCTGGTCGACGGCATGAACCCCGAGAACGCACCGCCGCCGATGCCGCACATGATCGCGAGGATGACGAGGACGGAATAGGAGGTCTGCGGGTCGCGGATGGCGAACGTCCAGCCGATCATCGGGAGCAGCAGGAGGGTCGCCGAGCCGCCGACGAGCGTGCGGGTGCCGACGATCGGCGGCAGGAACATGTAGATCATGCGCATGAACCCGCCAGCGAGGCCGGGGATCGCGACGAGCCAGTACAGCTGACCGTCGCTCAGGTCGTACCCGATCGAGTTCAGCCGGGGTGCGACCGCGCTCACGAGGAACCACACCGCGAAGGCGAGGGTCAGGTTGTAGGTGGTGATCCAGAGTGTTCGCCAGGCGAACCTGCTGTCCCACCGTTCCGGGTCCTCAGGGTCCCAGTCGGACAGGTCCACAGGCGTCTTTGACGTGGTCCTTGACATCAGAGCCTCCAGCGGCGGCGGTCGTCAGTGCTGCTCACGCTACTGATGCTCGCGCTGCTCGGCTAGCCGTGCACAGCCGCAAACGCCGTTTTTATTCGGCAAACTCCGTTTTTCTTGTCCGACTCCCCTGGAGAGGCTGCCGCGGGCACCTGCGAGACGGTGTCTCCGGCGGCCTCGCGAGCCGGGGTCGTCAGTGGAGCGGCGGGAGACCGACCGGTGTCGTGCTCGTGCCGACCTGGTCGTCGGCGTCGCGCCGGTTGAGACGGACGATGCAGTGCTCGGGACCGACGAACGGGGTGATCCGTTCGAGTGAGAGTGGACCGGCGACGCGTGCGAGGACTCCGGCGGCGAGGCCCTCGTGGACGCGGCACACGACCTCGGGGCGCTGTCGTGCGAGGTCGTAGAACGGGCAGTGCCTCAGGTGGAGCTCGAGGTTCGGCACGTCGACGTCGACCTCGAAGCCGATCTGGTCGAAGTGGTCCTCGAGCACGTCGAGCTGCTGGCGCTCGCACCGCTCGTCCGACGTGCCAGCCGGGGGAGTCAGGGCGGGGGCGCCCAGGAACGAGGAGTGCTGCTGCGCCGCCGCCTCGCCCAGCTCGCGGGCCTTGCCCGCATCCTCGAGCGTGCCTGAGCCGAAGCCGGCGAGGAGCATGCGGGTCAGCTCGGCGCGCGCGAGCGCGTCCTTCGTGTGTTGCTCGTGCGCCTCGGCGTTGATCGTCTCCCTGCCGGCGACAGCGCGGTACAGCATGCGCGGGCGACCGCGGGTGTGCCGCTCCTCCGGCTCGCACGTCACGAAGCCTGCGTCGATGAGGCGGCCGAGGTGCTCGCGCGCGGTGTTGGTGTGGAGGCCCGACACCTCGGCGAGCTCGGTGATCGTCATCCCGTCGCGCTGCTGGAGCGCGTCGAGCAGCGTCACCCGGCTCGCTGAGGCGAGGGCGCGGTAGGCGTTGACGCGACGGGCTGTCATGTACTGATTATCCGGAGGTCCGGGCATCAGTTCTTGGGACCTCTGGCTCGACCCGGACGAAGGCCGAGGACGGCGGGAACGCCGAAGGCCGCCCCGTGGGGCGGCCTTCGTGTGGTGGGCGATACTGGGATCGAACCAGTGACCTCTTCCGTGTCAGGGAAGCGCGCTACCGCTGCGCCAATCGCCCGTGCTGTGCTGCGAGGTGGAGACGGGATTCGAACCCGTGTGTACGGCTTTGCAGGCCGCTGCCTCGCCTCTCGGCCACTCCACCGTTCGAGTCGGGCGACCGGTGGACCGGTGCCGCGTCTCCGAGCGGACGACGGGATTCGAACCCGCGACCCTCACCTTGGCAAGGTGATGCTCTACCACTGAGCCACGTCCGCAACGCGATCTCGTCCGGCAGGCCGGAGGTGATCGGTGCGTGTACACACTAGACGACGATCCGACGATTGCCCAAACCGGCGACCTGCCCACCCTTGTGTGCCCCTGGGGTCGGCGTAGTCTTCAAAGAAGGCGTGTCTCACGTTCGTGTGGAGGCGATCAACGATGAGGGCAGCACGTTTTCACGGTCGGAGGAACATCACGATCGACGAGATCCCCGAGCCGGTCCTGCGGCCAGGGGCAGTCGAGATCGAGGTCGCTTGGTGCGGCATCTGCGGCAGCGACCTCCACGAGTACCTCGAAGGTCCGATCTTCATCCCGCCCCCCGGCCATCCCCACCCGTTGTCGGGCGAAGAGCTGCCGGTGACGATGGGGCACGAGTTCTCCGGAACGGTCTCGGCGCTCGGTGCGGGCGTCGCTGACCTGACCGTCGGGGAGAGCGTCGTCGTCGAGCCGTACTTCACCTGCGGTGAGTGCGACATGTGTCGCGCGGACAAGTACCACCTCTGCCGGTCGATGGGCTTCATCGGGCTGTCCGGAGGCGGCGGCGGGCTCAGCGAGAAGGTCGTCGTCGACCGGCGCTGGGTGCACCCTGTGGGGGACGTGCCGCTCGACCAGGCGGCCCTCATCGAGCCGCTGTCCGTGGGTCACCACGCGTACGTCCGGTCAGGTGCGAAGGCGGGTGACGTCGCGCTCATCGGCGGCGCCGGACCGATCGGTCTGCTGACAGCGGCGGTGCTCAAGGCCCAGGGCCTGACCGTCCTGATGTCGGAGCTGAGCGAGGCGCGCAAGGCCAAGGCGGTCGATACGGGCGTGGCGGACCACGTCATCGACCCGACTGCCGAAGACCTTCAGGCCCGCGTCCTCGAGCTGACCGACGGGCGAGGTGTCGACGTCGCTTTCGAGTGCTCGTCTGTCAATGCGGTCCTCGATGCGCTCGTCGATGCCGTCAAGCCAGGGGGAGTCGTCGTCAACGTCTCGATCTGGGGCAAGCCGGCCACGATCGACATGATGAAGATCGTGCTCAAGGAGATCGACCTGCGAGGCACGATCGCCTACGTCAACGACCACGCGGAGGTCATCAGGCTCGTCCAGGAGGGCAAGGTCGACCTCGCCCCCTTCATCACCGCGCGGATCGACCTTGGCGACCTGGTCGACGAGGGGCTCGACACGCTCATCAACCGCAACGACACGGCCGTGAAGATCCTCGTCCACCCGTGACCCGCTGACCGGTGCGTCGCGGAGACGCCGAAGGCCGCCCCGTGGGGCGGCCTTCGTGTGGTGGGCGATACTGGGATCGAACCAGTGACCTCTTCCGTGTCAGGGAAGCGCGCTACCGCTGCGCCAATCGCCCGTGCTGTGCTGCGAGGTGGAGACGGGATTCGAACCCGTGTGTACGGCTTTGCAGGCCGCTGCCTCGCCTCTCGGCCACTCCACCGTTCGAGTCGGGCGACCGGTGGACCGGTGCCGCGTCTCCGAGCGGACGACGGGATTCGAACCCGCGACCCTCACCTTGGCAAGGTGATGCTCTACCACTGAGCCACGTCCGCATGCACACCAGCAGGTCGGATATCTCCGGCCCGCGGCGCCTGACAAACACTAGTCGAACGTTCCCTGAAACGTCCAACTGACACCCGTGTGATCTTCCGTCCTCCGTCGCCAGAGCCGTCGCCGACGTTGCGCGGCGTCGCCCGCCACCCGGGTAGGTTGACCCCGTGAACGGAGCCCGTCCCGCCCCTCCCGACGAGCCTGAGCGGCTCGTCGCCCGCGGCAGCGCGTCGCTCGGCGGAACGAGCGCGCACGGCGTGACCGACTGCGTCGACCTCGCGACGGTCGAGGGGCGCGCCCGTCTCGACGACGAAGGCCTGTGGTTCGTCGTCCTCGACTTCGACGGACTCGGTCACGCGTGGCGGTTCGCCGAGCGCACCAGCGACGGCGCGGCGGACGACCGTGCCGCCTCGGCCCCGGTGCCCGTGCGCACCGCATGGCGTGGACCCGCTGCGGACACGTGGCGAAGCTCGGCTGGCGCCGACCGCTACCGCGACGACGTCGCTCGTGTGCGGGAGCGCGTGCGGGAGGGTGACGTCTACCAGGTCAACCTCTGCCGGGTGCTCTCCGCGCCGCTTCCCGCCACAGGAGGACAAGAGCCTGACGCCACTGCTCTGGCCACGAGGCTAGCGACAGGCAACCCTGCCCCGTTCGGTGGCTACGTGCACGTGCCCGCAGGGGCCGGCGTCGAGCCCGTGTGGGTCGTGACCGCCTCACCCGAGCTGTTCCTGCGCCGCGACGGCACGACCCTGACGTCCGCGCCGATCAAGGGGACAGCCGCCGACGTGGGCGGGCTGCTCCCCAAGGACGAGGCCGAGAACATCATGATCACGGACCTCGTGCGCAACGACCTGCAGCACGTCTGCCAGCCGGGGACCGTGAGCGTCGAGTCGCTCCTCGCCGTCGAGCAGCACCCGGGCCTCGTCCATCTCGTCTCGACCGTGACGGGAGAGCTACGCGACGACGTCGGCTGGGCGCAGGTCCTCGACGCGACCTTCCCGCCCGCGTCCGTGTCAGGCGCGCCCAAGTCCTCCGCGCTGCGGATCATCGACACGCTCGAGGACGAGCCGCGCGGCCCCTACTGCGGCGCGATCGGCTGGGTCGACGCCGACCGAGGCACAGCAGAGCTCGCCGTCGGGATCCGCACCTTCTGGTGGCGCGACGGCGTCCTGCGCTTCGGCACGGGAGCCGGCATCACGTGGGGGAGCGACCCCGGCGGAGAGTGGGACGAGACGGAGCTCAAGGCGCGCAGGCTGGTCGCGCTCGCCTCGTCCTGACAAGATCGACGGACCGCCTGCGCCGACGCAGGCACGAGACCCGAGGGGGAGACCGATGACGATCGTCTGGTTCGAGGGACGGCTGCGCGACGCCGAGGAGCCGCTCGTCGGAGCGCTCGACCACGGGATCACCGTGGGTGACGGCGTCTTCGAGACGATGCTCGTCCTCGACGGCAGGGCGTTCGCCCTCACCCGGCACCTCGCGCGGCTCGCGCGCAGCGCGACCGGCCTCGGCCTCCTCCCGCCCGACGAGGACAAGATCCGCGACGGTGTGAGCGCAGTGCTCGCGGTCGCGCCTCCCGAGACAGGACGCCTGCGGATCACCGTGACAGGCGGTCCCGGACCGCTCGGTTCCGGTCGCGACGGCCTCGCCCAGACCGTCCTCGTCGCCGCCGGCCCGGCGACGGTCGCCCGTGCGTCGCGCGCCGCCCGCGTCAGCTGGGTGCGCAACGAGCGCTCCGCCGTCGCGGGCCTTAAGACGACGTCGTACGCGGAGAACGTGGTCGCGCTCGCCGCCGCGACCGAGTACGGCGCCGACGAGGCGCTGCTCGCCAACACGCGCGGCGAGCTGTGCGAGGGGACCGGGTCGAACATCGTCGTCGAGCGGGACGGCGAGCTGCTCACCCCGCCGCTCGACTCCGGCTGCCTCGCTGGCATCACGCGCGAGCTCCTGCTCGAGTGGGGCGCCGCCGCGGGGCTTCCCGTGCGTGAGGCGACGCTCCCGTTCGAGGTGCTCGACGACGTCGTGCAGGGGCGGGCGCACGCCGCGCTCACGTCCTCGACGCGCAACGTCTCGCCGCTCGCCGCGCTCGACGGCCAGGACGTCTCCGCAGGCGAACTGTGCCTCGCCGCGCAAGAGCTCTTCGCCCGGAAGCAGACGGAGGACCTCGACCCGTGAGCGTGGCCCGCGCGTGCGGGTGGGCAGGCCGCGACCGATTTTCGTCTCCGACGATCACGCGCTAGGGTTGTCACCGCACCACGCACGGGCGATTGGCGCAGTGGTAGCGCGCTTCGTTCACACCGAAGAGGTCACTGGTTCGAACCCAGTATCGCCCACCCGCACGAAGGCCCCCGAGCTCACGCTCGGGGGCCTTCGTCGTCGGTCGCGTCGAGGTGCCGACGGGACCGTGCTGGGAGACGATCGTGATGTCCGACACGTCCGGTCACCCACCGTCACCCTGGGAGCACGCATGGCCACGAACATCTTCGTCAACATCCCGACGAGCGACCTCGACCGGTCGAAGGCCTTCTTCGAAGGCATCGGCTGGCGCATCGAACCGAACTTCACCGACGAGAACGCGGCGTGCGTGCGGATCGACGACGCGATCTACCTCATGGTGCTCACCCGCGACTTCTTCGCGACCTTCACCGACAAGCCGATCGTCGATCCCGCGACGGCGGTCCAGGCGGAGATCGCCCTGAGCATGGACTCCCGGGAGGCCGTCGACGAGATGATCGCGACTGCGGTCGCGGCCGGCGGGACCGCGCACAGGGGCCCGCAAGAGATGGGCTTCATGTACGGGCGCGACTTCGAGGACCCTGACGGGAACCTGTTCTCGGTGTTCTGGATGGACCCGGTCGCGGCTGAGCAGGGCCCGCAGCAGACGGAGCCCTCCTGACCGGTCGTCCCGCGCTGCCGCTCGCGTGTGGTTCGGTAGTCCTATGACTCGAACGAACGATCCTGAGGTCATCCGACGGCTGCTCACGAGCGAGGGCCGCTGGGCCGTCGTCGGCCTGTCCGAGAACCGCGAGCGCGCCGCGTACGGGGTTGCCCGGTACCTGCAGGCCATCGGTATGACGATCGTCCCGGTGCACCCCCAGGCTTCCGTGGTGCACGGCGAGACCGGTTACGCGTCGCTCGCCGACGTGCCCGGGAAGGTCGACGTCGTCGACGTCTTCGTGCGGTCCGAGCTCGCCGGAGCGGTCGTCGACGAGGCGATCGCGATCGGCGCGCGAGCCGTCTGGCTGCAGCTCGACGTGATCGACGAGGCCGCTGCCGCGCGGGCGCGCGCGGCCGGGCTCGACGTCGTCATGGACACGTGCCCGGCGATCGAGGGGCCACGCCTGGGGCTGGACGCGGGCTAGTCGAGCCGGGCCTCGTACACGATCTCGAGGCCGTCCTCCTCGTCCCACTGCTCGCCGACCTCGACGAGGCCCTCGGAGAGCACGAGGGCGCGCGAGGCGGCGTTGTCGGGCGAGACCGTCGCCCGGAGGACGTGGGCGTCCGCGGCGTGCGCGGCGACGGCGCGCATGAGCCGGAACGCCGCACGGGCGAGGCCCTGCCGACGACGCTCCGGTGCGACCGAGTAGCCGATCTCGACCATGCCGGTGCCCGGCTCGGGCGGGCCGTGGAAGCCTGCCTTGCCGACGACCTCGTCACCCAGGGTGAGGGCGCGCGTGATCCAGGGTCCGTGCTCGGGGTGCTCGTCCAGCTGGGCGCTGCGGATCTGCCAGACACCTCGGGACCCTGGTGCCGCCAGGTGCGGGTCGAGGGCCAACCCGGACGAGCCGCGTGCCGCTGTGAGGTCGCCGCGCGCGAGCGCGTCGATCGTCGCGAGGTCGAGCCGGTGCAGCGACACCGCAGGGGAGAGGTCCGGGGCGTGCCAGACGGGCGCGCCCACGTCGAGGGTTGGTGTGGTCGTCACTCGACGACGATCTCACCGCGCCTCGCTGCGGTCCACGTGATTCAGCCAGGTGCGCGCTGTGTCGGCGCGCAGACGCTCAGAGCACGCAGACGCTCAGAGCACCGAGACCTTCGGCCCGCGCAGGACGCGCTGCGTGTCGAGCGTCGGGACGTCGTTGTCGACGAGCAGGTGGTACGGCTGGTCCGAGTGCGCGGTGACGACGAGCGCGGCGTCGACGTCGGCGAGGGTCTCGTCGGTCAGCGCCACCCGAGTCACGCCGGCGGGCCAGCGCGAGTCGTCGATGAGGTCGTCGACCGCGAGGATGTCGGCACCGAGCGCCGTGAGCAGCTCGACGATCTTGAGCGAGGGCGACTCGCGGATGTCGTTGGTGTCCCGCTTGTACGCGAGTCCGAGCAGCAGCACCTTCGAACCGCGGACGGCCTTGCGCTCGTCGTTGAGGAGCGTCGCGAGCCGCGTGACGACGTGGTTCGGCATGTGCTCGTTCACGTCGTTCGCGAGCTCGATGAAGCGGAAGCTCTGCCCGAGGGTGCGGCGGACCTGCCACGACAGGTAGCTCGGGTCGACCGGGAGGCAGTGACCGCCGACGCCAGGGCCCGGCGTGAAGGCCATGAACCCGAAGGGCTTGGAGGACGCGGCGTCGATCGACTCCCAGATGTTGATGTCGAGCTGGTGCGCGAAGACGGCGAGCTCGTTGACGAGCGCGATGTTGACGTGACGGAACGTGTTCTCCAGGAGCTTCGTCAGCTCCGCCTCCTTCGTGCCGGAGACCGGCACGGTGCGCTCGATGAGCGAGGAGTAGAACGCGTCGACGCGGGCGAGCGACGCAGGGTCGATCCCCGAGACGACCTTGGGCGTCTCGACGAAGCCGTACTTCTTGTTGCCCGGGTCGATGCGCTCGGGGGAGTAGCCGACGTGGAAGTCGGTCCCCGCGCGCAGCCCGCTGCCGGCCTCGAGGATCGGCACGAGCATCTCCTCGGTGGTGCCCGGGTACGTCGTCGACTCGAGCACCACGACGGAGCCGGGCGTGACGTACGGGGCGAGGCTCTGACCCGACTGCTCGATGAAGCTGAGGTCGGGGAGCGTCTCCTTGAGGGGCGTCGGGACAGTGATGACGGCGACGTCGAAGCCCTCAGCCGCGGCGTAGTCGCTCGTGGGGAGGAAGCGGCCGCTGTCGAGCGCCGCCCGGAGCATCTCGTCGGCGATGTCACCGACGTAGGACCTGCCTTCCGAGAGGCGCTTGACGCGTGGCTCGTCGAGATCCAGACCGACGACGTCGTAGCCCACCTCGACCGCGCGCATGGCGACCGGGAGGCCGACGTAGCCCTGCCCGATGATCACGATCTTCTGGCTGCTGGCGTCCACTGTGCTTCCCCCTCAGGCTCGGTCCGACTCCCGCGGTCGGCCGTTATCGACGCTACTGCGGTCCGTGACGCCGGCGACGGGTGGGCGGGGGTGAACGTGGTGCGAGACCCGTGGGTGAGCCTGGGGTGGTCGCGGGTGAGCTCCGGGCGCCGTTGACGCTCGTGAGCCGCGGTGCCAGGGTGGGACATGGGCGTCATGTCCTGAATGTCCGTCGTCCGCGCCGTGTGGCTCCGGCCCCGCGGCGCCACGTCCGGCTCGCCGGACCCCGCACGTGCCACGAGCGGCTGTGCCGCCAGGCGGAAGGCACCACATGACCCAGGAGGTCGTGCGTCGCAGCCCGCTTGAGCGGGCCCTCGACGCCATCGAGCGCGTCGGCAACAAGGTGCCGCACCCCGTCGTGATCTTCCTCGGGCTGATCGTGCTGCTCGTCGTCATGTCCCACGTGTTCTACGCGACCGGGACGTCTGTGACCTTCGAGCAGGCCTACGTCACCGAGCAGGTGGACCCGAGCGCGGAGCAGCTCGTCGGTGAGAACGAGGTCGAGGCTCCCGCGGGCGAGGCGCAGGTCGAAGAGGTGACGGTCGAGGCGCGCAGCCTCCTGACGGCCGAGGGGATCCGGTTCATCTTCACGTCGCCCGTCGACAACTTCAACAGCTTCGGCGTCGTCGGCGTGATCATGGTCGCGATGCTCGGCGTGGGGCTCGCCGAGGAGGCCGGCCTCATCAGCGCGTTCATCAAGCGCCTCGTCAAGGTGACGCCGAAGCGGTTCGTCACCTTCATCATCGTGCTGCTCGGCGTGATCTCCTCGATCGCGACCGACGCGGGCTACCTCGTCCTGATCCCCCTCTCCGCGGCGGTGTTCCGCTCGCTCGGGCGGCACCCCCTCGCAGGCCTCGCTGCAGCCTTCGCCGGTGTCGGCGGCGGGTTCGGGGTGAACGTGCTCATCACCCCCGTCGACGGCATGCTCGCCGAGATCACGAACGAGTCAATCGCCGACCCGGCGCAGCACGTCTCCATCACGGGGAACCTCTTCTTCGGCATCGTGTCGACGATCGTCATCGCCGTCGTCGTGACCGCCCTGACCGAGCTCGTCGTCGAGCCCCGGCTCGGCCGCTATGACGAGTCGGAGGCGCCTGAGGACGATGACGCAGCGGGCGCTGCTGCGCCCGCGGACGGTGACCTCACCGCCGTCGAGCAGCGTGGCCTGCGGTTCGCGGGCTTCGGCCTGCTCGGGGTGACCGCCCTCGTGCTGCTGCTCGCGCTGCCGTCGTGGGGGCCGCTGCGCAACCCCGAGACGGGCAGCCTCGTCGAGAGCTCGCCCCTCATGGGATCGATCATCTTCCTGATCCTGCTGTACTTCTTCGTGATGGGGCTCTGCTACGGCATCGGGGCGGGGACCATCAGAGGCTCGATGGACGTCATCAACCCCATGACCAAGACCGTCGCGGGGCTCGCCGGCCTCTTCTTCCTGCTCCTCGTGATCAGCCAGTTCATCGCGTACTTCACGTACTCGCAGCTCGGCACCATCGCAGCGGTCAACATGGCGGACGCGCTCGAGGAGGCGAACCTGCCGACCGTCTGGCTCATCGTCGGCCTCGTGGCGATGACAGCGGTGATCGACATCTTCATCGGCGGCGTCGTGCCGAAGTGGGCGATCTTCGCGCCGATCTTCGTCCCGCTGTTCGTCCAGCTCGGCATCTCACCCGACCTCGCGGTCGCCGCCTACCGGGTCGGGGACTCGCCGATCAACGTCGTCACACCCCTGATGCCGTACTTCGCCCTCATCGTGATCTTCGCCGAGCGCTACCGGCGCAAGGTCGGCGTGGGCTCGATCATCTCCCTCATGCTGCCGTACTCCGTGATCCTGCTCCTCGCGTGGACCGTGCTTCTCGTGGCCTGGTACCTGCTCGGGATCCCGCTCGGACCCGGCGGCTCGATCTACCTCTGAGAGACGCAGGCGAGTGCTGACGTGACGGACGCGACGATCACCCTGCTCGTGCTGGCGGGCTCGATCGTGCTGTTCGTATGGAACCGATGGCCCGTCGGCCTCGTCGCGGTGATCACCGCCTTCGCGCTCCTCGTGACCGGTCAGGTGGGTCCGGAGCGCGTGGTCGCGGGCTTCGGCGACCCGGTCGTCGTGTTCCTCGCGACCCTCTTCGTCATCAGCGCCGGCCTCGAGGAGACGGGCGTCACGGCGTGGGCCGGCGAGAGGCTCACACGCGCCGACGGCGTCGGGCGTGCGCGCATCGTCCTCGCGCTCCTGGGAGTGTGCGCTGCCCTCGCGGCGGTCATCACACCGAACGGTGCGACCGCCGCGATGCTCCCGGTCGCCGTCGTGGTCGCGCGGCGCGTCGACGTGCTGCCGTCCCGCCTGCTCCTCCCGCTCGCCTTCGCCGCGAGCGCGGGAGCGATGCTCACGCTCTCGGGCTCGGTCGTCAACGTGATCGTCTCGGATGCGTCACGCGGTGCGGGAGGTCCTGGTTTCGGCTACTTCGAGTTCGCGCTCGTCGGCGTGCCGCTCGTCGCCGTGACCGCGGTGATCGGGGTGTGGCTAGGCCCCCGCCTACTCCCCGAGCGCACGTCCGCGCTGCTCCCGCCAGACTTCTCGACCTACCGGTCGACCGTCACGCAGCACTACGGGCTCAGCGGCGGGGTGTTCCGGCTCGGCGTGCGGCCAGGATCGAGCGTCGTCGGGAGCGCGTTCGCGGGCGTCGTGATGCCGGACGGCCTCGAGCTCGTCGGGGCGCACGACGTCGCAGGTCTCGGCGTCACCGAGCGCCAGGCGCTCCAGGTGGGGGACTCGATCGTCGTCGCCGGGGCGCGCACCGACGCTGAGCGGTTCGCGTCGACGAGCGCCCTGGACCTCGAGATGGTGGCTCTCTCGGCGCCCGACGGCGGCCCGCTGCTCTCGCGCGACCAGGGCGTCGCCGAGGTCGTCGTGCCGCCCCGGTCGCCCCTGCGGGGGCTCTCCGTGTTCCCGGGCATGCGGCGCGCGAGCGGGCTCACGATCCTCGCCGTGCGCCGTCTCGGTCAAGACCGCGGCCTGCGCCCGACGGCGCTCGAGCAGGGAGACGCCCTGCTCGTCCACGGCGGGTGGCCCGCGGTCGAGGCGCTCAGCCACGACCGGGAGCTGCTGCTCGTCGACCAGCCGGACGCGGTGCGGCGTCAGGTCGTCCCGCTGGGCTCCCGGGCCGGGAGGGCGCTCGCCGTGCTCGCGGCGACGGTCGCGCTCCTCGCGAGCGGCGTCGTCGCGCCCGCCGTCGCGGGGCTCGCCGGTGCGGCCGCGATGGTGGGGCTGCGGGTCCTGACGTCGGACCAGGCCTACCGGGCGGTCTCGTGGCAGACGGTCGTGCTGATCGGTGCGCTCATCCCGATGTCCGAGGCGATCCGCGCGAGCGGGGCCGCCGACATCGTCGCGGACGTGATCGTGGCGGCGGGCGGACGACAGCCGTACGTGCTGCTCGTGGTCCTCTTCCTCGTGACCGCGGTGCTCGGTCAGGTCGTGTCGAACACCGCGACGACGCTCATCATGGTGCCGATCGCGCTCGTCGCCGCGCAGACGGCGAACGTGCCGGCGCAGCCCGTGCTGATGCTCATGGCCGTCGCCGGGGCGGCGTCCTTCCTCACCCCGATCGCCACGCCCGCCAACATGATGGTGATGGAACCGGCCGGCTACAGGTTCGGCGACTACTGGCGGCTCGGCCTCGTCATGATGCTCGCGTGGCTCGCGATCACCCTCCTTCTCGTCCCCGTGTTCTGGCCGCTCTAGCCGAGGAGTCCCCATGTCCGTCAACCTGACCCCTTCTCCCGACGCTGTGCGCGCCGTGGCGGTGACCGTCGTCGCGGAACCACCACCTGACGCGGCCGCGATCGTCGCGTTCCTGGCGACGGACGGCGCCCCGCCGACCCGCACGCCGTTCACGCGCGAGCAGGTCGAGCGGCTCGGTTTCACCGGGAAGGCGTCGACCGTCGTCAACCTCCCGGTGGCGCAGGGCCCTGACGTCGTGCTCGTGGGCCTCGGCTCGCCTGCCGCGGTCGACGTCGCGGCCGTGCGTGACGCGGCCGGAGAGGCTGCCCGTGCAGTGCGAGCGGACCCGGTGGTCGTGCTGGACGTGTCGACGCTGCCCGACGCCGTGCGGGCCGACGCGCACGATCTCGGTGCCGCGCTCGTCGAAGGTGTCGTCCTCGGCCGGTACTCGTTCGACGAGCTGAGGTCGTCTGCCGCGACGGCCCTCGTCGAGATCGTCCTCGTCGTCGGCGCAGCCGGCGGCGACGTCACGGAAGACCTGGAGCTCGGCGCGGCGCGAGGCCTCGTCCTCGCCCGCGCGGGAGCGCTCTCGCGCGACCTCGCGAACGCCCCTGGAGGGCATCTCGACGCGCCGGCTCTCGCACTGGTCGCGCGTCAGGTCGCTGCGGAGTCCGGGCTCGAGATCGTGGTGCACGACCGTGCGGCGCTCGTGGAGATGGGCTGTGGCGGGCTGCTCGGCGTGAACGCCGGATCAGTATCGGAGCCGCAGATGATCGTGCTGCGCTATCGGCCTGTGGTGCCCGGAGAGGACGTCCCGCACCTCGGGCTCGTCGGCAAGGGAATCACGTACGACTCGGGTGGTATCAGCCTCAAGCCTTCGAACGCCATGCACGCGGCGATGAAGATGGACATGACCGGCGCAGGCGCGGTGCTGGCGGCCATGTCGGTCCTCCGTGAGCTGGGCACCGAGGTCGCGGTGAGCGCATACCTCGCATGCACGGACAACATGCCCTCCGGCTCGGCGACGAAGCTCGGTGACGTGCTGACGACGCGGTCCGGAAGGACGATCGAGGTGGTCAACACCGACGCCGAGGGCAGGCTCGTCATGTCGGACGCCCTCACCCTGGCGAACGAGGACGGTGTCGACGCGATCGTGGACGTCGCGACGCTCACGGGCGCGTGCCTCGCAGCCCTCGGGCCGCGGACGGCTGGGCTCATCGGTACGTCGCCGGACCTCGTCGCCCAGGTGCGTGCGGCGGCCGCCCGCACGGACGAGCAGGTGTGGGAGCTCCCGCTCGAGCGCGCCTATCGACCGTGGCTCGACTCAGAGATCGCCGACATCAAGAACCTTGGCGGGGAGTCGGCCGGTGCGATCGTCGCCGCCCTGTTCCTCGCTGAGTGGGTCGAGGACACGCCGTGGGCGCACCTCGACATCGCGGGGCCGATGCGTGTCGACGCGGACTCCGCGTGGCGCGTCAAGGGCGCGACGGGCTACGGGGCGCGCTTGCTCGCGGAGGTCGTGTCTGCTTTCCGTCCGCCCGCCTGATGGGTCGTTCCCGACGGCGGACGGTCGTCAGCAGACTGTTTCCGCCTGGTCACGTTTTGTTTCGAATGCGTATCGCAAGCGGTCATGCCCGGCATAGGTCTTACGTCCCGTGGTAAGAACAGCGTCAGGGTTTGGTCCATGACCCGTCAACCAAGCGCCGGTGCCCCCCGCTCCGGCGCGATGCAGTGAGGATGTGAGCAATGGCTGCAGGAACTGGACGCCGCGCCGTACGCGCTGTGGGCGCGCTCGCCGCGCTCGGTCTCGTGCTGACCGCGTGCGCGGACACGAGCGAGTCAGACGGCCCGACGACGGGCACAGGAGGCACCGGCGGCGGCGCCGAGGCGATCTCGGTCGGCACCACCGACGTGATCACGTCGCTCGACCCCGCCGGCTCGTACGACAACGGTTCGTTCGCCGTGCAGAACCAGGTGTTCCCGTTCCTGCTGAACTCGCCGTACGGCAGCCCCGACGTCGCCCCCGACATCGCGCAGAGCGCCGAGTTCACCGCCCCGAGCGAGTACACCGTCAAGCTCAAGGAGGGCCTGACGTTCGCGAACGGCCACGCCCTGACGGCGTCGGACGTCAAGTTCAGCTTCGACCGCCAGCTCGCCATCGCGGACCCGAACGGCCCGTCGTCGCTCCTGTACAACCTCGACTCCCTCGAGGCCCCGGACGACCTGACCGTCGTCTTCAAGCTCAAGAGCGAGAACGACCAGACGTTCCCCCAGATCCTGTCCTCGCCCGTCGGTCCGATCGTCGACGAGGAAGTCTTCTCCGCGACCGAGCTCACCCCGGCGGACAAGATCGTCTCCGAGAAGGCGTTCGCCGGGCAGTACCTCATCACGGACTACACCGAGAACGAGCTCATCCGCTACGAGGCGTTCGACGGCTACAAGGGCCTGCTCGAGCCGGCCGTCACCAAGGTCGTCACGGCGCAGTACTTCACCGAGGAGACCTCGCTCAAGCTCGCCGTCCAGCAGGGCGACGTCGACGTCGCGTTCCGCAGCCTGTCCCCGACAGACCTCGCAGACCTCGCGAAGGACGACAAGGTGAAGGTCCACGAGGGCCCGGGCGGCGAGATCCGCTACATCGTCTTCAACTTCGCGACCCAGCCGTTCGGCACCGACACGGCCGACGCCGACCCGGCGAAGGCGCTCGCCGTCCGCCAGGCGGTCGCGCACCTGCTCGACCGCGACAAGCTGAGCGAGGAGATCTACCAGGGCTCCTTCGCGCCGCTCTTCTCGTACGTCCCCGAGGGCCTGACCGGGGCTGCCGAGCCGCTCAAGGAGCTGTACGGCGACGGCAACGGCGGGCCGGACGCGGACAAGGCCGCCAAGGCGCTCTCCGACGCGGGCGTCGCGACCCCGGTCAAGCTCAACCTCCAGTACAGCCCGGACCACTACGGCAACTCCTCCGACGAGGAGTACGCGATGGTCGAGGCGCAGCTCGAGGCGACGGGCCTGTTCGATATCACGCTCCAGTCGACGCTCTGGGACGTCTACTCGACCGAGCGTCGTGAGGACGTCTACCCGGCCTACCAGCTCGGCTGGTTCCCGGACTACTCGGACGCCGACAACTACCTGTCGCCGTTCTTCCTCCCGGAGAACTTCCTCGGCAACCACTACGAGAACGACGACGCCACGAAGGCGATCCTCGGCCAGGCGAGCGAGCCTGACGAGGCCAAGCGCGTCGCGCTCATCGAGGAGGCGCAGCGCATCGTCGCGGAGGACCTCTCGACCCTGCCGTTCCTCCAGGGCTCGCAGGTGGCCGTCGCGGGCAAGGACGTCACGGGCGTGACGCTCGACGCGTCCTTCAAGTTCCGCTACGCGCCGCTCGGTCGCTGACCACCCGCACCACACCGGACGGGACGCCGCACGCGGCGTCCCGTCCGCGTACCAAGGAGAGAACGTGACCGCGCTCACGGACGAGCCCGCAGCCGCCGCTGCGGCCAAACCCACCTCAGCAGCACCGGGCGGAGGGCTGGGACGCTACATCCTGGTCCGCTTCCTGCTGATCTTCCCGACCGTGCTCATCCTCGTCAGTCTCGTGTTCTTCCTGATGCGGGTCGTCGGGGACCCCATCACGGCGTCCGTCGGCGGGCGCCTCACCGAGGCGCAGCTTGCCGAGCGGCTCGCCGCCGCTGGCTACGACCGTCCCGTGCTCGTGCAGTACGTCGAGTACCTCAAGGAGATCTTCACGGGGGACTTCGGTCGCACCGTCACGGACAACCGGGAGATCAGCGAGATCCTGCTGACGTACGGCGCCGCGACGTTCGAGCTCGTGACGTTCGCGCTCGTGATCGCGCTCGTCATCGGCATCCCGCTCGGCCGGATCGCTGCCTACCGCCGCGACCGATGGTCGGACGCGACCCTGCGGGTGCTGGCGATCCTCGCGTATGCGACCCCCGTCTTCTTCGCGGGCATCCTGCTCAAGCTCGTGTTCTCGGTCCAGCTCGGGTGGCTCCCGCTCGGCCGCCGGTCGACGCCGCAGACCCAGCTGATCCTCGACCGCATCGACGGGTCGACCGGCATCAACATCATCGACGCCCTGCGCACCGGCCGGTGGGACCTCATCTCCGACGTCCTCTCGCACGCCGTCCTGCCCGCCGTCGCGCTCGGCCTCCTCACCGCGGGCGTGTTCCTGCGGCTCGTCCGCACGAACCTCATCGGGACGCTCTCGATGGACTACGTCGACGCGGCACGCTCGCGCGGCGTGTCCGAGGGCCGGCTCCTGCGCAAGCACGCGTACAAGCCCGCCCTCATCCCGATCATCACAGTGATGGGCATGCAGATCGCCCTCATGCTCGGTGGCGCGATCCTCACGGAGACCACGTTCGAGTGGCGTGGCCTGGGCTTCCAGCTCGCGCAGTACCTGGCCGCACGCGACTACGTCGCGGTCCAGGGGATCGTCGCGCTGCTCGCGGTGATCGTCGCGGTGACCAACTTCGTCGTCGACGTCGTCGCCGCGCTCATCGACCCGAGAGTGAGGTACTGACATGGCTACGCAGCCTGTGGGCGTGACCCACGAGCCCCGCTGGCGGCGGCTGCCGATCGTCTGGCACCTGTTCCACAGCACCGGACTGCAGCGCGGGATGCTCGTCGCAGGGCTCCTGATCTCTGCGGTCTTCGTGATCGTGGCCCTGTTCGCGCCGCAGATCGCCCCGTACGGCTTCAGCCAGCTCTCGGACGCCGACGGGTCGTTCCCACGTCAGGCCGCGCCGTCGGACGAGTTCGTCTGGGGCACGACCGTCGGCGGGTACGACGTCTTCTCGCGCGTCGTCTGGGGCACCCAGACCGCGCTCCTGACCGTCGTCCTCGCGGTGATCGCGTCGATCTTCCTCGGCGTCGCGCTCGGCCTCGTGTCCGGATACCTCGGCGGCTGGCTCGACAGGGTCCTCGTCATGGTCGCCGACGCCGTCTACGCGTTCCCGTCCCTGCTCCTGGCGATCGTCGTGTCGATCATCATCTCCGGCGGGCAGTCGAGCTTCTGGGGCGGCATCATCGCTGCGGCGATCTCGATCACCGTCGTGTTCGTGCCGCAGTACTTCCGCGTGGTGCGCGCCGAGACGGTCCGCCTCAAGGCCGAGCCGTTCGTCGAGTCCGCGCGGGTCCTGGGCGCACCGACGTCGCGGATCCTCGGCAAGCACGTCCTGCGCAACGCGACGCGGTCGCTCCCGCTCATCGTCACGCTCAACGCGTCCGAGGCGATCCTCACCCTCGCAGGTCTCGGCTTCCTGGGCTTCGGCATCAACCCGACCAAGGCGGCCGAGTGGGGCTACGACCTCAACCGTGCGGTTGCCGACGTCGCGAGCGGCATCTGGTGGACGGGGGTGTTCCCCGGCGTCGCGATCGTCCTGCTGGTCATGGGCGTCACGCTCGTCGGTGAGAGCCTCAACGACCTCGCCGACCCCCGCCTGCGCATCCGCAGGGCACCGCGCCGCGCGGCCGCGGCGACCGAGACGAAGGGAGTCGAGTGATGGAGACCGTCGTCGACATCAAGGACCTGCGCGTCGACTTCACCACGGACGCGGGCGAGGTGCGCGCCGTCGACGGCGTGAGCTTCCAGGTGAACGCCGGCGAGGTGCTCGCGATCGTCGGTGAGTCCGGGTCCGGCAAGAGCGTCTCGGCGAAGACGATCCTGCGCCTCCTGCCCGAGAACACGACCGTGTCAGGGGCTGTCGTCCTCGCAGGCCAGGACGTCGTGACCCTGTCGCCAGCGCAGATGCGCGCCGCCCGTGGCCGCGACGTCGCCATGGTGTTCCAGGAGCCGTCGACCGCGCTGAACCCCGTCTTCACGGTCGGCTGGCAGATCGCCGAGGGGCTGCGCGCGCACGGCGAGGTCTCCAAGCAGGAGGCTCGCGCGCGAGCGATCGAGATCCTCGGCAAGGTCGGCATCCCCGACCCCGAGGAGCGGGTCGACCACTTCCCGCACCAGTTCTCGGGCGGGCAGAAGCAGCGCATCGTCATCGCGATGGCCCTCGCGCTCGAGCCCAAGGTGATCGTCGCGGACGAGCCCACGACCGCGCTCGACGTCACGGTCCAGGCGGAGATCCTCGACCTCCTGCGCCGCGTGCGTGACGAGTTCGGCCGGGCGATCGTCCTCATCACCCACAACATGGGGGTCGTCGCCGACCTCGCCGACCGCGTCGCGGTCATGAACCAGGGCAAGATCGTCGAGCAGTCGGACGTGCGGTCGATCTTCGCGAACCCGCAGCACGAGTACACGCGGTCGCTCCTCGCGGCCGTGCCTGTCCTCGGCACCCAGACCCGCGACCGCTCGACGCCGGTAGACCTCACTGCTGCGCCGGTTGTCCAGGCAAGAGGCCTCGAGATCGCGTACCCCGGGCGGCTCGGGCGCCCGGCGTTCCGCGCGGTCAAGGGCGTCGACTTCGAGATCCGGCCCGGCGAGGTGCTGGGCCTCGTCGGGGAGTCCGGCTCGGGCAAGACGACCATCGGCCGGGCGATCGCCGGACTGACGCACGCGTCGGGCGGCTCTCTCTCGGTCCTCGGGCACGAGATGGTGGGCTACAAGGAGCGCGAGTTCCGGCCGCTGCGACAGCGCATCGGCTTCGTGTTCCAGGACCCGGCGACGAGCTTCAACCCGAAGATGACGATCGCCGAGGGGCTCGCCGAGCCGCTCGTGATCCATGGCAGGGCCCGGGACTGGCGTGCCGCGCGTCCGCGGGTCGCGGAGCTGCTCGACGCCGTGCACCTGCCCCAGGAGTTCGCGAAGCGCTTCCCGCACGAGCTCTCTGGAGGCCAGCGCCAGCGCGCGAGCCTCGCACGTGCGCTCGCGCTCGACCCGGACCTGCTGATCGCGGACGAGCCGACGTCGGCGCTCGACGTGTCCGTGCAGGCGCGCGTGCTCGAGGTCTTCCTCGAGCTGCAGGAACGTCTCGGGTTCGCGACGCTCTTCATCAGCCACGACCTCGCCGTCGTCGGGATGGTCGCGGACCGGGTCGGCGTGCTCTACCGCGGCGAGCTCGTCGAGGAGGGACCGAGCGTCGACGTCCTCGCGTCGCCGCAGCACCCGTACACGCAGCGGCTGCTGACGTCCGTCCCGGTCCCGGACCCGGACGAGCAGGCGAAGCGGCGCATCGCCCTCGCGAGGCTCACGCGCTGACCTGTCGGGAGACGCGACGAGGGACGGCGCAGCGTTGCTGCACCGCCCCTCGCGTCGTTGACGGAGCGGGTGCTCTCAGACGAGCGGGAGCACCTGGTCGCGCACCTGCTTGCGCAGCACCTTGCCGAGCAGGGAACGTGGCGTGTCCTCGATCGCGACGACGCGGCGCGGCACCTTGTAGGCCGCGAGGTGGGCGCGGCAGTGCTGACGCAGCGCCTCTTCGTCGAGCGTGCTGCCCGGCTCCAGCTCGACCGCGGCGACGACCATCTCGCCGCCGCGCTCGAGCGGCTTGCCGATCACGGCGGCGTCGGAGACGTCGGGATGGAGCCGCAGGACGGCCTCGACCTCGCTCGGGGAGACGTTGAAGCCGCCCGTGATGATGAGCTCCTTGGCGCGGTCGACGATCGTCGTGAAGCCGTCGGCGTCGACCGTGACGATGTCGCCGGAGCGCAGCCAGCCGTCCTCGGTGAGCGTCTTCGCGGTCTCGTCAGGGTTGTTCCAGTAGCCCTGGAAGACCTGGGGGCCCTTGAGGAGGAGCTCACCGGGCTCGCCCTGCGGCACCTCGCGGGTCGGGTCGTCCTGATCGACGACCTTCATGAGGGTGGACGGGAACGGCACACCGATCGTGCCGGGGCGACGCGTGGGGTGGAACGGGTTGCCGAGGGCGACGGGGGAGGACTCCGTCATGCCGTAGCCCTCGACGAGCAGGCCGCCGGACATGGACTCCCACAGCTCGACGACG
This sequence comes from Sanguibacter hominis ATCC BAA-789, assembly GCF_012396185.1. Taxonomy (GTDB): domain Bacteria; phylum Actinomycetota; class Actinomycetes; order Actinomycetales; family Cellulomonadaceae; genus Flavimobilis; species Flavimobilis hominis. The sequence goes on from NZ_JAAXOW010000002.1 coordinate 397,999, forward strand.
TGGTCGGGGAGGTTCATCGCGCCGGAGATGCAGTACTTGCAGGACTTGAGCGAGATCCCGCGCTCCTTCGCCGCGAGGGCGGTGCGCTCGTAGATCGGCGGGACGGCGCAGTAGACCGTCGCGGGCGACTTCTTCATCGCGTCGAGGATCATGTCCGGGTCGAACTTGGGGAACAGCACGAGGAGCGCCTGCTTGCGGACGCCGTACGTCAGGTAGAGCGTCATGCCGAAGGCGTGGAACATCGGCAGGATCGCGTAGAAGATCTCCTTGCGGTACTCGGCGCCGTGCATCCACGCCTCGCCCTGGAGGGCGTTGGAGTAGAGGTTGTAGTGGGTGAGCATCGCGCCCTTGGGCTGCCCGGTCGTGCCTGACGTGTACTGGATCGCCGCGAGGTCGTCGACGCCGGGGCGTGGGTGCGACGTCGCGATGCGGTCGTTCTGGAGGAGCCTGCTCCACGGGACGGTGCCCGGCGCTGGCGCGGTGAGCGAGGCGCGTGTCGCACGCAGCTTCTTGAGCGGCACGCGCAGCGCCGCGCGCTTGACCGCGGGGAACGCCTCGAGGAGGTTGACGGAGACGATGTGGTCCATCGTGATGTCGCTCGGGAACTCGCGGAGCGCCGCGACGGCCTTGTCCCAGGCGATCACGACGCGCGCCTGGTGGCTCTCGAACTGGTGACGCAGCTCGCGGGACGTGTAGAGCGGGTTGTGCTCGACGACGACAGCGCCGAGGCGCAGCACCGCGTAGAACGCGACGACGTGCTGGGGGCAGTTCGGGAGGATGAGCGCGACCCGGTCGCCCTTGCGCACGCCGAGCTTCCGCAGGCCTTCGGCGGCGCGGGCGACCTGGTCCCCGAGCTCTGCGTACGTCGTGCGCCGGCCGAAGAACTCGGTCGCGGGGTGCTTGCCGGCCTCGGCGACGGAGTGCTCGAACATCGAGACGAGCGACTCGGTCGGGAGCTGGATCTGCGCGGGCACGCCCGGCTGGTAGTTCTTCACCCAGGGCATCTCTTCGACGTTCGACATGGTGCCCATTGTCCACCCGCTGTGCTGGTCCGGGGAAAACGTGGTGCAGCGCCTCGCCTAGGCGGGGCGCAGCGGCGTCGGCCCCTCGACGTCGTCGAGGTGCGCGGCGAGCGCGGTGAGGAACTGCGCGACGTCGCCGCGCGACTCGGGCGGGACGGCTGCGGCGATCTGGGCCATGACGTCGTGCATGTTCGTCAGACGTGACCGCACCTCGCAGTGGGCGTGCTCGGTCGCGACGACGACGACCGCGCGGCGGTCGTGGGGGTGCGGCCGCCGTTCGAGGTGGCCGGAGGCGGTGAGCCGGTCGAGGAGCTTGGTGGTCGACGCCGTCGAGATCCCCAGGTTCGTCGCGAGCAGGTTGGCGGTCACGAGAACCCCGCGCCTCTCGGCCGAGATGACTTCCTGGAGCGCCTGCATGTCCGTGACGTTCATGCCCATGGCCGCCGAGGCGCGGCGCCGCATCTGCTGGTCGGCTCGCCGGAACCGGCGCACCGCCTCGAGCAGCTCGCGGATGCCGGCCTCGGCGAACCAGTAGGCAGACGTGGGCTCGTCGGTCACCGGGCGGCCTTCGCGAGCTTCGACGGCCACCAGATCGTGCGGCCGATGTCGTGCGCGAGCGCCGGCACGAGGATCGTGCGGACGACGATCGTGTCGAGCAGGACGCCGAACGCGACGATGAACGCGAGCTGCAGCAGGAACAGGATCGGGATGACCGCGAGCGCCGCGAAGGTCGCCGCGAGGACGAGGCCTGCGGACGTGATGACGCCGCCCGTGATCGCGAGGCCTCGGGTGATGCCGGCGTGCGTGCCGTGCTTGATGGTCTCCTCGCGGACGCGGGTCATGAGGAAGATGTTGTAGTCGATGCCGAGCGCGACGAGGAACACGAACGCGAACAGCGGGACGGCCGGGTCGGCGCCGGGCAGGCCGAGCACGTGGTTGAAGACGAGGGCGGAGATGCCGAGGGCGGACCCGAACGAGAGCACGACGGTCGCGATGAGCAGCACGGGCGCGAGGATCGAGCGCAGCAGCAGCATGAGGATCAGCAGGATCACCACGAGGATGACCGGGATGATCAGGTTGCGGTCGTGGACGGACGCGTCGTTGGAGTCGACGGAGGTGGCGGTGACGCCGCCGACGAGGACGTCGGGTCCCACGGCGTCGCGCAGCGCGCGGACCGTCTCGGCCGCGGCGTCGGAGTCGGACGCGTCGGTGAGGGTCGCCTGGAGCAGGACCTTGCCGTCGGAGACGGTCGGGGCCGGCGCGGGCGTGCCCGGCGGGCCGAACGCGGTGATCCCTTCCGCGGTGACGGGTGCGGACCCGCTCGGGGAGTCTGCAGCCGTGACGGCGACGGAGGCCACGCCGTCGGTCGCGAGGAGCGTGTCGGCGACCTGCTGCAGGTCCGCTTCGGGGGTCAGCACGTAGGCGGGGGTGCCGGAGCCGCCGGGGAAGTGCTCTCCGAGGGTCTTCTGACCGTCGCGGGCCTCGGACGAGCCGAGGACGAGGTCGCTCGACGGGACGCCGGACGCCTTGAGCTGGGGGAGCGCTGCGCACGCGAGGACGAGGACGAGGGTCGTGGCGACCCACAGCGTGCGGGGGCGGCGCGAGACGGCGCGGGGGATCGCGCGCCAGACGCCGCGGGTGGGCAGGTGGGCGTCCTCGTCGGCGCTCGCCCCCTCGGGGAGCAGCACCGGCCGGCGCGGCCAGAATGCGGCGCGGCCGATGAGCTGGAGCATCGCGGGCAGGAGCGTGAACGCTGCGAGCAGCGCGAACACGATGCCGATCGATGCGATCGGGCCGAGCGAGCGGTTGGACTGCAGGTCGGAGAGCAGCAGGCAGAGGAGGCCGGTGATGACGGTGCCACCCGAGGCGAGGATCGGCTCTGCCGAGCCCTTGACGGCGGCCCGCGTCGCGTCCCAGGTGCTCGAGAAGTTGCGCAGCTCCTCGCGGAACCGGGCGACGTAGAGCAGGCCGTAGTCGGTCGCGGCGCCGATGACGAGGATGAAGAGGATGCCCTGCGTCTGTCCGCTGAGCAGGACGATGCCTTCGCGGGCGAGGAACCAGACGGTCATGAGGGCCGCGCACAGGGCGAACAGGGAGGTGAAGAGGACGACGAACGGCAGGATCGGCGACCGGTAGACGACGATCAGGATGACCAGGACCGTGCCGAGCGCAGCGAGCAGCAGGATGCCGTCGATGCCGGCGAACGCCTCGGTGAGGTCGGCGGTGAACCCTGCCGGTCCGGTCACCTGGGCGGTGACGCCTTCGGGTGCCCCGTCGGCGAGCGCGGTGCGCAGCGTCTCGACGTTCTCGGCGATCTCACCCTCGGCGTCGAGCGGGACGAACACCTGGACGGCCTTGCCGTCCTCGGAGGGGATCGGCGGGCTCGGCTCGGTCGGGACCTCGGGCAGAGACGCGAGGGTCCCGACGAGGGTGCCGATCTCGCCGAGCTGCTGCTCGGTGAGCGGCTGCTCGGAGGCGAGCACGACGATCGCGGGGATCGCGTCGGTGCCCTGGAACTCCCCGAGCGCCTTCTGCACCTGTGTGGCGTCTGCGCTCGTGGGGAGGAACGCCGTCGCGTCGTTCGACGAGACCTCCTCGACCCGGCCGAAGAGCGGTCCGCCGACGGCGGCGAGGCCGAGCCAGACGAGCACCAGGACGGCGGGGAGGAAGGTGCGCAGCCAGCGCCGGTTGCCGCGGGAGGTGCGGCCGGCGTGGAGTGCGGGGGAGGACTTGGGCACGAGGCGCTCCGGGGTCGGGTACCAGATTGCTAGATAGGCTAGCAATATTAGCACCCGGTGCCAGAAACGCCAGGCACGCCCGTCCCGAGCAACGGGCCGGGCGCGCCTGGTTGTCAGGAAGCGGCGTCCGACGGCTCTGCCAGCAGGAACGCCGGGGCAGCGAAGCCGCGCGCCGCGAACACGGCAGCGACGTGCGCCGCGACGTCGACCGCAGACCCCGCCGGCACGAGCGCGATCACGGAACCTCCGAAGCCGCCGCCGACCATCCGCGCGCCGAACGCTCCCGCGTCGACGGCAGCCTCGACCGCGACGTCGAGCTCGGGGACCGTGACCTCGTAGTCGTCGCGCAGGGACTCGTGTCCCGCCACGAGGACGCGACCGACCGCAGGCAGGTCCCCGCCCGAGGACAGCAGGCCCACGACCTCGTCCACGCGGGCGATCTCCGTGACGACGTGCCGCACCCGGCGGCGCGCCGTATCGTCAGGCAGCTGCGCGAGCGCGTCCGGCAGGCTCGTGACCTCGGAGAGCGTCGCCACACCGAGCGTGCGTGCCGCGTCCTCGCACGCCGCGCGCCGGGCGGCGTACTGCCCGTCGACGAGCTGGTGCGGCGCCTTCGTGTCGATGACGAGCACCTCGCCGGCAGGCTCGTGCGCACCCGGCGCGAACGGCACCTGCCGCGCCGCCCACGTCGTGCAGTCGAGCAGGAGCGCGTGCCCCGCCGTGCTGCGGAGCGCCGCAGACTGGTCCATCCCGCCCGTGGGCGCTCCCGCGATCTCGTTCTCCGCACGCACGCACGCTGCGGTGAGCGCTGCACGCGCCGCGTCGTCGGACGCGTCACCGAGCGCGACGGCGAACGCCGCCTCGAGCGCCGCGGAGCTCGACAGGCCCGCACCGTACGGCACGCACGAGTCGACGACCGCGTCGAAGCCGGGCACGTCGTGCCCAGCCTCGCGCAGCGCCCACGCCACGCCGACGACGTACGCGCCCCACCCGGAGACCTCCCCGGACGTGCCTACCGGGCCGACCTCGGACAGTCGCGCCGTCCAGAGCCCGTCCTCCTGACCCGACGAGAGCTGGACGAGATCGTCCTCACGGCGGCGCAGGGCCACGTACGTCCGGTGGGGAAGTGCGAACGGCAGGCAGGAGCCCCCGTTGTAGTCGGTGTGCTCACCGATGAGGTTGATGCGTCCCGGCGCGGACCACACGCCGTCGGGCAGCTGACCCGCACCGAACGTGCGGGTGAAGAGCGACCGCACCCGCGACTCGCCCTCCTCACGGTCCCAGGCGCGGTTCCAGACGATCCCGGTCATCGGTCACCACCCGTCGTGCCGGCAGCGGTCGCGTCCGTCCACGTCGGCGAGGCGACCTCGCGGAAGCGGTCGGCGATCTTCTCGGGGACGGTGTCCGAGATCCACGCGCCCATGCCGGACTCCGAGCCCGCGAGGAACTTCAGGCGGCCCGGTCCGCGCTGGATCGAGACGAGCTCGAGGTGCAGCCGCAGGTCGTCGCGCCCTTCGGTGACGGGAGCCTGGTGCCAGCCGGCGATGTACGGCAGCTTCGCGGGGGTGCCGTCGGGTGCGGGGAAGAAGCGGTCGCACCGCGCGAGGATCTCCAGGTAGAGCGGCGCGAGGTCGTCCCGTTCCGCGTCGGTCAGCGAGGCGAGGTCGGGGATGGGGCGGCTCGTGTCCTTCGGCGCGACGTGCACCTCGACGGGCCAGCGCGCCGCTGCGGGGACGTAAGCGAGCCAGTGCTCGGTCTCGGCGACGACGCGCCGGCCTGAGCGCTTCTCGGCCTCCATGACGTCGGCGAGCAGGTTGCGGCCCGTCACGGCGCGGTGCTCGCGTGCACGCTCGACCATGGTCGCGGTGCGCGGGGTCAGGTAGGGGTAGGCGTAGATCTGGCCGTGCGGGTGGTGCAGCGTCACCCCGATCGCCTCGCCGCGGTTCTCGAAGCAGAAGACCTGCTCGACGCCCGGGAGCGACGAGAGCGTGGCCGTGCGGTCGGCCCACGCTTCGATGATCGTCCGCATGCGCCGCACCGTGACGTCCCGCAGGGACTGGGTCGGGTCGGGGGAGAAGCAGATGACCTCGCAGCGCCCTGCGGCCGGACGGACCTGCCAGATCTCCTCGCCGTCGACGTGCGTGACGTCGTCGGGCTGGTCGGGCACGCGGACGAGCGAGGGGAAGCGGTTCTCGAAGACGACGACGTCGTAGTCCGTGTCGGGGATCTCGCCGTCGGAGTAGGCCGCGCCAGGCTTTGCCGGGGCGAGCGGGTTGGCGTCGGCGGGCGGCAGGAACGTGCGGTTCTGGCGGTGCGTCGCCATGGGGATCCACTCGCCGGTAAGGGGGTCGCGGCGCATCTCGGGGCCGACCATGTCGGGGACGAACCGGGGCGTCAGGGGCCGCGGGTCGTCGAGGCGGCGGGTCGCGCCGCCTGACACGTACGGCTCCGAGTCGTCGTAGTAGATGAGCTCGCGGCCGTCGGCGAGGTGGGTCGACGTGCGTCGGACGGTGGTCATCGGTTCCTCCGGTGGACGGGGTGGGTCAGGTGGCGGGGGCGAGGATCACGCGGACGCCGGCGTCCGCGAGGAGTGTGCGTGCGTCGTCGGGCAGGCCTTCGTCGGTGACGAGGACGTCGATGTCGGCGAGCGTGAGGAAGCGCGCCATGCCGAGGGTGCCCCACTTGCTCGAGTCGGCGACGACGACGGTGCGGCGTGCGCTGCGGGCGAGGGCGCGGTTGGTCTCGGCCTCGAGCAGGTTGGGGGTGGTCAGTCCTGCGTCGGCGTCGATGCCGTGGGTGCCGAGGAAGAGCAGGTCGACGTGGAGGGTCTCGAGCGCTGCGACGGCGAGCGGCCCGACGAGCGCGTCGGACGGGGTGCGGCTGCCGCCCGTGAGCACGACGTCGCAGACGTCACCAGCAGCGTGCAGGGCGTCAGCGACGGGCAGGGAGTTGGTGACGACGGCGAGCGGTCGCAGGTCGGCGCGCTGCGCGAGGCGCGTGGCGATCGCCCACGTGGTGGTACCTGCGGACAGCGCGATCGAGGCGCCTGCGGGGACGAGGTCCATCGCGGCGTCGGCGATCGCGAGCTTCTGCGCGGTGGCGAGCGACTGCTTGGAGGCGAAGCCCGGCTCGTGTGCTGAGGGGCGTGCGTCGACGGCGCCTCCGTGGACCTTGCGGACGAGGCCGCGTGCGGCGAGGTCGGCGATGTCGCGGCGCACGGTCATGTCAGAGACACCGAGCTCCGTGCTCAGGTCCGCGACGCGGACCGCCCCGTTCGCGGCGATGCGGTCGAGGATGAGGGAGTGTCGCTGGTCGACGAGCATATGAACATGTTCGCACATGACCTATCAGAAACCAACACCCTGGGGTGTGCTTGGGGCGCGCATGACAAGACCGCCGCCGACCGCTGTGCGGTCGGCGGCGGTCTTGGGACGGATCAGCCTGCGACGGTGAGGCGAGCCGTGCGGCGCTGGGCGATGATCGCCTCGCGCTCCTCCTCGCTGAGGCCGCCCCACACGCCGTAGGGCTCACGGATCGCGAGCGCCTGCTCGCGGCACTGCATCATCACGGGGCACGAGTTGCAGACAGCCTTGGCTGCCTCGATGCGACGCCGTCGCGCCGCGCCGCGCTCACCCTCAGGGTGGAAGAACATCGAGTCGTCCAGGTCGCGGCACGCGCCCTCGAACTGCCATTCCCAGAGGTCCATCACAGGCCCCGGGAGGCGAGACAGCTCAGCCATGGTGAATCCCCTTCTCGTCACGGCCCCGATCCCCGAGGCCGACCCTGTTGCCGTTGCGAGCGACCCTCCAGGTCGAAGGTCCCTTGTGCTCGTGTCATGACAGTACAACCGCTTCAGAAGTTGTGCAAGCCTCCCGCCAAATCGTTTCAGCCCGCCGTCGAACTAGCGTTTGTGCAGGTCAGGATCTCGGGGATGGCTGTCAACCCCCTGGCGCGATTCAGGTCCGGCTCGACATGTCGACAAGGTGGGCAGACTCGAAGAGGTGTGTGCCGCCGGTGATGTCGGGTTCGTCCCGGCTCAGGCGCTGCGCATCGTCGACCCGTCGCGCGGGGGTACGTGGCGTCCCTCCGCGTGGCGGGGACGCCGTCGAACGTGGGGTAGTATTTCTGTCGGCCCTTCGGGGCTGGTCAGGACGCCTCGGCGTCCGACGGGATGTGGCGCAGCTTGGTAGCGCACTTGACTGGGGGTCAAGGGGTCGCAGGTTCAAATCCTGTCATCCCGACAGAAGATCCCGCGGAGCTCCGCGGGAGAGCTGCCGGAGTGGGGCGGTTCTCGGTTACTCCGAGAGCCGCCCCTCTCGCGTATCCGCACGGCTCGCGAGGGCGCCGTCAGCCGGTGGCCGTTGGCCCCACCAGGCCATGGTCCGGATCGAGCTCTGTCTCCGCCAGCTCGACGCTCTTGCGGAACGCGGCGAGCATGGCGACGTGCCGGAGCAGGAACGCTCGCTCGTCCAGCCGCTTGCGCCGCAGCCAGCCGGTGACCTCGCTGTTGCACTTGCTCGCGTTGCACGAACGGCAGGCGGGTACGACGTTCTCGAACGTGTAGCGGCCCCCGCGTGAGATGGGAAGGACGCAGTCCTTCTGGAACGGCCCCGCGGTGTCACCGCAGTAGGCGCACGCACCCCACGTCTCCACGAGCGCGTCCCACTGCGCGGGGGTGAGGTCGTTGTCAGCGGCTGCCACCCGACGTGAGCGGCGGCGTGCGGCGCGCGCACGGCGCGTCTGGCTCACGGGCATGGGGTGAGTCTACGGATCGTCAGGCGCCCGCGTAGACGTGTCGCAACGCCGGAACGCGGAGCGGCGGGTCCTGCTACTTCTTGAAGACCCAGTGCCACGGCTCGCGCGGCGTGTCCTCGACGTAGCCGAACTGACTTGCGTTGGTGCGCATCCACGCCTGCGCCTGCGAGTCGAGCTTGAGGTCGAGGGCGACACCCCACCCGTGCGGGCTCGTGCCGGGAACCGCGGCGAGGCCGCCGTTCTTGTACAGGCCCTTGCGCTGCGCGACGTCGACCTGAGCCTCGTACGACCGGTACGAGTCGGTGATGCCGATGGTCACACCGTCCTTCGCAGCCGCAGCGCGAAGCTGCTCGAACGCACCTGCCGCAGGCGCCCAGAGGCGGTGGTTGCTGCCGGAGATCTGCGTGAGCGCCTCAGCCGGGATCTTGCCGTTGCCGTACTGCGCCAGGTCAGCCGGGACCCCTGCGCTGGCCCAGGACCCCTCCGGAGCAGAAGACGCCTGAGGCGTCGCGACGTCGTTCACAGCCTTGCCGAGCGCGGCGTCGAACGACGACGCCGCAGAGCCCTGGGCGGCCACCGTGGACGCCTGAGGCGGGTTGAGCGTGCCGAGCATCGACTGGATCTCGATCATCCGGTGGGAGATCGCTGTGATCCCGTCCATGTGCCGCCCGCCCTTCTCCTGTGGTCGCTGTGTCCCATCGGCTGGCACGCGCACGATGTGAGGCTCTCGCCCGGCGGACGGGCACGAGCCTTGGCAGAGTAAGACGCACCCGACACGGAGGAGAGACGATGTCCCAGGTCACGACGAACGACCGCGTCCGGCAGGTCGCCACGACGCTCAGTGCCGCAGCCATGCTCGTCGGCACCCTGTTCGGTATCGGTGTGCTCGGGGAGCGGGTCGCGGAGTCCTCCGGCGGCAGCCTGTCGGCGACCGCGACCCTCCTGGCTCCAGCGAGCACCGCGTTCTCGATCTGGTCGGTGATCTATCTCGGCCTCGCCGCCTACGTCGTCTGGCAGTGGGTCCCGCGCAACGCCGCGTCGGCGCGCGGCCGGTCGATCGGCTGGCTCGCAGCGGTGTCGATGCTGCTCAACGGCGGCTGGCTGCTCGTGACCCAGGCCGGCTGGCTGTGGGGGAGCGTCCTCGTCATCGTCGTCCTCGCGCTGACGCTCGGCCTCATCATGGAGCGGCTCACCGCGCTCCGCCCTGAGGGCGGGACGGTCGAGCGGATCGTCGTCGACGGAACGTTCGGGCTGTACCTCGGCTGGGTGACGGTAGCGACGGTCGCCAACATCGCCGCGACGCTCGCAGACTCGGGCGTGGAGCCCGCGCCGGGGACTGCCGAGCTGCTCGCTGTCGTCGTGCTGGCGGCGGCCACCGCCATCGGGGCATTCCTCGCGTTCCGACTCGGCGGGCGCGTCGGGGTCTCTGCCGCGATGGCATGGGGCCTCGGGTGGATCGCCGTCGGCCGCGCCGCGACCGAACCGGAGTCGACCGTGACCGCGGTCGCGGCAGCTGCCGCCGCCGTGCTCGTCGTCGCCGCGACCGTCGCGGCATGGGCCCGCAAGACCGGGGCTCGCGGCCAGGCCGCCTGAAGCGTCGGCGCGGCCGTCACGCCAGATCAAGCCCGCGCGGTCAGTCCTGGGCGATCGACCCTCAGCGGTCGCACTCGCACAGGAGGTTGTACTCGACGACCTGCTCGTCGGGGTGCGCCCACGCCTCGGCATCTGCGCGGGACGCGAACGAGCGGGGTGCCAGGCGACCGTTCGCCATGAGCACGCCCACCGTGATGATCTCCCGCGGGTCGTCGGTCGCCGGGGGCGCGAGGTCCTGGGTCGCCATGCCTCCATCGTCCCTCGGACGCCGCGCACTGTCACGGACGGAGCTGCGGTCGTGAGGCAGGCCCCGGCTGGGCTACCGGGTGACCGTCGACCAGCGCCGGTGCACGAGCCCGGTCACCGGGCCAGGCGTTCGGCCCACCGGCTCCACGGGGGCTGCACGGTCCAGTTGACCCGGAGCGTCCGGATCGCGCGCGCCATGCGCCGACGTCGTTGCGCGCCCCCGCGCAGCGACCGCGCGCTGACCCCGACCCGCCAGGACCGGTCGAACCGCGTCGCCCGGCCCGGCCCGAGGCGGAACGCCAGGTCCAGGTCGTCGTGCACCTCGGCATCCACCCGTTCGACGTCGTCACGCACCTCGCGCCATGCCGTCGCGCGCACGGCCATGCACGACCCCCACAGGGGTGGGTGCCCGAGCGCGAGGTGCCCGAGCACGTAGTACGCACCGAGGTACCCGACGGACGCGACCCCGCGCGCACCGCGCGGGAGGTCGTGGAACGCACCCGCCCCGGTGAGCGAGGCGAGGCTCGGATCGCCCGCCATGTGCGCGACGACCGTCTCTACCCAGCGCGGTCCCGGCCGCGAGTCGGCGTCGAGGCGAGCGATCACGTCGCCGCGCGCAGCGTCATACCCGGCTGCAGCGGCTGCGGGGATCCCGACGCGCGGCTCGTGCACGACGACGGCACCCCAGCGGTGCGCCACCTCGGCGGACCTGTCGCTCGACCCGTTGTCGACCACGACGACCTCGGCGGGTGCGACCGTCTGCTGCGCGAGGAGGGCGAGGCAGCGGTCGAGCTCGAGCTCGTCGTCGCGCACCGGGATGACGACGGAGACCTGCGGGCGCGGCATCATCGAGCGCCCCGCGCGACGAGGACGCCAGCGACGAGCGAGCCCGCGAGGCCTGTGACGAGGTCGGAGACCGTGTCGGTGTAGCCGACGCCGATGCTCTCGTCGAGGAAGGTGTGGCCCGCCCACTCGCCGACCTCCCAGAGGATCGCGAGGACGGAGCCCAGCCCACCCACGAGCAGCACGGTCTCGACGCGGGTGCGCGCCCCGGCGAGATCGTCTGCGGCGTCGCCCTCGCGCGCAGCCCCGCGGCCGCGGACCCAGCGCCGGAGGACGAGCTCCGCGACAGCGGCGAGCACGCCGGTGCACACGGCGTGCAGTGCCAGGTCCAGCCAGGGCACCGCCGAGTACCAGTCGAGGTGCGACGCCCAGCCGGCGACGACGAGCGACGTCCCGGTGACGACGTCGAGCACCGGGGACGCGCCCACGGCACGGGGGACGACTGTCCCGCCCAGGACGAGCAGGAACAGGGCCGCGCTGATCGGCTCGCCGAGCAGGGCGAGCGTGATCAAGGACAGTGCAGCGACGGCGCGGAGCACGTCGCCAGGGACGAGATCCGCCACGAGGTGGCTGCGGAGCGTGGGTACGGGCACGAGACCTCCGGGTTGGCGGTCTCCGCAGTCTCACCCGGACCGGCACGGCTCGCAGCGCGAGCGCCGGCACGCTTCCTCGATCTGCGAGACTCCGCGACGCCTGTCAAGGTGACGAGATGACCAAGCACCCCGACGCAGGCCAGGCGCCCGCACCCCACCAAGGCGCCACCGCGCTCTCCCGGACCGTCAGCGGGAAGCTGCTCTACGTCTTCATCCTCGGTGACGTGCTCGGGGCGGGCGTGTACGCGCTCGTCGGCATCATGGCCGGGGAGGTCGGCGGCGCCGTGTGGCTCCCGCTCCTCGTCGCGCTCGGGCTCGCGCTGCTCACCGCGGGCTCCTACGCCGAGCTCGTCACGAAGTACCCCCGCGCTGGCGGCGCTGCCGTCTTTGCCGAGCGCGCGTTCAAGCGGCCCGCAGTGTCCTTCCTCGTCGGCTTCAGCATGCTCGCCGCCGGCGTCACGAGCGCCGCCGGGCTCTCGATCGCCTTCGCGGGGGAGTACTTCACGACCTTCGTCGACCTGCCGACCAACCTCGTCGCGGTCGTGTTCCTCGTCCTCGTGGCGCTGCTCAACATGCGCGGCATCAAGGAGTCGTTGCGCGCGAACGTCGTCATGACCGTCGTGGAGCTGTCCGGTCTGGTGCTCGTCGTCGTGCTCGCGGTCGTCGTCCTCGGCCGAGCTGACGGCGAGATCGGTCGCGTCATGGACTTCAAGGAGGGGGTCAACCCGGCGCTCGCCGTGCTCGGAGCGTCCCTGCTCGCGTTCTACTCGTTCGTCGGCTTCGAGACGTCGGCCAACATGGCCGAGGAGGTCAAGGACGTCCGCCGGGTCTATCCGCGAGCGCTCTTCGCGTCGCTGCTCACCGCAGGCGTCGTGTACGTCGCGGTCGGTGTCGCCGCGGTCGCGGTCGTGTCGCCGGACGCGCTCGCCGCGTCGACCGGCCCGTTGCTCGAGGTGGTGCACGTCGCCGATGTCGTCCCCGATACCGTCTTCTCGCTCATCGCGCTGGTCGCCGTGGCCAACGGTGCGCTGCTGACCATGATCATGTCGAGCCGCCTCACCTACGGGATGGCGTCGCAGCAGCTCCTGCCTCCGGTCCTCGCTCGTGTGTTGCCGGGCCGCAAGACTCCAGCGGTCGCGATCGTCGTGACGACGCTCGTCGCGATCGCGCTCGTCTTCACTGGCGGGCTGCAGACCCTCGCCGAGACTGTCGTGCTGCTGCTGCTCATCGTGTTCATCTCGACGAACGTCGCCGTGCTCGTCCTGCGCAAGGATCACGTCGAGAAGGACCACTTCCGGGTCGCGACGATCGTGCCCGTGCTGGGCGTGCTCAGCTGCGTGCTGCTGCTCACCCAGCAGAGTGCGGGGACGTGGCTTCGAGCGGGGATCCTTCTCGCGATCGGTGCAGCGCTGCACCTGGCGACGCGTCGGGCGAGCCAGAAGCCGCGCCCCGAGGTTGCGGTCGAGGCCTCGTAGCGCGATCACGCGCCCCGCCGGCGGCCCGCAACGCCCAGAGGATCGCGACGGCGTCCACACCCTCTTGGAACCAGGCTCCGACGACCGCCGGGAGCGCTCCGAACGCCGCGACGACCATGAGGGCCACGCTCAGCGCGATGCCCACGCCGATGCTCTGCAGCGCGACGCGCACGGTGTCGCGCCCGACAGTGAGCGCGGTCGCGACGAGCGCGACCTCGTCCTGGAGGATCACGACGTCCGCGGACTCGCTCGCCGCGGTCGAGCCGCGCGCGCCCATCGCGATGCCGACATCGGCGGCGGCGAGCACCGGGGCGTCGTTCACACCGTCACCGACCATGACGACGGGCCGGTCGGTGAGCCCGACCACCGCGTCGACCTTGTCGGCAGGCAGGCAGTCGGATCGGACGTCGTCGATGCCGATCTCGGCGGCGACGTGAGCCGCGGTCTGCGCGCCGTCACCCGTGAGCATGACGACGTGGTTGACGCCCGCGCGGCGCAGCGCGGCGACCGTGTCCCGTGACGTCGGGCGGATCTCGTCGCTCAGGACGAGAGCGCCGGCGTACACGCCGTCGATCCCGACGTGGACCGCGAGCTCCCCGGCGCCGAGCTCGGGCGCGGGGACGTCGTGGCCTGTCGCTTCCGCGACGAAGGTCCGCTTGCCGACGACGACCTCGCGTCCGTCGACCGTGGCCGTCACGCCGTTGGCTGTCGCCTCGTGGCCCGCGCTCGCGCTCGACAGCGCGAGCCCGCGCTCGACAGCGCCGTCGATCATCGCCGAGGCGAGGACGTGCGACGAGAGCTGTTCGGCGGACGCCGCCAGGCGCAGCATCTCGTCGACGTCGGTGCCCTCCGCCGCGCGGACGTCGCTCAGCCGTGGTGCGCCCCGTGTGAGCGTGCCGGTCTTGTCGAACGCGACCGCCTTGGCCCGGTACAGCTGTTCGAGCGTCGCGCTGCTCTTGACGATCACGCCCTTGCGGGCGGCCCTGCTCATCCCGGCCATGAAGGCCACTGGAGCGGCGATGATCAGGGGGCACGGCGTCGCGACGACGAGGACCTCCGCGAAGCGCACCGCGTCTCCCGACCACCACCAGGCCACGCCCGCGATGGCGAGGGACAGCGCTGTGAACGGGATCGCGTAGCGGTCGGCGAGGCGCACCATCGGGGCCCTGCTCGCGGACGCCTCGGCGACGAGCGCGACGATCTGCTGGTACTGGCTCTCCCGTGCCGGGCGGAGCACGCGCAGCGTGAGCGGGACGGAGCCGTTGACACCACCCGACAGGACGACGTCTCCTGCGACGCGCTCGACCGGGAGGCTCTCGCCGGTGAGGGACGACTCGTCGAGCTCGCCGGCGGCGGACTCGAGCGTCCCGTCGACAGGGACGACCTCTCCGGGCCGGACGACCACCTGCTCGCCCTCGGTGACCTCGTCGACGGGCACGTCTTCGAGCGTGCCGTCCGCGCGGGTCCGGTGCGCGACCTGCGGCGCGCGCTCGAGGAGTGCCGAGAGGTCTGCGCGGGCCCGGAACGCGGCGTAGTCCTCGAGCGCCTCACCGCCGGTGAGCATCAGGACGATGACGAGCGCAGCCCACAGCTCGCCGACCGCGACCGACGCACCGATCGCCGTCACGGCGAGGATGTCGACGCCGAAGGTCCCCTCGCGGAGCTCCCGCACCATCGACCACGCCGAGCGGGCGGCGACGAGGATCGCGAACCCCCCGAGGAGGAGCGTGGTCGCTCGCCCGTACGAGAGCATCGACAGGACACCGCCGAGCACCCCCACGACGAGGGTCGCGACGACCCACGGGTACCTGCGTCCGGCGCGCACGATGAAAGCCATGCTCCACTCATATGCCCTCGGAAGGGCTCTCCGCCAGCATGGTGAGCCTGTCCTACGCGCTCGTGGCGCGCCGTCGGCCGGCGCATGATTCCGGGCCTCCGGGACCTTGGTACCAGGACGGCGCAAGGTGGCGCCGGTAAGCAATGATGGAGAGGAACGACACCGCAGACGCGTCACCGACGATGCGCCGCGAGCGGTGCCCTTCAAGGAGCGCGATGGAGCGTTCCCGTACCGAGGAGGTCCTACATGGCCAAGTACGTGTACAGGTTCAGCGAGGGGGACAAGGACCAGAAGGACCTCTTGGGCGGCAAGGGGGCAAACCTGGCCGAGATGGTCAAGATCGGCCTTCCCGTCCCGCCCGGGTTCACGATCACCACGCAGGCGTGCCGAGAGTTCATGAGGGAAGGCGTCGTCCCTCCTGAGCTGCGCGTCGAGGTGACCATGGCGATCCGTGAGATCGAGGACACGCTCGGCCGCCAGCTCGGCGACTTCCACGAGCCCCTGCTGGTCTCGGTCCGCTCGGGCGCAAAGTTCTCGATGCCCGGCATGATGGAGACGGTCCTCAACGTCGGTCTCAACGACGCGTCGGTGAAGGGCCTCGCGGAGTTCACCGGTGACGAGCGCTTCGCCTGGGACTCGTACCGCCGCCTCATCCAGATGTTCGGCAAGACCGTCCTCGACCTCGACGGGGAGCTCTTCGCCGCCGCGCTCGACGCGAAGAAGGCCGAGGTCGGCGCCGCGACCGACGTCGACCTGAGCGCTGAGGACCTGCGCGACCTCGTCACGACGTTCAAGCACATCGTGCTCGAGCAGACGGGCAAGGAGTTCCCGCAGCACCCGCGCGAGCAGCTCGACCTCGCGATCGAGGCCGTCTTCGGGTCGTGGAACACCGAACGGGCGCGTCTGTACCGCCGCCGTGAGCGCATCGCCGACGACCTCGGCACCGCGGTCAACGTCGTGACGATGGTGTTCGGCAACCTCGGCAGCCACTCGGGCACGGGCGTGTGCTTCACGCGTGACCCCTCCACGGGCCAGGCCGGTGTGTACGGCGACTACCTGTCGAACGCTCAGGGTGAAGACGTCGTGGCGGGCATCCGCAACACGCTCCCGCTCGCGGCGCTCGAGGAGATCGACGCCGACAGCTATCGCGAGCTGCTTCAGGCGATGCGCCGGCTGGAGACGCACTACCGAGACCTGTGCGACATCGAGTTCACGATCGAGCGCGGCAAGCTGTGGCTCCTGCAGACGCGGGTCGGCAAGCGCACCGCGGCGGCGGCGTTCCGGATCGCGACCCAGCTCGTCGACGAGCACCTCATCACGATGGACGAGGCGATCGCACGGACGAGCGGCGAGCAGCTCTCGCAGCTGATGTTCCCGCAGTTCGACCGCAGCGGTGACACGACGCTCCTGACGAAGGCCATGGCAGCGTCGCCGGGCGCGGCGGTCGGCGAGATCGTGATGGACAACGAGCAGGCGATCACGCGGGCGGCCTCCGGTGCGCACGTGATCCTCGTGCGGCGGGAGACCAACCCGGACGACCTCGAGGGCATGATCGCAGCCGACGGTGTCCTCACGGCCCGCGGCGGCAAGACGTCGCACGCGGCTGTCGTGGCGCGCGGCATGGGCAAGTGCGCGGTCGTCGGGGCCGAGGAGCTCGATGTCGACGTCGCGGCGCAGGAGGTCCGGGTCGCTGGGCACACGTTGCGGCCCGGCGACGTCATCGCGATCGACGGGTCCACGGGTGAGGTGTTCCTCGGCGAGGTCCCCGTCACGGACTCGCCCGTCATGCGGTACATCTCCGACGGTCTCGAGGCGGGGCTCTCCGCAGCGCCGGACGAGCCGACCAAGGAGCTCGTGCTCGCTGTCCACCGTGTCCTCGAGCACGCCGACGCGACCAGGACGATGGAGGTGCGGGCGAACGCCGACACGGCGCTCGACGCGACCCGCGCGCGAGCGCGTGGGGCGCAAGGCATCGGCCTGTGCCGCACCGAGCACCAGTTCCTGGGCGACCGGCGTACGTACATCGAGCACGTGGTCCTCGCGGAGGACGACGCCCAGCGCGAGGCCGCGCTCGCCGAGCTCCTGCCGCTGCAGCGCGAGGACTTCGTCGGGCTGCTCGAGGCGATGGACGGGCTGCCGACGACGATCCGGCTGATCGACCCGCCGCTCCACGAGTTCCTCCCGGACCTCACGGAGCTGTCCGTCGCGGTCGCTCTCGCCGAGCGGGACGGCAAGGTCGACGAGCACCAGGTGAAGCTGCTCGCCGCGGTCCGGCGCATGCACGAGCAGAACCCTATGCTCGGCCTGCGCGGCGTGCGGCTCGGCCTCAAGGTGCCTGGGCTCTTCGGCCTGCAGATCCGCGCGATCGCGGAGGCGACCGTCGAGCTGCGCGGTCGTGGGCTCGATCCACGGCCGGAGATCATGGTCCCGCTCGTCGGGTCCGTGCGTGAGCTGCAGATCGTGCGGGAGGAGGCGGAGGGGATCCTCCGCGAGGTCGGCGAAGCGGCCGGCGTCCGGCTCGACCTGCCGATCGGCTGCATGATCGAGCTGCCGCGCGCAGCGCTGACGGCGCACCGCATCGCCGAGGAGGCCGACTTCTTCTCGTTCGGCACGAACGACCTGACGCAGACGACGTGGGGCTTCTCGCGGGACGACGTGGAGGGGGCGTTCTTCACGGACTACCTCGACAACGGCGTCCTGACGATCTCCCCGTTCGAGACGCTCGACGCCGCGGGTGTCGGGGCGCTCGTGCGGGTCGGTGTCGAGGGTGGTCGGGCGACGCGACCGTCGTTGCACGTCGGTGTGTGCGGCGAGCACGGTGGCGACCCGGAGTCGATCCACTTCTTCCAGCAGGTCGGGCTGGACTACGTGTCCTGCTCGCCCTTCCGCGTGCCGATCGCCCGGCTCGAGGCTGGGCGGGCCGCGGTCGAGGCCGGAGGTGACGCGACGGCCTGACAAGGCGCGGCAACCGTTTGCCGAGGAGGGCGCCCTGCACCGACACTTGCGGTGCAGGGCGCCCTCGCGTCGTCAGACGCCCGCCCGCACCCACGCGAAGGAGCACCATGACCTCGTCCACGAATGCTCCCGCCGTCGTCGTCATGGGCGTCAGCGGGTCGGGCAAGTCGACGATCGGGGCGCTCGTCGCGCACGAGCTGGGGGTCCCGTTCGTCGACGGTGACTCGCTGCACCCGGTCGAGAACATCGAGAAGATGGCGGGCGGGACGGCGCTCACGGACGAGGACCGCTGGCCGTGGCTCGCCGCGGTCGGGCGTGTGCTCGCGACGAGCGAGGGCGGCGTCGTCGTCGCGTGCTCGGCGCTGCGGCGCGCCTACCGCGACGCGATCGTCGCGCGGGCGCCCGGCGCCGTCATGGTGCACCTGCACGGCACCCGTGACGTCCTGGGCGCGCGCCTCGAGGGCCGCAGCGACCACTTCATGCCCGCGACCCTGCTCGACTCCCAGCTCGCGACGCTCGAGCTGCTCGAGGACGACGAGCGAGGCTTCGTGGTCGACGTCGACCAGGCGGTACCCGAGATCCTCGACGAGGTCCGCGCACGCCTCGGCTCTCTCTGACTCGTCCGGTCCGTGCGGCCGGTCATCGCGCGAAGGCGCACGGCCTGGCCCGGCGCCCACCCGCCCAGCAGACGCGACAGGGGCCGTACCGCGTGGCGGTACGGCCCCTGTCGGTGCCGGGTGCGTCGTCGACCGTCGGCTCCTGCGCCGACGACCTGTGCGTCAGTCCTGCTTCGCGTGGACCGCGATCGCGACTGCGACGCAGGACGCGAGCAGACCTGCGCTGAAGAACAGCGCGCTCTCCTGGCTGTAGCCCTCGGCCATGCCCCAGAACCCGGCGACGAAGATCGCCATCGTCACGAGGAAGAACAGGGCGCTGAACGCGGTCGGGACCGGAGCGTCGGCTCCGTCGGTCGCGTCGTGGTCGTGCTGATCCATCAGGATTCCCCTCCGCAGTGCTCTGCACGCTGCGCGTCTCGCGCGGCGCGCCTCGTCCGAGACTATCGCGAGAGGTGCTGGTCGAACGGCACGAGGGTCGCGAACGGGTCGGTGAGGTCGGGCCCGGGGGAGTAGCCCGCGACGCGGGTGGCGAGCTCACCGGCAGCGCGACGGACGCGGCCCGGGAGCGTGGCCCCCTCGGCGTCGCTGTCCCCCCAGTCGTCCGTCGCCGCGAAGACCGCGGTCGGCACGACGTCGGCGCGCAGGTAGGCGAACATCGGCCGCAGCGCGTGCTCGAGCACGAGGGAGTGCCGCGGGGTACCGGCGGTCGCGCCGAGCAGCGTCGGCTTGCCGACGAGCGACTTCGAGTCGAGGACGTCGAAGAACGACTTGAACAGCCCCGAGTACGACGCGGTGAACACGGGAGTCACGGCGACGAGCGCGTCGGCGCCCTTGACGGCGTCGATCACGGTCGACAGCCGGACGCTCGGGAACCCCGTGAGCATCATGTCGGTGACATCGTGAGCCAGGTCGCGCAGCTCGACGACCTCGACGGTGGCGTCCTGTCCGTGCTCGTGCAGCGCGTCAGCGGTCGCGGCGGACAGCCGGTCGGCGAGCATGCGTGTCGACGACGGCTGCGAGAGACCGGCGGAGACTGCGACGATCCTGCGGGTGTTCATGAGCGATCCTCCAGGTGGGACGCGGTGGTGACGAGAGAGTCCGCGCTGCTCGACACAGCATGCGCACGCAGGCGCGTGCACAGCATCTCGAGAGTGTCGAGCTCGTCCGGGCTCAGGGCGGAGCCGACGAGGCGCTCGATCGACTCGACGTGACGGCGGCCGGTCGAGCGCTGGGCGTCGGCGCCAGCGTCGGTCAGCTCGACCCAGGTGCCGCGCAGGTCGTCCGGCACGGTCCTGCGGGTCACGAGGCCACGAGCCTCGAGGCGCTCGACGAGCCTTGAGAGGGACGGCTGGGGCATGAGGACCTCGGTGTTGAGGTCCTTGAGCCGCATGCCGCGCCCCTCGGCGCGCGAGAGCGTGAAGAGCACGTCGTACTCCTTGATCGACAGCTCACGCCAGATGTTGTCGGCGCTGAGCTCGCGCAGCACGGCGACCTGGGCACGGAAGAGAGCCTCCCAGGCGTTCGCGGCGGCGGAGCCAGCGAGGTGGGTCGGGGTGCTCATCGCGCGGCCGCCGGGGAGGCGCCCGTGACGTCGTCAGCGGGCGCGTAGACGGTCGAGTCGTGCGAACCTCCGGCAGCAGCGACCCGCGCGGCGTGCGTGGGTGCGTCCGGGACGTGCGCCGGGCGCTTCGAGTCGAGCTCCTTGCGCAGCACCGGCACGACCTGCTCGCCGAGCATGTCGATCTGCTCGAGGACGGTCTTGAGCGGCAGGCCGGCGTGATCGATGAGGAAGAGCTGCCGCTGGTAGTCGCCGACGTGGTCGCGCATCGTCGCGTAGCGGTCGATGACCTCCTGCGGGCTGCCGACTGTGAGCGGTGTCTGCTCGGTGAAGTCTTCCATCGACGGTCCGTGCCCGTAGACGGGCGCGTTGTCGAAGTAGGGGCGGAACTCACGCTTCGCGTCCTGGGAGTTCTTGCGCATGAAGACCTGGCCGCCGAGGCCGACGATGGCCTGGTCGGCGGAGCCGTGGCCGTAGTGCTCGAACCGGCGCCGGTAGAGCGCGACCATCTGCTTCGTATGGGTGATAGGCCAGAAGATGTTGTTGTGGAAGAAGCCGTCGCCGTAGTAGGCGGCCTGCTCCGCGATCTCGGGGGTGCGGATCGACCCGTGCCAGACGAACGGGGGGACGCCGTCGAGCGGTCGCGGCACGGAGGTGAAGCCCTGCAGCGGTGTGCGGAAGCGGCCCTGCCAGTCGACGACGTCCTCGCGCCACAGCTTGTGGAGCAGCGCATAGTTCTCGACTGCGAGCTCGATGCCCTGGCGGATGTCCTTGCCGAACCACGGGTAGACGGGGCCGGTGTTGCCGCGTCCCATCATGAGGTCGATGCGGCCGTCCGCGAGGTGCTGGAGGTAGGCGTAGTCCTCAGCGAGGCGCACCGGGTCGTTCGTCGTGATGAGCGTCGTCGAGGTCGACAGGACGATGCGCTCGGTCTGTGCGGCGATGTGCGCGAGGAGCACCGTCGGGTTCGGCGGGGCGACGAAGGGCGGGTTGTGGTGCTCGCCCGTCGCGAAGACGTCGAGTCCTACCTCCTCGGCCTTCTTGGCGATCGCGACCGTGGCCTTGATGCGCTCGTTCTCGGTGGGGGTGCGGCCGGTCGTGGGGTCTGTCGTGACGTCGCCGACCGTGAAGATTCCGAACTGCATCGTGCGCTCCTGTCGTGTGGCCGCGTCGCCGCGGGAATCGTCTGGCATCTACTTTACCCTTCAATCAATGCAGACGCATGAAAATTCCCGACGAGGCTCCGTGATCCGCGACACGTCGCGTACAGCGCGACCCCGCCCCCGGAGAACCGGGGACGGGGTCGCATGAGCAGTGCCGGGATGGGGTCCGGCGCTGCACGCCTCACGCCGCACAGGCGGCGCTCCAGCAGGTCGAGGTCAGATCACTTGCGGATCGGCACCGCAGGCGCGTGCCAGATGCGGTCGAGGTAGTCCTGGATCGACCGGTCGGACGAGAAGAACCCGGTGCGGGCCACGTTGAGGATCGCCATGCGCGACCAGGACTCCTGGTCGGCGTACGCGGCCTCGACGCGGTCCTGCGCCTCGATGTACGTCTGGTAGTCCGCGAGCACCATGAAGCGGTCCTTGTAGAGCAGGTCGGAGATGACGAACTCGAACGCGGTACGGTCGCCGCCCGAGAAGATGCCCGACGAGATCAGGTCGATCGCGCCCCGCAGGGAGGCGTTGCCCTCGTAGAACGACGTCGGGTGGTACCCGGCGTCCGACAGGCTCTGCACCTCGGGCTCGGTCATGCCGAAGAGGAAGAAGTTCTCCCCGCCGACCAGGTCGTGGATCTCGACGTTCGCGCCGTCGAGAGTACCGATCGTGAGCGCGCCGTTGAGGGCGAACTTCATGTTGCCCGTGCCCGACGCCTCCTTGCCTGCGAGCGAGATCTGCTCGGACAGGTCAGCAGCAGGGATCAGCTTCTCGGCGAGCGTGACGTTGTAGTTCGCGGGGAACGCGACACGGAGACGGCCCTCGAGCTCCGGAGCGTTGTTGACGACGTTCGCGACCGAGTTGATGAGGAAGATGATCTCCTTCGCCATCTTGTACCCGGGAGCGGCCTTGGCGCCGAAGACCACGACGCGCGGCGTCAGGTCAGCAGCCTTGATCTCGCCCTTGAGCACGCGGTCGTAGATCGTGACGACGTGCAGGAGCTTGAGCATCTGGCGCTTGTACTCGTGCAGACGCTTGACCATGACGTCGAACAGGGCGTCAGACGCGAGCTCGATGCCGTCACGCTGCGCGAGCAGCGACACGAAACGGTCCTTGTTGCCCTGCTTGACCTCACGGAAGGCCTTGCGGAACGAGGCGTCCTCGGCGTACGGCTCGAGCTCCTTGAGGCGCTCGAGGTCGTTCAGCCAGCCAGCGCCGATGGTCTCGTCGATCAGGCTCGCGAGGGTCGGGTTCGAGAGCTGGACGAAGCGACGCGGCGTGATGCCGTTCGTGACGTTCGTGAACTTCTCGGGCCAGTACGCCGAGAAGTCATCGAGGACCTTGTCGCGCAGCAGGTCGGAGTGCAGCGAAGCCACACCGTTGACCTTGGTCGAGCCGACCGTCGCGAGGAAGGCCATGCGCACGGCGCGCTCCGGCCGCTCCTGGATGATCGACATGCGGCGCACCCGGAGCTCGTCGCCCGGGTAGGTGGCGCGGATGCCGGCGAGGAACTGCTCGTTGATCCGGTAGATGATCTCGAGGTGGCGCGGCAGCAGTCGGCCGAGGAGGTCGACGGACCACACCTCGAGAGCCTCGGGCAGCAGCGTGTGGCACGTGTAGTTGAAGGAGCGGCGGGTGATGTCCCACGCGTCCTCCCACGACAGGCCCCGCTCGTCGACGAGGATGCGCATGAGCTCGGGCACGCCGATGACGGGGTGCGTGTCGTTGAGCTGGAACACGATGCGCTCGGGAAGCTTCTTGAGGTCGAAGCCCTCGGGCAGCGTCCGCAGGAAGTCGGCGATCGACGCCGCGACGAAGAAGTACTGCTGCTTGAGGCGCAGCTCCTTGCCCTGAGGCGTGGAGTCCTCGGGGTAGAGCACCTTCGAGATGTTCTCCGCGACGGTCTGCGCACGGACGGCAGCCTCGTAGTCGCCCGAGTTGAAGATGTGCAGGTCGAACGCGTTCGTCGCCTTCGCGCTCCAGAGGCGCAGCGTGTTGACGTTGGCCGTGCCGTAGCCCGGCACCATGTAGTTGTAGGGGACCGCGAGGACGGTCTCGCCCGGGATCCAGCGGGTCACGGAGCGACCGGTCTGGTCGATGGCCTGCTCGGTGTGGCCACCGAAGCGGACCTCGACGGCCTGCTCGGTGTGGGGGATCTCCCAGGGGGTGCCGTTCGTGAGCCACGAGTCGGGCTGCTCGACCTGGCGGCCGTCGACGAACGTCTGGCGGAAGATGCCGTACTCGTAGCGGATGCCGTAGCCGATGGTCGGGATGTTCTTCGTCGCGAGCGAGTCGATGAAGCATGCGGCGAGGCGGCCCAGGCCACCGTTGCCGAGACCAGGCTCGACCTCGGTCGCGCGGACGTGGTCCAGGGAGAGGCCGAGGGAGTCGAGGGCAGCGTCCGCGACGTCGGTCAGGCCGGTCGACAGGAGCGCGTTGTCCAGCTGCGGGCCCATGAGGTACTCGGCGGACAGGTAGGCGACGACCTTGGAGCCAGCGGCCTTCTGCGTCTCGACCGTGGTCAGCCAGTTGTCGACCATGTAGTTGCGGACGGTCTTGGCGAGTGCCTGGAACAGGTCGTCACGGCTGGCGGTGCCCAGTTCGACGCCCTGCTCGTAGCGCAACTGCCGGAGGAACTCGTCCTTGAACGAATCAACGGTTGCGGGGGTAGAGGTGGACCTCTCGGTGGTTTCAGTCACCTGCAGCACGCTACCGGTGAGAGCCCCCTTTTGCCATGACCTTCGGCTCAGGACATGTACGCGTACATCTCCTGCAAGCGATCCGGAATGCTGCCCCTCAGGACCACCTTGACCCCGCTGACCTGCGACAACATGGGAGTACCCGACGTGCAGGCCGGGGCCGCGTCCCACCGTCTTCCGTTGCAACGTGTGCTGAAAGTTGCAGGATCGTTGCAGAGGTCCCCGTCCGGGTCGCGCCCTTCCGTCCGGGTCGCCAGGTGCCTACGCTGGAGACGTCCCCGACGGTGCGGATCTGAGGCGGTGGTCGCCGTGCTCCTGGTCTGGTGCGTGCTCGCCATGCTCGTTGTCGGCTGCGTCTTGTGGGCAGTCAGGACGACCTCGATCGCCCACGAGGAGGAGAAGCTCGCCCAGGTCGACCCGTTCCTGGTCCTCGAGCTCGAGCACCAGCTCGCCGTCGCGGCCGAGCGGATCCGCTGGGTCGACGCGGACCCCACGATGTTCGCCCGGGCGCACCACCTGCGCGCCGCCCTCTGGGCCTACGACGCCCTCCTGAGGGAGGCCTGCCAGCTGGCCGGGGCCGAGAACGAACGGGACGCGGGCCCCGCCGTCGAGGTGTCGACGCTCCAGCGCGCACTCTCCGCGCAAGACCTGCCGGACGAGATCTCGGAGATCAGCACGCAGACGCTCGGCGACCCGGACGCCCGGTTCCGGCGTGAGCTGGAGCTGGGCGCCCGGGGCTGGAGCTGGTGATCTCAGGGATCAGGCGCGACCCTTGGCGTCGGCTTCCGCGCTGCGTGCCGCACCCTTCTCGGTGCGCGCGTCCGAGGTCGACAGCTCGCCCGACGTCGACTCCAGGTGCGCCCTGACGAACCAGTGGAACTGCTCGAGCGACCCCAGCTGGCCGATCAGCATGTCGTTCGTCACGTCGTCGAGCTCCTCCGTCGCGGTCGCCGCCTCGCGGTGGTCTGTGATGAACCCGCGGTACACCTCGTCGAGAGCCCCGAGGTGGGCGATCGTGCTCGCCCGCCCGATCGAATAGTCGTCCCACGTGCGGCTGGCCACGATCGCGCCCGGCGTGCCGACAGGCACGCTGCCGAGGGTCGCGATGCGCTCCGCGGTCTCGTCGACCATCGCCTGCACCGCGTCGACCTGCGGGTCGATCATCTCGTGGACCGCGATGAAGTGCGGGCCGATGACGTTCCAGTGGATGTGCTTGAGCGTGAGCGCGAGGTCGATCAGCGCGTGCAGCCGCGCCTGGAGGATCTGGGCGGTCTGTGCGCCTTCGTCGAGGGTGAGCGACGGGACCGTGTAGGCGGGGAGGCCTGAGCTCGCCTCGGTGCTCTTCGTGCTCTTCTTCGCGCTGCCCTTCGAGGATGCCACCGTGATGCTCCTTCGTCGTCGTGGCCGCCCTCCGCACGGGCGGCCTTGCCGTTCCAGCATCCGACGGCTCGACGCCTCCCGCACGCTGGCAGGACAGGAGCCCTCAGTCGCGCAGGAGCGCAGCCGCGTGCTCACCCGCAGCAGCGGCGGCGAGGAACGGAGTCGGGTCCGCCGCGAGGTCACGGCCCATGGAGGACATCCGGACGGGGGAGCGGCGCAGCGCCGCCAGGAGCGGTGCGCCCGCCGCGCGGCGCACGAGCCGGTGCAGCGGCGCGAGCTCCTCGACCTGCTCCTCGACGAGGGCGTTGAGCCCCGTCGGTCCACCGAGGGACACCGGCACGTCGACGCTCTCGTCGAGCACAGGCACGACGACGTCCGCCGCGGCGAGCGCGACGCGACCGTAGGCCGTGGTCGAGTGGTGCGAGACGCCGACGTGGCGCGGCCGCGCGTCGCTCGCCGACACGCGGAGCGAGCCCACAGGCCGCCCGCCGAGCGTCGCAGCAGCGTTGACGGCCTCGCCGGCCGCGACGCCGGAGAACCCCCAGCGGGTGCCCGTCCCGAGGTTGCCGGGGCCTTGCGCGACGACCGCCACGTCGGCACCGACGACCCGACGCGCCGCCAGGAGGCCAGAGTGGACGGTGACGGCCTCGAGGTCGCCCCCGAACGCCTGGCCGACGGTCAGGCACGAGACGATCAGGCCCTCGTCACGCAT
This sequence comes from Sanguibacter hominis ATCC BAA-789, assembly GCF_012396185.1. GTDB lineage: Bacteria > Actinomycetota > Actinomycetes > Actinomycetales > Cellulomonadaceae > Flavimobilis > Flavimobilis hominis. The sequence goes on from NZ_JAAXOW010000002.1 coordinate 424,179, forward strand.
CTGCGCGACGGTCCGGGAGAACCACGCAGGGAGGGCTCCGCCGTCGGTCATGACATACGCGACCCGCGCGTCGGGCGCCTGCTCGCGGATGCCCGCGACGATCGCGGGCAGCGCCGAGTGCAGGTCGGCGACGACGACGGGCATGCCGTCGAGCGAGTCGGCCTCGCGGAGCGTCTCGTGGTGGTCGGACTCCTGCTCGTCCACGCCGAGGACCATGGTCTGGAGCGGGGTGTACCGCGCCTTGACGAGGTGGCCCGGCCCGTGCGGCTGCGCGACGGGGAGCGCGTCGGGGAGCGCAGCCACGAGGGCGTAGCCGCCGGTCCCGAGGCCGCGCTCGAGCGCCGTCGTGTTGAGGAGGACCCGGTCGCCCTCGACCGGGCGTCCGACGAGGCCGGGGTACGCGAGCGCACGCACCTCCGCGCCGTCGGACGTGCGCACGGTCGTCTCGAGCGCACCGTCCCACTCGCGGCCGAGCGACACCACGACCCCATCGCGCCAGTTGATCACGCAGACACGGTACCGCCCGCTAGCGTGGTGCCGGTGAGCGAGACGACCCCTGCCGCCGAGCGGCTGCTGAACCTGGTGATCGCCCTGGTGAACGCCGGCCGCCGGATGACACGCGAGCAGATCCGGGCCTCGGTCGTCGGTTACGCCGGCACGTCGGACGCCGCGTTCGAGCGGACCTTCGAACGCGACAAGGACCTGCTGCGCGAGCTCGGCGTACCGATCGTCACCGTCGAGGGCGCCCACGCGACCGAGACGGGCTACCGGATCGACATGGACGCGTACGCGCTCGAACCGCTCGAGCTGTCGCCCGCGCAGCTCGCCGTCCTCGGTGTCGCCGCCGAGCTCTGGCAGGACCGCATGCTCCGCGACGACACTGCGCGCGCGCTCACGAAGCTGCGCGCCGCCGGGGGACCGGCGCCGGACACCGAGGGTGCCGCGGTCGCGGCTCTCGCGCCCCGCGTCCGCGAGGCCGGTGACGCCTACGGCCCACTTCTCGACGCGACCACGTCGCGCCGGGCGGTCACCTTCGACTACCGGGCGGCGAGCACGGGAGAGCTGACTCGCCGCACGGTCGAGCCGTGGCGCGTGGTCGCGCGCGGCGGCGGCTGGTACGTGATCGGCCGCGACCGCAGCCGCGACGCAGCGCGCGCGTTCCGCCTCAGCCGGATCGCGGGCCGCGTGCGCGCCGTCGGGCCGGAGAACGCGTTCCCCGTCCCCGCGGACCTCGACGTCGACGACCTGCTCGGGACGAGCCGCGTGGCCGTGCCGGCCGTCGTCGCAGTCGTGCCGGAGCGCGCCGCCGCGCTGCGCGCCCACGCCCGCGTCGTGACCCCGGCCGAGGCAGTCGAGCTCGGCGCTCCCGCCCAGCTCCCCGAGCGTCTCGTCGGTCGTGAGATCCTCGCCGTCGACGCGGACGACCCCGACGCCCTCGCCGGTGAGATCGTCGGCTACGGAGATGCCGTCGTCGTCCTCGCGCCCCCGCAGGTGCGCGCGGCCGTCGTCGCGATGCTCGACGCCGCAGCAGACCTTCCCGACAAGGCCCAGCACGCGACGGAGGACCACCATGGCTGAGCGCACGAGCGAGCGGCTCGTCCGCCTCCTCGGGATCATCACCTACCTCGACGCGGGCGGTGAGCGGCCGCGGGTCGCGATCGCCGACCTTGCCGCGCACTTCGGCGTCACGGTCGAGCAGGTCGTCAAGGACCTCGACCTCCTGTGGGTGTCCGGGACTCCGGGGCACTGGACCGACGACCTGATCGACTTCGACCTCGACTACGAGGCCGGGACCGTCGCGCTCGTGCAGCCGCAGGGGATGACGACCCCGCTGCGCCTCGGCACGCGGGAAGCCGTCGCGCTCATCGCCGCGCTGCGCGCGATGAAGGAGACGCTCGACGACACGATCGACCCACGCCTGGGCGAGGAGGTCGAGGGGACGCTCGCCGTGCTCACCGCGGCGACGGGCGAGGCTGCGGCCGCTCTCGACGTCCGCCTCGCGGAGCGCGGCTCGCCCGCCGTGACGGCCGCGCTCGGCGCAGCCCTCACGTCGGGCCGCCGCCTCCTGATCCGGTACGCGAGCGTCGCCGACGTCGTCACCGAGCGCGTCGTCGACCCGATCCGCCTGCAGGTCGAGGACGAGCACTCGTACCTCGTCGCGTGGTGCACGCGGGCGGACGACGAACGGTCCTTCCGCACCGATCGGATCCTCGAGGCAACCGTCCTCGACGAGCCTGCCGAGCAGCACGTGGGCATCAAGGACGCGATGTTCCGGCCCGGAGACGTCGCGGGGCCGACGCACCACGTCCGGCTCGTGCTCGCGAGCCCGGCCCGCTGGATCGCCGAGCAGATCCCCGTCGAAGCGGTCACCGACCTGGACGACGGCGACTTCGCCGTTGACCTCGTCGTCGCCGAGCCTGCGTGGCTGCGACAGCTTCTCCTGCAGAACGCCCGCCACGTCCGCTCGATCGAGCCGGCCTGGGTCGCCGACGATGTCGCGAGCGCGGCGCGCGACGCCCTCGCCTGCTACGCGTGACGTCTGGTCCGCCGTGCACGGCCCCTCGCCTGACTGCTGCGAGGTAGCGTGGCACCCGTGTGGTTCTGGATCTGGACGGCCCTCGTGCTCGGTGCCGCTCTCGCCGCGTTCTTCGTGTGGCGTGACGCGTGGCGCCGCTTCCGGCGCGCCGCCACGGAGGTGAGCGGGTCGGCCGGTCGGCTCGGCCAGGTCTGGGAACGCGCCGCAGAGCGCACCGAGGAGCGCCTCGCACAGTCGCCGTCGACCGCACCGACCGTGACCGCGCCGCGCGCCGAGCTGCGCGCTCGGGTCGACCGGCTGCGCCAGGAGCGGCTCGCCCGCAAGGCGTGGCGCAGGCGCCCGCGCCCCGAGGTGTGGGAGCGCTGGCGCAGCGTCTGGCGCTGAGACCTCGCACATCCGCGCCGAGCGCGCGGTCTAGGATTGCCCCGTCCGCCGAACAGTCTGGAGAACGCCGTCATGGGCCTTCGCTCACATCCCTGGGTCATCCCGGTCCTCATCCTCATCATCGTGATGCTGTTCGGCTCCTCGAAGCTCCCGGACCTCGCCCGCAACATGGGGCGCGCTCTGAAGATCGTGAAGAAGGAGGTCAAGGAGCTCCGGGAGGAGGACGCCCCGGCCCCGGCCCCGGCCCCCGCGCCGACGGCACCGGCGCCCGTCGCCCCGGCACCCGCTGCTCCACAGGCGGCCCCCGCTGCCCCCGCGGTGCCAGCGGCTGAAGCCGCCCCGGCGGCCCCGCAGCCGCCCGCGGCTCCCGTGCCGACGGCCGACCCAGACTCCGGGGACGCCCCCGCGAAGGACTGAGCCGTGCGCACGCAGCAGCGTGCTCGTGACGGACGGATGTCGCTGCGCGAGCACCTGGTCGAGGCGCGCAACCGCCTCTTCCTCGCAGGGCTGGGGATCCTCGTCGGGACCGTCGTCGGCTGGTTCCTCTACGAACCTGTCTTCGAGCTGCTCCAGCAGCCGATCCTCGACGTCGCCGCCGAGAAGGGCCGCACGGTCGCCCTCAACTTCGCCGGCGTCGCGAGCGCGATCGACATGCAGGTGAAGATCGCCGTCTGGCTCGGCCTGATCGTGTCGAGCCCGTGGTGGCTCTACCAGGTGTGGGCGTTCGTCGTCCCCGGGCTCACCCGCCGCGAGAAGCTCTACACGCTCGGGTTCCTCGGCTCGGCCGTCCCGCTCTTCCTCGCGGGCGCGTGCCTCGCCTGGTGGGTCCTGCCGCGCGCGGTCGTGCTCCTCGTCGAGTTCGTCCCTGACCAGGCCCTTAACATCCAGGACGCGCAGGCGTACCTGTCGTTCGTCGCGCAGATCATCCTCGCGTTCGGGCTCGTGTTCCTCCTGCCGGTGTTCATGGTCGCGTTCAACATGGTCGGGATCGTGCGTGCACGCACGTACCTGCGCGGATGGCGGTGGGCGGTCGTCCTCGCGTGCGTGTTCTCGGCCGTCATGACACCCACGCCCGACGTCGTGACGATGCTCGCGATGACGCTCCCGATCATCGTGCTGTACTTCGCGGCGGTCGGCGTGTCTGCCCTCAACGACCGGCGGCGTGATCGGCGCCGTGCCGCGCAGGAGCAGGAGGACGGCCTGTGAGCCGGATCGGGCTCGTCGTCAACCCGACGTCGGGAAAGGGTCGAGGGGCCACCGCGGGTGCGCGCACGCGCGAGCGGCTGACCGCAGCGGGGCACTCGGTCGTGGACCTGTCCGGGGCGTCGCTGCTCGACGCGATGCACCATGCCCGGCAGGGCGTGATCGACGGTCTCGACGCGCTCGTCGTGGTCGGCGGCGACGGGATGGTCCACCTCGGCTTCAACGCCGTCGCGGCGACGACCGTGCCGCTCGGCATCGTCGCGGTCGGCTCGGGCAACGACTTCGCCCGCGCGACCGGCCTCCCGCGGCACAGGGTCGACGCGTCGGTCGACGTCCTGCTGGACGCGCTCGGGCGCTCCCGGTTCCGCGCCGTCGACGCGGCCCACGTCAACGTTCCCGGGCATCTCGACGGGCGTTGGTTCGCCGGCGTCCTGTCCGCAGGGCTCGACGCGGCGGTGAACGACCGCGCCAACCGGCTGTCGTTCCCGCGCGGGCACCTGAAGTACCTGCGTGCGCTCGTCGGCGAGCTCGGCGCGTTCAAGCCGTTCGGGTACCGCGTAACCATGGCGGAGCGGGTCTGGGAGTCGGCCGGCACGCTCGTCTCGGTCGCCAACGGTCCCGCTTTCGGCGGCGGCCTACGGATCGCGCCGGACGCGGAGATCGACGACGGCCAGCTCGACGTCGTGCTCGCCGGGCCGTTCACCCGGTGGGGCGCGATGCGCATCCTGCCGCGCCTGTACCCCGGGACTCACCTCAGCCACCCGAGCGTCGACGTCGTGCGGGCGACGTCGGTCCTCGTCGAGCCCACCGACGCAGGTCTCGCCCCGCCCGTCGCGATGGCCGACGGCGAGTCGATCGGTCCGCTGCCGCTGCACGTCGAGGTGCACGCCCGGGCGGTGCGGCTGCTCGTCTGAGACGGCGGGGGCGCCGCTCGCTCGACTACCGTGGACGCCATGAGCACAGCCTCCGGGGTGGACCAGCCCATGTCTCCCGCGGAGCGCTACGCCGCGGCCCGTCAGCGTCAGGTCGACGAGCGCACCGAGCTCGCCCGCTTCCGCGAGTCCTTCGAGTTCGACCTCGACGACTTCCAGGTGCACGCCTGCCGCGAGCTCGAGAAGGGGCGGGGCGTCCTCGTCGCCGCGCCCACCGGTGCGGGCAAGACCGTCGTCGGCGAGTTCGCCGTCCACCTGGGCCTCGCGCGCGGGCTCAAGACCTTCTACACGACGCCCATCAAGGCGCTGAGCAACCAGAAGTACCACGACCTCGTCGCGCGCCACGGCGCCGACCGGGTCGGTCTCCTCACGGGTGACACGTCCGTCAACGGCGGGGCGGACGTCGTCGTCATGACGACCGAGGTGCTGCGCAACATGCTGTACGCCGGGTCCTCGACGATCGACGACCTCGGGTTCGTCGTCATGGACGAGGTCCACTACCTCGCCGACCGCTTCCGCGGGCCCGTGTGGGAAGAGGTGATCATCCACCTGCCCGAGCCGGTCCAGCTCGTGTCGCTCAGCGCGACCGTGTCGAACGCCGAGGAGTTCGGCGACTGGCTCGAGATGGTGCGGGGCGATACCGCCGTCGTCGTCGAGGAACGCAGGCCCGTGCCGCTGTGGCAGCACGTCGCGACCCGCGCCGACGAGCGCAGCGCCCAGCTCCTCGACCTGTACGCGGGCCACGTCGACCCCACCGACCCGGGTGTGAACCCGCCGATCAACCCCGACCTGAGCATCGCCCTACGACGCGGTCAGGAGCCGTTCGCGCGGCACGGCCGCAACCGCGGTGCGCGCGGCCCCCGCGACGCGCGAGACAGGGGAGGCCGCCTCGAGCGGGGTCCGTCGCGACGCCCGCTCTCGCGCTTCTCCGTCGTCGACGCCCTGCACGAGAAGCGTCTGCTCCCGGCGATCTACTTCATCTTCTCCCGCGCCGGGTGCGAAGGGGCGCTCGCGCAGTGCCTCGCCTCGGGCATCTCCCTCACGTCCCCCGAGGAAGAAGCGCGCATCCGGCAGATCGCCGAGGAGCGGTGCGCGACGCTCGCGCCCTCCGACCTCGCTGTCCTCGGCTACGTCACGTGGGTCGAGGGGCTCGCGCGTGGGCTCGCGGCGCACCACGCCGGGATGCTCCCGATCTTCAAGGAGACGGTCGAGCACCTGTTCTCCCGCGGGCTCGTCAAGGTCGTGTTCGCGACCGAGACGCTCGCGCTCGGCATCAACATGCCCGCACGGTCGGTCGTCCTCGAGAAGCTCGTCAAGTGGGACGGTCGCGCCCATGCCGACCTGACGCCGGGGGAGTACACCCAGCTCACCGGGCGCGCCGGGCGGCGCGGGATCGACGTCGAGGGGCACGCGGTCGTCGTCGACCACCCGCAGCTCGACCCGGTCGCGCTCGCCGGGCTCGCGTCACGGCGCCTCTACCCGCTGCGGTCGAGCTTCCGCCCGACGTACAACATGGCCGTCAACCTCGTCGACCGCGTGGGCCGCGAGCGCGCACGCGAGATCCTCGAGACGAGCTTCGCGCAGTTCCAGGCGGACCGTGGTGTCGTGGGTCTTGCGAAGCAGGCGCGATCGCACGCGGAGGCCCTCGCAGGGTATGCGGAGGCGATGACGTGCGACCTCGGCGACTTCCGCGAGTACTCGCGGCTGCGATCGGCGATCGCCAGCCGCGAGGGCGAGCTGCGCAAGCGTGACCAGGGGCGACGCCGCGCTCTGGTCGCGGCGTCCCTCGGCGTTCTGCGCCGGGGCGATGTCGTCACGGTGCCGTCGGGGCGGCGTGCGGGCTACGCCGTCGTGCTCGACGCCGGGACGACCGAGGCCTTCGAAGGGCCCCGGCCCACGGTCCTCACCGAGGACGGCAAAGTGTCCCGCCTGAGCGTCACGGAGCTCACGGAGGCCGTCGAGCAGGTCACGCGCGTGCGGCTGCCGAAGCAGCTCAACACGCGCGTCCCGCGGGAGCGCCGCGACGTCGTCGCACGCATGCGTGCCGCCCTCGCCGAGGCTGAGGACGTGCCGTCGCGTCCCCGCGGCAAGGGCAGGGCCAGCGCGGCCGACGACCGCGAGCTCGAGCACCTGCGCCGCGAGCTGCGCCAGCACCCGTGCCACGCGTGCCCGGACAGGGAGGCGCACGCGCGCTGGGCGGAGCGGTGGACGCGGCTCGACAAGGAGCATCGCGCGCTCCTGCGCCGGATCGAGGGGCGCACGGGCACGATCGCACGCGAGTTCGACCGGGTCTGCGACGTGCTCGTCGACCTGGGGTACCTGCGGGTGCGGCCTGCGCGCGACACCGACGACGTCGACCACGACGACGCCGAGGCGCGCCTGCGCACGACGGTCACGGGCCACGGCAAGGCGCTCAAGCGCCTGTACGCGGAGAACGACCTCCTCCTCGCGCAGTGCTTGCGGTCGGGCGTGTGGTCAGGACTCGACGCAGCAGGGCTCGCCGCAGTCGTCTCGACGGTCGTGTACGAGGCGCGCCGGGACGACGGCGGTGAGGAGCCGCACCTCCCGGGCGGTCCGGAGGGGCGCCTGGGGCGGGCCGTCGAGGGCACGGTGCGCGAGTGGTCTCGGCTCGAGGACGTCGAGGTCGCGCACCGGGTCGAGCCCACGCCGGTCGTCGACACGACCCTCGTCGCGCCGGTCTACCGCTGGGCTCAGGGACGCTCGCTCGAGTCGGTCCTGCGGGGCACAGAGCTTGCTGCCGGCGACTTCGTCCGCTGGTGCAAGCAGGTGATCGACGTCCTCGACCAGATCTCGGTCGCCGCCCCCGACCAGGAGACGGCGCTCTCCGCGCACGAGGCGGTCGGGCTGCTGAGGCGCGGCGTCGTCGCGTACACGTCCGTGTGACACGAGCCTGCCGGCAGGGCCGTGGGGGCAGACACGGCGGGTGAGGCGCGTCACGGGGCGGGCGAGACCGCTCCGAGGACGTCCGCCGTGGCTTATCGTGAACGTTCGTGGCCTCCATCCTCTACCGCAACGGCGTGATCCACTCGCCCGCGGACCCGTTCGCCGAAGCCCTCCTCGTCGAGGATGGTGTCGTGGCATGGCTCGGCGCCGAGGACTCCGCGAGCTCGTTCGTGTCGCGCGCCGAGACGGTCGTCGACCTCGACGGCGCCCTCGTGACGCCGGCGTTCGTCGACGCGCACGTTCATCTGCTCTCGACCGGCATGGCCCTCGAAGGGCTCGACCTGTCGCTCGAGGCGGACGTCGCGACCGCCACGTCGGCCTTTGCCGCCGTCGCTAACCGGGTGCGTGACCTGCGTCGCGGGGAGGCGCAGTCGCGTGGGCCGCTCGTCGGGTGGGGGTGCGACACCTCTGCGTGGCCTGACGCGGTCCGCGCGACGCGCAGGGCCCTCGACGGCGCAGCGGAGGGTGCGCCTGTCGTGCTCGTGCGTCCCGACCTGCACTCGAGCCTCGCGTCGACGGCAGTCTGCGAGCGCCTCGGTCTCGACCGCCGCGCAGGCTGGGCCGACGAGGGCTGGCTCACGGGCGACGCCCACGAGACCGTCATGGCCGAGCTGCGCGCCGACGCCGACGCCCGCCACCGCGAGCTGACCGACCGTGCGCTCCAGCTGGCCGCGAGCCGCGGCATCGTGTCCGTCCACGAGCACTCGCTCCCGTCGACGGACACGCGCGCAGGCCTCGCGGACCTCATCGCACGCACGCGCACCGCAGACTCCGGGCTGCCGCTCGTCGTCGGCTACCGCGGCGAGCTGTGCGAGACGACCGACGACGTGCACGAGCTTCTCACGGCCGTTCCCGGGCTGACCGGGGTGGGCGGCGACATGCCCGTCGACGGTTCTGTCGGCTCGCACACGGCGGCGCTCACGAGCCCGTACGTCGACCTCAGGGACCCCACCGACCCCCTGCGCACGGGCGTCCTCGAGCTGACGGCGGAGCAGGTGTGCAACCACGTCCTCGCTGCGACACGTGCCGGGGTGCAGGCGGGGTTCCACGTCATCGGCAACCGCGCCATGAGCGAGGTCGTGCTCGGGTTCCAGGCTGCTGCGGACCTCGAGGGGCTCGCGGCGATCCGCGGCGCCGGCCACCGGCTCGAGCATGCCGAGATGATCGACGCGAGCGCCCTCGCAGCAATCGTCCTCATGGGTGTCCGCCTCTCCGTCCAGCCGGCGTTCGACGCCGTCTGGGGCGGCCCGGGCGGCCTCTACGAGAAGCGGCTCGGGAAGCTGCGTGCCGAGGCGATGAACCCGCTCGCCGACCTTGCGGGTGCAGGGGTTCCGCTCGCTCTCGGGTCGGACACGCCGGTGACGCCCTTCGACCCGTGGGGTGGCGTCGCCGCGTCGCTCTTCCTCAACGCCGCCGACCAGCGGATCTCGGCCCGCGCGGCGTTCCGTGCGCACACGCGCGGTGGTTGGCGGCTCGCAGGGCTCGACCACACGGGGGCGGGCGAGATCCGGGTCGGGGCTCCCGCCCACCTCGCGCTGTGGCGTGCCGAGCACCTCGGCGTCCAGGGTCCGCACACGACGATCGCGGCGTGGAGCACCGACGCCCGCTCGGGGACGCCGCTCCTGCCGGCGCTGGGTCCTGACGAGCCCGCTCCGACATGCCTGCAGACGCTGCGCGACGGCGTCGTCATCTACGACGCGCTCGGCTGAGCCGGGGCGGCTCGCGCATCCTCGGGCACGGCGCTGAGCAGCGCGGTCAGCCCAGGCTGATCGCGTAGGCTTCCCTCGTGCTACCTCGCCCGACGCCCTTGCTGCTCGCCCTCCCGCTGGCGGTCGTCGGAGGGCTCGGGCTCGACGTAGCGTTTCCGGACCGCGGCGTCTGGCCCCTCGCGTACGTCGCCGTCGGCCTCCTGTTCATCGCGCTGCGCGGCCACCGGGCGCGCGCGGCGTTCGTGATCGGGAGCGTGTGGGGCGTCGCGTTCTTCGTCCCGCACCTGTCGTGGGCCGGCTTCGCGGCAGGCGACCTGCCCTGGTTCGCGCTCGCGACCGCGGAGGGCTTGCTCGTCGGCGTCTCGTGCGCCGCCTTCGCCTGGGCCGCACGGATCCCCGTGATCGCGCGACGGGAAGCCCTCAGCGCGATCACGTTCGCGTTCGCGCTGACGGCAGGCGAGGTGCTGCGCAGCTCGTGGCCCTTCGGCGGCTTCCCGTGGGGCCGCCTCGCGTTCTCCCAGGCCGACTCGCCGCTCGGTCGGTACGCCTGGCTCGGCGGTACCGTCCTCGTGTCGTTCCTCGTCGCTCTCGTCGGAGCCCTCGTCGCGCTCGCCGTCCTGAGCCTGGTGCGGCTGCGCCTCGGGCGTGCGGGCGCTGCCGTCATCGTCGCGTTCGTGCTCGTCGCGGGCGGGTTGTTCGTGCCTCTCACGACGCAGCCGGAGGGCGGGCGCCTCTCCGTGGGCGCCGTCCAGGGCAACGTGGCGGAGCCCGGGCTGCGCGCGTTCGCGACGCGCTACCAGGTGCTCGGCTTCCACGCGGACGGCACCCGTGCGCTGCTCGACTCGGTCGAGCCCGGAGAGCTCGACCTCGTCGTCTGGCCGGAGAACGCGTCTGACGTCGACCCCCGCAAGGACCAGCAGGCGTGGGACGTCATCGACCAGGCCGCGCGTGACGTCGCGGCACCGCTGCTCGTGGGGTCGCAGCAGTACGTCGAGAACGGCCGCTACAACCAGAGCCTGCTGTGGCAGCCGGGTGTGGGCATCGTCGACCTCTACGCGAAGCAGCGCCCCGCCCCGTTCGGCGAGTACATCCCGATGCGTTCCTTCTTCAGCCGGTTCTCCGACATGACGGACCTCGTCACGACGGACATGCTCCCGGGCAAGGAGATCGGCACGCTGCCGCTCGAGTCACCGCGCCTCGGGCGGACGGTCGTCCTCGGCTCCGTGATCTGCTTCGAGGTCGCGTACGACGACGTCGTGCGTGACGCCGTCGCGGGCGGCGCGGAGGTGCTCCTCGTCCAGACGAACAACTCGAACTTCGGCTACAGCGCCGAGTCCACGCAGCAGCTCGCGATGTCGCGGATGCGCGCGATCGAGTCCGGGCGGTCGACGATCCAGATCTCGACGGTCGGCGTGAGCGGCGTGATCGACGCGACCGGGCGCGTGCAGCAGCGCACGCGGTTGTTCGAGCCTGCTCAGCTCGTCGCGTCTGTGCCGCTGCGCAGCACGCTGACACCCGCGACACGCGCGGGTGCCGTGCCCGCGTGGATCGTCGTCGCCGTGGCCTCAGCCACTACGGTGGCGGGGATGATCGTCGCGGTGAGCGCGCGCAAGGGCAGGAGGAAGTCATGACGGACGGTGGTCAGGGGGCCGCGGGTCGGGGCACGGTGGTCGTGGTGCCGACCTACGACGAGTCGCTCACTCTTCCCGGGACGCTCGAGCGGTTGCGTCGCGCCGTCCCCGACGCGGACGTCCTCGTGGTCGACGACGGCAGCCCGGACGGGACCGGTGACCTCGCGGAGCGGATCGCCGCGGAGGACCCGGCCGTCCACGTCATGCACCGCTCCGGAAAGCAGGGACTCGGCTCCGCGTACATCGCCGGGTTCCGCTGGGCGCTCGAGCGTGGTTACGACGTCGTGTGCGAGATGGATGCGGACGGCTCCCACCGGCCGGAAGAGCTGCCAGTGCTGCTCGCGCGGCTCGAGGGTGAGCCGCGCGTCGACCTGGTGATCGGGGCTCGCTGGGTGCCAGGCGGGAAGGTCGTCAACTGGCCCTTGCACCGCGAGATCCTCTCGCGCGGCGCCAACGTGTACACGCGGGTGATGCTCGGCCTCGGCGTCGGTGACGCGACGGGCGGCTTCCGGGCGTTCCGCGCCCCCATGCTGGGCCGGCTCGAGCTGGGCTCGGTCGCGTCGCACGGGTACTGCTTCCAGGTAGACATGACCAAGCGCGTGATCGACGCCGGGGGAGCGGTGGGCGAGGTCGCGATCACCTTCGTCGAGCGTGAGGCGGGCGTGTCGAAGATGAGCCGGTCGATCATCGTCGAGGCGCTCGGCAAGGTGACTCTGTGGGGTCTGCAACGCCGCGGGCGTCAGGTGGCACGGGTCTTCTCCCGCCGCTGATCAGCACGACCTCAACGGGTGTGCGTGACGGGTGCAGAGATGACGACGAGGGTCGGTTCCTTGTGGGAACCGACCCTCGTCGTGTGTGTCCGTCAGGCGCTGCGGCGCAGCTTTCCGGCCCGCAGGAGGTCGAGACGCTCGTCGAGAAGCTCCTCGAGCTCCTTGATCGTGCGGCGCTCGAGCAGCATGTCCCAGTGCGTGCGGACGGGCTTGGTCGCCTTGGGCTCGGGGCGGTCGGCGTCGCGCAGCAGGGCGAGCTCGCCGCACCGGCACTCCCACTCAACCGGGACCTCGGCCTCGGTCGAGAAGGGGAGGATGATCGTGTGCCCGTTGGGGCAGTCGTAGTGCGCCTGGAACCGAGGCGCGAAGTCGACTCCCTCGTCAGTCTCCATGCTCTTGGAGCCGATGCTCATTCCGCGCAGTGACCGGTCGGCCATGGTGTCCTCCAGAGGGCTGTGTGCAGCCGTTGCGTGTGCAGGGTCTGCAGGTAGAACGTTCGTCGGGCGCTGCTTTGTTCCGTCGATCGGGAGGTCGGCGGTGAAGGTCTGGTGAACTGCACCTGCCGGCTCGCGGTGCGAGCGGCCTGTTTGAGAACCATCCTGCCGTGCAAATGGCATGGCGCCACCCGGAAGATTACACGGGGGAGAGGCGGTCCTGCACGCGTCCCGGGCTCCCGCGGCGCGTGGGCCTGACCACACAGGTGTCGGACGCGCCAGGCATGATGGCCTTGGTGCGGCCTCGTCGTCGCGCGGACCGATCGAACATGGGAGACACGGTGAACAAGTCTCAGCCGGGTGCAGCGGTCGCTCACGCCGCCGACGCGCACGACGTGATCCGCGTGCGCGGTGCACGGGAGAACAACCTCAAGGACTTCAGTCTCGAGATCCCGAAGCGGCGCCTGACGGTCTTCACCGGAGTGTCCGGGTCCGGGAAGAGCTCGCTCGTCTTCTCGACGATCGCTGCGGAGTCTCAGCGCATGATCAACGAGACCTACAGCGCGTTCCTGCAGGGGTTCATGCCCACCGTGGGTCGGCCGGAGGTCGACGTCCTCGAGGGCCTCACGACGGCGATCATCGTCGACCAGGAGCGTCTGGGGGCCAACCCGCGCTCGACCGTCGGCACGGTGACGGACGTCAACGCGCTGCTGCGCATCCTCTTCAGCCGTCTGGGGGACCCGCACATCGGCCCGCCGAACGCGTACTCGTTCAACGTGCCGTCGGTGCACGCGAGCGGCGCGATCACCGTCGAGCGCGGCGGTCGCACGATGGCCGAGAAGGCGACGTTCAACCAGCTCGGCGGCATGTGCCCGCGGTGCGAGGGCATGGGGAAGGTCAACGACTTCGACCTGACGGCCCTGTACGACGAGAACCTCTCGCTCAGCGATGGCGCCCTCACGATCCCGGGCTACACGATGGACGGCTGGTACGGGCGCATCTACCGGGGTTCCGGGTTCTTCGACCCGGACAAGCCGATCCGTGACTTCACGAAGCGCGAGCTGCACGACCTGCTCTACAAGGAACCGACCAAGATCAAGGTCGACGGGATCAACGTCACCTTCGAGGGGCTCGTCCCGAAGATCCAGAAGTCGTTCCTCTCCAAGGACCGTGAGGCGATGCAGCCGCACGTCCGTGCCTTCGTGGACCGTGCGGTGACGTTCACCGTGTGTCCCGAGTGCGAGGGGACGCGCGTCAGCGCGGAGGCACGGTCGTCCCGGATCTCCGGCAAGAACATCGCCGACCTCTGTGCGATGCAGATCAGCGACCTCGCCGAGTGGATCGCGGCGCTCGACGAGCCCGCCGCCCGGCCGCTGCTCGTGGCGCTGCACAGCACGCTCGAGCACTTTGTCGAGATCGGCCTCGGGTACCTGTCGCTCGACCGGCCGTCCGGGTCGTTGTCGGGCGGCGAGGCTCAGCGGACCAAGCTCATCCGGCACCTCGGCTCCGCGCTGACTGACGTCACCTACGTGTTCGACGAGCCGAGCATCGGTCTGCACCCGCACGACATCGCGCGGATGAACCGCCTCCTGATGCGGCTGCGGGACAAGGGGAACACGGTGCTGGTCGTCGAGCACAAGCCCGAGGTCATCGCGATCGCGGACCACGTCGTCGACCTCGGTCCAGGCGCGGGCACCGCGGGCGGGGAGATCTGCTTCGAGGGCACGGTCGAAGGACTGCGGGGGAGCGGCACCCTCACCGGGCAGCACCTCGACGACCGGGCGCGCCTGAAGGACACCGTACGGACCCCGAGGGACCACCTCGCGATCCGCGGTGCCACGGCCAACAACCTGGCGGACGTCGACGTGGACGTCCCGCTCGGGGTGCTCACGGTCGTCACCGGTGTGGCCGGGTCGGGGAAGAGCTCGCTCGTGCACGGCTCGATGCCACGGGACGCGGGAGTCGTGACGGTGGACCAGGGCGCGATCAAGGGCTCGCGCCGCAGCAACCCCGCGACCTACACCGGGCTGCTCGAGCCGATCCGCAAGGCGTTCGCCAAGGCGAACGGCGTCAAGCCTGCACTGTTCAGCGCCAACTCCGAGGGTGCCTGCCCGGCCTGCAACGGTGCGGGCGTGATCTACACGGACCTCGGCATGATGGCGGGCGTCTCGAGCACGTGCGACGCGTGCGAGGGCAAGAGGTTCCAGCCGGCGGTGCTCGAGTACCGACTCGGCGGGCTCGACATCTCGGAGGTGCTCGCGCTGCCTGTTGAGAAGGCGGTGGCGTTCTTCGCCGAGGGCGAGGCACGCGTCCCGGCGGCGCACAAGATCCTTGAGCGACTCGTCGACGTGGGCCTCGCTTATGTCAGCCTGGGGCAACCGCTCACGACGCTGTCCGGTGGTGAGCGCCAGCGGCTCAAGCTCGCGACGTACATGGGGGAGGCGGCCGGCGTCTACGTCCTCGACGAGCCGACGACCGGTCTGCACCTCGCCGACGTCGAGCATCTCCTTGGACTTCTCGACCGGCTCGTCGACGCGGGGAAGTCCGTCATCGTCATCGAGCACCACCAGGCGGTCATGGCGCACGCGGACTGGATCATCGATCTGGGGCCAGGCGCAGGCCACGAAGGTGGACGGGTCGTGTTCGAGGGAACGCCAGCAGAGCTCGTCGCGGACCGGTCGACGCTCACCGGTCAGCATCTCGCGGAGTATGTCGGGGTGTGAGTCTCGTCGAGCGGTGCTGGTCCTGACGCTCTGGCGACACCGGGACGCGTGGGCCGCGCCGGCCCGGCGTGCGTGTGCGGCGATGGCTCAGCGAGGGACGGGCTTGGCGTACCAGCGGTCCGAGTAGGGCTCGTCGTTGAACGGTTCGACCCGGCGGTACCCGAGCCTCTCGTACATCGCGCAAGCTTCGACGAGACGACTGTGCGTGTCCAGGCGGACGGTGACGATTCCGCGCCCTGCGAACATCTGTTCGAGTCTCGCGATAAGCTGGCGCGCCAGGCCTGATCCGCGTGCGGCCGGGGTCGTGAAGACCTTGGTGAGCTCGGCTGTGTCGCCGATGAACCGCGCGCCGGCGCACCCGACGGGCTCGTCGTCCTGGAAGGCCAGGAGGAAGACTCCGGTCGGGACGGTCAGGTCGTCGTGAGGCTCGTCCAGGAGCGCTTGGTCGACCTCGGCGGGCGTTGCCGGGCGCCCGTAGTAACGAGATGCCACGTCGTGCATGTAGGAGCGCACGATCTCAGCGGCCATGGGAGAACCGGGATCGACGACCTCGATGCTGCGCACGGGCGGGATCCTACTCCTGAGCCACGCGTCCCCTAGTCGCCGATAAGTTACATTATGTCACTTCACCCTCACCCGCCCGGGTTGTGCGGCGGCCCCACCCCTCCTCTTCAGAGCATCACCAGATCGGTGCCCGTCGACGCATGGTCCCCGAGCGATGCGCTTCGGATCGCAGGATCGTCGTACGTGTTCCAGTAGTACGTCGACGTGCGGGACGAGAACAGGCCCGTGTAGATCGTCTTCTCGAACTCGCCCGTCTCCATCGTTGCAGCTCCCTCGACCATCGCGACCTGCTGGAGCGTGTGGAAGGCGCGGCTGACGTTCTCCTCCTCCGTGGTCTTCTGCGGGTAGTGCGCGTTGACGTAGGCGGCACGCACGAAGCGTGAGGGCGAGTAGTAGTCACCGGGCAGTCCGCGCATCTGGGAGCCTGACCCGAAGGGTGACAGGCGCGCTCCCCCGAGCGCTTGTTCGGCCGGGAAGCCAGGGGCCACGTTCAGGTAGTTGCGGAGATTCTCGTGGTGCCAGGCGAACCCTGGTTGGTTGGTGAGGACGTCGATGTTGTCGTCGAACACCTGCATCCCGTGCGCCGTCTGCTCCACGACGAACGAGCGGTCGTCGTCCGCGACGATCCAGTGCAGCATCGCGCTCGGGAATCTCTCATTGATGGGACGGTCGACGATGACGACGCTCCTCAGCGCCGCCTGGACCTCGTCGACGGTCGTGAACTGCGATGTCACCCAGAGCGGGAACTCGAATGCTGCGATGTTCGTCGCGCCCTCCTGCGGACCAGGTGCGTACTGCGCGTAGCCGGGGAAGTTCAGGCCCGCGACAGCAAGCCCCGCGTCGTTGCCGCAGTCGTAGTACAGCGGGACATCCTCCTCAACTATCGCCATGCCGATGACCGCGTGCTCGACGTCGTGGATGGCACCGAACGGTGAGCGAGGGACAAACCCGGTGGGCGTGATGACGACGCCCTCCCCGTATCCGTTCGTCCAGTCAAGATTGCGCGCGAGGTACGCGTGCCCATCGCTGTCCGAGAACCTGATGCTGGTGCACATGCTGGCCGCTCCTTCGGTCGGGCCCGGACGGTACCGGGCTTCGTCGGGGTGCTGCGCATGTGGAACTGCGCCCTTTGCCCTAGTTCCAGAGTTCCGCTGCCATCCGCGCCGCGCACCCCGGGCGCGGTGGCACGTATCGCCGCCCCGGGCACCCGGATCTGGTTCGCTGCCGCAGGGAGGCGGATATAGGTTGGCAGCGTGCCCAGACCCCGACTCCCCCGCGCTGTGGTTCGAGCAGGCGCGCTGACCGTCGCTGCGCCGTTCGCTGTCGCTGCGTCGCTCATCGTGACCGACGCGATCAAGAAGTACCGCCGCGACGCTGCGGAGGTGAGCTTCCCGCACCTGCCACCGCTCGACGGCGAGGTTGCCGGGACGCGTACGCGCCTCTTCACGTACGGCGAGGATCTCTACGCGTCGATGCTCGCTGCGATCCGCGGCGCCCAGCACACGATCATGCTCGAGTCCTACATCTGGAAGGGCGACGCGATCGGCGCTGAGTTCAAAGAGGCGCTCATCGAGGCCGCGGACCGCGGCGTCAACGTCTACGTGATCTTCGACGGCTTCGCGAACCTCGTCGTCCCGCGTGAGTTCCTCCGGTTCCCCGAGCGCATCCACGTGCTTCGCTACCCCGCGTTCCGGCCAGGTCTCTTGACGCTCAACGTGCGCCACTCCGGTCGCGACCACCGCAAGATCCTCGTGGTCGACGACGAGATCGGCTACGTCGGCGGGTACAACATCGGCTCGTTGTACGCGACCGACTGGCGCGACACGCACCTCGGCCTCGAAGGACCCGCGGTGTGGGACCTGCGCAACGCCTTCGTCGACTTCTGGAACAGCACACGCCGCCCGCACCTCCCGGTCCTGCCCGACCCGGGCTCCGACCACTGGGAGCCGCACATCCGGCCAGCTCGCAACGCGCCGGGCCACCTCCTGTTCCCGATCCGCGGCATCTACCTCCAGGCGATCGACCGGGCGCAGAGCCACATCTACATCACGCAGGCCTACTTCATCCCCGACCACGAGATCCTCGACGCCCTGCTCGCGGCGGCCCGCCGCGGTGTCGACGTCCGGGTGATCGTCCCGGACAACTCGAACCATGTCGTCACGGACTGGCTGTCGCGCGGGCTGTACTCGAGCCTGCTCGCCGGCGGAGTGACGATCTGGCTCTTCCAGGATGCGATGGTGCATGCGAAGACCGCGACGATCGACGGCGTGTGGACCACGATCGGCACAGCGAACATCGACCGTCTGAGCCTCTCGGGCAACTACGAGATCAACATGGAGATCTACGACGAAGGGCTCGCGAAGCAGATGGAACAGGTCTTCGAGACCGACCTCAGCAACTGCCGCGAGCTCACGGCCGAGGAATGGGAGAACCGCGGTCGCATCGCGCGCATCAGCGAGAGGGTGCTCGCTCCCCTGCGTCCCCTCATGTGACACGCGTGCCGCCCGGGTCGGCCCCACTCGCCCAAACCGCCGCCGCTCGAGATCAGACGTGCGACGAGGAGGGTCTTGGCTCGGCGCGTTCAGTCGCCCCGCGGTGCTTGAACGCCTCGCGGTGATCGGGGACAGACCGCACCACGTCTGCGATCTCCTCCTCGGGCCGCGGCGGGACGGTCTCGTCGGCCTCGATCACCGGCACCTCGGCGAACTCCGGGTGCGCAGCCAGCTCGGCTGCAGCGACGTCAGCAGGATCGGTGTTCTCGGCCATGATGGCCTCCGGCTAGATCATCCAGCGGTGCGGGCACGACGGCGAGCAGCGAGCTCGTCCGTCGGGGTGCTGGCCGACTCCTCGTCGCCCAGACGTTCGGTCGGCAGCTCGGCGAGAGACCCCTCGACCTCGCGCCACACGCGGCCGACAGCGATGCCGAACACTCCCTGGCCGCCCTGGACCAGGTCGATCACCTCGTCAGCGCTCGTGCACTCGTACACGCTCGCCCCGTCGCTCATGAGCGTGATCTGGGCGAGGTCGTCGACACCACGCTCACGCAGGTGCGAGACCGCAGTGCGGATCTGCTGGAGCGAGACCCCCGTGTCCAGGAGTCGCTTGACCACCTTGAGCACGAGGATGTCGCGGAAGCTGTAGAGACGGTGCGTCCCGGAGCCGTTCGCGGGGCGAACGGTCGGCTCGACCAGCCCGGTCCGCGCCCAGTAGTCGAGCTGCCGGTACGTGATCCCCGCGGCGCGGCACGCCGTAGGCCCGCGGTAACCGGTCGCCGAGTCCTGCTCCGTGAGATCATCGCCGAACAGCAGTCCTTGCGAGGCGGCTGCTGCCCGCGCCGCCGGCTGCTCGCCGGTCTCGCTCGTGGTGCTCACGCCAGCCTCCTGTTTGACCTGCACGGCCGTCATGGCCCTGTCTCTGATGGCTACGCTACGGGCCGCCCCTGACAGCGTCAACGACCGTGCCGTCAAGTCGTTTCGGCGTGTCGCGAGACGTGTCTCACGTTCAAGTTGAGGTTGAGAGTTCGCTCCCAGCGGTGCGACCCCCTGCTCGAAATACCTAGTCCTGGTGAGACAGCGCCTGCCGCACGAGGGCCGCGTGGAGCTGGATGAAGGACTCCCCCAGCTCGACCGCCGTCGCGTCCGCCCTCGCGCGCGCCGCAGGCGTGCCCTGCGACCGCACAGGAGCGACCACCTGCTCAGCGAGTGCGAGCTGCCGGTCCGCGGACGATCTGAGCGCACGCAGGTGACGGGCCCCGATCCCGTGCTGGTGCAGCGCAGCGGCGTGAACGACGATCTGCTGCGCCCACGAGTCGAACCGGCCGCGAGCGTCGGCTCGGATGATCCCCGCCTCCAACAGCTCCTCGACGACCCGCACCTCGACGCCTGCCTCGGCCGCGAGCGTCGCAGCCGTCAGCCTGTCAGCGGGACGCAGGTCTGCGCGCTCACCGTCGGCCGTCGCCAGGTGCGGAACCACGGGCGCTGGCTCGTAGAGCCCGGCATCCATCTCCGCGAGACGATCCTTGATCACCTTGAGCGGCAGATAGTGGTCCCGCTGCTGCCCGAGGACGAAGCGCAGCCGCTCGACGTGCGCAGGCGAGTACTGCCGGTACCCGGCCGGGGTGCGTACAGGCTCGACGAGCCCCTGGTCCTCGAGAAAACGGAGCTTGGAGCTCGTCAGGGCCGGGAACTCCGGCCGCAGCGCCGCAAGAACGTCGGAGATGCGCATCGACGCCCGCGTCGACACACCAGCGGGCCACGTCTCGACGAGCTGAGGGAGGCGCGCGCCAGCGCCTTCCTCCGCGGACGAGGCCTGCGGGGACGCCGGGCTCACTGGCTGCTTCCCGCAGCGCGGCGGCTCGGGAAGAAGACCATGCGGAACTTGCCGACCTGCACCTCGTCACCCGACCGGAGGACGGCGGCGTCCACCCGCTCACGGTTGACGTACGTGCCGTTCAGCGAACCCGAGTCGCGTACCGAGAACTCGCCTCCCGCCCGCACGAAGTTCGCGTGCTTGCGCGAGACCGTGACGTCGTCGAGGAAGATGTCCGAGCGCTCGGAGCGGCCGACCAGGATACGGTCCGAGTCGAGGAGGAACCTGGCTCCCGCCCCGGGCCCGCGCTGGACGATCAGGAGCGCGCAGTCGGCCGGGAGGGCGGCGATCGCGGCCTGGTCCTCGGTGCCGAGCGCGGCGGTCGCGTCGGCCGGTGGCGCCGACGGGGCCGCGTCTCGGGGGACGGCGCCGAAGACGACGGTCGCCTCGATCCCCGACGGGGGCTCGACCGAGCCGCCGGGAACCTGTTCGTGCGTACCGTCAGTCATGCACCCTCCTCGGCCTTGGTCGCGCACCTGCGCGACCACTCACACATCGGTCGACCTGCACCTCCACTTTATGCATGATCCGCCGCAGAGCCATAGCGATGTTGTCGCGACCTGGGCGGGGATCCTCACTGCGCGGGAGCCACGGGCGTCGCGAACCGTTGTGCGGAGGGCTCGCGAACCGCGTCGATCCGTATCTCCTTCTGCGCCGTGACGGTTCCCTTGCCGCCCGCATTCCGGACGGAGGCCATCGCGCCGCCCGGGATCTCGAGCGCCGGTGTCAGCGTGTCGGCGGAACCGATCACGTGCCACACGTACGGCGAGGAGAGCAGCGTCCCGTCGAGCAGGAGGCCCTGAGGGGTGTCGGTGAACGCAGACGACGCGACGATCCGGACGTCATTGAGCTCGATCACCTCGGCGCCGGCGTTCCGCAGCTCCTGGAGCACGGAGAGCATCGTGGTCCCCGGGAGCGCCGTGTCGCCCTCGTCGATGCGCACGACGACGCCCGGTCCTTCGGCAGGAAGCCGTCCCGACAGGATGCCCTGGACCTCGGCCCGGGCGAGCGCCAGATCGACCGCGGCCGCGCGGTCGTCCGTGCTGCTGCGCAGCTCGGCGAGCTGCCCGCGGAGCGTCTGCGCCTGCTGCTCGAGGTCCTCCCCCCGACGTGTGACCTCGTCGAGGATGCGCACCAGCTCGTTCTGTCGCAGTCCGGCGAGCGAGCTCCGCTCGTCGGCAGTCAGCTGGACAGCGAGCGCGAAGCCGAGGAGCCCGCACAGGAGGGCGGCGACCAGCTGCGACATGGTGAGGCGTGGACGCAGGGCCTTGCCGAGGGTCCGCCAGGCGGACGGTGGCGGCGCAGGAGCGGCCTCGTGGCGGCCGTGCCCGGGGACGGGCTGCCCGGTGCCTGCTGGAGCAGGCGCGGCCGCCGCCACGTCCGGAGCCTTCGGCTGAGCCGGGACAGCCGTCTCCTCGGGTGCGGGCCCCTCGTCGGGGTGCTCGGACGCCGTCATGCCTTGAACAGGTGGCGGCGGATCGCGGCCGCGTTCGAGAAGATCCGGATGCCGAGCACGACGACGACGCCCGTCGACAGCTGCGTACCGACCCCGAGCTGGTCGCCGAGGAACACGATGAGCGCAGCGACGACGACGTTCGACAGGAAGGAGACCACGAAGACCTTGTCGTCGAAGATGCCGTCGAGCAGCGCGCGCAGACCGCCGAAGATGGCGTCGAGCGCAGCGACGACGGCGATCGGGAGATACGGCTGCAGCGCGACCGGTACGTCAGGCTGGAAGAACACTCCCAGCAGGGCACCGATCAGCAGGCCGATGACAGCGATCACGGGTTGGGCTCCTTCGTCGGGCTCACCGGGGTACTCCCCCGATGCTCGTGGTGGTGCGTGTCTCGTCGGTGCGCGTGTCTTCGCCCTCGCCCCCGGCGGAGGTTCCTCGGCTCGCGCTGAGGAGGTCGGGCGCACGACCCGCGCGCAGGATGATCGATGAGTCCTGCGACACGGACGACGTGATCCCGTACCGCGAGCCCAGCGCGATCATGTGCTCCTGGCCGAGGGAGCGCGCGAAGAAGGCGGGAAGCGTGTCCGGGTCCCCGATGGCCTCGATCGTGTACGGGTGGGAAAGCCCGACGAGGTCGACGAGGATCGCCTCCCCCGCGCTGCGGATCGCGCTCGTGCTCGTCAGCCGCTGGCCGTTCACGGCGACCGCCTCCGCCCCCGAGGCCCACAGCGCGTTGACGACGACCTTGACGTCGTAGTCCTGGACGCGAGCGGCCTCGTCGGTCTCGCCGAGGAGCGGGACGGCGTCGTTGAGCTTGATCACGAGGCCTGGACCCGTGACTGCCGTCGTCCCGGCTGCCGCACCGTCGCGCTGGGCGGCGTCGAGGAGGAGCGGGTACTGGTCACCGAGCGCGTCGTTCTGCAGGGACTCGATCTCGTCGGTGGTCTCCTGGATGGACGCGACGAGGTCGTCGACTGCCGCACGACGCTCGACGATCTGGTCCTCGAGGATCGCCGTCGACGAGAGCACGCCGTCGACCGGCGCGCGCAGCGTCTCGGCAGCGGCGGCCGTGCCGCCGCCGAGGAGGACGGCCGCAGCGAGCAGGAGGGTCAGCCGGACGGGCCCGCGGTGGGGCGCGGTGCCGGCGGCACGGCGCGCGGCGGCCTCGGCGTACCCAGGGTCGAGGGGGCGCCGCATCACCTCGTCGAGGAGCACCATCGACGCGTCGGGGCGCGGCCGGGAGACGTTCGTGCTCGTGGACACGCACCCTCCCCCGTCGTCGCCCCGGGGCTCCGTCCGCGCCGGGCGGCGCAGCGCTCGTCACGCGCCGCGACGCCTGCCATCCTATGGGGGCGTGGCGACGTCACGCACACGCCCGACAGGGAGGTTCGCGCATGATCGAGGTCCTCACCGGCACGAGCCTTGCAGCCGCCGCAGGGCTCAACGCCTACCTGCCGTTGCTCGGCGTCGGGCTGCTCGCCCGGTTCACCGGTCTCGTGACGCTCCCGGAGGCGTGGGCCTGGCTCACGGACGAGCGCCTGCTCGCCGTCGTGGCAGTGCTCCTCGTGGTCGAGACCGTCGCCGACAAGGTGCCGGTCGTCGACTCGATCAACGACGTCCTGCAGACCGTGGTCCGGCCCGCCTCGGGAGGCATGGTCTTCGCGGCGGGCACGACGTCGCAGACCGTCAGTGTCGACGACCCGTCGGCGTTCTTCGCCGACAACACGTGGGTACCGGTCCTCGTCGGGGTCGGCGTCGCGCTCGTCGTGCACCTGCTCAAGGCGTCGGTGCGGCCCGTCGCGAACACGGTCACCGGCGGCCTTGCCGCGCCTGTCCTGTCGGTCGCCGAGGACGCGGGCTCGGTCGCGCTCACCATCGCGGCGGTCGTCGTCCCGGTGCTCGCCGCTGTCGGTGCCGTCACCGTCGTCGTGCTCCTCGTGCGCAGGCTCCGGCGCCGGAGGGACGAGCGCACGCGGAGGCGCTCGGCAGCAGCGCCCGCCTAGCACGTGGTGCACCTCACCGGGGCTCGTCCCGGACAAGCGCGCCTCCGGACGGTATGCTCGTCCAGTCACCTTGGAGTGTGTCGCGCGTCCCGCGTGTGATCTCGAGACAGAGATCGATTCTTGTGGCCCGTCGGGCTGGGGTTTTCGGGATTGCGACCGTACGGGTCAAGAAGTCCCGTGCACCGGCTCCGAACAACCTCAAGAAACTGGGTCTCCCCACGCATGACGTCTTCTGACATCAGCGCGCCCTCGCGCGCCCTCAGCACCTCCGACGCCGCCCTCGAGACGGCTGTCACCGACACCCCCCGCTTCGACGAGCTCGGCCTTCCCGAGCCGCTCATGGCCGCCGTCCGCGACCTGGGCTTCACGACCCCCTCCGCGATCCAGGTGCAGGCGATCCCCGCCCTCCTCGCGGGCCGCGACATCACCGGTGTCGCCCAGACCGGAACCGGCAAGACCGCCGCGTTCGGCATCCCGATGCTCGCGAGCATCGACCCGACGCTGCGCGCCACGCAGGCCCTCGTCCTCGCTCCGACGCGTGAGCTCGCGATGCAGGTCGCCGACGCCATCCGCTCGTTCGCGTCGCACCTCCCGCACATCGAGGTCGTCTCGGTGTACGGCGGCGCCCCCTACATCCCGCAGCAGCGCTCGCTCGAGCGTGGCGCCCAGATCGTCGTCGGCACGCCCGGCCGCGTGATCGACCACATGGAGCGGGGCGCGCTCAAGATGGCCGACGTCCGCTTCCTCGTCCTCGACGAGGCCGACGAGATGCTGCGCATGGGCTTCGCGGAGGACGTCGACAAGGTCTTCGCCCAGGCCCCCGAGCAGCGTCAGGTCGCGCTCTTCTCCGCGACGATGCCCCCGCAGATCCGCCGCGTCGCGACCGAGCACCTCACGTCGCCCGTCGAGATCACGGTCGCGCGCCAGTCCTCGACGGTCACCTCCGTCGAGCAGACCTACGCCGTCGTGCCCTTCCGCCACAAGACGGGGGCCCTCACTCGCATCCTTGCCACGTCCGACGCCGACGCCGCGATCGTCTTCTGCCGCACCCGCGGTGCTGCCGAGGAGGTCGGCTCAGCCCTCGTCGAGCGTGGCATCTCGGCCGCGACCATCTCGGGCGACGTCGCGCAGAAGGAGCGCGAGAAGATCGTCGAGCGCCTCCGCTCGGGCGCGCTCGACGTGCTCGTCGCGACGGACGTCGCCGCCCGCGGCCTCGACGTCGACCGCATCGGCCTCGTCGTCAACTTCGACCTCCCGGGCGAGCCCGAGGCGTACGTGCACCGCATCGGGCGTACGGGTCGCGCCGGCCGCACCGGCAAGGCGATCAGCTTCGTGACGCCCGCCGAGCGCAACCGCCTGAAGTTCATCGAGCGCACCATCCGCACCCAGCTCACGCTGACCGAGGTGCCGACGCCCGCCGACGTCTCCGCCCACGGCGCCCGCACGCTCCTCGGCCAGATCGCGGAGCGCCGCGAGTCTGGTCGTCTCGAGCTCTACCGCGGTCTCGTCGACGAGTTCCTGGCGAACAACGACGGTGACGTCGACGGCGCCGAGCTCGCTGCCGTCATGCTCGCCCTCCACGTCGGCGACGACGGCCCTCGTGCCCACGCGGAGCAGGTCGCAGCCGAGGAGGAGCGCGCCGAGGCGAAGCGTCTCGCCGAGCGCGGCGCCCGTCGCCCGGGTCGTTTCGACGACGAGGGCGGCCGTCGCGACCAGCGCGACGGCGACCGTCGCCCACGTCGCGAGAACGGCCCCCGCGACGCGCAGGGCACGCGCTACCGCCTCGCCGTCGGCTTCAACCACGGCGTCCAGCCCGGTGGCATCGTCGGCGCGCTGACGAACGAGGGTGGCCTCGAGGGCAAGGACCTCGGCAAGATCGACATCTTCCCGAGCTTCTCCCTCGTCGACATCATCGCCCCCCTCGATGCTGGCGCGATCGACCGCATCTCGCGGGCCCGCGTCGGTGGTCGGATGCTGCGCATCACGATCGACCAGGGACCGGGCGCTCGTGGCCCGCGCCCCGAGCGCTCGCACGAGCGCAGCCACGACGGTGCGCCGAGCGCCCGCCGCGACTCCGGTCGCGACTCGGGCTGGAGCAACCGTCGCGACGCAGCCCCGGCCGGTCGCCGCGAGGGTGGCTACCGTGACTCGGCGCGTCGCGACGACCGTAGCTTCGACGGGCCGCGCAAGCCGCGCACGCGCGGCTGACCCCGCGAGCACAGCACAGAGGCCGGGGGCCAGGCACATCGTGCCTGGCCCCCGGCCTCTCTCGTCTGCCCGTACGGCGTGATCAGGGTGCAGAGACGGACGCGACCGTCGCAGCGATCAGCGGGCTCCCCCGCCCCCGGCGATCACGAGCGACGCAAGACGCTGGGACTCGTGGTGCGCGAACGCGCCGTCCGCCGACTGGATCGCCATGACCGCGACCGTGTGGCCGTCGACCAGGTCGAGCGTGACCCACGGCTCGCCCGAGCCGAACCGCACACCCTCGATCTGGTCCCACCTCAGGGTCGTCGACCGTACGAGGTTGCGCACGCGGATCCCCTGCGGGTCCACGAGCGCGAACACCGTCGAGTGCCGCAGGACGAGGAGCACGCACAGCACGACCAGCAGGGCCATCGCCATCGTGTTGAGGGGGTCGTACCAGGGGCCCTCAGCGCCCGGCGACGTGTACAGGAGCACGATGCCACCGATCACGAGCACCACGGCGGTCACCCTCCCGAAGAGCCGCGTCAGGCGCGGCCGGAAGGGGGCGTAGGGCGACGTCGCCGCGGGCTCGTTCGTCACAGGCGCGACGCGTGGATCGACGTGACGATGATCGCGCGCGCACCCGTGTCGTAGAGGTCGTCCATGACGCGGTTCGTCTGCTTGCGCGGGACCATCGCACGGACGGCCGCCCACTCGCGGTCGTGCAGCGGGGAGACGGTCGGCGACTCGAGGCCGGGCGTGATCGCGACCGCGGCGTCGACGAGCGTGAGCGGGATGTCGTAGTCCATGAGGACGTACTCGCGCGCGGTCAAGACACCCTGGAGGCGGCGGGTGAGCGTGTCGACGCCTGCGGCATCCACGCCGTGACGCTTGATGAGCACCGCCTCGGAGCGCAGGATCGGCTCTCCGAAGACCTCGAGGCCGGCTGCGCGCAACGTCGTGCCCGTCTCGACGACGTCGGCGATCAGGTCGGCGACGCCGAGCTTGACCGAGCTCTCGACCGCGCCGTCGAGGTGCACGATGCCCGCAGGCTCGATGCCCTTCTCCGCGAGGTAGCTCGCGACGAGGACGTTGTACGACGTCGCGATGCGCTTGCCCGCGATGTCCTCCAGGGAGGACGCGGTGCCCGCGGGCGCGGCGAAGCGGAACGTCGAGCCGGCGAAACCGAGAGCGAGGTGCTCGTCGGCCTGAGCGCCCGAGTCGAGCAGGAGGTCACGGCCCGTGATGCCGACGTCGACGGTCCCGGAACCCACGTAGACCGCGACGTCGCGCGGGCGCAGGAAGAAGAACTCGACGTCGTTCTCGGGGTCGGCGAGCACGAGCTCGCGGGAGTCGCGCCGCTGGCGGTAGCCCGCCTCGCGGAGCATGTCGGTGGCGGGCTCGGACAGTGATCCCTTGTTGGGGACGGCGATACGGAGCACGGGGGCAGTTCCTTCGGGTGGAGCCCGCAGCGCGGGCGCGTGAACGGGGCGGGGACGCGGGGCCGCCTAGAGGTAGGAGTACACGTCCTCGAGCGTGAGCCCCTTGGCCACCATCAGCACCTGGGCGTGGTAGATCAGCTGCGAGATCTCCTCGGCGAGCTCAGCCTTGCTCTGGTACTCGGCCGCCATCCAGACCTCTGCGGCCTCCTCGACGATCTTCTTGCCGATCGCATGGACCCCGGCGTCCAGCTCTGCGACCGTGCCCGAGCCCTCGGGTCGCTCGATCGCCTTGCGGGTCAGCTCTGCGTACAGGTCCTCAAAGGTCTTCACGAGGGTCAAGCCTATCGAAGGCGGGACGCGCCTCGTGGCGCGTCCCGCCAGCCGGTCACAGCGCGCGCAGCGCGACGGCTGTCGCGACGGCAGCCTCGACCGCTTCGGCGCCCTTGTCCTCGCTCGATCCGGGAAGGCCAGCACGGTCGAGGGCCTGCGCCTCGTCGTCGGTCGTGAGGACACCGAAGCCCACGGGTACCCGGCTGCGCACCGAGACGTCGGTCAGTCCCTGGGTGACGCCCTGGCACACGTAGTCGAAGTGCGGCGTGCCGCCGCGGATGACGACGCCGAGCGCGACGACGACGTCGTAGCCCTGGTAGGCGGCAGTCGCTGCGGCCACCGGAAGCTCCATGGAGCCCGGGACGCGCACCTCGACGACGTCGGTCACGTTGCACTCCGCGAAGGCGCGGCGTGCGCCCGCGATGAGACCGTCCATGACCTGGGTATGCCAGCTGGCGGCGACGAGCGCCGCGCGCAGGCCTGCGCCGTCGGTCCGGACCGTGGGTGCTCCTGCTCCGCTCATCGAGCGTCCTCCTCGTGGTCGGCGGCGCCCGGCGCCGCTGTCGTGGTCGTGGTCGGCACCTGGACGGTGTCGAGCACGTGGCCCATGTGGACCTTCTTGGTGACCAGGTAGTCGTGGTTGTGCGGGCCGTGGCCCACCTCGAGCCGGATCGTGCTGGTCACGGTGATCCCGTCCGCGCGCAGCCCGACGACCTTGGCCGGGTTGTTCGTGAGCAGGTCGATCTCCGTGAGCCCGAGCTCGGCGAGGATCGCAGCCGCGGCACCGTACTCGCGGCGGTCCGCGGGCCACCCGAGCTCGAGGTTCGCCTGGACCGTGTCGAGCCCGGCGTCCTGGAGCTCGTACGCGCCGATCTTGGCGAGCAGGCCGATCCCCCGACCTTCGTGACCCCGCAGGTAGACGACCGCTCCCCCGCGTTCGGCGACCGTGCGCATCGCGGCGTGGAGCTGCGGCCCGCAGTCGCAGCGCAACGAGCCGAACGCGTCGCCCGTGAGGCACTCGGAGTGCACGCGCACGACCGGTCGGTCACCGGGAGCGCTCGGAGCGGCGGCCGGGACCAGCGCGACGTGCTCCGCCCCCGTACGCAGGTCGCGGAAGCCGAGAACCCGGAACTCCCCGTGGGCGGTCGGCAGCGCGGCCACGGCCGTCTGTGCGACGCGCGGGCTGCTCGGCGCGTCCGTCTCGGCGACGGCCTCCACCGGGTCGTTCACGGAACGCCACGCGATGAGGTCGGCGATCGTGATCAGCACGAGGCCGTCCCGCTCGGCGAGGGCCGCGGCGTCGGGCAGGCGCATCATCGTGCCGTCGTCGTTGACGAGCTCCGCGATCGCCCCGACCTCGCCGAGCCCCGCGAGGCGGACGAGGTCGACGGCAGCCTCGGTGTGTCCCGCGCGATGCAGGACGCCCCCAGGGACCGCGCGCAGCGGGAGCACGTGACCCGGCCGGATGAGGTCCTCGGCACCCGAGCCGGGCGCCGCGAGGACGCGCAGCGTGCGCGTCCTGTCGGCGGCCGAGATGCCGGTCGTCACGCCCGTCGCGGCGTCGACCGTGACCGTGTACGCCGTGCGCCGCGGGTCCTGGCTGTGGGGAACCATGAGCGGCAGGTCGAGCGCGTCGGCACGGCCGGCAGGCATGGGCGCGCACAGGTAGCCAGACGAGTGCCGGATGGTCCACGCGACCCACTCGGCCGTCGCGGTCGACGCCGCGAGCACGACGTCCGCCTCGTTCTCACGCTCGGGCGAGTCGGCGACGAGCACGGGACGTCCCGCCGCGAGCTCGGCGAGCGCCTCCTCCACGCTGGCGAGCCTCATGACCGGGCCCCCAGCAGACGCTCGACGTACTTGGCGATCACGTCGACCTCGAGATTGACGCGGTCCCCCGGCTCGAGCCGCCCGAGGTTGGTCGCCTCGAGCGTCGTGGGGATCAGCGAGACGCCGAAGCCCTCGTCCGAGACGTGGGTGACGGTGAGCGACGTCCCGTTGACGGCGATCGAGCCCTTCGTCGCGACGTACCGCAGCAGATCGGCAGGTGCCGCGAAGACAAGGTCGTCCCAGCGCGGCCCGGGCGTGCGCGACACGAGGTGCCCGACGCCGTCGACGTGCCCCTGGACGATGTGACCGTCGAGGCGGCTGTCCGCGCGCGCGGCGCGCTCGAGGTTGACGCGGGAGCCGGGCCGCAGGTCGCCGAGCGTCGTCAGGCGCAAGGTCTCCGGCATGACGTCCGCGGCGAACGTCCCCGCGGCCTCGTCGGCCGCGGTCACGGTCAGGCACACGCCGTCGACCGCGATCGACGCGCCGTGGACGGTCCCGGGGACCACGACGGGCCCGCGCAGGACGAGCCGCGAGTCGGTGCCGAGGTCCTCGACGTCGACGACCTCGCCGACCTCCTCGACGATTCCGGTGAACATCAGGCCTCCTGGTGGTGCGTGGTACGGACTGGCTGAGGGCGGGCGACGACGAGGACGTCGGTCCCGAGGGCGGTGGTGCCGAGGGTCTCGAGGCGCAGGGCCTCGTCGATCGTCGTGACACCGAGGTCGGCGAGCGCGGGCGGCCCGGCGCCGAGGAGGACGGGAGCGACGTAGGCGTGCACCTCGTCGACGAGTCCCGCGCGCAGGAAGGCCGCGGCCAGTGTGGGCCCGCCCTCGACGAGCAGGTGCCGGACGTCGCGGCGCGCGAGCTCCGCGAGGACCTCGCGCACGTCGTGGGTCCGCACGTGCACGAGCTGCCCGCCCGGCACGGTGCGCAACCGGGCGCGCGGCGGCACGTCGCGCCGCCCGACCACGACACGCACCGGCTGGTGGTCGGCGTCGCCCGGCGTCCCGTCGCCCGGGGTGCGCGCCGTGAGCGTCGGGTCGTCCGCAAGCACGGTCGCCGTGCCGACGGCGATCGCGTCTACGGCGCGGCGGACGCGGTGGGCGTGCGCGCGGCTCTCCGCGGAGGTGATCCACCGGCTCGTCCCGTCGATCGCAGCGACGCGGCCGTCGAGGCTGGTCGCGGTCTTGAGGGTGACGAACGGTCGGCCGGTCGTCACCGCGTGGAGCCAGACGCGGAGCAGGTCGTGACCCGGTCCAGCGCCATCCTCGAGCGGACCCGGGACGTGGACGCCAGCCGACCGGAGGCGCTCCGCACCCCCGGCAGCGGAGGGGTTGGGGTCCGGGACGAGGTGGCAGACCTCGGCGACGTCGGCGGCGAGCAGCGCCTCGGCGCACGGTCCGGTGCGGCCGGTGTGGTTGCACGGCTCGAGCGTGACGACGGCGGTCGCACCGCGGACGTCGTTCCCGCGGCGTCGTGCGTCGTCGATCGCGTCGACCTCGGCGTGCGCCGTCCCGGCGCCGCGGTGATAGCCCGCGCCAAGGACGCGCCGCGGAGAGCGCGCGGGAGCGCCAGCCTGGGGAGGAGCGAGCAGGACGCAACCCACGCGAGGGTTGGGGCCGTGCGCGGGACCGAGCGTGGCAAGGCTCAGGGCGAGCGCCACGGCGTCGTCGAGCGTCGCCACGGACGGAACCGTCACCGCGCCGGGTTCCAGGGTGCTCATGCTGCTCCCGAAGGTCAGCTCCGGGGCGAGGATCGGCGACGACGATCCGCGCAGGCGCGCACGACCACGAGGGTCGCCGAGACCTGCGACACGTACGCCTCTCATCCGGACTTTGACCGTCGGTCCTGGAGTTCCACCAGGTCGGCCGTCACGTCCGCACCGGGTGGAGCGGACGATCAGGTTCGCGGACTATCACCGCCGGCTCGGATTTTCACCGACCCCGGAGCACGTGCTCGACCCCACCATCCCACATCCGGCGCGTCCTGAGCAGCATCGTGGCGCACGTCTCGGTGCGCGGACCCCGGGTATCCGCGGTGCGCACGACGGTCAGTGCTGGTGCGCGGCGGCCATGCGACGCAGCGTCTCGATCTCGCCGGGGACGTCGTCGGCGCCGTACACGGCTGATCCTGCGACGAACACGTCCGCGCCGGCCTCGGCGGCGCGCTCGATCGTCGTGCGCGACACGCCGCCGTCGATCTGCAGCTGCAGCGACAGCTCGGACGAGCGGATCGCCTCACGGAGGCGGCGGATCTTCGGGAGCGTGCCCTCGATGAAGGACTGGCCGCCGAAACCGGGCTCGACCGTCATGACCAGCACCATGTCGAACTCCGGCAGAAGGTCGAGGTAAGGCTCGATCGGGGTCGCAGGTCGCAGCGCGAGAGCAGCGCGCGAACCGAGGCGCCGCAGCTCGCGAGCGAGCCTGACAGGCGCGGTTGCGGCCTCCGCGTGGAACGTGACCGAGGCGGCGCCTGCCTCGGCGAAGCCGGGCGCCCAGCGGTCCGGGTCCTCGATCATGAGGTGCACGTCGACAGGCACCGGGCTGACCTGCACGATGCGCTCGACGACGGGCAGCCCGATCGTCAGGTTCGGCACGAAGTGGTTGTCCATGACGTCGACGTGCGCCGCGTCCGCCGTCGCGATCGCCTGGAGGTCACGCTCCAGGTTCGTGAAGTCGGCGGAGAGGATGCTCGGGTTGATCGCGATGCCCATGGCGTCAGCCTATCCGCGTGCAGGTCGCAGCCCGGGCACGCTCTCAGCGGGTGCGTCGCAGCAGGGTGAGGTGCATCGCGTCGGTGCCGTGCACGTGCGGCCACAGCTGCACGTCCTCCCGGTCGCCGACATCGATCGGCGAGACGCTCACCTCCCGCACCGCGGCCGCAGCGTCGAGCCGTTCGACGTCGTCGCGCTCCCGCAGGACGTCGTCGACGACGACGCGCGTCTCCGCGAGGTGCGGCGAGCAGGTCACGTACCCGACCACTCCCCCGACGCGGACCGTGGCGAGCGCCGAACGGAGGAGCTCACGCTGCAGCGCCGCGAGGGCGGGCACGTCCGAAGGCTCTCGCCGCCACCGCGCCTCGGGCCGGCGGCGCAGCGCCCCGAGCCCGGTGCACGGCGCGTCCAGCAGCACGCGGTCGAACGCGCCGGGCTGCTCCTCGCCGAAGCGCCGACCGTCGCCGACGACGACGTCCTCGACCGCGTCCGCCGGGACCGCGGCGAGGGCGTTCTCGACGAGACGTGCGCGGTGCGGCGCGACCTCGTTCGCGACGAGACGCGCGCCCTGCTCCCCGGCGAGCGCAGCCAGGAGCGCAGCCTTGCCGCCCGGCCCCGCGCACATGTCGAGCCAGCGCTCGTCCGAGCCGTCGACGGGTACCGCGGCGAACGCAAGGGTGACCAGCTGGGAACCTTCGTCCTGCACGCCCGCCGCTCCGGCGCGGACCGCCGGGATGCTCGACGGGTCGGCGCCAGGGAGGACCGCCGCGGTCGCCGCGAAGCTGCCGTAGACGAGCGCGCCGTCGTGCTCGCCGAGCGACTCGACCGCCTCGGCGCGCAGCTCCGCGACGTCGAGCAGGCCCGGACGGGCGACGAGCGTCACGCGCGGAGAGCCGTTGTCGGCGTCGAGCAGGTCCTCGAGCTCCGCCGGGTCGCGGCCGTTGCCCGCGAGGGAGTCGCGCAGGGCGCGCGCGACCCAGACGGGGTGGGAGCCGAGCAGGGCCGCGCGTGCCAGGTCGTCGGTCTCCCCCGCCGCGAGGGTCTGCCACCACTCCTCAGCAGGGGTGGCGGCGACCTTGCGCAGGACGGCGTTGACGAGCTGGGCGCTTCCCGCACCGACGTGGGCACGTGCGAGCCCCACGGTCTCCGAGACGGCCGCGTGCGCGGGCACGCGCATGCCGAGCACCTGGTGCACGCCGAGGCGCAGCACGTCGAGCACCGGCGGGTCGACCTGGTCGAGGGGCCTCGTGAGGCACCTGGCGAGGACGGCGTCGTAGCGCCCCCGCAGGCGCAGCGTGCCGTACGTGAGCTCGGTCGCGAATGCCGCGTCACGGCCCTTGAGGCGCGCGCGCCGCAAGGCGGGGGGCAGCACCAGGTTGGCGTACGCGCCCTGCTCGGCGACCTCTCGGATCACCTCGTAGGCGACCTCACGAGCCGGGTCGGAGCCCCGGCGGCGTTGCGACGGCGCGAGCGCGCCCTTCTGGTCGGGACGGCGGACGGCGCCGCGCTCGTGGCCCCGGGAGTTGCGCCTGCGTCCGCTGCCGTCGGCACGCTCGGTGGAGCTCACAGTGCCCCCAGGACGGTGCCGGCCTCGAGCCGGGCGCCGCGCGCCCAGTCCGCCGCAGCCATCTTCTTCTTGCCGACCGGGACGACGTCGCCCAGGCGGACGGCCGCCGTCGCAGTGCCGACGAGCACGTCGCGCTTCGAGACCTGGACCTCGCCCGGGGCGAGGTCCGTCGTGTCGGCGACCGGTTGGACCGGACCGAGCCCGAGGCGCTCGCCGCCCGGGAGGGTCGTCCACGCTCCCGGAGCGGGTGTGCACGCACGGATGCGACGGTCGACGGCGAGCGCAGGCACCGTCCAGTCGACCTGAGCGTCGGCAGGAGTGAGCTTGGCGGCGTGGGAGACGCCGTCGGCCGGCTGCGCGACCGGGCCGAGCTGGTTGCCGGCGAGGCCGTCCATCGTCGCGACCATCAGCGGCGCGCCCGCGGACGCGAGACGCTCGAGGAGCTCTCCCGACGTGTCGCGAGGTCGGATCGTCTCGGTCAGCGTGCCGAGCACCGGACCGGTGTCGAGCCCCTCGTCGATGAGGAAGGTCGTCGCGCCCGTCACCTCGTCGCCAGCCATGAGCGCACGCTGCACGGGGGCTGCGCCACGCCACGCCGGAAGGATCGAGAAGTGCAGGTTCACCCAGCCGATGCGCGGGACCTCGAGCGCCTCGGGCCGGAGCAGCTCGCCGTACGCGACGACCGCGGCGCAGTCCAGGTCGAGCTCACGCAACCGCGCTAGAACCTCGGGGTCGCGCGGACGGCCGGTGATGACCTCGATGCCGAGCTCCTCGGCGCGCACCCGGACGGGGCTCGGCACGAGCTTCCGGCCACGCCCCGCAGGGGCGTCCGCCCGGGTGAGGACCGCGACGACGTCGTGCGGCGAGGCCACGAGGGCGTCGAGCGTGGGGACGGCGACGTCAGGCGTGCCGGCGAACAGGAGGCGCATGGTCACCCATCCTAGGCGTCGGGCGCGCCTGAGACCGGGCCTGGGCGCGGGGGGGGGGGGGGGGGGGGGGGGGGGGGGGGGGGGGGGGGGGGGGGGGGGGGGGGGGGGGGGACGGCGGTCACGCCGTCCCACCCCACGTCCGGTCGTCGGTCAGTCCTCCAGGCGGTTGCGACGGGCGAGCCCGGTCGCTGCGGCGCCGATCGCGAGCGCGGTCAGCACGCCACCGCCGAGGGCGAGCGACGTCGTCGGGCTCTCCTCGACGTCGGCACGCAGCTTCGCGTTGCCGTCAGCGACCCGGTTCGTGCCGGAGCTGAGGTCAGCAGCGCCGGCGGAGAGCGTCGCACTGCCCTCGGAGAGCTGGGCGGCGCCGTCGGCCAGCGTGGTGCTGCCCTCGGCGAGGCGATCGGCGCCCTCGGCGAGCTTGTCGCTCCCCTCGGCCAGGTCGCCAGCCCCGGCGTCTGCCGCGACGAGGCCGTCACGCAAGGTGACGGCGCCCGTGGCGAGGCGCGCCGTGCCCGACTGCAGCGAGGTCGCGCCGGTCGCGAGCGCCTGGTTGCCGGCCGCGAGCGTCGACGCGCCGTCCTTGAGGGTGCCCGTGCCAGCCGCCAGGGTGCCCGCACCGCTGCGGAGGTCGCGTGCGCCGGAGAGCAGGCTCGACGCGCCGGTCTTCAGGCTGCCCGTGCCCGCTGCGAGCGCGTCGGTGCCCGCGAGCAGGTCCTTGGCGCCCTTCGCCAGGGCGCTGCTGCCGTCGGCGATCTGGCCGGTACCGTTCGTGAGCGGACCGGTCGCCGCGGCGAGCTTCGCCGTCCCGGCCTTGAGCTCTGCGGTACCGGCCGCCAGCTCCTTGCTGCCGCCGACGAGCGGCTTGAGCGCCTCGTCCCGGAACTTCACGGTGCCGCCCTCGAGGCGCTTGGCGCCAGCGAGTGCGCCGTCGAGCTTCGTGGCGAAACCGGTCGCCTGAGCGCTGATCTGCTGGGCTCCGGCCCGAGCGTCGCTGACGCCGCCCTCGAGCGCCGCGACCATCGCGTCGAGCGTGCCGAACTCGGCGGGGGTGACCTCGCCGTCGGCGAGGATGCCCTCGATCGCCGCGAAGGCCGGCCCTGACCCTGCCAGGCCCGAGTCGAGCTCGGCGGCACCAGCCGCGAGTCCACGCGCCCCCGAGGGGGCCGCCGCGAGCCCGGTCGCGAGCTGCGAGGCACCTGCGACGAGACCTTCGTCGCCCGCGAACGCAGCGAGCGCACCCTGCGCGCCGTCGCGCAGCGCGACCGCGCCGTCCGAGACCTTGCCCGCGCCGCCGTCGGCCGACTTGATCCCATCGGCGAGGGTGCCGGCCGAGCTGTTGAGCTTGTCGCTCCCGTCGGCGAGCTTCTCCGCACCGGCCTTGAGGCTCCGCGCACCCTTGTTGACAGCAGCGGCGCCGTCGGCCGCTGCGGCGGCCCCGTTCGAGAGCGTCTTGGATCCCTGGGTGAGCGTCCCGGTGCCGGCGTGCAGCTTGGCGGCTCCTGCGTTGAGGTCGGCCGACCCCGCGGCGAGGCTGGCCGCCCCCGACGAGGCCTTCGTCGCGCCCTGAGCGAGCTGGGCCGCGCCGGCGTCGGCGGTGCCGAGGCCTTCGGCGAGCGTGGTCGATCCGTCGACAAGCTTGCCGGTGCCCTCGGCGAGCGAGCCTGCACCCTCGGCGAGGCGGGTGGCGCCCTCGTCCAGGGAACCGGCGCCGGTCTTGAGGTCGGAGGCGCCGGTCGCGAGCGTCGTGGCGCCCTCGGCGGCCGTGCTGGCGCCGGCCGCGAGGGTGGCCGCTCCTTCGTCGACCTGGCCGGAGCCGTCGGAGAGCTTGATCGAGCCGTCGCGGACCTTCCCGTGGAAGACGAGCAGGAAGGTGATCAGTGCGATCGCGGTGAGTGCGAGAAGCACGTGACCGATCACGTGCATCGTGGTCGCCAGGGACGATCTGGGTGCGGCTGAGCGGGGTGATGTCATGGGGCGTTCCTGTCCGCGGCCGTCGTTGGCGCGCGTCTCTCAGCAGCCGGAGGCTGGCACGGGTCTCTTGAGGGCGCGCTGGGGATTCGCCGTGGCTGGGTCGCGCAGCGCTGGGTGGAGTGGCTTCGGCGCGTTCGTCGTTGAACGTCCGTGGGTCGGGCGGTGGTCACCGCGGGTCGGCAGGTCTCCCCTCCTGGCCAGATCAGCCGGGCCGGAGGTTAAGTGATACTTGAAGTACTAGGTACCTCTGCAAAGAGCCTACCAAGAACCCGACCTTTTGTGAACTGAATCACACCGACGGTGTGGCGCGCTCACCCCGGCAGCTCCCGCCACACGGCTCTGACCTGCACAGCGGCTCGACCGCCCCGATGCTGCTCGGCTCCCCGATCCCGCCTCGACGACGCCCACAGGCCCGGCTCAGGCCGAGATGGGACCTTGGTCAGGGGTTCAGCGCGGAAGGTGCGTGTAGGCGTCCATCACGACACGGGCGTAGATCTTCGCCCCGTCCCGGTTCGGGTGCACGCCGTCCGCGGCAAGCCCCTCGCCGTGCCTGGATATAGCGGCGCTCCAGTCCGCGACGACGACGTTCGGGTAGTCGCGTTCAGCACGCGCGAGCTCCTTGTTCGTCCCCTTGATCCACGAGCGCGCACCGTACGCGTTGACGAAGATCACCTGGCGCTGCGGACCCACCGCCGCCATCACGTCAGCGACCTGATCCTTCTTGAGGGTCGTGTTCGTCGCGAGCGACAGGACGACGACGTCGCGCAGACGGCCCTTCTTCTCTAGGTTCGCCAAGATGCCGGGAGCGGCGAGCATCGATCGCGAGACCTCCGCGTCGATCGCAGCGTCCGGCAAGAGCGTCGAGATCGACTCGGCGCTGGCCAGCGTCACAGAGTCGCCGATGATCGTCACATCGGCGCCCGTCAGCGGCGCGGGCGCCGTCGGCTCGACCGACGGCTCCGTCGGAGCGCTCGGGCTGCTCGTCGGGTCAGCGGCCGCACCCGTCCCAGGAACGTCCGTCGGCGAGGGTGTGGCGGGCTCGCCAGGGACGCTGGCCGGAGGCGGCGGGACGACCGCCAGCCCGGAGTCCGACGCGACACCGATGCCCTTCTCGATCTGCTCCTCGATCGCCGAGACTGCGGGGGCCGTCGCGATCGCGACACCCGCGCCGACGACAGCCACGCTCGTGAGGACCGCCGCCACGGCTCCACGCACGCGCAGCCGTGACCCTGACGCGACACCACCGGTCCCGCCCGTGGGGATGTCGCGCACCGGCGTCGTCGCCCAGGTGGCGAGCGCCGACGCCGCGCCGGCGAAGCCGAGCCGCTGCACCGGGACCTCGACCCACCGGTACGAGAGCCCGGCGGCGACGAACGTCACGACGATCGTCAGCACCCAGACGAGGTAGACACCCGTCCCCTCCACGTACTGCTTCGCGAAGATCTGCGTGAGCAGGACGAAGACCGGCCAGTGCCACAGATAGAGGCCGTAGCTGCGCCGACCGACCCACACGAGGACCGGCGCCTCGAGCCAGCGGTGCACGTTACCGCCACGCAGCAGCGCCGCGATGACGGCCGCCGAGCCGAGCGACGCGAGCAGCAGCCCCCCGCGGTAGGTCCACACCGACTCCCACGGCAGTGCGACCGTGAGCAAGGCGATGACGGCAAGCCCGACCGCCGCCATCACGGTGGACCGTGGCAGACGTCCCGGCCACCCGCGGCGCTCGGTCGACGGCCGTGCGAACCAGAACGCGAGAGCCACGCCGAGCATGAGCCCGAACAGGTGCGTGTCCGTGCCGTAGTAGACCCGCGTCGGGTCCGTGTCGGGCGACCAGAACACCGCCATCGCCGCGGCCGACGCGCTCGCCGCACCCAGCCCCAGGAGGATCCCGACGCGACGCGACCTCCGGCGGAACCGGAGCACGAGAAGCGCGACGAAGGGCCACAGCAGGTAGAACTGCTCCTCGACCGCGAGCGACCAGAGGTTTGCGAACAGCTGCGGGCTGAGCGCCGCGAAGTATGTGTCCTCTCCGGCGATCGAGACCCAGTTGCTCGAGAAGGTCATGGCGCCGAACGCCTGCCGGTCGAGATCGACACGGACGTCCCCGCCGACGGCGAGGGCGATCGACGCGCAGACGACGAGGACCAGCGCCAACGCAGGGAGGAGCCGCCGCGCCCGCTTCGCCCAGAACGTGCCGAGCGCGAGGCGGCCGGTGCTGGCGTGCTCGCGGAGGATGCCCGTGGTGATGAGGAAGCCTGAGATCACGAAGAAGACGTCGACGCCGACGAACCCGCCCGGCACAGCAGCGGGGGCCAGGTGGAACGCCAGCACGAGGAGGATCGCGATCGCGCGGAGCCCGTCGAGACCCGGGATCCAACGCCGGTGGGGCTCCGGGATTCTCGCGTCGCGTACCGCTGCGACCTCCGTTTCGGCGGTCGCCTCGAGCTCCATGGTGCGTGGTGTCGTCACAGCGTTGGTCGTGCCTCCGAGCTTGCCCCTGCGTGCGCCCTCCAGTCTCGCACGGTCACGGCGTCGAACCGGTGACCGCCGCACGGCGTTCGGTCACACCAGCTCGGCGACGTCCATCTGGACGTGCACGTGCCCTGTCTCGCGGCGGGCGCCGCGCACCGCGACCGCTTCCTTGAGGGCGAGAGCGAGGGCGCGGCCCTGACCTCGCGGTACGCGGACGATCGCTCGGACGAGCTCGCCGTCGTCGCCGAGGAGCGCTGGAGACGTGGACGTGCCCTGACCGCCGGCGCCAGAGACCGTCATGGGCCCGAGCACGCCGCCGCCGTCGGGCAGGCTGAGCCGGGCGAGCATCGCCTCGACCGCGGGACGGGTGCCGGTCAGTGCCCCGACCCGCAACGCGGGTGGCAGGCCGAGGTCGGTGCGCTCGTCGAGGTCTCGCGATGCGAGACCTGCGGGGTCCCACCGCACGAGAGCACCGCTGACGACGGGATCGCCGTCGCCCACGACCATGACCCGTCCGCCAGCGGCGGGTTCACGCGTGAGGCTCGCTGCGGAGGTCCACCGGTGCAGAGCGTCCTGGCGCACGCGCAGCCCCGTGCCGAACGTGAGAACTGCGGCATCGAGCAGCAGGCAGGCAGCGTAGCCGCCCGCAGCGACGGGCTCGGCGCCGGGTGTCGACACGACGAGCGCAGGCGCGGACGTCACAAGGTCGATCACGCCTGACGCCGTGCCCGCTCCTGAGACCTTGACCGTCACTCCGGGGAACGCACGCCCGAGCTCCTCGGCCGTGCGCTGCGAACCGACCTGGACCGAGCGCAACGCGGTCCCGTCGCACTCGCTGCACCGCCACGCCGCGGCGAGACGTCCGCACCAGGTGCACTGAGGGGCGCCGCCGTCAGCGGGCAGCCCGAGCGGACCGTGGCACTGTGCGCACCGGGCGGGTTCCCGGCACTGCTGGCACGCGACTACCGGGATGTAGCCACGGCGCGGGACCTGGACGAGCACCGGCCCGTGCGCGAGCCCGTCACGGACGAAGCGCCATGCTGCGGACGGGATGCGAGCCGCTGCTCCTGGCCCTTCGGCTGCGAGCTCGGCGCTCGTCATGGCGCGGACCCTGGGCGCTCTCGCCCGCACGACCTCGCGCGGCGCGGCGACCTCACGCGCCCAGCCCGAGCTGAGGAGCGCTTGGGCCTCGACCGACCGGCTCGTCGAGCCGACGAGGAGCGCGCACCCCGTGAGCTCGCTGCGCAGCGCGAGGACCTCGCGCGTGTGCGGGTACGGGGCCCTCGCCTCGGCGTGGCTCTGGTCGAGGTCGTCCCAGCAGACCGCGAGACCGAGGTCGCGCACGGGCGCGAACGCGGCCGCCCGGGTGCCGATCGCGACCGACACCTCGCCCCGGCTGAGGGCGAGGAACGAGCGGTAGCGCTGCGCGGCGCCGTCGTCTGCGAGCAGGCGCACATAGTGCCCTCGTGCATGCCCTGGGGCGTCCTGGACGAGGCCCGCAGCGTCGAGCGCGCGTGACAACCGGTCCACGTCCCGCTTGTCCGGCAGGACGACGAGCGCACCCCGACCGGCGTGCCGTGCGACCAGGACGGCCTCGACGAGCAGCTCCTCCCACCCTTCGCGGGCTACCGACGGGTCTGCACCCTCCGCGGACCATCGTCCTGGCAGAGCCGTCCAGACGGCACGCGGGGCACCTCCCTCGGCGAGGTGACGGAGGAACGCCTCGCCGCCTGCGTAGGCCGCCCACGGGGTGCGCGCGGTCGCCGAGAGGTCACGCGCCGGAGGGAGTGAGACGTCCGTGGCGAGGTGCGGCTCCACCTCGGTGCGCGCGTGCCTGGGAGGCACGGCCAGCCGGAGGACGTCGGCGAGCGACCCCGCGTAGTGGTTGGCGACGGCCCGGCACAGTGCGAGGACCTCCGGCGAGAGCACCTGCTCGGTCGAGACGACGCGTCGGAGCGGGCTCAGTCGGCCGTCGTGCCCGCTCGTGTCGCTGCGGCTGACGACGAACCCGTCGAGGTCTTGCGCGCCGAATCGGACCTTGACGCGGACTCCCGGCTGGGCGCCAGCATCCATGGTTGCGGGCACCAGGTAGTCGAAGGTGCGGTCGAGGTGGGCAGCGGGCACATCGACGACGACCTGGGCGACCGGGAGGCTCTCGGCCGGCACGAGGGCGTCGCCGCCGATCCCGGCCTTCCGGGTCCGCTTGCGGGGCGGCGCGAGGCCGGGGAGGGTCGGCTGCTCGGGCCCACCAGCACCGGGGACCTCATCCTCACCGGTGCTGGGACGCTCGGTGGGCACTGCGACCGTCAGACGGCGGACTGCAGGTCCGCGACGCGATCCGTCCGCTCCCACGTGAACTCGGGGAGCTCTCGCCCGAAGTGCCCGTACGCCGCGGTCGTGCGGTAGATCGGGTGCAGCAGGTCGAGATCGCGGACGATCGCGCCCGGGCGCAGGTCGAAGACCTCCTTGATGGCACGGCTCAGGCGGTCCAGCGGAACGGTCTCCGTGCCGAAGGTCTCGACGTAGACGCCCACGGGGTGCGCGCGGCCGATCGCGTAGGCGACCTGGACCTCGCAGCGTGCGGCGAGGCCGGCCGCGACGACGTTCTTCGCGACCCAGCGCGTCGCGTACGCTGCCGAGCGGTCGACCTTCGACGGGTCCTTGCCGGAGAACGCCCCGCCGCCGTGGCGTGCCATGCCGCCGTACGTGTCGACGATGATCTTGCGGCCGGTGAGACCGGCGTCGCCCTGCGGGCCACCGATCTCGAAGACGCCCGTGGGGTTGACGAGCAGGTCGTAGCCCGCGACGTCGAGGTCGAGGCCCGCGCTCTCGAGGACCGGGCGCACGATCTGGAGGTCGACCGCCTCGCGGAGCTCGTCCTGGCGGACCTCGGGCGCATGCTGCGTCGAGAGGACGACCGTGTCGAGGCGCACGGCGCGGTCGCCGTCGTAGCCGATCGTCACCTGCGTCTTGCCGTCGGGGCGCAGCCCGGCGATCTCGCCGGAGCGCCGGACCGCAGCGAGGCGCTCCGCCAGGCGGTGCGCGAGCCAGATCGGTACCGGCATCAGCTGCGGCGTGTCGGAGGAGGCATAGCCGAACATGAGGCCCTGGTCACCAGCGCCCTGCTGGTCGAGGGGGTCGTGGTCGCCCGCGTCCGAGCGCATCTCGAGCGCCTTGTCGACGCCTTGGGCGATGTCCGGCGACTGCTGCCCGATCGACACCGAGACACCGCACGAGTCGCCGTCGAAGCCGATCGACGACGACGTGTAGCCGATGTGCTTGACGACCGATCGCACGATCTGGGGGATCTCGACGTAGGCCGAGGTCGACACCTCGCCAGCGACGTGCA
The DNA here is from genome assembly GCF_012396185.1 of Sanguibacter hominis ATCC BAA-789. Lineage (GTDB taxonomy): Bacteria > Actinomycetota > Actinomycetes > Actinomycetales > Cellulomonadaceae > Flavimobilis > Flavimobilis hominis. The sequence continues at coordinate 466,649 of NZ_JAAXOW010000002.1, forward strand.
CGAGCCCGGTCGTCACCATCGTCTCGACAGCGACCCGCGCCTGCGGGTCCTGCTCGATGATCGCGTCCAGGATGGCGTCGGAGATCTGGTCGCAGACCTTGTCCGGGTGTCCCTCGGTGACGGACTCCGAGGTGAAGAGGCGTAGCTGATCGGTCATGGGAGCAGCCTAGACGCCGGGGCGGACATCACAGGGACGCGTCCACGATGAGAGGTCAGCGGCGCACGAGGAGCGGTACGACGGCGTCGAGGATGACGTCGGCGACGGCGCGCTTCGTGCCGGTCGCCTCGGCGAGCACCTCGCCGCCCGCGTCGAGGACGTGGACAGCGCTGTCGGACGCACCGAACGTCTTGCCGCCCGACACGTCGTTGACGACGAGCAGGTCGGCTCCCTTGCGGCGGGCCTTGGCCTGGCCGAGCGCGAGGACCGTGTTCTCAGCGTCCCCGGTCTCCGCGGCGAAGCCGACGACGACCTGGTCCGCGCGGAGCCGGTCGTGCGCGAGCTCGGCGAGGATGTCGGGGTTCTCGACGAGCGTGATCGTGGGTGGGGCGGAGCCCGCGACCTTCTTGATCTTGCTGTCCGGGACATTCTGCGGACGGAAGTCGGCGACCGCGGCCGCCATGACGACGACGTCGGCCTGGGCGGCAGCCGTACGCACCGCGTCGCGGAGCTCGAGCGCGCTGCCCACGTGGGTCACGGTGACGTCCTCGGGCGCGGGGACGAGGAGGTTGGCAGCGACGAGGTGCACGTCGGCGCCGCGGGCGCGCGCCGCCTCGGCGAGGGCCACACCCTGGCGGCCGCTCGACCGGTTGCCGAGGAACCTGACGGGGTCGAGGGGCTCCTGCGTCCCGCCTGCGCTGATGACGACACGTCGACCTGCGAGGTCCTGCGGGACGCCTACGCTGCAGGCGTCGCTCACGAGTGCGAGTGCTGCTGTCGCGATCTCCTCGGGCTCAGGCAGCCGCCCAGGGCCCGAGTCGGCGCCTGTGAGCCGGCCGACCGCGGGGTCGAGGACGGTGACTCCACGGTCGCGCAACGTCGCGACGTTGGCGCGGGTGGCCGGGTGGTGCCACATCTCAGTGTGCATCGCGGGCGCGAAGAGCACCGGGCACCGGACCGTCAGGAGGGTTGCGGTGAGCAGGTCGTCAGCGCGACCGGCTGCTGCCCGGGCCATGAGGTCGGCCGTCGCGGGCGCGACGATCATGAGGTCGGCACCCTGACCGATCCGCACGTGGGCGACGTCCGGCACGTCCTCGAAGACGCGGTCCGTGACGGGCTCCCCCGACAACGCCTCCCACGTCGCACGACCGACGAACTCGAGGCTCGTCGCGGTCGGGATCACGCGGACGCTGTGCCCCGCCTCCTTGAGGAGGCGAAGCAGGTGCACGGACTTGTACGCGGCGATGCCAGCGCTGACGCCGAGCAGGATCCTCACGACGGCTCGCCGGGCAGGTTCACCGAGGGCTCAGCCCTCGGTCTCCTCGGTGTCGCGGACGGTGAGGAGGCCGGCGTTGATCTCGCGCATAGCGATCGAGAGCGGCTTCTCCTGGTTGCGGGTCTCGACGAGCGGCCCGACGAACTCGAGCAGGCCCTCGGACAGCTGCGAGTAGTACGCGTTGATCTGGCGGGCCCTCTTGGCCGAGTACACCACGAGGGCGTACTTCGAGTTGGCGCGCTCGAGCAGGTTGTCGATGGGCGGGTCGGTGATGCCCGTGGGCTGGGCAACGGTTCCAGACAAGATGATCTCCGAGCTTCGTTCCGAGGTTGTCGCGGACCACCTCCGGCTGGACCGGGCGGGGCAGGTGCGACCAGCAAATCATGCTATCAGGCGGCTGCCGGTCAGGGGTGGAGCGCCACCCTAGTGAGCGACGGGTCGTGGCGTGAGGCCGATGACGCTCACGAGCTCGTCGGTCGCGCGGTGCACGTCGTCGTTGATGATCACGTGGTCGAACTCGGACTCGGCAGCGAGCTCGATGCGCGCGGTCGCGAGGCGACGCTCGCGCTCCTCGGGACCCTCAGTGCCACGGCCGACGAGACGCCGCTCGAGCTCCTCCCAGCTGGGCGGCGCGAGGAAGACGAACCGCGCGTCGGGCATGCTCTCACGGACCTGCCGGGCACCTTGGAGGTCGATCTCGAGCAATGCCGGCTCTCCCGCCGCGAGACGCGCCTCGACAGGACCGCGAGGGGTGCCGTAGCGGTTCCGGCCGTGCACGATCGCAGACTCGAGGAGCTCTCCCCCAGTGTTGAGGCGGTCGAACTCCTCGGTCGAGAGGAAGTGGTAGTGGACGCCGTCGACCTCGCCCGGGCGCGGCGACCTCGTCGTCGCGGACACCGAGAGCCACACCTCGGGGTACCGCTCGCGCAGGTCTGCGGAGACGGTGCCCTTCCCTACCGCGGTCGGGCCCGCGAGGACGGTGAGCCGGGCAGGTGCTGCATGCAGTTGTGCGTCCACGGTGGAAATGTCAGCCGAACCTCTCGATGAGCGCCTCGGCCTGGTGAGGCCCGAGTCCGCGGATACGACGCGACTGCGCGATCCCGACCTCGGTCATGATCGCCTGCGCCTTGACCTTGCCCACCCCCGGGAGCGACTCGAGCAGGGCGACGACCTTCATCTTGCCGATGACGTCGTCGGTCTTCCCTGCCTCGATCACGGAGGAGAGCGAGCCTTGAGAATACTTCAGGCGGTTCTTGATCTCGGCACGCGCCTTGCGGGCCTCGGCGGCCTTCTCGAGTGCAGCTGCGCGCTGCTCGGGGGTCAACGGTGGGAGCGCCACGGGTATCACCTTCCTGAACTGGGGCAAGACCTGCACAACCTTGTGACGAACCTAACTTCGGTAGGCGGATGTCGCAACGCGCCGGGAGGTGCCTTCACCTGCGCACGAGCGCATCAGGCGCCGCGGAGCGCCTCCCTGGCCTGCTCCGACGCCGCCACGGCGGCCGCCCGCAACCGCGGGATGTCGGGGCCGGCGGCAAGGACGCCGCGGGACGACGAGGCGAGGACGGCACCTCGTGCGTCGCCGAAGACGTGCCTCAGCTCGGCCGCCCCTGCGCCCTGCGCTCCGACCCCGGGCGCGAGCAGCGGCCCGTTGACCGCCGCGAGGTCGGTCGATGTCGTGGTGACGGCCTCCCCCACCGTCGCGCCGACGACGAGACCGACCGAGCCGAGCGGGACGGCACCCGCGTTGAGCTCGGCTGCGGCCGCCGCGACCGACGCGGCGACCGTCGTCCCGTCGGGCGCCGTCGCGTGCTGGACGGACGCTCCTTCAGGGTTCGACGTGAGGCACAGGACGAACAGCCCGCGGCCCGTGCTCGCAGCGAGGTCGACCGCGGGCGTGAGCGAGCCGAACCCGAGGAACGGCGACACCGTCAGGGCGTCGCCCGCGAGCGGCGATCCGTCGCGCAGGAAGGTCTCGGCGTACGCCGCCATCGTCGAGCCGATGTCACCGCGCTTGGCGTCGACGATCGTGAGGATCCCCGCGTCGCGCGCCGATGCGACAAGCTCCTCGAGCACGGCGACACCCCGGGAGCCGTGCCTCTCGAAGAACGCCGCCTGAGGCTTGAGCGCGGCGGCGCTGCCCGCGACCGCCTCGAGCACGCGGAGCGAGAACTCACGCAGCCCGGTGACGTCGTCGGGCAGGCCCCACTGCTTCAGGAGGCTCGCGTGCGGGTCCACGCCCACGCACAGCGGGCCGTGCTCGTCCATCGCGGCCGCCAGGCGCGCCCCGAAGGGCGCCTCCGGCGACACGAGGGGGACGGCCGTCACGCGATCGCCCCGGGCGTCGGCAGGCTCGACTGAGCGAGGGCCGTCATGTGCTCCTGGAGCGACTGCACCTCGAACGGCCCGGACAGGACCGCCTCGATCGCCTGGACGGCAGCGGAGAGCTGCTGGATCGTCGTGACGATCGCCTTGTCCGCAGCCGTCGTCGCAGCACGGATCTCGTAGCCGTCAGCACGAGCCCCCTGTCCCGAGGGGGTGTTGATCACCATGTCGACCTCGCCGCGCGTGATGAGATCGACGATCGTGGGCTCTCCCGCAGGGCCTGCGCCCTCCGAGTGCTTGCGCACGACCGTGGACGGCACACCGTTGCGGCTGAGCACCGCCGCGGTGCCCGCCGTCGCGAGGATCGTGAAGCCCGACTCGACGAGCCGCTTGATCGGGAACACGAGGTCGCGCTTGTCGCGGTCGGCGACCGAGACGAACACGTTGCCCGAGGTGGGCAGCCCGCCGAAGGCCGCTGCCTGCGACTTGGCGAAGGCGGTCGGGAACTGGGCTGACAGGCCCATCACCTCGCCGGTGGACCGCATCTCGGGGCCGAGCACGGTGTCGACGACCGCGCCGTCGGCGGTGCGGAAGCGCTTGAACGGCAGGACGGCTTCCTTGACCGCGATCGGCTGGTCGAGGTCGATGACCGCCGCGTCACCCTCGGCGGGCAGCACGCCTGCGGCGCGCAGGTCGGCGATCGACTCGCCGACCATCAGGCGCGCGGCGGCCTTCGCGAGCGAGACGCCGGTCGCCTTGGACACGAACGGCACGGTGCGCGACGCGCGCGGGTTCGCCTCGAGGACGTAGAGCACGTCGGAGACGAGCGCGTACTGGACGTTGAGCAGCCCGCGCACGCCGACGCCCTTGGCGATCGCCTCGGTCGAGCGGCGGATGCGGTCGAGCTCCGACTGGCTGAGCGACACGGGCGGCAGCACGCACGCCGAGTCGCCCGAGTGGATCCCGGCCTCTTCGATGTGCTCCATGACGCCGCCGAGGTACAGCTCGGTGCCGTCGTAGAGAGCGTCGACGTCGATCTCCATCGCGTCGTCGAGGAACCGGTCGATGAGGATCGGGGCGAGCCGGCCGCCGGCGAGCGCCGCCTCGCCGAGCGCACGCTCGACGTAGCCGGTGAGGTGCTCGTCGGAGTAGACGATCTCCATGCCACGCCCACCGAGCACGTACGACGGACGGACGAGGACCGGGTAGCCGATGCTCGCGGCGATCTCCTTCGCCTGGACGAGGCTCGTGGCCGTGCCGAACGCGGGGGCGGGCAGGCCGGCCTCCTCGAGCACGCGGCCGAAGACCGAGCGGTCCTCGGCGGCGTCGATCGCCTCGGGAGACGTGCCGAGGATCGGCAGGCCTGCGTCGGCGAGACGCTGCGCGAGGCTCAGCGGGGTCTGCCCGCCGAGCTGCACGATGATGCCCTTGACCGGACCTGCTGCGAGCTCCGCCTCGTAGACCTCGAGGACGTCCTCGAACGTGAGGGGTTCGAAGTAGAGGCGGTCGGACGTGTCGTAGTCGGTCGAGACCGTCTCCGGGTTGCAGTTGACCATGACCGTCTCGTAGCGGTCGGCGAGCGCGAGCGTCGCGTGGACGCACGAGTAGTCGAACTCGATGCCCTGACCGATGCGGTTCGGACCGGAGCCGAGGATGATGACGGCCTCGCGCTCACGCGGGGCGACCTCGGACTCCACGTCGTACGACGAGTAGTGGTACGGCGTCGACGCCGCGAACTCGGCGGCGCACGTGTCGACGGTCTTGAAGACGGGCCGGACGCCGAGGGCGCGGCGCACCTCGCGGACGACAGCTTCCCCCGCGCTGCCGCCGATGCCGCGGAGCTTCGCGACCTGGAGGTCGGACAGGCCGTGACGCTTGGCGCGCGCGAGCACGTCGTGCGTGAGCGCGGGCGCGGCGGCGACCTCGGCGGCGATCTCGTTGACGAGCTGGATCTGGTCGAGGTACCAGGGGTCGATCTTCGTCGCGTCGAACACCTGCTCGATCGTCGCGCCGGCGCGCAGGGCCTGCTGCACCTGGACGAGGCGCTGCTCGGTGGGCCGCTGGATCGTCACGAGCAGCTCGTCGAGCGCGGCGCCCGAGGCAGGCTCGCCGTCCCAGTGGAAGACCGTGCCGGCCTTGTCGATCGACCGCAGCGCCTTGCCGAGCGCCTCGGTGAAGTTGCGGCCGAGCGCCATGGCCTCGCCGACGGACTTCATGGTCGTCGTGAGCGTGTCGTCGGCAGCCGGGAACTTCTCGAACGCGAAGCGCGGCACCTTGACGACCACGTAGTCGAGCGTCGGCTCGAACGACGCGGGCGTCGAGCCCGTGATGTCGTTCGTGATCTCGTCGAGCGTGTAGCCGACGGCGAGCTTCGCGGCGATCTTCGCGATCGGGAAGCCGGTCGCCTTCGACGCGAGAGCCGACGAGCGCGACACGCGCGGGTTCATCTCGATGACGACGACGCGGCCCGTGTCCGGGTGCACGGCGTACTGGATGTTGCAGCCGCCCGTGTCGACGCCGACCTCGCGGATGACCGCGATGCCGATGTCCCGGAGCTTCTGGAACTCGCGGTCGGTGAGGGTCAGTGCGGGCGCGACGGTGATCGAGTCGCCCGTGTGCACGCCGACCGGGTCGACGTTCTCGATCGAGCAGATGACGACGACGTTGTCCGCCTTGTCGCGCATGAGCTCGAGCTCGTACTCCTTCCAGCCGAGGATCGACTCCTCGAGGAGAACCTCGGTCGTCGGCGAGTAGTGCAGACCCTGGCCGACGATGCGGCGGAGGTCCGCCTCGTCGTACGCGATTCCGGACCCGAGACCGCCCATCGTGAAGGAGGGACGCACGACCATCGGGTACCCGAGGGACTCCGCGGCGGCGATCGCCTCGTCGATCGTGTGGATGATCTCGGAGCGGGCGCTCTCGCCACCGCACTTCTCGACGACCTCCTTGAACTGCTGGCGGTCCTCGCCCTTCTCGATCGCGGCGATGTTCGCACCGATGAGCTCGACGTCGTACTTGTCGAGGACGCCGGCCTTGTCGAGCTCGATCGCGGCGTTGAGAGCCGTCTGGCCGCCGAGCGTCGCGAGCACCGCGTCGGGACGCTCCTTCGCGATGATCGTCGTGAGGACCTCGGTCGTGATGGGCTCGACGTACGTCGCGTCTGCGAACTCGGGGTCGGTCATGATCGTCGCCGGGTTCGAGTTCACGAGGATGACCCGCAGCCCCTCCTCCTTGAGCACGCGGCAGGCCTGCGTGCCCGAGTAGTCGAACTCGCACGCCTGGCCGATGACGATGGGGCCCGACCCGATGACGAGGACGGAGTTGATGTCGGTTCTGCGAGGCACGTCTCAGTTCTCCTTGTCAGCGGCGGTCTTGCCGGCGGTCGCGGCCGAGAGGCCGCTCGCGCTCCGGGCGCCGGAGGCCATCAGGTCGAGGAAGCGGTCGAAGAGGTACGCGGCGTCGTGGGGACCCGCGGCAGCCTCAGGGTGGTACTGGACAGAGAACGCCGGGATGTCGAGGCACTCGAGCCCTTCGACGACGTCGTCGTTCAGCCCGACGTGGGACACGACGACGCGGCCGTAGCGCCCGTCGTCGTGCGGGGCCGTGGCGACCTCGTGGAGCGGCGCGTCCACGGCGAAGCCGTGGTTCTGCGAGGTGATCTCCACCTTGCGGGTGCTCAGGTCCATGACGGGCTGGTTGATGCCCCGGTGCCCGTAGCGGAGCTTGTACGTGCCGAAGCCGAGCGCGCGGCCGAGGATCTGGTTGCCGAAGCAGATGCCGAAGTACGGCAGGCCGCGGTCGAGGACCTCGCGCAGGAGCGCGACGGGGTGCTCGGCCGCAGACGGGTCGCCAGGCCCGTTGGAGAAGAACACGCCGTCCGGTTCGAGTGCGAGGACGTCGTCGATCGTCGACGCCGCGGGGATGACGTGGACGCGCATGCCACGCTCGGCGAGGCGCTGCGGCGTCATCGACTTGATGCCGAGGTCGAGGGCGACGACGGTCTTGCGGGGCTCGCGGCCCGCGAACGCACCTGACGGCTCGACGACGTACGCGACGTCCGTCGAGACCTCGGCAGCGAGGTCTGCGCCCTGCATCGACGGCGCGGCCTGGACCTCGGCGACGAGGTCCTCGACACGGCGTGGGTGGCGGCCGTCGAGCAGCGCGGCACCGGAGAAGATGCCGCCGCGCATGACGCCGCGCTCACGCAGGTGTCGCGTCAGCGCCCGGGTGTCGATGTCGCTGATCGAGACGATGCCCTGCTGGGCGAGCTCGTCGGCGAGGTCGTTCTCGGCGCGCCAGTTGGACGACCGGCGGGCGGCGTCGCGCACGACGAAGCCGGCGACCCAGATGCGCGTCGACTCGGGGTCTTCGGTGTTCACGCCCGTGTTGCCGATGTGGGGCGCCGTCATGACGACGATCTGCCGGTGGTAGGAGGGGTCGGTGAGCGTCTCCTGGTAACCAGTCATGCCGGTGTTGAAGACGATCTCGCCGAGGGCCGTCCCGACCGCGCCGTAGGCGCGGCCGACGAACGTTCGACCGTCCTCGAGGACGAGCACGGCTGCGTCGGCGGCGAGGGGGGCGGCGTCGAGGACCTGGGTCACTTCTGCTCCTTCGGCTCGATGGTCGAGTCTGCGGTGGGGGTGCTGCTCAGCGAGCTGATCGCAGCCTGGAGGCGGTCACGGTCGAGCTCGTGCACGGGGCGGAGACCGGTGTCGACGAGGACGTCGGGGGCGTCGCCGGGCTGCCACGTGACCACCACGATGGACTGGTCACCGACGAACTTGCCGACCATGCCCGAGGATCGGACGGTTCCCCGTACCCGCGAGGCGGGGACGAAGAGGTCGGTCGCGCCGTCGCGCAGCACGAGGAGGCCCTCGGAGCCGACCTGCGCGGTCCCGCGGCTGCGCACGCCGAGGCCGTGCGCGCCGATCCGCTCGAGCCAGCTGCGCGCGACGGTCGTCGCGACGTAGAGGACGTCGACGGGCGCGAGGATCTCGTCGCCCACCGTCGTGGGCACGGCGGGAAGGGCAGGGACGACGGCGGCCGTGCGGTCGCCGCGGCGTCGCCAGCTGCGCGCCATGAGCCACAGCACGAGGACCGTGAGCGCGGCGAGCGCTGCGACGGAGACGGGGACGGGGATCCTCATCGGGTGACCTCCCGCGGTGCGGGAGAACCGGCCGGAGCGACCGCCTGACCGTCGAGCACGGTCGCCCGGCCGCGGAGGAACGTCGCGACGACACGGCCGGGGAGCTCCGCCCCGCGGAAGGGGCTGTTGTCGCTCGTCGTGCCCTGCTGGCGCGGGTCGACGACCGTGCGTGCGGCGGGGTCGACGACCACGAGGTTGCCGGGCTCCCCCACGGCGATCGGCCGTCCTTGCGGCAGGTCACCGTCGTCGATGCGTCCGATGCGGGCGGGGTTCGTGGACATGACTCGGGCGACGTCGGACCACGTCATGCGGCCGGTGTCGACCATCGTGGCCTGCACGACGCTGAGCGCCGTCTCGAGGCCGGTCATGCCGAACGCTGCGGCGTCCCACTCGCAGTCCTTGTCCTCGCGGGCGTGCGGGGCGTGGTCGGTCGCGACGATGTCGATCGTCCCGTCCGCGAGGCCCGCGCGGACGGCCTCGACGTCAGCCTCGGTGCGCAGCGGCGGGTTCACCTTGAACAGGGGGTCGTAGCCGCGGGCGCGCTCGTCCGTGAGCATCAGGTGGTGCGGCGTGACCTCGGCGGTCACGCGCAGGCCGCGCGCCTTCGCCCAGCGCACGAGCTCGACGGAGCCCGCGGTCGACAGGTGGCACACGTGCAGGCGGGAGCCGACGTGCTCGGCGAGCAGGATGTCGCGCGCGATGATCGCTTCCTCGGCGACAGCGGGCCAGCCGCGGAGCCCGATCTCGGCGGAGACGACCCCCTCGTGCATCTGGGCGCCCTCGGTGAGCCGGGGCTCCTGCGCGTGCTGCGCGACGACTCCGTCGAAGGCCTTGACGTACTCGAGCGCTCGACGCATGAGGACGGGGTCGTGGACGCACTTGCCGTCGTCGGAGAAGACGCGGACCTGCGCTGCGGAGGAGGCCATCGCGCCGAGCTCGGCGAGCTGCTCGCCTGCGAGGCCGACCGACACCGCGCCGACAGGGTGGACGTCGACCCAGCCGGCGTCGCGGCCGAGCCGCCACACCTGCTCGACGACGCCCGCCGTGTCGGCGACCGGGGTCGTGTTCGCCATCGCGTGGACGGCGGTGAAGCCGCCGAGAGCGGCGGCGCGCGTGCCGGTGAGGACGGTCTCGGCGTCCTCTCGGCCGGGCTCGCGCAGGTGCGTGTGCAGGTCGACGAGGCCGGGCAGGAGGACGAGGCCCTGCGCGTCGACGGTGCGGACGCCGTCAGGTGCGGTCAGTGAGCCGGCCGTGGCGACCTCGGTGATCGTGCCGTCGAGGACGAGGACGTCGCTGGGCTCGCCGCCGAGGACCTGGGCACCGACGACGAGGACGGACGTCTCGGGGTGGGGGGCGGTCATCAGGACTCCTTCGTGGCGAGTGTGAGGTAGAGGACGGCCATGCGGACCGCGACGCCGTTCGCGACCTGCTCGACGATGACGGAGCGCGCCGAGTCGGCGGCCTCCGCGGAGATCTCGAGGCCTCGGTTCATGGGGCCGGGGTGCATGACGATCGCGTGGTCGGAGAGCGTCGCGAGCCTGCGGGCGTCGAGCCCGAACAGGCGCGAGTACTCGAGGGGGCTCGGGAAGAACCCCCCGCCTGCGGCGCTCATGCGCTCGCGCTGGACGCGGAGCATCATGACGGCGTCTGGGCTATCGGCGAGCGTCGCGTCGAGGTCGTACGACACCGCGCACGGCCAGGTCTCGACGCCGACGGGGACGAGGGTCGGGGGCGCGACGAGGGTCACGCGGGCTCCGAGGGTCGTGAGGAGCTGGACGTTGGACCGTGCGACGCGCGAGTGCAGGACGTCCCCGACGACTGCGACGTGCAGTCCGGCCAGGTCGAGCCCGACGCCGGACCGTGCGTCGAGCGAGGCGCCCGCACCTGCCGCGCCGCGCCCGGCGAGGTGGCGGCGGATCGTGAACGCGTCGAGGAGCGCCTGGGTCGGGTGCTGGTGAGTTCCGTCGCCCGCGTTGACGACGCTCGCGTCGACCCAGCCGGCGGTGGCGAGCAGGTGCGGTGCACCTGAGGCGTGGTGGCGCACGACGATGCCGTCCGCACCCATCGCCTGGAGCGTGAGCGCGGTGTCCTTGAGGGACTCGCCCTTGGAGACGCTCGAACCCTTGGCCGAGAAGTTGATGACGTCGGCCGACAGTCGCTTCGCTGCGGTCTCGAAGGAGATGCGCGTGCGGGTCGAGTCCTCGAAGAACAGGTTGACGACGGTCCGTCCGCGCAGCGTCGGGAGCTTTTTGATCTCCCGGGCCTGCGTCGCGGCCATCTCTGCGGCTGTGTCGAGGACGTGCACCGCGGCAGCGCGGTCGAGGTCGGCGGCAGACAGGAGGTGCTTCACAGCGCCACCTCCGGCGAGCCTGCCTGGGAGATCGTCACCGCGTCGTCCCCGTCCACCTCGGCGAGACGCACCTGGACGCGCTCGGTCGTCGACGTCGGGAGGTTCTTGCCGACGTAGTCGGGTCGGATCGGCAGCTCGCGGTGGCCGCGGTCGACGAGGGCCGCCAGCTGGACGGCTCGGGGTCGTCCGAGGTCCTTGATCGCGTCGAGCGCAGCGCGGATGGTCCGTCCCGAGAAGAGGACGTCGTCGACGAGCACGACGATCTTGTCGTCGATCCCGCCGCTCGGCAGGGTCGTCGAGCCGATCGTGCGCGTGGGGTGCCGGTGCAGGTCGTCGCGGTACATCGTGATGTCGAGCTCACCGACGAGCGTGTCGACGTCGAGCGTCGGCTCGACGTCGGCGAGTCGCTGGGCGAGCCGACGGGCGAGCGGAAGTCCGCGGGTGGGGATCCCCAGGAGGACGAGATCGTCGCCGCCCTTGTTCCGTTCGAGGATCTCGTGGGCGATGCGCGTCAGCGCGCGGGCGATCTCTGGGGCGCCGAGGACCGTGGTCCCGCCGCCGGGCATAGGCATGCCAGAGGACATCTGGCGACCTCCTTCTCCGCCTCACAGGACGGCTCTTAAAGGAATGTCTGACAGTCCTGAACTGTACGCCGGGTTCCGGGCGGACAGGCGGACGTGTCCACCGTTCGGTCGCGAGTCGAGAGGGAGCGAGGTGTGCCGAGGTGGGACCTAGGTCCTCGCGCGGCGGACGGGGCGAGGGAGGATCGAGAGGTGATCGACGTGTACTACTACTCAAGCTCGTCCGGCATGGTGCGGCTGTTCGCCGAACGTCTCGGACGGCCGGTCCACGACCTGTCCCGGCGAGAGGTGCGCACGAGCGTGCCGACGGGACCGTGGGTGCTCCTCACGCCGTCGTACAAGACCGGGAACGTCGACAACGACACGATCCCGGAGCCTGTCCGGCGATTCCTCGCCCACCCGGAGACGCGTCGCCGCCTCGTCGGGGTGATGGGGTCGGGGAACCGCAACTTCGGAGAGCACTATCAGGCGGCGTGCCGCCAGATCGCGCGACTGTCGGGGCGGCCGGTCCTCTTCGAGTTCGAGCTGCAGGGCACGCGGTGGGACGTCGAGGACGCGCAGCGCATCCTCGCGGACCTCGACGCAGCGATCGCGGCGGGGCACGCCTGACGCCGTCTGGCTGCGGCTGGCACGAGCGCGGCACCCCGCCGGTGATCAGCGGTTCTGGCTGTCGCCCCCGCGGTGCAAGAGATCCTCGCGCACGACACGACGCAGCACCTTGCCGATCTGCGACCGGGGCAGCTCCTTGACGAGCTCGAGCTGCTTGGGCAGCGCATAGCGCGCGAGCTTTGCCTCGCACCAGGCGCGCACGGACTCGAGGTCGACCTGCGCGTGGGTCGCGGCGTCCTTGGCGAGCACGATGGCCGCGACGACGCGCTCACCGAGGTCGCCGCCGGGCATGCCGATGATCGCGACGTCCTCGACGCCGGGCATCGCGCGGAGGTGCTCCTCGACCTGCGACGGATACACCTTGAAGCCGCCGGTGATGATCATCTCCTTGATGCGGTCGACGAGGCGGACGAACCCGTCCTCCTGCATGACGACGACGTCACCCGTGCGGATCCAGCGCTTCCCGTCGATCTCGACGAGTGTGTCCGCACTCTCGTCGGGGCGGTTCCAGTAGCCGCCGAAGACCTGGGGGCCGGCGATGAGCAGCTCCCCGCGCTCCCCCGGCTCCACGAGGCGGTACGGGTCCTCCTGGTCGGCGATGCGGATGTCGGTAGAAGGGAACGGCAGCCCGAGGGTCCCGGGCTGGCGGTTCTCGGAGCACGGGCTGCCGAGCGCGACGGGCGACGTCTCGGTCATGCCGTAGCCCTCGATCGCGTACCCGCCGGTCACGTCTTCCCAGGCCTTGGCGACCTCGCCGGGCAGCGGCATCGCGCCGCAGATGGCATAGCGGAACGTGCCGAGGTCGACACCCTGCTCGACCGCCGCCTTCGCGAGGCGGTCGAGCATGGGCGGGACGGCGGGGATGAAAGTTCCCGGGATGCGCTTCTGCGTCGCGAGGACGGAGGCGACGTCGAACTTCGGGAAGAGGACGAGCGTCGCGCCGATACGGATCGTGAACGACAGGCACAGGGTGAGGCCGAACGCGTGGAAGAACGGCAGCACGCCGTACACGACGTCGTCGCTCACACCGCTCTGCGGGCCGTCGGCGAAGCCCATCTGGGTCCACTCCTGGCCCTGCGTCGCGTTCGCGACGAGGTTGGCGTGGGTGAGCATCGCGGCCTTGGGCGTGCCGGTCGTGCCGCCCGTGTACTGCAGGAGCGCGAGGTCGCCCGAGCCCGGGGCCGGGTAGCTTGCGGGAAGGCGCGTCGCCTTCTTGAGCAGGCGCTCCCAGCGCACGACGCTCGCGGGGATGGGGGCGCGCAGCGCCTCGCGCAGGGCGCGGGCCTTCGCGATCGGGAGGCTGAGCGCGAGGCGCTTGGCGCCGGGCAGGTCGCGCGAGAGGTCGACGCCGACGATCGTGTGGACGTCTGTCTCGCCCTGGCGCTCCGCGAGACGAGCCGCGGTGGGCTCCCAGCACACGGCGACGGTCGCGCCTGCGTCGGCGACCTGGTGCGCGAGCTCCTCGGCGCTGTAGGTCGGGTTGCACTCGACGACGACGCCGCCGATGCGCAGCACGGCGTAGAACACGACCACGTGGGTGGCACAGTTGGGCAGGCCGATCGCGACCCGGTCCCCCGGGCGTACGCCGAGCTTCGTCAGGACGCCCGCAGCGTGGGCGACCTGCTCGCCGAGCTCGCGGTACGTCGTCTGACGGCCCATGAAGTCGAGGGCGACACGGTCGGGATAGGTGCGTGCGCCGCGCTCGAGGGCTGCGGTGAGAGGCTCGTCCGCAACCGTGATGTCGGCGCTGACGCCGGGAGAGTAGGACCGCGTCCAGGGACGCTCCTCCGAAGGCCGTGTCATGGGTCTCAGTCTAACTTACGGAAGCGTAGGTTACGCGGCCGAAGGTGGATGGTTCGGGGAGATCCTCGCAGCGTGCCGACCCCGAGACGCGCGAGAGCCCGCACCCCGGAGGCGGGGTGCGGGCTCTCGGTGAGCAGGTCAGCCGAGGATCGTCGGCTTGAGCTCGAGGATGCGTGCGAGCAGGCCGTTCACGAAGGACGGCGACTCGTCGGTCGACAGGCCCGAGACCAGCTCGACGGCCTCGTCGATCGCGACCGCGTCAGGCACGTCGTCGTTGAACAGCAGCTCCCAGGTCGCGAGGCGGAGGACCGCCCGGTCGACCGAGGGCATGCGCTCGAGCGTCCAGCCGTTCGAGTACGTCTCGAGGATCTCGTCGATGTGACGCGCGTGCGCGTCGTACCCCTCGACGAGCTCGACCGCGTACTGCGGCAGCGCGGACTCGACCCCGGGGTGTGCGACACGCTCCGCGAGCATCTCGAGCAGGTCGAGGTCTCGCTGCTCCGCCTCGAAGATGACGTCGAGCGCGCGCTTGCGCGCCTTGGTACGGGCTCCCACGTCAGTCGGTCACTCGACCCAGGTACGAGCGGTCACGGGTGTCGACCTTCACGCGCGTCCCGGTCTCGAGGAACAGCGGGACCTGGATCTCCGCGCCGGTCTCGAGCGTGGCCGGCTTCGTGCCGCCCGTCGAGCGGTCCCCCTGCAGGCCCGGCTCGGTGTACGTGATCTCGAGGACGACCGAGGCCGGGAGCTCGATGTAGAGGGGGGTGCCGTCGTTGGAAGCGACGAGCACGTTCTGGTTCTCGAGCATGAAGTCGACAGCGTCGCCGACGACCGCGGCCGAGACCGGGATCTGGTCGTACGAGGACGTGTCCATGAAGATGAAGTCGTCGCCGTCCTTGTACAGGTACTGCATGTCGCGCTTGTCGACGTTGGCGGTCTCGATCTTCAGGCCCGCGTTGAACGTCTTGTCGACGGTCTTGCCGGAGACGACGTTCTTCATCTTGGTGCGGACGAAGGCGCCACCCTTGCCGGGCTTGACGTGCTGGAACTCGATGATGGTCCACAGCTGGCCATCGATGCGGAGCACGGTGCCGTTCTTGATGTCGTTCGTGGTCGCCACGGTTCATCTTCCTGTTGCGTTGACAAGGATCAGGGCCTGGAGAAGGCCGGTCCTGACCGCGTGCACCGGGGCTCACGGCGGACAGCGGCTGCGCGAGACTTCGCGAGCAGCCGCTCAAGTATAGCGGTGGCGCCGGGACGCCCCGGGTCAGCCGGCGAGCGCCTGGAGCGCGAGGTGGTAGCTCTCGAAACCGAAGCCGGCGATCGTCCCCGTCGCGACGGGGCCGACGACGCTCAGGTGCCGGAACGCCTCGCGCGCGTACGGGTTGGAGATGTGCACCTCGACGAGACGCAGCCCGACGTCGGTCACCTGCGCGGCAGCGTCCCGCAACGCGTACGAGTAGTGCGTGAACGCCGCCGGGTTGAGGACGACGTCGCTTCGGGTGTCGACCGCCTCGTGGAGCCAGCCGACCATCTCGGACTCGTCGTCCGTCTGCCGCACCTCGACGTCGAGCCCGAGCTCAGCACCCCAGCGCTCCCCCGCCTCCACGAGGTCACCGAGCGTGAGGTGCCCGTACACCTCAGGCTCACGCACGCCGAGACGACCGAGGTTGGGACCATTGAGCAGGAGCACGCGCGTCATGACGCGAACCTAGCGCACATCACAACGACACCGGCCGGTCGCCCGCGGGGGCGTCCTCGCTGACCTCGGCGTACGCCGCCGCGAGGAGCGTGGGGTCCGGACCCTCGAGGCGGGTGGGGTGGCCGAGCGAGTCCAGGACGACGAAGCGCAGCAGGTCGCCGCGGGACTTCTTGTCGCGGCGCATCGCGCCGAGCAGCGCGTCCCAGCGGTCGCCGCGGTACGTGAGCGGCAGGCCGAGCGACGAGAGCACGCTGCGGTGCCGTGCGACGTCGTCGTCGGAGAGCTTGCCGGCGAGCCGCGCGAGCTCGGCGGCGAAGACCATGCCGACCGACACGGCCGCACCGTGGCGCCACTGGTAGCGCTCGACGTGCTCGATCGCGTGGCCGAAAGTGTGGCCGTAGTTGAGAATCTCCCGCAGGCCGGACTCCTTGAGGTCCTCCCCCACGACGTCGGCCTTCCACTGCACCGCGCGCTGGATCAGCTCGACGAGGACCGGCTCGTCGACCGACGTCGCGCCCTGCGACAAGGGTGCCGCGTTCGACTCGATCAGCTCGAGCACGCGCGCGTCCGCGACGAGACCGCACTTGACGATCTCCCCGAGGCCCGCCACGAAGTCCCAACGCGGAAGCGTCTCGAGCGCGTCGATGTCGCACAGGACGCCTGCGGGCGGGTAGAACGCACCGACGAGGTTCTTGCCCTCAGCCGTGTTGATGCCCGTCTTGCCGCCGACGGCGGCGTCGACCATCGCGAGGATCGTCGTCGGGACGTGCACGACCTTGATGCCGCGCAGCCAGGTCGCGGCGACGAAGCCGCCGAGGTCGGTTGTCGCACCCCCGCCGACCGCGACGATCGCGTCCGACCGGGTGAAGTCCGCCTGGCCGAGCACCTGCCAGCAGAACGCGGCGACCTGGGCGGTCTTCGACTCCTCGGCGTCCGGCACCTCAGCCTGGATCGCCTCGTAGCCCTGCTCGACGAGGTCCTCGCGGATCGCGTCAGCCGTCGTCGCGAGCGCTGCCGGGTGCAGCACGAGCACCTTGCGGACGGACTCCCCCAGCATGGCGGGCAGCTCCCCGAGGAGGTGCCGGCCGATCACGACGTCGTACGGGGAATCCCCGTGCACGGTCACACGGACGGGCGCTGCACTCATCGGGTACCTCCGGGCTGGGCCGCGTCGAGCGCGGCGAGGATCTGCGCCGCGACGTCCGCCGGCGCGAGGTCGTCGGTCAGCACGTGCAGCGAACCGACCTTCTCGTACACCGGGCGGCGCGCGGACATGAGCGCCTGCCACTGCGCACGCGGGTTGCCGACGAGCAGGGGACGGGCCGTGTTGAAGCCGACGCGCGGCGCGGCGTGAGCGAGCGACACGTCGAGGAAGACGACCGTCCCGCCGTCGGCCACGTACCGCGCGAGCAGCGACTGCGTGTCCTCGGCGAGGACCGCGCCTCCCCCGAGCGCGAGGACGCCCTCGTGCTCGGCGAGCGCAGTCGCGACCGCGCGACGCTCGAGGGCGCGGAACGTGTCCTCACCGTCCTCGACGAAGATGTCGCTCACCGACTTGCCCGCCAGCACCTCGACATCGGCATCCGTGTCGCGGACGCTCCAGCCCGTCACGGCGCCGATCTCCGCGGCGACGGTGGACTTGCCGGAGCCGGGCGGACCGGCGAGGACGACGCGAGGACTGCTTGTCTGGACCACGGACCGAGAGTACCGGGATGCCCCGCCGGCTGCTGAGACGTCCGTGCCCCGTGGACTAAGGCCCGGTCGACGAGATGCCGATACCGACATGTCAGGTGTGTCACGTTCATCAGGGAGAACTATGAGAGTCCGCCGGCTTGTGGCGGGGGCGACTGCGGTCACCCTTTCGTTAAGTCTGTTCACCACAACGATGCCGACGGCGTCGGCTGCAGAACCCGTCGTCGCGGCCGTCGACTACTCGGCGACGAGGACGACGCCCTCAGGTGATCTCGTGTTCGCCTGGCACCGGGTCGCGGGCGCCACCGGCTACGACCTCCAGGTGGCGAGCGACTCGTCCTTCAGCACCCTCGTCGCAAGCACCTCGACAGCAGCGACACGCTGGGTCGCGCCCTCCGCGCTCTGGGCCGCCGACTCGCGTCAGCTGTTCTGGCGGGTCGCCCCCAAGGGCGTCGGAGCCGACATCAGCGGCGCCACCGTCCAGGCGTTCTCCCGATCGCAAGCCCCGACCCCCGAGCTCCTCGCTCCGGCCGACGGGACGACGATCACCTATCCCAGCCCCGTCACGCTCTCCTGGGAGGTGACGCCCGGCGCAACCGAGTACACGGTCACCTACCGGCCGACGAGCGGCGGCAACGCGACGAGCGCCAAGATCGCCGGCACCGCCTATACGCTCCCTGCCCTCAAAGAGGCGGGCGAGTACACCTGGAACGTCAAGGCGCACTTCCCCGCCTCCGCACCGCAGCCTGCCGTCGAGAGCTACCCTTCCGCGTCCCGGACGTTCAGGGCGAGCTGGGGCGCCGCATCTGTGCCACAGCTGGTGCAGCCGGCCGACAGGTCGGTCGCCAACGACCTCGAGTTCGCGTGGAGCGAGGTGGACGGCGCCAAGGAGTACAAGTTCGAGCTGA
Source organism: Sanguibacter hominis ATCC BAA-789 (assembly GCF_012396185.1). Classification (GTDB taxonomy): domain Bacteria; phylum Actinomycetota; class Actinomycetes; order Actinomycetales; family Cellulomonadaceae; genus Flavimobilis; species Flavimobilis hominis. The sequence goes on from NZ_JAAXOW010000002.1 coordinate 485,198, forward strand.
GCAGCGACATCAGCTTCGGATCCTCGAGCATCAAGCTCACGAGCATCGTGAGCGGCACGTCGTTCGTGCCGACCGACGTACTCGCCCTGGGGACCTACCACTGGCGGGTCACGCCCATCGACGCGTCGGGTACGCCCGGAGAGACGTCCACCTCCTTCCAGGTCCAGAAGGTGTCGTCGACGGACGAGGGCTCAGCAACCACCACGGCGACGCCGGCGATCCCCGAGTTCATCGGGCTCTCCAGCACGGTCGCGGGCGCACCGACGCTCGACTTCGACTCCTTCCAGCTTCGGTGGACCGCCGTGCCGCGCGCGACGTACTACCGCGTGGAGGTGGACCGGAGCGGCGGCGGCAAGATGGCGTGCACGACCGCATCGACGAGCGCGACGATCGTCTCGCAGGCGACCGCGGTCGGAAACGCGAAGGCCTCCCTCACCAGCTCGACCCCGTGCCTCTTCACGAGCACCGAAGCGGACCGCATCAAGCCGGCATCGGCAGAGGACCTCGCAGCCGGCACCGCTCCGATCTACATCGCCAAGGTCTTCGCGGTGAACATGTCGGCCTCGTCGACGAAGGACTACAAGGACTCCGATCCCAAGCACGACGACGTGGTGCCGTCGAGCCTGGAGTCCAAGCCGCACTACTTCCGGGTCGGGAACAGCGGCACCGCGACGGCGACAGCTGACGCGATCACGCCCGACAGCCCCGCGCAGACGGCCACGATGGAGTCGAGCCCTTACCTCACCTGGCCGGCGAGCTCACTGCCGGGCGTCGTCGGGTACATCGTCAACGTGTACACCGAAGGAGTGGGATCGTCCCTCGTCGCCGAGCTCCGGGTGCCGACGAACGCGCTGCGCACCACGGGCGTGTTCAAGCCCAACCGGACCGACGCCTCCACAGACTCCTACAACGTCACCATCGCGCCCGCGTCCGGGTCCCCTACCTCGCCGAGCCAGTGGACCGAGCTCGTGGGTGACGTCGTCGAGAAGGAGACGATCAGCTGGCGCCGCTCGCTGCCGCCGACCGAGGCAGGCACGGTCGTCCAGCAGGGCAATGTCCCTGTCCTGCGGCTCAAGCCGAACCCCGCCACCCAGTTCGGCGGTTCCTCCCGAGGGTACGCGGTCCGGATCTACCCCGAGGGCAGCAACAACGCTGTCACGACCCTCAAGGTCGACCAGCCCTCGACCGTCGCCGCGAAGTCGTTCTCGACGAGCGGCACCACGTTCACGGCCACCCCGCTCGCGAGCGGACGCTACACCTTCACCTGGGCGCCCTTGGACGCCGTGGGCAACGAGGCCGAGCACTCGGCACCGACCAGCTTTGCCATCGGGAGCAACGCCCCGACAGGTCTCAGCCGGACGACGCGCCCCGGGGGAACGTCGGCGACGCTGACCTGGTCCTACCCTGTGACCGCCAAGGGCTATGACGTCGAGGTGACGCAGGTCGGGTCTTCGGCCACGTCAAAGTTCACGACGGCGTCCCGTGGGGTCACGGTCGAGGGCCTCGTGCCTGGCCGGTCCTACTCGTGGCGGGTCCGAGCCCGAGATGTCGCCGACAACCTGGGGGCGTGGGCTGCTGGCACCGCGTTCACGGCACCCAACCTCGCGGCGACGCCGCGCACGGTCAACGTCACGGACGCGTCCTCGGCCGCGCCCGTGCTGACGTGGGACCCTGTCCCCGGAGCCTCCCGCTACCTGGTCAAGATCAGCCGCGCTGGGCAGTCCACGATGTCGACGGTGGAGACGTCGGCGCTCAGCCACGTGCCCACCGTGGCGCTCGCCTACGGCACGGGGTACTTCTACGAGGTCCAGGCCATCGGGTCAGGCACCGCGTCCACCGCGCTCCTCGGAACGGTCCAGACCGGCAACCTGTCCGTCGTGACCCTGCCCAGTGCACCCACCACTCCGTCGACGACGGTCAACGGGACTTCCATCACTGCTAGCTGGAATGCCCTCGTGGCGCCAGCGACCGGATCGGCCCAGGTCCCCACCTACACCCTCCAGTACCGGTCCAAGCCGGCAGGCGTGTCAGCCGACGGCTGGGTCGACGCTGGCACCGGCGTGAACTTGACGTCCTACACGGTGACTGGGCTCGCGCAGGGCACCGTCTACCAGTTCCGCGTGAGGGCGTCCAACAGCGAGGGCGTGAGCGCATGGTCTGGCACGCGTGAGCAGACCACCGTCGCGCAACCTGGCCCGATCACCCGGCTCACCGCGACCCCGGGCCTCGGGTCCCTGCGGCTCACGTGGAGCGCGCCGGCAACCACCTCGACTGCTGGCCGCGCGAACGACTACGTCGTCGAGTTCACCACCGGCGGCGCCTGGACCCGCGTCGTGGTTCCGGGAACTTCGGTGACACTCGACCGTCTGGCCCCTGGCCGGGCGTACTCGGTCCAGGTCGCTGCTCGCAACGCCGCAGGCACGTCGCAGATGGTCGGGCTGAGCGCCGTTACTCTGGCTGCCCCGGGCACGCCTCGCGCCGTCAAGGCCAAGCGTGGGAACACGACGGCGACGGTGACGTGGGCCGCTCCTTCCTCGAACGGAGGCTCGAGCATCACGTCCTACACCGTCGAGTCTCGGAGCTATGCCGGGAAGAAGTGGTCCGCATGGGCGGTCCGGGGTGCGACCTCGGGGGCTACGTCCTGGGTCGCCGGCGGTCTCGTGAACGGGACCGCATACGAGTTCCGTGTCATCGCTCGAACCGCTCTCGGCCTCAGCGCCCCGAGCGCTGCGGCGGCGGTCACGCCTGCGGGTAAGCCGCTCGCTCCTACGGTGAAGGCCAAGTCGTCCAAGAAGCGTGCTGTCACGGTCTCGTGGAAGGCCGCACCCACCAACGGTTCCAAGGTCACGAAGTACGTCGTGCAGTACTCGACCAACGGCAAGAAGTGGAAGACCGTCAAGACGACGTCGGCGTCTGCGCGGAGCTACACCTGGAAGAAGGGCAAGTCCAAGAAGCTCTACTACTTCCGGGTCTACGCCGTGAACTCGCTCGGCTCAGGTGTCAAGAGCGTGAGCGCGAACGCTCTCGTGAAGTAGCCTCTCGCTGACGTAGAGAAGGGCGGGGCCACCATCGTGGTCCCGCCCTTCTTGCGTCTGTCGACCGATCTGCTCAGCGAAGCAGCTCCGGGATCGCGGCGATGTACGCCTCAGCGTTGCGGCGCGTCTCCGTCACGCTGTCCCCGCCGAACTTCTCGACGACGGCCTCAGCGAGCACGAGTGCGACCATCGCCTCTGCCACGACTGCGGCGGGTGGCACCGCGCACACGTCCGAACGCTGGTGCTGAGCCTTGGCAGGCTCGCCGGTCGCGACGTCGATCGTCCGCAGGGCACGCGGCACCGTGGAGATCGGCTTCATCGCGCCGCGCACCCTCAGCACCTCACCGTTCGACATGCCGCCCTCGACTCCCCCGGCGCGGTTCGACAGACGTGTGATGCGGCCGTCCTCGCCGGGCACGATCTCGTCGTGCGCCGCGGAGCCACGACGAGCAGCCGTGCGGAACCCGTCGCCGATCTCGACGCCCTTGAACGCCTGGATCCCCATGATCGCGCTCGCGAGCCGTGCGTCGAGGCGCCGGTCCGAGTGCACGTAGGTCCCCAACCCTGACGGGAGCCCGTACGCGAGGACCTCGACGACGCCACCGAGCGTGTCGCCGTCCTTGTGGCACTCGTCGATCTCCGCGACCATCGCGTCGCTCGTCGCCTTGTCGAAGCACCGGACCGGATCAGCATCGAGGTAGGCCAGGTCGTCGGGCGACGGGATCGGTGCGTCCTCAGGAGCGACGACGGGCCCGATCGACGTCACGTGCGAGACGAGCCGCACCCCGACCGACTGCTCGAGGAAGCGCGCGGCCACCACCCCGAGCGCCACCCGTGCCGCTGTCTCACGAGCCGACGCGCGCTCGAGAACGGGCCGGGCGTCGTCGAATCCGTACTTCCGCATCCCCACGAGGTCCGCGTGACCGGGGCGCGGCCGTGTCAGCGGACGGTTACGGGCGATCTCGCGAGCGTCGCCCGTTCCCGCATCCACCTGCAGGGCTGCAGCGTCGACCGGGTCAGGCGACATCACGTCCACCCACTTGGGCCACTCCGTGTTCCCGATCTCGATCGTGAGAGGGCCGCCCTGCGTGATCCCGTGCCGCAGCCCGGCCAGGACGCGAACCTCGTCCTGCTCGAACTTCATCCGAGCGCCGCGCCCGTAGCCGAGACGGCGTCTCGCGAGCGCCTCCTGGATGTCCGCGGTGCGTATCTCCACACCTGCGGGCAGGCCCTCGATGATCCCCACCAGAGCGGGGCCGTGCGACTCTCCGGACGTCAACCAACGAAGCATGACCTGATCCTTCCACGTGGGTGCGGGCGCGAGCTCCGCTGACCGAAGTGCGGACCGGCAACGACGGAGGGCGTCGCCGCAGGACTCCTGCGGCGACGCCCTCCGTTGCTCGATCGACTACTTGATGACGGTCAGCGGGTTCGTGCCCGACTTCGGCGTGGGGAGCTCGGTCGGCGTCTCCGGGACCGCCGTGAACTCCGACGTCCCGTATTTGTCGAGGAGCACGTAGGCCTGCCCCGACAGGACGAGCGAGAGGTCCCCGGCTTCGCGCGCCGGCAGACCTGCGCCCTCCTCGGTGTCCTCCATCGCGTTGCCGGTCATGCCGAGAACGAGCACGAGGCGCTTGTCCGTCGTCTGGAGGGCGTCGACGAAGGCCATGACGTCCTCGTACTTGCCCTGAAGCTCGACAGAGATCGGCACCGCGTGGAGCCCGCTGACCCCCGAGGCGGGCGCAGCGGCCGCCGACGGGGCGGACTCCACCCCCGGCTCATCGGTGCCCGGGTCGTTCGACGTCCCGCTGGAGCCGCCACCGAGGGGCACTTCCGTCGACGGTGAGACCGTCAGCGCCGCGATGACCACGTCGTGCTCGTCTGCGATGTCCGCGAGCTCGCGCTGGAGACGCGACTCGTCGAGGGTCGCCGGGATCTGCGTGCGCAGAGCGGCGAGCTCAGCCCGGTGAAGGTCGATCTCCTCGAACTGCTTCTTGAGGAGAGTGATCTTCCGGCGCTCGATGTCGTTCTTCTCGTCCTGCGCGACGGCCTGAGCCTCGGTCTCCGTGCCTGTGTCGTACACGGGCTTCGCGAGGAGGAACCACGTGCCGAGAAGGATGATCGCGCTCAGGAGGATCGTCCCGACGATCCAGCTGCTCTGCTTGACGGCGCCCATCAGTTGGTTCCCCCTTCAAGGCCGAACGTACGTCCGGCGAGAGCCCCGATCCCGACCTGGATCGTGGACGTGACCTCGTAGTACGGGTCCGCGTCGACAGCGTCGACGCGCGACTCCTGGAGCGTCGGGTCCGAGAAGCCGGGGATCGACTCGAGGCCGTCCAGCCAGTCGGACGCCTTCGGCAGGCTCGGCGAGTGCGCGACGAAGACGATCGATGCGATGCCTGGCGTCGCGAGCGGGTCGGCGGTGGAGACGATCGGCGCGGTCGGAGAGCCGCCCGCGACCTCGAACATGGTGATCGTGACGTCGTCCGGAAGCACCGCCGTGATCGCGTCGAGGTAAGGACGCCACGCCACCTCGGGCGCCATGCCGAGCGCGCGTGCGGTCTGCGCCTCGGTGATCGACGAGAGCACCGCCGTGACCTCGGCGTACTGTGCCTTCTCCTTCGCGAGGCGGGTCGCCGTGTCCTGGGCGCTCGCAAGGTGCTCGTCAGCGCTGGAGCTGCGGCTCTGCACGAAGAAGTACATGCCGCCAGCGCTCAGGATCGCGAGGACGATGACGCCTGCGAGGACCCGCTTGACCCGCGCGAACCCGCGTCCAGCACGGATCTCGGCGGGGAGGAGGTCGACCTGGGGCAGGAGCGGGGCACCGAGCTCGCCCTTGCCGCTCTTGGACCTGGCCGTGGACTTGCTCGGCGCGGACTTCATCTTGCCCTTCTCGAAGACGCTCATGCCGCCACCCCCATCGCGAGACCGAGAGTCATCGCCATCATGGACTCGTGCCCGGCGAACCGCTCGCGGCCGCCGATGGCCTTCGAGACCTCGAGGGCCTCGAGCGGGTCGCCCAGCTGGACGTTCAGGCGCGTGGAGCTGGCGAGGAGCTGCCCCAGGCCGGGGAGCTTCGCGCCGCCGCCGGTCAGGGCGATGACGTCGATGTGCCGGTTGCGCTGCGACGTGAAGTAGCTGAAGGAGCCGCGCACGGACTCGAGAAGGTTGTGCGTGATGTGGAGCACCGACTCGGCGGTCTCGCGATACTCCGGCGGGACGGCGATGCCGACGCCGATGTCACGCTTGAGCAGCTCGGCGTCCTGGTTGGAGGCCCCCAGCGTGCGCGCGACCGCGTCGGTCACGTCCTGGCCGCCGGAGGGCAGCGCACGGACGAACCGCGGGACACCGCCCTCGACCACGACGACGTTCGTGATGCGCGCGCCGATGTCGACGAGTGCGACAGTCTGCGAGCCGAGCCGTCCACGCGTCATTCCACGCAGCAGTGCGAAAGCGTTGAGGTCGACCATCACGGGCTTGAGGCCCGCAGCCGCGACCGCGAGCAGGTTGGCCGCGACGGTGTCCTTCGCTGCGGCGACCAGAAGACCATCGAGCGCGCGCCCGTTCGCCCCGTCCACCTCGTCGGTCGGGTAGAAGTCCAGGAGAGCGTCGTCGGTCGCCATGGGCAACATGTCCTGCACCTGGTACGGCAGCGACTGCCGGAGCTGTGCCATGGGCAGCCACGGGAGCGACAGCTCACGCACAGCGACGCGCTGGTTGCCGACTCCGACGATCACGTCCTTGGAGCCGAACTTGCCCTTCGCCCAGAGCTCCTTGAGTGCCGAGGCGACGATCTGCTGGTCGGCGACCTCGCCGTCGCGGATGACGTTGACCGGCAGCGGCATCTCGTCGTACTTGACGAGAGTCGCGCCGGACCGACCGGACCCGAACTCGATCTCGGCTGCGCGTACCGCGCTCGTGCCGATGTCGAGCCCGATCGCTCGCTTCTTAGCCACACGTCCTCCTCAGGGCGAGGGTATTGATGATGGATGCGTTCCCGGTGCCGCGCTCTCGCGGTCAGCACGTGGGGCGCGCCTGTAGGTCAATCGGCAGTACGGGCCCGAATCTTGAGCGCGTTCTGAGAGGTCTGTGACTGCCAGGACCCGGTACGCGGGCGCGCCTAGAGCATGAGGCCGAGGTACGCGTCCCACAGGGGTGCGCCCACGACCGTCCCGAGCGCGGCGCCGCCGATCATCCACGGTCCGAACGGGATCGTGGACTTGCGTCCGGCACGCCCCGCGACCATGAGACCGATCGAGAAGAGACCACCGAGCAGGAACGCTGCGAAGGCCCCGACGGCGAACTGGCCCCAGCCGAGCCAGCCGAGCGCCATCCCGAGCACGCCGGCGAGCTTGACGTCGCCGAAGCCCATGCCGCCTGGGTAGACGATCAGCGCCACGAAGTAGAAGGCGTAGAGGATCGCCCCACACAAGAGCGCACGCCACAGTGCGGGCCAGTCACCCTCGCCCCAGGAGCCGAGGACCAGCAGGACAGAGACCACGCCGTACGAGGGCAGCACGATCGCGTCGGGCAGACGACGCACGTCGAGATCGATGAGGGTCAGCACCACCCCGAGCGCGCCGACGTAGAGGTAGGCGGGGAGAGCCCACGACACACCGACGACGAGAGTCAGGATGACGAACACGACGCCTGTGCCGAGCTCTACGAGGGGGTAGCGTCGGGAGATCCGGGCGTGGCAGTCACGGCACCTGCCGCGGAGCAACACCCATGACAGCACCGGGACGTTGTCACGTCGCCGGATCGGGGCGTGGCACGCAGGGCACGCGCTCGGCGGGTGCAGCACCGACTCGTCCCGCGGTACGCGCCACGCCACGACGTTGAGGAACGATCCGATCGCGAGGCCGAGCGCGCCCGAGATGGACAGGGCGAGCGCTGCGAGGTAGCCGTCCGACAGGTCTAGCGCGACGAGGCTCAACCGTGGATCTCCCGGTAGTCGCCGAGGGTCGCCGACTGCTGGAGCGGTGGGGCGTTCCACTTCTGCTCAGACTCGCCGTTGCACGGCGCGACGATCATCTTGGACCATGCGTAGTTGTACTTGTCGCCGAGTCCGAGGCAGCGACCGTACCGGTCCTTGAACGTCCAGCTGTCCTTCCACGCGCCTGCGTCTGCGGTACGCGACCAGTTCAGGTCTGCGCCCCCGGAGGTGCACAGGACGAACGTGACGTAGGCAGGGTTCGCGGAGGCCGAAGGAGTCTTCAAGCAGTACGTGTTCGACGAGGTGCGGCTCTTGTTGTAGTAGACCCGGACTTGCTGCGCCCCTGTCGACCCCTTCTTGTCGGCGGGCTCGTTGTAGAACCACTCGTGGTTCCACTTGAGCAGGTTGCCGGTGCCCGACGGGTCCTGCTTGCAGGGGTAGACGATCATGTGCGAGCTGGTGATCACCTCGCCCGTCACGTCAGCGCAACGACCGAACTCGAGGTAGTTCACGATCTGGTTCGTGTCCTTCGAGGCCGCTCCGGCGCCCACCCGGGAGTCGGGGTCGAACGACGACCATGCCGCATCCGAGCCGCACGCGCCGACGCGCAGCTTCACGCCCGACGCGACAGCCGTCGAGCTGGAGCCGGTGCCGAGGCAGTAGCCCGAGTTACCCGTCTTCGAGGCGTTCTGGACGTTCCAGACCGCGCCACCTTCCCAGGAGAAGAGCTGGCTCGTGCTCCCGTCGCAAGGACGGAGCGTCGCATCGACCGGGCTCGATGCCGAGGACGGCCTTCCCTGGATGCACATCTTTGTGTATCCGGGCGTGTCGGTGATCGAGAGGTGGATCGAGTAGTCCTTGCGCCAGGACCACATGCGCAACGGGTCGTCGGTGCGGCACACGTCGGCCGCCACGTACTTCACGGTCGATCCCGACGTCGTGCCGCTCGCCTCGAGACAGAATCCGACGCCGAACGAGTAGATCGCACCGCCCTCGACGTTGTCGTTGGTGAGCTGGAACGTGTAGATCGTCTCGAGGGTGCGGTCGCCGGCCTGGCTAGCCAGGCCCGGCACGCCGTCGCCGAGCCCCTCGGACGAGATGAGGGCGAACATCGGCGACGCAGACAGGCCGTTCCCGGGCGTGCACGTCTTCGCGTTGGCGCTCCGCCAATCCTCGGTCTTCCCCGACGGGTCGAGGTCGTAGTAGCGGACGGTCGCGCGGTACGAGTAGTTCGAGCTCCCGTCGAGACGACCGGTCACGGTGCATGGGAGCTTGCGCGGGTCGCCGAGCTCGGTGGTCGAGATCGGATCGATCGACCGTGCGTTGCGGATCACGGTGAGGGAGGCGTCGACGCCTGCCTCAGCGGCGGCGATCGTCCGGCTGTTCTTCGCTGCGAAGAGGGTGGGCTTGAGCTGGGCGGTGATCACCCCGAGCATGAGCACGCTCAACGCGGTGCAGACCATGATCAGCAAGATCGCGGTCGGCATCGCGTAGCCCTCGTCGCGGCGTTCCCTGCGGAACCTGAGTGCATCCATCTTTACAGCCGTCCCATCCCCGTGCAGATCATGATGTCGCTCTGGCCGTCATTGTCCAGGTCGGCGTTCGACGTGGACGAGCTCGAGGTGTTGCGTGCGACGAACTCGGTCGACAGCCCGGCGCCGGCGTGGTTGGTCGACGGCCGGATGTCGAGGTTGACCGCCAACCGCTGGTTGACATAGGGGCTCTCCGCGGGCGAGAACTTGAACGGCAGCTGCGCGGGAACGTTGAGGTCGTTGCGTACGTCGTCGCTGTACGTCAACCACGGACCAGGAGATGTTCCTGCCGCTCCTGCCGCCTCCCGGCGCTGGAGCTCGCGGTTGGCGCTCACGCGCCACTGGATGCATCGGGGAGCCTTGCCACCCTCGACCACCTGGATCAGGTACTCGACGTACACGGCGCCCGACGGGCCCTTTCCGGGCCGGTTGATCGACGACGCGTAACGCACCTCCTTGTCGAGGCGCTGAAAGACGGTGCGGGTGACGGTGCCCGAGTCGCTGACCGAGACCGCACGCGCGGTGTTGCTGGTCATGCTGACGATCCCGGCGAGGAACACGACGATGACGGTCGTGAACACGCCCAGGGCGACAATCAGCTCGACCAGGGTCACACCTTCGTCGCCACGGTCGGCGTTCTCCGGCTCGATGTCGGTCATCAGCTGCCCCTCACGTTGCTCAGGAACACGGTAGCCGGGTTGCTCGTCCAGGTGAGGCCGCCGCCCGTGTAGGTCACGGTGTACGTAAACGAGCAGCTCCCACGCCACGAGCTCGGGATGGACACCGTGCGGAAGGAGAAGTTCCCGTCCGTCGCGTGCGCCAGGGCGACCGTCGCCGAGACGTTGCCGGACCCGGCGGTACGCGTGCAGCTCGGCTGTGATGCCACGGCGTAGGTGATCCGCGAGGCGGCCACCTTGGGCGCGTTGCCGGTGCGCGGGGACACGGTGACCGTCTTGGCGCCGCGCACCTCCGTGCCGTACGTGAAGTCGTTCGCGACCGGGAGCACCCGGATCGTGCCAGTGCGCGTCTCGGAGCGGTCGCCCGACGCGTCCTCGAGCTCGAACGTGAACGTGTAGATACCGGCCACGTCGGTCACCGGCCGGAACCGCAGCGTGGTGGAACCGCTCCCCGTGAAGGAAGGCGTGCCGTTCCCGGTCGCGTCGACGCGGGTCGGGCCCGACACGACGACGACCTTGTTCGCAGCGCTGCCGCCCGCGGCGGTCTGCACGTCGAGCGTGGTCCACGGCGGGGTGCTCGAGCTGCTCGCGTCGACCGTGAAGTCGGCGTCCCCGGCGGCGACAGCGGTGCCGATGCGGACGGTCACGGTCCCCGTGCGACCGGTCACGTTCGTCTCGTTGTCGCTCCAGAGCTCCTTCACGCCGTCGTCGAGAGGCACCGGCGTCACGACGCGGTAGGTGAACGTGGTGTTCCCGAGAGGGGCAGACGCAGCGGCCGTGAACCGGATCGTGCCGTCCGCGTTGACCGTCGCACTCCCGTGGGGTGACTGGGTGAGGATCTCCGGGCGCAGGGAGGACCCGCGATCGTTGGCCAGCACGGCGAGGTTGGCGCTCGCGCCGGCGGGGACACGGGCACCGGAGTCGTCGACGGCGACCGGGTAGATCAGGACCGTCACGGTGGCCTCGCCCGAGTTGCGTCCCTGGGCGTCGCGCAGCTTGTACTTGAACGTGACGATGCCGGAGTAGTCGGCCGGCGGCGTGTAACGCACCGCCCCCATGAGGGTGCCGGACGTGATCACGGTCGCCGTGCCCTGGGCGGGGGCCGAGGTGATCGTCGTCGGGTTGGAGCGGTTGGACACGATCACGTCGTTCGCGAGGATGTCGACGTCGCGGGCGGCGCCGCCGGCGCTGAACGAGATCTCGTCATCGTTCGCCACAGGCGCGGTCGAGATGTTCCAGGTCGCGTCGGTGTTCGGGTCGATGAGCGTCGTCATCGGATAGAAGCAGCCGTCGCCGCCGCACTTCTCGACGCCGGGGTTCCACGTGACCACGACGATGGCGCGGTACACGAGCGCAGCCGACGCTCCCGGGTTAGTCCGCACGCAGGTCGTGTCGGACGCGGAAGCAGACTTGGCGCGGTAGCAGCTCCCGATGAGCGTCGTGACCTGGTACTTCATGCCCGAGACGGTCACGTCGTTGCTGACCTTGAGCGTGACCGGCTTGGCGGCAGCAGCGGGGTCCCAGAGCTTGTTCGTCTCGGCGACGAGCGTCGGGTCGAGCGCGGCGACCTTGGCGAACGCGGCGGACACCTCGGCCTCCGTCCGTCCGATGACGAGCGGCGAGGGATCGGTCGGCGAGCCCGGCCGCGGGTGCACGGAGCGCACCTTCTCCATCGCCTGCGTCGCGATTGATGCGGAGGACTGTGTGCGCTGGAGGTGCGAGGCGGTGCTCGAGCCGCGCATGAAGAACACGAGCACGGCTGACGCAACCATGCCGACGATGAAGAGCGCGACGATCACCTCGATGAGGGAGAAGCCCTCATCGGTGGTCGCTCCGGGGTCACGCCGCATGGTTCTCTCCATCGTCGTTCGGTCGAGACGCCGCACTGGGGACCAAACCGGAAGGCTTGGTCCCCAGCACGGGTGCCGCTCAGCGTGCGTGCTGAGCAGCGTGGTGAATCACGGGGTCTGCAGACCGCCAGCCTTGCTGTCGTACTTGAACTCGGTGCCGGTGCCCTTGTCCGTGTTCTTGCCGGTGATGGTGTACGAGTCGGCGGTCACGGCCACCGTGTAGACGGTCGTGTCCTCGCTCTTCGTGACGTCAACCGCACCGGTCTTCGTCGTCAGCGTGACCTTCGTGCCCGCGTCAGCGCCGGTCGGGTACGCCTGGTCGTCGACGTACGCCGTCTCCATCTCGTTGGCGATCGTGCGCAGGTCAGACTTGATGCCCGCGTCGACAGCCTTCTTGCGCTGGTTGAGGAACACCGGGATGGCGATCGCGGAGAGGATGCCGATGATGATGATGACGACGAGGAGCTCGATCAGGGTGAAACCCTTGTCCTTCTCCTGCATGGACTTCTGCACGCGAGCGATCATGCCCGGCCTCTTTTCATGTTCAAGGTGAAAGTGATGTGCACCACCGCTCTCGCGGCGTGCAATCCGTCTATCGGGTGTCGAGCGTCCGGACTTGAGCGAGTCAGGTCACGAGTTGATAACGCTCAGCCGAGCTCGAACAGGACGGCACCTGGGCACGTCTGCACGTCGCTCTCACGCAGGCCTTCGCCGTCGAACACCCAGTTCTGCGTCCCCTGCGTCCCCTCGACCGATCGCCCGACCAGGCAGAACTTCACACCATCCAGGTGTACGGCGACGGCGTTGCCCGGCGTCAGGCGGACGTCCTTGCTCAGCGACGCCTCCTCGACAGGCGCTCCCGCCGACAGGACTCCTGTGACCGCCGTCGCGACGGTCCGCAGATCACTCTTGATGCTCGCGTCCACCGCGCGGGCCCGCTGCCCCAGGAACAGACCGATCCCGATCGCCGACAGCACACCGATGATCATGATGACCACGAGCAGCTCGACGAGGCTGAACCCCTCGTCCCGGGCCGGCCGGCTCACTGGATCAGGTCGAACACGCCGAAGATCGGCATGTACATCGCGATGACCATGCCACCGATGATCGAGCCGAGCACGACGATCATGAGCGGCTCGATGAGGCTCGTGAGCGCCTCGGTCGTGGCCTCGACCTCCTGGTCGTAGAACTCCGCGATCTTCTCGAGCATCGTGTCGAGCGCTCCGGTGTCCTCACCGACCGCCATCATCTGCACCACCATGGGCGGGAACACTGTGTGCTCCGACAGCGGCCCGGTCAACGACTGGCCCTGCCGCACCGACTCCTGGATCGAGCTCACCGCGTGCTCCACGACGACGTTGCCCGACGTCTCACCCACGATCTCGAGCGCCTGGAGGATAGGAACACCCGCGTGCAGCATCGCACCGAGGTTGCGGGTGAATCGCGCGACCGCGATCTTCTGGAAGAGCGGGCCGAAGACCGGCAGCTTGAGCTTCCACGGATCGAGCGCCTCCCGGACCGCACGGTCGTTCTTGTGCCGACCCCACCACCAGACGCCCACCCCGATCGCGAGGAGCCCCGGCAGCAGACCGACCTTGAGCCCGTTCGACATCGCCATGAGGATCTTGGTCGGCAGCGGCAGGTCCCCGCCCATCGACGAGAACATGTCGGCGAAGATCGGCACGATGAACAGGAGCATGCCCGCCGTGGCGAGGATGGCGATCACGAACACGACGACGGGGTACGTCATCGCGGACTTGATCTTGCTGCGCAGCTTGACCTCGTCCTCGAAGTTCTTCGCGACCGAGAGCAGCACCTGGTCGAGGAAGCCGCCGACCTCTCCCGCGCGCACCATGTTGAGCATGAGCGGCGGGAAGATCATCGGGTGCTTGCCGAGGGACGCTGAGAAGGACACGCCCGTCTCGATGTCGCTGCGCACCTCCGCGAGGACGCGCGCGAGGTTCTTGTTCTCCGTCTGCTCCGCGAGGATCGACACCGAGCGCAGCAGCGACAGGCCGGCGTTGATCATGGTCGCGAGCTGGCGCGCCATGATCGCCAGGTCCTTGAGCTTGACGCCGTCACCGAACCCGGGGATCGAGATCTCCCGCTGGAGACCGGTGTTGCGCACCTCGTTGATCGAGAGCGGCGCGACACCCATCGACTTGAGCTTGGTCGCGACCGCGTTCTCGCTGGCCGCCTCGATCCGACCCTTGACCAGCTTGCCCTGGCGGTCGCGGATCACATAGTCGTAAGTCTTGGCCTCAGCCATCACACGGTCCTGTTCTTGCTCTGGAAGTCGGCGCCACCCATGTTGGCGTTCGCGAGGCCGGCACCCGCACCGGACGCTGAAGCGCGACCGGTCAGCTTGTTGTAGTCCTCGAGGTTGTGGCACTTCTCGAGGCCGGTCTCGTACGAGATGCGGCCGCTGCGCGTCAGCTCGGCGAGGTGCTGGTCCATCGTGTGCATGCCCTGCTGCGAGCCCGCCTGCATCGAGGAGTAGATCTGGTGCGTCTTGCCCTCGCGGATGAGGTTGCGGATCGCGGGGGTGGCGAGCATGACCTCGGTCGCGACGACACGCCCCGGACCGTCAGAGCGCCGGCACAGAGTCTGGGACACGACGCCCTGGAGCGCTCCGGCGAGCTGGGTGCGCACCTGCCCCTGCTGCTCGGGGGGGAACACGTCGATGATGCGGTCGATCGTCTGGGCCGCGTCCTGCGTGTGCAGGGTCGCGAACACGAGGTGCCCCGTCTCGGCTGCGGTGAGCGCCACCGAGATCGTCTCGAGGTCACGCATCTCACCGACGAGGATGATGTCAGGGTCCTGGCGCAGGACGTGCTTGAGCGCGTTCGCGAAGCTCTGCGTGTCGGCACCGACCTCACGCTGGTTGATGATCGCGCGCTTGTGGGTGTGCAGGAACTCGATCGGGTCCTCGACCGTCATGATGTGGTCAGGTCGCGTCCGGTTCGCGAGGTCGATGATCGAGGCCAGCGTCGTCGACTTGCCCGAGCCCGTCGGACCCGTCACGAGGACGAGGCCTCGGGGCAGTCCAGCGAAGTTCGCGACCACGGCGGGGACGCCGAGCGCCTCGAGCGGCTTGATCTCGAACGGGATCGTGCGGAACGCCGCACCCATCTGCTCGCGCTGCCGGTAGAAGTTCACCCGGAAGCGCGCAAGGTCAGGCACCTGATACGAGAAGTCGAGCTCGAGCTCGGCCTCGAACCGTTCACGCTGGCGCATGTTCAGCACCGAGTACAGGACGCGCTGCAGCATCGCCCCGTCGAGCAGACCGAACTCCTCCATCGGCTGGAGGGCGCCGTGGCGGCGCATCATCGGGTACGCGCCGGCCGTCAGGTGCAGGTCAGAAGCGCCGGCGGCGTGCATCGTGCGCAGGAGGGGCTCGATCTGGACGTCGTTCTCATGAGCGCGGTCCATGCCCAGTCGGCCGGCGGTCGACCCGACGTAGCCCTCGGCGCCCGCACGACGCGAGCCCGCCTCCGCGCTCGGGCGGGTCGGCGACACCGGGCGAGCCGCAGGGCCGCTGGCCGGAGCGGACGACGTCGGCGCCGGGGCGACGGGCGCCTGCACGGCCGTCGGCTGAGCCGGAGCCGCGGGAGCCACATAGCTCGGGACGCGCGGCGCGACGGACTGCACCGGGGTGAGCGGCTGGCTCGCGGGCGCGGTCGGTGCGGGCGGGTAGGCCGCACCGGCAAGATACGCGTCGCGGGGCGCGCCCAGGGTCGCCTGTGCACCTCCCGGGACGAAGGTGCCGGGCTGAGGTGAGAAGCTGCCGCCTGCGGCCGGCTCGCCGGGCCGAGCAGCGGGCGACGCTGCCCCGGGAGCGGGCGGGTACGTCGGCGTAGCTGCGAGACCCGCCGAAGGGAGCGCATGGGCCGCGCTCTCACGGCGGAACGCGTTCACCGACGAGATCGAGTCCGCGGGAAAGTCGTCGCCCGGGTTCGGGATCCCGTAGTGGTTCGTGGTGCCCTCGGTCACTTCTCAGCCTTTCGCCGTCGTCCGCACGCAAGTAGTGCGACTTTCTCTTATCGGCGCGCACCCGGCCGACCTTGAGCGGCTCTCGGCGCACGGCCGAGCCGACGGCTCACGCGACGATGCGCAGCAGCTCCTCGATCGTGGTGTCACCCGCGATGACCTTGCGCCACCCGTCCATGCGCAACGTGGCCATCCCCTCGTCCGTCGCGGTGCGGCCGATGTCCGCGGCCGAGGAACCGGCGACGGCGTGCCGCTCGATGGCCTCGGTCACCCGCATGACCTCGTGCAGCGCGAGACGCCCGCGGTAGCCGGTGCGAGAGCACGTCGAACAGCCGACGGGGCGCTGCAGGATCGGCTTAGGCTCGCCCGGGACCCACGGGAAGCGTGCCGCGAGCAGCTCCTCGTCGCTCGGCTCGTACGGCTCCTTGCACTTCTTGCACAGCCGCCGGGCAAGTCGCTGGGCAACGACGCAGTCGAGGGCCGACCCCACGAGGAACGGCTCGATGCCCATCTCCACGAGTCGGGTGATCGCCGACGGCGCGTCGTTCGTGTGCAGCGTCGACAGCACCAGGTGACCGGTGAGAGCCGCTTCGATCGCGATCTGCGCGGTCTCGTGGTCACGGATCTCACCGAGGAGCACGACGTCCGGGTCAGAGCGGAGGATCGACCGGAGCGCGCCCGCGAAGGTCAGACCCGCCTTGGGGTTGACCTGGACCTGGTTGATGCCCGGGAGGCGGTACTCGACCGGGTCCTCGACCGTGATGACGTTGATCTCCGGACGCGACACCGCGTTGAGGGTCGCGTACAGCGTCGTCGACTTGCCCGAACCGGTCGGTCCCGTCACGAGGATCATGCCGTACGGCTTGCGGTACGCCTCGGAGTAGACCTCGTAGTTCTCCTCGCCGAAGGACAGGTCGCGCAGGTCGAGGCTCGCCGTCGAGTTGTCGAGGATTCGCATGACGATCTTCTCGCCCCACACGGTCGGCAGCGTCGCGACACGGAGGTCGATCTTGCGGCCGTTGTGCTGGACGGACATGCGGCCGTCCTGGGGCTTGCGCCGCTCGGCGATGTCGATGTCCGAGAGGATCTTGACGCGCGAGATGACACCGTTCTGGATCTGCTTGGGCGACCGCTGCATCTCGTGGAGCACGCCGTCGATCCGGTAGCGGACCCGAAGGTCGCCCTCGGTCGGCTCGATGTGGATGTCGGACGCGCGGTCGGTGATCGCCTGCGTCACCAGCAGGTTGACGTACTTGACGATCGGTGCGTCGTCCTCGGTGGCGGAGCCGAGGTTCGAGAGGTCCATCTCGACCTCGTTGGAGGTCGCCTCCTCCATCGCGTCCGCGAGCTCGTTGATCTCACCGTCGGCGCGGCAGTAGCGGTCGATACCGCGCACGAGGTTGTCGTGCGCCGCCACAGCGGGGATGACGGGCATGCGTGCGACCGACTGCGCGTCGTCGAGCGCCATGACGTTGCCCGGGTCGGCCATCGCGAGGACGAGCCGACCGTCGCGGATCTCCACGGGCAGGATCGTGTACCGCCGGCACATCGCGGTCGGCAGGAGCGCGACGGCGGAACGGTCCACGGCGTGGTCGTCGAGGTCGACGAACTCCATGCCCACCTGGGCGGCGAGCGCACGTACGAGCTGGTCCTCGCTGAGGTACCCGAGCTCGACCAGGACACGGCCGAGAGAGGATCCTCGGACGATCTGCTCGTCGAGCGCCGTCATCAGCTGTGTCTCGTTGACCAGGCCTTCCTCGAGAAGGACCTCTCCGAGCTGCTTCATGTTGTTGCCTCGCTCACGACCTCGTGCACATCCTGTCGAAGCACTATCGGCGTTCTGGAGCCGGGACCTGAGCCCTCAGGCGCACATGCACACTTCTCACACAGTGTTGACGGGGCGCGGAGCGTCGAGGGCTGCGTCGAGCGCGGCGGCCATCGCGTCGAGCGGGGCGGCGCGACCGGTCATGAGGCGGACCTGCTCCGCAGCCTGGTGGAGGAGCATCCGCTCGCCACCGGCGTCTCCTCCCACGGGCGCCCACGCCGCTCTGAGCGCGCTCGGGCGCGGGTCGTACACGACGTCGAGAAGCACGCCGAGCCGTGACGGCGCAGCCTGGACCAGCTGGGCGGCGACAGGGTCGGCAGCGTGCGCAGGGAGCGTCGAGACGACGACGTCGGCGGCCAGGAGTGCGGGCAGCACCGCATCGATCTGGTGGAACGTCGGCTCGACGCCCATCCTGTGCGCTGCTCGCCGCAGGCTGCCGGTGCGCGAGAGCGAACGGGCGAACACCGCAGGTGTGGTGATGCCGAGCTCGCCGAGCGCGGCGAGCGCGGACGACGCGGTCGCCCCCGCGCCGAGCACCGCCCCGCGGACTGCGCCGCTGCCGGGTACGAACCCGGCCTCGCGCAGCGCCGCGACGATCCCGTAGACGTCCGTGTTCGCGCCGACCAGCGTCGCGCGCGAACCTCCCGGCTGGAACAGGACGGTGTTGACCGCCCCCACGACCTCGGCGAGAGGCTCGACGTGATCGAGCAGGCTGAGCACCGTCTGCTTCAGGGGCATCGTGAGGCTCAGTCCGGCCCACTCAGGGCCGCAGGACGCGACGAACCCCTCGAGCTCGTGCTCGTCGACGTCGATCGCGTCGTAGGTCCACGAGAGCCCGAGCGCCGAGTACGCGGCGCGGTGCAGCACGGGTGACAGCGAGTGCCCGACGGGGTGGCCGAGCACTGCTGCCCGGCTCACTCCTCGCCCTCGGGGTCCGTCGTCGCCGGGTTGTCCCGCAGCCACTCCTGGTACTCCGCGACGCACTTCGTGTGCTCGGCGAACGTGATCGAGTAGCAGGTCTCGTGAGTCGTCGGGTTGGTCGTGACGAAGAAGAGCCAGGGCCCTTCCTCAGGGTTGAGCACGGCCTCGATCGACGCACGTCCCGGGCTGTTGATCGGAGCCGGCGGGAGCCCCGTGTACATGTACGTGTTGTACGGGCTGTCGATCTGACGCTGTTCCGCTGTCGTCGTCGCGTTCGATGTCCGCTCCCCCGCGATGTAGTGGATCGTGGAGTCGAACCGCAGCGCCTCGTCGGTGTCCAGGCGGTTCTCGATCACACGCGCGACCTTGCCCCGACCGTCGGCCGGCGCCTCGGCCTCGACGAGCGACGCCTTCGTCAGCACCGTGTTGGCTTCCTTGAGCGAGACGCCCAGCTCGTTGAGGTCGGAGACCTGCTTGGCGATCATCGTCGACAGGATCTGCTCGGCCGTCGAGTCGTTAGTGAACGGGTACCGCGCAGGAGCGAGCCATCCCTCGACGTTGCCGTCAGCCTCGGCGGGCAGGCCGAGCGCCTCGGGGTTCTCGAGCGCCTTCTCGAAGTCGGCTGCGGGGATCGCGGTCACGCTCGCGAGCCGCTCGATGGTCGCAGCGATCGTGAGCCCTTCGCGCACGGTCACGCCGTCCTGCACGAGGTTGCTCTTGTCGAGCATCGCGGAGAGGGCGCCAGCGGCGTTCATCTCCTTCATGAGGTTGTACGTCCCGTACTGCAGGTTGGGCTCGGAGCCGTTCGCGGCGGTGTAGTCCTTGATGGCCTGGGTGAACGCAGCCTGGGTCTTGATGACACCGGCCTCCGCGAGAGCGGCACCGATCGCCGCACCCGAGGCGCCCTTCGCGATCTGGACCTGCACCTGACCATCGCCCGGGCCGGCGTAGTCCTCCGAGACGGACTCCTTCGCGAAGAATCCCGGGACGGTCTTGACGACGAAGAATCCTGCGCCGCCCACGAGGGCGAGCGTCACGACGACGATGATCGCGGTGCGGATGCGCCGCGCACGACGGCGACGCCGCGTCACGGGGTTGTTCCGGCTCTGGGCACGCGTCGAGGGAGCGGCGGCAGGGGCCGCCGCGCGTCGCTGGACGTTCGGCTGCTCCGGGCTGGAGAACAGGTCGCTCACAGCGTGTGCGCCTCCTTTGTCGTCGTCGTTCGTCTCGAGTCTGTCATCCGTCGCGCTCCACGAGCTCTCCCGTGCGCTGCCCCGACGCACGCTCGGCGTCGAGCGCTGACTGCAGGATGATCACAGCGGCCACCTGGTCGACGACCGCACGATGCTTGCGTCCCGCGCGACCGGACGCGTGCAGCGCCTGGTGAGCCGTGACCGAGGTCATGCGCTCGTCCACCAGCCGGACCTCGACAGGAGCGACGGTGCGGGCCAGCGTCGCGGCATAGTCGCGGGCCGCTTCCGAGGCTGCACCCTCCGTACCCTTGAGGTGCCGTGGCAAGCCAACGTACACCACCTGTGCACCGCGTTCCGCGACCTCACGCGCGATCTGCGCGACATCTGCCGAGATCGCTCCCGGCTCCTTCGGAACCGCAGCGCGAGGAACCGTCTCGACGGGGGTCGCGATGAGACCGTCCGGGTCGCTCGAGGCGAGACCGACCCGGACGGAGCCGACGTCGACGCCGATCCGGGCGCCCCGGACGAGACCGGCCACCGACGATCAGCCGCGCGACCCGACGGCGGAGACGATCGCGGAGAGCGCCTCGGCGCCCGCCTCGACCTTCGTGCCGCCACCCTGCGCGACGTCGTCCTTGCCGCCGCCGCCGCCGCCGAGGACAGCGGTAGCGACCTTGACGAGGGCGCCGGCGCGCACGCCAGCGTCACGTGCGCCCGCGTTCGTCGCGACGACGACGAGCGGACGACCGTTCGCGACGCCGAGGACGGCGACCGTCGCCGGCGACGAGTCGCCGAGGCGCGAGCGCACGTCGAGCGCGAGCACGCGCAGGTCGTCAGCGCCAGCGACCTCGCCAGCGTCCGCCGTCACGACACGCACGCCAGCGGCGTCCACCGCCGTGTCGACGAGCGCAGCCGCACGGGCGAGGAGCTGGCCCTGACGCAGCGCACCGACCTCCTTCTCGGCCTCCTTGAGACGCGACATGAGAGAGGAGATCCGCTCGGGCAGCTCGTCACCGCGCGCATTGAGCATCCCGGAGATCTGCCCGACGATCGCGCGCTCCTTGGCCTGGAAGCCGTAGGCGCCCGCCCCGACGAGCGCGTCGACACGGCGCACACCCGATCCGATCGAGGACTCACCCAGAAGCGTCACGAGACCGAGCTCGCCCGACTGCTTGACGTGGGTGCCCGCGCACAGCTCGCGCGACCAGTCGTCACCGATCGAGACGACACGGACCCGGTCGCCGTACTTCTCGCCGAACAGGGCCATCGCACCGAGCGCACGAGCCTCGTCGAGCGACATGATCTGCTCGGTCACCTCGAGGTTGTCCTGGAGGCGCGTGTTGACCCGCTCCTCGATCTCGGCGAGCGCGCTGGCAGGGACTGCCTGTCCGCGACGGAAGTCGAAGCGGATGCGGCTCGGCGCATTCTCGGAACCTGCCTGCGTCGCGTCCTTGCCGAGGGTCTCCTGGAGCGCCTTGTGGATGAGGTGCGTCCCGGAGTGCGCGCGCGTGATCGCCGTGCGGCGCGCGGCGTCGATCGTCGCCTGTCCGGACTCGCCGAGCGTCACGGAGCCGTCGACGAGGCGACCACGGTGCACGTTCAGCCCCTTGATCGGCGCCTGGACGTCGTCGACCTCGATGCGGGCGCCGCCGTCGAGCATGATCTCGCCGTGGTCGGCGAGCTGGCCGCCCGCCTCGGCGTAGAACGGGGTGCGGTCGAGGATGATCTCGACGTCGGCCGGGGCCGTCACGGTCGGCGTCGGGACGCCGTCGACGAGCAGGCCGACGACCGTCGAGCGCGACGCGAGGTCCGTGTAGCCGAGGAACTCGACGGGCGCGTCGAGCGAGGTGCGCACCGACTCGTAGGCCGCGGTGTCCGTGTGACCGGTCTTCTTCGCGACCGCGTCGGCGCGCGCCCGAGCCTTCTGCTCGGCCATGAGCGAGCGGAACGCGGCCTCGTCGACCTGGACTCCCTGCTCGGACGCCATCTCGAGCGTCAGGTCGATCGGGAAGCCGTACGTGTCGTGCAGCGCGAACGCCTGCTCACCGCCGAGGACTGGAGCGGCTCCCCCGGCGGACGACTTTGCACGGGCGACAGCCGTGTCGAGGATCGTCGTGCCCGACGCGAGGGTGCGCAGGAACGCGTCCTCCTCGCCGTACGCGACCTGGCTGATGCGGTCGAACTCGGTCTCGAGCGTCGGGTAGGAAGCCTTCATCGCCTCCATCGACACCGGGAGCAGCTCCGGCAGAGCCGTCTCCTGGACGCCGAGCAGGCGCAGCGAGCGGACCGCACGCCGCACGACGCGGCGCAGGACGTACCCCCGGCCCTCGTTGGAGGGACGCACACCGTCCGAGATGAGCATGAGCGACGAGCGGACATGGTCCGCGATCACGCGCATGCGCACGTCGTCAGCGTCGTCGGCGCCGTAACGCTTGCCGGTGATCGACTCGGTCGCCGCGATGACCGGGTACACCTCGTCGATCTCGTAGAGGTTCTGCTTGCCCTGCATGAGGAACGCGAGGCGCTCGAGGCCGGCACCCGTGTCGATCGCCTTCTGGTCGAGCTCGCGGATGAGCGGGTAGTCCTTGCCCTTGCCCTCGCCGCGCAGGTACTGGTCGAAGACGAGGTTCCAGACCTCGAGGTAACGGTCGCCGCCCGGGTCGACGTTCCCACCGACAGCGTCAGGACCGTACTGGGGGCCGCGGTCGACGTGGAACTCGGCGCACGGACCGGCGGGGCCGGGCTGGCCCGTGTCCCAGAAGTTCTCCTCGCGCGGGAGACGCACGATGTGTGCAGGGTCCATGCCGATCTTGCGGGTCAGCACGTCGAACGACTCGGTGTCCTGGTCCCACAGGGTCACCCAGAGCTTGTCACCGTCGAAGCCGTAGCCGCCGTCCGCCTGGGCGCCGGTGAGGAGCTCCCAGGCGAAGTCGATCGCGCCTTCCTTGAAGTAGTCGCCGAACGAGAAGTTGCCGTTCATCTGGAAGAACGTACCGTGGCGCGTCGTCTTGCCGACGTTCTCGATGTCGTTCGTGCGGATGCACTTCTGGACGCTCGCGATGCGCGGGTGCGGCGACTGCTCCGTGCCGATGATGTACGGGATGAACGGGACCATGCCCGCGACCGTGAAGAGGAGCGAGGGGTCGGGCGAGATCAGCGAGGTGCTCGGTGCCACGTGGTGGCCGCGCTCGGAGAAGTAGTCGAGCCAACGCTGGCGGATCT
Organism: Sanguibacter hominis ATCC BAA-789; assembly: GCF_012396185.1. GTDB lineage: Bacteria > Actinomycetota > Actinomycetes > Actinomycetales > Cellulomonadaceae > Flavimobilis > Flavimobilis hominis. The sequence continues at coordinate 508,379 of NZ_JAAXOW010000002.1, forward strand.
CGGCGGTACGCATCTTGACCTCTGAATTCGTGTGGTGGTGCGGGCCCGGCGACCAAGGTCGCTCGCCGGGCGGGGGAAGGATCTAGAACGAGTAGGGCAGGTCGCCGTCGACGTCGTCGTCGTCGACCCGCGGGTCCTGGCCGGGGACAGGGCCCCCGGGTGCGAGCTCCGCGCCCCAGCGTGCTGCGGTGCGGGCCTGGTCCCGGTCGTGCCGGCTGCGCCCTGCGCCGCGCTGGGGGGCGTCCTGACCGGACGAGAGGAGAGCCGCGCCGAGCTGGCGCTCGCGCTCCGCGGCTGCCGCGCGCAGGTCGTCACCGAACGACGCGACGCTCACGCGCGCTCGCTCGACGAACGTGCTGGTGCGCTCCCCCAGGCCGTCGACAGCACGGCCGACGACGGCAGGAGGGCTGTAGCGGGCACGGAGCTGCTGGGCCTTGCGCACCGCATAGAGCGTGCCACCGATGCCGACGGCCACCCAGACGAGGCGCCTCATCGGGCACCCTTGCGTCGGGTGGTTCCACCTTCGGGGCGCAGGGTCGGCTCGGGTGCGGGCGTGTCGTCCGGGTCGACGCCGCGCATGCGCGACCAGGCTCGGCTCGAGGCCTTCTGGAGCCCGTACGCGGCCGAGGCGACCTTGATGAGCGGCCCGCCCAGCACGGAGGAGTAGAGCGCGGCGAGCGCCGACACGTTCTCGGAGACCTGCGCGGCCGACGTCGTGATCGTGTCGACCTTCGCGAGCTGCGCGTTCGTCCCCGCGACCGTCTCGACGGCCTCGTCCAGGATCGGCACCGAGTGCTCGGTGAGGTCCTTGATCGACTCGCGCGCCTCGTCGAAGACTCGCCCGAGCTTGAGCAGCGGGACGGCGAGCAGCCCGACCAGCGCGACGAACGCCACGGCTGCGATGAGACCGGCGATGTCTCCGATCATGGCTGCTCCTCGGTTGGGTGACGGTGGCCGTGAAGAACTCTACCTGCGCGGCCCGGGGAAAGCGTGCAGCGCTGCCGCACGCAGGAATGCTCCGGAGAGACGGAACGCCCTGCCCGCTGCGAGCAGCGGACAGGGCGTTCCAGGAGCGCAGCGATCAGCGCGAGTAGTGCTCGACGACGAGCTGGACCTCGCACGTCACGGGGACCTCGACGCGCTTGGGGCGACGCACGAGCGTGAACGAGAGCTTCTCGAGCTGGACGTCCAGGTAGCCCGGGACGGCGGGGAGCACGTCGCGGTGGGCGCCGGCAGCGGCGACCTGGAACGGCGTGGTGGCCTGGCTCTTCGGCTTGACCTGGACCGTCTGGCCCGGCTTCACCTTGAACGAGGGGCGGTCGACGATCTTGCCGTCGACGAGGATGTGGCGGTGCACGACAGCCTGGCGGGACTGCAGGATCGTGCGGGCGAAGCCGGCACGGAGCACGAGCGCGTCGAGACGGGTCTCGAGGATCTCGACGAGAGCCTCACCGGTCAGACCGGCATCCTTGCGGGCCTCCTCGAACGCACGGGCCATCTGCTTCTCGCGGAGGCCGTACTGGGCGCGCAGACGCTGCTTCTCGCGAAGACGGACCGCGTAGTCCGACTCGGTGCGGCGACGGGCGCGGCCGTGCTCGCCGGGCGGGTAGGGACGCTTCTCGAAGTGCTTGACGGCCTTCGGGGTGAGCGCGATGCCGAGGGCACGGCTCAGTCGCACCTGGCGGCGCGAGCGGGTCACAGAGGACACGGTTTTCCATCCTGTCGTTCGATCTTCTGACGTCACACCCGCTCCTCGAGGAGGTGCGGGCGTGGGACCAGCCGGAGCGCTGCGACCGCCCGTGGAGGGCGATGGGCGAGCGAACGGGGCCGAGGTCCCAGGTGTGCCACAGCGGGCAACCTGTCTATCGTACCCGATCCTGCGCGAGGATCGTGCGGATCTTCTCGAGCCGGTCGCTGACCTGCCGCTCGTACCCGCGGTCGGAGGGCTCGTAGTACCGCCTGCCCTCGAGCGACTCGGGCAGGTAGCGCTGTGCCGCGACCGCGTGCGGCTCGTCGTGCGAGTAGACGTAGCCGACGCCATGACCGAGGCCTTCCGCGCCGCGATAGTGCGCGTCCCGGAGGTGGGCCGGTACCGGCCCGGCCTTGCCAGCCCGCACGTCCGCGAGGGCCGCGCCGATCGCGGTGTACGCGGCGTTGGACTTGGGCGCCGTGGCGAGGTGCACGACGGCCTCGGCGAGGACGAGCGCTCCCTCGGGCATCCCGATCATCTGGACGGCTTGGGCCGCGGCGACCGCCGTCTGCAGTGCGCTCGGGTCGGCCATCCCGACGTCCTCGGACGCCGAGATGATGATCCGGCGGGCGATGAAGCGCGGGTCCTCCCCCGCGGCGATCATCCGCGCGAGGTAGTGCAGCGCCGCATCGACGTCCGAGCCTCGCACGGACTTGATGAACGCAGAGACGACGTCGTAGTGCTGGTCGCCCGCGCGGTCGTACCGCACGGCGGCCACGTCGATCGCCCGCTCGACCGTGGCGAGGTCCACCTCCGCGGGGACCGAGCCCGCCGCGTCGTCGAGCGCCGCTCCCGCAGCAGCCTCGAGGATCGTGAGCGCCTTGCGAGCGTCACCACCTGCGAGCCGCAGCAGGTGCTCGCGCGCCTCGTCTGCGAGCCCCACCGTGCCGTCGAGGCCACGCGGGTCCGCGACAGCCCGGTCCACGAGCGCAGCGACGTCCTCGGTCGCGAGCGGCTTCAGCGTCAGGAGGAGCGACCGCGACAGCAGCGGAGAGTTGACCGAGAAGCTCGGGTTCTCCGTCGTCGCCGCGACGAGCGTCACCCAACGGTTCTCGACGCTCGGCAGCAGAGCGTCCTGCTGCGTCTTGGAGAACCGGTGCACCTCGTCGATGAACAGGACGGTCTCCTCGCCGCCCGTCACGAGACGACGCCGCGAGTCCTCGACCACCGCACGCACGTCCTTGACGCCCGCCGTCACAGCCGAGAGCTCGACGAACCGGCGGCCAGACGCCCCGGCGATCAGGTACGCGAGCGTCGTCTTCCCCGTGCCGGGTGGCCCCCACAAGATGACCGACGCCGGCCCGGCGCGACGCGACGACTCGCCTCCAGGAGCGACCAGGCGCCGCAGCGGCGAGCCAGGCTCGAGGAGGTGCGACTGTCCCGCCACCTCATCGAGCGTCCGAGGCCGCATCCGCACCGCGAGCGGAGCACCCGGCCCGGCCGCCGGGACGCCGTCGGCAGTCGCCCCCGCCGTGTCGAACAGATCCATGCCCACGAGCCTACGCACCCAGGAAGACGGCCGAGGACTCGGCGCCCGGCCGCCGCATGGCGTCCACGCACGTCCGGGTGGGATATTGGGGCGGTGTTCGAGACCCTTGCCCGCCGCGTGAGCCGCCACCCCCGTCGCACCATCGTCATCTGGGCGGTGGTCACCGTCGTGGGCCTCCTCGTCGCACTCACCGGGGTCGGTGGCGCGTCCCTCTTCGACCGTCTCGCGTCGGGAAACCCCGCCGTCCCCGGATCGGAGAGCGAGCGCGGCGCCGAGATCCTCGCCGAGCACGGCACGGCCGGCGAGACGGTCACGATGATCGTGTCCGGCGTCGACCCGACCTCTGAGGCGCTCCCGGGCATCATGGCGACGATCGTCGCCGAGGCCTCCGAGATCGACGGCGTCGCGTCCGTCATCGATCCCTTCCAGCTCCCGGGAGGCGTCACGTCGCCCGCCGCCGCTCCCCTCCTCAGCTCCGCCGGAGACGGGTTCATCGTCGTCGCCGAGCTCGCGACCGACCTCGACGAGGACGAGCAGACCGCCGCGGCCGGCGCCGTGGCCGCAGCGTTCGACGACGCCCGGGCGACGCTCGCGACCGCAGGCCCGGACGTGCGCACGCTCGTCGGGGCGAACCGCCTGATCCTCGACGCCGTGACCGACCAGGTCCAGGAGGACCTGAAGACGGGAGAGCTCGTCGCGCTCCCGGTCGCGCTCGTCATCATGGTGCTCGTGTTCGGCGGCTTCCTCGCGGCCGCCATGCCGATGGTCGGCGCGATCGCGTCGATCGGCGCGGGGCTCGGTGTGCTCCACCTGCTCACGTTCTTCCTCGACGTCGACGCCGCCGTCGTCAACGTGATCAGCCTCCTGAGCATCGGCCTCTCGATCGACTACGGCCTGCTCGTCGTCTCACGCTTCCGCGAGGAGCTCTCGCGCGCCGCGTCGGCCGGCGAGTCGGGCGCGATGCGCCGCCGCCGCGGCGACGGCGTCGTCGCGGTCGCCCTGACCCGCACCATGACGACCGCCGGCCGCACGGTCGCGTTCTCCGCGGTGACGGTCGCCGTCTCGATCGCAGGCCTCATGGTCTTCCGCCCCGACGTGCTCCGTGCGATCGGCGCCGCCGGGCTCGCGATCGTGCTCATCGCCGTCGCCACAGCCCTGACGCTCGTCCCGGCGGTGCTCGTCCTCGCGGGCCGCCGGATGGAGCGCGCCGGCGCCCTGGCTCGGATCCCCGGGATGGCGCGGGTCCTGGCTCGCACGGCAGACGTCGAGTCGGACGAAGGTACGTTCTACCGCCTCGCGGCACGCGTCCAGCGACGACCCTGGTGGTCCCTCGTCGCGAGCCTCGGCGTCCTCGTCCTCCTCGCGCTGCCGCTCGCGCACCTGCAGCTGCGCAGCTCTGACATCGAGCTCCTACCGACGTCGAACCCGCAGCGGGAGTTCGTCACCGTCCTCCAGGAGGAGTACCCCGCATCCACCGGGACCGACCTCGTCGTGGTGGTCGACGCGACGACGGAAGCCGCGGCCAGCCTCGTGCCGCTGATCGGCGCGGTCGACTCGGTCACCAGGGCTTCAGAGCCGACCGGGCTCGGCCCCTACTCCGTCATCGCGGTCGACATCGTCGGTGACGACTCGTCGGGACGCGAGGCGACCACCGCGGTCGGCGAGATCCGCGCCCTCGACACCGACCTGACGGTCTGGGTCACAGGCCCCGCCGCTCAGCAGGTCGACTTCGTCTCGGCGCTCAGCGCCCGCGCCTGGGCTGCGGGGGCTGTCGTCGTCCTCGCGACGTTCGTCCTGCTCTTCCTCATGACCGGGTCGGTCGTCGTCCCGCTCAAGGCGCTCCTGACCAACGCTCTGTCGCTCGCCGCCGCGCTCGGCGTCCTCGTGTGGGTGTTCCAGGACGGGCACCTGGAGTCGCTGCTGGGGTTCGCGAGCACCGGTGGCATCGAGACCTACGTCTTCGCGATCGTCATCGCCTTCGCGTTCGGCCTCGCGATGGACTACGAGGTGTTCCTCATCGCGCGCATCAAGGAGCTCGTCGACTCCGGGATGGACGGGGACGAGGCGGTCCGTGTCGGCCTGCAACGGTCGGGCCGCATCATCACGTCCGCCGCTGCGATCATCGTCGTCGTGTTCGCCGGGTTCGTGTTCGGAGACCTGCTCGTCATCAAGCAGGTGGGCTTCGCTCTCGCGTTCGCCGTCGCCCTCGACGCGACGCTCGTCCGCATGCTCCTGGTCCCCGCGACGATGACGCTCCTGGGACGGCACAACTGGTGGTGCCCGCCTGCGCTACGACGCGTGCACGAGCGCTTCGGCATCATCCACTGAGCTGAGACGACGATGTCCCAGCCGCACCCGGACGGCGTCCCGCCGATCACCGACGCCGAGCACGCCCTCCGTGAGACACGTCGGGCACAGGCCGAGCGCGCCAGGATCGACGCCGCCCGATATGCGCGCGAGCTCGCTGCACACCGCAGCCTCTCGCGCGGCTACCTGCTCGTCGTCGTGCTCTTCGTCGCGTCCCAGGTCACCCTGTGGGTCCTGCGCCTCAAGAAGCGCGCCCAGATCCTCGCGACCGTCGAGGCAGACCTGCGACCGTGGGCAGCCGGTTCCTTCTTGGCCTTCATCCTCTCGGTCGTGCTCGCAGCAGCCCTCGTGGCTCTCCTCGTCCGGCACTCGCGCCGGCGGCCGGTACCGCCCTACCGGGAGGCGCCGATCGACGACGTGGAACGACGGCCTCGGACTCTCAGGCCCGGCTACGAGGCGCCGCAGCGCTGGTGACGACAGACGACGACGCCCTCCGCAGATCTCTGCGGAGGGCGTCGTCGCGCACAGCCCTAGATCACTCGGCCGCGGCCTCAGCCTTCGGCTTCGCGTCCACGCCAGCCTCCTTGCGCTGCTGCGCCGTGATGGGCGCAGGCGCCTGCGTCAGCGGGTCGAAGCCGCCCCCCGACTTGGGGAACGCGATGACGTCGCGGATCGACTCCGAGCCCGTGAGCAGCGTGAGGATGCGGTCCCAGCCGAACGCGATTCCACCGTGCGGCGGCGCGCCGAACGCGAAGGCGTCGAGCAGGAAGCCGAACTTCTCGCGGGCTTCCTCCTCGCCGATGCCCATAACCTTGAACACGCGCTCCTGCACGTCACGACGGTGGATACGGATCGAGCCACCCCCGATCTCGTTGCCGTTGCAGACGATGTCGTAGGCGTACGCGAGCGCCTCGCCCGGGTTCTCCTCGAACGTGTCGATCCACTCCGGCGTCGGCGACGTGAACGCGTGGTGCACGGCCGTCCAGGCGCCTTCACCGACCGCGACGTCGTCGTCCTCACCCGTGGGCTTGAACAGCGGCGCGTCGACCACCCACAGGAACGACCACTGCGACTCGTCGATCAGCCCGGCCTTCTTGCCGACCTCGAGGCGTGCCGCCCCCAGGAGAGCGCGAGCGTCGGTCGCCCGGCCTGCGGCGAAGAACACCGCGTCGCCCGCCGAGGCGCCCGTCGCCGCCGCGAGACCGTCACGCTCCGCGTCGGAGAGGTTCTTCGCGACAGGACCGCCCAGGGTGCCGTCCTCCGCGAAGGTCACGTACGCGAGACCCTTCGCGCCGCGCTGCTTCGCCCACTCCTGCCACGCGTCGAAACCGCGACGCGGCGTCGCGGCACCGCCCGGGAACACGACGGCACCCACGTACGGCGCCTGGAACACCCGGAACGGAGTGTCGGCGAAGTAGTCCGTGAGGTCCACCAGCTCGAGGCCGAAGCGCAGGTCGGGCTTGTCCGACCCGTAGCGCTCCATGGCGTCCTTGAACGTCATGCGCGGGATCGGCATCGGGATCTCGTAGTCGATGAGCTTCCAGAGCTCTGCGAGGATCTGCTCGCCGACGGCGATCACGTCGTCCTGCTCGACGAAGCTCATCTCGACGTCGAGCTGCGTGAACTCCGGCTGACGGTCCGCACGGAAGTCCTCGTCGCGGTAGCAGCGCGCGATCTGGTAGTACCGCTCCATGCCCGCGACCATGAGCAGCTGCTTGAACAGCTGCGGGGACTGCGGCAGGGCGTACCAGGAGCCGGGCGCGAGACGCGCCGGCACGAGGAAGTCGCGCGCACCCTCCGGCGTCGAGCGCGTCAGGGTCGGCGTCTCGATCTCGACGAAGTCCTGTGCATCGAGGGCACGCCGCGCGGCAGCGTTCGCCTTGGCGCGCAGCCGCAGCGCGTGCGCCGGCGCGGGACGACGCAGGTCGAGGTAGCGGTGCTTGAGACGCGCCTCCTCGCCGATCGTCTCCGTGCCGTCGAGCGCCGTCGAGACCTGGAACGGCAGCGGGGCCGACTCGTTGAGGACGACGACGTCGTCTGCCAGAACCTCGATCGCACCGGTCGCGAGGTTGGCGTTCTCGTTGCCGTCAGGACGCAGGGAGACCGTGCCGGTCACCTGGAGGACGAACTCCGAGCGCAGCGGGTGCGCGACAGCCTCGTCACGGATGACGACCTGAGCGATGCCCGAGGCGTCGCGCAGGTCGATGAAGGCGACGCCGCCGTGGTCGCGGCGGCGGTCGACCCAACCCGTGAGAGTGACGGTCTGACCGGAGTGCTCGGCCCTCAGGGAGCCGGCGGTGTGTGTGCGGAGCACGGGGTGTCCTTCCGAACTGCGTTGGGACGGGCCGCCGAGACGGGGCGGACCGTGCATGCCGATGCATGCGTGCACGCCGCTCGGCAGCGTGCGGACGGCGCTGGAGGCGCCGTCGACAAGTCTAGGCGGTTGCAGCCGGGACCGGCTGGACCGACGTCAGGCCTGCGCGGCGGCCCGGACGACCGGCCACAGGTCCTCGGCGGGCGGCGTCCAGGTAGCGGGAGCGGCGTCGACCTGCTCGCCCGAGCGGATGTCCTTGACCTGGTCGCCCTGCGCCGGCACGACCGTGCCGTCCGCGCGCGTGTGCTCCGGCGTCGCAGGGAACCACACGAACGGGACACCACGGCGATCGGCGTACTTGATCTGCTTGCCGTACTTCGCCGCCGTCGGCGCGACCTCGCACGGGATGCCGCGAGAGCGCAGCGCGGACGCGATCGCGTCCGACTCCGCGCGCTCCTCCTCGTGGTTGACCGCGACGACGACCGCCGTCGGGACGGACCGTGAGGACTCGACGAGTCCCGCGCCCAGGAGGCGCGACAGGAGCCGCGAGACGCCGATCGACAGGCCGACGCCCGGGTACGTGGTGGTGCCGTCCGACGCGAGGGTGTCGTAGCGACCACCCGAGCAGATCGAACCGAGCTGCTCGTGGCCGACGAGCACGGTCTCGTACACGGAGCCCGTGTAGTAGTCGAGGCCGCGCGCGATCTTGAGGTCTGCGACGACGACGCCGGGCGCCCGCTCGGACGCGGCCGAGACGAGGGCACCGAGCTCGACGAGGCCCTCGTCGAGAAGCTCGCTGACGACGCCGTGGCTCGACGCGAGAGCGCGGACCTCGTCGACGACCGACGCGTCAGGGCCGTTGATCGCCGCGAGGGCCAGGCACGCACGCGCCTGCTCGGGCGTCGCGCCAGTCTCGGCGACGAGGAGGTCTGCGACCGCGTCCGGACCGATCTTGTCGAGCTTGTCGATCGACCGGAGCACACCCTCGACGTCGCTCAGCCCGAGGCCCCGGTAGAACCCCTCGGCGACCTTGCGGTTGTTCACCAGGATCCGCACGGGCGGCACGCCGATCTCGCGGAGCGAACCGAGCGCCTCCGCCATGACGAGCGGCAGCTCGACCTCGTAGTGGTACGGGAGCGACCCCGCACCGACGACATCGATGTCCGCCTGGACGAACTCACGGAAGCGGCCGTCCTGGGGGCGCTCTCCACGCCACACCTTCTGGATCTGGTAGCGCTTGAACGGGAAGCTCAGGTGGCCCGCGTTCTCGAGGACGTACCGCGCGAACGGCACCGTCAGGTCGAAGTGCAGACCGAGCTGCTTCTCGTCACCACGACGCTCGTCCGGACCCTCCTCCTGGAGCCGACGCAGCACGTAGACCTCCTTGGAGGTCTCCCCCTTGCGCAGCAGCTGGTCGAGCGGCTCGACCGCGCGCGTCTCGATCCCCGCGAAACCGTGGAGCTCGAACGTCCTGCGCAGGACGTCGAGGACGTGGCTCTCGACGATGCGCCCAGCAGGGCGCCACTCGGGGAATCCGGACAGGGGTGTGGGGCGTGCCATGCTCCGGATCTTACCGGCGCGAGAGGTACGGGTTACGAACGGTCTCGGCGTCGAGCCTGCTCGCGGGCCCGTGACCGGGGAGGAGCAGCGCCCGCGGCGGGAGCCCGTCGAGCAGTCCGGCGAGCGACCGGCGCATCGTCGCCATGTCTCCGCCGGGCAGGTCGGTCCGGCCGATCGTGCCGGCGAAGAGAACGTCTCCGGTGAACGCTGTCGCGTCCGCACCCTCGACGTAGGCGTCGCCGCGGTCGGGGAGCAGCGATGCCGCGTCCGGGGTCTCGACGGCGACATACACCGTCGCCCCCTGCGTGTGCCCAGGTGCGTGCCAGGCGGTCAGGGCGGGCACGTCAGGGAGATCGAGCTCCGCGCGCGGGCCGACGAACGGCTGCACCCGTGCGGGGGCGCGGTACGAGGCCGGGTCGCAGCCACCGGCTGCCAGCGCCTGGGCGAGCGGGCCGCTCGCCGAGCCGGGCCTGCGGTCCTCGATCGTGCCGAACGGGTCGGCCAGGCGGAACGCGTCGTCGGCATGGATGAGCAGCGGGACGTCGTAGAGCTCGCACAGCTCGGCCGCTGACCAGGTGTGGTCGACGTGCCCGTGCGTCGCGAGGAGCGCGACCGGCTCGAGGCCTGCGCGCCGCACGCGCTCCGTGAGGGCGGGCACGACCCCGCCGCCCGCGTCGACGATCACGCACGGCCCGGAACCGGTCGCGGACACGAGATAGCTGTTGGTCCCGAAGACGGGAGCGACGATCGTCTCGACATGCATCAGGCCATGCTAGGCCTCACGGCACGCCGCTCCACGAGAACAGGGGCGACGCGGCGCGCTGAGATCCCTAGACTGTGGAGGACCAGCACGCGACTGCGCGCCGGCACGTCACGTCCCCGCCCGCGGGGACAGTCGCTGATTCCGTCCGCGAGGGCGGGTCACCACACGAGGAGTGATGCCCTGTGTCCGAGTCCACCCCCGCCGTCGACGGCGACAACACCGCGGAGACGCCCGGCACCTCCCCTGAGGTCACCACCCCCACCCAGGCCGCAGCCGAGGTCGCAGCACCTGAGGACGCAGCGGCCGTCGCCACCGAGGACGCGGCGCCTGCGACCGTCCCGGATGCGGAAGGGGACGCACAAGGTGCGACTCCTGAGACCGCCCCCGCGCCCCCCGCCGCCCCTGCTCGTCCGACGCCGCGCCCCGTCCCGTCCCCCGCCGCGCTCGCGCAGAACCGTCCTGCCTCCGTCGCGCGCCCTGCCGTCGCGCTCGCGCCTGCACCTGCTGACGCGGCAGCGGCAGCCGAGGCTGCGACCTTCGGCCGAGTCGACGACGAGGGCAACGTCTACGTCCGCGAGGCCAGCGGCGAGCGGCTCGTGGGCCAGTTCCCCGGCGCGACGAAGGACGAGGCCCTCGCCCTCTACGTCCGCCGCTTCCTCGATCTCCAGGCCAAGGTCACGATCTTCGAGGCGCGCCTCGGCAGCGCCGAGCTCGCCGTCAAGGAGATCGACCAGACGCTGGCGAAGCTCGACGAAGAGATGACCGAGCCGTCCGCCGTCGGCGACCTGGACGGGCTGCGAGCCCGTGTCGAGGCCGTCCGTGGTGCCGCCGCCGAGCGGCGCACCGCGCTCGAGGCCGAGCGGGCCGCCGCCAAGGCGGCGGCCGTCGCCGCACGCACCGCGATCGTCGAGGCCGCCGAAGCCATCGCGGCGACCGACCCCGCCCGGATCCAGTGGCGCCCTGCCGGTGACAAGCTGCGCACCCTCCTCGACCAGTGGAAGGAGGCGCAGCGTTCCGGACCGCGCATCGACCGCCCGACCGAGGAGTCGTTGTGGAAGCGGTTCAGCCATGCGCGCACCGCTTTCGACCGCGAACGGCGCCACTTCTTCGCCGAGCTCGAGACGCGCAACAGCGCAGCGAAGGACGAGAAGGAGCAGCTTGTCGCCGAGGCCGAGGCGCTCGCCACGAGCACCGACTGGGGCGCGACCGCCGCGGCATACCGCGACCTGATGGCGCGCTGGAAGGCTGCAGGACGCGCGAACCGCAAGGACGACGACGCGCTGTGGGCCCGCTTCCGTGGGGCGCAGGACCGCTTCTTCGCTGCCCGTGACGCCGACAACGCGGCGATCGATGCCGAGTACGGGGCGAACCTCGAGGTGAAGGAGGCGCTCCTCGCTGAGGCCGAGGCGCTCGTCCCCGTGACGAACCTCGGCAAGACGAAGGCGGCTCTGCGTGACATCCAGGAGCGCTGGGAAGCGGCCGGTCGCGTTCCCCGCGGCGACGTCCAGCGCGTCGAGGCGCGCATGCGCGCGGTCGAGACGGCCGTCCGCGAGGCTGACGAGCAGCAGTGGAAGCGCACGAACCCCGAGACTCGCGCCCGTGCCGAGGGTGCGGCCGCACAGCTCGCACAGGCCATCACCCAGGCCGAGGAGCGCCTCGCTGCGGCCCAGGCGAAGGGTGACGCACGCGCGGTCGCCTCGCTGACCGAGGAGATCGCGGCGAAGCGCACGTGGCTCGAGCAGGTCGAGCGCGCCGCGAACGACGCACGCGGCTGACACGACGATCCACAGGTCGGGCGTCCCGGTGGTCTCCACCGGGGCGCCCGAGTCATGCTGACGGGGTGCTGTCCGCCCCATACTTCGCCTCACCCCAGACCATCCTCGGCCCGATCGTGACACCGGCTGACGTCGGTGGCAGGGTCCCGTTCGACACGCTGGTCCAGGAAGGGCTGCTCGAGCGGGTGCACGGCAGTCGCGCGGTCGCTCGGGGCGTGACCGTCACCCCGCGGGTGCGGGTCCTGGCCCTCGCCCCGGTCGTGCCTCCGCGCACCGTCGTCGGCCGGTCGAGCGCCGCCTGGGTCTACCTCGGGGGCTCCCCGCCCGAGCGTGTGACCGTCCTCTATCCGCCGAACTGCCACCGGCCGTTGCCGGGACCGCGAACCGCGAGCCACCAGGCCGTGCTCAGGGAGGACGAGGTCGTCCGGCTCGGCGCTGCGGCGACCACCACACCAGCGCGCACAGCTGCCGATCTTGCCCTCTTCGCACCCACGGACCAAGCGACGCGGCTGGTGCACGAGCTCGTGGCGACAGGCGCGACGAGCATCCGTGCGGTGCTTGACGCCCTGAACCGCAGGACAGGCGACGCCGCGTACGGACGCGCGCTCGACGTCGTCAGGGCGCTCCCCTGACCGGGATCACACGGGGAGCGAGTCGTTCTTGGTGCCGGTGATGCGGTAGACGTCGAAGACGCCGTCGACCTTGCGCACTGCCTTGAGGACGGTCGCGAGGTGCGCAGGCTCCGCCATCTCGAACACGAAACGCGAGACCGCGACTCGGTCGGACGACGTCGAGACGGTCGCCGACAGGATGTTCACGTGGTTGTCCGACAGCACGCGCGTCACGTCAGAGAGCAGTCGCGACCGGTCGAGCGCCTCGACCTGGATCTGCACGAGGAACAGCGTGTTCGACCCAGCCGTCCACGAGACGTCGACGAAGCGCTCGGGCTGTGACTGGAGGGCCGCCACGTTGGCACAGTCCGTGCGGTGGACGGAGACGCCCTGGCCCCGCGTGATGAAGCCGATGATCGCGTCACCCGGCACCGGCGTGCAGCACTTCGCGAGCTTGACCCACACGTCCTCGACACCCTTGACGACGATGCCCGGGTCTCCCGTGCGCGGGCGACGCGACGCCCCCACCCCCGGTCGGGCGACCTCGGCGAGGTCCTCCGTCGTGCCGCCCTCGCCGCCCATCGACTGGACCAGCCGGTGCACGACCGTGTTCGCGGAGACCTGGCCCTCACCGACAGCGGCGTACAGCGCGGACACGTCCGCGTAGCGCATCTCGTGGGCGAGCGCGACGAGCCCTTCGTGCGAGAGGAGCCGCTGGATCGGCAGGCCCTGCTTGCGCATGGCCTTCGCGATCGCGTCCTTGCCGTGCTCGACAGCCTCCTCGCGGCGCTCCTTCGAGAACCACTGGCGGATCTTGTTCTTCGCCCGGGGGCTCTTGACGAAGGCCATCCAGTCGCGGCTCGGGCCGGCGTTCTCAGACTTCGACGTGAGGACGTCGACGACGTCGCCGTTCTCCAGCTCGGAGTCGAGCGACACGAGCCGTCCGTTGACGCGGGCGCCCATGGTGCGGTGCCCGACCTCGGTGTGGACCGCGTAGGCGAAGTCGACCGGCGTGGAGCCTGCTGGCAAGGCGATCACCTCACCCTTCGGGGTGAAGACGTACACCTCCTTGCCGCTCATCTCGAAGCGCAGCGAGTCGAGGAACTCCGACGGGTCCGCCGTCTCGCGCTGCCAGTCGACGAGCTGCCGCAGCCACTGCATCTCGTTAGCGGTCTTGTCCCCCGCCACGACGGGGCTTCCCTTGGAGGCTTCCTTGTACTTCCAGTGCGCCGCGACGCCGTACTCCGCACGCCTGTGCATCTCGTGGGTACGGATCTGGATCTCGACGGGCTTGCCCCCGGGGCCGATCACGGTCGTGTGCAGGGACTGGTACATGTTGAACTTCGGCATCGCGATGTAGTCCTTGAACCGGCCCGGGACCGGGTTCCATCGCGCGTGCAGAGCACCGAGCGCCGCGTAGCAGTCACGTACCGAGTCCACGAGCACGCGGGTGCCGACAAGGTCGTAGATGTCCGCGAAGTCGTGACCGCGGACGATCATCTTCTGGTACACCGAGTAGTAGTGCTTCGGACGACCGGTGACCGTGCACTTGATCTTCGCGGCCCGGAGGTCGGAGATGATCTGGTCGCGGACGATCGCCAGGTACTCCTCGCGAGCCGGGGCGCGCTCCGCCACGAGGTGCACGATCTCGTCGTACACCTTGGGGTACAGGGCCTGGAAGGACAGGTCCTCGAGCTCCCACTTGATCGTGTTCATGCCGAGCCGGTGCGCGAGCGGGGCGTAGATCTCGAGCGTCTCGCGGGCCTTGCGGGCGGCGGACGCCGCGGGTACGAACCGCCACGTGCGTGCGTTGTGCAGACGGTCCGCGAGCTTGATGACGAGCACGCGGATGTCGCGGGACATCGCGACGACCATCTTGCGGACGGTCTCCGCCTGAGCCGCGTCGCCGAACTTGACCTTGTCGAGCTTCGTGACGCCGTCGACCATCATGGCGATCTCGTCGCCGTAGTCCTCGGTCAGCTGCTGGAGCGAGTAGTCCGTGTCCTCGACCGTGTCGTGGAGCAGCGCCGCTGCGATCGTCGACTCGGTCATGCCGAGCTCCGCGAGGATCGTCGCGACAGCGACCGGGTGCGTGATGTACGGGTCGCCCGAACGGCGCTTCTGGCCACGGTGGGCCCGCTCTGCCGTGACGTAGGCGCGCTCGATCAGGCTGAGGTCGGCGCGCGGGTGGTTCGCACGAACCGCCTGGAGCACGGGCTCGAGCGCGGGCGACGTGCCTGGGCGCGACCCGAAGAGCACGAGCCGGCGGCGCCCTGGCGGAGCAGAACCCGACCCGCCTGACCCGTTCGTGGGCGCGGAGGGCGGGAGCGGTGTCCTGGTGTCCTCGCTCATCGTGGTCCTCCTTCACGCCCTCGGCTACGCTCGTCCGCCCTGGTCAGGTCGCACGCCGTGTTGTCGCTGGTCCACCAGTCTACGTCCGCAGGTCTGTGGTTCGCGCACCTGTCAGGCCGGCACAGGACCAGGGTCAGGTCAGGAGCGCATGGACCTCGTGGCCGACGAGCCGGTCACGTCCGGCGAGCGCCTCGATCTCGAGCAGGAACACGAGCCCCACGACGTCTGCGCCCGCGCGGTGGAGAAGGTCCACGCCCGCGGCGGCGGTACCTCCCGTCGCGAGGATGTCGTCGAGGACGAGCACCTTGGCGCCGTCGGGGATGGTCCCGTCGCGCACCTCGAGCGTGGCAGAGCCGTACTCGAGCTCGTACGTCGCCCCGAGGACGGGAGGCGGCAGCTTGCCAGCCTTGCGCACCGGGACGAACCCGACACCGAGGAGCGTGGCGAGCGGAGCGCCGAACATGAAGCCGCGGGCTTCCATGCCGGCGACGAGGTCGAACTCCCCGAGCTGCGACGCGACCGTCGCGAGGCCGCGGATCGCAGCCTGGAAGCCGGCACCGTCCCCGAGCACCCCGGCGACGTCACGGAAGACGACGCCGGGGCTCGGGAAGTCGGGCACGTCGCGGATCAGGGAACGGACGAGCTCCCGGTCCGAAGCGAGGTTCGAGCTGTCGGTCACTTGCGCTTCCGCTTCTTCGGGAGGGCGGCGTTGCCGAGGTGGTGGCCTGCCGCGAGCTGCCCGGTGTGCGCGTAGGACGAGGCGGCCTCACCCTTCTCGCCGTCTGCCGCACGGCCGGCGAGGACTGTGGCGCTGTGCTTCTTGATCGCGTCCTCACGCTCACGGAACGTGACCTCGAGCGGTGTCGCGAGGTAGATCGACGAGTACGCGCCGACGGCCATGCCCACGAAGAGCGCGAGGGCGATGTCGCGGAGCGTCCCCGCGCCGAGGACGAACGCCCCGATGAACAGGATCGACGACACGGGCAGGAGCGCGACGACCGACGTGTTGATCGAGCGCACGAGGGTCTGGTTGACCGCGAGGTTGGCGCGCTCTGCGTACGTCGCGCGGCGCTGGGAGAGGATCCCGTCCGTGTTCTCGCGGACCTTGTCGAAGACCACGACCGTGTCGTAGATCGAGTAGCCGAGGATCGTCAGGAAGCCGATCATCGTCGCCGGAGTGACCTCCCAGCCGATCGCGGCGTACACGCCGACCGTCACGACGAGGTCGTGGAGGAGGGCGATGAGCGCCGCGGCGGCCATGCGCCAGTTGCGGAAGTAGATCGTCATGACGATCGCGACGAGCACGAGGAACACGCCGAGACCCTGGAGAGCCTTCCGCAGGACGTCCTGGCCCCAGGTCGGACCGACCTGAGAGACCGTGACGTCGGCAGCCGTGACGTCGTAGGCCTGCGCGAGGCCGTCCTTGAGCGCCGCGAGCGTGACCTCGTCCTCGATCGGGACGGTCTGCACGCGCATCGAGCTCGTACCGACGGTCGAGATACGAGCGGCCTCGGTGATGCCCGCGTCTGCGACGACGTCGAGCGCACGGCTCTGGTCGAGCTCCGCGATGTTCGCCACGACGAACTCCGCACCACCCTTGAACTCGATGCCGAGGTTGAAGGGGCGCACGAGCATCGCGACGATGCTCAGCAGGATGAGGATGGTCGACGCGACGTACCACCGACGACGCTTGCCGACGATGTCGTACGAGCGGCGGCCCGTGTGCAGGTCGTTGCCCCACTGGGAAAATCCGGTAGCCATCAGCGGGTCTCCTCGTCGTCGCCAGCGTCGGCGTCGGTCGTTGCGGTCGGGGCCTCGGCGTCGGCTGCAGCACGAGCCGCAGCTGCCTTGCGCTCGGCGAGGGTCAGTCGGCGGCCGTCCTCGTCGCTCGCGGCAGCGCCGACGAGGGCAGGCTCGCTGTCCTTGGTCGCGTCCCCGGAAAGACCGGTGACGCGCCCGCGGCCCGCGTAGCGGGGGCGGTCCACGCCCAGTTGACGCGGGTCGAGGCCCGACGCGGGGTGGCCGGACGCGAAGAACTTGGTCCTGGCCAGGAGCGTCATGAGCGGGTGCGTGAAGAAGAACACCACGATCAGGTCGATGACGGTCGTCAGACCGAGCGTGAACGCGAAGCCGCGGACACCGCCGACGGCGAGGAAGTACAGGACGATGGCCGCGAGGAAGTTCACGGCGTCGGACGCCAGGATGGTGCGCTTCGCGCGCGACCAGCCCTTGTCGACCGCACCCGTGAGCGCCCGGCCGTCGCGGAGCTCGTCGCGGATCCGCTCGAAGTACACGATGAACGAGTCGGCGGTGATGCCGATCGCCACCACGAGACCCGTGACACCAGGCAGGGACAGGCGATAGCCCTGCGTCCAGGACAGCAGCGCGATGACGACGTAGGTGAGGATCGTCGCGAGGACGAGCGAGGCGACCGTCACGAGCCCGAGCGTCCGGTACTGGACGAGCGAGTACGCGACGACCAGGAGAAGACCGATGAGGCCGGCGATGAGGCCCTTCTCGAGCTGTTCGGAGCCGAGCGTCGCGGAGATCTCCGACTCGCTCTGCACGACGAAGTCGAGGGGCAGAGCACCGAAGTTGAGCTGGTTGGCCAGGTCGGCGGCCGACTTCTGCGTGAAGCTGCCGGTGACCTCGGCGCGGCCGTCAGGAATCTCGCTCTCGACGCTGGGCGCGGAGATGACGAGCCCGTCGAGGACCATCGCGAACAGGTTCGGGGCGACCTCCTGGCCGAGCATGCTCGCCTGGTACTGCTGCGCGAGCCGGGCGGTCGTGGCGCGGAAGCGGTCCGCGCCCTCCTTCGTGAACT
This sequence comes from Sanguibacter hominis ATCC BAA-789, assembly GCF_012396185.1. Taxonomy (GTDB): domain Bacteria; phylum Actinomycetota; class Actinomycetes; order Actinomycetales; family Cellulomonadaceae; genus Flavimobilis; species Flavimobilis hominis. Next base: position 526,124 of record NZ_JAAXOW010000002.1, read on the forward strand.
CCATGTTCACGGCCCACTCGTTCGACACGGCGCCGTTGGCCAGCTGACGCAGTCCCGAGGATGCCGAGTCGATCATGCGGCCCGGGATCTCGACGGGGCCGAGGATGTACTTGAACAGGCCGTCGGAGGCGCACGTCACGAGGACCTCGTTCTCCGCACCCGAGCTGCCGCCCGCGCGGTTCGCGGGGTCGACGCAGTCGAGCTCCTCGAACTGCTTCATGACGGCGTCCGTGACCTGAGCGAGGTCGCTCGGGTTGTTCGGGTCGGCGACCGGCGCCTCAGGCTCGGTGGTCGCGTCTCCGGTCGGCGTGGCGTCGCCCGTGGGCGTCGCCTCGACGGACGGGGTCGCGGTCTCGGCGCGGACCCTGCTCTCGCCCTCGGTGCTGCCCTCACCCTCTGCCGGCTGCTCGGTGGTCTCGCCGCTCGGAGCCTCGGTGGCGTCCTTGGTCGGCTGGTCGGTCGCGCCGTCGGTCGGTGCGTCGGTCGCGCCGTCGGTGCCCGTGGTGGGCTCGTCCTGGACAAGACCCGACAAGGCGGAGTCGTAGGCGAGGACGGGACGGAAGTTCATCTGCGCCGAGCGCCGCACGAGGTCGAGCGTCGACTGGTCAGGCGTGCCCGGCAGCGCCACGACGATGTTCTGACCACCCTGGCTCGTGATCTCCGCCTCGGCGACGCCGCTCGCGTCCACGCGCTGGCGGATGATGTTGATCGCCTCGGAGATGTCCTGGTCGGAGATCTCCGAACCATCGGTCGTCTTCGGCGTCAGGATGATCTGCGTGCCGCCCTCGAGGTCGAGGGCCAGCTTCGGCATCCAGGCCGCGTCGGACCAGCGCACGCCGGCGGCGAGGCCGCCGATCGCGAGGATGATCAAGACCGCCAGGGTCGTCAGCGTCCGCACTGGGCGCTGGGATTTCGTACTCGCCACCAGGTTCGTCTCTTCTCGTGTGCGGGGACGGCCGTCGGCCGCACCCGGAGCGTCGTCGCGCTGCGCGCGCGTCGTGCAGCCTACTCGTCGGAAGCGGCCGTGCCGCGGATGTCCCTCTCCGTGGGCCCGTCTGTGTCACCGACGGGCTCGTCGGACGCATCGGCGCGGCCGTCCTCGTCGAGGGTCTGGACGGGCTCGACGACCTTGGCGATCGCCTGGCGCAGCCACTCGCTCGTCGACGCGTCGGCACCGTTGCCGCTGCGCAGCGTCACGCGCTCGTCGTCGACGGCCACGATCGTCCCGAACAGACCCGAGCCCGTCATGACCTCCTGACCGACGCTCAGGTTGTCGCGGAACTCCTCCGCGGCACGCTGCCGCTTCTTCGTCCGCGACGTCATCCAGAACATCAGCAGGACGAGCCCTCCGAGGAGGATGTACGTCGAGTAGTTTCCCTCACCCATGGTCGTGGGTCTCCGTTCGTCGTTTGGCCCTCGGGAGTCTAGGCCGAGAGGGTGCCCCTCTCCCAACGCGCGGGCTGGCAGCAGAGTTCCCCGCAGCGCGCGACGTGGCCCCTCAGCTCCAGAGGGTGCCGGTCGCGCCGTCAGGCGGAGTGAGCCCGAGGTGCTCCCAGGCGGCGCGGGTCGCGACGCGCCCCCGGGGCGTGCGCCCCATGTAGCCCTCGCGGACGAGGAAGGGCTCGGCGACGGTCTCGACCGTCTCGGGCTCCTCCCCGACGGCGACGGCGAGCGTGGTGAGCCCGACCGGGCCGCCACCGAAGCGTGTGCACAGCGCGGTCAGCACGGACCTGTCGAGCCGGTCGAGGCCGACCGGGTCGACCTCGTACACCTCGAGCGCCGCCTGAGCGGCCGCGAGGTCGAGCCTGCCGTCGCCGCGGACCTGCGCCCAGTCGCGCACCCGGCGCAAGAGGCGGTTGGCGATGCGTGGCGTGCCACGCGACCGCGACGCGATCTCGGCGGCGGCCTCACCGGTGAGCGGGACGTCCAGGAGGCCTGCGCTGCGCAGCAGCACGAGTTCGAGCTCGTCGTCCGAGTAGAAGTCGAGGTGACCGGTGAAGCCGAAGCGGTCGCGCAGCGGGGCTGGCAGGAGCCCGGCCCGCGTCGTCGCGCCGACGGTCACGAACGGCGGCAGGCTCAGCGGGATCGCGCTCGCTCCGGCGCCCTTGCCGACGACGACGTCGACGCGGAAGTCCTCCATCGCCACGTACAGGAGCTCTTCCGCGGGGCGGGCGAGTCGGTGGATCTCGTCGATGAAGAGCACCTCGCCCTCCTCGAGCGAGGACAGCACGGCGGCGAGGTCTCCCGCGTGGGCGATCGCGGGCCCTGACGTGACGCGAAGCGACGTCCCCAGCTCGGCAGCGATGATCATCGCGAGCGTCGTCTTGCCGAGTCCGGGCGGCCCCGAGAGAAGGACGTGGTCGGGGCTCGCGCCGCGCGCGAGCGCCGCGTCGAGGACGAGCGAGAGCTGGTTGCGCACGACCTGCTGACCGACGAACTCGTCGAGCCTGCGCGGGCGGAGCGCGGCCTCAGCGGCGCGCTCGACAGCGTCGGACCCACCGCTCACGAGCCGCTCCCCGAGCGTCTCGGGCGGCGCGCCGTACTGCTCGTCCCACGACAAGGGCTCAGGCACGTCGACCGCCCAGCTCGCGGAGCGCGGCTCTCAGCACGTCGCTCACGTCGGCTGCACCGACAACCCTTGCGTCGTCTCCCCGTGCGGCCACCCGAGCGGCGACGACGGCCTCGACGGCCTCCTCCGCGGCGCGCCCGGTCCATCCGAGCCCCTCGAGCGCCTCGACGACCTGCGCGCGCTGGTCGACGATCCCCGCGGGGCTGGCCGTCGGCAGCGAGACGACGCCCCCGTGGGGCGCCCCGAGCCGGTCGGCGAGCTCGAGGACGATACGCTGCGCCCCCTTGCGCCCGATGCCCGGAACTGTCATGAGCGCCTTGAGGTCCTCGCGCGCGACGGCGGTGCGCAGCTCGTCCGGCGACAGCACGGCGAGCATGGCGAGCGCGGTACGAGGGCCGATGCCGCTCACGGTCTGGATCGTCTCGAAGACGCCGCGCTCGTCCACGTCGAGGAAGCCGTACAGCGTCAACGACTCCTCACGGACGACGAACGTGGTGGCGAGCCGGGCCTCCTCCCCCACGCGCAGCTGACCAGCGGTGCTCGGTGTGACCTGCACCGCGAGCCCGACTCCACCAACCTCGACGACGACGTGCTCGAGACGAACCTCGAGCACCGGTCCACGCACCGAAGCGATCATGGGCAACGTCCCTTCGCGATCCGGTCCGCACCGGAGCCCCGGGACCGTCGATCAAACACTTGTACGAAGGAGAGGCTAGCAAGGCCTAGCGGGGCGGGCGGCCACGCCGCGCCGCAGTCTCCGCGGCGGCCCACGCCCGTTGCGCCGGCGTGTGGGCGAGCGTCTCACCGCCCTGCAACGCGCCCGAGGGGCGCCAGAGGTGGCAGATCGCCAGGGCGAGCGCGTCCGCTGCGTCGGCAGGTCGCGGAACCTCGGCGAGGCTCAGGATCCGCGCGACCATGTGCTGGACCTGCACCTTGTCGGCGCGACCGCTGCCCGTCACCGCAGCCTTCACCTCGGACGGCGTGTGCATGGCGACGGGGATGCCGCGTCGCGCGGCCGCGACCATCGCGAGACCCGCAGCCTGCGCGGTGCCCATGACGGTCGAGACGTTGTGCTGCGCGAAGACCCGCTCGACCGCGAGGACGTCCGGGACGTGCGCGTCGAGCCACTCGTCGATCTGGTCTGCGATCGAGCGCAGCCGCAGGTCGACCGTGGCAGCCGGGTCGGAGCGCACGACCCCGACCGCGACCAGGGCCGCGCGCCGGCCCGGGAGGGAGTCGACCACACCGATGCCGCAGCGGGTCAAGCCAGGGTCGACGCCGAGAACTCGCACGCCCGCCGCCTCTCCTGCTGTCTGGCGCACCGAGCGCCAGCGCTGCCGCGCCCCCCAGGACGCGGCAGCACCTGGGTCAGTCCTGCTCGAGCTCCGCGAGGACCTCGTCGGACGCGTCGAAGTTCGAGTAGACGTTCTGGACGTCGTCCGAGTCCTCGAGGGCGTCGATGAGGCGCAGCACCTGACGGGCGCGGTCGGCGTCGACCTCGATCTGCATCGACGGGTAGAACACGGCGTCGGCCGAGTCGTACTCGATGCCGGCGTCCTGGAGCGCGGTGCGGACCGGGACCAGGTCCGTGGCCTCGCAGAGCACCTCGAACGAGTCACCGAAGTCGTTGACCTCCTCGCCGCCTGCCTCCAGGACGGCCTCCATGACCGAGTCCTCGTCGGTGCCCGCCTTCGGGACCATGACGACGCCCTTGCGGTTGAAGAGGTACGAGACGGATCCCGGGTCGGCCATCTGTCCGCCGTTGCGCGTGAACGCGATGCGGACCTCGGCGGCAGCGCGGTTCCGGTTGTCGGTGAGGCACTCGACCAGGACCGCGATCCCGCCGGGAGCGTAGCCCTCGTACATGATCGTCTGGTAGTCGGCGCCGCCGGCCTCGGCTCCCGAGCCGCGCTTGAGAGCGCGCTCGATGTTGTCGTTCGGCACGGACGACTTCTTGGCCTTCTGGACGGCGTCGAAGAGCGTCGGGTTGCCGTTGATGTCACCGCCGCCCGTGCGGGCGGCCACCTCGATGTTCTTGATCAGCTTCGCGAAGAGCTTGCCGCGCTTCGCGTCGATGGCAGCCTTCTTGTGCTTGGTGGTTGCCCATTTGGAGTGACCGGACATGCCTTAACGCTCCTTGCGAACGATCGAGACGAAAAATTCATGGACACGCGTGTCCCCGGTGATCTCCGGGTGGAAAGACGTCGCGAGCAGCGCGCCCTGGCGTACCGCGACAATCCTACCGGCGCCCGGCCCGCTCGTGACGGTGGCGAGCACCTGCGCGTCGGACCCGACCTCCTCGACCCACGGCGCGCGGATGAACGAGGCGGGGACCAGGCCCTCGATCCCTGCGAGCTCGAGCTCCGTGTCGAACGAGTCGACCTGGCGTCCGAACGCGTTGCGCCGCACGGTCATGTCGATCCCGCCGAGCGTCCGCTGGTCCGCGGTACCGCCTTGCACCCGGTCCGCCAGGAGGATCATGCCGGCGCACGAACCGTAGGCGGGCAGGCCGTCGCGCAGCAGGGCGCGCAGCGGCTCTCGGAGCTCGAAGACGCCGAGCAGCTTGTCGATCGTGGTCGACTCGCCGCCCGGGATCACGAGGCCATCGAGCGCCTCGAGCTCGCGCAGGCGCCGCACCCCGACGGTCGTGACCCCGACCGCCTCGAGCGCGTCGCGGTGCTCACGGACATCTCCCTGGAGCGCCAGGACGCCGACTGTCGTCACGACGACCGATGATACGGCCGCTGCCCTGACGGTCCTGCACGCGACCACGCCTCGCGCTGCTAGGTTCGCTGGATGACCCCCGCAGCTCCCTCGGCCGTCCCTGGCGTTGCGCACCCCGCACGCCGACGTCGCGGACCACGCATCCTCGTCGCCGTCGGCATCGTGCTCGCCGCGCTCGGGGTCGTCGCCCTCGTCCTCGGTATCGTCTCGTTCGCCCGCACGCTGCCGATGGGGATCCTCGACGGCCGGGGCGAGCCGGGCAGTGACGTGATCGCCTCGGCGGAGGCTCCCGGCGAGCTCGCGATCACGCTCGCCGCGGAGGAGCCCGTGACGATCTGGGCGACGAGCGTCGACCGGGGCCAGGGCCCGAGCTGGGATGTCGAGGTCCGGTCCGCCGACGGGACGCCCCAGCGGACGACCACGGGCGTGACCGCGACGACCCAGCGGGCAGGAGTCCGCGCAGTCTCGGTCGCGGACTTCACGCCGACCGTGGCGGGCACCTACGTCATCTCGCTCGAGGCCACGGAGACGACGGCCTCGATCGGCCGCCTGCTCGTGACCGAGGCAGTACCCGTGCCCACCTTCGTCACGCGCCTCCTCACGGGGATCGGGCTCATCTTCGTCGGCATCGCCCTGGGCGTCGTCGGCATCGCGCTCGGCGTCGGCGGCGCGGTCTGGTGGGGCGTCACCGCGAACGACGACCGGCGTCGCGACGCCGCACCGCACGGGCCGTCTGCACCACCTCCGGGCCTGTGAAGGGCTCGGACGACGGCGTGAACGCGACGCAGGACCCGTCCGCGGGCGCGGACGCCGACCAGCACACCTTCCGGCGCGAGCTCAAGAACCGGCACATCCAGATGATCGCCCTGGGCGGGGCGATCGGCACCGGCCTGTTCTACGGCTCGGCCGAGTCGATCTCGCTCGCCGGGCCATCGATCCTGCTGGCCTACGCCGTCGGCGGGCTCGTCATCTTCGCCGTGGTGCGGGCGCTCGGCGAGATGTCTGTCGACGAGCCGCGCACCGGCGCGTTCTCGTACTACGCGTACAAGCACTGGAGCCCCCGTGCCGGGTTCGTCTCCGGCTGGAACTACTGGTTCAACTACGTCGCTGTCGCGATGGTCGAGCTCGCTGTGGTCGGCAAGTTCGTCGCGTACTGGCTGCCCGACGTGCCGCACGGCGTCTCCGCCGCGTTCTTCCTCGTGACGATCACCGCGATCAACCTCGTCGGCGTCCGGGCGTTCGGTGAGTTCGAGTTCTGGTTCGCGCTGATCAAGGTCGTCGCGGTGATCGGGATGATCGTCCTCGGCGTCGTCGTTGTCGTTCTCGCGATCAACGACAACCCAGCCCTGCCCGACCCGAGCTTCCGCCACCTGGTCGACGACGGAGGGTTCTTCCCCCACGGCGTGACCGGGACCGTGATGGCGCTCGTCGTCGTCATGTTCTCGTTCGGCGGCGCCGAGCTCGTCGGTATCACCGCGGGCGAGGCGTCCGACCCGGGGCGGACGATCCCGCGCGCGATCAACCAGGTGATCTGGCGGATCCTGCTCTTCTACGTGCTCGCTCTCGCAGTGATCATGGCCGTCGTGCCGTGGGCCACGATCGATGGCACGACGAGCCCGTTCGTCCAGATCTTCGACAGCGTCGGCGTCAAGGGCGCAGCGCACGTCCTCAACCTGGTCGTGCTGACGGCCGTGATGTCGGTCTACAGCTCGGCGCTCTACTCGAACGGCCGGATGCTGCACACGCTCGCGCACCAGGGCAGTGCTCCCGGGTTCCTCGGACGGGTGGGCCGCAACGGGGTCCCGGTGTACGGCGTGCTCGTCTCGTCGGCAGTGACGGGTGTGGCGGTGGTCGTCGTGACGATCTGGCCCGACTTCGCGTTCCGCTACCTCATGGCGATCGCGACGATCGCGGGCGTCATCAACTGGTCGATGATCGTGATCACGCAGCGCAAGTTCCGGCGCCGCATCGGTGCAGACGCGTCCGCGCGGCTCGCGTTCCCGCTGCCCGGCGGGGCGGTCACGACGTGGGGCGTTCTCGTGTTCCTCGCCGGGGTGGTCGTGCTCATGGCGCTCTCCCCCGACTACCGCACCGCGGTCGTCGTCGGGCCCGTGTGGGTCGCGCTGCTCCTCGTCGCGTTCCAGCTGAAGGGCCGCCGGCGAGGGAAGGGTGTCACGCTCACCGACTGAGCGCTGAGAGGCGGGGTGTCAGCCTTCGCTCTGGATCCCGAGGCTCCGCACGACGCCGTCCCAACCTGCGGCGAGCTCGTCGACCAGATCGGCGAGGGACTCGGGGAACACCTCGACCTCCTGAGCGCGCAGCTCTGCGGTCGTGATCCAGCGTAGCTCGTCGAGCAGCTCACGCTCGGTGTCGGTCCAGCCCGCGTCCGACGGGTCGACACCCCGGCCTGGCACCCGCACGAGGAAGAAGACCTCCTGCTGCCGGCAGCTCTCGCGCAGGAAGTGGAAGAGCGCGTCGCGCTCGATCACCGGTCCGACGAGGTCGCCGGGGGCGACCCGCATGCCGGTCTCTTCCCAGAGCTCACGCGCAGCTGCTTCGCGGGGCGTCTCGCCCTCGTCGATACCGCCGCCGACCGTGAACCACCAGGACCTCTCGGGCTGGTCGAGGTCGTGGCCGCGGACGAGGAGCGCGCGCCCTTCGTCGTCGATCACGAGGACGCGCGCGGCAGACCGGGAGCGCACGCCGTCGGGGCCGACGGTCCAGTCGGCCCCGAGCGACGTCGCGCCGTCGTCGTGGCCGCCGTCGTTGTCGACGGCGGCCACGGTGACGTCAGGTTCCGAGGTCACCAGCCGCGCTCGGCGAGGCGGTGCGGCACGGGGATGTCGTCGACGTTGATCCCGACCATGGCCTCGCCGAGGCCGCGCGACACCTGGGCGATGACGTCCGGGTCGTCGTAGAACGTCGTGGCCTTGACGATGGCCGCCGCGCGCTGCGCCGGGTTGCCGGACTTGAAGATGCCCGAGCCGACGAAGACGCCCTGGGCGCCGAGCTGCATCATCATCGCGGCGTCGGCCGGGGTCGCGATGCCGCCCGCAGTGAACAGGACGACGGGCAGCGCGCCTGCCTCCGCGACCTCCTTGACGAGCTCGTACGGGGCAGCGAGCTCCTTCGCCGCGACGAACAGCTCGTCCTCGGGAAGGCTCGACAGACGCTTGATCTCTGCACGGATGGTCCGCATGTGCGTCGTCGCGTTGGAGACGTCGCCCGTGCCTGCCTCACCCTTCGAGCGGATCATCGCGGCGCCCTCGGTGATGCGCCGGAGCGCCTCGCCCAGGTTGGTCGCCCCACACACGAACGGCGCCGTGAACTGCCACTTGTCGATGTGGTTCGCGTAGTCGGCGGGGGTGAGCACCTCAGACTCGTCGATGTAGTCGACGCCGAGGGACTGCAGCACCTGAGCCTCGACAAAGTGCCCGATGCGCGCCTTCGCCATGACGGGGATCGACACCGACGAGATGATCGAGTCGATCATGTCGGGGTCGCTCATGCGGGACACGCCACCCTGCGCACGGATGTCCGCGGGGACGCGCTCGAGCGCCATGACGGCGACCGCGCCGGCGTCCTCGGCGATCTTCGCCTGCTCCGCCGTGACCACGTCCATGATGACGCCGCCCTTGAGCATCTCGGCCATGCCGCGCTTGACGCGCGCAGAACCGACCGACGGCGAAGCACCCGAGTCAGCAACCATTTCGCTGGGCACAGCACACCTCATCACATATCGACCTGAATCCGGCCCGGGTGGGCCAGCGCGTCATACTACCGTCCGGCCGCGACCACACCGCGGCCCGGCCGCGGGAGTTCCGCCGGCCAGACGTCGTCGAACTCGACCATCTGCGGCATCGGCGCGCGTCCTGCGAGGTGCAGCACGCGGACGCCGCGCTTCGCTCGCATGCGCTGCGCCTGGGCGACCGCCTCGTTGTGGAATCGTCGCGCGAGCTGGACGCGGTACCAGGCGGCTGCGAGGTCGGTGAGGATCTCGCCGCCGTCGACCGTCGAGCGCAGCTCAGCGACCTCCTCGGCGTCCGCGAGGACGGCGCGCAGCGCAGCCGAGAGGTTCGACTCAGCGTGCGTCCGCACCTCGCCGAGGCCCTCGGCGAGGGCCTGGCCGATCACCCGGGGTGGTGCCGCGCCGTGCACGAGCTCCGCCTGGTTGCCGGGCCCGCTGGAAGGATTCTCGTCGACGAGCGAGGCGAGGTCGGGGACAGCGACGAGGAGCTCGCGGTCCCCCTGTGCGGCATCCGTCGCGATGACTGCGTCTGTGAGGACGAGCGCGCTCACAGGATCGATCGCGCCCGACGTCGCGAGAGCGTGCGCGGCACCGGCACGGCGCACGAGCTGCGCGTCGAGCGCGATGCGTGACGCGACGACCTTGCGGTGCAGCCGGTCGAGCCGCGTCGCGGCCTGCCAGGCGACGACGACGCCCACCGCGAGCACGGCGACGAGGATGACGACGACCTCGGACCAGGTCATGAGGTGACCTCCTTCGTGAGGCGTGCGGCCCGGCGTGAACGCGGGTCCTCGGTGACGCGGACGGTCGCCTCGGACGCGGCGAGCACCATCTCGTAGACCGTCAGCACCTCGCGGGTCACGACGGACCAGTCGTAGCGTCGCACCGCCTCGGACGCGACCGCGACGACCTCTCTGCGGCGCGCAGGGTCGCGCAGGACGTCGACGAGCACCTTCGCGAGATGGTCGCCGTCACCGTTGCGGAACAAGATGCCTGCCTCGCCCTCCTCGAGGACGCGGCGGAAGGCGCCGAGGTCGCTCGCGACGACGCACGTGCCTGCGCTCATCGCCTCGACGAGGACGATGCCGAAGCTCTCGCCGCCGGTCTGCGGCGCCACGTAGGCGTCGACGGAGGAGAGCAGGGCGGCCTTCTCCTCGTCGGAGATCCCGCCGAGGAACTCGACCGCGCTCGCGTGCTCGCCGAGCGCGGCGATCGCGTCGGCCTTGCCCTGGTCGCCACGCCCTGCGACGAGGAACCGCGCGCCGGGGATCTGCTCGAGAACAGCAGGGATCGCGGACGTGAGGACGGGCAGACCCTTGCGGGGCTCGTCGAGGCGACCGAGGAAGGCGATCGTCGGGCGTTCGGGCGTCCCGGTCCAGCGCGGGTCCGGCTGGGCGTTCGCGAACGGCTCGACGTACACGCCGTTGGGGATGACGACGGCGTCACCGCCGAGGTGCTCGGTCGACGTCCGGCGAGCGTCCTCCGAGACGGCGATGCGGGCGTCGATCTTCTCGAGTCCCGGCCGGACGAACGGGTAGGCGACCTGGAGGGCACGTGAGCGGGGCATCGACGTATGGAACGTCGCGACGATGGGCCCGGTCGCGATCCACAGGGCGAGCATGCTGAGCGAGGGGGTCACCGGCTCGTGGAGGTGCAGGATGTCGAAGTCACCCTGGACCAACCAGCGGCGCACCTTCGCGGCTGCGACGGGCCCGAAGGTCATGCGGGCGACGGAGCCGTTGTAACGCAGCGGGATCGCACCCCCGGCCGACGTCATGTAGGGCGCGAGCGGCGTGTCCTCGTCGGCAGCGACCAGGACGCCCACCTCGTGCCCCTGGGCGATGAGCGCCTCGGCGAGGTCGCGGATGTGGAACTGCACACCGCCCGGGGCCTCGAACGAGTACGGGCACACGATCCCGATCCGCAGCTTGCGGCCAGGCACGTCTGCCACGGGACTCTCGGTCATCGTTCCTCCTGCGTGTCGGCGGGTGTGCCGTCGATGGCGGCAGCCGCCTCGGTCGTGCGCGCGTAGCGCTCGGGGTCGAGGTCCTCGACGAAGACGCGCTGCAGCATGTGCCACTGCTCGGGTCGTTCGGCGATCGCCTCCGAGACGGCGTCGACCCAACCCTGGGTCATCGCGAGCGTCTGGTCGCGACGCGGCAGGTCCGGGGCCACCTCGACGGCAGGGTGGAACCGGATCACCAGGCCCCACGGGGTGCCCGCGCGGCGACGCCGCTCCCCCGTGAGCCGCTCGTGCCACATCGAGATCGGCAGGAGCGGCGCACCCGTAGCGACGGCGAGGGCGGCAGGTCCCGCGGCGACGCGCGCGCGCCGGCCGAACATGTCCACCTCGAGGCCGCGGGCCGTCAGGTCGCGGTCGGCGAGCAGCGGCACGAGCGACCCGCCAGCCTTTGTCGCGCGCAGCAGCCGGGTGAACACGCCGTCGTCGCCGAGCGTGTGGATCGTCATGCCGAGGCTCTCGCGGAACTCGAGGAACTCCTCGTAGAGACGAGGCGGCTCGAGGCGCTCCGCGACGGTGACGACGGGCATGATGTGCGATCCCGAGTACGCGCCCGCGAGGTCCCAGTTGCCCATGTGCGTGAGCGCCGCGACGACAGAGCGCCCCTCCGCGCGCGGGGTGAACACGTGCTCCTCGCCGACGAGCCGCACGCGGGCCACGAGCTGCTCAGGCGTCATGGACCGGAGGGTGAACACCTCTGCGTAGTAGCGCATGTAGGCGCGCATCCCGGCCCGGGCGAGGCGTCGCACCTCTCGGGGGGACGCCTCCGGGCGCACGCGCGCATAGTTGGCCTCCAGCCGGCGCACACCTGACCCGCGCAGCGCCCAGACGACGACGCCCGCGACGTCGAACGCGCCACGCACGAGAGCCCCTGGCAGGTGACCGAGGACGTCCCATGCGAGCTGGAACGCCCGACCGGCGTCGAAGACCTTCACCGGCCCGCCTCGGAGCCGCTCGTGGGAGCGCCGGGGAGGCTGCCCGCGCCTGCACGCACCTGACCGTGGACGTGCGCCATACGCTGCACGATCGTCACGGCTGCGGCGACGGCGAGCACCGCGAGCGCGACGACGAGGACGACGCGCGGCGCACCGTAGCCGACGGCGAGCGTCGCGACGAGCGCGAGTGCGATGCGGTCGGCGCGCTCGGCGATGCCGACCGCGGCCGTCATGCCGAGCCCCTCGGCGCGTGCGCGGGCGTACGGCACGACGGCGCCGAGCGCGAGGCACGCGAGGGCCACGAGGACGCCCGCGCGGTCGTCCTGGTCGAGGAAGAACAGGAGCAGGCCCGCGAAGATCGCCGCGTCGGCGAGCCGGTCGAGCGTCGAGTCGAGGAAGGCGCCCCAGGGCCCGGCGCGGCCGGACTCGCGGGCCATGATCCCGTCGAGAGCGTCGGTGAACACGATGACCGCGATCGTCCAGGTGCCCGCGACGAGGTGGCCGGTCGGGAAGAGCCACAGCGCGGCGACGACGACACCGAGGGTGCCCGCGATCGTCACCATGTCCGGCGTCACGCCGATCCGCAGGAGCAACCGCGCGAGCGGTCCCAGCACCTTGGTCACTCCGGATCGCAGGTGGTCGAGCACGGTGGTCCTTCCTCTCGGGGCTCCAGGCCCCTGGTGTCGTCCCGTCCGGGACGCGGCGACGCGCGGCGTCGCCGTGGGTCAGTCTGCCTCGCGCGCCCACTGCGCAGCGAGACGCGCGCGCGTGTCGGCGAGCAGCTCGGGCAGCGCCTTGGTCCTGCCGACGACCGGCAGGAAGTTCATGTCGCCCGACCAACGCGGCACGACGTGCTGGTGCAGGTGCGCGGCGATGCCCGCGCCGGCGACCTCGCCCTGGTTCATGCCCAGGTTGAAGCCCTGCGCACCCGAGGCCTCCCGCAGCACGGTCATGGCCCTCTTGGTGAGGGCCGCGACCTCGGCCGTCTCGGCGTCGTCAAGCTCCGTGTAGTCGCTGACGTGACGGTAGGGGCACACGAGGAGGTGGCCACCGTTGTACGGGAAGAGGTTCATGACGACGAACGCGGACTCGCCGCGCGCGACGATCAGCCCGTCCTCGTCCGAACGACCCGGGGCGAGGCAGAACGGGCAGCTGCCCGACGTCGAGTCGGCCGGCTTGCCCTCGCCCTGGATGTACACCATCCGGTGCGGCGTCCACAGCCGGCCGAAGCCGTCGGGAGTGCCGGGGAGGTCGCTCGCGGCGTCGGACGCCTGAGCGCCCGACGCCGCCGTCGCGTCCGTCATGTCCACGACGTGCTCAGACCTGCGCTCGGTCGCGCACCGCGGCGACGATGCGCTCGATCGCGTCGGCGACCGGGATGCCGTTCTCCTGGCTCCCGTCGCGGAAGCGGAACGACACCGCGCCCGCCTCGACGTCCTCGCCGCCGGCGATGAGCACGAACGGGATCTTCTGGGTGGATGCGGTGCGGATCTTCTTGGCGAAGCGGTCGCTCGAGTCGTCGATCTCTGCGCGGATGCCTTGCGCGCGCAGCTGGGCGACGACGTCCGCGAGGTAGTCGTTGAACGGCTCGGCGACGGGGACGGCGAGCACCTGGACGGGCGCGAGCCACGCCGGGAAGGCGCCCGCGTAGTGCTCGAGGAGCACGCCGAAGAAGCGCTCGATCGAGCCGAACAGCGCACGGTGGATCATGACGGGCCGCTGGCGCGTGCCGTCCGCGGCCGCGTACTCGAGGTCGAAGCGCTCGGGCAGGTTGAAGTCGAGCTGGATCGTCGACATCTGCCACGTGCGACCGATCGCGTCGCGCGCCTGGACGGAGATCTTCGGGCCGTAGAACGCCGCGCCGCCCGGGTCGGGGACGAGCTCGAGACCTGACTCGGTCGCGACCTCCTCGAGAGTGCGGGTCGCCTCCTCCCAGATCGCGTCGTCGCCGACGAACTTCTCGGGGTTCTTGGTCGACAGCTCGAGGTAGAAGTCGTCGAGGCCGTAGTCCGCGAGCAGGTCGAGCACGAACGTCAGCGTGCTCGCCAGCTCGTCCTTCATCTGCTCCTTGGTGCAGTAGATGTGGGCGTCGTCCTGCGTGAGGCCGCGCACGCGCGTCAGTCCGTGCACGACGCCGGACTTCTCGTAGCGGTACACCGTCCCGAACTCGAACAGGCGCAGGGGCAGCTCGCGGTAGGAGCGTCCGCGCGCGTCGAAGATCAGGTTGTGCATCGGGCAGTTCATGGGCTTGAGGTAGTAGTCCTGGCCCGGCTTCGTCACGGCGCCGTCGTCGTCGACCTCCTCGTCGACGTGCATCGCGGGGAACATGCCGTCTCGGTACCAGTCGAGGTGACCCGAGATCTCGTACAGGTGCCCCTTGGTGATGTGGGGCGTGTTGACGAACGAGTACCCCGCCTCGATGTGGCGGCGGCGCGAGTAGTTCTCCATCTCGGTGCGGATGATGCCGCCCTTGGGGTGGAACACTGGCAGGCCCGAGCCGATCGCGTCGGGGAACGAGAACAGGTCCATCTCCGCGCCGAGGCGGCGGTGGTCACGACGCTCGGCCTCGGCGAGGCGGTCGAGGTAGGCGGTGAGCTCGTCCTTCGACGGCCACGCGGTGCCGTAGATGCGCTGCAGCTGAGGGTTCCTCTCCGAGCCGCGCCAGTAGGCGGCGGCCGAGCGCATGAGCTTGAAGCCGTTGCCGATGAGCTTGGTCGACGGCAGGTGCGGGCCGCGGCACAGGTCCTGCCAGGCGACCTCGCCGCCCCGGCGGAGGTTCTGGTAGATGGACAGGCCGCCCTCGCCGACCTCGACCGAGGCCCCCTCGGCGGCGTCGGCGCTCGAGGACTTCAGGCCGATCAGCTCGATCTTGTACGGCTCGGCGGCGCACTGCGCGAGCGCCTCGGCGTCCGTGACCTCGACGCGGCGGAAGGTCTGGCCTTCCTTGACGATCCGCATCATGGCCTTCTCGAGGGCCTTGAGGTCGTCGGGGGTGAACGGCTCGGTGACGTCGAAGTCGTAGTAGAACCCGTCCTTGATGGGCGGGCCGATGCCGAGCTTCGCGTCCGGGTTGACCTGCTGGACGGCCTGGGCCATGACGTGGGCGGCGGAGTGCCGCAGCACGGCGAGGCCGTCCTCGGAGTCGATCGTCACGGCCTCGACAGCCGTGCCGCCCACGAGGACCGTGTCGAGGTCCTTGAGCTCACCGTCGACGCGGACGACGACGACCTCGCGGCGGTCGGCGAACAGGTCCGCGCCCGTCGTGCCCGTGGTCACCGTGGTCTCGACGCCGTCGACGGTCAGGGTGACGTTCTCGAGCGGTGACTCGGACACAGGGTTCTCCTCGGGTGCGGGCGCGCTGCGGGGCGCGGTGCTGGATCGGCGGTGATCGCTCACCGGTGTGCGTGCGCGCGTCGCGAGACGCGCACCCCTAGATGCTACCGACCTGAGGGTCGGGTGCGGCGCACGCCGGTCGACGGCACGGCGGTCCACGGGTCCTCGGGCCAGTCGTGCTTCGGGTAGCGGCCGCGCATGTCGGCGCGCACGCCGCGGTACGGACCGTCCCAGAAGGACCGCAGGTCCGCGGTGACGGCGACGGGCCGACGCGCCGGCGAGAGCAGGTGCAGCAGGAGCGGGACCCGGCCGTCGGCGAGGCGCGGCGTCTCGCTCCAGCCGAAGACCTCCTGGACCTTGACGGCGAGGACCGGCTGCTGCGACGCGGAGTCGCCGCTCGCGACGTCGACGACCGCGTAGTCGACGCTCGCCTTCGAACCCGAGGGCAGCTCGATCCGCTCGGGCGCGAGCTCGTCGAGCCGTCCGGCCTGCGGCCACGGCAGGAGGGTGCGCAGCCCGCCGAGCACGTCGACGTGCTGCAGGTCGCCCGCCGTGCGGACACGTGCGAGCGACGGTCCGAGCCACGCGTCGAGCGAGTCGAGGAGCGCTGCGTCGGCGACGTCGGGCCACGGCGCGCCGAGAGCGCCGTGCAGCACCGCGAGCCGCGCACGCAGCGAGCGCGCGGCGACGCTCCACGGCAGGACGTCGAGGCCGTCACGTGCGATCGCGTCCCGCACGACGGCGGCGACCTGCTCGGGGGACGGCGTCCAGGCCTCGCTCGTCAGCTCGATCGCGCCGAGGGACGTCGTGCGGCGCGCGACGACGCGGCCGTCCTTCCACACGACGGTCGCGTCGTCCGTGAGTGCGGCCCCGGCTGCGGCGAGCGCGAGGTCCTCGTCGAGCGGTGCGGCACCGCGCACGTACGCGTCGCGACGCCCGGGGGCGCGGTCCGCGTCTGCGACGGCGAGCCACTCGTACGCGGCGAGACCAGAGCCGTCGGGCAGCGCCGCGCCCGTGCCGCCGACCATGAGGTACGTCCCGCCGGTCCGGCGACGTCGGGCGACGCGCTCGGGGTGCGCGAGCGCGACGACGAGACCGGTCGCGAGGTCGCCGGTCAGGCGCTCGGACCCGCCGCCCTCGCCTCTCCCCCGCGCTGCCCGGCCGTGCTCCTCGAGCCGCCGCACAGAGGCACGCCACTCGTGCGCGCCGGGGCCGCCTCGGCGGACGTCGCGCAGTGCGGCGACGAGGTCGGCGTCACCACGGCGGACGTCCTGGTCGAGCAGCGCCACCACCTCGGCCGCTCGTCTCGGCCCGACGACGTCGCTCGCGTCGAGCAGGGCGCGCGCGAGCCGCGGGTCCGTCGGAACCGACGCGACGCGCCGTCCACGCTCGGTGACACGCCCGGCGTCGTCGAGCGCGCCGAGCATCGTCAACGTCTCGCGGGCCACGGCTGCGGCCGCCTCGGGTGGCGGGTCGAGCAGCGCGAGCGACGTGAGCTCGCTCCCCCAGCACGCCGTCTCGAGGAGGAACGACGTGAGGTCCGCCGTGAGGATCTCAGGCGTCGGGTGCTCCGGCAGACGGGCATGGTCCTCGGGCGACCAGCAGCGATACACCGCGCCGGGCGCCTCGCGGCCGGCGCGGCCCGCGCGCTGCTCGGCGGCGGAGCGGCTCACCGAGACGGTGACGAGTCCGGCGAGCCCGCGCCGCAGGTCGGTACGCGGCTCCCGCGACAGGCCCGCATCGACGACGACACGCACGCCCGGTACGGTCAACGACGACTCGGCGACAGCCGTCGACACGACGACGCGGCGACGGCCGCCCGGCATGAGCGCGGCGTCCTGCCGCTCGGCCGGCAGCCGGCCGTGCAGTGGCAGGACGGCGGCGTCGAGCCCCGCGCTCGTGAGACGTCGCACGACCTGGTCGATCTCGCGCACCCCTGGCACGAACACGAGCACGTCACCCTCGCGCTCCGCCGCGGCCTGGGCGACGGTCGCGGCGACGTGGTCGAGGAACGCCGGGGTCACACCGCGGTCGTCCATCCTCCTCGCGCGGGCCGGGAGCGGGCGCCACACGACGTCGACCGGGTGCAGCGCGGCCTCCGCCGACACGACCGCGGCGGGTGCGGCGTCGTCCCCGAGCAGCGCGGCGGTGCGGCCTGCCTCGACAGTCGCGGACATCGCGACGACGGCAAGGTCCGGGCGCAGCGCGGCGCGCACGTCGACGAGCATGGCGAGGACCAGGTCGGAGTCGAGGTGGCGTTCGTGGACCTCGTCGAGCACGACGGCGGACACGCCCGCCAGCTCCGGGTCGCGCTGCAGCCGCCGCAGCAGCACGCCCGTCGTCACCACCTCGACGCACGTCGCCCTCGACGTCCGGGAGTCACCACGGACGGAGTATCCGACCGTCTGCCCCACCTCCTCCCCGAGGAGCCACGCGAGCCGGCGGGCGGCCGCACGCGCTGCGACCCGACGCGGCTGCGTCACGACCACCCGGCCGCCGACCTCGTGCACGACCGCGGGCGGGACGAGCGTCGTCTTGCCCGTCCCCGGCGGCGCCTGGACCACGGCGACCCCTCGTGCGCGCAGCGCCTCGCGGAGCGCGGGCAGCACCACGGCCGCTGGCAGGTCGCCCGGGTTCGCGAGAAGGCGCGCGATCGCGTCGGGTGCAGGCTCCATCCGGCTATTCTCGCCGGACCGCGCGCGACCTTCCGACGAGGTCCTCGGTAAGGACTGCGCGAAGCCGGACACTTCTCGGTATGAGCACTCCCCCGACCGGGCCGACGCCGGGCGAACGCTTCGCCCACCTGTGGGCGACGTGCGCGCCGCGGGTCCAGGCGTACGCGATGCGGCACGTCGACCCTGACACGGCTCAGGAGGTGGTCTCCGAGACGTTCCTCGTCGCATGGCGACGCCTGGAGCACGTGCCCGGCGAGCCGATGCCGTGGCTGATCGTCGTCGCGCGCAACACGATCGCGAACGCGCGGCGGTCCGAGCGTCGCGTGCGCGCGCTCGACGTCGAGCTCGCGCGGCTCGCGGCCGTCGCACGGCCGACGACGTCGGGCGCCGACGACATCGCCCTCGACCGGGACACGATGCTGCGCGGGCTCGCAGCCCTGAGCGAGGACCAGCGCGAGGCGCTGCTCCTCGTCGCATGGGACGGGCTCTCCCCCGGCCAGGCAGCCGCCGTCCTCGGCGTGTCGACCGCGAGCTTCCACGTGCGCCTGCACCGGGCCCGACGGCGGCTGCAGGCGCTCGTGGACGGCCCCGCGCCGTCGGCCGCGTCGTCGCCGGCCCCCGGCTCCCGTCCCCGCGTCCCTGAGGTGCGCGGCGGACCCGCAGGCCCGAGCAGCACCAGGAGGTCCTCATGAGCACCCCGTCCGTCGACTCGCGTCTCTCGACGCTCGCTCCCAGGCCCGCGCCCCTGGACCCACGCCGTCTCGATGCCGCGCACGCGGTCGTGCTCGCAGCGATCGCCGGCGATCACAACCCTGCCACCGACGCGCCGCACGAGCATGACGCGCAGAAGGGGCAGGAGGCGCGCACCCTGCCCCTCGACCGCGCGCGTCAGCGACGCCGTGCACGCGGAGCCCTCCTCGCCGCAGCCTGCGTCGTCCTCGGCGTCGCCATGATCCTCGGCCTGCCGCGCGGCAGCGACTCGCCCGCCTTCGCGACCTGGACGTCGTCGGCGGAGCCCGTCGACCCGGCATCGGTGGCCGCCGAGATCGCCTACTGCGCCGCCCGCACCCAGGACCAGGGTGCGCCTGCTGACCCCGTGCTCCTCGAGCGGCGTGGCGACTGGGTCTACGCCATGTTCGCCAGCGGCTCCGGGACCGAGTCGGTCATGTCTGCGTGCCTCGTCCGGCGCACGGGCGACGCCGGGCTTGCGATCGAGGGAGGCACCGTTGGGGTGGAGGGCACCTGGGAGCGGCCCGCTGCCGACGAGGTGACACCGGTCTTCAGCAGCTGGGACCCGACGTGGGCGTCGGCCGGCGGGTATGCCGGGGACGAGGTCGCTCGCGTGGTGCTCTCGGTGGACCGGCCGGGCCGTGATCCCCGCACGGTGGTCGCAAGCGTCGCCGATGGCTGGTTCGGAGCCTGGTGGCCGCAGGACGCGCAGCACGTCCGTTACTCCCTGACCTGGTACCTCCAGGACGGGACCGTCGGGGGCTCGCTCGACAACCAGCGGTGAGACCTCCCGTCGGCGACGGTCAGCAGTACGGGTGGTGCTCGTGGTCCACGTGGCCCGCTGGCTCGAGCTGGAACGTCGAGTGGTCGACTGCGACATCGAAGTGGGACGCGACGCACTCCTGGAGCGCATCGAGGATGCGCGGCGCGTGCCCGTCCGCGAAGCACGAGTCCTCCACCACGACGTGCGCGGAGATCACCGGCAGGCCGGTCGCGACGAGGGAGGCGTGCAGGTCGTGCACGTCGAGCACGTGCTCGACCTCGAGCATGTGGGCACGGACGTCGTCCAGGTCCAGGCCGGGCGGCGCGGACTCGAGGAGCACGTCGCCCGTCTCCCGCAGGAGCCGCAGCGCACGCGGCAGGATGAGCGCACCGATGACGAGGCCAGCGACCGCGTCGGCCTGCAGCCATCCCGTGGTCCGGATGAGGATCGCGGCGACGATCACCGCGACGGACCCGAGGGCGTCGTTGAGCACCTCGAGGAACGCAGCCCGCATGTTGAAGCTCGACCGTCGCCCACCCGCGAGGACCGCGATGGACACCAGGTTGCCGACCAGGCCGACGACGCCGAAGACGAGCAGCTCGGTCGACGGCACCTCGGGCGGGTCGAAGAACCGCTGCACGCCCTCGACGAGCACGTACACGCCGACGACGAGCAGGAGCGTCGCCTGCGCGGCGGCAGCCACGACCTCGATCCGGCGCCACCCCCACGTCCGCCGCGACGTCGCTGGCCTGGCCGAGAGCGCGGCGGCGCCGAGCGCCATGCCGAGCCCGGCGGTGTCGGTGAGCATGTGCACCGTGTCGACGAGGAGCGCGAGGCTGCCTGTGACCACCGCGCCGACGGCCTGCGCGAGCAGGATCACCGCAGTGACGGTGAACGCGACGGTCAGGCGGCCCCGCTGGTCAGCGGGATCGAGCCCTGCCCCGTGATCGTGCCCCGCGTGCCCGTCCCTGCTCATCCAGCGATCCTAGCCACCCGTCCCCGGAAGCGAGAATGTGCGCGATCTGCTGCCCAGAGCAGCAGATCGCGCACATTCGTGGCGGCAGTTCGTCGGATCAGCGCTTGCGCTTCTCGCGCACGCGCACCGAGATCTCGATCGGCGTGCCCTCGAAGTCGAACGTCTCGCGCAGGCGTCGCTCGACGAAGCGACGGTAGCCCGCCTCGATGAAGCCGGACGCGAAGATCACGAAGCGCGGCGGGCGCGTCGAGACCTGGGTCGCGAACAGGATGCGCGGCTGCTTGCCGCCGCGCAGCGGGTGCGGGTGCGCGGCCACGAGCTCGCCGAGGAACGCGTTGAGACGGCCGGTCGGGATGCGCCGCTCCCAGTTCTCGAGGGAGTGCTCGAGCGCCGGCACGAGCTTCTCCGCGTGCCAGCCGGTCTTCGCCGAGAGGTTCACGCGCGGCGCCCACTGGATCTGGACGAGGTCCTTCTCGATCTCACGCTCGAGGTACTTGCGGCGGTCCTCGTCCATGAGGTCCCACTTGTTGTACGCGATGACGAGGGCGCGGCCCGCGTCGACGACCTGCTGGATGACGCGCGTGTCCTGCTCCGTCATCGGCACGGAGGCGTCGACGAGCACGACGGCGACCTCAGCCTTCTCGATCGCGGCCTGGGTGCGCAGCGACGCGTAGAAGTCGGCACCGGACGTCTGGTGGACGCGGCGCCGGATACCGGCGGTGTCGACGAACCACCACGGCACGCCCTTGAGCTCGATGAGCTCGTCGACCGGGTCGCGTGTCGTTCCCGCGAGCTCGTCGACGACGACGCGGTTCGAGCCCGCGACCTTGTTAAGCAGGGAGGACTTGCCGACATTCGGGCGACCGACGAGCGCGACCCGTCGGGGGCCGTCCGCACGGGCGACACCATGAGCCGTCTCGGTCGGCAGCGCCTTCATCGCGGCGTCGAGCAGGTCGCCCGTGCCACGGCCGTGCAGCGCGGACACGGGGTGCGGCTCGCCGAGGCCGAGGCTCCACAGCTCGGTCGCGTCCGCCTCGGAGCGCGGGCCGTCGACCTTGTTGGCGCACAGCACGACGGGCTTCTTCGCTCGGCGCAGGAGACGCACGACGTGCTCGTCGGTCGCCGTCGGGCCGACGGTCGCGTCGACGACGAAGAGCACTGCGTCGGCGAGGTCGATCGCGATCTCGGCCTGCTTGGCGACCGAGGCGTCGATGCCCATGACGTCGGTCTCCCAGCCGCCCGTGTCGACGAGCGTGAACTGCCGGCCCGACCACTCGGCCTGGTACGACACGCGGTCGCGGGTCACGCCGGGCTTGTCCTCGACGACAGCCTCGCGCCGGCCGATGATGCGGTTGACCAGGGTCGACTTGCCGACGTTCGGGCGACCGACGACCGCGAGGACGGGAAGTGCGGCGGGCCCGTGGAGGTCGTCCAGGTCATCCTCGTCGAGGTCGAGGAGAGCGAGGTCGTCCTCACCGAGCTCGTAGTCGGCAAGGCCGCTGCGGAGCATCTCCTCGCGCGCGGCGTCGGCCTCGGCATCCTCGGAGTACGCGGGCACCTGGTCGGCGACAGCCGCGGTCTCGTCGGTGTCCTGGTGCGTGAGGGCAGCGTCGGGCCGGGTCTCGTCGGGCGAAGTCATGGCCCTATCATCCCAGGCTTGCGCGCCCGGGGCGACCATCGCCGCGACCTGCTCGGTCACACCCCGCCGGGTGACGCCCGCGCAGGACGTCAGTCCGCCTGGACGACCGACCCGCCTCCGGGTGCGACAGCACCCGGGTCGTCCAGCGGGAGCGCGATGCCCGAGAGCTCGACCGCGGCCTCGACGGTGACCTTCAGGGCGCTCGCGACGAGCTGCGCGTACTGCTCCTGGGCCTGCTTGCCCGTCGTGCCCGGCGCACGCTCCATCGTGACGGGCTCACCGATCAGGACGAACAGACGGCGCCGGAACCCCGGCAGCCGCCCAGATCCCTCTCCCGTCCGCCGCGTCCCGAGGACGGCAGCGGGAACGACGGGAGCCCCGGACGCGAGCGCGAGCCACGCCACGCCCCCACGCACCTCCGACAGGTCGCCGCGCCCGCGGCGCCCCTCCGGGAAGATCCCGACGACGTCACCGCGCTTGAGCACCGACAGCGCTGCAGCGAGGGCCGGGCGACCGTTCTCGCGGTCGACCGGGATCTGACCCGACCACCGCAGGAACGAGCCGATCGGCCCTCGGAACATCGACTCCTTGATCATCATGTGCACGGGCCGCGGGCTCACGCCGAACACGATGGGACCGTCGATGACACCCGTGTGGTTGGCCGCGATGATCACCGGGCCGTCGGCCGGCATGTTCTCGGCGCCCACGACGCGGGTACGCCAGACGACCCGCGACAACAGCCAGCCGGCCGGCGTGGCCCGGCGCGCTGCAGGCAGGGACGCCGCCGTGCTCACAGGACGGTCGACGTGTCGGCCGGCGCGGCCTCGCGCACCCCCGCGACCTGCGCGACGACGTCGAGCACCGCCTGGATCGTCTGCTCGAAGTCGAGGTCGGACGAGTCGACCGTCACCACGCCGTCAGCCGCGACCTGGAACTCGACGACGGTCGAGTCGTCACGGTCGCGCCGCAGCACCTGGTCCTTGGTCGCCTCGACAGCCTCCGTGCCAGCGTCCCCGTGCAGCTCGAGCGCGCGACGCGCGAGGCGCGCCTCCTCGCTCGCGGTGAGCAGGACGCGCGCGTCGGCGTCGGGCGCGACGACGGTCGTGATGTCGCGGCCCTCCGCGACGACGCCGCGACCTCCCGAGAACCCGCCGAGCGCCTTCTGCGCGTCGATCAGCGCACGCTGCAGGCGGCCGAGCTCGGCGCGGACCTCGAGGTTCGTCGCGACCGCACTGACCTTCTCCGAGATGCGGGTCGTGCGGATGTCCTCACGAACGTCGTGCCCGTCGATGAGCACCGACTCGACCGACGGGTCGACGCCCATCTCGAGCGGCATCGTGCGGACGGCCTCGGCGACCGCGTCGCGGTCAGCGAGGTCGAGACCGAGGTGCAGGCACCACCAGGTCGCCGCGCGGTACGTCGCGCCCGTGTCGAGGTACGCGAGGCCGAGACGGCGGGCGACCGCCTTCGACACGCTCGACTTGCCTGACCCGGACGGTCCGTCGACCGCGATGACGACGGGGTGGCGCTCCTCGTGCTGCATGCTCGTGCTCTCCATCAGTGGTGGTCCTGGGACGTGCGCGTCAGAGGCCGACGGCGGACATCAGCGTGCCGAGCTCGGTCTTGCCGAGCACGCGGTGCCGACCGGGCGGCAGGTCGTTCAGACGGATCGGGCCCATCTGGACGCGCACGAGGCGCGTGACCTTGTGGCCCACCGCGTCGAACATGCGGCGCACGATGCGGTTGCGCCCCTCGTGCAGGATCACCTCGACGAGGCTCGCCTGCGGAGTCGAGTCGACGACCCGGTAGCGGTCGAGGCGAGCGAGGCCGTCGTCGAGGTCGACACCGTGGATGAGCGCGTCACCGACACGCGGCGTGACGCGACCCTCGACCTCGACGAGGTACGTCTTCGCGATCCCGTACTTGGGGTGCGTCAGACGGTTGGCGAGCTCGCCATCGTTCGTGAGGATCAGCAGGCCCTCGCTGTCCTGGTCGAGACGACCGACGTGGAAGAGACGCTCGGAGCGGTTCTTGAAGAAGTCCGCGAGACAGGGGCGCCCCTCCGGGTCGTCCATCGAGGAGACGACGCCGAGCGGCTTGTTGAAGATGATCGTGATCTTCGAGTCGTCGAGCTGGATGCGCAGTCCGTCGACGTGCACGGACTGCACGTTCGGGTCGATGCGCACGCCGAGCTCGAGGACGATCTGACCATCGACCTCGACGCGGCCCTGCTCGATCAGCTGCTCGCACGCGCGGCGCGAGCCGAGGCCCGCCTGGGCGAGCACCTTCTGCAGGCGGACGCCGTCCGCGGTGTGCACGTCGACGTCGGGCTTCGCCTCGCGCGGCTCCCGGCGGGCGACCTCGGGGCGCGCTCCGCGCGGAGGCTCGTTGCGCGCGCCACGTGCAGGCCCGCGGGCTGCGCCGCGACCGGCCTGCGGTCGCCCGCCCGTGCCGCCCCGCGCGGGCTGGCCGCCACCCTGGCCGCCGCCCTGGCCGCGAGACCGTCCTGCACCGTTCTGACGACCGCCACGGCCGTTCCCGCTGCTGCTCACTGCTGCTCCTTCATGCTGGTCGGCGAGCTGGGCTCACCGGGGACCGTCGTCACGCGGGTCTGCGGGCCGAGGTCGTCGAGACCGTCGATGTCCGGCAGGTAGGGCGCGAGCGGCGGAAGCTGGTCGAGCGAGGTGAATCCCATGCGCTCGAGGAACGAGGCGGTCGTGCCGTAGAGATGGGCCCCGCTGGGCTCTGTCCCGACCTCCGCGACCAGGCCTCGTGCTACCAGGGTACGCATGACGCCGTCGACGTTCACACCGCGCACCGCCGAGACCTGCCCGCGCGTGACCGGCTGACGGTAGGCGACGACGGCGAGAGTCTCGAGCGCCGCCTGCGTGAGGCGGGCGGTCTGCCCCTCGAGGACGACCTGCGCCACGACGTCGGCGAACGCCGGCGCAGAGTAGACGCGCCACCCTCCGCCGACCTGGCGCAGCTCGAAGCCGCGCCGCTCGTCGCGGTAGGACGCGACCATCGTGTCGAGCGTCACGGCGACCTCGACGACCGGGACACCCGTCACCTGGGCGAGCCGCTCGACGGAGACAGGCTTGTCGACGATCATCAGCACCGCCTCGAGCGCGCCCCGCAGGCCGCCCGGGAGGTCGCGCACGTCGACCTGACCGTCCGTGCCGGGCACGCGTGGCACCTCCCCCTCCAGCACGTCCGCCCCTCCGGCGTCGGTCTCGCTCATGACTCGTCCTCCTGTGCTCCGGCGACGACCGGCACGGGCGCCCCCTCGAACTCGTCGATCGACGACACGTCTGCCTCCCGGTCCCCCGCGACCCAGCGGACCGTCAGGTCGCCGAGCGGGCTCGCCTGGTCGAATGCGATGCTCCCGTCGCGGAACAGCTCGAGCAGCGCGAGGAACCGCACGACGACGACCAGGGTGTCGTCGGCGTCCGCCACGAGGGCGCGGAACGACGTCGTACCGCGGCGCTTGAGGTGCGCGACGACGATCGCTGCCTGCTCGCGCACGCTGACCGCCGGCGCGTGCAGGTGCGACAGATCGACGCCGGGTGGCGGCGCCTGCGGGCGCAGCGCCTTCGCAGCGATCGCCGCGAGCCCCTCGGGTCCGAGCGTCCACACGAGCTCGGGCAGCAGGCTCGCGTGCTGCGGCTCGAGCGAGACGGACCGCGGGAACCGGCGCCCCTCGTCGGCGAGGCGCTGCGCGATCGTCCGCGACACGTCCTTGTAGGCCCGGTACTGCAGGAGCCGGGCGAACAGCAGGTCACGCGCCTCGAGCAGCTCGAGGTCCTCCTCGTCCTCGACGTCGCCCGTCGGCAGGAGCCGGGCCGCCTTGAGGTCGAGCAGCGTCGCTGCGACGACCAGGAACTCCGACGCGGTGCTCAGGTCCCACGAGCCCGTCACGCCGTCGTGCGACGCGCTCTCGGCTGCGCGGATGTAGGCGATGAACTCGTCCGTCACGCGCGCGAGCGCCACCTCGGTGATGTCGAGCCGGTGCTTCGCGATGAGCGACAGCAGCAGGTCGAACGGCCCCGAGAAGTTCTCGAGGTGCACCTCGAAGGTGCCTGCCGGTGCGGGCTGGGACGCGGCCGCTCCGGTCGCGTCAGGCGGCGTCGCCACGGGCGACGAGCTCACGAGCGAGCTGGCGGTACGCCGCCGCACCCGAGTGGTGAGGCGCGTACGTCGTGATCGGCTCTGCCGCGACCGACGCGTCCGGGAACTTCACCGTGCGGCCGATGACCGTGTGCATGAGCCGGTCGCCGAACGCCTCGTGGACGCGCTGGACGACCTCGCGGGAGTGCAGCGTGCGCGGGTCGTACATCGTCGCGACGATGCCGTCGACCTCGAGGCGCGGGTTGAGGCGGTCGCGAACCTTGTCGATCGTCTCGATGAGCAGCGCGACGCCGCGGAGCGCGAAGAACTCGCACTCGAGCGGGATGACGACGCCGTGCGCGGCGGTCAGGGCGTTGACGGTGAGCAGGCCGAGCGACGGCTGGCAGTCGATCAGCACGACGTCGTAGTCGTCGAGGACCGGACGCAGCACCCGCGCGAGGACGTTCTCACGGGCGACCTCGCCGACGAGCTGGACCTCCGCTGCGGACAGGTCGATGTTCGCGGGCAGCAGGTCGAGGTTCTCGACAGCGGTCTGCCGGATGATCGACCGGATGTCCGCCCCCCGCTCCATGAGCAGGTTGTAGATCGTCTGGTCGAGCTCGTGCGCGTTGATGCCCAGGCCCACGGACGCGGCGCCCTGCGGGTCGAAGTCGACGATGAGCACGCGGCGGCCGTACTCGGCGAGAGCGGCCGCGAGGTTGATCGTCGTCGTCGTCTTGCCGACGCCGCCCTTCTGGTTGCACATCGCGATGATCCGCGCCGGGCCGTGGCTCGCGAGCGGGGCGGGCGCCCGGAAGACGGGCAGAGGCCGACCCACGGCGTCCAGGGTTGCCGAGAGGACGGGGTTCTGGGCCTGGCTGTTCACGTGCCTACGGTATCGCAGCGCACCCCGGCGGCCCGCTCATCTGCGGCCGAGCGCGCGAGGGTGTGCCGCGACGTACATCTCACGCAGGGCGTCCGGCGTCACGAGCGTGTAGATCTGCGTGGTCGTCACCGAGGCGTGCCCCAAGAGCTCCTGGACGACTCTCACGTCCGCACCGCCCTGGAGCAGGTGCGTCGCGAACGAGTGCCGCAGCGTGTGGGGAGACACCCGTTCGGGCGACTCGATGCCTGAACGCTCGGACGCGCTGCGCAGCACCGCCCACGCGCTCTGCCGGGAGAGCGGGTTGCCGCGCGTGTTGAGGAACACGGTGGGGACTCCCCTGCCGGCGCTGGCGAGCGCTGGCCGCGCTCGCACGAGGTAGGCCTCGATCGCGTCGCACGCGTACGAGCCGAGCGGGACGATGCGCTCCTTGCGGCCCTTGCCGAAGAGGCGGACGCTCGCTGCTCCCCGCGTCAGGTCGAGGTCGTCGACGGTGAGACCGACCGCCTCCGAGATGCGCGCACCGGTCGAGTAGACGAGCTCGAGGAGAGCGCGGTCGCGGAGCGGCACGGGCCCGTCGCCGGTGCCCGCCGCCTCGATGATGCGCGTGACGTCCTCGACGCTGATCGCCTTCGGCAGGCGTCGCGGCTGCGCGGGTGGGCGCAGCGCGGTGGCCGGGTTGACGCGCACCGTCCCCTCGAGCTCGCAGAACCGCAGCCAGCCTCGCACGGCCGCGATCGAGCGGGCGGTCGACGACGCCGAGAGCGTCGTGCCGCCGTCGTCCCCGGTGCGCACCGCGGCCACGTACGCCTCGAGGTCCTCGGGGGCCACGCTGTCGGGCGTCTGGACTCCGCGGGAGGCGAGGAAGGCGACGTGGCGCTCCAGGTCGCGCCGGTAGGCGTCGAGCGTGTTCGGGGACAGGCCCCGCTCGACGCGCAGGTGCGCAAGGTACTGGCGCACGGTCCGGTCGAGACCTGACGGCACCTCGACGGCTGCGTCGCCGCCGGTCACGGGGGCGTCGGCGTCGGTCATGCGCGCCAGGCTACGCCGATCCCGACCTGACGCGCAGGTACGCGCCGCGGCGCGTCAGAACGGGAGCAGCACGTCGACGACGACGGCGAGGCTCAGCAGCGTCAGGTACGTGATCGACGCGTGGAAGACGCGCATCGCCTTGGGCTTGCCTCGCGACGGGTCGACCGTGCGCCGCAGCAGGGTGATGCAGTCAGCGAGGAACCAGGCGCCGAGGGCGGTCGCGCTGAGCGCGTAGACCCAGCCGAGCGTGCTGAGCGGGACCAGCACGAGGGAGCACGCGATCATCGCGACGGTGTAGGCGATCATCTCGCCCGCGACGCGACGGTCGGACGCGACGACCGGGAGCATCGGGACCCCGGCGTTCGCGTAGTCCTTGCGGAACTTCATCGACAGCGGCCAGTAGTGCGGCGGCGTCCAGAAGAAGACGACGCCGAACAGTGCGAGCGGCGCCCAGTCGAGGCGACCGGCCACGGCAGACCAGCCGATGAGGACCGGCATGCAGCCCGCGACGCCGCCCCAGACGATGTTCTGGGACGTGCGGCGCTTGAGGATCAGGGTGTAGAAGACCACGTAGAGCAGGATCGCGGCGCCCGCGAGCAGGCTCGAGAGCCAGTTCGCGCCGAGGCCGAGCCACAGGAGTGCCGCGACGCCGAGCGCGGACCCGAACACGAGCGCTGCAGGCCCGGAGACCGCGCCCGTCACCATCGGCCGCTTCCGCGTGCGGACCATGAGCTCGTCGATGTCGCGATCGATGTAGCAGTTGAAGACGTTCGCGCTCGCGGCTGCGAGAGCCCCGCCGCACAGCGTGTGGACGATGAGCATCAGCGGCGGGAGCCCGCCCTGCGCGAGGAACATCGTCGGCACCGTGGTCACGAGGAGCAGCTCGATGATGCGGGGCTTCGTCAGGGAGACGTACGCGCCCACCGTGGCGCGCCAGCCAGCGCTCTGCGCGCGACCAGCGAGGTCGCTGGGCCGTGAGGCCGTCGAGTGGTGCACGCTCGTCAGGTATCCGTTCCTCGTCGGTGCGCTGACGCCAGCCGGAGCGGGCGCGTGCGTCGCCTGGCCCGGTGAGGCCCGGTCTTAGGTCCCGCACGGCGCAGGTCACCCCATGCTAGTGCTTCGCCGACGGCGCGGCAGGTGCCCCGCCAGTTGCCTGTGCCACACGTCCGGCGAGGCAGGACGCGTCCACGCCGAGGTTCACGTGGTGGTCATGCACCCCCACCGACGGCCCGAACGTTAGGCTTGTCACGTCGGTCCGGAGCGGGGCCTGCGTCCTGCCGCCCGAGAGTGAGCGTTCACATTCACTCCCTGGGCGCGATGCGCGCCTCCAGGACCCCGTCTCCGCGCGCGACGCAGCGGACCGGAGAGACCTCGACGCCGACACCTGAGTTCTGTCGCATCCCACGATGCCCCGGCACGACGAGTCACCGGGGCGGAAAAGAGGTTCGGTGAACACGTTCACCCCCGCACGTCCCCTGCCTTGGAACGACCTCGACCGCCGCGCCGTCGACACGGCACGCGTCCTCGCCGCCGACGCGGTCGAGAAGGTCGGCAACGGGCACCCCGGGACTGCTATCTCCCTCGCACCGGTGGCTTATCTGCTGTACCAGAACTGGCTCCGCCACGACCCGACGGACACCACCTGGGTCGGCCGCGACCGGTTCGTGCTGTCCTGCGGCCACAGCAGCCTCACCCAGTACGTCCAGCTCTACCTCGGCGGGTTCGGCCTCGAGATCGAGGACATCGAGGCTCTGCGCACGTGGGGCAGCCTCACCCCCGGCCACCCCGAGGTGCACCACACCAAGGGCGTCGAGATCACGACCGGCCCGCTCGGCCAGGGCCTCGCGTCCGCCGTCGGCATGGCCATGGCGCAGCGCCGTGAGCGCGGCCTCCTCGACCCCGACGCGGCCCCCGGGGAGAGCCCGTTCGACCACCGCGTCTTCGTGCTCGCGTCCGACGGCGACCTCCAGGAGGGCGTGACCTCCGAGGCCAGCTCGGTCGCCGGCACCCAGGAGCTCGGCAACCTCGTGGTGATCTGGGACGACAACCGCATCTCGATCGAGGGCGACACGTCTATCGCCTTCACCGAGGACGTCGCGGCCCGCTACGAGGCGTACGGCTGGCACGTCCAGACCGTCGACTGGATCAAGGGCGAGGACGGCTACACGGAGGACGTCGAGGCGCTCGACGCTGCGATCGCCGCCGCCGTCGCCGAGACGACGAAGCCGTCGTTCATCCGCCTCCGCACGATCATCGCGTGGCCGTCCCCCACGAAGCAGAACGACCACGCGTCCCACGGCTCGAAGCTCGGCGGCACGGAGATCGCCGCGCTCAAGGAGCTCCTGGGCTTCCCGACGGACACGTCGTTCGACGTCGAGCCCGACGTCATCGCGCACACGCGCGAGCTGCAGGAGCGCGGCAAGGCGCTGCACGCCGAGTGGGACGCGAAGGTCGCCGAGTGGCGCGCCGCCAACCCGGACCGCGCAGCGCTGCTCGACCGCCTCGTCGCCCGGGAGCTGCCCGCAGGCTGGGAGTCCGCGCTCCCCGTCTTCGAGACCGGCTCGTCCGTCGCGACGCGTGCCGCGTCCGGCAAGATCCTCACCGCTCTCGCTGACACGCTGCCCGAGCTCTGGGGTGGCTCCGCCGACCTCGCCGGCTCGAACAACACGACGATGAACGGGCAGCCGTCGTTCATCCCCGCGCACCGCTCGAGCCACGAGTTCGCTGGCGACCAGTACGGCCGCACGCTGCACTTCGGCATCCGCGAGCACGGCATGGGCGCGATCCTCTCGGGCATCGCGCTGCACGGGCTCACGCGCCCCTACGGTGGCACGTTCTTCCAGTTCAGCGACTACATGCGCGGCGCGGTGCGCCTCGCGGCGCTCATGGAGACCCCCGCGACCTACGTGTGGACCCACGACTCGATCGGCCTCGGCGAGGACGGTCCGACCCACCAGCCGGTCGAGCACCTCGCCGCGACGCGTGCCATCCCGGGCCTCTCGATCGTCCGTCCCGCGGACGCCAACGAGACCGCCCAGGCGTGGAGGGCGATCCTTGAGCGCGACCGGGGCCCCGTCGGCCTCATCCTCACGCGCCAGAACGTCCCGACCTTCCCGCGCGGGGAGCAGGGCTACGCCTCGGCCGAGGGCGTCGCGCGCGGCGCCTACACGCTCCTGGACGCCTCGAACGGCGCCCCTGAGGTGCTGCTCCTCGCCACGGGCTCCGAGGTCCAGATCGCTGTCGCGGCCCGCGAGGCTCTCGAGGCCGAGGGCGTCCCGACGCGAGTCGTTTCCCTCCCCTGCCTCGAGTGGTTCGAGGAGCAGGACGCGGCGTACCGCGAGTCGGTCATCCCGTCGTCCGTGCGCGCCCGCGTCTCGGTCGAGGCGGGCATCGCGCTCTCCTGGTACCGCTACCTCGGCGAGCACGGCCGTGCGGTCAGCCTCGAGCACTACGGCGCCTCGGCCGCCGCGGAGAAGCTCTTCGAGGAGTTCGGCTTCACCGCCGAGAACGTGGTCAAGCACGCGAAGGAGTCTCTCGCGTCGGTCCAGGCTGCCCACGCCTGACCTGAGCCGACGACGCTGTGGGCGCCGCGTTCTGCGGCGCCCACAGCCGTCTCCGGTCATCGGAGGCGCGCGCCGTCCGCGGCGCCACCAGCGCGGTCGCTGGCTCGGCCGTCCCACGGCACCGGGTACGTGCCGTACCGCAAGGAGCTCACGATGACCGTCTCCCCCCTCACCTACCTCTCCCGCTCCGGGGTCGCCGTCTGGCTCGACGACCTCTCCCGACCTCTCGTGTGCACGGGCGGGCTCGCTCGCCTCGTCACCGAGACCGGCGTCGTCGGCGTCACGACGAACCCGAGCATCTTCGCCGCGGCGATCAGCGCCGGCGTCGGGTACGAGGACGCGCTGCGCGCGCACGCGGCTGCAGGCGACGACGCCGCGAGGACCGTCCACGCGCTGACGACCGAGGACGTGCGCGAGGCGGCCGACGTGCTCCGACCCGTGTTCGACGCCACCGGCGGTCGGGACGGACGCGTCTCGATCGAGGTCGACCCTCGCCTCGCCCACGACACGGACGCGACCGTCGAGCAGGCCGCAGCGCTCTGGGCGGCCGTCGACCGGCCCAACATCCTCGTCAAGATCCCCGCGACGCGCGCCGGCCTGCCCGCGATCGAGACGACGATCGCCGCCGGCATCAGCGTCAACGTGACGCTGATCTTCTCCCTCTCGCGCTACCGTGAGGTGATCGACGCGTACCTGACCGGTCTCGAACGCGCCTGGGACGCCGGCACCGACCTGGCGACGATCCGCTCGGTCGCCTCGTTCTTCGTGTCCCGCGTCGACACTGCTGTCGATCGCCTCCTCGCACAGTCCGAGCACGCGGACGCGGCCGGCCTGCTCGGGACGATCGCCGTCGCGAACGCGCAGCTCGCCTACCGGCAGCACCTCGAGACGGTGTCGACCTCGCGCTGGCGCACCCTCGCCGCGCACGGCGCGCACGTACAGCGGCCCCTGTGGGCCTCGACCGGCGTCAAGAACCCCGCCTACCCGGACACCCTCTACGTCGACGAGCTGGTCGCCCCGGACACGGTCAACACGATGCCCCGGAAGACCCTTGACGCCGTCGTGGAACGCGGTCGCACCACGACCGACGGCGTGGATACCATCACGTCAGCCCTGCCCCGCGCGGCGGAGCGCGTCGCGACGCTCGCACGGATCGGTATCGATCTGGACGAGGTCACCGAGCGGCTCGAGCGCGAGGGCGTCGACACGTTCCTGGCGAGCTGGACAGACCTGCTGACCTCGGTCGAGCAGGCTCTGACGACCGCCAGGACCGAATCCCAGGAGG
Organism: Sanguibacter hominis ATCC BAA-789; assembly: GCF_012396185.1. GTDB lineage: Bacteria > Actinomycetota > Actinomycetes > Actinomycetales > Cellulomonadaceae > Flavimobilis > Flavimobilis hominis. The sequence goes on from NZ_JAAXOW010000002.1 coordinate 559,105, forward strand.
ACGGCCAGTGAGCCCTGCCGTGGTGAACGCCGAGACCAACCCGTTGCGCGACGCCCGGGACCTGCGCCTGCCGCGCATCGCGGGGCCGTGCAGCCTCGTCATCTTCGGGGTCACGGGCGACCTCGCCCGCAAGAAGCTCATGCCTGCGGTCTACGACCTGTCCAACCGCGGCCTCCTGCCGCCGGGCTTCGCCCTGACGGGCTTCGCACGCCGCGACTGGGACGACCAGGACTTCGCCAAGGTCGTGCACGACGCCGTCAAGGAGCATGCCCGCACCCCGTTCCGCGAGGAGACGTGGGCCCAGCTCGCGGAGGGCATCCGGTTCGTCCAGGGCTCGTTCGACGACGACGAGGCGTTCGAGCGCCTCGCCCAGACCGTCCACGAGCTCGACATCGAGCGGGGCACCCGCGGCAACCACGCCTTCTACCTGTCCGTGCCACCGAGCGCATTCCCGGTCGTGTGCCGCCAGCTCTCCCGCTCAGGACTGTCCCGCACGGAGGAGGGCGACGGGGCCGAGACGCCGTGGCGTCGCGTCGTCGTCGAGAAGCCGTTCGGTCACAACCTCGAGACGGCTCGCGAGCTCAACGACGTCGTGTCCGAGGTGTTCGAGCCGGAGTCGGTCTTCCGCATCGACCACTACCTCGGCAAGGAGACGGTCCTCAACCTGCTCGCGCTGCGGTTCGCGAACCAGATGTACGAGCCGATCTGGAACAACCACTACGTCGACCACGTCCAGATCACGATGGCCGAGGACATCGGCATCGGCGGCCGAGCCGGGTACTACGACGGCATCGGCGCGGCACGCGACGTCATCCAGAACCACCTCCTGCAGCTCCTCGCCCTCACGGCGATGGAGGAGCCTGCGTCGTTCGCCGCCGAGGACCTCATCGCCGAGAAGATCAAGGTCCTCAACGCGGTCACCCTCCCCGAGGACCTCGAGCGGCACACGGCACGCGGCCAGTACACCGCGGGCTGGCAGGCCGGCGCCGAGGTCAAGGGCTACCTCGACGAGGACGGCACCGACCCAGAGTCGACGACGGAGACGTTCGCGGCGATCCGCGTCGACATCGACAACCGCCGGTGGGCAGGCGTCCCGTTCTACCTGCGCGCTGGCAAGCGTCTCGGACGCCGCGTCACGGAGATCGCCGTCGTCTTCAAGTCCGCCCCGCACCTGCCGTTCGACTCGACCGAGACCTCCGAGCTCGGCAAGAACGCCATCGTCATCCGCGTGCAGCCGGACGAGGGCGTGACGATCCGGTTCGGCGCCAAGGTCCCCGGGACGGCGATGGAGGTCCGGGACGTCACGATGGACTTCGGCTACGGGCACGCCTTCACGCAGTCCTCCCCGGAGGCGTACGAGCGTCTGATCCTCTCCGTCCTGCTCGGCGAGCCCCCGCTGTTCCCCCGCCACGAGGAGGTCGAGCTCTCGTGGAAGATCCTCGACCCGATCCTCGACGCGTGGGCGGCGGCCGGGAAGCCCGACGCCTACCGGTCCGGCACGTGGGGCCCGGCGAGCGCCGACGAGATGCTCGCACGCGACGGCCGCTCCTGGCGGCGACCGTGACCAGCGTCCTGCCACCGCCCCGCGCGCTCGCACCGCACGTCACGACCCAGGAGCACCAGTGATCATCGACCTCCCCCAGACGACCACCAGCACGGTCGCGAAGAAGCTCATCAAGCTGCGCCAGGAGGGTGGCGCGGTCGCTCTCGGCCGCGTGCTCACGCTCCTGATCATCACGGACGAGCAGGACGCCGACGAGGCGATCGACGCCGCGAACGACGCGTCACGGGAGCATCCGTGCCGCATCATCGTGCTCGCCTCGACGACGAACGCGTCGGACAACTCTCTCGACGCGCAGATCCGCCTCGGCGGTGACGCGGGCGCGAGCGAGGTCGTCGTGCTCAAGGGCCCCGCATCGACCATGGAGCACGCCGACACGCTCATCATGCCGCTCCTGCTGCCGGACGCCCCGATCGTCGCCTGGTGGCCGCACGAGGCCCCTGCACACCCGGCGAAGGACATCGTCGGGTCGATGGCGAGCCGCAGGATCACCGACTCGTACTCGAGCGCCGACCCGTGCGGCACCCTGCGCCGCCTTGCCGCGGCGTACACGCCTGGCGACACCGATCTCGCGTGGACACGAACGACGATCTGGCGCGGGCTCATCGCCGCGACGCTCGACCAGCCGCCGTTCGAGCCGGTCGAGAAGGTCGTCGTCGAGGGTGTGCCGGACCACTCGTCGGTCGACCTGCTCGGGGCCTGGCTCGGCCACGCGCTCGACACCGAGGTCGAGATCCGCCGGACACCCGGCGCACAGGCCGTCACGCGCATCACGCTCGAGCGCGCTTCCGGCCAGATCTCGCTGTCGCGCCCGAGCGGCAAGGTCGCGACCCTCGCGCAGTCCGGCCAGCCGGACCACCGCATCGCGCTACCGGTCCGCCAGCTGCACGAGTGCATCGCGGAGGAGCTGCGTCGCCTCGACCCGGACGAGATGTACGGCGAGGTCCTCACGCGCGGGCTCACGAGGATCGGCGCATGAGCGCCCGCCGCGTCGTCGTCCACCCAGACGCGGACGTCCTCGCGCAGGCGACGGCGTCGCGACTGCTGACGCGCCTCCTCGACCTGCAGTCCGTGCACGCCCCCGTCCACGTCGTCCTGACAGGCGGCACCGTCGGCATCAAGGTTCTCGCCGACGTCGCCGCGCACCCCGTGCGGGACGCCGTCGACTGGGGCACGGTGCACCTCTGGTGGGGCGACGACCGGTTCGTCCCTGCGGGGCACCCGGATCGCAACGTCCAGCAGGCACGAGAGGCGTTGCTCGACCACCTCCCGACCCTCCCGCACGAGAACGTCCACACAATCCCCGCGGCTCGTCCCGACGACCCCGGCTTCACGCAGGACGACGCGGCGCGAGAGTACGCGAGCGAGCTCGCCCGCTTCGCCGCACCGGGCGAGTCGACCCCGCAGTTCGACGTGCTCATGCTCGGCATGGGGCCCGACCACCACGTGGCGTCGCTGTTCCCCGGGCGGCCGGAGCTCGAGGTCGTCGGCGTCGCGACGACCGCGGTCGTCGACTCTCCCAAGCCCCCGCCGCTGCGGGTCTCGCTGACGTTCGACGCGATCCGGAGCGCACGTGAGGTGTGGATCGTCGCCGCCGGCGCGGAGAAGGCCGCGGGCGTTCACGCCGGGCTCAGCGGCGCATCGGTCACCGAGTCCCCCGTCGCGGGTGCGACAGGTCAGGACCTCACGCTCTGGCTCGTGGACGCCGCCGCGGCGGCCGAGGCGGGCGCCGGCGAGCACGGCTGACAGCTCAGGCAGCAGAGACGGCTGAGGCCGCCACCCCGTGGGGGTGGCGGCCTCAGCTGTTCGTCGTGCGCGCCTCGGTCCCTGCTCAGCTGCCGCGTCGCTTGCGCAGCGCTGCGAGGGCCTCGTCGAGGAGCGCCTCGCCGTCCTCGTCGGACCGACGCTCCTTCACGTAGGCGAGGTGCGTCTTGTACGGCTCGTTCCGCGACGGCGACGGCGGGTTCAGCCGATCCTGCCCTGCCGGGAACCCGCAGCGCGGGCAGTCCCACTCGGTCGGCACCTCGATGGCCGTCTCGTCGGAAAAGCTGGGACGAGTCTCGTGGCCGTTGGCGCACCAGTACGACACGTAGACGCGCGCGGCCACGTCGCCGCGCTCAGACTCCCCCATGGGTCCAGCGCCGACGCGCGATCCCCTGATGGCACTTGCTCCAGCCACTGTCTCTCCCCTGTCTCAGTGCTCGCCGGAGGGCTCCGGTCAGCCGACCTTGGCGAGGAGGCCCAGCAGCACGATCGTCAGCACCCAGACGATGACGAACGACACCGTCAGGCGGTTCAAGTTCTTCTCTGCGACGCCGGACGAGCCGACCGAGCTGGCGACACCGCCACCGAACATGTCGGACATGCCGCCGCCCTTGCCCTTGTGCAGAAGCACGAGAAGGACCATCACCAGGCTCGTGATGACAAGGATGACCTGCAGGATGATACCGATCGCGTCCACTAGACGGTGTCCCTCTTCGTCGCTGTTCGGCCTGGACTGGTGTCCGGGCTCTGCGGTTCCCCCTGGATCCGCGCGCGGCACCGTGGCCGCCGGGTCAAGGATAGGTCACGGCGACCGCCCTGGGCCAACGCCCCGCCGGAGCGGGACGTCGGCCCAGGACAGACGTGGACCTGTTCCGGTCAGGCGGACTACGCCTGGAACCGGGCGATCTTCGCGAACTCCTCCGGGTCGAGGCTCGCGCCACCGACCAGGGCGCCGTCGACGTCGGGCTCAGCCATGAGCTCGGCGATCGACGAGGACTTCACCGAACCGCCGTAGAGGACGCGAACGGCGTCCGCCACCTCGGCCGAGTACAGCTCCGCGAGACGGGCACGGATCGCGCCGTTGACCTCCTGAGCGTCGGCCGGGGTCGCGACCTCGCCCGTGCCGATGGCCCAGACGGGCTCGTAGGCGACGACGACCTTGGCGGCGTCCTCGGCAGAGATGCCCTCGAACGCGCCGTCGACCTGCGCGAGCGTGTACGAGACCTGCTCGCCAGCCTTGCGGATGTCGAGGCCCTCACCGACGCAGACGATCGGTACGAGACCGTGCGCGAGAGCGTTCTTCGTCTTGGCATTGACGAGCGCGTCGTCCTCGCCGTGGTACTGGCGACGCTCGGAGTGGCCGACGGCCACGTACTTGACGCCGAGCTTCTCGAGGAACACGGGCGAGATCTCACCGGTGTACGCCCCCGACACCTGTGCCGAGAGGTCCTGGGCACCGTACGAGAGCTGCGAGCCGTCAGCGTCGACGAGCGTCTGCACGGACCGCAGGTCCGTGAAGGGCACGAGCACGGTGACCTCGACGGCGGAGAAGTCGTGCTTGGCGTCCTTGAGCGCCCAGTCGAGCTTCTGCACCAGGTGGACCGCCTCGAGGTGGTCCTTGTTCATCTTCCAGTTGCCCGCGATCAGCGGGGTGCGGTTTGCCACGTCAGTGTCTTCCGTTCGTCGGGTAGGTCAGGCGTCGAGGACGGCGATGCCAGGGAGCGTCTTGCCCTCGAGGAACTCGAGGCTGGCGCCACCACCGGTCGAGATGTGGCTGAAGCCCGCCTCGTCGAAGCCGAGGATGCGCACGGCAGCGGCCGAGTCGCCACCACCGACGATCGAGAACGCGCCGTCGGCCGTCGCGTCGATCATGCCCTGCGCGACGGCGCGGGTGCCACCGGCGAACGCGGCGAACTCGAACACGCCCATGGGGCCGTTCCAGACGATCGTCTTCGCGTCGGCCAGCTTCGAGGCGAACAGCTTCTGCGACTCCGGACCGATGTCCAGGCCCATACGCTCGGCCGGGATGGCGTCGGCGGCCACGACGTCGTGCGGGGCGTCGGCAGCGAAGCCGTCAGCCGCGACGATGTCCGTCGGCAGGACGATCTCGACGCCGCGCTCGGCCGCCTTGGCGAGGTAGCCCTTCACCGTCTCGATCTGGTCCTCCTCGAGAAGGGACTTGCCGACCTGGTGACCCTGGGCCGCGAGGAACGTGAACACCATGCCGCCACCGATGAGCAGGCGGTCCGCCTTCTCCAGGAGGTTGGCGATGACGCCGAGCTTGTCGGAGACCTTCGATCCACCGAGCACGACCACGTACGGGCGGGCCGGGTCCTCGGTCGCCTTCTTCAGGGAGTCGACCTCCTTGAGGACGAGCTCGCCGACGGCGGCCGGGAGGACCTTGGCGATGTCGTAGACCGACGCCTGCTTGCGGTGGACGACACCGAAGCCGTCGGACACGTACGCGTCGGCGAGCTCAGCGAGGTCGGCGGCGAGCGACGCGCGCTCCTCGTCGACCTTCGAGGTCTCGCGGGCGTCGAAGCGGATGTTCTCGAGGAGGGCGACCTCGCCCTCGCCGAGGGCCGCGACGGTCGCCTTCGCGCTGTCGCCGACGGTGTCCTCGGCGAGGGTCACCGGGGCGCCGAGCAGCTCGCCCAGGCGGGCCGCGACGGGGGCGAGCGAGTACTTGGCCTCAGGCGCACCCTTCGGGCGGCCGAGGTGGGCGGTCACGACGACCTTGGCGCCGGCGTCGACCAGACGCTTGAGCGTCGGGAGCGCGGCGCGGATGCGCCCGTCATCCGTGATGGTCGTGCCGTCGAGCGGGACGTTGAAGTCGGAACGAACGAGGACGCGCTTGCCGCGCAGGTCGCCCAGGTCAGCGATGGTCTTCACAGGGGCACTCCGTAGTGCGTGAGGTTCGGGTGGGAGGTTCAGCGTGCCGCGACGCAAAGACGTCCGCGTGCGCACCCCGGACGAGCCGTGGGCGCGCACGCGGACGTCATGCGATCAGCGAGTCAGCAGGGCTGCGTCAGAGACGCTCGCCCACGTAGCTCGTGAGGGCGACGAGCGAGTTGGAGTAGCCCCACTCGTTGTCGTACCAGGCCACGATCTTGACCTGGTTGCCGATCACCTTGGTGAGCTTCGAGTCGAAGATGCTCTGGTGCGGGTTCGTCACGATGTCGGAGGAGACGATGTCGTCCTCGACGTACTCGAGAACACCCTTGAGCGGGCCCTCAGCGGCGGCCTTGACCGCAGCGTTGACCTCCTCGATGGTGACGTCGCGCGAAGCCTCGAACGTGAGGTCGGTCGCGGAGCCCGTGATCGTCGGCACGCGCATGGCGAAGCCGTCGAGCTTGCCCTTGAGCTCGGGCAGGACGAGGGCGACAGCCTTCGCAGCACCGGTCGAGGTCGGGACGATGTTCTGCGCGGCCGCGCGGGCACGACGCAGGTCCTTGTGCGGGCCGTCCTGGAGGTTCTGGTCACCCGTGTAGGCGTGGATCGTGGTCATGAGGCCACGGACGATGCCGACCGAGTCGTTGAGAGCCTTGGCGACGGGCGCGAGGCAGTTCGTGGTGCACGACGCGTTGGAGATGACGTTGTGCTTCGCCGGGTCGTACTGCGTGTGGTTGACACCCACGACGAAGGTCGCGTCCTCGTTCGAGGCGGGGGCGGAGATGATGACCTTCTTGGCGCCGGCCGCGATGTGGGCCTGGGCCTTGGTCGCGTCGGTGAAGAAGCCGGTCGACTCGATGACGATGTCAGCACCCAGCTCGCCCCAGGGGAGGTTCGCGGGGTCGCGCTCAGCAAGGGCGCGGATGTTCTTGCCGTCGACGATGATGTTGTCGTCGTCGTACGCGACGCTCAGCGGGAAACGGCCGAGAACCGTGTCGTACTTGAGCAGGTGCGCCAGGGTCTTGTTGTCCGTCAGGTCGTTGACACCGACGATCTCGATGTCAGCTCCCGACGCGATGATGGCGCGGAAGAAGTTACGTCCGATGCGGCCGAAGCCGTTGATTCCGACGCGGATGGTCACTATGCCCTCCTCGGGGCGCGTCGGCTAGCACCGACGCACACGGTTGTTGACGAACTGTACGTACGTCGATGTACGCGGATGAGACACGAGTCACAGCCTGAAGGGGTTGTGGCCCGCATCACCGAACGTCCCTAGCCTATACCGTCCGGCGGTGGGCCGATGGGACGAACGTCCGAGCGAACGCACGCTGGTGCGCGCTCACAGGTCCAGGAGGTCGGACGCGAGCCCGGCCTCGGTATCCGGGATGCCCAGCTCCTGCGCGCGCTTGTCCGCCGTCGCGAGCAGCCGTCGGATGCGACCCGCGACCGCGTCCTTGGTCAGGGGCGGGTCTGCGAGCTGCCCGAGCTCCTCGAGCGACGCCTGCTTGTGCGCGAGCCGCAGCTCCCCCGCCTCCCGCAGGTGCTCCGGCAGGTCCTCACCGAGGATCTCGAACGCGCGCTCGACGCGAGCCCCCGCGGCCACCGCCGCGCGAGCCGACCGGCGCAGGTTCGCGTCGTCGAAGTTCGCGAGGCGGTTTGCCGTGCCGCGCACCTCGCGGCGCGCCCGGCGCTCGTCCCACACCTTCGCGGTCTCGACCGCGCCGAGGGTCGTGAGCATCGTCGAGATGGCCTCGCCGTCGCGCACCACCACGCGGTCCACGCCACGGACCTCACGCGCCTTCGTCGGCACCCCGAGCCGCCGCGCCGCACCGACGAGCGCGAGCGCCGCCTCGGGGCCGGGGCACGTGATCTCGAGAGCCGACGACCGGCCTGGCTCCGTGAGCGAACCGTGCGCGAGGAAGGCACCGCGCCACGCCGCCGCCGACTCGTCCACGCCGCCCGACACGATCTGCGGCGGCAGACCGCGCACAGGCCGGCCACGACTGTCGAGGAGGCCCGTCTGACGGGCGAGCGACTCACCCTCGCGCGCCACACGCACGACGTACCGGTTACCGCGGCGCAGGCCGCCAGGCTGGATCACCATGACGTCGCTCGAGTGGCCGTACACCTCGGTGATCGCCTGCTTCAGCCGCCGTGCGACGACGCCGGTGTCCACCTCGGCCTCGATGACGATGCGACCCGACACGATGTGCAGACCGCCCGCGAACCGCAGCAGCGCAGAGACCTCCGCCTTGCGGCAGCTGATCTTGTCCACCTTGAGCCGCGCGAGCTCGTCCTTCACCTCTGCCGTCAGTGCCATGGGGTCATCCTGCCATCTTCACGCGCGGGTCCCGACGTCGCCGAGGAAGTCGTCGAACACGTCGCGGTACGCGGCCGCGAGCCGGAGGCGGTCGTGCCGGGCCGTCCCGTCACCCCGTCTGACCTGGCGCATCATCGTGCGCGCTCCCATCGCTGATGCGGCACGGGTGAGACCCTCGACGTCGTCCACCGCACTCGGGTCGGCGAGGACCGCGTCCACGCGCAGCTCAGGGTGGTGCTCGTGGAGCGCCGCGAGGTGGTCGGTCGCCGACAGTCCCGACGTCTCGCCCTCGGGGTCGAGGTTGAGCGTGACGCAGCGGCGCGCGGCCGTCTCCTGGAGCGCCTGCGCGAGCTCCGGCACGAGCAGGTGCGGCATGACCGAGGTGTACCAGGACCCCGGCCCGAGGATGATCCAGTCGGCGGCACGGACGGCCGCGACAGCCTCCTCGCACGCAGGGGGGCGCTCCGGCACGAGCCGTACGCGATCGATGTGCGCGGCGCACGTCGCCACCGTGCTCTGCCCACGGATGGTGCGCTGCTCTCCCTCGACGGTCACGTCCGCCTCGATCTCGAGAGGCACGGCGGCCATCGGCAGCACACGACCGTGCGCGCCCAGGAGCCGACCGACCCAGTCGAGACCGTCGACGGTGTCCCCGAGGATCTCCCAGAGAGCGACGATGAGCAGGTTCCCCACCGCGTGGTTGTCGAGGTCACCGTCGCTGCTGAACCGGTGCTGCAGCAGGTCGCGCCAGGTCAGGCCCCACGCGGACTCGTCGCACAGCGCTGAGAGCGCCATGCGGAGGTCGCCTGGGGGCAGGACACCGAGCTCGGTCCTCAGCCGTCCCGACGAACCGCCGTCGTCCGCGACCGTCACGACCGCGGTGAGCCGTTCGGTCATCAGACGGAGCGCCGAGAGGCTCGCGGAGAGTCCGTGCCCGCCGCCCAGCGCGACGACCTCGGGCCCGGAGCGCGCGTCGGAAGCGCGCCCCCGCTCACTCCTTGCCGAGGTCACGCGCAGTCACCACGACACGGTGGCCCGCCTGCCGCAGGCGCCTGCCGATCTCCTCCGACACGGCGACCGACCGGTGCTTCCCTCCCGTGCAGCCGACGGCGAGGGTGACGAACCGTTTCTCCTCCTCGAGGTAGCCCTTGAGCACCGGCTCGAGCGCCTCGACGTAACGGTCGATGAACTGCTGGGCACCCGGCAGGGCCAGGACGTAGTCACGCACGGGCTCGTCCCGACCCGACAGGTGCCGCAGCTCGGTCACCCAGTACGGGTTCGGGAGGAAACGCATGTCGACGACAAGGTCAGCGTCCATGGGCAACCCGTACTTGAAACCGAACGAGACGACATGGATGCGCAGCGGGTGCTCGTCCTCGCTCGCGATCGCAGCCCGCACCTCACGCCCGAGGTCGTGCACGTTGAGGTCGCTCGTGTCGATGACGACGTCGGCCTGCGCGCGGATGGTGCGCAGGAGCGCACGCTCGGACACGATGCCGTCGAGCAGGCGCCCGTCGCCCTGGAGCGGGTGCGGGCGGCGCACGGACTCGTAGCGCCGGACCAGCACGTCGTCGGCGGCGTCGAGGAACATGACGCGGTAGTCGACCTCACGCTGCTTCATCTGCTCCATGACGTCCTGGAGCTGGTCGAAGAACTGCCTGCCGCGGACGTCGACGACTGCCGCGAACCGCGTGAGGGTCTGCCCCGAGTGCACCGACATCTCGATGAGCGGGGTGAGCATCTGAGGCGGCAGGTTGTCGATGACGAACCAGCCGAGGTCCTCGAGCTCCGCGGCGGCGCGGGAGCGCCCCGCGCCTGACATCCCGGTGATGATCACCACCTGGGACCGCTCGGGCTCGGGCGCCGAGGCAGCGGCCTCGAGCGCAGGGATCCCCTGGGGGACAGTGAGTGGGTTCTTGTCCTCGCTCATGGTCCCAGCATGCCAGTCCGCGGCGGCCGCTCCGGTCAGGCGCCGTCCGCGGGTGCGGGTGCGGGTGCAGACGCGGACGGCGGTGCGAGAGCCTCGAGCACACCGCGCGCGAGCTTCTCCCCCATGCCGGGGACCGAGGCGATCTCCTCGACCGACGCGGCACGCAGCCGCTTGAGCGAGCCGAAGTGCTTGAGCAGCTTGGCCTTGCGCGCCGGACCGAGGCCGGGCACGCCGTCCAGCTCGGAGGCCGTCATCGCCGCCCCGCGACGCTTGCGGTGGTGCGCGAGCGCGAAGCGGTGCGCCTCGTCCCGCACGCGCTGCAGCAGGTAGAGGCCTTCCGAGCTGCGCTCGAGGATGACCGGGTAGTCCTCGCCCGGAAGCCACACCTCCTCGAGGCGCTTCGCGAGACCGCACAGCGCGACGTCGTCGATGCCGAGGTCGGCGAGCGCTCGGGCAGCCGCGGCGACCTGCGGCTGACCGCCGTCGACGACGACGAGGTTGGGCGGGTAGGCGAACCGCTTCGGGCGCCCGGTCTGCTCGTCGACGAGCGCGTCCACCTCCCCGGACCCGTGGTCGGCGAGCTCCCTGCGGTCGTCGTCGGTGAGGTCGAGCTCGAGGTCGGAGGACTCCGAACGGTCGGTGAGGTACCGCTTGAAACGCCGCGTGATCACCTCGTACATCGCGGCGGTGTCGTCTGCTGCTCCCTTGCCCTCGGGCCCGCGGATCGTGAACCGGCGATACTCCGGCTTGCGAGCGAGGCCGTCCTCGAAGACGACCATCGACGCCGTCTGGAACGTGCCCTGGGTGTTCGAGATGTCGTAGCACTCGATGCGCAGCGGAGCCGACTGCAGGTCGAGAGCCTCCTGGATCTCCTGGAGCGCGCGGCTGCGCGTCGTGAGGTCACCCGACCGGCGCGAGCGGTGCAGCGCGAGGGCCTGCTCAGCGTTCTTCCGCACGGTGTCGGCAAGCTCGCGCTTCTCGCCGCGCTGCGGCACGCGGATGTCGACCGCAGCACCTCGGATCCCCGAGAGCCAGGCGCGCACCTGGTCGAGGTCCTCCGGGAGCTCAGGGACGAGCACCTCTCGGGGCACGCTGCGACGGGCGTCCGCATCCGCCGTGTCGACGTCCCCGTAGACCTGCTGGAGGAGGTGCGTGACGAGCCCGGCGTCGGTCACGTCCTCGACCCGCTCGACGACCCAGCCGCGCTGACCGCGGATACGCCCGCCGCGGACGTGGAACACCTGGACGGCCGCCTCGAGCTCGTCACCGACGAGCCCGAAGATGTCAGCGTCCGTGCCGTCGGCGAGGACGACCGCGTTCTTCTCGAGCGCCCGCTCGAGCGCCTGGATCGCGTCGCGGTATCGCGCGGCCTGCTCGTACTGCATGTCCTGTGCTGCCTCGTTCATCTGCGCGGTCAGCGCACGGATGAACCGCGACGCGTCCCCGCTCATGAACGTGCAGAGATCCTCTGCGAGAGCGCGGTGCTCGTCGACGTCGATCCGCCCGACGCACGGCGCGGAGCACTTGTCGATGTACCCGAGCAGGCACGGTCGGCCCGACTGGGCCGCACGCCGGTAGACCCCGGCCGAGCAGGTCCGCACGGGAAAGACCCGCAGGAGGAGGTCGAGCGTCTCACGGATAGCCCACGCGTGCCCGAACGGCCCGAAGTACCGGGTACCCGGACGCTTGGCTCCGCGCATGACGAGCGCCCTCGGGACGTCCTCCCCCATCGTGACCGCGAGGTACGGGTAGGACTTGTCGTCGCGGTACTTGACGTTGAACCGCGGGTCGAACTCCTTGATCCAGGAGTACTCGAGCGCAAGCGCCTCGACCTCGGTGCGCACCACGGTCCACTGCACGCTCGCGGCCGTCGTGACCATCGTCGCCGTGCGCGGGTGCAACGCGCTGAGGTCCTGAAAGTAGTTCGCGAGCCGCGACCGCAGGTTGCGCGCCTTGCCGACGTAGATGACGCGACCGTGCTCGTCGCGGAACCGGTAGACCCCCGGGTCTGTCGGGACCTCGCCCGGCTTGGGTCGGTACGTCCTCGGGTCAGCCATGATGACGAGGGTAACCGCGCCCCCGGACGCCGCGGGTGGGGGCGCCGGTCACCCCAGCGCGCCCCTGGGCCGCCGTGCCGGAGGCACCGCCCGCTGAACGGACCACCACGTCAACGAGCACCGGCACGCTTCCGCGCGGTCGTCGAGGACTTCGTCGCCGCCTTGCCTGTGCTCGTGGTCGCGGCAGCCGCCGCCTTCTTCGGTGCAGGGGCGAGCGGCACGCCCTCGCCGAGCACCTCGGCGAGGAAGCGGCCCGTGTGGCTCGCCTCAACCTTCGCGACCGTCTCGGGCGTTCCCTGCGCGACGACCGTCCCGCCGCCGGACCCGCCCTCAGGGCCCATGTCGATGACCCAGTCCGCGTTCTTGATGACGTCGAGGTTGTGCTCGATCACGAGGACAGTGTTGCCCTTGTCGACGAGCGACTGAAGGACCGCGAGAAGCCGGCGGATGTCCTCGAAGTGGAGGCCCGTCGTCGGCTCGTCGAGCACGTAGACCGTGCGGCCCGACGACCGCTTCTGCAGCTCGCTCGCGAGCTTGACTCGCTGCGCCTCACCACCGGAGAGCGTCGGGGCGGGCTGGCCGAGCCGCACGTACCCGAGACCGACGTCGACGAGGGTCCGCAGGTGACGAGCGATGGCAGGGACGGCCGCGAAGAAGTCCGCGGCCTCCTCGATCGGCATGTTGAGGACGTCGGCCACGGTCTTGCCCTTGTAGTGCACCTCGAGGGTCTCGCGGTTGTACCGCGCACCCTGGCACACCTCGCACGGCACGTACACGTCCGGCAGGAAGTTCATCTCGATCTTGATCGTGCCGTCGCCGGAGCACGCCTCGCAGCGTCCACCCTTGACGTTGAACGAGAAGCGGCCGGGCGTGTAGCCGCGAACCTTCGCCTCGGTCGTCTGGGCGAAGAGCTTGCGGACGTGGTCCCACACGCCCGTGTACGTCGCGGGGTTGGACCGCGGTGTGCGGCCGATCGGCCCCTGGTCGACGTGCACGACCTTGTCGAGCTCCTCGAGACCCTCGACACGCCTGTGGTGACCCGGCACCTGCCGAGCGTTGTTGAGCTCGTTCGCGAGGACCGTGTAGAGGATCGAGTTGACGAGCGTCGACTTGCCGGAGCCCGACACGCCGGTGACGGCCGTGAACACCCCGAGCGGGAAGGACACGTCCACGTCCTGGAGATTGTTCTCCCGCGCGCCGACGACCTTGATCTGCCGGGACTTGTCCACACGGCGCCGGTGGTGCGGCATCGGGATCACCCGACGACCGGCGAGGTATGCGCCCGTGACCGACTCGGGCGCCTCGAGCAGGCCGGCATAGTCCCCCGTGTGGACGACCCGCCCACCGTGCTCCCCCGCTCCCGGGCCGATGTCGACGATCCAGTCGGCTGCACGGATCGTGTCTTCGTCGTGCTCGACGACGATGAGCGTGTTGCCGAGGTCGCGCAGGCGCGTGAGCGTCTCGATGAGGCGGCGGTTGTCCCGCTGGTGCAGGCCGATGCTCGGCTCGTCGAGGACGTACAGCACACCCACGAGCCCCGACCCGATCTGCGTCGCGAGGCGGATGCGCTGTGCCTCCCCACCTGAGAGCGTCCCGGCGGCACGCGACAGGGTGAGGTAGTCGAGGCCGACATCGAGCAGGAACCCGAGCCGCGCGTCGATCTCCTTGAGCACCTGGACGGCGATCTGACGCTCGCGGACCCCCAGCTCGAGGGCTTCCAGGAAGCCGCGCGCCTCACGCAGCGGCATCTCGCAGACCTCGGCGATCGACCGACCCCCGACCTTGACCGCGAGCACCTCGGGCTTGAGGCGTGTGCCGTGGCACTCGGGGCACGGCACCTCACGCATGTAGGACTCGTACTTCTCCTTGGACCAGTCCGACTCGGTCTCGGAGTGGCGCCGCTCGATGAAGGCGATCACACCCTCGAAGCCGGTCGAGTACTGCCGCTCGCGCCCCCAGCGGTTGCGGTACTTCACGTGCACCTCGTGGTTCTGCCCGTGAAGCACCGCATCGCGCGCTCGCTCCGGCAGGGCCCTCCACGGGGCGTCCATCGAGAACCCCATGTCGGAGGCGAGCGCCGTGAGCACGCGCTCGTAGTACTCGGACGACGTCTGCGACCACGGCGCGACCGCGCCCTCGCGGAGGGACTTCTCGTCGTCGGGCACGATGAGGTCCGGGTCCACCTCGAGCCGGACGCCGATACCCGTGCACTCGGGGCACGCACCGTACGGCGCGTTGAAGGAGAACGTCCGTGGCTCGACCTCCTCGAGCGTGAGGACGTGGTCGTTCGGGCACGCGCGATGCTCGGAGAAGCGCCGCTCACGATCCGGGTCGTCCACGTCGAGGTCCACCATGTCGACGACGAGCAGCCCACCGGCGAGCCCGAGCGCGGTCTCGACGGAGTCTGTCAGGCGCTGCCGCACGCCCTCGCGAGCGACCAGGCGGTCGACGACCACCTCGATCGTGTGCTTGAGCTTCTTCTCGAGCGTGGGCGGCGATGACAGCTGCACGATCTCACCGTCGACGCGCGCACGGGCGAACCCCTTGCCCTGAAGCTCGGCGAAGAGCTCGGCGTACTCGCCCTTGCGGCCGCGGACGACGGGGGCGAGGACCTGGTAGCGCGTCCCCTCGGGCAGTGCGAGCAGGCGGTCGACGATCTGCTGCGGCGTCTGCGACGCGACCCGCTCGCCGCACACGGGACAGTGCTGCGTGCCAGCACGCGCGAACAGGAGACGAAGGTAGTCGTAGACCTCGGTGATCGTGCCGACGGTCGACCGCGGGTTGCGGTTGGTCGACTTCTGGTCGATGGAGACCGCCGGCGACAGGCCCTCGATGAAGTCGACGTCGGGCTTGTCCATCTGCCCCAGGAACTGCCGCGCGTAGGCCGAGAGCGACTCGACGTAGCGCCGCTGCCCCTCGGCGAAGATCGTGTCGAAAGCGAGCGACGACTTTCCCGACCCCGAGAGGCCGGTGAAGACGATGAGCTTGTCCCTCGGCAGATCGAGGTCGACGCTGCGCAGGTTGTGCTCCCGGGCACCTTGCACCACAAGTCGTTCGTTCACCGGTCCATCCTAGGGGCAAGACGGCACACTTCGCACATGTGTTCGACGCCTCAGATGCGCGGCGCCGGGAGAAGCGAGACCATGAGCCCGTGTCGACACCTATCGCGGACTACGCAGCCCTCGGCGACGGCCGGACCGTCGCACTCGTGAGCCGCGAAGGTTCCGTCGACTGGCTCTGCCTGCCGGACCTCGACTCACCAGCGTGCTTCGCCGCGCTCCTCGGGACCCCCGAGAACGGGCGGTGGGCTCTCGGCGTCCGCGGGGCGACCCAGGTCTCACGGCGCTACGTCGGTGACTCGTTCGTGCTCGAGACGGAGTACCGGACCCCCACCGGGCGTGCGCGCGCCCTGGACTGGATGCCCACGCGAGACGGCCACGCCGACCTCTCCCGCAAGATCGAGGTGCTCGAGGGCGAGGTGACCCTCGTGCACGAGCTCGTCGTCCGGTTCGACTACGGCGCGGTCGAGCCCTGGGTCACGTCCGACGGGTCGGTGCTGCGCATCGTCGCGGGCCCCGACTCCCTCACCCTCCGCGCCGACCGCCTCCCGCACCAGCCCCACGCCCTCGGCCACCGCCACGCCGACGTCTTCACGCTGCGCGCCGGGGAGACGTTCAGCGCCACCTGCACCTGGACCCCGTCGTGGGAGCCAGTCCCGGCTGCGCTGCCCGGACGCAGCGCGGAAGCGACGTGCGTCGACTGGGAGCGATGGTCGTCGCGGCTCGTCGTCGCAGACCGCCACCGCGGGCCGGTCATGCGGTCCCTCCTCGTCCTTCGCCTGCTGACCCACTCGCTCACCGGCGGGATCGCGGCGGCCGCGACCACGTCTCTCCCAGAGCTCCCTGGGGGCGAGCGCAACTGGGACTACCGGTTCTGCTGGCTCCGCGACGCCGCGCTCGCTGTGACCGCGCTCGCGCGCGCCGGCGCGGTCGACGAAGCGAGCACCTGGCGCGACTGGCTCGTCCGCGCGCTCGCGGGCCGCCCCGCGGACCTGCAGATCATGTACGCGCTCGACGGGTCACGCAGCGACAAGCTGCTCGAGCGGACCCGCGACCACCTGCCCGGGTGGGAGGCGTCCAGCCCGGTCCGCACCGGCAACGGCGCCGTCGGGCAGGTTCAGCACGACGCACTGGGCGAGGTCCTCTGCGCCCTCGACGTCGCAGCGCACGCCGGCCTCCCGCGCAGCGCGACGTCGTGGGCCGTCGAGCGCGCGCTCGTCAACGACCTCGTCCACCGGTGGCGCCAGCCTGATCACGGCATCTGGGAGGTGCGCGGCCCCGTCCAGCACTTCGTGCAGTCGAAGGTGATGACGTGGGCCGCGTTCGACCGTGCCGTGCGCGCCGTCGAGGAGCACGGGCAGGACATGACAGGGCACGAGGACGACGTCGCGCTGTGGCGCCGCTGCCGCGCCGAGGTCCGGACCGAGGTGCTCACCCACGGCTGGTCCGACGACCTCGGGTCGTTCGTCCAGCACTACGGCGCCGACCACGTCGATGCGAGCCTGCTGTCGATCCTGCGTGTCGGGTTCCTTCCCCCGGACGATCCCCGTGCCGTGGGCACGGTCCGACGGGTCCAGCGCGACCTCTCCACAGCATCGGGTTTCGTGCGCCGCTATGCGACGGAACGGACCGACGACGGCCTCTCCGGCAGCGAGGCGACCTTCGTCGCGTGCACCTTCTGGCTCGTCGAAGCCCTGTGCGCGATCGGTGAGACCGACGAGGCCGAGGCGCTCTTCGAGCGTGCGCTCGAGGCGTGCAACGACGTCGGACTCCTCGCCGAGGAGTACGACCCCGTCGCCCGCGCGCAGCTCGGCAACACTCCGCAGGCCCTCTCCCACCTTGCGCTCGTCGGCGCGGCCCAAGCCCTGGACGCGGCTCACGAAGGACGCGCATGCTGAGCGACATGAGCCAGGCCGACACGCCACCCGACCGCGCGCACGTCGTCGTCGGAGGGGCCGCCCACGTCCGCACGTTCCTCGGCGGCACCGTGCGCAAGCTCGCCGTCGGCCCGATGGACAACAACGCCTATCTGATCACCTGCACGACGACCGGCGCGCAGGCCCTGATCGATCCCGCGGCTGACTCGGACGCCCTTCTCGCCCTCGTCCGAGCGGGCAACTCGTCCGCGCGTCTCGACGCGATCCTCGTGACGCACCGGCACCACGACCACGTCGGGGCGCTGTGGGACATGCACGCCGTCACGGGAGCTCCTGTCGCCGTGGGCGACGCAGACGCTGACGAGGTGGCTCGTGCTTGCGACGTCGCGGTCGCGCGGCGGCTGCGACACCTCGACACGATCGCGGTCGGTGCGCTCACGCTCGGGGCGGTCGAGCTGCGGGGCCACACGCCGGGGTCGACGGCGTTCGTGCTCGCTGCCCCTGACCTCCCGGTGCAGGTGTTCACCGGCGACTCGCTGTTCCCCGGCGGGATCGGCAAGACGACGTCCCCGGAGGACTTCCGCTCGCTCCTCGGTGACGTGCGGTCGCGACTGTTCGACCGGCTCGCCGACGACACCGTCGTGCGCCCCGGGCACGGGGACGACACAACCCTCGGGCACGAGCGTCCGCACCTTGCGCAGTGGGCGGCCCGCGGCTGGTGACGGGCAGCCCCGACGCGCGCAGGGGCGGTGGTCCCGTGCGGTGCGCCGCACGCTCCTGCTTGGATGGCCTCATGACTGTCTACGCCGTCGAGTACACGTACACCAACGACACCGAGACGAGGGACCGCGTCCGGCCGGAGCATCGCGCATACCTGCGCTCACGCCTCGAGTCCGGGGACCTGCTCGCGTCAGGCCCGTTCGCGGAGGGCGGCGCGCTCCTGCTGTTCTCGGCCTCGTCCCGGGGCTCCCTCGACGCGCTGCTCGCGGGCGACCCGTTCGCCGCGGCCGGTGTGATCGAGTCGACCGCCGTGCGCGAGTGGGACCCGGTCATCGGCCCCTGGGCGTCCTGAACCACGCGCGCCCGGCCACCGCGAGGGTGGCCGGGCGCGCGTCAGGCACCGCCGCCGTTCAGACCTGACCGGCAGCCTCGGCGGCCTCAGCAGCCTCGGCGAGCCTCCGGTCACGCTTGGACTTCCACAGGCTCGCGAACGTCACGACGACGAGGGTGCCGATGATCACGGTGAGCGACGTCGTGGTCGAGATCTCCGGCGCCCACGTGATGTGCTCACCGCCGTTGATGAACGGCAGCTCGTTGACGTGCATCGCGTGGAACACGAGCTTCACGCCGATGAACGCGAGGATGATGCCCAGACCCTGGGCGAGGTAGACGAGCCTGTCGAGCAGCCCGCCGATGAGGAAGTAGAGCTGGCGCAGGCCGAGCAGCGCGAGCGCGTTCGCCATGAACACGATGTACGGCTCCTGCGTGAGCCCGTAGATGGCCGGGATCGAGTCGAGCGCGAAGAGGATGTCGGTGAAGCCGATCGCGACCATGACGACGAGCATGGGGGTGATGAACCGCTTGCCGTCGATCTTCACGGTCAGGCGGTCCTCGTTGTAGTCGTCCGTGGTCGGGACGAAGCGCTTGAGGAGTGCGACGGCCTTGCCGCCGGGGACGGAGTGCTCCGACTCTTCCTCCGGCTTGACCTGCTTCCAGGCGGTCCAGAGCAGGATCGCACCGAACAGGTAGAAGACCCACGAGAACGCGTTGAGCGCTGCGGCGCCGAGGATGATGAACACGGTGCGCAGCACGAGCGCGATCACGACACCGACGAGAAGAACCTTCTGCTGGTAGGCGCGAGGCACCCTGAAGGACGTCATGATCATCAGGAAGACGAACAGGTTGTCGACCGAGAGGCTCTTCTCGGTGATGTACCCGGCGAAGAACTCACCGCCGTGCTCCGGCCCGATCACGATGAGGAAGACGATGCCGAACGCGACAGCGAGCGCGATGTAGACCGACGACCAGATTGCCGACTCACGGAACGTCGGCTCGTGCGGTGTCCGCACGTGGGCGTAGAAGTCGAAGATGACGAGGCCGAGGATGGCCGCAGCCGAGATCAGCCAGACAGACAAGTGGATATCAAGCACCGATGATCCTCCGGTACGCGTAGCGGTGTACCGGAGGTCTCTCCC
Organism: Sanguibacter hominis ATCC BAA-789; assembly: GCF_012396185.1. GTDB lineage: Bacteria > Actinomycetota > Actinomycetes > Actinomycetales > Cellulomonadaceae > Flavimobilis > Flavimobilis hominis. The sequence continues at coordinate 578,760 of NZ_JAAXOW010000002.1, forward strand.
GCCCGGACCGCGCTTCGCGCGGCGTGCTCGGACCGATGGCACCGGGCAGGCTACCGAGCCCACCGTGGTGACGACGCCACCGTGTCAGGGATACTCCCCTCCAACAACTCGCCCACTGTAATCCATGAGTGCGGGTCAGGCAGTGGCGCTTCTCATCTGGCGCAGCTCCTTCTTCAGTCCGCCGATCTCGTCGCGCAGGCGCGCGGCGAGCTCGAACTGCAGCTCGGCTGCAGCGGCGTGCATCTGGTCGGTGAGCTCCTGGATGAGACCTGCGAGGTCAGAAGCGGCCGCCACCGCGGGCCGGTCGCTTGGCGCAGCCGTGCCGGTCGGTACCGGCGTCTTGCCGCCGCGCGTGGGCTTGCGGTAGCCGCCAGCGAGGAGCTCCTGCGTGTCGAGGTCCTCCCGAGCGAGCATGTCTGTGACGTCCGCGATCTTCTTCCGCAGCGGGGTCGGATCGATCCCGTGCTCGGTGTTGTAGGCGATCTGCTTCGCGCGCCGACGCTCGGTCTCCTCGATCGCGAGCGCCATCGCCGGGGTGATCTTGTCGGCGTACATGTGGACCTGGCCGGACACGTTGCGCGCAGCGCGCCCGATCGTCTGGATGAGGGACTTGCCCGACCGGAGGAAGCCCTCCTTGTCGGCGTCGAGGATCGCGACGAGCGACACCTCAGGGAGGTCGAGCCCCTCCCTGAGGAGGTTGATGCCGACGAGGACGTCGTACACGCCGAGCCGGAGGTCTCGGAGCAGCTCGACCCGGGCGAGCGTGTCGACGTCGGAGTGCAGGTACCTCACGCGTACGCCCTTGTCGAGGAAGTAGTCCGTGAGGTCCTCGGCCATCTTCTTGGTCAGCGTCGTCACGAGGACGCGCTCGTCCTTCTCGACGCGCTGCCGGATCTCCTCGAGCAGGTCGTCGATCTGGCCCTTGGTCGGCTTGACGACGACCTCCGGGTCGATGAGGCCCGTCGGGCGGATGATCTGCTCGACGACGCCGTCGGACAGGCCGAGCTCGTAGTCGCCCGGAGTCGCCGAGAGGTAGACCGTCTGCCCGATGCGTTCCACGAACTCCTCCCACCGCAGGGGCCGGTTGTCCATCGCGCTCGGGAGCCGGAAGCCGTAGTCGACGAGGTTCCGCTTCCGCGACATGTCTCCCTCGTACATCGCGCCGATCTGCGGGACGGTCACGTGCGACTCGTCGATCACGAGGAGGAAGTCGTCGGGGAAGTAGTCGAGGAGGGTGTTCGGCGCGGACCCCGCCTCGCGTCCGTCGATGTGCCGCGAGTAGTTCTCGATCCCCGAGCACGACCCGATCTGCCGCATCATCTCGATGTCGTATGTCGTCCGCATGCGCAACCGCTGGGCTTCGAGGAGCTTGTTCTGCCCCTCGAGCTGGGCGAGCCGTTCCGCGAGCTCCGCCTCGATCGAGGCGATCGCCCGCTCCATGCGCTCGGGCCCGGCGACGTAGTGCGTCGCCGGGAAGATGTGGATGCTCGGCTCTGACCGCACGACCTCGCCCGTGAGCGGGTGCAGCGTGTGGATCGCCTCGATCTCGTCACCGAAGAACTCGATGCGGATCGCGAGCTCCTCGTAGACCGGGATGATCTCGACCGTGTCGCCGCGGACCCGGAACGTGCCACGCGTGAACGCCATGTCGTTGCGCGTGTACTGCATCCCCACGAACTGCCTGAGCAGGTCGTCACGGTTGATCATCTGGCCGACGTCGAGCCGCTGCATGCGGTCGACGTACTCCTGCGGCGTGCCGAGGCCGTAGATGCAGGAGACCGACGACACGACCACGACGTCACGACGCGTGAGCAGGCTGCTCGTCGCCGAGTGACGCAGACGCTCGACCTCGTCGTTGATCGACGAGTCCTTCTCGATGAAGGTGTCCGTCTGCGCGATGTATGCCTCGGGCTGGTAGTAGTCGTAGTACGAGACGAAGTACTCGACCGCGTTGTTGGGCAAGAGTTCGCGAAACTCGGTCGCGAGCTGGGCGGCGAGAGTCTTGTTCGGCGCCATGACGAGGGTCGGGCGCTGCACCTGCTCGATGAGCCAGGCGGTCGTCGCGCTCTTCCCCGTCCCGGTCGCTCCGAGGAGGACGATGTCCTTCTCCCCCGCGCGCAGGCGCGCCGTCAGGTCCGCGATCGCGGCGGGCTGATCACCGGAGGGCGTGTACTCCGAGATGACCTCGAACGGTGCGACGGTTCTCTGGAGATCGGTGACTGGACGCATGCGTCCACGATAGGCCGCCCCTCTGACACGGGCGCACCGGCGACGTGGGTCAGCCCCGCTCCTCGGCCAGCTCGGCCTGCAGGCGGGCCCACAGCTCGTCGACCTGCGCACGCAGGTCGTCGACCGAGCCAGCGCCGTCGATCAGGACGTCGGCCGCCGCGGCACGCTCCTCGTCGGTCGCCTGCGCGGCGATGCGACGCCGCGCGTCGGGCAGTGAGCTCCCTCGCTCCTCCACGAGGCGGCGGATCCTCAGGTCCGCCGGAGCGTGCACGACCACCACGATGTGATGAGCCTCCGCCTGCCCCGTCTCCACGAGCAGCGGGATGTCGTGCACGACGAGCGCGTCGCCGTCGGCCGCGACCGCCATGGCCTCACGTTCCGCGGAGACACGGGCGATCTCCGGGTGGAGCAGCGCCCCCAGGTCGGCGCGGGCCTGGAGGTCGTTGAAGACGATGTGCCCCAGCGCTGCACGGTCGAGCGACCCGTCCGGTGCGAGCACCCCTTCGCCGAAACGCTCCACGACACGGTCGAGCCCGAGCGTCCCGGGCGCGACAACCTCGCGTGCGATCTCGTCGTGGTCGATGACGACCGCGCCGCGCTCGCGCAGCATCGCGGCGACGGTCGACTTTCCTGCGGCGATCCCGCCCGTGAGCCCGATGCGAAGCATGTGCCTCATCCTGCCCCCGTACCGGGGCGGCGGCAATCGGACCGGTCGCCGACCAGCCGGTCTAGGCTCGGTGCCCTGGGTGCGGAGCGCACGCGCCCCGCCGTGCACGGACCAGGAGGACGCATGACGATGTCAGGCATGGCGAGCATGGCCGGAGCCGGAGGCGGGCCTGCCGGGCTCCGCTCCTTCCGGCAGGACCCGAGCGTGCGGGGCCACCGGCTCAGCCGTGGCACGACCCGCCGCGTCCTGTCGTTCGCGACGCCGTACCGCCGCACCCTGACGGTGTTCCTCCTCCTGATCGCGGTCGACGCAGCGATCGGCGCCGCCGTCCCCATGCTGTTCCGCGCGATCATCGACGACGGGATCGCCTCAGGGCGTCGAGGACTCGTTCTCGGCCTCGCGGGAGCCGTCGCGGTGCTCGCGCTCGCCCAGGGCGCGCTCGCGCTCGGCCAGCGCTGGTGCTCGGCCCGCGTCGGCGAGGGTCTCATCCTCGACCTGCGCTCTGCCGTCTTCGACCACGTGCAGCGGATGCCGCTCGCGTTCTTCTCCCGCACGAGGACCGGCTCGCTCGTCCAGCGGCTCAACGGCGACGTGCTCGGCGCGCAGCAGGCGTTCACGTCGACGCTGTCCAACGTCTTCTCGAACGCTCTGACGATCGTCTTCGTCCTCGCCGCGATGCTCTCGATGTCCTGGCAGCTCACCCTCGTCGCACTCACGCTCCTGCCAGCGTTCGTCCTCCCCGCGCGCTGGATCGGACCGCGCCTCGCCCGGATCACCCGGGAGAGCTACGCGATCAACGCGGACACCGCACAAATCATGAACGAGCGCTTCAACGTGGCGGGTGCCCAGCTCGCCAAGTCCTACGGTCGTCCCGACGAGGAGTCGCGCACGTACGCGGCGGCTGCAGCTCGCGTGCGGGACATCGGGGTGCGCCAAGCGATGTACGCGACGGTCTTCCGCGTCACGCTCACGACGGTCGCGGCCGTCGCAGTCGCGGTCGTGTACGCCCTCGGCGGGCTCGCGTCGATCCGGGGCGAGCTGAGCGTCGGCGTCGTCGTCGCGCTGACCGCCTACCTCGGCCGCCTCTACGGCCCTCTCACCGCGATCTCCAACGCCCAGGTCGACGTCATGACCGCGCTCGTGAGCTTTGAGCGTGTCTTCGAGGTCCTCGACCTCGAGCCGACGGTCCGCGACGCCGACGACGCGACAGACCTCGCCGAGCTCGTCGCGCGCCGCGGCGCGAGCGTCGAGCTCGATCACGTGACGTTCAGCTACCCCGCGGCGCGCGACGTGTCTCTCGCCTCTCTCGAGTCGGTCGCGACGCTCGACGACAGCGAGCCCGGGGACACGCTCGTCGACGTCTCGTTGTCGGTGCCCGCCGGGGCGACGGTCGCCCTCGTCGGCCCGTCGGGTGCAGGCAAGACGACGATCGGGCACCTTCTCGCGCGCTTCTACGACCCCACGTCCGGGGCCGTGCGCATCGCGGGCCAGGACCTGCGGGGAGTCACGCAGCAGTCGGTGCACGACGTCGTCGGGTCCGTCCCGCAGGACGCGCACCTCTTCCACGACACGGTCGCAGGCAACCTGCGCTACGGACGGCCTGATGCGACCGACGAGCAGATCGTCGAGGCGTTGCGGGCAGCCCGGATCCTCGACCTCGTCGAGAGCCTGCCCGACGGCCTCCACACCGTCGTGGGGGACCGTGGCTACCGTCTCTCCGGCGGCGAGCGCCAACGGCTCGCGATCGCGCGCCTGCTGCTCAAGGCGCCGCCCGTCGTCGTGCTCGACGAGGCGACGGCGCACCTCGACTCCGAGTCGGAGGCTGCGGTGCAGGCGGCCCTCGACGCCGCGCTCGTCGGCCGCACGTCCATCGTCATCGCCCACCGACTGTCGACCGTGCGGGACGCCGACCTGATCGTCGTCCTCGAAGCCGGGCGCGTCGTCGCGCAGGGCACGCACGAAGAGCTGCTCGTCGAGGGCGGGCTCTACGCGGAGCTCTACCGCCGCCAGTTCTCCGAGGACTAGCCGCAGCCGCCCGCAACCGCCGCGCCGTCCAGGTGCGTGCTGCCGCGACTCGACCACCCGCGCGAGGCACGTGCAGTCGCGACTCTCGTCCCAGGTCAGAGCCAGGGCTCAGGTACGCCGAAGGCCGGCCACCGCGTGCGGTGACCGGCCTTCGGACCGTTGCGCCTGACGGCGCCGGGATCAGTTGCCCGTGAGCTTCTCGCGCAGAGCGGCGAGAGCCTCGTCGGACGCCAGCGTGCCCGCGACCTCCTCCTGGACCGGGGTCGAGGAGTAGGTGGACGGAGCCGAGCCGCCGGACTCGCCCGAGGTAGCCGCGTCGGAGTCCGCCTTGAGAGCCTCGGCGACCTGCTTGCGGTGCGCCTCCCAGCGAGCGTGGGCCTTGGCGTACTGCGCCTCCCACTCCTCACGCTGCGACTCGTAGCCCTCGAGCCACTCGTTCGTCTCCGGGTCGAACCCGTCCGGGTACTTGTAGTTCCCGGCCTCGTCGTAGTCCGCAGCCATGCCGTAGAGCGCGGGGTCGAAGTCCTCGGACTCCGGGTCCACACCCTCGTTGGCCTGCTTCAGCGACAGCGAGATACGGCGACGCTCGAGGTCGATGTCGATGACCTTGACGAAGACGTCGTCGCCCACGTTGACAACCTGCTCAGGCAGGTCGACGTGACGGACAGCGAGCTCGGAGATGTGCACGAGGCCCTCGATGCCGTCCTCGACGCGCACGAACGCGCCGAACGGGACGAGCTTCGTGACCTTGCCCGGCACGACCTGGCCGATGGCGTGCGTGCGGGCGAAGGCCTGCCACGGGTCCTCCTGCGTCGCCTTCAGCGACAGGGAGACACGCTCACGGTCGAAGTCGACGTCGAGAACCTCGACGGTGACCTCCTGGCCGACCTCGACAACCTCGGACGGGTGGTCGATGTGCTTCCAGGACAGCTCCGAGACGTGGACGAGACCGTCGACACCGCCGAGGTCCACGAACGCACCGAAGTTGACGATCGAGGAGACGACACCGGGGCGGACCTGGCCCTTCTGCAGCGTCTGCAGGAAGGTGGAACGAACCTCGGACTGCGTCTGCTCGAGCCAGGCACGGCGCGACAGGACGACGTTGTTGCGGTTCTTGTCGAGCTCGATGATCTTGGCCTCGATCTCCTTGCCGACGTACGGCTGGAGGTCGCGGACTCGACGCATCTCCACGAGGGACGCGGGCAGGAAGCCACGCAGACCGATGTCGAGGATGAGGCCACCCTTGACGACCTCGATGACGGTGCCGGTGACGACGCCGTCCTCCTCCTTGACCTTCTCGATCGTGCCCCAGGCGCGCTCGTACTGGGCGCGCTTCTTCGACAGGATCAGGCGACCTTCCTTGTCCTCCTTCTGGAGAACCAGGGCCTCGACCGCGTCGCCCACCTTGACGACCTCACCCGGGTCGACGTCGTGCTTGATGGAGAGCTCGCGGGAGGGGATGACGCCCTCGGTCTTGTAGCCGATGTCGAGAAGAACCTCGTCACGGTCGACCTTGACGATGGTGCCCTCGACGATGTCACCGTCATTGAAGTACTTGATGGTGGCGTCGATGGCGGCGAGGAAGTCCTCTTCGGTGCCGATGTCGTTGATCGCGACCTGCGGCGTGGACTTCGAGGGGGTAGAGATGGTCATTGAGTCAGTTGCTCCGATGCGGACAGGAAGTAGTTCGAACAGGAAGGCTTGCAGGCAGGACACGGGCTGGGCCGCACCGCCGGGTGCCGCTCGGTCACGACCTGTTCGGTCCTGACGCCACGACACACCGCGTTCACCCTATCCGATGCGCAGAGCGGGGGCAAAGAAGATCTCCCGGCCGGGACCGTGGGTCCCGCCCGGGAGATCTGGACGGTCGTGCGACGCGTCAGGCCAGCGCGCGAGCCGTGCGCAGCAGGTCAGCGGGGACCGCCTTGACCTTGCCGGCGACCTCGGGCAGCGGCACGAGGACGATCTCCTCGCCGCGGAGCGCGGTCATGACGTTCGACTCGCCACGGGTGATCGCGTCGACCGCAGCCACCCCGAAGCGCGAGCCGAGGATGCGGTCCGTCGTCGTCGGGCTGCCGCCGCGCTGGACGTGCCCGAGGACCGTGAGGCGTGTGTCGAACCCCGTGCGCGCCTGGATCTCGGCCGCGACGCGCTCGCCGATGGCACCGGCGACGATCTCGCCGTACTTGCCGAGCTGGACCTCGTACTCCATCGAGCTCCCGGGGACCGCGTGCGCGCCCTCCGCGACGACGACGATCGAGAAGCTCGCGTGCGCCTTGTGGCGGTGCTTGAGGAACTTGATGATCTTGTCCATGTCGAACGGCTCTTCAGGCGCGAGGACGATCTCGGCACCACCGGCGATGCCGGCATTGACCGCGATCCACCCCGCGTGACGCCCCATGACCTCGATGACCATGACGCGGTTGTGGGACTCGGCCGTCGTGTGGATGCGGTCGATCGCCTCCGCCGCGATGGTCACCGCGGTGTTGTACCCGATCGACAGGTCCGTGCCAGCGACGTCGTTGTCGATCGTCTTCGGGATGGCGACGATCTTGACGCCCGCGTCGGCGACGCGGCTCGCAGCGTGGAGCGTGCCGTCACCACCGATGCAGATGAGAGCCTCGATGCGCTCCGCCTCGAGCGTCGCGAGCACGGCCTCCATCGAGCCGTCCTCCTCCCGCGGGTGGAACCGCGCGGTGCCGAGAAGGGTCCCGCCGACAGGCAGGACGTTACGGATGTGCTGCCGCTCGAGGGGCAGGACGTCGCCGTCGACGACGCCCTTCCAGCCGTTGCGGAAGCCGATGATCGAATGGCCGTACTCCCCCAGGCCCTGCTTGACGACCGCACGGATCGCCGCGTTGAGCCCCGGGCAGTCCCCACCGCCGGTGAGAAGACCGATTCGCATGCCTACACTCCCTCGTCGTCAGTTGTCGTCGGTCCACCGGTGTGTGACAGACGTCTCCGCCTGCATCCTGACCGACAAACCTCGACGAGCCTACCGACCGTCCACGCTCCGGTCTCAGCCGTTGGTCCCGCCCGGCGTGCGGTCCTGCACCTCCAGGCACGGCGGGCCGCCCGGCACAATGGGTCCGTGGACCTTCGACGCGCCGGTTACGCCCCCATCCCTGACGACGCACCCCACCGCGCGGGCCGCTCGTGGTGGGACGAGAACGCCGCCGAGTATCTCGCAGAGCACGGCGACTTCCTGGGCGACGACGACTTCTGCTGGTGTCCCGAGGGTCTGCGCGAGGCCGACGCCCACCTCCTCGGGGACGTCTCGGGCGCCCGCGTCCTCGAGCTCGGTGCGGGAGCGGCCCAGTGCTCGCGGTGGCTCGCCGACCAGGGGGCGGACGTCGTCGCGACGGACATCAGCGCGGGCATGCTGACGGCGCGCTCGTCCGGCAGCGCCGGACGCCTGAACCGGGCGCAGGCGGACGCCCGCCGCCTCCCCTTCGCAGACGCGTCGTTCGACACCGTATTCACGGCCTACGGCGCGATCCCGTTCATCGCGGACTCCGAGCGCGTCCACAGGGAGGTCGCACGTGTGCTGCGCCCGTCGGGGCGGTGGGTGTTCTCGGTGACGCACCCGATCCGGTGGGCGTTCCCCGACGACCCGTCCGAGCGAGGCCTGACGGCAGACCGCTCCTACTTCGACCGGACGCCCTACGCCGAGCGCGACGAGGCGGGCCGCCTCACCTACGCGGAGTTCCACCGGACGATCGGCGACCACGTGCGCGACGTCGTGGGCGCCGGGCTCACCCTGCTCGACGTGGTGGAGCCTGAGTGGCCCGAGGGCCACGACAGGACGTGGGGCGGGTGGAGCGCGCTGCGCGGGCGCCTGATCCCCGGGACGGCGATCTTCGTGTGCGAGCGCCGCTGACCGTGGACCCCGCCGGGCTCAGTGCCCGGCGTCGTGCCAGGTCTGCCCGCGCCCGACAGACACCTCGAGCGGGACGGACAGGTCCGCTGCTCCTGCCATCTGGGTGCGCAGCAGGTCCTCGACCGTCGCGAGCTCGCCGGGAGCGACCTCGAGCACGAGCTCGTCGTGCACCTGCAAGAGCATGCGCGACCCGAGACCCTGGGCGTCGAGCTCGCGCTGCACGCCGAGCATCGCATCCTTGATGATGTCCGCCGCCGAGCCTTGGATCGGCGAGTTGAGTGCGACCCGCTCTGCGATCTCGCGACGCTGCCTGTTGTCGCTCGTGAGGTCCGGTAGGTACCGACGGCGGCCACGGATCGTCTCCGTGAAGCCTGTCGCCCGCGCCTCCTCGACGACCTCGTGGAGGTACGTCCGCACACCGCCGAAGCGCGTGAAGTAGTCGTCCATGAGCGCCTGGGCCTCGCCCACCGCGATGTTGAGCTGCTTCGAGAGGCCGAACGCCGAGAGCCCGTACGCGAGGCCGTAGCTCATCGCCTTGATCTTCGATCGCTGCGCCGCCGTGACGTCGGTCGTCGCGACACCGAACACGCGTGACGCGACGTAGCTGTGCAGGTCCTCGCCCGAGCGGAACGCGTCGATCAGGCCTTCGTCGCCCGACAGGTGCGCCATGATCCGCATCTCGATCTGGCTGTAGTCCGCCGTCAGCAGCGTCTCGTAGCCCTGACCGACGCGGAACGCCTGCCGGATCCGGCGCCCCGCCGCAGTGCGGATCGGGATGTTCTGGAGGTTCGGGTCCGCCGAGCTGAGCCGGCCGGTCGCGGCGACGGTCTGCTGGAAGGTCGTGTGGATCCGGCCGTCGCTCGCGACGTACCGCAGGAGCGTGTCGACCGTCTGGCGCAGCTTCGTGACGTCACGGTGCACGAGGAGGTGCTCGAGGAACGGGTGCTGCGTCTTGGCGAACAGGTCCGCGAGGGACGCTGCGTCTGTCGTGTAGCCGGTCTTGATCTTCTTGGTGCGCGGCATGTCCAGCTGATCGAACAGGACCTCCTGGAGCTGCTTCGGCGATCCCAGGTTCACCTCGCGGCCGATGACCTGGTACGCGTCCTGCGCAGCCGCCTGGACCTGCTGGCCGAACTCGCGCTCGAGCTCACGGAGCATCTCGACGTCGACGGCGACACCGCGCGCTTCCATCCCCTCGAGGACACCGGCGAGCGGCAGCTCGAGGCTGGTCAGCAGCTCGTACGCCCCCCGGTCCTTGAGGTCGCTCTCGAGCGCGGCTGCGAGCGGAGGCAGGACGGCGGCGCGTTCGGCGAGGTCCGCGGCAGCGCCCGCCTCACCCTCGAGGTCGAGCTCCAGGGCGCCCTGACCGCTGGCGGACCCGTCGGTGCTGATCTCACGGTGCAGGCTGCGCACAGCGAGGTCCTCGAGGTCGTAGCTGCGCTGGTCGGGGTGACACAGGTATGCGGCGAGCTCCGTGTCGATCGTGACGCCTCGCAGCGAGTATCCGCGGCCGCGCAGCGCGTGAGCGCGCGCCTTCCCACCGTGCACGACGACCGGAGCGTCCGGGTCGGCGAGCCACGCGGCGAGGGCCTTGTCGTCGGCAGGGTCGAGCTGCGTGAGGTCGAGCACGATCGCGTGGCCCTCCGCGTCACCGAGCGCCACCATGTCGGCGTCGCCGGCGCCGGGGGCGAACTGCCCGCGGACCTCGAGGCCGAGCGGCTGACCACGGCGCGCCGCGATCCAGCTCCCGAGCGCCCCGGGCACGAGGACGTCGATCTCGACGACCGACGCGTCTGCGGCGTCGGACTCACGGTCCTCGGCTGGCATCATCGCGAGAAGGCGGTCGCGCAGCGTGCGGAACTGGAGCGTGTCGAAGACCTGGTGCAGAGCCTCCCGGTCCCACGGCTGGACGATGAGGTCCTCGGGGCCATAAGGGAGGTCGAGGTCGGTGAGGAGGTGGTTGATCTCCCGGTTCAGCCGGACCTGGTCGAGGTGGTCCCGGAGGTTCTGGCCGGCGACCCCGCTGATCTCGTCGGCGTGCGCGAGCACCCCGTCGAGGTCGCCGTACTGTGCGATCCACTTGGCTGCGGTCTTCGGCCCGACCTTGGGCACACCCGGGATGTTGTCGGCGGACTCGCCGACGAGCGCGGCGAGGTCGGGGTAACGCTCGGGAGTGACCCCGTACTTGGCCTCGACGGCCTCGGGGGTCATGCGCGCGAGCTCGGAGACGCCCTTGACCGGGTACAGCACCGTGACGTCCTGCGTCACGAACTGCAGCGAGTCTCGGTCGCCCGAGCAGACGAGCACCTGCCAGCCCTGCGCACCCGCCTGGCTCGACCAGGTCGCGAGGATGTCGTCCGCCTCGATCATGTCGCGCTCGAAGTGGGTGATGCGCATCGCGTCGAGCACCTCGCGGATGAGCGGCACCTGCCCCTTGAACGGCTCCGGCGTCGACTCCCGACCCCCCTTGTAGTCAGGGAACCGCTCCGTGCGAAACGTCGTCGAACCCGCGTCGAACGCGACCGCGACGTGCGTCGGCTGCTCGTTCTTGATGAGGTTCGCGAGCATCGACACGAAGCCGTGCACGGCGTTCGTGTGCTGCCCGGTCGACGTCGAGAACTTGTCGACAGGAAGGGCGAAGTACGCCCGGAAGGCCATCGAGTGGCCGTCGATCAGGAGAAGGCGGGGTCGCGCGTCGTCACTCACACCTGACAACCTATCTTCCATGACTGACACGCCGCCGCTCGACGCCACGCCCTCCCCCAGCGCCCATGCGGAGATCCTCGCCGCGATCAAGGACCTCGAGGTGGGCACGCTCATCGAACGGATGCGCATCGAGGTCACGGAGCTGAGCGCGGAGCGCGTCGTCGCGACGATGCCTGTCGAGGGAAACACGCAGCCGGCGGGCCTCCTCCACGGCGGGGCAACCGCAGCGCTCGCGGAGACCGTCGGCTCGTACGGGGCGCTCGTGCATGCCGGCCAGGGTCGCTCGGCGGTCGGGCTCGAGCTGAGCGTCTCGCACCACCGCAGCGCGAGGGAAGGCACGGTCACCGCGGTCGCGACCGCGCTCCACCTCGGGCGGACGCTCGCGTCCTACGAGATCGTCGTGACCGACGACGGCGGACGACGTCTGTGCACTGCTCGGCTGACGTGCATGGTCATCGCCGAGCGCTGAGGCGCGGTGCGGGCGAGGCCAGAGCGTCTGTCAGCGCGGGACATCGCGGCCAAGCGCACCGAGGGGACGAGGCGTGCCGCTGACCCCACGTGCCGCTGACCCCGCGGGCGGTCAGCCTGCGTGCGGGATGCCCCCCGTGCCTGCGACGCGGCGACCACGCGCGGACCGGGCAGGGCTCGACTCCTCGCCCAGGCGGGCACGCAGCTCTCGCAGGTCGACAGGGCCGGACTGCGTCTCGATGCGCGCCTTGCGCCGACGTGCGATGAGGTCCTCGAGCGCGCGCGGAGGCCGGCGCAGCGAGCCCTCGGGCCCCAGCTTGCGCAAGAGCGCCGAGGTCTGGACGACACGGTGCGCCGCGGCGGGCGCGAACCCCATGCGCGCCAGGAAACGCTGCACGCCACGCGATCCCGGGACCGGAACCGAGTAGACCTCCTCGGCCCCAGCGGCGACCGCGATCTCCGCAGCAGCGCTCAGCAGGGCGTGACCGACGCCACGCCTGCGGAACGTCCCGTCGACGTAGACGGCCTCGATGTAGAGGACCGGCGCGTCGTTGTACACGTTCGCCTCGATGACACGCGCGAGCAAGAAGCCCACGGGGTTCGAGTCGTGCGTAGCCAGCAGGACGCGTCCGCCAGGGACGGACAGGAGCACGCCGAGGTGCTTGCGCAGCTTCTCGACGTCAGCGCTGCAGATCTGCGACGGCGTCGCTGTCTCCTCGCGCGCCGCCGAGCACAGCAGCGCGACGTCGAGGAGATCTGTCGCACCGGCGTGGCGTACGTCGATCACGGCTCGCACCACGGAACACCTCCTTCAGCAGCCCCTGCAGATGAGGATTCGCTCCCCTCACCTCAGGCGCCGGGAGCGACACCCAAGGTACCCAGATAACGGAGAGGTCACAACTCCCTCCGGCGGGCCTCAGTCCTTGCCACCCACCTGGTCGATGACGGCGTCCGCAACCTCGCGCATCGTGAGGCGACGGTCCATCGAGGTCTTCTGGATCCAACGGAACGACTCAGGCTCCGAAAGGCCCATCTTGCTCATCAGGAGGCCCTTGGCGCGGTCGACGCGCTTGCGCGTCTCGAAACGCTCCGTGAGGTCTGCGACCTCGGCTGACAGCGCGGTGATCTGGGCGTACCGGGAGATCGCGATCTCCACGGCGGGCAGCAGGTCCGCGGGGCTGAACGGCTTGACGACGTACGCCATCGCGCCAGCGTCACGAGCACGCTCGACCAGCTCGGTCTGGGAGAAGGCCGTCAGCAGCACGACGGGCGCGACGTGCGCCTTGCCAATCCGCTCGGCGGCAGAGATGCCGTCCAGCTCTGGCATCTTCACGTCCATGACCACGACATCGGGCTTGTGCTCGATGGCGAGCGCGACGGCAGTCTCACCATCACCAGCCTCTCCGACGACCTCGTAGCCGGCCTCGCGGAGCGTCTCGACGACGTCCATGCGGATCAGCGCCTCGTCCTCGGCGACCACGGCGCGGCGCACCTTGGACAGGGTAGCGGCAGGCGCCTCCTGCTCGGGGGCCGTCAGGGGCGGCAGGTCGAGCTGGAGGGGTTCACGGGTGGTCTCGTCGTTGTCGGTCACAGGGTCATCCTAGTTGCTCGTGCTGGTAGGACCACGCATCTCGGTGCGTGATCGTGAGGACATGCTCGACGGCGTGCGAGCCGTCGCGCTGCGGTGATGCGGACTTCGACGCGCACGTGTGGTTCCATAGTGGGCGCGGCCCCGGTAGCCCAACCGGCAGAGGCGTTCGGCTCAAACCCGATCCAGTGTGGGTTCGAATCCCACCCGGGGCACCGCAGCACGAGAGATGCCCCCCGACCGAGCGGTCGGGGGGCATCTCTCGTCATCCGGTCAGGCGATGCGGCCGTTGGCCTCGTCGCCGATCTTGTGGACGGTGATCGAGTTGGTCGAGCCGACGACCCCGACGGGCGCGCCCGCGACGACGACGACGTAGTCGCCGACCTCGCCCAGGCCCTTGCTGCGCAGGGTCTGGTCGACGAGGTTGACCATGCCGTCGGTGTCCTTGACGGAGTCGACGAGCTCAGCGTGGACGCCCCAGCTCAGCGCGAGCACGTTGCGGACCGAGGGGTCCGGCGTGAAGGCGACCAGCGGGATGGGCGAGCGCAGACGCGACATGCGGCGAGCAGAGTCACCGGACTGCGTGAACGTCGCGAGGTACTTGACCCCGAGCGTCTCGCCGATCTCGGCAGCGGCACGCGTGATGGCGCCACCGCGGGTACCCGGCGTGGAGCCGAGCGGCGCGATGCGCTCGCGACCGAGCTCCTCGGTGCTCTCGATGATGCGGGCCATGGTGCGGACGGCCTCGATCGGGTAGTCACCGACGGACGTCTCGCCCGACAGCATGACCGCGTCGGCACCGTCGAGGACGGCGTTCGCGCAGTCGGAGGCCTCGGCGCGCGTCGGACGCGGCGCGGAGATCATCGACTCGAGAACCTGCGTCGCCACGATGACGGGCTTCGCGTTGCGGCGAGCGAGCTCGACCGCGCGCTTCTGGACGAGCGGGACCTGCTCGAGCGGGAGCTCGACACCCAGGTCGCCACGCGCCACCATGATGCCGTCGAACGCGTCCACGATCTCGGCGAGGTTCTCGACAGCCTGCGGCTTCTCGACCTTGGCGATGACGGGGAGGATGCGGCCCTCCTCCTCCATGATCCGGCGGACGTCGTTGTAGTCGGCGGCCGAACGGACGAACGAGAGGGCGATGATGTCGGCGCCCAGGCGGATCGCCCAGCGCAGGTCGGTCTCGTCCTTGTCGGACATCGCGGGGACCGAGACGGCTACGCCGGGGAGGTTGAGGCCCTTGTTGTTGGAGACGGGACCAGCAACCTCGACACGCGTGACGACGCGCGGGCCGTCGACCTCGATGATGCGGACGAGGACACGGCCGTCGTCGATCAGGATCGGGTCGCCCACACGGGCGTCGTTCGGCAGACCCTTGTGGGTCGTGCCGCACAGCTCCTTGGTACCCACGACGTCGTCGGTCGTGATGGTGAAGATGTCACCCTCGTCGAGCCAGTACTTCTCGTCCTTCTCGAACTTGCCGAGGCGGATCTTGGGGCCCTGGAGGTCGACCAGGATGGCGACGGGCCGGTTCGCCGTAGCAGCGGCGGCACGCACGTTGTGGAAGACGAGCTCGTGCTCGTCGGGAGCTCCGTGGCTCCGGTTGATCCGGGCGACATCCATGCCTGCGTCGACCAGATTCTGAATCTGCTCGGCCGAGGCGGTCGCGGGTCCGATGGTGCAAACGATTTTTGCTCTGCGCATGGCTCCAGCCTAGTTCACTTGCGAAGGACGAATGGTAGGACGATGGTCAGGCCGCGGCGACGCCGCAAGCCTCTACGGCCTGAGCGCGACGGCGCTCGCCGGGATCGGGGCAGGCAGCTCCGTGGCGCCCTGCAGGAAGGCGTCGACCGACGCAGCGACGGACCGGCCCTCGGCGATCGCCCAGACGATGAGCGACTGACCGCGACCCGCGTCCCCTGCGACGAACACACCGGGGATCGACGTCGCGTAGGAGTCGTCGCGAGCGACGACGCCGCGTCCGGTCAGGTCCGCCCCCGTCTGCTCGGTGAGCGCAGCCGTCTCCGGCCCTGTGAAGCCCATCGAGATCAGGACGAGGTCGGCAGGAACGATCCGCTCGGTCCCGGGGGTCGGCACGCGCCGGCCGTCCGGGAGGTACTCGGTCGTCGCGAGCACGAGGTGCGTCACGCGCCCCTGGTCGTCACCGCGGAACTCGACGGTCGACGCCAGGAAGGTGCGCTCGCCGCCCTCCTCGTGAGAGCTGGACACCTCGAAGAGCGTCGGGGTCGTGGGCCAGGGCTGGTTCGCCGGACGCTCGGTCGGCGGCTGCTTGCCGATCGCGAGGGTCGTGACCGACGCGGCGCGCTGACGCAGGGCCGTGCCGAGGCAGTCCGAACCCGTGTCGCCACCACCGATGATGACGACGTGCTTGTCCTTCGCGCTGATCGGGTCCTCGACCGTCCCCCCGGCAGCGAGGCGGTTGCCCTGGACCAGGTACTCCATCGCGAAGTGGACACCCTCGAGCTCGCGGCCGGGGATCGGCAGCTCGCGCGGGACCGTCGCGCCGGTCGCGACGACCACCGCGTCGTACCGGGTGCGCAGCTCGGCCCACGTCATGTCGACGCCGACCTCGACACCCGTGCGGAAACGAGTCCCCTCAGCGCGCATCTGCTCGACGCGGCGGTCGATGTGCCGCTTCTCGAGCTTGAAGTCGGGCACTCCGTACCGCAGCAGGCCGCCGATCGCGTCGTCTCGCTCGAGCACGACGACCGTGTGGCCAGCACGCGTGAGCTGCTGGGCAGCCGCGAGGCCAGCAGGCCCGGAGCCGACGACGGCGACCGTGTGGCCGGTCAGACGCTGGGGCACGACGGGCTCCACGAGACCGCGCGCGAACGCCTCGTCGATGATCGAGACCTCGACGCTCTTGATCGTCACCGCGGGCTGGTTGATGCCCAGGACGCACGCAGACTCGCACGGAGCCGGGCAGATGCGCCCGGTGAACTCCGGGAAGTTGTTCGTGGCGTGCAGACGCTCGGCGGCGTCGCGGTACTGGCCGCGACGCACGAGGTCGTTCCACTCCGGGATCAGGTTGCCGAGGGGACAGCCCGTGTGGCAGAACGGGATGCCGCAGTCCATGCAGCGACCCGCCTGCCTCTTGAGCATCTGCTGGTCCTCCGGGTTCATCGCCCGGTACTCGTGCACCTCGCGCCAGTCCATCAGCCGGACGGGTACAGCGCGGTCGGCCGGGAGCTGACGCTCCCGCACCTTCAGGAATCCGCGTGGGTCAGCCACGGGCCACCTCCAGGATGTGGTCCCAGACGCCAGGGGCGCCCGGGTCGAGCCCGACGGACTCGGCCTGCGCCAGGGCGCTGCGCACCCGGGCGAACTCGGTCGGAAGGATGCGCGTGAACCGCGCTCGTGCGGCCGGGAGGTCCGCGAGGAGCTCGGCGGCGACCGGGGAGCCGGTCTCGTCGAGGTGCTTGCGCAGGAGCTGCTCGACGAGAGCGGCGTCCTCGTCGTCGAGAGCAGAGAGCTGCAGCTCGTCAGAGGCGAGCGCCGCACGGTTGATCGAGCTGCGCCGGAGGTCGAGCACGTAGGCGGTACCGCCCGACATGCCCGCGCCGACGTTGCGTCCCGTGGGCCCGAGGACCATCACGGTGCCGCCCGTCATGTACTCGCACGCGTGGTCGCCCACGCCCTCGGTGACGAGGGTCGCACCCGAGTTGCGCACGCCGAAGCGCTCGCCGACGAGCCCGCGCAGGAAGATCTCCCCCGACGTCGCGCCATAGCCGATCACGTTGCCCGCGATGACGTTCGCTCTGCCGCCGAGCACGGCCGTCCGGTCGGGCCGGACGACGATGCGGCCACCCGAGAGCCCCTTGCCCACGTAGTCGTTCGCGTCGCCGAACAGGCGCAAGGTCACGCCGCGCGGGATGAACGCACCGAGCGACTGCCCGGCCGAGCCCGTGAGCGTGACGTCGATCGTGTCGTCCGGCAGGCCGGCGCCCTTGTAGCGCTTGGTGAGCTCGTGCCCGAGCATCGTGCCGATCGTGCGGTTGACGTTGCGGACCGACACCTCGATCTTGACCGGGATCGCGTCCTCGAGCGCGCCGCGCGCCTTCTCGATCAGGACGTTGTCGAGCGCACGGTCGAGCCCGTGGTCCTGCGTCGTCGTGCAGCGCAAGGACGCCCCCTCGACGGGCCTCGGCACCTCGAGCACGGGGCCGAGGTCGAGACCGGCGGCCTTCCAGTGGTTGACCGCCTTGCGCGTGTCGAGAGCCTGGACCTGCCCGACAGCCTCCTCGATCGAGCGGAAACCGAGCGCGGCGAGGTGCTCGCGCACCTCCTGCGCGATGAACTCGAAGAAGTTGATGACGAACTCAGGCTTCCCGGTGAACCGCGCGCGCAGCTCGGGGTTCTGGGTGGCGACACCCACGGGACACGTGTCGAGGTGGCAGACCCGCATCATGACGCAGCCCGAGACGACCATCGGGGCGGTCGCGAACCCGAACTCCTCCGCGCCGAGGAGCGCCGCCACGACGACGTCGCGCCCCGTCTTGAGCTGCCCGTCGACCTGTACCACGATCCTGTCGCGAAGGTTGTTGAGCACGAGAGTCTGCTGCGTCTCCGCGAGCCCGATCTCCCACGGCGTGCCCGCGTGCTTGAGGGACGTCAGCGGGCTCGCACCCGTCCCTCCGTCGTGGCCCGAGATGAGCACGACGTCGGCGTGCGCCTTCGAGACACCCGTCGCCACGGTGCCGACGCCGAACTCCGACACGAGCTTGACGTGGATGCGAGCCGAGGGGTTGGCGTTCTTCGCGTCGTGGATCAGCTGCGCAAGGTCCTCGATCGAGTAGATGTCGTGGTGCGGAGGCGGCGAGATGAGCCCGACGCCGGGCGTCGAGTGACGCGTCTTCGCCACCCACGGGTACACCTTGTGACCGGGCAGCTGACCGCCCTCGCCGGGCTTGGCGCCCTGGGCGAGCTTGATCTGGATGTCGTCGGCGAACGTCAGGTACTCCGACGTCACGCCGAAACGTCCGGACGCGATCTGCTTGACCTTGCTGCGTCGGCGCGGGTCGTGCAGACGCTCCGGGTCCTCGCCGCCCTCGCCCGTGTTGGACCGGCCGCCGAGCGCGTTCATCGCGATCGCGAGCGTCTCGTGCGTCTCCTGCGAGATCGATCCGTAGGACATGGCGCCCGTGTTGAACCGCTTGACGATCTCGCTGACCGGCTCGACCTCGTCCAGCGGGACGGGTGCACGGTCCGGCGCGAAGGTCAGCAGGCCGCGCAGCGTCATGAGACGCTCCGCCTGGTCGTCGACGCGACGCGTGTACTCGCGGAAGACGTCGAACTGGCGCGTGCGCGTCGAGTGCTGCAGGCGGAAGACCGTCTCCGGGTCGAAGAGGTGCTCCTCACCGTCGCGGCGCCACTGGTACTCGCCACCGGTCGCGAGGTTCTCGTGCGCGAGCGGGTTGCCCGACGCCGGGTAGGCGTCCTGGTGCCGCTGTGCGACCTCCGCCGCGACGGTGTCGATGCCGATGCCGCCGAGCCGCGACGTCGTGCCGGTGAAGTACCGGTCGACAAGCTCGTGAGCGAGGCCCACGGCCTCGAACGTCTGCGCGCCACGGTAGGACGAGATGGTCGAGATGCCCATCTTGCTCATGACCTTCAGGACACCCTTGCCGAGCGCCTTGATGACGTTCGCGACGGCCTTCTGCGGCGTGACGTCGATGAAGCCGTCCTCGGCGAGCCGTTCGACCGTCTCCATCGCGAGGTACGGGTTGACGGCTGCCGCACCGAACCCGATCAGGAGCGCGACGTGGTGCACCTCGCGGACGTCGCCTGCCTCGACCACGAGCGAGACCTGCGTGCGCGTGCGTCGTCGCAGCAGGTGGTGGTGGACCGCGGACGTCAGCAGCAGCGACGGGATCGCCGCCATGTGCGCGTTGCCGTCCCGGTCGGACAGCACGATGAAGTTCGCACCCTCCGCGATCGCGTCGTCGATCTGGTCGAAGATCTCCTCGAGACGCTCCTCGAGAGCAGGTCCGCCACCGTCGACGCGGTAGAGACCGCGCACACGCTCCGCCTTGAAGACGCCGGCGAGCTTCGGGTCACGGTCGATGCGGACGATCTTCGCGAGCTGGTCGTTGTCGATCACGGGGAACGGCAGGATGAGCTTGCGCGCGTGCTCCGGGATCTCCGCGAGCAGATTCGGCTCGGGGCCGATCGCACCCGCGATCGACGTCACGAGCTCCTCACGGATCGCATCGAGCGGCGGGTTCGTCACCTGCGCGAACATCTGGGTGAAGTAGTCGAACAGGAGGCGCGGCCGCTTCGACAGCACGGCGACGGGAGTGTCGGAGCCCATCGCACCGAGGGGCTCGGCGCCGCTCTCGCCCATCGGGGCGAGGATGACCCTGACCTCTTCCTGCGTGAAGCCGAACGCGCGCTGACGACGCAGCACCGAGGCCGGGCTGTGGGCGACGTGCTCGCGGTCCGGGAGCTGGTCGAGATAGACCTCGTTCTCCTTGACCCACTGCGCGTACGGGTGCGCAGCAGCAAGCTGGGCCTTGATCTCCTCGTCCTCGATGATCCGACCCGCCCCCGTGTCGACGAGGAACATCTTGCCCGGCTCGAGCCGACCCTTGCGGACCACCGTCGACGGGTCGATGTCGAGCACGCCCGCCTCGGAAGCGAGCACGACGAGACCGTCCTCGGTCACCCAGAAACGGCCCGGGCGCAGGCCGTTCCGGTCGAGGACCGCACCGATGAGCGTGCCGTCCGTGAAGTTGAGGTTCGCCGGACCGTCCCACGCCTCGATGAGGTTCGCGTGATAGTCGTAGAAGGCCCGCCGGTCCGGGTCCATGTCCTCGCTGTTCTCCCACGCCTCGGGGATCATCATCATCACGGCGTGCGGGAGCGAGCGACCGCCGAGGTGCAGGAGCTCGAGCACCTCGTCGAAGCTCGCCGAGTCGCTCGACCCGGGCGAGCACACCGGCATCAACGGGGCAAGGTCACCCAGGAGGTCGCTCTCGAGCGTGCCCTGGCGCGCCGCCATCCAGTTGCGGTTACCGCGGACCGTGTTGATCTCGCCGTTGTGCGCCACGAGACGGAACGGCTGCGCGAGCGGCCACGAGGGGAACGTGTTCGTCGAGAAGCGCGAGTGCACGAGCGCGAGCTCGCTCGCGTAGCGCGGGTCCGAGAGGTCCGGGAAGAACGGCTCGAGCTGCGCCGTCGTCAGCATCCCCTTGTACGTGAGCGTGCGGGACGAGAGCGAGGCGAAGAAGACTCCGAGCTCGTTCTCCGCACGCTTGCGCAGCCGGTAGGTGAGGCGGTCGAGGTCGATCCCCGCGACGTCGCGGCCGGGAGCAGCGACGACGATCTGGCGGAACGACGGCATCGAAGCGCGCGCCGTAGGTCCGACGAGGTCGGCTGTGACAGGCACGTCGCGCCACGCGAGGACGTCCAGACGCTCCTCGGCGGCGATGCTCTCGATCGCGGCGGCGGCCGCGGCGGCCTCGGCAGCGTCCTTCGGGAGGAACGCGATGCCGACGGCATAGCGCCCGGCCGCGGGAAGCTCCACGTGGATGACGTCGCGCAGGAAGGCGTCGGGGATCTGCGTGAGGATCCCCGCACCGTCGCCGCTGTTCTCCTCCGCACCGACCGCACCGCGGTGGTCGAGGTTGAGCAGCGCCGTCAGGCCTGCGTCGACGATGTCCCGTCCGGGCGTGCCCCGCAGGGTCGCCACGAAGGCGACACCGCACGCGTCGTGCTCCGCCGCCGGGTCGTAGAGCCCCTGGGCGGCGGGAGGTGCGCCCCAGATGCCTTGCGGGCCTCGGGTAAGCGACCTGTTCATGTACACCGTCCTCACTGTTGACCAGGTCAGGAGGTGGGGGTGACCTGGTCGTGTCTCATTCGGGGGAAGAATGGGACGCCCTCGGCCCTTGGCGGGCCAATGCTACTCGTCCTTGACGGTGCGAGAGCGCCGGCTCCGCGCGCTGGGCGCTGGGTCGGTGCAGGGCGTCGCTGATGACGCAGGTCACGGAAGACCTGTGTCGGCCCCCGCATTGTCCTCGCGCTGCGCTCGACGCGCGCTCGTGTCGTGCGCCGCGTCGGCGTCACTGCGTCCGGTCGGGGCTGAGGTCGGGATGACGTCCTCCGCCTCGCCGGGTGCGACGCCTCGTGCGGCGTCGTCGTCATCGTCGTCGTTCACGACGCCGGGCACGGCCAGGTCGGCCGTGAGATCCGTGGGGGCCACCGGGCCCGTGGGGGTGTCTGAACCGTCTTCGTCCACCGAGGCCTGCGCCGCACCGTCGCGGCGAGGGTCGTCGGGATCGAGGTAGACGGTCGCAGGCCGGCCCGGGCGGGTACGCCCGAGCAGGACGAACGCGGCGAGAGCCACGACGAAGAGCGCGACCGAGGTCCAGACGTTCAGGCGCAGCCCGAGGACGAGCTGCGCATCGTCGATACGGAGCGCCTCGATCCACACACGTCCGAGCGTGTAGAGCGTCACGTAGCCCCAGAACGCGCGGCCGTGCCCGAGCTTCATGCGGCGGTCCACGACGATCAGGAGCGCGGCAGCGGCGAGGTTCCACAGGAGCTCGTACAGGAACGTCGGGTGGAACAGGGTGCCGGCCGGGAAGTCACCGACGCGCGCGGCGACCGCGGGGTCGATCTCGAGTCCCCACGGCAGCGTCGTCGGCGACCCGAAGAGCTCTTGGTTGAACCAGTTGCCCAGCCGACCGATCGCTTGCGCGACGAGGAGCCCGGGCGCGACGGCGTCCGCGAACGACGAGAAGCTGACGCGCTCACGGCGCGCGCCGATCCATGCGCCGACCGCACCGAGTGCGATCGCGCCCCAGATGCCGAGCCCGCCCTGCCAGATGTACAGCGCCGACACCGGGTCTCCCCCGGCGCCGAAGTACGCGTCCGGGGAGGAGATGACGTGATAGAGCCGCCCACCGACGATGCCGAACGGCACCGCCCAGTAGACGATCGTCAGGACCTCGTCGGGGTGGCCGCCACGCTCGACCCAGCGCCTGTTGGTGAGGGCGACGGCGACGAAGATGCCGACGATGATCGCCAGGGCGTACGCGCGCAGCGGGAAGGGCCCGAGGTGCCACACCGACTGTGACGGGCTCGGGATCGACGCGACGACGGACGCGAGGGCGATGCTCACACCTGGCTCCCGGGCGGCGCACCGTGGCCCGCACCCACGGAGCGGGCCGTACGGACACCCTCGGCCAGCCCGCGCGCGACAGCACCCATAGCCTCGAGACGCTCGTCGAACGAGCCGTCACCGAGGAGCGGGCGCACAAAAGCGGAACCGACGATCACGCCATCAGCGTACCGGGCGACCTGCGCCGCCTGGTCGGGGCGCGACACGCCGAGGCCGACGCAGACGCGTTCTGCACCTGCGGCGCGCGTCCGCTCGACGAGCTCTTCCGCGTGCGAGCCGAGCGTCGCGCGCTCGCCCGTCACGCCCATCGTCGACGCCGCGTACACGAAGCCGCGCGAGGCGGCTGCCGTGAGTGCGAGGCGCTCGTCGGTCGAGCTCGGCGCGACGAGGAACACCTTGTCGAGGTCGTGCGCGTCCGCGGCGGCGATCCACTCGCCGGCCTCGTCGGGGATCAGGTCGGGAGTGATGAGCCCCGCCCCGCCCGCGGCGGCGAGATCGCGGGCGAACGCCTCGACGCCGTAGCGCAACACCGGGTTGAAGTACGTCATCGACAAGACCGGGACGCCGCGCGACGCCGCCGCCTCCACGACCGGGAAGAGGTCCCGGACGCGGGCGCCGGCCAGCAGGGCCTGCGTGACCGCGTGCTGGATCGTCTCGCCGTCCATCACGGGGTCCGAGTAGGGCAGCCCTAGCTCGAGGATGTCGACGCCGTTGTCCACGAGGGTGTGCACGGCGCGGACCGACTCGGCGACCGTGGGGAAGCCCACGGGCAGGTACGCGACGAGCGCCGCGCGCCCCTCGGCTCGGTGCTGGTCGATGCGGTCTGCGGTGGCGCTCATGCGTCCCCTCCCTCGGCAGTCAGGTCGGCGTCAGCGTCGAGCAGGTCGAACCAGCGCGCGGCGGTACCGACGTCCTTGTCGCCGCGGCCGGACAGGCTCACGAGAAGAATGGCGTCGGTCGTGCCTGCGGCCGCGAGCTCGCGGCCGATGCGCATCGTGCCCGCGAGGGCGTGCGCCGACTCGATCGCCGGGATGATCCCCTCCGTGCGCGAGAGGAGGCGCAGCGCCTCCATCGCCTCGGCGTCCGTGACCGGCTGGTACTCCGCGCGGCCGATCGATGCGAGGAACGAGTGCTCCGGTCCGACGCCCGGGTAGTCCAGGCCCGCGGAGATCGAGTGGCTCTCGCGCGTCTGACCGTCCTCGTCCTGGAGCAGGAACGATCGCGCGCCGTGCAGCACGCCCGGGGCGCCACCCGTGATGGACGACGCGTGACGTCCGGTCTCGACGCCGTCTCCCCCCGCCTCGAAGCCCACGAGACGCACGGACTCGTCGTCGAGGAACGCGTCGAACATGCCGATCGCGTTCGACCCGCCGCCGACGCACGCGGTCACGACGTCGGGCAGGCGCCCGGCGAGGTCGAGGACCTGCTGGCGCGCCTCGACGGAGATGATGCGCTGGAAGTCGCGGACCATCGCGGGGAACGGGTGCGGTCCGGCTGCGGTACCGAAGATGTAGTTCGTGGACTCGACGTTGGTCACCCAGTCGCGCAGCGCCTCGTTGATGGCGTCCTTGAGCGTCGCCGACCCGCTCGCGACCGGGATGACCTCGGCTCCGAGCAGACGCATGCGGGCGACGTTGAGCGCCTGCCGTCGCGTGTCCTCCTCGCCCATGTAGACGACGCACTCGAGGTCGAACAGCGCCGCCGCCGTCGCGGTCGCGACACCGTGCTGGCCTGCACCGGTCTCGGCGATCACGCGCTTCTTGCCGATCCGCTTCGTCAGGAGCGCCTGACCGAGCACGTTGTTGATCTTGTGCGAGCCCGTGTGGTTGAGGTCCTCGCGCTTGAGGATCACGCGCTGCCCGCCTGCGTGCTCCGCGAAGCGCGGCACCTCGGTGATGATGCTCGGGCGACCGGAGTACGAGCGGTGCAGCTCGGTGAGCTCCGCGGCGAACGCAGGGTCCGCCTTCGCCTGCGTGTACGCCAGGTCGAGCTCGTCGAGCGCAGCGATCAACGCCTCGGGGACCCAGCGGCCGCCGAACTCCCCGAAATAGGGCCCAGGCAGGCTCTGCAGGGACTTCTCCACGGCGTTCTCCTCACGTGCGTGGCGCGGGCGCGCGCCGGGCGATCGTCCCGCTGTCGCGGGTGGTTCAGGTGCAGTCAGCGACCGGTGCTAGTGCCGGACCGCTCGCAGCGACGGGTGCGCACCGGCCGCGACGAGCGCCGCGACCGAGGCCCTGGGTGACGCGTCCGTCACGAGAGCCTCGCCCACCAGGACGGCGTCCGCGCCGGACCTCGCGTAGTCCATCACGTCGTGCGGTCCGCGGACGCCGGACTCCGCCACGCGGACGATCCCGTCAGGGACGGCGGGCGCGAGCCGCGCGAACGTCGTCCGGTCGACGTCGAGCGTCTTGAGGTTGCGGGCGTTGACACCGATCACCCGGGCTCCGGCGTCAGCCGCACGGGCGACCTCGTCGACCGTGTGGACCTCGACGAGCGCCGTCATCCCGAGCGAGTGCACACGCTCGACGAGCGACTCCAGGACCGTCTGCTCGAGAGCCGCGACGATCAGGAGCACCATGTCGGCGCCGTACGCCCTGGCCTCCCACACCTGGTACGGCGTCACGACGAAGTCCTTGCGCAGGACCGGGACGTCGACGCGCGCGCGGACCGCGGCGAGGTCCTCGAGCGAGCCCTTGAAGCGCCGCTGCTCCGTGAGCACCGAGATGGCCGACGCGCCGCCAGCCTCGTACTCGGACGCGAGCGCGGCAGGGTCGGCGATCGACGCGAGCTCACCCTTGGACGGGCTCGACCGCTTGACCTCGCTGATGACGGACACGGCGTCCTCGAGGCGGAGCCGCGGCACGCAGTCGATCGCGCCGGGCATGCGCGCGGCGCGCTCCTTCAGGTCGTCGAGGCTGGTCAGCGACTGCCGCACCGCCAGGTCCTCGCAGACCCCCGCGACGATGTCCTCCAGCACGGTCCGCTCCTGTGCGGGCATCTGGTCCACCCCTCCCCCGACGTCTGTCCCTCGTGTGATGACCGTCCCATCGTAGGCGGGTCCCGAAGGGCCCTTGACCACCGTCCGACAGGCGGGAAGCACGCGCACGACGTGGGGCGACCCGCCGCAGCTCACGACGCTGCGGCGAGCGCGGGGACGAGGTTGCGCAGGACCGAGTAGACGATCAGCACGGCGCCGGTCACGAGCGGGAGGGACGTCGATCCCAGGACCCGTCCCGCAACCTCACCGCGCCACGCCCTGCGCGTCCACGCGACCCAGAGCGCGACGAGCAGGGGGACGGCCACGACCCACAACGGGTTGAGCGCCCAGGCTCCCGCGATATCGCCGTGCGCGAGGTCGTGGGTCGCTCGGAGCGCACCGCACGCCGCGCACTGCAGCCCCGTCAGCGCGAGGAGGGGACACATCCCATAGGAGCCGGGGACGTGCGGGGACCGCGTCGCCAGGAGCGTCGTGCCGACGATCGCGGCGCCGGCGATGCCGACGGGCGTGGCGACCCGACGCAACCGCCCCGCCTGCGGACGCGCGGTCGCGCCGGGAGCGGATGCTCCCGGCGCAGCAGCGATGTCAGACAGCATTCCTCGTGATCTCGGTCTCCCAGCCGGTGTTCCAGCCGTCCATGAAGGCGTCCCAGCCGCCGAGCGCGGCGACGAACACGAAGAACAGGACGATGCCGAGGACCGTCAGCACGGTGAGGACGATGTTGAGGATCCAGCCGGTCGTGGCGAGCCCTCCGTTGTCGGCGCGCCCTTCGTTCGCTGCACGGCGGCCCTTCGCCCCGAGCACTATCCCGACGATCGCCGCCGGGAAGCACCCCGTGAAGAAGGTCGCGATCGCGAGCACGAGCGACCAGACGCCGAGCTGGTTGCCCGAGCGGTCAGGCATGGCGCCGTAGGCCGGGTACGGCTGGCCGGGGTACGGCTGTCCGTAGGGCTGCTGCTGCGCCCCGTAGGGCTGCTGCGCGCCGTACTGAGGCTGCTGGCCACCGTAAGGAGCCTGCTGCCCGTAGGGCTGCTGCGGCGCGCCGTACGGCGGCTGGCCGGGTGCGGCTCCCTGGTCCGCAGGTCGTACGTACCCGCCGTAGGGCGAGACGTTCGAGCTGCTCGGTGCGGACCCCGGAGTCGGGGCGCCGCCCAATGGCGAGCTGCTCGACGGGGTCGCGTACGGGTCGTCCGAGGACGGTCGGTTGTCGGACACGTCAGCGCCCTGCCAGGTCAGGCTGCCCGTAGCCCAGGACCGCGAGCACCTTGCCGCTCACGACACCGAGCGCCGCGATGCCGATACCGACCCAGAAGAGCCACGGGAGCGACGCGACAACAGCACCGGCGGCGACGAGGACACCGAGGAGGACGACGATCGTCGTGGTCCAGGCTGCCGTCGTGTGCCCGTGGTTGTGATGGGGAGCGGCCGGCGGGAGATACATCGTCTCCCGTGTCGGTTCGATCGGTTCAGCCATCGTGCATGCCCTTTCGCCAGACGCGGCCCCCTCGGGCCGCTCGTACGGTCGCGGCCGCGCCTCGCGGTGCGCCCAGCACTCAGAGCCTAGCCGAAGGTCCTAGTCACGAGCGTGGCACGCCCACTACCCGGCGTCACGCTCGCGCGACTGCTCGTCCCACAGCGCAGCGACGTCGTCGTCCGCAGGAGGGCCCTCGCCAGGGCGGGGAGACGACGGGCGCTCGTGCCGGTCGGAACGTCGCTGCCACCCTCGACCACCCGGCAGCACGGCGACCGCCACGAGGAACGCGGCGACGCCGAGCGCCGCCGCGATCCACGGAGCAGACGTCGTCGTCGCCTCGGCCGACAGGACCGGCACCCCCGTGAGGCGTGCCGCCTCGGAGGACGCGACGCTCGCGGGGTCGCTGACGACACCGAGGGACGTCGCGACGACGACGACCGCCGCCGCGCCCAGTGCCGCCGCCACGACAAACCTCCCGCCCGTGCCGACGAGCAGCGCCGCGACCCCCGCCGCGAGCACCGCGAGACCCGCAGCCGTCACAGCCGGAGCGGCGCCGGAGCCGACGACCTCGATCGGCACCCTGCCGTCGAGAGCGCTCGTCCCCTCCGCGCGCACCCAGCCCAGGAGCCCCGTGCCGAGCAGCGCGACGCCGAGCAGGACGCACGCGAGCACGGCCGCCCGGCGGGACAGCCCCCGCACGATCATGCGCCCGCGCCCGCCAGCCGCGCGGCGAGCTGGATCGCGCGCACCGCCGCAGCCGCCTTCGACCTCGACTCCTCGTACTCCGTCGCGGGGACCGAGTCGGCGACGATCCCCGCGCCCGCCTGGACGCTCGCCCGCCCCCCGCGCAGGAGCGCGGTACGGATCGCGATGGCCATGTCCATGTCGCCCGCGAAGTCGAAGTAACCGACGCAACCGCCGTAGATGCCGCGAGACGCAGGCTCGAGCTCGTCGATCAGCGCGATCGCCCGCGGCTTGGGAGCCCCGGACAGCGTGCCTGCCGGGAAGGTCGCCCTGAGCGTGTCGACTGCGGACGCACCGGGCCGCAGCTGCCCGACGACAGTCGAGCACAGGTGCGTGATGTGGCTGAACCTGCGTACGGCCATGAACTCGATGACCTCGACCGACGTGGGCGAGCACACCTTGACCAGGTCGTTGCGCGACAGGTCGACGAGCATGAGGTGCTCCGCGCGCTCCTTCGGGTCACTGAGGAGGTCCTCGGCGAGCGCCACGTCCTCCTCCGGCGTCGCCCCGCGCGGGCGCGAGCCCGCGATCGGGAACGTCACGACGCGTCGGTCCTCGACCTTGACGAGGGTCTCAGGGCTCGACCCGACGACCGCGAAGTCGCCCCCGGCGGCATCCTGCAGCTGGAAGTAGTACATGTACGGGCTCGGGTTGATCGTGCGCAGCGCCCGGTAGACGTCGAGCGGCGCCGCCGGGCAGTCGAGGTCGAGACGCTGCGAGAGCACCACCTGGAAGACCTCACCGTCGCGGATCGCCTCCTTGCCCGAGAAGATCGCGGCCTCGTAGTCGGCGCGCTCCGAGCGGAACTCGAGCACAGGCTCGGGTGCGTCTCCGAGCGTGACCGCGACGCTCGCGACGTCCGCACCGCGCCCTTCGACGAGCGTGCGCTGCATCGCGTCGAGGCGTGCGACCGCGTCCGCGTACGCCTCGTCGACCCGCTCGTCCGTCGCGTCGAAGTTGATCGCGTTCGCGATGAGCCACACCGAGCCGGTCAGGTGGTCGACCGCCGCGATGTCGGACGCGAGGCACAGCGTGACCTCAGGGACGCCGAGCTCGTCAGGCGCGGTCGACGGCAGCGTCGGCTCCCAGTGCCGCACCACGTCCCAGCCGAGAGCACCCGCGAGCCCACCAGTGAACGGCGGCAGACCGTCGAACGACGGCGTCGCGAGCACCTCGAGCGTCCGCGCGAGGACGTCGAGCACGTCACCGTCCGCCGGCACGCCCGCAGGCACGTCGCCGGACCAGCGCGCCGCGCCGTCGAGCACCGACAGGGTCGCACGCGAGCGCACGCCGACGAACGACCAGCGGGACCAGCCGCCGTCGAGCGGCGCGGACTCCATGATGAACGTCCCCGGGCGACCGCCCGCGAGCGTGCGGTACAGCCCGACCGGCGTGACGTCGTCGACCAGGAGCCTGCGCACGACGGGGATGACACGACGGTGCTGCGCCGCGAGCCACGAGAAGTCGTCCGCGGACGGCCACGTCGTGCCCCAGGGCAGGGACTCGCCCGGTCCGGTCACCGTGCGCTCGTCAGCCGCCGTCATCGCGTCTCCTCCTCGCTCGAACCCCCGGCGACGCCGGGGACCTCTCCGACCACCGCGCCCAGGTCGCCGCCCGCGGCGAAGCACGTGCGCTCGCCCGTGTGGCACGCCGCACCGATCTGCTCCACCTGGACGAGCAGCGCGTCACCGTCGCAGTCGATCTCGACGGACCGCACGTACTGCGCGTGCCCCGACGTGTCGCCCTTGCGCCAGTACTCCTCGCGCGAGCGGCTGAAGAACGTCACGCGCCCCTCGGTCAGCGTGCGGCGCAGCGCCTCGTCGTCCATCCAGCCCAGCATGAGCACCTCACGGGTGTCGTGCTGCTGCACGACAGCGGCCACGAGGCCGGCCTGGTCGCGCTTGAGCCGGGCGGCGACCGCCGGGTCGAGGACGGGCGCGGGGGCAGGGGTCGAGTCGTTCACCGGCCGATCATCGCACGGTCGACGGTCAGCGCGTCTGAGCGATCCAGGCGGCGTGCATGCCCGCGTACACGCCGTCCGCAGCGACGAGCTCGTCGTGCCGACCGACCTCGACGACGCGCCCCTCGTCGACGACGACCACCAGGTCGCTCGACTCCGCGGTCGACAGGCGGTGCGCGATCGTGATCGTCGAGCGGCCCTCGGTCAGCGACTCGAGCGCCCGTGCGATACGCACCTCCGCGACCGGGTCGACAGCCGACGTCGCCTCGTCGAGGACGAGCAGGTCGGCACCAGCCAGGTGGGCCCGGGCGAGCGCGACGAGCTGGCGCTCCCCCGCCGACAAGGACTCGCCGCGCTGCCCGACGGGCGAGTCGAGCCCTTGCGGCCGCGTCCGCACCCACTCGGTGAGCCCGAGCTCCTCGACCGCGGCCGCGACGGCGGCGCGCGACTGCGGCGTGAGCTCGTCACCCTCCGCGGCGCTCCCGGAGCGCAGCCCGTACGCGATGTTCTGGGCGAGCGTGCCGTCGAACAGGAAGCCCTCCTGCGGGACCATGACGACACGCTCGCGCAGCGACGCGAGCGTGAGGCGACGCAGGTCGACGCCGTCGAGCAGGACCTGACCCTCGGTCGGGTCCATGAGACGCACCACGAGCCGAGCGAGCGTCGTCTTGCCCGAGCCAGTCCGCCCGACGATCGCGACCCGGGTCCGCGCAGGCAGCACGAGATCGACGTCACGCAGGACCGGCGGCCCGCCCGGGTACGAGTAGGACACGCCGCGCAGCTCGACGCTCGCCGGGCCGCGCGGGCTCTCGACCCCGTCAGTCGGGTCGACGACGTCGAGCGGCGTCTCCAGCACGGCCAGCACGCGGCGCCAGCCGGCGACAGCGTTCTGCATCTCGTTGAGCACCTCGGTCGCCATCTGCACCGGGCCCGTAAAGAGCTGCACGAGGAAGAGGAACGCCAGGAGCTTTCCGATCGTGACCTCACCGGCGAGCCCCAGGAAGGTCCCCACGACCACGACGACAGCCAGGACGAGGTTCGCCACGAGCGTCCCGCTCGCGAACACGGTCGCGACACGCACCTGCGCACGGACCGCTGCCTCCTGGTGGCCCGCCACCGCGGCGTCGACCCGGCGCCGGGTGCGGTCCGACGCGCCGTACGCGCGGATCGTCTCGGCACCGACGACAGACTCCGAGATGGCGCCCAGCATCGCTCCCATGCGCTCGCGCACGACCGCGTACGCGGCCCCGACACGCCGCTGCGCAGGACCGAGCACGAGCGCGAGCGGGAGGAACGCGAGCCACACGACGATCGCGAGCGGCCACGAGTACAGGGCCATGAGGACCGTCGCGGCGGTCACCTGGAGGGTCGAGACGAGCAGCATGACGCCACCCCACTGCACGAACGTCGAGATCGTGTCGACGTCGCTCGTCACGCGCGACACGAGTGCTCCGCGACGCTCGGTGTTCTGCGTGAGGACCGAGAGGTCGTGGACGTGCCGGAACGCGCGGACGCGCAGCGTCGCCAGACCCGCCTCGGTGCTGCGGAACAGGCGGACGTTGACGACGGTCGAGCACGCGCCCGCGAGCACGAGGAGACCCCCTGCGAGGAGCACGAGGACGACGACCCGCCCGACGTCGACCCCGCCCGCACCACCGAACCCCGTGTCGATCGCCTGCTGCACCGCGACCGGCACGACCACACGGCCCGCTGCCGCGACCACCGCGAGCACGAGCGTCAGGGCGATCCCGTCGACGAGCTCGGGCGAGACGCGCACCCCCGCACGCAGCGTCGCCCAGACGCCGAGAGAGCTCGCGGCGGCGATGCGCCCGGTCGCGTCCGTCGTAGGTCCCTGCTCCGCACTGCGCACCCCGGCCCTCACGCGTCCCCCTCCTCGCGCTCGTCCGCGCGGCGCGCGGCCTCGTCCTCGTACGCGGTCGCGAGCGCTGCGTACCCGGCGTCGCGACGCATGAGCTCGGCGTGCGTGCCCGTGTCGACGACGCGGCCACCCTCGACGTGCACGACCGAGTCCGCGAGGGCGACGCTCGACATCCGGTAGGCGACCATGACGACCGTCGGGCGGTCGGCCTGCGAGCCTGTGTCACGCAGCGAGCCGAGGATGTCGCCCTCGACACGCGGGTCGACCGCCGACGTCGCGTCGTCGAGCACGAGGAGGCGCGGCCTGCGCACGAGCGCCCGGGCGATCGCGAGACGCTGCCGCTGGCCACCGGACAGGCTCGCGCCACGCTCGCCGAGCGGGGCGTCGAGGCCCCCGGGCAGCGCTCGGACGACGTCGCCGACGTGCGCCTGGTCGAGGGCCGCCCAGACGGCGTCGTCCGACGGTGCGTCCGGGGCGCCGTCGTCCTGCAGCGTGACGTTCCCGCGGACGGTGTCCTCGAAGACGAACGTGGACTGCCCCACGAGCGCGACCGCCGACGACAGCTCCTCGACGCTCAGGTCCCGCACGTCGACCCCGTCGATGCGCACGGCGCCCGACGTCGGGTCGGACAGCCGCGCGAGGAGCGACACGAGCGTCGTCTTCCCTGCACCCGTCGGCCCGACGACGGCGACGACCGTGCCCGGCGCGACGTGGAGGCTCACCTCCTCGAGGATCGGCACCGGCCCGTGGCTCGTAGCGACGACGAGGCCCACGTCGTCCACGTCGACGGCGACGCCGTGACCGTCGCGGGGCGGCAGGGCGCCGCGTCCGGGGACGAGGTCCCCGTCGGCGTCGATCACGCGGCTGGTGCGGTCGTACGCGACGAGCGCGCGCGGCAGCTCGCCGAGCACCCAGCCGAACGCCCGGACGGGCACCGCGAGCATCGTCAGCAGGTACGCCGCCGCGACGATCTCCCCCGTGCCTACCGCGCCCGCGCTCGCGCGCCACGCCCCCACGCCGAGGACGAGCAGGGTCCCGAGCGACGGGAGCAGCTCGATCACCGGGTCGAAGTACGCACGCACCCGCCCGGCGCGCACGTTGGCGGCGCGCAGCTCTTGCGCGACGGCGTCGAACCGGCGCTCCTCGCGTCCCGCAGTCCCGAGCGCCTTGACGAGGAGCCCCGCCTCGAAGCTCTCGTGCGCGGCGTCAGAGATCTCGCCGCGCAGCTGCTGCGACACCGTGACGGCGGGCGTCATGCGTCGTTGGAACACCACGTTGACCGCGAGGACGAGTGGCAGCACGCTCAGGGCGGCCACAGCGAGCCACGCGTCGACGGCGAAGAGCTGGACCGTCGCGACCACGAGCATGACCGCGACGCCGAGCGCGAACGGAAGCGGGTTGAACACCCCCGTCGCCGCCTCGGCGTCCGAGCTCGCGTGCGCGAGAAGCTGCCCGGTCGGCTGCGACCGGTGCCAGGACACGGGAAGCTCGAGGAAGCGGTGCGTGACGGCGCGTCGATGGTTCGCGCCGAGCTTCGCAAAACCGATGCCCGCGAAGATGCGGCGCCCTGCGACGGTCAGCGCGAGGACGAGCGCTGCGGCGGCGATCGCACCGCCCGCGCGCCACACGTCGCCCGACGTGACGTCCGCACCGGACAGGGCGGGGACGACGACCTCGTCGGTCGCCCGACCGAGCACGACCGACACGCCCACCGTCATCGCGCCGCCGACCGCAGAGACACCGATCGCGAGGACGTAGGTGCGCCACTCGTCTCGGATGCCGCGCGCCATGAGCACGATCGACTGCCGTGCCCGGGAGCCCGGCAGGGCGTGCGGACGACGCATGCAGACACTCCCCTCGACGACGACCCGGCTGACGTCATCGTGTCACGAGCCGTGCCACGATGAATGCATGACCTGGCACCAGCACGAACGCGAGACCCTGGCCGCACTCCTGCTCTCCGTCGGCCCGGACGCGCCCACGCTGTGCGAGGGGTGGCGGTCCCGCCACCTCGCGGTCCACCTCCTGCACCGCGAGTCCGCGGCGCTCAGCCACCTCAGGGCGGTCCCCGGACCTGTCGGCCGGGTCGGCTCCGAGGCGTTCGACGCGGCGGTCGAACGGTGCCTCGACCCCGAGGAGTACGCCGCGACGCTCGACGAGTTCGCCCAGGCGCCGGCCGCGTGGAGCCCGTGGGGCTTCGCGGGCGACTCGGTCAACCTGCTCGAGTTCTTCGTGCACGGCGAGGACGTCCGGCGCGCGGGAGCGCTCGCCGAGGACGGTTCGCTCGCGGCGCCCGACGCGCCGACGCCAGGCCCGCTCCCGCCGTCCCGCAGCCTCTCCCCCGACGAGGCCGACACGATCTGGCAGGCGCTGCGCCGTGCGGCGCCGATGATGCTCATGCGCGTACCCGTCGGCCTCGTCTACGTCAGGGACGACGGTCCTCGCGCCGTCGTGCACCGGCCGCGCGAGGGGAACGGCACGGTCGTCGTGCGCGGCGACCTCGGTGACCTCGTGCTGCACGCGTTCCGCCGGGGCGCGCGCACCCGCCTCACCGTCGAGGGGGATGCGGACGACGTCGCGGTGATCGCCGCACGCTGCCCGCTCCCCTGACCCCGGTCAGCGGACCGGGATCCCCGCCGCACGCATGTCGTCCTTGACCTGACCGATCGTCAGGGTGCCGAAGTGGAAGACGCTCGCCGCGAGCACCGCGTCCGCACCGGCCCGGGCGGCCTGGGTGAAGTGCGCGGGCTCCCCCGCGCCGCCGCTCGCGATGAGCGGCACGGAGACCGTCCGGCGCACGTCGCGCAGCATGTCCAGGTCGAATCCAGCCGTCGTGCCGTCGGCGTCCATCGAGTTCAGGAGGATCTCCCCCGCGCCGAGCTCCGCCGCGCGGGCGGCCCACTCGATCGCGTCGATGCCCGTGCCCCGGCGGCCACCGTGCGTCGTGACCTCGTAGCCCGACGCGGTCTGCGTACCCTCCTGGCAGCGGCGCGCGTCGACCGAGATCACGAGGACCTGGGAGCCGAACCGTGCCGCGATCTCGCTGATGAGCTCAGGGCGGGCGATCGCCGCGGTGTTGACGCCGACCTTGTCGGCGCCTGCACGGAGCAGCTTGTCGACATCCTCGGTGCTGCGCACACCGCCGCCGACGGTGAGCGGGACGAACACCTGCTCAGCCGTGCGGCGCACGACGTCGTACGTCGTCTCGCGGTTGCCCGACGACGCGGAGACGTCGAGGAACGTGATCTCGTCGGCACCCTCGGCGTCATAGCGGCGGGCCAGCTCGACAGGGTCGCCCGCGTCGCGCAGGTTCTCGAAGTTCACGCCCTTGACGACGCGGCCCTGGTCCACGTCCAGGCACGGGATGACCCTGATCGACACGCTCATCGAAGCTGTTCCCTCACTCGTCCTCGGCGGGCTGCTCGTCGCTGCCCGTCCCCTCGTCGCTCTCCTGCGTCCCGGTGTCCTCGGGCGCCGCAAGCGTACCGGCGTAGAGGATGTCGACGACGAACACGACCGTCTCCTCGGCCCATGCCGAGTCGGTCCCGCCGTACGCCCACGCGGGCGGGGCGACGACGAGCACCTGGCTGCCGACGGTCTGCTCGATGAGCCCCTCGTCCCACGCGGCGACCGGGCGGGAGTCACCGACGATCGTCGTGAACGGAGCCCTGCCCTCCGGCCACGACGAGTCGATGACCTCGCCCGACGACCACGCGACCGCCGTGTACTGCACGATGACTGTCTGCCCTGCCTTGACCTGGTTGCCGACACCGCGCACGAGCGGCTGCACGACGAGCGACTCAGGCGGGCCCGAGTCGGGGAGCGTGACGGTCGGGGCTCCGGAGTCGTCGAGCGCGACCGACGGCAGACCTTCGGGCACGTCGACCTCGTCGCCGACCGCACGGCCCGCGATGAGGTCTGCGACCAGCACGACAGGGGTGTCGTCGACCTCCTCGACGACGAGCACGCGAGCACCGGCCTCCTGGCCCAGGAGCGCACTGTGCAGCCGGCCGCCGAGCGAGTCGACCGTCACCTCGTGGACCCGGGGCAGCTCGTCGTACGTGTCGACGATCTGCGTGCCGTCCCGGCCGTCCTGGCCGAAGAGGTTCAGCAGGACGGTCGACCCCTCGACCGCCTCCGGTCCGTCCCCCTCCCAGACGACCTCGATGTACGGCTCGGTCACGGTGAGCGGCTTCGCGAACTCGAGCTGCGGCACACCGCCGAACGACCCCGAGACGGTCACCGTCCGGTCCGGTTCGTCGGACGACGTGCACGCGACGAGGGAGGCGACGGCGAGCGCCGCGACGACGACACCGGAGCAGACGCGGCGCACGGCCCGCGGAGCAGTCACAGATCTCCTCACATCGCCTCGATGAGGCGCTCGACGCGCTCGTCGACGTTCGCGAAGGGGTCCTTGCACAGGACGGTCCGCTGCGCCTGGTCGTTGAGCTTGAGGTGGACCCAGTCGACCGTGTAGTCGCGCCGCGCGTTCTGGGCGGCCTTGACGAAGTCGCCCCGCAGCTTGGCCCGCGTCGTCTGCGGCGGGATCGACGTCGACTCGAGGATCTCGGCGTCGGTCGTCACGCGCTCGACGAGGCCGCGCTCGGCGAGGAGGTTGTAGATCCCCTCGGAACGAGAGATGTCGTGGTACGCGAGGTCGAGCCGGGCGACCCGCGGGTCGCCGAGGTCCAGGCCGTGCTTCGCCCGGTAGCGCTCGATCAGCTTGTGCTTGATGACCCAGTCGAGTTCACGCTCGACCGGCGTCATGTCGCCGTCCTGCAGCGCGGCGAGGCCGCGGCTCCACAGGTCGACGACCTTCCTGTCGGTCTCGGACGCCCCGTGCGTGTCCAGGTGCGCGACGACCTTCTCGAGGTACTCCTCCTGCAGGTCGATCGCCGTGACGACACGACCGCTCGCGAGCTCGACCGGGGCGCGGCCGGACACGTCGGCGCTGATCTCGCGGATCGACCGGATCGGGTTGTCCAGGGCGAGGTCCCGCAACCTGGCCCCAGACTCGATCAGGCGGAGCACGAGGTCGGTCGCACCGACCTTGAGCATCGTCGTCGTCTCGGACATCGACGAGTCGCCGACGATCACGTGCAGCCGCCGGAACAGCTCGGCGTCGGCGTGCGGCTCGTCGCGCGTGTTGATGATCGGGCGCGACCTGGTCGTCGCGCTCGAGACCGCTTCCCAGATGTGCTCGGCACGCTGGGACAAGCAGAACCGCGCGCCCTGCGGGGTCTGGTGGATCTTCCCGGCGCCCGTGAGCACCTGCCTCGTGATGAGGAACGGCACGAGCAGGTCCGAGAGCTTCGCGAAGTCGCCCTTGCGACGCACGAGGTAGTTCTCGTGGCACCCGTAGGAGTTGCCGGCCGAGTCGGTGTTGTTCTTGAAGAGATGGATCGTCCCGGAGCCACCCTCCTCGGTCAGTCGCTGCTGGGCGTCCTCCACGAGCCCTTCGAGGATGCGCTCGCCGCCGCGGTCGTACGTCACGAGCTGGCGCAGGTCGTCGCACTCCGCGGTCGCGTACTCGGGGTGCGACCCGACATCGAGGTAGAGGCGAGAGCCGTTGGTCAGGAACACGTTCGACGAACGTCCCCACGCCACGACCTTGCGGAAGAGGTGCCGGGCGACCTCGTCGGCCGTCAGCCGGTCGTCGCCCGTCGTCGCGCACGTGACCCCGTACTCGGTCTCGAGGCCGAAGATGCGGCGGGTGCTGGTCGCGTCGGTCGTCATGCGTCCCCCTCGATGAGCGAGGCGAGCTCGGCGGCCAGCACGCGGCGGAACGCACGGC
This sequence comes from Sanguibacter hominis ATCC BAA-789, assembly GCF_012396185.1. Lineage (GTDB taxonomy): Bacteria > Actinomycetota > Actinomycetes > Actinomycetales > Cellulomonadaceae > Flavimobilis > Flavimobilis hominis. Next base: position 616,317 of record NZ_JAAXOW010000002.1, read on the forward strand.
GCGGTCGCCGCCGGTCGAGCACGGCCACCTCGAGCTGCGTCGCAGCGACCTGGTCACGGTCGTCGCCCTTGGCGAGGACGGACGCGGCGAGACGCGTCACCTCGGCGAGCGTCATCGCTGGGCGCCACGCCGCCGCGACGGCCTCGGCGAGCTCCTCGGCGTCACCACCCATGACGACGTGGTCGTGCTCGTCCGTGACCGATCCGTCGTAGGAAAGCCGGTAGATCTGGTCGGTCGCGGGCGAGTCCCCCACCTCGGCGACGACGATCTCGACCTCGAGCGGCTTCGACTCGGTCGTGAAGACGGTGCCGAGCGTCTGCGCGTAGGCGTTCGCGAGCCCACGCGCCTGCACGTCACCACGGTCGTACGAGTAGCCGCGCAGGTCCGCGTAGCGCACGCCTGCGACGCGCAGGTTCTCGAACTCGTTGTACTTGCCGACCGCGGCGAACGCGATGCGGTCGTAGATCTCCGAGATCTTGTGCAGCGCACGCGAAGGGTTCTCCGTCGCGAACGCGATCCCGCCGTCGTACCCGAGGACGACGACGCTGCGGCCGCGAGCGATGCCCTTGCGCGCGAAGTCCGCCCGGTCCTTCATGAGCTGCTCGGGCGAGACGTAGAACGGCATCGTCATGGCTGCACCTCCGTCCGTCGGGAGCGGCGGTCCGCGACGATCGCGGAGGTCGCGGCCTCGAGCTCCGCGTCGACGACCCGCTCGTAGCCGATCGCGGTGACGACCGCGACGACCGGCCAGATGTCGCGCAGCGAGTCAGGGCCGCCGGTCGCCGAGTCGTCGTCCGCCGCGTCGAAGAGCGCACCGACGGCAGCGCGGACGGCCGCGTCGCGGCCCAGGCCGCGACGCCACTCCTTCTTGAGCGAGCCGCGCGCGAACATCGCGCCCGAGCCGACAGCGTGGAAGTCCTGCTCCTCGTAGCGCCCGCCCGTCACGTCGTACGAGAAGATCCGGCCCGCCCCACGGTCAGCGTCGTAGCCCGCGAAGAGCGGGACGACGACGAGGCCCTGCATCGCGAGACCCAGGTTGCCGCGGATCATGGTCGCGAGCCGGTTCGCCTTGCCGTCGAGCGACAAGAGCGTGCCCTCGATCTTCTCGTAGTGCTCGAGCTCGAGCTGGAACAGCCGGACGAGCTCGACGGCGAGACCTGCCGTCCCGGCGATGCCGACAGCAGACAGCTCGTCCGCGGGGAAGACCTTCTCGATGTCGCGGCTCGCGATGTGCGAGCCCGCAGTGGCACGGCGGTCCCCCGCCATGACGACCCCGCCGTCGAAGCGCAGCGCGACGATCGTCGTCGCGTGCGGCACGCCGACGTCCTGCGGGACGCCGCCCGGGCGCGCGCCAGGAAGCAGGTGCGGGGCGTGGTCGGCGAGGAAGTCGACGAACGACGACGAACCCGGTCGCATGAAGGACGCGGGCAGCCCTCCTGGTGCGTCAGCGCTCATCGGCAGATCACTCGCCGCCCTTCTGGACGAAGCCGCGGACGAAGGACTCGGCGTTCGTCTCGAGGACGTCGTCGATCTCGTCGAGGAGGGCGTCGACCTCCGCGTCGCGCGACTGCGCCGCGGGCGCTGCGGGCGGGGCCGGCTCGTTCTCCGGGGCTGCGTCGTCGTGGGACTGGTTGACACGTTCCTGACCGGCCATGACTCCTCCTTCGTGCAGGTGCTTCACTCCATCTAACCCCATCGGGGACGCGACGGTGAGGCGTGCCCGCGCCACGGTCAGGACGTCAGCGCCGCGAGGAATCCTGCGACGTCGTGGGCGTGCGCGGCGAACAGCGGACCGACGTGCTCCGCGGTGCCGCGGTGCGGGTCCAGCATCGACACGCGCTGGAGCGCTGCGGCTCCCGGCACGTCGAGGACGACCGCGTCCCAGCTCGCCGCGTTCACCGCGTCCGCGAAGTGCTCCATGACGCCCCCGCGGAAGTACGCACGCGTGTCGAGCGGAGCGTGCACGACCGCGCGCTCGACCGAAGCGTCGTCGGCCACCCGGTCGACCGCACCCGCCGCGAGGAGGCGCTGATAGACACCACGCTCGGGCCGCACGTCGCTCCACTGCAGGTCGAGAGCCGCGAGCCGCGGGTGGTCCCACGCGAGGCCCTCACGCTCGCGCATGCGCTCGAGGAGGCGCAGCTTCGCGACCCACTCGACGTCGCGTGCGCACTCCGACGTCGAGCGGCGCAGCCGCGCGAGCACGTCCTCCCAGCGGTCGAGGACGTCGAGCGTCTCGGCGTCGCTCGAGCCGAGCGCGCCGCACGCGTCACGGGCGACCGCGAGCAGCTCCGTCTGGATCTCGAGTGCCGTGCGACGCTCGCCCGAGGCGAGCAGGAGCGGGACGGTGAGGGTCAGGTCCCGGCTCACGGTCGCGACGTCGGGCACCGGGTCGGCGAGCCGCAGCGCGTCGAGCCGCGCCGCAGCGCCGGGCACCCGGTCGAGGTTCTCCAGGACGAACAGCACGAGGCTCGTCGTCCCGAGCTTGAGGTACGTCGCCGTCTCGAGCAGGTTCGCGTCACCGATGATCAGGTGCAGGCGGCGCCAGCGGGCGCGGTCGGCGTGCGGCTCGTCGCGCGTGTTGACGATCGGGCGACGCAGGGTCGTCTCCAGACCCACCTCCGCCTCCATGTAGTCCGCGCGCTGGGAGAGCTGGAAGCCCGCCTCCTGTCCCGTCGGCCCGAGCCCGACGCGGCCCGAGCCGCAGAACACCTGGCGCGTCACGAGGAAGCTCGTGAGCAGGTCCGTGATCGTCGAGAACGGCACGGCGCGGTCGACGAGGTAGTTCTCGTGAGTGCCGTAGCTCGCGCCCTTGCCGTCGACGTTGTTCTTGTAGAGCACGACGTCGATGCCGACCTGCGCGAGCTCGCGCGCCGCAGCGCGCACGACCCGCTCGCCGGCCACGTCCCACACGACGGCGTCACGGGGCGACATGACCTCGGGCGACGAGTACTCGGGGTGGGCGTGGTCGACGTACAGCCGAGCGCCGTTCGTGAGGATCACGTTCGCCGCGCTCGGGTCGTCGTACTCCGGGACGACCGGACGCTCGACCTGCTGGACCGACTGCACGGCCGCGTCACCCGCGTCCGCTTCCGGGTACGACGGGCCGCTCGGCGCCGGCCGCGACGGGTCGTCCGTGAGCAGGGACGGGTGCGCCGCGGCACGGTTGAGGCGGTAGCCGCGCGCGTCCGAGAGCGGGTCCTCGTCGCCGTAGTCCCACCGCGCCGGCCTGCGCTGCGCCGACAGCGCCCGGTAGGCGTTGACGACCTGCGACGACATGAGCATCGCGTTCGCCCTAGGGTTGCCCGGCGTCACGACGCCGTACTCGGTCTCGATGCCCATCACACGCCGCAGAGTCACGGCGCCAGCCTAGCCGCGTCGCTACAGGTACTGGCCCGTCGAGCCGACGGTGTCGATCGTGCGGCTCGACGCGCTGCCCCCCTGCTTGGCGTCCTGGACGATCGTCCGGATGAAGACGATGCGCTCGCCCTTCTTGCCGGAGATGCGCGCCCAGTCGTCCGGGTTCGTGGTGTTGGGCAGGTCCTCGTTCTCCTTGAACTCCTCGGAGCACGCCCGCAGCAGGTGGTCGACGCGCAGGCCGCGCGCGCCGATGGACAGCAGGTCCTTGATCGCGTGCTTCTTCGCACGGTCGACGATGTTCTGGATCATCGCGCCCGAGGCGAAGTCCTTGAAGAACAGCACCTCCTTGTCACCGCTCGCGTACGTGACCTCGAGGAAGCGGTTCGAGTCGTCCTCGGAGTACATGCGCTCGACCGTGCGCTGGATCATCGCCTCGACAGCGGCAGCAGCGGCCCCGCCGTGCTCGGCGAGGTCGTCGGCGTGCACGGGCAGGTCGGGCGTCAGGTACTTCGCGAAGATCTCGCGCGCGCCCTCGGCGTCGGGCCGCTCGATCTTGATCTTCACGTCGAGGCGGCCGGGCCGCAGGATCGCGGGGTCGATCATGTCCTCGCGGTTCGACGCGCCGATGACGATGACGTTGTCGAGGCGCTCGACGCCGTCGATCTCCGCGAGGAGCTGCGGCACGATCGTCGTCTCGACGTCGGACGACAGCCCCGTGCCGCGCGTGCGGAACAAGGACTCCATCTCGTCGAAGAACACGACGACCGGCGTCCCGTCCGACGCCTTTTCCCGGGCGCGCGCGAAGATCGAGCGGATGTGTCGCTCGGTCTCACCGACGTACTTGTTGAGCAGCTCGGGGCCCTTGATGTTGAGGAAGAAGCTGCGCATCTCCCTGTTCGAGCCGTCGCGGGCCGCGACCATGCGGGCGAGCGAGCTCGCGACCGCCTTCGCAATGAGCGTCTTGCCGCACCCGGGCGGGCCGTACAGCAGCACGCCCTTTGGCGGTCGCAGCCCGTGCTCCCGGAACAGGTCCGCATGGTCGAACGGCAGCTCGATCGCGTCACGGATCTGCTCGATCTGCGGGCCGAGCCCACCGATGTCCTCGTACGCGATGTCGGGGACCTCCTCGAGCACGAGCTCGGACACCTCGCTGCGCGGGACGACCTCGAAGACGAAGCCGCTGCGCGAGTCCGCGACGAGCAGGTCGCCGACGCGCACGTGGGCTCCGTCGAGCGAACCAGCGAGCCGCACGACCCGCTCGTCGTCGGAGCGCCCGACGACGAGCACGCGCTGCTCGTCCAGCTGCTCCTTGACGGTGACGGTCTCGCCGACAGGCTCGTAGCCGCCCGCCTCGATCACGACCATCGCCTCGTTGAGGCGCAGCTCCTGGCCGGGCCGCAGCGTCGCCACGGCGACAGCCGGGCTGACCGCGAGGTGCATCTTGCGGCCCGAGTACAGGACGTCGACCGTCGAGTCGTCGCGCGCCGCGAGGAACGTCGCGTAGCCGCCAGGCGGACGCGCGAGGTCGTCGAGCTGGTCACGCAGCGTGACGATCTGGTTGCGTGCGGCCGTGAGCGCCTCGACGAGACGCTCGTTGCGCGCGGCGAGCATCGTCAGACGCGGGTCGTCGGCGTTCGCGCCGTGCGGGTCCGACGGTCCGTGGCTCGTGTCGTGGCTCATGGTCGCCTCCTCGTCACGGCGCGGCCGGACGGCCGCGCTCGACCTTCGTCACCTCGACCCTACGCGCCTACGCCTCGGGGTTCGCGGCCTGTCCCACATCCCGGCGGACACGACGCACCTTCTTGTCCGAGACGGTGCGCTCGCCGAGGTCCTCCGGCGTCCACTCCTCGCTCGTCGTCGGGTAGTTGCCCTTCGACGGGCGACGACGCCGCACAGGCGCCTCGACGCCGTCGGCCATGCGACGCGCCGTCAGGAGGAAGCCGGTGTGACCGACCATGCGGTGGTTCGGGCGGACGGCGAGACCTTCGAGGTGCCAGCTGCGCACCATCGTCTCCCACGCCTCAGGCTCGGCGAAGCCGCCGTGGTCCCGCAGGTCCTCGGCGAGGCGCGAGAGCTGGGTCGTCGTCGCGACGTAGCAGACGAGTACACCGCCGGGCGCGAGCGCGGCCGCCGTCACATCGAGGTTCTCCCAGGGCGCGAGCATGTCGAGCACGATGCGGTCGACCGTGCCGGGCTCCGCCACGAGCGGCAGCACGTCCGCGAGATCACCACGGCTCAGCGACCACGCCGGGTGCGGCCCGCCGAAGAACGCCTCGACGTTGCCGCGCGCGATCGCGGCGAAGTCCTCGCGCCGCTCGATCGAGTGCACGGAGCCGGAGTCACCGACGGCACGCAGGAGGGACAGCGTGAGCGCACCCGAGCCGACGCCTGCCTCGATCACGCGAGCGCCCGGGAAGATGTCTGCCATCGCGACGATCTGGCCCGCGTCCTTCGGGTACACGACGGCGGCGCCGCGCGGCATGGAGAGCGTGTAGTCGCTCAGCAGCGGGCGCAGCGCGAGGTACTCGATCCCCGAGGTGGTCCGCACGACGCAGCCCTCAGGCTGGCCGATGATGTCGTCGTGGCGGAAGTAGCCGCGGTGCGTGTGGAAGGTCGCGTTCTCCTGGAGCGCGATCGTGTGCAGCTTGCCCTTGGGGTCCGTGAGCTGGACGCGCTCGCCGGCGCGGAACGGGCCGCGGCGCACCGCGGCACCTGTCGCCTCGGGGCGGCCGTGCTCGGACGTCGGTCGCACGAGCGCCTCGACGGCGGGCGGCGCGTCGGCTCGCGTGGCGGCGTCGGTCGACGCGTCGGTGGCGGGCGTGGGGCTGCTCGGCGCAGCGGGCTGGCTCTGGGTCACGAGGGGCAAGTCTAGGTCGTGCGCGGCCCGGCTCGCCCGCCCGGTCTCAGCGGCGCTCGAGCGCGGCGATCACGTCGGGCACGCGCACGGTGCCGACGACGACGCGGTCTCGCGTCGCGACCATGACGGGAGCGACGCTCGCGGCTCGCACGGCGGCGAACAGCTCGGCGCCCTCGAGCGTGACGTCGATCGTCGGGGCAGGTGCGAGCGTCGTCGCGGCAGACGACGCCTCGAGGTCGCGGAGACCCGCCGGCACGGCGCGCAGCTCCTCCGCCGTCGCGTGCGCGACCGCACGCCCCGCCGGGTCGACGAGCACGACGCCGTCGGCGTCCGCCCGCTCGAGCACCTCGATCGCGGACGCGACCGTCGCCGAGACGGACGTGGCGACCGCAGACCGCACGAAGTCGGACGCACGCAGACGCGTCACCCGGTCGGCACGGCGGGCCGACGTGACACCCGCGTCGGCTCCACGCCACAGCGTCATGGCGATGATGACCGCGAGGATCGCGAGCATCGGGTCGAGGCCGTCGCGATCCGAGAGCAGCGGGCGCACGACAAGCTGGAGGACCACACCGATCGCGAGCGCACGCCCCAGGAACGCGGCGACGCGCGTGCCCGCATGACGGCGCCCGGTCACCCACCACACGGCGGCCTCGAGGATCATGCCGCCGTCGAGTGGCAGGGAGGGCAGCAGGTTGAACCCCCCGACGAGGAGGTTCGCCCACGCACCCGAGTACAGCAGGAGCAGCGTCACCAGGTGCGGGACACCCGTGACGGGCCCGTCGAGCGCGAGGTACCCGAGCCAGAGCGCACCGGCCAGGACGAGGTTCGTCACCGGCCCCGAGGCGGCGACGAGGAGGTGGCTGCGGGGCGTCGAGTCGCGTGCCTCGAACGTGGTGTGGCCTCCCCACACGGACAGCACCACCGCGTCGACGCGGTGCCCGCTGCGTCGCGCGGTCCAGGCGTGGGCGAGCTCGTGGAGCAGGACCGAGCCGAAGAGGACGACGACCATCGCCGCGCAGACGACGATCACGAGCCTCGAGAGCGACCCCGCGTCCGAGGCGAGGCTCGGCAGGAGCGCGAGGCTCCTGCGCGCGGTGGGCGCGTACAGGAAAGCGACGACGACCGCACCGACGACCCAGCTCGGGGCCACGACGACCGGAGCTCCCGAGATGTTCGCGACGACGACGCCCTGGGGGTGCCGGCGCCCCGCGCGCCACCTCCGGCCCTGGGCGGGGGTGCGTGCGTCAGCATGGTCCACAGGGACAGCCTAGGGCGACGGCCGTGTCGGTCCCGCCGCCTACCCTGGACGGGTGACCGAACAGATCCTGGCTGCCGCCCCTGTCGATCCCGCCGTCGCCCCGGGCGCCGCGGCGGCCGCCGACGAGCCGGGACGCACGCGCCGGGCGCCGCTCTCGCCGTCGCGTACGAACGACTATGTGCAGTGCCCTCTCCTGTTCCGGTTCCGGACGGTCGACCGGCTCCCCGAGCCGCCGAGCCAGGCCGCCGCGCGGGGAACCCTCGTGCACGCGGTCCTGGAGGACCTCTTCGACGCTCCCGCCGGCGAGCGGACGTCCGCGGCCGCGCACGCGCTCGTGCCCGGCGCCTGGGAGAAGCTCCTGCACGAGCGACCCGAGTACTCGACGATGTTCGCCGACGCCGACGAGGCCGAGCGCTGGCTCGGCACGGCTGGTCCCCTGCTCGACACCTACTTCACGCTCGAGGACCCGAACCGGCTCGAGCCGCGAGCCCGTGAGCTCCGCGTCGAGGTCGAGCTCGAGGACGGGCCGCGCCTGCGCGGCATCGTCGACCGGGTCGACGTCGCGCCCGACGGCGCGGTGCGCATCGTCGACTACAAGACCGGCAAGTCGCCCCGACCCCAATACGGCGCGTCGGCAGCGTTCCAGATGCGCTTCTACGGGCTCGTCGTGTGGCGCACACGACAGACCGTGCCGGCGATGCTCCAGCTCATGTACCTCGGCGACGGCCAGGTCCTCAGGTCCGTGCCGTCGATCGAGGACCTCGAGCGCGCCGAGACGCGCATCCGCTCCGTCTGGTCGTCGATCGTCCGGGACGCGGAGGCGGAGGACTTCGCGCCGAGCAGGTCGCGGCTGTGCGACTGGTGCGCGCACCGCTCCCTGTGCCCAGCGTTCGGTGGCCAGGCGCCCGAGATCCCCGAGGGCGCGATCCGCCTCAACCTCGGGCTCGCCTGAGCGCCCGTCGTCAGGCCTCGGCGAGCAGGTCCAGCACGTCCCCCGCCGCCACGGCCGCGATCATCGTCAGATCGACCGGCTCGAGCGTCGGCACCCGGCTCAGCCCCGGACGCTGCGGCAGGGGCACGACCGACTGCACGCCGACGACCCGGGCACCCGCAGCGGCCGCAGACGCGAGCCCGGGCGGCGAGTCCTCGAACGCGACGCACGACGAGGCGTCCACGCCCAGCCGCTCCGCCGCGACGCGGTACGGCTCGGGGTCCGGCTTTCCGCGGCTGACCTGGTCCCCCGTGACGACCGCGGCGAACGTCCCCTCCGGCACCGCCGCGACGAGCCGCGCGGCGAGCACCTGGTAGGACATCGTCACGAGAGCGCACGGCACACCCGCGACGCGCAGCCGCTCGAGAACCTCGCGCGCGCCTGGCCGCCAGGGCATCTCGCGGGCCATGGCTTCGCTCACCGACCCGACGAGACGCTCGACGATCTCCGCGCGCCCGAGCCGCACACCGCCGCGCTCCTGGAGCACACGCGCCGCCACCAGCAGGTCCGAGCCGACGAGCGAGAGCGCGTCTTCGTGGGTCCACGTGTCGCCGGACTCCGCGACGAGCGCCGTCTCTGCCGCGATCCAGTACGGCTCGGTGTCGATCAGCGTCCCGTCCATGTCCCACAGGACCGCGGCGGGCAGCGCTCGCCCCGTCGCGGGGTCGACGAGGGCAGACGTCTGCTGCGGAAGAGAAGAAGGCATGCCTCCATCGTGCCTCATCCCGCGAGCCCGACCGCCCGCAGCCCCTAGGCTGGAGAGATGGACGAACCGATCCTCCCGGAACTCCCCGACGATCTCGGAAGCCTGCTGCCCGAGATCGACGTGTCGCCCGCCAGCGACAGCGCGGCCGGCTCCGACCAGGGTGCCGTGATGATCGCGGCGTTCGAAGGCTGGAACGACGCGGGCAGCGCCGCGACCTCCGCCGTCCTGCACCTCGCTGAGGTCCTCGGTGCCCAGAAGGTCGACGAGCTCGACCCCGAGGAGTACCACGACTTCCAGGTCAACCGGCCCGTGGTGTCGACGGACGACGACGGCCGCCGCGTGCTGACCTGGCCGACGACGACGGTCAGCGTCGCCGAGCTCGACGGGCGCCGCTTCGTGCTCGTGCACGGCATCGAGCCGTCGATGCGCTGGCGCACGTACTGCAAGGAGCTGCTCGGCATCGCCACCACGCTGGGCGTGCGCACGGTCATCACCGTCGGCGGCCTGCTCGCCGACGTGCCCCACACCCGCCCGATCCCCGTCTCGGCGACCTCCGAGGATCCTGCGGTCCAGGCGCTCCTGGACGTCGAGCAGAGCGCGTACGAAGGCCCCACCGGGATCGTGGGCGTGCTCCAGCACTCCGCCCAGGAGGGCGGCCTGCGGGCCCTGTCCCTGTGGGCAGCCGTGCCGCACTACGTCGCGCACCCGCCGTCGCCCAAGGCGACGCTCGCACTCGTCGTCAAGCTCGAGGACCTCCTCGGCGTCCACGTCCCGCTCGGTGACCTGCTCGACGACGCACGCGCCTGGGAGCACGGCGTCGACGAGCTCGCCGAGGAGGACGAAGAGATCGCCCAGTACGTCGCGCAGCTCGAGCAGGCCAAGGACACGGTCGAGCTGCCCGAAGCCACCGGAGAGGCGATCGCGCGGGAGTTCGAGCGGTACCTGCGGCGCCGTGAGCGCGGCGACCAGCCAGGTGACCCGCGTCGCGCACGTCCTGGCTCGAAGGACGGCGGCGGCCACGCCGGCACGCCCCGCGGCACCCTCCCTGGCCCCGCAACCTCCGATGACGACGGGCCCGACGAGCCCGACGAGCCCGAGGCCAGCCCGGGAGAAGCGTCGCCGCCGACCGGCTGACGTGCCCGCAGTCGACCTCTCCCGCTCGTGCGAGGCTTGGTGGCATGGACTTCCGCATCTTCACCGAGCCCCAGCAGGGCGCCTCCTACGACGACCAGCTCGCGGTGGCTCGCGCCGCCGAGGACCTGGGCTTCGACGCCTTCTTCCGCTCTGACCACTACCTGCGGATGGGGGACGGCTCTGGCCTTCCCGGCCCGACGGACTCGTGGACGACTCTCGCCGGCCTCGCCCGCGAGACGAGCACGATCCGCCTCGGCACGCTCGTGACGTCCGCCACGTTCCGCCACCCGGGCGTCCTCGCGATCCAGGTCGCTCAGGTCGACCAGATGTCGGGCGGCCGCGTCGAGCTCGGCCTCGGCGCAGGCTGGTTCGCGCGCGAGCACGCGGCCTACGGCCTGCCGTTCCCGGCCAAGCGCTTCGGGATGCTCACCGAGCAGCTCGAGATCCTCACCGGGCTGTGGGGCACGCCGCTCGACGAGACGTTCTCTCACTCGGGCGAGGTCTACACGCTCGAGGACTCCCCTGCCCTGCCCAAGCCTGTCCAGCGCGACCCGCTGCAGCCCGATCGTGCGGGCGTGCCGATCATCATCGGCGGCGGTGGGCCTGCGAAGACGCCGGCGCTCGCCGCCCGCTTCGCGACCGAGTACAACCAGGCCTTTCCTGCGAAGGACACGATCCGTGAGCGGTTCGACGTCGTGGACGCCGCGTGCGAGGCCGCCGGCCGTGACGCGTCGACGCTGTGCCGCTCTGCCGCGCTCGTCCTCTGCGTCGGCACCGACGACGCTCAGGTCAGGGCGCGTGCCGCAGCGATCGGCCGCGAGCCTGACGAGCTGCGCCAGAACGGCGTCGCCGGCACCGTGAGCGAGGCTGTCGAGACGATCGGCGCGCTGCGCGAGTCAGGCGTCGAGCGCCTCTACCTCCAGGTCCTCGACCTCCACGACCTCGATCACATCGAGCTCGTGGCCTCGCAGATCATCCCGCAGGTCGCCTGACGCAACTGCCGCGTGGGGCCGGGCCCGCCCGGCCCCACGCGTCGGTCAGATCCGGACGCCGAGGAGCGCGTTGACCGCGCGAGCGATGACGCCGGGTGCGCCCTCGTGGACCGCCACGTCGTCACGGCTCGACTCGGTGACCGCACGCTCCGCCCACGCGTCGACCGTCCGCAGGGCCGCCGGGGCGTCGAGGTCGTCGCGCAACGCCGCACGCATCGCAGCGAGGGTCGTCGCGGCCTCGGGGCCGCCGTTGCCCGACACAGCCTCCCGCCACCGGGCGAGACGTACCTGTGCGCGCGCGAGGTCGGCGTCGAACCACTCCCACTCCGAACGGTAGTGGTGGTCGAGCAGCGCGAGCCGGATCGCCATCGGGTCGACACCCTGCTCGAGCAGGCGCGACACGAGCACGAGGTTGCCGCGCGACTTGCTCATCTTCTCGCCCTGGTAGGACACGAGGCCGACGTGCAGGTGCGACGTCGCACGCTCGCCGTCCGCGAGCAGCCGCAGGTGCGACGTGCTCATCTCGTGGTGCGGGAAGAGCAGGTCGGCGCCGCCGCCCTGCACGTGGAACTCGCCGCCGAGGCCCTCGCGCGCGATGACCGCGCACTCGACGTGCCAGCCCGGACGACCCGTGCCGAGGCTCGAGCCGTCCCACGCGGGCTCGCCCGGACGCTCTCGGCGCCACAGCAGCGGGTCGAGCGGGTCACGCTTGCCGACGCGCGCCGGGTCACCGCCGCGCTCGCGGAAGAGCGCGGTCATGGTGTCGCGGTCGAGCCGGGCGACGTCACCGAAACCCGGGTCGACGCTCAGGTCGGCGTAGACGTCTCCCAGCTCCGGCTGGCTCCCACCTGCACCCGGCTCGTTCGGCACCCGGTACGCCGCGCCCGCGGCGACGAGCTTCTCGACGGCGGCGGCGACCTCCGGGATGGTCTCGACCGCGCCGAGGTACACGTCCGGCGGCACGACGCCGAGCGCAGTCATGTCCGCGGCGAACAGTGCGATCTGCTCACGCGCGAGGTCGCGCCAGTCGACCCCCGTCGCGTTCGCACGCTCCAGGAGCGGGTCGTCGACGTCGGTCACGTTCGACACGTACGTCACCGTGCGGCCCGCGTCGAGCCAGGCGCGCACCAGCAGGTCGAACGAGACGTAGGTCGCGGCGTGGCCGATGTGCGTCGCGTCGTACGGCGTGATGCCGCAGACGTAGAGGCCGGCACGGTCGCCCGGTACGGGCTGGACGCGCTCGCCGCTCGACGAGTCGACGAGCGACGGCATCACGCCGTCAGCGTCGGGAAGGACAGGGATCTGCGGTCTGGGCCAGGCGTGCACCGACCCAGCCTAGCGGGATGACACCGCAGTCTCGGACCCGCGAGGAGTCGTCTAGACGCCGCCCGTCGCCGTCACCGCACCCGCGCCGAGGAGGATCACGACGACCACGGCGAGCACGAGCCGGTAGATGACGAAGGGCAGGTACGAGCGCGTCGAGACGAGCTTGAGGAACCAGATGATGACGGCGTAGCCGACGACGAACGCGATCACGGTCGCGACCAGGATCGGCAGCAGGCCCGGCGTGCCGGCCGTCCCGAGCTCGTCGAACGAACCGACGAGCTTGTAGAGACCCGACCCGAGCACGGCGGGGATCGCCAGGAGGAACGAGTAGCGGGCCGCAGCCTCACGCGTGTACCCGAGCAAGCGCCCCATCGTGATCGTCCCGCCGGACCGGGACACGCCCGGGACGAGCGCCATCGCCTGCGCGAGACCGAACAGGATCGCGTGCCGCGGGCCGATCGTGTCGAGCGTCCGCTCCTGGCGCGCGAAGCGGTCGGCAACACCGAGCAGGATGCCGAAGACCGCGAGGGTCAGGGCAGTCAGGTAGAGGTTCCGGAACGTCGCGTCGATCGCGTCCTCGAGGAAGAGCCCGCCGGCGACGATCGGCACCGAGCCGAGCGCGATCCACCACGCCATCCGCGCGTCCGGGTCCCCCTCGCCGAGGCGGGCCCGCCACCCCGTGCCGTGCGCGCCCGTCAGCGCCCGCCACCATGCCGCACAGATCCGCGCGATGTCCTTGCGGAAGTACAGGACCACCGCGGTCTCGGTGCCGATCTGCGTGATCGCGGTGAATGCGGCTCCCGGGTCCGAGGACCCGATCAGCTCGCCCACGATGCGCAGGTGCGCCGACGACGAGATGGGCAGGAACTCGGTGAGGCCCTGGACGAGGCCGAGGACGATCGCTTCCCAGACATTCACAAGCCGACACTCTACGGGCCACGGCTGGCGCGCGGCCTGGCGGCGCGAGTGCGTCACGTGCGGAACGTGTGACGACCGCGTGCCGACGCCGCCGCGCCTGCACCGCCCGGACGGGACGCGACCGGTAACCTGCCCGCATGGAGCTGCGGCAGCTGGGCACGACCGGGATGCGCGTCTCCGAGCTCGGGCTCGGGACGATGACATGGGGACGGGACACCGACGAGATCGACGCCGCGGAGCAGTTCCGTGACTTCCTCGACGCGGGCGGGACGCTCATCGACACGTCGGCGTCGTACGCCGACGGGACGAGCGAGGAGGTCGTCGGCAGCCTCCTCGCCGAGGTCCGCCGCGAAGACGTCGTCCTCTGCACGAAGGCTGGCGTCCGGTCGACGTCGCGCGGCAACGTCCTCGACGCGTCCCGCGGCGCCGTGCTCGGCTCGCTCGACGCGTCGCTGCAGCGCCTCGGCACCGATCACGTCGACCTGTTCCTCGTCCAGAACCCCGACCCGCGCACCCCGCTCGACGAGACCCTCTCGGCGCTGCAGCGAGCCGTCGACTCAGGTCGCGCCCGGTACGTCGGGCTGTCCAACCATCCCGCGTGGCAGCAGGCGCGCGCTGCGACGCTCCTCGAGCAGGCCGGCCTCGAGCTGGCCGCGGTGGAGATGGAGTACTCGCTGCTCGAGCGCGGTGTCGAGCGTGAGGTCGTCCCCGCAGCGCTCGCGCTCGGGTCCGGCCTCGTGGCGTGGTCGCCGCTCGGCCGCGGCGTGCTGAGCGGCAAGTACCGCCGCACGATCCCCGCAGACTCTCGTGCCGCGTCGACGCACCTCTCAGGGTTCGTGCAGCCGTACCTCGACCAGGAGTCGAGCGGGATCGTCGAGGCCGTGGCGATCGCCGCCGACGGGCTCGGCCGTTCGATCCTCGAGGTGTCGCTCGCCTGGCTGCGTGGGCGCCCCAGCGTCTCGAGCGCGCTCGTCGGCGCACGCACGCCCGGTCAGCTGCGGACGTCGCTCGCCGCCCTCGATCTCGAGCTGCCCCCTGAGGTGAGTGCCGCTCTCGACGAGGTCAGTGCCCCCGCGACCGGCTATCCCGAGCGGCGCTGACTCAGCGGTCGCGGTTCGCGAGCTCCTCGACCTCGTCCTCGCTCAGGCTCTCGAGCTCGTCGTCGTCGAGGTCGCTCCCGGCATCGTCCAGGTCGTCCTCGTCGATGTCGTCGTCGTCCAGGTCGTCGTCGAGGTCGTCATCCTCGTCGTCGTCCTCCGCGACGTAGAACGGGAGCGCCTCGCCGTACGTCGAGGCGATCGCCTCGTCGTACACGTCGAAGGCGTCCGCGAGGACGTAGTACGCCTCGTCGACCGCAGGGTCGTCCTCTCCGCGTCGGCCGACGATCGCGCCCAGGTGCGCCTCGAAGGCGGCGACGAGACGATCCAGGGCGGCACGCGGTTCGACGGTCATGGCAGCAACGGTAACCCTCTCGCGTGCACAATGGCAGTCGGCGGGTCGTCCCGCCGCCGTCCGACCGATCCGTCAACCGGGAGGAACCGCCCATGACCGCTCGCTCCGACCGCCGCACCCCGGTCCCCCGCCACGGGGAGTACGAGTACCGCATCGTGTCGATCGCGCGCGACGTCTCACGCCACGACGCGGCACGCATGCTCACGGAAGAGGCCGAGTACGGCCGCTGGGAGCTCGCGACGTCGAGCCTCTACGTCGGCGGGGAGCGCCGCGTCATGCTCCGCCGCCGGATCATCCGGGCCCGGAACACCCTGGGGGCGTTCGACTGACGCCCGCTCCGGCAGACCCGTACCGGGACCGCGTCAGCCCTGCGTGAGGAGCCGGTCGAGGACGCGCACGCCGAAGCGCAGCGCGCTGACGGGCACGCGCTCGTCGACGCCGTGGAACATGCCGGCGAAGTCCAGCTCCGGCGGCAGCTGCAGCGGAGCGAAGCCGTAACCCGTGATGCCGAGGCGCGCGAGCGACTTGTTGTCCGTGCCAGCAGAGAGCATGTAGGGCAGCACGACGGCGCCCGGGTCCTCCGCGAGGACCGCGTCGACCATGCGGTCGACGAGCGCGCCGGTGATCGGTGCCTCCAGGCCGATGTCCTCGTGGATCACCTCGATGCGCACGTGCGGTCCGGCGAGCTCCTCGAGGACGGTACGCATCGAGTCCCGCTCGGCCGGGAGGAAGCGCGTGTCGAGGACGCCGGTGGCGGTGCCCGGCACCACGTTGGCCTTGTAGCCGGCGTCGAGCTGGGTCGGCGTGGCCGTGTTGCGCAGGGTGGCCCCGACGAAACGGCCCGCCGACCCGAGCGCCTCGACGAGCGTGTCGACCGCGCGCGGGTCCTCGGCGTCGTAGCGCAGGCCCGTGAGGTCCGCGACCCCGCGCAGGAGCGCCTGGACCGTCGGTGTGAGCGTGAGCGGCCACGGGTGGGCCGCGATGCGGGAGACCGCACCCGCGAGGTGCGCTACGGCGTTGTCAGGGTTGACCTGGGAACCGTGGCCCGCACGGCCGTCCGCGACGAGCCGGAGCCAGCCGAGCCCCTTCTCGGCTGTCTGCAGGAGGTACGCGCGTCGTCCGCCGAGCTCGACCGAGAACCCGCCGACCTCGCTGATCGCCTCGGTCGCACCGGCGAACAGCTCGGGACGGTGCTCGACCGCCCAGCCGGCGCCGAACGGCCCCCCCGCCTCCTCGTCCGCGAAGAACGCGAGCACGACGTCGCGCGCAGGCTTGCGCCCTTCGCGCACCATCTGCCGCACGACCGCGAGGATCATCGCGTCCATGTCCTTCATGTCGACCGCGCCGCGGCCCCACAGCATGCCGTCGATCTCCTCGCCCGAGAACGGGTCGACCGTCCAGTCGGGCGCGTGCGCCGGAACGACGTCGGTGTGGCCGTGCAGCACGAGGGCCGGCAGGCTCGGGTCGCTCCCTTCGAGGCGCGCGACGACGCTCGCACGGCGCGGTGCCGACTCGAAGAACGTCGTCTCGAGCCCGACCTCCTCGAGCAGGCCCTGGACGTACTCGGCTGCCGTGCGCTCACCCGGACCGGAGCCGTCCCCGTAGTTGGACGTGTCGATCCGCAGGAGCTCGCGGCAGATCGTCACGACCTCGTCCTCGGCCTGAGGGACGACAGGGGGTGTGGCGGGTGCGACGTGCTCGGAGGTCATGCGTCACACGGTACCGGGAGCAAGCAGCGCCCGAGCGTCCGTGTCACGCGAGCCCTCGCCGTGCGAGGAGCGCCACGGGCGAGGCTGGTCGTCCGCGGAACCGTTCGAACGCGACCATCGGGTCGACGGACCCGCCGACGGCGAGCAGCCCGCGCCGGAACCTCTCCCCCGCCTCGCGGCCCAGGCCGCCGTTCTCGTGGAACCACTCGACGAGGTCCGCGGCGAGGACTTCCGACCAGAGGTAGGCGTAGTACGCGGCGTCGTAGCCGCCCCCGAACACGTGCGCGAAGTACGTCGAGCGGTAGCGGGGAGGCACGCACGGCACGTCGAGACCCGCGGCCGCGAGCGCAGCCTGCTCGAAGCGCTCGACGCCGTCCGCCCCGTCCGGGAGCGCTCGGGCCAGCTCGCTCTCGGTCATCGAGTGCCATGCGAGGTCGAGGAACGTCGCGGCGAGCATCTCGGTCGTCGCGACGCCCTGACCGTGGTGCTGCGAGCCCCTCAGCCGCTCGATCGTCTTGTCGGGCAACGGCTCGCCCGTCGCGTGGTGCACCGCGTACCTGCGCAGCAGCGCGGGTTCCCACGCCCACGTCTCGTTGACCTGCGAGGGCACCTCGACGACGTCCTGCGGCACCTCCGTGCCTGACTGCGAGGGCCGGCGCACGTCGGAGAGCAGCACGTGCAGCGCGTGACCGGTCTCGTGGAACGCCGTGACGACGTCGTCCCAGGTCATCAAGGTCGGCTGCCCCGGCGCTGGCCGTGCGACGTTGAGCACGTTGAGGACGACCGGACGCGTCCCCGTCAGGTGCGACTGGTCGACGAGCGCAGTCGACCACGCTCCGCCCTGCTTCGCCGGACGTGCGAGGAAGTCGCCCAGGAAGAGCCCGAGGCCGGTCCCGTCCTGCGCGCGCACCTCCCAGACGCGCACCTCGCGGTGGTAGCCGTGCAGGTCCGGGCGTGCGTGGAACGTGATCCCGTACAACGCCGTCGCTGCCGCGAACACCCCGTGCTCGAGGACTCGGTCGAGCTCGAGGTACGGACGCAGCGCAGCGTCGTCGATCGCGTGACGCTCGCGGCGCAGACGCTCGCCCGCCCACGTCACGTCCCACGGCGCGAGCGGGCCTGCCGCGTCGCCGAGCTCGGCGTCGAGCACGCCCTGCATGTCCGCGAGCTCTGCCGCAGCGTTCGCGACCGCGCCGGGGACGAGCGGCGCGAGCACCTCGCGCACACGGTCCGGCGTGCCCGCCGTCGTCACCTGCGTGACGTACGTCGCGTGGTCGCGGAACCCGAGCAGCGCGGCCCGCTGCGCGCGCAGCCGCACGATCTCGACGACGAGCCCCCGCGAGTCGTGCTCGCCTGCCGCGCCTCGCGCCGTCGCGGCGCGGTGCACCTCCTCACGCAGACCGCGGTCCGCGAGCCTCGCCTGGACCTCCTGCTGGGTCGGTGAGCCGAGCGCGACGAGCCACCCGTCCTGACCGGCGTCCTCGGCAGCGGCGCGCGCCGACGCGATCTCGTCCTCGGTGAGGCCGGCGAGGCGCCCGACGTCGCGGACGTGCACGCCCGCCGCTGTCGACGCCGCGACCACCGTGCGAGAGAACGCGGACTCGAGCTCGGCGAGCCGCACGTTGATGCGCAGCAGCTCCTCGCGCTGCTCCGCCGGCAGGTCCGCACCCGACCGCCGGACGTCGCGCAGCCGGTCGTCGAGGAGGCGCCGTGCTGGCTCGTCGCACGCGACCTCCCCGCGCCGGACTCGCTCGGCCAGCTCGACCAGGCGCGCGCGGACGCCCGCGTGCATCGCCATCGCGTCGTCGTGCGCCGACAGCTCCGCCGTGAGCTCGTCCTCGAGGTCCTCGAGCTCCGGAGTCGGGTCTGCGTCCAGCAGCGCCGACATGACGGTCAGGGCCCGGTCGAGAAGATCGCCTGTGAGCTCGAGCGCGTCAAGCACGTTCTCGACCGTCGCGGGCGACGCGTCCGACGCGATCGCCTCGACCTCAGCCACCTCCTGCGCGATGCCGGCGCGGATCGCAGGGCCGATGTGCTCCACGCGGATGCTCGCGAAGTCCGGGAGGCCGTACGGCAGTGCCGAGGCTCTCGCGAGAGGGTTGTCCGGGTCGAGGGTCGGCGCTGTCACCGGGACAGTCTGACACCGCGCGCGTGCGGCAAGCGCTCAGACGAGCCGCACCGCCAGGACCGCGACGTCGTCTCGCTCGCTCGCCGCGCCCATCCGCTCGACCATGTCAGCGACGAGGCGCTCGAGCGGTGCTTGCGCCAGGTCCGCGAGGATCTCTGCGAGCTGCGTCAGCGAGCTCGCCATCGGCCTGCCACGCCGCTCGACGAGTCCGTCCGTGAACAGGAGCATCGTGTCGCCGTGCTCCAGGACGTGCTCGTGGTCCGCGCGGTTCGCCCCCGGTGCGACGCCGAGCATGAGGTCAGAACGTCCCCGCAGCACCTTGACGCCGCCCGCGACGTCGACGACGACGGGCGACAGGTGCCCAGCGCTCGACCACACCACGCGCGCCGGCCCGCCCT
This sequence comes from Sanguibacter hominis ATCC BAA-789, assembly GCF_012396185.1. GTDB lineage: Bacteria > Actinomycetota > Actinomycetes > Actinomycetales > Cellulomonadaceae > Flavimobilis > Flavimobilis hominis. The sequence continues at coordinate 635,549 of NZ_JAAXOW010000002.1, forward strand.
CCACGAACGGCGGGATGACCTGCGCGACGGCAGCCGTCGCCATCGTGCGCGTCGACAGGCGCAGGTTCGCGTCGTCGAGACGGCTCAACAGTCGCGATGGCGCCTCGAGGGAGTCGGCGACGAAGCCGCGCAGCATCGAGCGAAGGTTGCCCATCTGCGCGGCCGCGGCGATGTTGTGCCCGACGACGTCGCCGATGATCAGCGTCGTCGCGCCGTGGACGTGGATCGCGTCGTACCAGTCACCACCCACCTGCTCCCCACGGCTCGCAGGGAGGTAGCGTGCCGCGAGCTCGAGCCCCGGCACCTCCGGGAGCTTCGTCAGGAGCGCCGACTGGAGCGTGTACGCGACCGCAGCGCGAGCCGCGAGCAGCTCGGCACGCTCGAGCGCCCGCGCCACGTAGGTCGTCACGGCCCGCTTCATCCGCTGCGTCTGCGGCGTCGTGACGTGCTCGTCCGACCATCCGAGCCAGAGCCACCCGTCGAGAGGCGCGTCGTCGGCACGCTCGACACGGAACGGCAGGTAGACCTCCGCGTCGACGTACGCGGACGTGTGCCCGGAGAGGTGCGGGTACTCCGCGACGACGTCGGAGCGCGACGGATAGAAGCGTGCCTGCCCGTCCGCGACCGAGTGCGGCCCGGGATGGTCCGCCGACGCCTGCAGCTCGGAGTACTCCATCGGGAGGTCCTCAGGAAGGTGCGAGCCCTCGACAGCGTCGAAGCGGCCGTCGACCTGCACGATCACGGCACTGTAGGCGACGTCGAGCTGGGCGTGCGCGAGCTCGGTCACGACGCGGGCGACGTCCTGCGTCGTCGCCGTCGCACCGAGCCCCTCGCTGAACGTCAGGAGCACGCGGTTGATCCGGTCGACCGTGCTCGCGCTGCGCTCCGCCGTGCTGAGCCGCTCGAGGATCTCCCGGGCGACGACGCGCGCGGAGCAGACCGCCGCGAGCTCCGTGAGCCGCGCGACCGTCGTGTTGTCGAAGTCCCGCGGCTCGCGCGACATGATGCTGAGCGCACCGACCACGTGGCCGTGCACGTCACGCACCGGCACGCCTGCGTACGACCGGAAGCCCCAGAACTGTGCCCAGCCGCGCCGCGCGAGGTCTTCATCGGCTTCCGCGTCGTTGACGACCTGGGGGGCGGCGTTCCGCACGATCGCGTCCGTCAAGGGCGCCTCGTCCGCGACCTCCCGCGCGAAGTCGAGAGACTCCTGCAGACCGTACGCGCCGGGCAGCGCGTACCCGGTCGGGCTCTCGAGCGCGACGACGCCCGCATCAGCGCCGGACACGGACGCAGCGATCGCTGCGATCCGGTCGAGCTCCTCGTCCGCGAGGCCGTTCGGGGCCGCTGGCCCGGTCGTCTCGCGGTGGCCCCGCGGGTCGGTGATCATTCGACCATTGTCCACGATGCATCGCCGCACCTCGACGATGCCTCGCCGCGGCACCTGACGGATTGCTGGACGCGTACCGAGAGCGCGTCCTTGCGACCCGAGGGCAGGTCCACCTGCCGGCTCGCGCCACCCGCCGTGGGGCTGGCGGGAGCGCGACCACGCCGATGTGAACTTCAGGCTCGAGCCGTGCTATGTTTCTTCCCGCAGCCAGACGGGCCAAAGCCCAGAAGGTTCCACTCGTCCGGGTGGCGGAATGGCAGACGCGCTAGCTTGAGGTGCTAGTGCCCTTTATCGGGCGTGGGGGTTCAAGTCCCCCTCCGGACACCACGGAAGGCCCAGGATCCACGGATCCTGGGCCTTCGTCGTCTCTCCCGAACGCTCCGCCTGACCTGCATCCCCCGGCACGTGCTCTACGTCACGTTCATCCGGCAGGCTCGTCCCCCGCACCCTCTGAGTCAGCGCCAGCGAGCCGCGACACCGCTCGCTCGTAGGTCGCCAGCACGGCGCGCTCCGCGAGCCGCGCCAGGTCCGCGCCGTCCCGCCCGAGCCGCCCGTGCAGCTGGTCGACCCAGGCCTCCGGGACCGCCGTCACACCGTAGTGAGCACCGGCGACGACCCCCGTGACCCATCCCGTCGTCGCCGTGTCGCCACCCGCCTGGACCGCTGCGACGAGCGCACGCTCAAGATGCGTGCCACCCCGGCCGTTCGCCGTCGACACTAGCGCCGACCAGGCCACCTGGACCGCCTCGACGGCCAGCCCGTCGTTCTCGAACAACGTCGGCGCGGCCGCCGCCGCCTCCGCCACGTGGTCCTCCCACCGGCGGCGCAGGTGCCCCGGGACAGAGGCGAGACCCGAGTCGAGCGGTCCCGGGCCGTCAAGGATCGCCGCACGGGTCGCGTGGGCCCACAGGAGCGCCGGCGCGAGCGCCTCAGGCCCCCCGTGGAGAGTCGTGACGAGCGCCTTGACCGCCCGCGTGAGACGCGGCGCACCCTCGGGCTCGAGGAAGCCGAGCGCTGCGACGGCGGCCACCACCAGACAGCCGCTCGTCACAGGACCACGCTCACGCTCGTGGCGCCGACGGGCGTTGCGGCGCGCGCACTGCGCGGCAGGCAGCCCCGGCGACCGGTCCAGCTGGTCGGACACGAGCCGCAGCACCGCCGTCGTCGCGGGGTCGAGCTGCTGGCCGCGGCGGAGCACGTCGAGCCACGACCGGACGACGGCGTCCTGCTCCCGGGCGTCGAGCAGGTCACCGCCGCGCGCGAGCACCTCGAGCACGGGGATCGCGAGCTCTGTCGCCCCGGTCCACTCCCCCGGGTCCTGACCGGCCACCGCGAGCATCGCGACAGGGACCGTCGGTGCGAGAGGGCCGCGCCCGACATATCCGGCCCCGAGCGCGTCGCCGGCCGACGCCGCGACGACCGCGCCTACCGCGCGGCGCACCTGCGCGCCCGTCGGGGCCGGGACGGGAGGCGGCGGGGCGAGGTCGACCGGGCCGTCGTCGTCGACGGCCTCGCCCGGCGCGAGGTCGACGAGGCCGTCGTCGACCCCGGCCACCGGGGCGCCGTCCTGCGACGTGGCAGGTACGTCCTGGTCCGCTGCCTCGTCGCGCCGCCGGCCACGGCTCAGCCGTGACACGAGACCGAGCCGCAGCTCCCTCAGCACGCTGCTCCCGCGCTCACTTCTGCGACGCTCCCATGGTCGTCACCGGCGGCGGCTGCGACGCAGGGCGCTGATCGCCGCGAGCGCGACGACGACACCGACCAGCTGACCGCCGAGGATCACGCGGTTGAGGTCGAGCGCGGGTCGCCAGGTGACCGTGCCACCCGAGACGACGTACGCACCGACGGGGCGGACGCGCACGCCGAACCCTCCGCCGCCCCCTGACGCCTCCGCAGCGCTCGAGCTGGCCGTGGCGCCGTCGTCCGACGCATGCGCCGCGCGCACGAGGTCGGGTGTCGACCCCGTGCCGAAGCCGTGGCCCCCACCGCCGACCACCCTCGCGACCGGGATCACCGTCGCACCGTCCACCTCGTAGGGCTCTCCGAACGCCCGGCGGACGGTGAGGGCGTCGCGCGCGGCCTCGACCGCAAGGCTCGCATGGTCGGTGATGTTCACGAGATCGCCCTCCAGGGTGTACGTCGACCCCTTCATCCTGACGCAACCGAGCCCGCAGGTCGACGAGCGTCCGTCTCCGCTGCGCGCAGAGGAGCGGGGCGGACAGCACGAGGCCGGGACGACCCCTCGGTCGTCCCGGCTCCGTGATCCGTGCAGGACCTCTCTCATCGTCGCCCCGCACGCGGGCCTCGGCACGCCGGTTCACTGGAAGTCGCGCGACCTGGTCGGTACCTGGAGGGAGAGCGGCGCGAGGTGCTCGGCGACGAGGTTGGTCGCGCCGTCGGCGCGCTCGAGCCGGCCGCGCACCACGAGGGCGGCGCTCGTCCGGGCGACCTGCCGGAAACGTGACCACAGCCCGGGGCTGCACACGACGTTGAGGAGGCCGGTCTCGTCCTCGAGCGAGAGGAAGGTGACGCCACGTGCGGTTCCGGGGCGTTGGCGGTGGGTGACGACACCGGCGACGGCGACCCGCCGTTCGGCCTCGTGGACGGTCGCCTTCGCGACGGTGAGCACCCCTGCCGCGTCGAGGCCGTCACGCACGAACTGCGTCGGGTAGGACTCGGGCGAGATGCCGGTCGCCCAGACGTCCGCGACGGACGTCTCGACGTCGTCCATCCCGGGCAGGGTGGGCGCCTCGACGCCGACGCTCACGCCCGGGAGCGTGTCGGGGCCTTCCTGGGCGAGCGCGGCGGCGGCCCACAGGGCGGGGCGCCGGGCGCCGGTGAAGCAGTCGAGGGCTCCTGCGGTCGCGAGCGCCTCGAGGTGGGCGACAGTCAGGTCCACACGGCGGGCGAGGTCGCGCAGGCTGACGAACGGACCGTCGGCACGTGCGGCGACGATCCGCTCGGCCACGGTGTCCCGGACGCCGCGGATGCCTCCGAGCCCGAGCCGCACCGCGAGGTCGCGGCGCGGCCTGGCTGCACCGTCACCTCCGGGCAGCGGTTCGAGGACGGGCTGCACGCCGGAGAGCTGGACGTCGGGCCGCAGGACCGTCACACCGTGGCGGCGGGCGTCGGCGACGAGCGTCTGCGGCGAGTAGAAGCCCATGGGCTGGGCGGCGAGCAGGCCCGCGTAGAAGGCGGCGGGGTGGTGCACCTTGAGCCACGCGCTCGCGTACACGAGGTAGGCGAACGAGTAGGCGTGCGACTCGGGGAAGCCGAAGTCCGCGAAGCCCTTGAGCTTGTCGAAGATCTGCTCCGCGACGTCGTTCTCGACGCCGTTCGCCGCCATCCCGTCGATGAGGCGGGCGTGGAGCGCCTCCATGCGCTCGGTCGAGCGCTTGGACCCCATCGCACGCCGCAGCTGGTCGGCCTCGGCGGGGGTGAAGTCCGCGACGTCGATCGCCATCTGCATGAGCTGCTCCTGGAAGAGCGGTACGCCGAGCGTCTTGGCGAGGGACTTCTCGAGGCGCGGGTGGAGGTAGGTGACCGGCTGCCTGCCGCGGGCACGCTCGATGTACGGGTGCACGGACTGGCCCTGGATCGGTCCGGGGCGGATGAGCGCGACCTCGATCACGATGTCGTAGAAGGTGCGCGGCCGCAGGCGCGGCAGGGTCGCCATCTGGGCGCGCGACTCGACCTGGAACACGCCGATCGTGTCGGCGGCGCACAGCAGCTCGTACACGCCTGGGTCCTCGGGGGGCAGGCCGTGCAGCGTGAGCTCGACACCCTCGTGCTCGTGGACGTGCTCGAACGCGATGCGCAGCGCGGTGAGCATGCCGAGCCCGAGGAGGTCGAACTTCACGAGACCTGCGTCGGCGCAGTCGTCCTTGTCCCACTGCAGCACGGTCCGTCCGGGCATGCGGGCCCACTCCACCGGGCACACCTCGACGACGGGCCGGTCGCACAGGACCATGCCGCCCGAGTGGATGCCGAGGTGCCGGGGCAGGCGCAGCATCTTCTCCGCGAGGTCGATGACGGGCTCGGGGACCTTGCCCTCTTCCTGGAGGGACGGCGGCCTGTGCTCGGGCACGACATCGCGGCCGTCCTCGCTCAGCCGAGGCTGTGCGACGGGCTGCGCGGTGACCGCTCCCGCACGGGAGACTGTCCACCACGGGCTGTCCGGCTCGGTGCCCCGCAGGGAGCCCCATCGTTCGATCCCCTTGCTCCACGCGTCCTGCTGGCCGACGTCGTACCCCAGCGCGCGGGCGGCGTCGCGCACCGCGGACTTGGGGCGGTAGGAGATCACGTTGGCGACCTGGGCGGCGTGACGGCGGTCGAACCTCTCGTAGACGTGCTGGATGACCTCCTCGCGGCGCGCGGACTCGATGTCGACGTCGATGTCGGGCGGGCCGTCACGCTCCGGTGCGAGGAAGCGCTCGAAGAGCAGGCCGTGGCGCACGGCGTCGACGGCGGTGATACCGAGGGCGTAGCAGACGGCGGAGTTCGCGGCCGACCCGCGGCCCTGCGCGAGGATGCCGTGGCGACGGCAGAACTCGACGATGTCGTAGACGATGAGGAAGTAGCCGGGGAACCCGAGCGTCTCGATGATGTCGAGCTCGTGGTGGATCTGCGCCCACGCCCCCGCGACGTTCTCGTCCTCGGGCGGCCCGTACCGCTCACGTGCACCGACCTGCACCAGCTCGCGCAGCCAGGACGCTTCGTCGTGCCCTTCGGGCACGGGATACGGCGGCAGGCTGGGGGCGACGAGGTGCAGGTCGAACGCGCACTCTGCAGCGAGCTGCGCAGCCGTGGCGACCGCCTCGGGGTGCGCTCGGTGCCGGACGAGCATCTCGGCGCCTGACCTGAGGTGGGCGGTCGCCGCCCCCGGGAGCCACCCGTCCATGTCGTCGAGCGACCGGCGGGCCCGGACCGCGGCGAGGGCTGCGGCGAGCTCGCCGTCCTGCGGCCGGGCGTGGTGGACGTTGCCCGTCGCGACGAGCGGCACACCGGCGGCTGCGGCGAGATCTGCGAGGGCCGCGTTGCGCTCGCCGTCGTACGGGTCGCCGCCGTCGGTGATCTCGACCGCCACGTTGCCCGGGCCGAAGAGATCGACGAGCCGGTCGAGCTCGCGGCGCGCGTCCCGGGTCCGGGCGGCGGTGCAGGGCTCGGTGCCGTGCACCGGGCACGGGACGGGGCGACGCCTGCCGCCCGGGAGACGGGCTGGCGGGTGGGCCGGCCGGGGGCACCCGGCGCCGCGCAGCGCCTGGCGCACCGATCCCTTGCGGCAGCCGGTGAGCACGAGCCAGTCGCCGTCGGCGCGTGCGGCGAGGTCCTCGAGATCGAAGCGGGGCACGCCCTTGCGCCCGCCCGCGAGGTGCGCGTCGGCGATCGCGGCGGACAGCGAGCGGTACCCGCGGGGGCCGCGGGCCAGCACGAGCAGGTGGGTCGCGCGCGGGTCCGGGGTCCCGGTCGGTTGCTCGGGCTCGTCGCTGCCGCGCAGGAGGTCCTCGGGGGTGGGCAGGTGCAGCTCGGCACCGAACACGGTGGCCAGGTCGGCGCGGCGAGCAGCCTCGGCGAAGCGGACGACGCCGTACAGCCCGTCGTGGTCGGTCAGTGCGAGCGCGTCGAGGCCGAGCCGGACCGCCTCGGCGACGAGCTCCTCGGGCTGGCTCGCGCCGTCGAGGAAGCTGAACGCCGAGTGGGCGTGCAGCTCGGCGTAAGGGACGTGGTCAGTCATAGCTCGCCTCGACGTACCAGCTCCCGCGCGAGCTCGACAGGAGGAGGGCGCGGCTCGTCCCGGCGGGCTCCTCGACGAGGACCTGCAGGTAGACGCTGCGTTCTGCGTCCTCGCGCCACCAGCGCTGCGCGAGCGGCCAGGGGCCTGCCCAGGCGCGCACGGCGGCCGCTGTGCCGTCCTCACCCGGCGGCGGGGCGAGCATGGTCGGGGCGGCGCTCATCATGAGCCGGCGGTCGACGAGCACCGGTTCCCGCGCGGGGCCGAGGAGCCGCACCGGGGCCTTCTCGGGGAGCACCTCGCTCGGGGGCGGGTCCGGTAGCCGTCCTGGCCAGGGCGCGGTGGTGTCGCGGCGGACCGGGTCCTCCTCGCCCCAGGGCACCAGGTGCACCTGGTCACGGGGGCCACGCCCGCCCTGGAGGCGCACGGACAGCACCGACCGCGCGCCGAGGAGCCCTTGGACGCGCTCGAGCGCTCGGGCTGCCCGCAGGTGCGCGCCTTCGGCGCCACCCCACAGGCCTCCCTGCTGGGTGCCCACGTCGACGAGGTCCTCGGCGGTCAGCACGAGCCGGACGAGCCCGCCGTCGGCCGACTCGGTGCGTCCCCCCTCGGCGAGCCAGCCCTCGAGCTGCCAGCGGACGCGGTCGGTGAGACGGCCGACGGTGAGGCCGCCGAGCGCGGCGGCGTCGGTCCGCCACGTGCGCACGTGCTCGCGCCCGTCCTCGGTCCGGGCGGAGATGCGCAGCCGGGTGCAGGACGCCGAGCGGTCGACCAGGTCGGCGTACAGCTGCTCGGCGAGCCGGCGCGCGGCGAAGGCTGCGGTGTCGACGCGGTGCGCTGGCGGGTCGAGCTCGCACGACGCCTCGACGTCGTCCTCAGGCCTGCGGCGCGCGGGCGGGCGGAGGTCGTCCCCGTCGAGGAGGCGGTGCGCCCACACGCCGGGTTCCCCGAAGCGGGAGGCGACGTCGGCGAGGTCGAGCGCGGTGAGGTCCTTCGCGCGGCGCAGCCCGAGCCTGTTCCACAGGTCGACGAGGTCGCGGACCTGGGTGACGCGGTCGCGGCTCATCGCGACGTGCACGACGTCGCCCAAGGACCGCGGAGCGAGGTAGGCACGGCTCTCCCCTGCCGGGACGACCCGGCTCTCGCGTGCGGCGAGGACCGCCGCGAGGATGCCGTCGGCGACGCCGACCTGGCACTCGTGCCCGGTCGCGTCCGCGACGTGCGTGACGATCGCGGCGGCAAGCTCCTCCTCCGAACCGTGGAACTGGGCCGCCCCGCTCGCGGGCATGAGGAGCAGCCCGGGACGTGCGACCTCGAGGCCCGCGACGACACGCTCGACGGCGACCGCGACGGGCTCGAAGAAACGGGCGTCCCGCAGTTCGTCGACGGGCAGGAGGACGAGCCCGGGGCACGCCTCCTGCGCCTGACGCCGCCGCATGCCACGGCGGACGCCTGAGCGCCGGGCGACGGCACCCACCGCGACGACCGCGCGGGCGTCCTGCACCGCGACGGGCAGGTGCGCGGGTACGTCCGCCGCGGTCGCGGCGGCGACGACCGGCCAGTCGGGCACCCACACGGCGGTGGTGCGGGTGCTCATCCGACGAGCCTCAGCGCAGGCTGCGCGACGGCGGCCGGCGAGACCTGCGGCGCAGCCGCCGGGACGTGCGGTGCGGTGGCGTCGGCTGCAGCGCGAGGGGCCACGACGGGCTGCTCCCCGAACGGCAGCACGACGTCGATACGCGCACGGACACGGTCCGCGCGCTCGACCGTGAGCTCGCGGGCGACGAGCCGACCCGTCCCCTGACCGAGCCCACGCCACCGGACCCCGGTCGCGCGGAGCACCGCGCCCGCCCCGCGCCACGGCGCGGTGCTGAGCAGGACGGTGCCGCGCTCGCGAGCGCGCGCCGTCAGACGCCGCCGGTCGGCGTCGAGGAGCGGGAGGTCGCCGAGCACGACGACATCCATGCCGTCGACGAGCGCAGCCACCGCCGCAGCGGCGCCGTCGCCCGGCTCGGGGACGAGGACGAGCCTGTCGAGGGGGACGCCGAGGTACGCCGCCGCGAGCAGCCCCACCCGGGGATGCCCGACGACGGCGGCCCACGGCTCCTCCCCCAGCTCGTCGACGCGGCCGCACGCCTCGGCGAGCAGCGCGAGGACGAGCGCGAGCGAGCCGGTGACCTCGGTGACGCTGCCCCGGGTCAGCCCGTGCGGGAGCAGGTCGGAGAGCTCGTGCGGGACGGGCAGCGCGGGACGCTCACGCGTGCGGACGCCGAGCAGGGCGGCCGCACGGTCCGGCATCTCGACGCGTCGCGCCCCTGTGCGATGCTCTGCCTGGCGCAGCGCCGCGAGCGCCCGCTCCGCGCGCCCGAGGTCCGGTACCGCCATCGCCTGCGCGCTCATCGCGCACCACCTCCCCGGACCATCGCCACACTGTCGAACACATGTTCGATGATACGCGGCGCGGCTGACACCGATGAACCGGCGAGGCCTGTCGCACCTCGCCGGGCCCGACGAGGGCTCATGATGGGGGCATGGACCTCACGCGACCCGTTGCACCCGACCCGTACGCCTCGCTGCCGCCCGTCCCGTCCTTCTCCGTGACGAGCGAGGACATGGTCGACGGCGGCACGCTGCCCCTGCTGCACACCGCTGACGGCGGGAACACGTCGCCCCACCTCGAGTGGAGCGGCTTCCCGGCGCAGACCCAGTCGTTCGTCGTCTCGTGCTTCGACCCGGACGCCCCGACCCCTGCGGGCTACTGGCACTGGACCGTCGTCGACCTCCCGGCGACCACGACGTCGCTCGAGCAGGGCGACGGCGAGAGCGACCTGATGCTCTCGGGCGCCGCCTTCCACGTCCGCGCCGACGGCGGCACGTTCGGCTACGAGGGCGCTGCGCCGCCCGCCGGCGACCGCCCGCACCGGTACGCGTTCGCGGTGCACGCGCTCGACGTGGACACGTTGGGCCTCGACCCTGAGGACAGCCCGACGAAGGTCGCGTTCACGGCGCTGTTCCACACGATCGCGCGCGCCGTGCTCACCCCGACGTTCGCACGATGACCGACCTGCAGGTCCCGGTCGCCCGGGTCCGGCGCGCGGTGCTCGCGGACGCCGACGCTCTTGCGGAGCTGGCGCAGCTGACGTTCCCGCTCGCGTGCCCGCCCGGGATCGACCCGCGCGACGTCGAGGACTTCTGCAGCAACAACCTGACGGCGGACCACTTCGCCGAGCACCTGCTGTCCCCGCTGACGACGCTCCTCGTCGCGGAGCCCGGCGCCGAGCAGGGCTTCGACGGCCGCCACGACGCCGAGCGTCTGCCGCTCATCGCGTACGCGCTGCTCGTGTGGGCCGAGCCGCCTCCCCCGACGGACGTCCCGGTCGCGACCCCGACCGTGCTGCTGAGCAAGTGCTACGCGCACCCGGACGCGCACGGGACGGGGGCGGCGGCGGCTCTCGTCGAGGCCGTCGTCGCGGAGGCGGCGGCCCGCGGCGTCCGTTCGGTGTGGCTCGGGGTCAACCAGCAGAACGAGCGCGCCCAGCGGTTCTACGCGAAGAACGGTTTCGCGGTGGTGGGCACGAAGCAGATGGTGGTCGGCACCCAGACGCACGACGACTTCGTCATGTGCCGCACGGTCGCGTCCTGACATCCACACGCTGACGTCCACCCACTGACGGACGCGACCGCGGCCCGTCTCACTCGAGGGTGACGGCGCACGCCCTGGCGACGACCTCGGCATTGTCGCCCGTCTCGGCGAGCCACGCGCGCTGCCGCTGCGCGCCGTTGCCCGTCGACCACAGCTCGCCGAGCAGGTCGGTGACGAGGTCGAGGTCGCCTGCGTCGACGAGAGCGTCGCGCACGTGCGCGACGAGCTGCCCGACGACGTCGTGCGCCGGGCGTGGACGCATGTCCGTCGGCGAGAGCAGGTCGCCCGTGAGCCCGGATCTCCCCGCGCGCCACGACGCGGTGCGCAACAGCTCGGTCGGCACCCCCGGGGCGGGCTCTCCCGCGGCTGCGGCGCGCGCTGCGGTCTCGACGAGCGCGCGCGAGAGCGCCGCGAGGATCACTGGCGTCCGCGGGTCGAGGCAGACGTCCGCGACGCGGATCTCGACGGTCGGGTAGCGCTGGGAGAGGCGTGCGTCGAAGTAGATCATCGCGTCGTCGAGCACCGTCCCTGTCGCGACGAGCGAGGCGACGGCGTCTCGGTACGCCCGGGCGCTGCCGAACTCGCGCGACGGGCCAGCCGTGGGCCAGCGCGACCACACCTGCGACCGGAAGCTCTCATACCCGCTGGCCTTGCCCTGCCAGAACGGCGAGTTGGCGCTGAGCGCGAGGAGAGGTGAGAGCCACGGGCCGATCCGGTCGAGGACCGCGACCCCCTCGTCGTCGTCCGTGACGGAGACGTGCACGTGGCAGCCGCTCGTCAGCTGCTCGGCCGCCGTGAGGCCGAACGTGCTCGCGGCGCGCATGTACCGGAGCTTCGAGACGGTCGTGGGCGCGACGTCGACCGGGCTCGTCGCGAGGGCGACGGCGTGCGCGCCGACCGCGGCGGCCGCGTGCTGGACCCGGGCGCGGCCGGCGCGGACCTCACGGGCCAGATCCTCGAGGTCGCGGCACGGCCGGGTCCCCGTCTCGATCTGCTCCTGCATGAACTCGTGCTCGAGACCTCCGCCCGGCACGTCGCCTACCGGCGTGACGACGTCAGCGGGCGCCTTCTCGAGCGCTTCCGTCGCGACCGCGACAGGGGTCCCGTCGTCACCCACCAGGAGGAACTCTTCCTCGACACCGACTGTCCGCAGATCGTCTCGCATCTGGCGAGTTTCACACGCGCAGCCACGGCGCGCGACCGGCGAACCAGGGGATCGTCAGGCCGCACAGCGGCCCCACGAGCAGGGCGAACGCGAGCGTGCCGAGCCCGACGTCGCCCCCGAGCGCCCACCCGAGCCCGAGCACGGAGAGCTCGACGACGGCGCGCGCGACGGCGATCGGCCACCCGAACCGGTCGTGGAGCCCGGTCATGAGGCCGTCGCGAGGGCCCGGGCCGAGCCGGGCCGCGAGGTAGGCGCCGCTCGCGAGAGCCAGCAGCACGACGCCGCCGCCCAGGAGCGCGACGCGGGCTGCGAGCGGCAACGGCTCGGGCAGCCGCGCGAGGACGGCGAGACCGAGATCCGCGGCGAGCCCCACGATGATGACGTTGAGCACGGTCCCGATCCCCGGCCGGGTGCGCAGGGGCCACCAGGCGAGCAGCACGACGGCGCCGACGGCGCAGGTGACGAGCCCGAAGGTCCACCCGGTCGCGAGGGCGAGGCCCTGGGAGAGGACGTCCCACGGGGAGACCCCGAGACCGGCGTGCACGACCATCGCGATCGAGAAGCCGAACGCCGTGAGCCCGGCGACGAGCTGGGCGAGGCGGGGGGCGAGGTAGCCGCTGCGTGGCGTCAGCGACCCGGGGGCCGTCGTGGGCGTCTCGCGCGAGGCCGGGGCGGCGATCTCTGCCTGATCGATCTTCATGGGTCGATCCCACCCTGAAAGTGGCCTCCCCACAAGGAGCCAATTCGCGTACGGTGGCTCCATGAGCGACCGCACGCTGAGCGCCCACGCCCTCGTCCCGCTCCTCCAGGGCCTGCCGGACGACGCCCCGCTCTACCGCGCCCTCGCCGACCGGCTCCGCCTCCTCTCGATCGACGGCCGCATCCCGCCAGACACCCGCCTGCCGTCCGAGCGCGACCTCGCCCAGGCGCTCGACGTGAGCCGCACCACCGTCTCCCAGGCCTACGCCGCCCTGCGCTCCGACGGCTTCCTCACCAGCCGCCGCGGGTCCGGCTCCCTCCTTCACGCCCCCGGTTCCCGGCCCGGTACGCCCGGGCCGGACGCCCCCGCGCTCGACCTCACCAAGGCGACCATGCCCGCCGCCTCGCAGGTCGCGGCCGCAGCGACCGCCGCAGCCGCCGACCTCCCCCGGCACCTCCTGCGCCACGACTACGACCCCGTCGGCCTCCCCGCGCTCCGCGCAGCCCTCGCCGACCGGTACACCGCGCTCGGCCTGCCGACCACGCCCGAGCAGGTCATGGTGACGCTCGGCGCCCAGCACGCGATCGGCCTCGTCGCACGCACCCACGTGCGCCCTGGCGACCGCGCCGTCATCGAGATGCCCACCTACCCGCACGCGCTCGACGCGCTCGTCGCCGCGGGCGCCCGGCCGCTGGCCGTGCCGGTCGACGCGCGGGCCGGCTGGGATGCCGACGGACTGCTGCGCGCGATCGCGTCCGGGCCAGCGGTGGCCCACCTCATGCCCGACCACCACAACCCGACCGGCGCGATCATGCCGCACGACCTGCGGACCGCCGTCTGCCACGCCGCCGCACGCAGCGGCACGATCGTCGTCGTCGACGAGACGACCGCCGAGCTCGACATCGACCGCCTCACACCATGGACGCCGTTCGCACGGCACGCCACCCCGGGCACGCAGGTCGTGACGATCGGCTCGGTCGGCAAGACGCTCTGGGGCGGTCTCAGGCTCGGCTGGGTGCGCGCGGACACCGACACGATCACGCGCCTCGTCGCCGCACGCCACGTCCACGACCTCGGCACGCCGATCCTCGAGCAGCTCGTCCTGCTGCACGCTCTGCCGTACCTCGCCGACGTCGCGGAGACGCGACGCGCCCAGCTGCGCGCGTCGCGCGACCACCTGACCGCCCGCCTCGCGGAGCGGCTCCCGACCTGGGACGTCCCGCACGTCCACGGCGGCCTCGCCCTGTGGGTCGGCCTCGGCGAGGCCTACAGCTCGCGCCTCGCGCTCGCGGCCCGCGCTCGCGGCCTCGCGATCTCGGCCGGGCCGCGCTTCGGCACCGGGGGCGAGTTCGAGCGGCACCTGCGCATCCCGATCACCGCCGCGCCGGACGTGCTCGACGAGGCGGTCGACATCCTCGTGCGCGCGTGGGACGCGGTCACGTCCGCGCCGGAGCGCCCCGGTGCCGAGCTCCGCGACGCGAGCGTCCCGGTCTGATCGTCAGACGACGGCGCGGACCCTCGTCGCCCACGTCGCGACAGCGACGGCGGACGCGACGTTGAGCGAGTCGACGCCGCCCGCCATGGGGATCTTGACGGTCACGTCGCACGCCGCGATCGTGCGCGGCTTGAGCCCGTCCCCCTCGGTACCGAACACGAGCGCGAGCCTCTGCGGGGCGTCCGACTCGAGCGCGTCGAGGCTGACGGAGTCGTCCTCGAGGGCGAGCGCTGCCACGGTGAACCCGAGCTCTCGCAGCAGGTCGACGCCGTCCGCCGGCTCGGCGCCGCGCGGCGCTGCCGGCCACGCGTCGAAGCGGGTCCACGGCACCTGGAAGACGGTGCCCATCGAGACGCGCACGGCGCGCCGGTAGAGCGGGTCGGCGCACGACGGCGTCATGATCACCGCGTCGACGCCCATCGCCGCGCACGCGCGCATCGCGGCGCCGACGTTCGTGTGGTCCACGATGTCCTCGAGCACGACGACGCGGCGCGCACCGAGCCCGCCGCGCGCGGACGCGAGCAGGTCGCTGACGCTCGCGAGCAGTGGCCGGTGCATCGCTGCGAGGGCGCCGCGGTGCAGGTGGAACCCGGTGACGGACTCGAGCACGGCTGCGTCGGCGACGTGGACGGGGACGTCGGGGAACCGTCGCAGGACGTCGGCCATCCCGGGGAGCCACTTGTGCTCCATGAAGAACGACCGGGGTCGGTGCCCCGCGGCGATCGCGCGGCGGATCACGGTCGAGCTCTCGGCGATGTACAGCCCCTTAGCGGGCTCGTGCTTGGACCGCAGCACGACGTCGGTCAGCCTGACGTAGTCGGCGAGCTCGTCCGCCGTGGGGTCGGTGATCTCGACGAGGTTGAGGTCGGACAGGTCAGGCGGGGCGACGTTCGTGGGCACACGACATTCTCTCAGGAGCGTGCGCGTGGGGCGGTCGGGTCACAGGAGGGCGTGGGCGTGGGCGCGGCGCCACCCGAGGATCGCGCCCGTGCCGCCGAGGACCGCGAGGACGGGCACCGCGAGGAACGCGGTGTGCATGCCGACGGCGTCGGCGACGGCCCCGAGGATGAACGGCGCGAGGCCGACTGCGGCTCCCCCGGTGAACGTCGCGACGGCCTGCGCCCGGTCGGCAGCCTCGCGGGCGATGCCGAGCACGAGCGCGACCGAGAGCGGGTACTGGGCGCCGTATCCGAAGCCGGCGACGGCAAGGCCGACGAGCGCCACGGCCGGGGACGTCGCGGTCCACAGCACGGCCCAGCCGACCACCGAGATCCCGAAGCTCACGGCGAGGAGGTGGGCGCTGTGCCAGCGCCGCGTGAGCGGGCCGACGACGAAGCGCATCGCAGTCATGCCGGCGATGAGCCCTGCGGTGGTCGCGGTCGCGATGCTCGCGTCGGCGCCGGTGCGCTCGAGGACGAGAGACGTCGACCAGTAGGTCGTCGCGTTCTCGAGGGCGACTGCGGCGACGAGGGTCACGAGGAACCAGACGGAACCGGGTCCGAGGGCGCGCGTGGGCGCGACGGGCATCTCGGCCGCGTCCGCCTTCTCGTGCGTCGGGGCCGTCGGGCGGCGGCCGCTGTCGGGCAGCCGCGACGTCGCCCAGGCGACGGCCACGGCGAGGACGACCGTCGTGACGACGGCGGCCCGCCATCCCCAGCCGACCCCGACCGCGAGTCCGACGGCGAGGGGTGCGAAGAGCCCGACGCCGGACCCGACACCGTTCGCCTCGGTGATCGCGGCGGGGGCCGAGGGGCCGTGGTGGTCGGAGATGCCGACCTGCGAGGCCGACACGGCGACGTTGCCGCCGACGGCGAGGACGAACATGCTCCCGAGGGTCGCGGCGAGCACCGGGCCTGCGACGAGCCCGGCGACGCCTGCGGCGACGAGGAGGAGCCCGGACGTGATGGCGTTGCGCCGGCCGATCGCGGCGACGAGGCGCGGTGTGAAGAGCGCGGCGGAGATCGCGCCGAGGGCCATGGCCGTGCCGTGCAGGCCGCCGGCGGCCTTCGAGACGCCGAGGTCCTCGGCGAGCAGCGGCACAGACGGGCTGAAGGAGTACAGGAACCACCCCCAGACGGCGAAGGTGCCGTACGTGGTGATCGTGTACCGGTCGCGGCGCAGCGGCGCGGCGATGGTCTGGGGGCTGCTCACCGCACCATGATGACAGGCATCGAAACGATTCGGTATGTGCGACGCGGCGACTCGACGTGCAGACGCCACGAGGGCGCGCCGCAACGGTAGCGGCGCGCCCTCGTGGCGTCGGTGCTCACTGCTGGGGAGCGGGAGGCTCGCCTGTGGTTGTCGCGGGCGGTGCGTACGGTGCAGCCGGCGGTGCGGGCGGCGCCTGCTGGACCGGCGGAGCGGCGGGCGGAGGCACCGGCGCACCGGGGTGCTGTCCGGCCTCCGTGCTCGGGTCGAACGGACGACCAGACCGCTGGCCTGCGGTCGTCGCGTCCGCGGTGGCCTCCTGGACCTGGCGGCGAGCCTCGGCGAGCGCCTCGGCCGGATCGACCAGCCCGGCGCTCTGGAAGCGCGGGCGGGCGCGCCGCGGCTCGCTCGCAGCCGGGGCGGGTGCGCTCGGCGTCTCGCCGCCCAGCCCGGCGACGACAGCGCCGAGGGCAGAGGTGAACTCGGTCGGGACGAGCCACATCTTGCTCGACGACCCGTTCGCGATCTGCGGGAGCGTCTGGAGGTACTGGTACGCGAGCAGCTTCGGGTCGGCGTCGCCCTCGTGGATCGCGTCGAAGACCTGGAGGATCGCGCGGGACTCACCCTCGGCCTCGAGGATCTTGGCCTGGGCCGACCCTTCGGCGCGGAGGATCGCGGCCTGCTTCTCACCCTCGGCCGTGAGGATCTGCGACTGCTTGATGCCCTCCGCCTGGAGGATCGCCGCACGGCGGTCACGCTCAGCGCGCATCTGCTGCTCCATGGAGCCCTGGACGCTCGCGGGCGGGTCGATCGCCTTGAGCTCGACGCGGTTGACACGGATGCCCCAGCGACCGGTCGCCTCGTCGAGGACGCCGCGGAGCTGGCCGTTGATCTGGTCGCGGCTCGTGAGCGTCTGCTCGAGGTCCATCGAACCGATGACGTTGCGCAGCGTCGTGACGGTCAGCTGCTCGATACCGACGATGTAGTTGGCGATCTCGTAGACGGCCGACTTGGGGTCGGTCACCTGGAAGTAGATGACGGTGTCGATGCTCACGACCAGGTTGTCGGACGTGATCACGGGCTGCGGGGGGAACGACACGACCTGCTCGCGCAGGTCGACCTGAGCGCGCACGCGGTCGACGAACGGGATGAGCAGGTGCAGGCCTGCCTCGAACGTTCGGTTGTAGCGACCGAGACGCTCGACGAGCCACGCCTGCGTCTGCGGCACGATCCGCACGCTCTTGCCGATGACGATCAGCACGAAGATCGCGACGATGATCAGCAAGACGTAGACGAATGAGAGGTCTTCACCCATAGAAGTTCAGCTCCTGGTGTTCCGGGCTTGCAGAGGTTAGAGGGTCAGGCACCTGCGGACTGCTGCTGCTCCACGACGGCGGTCGCACCGTCGATGCGGCTCACGCGCACCTCGGCACCCACAGGGATCACGACGTCGTCGTCGACGCGCGCGCTCCAGACCTCGCCCCGGAGCTTGACGAGGCCCGAGGTTCCTGTGACCTCCTGGACGACGACCGCCTCCCGGCCCACGTTCGCGGCCGCGTTGGTCTCGACGAGCGGCTCTCCCCGGGCCCGGAGGTTCTTCAGGAGGAAGGGGCGCAGCGCGACGAGGAGGACGGCCGAGACGACAGCGAACGCCACGACCTGCCACGGCAGGTCGAGCCCGGCGGCGGAGACGATGCCCGCCGCGAGCGTGCCGCCGGCGAACATGAACAGCACGAGGTCGAGCGTCAGTGCCTCGATCGCGACGAGCGCGAACATGATGATGAGCCACCAGTACCAGTCCATGGTCTCCCTCCCCCTCTCAGGACTGCCGCGACGTCGCGGCGGCTGCACAGCGGTGCTTTACTGAGACTTTACCGTAACGGCGCCTCGGGCGACACCGCTGGGGGGCGTGGCACGCCCGCGCGGGGCGTGCGTCAGCGCAGGCCGCGGGCGGTGTACCGGCCCTCGCGGGACTCGACGACGAGCGGCAGGCCGAACGCTTCCGAGAGGTTCTCGCTCGTGAGCACCTGGGCGAGCGGGCCGGCCATGAAAGCCTGACCGCCGCGCAGCAGCAGCGCGTGCGTGAAGTTCGGCGGGATCTCCTCGACGTGGTGCGTGACGAGCACCATCACGGGCGACCGTCGGTCCCCCGCAAGCTCCGCGAGCGCGGCGACGAGCTCTTCTCGGCCGCCCAGGTCGAGGCCCGCCGCCGGCTCGTCGAGGAGCAGCAGCTCAGGGTCGGTCATGAGGGCGCGGGCGATCTGGACGCGCTTGCGCTCGCCCTCGGACAGCGTGCCGAAGGTGCGGTGGGCGAGCTCCCCCATCCCGAAGAGCCGCAGGAGGTCGTCGGCGCGGCCGAGGTCGAAGTCCTCGTACTGCTCGCGCCACCGTCCCGTCATGCCGTACGCCGCGGTGAGGACGACGTCGCGGACCGTCTCGGAACCGAGGATGTGCTCAGCGAGCGCGGCGCTCGACAGGCCGATGCGCGGGCGCAGCTCCTGGAGGTCGGTGCGGCCGAGCCTCTCGCCGAGGAGGTCCGCGGTGCCGGACGTCGGGTGCATGCGCCCGGCGGCGATCGACAGCAGCGTCGTCTTGCCTGCTCCGTTACGACCGAGGACGACCCATCGGTCCTGGTCCTGGACGGTCCAGGTGACCTTGTCGAGGATCGTGGTGGTGGAGCGGCGGACGGTGACGTCGTGCAGGGCGAGAACCTCGGTCATGGTCACCGAGCCTATCCGCTGAGGCTTCAGACCGGGGTAGGTTTGACACGTGACCGGGACCTCATCTGTCGCGCTGCCACGGTCGGTGCGGCTCGCGCTGTGGCTCACCGCAGCGTCCCGTCGTGGCGGTCCGGGAGCCCCCTCCGACCACGCAGAACGGGTCGCTGCGGCGGTGCGGGGCGACGACGAGCCGCATGACCTCTACGTCCCCGGGGACGACGTGCCCGAGTCGGGGCCAGCTGCCTTCCTCGCGTCCGACGGCTCGGCCTTCCGCAGGACTGTGGAGGGGTGGATCGCGCAGGGCTGCGCCGCCGTCGCGCTCCTGCCGCCCCCGGGCGACACGGACGGCCTGCCCGCGATGGTTCCCGACCGGGCCGTCGGGGCGGGCGAGTGCGTCCTGCTGACGTGCGGCACGCACCACGCCGTCGCAGTGCCTGACGTCGTCGAGTTCGGGTCGGTCTGGGAGCGCGGTCACTGCGTGACGTGGCACGTGACGGAGACGGGGCCGTGGGCGCACCGGTTCTTCGACGCGGTGGGGACGCTCGCGGACGCCGAGAACGCGATGAGGCACGCGGTCATCCAGGCGACCGGTGCGCTCGTCGACCTCGACGTCGCCAGCTGGCGCGAGGATGCGGCGCGGGAGATCGACCACCTGCGCTCGGGGCTCGTCCCTGCGTGGGACCTGCCCGAGGACGTGCCGCAGCGCAACGTCACGGTCCTCACGATGGCGGCTCGCCTCCGCGCGATCGTCGCCCTCGCGACTCAGAACGACGGCGGGGCGACGAACCTCTGGCAGGCGGACCAGCGCACGACGGCGCTGCGCGAGGTCGAGCGCGCGGCGCGCCGAGCGCTGTCGGCGGCGACGTTCCTCCCGGCCGACGACGTCGACGTCACGCACCTGTGACCCGGCGTGGCCGTGCGCCGCGCGCACGCCTGGCCGGACGGTCGGGTTTTCCCCCGCCGCAGCGGGTGTCCTCCGGCTGCCGGACGAGGTGGGACGCGCACGACGATGGGTGGACCCGAGCCAGGAGGACACCATGACCACCCCCGCCGTCAACCGCCCCGAACGCATTCCCGCGTGGCGGGCTCTCGCGCACCGGCAGTCGTGGCGCCACTTCGCGTACGTCAACGTCGCGATGCTGCTCGCGCCGTTCGCCTTCACGTGGACCGTGACGACCGTGTCCTTGATCGGTGGTCTGCTCGTGACCGTCGTGGGCTTGTTCGTCCCGGGGGCGATGGTCGTGGCCGGGCGCGGGTGGGGTGCGATGTACCGCGGCCTCGCACGCGGGTTGCTCGGGGCCGACGTCGCGGCGCCGCCGCGCCGTCGTCGACGCACGAGCGTGAGCGGCAGCCTGTGGGCGATGCTCACGGACGCTCCCGGGTGGCGCGCCCTGCTGTTCGGCGCCGTGTCGCTGCCGGTCGCGATCGTGAGCTTCACCGTGTCCTGGACGTTCCTGGCCCTCGGGGTGGGCGGCGTCACCCACTGGGCCTGGTCCTGGTCGTTGCCCACCCAGGTCGGGTGGGACGGGCAGATGCACCGCGGGGCTCAGATCAACGGCGGCTGGTTCTTCGACACGCCGGGCCGTCAGCTGCTCCTCGTCGCGATCGGGGCGGTGTCGCTGCTCGTCTGGGTCGTGGTCAACCGTGCCGCTGCGGACGTGTGGCGGTGGCTCACGGCGAGCATGCTCGCGCCGACCGCGACCGAGCTGCGTGTCGCGGCGCTCGAGGAGTCGCGCAGCAGGACGGTCGAGGACGCGGACGCGCGACTGCGTCGCATCGAGCGCGAGCTGCACGACGGCACCCAGGCGCGGCTCGTCGCGGTCGCGATGCAGCTCGGCGAGGCGAAGGAGCTCCTGGGCACGGCGCCGGCCGAGGCGTCGGACCTGCTCGAGACCGCGCACGCGTCCACCAAGGAGACGCTCGCGGAGCTGCGCGAGATCGCCCGGACCATCCGGCCGCCCGCGCTCGAGGCGGGGCTGGAGGTCGCGCTCGAGACGCTCGCCGCACGGTCGGCGATCCCGGTGCGGCTCCACGCGACCCGCTCCGACGGCGCGACGCACGCCTCCCCTGCGGCGGAGACGATCGTCTACTTCGGCGTCGCGGAGCTCATCACGAACGCGACCAAGCACGCGGACGCGACGCGGGTCGACGTCGAGCTCGTGCAGCGTCCCGGGGCGCTGCACGTCACGGTGCGCGACGACGGCCGCGGCGGCGCCGTCGTCGTCCCGCCGGCTGCGGGACCCGGCTGGTCGGGCACCGGGCTCGCGGGGCTCGCCGAGCGTGTCCGCTCCGTCGACGGCACGCTGACCATCGACAGCCCGCACGGAGGGCCTACGGTGGTCACCGTCACCGTTCCTGTCCAGGCCGGATGACATATCGACCTGCATGCAAGGAGAGCACGTGCGCCTGATCGTCGCGGAGGACTCTGCGATCCTGCGGGACGGGCTCGTCGCCCTCCTCGCCCGTCGCGGGCACGACGTCGTCGAAGCCGTCGGGGACGCGGCAGCGCTCGAGGCGCACGTCGCCCACCTGGCCCGCACGGGCGACCTGCCCGACGTCGTCGTCACCGACGTGCGGATGCCGCCGACGTTCACGGACGAGGGACTGCGCGCTGCCGTCGCCCTGCGTGCGGCGCACCCGGACCTCGGCGTCCTCGTCTTCTCGCAGCACGTGGAAACGCGCTATGCGTCGGACCTCCTCGCGTCGGGCGCGCAGGGGGTTGGCTACCTTCTCAAGGACCGGGTGGCGGACGTCGGCGAGTTCATGGCGGCGCTCGAGCAGGTCGCGCAGGGCCGCACGGTCCTCGACCCTGAGGTCGTCAGCCAGCTCATGGGCGCGTCGCGCCGCGACCAGAGCCTGACGGCGCTGAGCCCGCGTGAGCGCGAGGTCCTCGGCCTCATGGCGCAGGGCCGGTCCAACGCGGCGATCGCCTCGTCGCTCTTCCTGTCGGCGGGTGCGGTCGAGAAGAACGTGACGTCGATCTTCGAGCGGCTCGGCCTCCCGCAGGACTCCGCCGACAACCGGCGGGTGCTCGCGGTGCTGCGATACCTCGGGGTGTGACGCCGTCGCGCCCTGTGCCGGGACTACCGGTGAGCGCTCAGACCGCGAGGACCGAGCGGTAGATGTCCATCGTCCGCTCGCCGATCGCCTCCCACGCAAAGTGCTCCTCGACGCGGCGACGTGACGCCGCGCCCATCGCGGCGGCCCGCTCAGGGTCTGCGACGACGGCCGCGAGCGCGGCAGCGAGGTCCGCGACGAACCGGTCTGGGTCGACCGGCTCGCCCGTCCCGTCCTGCGCCTGCTCGATCGGGACGAGGAGGCCGGTCTCGCCGTCGACGATGACCTCGGGGATGCCTCCAGTCGCCGAGCCGACGACGGGCAGGCCCACGGCCATCGCCTCGAGGTTGACGATCCCGAGGGGCTCGTAGATCGAGGGGCACACGAACACGGTCGAGGCCGCGAGGACAGCGATCAGCACGTCGCGCGGCAGCATCTCCTCGATCCACACGACACCCGAGCGGTTCGCTGACAGGCGGGCCACGGCCTCCCCGACCTCGGTCGCGATCTCCGGGGTGTCGGGCGAGCCCGCGCAGAGGATCACCTGCACGTCAGCGGGGAGGCTCTCCACCGCGCGGAGCAGGTACGGCAGGCCCTTCTGCCTGGTGATCCGACCGACGAACACGACCGCGGGACGGCCCGGGTCGATGCCGAGACCCCGCACGGCGTCCTGCGCGACCTGGGCCGCGGCGCCCTCAGGGCGCCGCCACCGCGCGAGGTCGATGCCGTTGTGCACGACGTGCACGCGCGCGGGGTCGACGTCGGGGTACGCCCGCAGGATGTCCTCGCGCATGCCGCCGCTCACGGCGATGATCGCGGCCGCACCTTCGTAGGCGGTGCGCTCCGCCCAGCTCGACAGGGCGTAGCCACCGCCGAGCTGCTCGGCCTTCCAGGGGCGCAACGGCTCGAGGGAGTGCGCGGACACGACGTGCGGGATGCCGTTCAGCAGGCCGGCGAGGTGCCCGGCGAGGTTCGCATACCAGGTGTGCGAGTGCACGATGTCGGCGCCCGCGACGTCCGCCGCCATCGCGAGGTCGACGCCGAACGTGCTCAACGCGGGGTTGGCGGCGGCGAGCTCGTCAGGTGCGACGTACCCCGTGACGCCGGGGTGCTCGGTCTGGTCGCGCGGACCGTCGAAGCACCGCACGCGCACGTCGGCGTGCGCGCGCAGGACGCCAGACAGCTCGGCGACGTGGACCCCCGCTCCTCCGTAGACGTAGGGAGGGAACTCGCGGGTCAGGAGGTCGATTCTCACAGGCGACACGGTAGCGCGTGCGCGCACGCCGACGCTCTGACCGCTCGCTGCGACACGACACGAGAAACGGGCCGCACACCTGTGCGCAAGGCCACACCGGCCACTAGTGTCGAGGCATGGCAGCTCCCCGGGTCCTGGCAATCGTCCTCGCAGGTGGCGAAGGCAAGCGGCTGATGCCGCTGACGGCAGACCGGGCCAAGCCCGGCGTCCCCTTCGGCGGGATCTACCGCCTGATCGACTTCGCGCTGTCGAACCTCGTGAACTCCCACTACCTGCAGATCGTCGTGCTGACGCAGTACAAGTCGCACTCGCTCGACAGGCACATCACGAAGACCTGGCGCATGTCGCACCTCTTGGGCAACTTCGTCGCCTCGGTGCCCGCGCAGCAGCGGGTCGGCAAGCACTGGTACCTCGGCAGCGCCGACGCGATCTACCAGTGCCTCAACATCATCTCGGACGAGCGGCCCGACATCGTGATCGTCGTCGGTGCGGACCACGTGTACCGCATGGACTTCAAGCAGATGGTCGACGCGCACATCGAGTCCGGAGCCCAGCTCACGGTCGCGGGGATCCGGCAGCCGATCGCGCTCGCGGACCAGTTCGGGGTCATCGACACCGACCCCGCGGACGCCACGAAGATCCGCGCCTTCCTCGAGAAGCCGACGGACCCGGTCGGCCTGCCCGACTCCCCCGGCGAGGTGCTCGCCTCGATGGGCAACTACGTCTTCGACGCGGACGCGCTCGTCGAGGCCGTGACGCAGGACGCTGCGAGCCTGACGAGCCGCCACGACATGGGTGGCGACATCGTCCCGATGTTCGTCGAGCGGGGCACTGCCGCCGTCTACGACTTCATCCGCAACGACGTGCCGGGATCGACGGACCGCGACCGCGACTACTGGCGCGACGTCGGGACGCTCGACTCGTACTACGAGGCGAACCGGGACCTCATGGCGGTCCAGCCGGTGTTCAACCTGTACAACACGCTGTGGCCGCTCTACACGGGTTACGTGGGCCTGCCGCCCGCGAAGTTCGTCCACGCGAGCGGCGGGAGGGTCGGTCATGCGGTCGACTCGCTCGTGTCGCCGGGCGTGATCGTGTCGGGCGGCGAGGCGGCCGGCTCGGTGCTCTCCCCGGGCGTGTTCCTCCACTCGTGGTCGTCGGTCGCGGACTCCGTCCTCATGGACAACGTCGAGGTGCAACGGCACGCGCAGATCAACCGGTGCATCATCGACAAGAACTGTGTGATCGCGGAGAACGTCCGCGTCGGCTTCGACCCCGAGGCGGACCGTGCTCGCGGCCTGACGGTCACGGAGAGCGGGCTGACGGTCATCCCGAAGGGAACGGTCGTCCGGGACGCGTGAAGCGTCCGGGTCGCGGGCACCGACGCGCGTGCGCGGGGCTGGTCCCTATCGTGAGCCTGTGACTGCGACCGAGCCCGCCCGCACCGACCGCCACCTCCTCGTGATGGACGTCGACTCGACGTTCATCACCGCCGAGGTGATCGAGCTCCTCGCCGAGCGCGCCGGCCGCAAGGACGAGGTCGCGGCCGTCACGGAGGCAGCCATGCGCGGCGAGCTGGACTTTGCGGCCTCGCTCGAGCGCCGCGTCGCCACGCTCGCGGGCCTGCCCGTCTCCGTGTTCGACGACGTCCTCGCCGAGGTCCGTCTGACGCCCGGCGCGGTCGAGCTTCTCGACGTCGCGCGCAGCCGCGGCTGGGCCGTGGGCCTCGTGTCGGGGGGCTTCGAGGAGGTCGTCGCACCGCTCGCGGCTCGCCACGGCATCACCCGCTTCCGCGCGAACCGCCTCGAGGTGCGGGAGGGGGCGCTGACCGGCCGGACGACCGGGCCCGTGATCGACCGCGCGGCCAAGGAGCGCACGCTGCGCGAGTTCGCCGAGCTGGAGGGCGTCCCGATGTCACGCACGGTGGCGATCGGCGACGGGGCGAACGACCTCGACATGATCGGCGCCGCGGGCATCGGGATCGCGTTCCAGGCGAAGCCCGTCGTCGAGGCGGTCGCTCCGTACGCCGTCCCCGGGCCTCGGCTCGACGCCGCGGTCGCGGTGATCGACGCGGCGATCGCCGCTCGCTGACGCGAGGGACGCAGACGCGCCCTGACACGACGAGGCCCACCCCGTCAGGGGTGGGCCTCGTCGTCTGTCGTGCTCAGACCTCGGGACGGAACACTCCGGTCAGCTGGGCGACGTCGTTGCCCCACTGCTCCCACGGCACGTCTGCCGTCAGGACGCTGAACGCCGCAGTCGGGACGCCGGCACGGACCTGAGCGAGCGCACCCTGGTCGGAGCCGGGGGCTGCGAGCGCCCCCGCGAGCCCCGACACCGCGGGCTCGTGCCCGACGAGGAGCACGGTCCGCACGCGCGCATCGATGCCTCGCACTGCTGCGAGCAGGCCCGACGGCGACGCGGCATAGAGCTCGTCCCGCATCTCGACCTGCGGCTCGGCCTGCTTCAGAGCGGCCTTCGCGAGCTCCCACGTCTGGCGGGTGCGCAACGCTGTCGAGCAGAGCACGACCTCCGGGAGGAGGCCCCCCTCGGCGAGGTGCTTGCCGAGGCGGGTCGCCTGCTTGCGGCCCTGGAGGGCCAACGGACGAAGCTCGTCTGCGGCGCCGTCGGCCGGCTCGGCCTTCGCGTGTCGCAGGACGACCAGGGTGCGTTCAGTTCCGGGCATGGCCCTAGAGTCTCACAAGCCCATCGCGTGGACTCCCCCGTCCACGTGCACGATCTCGCCGGTCGTCGCCGGGAACCAGTCGGACAGCAGCGCCGCGACCGCACGCGCCGTGGGCTCGGGGTCGGTCTGGTCCCAGCCGAGCGGGGCGCGCTCGGGCCAGCCGCCCTCCATCTTCTCGAAGCCCGGGATGGACTTGGCCGCGGTCGTACGGATCGGGCCCGCGGAGACGAGGTTGACGCGGATGCCCTCCGGTCCGAGGTCGCGCGCGAGGTAGCGCGACGTCGACTCGAACGCCGCCTTGGCGACGCCCATCCAGTCGTAAACGGGCCATGCGAAGCTCGCGTCGAACGTCAGGCCGACGATCGAGCCGCCCTGCGACATGAGCGGCTTCGCCGCGACCGCGAGGGACTTGAGCGAGAACGCGGACACCTCGAGCGCGGTCGCGACGTCAGCCCACTGGCCCGACAGGAAGTTGCCGCCCATGACGGACTGCGGCGCGAAGCCGATCGAGTGGACGACGCCGTCGAGACGGTCGACGTGCTCGGAGACGCGGCCGACGAGCGCCTCGAGGTCGCCCTCGTCGGTGACGTCGAGCTCGATGACGGGCGCGGGGGCGGGCAGGCGCTTCGCGATCGCCTGCGTAAGGCGCAGCTGGCGGCCGAACGACGTCAGGACGACCTCGGCTCCCTCCTGCTGGGCGAGGCGGGCGACGTGGAAGGCGATCGAGTGGTCGGTGAGCACCCCGGTGACGAGGAGCTTCTTGCCGTCGAGAAGAGCCATGCGTGGTCCTTTCTTCGTCGCGGTCCGTGCGTGCGCGGGCCGCGGGAGGTCTGTTGCTGGTGCGTGCCTGTCAGTGGCCCATGCCGAGGCCGCCGTCGACGGGGATCACGGCCCCGGTGACGTAGGCGGCGTCGGGCGAGGCGAGGAACTGGACGACGCCGGCGACCTCGTCGGGCGACGCGAAGCGCCCGGCGGGGATCGTGGCGCGGTACTGCTTCTGCCGCTCCTCGGGGAGCTCGGCGGTCATCGCGGTCTCGATGAAGCCGGGGGCGACGACGTTCGCGGTGATGCCGCGCCCACCGAGCTCACGGGTGATCGAACGAGCCATGCCGACGAGCGCGGCCTTCGAGGACGAGTAGTTCACCTGGCCCGGGCCGCCGTACAGGCCGACGACCGAGGAGATGAGGACGATCCGCCCGCGGCGCATGCGGATCATGCCCTTCGACGCACGCCGCACGCAGCGGAACGTGCCGGTGAGGTTGACGTCGAGGACCGTCTCGAACTCCTCGTCGGTCATCCGCATGAGGAGCTGGTCCTTCGTGACGCCCGCGTTCGCGACGAGGACCTCGACCGGTCCGAGCTCGGCCTCGACCTTGTCGAACGCCGCGTCGACCGACGCCGTGTCGGTCACGTCGCCGACCACGCCGAGCACGCCGTCGGGCAGGTCGCCGCTGCGGTAGATCGTCGCGACGCGGTCGCCGTTCGCGACGAAGCGCTCGGCGATCGCGCGGCCGATCCCGCGGTTGGCTCCGGTCACCAGAACGGTGCGCGGCTCGGTCACATGTCCTCCAGGTCGTCGTGCTCGGGGCAGGCGTGGTGCGCCCGCGTCCTCCCGACGCTACCCGGGGCGCGCCGTGAGGCCTGTGAACGGCGCACGCACGGATGCCACGCACCTCTTGTGGACTTCCCACAAAGATCACATCGCGCGCAACCGAAGCGTCGCGGAGCCGCGCCTAGACTCTTGAGGTGATGACTCGAGGCGCGGGACGGCAGCGGCGACGCTCCGACGACGTCCCCGTGCAGCGCGTGTCCGACGCGCCCCTGTCGCTCGAGGAGGACCAGCGGCGGCGCATGCGCGCGTACCTGATCCAGATGGCGATCCGGCTCGTGTGCATCTTCCTCGCGATCTTCGTGCCCGGGATGCTGCGCTGGGTGTTCGTCGCGGGCGCCGTCGTCCTGCCGTACACGGCCGTCCTCTTCGTCAACGCAGGCCGCGACCGCCGCACCATGGCGACGCTGATCGACACGCGTGCGCTCCCGGCGCGTCCCACCCCTGAGCCTGAGGGTCCTGGTTCGCCGGGCGCGGGACGGACCTGGGACGATGGGGAAGACCCATCGGACGGCCACCGACCCAGGAGCGCACATTGACCACGCCCGACCCCGACCCCGTCGACCGCGAGCTCGTGTGCAGCGGCAAGGGCTGCCGCGCCGACGCCGTGTGGGCCGTGCTGTGGAACAACCCGAAGATCCACGCACCCGAGCGGCGCAAGGTGTGGCTCGCGTGCGACGACCACCGTGACCACCTCGAGAACTTCCTCGACCTGCGGGGTTTTCGGAAGGGCACGATCCCGGTCGCGGAGCTCGAGCCGTGACAGCGTCCGCGCCCGATGCGCCCGAGCGCGCCCGCGCGCGGACGCGGCGCGAGTGGGTGGTCCTGTTCGTCGGCGTCGTCGTCGTCGCGCTCCTGTGCCTCGCAGCCGGGCGCTGGCAGTGGCACCGCTACGAGTCGAAGCGGGACGCCGTCGCGATCGTCACGGCCAACTACACCGCACCCGCCGTACCGCTCGCCGAGCTCCTCCCCGGGCCGGGCGCGACCGTGGCTGCGCCGCTCGTGTGGCGCACGGTCACCGTGACAGGCACGTACCTCGACGACGCGACGGTCCTGCTGCGCAACCGTCCCGTCGACTCGACGGCGGGCTTTCACGTGCTCACCCCGTTCCAGGCGCAGGACCCGGCGGTCACGGTCGTCGTCGACCGCGGCTTCATCCCGATCGGAGCGGACGCGTCCGCGCCCGACACCCTGCCCGCCCCGCCCTCCGGGACGGTCACGCTCACGGCTCGTCTGCGCGCCCAGGAGGCGCCGAGCGGGCGCGGCGCACCCGCCGGGCAGGTCCAGGCGATCAACAACGCGCAGGTGCTCGCCGCGGGCGGGCTGTCAGCCGACGACGTCGCGACGGTCGGCGGCTACCTCGCCCTCGTCTCCGAGTCCCCTGCTCCCGAGACGGCGCTGCGACCGTTGCAGGCACCCGACACGTCGCTCGGGTCGCACCTGTCGTACGCGTTCCAGTGGTGCGTGTTCGCGGCCGGGGCGATCGGCGGGTTCTTCGTGCTGCTGCGCCGCGAGCGCCGTGAGGCGGACGAGCGAGCGGGCCTCTCCACGAGCGTGACGGACCTGCCCGCGGGCACCGCCCCCGACGTCGTGGCGTGGGTGTCAGGGCGACGTCCCGGGGCGACCGACCGCCGTCCTCGTCGCGTGAGCGACGAGGACGCCGAGGACGCCGAGATCGACGCCGCGCACGACGGTCAGGCGAGCGACACCAGCTCGGCGTAGCTGTCGTTCCAGAGGTCCTCGTCGCCGTCGGGCAGCAGGAGGACACGCTCGGGCGTGAGCGCCTCGACCGCGCCCTCGTCGTGCGTGACCATGACGACCGCACCCTCGTACGTGCTGAGCGCGCCGAGGATCTCCTCGCGGCTCGCAGGGTCGAGGTTGTTGGTCGGCTCGTCGAGGAGGAGGACGTTGGCCGACGACACGACGAGCGTCGCGAGCGCGAGGCGCGTCTTCTCCCCGCCGGACAGCACCTTCGTCGGCTTGTCGGCGTCGTCGCCCGAGAAGAGGAACGAGCCGAGCACCGAACGCACCTCGGTGTCCGTGAGGTCCGGGGCAGCGTGGCGGAGGTTCTCGACGACGGTCATCGACATGTCGAGCGTGTCGTGCTCCTGGGCGTAGTAGCCGATCTTCAGACCGTGCCCCGGGACGACGGCTCCCGTGTCCGGCTGCTCGACCCCCGCGAGGATGCGCAGCATCGTCGTCTTGCCCGCGCCGTTGAGACCCAGGATCACGACGCGTGAGCCACGATCGATCGCCAGGTCGACACCCGTGAACACCTCGAGCGACCCGTACGCCTTCGTCAGGCCTTCCGCGGTGAGCGGGGTGCGGCCGCACGGCGCAGGCTTCGGGAAGCGCAGCTTTGCGACCCTGTCGCTCACGCGCTCGCCCTCGAGTCCCTCGAGCAGCTTCTCGGCGCGACGCAGCATGTTCTGCGCCGCGACCGCCTTCGTCGCCTTGGCGCGCATCTTCTCGCCCTGAGCCGTGAGGGTCGCCGCCTTCTTCTCGGCGTTCGCGCGCTCACGACGGCGACGCTTCTCGTCGGTCTCACGCTGCTTGACGTAGGCGTCGTAGCCGAGGTTGTACTGGTCGATCGTGGAGCGGGTCGCGTCGAGGAAGAAGACCTTCGTGCACACGACGCGGAGCAGCTCGACGTCGTGGGAGATGACGACGAGACCGCCCGAGTAGGTGCGCAGGTACTCGCGCAGCCACACGATCGAGTCGTGGTCGAGGTGGTTCGTGGGTTCGTCGAGCAGGAGGGTGTCGACGCCCGAGAAGAGGATCCGGGCGAGCTCGACACGGCGACGCTGACCACCGGAAAGAGTGCCGATCGGCTGCGAGAGCACCCGCTCGTCGAGGCCGAGGTTCACGGTGATGCGCTCGGCCTCGGACTCCGCGGCGTAGCCGCCCGCCGCGAGGAACCGCTCCTCGAGGCGCGGGTACCGCTCCATCGCTGCCGCAGCGGTCTCCGGCACGGCCGAGGCCATCTGTCCCTCGGCCTCACGCATGCCGCGCACGATCTCGCTGAGGCCGCGCGCGGACAGCACACGGTCCATCGCGAGCTGCTCCGGGTCGGCCGTCCGCGGGTCCTGCGCGAGGTAGCCGATCTCGCTCGACCGGGAGATCGTGCCGGCGGTCGGCTGGGTCTCGCCCGCAAGGGTCTTCGTCAGCGTCGTCTTGCCGGCACCGTTACGACCGACGAGCCCGATCCTGTCGCCTGCGGCCACACGGAAGGTCGTCGGTTCGAGAAGGAGGCGGGCTCCGACCCGGATCTCGACGCCCTGGGCAGTGATCACTGAGGTTTCCTCCATGCGGTGGTGGCCAGCCTTGGTCGGCGGCACAAACGCCCCCGAGTTTACCGGTGCCTACCGTTTCCCGACGACGTGATACCCGACTCATCGGAGGTCCCACCCATGCCCGGCAGCACCGTCGACCCCACTGACGCCACCGTGGCGAGCGCTCCCGGCGATGCCGCGCCGGTCCCGGACGCACCGCTCGCGCCACGGGCGCGGTCGGCACCGACCGAGATCGCGCTCGTCGCGACGTTCGCCGCGCTCCTGGCGGTCTGCTCCCTGCTCGCAGTGACGTTCGGCGCTGTTCCCGTCCCTGTGACCCTGCAGACGTTCGCGGTGCTGCTCGCCGGGGCGGTGCTCGGTCCGCGGCTCGGACCTCTTGCCGTCCTCCTGCACCTCGTGGTCGGGCTCGTCGGGCTGCCCGTGCTCGCAGGGGCGAAGGGTGGGCTCGCCGTCCTTGCCGGTCCGTCCGCCGGCTACCTCCTCGCGTTCCCCCTCGCGGCGTTCGCCACGGGCGCGATCGTCGCGGCCATGCGCCGCCGGGGCGTCGCGCTCGTCGCGGTGACGCTCCTCGCCGGGATCGTGGGCACCCTCGTGATCTACGCCGTCGGCGTCCCGGTGATGGCGTGGCGGGCGGGCATGTCGCTCGAGGCGGCCGTCGCGTTCAACAACATCTTCGTGCCGTTCGACCTCGCCAAGGTCGCGCTCGTCACGGTCACCGCCCCCGCGGTGCACCGCGCGTTCCCCGACCTGCTCCCGGCGCTGCGGCGCAGGCACGAGGCCGCATGAGCAGTCGCGGCCGCCTCACCGAGCCCGACGGCGCCGTCGAACCCGACGAGGCCATCGAGCTCGACGGGGCAGAGGTCCGCGTCGTCGATCGGTCGTCCCCCGGCGGCGTGCGCACGATCCTGCACCCCGTCTCGCTACGGCTGACCGAGCGGCGCGTCGCGGTGGTCGGGCCCAACGGCAGCGGGAAGTCGACGCTCGCTCGCCTGCTCAACGGTCTCGTGCTGCCGACCGCAGGGTCGGTCCGCGTGCACGGTCTCGACACCCGGCGCGACGGCGCCCGGGTGCGGTCCGTCGTCGGCTTCGTGTTCAGCGACCCGGACGCGCAGCTCGTCATGCCGACCCCGCTCGAGGACGTCCTGCTGTCCCTCCGCCGCCACGAGCGCGACGCCGTACGGCGTGCGGCGCGGGCACGGGACGTGCTCGCGCGGTTCGGCCTCGCCGACCGCGCCGACGTCTCCGTGCACGCCCTCTCCGGCGGCCAGAAGCAGCTCCTCGCCCTCGCGGGCGTGCTCGCGACCGAGCCGAGGATCCTCGTGTGCGACGAGCCGACGACGCTCCTCGACCTGCGCTGGACGGCGCACGTCGACGCGCTCCTCGCCGACCTGCCGCAGCAGGTCGTGCACGTCACGCACGACCTCGCGGCCGCAGCGACCGCGGACCGGCTGATCGTCGTCGAGGACGGCCGCGTCGTGCACGACGGCGATCCCGCGGCAGGGATCGCCGCCTACCGCGAGCGCATGCTCGCGTCCAGCCTGATCCCGCCGGGGCGCGAGTGAGCTGGCCGCGCCGCACCCGCCGACGAGGGGCACGCCCGCGCCCGCACGGGCTCACGGCCGGCGCGAGCATGCTCGGGCTGCACGTGCCGGGCGGCTCCGCCGTCCACCGCGCGCCCGCCGGCGTGAAGCTCGCCGCGCTCGCGGTCCTCGGGACGGTCCTCGCCGTCGTGCGCTCCGCTCCCCTGTCCGCGGGCGCGCTCGTTGCCGTCCTCCTCGTCACGGGTCTCGCACGCGTCGGCGTGAGCGTCCTGCTCCGACAGGCACGCGCTGTGCTGGTCATGCTCGTGGTCCTCGCCGCGGTGCAGGCGTGGAGCGCAGGCCTCGCGCCCGCGCTCGCGACGTCGCTCGGCCTCGCCGCGACCGTCCTCGCCGCAGCCCTGCTCACGGCGACGACCCGCGCGGACGCGCTGCTCGACATGCTCACGGCAGCGCTGCACCGCGCAGCCCGGCTCCCCGTCGTCGGGCGGCACGTCCGGCCCGAGAGCGTCGCTCTCGCCGTCGCGCTCATGCTCCGCGCTGTCCCCGCCGTCGCACAGGTCGAGCGGGAGTCGCGCGACGCCGCGATGGCGCGCGGCCTCGAGCGCTCCCCACGGGCGCGCCTCGTGCCGACCGTCGTGCGCACGGTCGCGATGGCGCACCGGACGGGCGAGGCGCTCGCCGCCCGTGGGACGAGCGACGACGCCTAGGGTCGCTTACCTTCAGATCATGACGTTCAACGACGACGCGCGTCTCGACACGAGCAGGGTCCGCCGCGCGGGAGGCACGAAGGGCATCGCGATCGGCGGAGGTGTCGGCGTCGTCGCGATCCTCCTCATCGGGCAGCTGTTCGGCATCGACCTGTCGGGCATCCTCGGCGGCAGCTCGACGCCGCAGAGCACCGCGACCGACGACGACCTCGCCCGCTGCTCGACCGGTGCGTCCGCGAACGAGGACGTCGAGTGCCGCGTCGTCGGCGCCGCGACCTCGCTCGAGGAGTTCTGGACGGGCGCGTACCCGTCGGTCGGAGACAACCGCTACGAGCCGACGAACGTCACGCTCTTCTCGGGCCAGGTCCAGACTTCCTGCGGCCAGGCGAGCTCCGCCGTCGGCCCGTTCTACTGCCCCGCAGACCAGCTGATCTACCTCGACACCGACTTCTACGACGCGCTCCGCGGCAGCCTCGGCGCGCAGGGCGGCAACCTCGCGCAGATGTACGTCGTCGCGCACGAGTGGGGCCACCACATCTCGAACCTCACCGGCACCATGTCCGCGATCGACCGCGACGGCACCGGACCTACGAGCGACTCCGTGCGCCTCGAGCTCCAGGCCGACTGCTACGCGGGCGCCTGGGTCGGCGGAGCGTCCCAGACGCGCGACGACTCCGGCACCGCGTTCCTCAAGGCCCCCACGACAGCCGAGATCGCCGACGCCCTCGACACCGCCGCAGCGATCGGGGACGACCGCATCCAGGGGCGCGCCGGCCAGGTGAGCCCCGAGACGTGGACGCACGGCTCCTCCGAGCAGCGCCAGACCTGGTTCACGAACGGCTACGAGCGCGGCGCGACGGCGTGCGACACGTTCGCCGCGGACGCGCTCTAGCCTTTCCTTCGTGGCCCTTCCCGCTCCTGCCCTGCGCTCGCCTGTCCGTCCCGGACCCGAGGCACGCGCGCTGGTCGACCGCCACACGGCACTCGTCACGCAGGTGCGCGCCGTCGTCGACCACCTGGACGGTGTCGCGATGGCGGTCACGTCGTGGGTGCGCGCCGACGAGCGGCGGCGGGCGCGCGAAGAGCTCTCCCACGTCCCCGTGGGACGACTCGGCGTGACGACGGACCGCAACCTGCGGCTCACCGCCGTCCAGACCGCGGGGTACACGACCGCGGCAGACCTCCTCGGCGTCGACGCGGCGACGCTCGACGCGATCCCCGGCGTCGGCGAGGCGACCGCCCGGGGCGTCGTGGCCGCCGTCGACCAGCTCGCCAAGGCCGCCGTCACGCTGCGCCCCCTGCGCATCACGCTCGACCGGGCCGGCCTGCCCGAACCCCGAGAGGCTCGCGACCTGCTCGCACTCCTCCGGAGGTTCCAGCGGGTGTCCCCGCTCGTCACGCCCCACCGACAGCTGCTCGACGACTACCTCCGCTTTGCCGGGCAGGCGACGCACGACGCCGCACCTGCGCGGCACGCGGCGCGCATGCTCCTCACGCTGCCCCGCACCCGCCGCCGCACCCACGCCGCTCTCGCGCAGCTGCACGACTGGGACCAGCTCCTCGTCGCCCACGACCTGCCCGGCATCGTCGCCCGGGCAGAGGCTGAGATCGCGGTGCCCGACCCGCACGGGATCGCGCTCGCAGACGAGTACGCCCGACGCTCCGCGGAGTACTACACAGCCCTCCAGAGGATCGT
Source organism: Sanguibacter hominis ATCC BAA-789 (assembly GCF_012396185.1). GTDB lineage: Bacteria > Actinomycetota > Actinomycetes > Actinomycetales > Cellulomonadaceae > Flavimobilis > Flavimobilis hominis. The sequence continues at coordinate 670,385 of NZ_JAAXOW010000002.1, forward strand.
GCCGCACGCGGCGGGCGCCCTGGCGACGCGAGGCCTCCTGCCCGCCGACCTCGTCGCCCGCGTCGACGCGCACCCGCTCGACACCACGCTGCTGAAGGTCTCGCTGCGCGGCTACCAGGAGTTCGGGGCACGCTTCACGCTCGAGCAGGGGCGCGTCCTGCTCGGCGACGAGATGGGCCTCGGCAAGACCGTGCAGGCGCTCGCCACGATCGCCCATCTCGCCGCCGACGGCCACCGACGCTTCCTCGTCGTGTGCCCCGCGTCGCTGCTCGCGAACTGGGAGCACGAGGTGCGCGGACGTTCCGCTCTCGCCGTGCACCGCATCCACGGGTCGGGCCGCGCCGATGCGCTCGCGGCGTGGGAACGCGACGGTGGTGTCGGCCTCACGACGTTCGAGGGGCTCGCGCACGTGCCGCTCGACCCGCTCGCTCATCCCACACCTGACCTCTCGGGGACGCCCGCGGCCCCTGCCGACCTCGCGCGCGTCGGGCTGCTCGTGGTCGACGAGGCGCAGCAGGTGAAGAACCCGAAGGCCGCACGGTCGAGGCTCGTCGCCGCGTGGGCACAGCGGTGCGCGCGAGTCCTGCTCATGTCGGGCACGCCCATGGACAACCGCCTCGAGGACTTCCTCGCGCTCGTCGAGCTGCTGCACCCGGGCCTGTCGGAGCCGATGCCTCGTCACCTCGGTCTCGTCGGGCCTGAGGCCTTCCGCAGCGCCGTCGCCCACGTGTACCTGCGACGCAACCAGTCGGACGTCCTCGTCGAGCTCCCCGGCGTGGTGGCGTCCGACGACTGGGTCGAGCTCCGGGCGCCCGAGGAGACGCACTATCGCGCCGCCGTCGCGAGCGGCAACCTCATGGCGATGCGCCAGGCAGCGTGGCACGCCCCGGGCGGCACCGACGCTCCCCCGGCCAAGCTCGACCGCCTGCTCGAGCTCGTCGACGAGGCTCTCGACGAAGGCCACTCCGTCCTGGTCTTCTCCTACTTCCGCGCGACCCTCGACCTCGTCGCTCAGGCCCTCGCCGAGCGTGGCGCTACCGTCCACGGGCCGCTCACCGGGGACGTGCCGGTCGCGCGCCGGGGCGAGCTCGTCGACGCGTTCACGGCCGACGACGCCGCCGTGCTCGTCGCGCAGATCTCCGTCGGCGGCGCGGGCCTCAACCTCCAGGTGGCGAGCGTCGTCGTGCTGTGCGAGCCGCAGCTCACGCCGAGCCTCGAGGACCAGGCGGTCGCCCGCGCCCACCGCATGGGTCAGGTGCGCCCCGTGCGCGTCCACCGACTGCTCGGCGCTGACGGCGTCGACGAGCGCATCGTCGAGATCCTCGAGGGCAAGCGCGAGGTCTTCGACGACTACGTCCGCGTGTCCTCCCTCGCGCAGGCGGCGGTCGGCTCGGTCGACGCCGCCCGCGGAGATCTCGCCCGTGAGGTCGTCGCGGCCGAGCAGGCCCGCCTCGGCTACGGACCGTGGTGGGACGAGCTCGACAGCGCCGCACCAGACGAGCTCCCCGCACCGGGCTGACCGCCGTCGGACGCAGCGAGAGCCGCACCCCACAGGGGTGCGGCTCTCGGGGGCGGGACCGACAGGCTCAGAGGTTGAACCCCAGGGCGCGGAGCTGGTCCTTGCCGTCGTCCGTGATCTTCTCCGGGCCCCACGGCGGCATCCAGATCCAGTTGACCCGGTAGCCGTCGGTGATGCCCTCGAGGGCCTGGCCGGTCTGGTCCTCGATGACGTCGGTCAGCGGGCAGGCCGCGGACGTGAGCGTCATGTCGATGATGGCCGTGTTGTTCTGGTCGACGGTGATGCCGTACACGAGCCCGAGGTCGACGACGTTGATGCCGAGCTCCGGGTCGATGACGTCACGCATCGCCTCCTCGACGTCCGCCGCGGTCGGCGCCTGGTGGGTGGTCATGAGATCTCCTGGGAGTCGGGAGCAGGGTTCGAGGTGGTGGTGTGCGGGGCCGACGCCGTCGCGGCGATGGTCGCCGAGGCGTCGCGGCCGAGCGTGTCGGTGCGCACGAGGGCGTCGCGCAGCGCCGCCCAGCCGAGCAGGGCGCACTTGATGCGCGCCGGGTAGCGGGAGACGCCCGTGAACGCCGAGGCATCACCCAGGAGGTCCTCCGCCGTGTCGTCGTCGAGCCCCTTGCCTCGCGTCCCCATGAGGTCGCGGAAGAGGTCGCCGAGCTGCTCGGCCTGCTGGACCGAGCCGCCCTCGACGAGCTCGGTCATCACGGAGAGCGACGCCTGGGAGATCGAGCACCCCTGGCCCTCCCAGGTGACCGAGCCGAGCGTGAGCGCGCCGTCGTCGGCAGCGTCGACGGTCACGCGGAGCGTGACCTCGTCACCGCACGTCGGGTTGATCTGGTGCGACTCGCCGCACGCGCGCCCCGGGGCGGCGTCGACGAGGCCGCGCCCGTGGGGCGTCTTCGCGTGGTCGAGGATGACCTGCTGGTAGAGCTGTTCCATCGCGTTCGTTGACACGTCTGACCCTCCTAGGACAGTCCGAAGAACGTCCGGACCCTCGCGAGTGATTCCCGGAAGGCGGCGACCTCCTCGGAGGTCGTGTAGACCGACGCCGACGCGCGCGCGGTCGCGGCGACACCGAAGCGGCGGTGCAGGGGCTGCGCGCAGTGGTGGCCGACGCGCACGGCGATGCCGTCGTCGTCGAGCACCTGGCCGACGTCGTGCGCATGCACGCCGTCGACGACGAACGACACGACGGCGAGGCGGTCGTTCACGTCCGTCGGTCCGATCACCCGCACACCGGGGATGTGGCGGATCTCGAGCAGCTCTGCGGCGAGCGCGCGCTCGTGGGCGAGCACGCCCTCCATCCCGAGCTCGCGCAGGTAGTCGGCAGCGGCACCCATCGCGACCGCCTGGGCGACCGGCTGCGTGCCGGCCTCGAAGCGCTGCGGCGGCGGCGCGTACGTCGTCTCCGTCATCGTCACGACCTCGACCATCGACCCGCCCGTGGTGACGGGGGGCATCGCGGCGAGCAGCTCGCGGCGACCGTAGAGCGCGCCGACCCCGGTCGGGCCGAGCATCTTGTGCGCCGAGAACGCGGCGAAGTCGACCCCGAGCGCATGCAGGTCGACCGGCATGTACGGGACCGACTGGCACGCGTCGAGGACGACGACCGCGCCGACGGCGTGCGCGCGCGCGACGAGCGGTGCCACGGGCGTGATCGCGCCCGTCACGTTCGACACGTGCGTGAACGCGACGATGCGGGTGCGTTCCCCGATGACGTCGTCGGCCTGGTCCACCCGGACGCGACCGTCGTCGTCCACCTCGAGCCAGCGCAGCACCGCCCCCGTGCGGGCGGCGAGCTCCTGCCACGGCACGAGGTTCGCGTGGTGCTCCGCCTCGGTCACGACGATCTCGTCGCCCGGGGCGAGCACGAAGCGTGCCGCCTCGACTCCACCGCGCCCCGCGGTCGCGTTCGAGAAGGCGTACGCGACGAGGTTGATCGCGGCGGTCGCGCCCGAGGTCCACACGATCTCGTCGTCGTCCGCGCCGACCAGCGCGGCGACCTTCGAGCGTGCCTGCTCGAACGCCTCGGTGGCCTCTTCCGCGAGCTGGTGCGCACCGCGGTGCACAGCGGCGTTGCGCTGCAGGTAGAAGTCCTGCTCGGCGTCGAGCACCGGGTCGGGCTTCTGGGACGTGGCGCCCGAGTCGAGGTACACGAGCGGTCGCCCGTCGCGCAGCGTCCGGGCGAGCAACGGGAAGTCCGCGCGCACCGCCGCCAGCTCGGTCTCGGTCAGCATGTCAGGCACCGCCTTGGTCGTCGTCCACCGTCCCGTGCGGGACGGCGGTGCAGCGTGGGTCGTGCTGCGTCGCCCGGGCCGGTCCGGACGGGCCGGGCCGGGCCGGGCGACGCGTACAGATTTCGGTCAGGCCTTGGCCAGGAAGCGGTCGTAGCCCTCGTTCTCGAGACGCTCGGCGAGCTCGGGGCCACCCTCCTCCGCGATGCGACCGTCGACGAAGACGTGCACGAAGTCCGGCTTGATGTAGCGCAGGATGCGCGTGTAGTGCGTGATCAGCAGCGTGCCGACCTCACCGCTCGCGATGACACGGTTGACACCCTCGGACACGACACGCAGGGCGTCGACGTCGAGGCCAGAGTCGGTCTCGTCGAGGATCGCGACCTTCGGCTTGAGAAGCTCCATCTGAAGGATCTCGTGGCGCTTCTTCTCGCCGCCGGAGAATCCCTCGTTGACGGACCGCTCGGCGAACGAGTCGTCCATGCGCAGGTTCGCCATCGCAGACTTCATGTCCTTGACCCAATGGCGCAGCGCCGGAGCCTGACCGTCGATCGCGGTCTTCGCCGTGCGCAGGAAGTTCGACACCGAGACGCCGGGGACCTCGACCGGGTACTGCATGGCGAGGAACATGCCCGCCCGGGCACGCTCGTCGACGCTCATCGCGAGGACGTCCTCGCCGTCGAGCGTCACGGTGCCGCCCGTGATCGTGTACTTCGGGTGCCCGGCGAGCGAGTACGCCAGGGTGGACTTGCCGGAGCCGTTCGGGCCCATGATGGCGTGGACCTCACCGGCGTTGATCGTCAGGTCGACGCCGCGCAGGATCTGCTTGGCGCCTTCCTTCGTCTCGACGCTGACGTGCAGGTCGCGGATCTCCAGGGTGGACATTGTTCTCCTCGGAAGCTGTTTCAGACGGTGGTGTCGACGTCGACGAGGACGTCGTCACCGTCGAGGGTCAGGGGGTACACGGGGATGGGGCGCACGGCGGGCGGCGAGTCGGGCTGGCCGGTCCGCAGGTCGAAGCGGGAGCCGTGGAGCCAGCACTCGATGAGGCAGCCCTCGACCTCCCCCTCGGAGAGCGAGACGGCGCCGTGCGAGCAGATGTCGGACACGGCGTGCAGCTCGCCGTCGGAGTCGCGGACGACGGCGACCTCGACGAGGCGCCCCTCGTCGTTCTCGAGCTCGACCCGGAACGTCCCCTCGACGGGGACGTCCTGGGCCAGGCAGGCGACCTGAGCGGTCATGCCTGCTCGCTCGCCCCGGTCAGGACGGACATGGACTTCTCGAGCTCGGCCTCGATCGAGGCCACGAGACGCTCCTCGACCTCGGGCACGCCGATCTCCTGGATGAGCTCGGTGAAGAAGCCCCGCACGACGAGCCGGCGCGCGTCGATCTCGGGGATGCCGCGGGCCTGCAGGTAGAACAGCTGCTCGTCGTCGAAGCGCCCGGTCGCGCTCGCGTGACCGGCCCCCTCGATCTCGCCGGTCTCGATCTCGAGGTTCGGCACGGAGTCGGCGCGGGCGCCGTCGCTCAGGACGAGGTTGCGGTTGAGCTCGTACGTGTCGGTCCCGCTCGCGGCCGCCTGGATCAGCACGTCGCCGACCCAGACCGCGTGCGCGCCCTCACCCTGGAGCGCGCCCTTGTAGGTCACGCGGGAGCGGCAGTTCGGCACGCTGTGGTCGACGAAGAGGCGGTGCTCCTGGTGCTGGTCCGAGTCCGCGAAGTAGAGGCCGAGCATCTCGACCTCGCCGCCCTCGGCCTCGAACTCCGCGTCGGGGGTGATGCGGACGACGTCGCCGCCGAACGTGACGACGACGTGCTTGAGCTTGGCGTCGCGGCCGAGCCGCGCGCGGTGCGAGCTCGCGTGCACGGCACCGGCGGACCAGTCCTGGACGGAGACGACCGTGAGGTGCGCGCCGTCGCCGACCTCGATCTCGACGGTCTCGGTGAGGAGGGCGTCACCCGTGTGGTCGATGACGACGACGGCCTCGGCGTGGTGCTCGGCGCGCACGAGGAGGTGCGTCGCCGTCGCCTCGTCGCCCTTGCCCTCGATGCCCTCGACGCGGATGGACGTCGCACCCGTGGTGACCGTCTCGGCGGGGATCGTGACGACCGTGGCCTCCTGGACGGCGTTCCAGGCGACGACGGCGGAGCGGTCGCCCGGGCGGCCGGCGCGGCCGAGCCGCTCGTCGTCGCGCCCGACGATCTCGACAGAGACGTCGGAGGGGGCGACGACGGTCGTGCGGACGCCGTGTCCGGCGATCTCGTGGTCGAAGAGCGGCGCGAGGCGGGGGACGGGCGAGAACCGCCACTCCTCCTCGCGGCCCGTGGGCACGGGGATCGCCGCGAGGTCGAAGGAGGTGACGCGCTCAGCGCGCGAGCCCTGCGGGACGACCGCGCCGTGCGAGTGGGCGCCGTCGAGCCCTGCCTGGCTGTGGTCGGTGCTCAGCGTCTCGGGAGTTGCGGTGGTCATCAGCCGACGGACCCTTCCATCTGGAGTTCGATGAGGCGGTTGAGCTCGAGGGCGTACTCCATCGGCAGCTCACGCGCGATGGGCTCGACGAACCCGCGCACGATCATGGCCATGGCCTCGGTCTCGGCCATGCCTCGGGACATGAGGTAGAAGAGCTGGTCCTCGCTGACGCGGGAGACGGTCGCCTCGTGGCCCATCGAGACGTCGTCCTCGCGGACGTCGACGTACGGGTAGGTGTCGGAGCGCGAGATCTGGTCGACGAGGAGGGCGTCGCACAGGACGTTGGACGCCGAGTGCTCGGCCCCTTCGAGGACCTGGACGAGGCCGCGGTACGACGTGCGTCCGCCGCCGCGGGCGACGGACTTCGACACGATCGACGACGACGTGCGCGGCGCGGCGTGCACCATCTTGGCGCCCGCGTCCTGGTGCTGGCCCTCGCCGGCGAACGCGATCGACAGGGTCTCGCCGCGGGCGTGCTCGCCCATGAGGTAGATCGCCGGGTACTTCATGGTGACCTTGGAGCCGATGTTGCCGTCGACCCACTCCATCGTCGCACCCTCGGCGGCCGTGGCTCGCTTCGTGACGAGGTTGTACACGTTGTTCGACCAGTTCTGGATCGTCGTGTACCGCACGCGGGCGTTCTTCTTGACGATGATCTCGACGACGGCCGAGTGCAGCGAGTCCGACTGGTAGATCGGCGCGGTGCAGCCCTCGACGTAGTGCACGTACGAGCCCTCGTCGGCGATGATCAGCGTCCGCTCGAACTGGCCCATGTTCTCCGTGTTGATGCGGAAGTAGGCCTGCAGCGGGATCTCGACGTGGACGCCCGGCGGGACGTAGACGAAGGAGCCGCCCGACCACACGGCGGTGTTGAGGGCCGCGAACTTGTTGTCGCCCGACGGGATGACGGACCCGAAGTACTGCTCGAAGATCTCGGGGTACTCGCGCAGGCCCGTGTCGGTGTCGACGAAGATGACGCCCTGCTCCTCGAGGTCCTCGCGGATCTGGTGGTACACGACCTCGGACTCGTACTGGGCAGCGACACCGGCGACGAGGCGCTGCTTCTCGGCCTCGGGGATGCCGAGGCGGTCGTACGTGTTCTTGATGTCCTCGGGCAGGTCCTCCCAGCTGGTGGCCTGCTTCTCGGTGGAGCGGACGAAGTACTTGATGTCGTCGAAGTGGATGCCGGACAGGTCGGCGCCCCAGTTCGGCATCGGCTTCTTCTCGAACAGGCGCAGCGCCTTCAGGCGGGTCTTGAGCATCCACTCGGGCTCGTTCTTGAGCGCCGAGATGTTGCGCACGACGTCCTCGTCCAGTCCGCGGCGCGCCGTGGCGCCGGCAGCGTCGCTGTCGTGCCAGCCGTAGCCGTACGAGCCGATCGAGGCGATGATCTCGTCGTCGGTCGAGGGCGCCTGGACGACGTTCTCGGTTGGTGCGGTCATGGTGATCCTTCCGCAGACCGGCTGTGGGGCCGGTGGTGGGTCGAGGTCGGGTGGTCGTGCTGTTCGGCGGGCGACGGCGGTGGCGGGTGAGGCTGCCACGCCCCGACCGGGATGTTCGTCGTGCAGACGTGGCCGCCGCCGGCCAGCGTCGCGAGTCTCTGGACGTGCGTGCCGAGCATCCGCGAGAAGAGGCGGGTCTCGGCGTCGCACAGCTGCGGGAACCGGGCTGCGACGTGCGCGACGGGGCAGTGGCCCTGGCAGAGCTGGACCATCGTGGTTCCCGCAACGGGGCGCACGCTGGGCGCGAAGCCGTCCTCGTGGAGTGCCGCCGCGAGCTGGTCGACGCGACCTTGGACGTCGTCGGCGGTCATGTGCCGCGCGTAGCGCGCGGCCGTCTCGTCGAGCCGGTCCTGAGCGAAGGCCTCGACGCCGTCCGTCCCCACCGCGCGGGCGAGGTACTCGAGCGCCTGGAGGGCGATCTCCGGGTATCCGGCGGAGAGCGCACCCTGCGCCGCGACGGTCGCGACGTACCGGCGCGCGGGCCTCCCGCGAAGCCCGGTGTGACCTGACTCGTGCACGGCGACGAGCTGCTCGCCCTCGAGCCCGGACAGGTGGCGGCGGATCGCTGCCGACGTGAGGTCGAGGCGCTCGGCGAGCTCGGCCGCACTGATGGGGCCGTCGGACATGATCAGCTCGAGCACCCGGTCCCGGGTGCTCGGGTCGGCGACGGGGTGGGCTGGATCGACGTGCGTCAACTGCCACCTCCTGAGGACGTCCGGTCGGCGCGCCTCCGGCAGCGGGGACGCCAGCACGCCAGCGGCGCGCATATACCGAACATTGTCGTTGCATAAATGTGCCGCTGCAAGGAAGGTGAACCTCAGTAGGACCAACGTCACTGCCTGCTCGCACCCAGGCATGGCCCCCGCGTCGCGCCACGACGGGCACGACCGCCGCACACCCTCGCCCCCCCTGTGCGACACGCCACACGACGACGAAGGGCCCGAGGCTCATGCCTCGGGCCCTTCGTCGTCGTGTCAGCTCAGGAGCGGACCGGCAGGTAGGCCGTCGCGTGGACCATGTTGTGGTCCGAGCCTCGCGCACTGTCCGTGCGTGCCATCTCGTTGACGTGGTTCGTGAAGTCGCCGACGCCCTGACCGAGGATGTAGTCGAGACGCACCCCGAAGCCCTGGTCGTACTTCTTGACCGTCGTGTACCAGTCGTTGAGCGTCGAGAACTCCGCGTTCTTCTTCTTCGTCGCCGTGAACGAGTCGCGGAAGCCGGCACCGACGAACGCGTCGTGCGGGGCGTTGCCCGCAGACTTGTTCTGGTACGAGTTGAGGTCACCCGTCACCAGGACGGGCAGCTTCTGGGTGTTGAGACGGCTCATCGTCGAGATGATCGACTGCGCCTGACGGCCACGCAGGGACTCGGCACCCTGGCGCGGGTCGAGGTGCGTCGAGACGAACCAGAACTCGCCGCCCGACTTGTTGTCACGGAACTTGGCATAGGCGAACTTCCGCTTGTCCTCGTTCGAGTCCGACGCGTTCGCCGCAAGGTTCGCCGTGCAGCTGCCCGAGTAGAAACCGCCCGCAGAGTCGTCAGGGCAGTCGCTCAGGAGGGTCAGGCGGTTCTTGTCGTAGAGGATCCGCTGGCCCTGGCTGCCGTACACCGAACGCGGCTTGACGTAAGGGCTCACGCGGACCATCGCGTAGTCCGCGCTGCTCCCGGCGTTCTTCGCGGCGCTGCGGACGGCCGCGAGGAGGGACTCGGTCTGCCGGGTCCGTCCGTCTGCGCTCACCTCTTCGGTGCTGGGCGAGACTTCCTGAAGGCCGACGACGCTCGCACCGGAGGCGACGATCGTGGACGCGACCTTGCCCTTGCGCTTCGACCAGGGCTTGCTGGGCTGGGAGTTGGCGCCGACGCGCGCCGACACGACGTTGTACGAGCCGACCTTGAGCGGGACCATCCCGGCGGTCGTGCCTGCCTGACGGGCGGGCTGCACGGCGTGGAGCGACGGGTAGAGCCGCATCTTGGTGCCAGCCGTGCCCTTGTTGAGCGCACGGAAGCGGTAGTAGAGGTGGTTGCCGCTCGCCGGGTGCAGGCCGAGCTTTGCCGTTACGGAGGCGGGGATGACGTACGACTTGCCCTTCGCCGGGATCGTGAGCCGCACGTGCTTGCGACCCTTCTTCGGCAGGTTCGACTTCTGGTCGTTGAACACCGTCGAGGCGAGCTCGAGACGGTAGTGCGTCGTGTACGTCGTCTTGTGCTTCCACGTGAGGCGGACCTCACCCGGCTTGGGGCCGGGCGTCGCCACGAGCGACGTGACGCGCTCGGGGATGTGCACCTTGGTCTTGACCTTCTTCGGGGCGGACCACGCGCCCTTGGCGCCGTTCTTGGCGACGGCACGCACACGGACCCGGTAGGTCGTCGCGTTCTTGAGACCCTCGACCGTCACCTCGAGCCGGCCACCGGCAGGCTTGCTGGTGGTGTTGGCGCGCACCGTCTTGACCCTGTCCTTCTTGAAGGCCTTGTCGGTCGCCACCTGGACCTCGTAGCGCTTGACGCCCTTCTGCCAGGTCCAGCCGACACGCACGTTGTGGTTCCGGCTGCCGCCCTTGGCGAGCTTGACACCCGTCACGCGCTTGGGCGTCTTGGCCTTCTTGGCCGCGACCACGGAGGTCGCGACAGGCGCGGACTGCGCGGTGGTCGCGGAGGCTGCGGGGATGACGGCTCCACCGACGAGGACCGAGAGCGCGACAGCACCGGCCAGGGCGGACCGGGAGAGGATCGAGGTGTTCTTCACACACCCACCATCGGTCATGCGGGGCTCTGGATGAAGCCTTTCGTGACCGACGACTCAGGCCCGGGGACGGGGCCCGAGCGCGACCAGCGCCTTCACCTCCGCGACGAACGCGTCGTGCGCCTCGTTGCCGTCGAAGTCGCCCAGGGTGTGGACGCGGACACGTTCCCGCTCGTCGTGCAGCGGGTCGGAGACGAGCAGCTGCTCGAGCGCGGTGTCGAGGTTGCTCAGGTCTCGCTCGATGACGTACGCGGCACGGGCGACCGAGAACTCGCGGACGAACTCGGCGCCCGAGCACGTCATCGCGACGAGCGCGAACGGCTTTCCTGACTGGAGGAAGTCCGAGGTGACCGACGAGACGTCGGAGACGAGCGCGTCGACGTCGTTGATGCAGTCCGCGACGGTCCGGTCCTTCTCGGCAGCCCGACCAAACGTGTGGGCCCTTCCCGACTCACGCGAGTCCGCCTCGAGCATCGCGCGGATCGCCTCGCACTGCTCCCGGTCGGAGGGGATGATCTCGCTCACCGGGTGCGGACGGAACGTGACCGTCGCGCCGCGCCGCAGCAGTGCGGCGACGATCTCGGTCCCGACCGGGAGCGACGTGTAGCGGTCGTACGTGTGCTTGCCGTACCAGGTCGGCGCGTACAGCACCCGCTGCTCGGCCACCTCGGACACGTGGCGGTCGGTCCTGACGATGTCAGCGATCTGCGGCCGTCCGACCAGCACGAAACGCTCTCGCGGGATCTCGACGCCGTGCTCGGCGTACCTCTCGACGCCCTTCTCGCCACAGACGAAGACCCGGTCGAACTCGCGATGCATCGGGTTGAAGTTCGCGGGCTTGTCCGAGTCGCCGTGGTTGAGGAAGACGTGCCGCATGTGGCGGTAGGCGAGGTAGGGGCGGTTCTCCTTCGCGTTGCGCAGGAACACCCCGAGCGTCAGGCTGCGCACCATCACGGCGTCGAGCAGTCCCCGGTCCGAGTCGTTCGCACAGATGACGGGCGCAGGCGTGAGCTTCGCGATGCTGCGGACGGTCGCCGCAGAGCGCGCGACCACGATGTAGGGCAGCCCAGCAGCACGGACGTGCGGCTCCCACATCGGGATCTGGTAGGAAGCGCTCGACTCGCCGCCGGTGTGCATGATCGCGATCTTGGGGGCAAGGTCCGCGAGGAAGGCGCGCAGCGCAGCGCGCTGCCGCGCGACGGGGATGATCCGCGCGAGCGTGATCACGGCGAGGACCGCGTGCCCGGCGAGGCCCGCCACCGCGAGCGCACCTGCGACGACCGGCGCGTCCACGAGCCCGGCGACAGCGGCGAGCGCGAGGGCCACGGCGCTCGCCGCGACGGCGAGCACCCACATACCCGGCTGCAGCCGGGCCGGCGCCTGTCCCATCGAGGGGATGTTGGCGACGCGCAGCGGCGCGATCCTGCCGAACGCCTTGAGCGGCGACTCGGCTGCGGCGGAGGCGACGAGGACGGCCGCCCACGTCCAGACGAGGGTCCCCGCGGCAGAGCCTGGGGTCGGGGCAGCCGCTGCCGCGAGGGCGACGACGACGACCGTGCGCGCCTGAAGGTCGCGCGCCAGGACGTCGGCCCCCTTCGCGCTGAGCGCCCGTCGCGCCGGGCCGGACGGCCGGGCGAGCATCTCCACGAGCACGAGCGTCGCGAGCGCCGCTCCCCCTGCGCGGAACGGCGTGCCGGGGGCGACCATCACGAGGACGAGGGCGACGACCGCGATCGTGACGCGCAGGAGGTCTCGAGCCTCCGCGCGTCGACGCACTGCCGCCAGGAGGGCGCGACCGCCCGTGTGCTGCGAAGTCATGCCCAGATCGTACCGATGTCGTCGCGCTGCGCCGGGCACCGGCTGGGACGGCGCCGCCCTCGTGGGCCGCGGGTCGACGGGGCACGCGACGTTCGTCCTAGACTCGGTGACCGTGCCCACCACCCCGGCCGTGCAGGTCACGGACCTCGTCAAGAAGTACGACGGCGTGACCGTCGTCGACTCGTTGAGCCTCACAGCGGCCGCAGGCAGCGTCACGGCCGTCCTGGGCCCGAACGGAGCCGGCAAGACGACGACGATCGAGTGCTGCGAGGGCCTGCGCGTCCCGGACGGCGGGACCGTCCGGGTGCTCGGGCTCGACCCCCGCGCGGACGCCGTGGAGCTGCGCCCTCGCGTGGGCGTCATGCTCCAGGACTCCGGTCTGCCCGCGCAGAAGCGCTCGGGCGAGGTCCTCCGCCACGTCGCCCGCATGCACCGCAACCCGTGGGACGTCGCCGACCTCGAGGAGCGTCTCGGCCTGGGGTCCTTCGCGACGACGACCGTGCGTCGTCTCTCCGGCGGCCAGCGGCAGCGTCTCGCGCTCGCGTGCGCGCTCGTCGGGCGTCCCGAGGTCGTCTTCCTGGACGAGCCGAGCGCCGGCATGGACCCGCAGAGCCGCCTCGCCGTGTGGGACCTCGTCCGCGCCCTGCGCGACGTCGGCACGTCGATCATCCTGACGACGCACCTCATGGACGAGGCGGCCGAGCTTGCGGACGACGTCGTCGTCGTCGACCACGGACGGGTCATCGCGCAGGGCACGCCCGCCGAGCTGACGACGGGCTCGGGCGACCAGGTCGCGACGTTCGAGACGGACGCGCCGCTCCCCCACGACGCGAGCGCTCGCCTGCACGACCGTCTGGGTGGTGACGCCGCGTGGACGGTCGAGTCGACCGAGGCGACGCGCCTGCGCGTCGCTGGTCCGCTCGATCCCGGCGCTCTCGCCGCGGTGCTCACCTGGTGCGCCGACGAGAACCTGCTCGTCACGAGGTTCGACCTCGGGCGCCGCACGCTCGAGGACTTCTTCCTCGACCTCACCGGAAGGACCATGCGATGAGCGCGACGACCCCGGGACCCGTCCCTGCCCCCGCGCCCGCTGCTGCTCCGGCGAGTGCACGGCTGCGCGCTCAGACGTCGTTCGAGATCGCGTCGATCTTCCGCAACGGCGAGCAGGTCCTAGTGACGCTGCTGCTCCCTCTCGTCGCGCTCGTGGTCCTCGGCGGGACGGGCGTCGTCGACATCGACCTGGGCGGGCGCGCGCGCATCGACGTGGTCACGCCGGGCGTGCTCGCGCTCTCCGTCATGGCTGCGGCCTTCACGTCGCAGGCGATCGCCACGTCGTTCGACCGGCGCGGGGGCGTGCTGCGTCTCATGGCGACGACCCCGCTCGGGCGGTTCGGGCTGCTCGGCGGCAAGGTCGCAGCGGTCCTCGTGCTCCAGGTCGTCCAGGCACTCGTCGTCGGCGGCGGTGCCGTCGTGCTCGGCTGGCGTCCCGGAGCGCCCGACGTCCTGGCGGCGCTCTTGGTCGGTGCTCTCGGGACGGCGGTGTTCACGTCGTTGGCGATGCTCATCGCGGGGACGCTCCGGTTCGAGGCTGTGCTCGCGCTGGCCAACCTCCTGCTCGTGGTCCTCACGCTCGTCGGCGGCGCGCTCGTCCCGACGTCGTCGTTCCCGGGCGTCGCCGGCGACATCGTCCGTCTCTTGCCCTCGGGTGCGCTCGGTGAGGCGATGCGCGGTGCGTTCGACGGCGGAGTCGCGCTGCGCGACGTCGCGGCGCTCGTCGCGTGGACCCTCGGGCTCGGCTGGGCGACCTCCCGCACGTTCCGCTGGAGCTGACGCGACGAGCATCACGGTGCCAGATTCGTCCGGCCCAGCGCGTGAGGAATAGCGTAGGGACCGTGACGACCCCGGACGCCGCCCCTGCCCAGACGACCACGACCCCGCCGCGCGGTCCGCTCGAGAGGTTCGTGCGGTGGACCGACACCCGGCGCCGGGCGATCCTCGTCGCGAACCTCGTAGCCCAGATCGGCATCATCGTCACCGGTGGCCTCGTCCGTCTGACCGGCTCCGGTCTCGGCTGCTCGACGTGGCCGCAGTGCGAGCCGGGGAGCTTCACACCGGTCTACCACCCGGAGGCGACGTTCCACTCGGCGATCGAGTTCGGGAACCGGACGCTCACGTTCGTGCTGTGCGTCGTCGCGGGGCTGACGGCCGTCGCGGTGTGGCGCCAGCGTGATCGAGCCCTCTCCTACCGGGTGCTCGGCCTCGTCCCGATCATCGGGGTCGTCGTCCAGGCCGTCGTCGGCGGGATCACCGTGCTCGTGGACCTGCATCCCGCGGTGGTGGGCTCGCACATGTTCATCTCGCTCGGCCTCGTCGCCGCGTCGACGTGGCTGATCGTGCGCCACGGAGAGGGCGACGGGCCCGCGCGCCCCGTTCTCCCGTCGCCGGCGCGCGCGGTGGCCGCTCTCACCGGCGTCCTTGCCGTCCCGATGCTCGTCCTGGGCGTCATCACGACGGGCGCGGGCCCGCACTCGGGCGACGAGGAGGTCGGTTACCGCTTCGCGCTCGACCCCGCTCACGCCGCGAAGCTGCACGGCGTGAGCGTCTGGGTCTACATCGCGTCCGTCGTCGTGCTGGCCGCGCTCGTCGTGCGGGCGTCCCGCAGCACGGCCGACACGGAGCGCCCCCGTCGCGCGCTGATCCTCGTCGGCGCGGTCATCGCGCTGCAGGCGGTCATCGGCTACACGCAGTACTTCACCGACCTGCCGATCACTCTCGTGCTGCTGCACATGCTGGGCGCTGCCCTGTCGACCGCAGCTGCGGCGAACCTCGTCCTGTCGACCCGCACGCGGGTCGACGAGCGTCGCTCGTGACCGGGGCGCCGAGGGCGTCGTCCGGGAGGTAAGCCTCCCGCCAGGTACGACGAGAGGGGCGGACCATCGGTCCGCCCCTCTCGCCTTCCGTCATGCGCGCGTCGTCACGCTCCGTGGCCTCGCCGGCCAGGGGGGACGCCGTCGCGCCGCTCGGGCCACGGCGCGTCGCCCGGCCTGAGCGTCTCGAGACCCTGGTTCATCGCGGCGGCGAGAGCCAGGACGCCGACGACGGTCGACGGGTTGTGCAGGCGACCGGCGAGCACCGACTCGACGGCCTCATCCCACGGCAGCCAGTGCGGCACCATGTCCATCTCCTCGTCCTCGCGGACGTGGCGCTCGGACTCGGGCACGGGGCTCAGGTCCCGGGCGAGGAAGACGCGCAGCGCCTCGTTGTTGCCGCCCGGGGTCGTGAAGTAGTCGGCCAGCACGTGCCAGGTCGTGGCACGCAGGTCCGCCTCCTCCGCAAGCTCACGCTGCGCGGCGACGCACGCGTCCTCTGCGGTGATGTCGAGGAGGCCGGCGGGCGGCTCCCAGAGCTCGCGGCGTACCGGGTGGCGGTACTGGCGCAGCAGCAGGACGCGACCCTCGTCGTCCATCGCGATCGTCGCGACGGCCCCAGGGTGGTCGACCCACTCGCGGGTGACGACCCCGGCCTCGCCGAGGTCGACGTCTTCGCTCACGACGTCCCACACGACCCCGTCGTGGACCGCGCTGCGGTCGACGACGGGGCGTGGGGCGACGCGGTCGAAGATGGGGTCGGTCATGAGTCCTGCTGAGCCACGGCCGCGGCGATCAGGCCGGCGAACAGCGGGTGAGCCTTGGTCGGTCGCGACTTGAACTCGGGGTGGGCCTGCGTCGAGACGTAGTACGGATGCACGTCCGCGGGAAGCTCGACGAACTCGACGAGCGTGCCGTCGGGCGACGTTCCCGAGAAGACCAGGCCTGCCTCCTCGAGCTGAGCCCGGTACGCGTTGTTGACCTCGTAGCGGTGGCGGTGACGCTCCGAGACGTGCGTGCTCCCGTAGACCCCCGCGATGACCGAGCCGGGCGTCAGGATGGCGTCGTACGCGCCGAGGCGCATCGTCCCACCGAGGTCGCCAGCGCCGTCGACGAATGCCTGCTGCTCCTCCATCGTCGCGACGACGGGGTGCGCGGTGTCGTCCGAGAACTCCGAGGACGAGGCGCCCTCGAGGCCGACGACGTTCCGGGCGTACTCCATGACCATCGACTGCAGGCCGAGGCAGATTCCGAGCGTCGGCACCCCGTTCTCGCGCGCCCAGCGCAGCGCACCGAGCTTGCCCTCGATGCCGCGGACGCCGAAGCCACCGGGCACGAGGATCGCGTCCGCACCGCCGAGCGCCTGGTCGGCACCCTCGGGCGTCTGGCACTCGTCGGACGCGACCCAGCGGATCGCGACCTTCGCGTTGTTGGCGAAGCCGCCAGCACGCAGCGCCTCGGTCACGGAGAGGTATGCGTCCGGCAGGTCGATGTACTTGCCGACGAGCGCAACCTCGACGTGACGCTCAGGGTTGTGCACGCGCTCGAGGAGCTGGCTCCAGCCGTCCCAGTCGACGTCGTGGAACGGCAGGCCGAGGCGACGCACGACGTATGCGTCGAGGCCTTCTGCGTGCAGCACCTTGGGGATGTCGTAGATGCTCGGCGCGTCCTTGCACGTGACGACAGCCTCGTTGTCGACGTCGCACATGAGGGCGATCTTGCGCTTGATCGACTCGGGCATGTCGCGGTCGGCGCGCAGGACGATCGCGTCCGGCTGGATGCCGATGCTGCGCAGCGCGGCGACAGAGTGCTGCGTCGGCTTCGTCTTGAGCTCACCCGACGGGCCGATGTAGGGGACGAGGGAGACGTGCAGGAAGAAGCAGTCGTCGCGGCCGAGCTCGTGGCGGACCTGGCGGGCCGCCTCGAGGAAGGGCTGGGACTCGATGTCGCCGACGGTGCCACCGATCTCGGTGATGATCACGTCGACGTCGGGGCTCGCCTGGGCGCGCATCCGCGTCTTGATCTCGTCGGTGATGTGCGGGATGACCTGGACGGTGTCGCCGAGGTACTCGCCGCGGCGCTCCTTGGCGATGACGTGCGAGTAGACCTGGCCGGTCGTCACGTTCGCGCTCGCCGAGAGCGGCACGTCGAGGAAGCGCTCGTAGTGGCCGATGTCGAGGTCCGTCTCGGCACCGTCCTCGGTGACGAAGACCTCGCCGTGCTGGAACGGGTTCATCGTTCCCGGGTCGACGTTCAGATAGGGGTCGAGCTTCTGCATCGTCACGCGGAGGCCGCGAGAACGGAGAAGGCGACCGAGGCTCGAGGCCGTCAGTCCCTTGCCGAGTGAGGAGGCGACGCCTCCGGTCACGAAGATGTGCCGGGTCGTGGATTCCGACCGCCCGGAGAGTCGATTCGCATGCTCTACCACGGGATTCCACTCTATCAGTGAGTTGGCCGCCCGCCCCCGGACCCGCCGCGTCGGCAGCATCACAGTTGCCGGACTCTCCGCCGTGCGGAGCTATCGGTAGACCCGCAGGAGCTGTGCGACCACGTCGTCGCTCGTGGGGAGCTCCCGGGACCGTCGGGCCGCGTGGTCGCCCTGACCTGCACGTCTGGTGTCGTCGACGAGCAGCGCGGCCGTCTCGCGCGCGAGCGCGGTCGAGTCGCCGACGGGCACGACGACTGCGCCCCGCTCCCCCGTGACCTCGCGCGTGCCGCCTGCGTCGGTCACGACGAGCGCAGCACCTGCACCGAGCGCCTCCTGGACGGCGATCGGCTGGCCCTCCCACACGGCGGTGCTCACGACGACGTCGGCGGCGCGCAGGAGCGCGGCGACGTCCGAGCGGGCGCCGAGCATGCGCACCGGCAACGACCTGCGTCGGATCTCGTCCTCGGTCTCGCCGAGCAACGGTCCGTCTCCGGCCACGCACCACGTGACGTCGGGGACGTCGCGCGCGAGACGCTCGGCGGCGTCGAGCAGCGTGTCGAGGCCCTTCTGAGGGGCGAGGCGCGCGACGGTGAGCACGAGCCGGCCCGGCACGTCGAGCTCCGCGCGCACCGCAGCGACGTCGTCGTCGCTGACCGCACGCACGGCGGGAGCGGGCACGAGCGCCCGTTCGGCGCCACGCGCGCCCCGCGTCGCGGCACGGGCGACGAGGTCGCCGCTCACACCGAGGACGACGTCGGCGCCGCGCGCGACGACCCGCTCGAGCACCGCAGAGACGGCCCGCACCGCGCGACCGCCGACCGGCAGGTTGTGAAGGGTGACGATGACGCGCGGTCGCGAGCGTCTCGTCCGCGCAGCCATCACGGCGAAGGCACCGGCGCGCAGGCCGTGCGCGTGGACGACGTCTGCTCCCGCCATGGTCTCGCGCAGCGCACGGACCGCAGCGAGGTCGCCCGGCCCGGGCCGTGGGCCGATCTCGACGGCAGCGAGCGGGAGCCCCTCGTGGAGCAGCCCGCGGGAGGACGCGGGGCCTGCGACGCGCACGTCGTGCCCGTGCGCCGCGAGTGCGACCGAGACGGCGGAGACGTGCCGGATCACCCCGCCCGCACTCGTCCCGAGCACCTGCAAGATCCGCATGTCACTCCCCTTCCGTCGCTGCGGCGGCGACCCGCGCGGCGTGTGGACGTCCGAGCATCTCGCGCACGGAGCCGCGGTCGACGCCCCACGCGCCGGCGAGGACGACGACGACGGCGAGCATGCCGCCGACGCCACCTGCCACGACGGTCCCGGTGGTGCCCGGCCACGCCTCCACGACGAGGTCGGCGACGACGCGCCCGGCGACCGCGCCCGCGGCTCCCACGCACGCGACGACGCCGGCTGTCCGCGCGACTCCTCGCGATGCGTCCGCTCCCGCGGTGCGGCGCAGCACGACGATCGCGGCGACCGCGCCGACGAGCATCCCGACCGACCCGCCGATGCCGAGGGCGACGAGGGTCGCCGTGGCGTCTCGCCCGCCCCACGTGGCGGTGACCGCCAGGGCGGCCGAGGTGACGATGCCGACGGCCCAGCCGACCGACGACGCGAGGACCGCGGCGCGTGACCTCTCGAGCGCATAGAGCACGCGGGTCAGGTGCAGCATGACGCCGAGCCCGACGAGTCCTGGGGCCATCCAGCTCAGGGCGGGCGCCATGGCGGCGATCACCTGGTCGTCGCCGTGCCCTACGGTCGAGAACACCGTGGCGACCTGCGGGGCTGCGGCGACGAGGGCGCTCGCGCCGACCGCGCCGAGCACGAGGACCGCGCGAGTGGTCAGTGACACGAGGCGGCCGAGACGCTCAGGCTGGTGGACGACGTCGGCGATGCGCGGGAAGGCGCTCGTGACGAGCGGGACGACGAGCACGGCGTGGGGCAGGACGTACACGGCCTGCGTGTACTGGTAGACGGCGAAGGTGCCCTCGCCGCCCCGGTTGTTCGCGAGCCAGATCGTGGCGACGAGCGAGAGCTGCTGCGCGAGGACTGCGACGACCCCGGCGGCGGCGAGCTTCCGCGCGCGCCTCGCGACGCCCTCGGGGAAGCGCCAGGTGGGGCGAAGCCTGACACCGCCGCGCGCGGTGGGCAGGAGCAGCGGGACGGAGAGGGCGACGACGCCAGCGGTCGTGCCCCATGCGAGCCAGGCGACGGCTCGGGCCGGGAGCGCGGCGAGGTCGTCCTGGGCACCGTCGGCGGTGGCGCCGAACACGATGTAGGCGCCGATGACGACGAGCGTCGACAGGACCGGGACGAACGCGGGCCAGAAGAACCTCTTCTGCGCCTGGAGCACCCCGGTCAGCACGACGCCGAGGCCGTAGAGCGGGACCTGCCAGGCGAACACCCGCAGGAAGTGCGCGGTGAGCTCGAGCTGCGCGCTCGGTGCTCCAGCGCCGAGGAAGACGGTGACGAGAGGCTCGGCGAGGACCGCGACGAGGACCGCGAGCGGGACGAGGATCGTCGCAGTCCACGTGAGCGCCGCGGACGCGATGCGGTCGACCTCGGCGCGTGCGCCTCGCGCGAGAGGCGCGGCGAGCAGCGGCACGACGGCGCCCGCGAGGGCGCCGCCGGCGGCGACCTCGAACAGGACGTTGGGCAGCGCGTTCGCGGACGCGTATGCAGTCCCCGTGGCGCCGTAGCCGACTGTGCCGGCCTGCACCATCCAGCGGGTGAAGCCGAGGATCCGCGAGAGGAGCGTGATCGCCGTGATCATCGCGGCCGCGCCGACCAGGCCCGTGGCGATCCGGCCCGAGCGCGACCTCAGGTTCACGGCCGTCTGCCCCACGAGTCGAGTGCGGAGAGCACGGGGGTGCGCTCGATGACACGGGAGAAGCTGACCTTCTCGGACGCGAGGGTGAGACCCACGACTGTCGCGGCAGCGACCAGCCGCGCGGGCCGCGACGCTTGTGTCAACCCGACACCGACGACGCCTCCGAGCGCGTTCGCACCGCTGTCACCGAGCATGTCGAGCTCGGCGAGGTCGGCCGGGAGAGATGCCGCGACGGGCCCGACGACGGCTGCCGCCTGTGCCGGGGCGCCAGCCAGGGCCACCGTCGCCGTGCCGATCAGCCCCACCTTGAGCGCGCGCCCGGGCCGGAGGTCGAAGAGGTTGACGAGGTTCGCTGAACCTGCCACGAGGATCGAGTCGAGGACGAGGTCTCCGAGCGCGGTGACGGACGACGACGCCTGCGCTCGGCGGCGGTCCCGGCCGACGAGCGCGGCGGCGGCGAGCGCGCCTGCGCCGATCGCGCCGATCTTCATCGCTCCTGTCGTGACGCGGCCCTCGCGCAGCGCACCGAGGTGACCGCGCAGGCCCTTGTCCCGCTGCTCGGTGTCCTCGTGCAGGTCGTCGTTGAGCCCAGCGGCTCCCCCGGCGAGCGCAGCGATAGCGCCTGCCGTTCCCACCCGGGCGCGTCGCGAGACCACACCGGTCGTCAGTGCACCTGCCGCGAGGCCGGACGCGAGGGCAGGGCCGCCCATGAGGCTGACGCGCGTGCCGCGGAAGTTGGTGCGCAGCCACGTCGCGGTCCCGCCGGGCATCTGCTCGTCGAGTGCCGCGCGGACGAGGTTGCGTGCCGTGACACCGGTGAGCGCGCCCGCGACAGAGCCGCGCAGCCGCGTCATGCGCCGTCGCCCGTGTCCGCGTCGCCGTCCTGGGTCTCGGCTCCGCCGTCGGCCTCCTGCGCGACGGCGGTGCGTGCGGTGCGGTCGACCTCGGCGAGCCGCACGACCGGGGGCGCGACCGCGGTCGCGCCGGACTGCGGACCGTAGTGCCCGACCGTCCCGGAGGCCTGGGCTGCGAGCGTGAGGACGGTCGTGATCTGGCCCGTCGTGGTGCCGGCGTCGGCGACCGTGCTGATCGGCGTCTCGCCCTCGGCGATCGCGTCGAGGAGCGCCGTGCTAGTGCCGGTCGCGACGACGACAGCGGCCTCGGACCCGGAGACCGCTGCGGCCGCGAGCTCCTGGTGGATGAGGCGCGTGGTCTCGGCCTGGGTGCCGCTGCTCGGCGTCTCGTCGCTCTTCGGCTCGTCCGCGCTCGTGAGCAGGACGATCATGTCCGCGGGGGCCGCGTCCGGCTGCGCGTAGGTGACCAGGTCGCCAGCGGCGAGGAGTCCCTGGAGCACGCTCGCGTCCGGGGAGTACGCGTCGGGCTTGCTCGAGTCGATCTGGACGAGCGAGAGCACGAGCGCGGTCGCGAGGTCCGCGTCGACCGAGCCGTCTGGGGACTCAGGGAGGTACTGGGCGAGGTTGGCGGCGAGCGACTGGCGGAACTTGGCCTGGCCCTCGCTCGTCCACGTGTCCGCGAGCTGCACCCGCGCGGTCACCTTCCCGCCGCCGGCGGCGACACGCTCGGAGAGCGCGGCGACGGTCTCGTCCCTCGCGGAGTCGAGCTCGACGATCGCGACGCGGCGGCCGGCGATCGACCCGGCGACGAGGCTCGGTGCGGTCGCGTCGAGGAACGCGTCGCGCTGCGAGAGGTCGGCGGCTGCCTCGTCGAGGTCAGCGCGCAGCTTCTCCTTGTCGGCACGCAGGGACTCGACCTGGCCGGTGAGCTGGTCGCCGATCGCCTCCTTGAGCGGGCCTGCGCCCAGCACGATGCCCACGGCGAGCGCCAGGAACACCGAGATGAGGGAGACGAGGTGGTAGCGGAAGTCGATCACGGCGGGGGTTCATCCTCGGTCGGTAGCGGAGTTGCGGGTGGGGCCGGGCTGGTCAGGGTGAGGCGAACAGCCCCAGGATCCAGCTCCAGACGTCGTCCATCCAGGCTCCCGTGAGCCCGAAGAGAGTCTGCCCGGCGGCGGTCGACATGAGCGCGACGACGAGAGCGACGAGGCCGGAGACGACGAGCATCGCCAGCTGCGCGTTCGAGATCCGCTGGCGGTAGAGGCGGGAGACGCCCTTGGCGTCGACGAGCTTGCCACCGACGCGCAGTCGGGTGAGGAAGGTCGACGCCATGCCGGAACGGCCCTTGTCGAGGAACTCGACGAGGGTGACGTGCGTACCGACGGCCACGATCACGTCGGCGCCCTTGTCGTCGGCGAGGAGCATCGCGATGTCCTCGCTCGTGCCGGTCGCAGGAAACACGACGTGCTTCGCCCCGAGGCGCTCGACGCGCTCGAGTCCGGGCGCCTTGCCGTCCCGGTACGCGTGCACGACGATCTCCGCGCCGCTCGTGAGGGCCTTGTCCGAGACGGAGTCCATGTCGCCGACGATGATGTCCGGGCGCCAGCCCTCGTCGAGGATCGCGTCGGCACCGCCGTCGACACCGATGAGGACCGGGCGATACTCGCGGATGTACGGACGGAGCGTCGCGAGGTCCTCGCGGTAGTGGTAGCCGCGGACGACGATGAGCGCCTGCCGCCCTTCGAGCTTGGTGGAGATCTCCGGGACCCCGACGCCGTCGAGGAGGAGCTCTCGCTCGCGGCGCAGGTAGTCCATCGTGTTCGCAGCGAACGCCTCGAGCTGGGCGGACAGCCCCTCGCGCGCCTCGGCGAGGCTCACGTCGATGGTCTCGGCCGTCTGCAGCTCACCCTCGGCGACGAGGTGACCACCGTGGAGGACCTGGGCACCGTCGACCTGGACGCGCTGCCCCTCGGTGAGCGCCATGATGTCGGGTCCGAGGTCGTCGATCAGCGTGATGCCTGCCTCGACGATGATCTCGGGTCCGAGGTTCGGGTAGCGGCCCGAGATGGACTTCGAGGCGTTGAGGATCGCGGCGGGCTGCGCGGCGACGAGCGCCTCGGCAGCGACGCGGTCGATGTCGAGGTGGTCGATGACCGCGATCTCGCCTGCGCGGAGTCGCTTCGTCAGGCTCTTGGTGCGGGGGTCGACGCGGACGGGCGCGAGGAGCCCAGGGGTCGCGACGTCGGTCCGTCGTCTGCGGGAGGTGAGTTTCATCGTGAAGATCATCCCATGTCGGCGGCGGCGAGAAGCTCCGCGGCGTGCGTGCGCGCGGCGTCGGACTCTTCCTGCCCTGAGAGCATGCGGGCCAGCTCCGTCACACGGTCGTCGGACGTGACGACGGTGACGTCGGACTGCGTGACGACGTCCCCGCCCGAGCCGGTGGACTTGGTGACGACGAGGTGCTGGTCGGCGTACGCGGCGACCTGGGCGAGGTGCGTGACGACGACGACCTGGGCGGAGCGGGCGAGCGCGGCGAGCCTGCGGCCCACCTCGAGGGCGGCGCGGCCGCCGATCCCTGCGTCCACCTCGTCGAACACGAAGGTCGGGACGCCCCCGCCGCGTTCCTCGCGCGCGGCCTGGGCGAGCACGACCTCGATCGCGAGCATGACGCGGGACAGCTCGCCGCCGGAGGCGCCCTTGCCGAGCGGGCTCGCGGGTGCTCCGGGGTGCGGGCGCAGGCTCATGACGACGGCGTCCGCGCCCCACGGTCCGGGCTCGTCGGGGCGGACCTCGACCTCGAGCCGGGCACCCGCCATGGCGAGTCCGTCGAGCTCGGCAGAGACGAGATCGGCGAGCCGCGCCCCGACCTCGCGTCGGGTCGCACTGATCGTCGCGGCCCGTTCGGTGAGCGCCGCGTCGATCTCGTCCCGGCGGGCAGCGAGGTCGGCGAGCCGCTCGTCGCCACCCTCGAGGTCGAGCAGGCGCAGGCCTGCAGCGGACGCCCACTCGAGGACGGCGTCGACGTCGCTGCCGTAGCTGCGGGTGAGCTGGCCGAGCTGGGCGCGGCGGGTGTTGGCCTCTTCGAGCCGGCCAGGGTCGACAGCGAGGTCCTGCAGGTATCCGGACAGGTCCGCGGCGAGCTCGGCGAGCTGAAAGCCGATCTCGGCGGCGCGTTCGGCGAGGCGTGCGAGCGACGGGTCGTGGGCGGCGGCGGCCTCGAGCTCTCGGCGTGCACGCTCGACGAGCGCGACGGCGGAGGGCGCGTCGCCGGACGCGAACTCGTCGCCCGTGACGGCGTCGTGCGCGACCGCAGTCCGTGCCCGGAGGTCCTCGACGTTGCTCATCCGGGCGATCTCGGCATCGAGCTCGGTGTCCTCGTGCGGCTGCGGGTCGACCCGCTCGACCTCGGCGAGGCCCAGGCGGAGCAGCTCGGCCTCGCGTGCACGGTCGTCGCGCTGGGAGGTGAGCCGGTCGATCTCCTCGGCGACGGCGCCCCGCTCGGTCCACAGCGCGTGGTAGTCGTCGAGCGCGCGGGCGTGAGCCGCCCCGGCGAAGGTGTCGAGCGCGTCGCGCTGACGTCGCGGGGACCGCAGGCGCAGCTGGTCGCTCTGGCCGTGCACCGTGACCAGCTCTTCTGCGAGGTCGGCGAGGACGCTCTGCGGCACGCTGCGGCCTCCGAGGTGCGCGCGCGACCGCCCCGAGGTGATGGTGCGCAGGACGACGAGGGAGCCGTCGTCGTCGAGCGCGCCGCCAGCGTCCTCGACGCGTTCAGCGACGGCGGAGCCGGGGGCGAGGACGAAGCGCCCCTCGGCGAGAGCCCGGTCGGCACCGGTGCGCACACGCTCGGAGTCGGCCTTGCCACCGAGCAGGAGGTCGAGCCCGGTCAGGAGCATGGTCTTGCCGGCGCCCGTCTCGCCGGTGATCGCCGTGAGCCCCGGGGCGAGCGGGATGTGGGCCCGGCTGATCACTCCGAGGTTCTCGATCACGATCTCTTCGAGCACTGTCAGTCCTTCGGGTGGTGCGGGATGACGGGCTGGGACCCGGTGCGCGGCGCGCCGCCCCGCCAGCCGACGACAGGCAGGGAGAACTTGCGCACGAGCCTGTCGGTGAACGGCGCGTGGCTCAGCCGTGCGAGACGCACGGGGTCGGAGCCGCGCCGCACCTCGATGCGTGCACCGGGCGCGACGTCGATCCGGCGTCGCCCGTCGAGGGTGAGCACGCCGCCTGACTGGGAGCGGGTCACGATCTCGACTGCGAAGGTCGATCGCGGACCGACCACGAGCGGGCGGGCGAACAGGGCGTGCGCGGCGAGCGGCACGAGGAGCATCGCGTCGACGTCGGGCCACACGACGGGCCCTCCGGCGGAGAACGCGTGCGCAGTCGATCCGGTGGCGGTCGAGATGACGACACCGTCACAACCGAACGAGGACAACGGCCTCCCGTCGACCTCGATCGCGACCTCGAGCATGCGCTGCCGGTCGGCCTTCTCGACGGTCGCCTCGTTGAGGGCCCAGCCGACGACGGGACGTTCGTGGCCGGGTGCGCGAACCTCGACCTCGACGACCCCGCGTTCCTCGACCTCGTAGTCGCGGGCGGCGACGCGCTGGACGGCGTCCCGCAGGTCGTCTCGCTCGCTCTCGGCGAGGAAGCCCACGTGACCGAGGTTGACGCCGAGGATGGGCGCCGACGTCCCGCGCGTGAGCTCGGCGGCACGCAGGATCGTCCCGTCTCCCCCGAGCACGACGACGATCTCGGCGTCGGCCGTCTCGGGGCGTCGAGCGCCGACGAGGTCGCCGTGCGGGGTCGGCAGGTCCTGGTCGTGCAGGACGACCGTGAAGCCTGCCGCCGTGAGCTCGTGCATCGCCTCCCGGAGGGCGACGAGCGCCTCGGGCCGGCCCCCGTGGGTCACCACGATCGCGGTCCTGGTCACTGGTCACCTCCGTCGGTCGTCGCGCCGACCACGAAGGCCTGGCGCCCCTCAGAGTCTGCCACCGCGGCGCGCACGGCGGCGGCGGTCCACGCCGGGTCGACCCCGCGGCGGTGCGGGCTGAACCAGCAGAAGAACTCACGGTTGCCGCTCGGGCCGGGCAGCGAGCTCGCTGCGACGGCGACGGGTGGCGCGCCCAGCCCGGTCGCGCACCGCACGACGTCGAGCACAGCGGTGACGTGCAGCTCGGGATCGCGGACGACGCCGCCGCGACCGAGCCTCTCGCGACCCACCTCGAACTGCGGCTTGACCATGAGCAGCAGGTCGGCTGCGGGCGCGGAGGCACGCAGTGCCGGGAGGATGAGCGTCAGCGAGATGAAGGACAGGTCGCCGACGACGACCTGCACGTCGTCGGGAAGGTCGTCCGGCGTGAGCTCACGTGCGTTCGCGCCCTCGCGCACGACGACGCGCGGGTCTGCCCGCAGGGTCGGGTCGAGCTGGTCGTGGCCGACGTCGAGTGCGACCACCTGGCGCGCACCGCGCTCGAGCAGCACCTGGGTGAACCCGCCGGTCGACGCGCCGAGGTCGAGGCAGACCGCTCCGTCGATCACGGGACGTGCGCACGGGAGGACGTGGTCGGCGAGCGCGTCGATCGCGTCGAGTGCTCCGGCGAGCTTGTGACCGGCGCGCGACACGTACCGGTCGACGTCGCCGGGGAGCAGGACGAGAGACGTGGTGTCGTCGACGGGGTGCGAAGCCCGGGTGACGGCAACGCCGTCAGCGAGGACGCGGCCGTCGCGCACCGCGTGCGCGGCGAGCGTGCGTGATCGGACGAGCCCGCGCGCGACGAGGGCGACGTCGACGCGGTGGGCGCCTGAGGTCATCTCAGCCCTCGTCCTGCCCGGTGAGGTGGGCCTCGAGTTCGCGGTGCACCTGCTCGACGACCTGGACGTGCTCGACGACGGGTCGCGCGGTCAGACCGTCGAGGCGCTCGAGCATGCGGTCGACCTCGGCGTCACCGGTGCGGCTGTCCTGCATGGTCCTCCTGTCGGGTCGTCGCGGTGGCCCACGAGAAGGCCTCACCCAGGTTAGCCCGGCTGCCTGGCACGGCGACGCCGCAGCCTCAGACGTGTGGGTCCGGGGCTGCGGCGTCGATGGTTGGGGACGGGCGGCTCAGTGGTCCCCGACCGCGAACTCCGGGACGGAGCGGGGGTCGACGGGGCCGGCTCCCGAGTCCACGCTGTCCCACGCCGCGGCGCACGCGGCGCGCACGATGTCGACGGCGTCTGCGTCGGTCGAGAGCTGCGTCTCGTCGAGCTCGAGGCGTCCGTCGGTGACGCGGGCTGCCGCGCCGCGGCTGACCCACCAGCCAGACTCGAGGCGGGGTTCGGGGTGCGCCACGAGCAGCGCACGAAGGTCCTCACCGATGAGGTGGGGGCGCAGGTGCGGCTCGGCGAGCACGTCGTCGCGAGCGGTGTTGACGCCTGTCAGGACGTGCAGGCCGGGATATCCCCCGGCCCGCGCGCCGGCGAGGTCCGTGTCGAGACGGTCCCCGACGACGAGCACGCGCTCGGCGCCCGCCCGCTCGACCGCGAGCTCGTACATCCGCGGGGACGGCTTGCCAGCGCTGTCGGGCGTCACGCCCGTCGCGTTGACGACGGCCCCCACGAGCGAGCCGTTGCCCGGGGCGTAGCCACGGGCGGTCGGCAGGGAGAGGTCGAGGTTGCTCGCGACATACCAGGCCCCGCGGCCGACGGCGTAGGCCGCCTCGGCGAGGTCGGCCCAGCCGAGCTCGGGCGCGAAGCCCTGGACGACCGCGTCAGGCTCGTCGTCGGCAGAGCCGACGATCGCGAAGCCCGAGGTGGTCACGGCTGTGCGCAGGCCGGCGCCACCGATGACGAGCACCTTCGCCCCGGGGGCGAGACGCGTCTCGAGCACCTTGGCCGCGGCCTGGGCCGCAGTCATGACCTCGTCGGGCTGGGTCGGGATCCCGAGCGTGGTGAGCTGGTCAGCGACCGACCCGGGCTCGCGCGACGCGTTGTTCGTCACATAGACGAGCCGGAGCCCGCGTTCCCGCGCCGACGTGAGGCCGTCCGCGGCATGGTCGATCGGCAGCGGGCCACGGTAGGCGACGCCGTCGAGGTCGACGAGCGCGAGGTCGTAGGCCTCGGCGAGCGGCAGGTCGGTCCCGATGAGGCCGGCTGCGGTCACTTCTCACCCTCCGCGCGGTCGGCAGCAGCGTCAGTCGCGGACGCATCGTCCGGCTCTTCGGCCGTCGCGACGTCAGCCGACCCGGCGGTCGCGGCGTCGTCCGACGCCGTGCCCTCGGGCCCGTCTGACGTGTCGGCGGCGGCGACCGTCTCGGTCGCGACATCTGCTTCCACGACCGTGTGCTCAACGGCTTGAGGCTCGGGGATGAGCTCCTCGCTGAGGTCGTAGACGACGACGTCGTCCTCCTCGTCGACCTCGCCGCTCGCGGCGCGGATCTCGTCGTCGGTGAAGCCGACGAGAGCGGCTGCAGCATCGCTCTCGCGGCCTGCAGCCTCGTGCACGAGGGACCGTGCCACGGCGACGCGCGCCTCGAGGAGGCGCTCGCCGCGCGGGATCTCGATCTGGTCGAGCACCGCGAGGGCCGCGTCCAGCTCGCCCAGGTCTCCCCGCGCGCCGCTGACGACGATCGCGAGCTCAACCTTGGCCGACGCGTCGAGCGTCTCGGCCTCGGGCGAGGCCGCGAGGGCGATGGCGCGCTCAGGGCGCTCCAACCCGCGTTCGCAGTCGGCCATGACCGGCAGGTGCTCGGACGAGCCGTTGAGCCGACGCACGGTGCGCAGCTCGCGGAGGGCCTCGGCGTAGCGGCCGGTGCGGTAGGCGGCGAGTCCTGCGGCCTCGCGGACGATGTCGACACGTCCACCACGACGGACGGCCTCCTGGGCGTGCTCGTAGGCAAGCTCCGGGTCCACGTCGATCAGGCGGGCCACCATGACAAGGTGCCGACCGACGTCCTCGGCGTTGTCCTTGCTCAGGGTGCGCAGGCGACCACGGGCGTCCCGGTCGAGCTCGCTGAACGAGACGTCGTCGGGCAGCACGGGGCCGTGACGGGGAGCGTCGCCTGCTGCATCACGCGGTCGGTCATCACGCGGCGGACGGTTCGTGTGATCGTGACGCTCGGGCCGCTGACGCGTGTCCGGGCGGTCCTCACGACGACGCATACCGGCGCCCTCGTGCCCGCGGGACTCTGCGCGATCGGACGTGCGCGGCCGGTAGTCACCGGCTGGCGGGCGCCCTTCGCGGTGGGCAGGGCGACGGTCGTAGCTGGAAGGGCGACGCTCGCCGCTGGCAGGCCGCTCGTCACGCCGTGACGCGTCGATCTCCCCACGGGGACGCTCGTTGCGCCGGGGCCGATCGTTGCCCTGGGGGCGGTCGTCGCGGCGGTCTGCGCCGAAGGAGGGACGCGAACCGTAAGAGCCGCGCTCGTCGCGCTGCGGACGGTCACCGTCGCGCGAGCCGCCGAAGGACTGGCGGGAACCGTAAGAGCCGCGCTCCTGACGCTGCGGACGCTCACCGTCCCGGCGAGGCTGGCCACCGCGGAATCCGCGGTCGTCGCGCGCTGGCCCGCGGTCGTCTCGACGATCGGAGCCGAAAGAAGGACGAGAACCATACGACGGACGCGAATCACGGTCGCCTCTGCGCGGCGCGCCGGACGAGGGACGCGCATCCCGGTCGCCACGGGCTGACCCGTAGGACGGACGCGAATCCCGGTCGCCGCCACGGGAGGGGCGAGAATCTCTCGAACCGTCACGCGAGCCGCCGAAGGACGGGCGGGAACCGTAAGAGCCGCGCTCGTCGCGCTGCGGACGGTCACCGTCGCGCGAGCCACCGAAGGACGGGCGGGAACCGTAGGAACCGCGCTCGTCGCGCTGCGGACGGTCACCGTCGCGCGAGCCGCCGAAGGACTGGCGGGAACCGTAGGAACCGCGCTCCTGACGCTGCGGACGCTCACCGTCCCGGCGAGGCTGGCCACCGCGGAATCCGCGGTCGTCGCGCGCTGGCCCGCGGTCGTCTCGACGATCGGAGCCGAAAGAAGGACGAGAACCATACGACGGACGCGAATCACGGTCGCTGCGGACACCGTCGCTGCGGCGCTCGTCACGACCAGCCCGCGAACCGCTGGACTGGGCGTCGCTACGTCGTGCGTCGCCGTAGCGGGACCCCGAGTCGCGACGTCCGTACTCGCTGCCTCCGCGGGCGCCGCCACGGGCGCGGTCGTCGCGGCCGCCTCGAGGTGCAGACGAGGAGCGCCTGGGCTGCTCGCCGTCGTCGCGGCGATTCCTGTCTGGGTTCTCGTTCACGCTGATGCGGTTCCTTCCACGATTGAGTTGCGCTCCATTGTCGCAGAGAACGCTGAGGAGCGAGGTGTGACGAACGCCGAGCAGGGAGCGCCTGGTGCAGTGGGGCGCGACGCGAAACCAAGACGAGCTGCCTTGGGACCATACCAACGGGCTACGGCGGCTCCGGCGGCGCGTCTGTCACGTCGACGAGCACTGCGGGTACGCCAAAGGCCCACCCCGGTCGGGGGTGGGCCTTTGGTGAATGGTTGTCCGGCGGCGTCCTACTCTCCCACCCCGTCTCCAGGGCAGTACCATCGGCGCTGAGAGGCTTAGCTTCCGGGTTCGGAATGGGACCGGGCGTTTCCCTC
>NZ_JAAXOW010000003.1 GCF_012396185.1 Sanguibacter hominis ATCC BAA-789
CGGCGGGAGGACCACGGTCCTCCCGCCGCACGGCCACACCAGAGCTGCTCCCGCAGCTCGCACGCACGGCATGCAGCCACCCGTAACGAACGAAGGGCATCACGATGGCCGGTCTCGCGATCGACGGTCTCAGCTCCGGACTCGACACCACCGCGCTCATCAACAGCCTCATCGCGGTCGAGGGCAACCAGCAGGTTCTCCTCAAGCAGAAGCAGGCGACGGGCTCCTCGCTCGTGACCGCTCTGCAGGCGCTCAACACGCGAGTCGCGTCTCTTGCGGAAGCAGCGAAGACCGCCACGAAGGACACTTCGTGGGGTGCGGTCAAGGGCACCTCGAGCGCCGAGTCCGTCGTCGTCACCGCTGCGAGCGGTGCCGTCCCCTCGACCCTCTCCTTCACGGTCGACCGTGTCGCGACGTCTCAGTCGTCGCTCCTCGCGATCCCCGCCGACCTCGACCCTGCCGACCCGACGCTGACGATCTCGCTCGGGGGCAAGGACACCGCTGTCACCGCGCTGACGACCGACCCGCGCGACATCGCCGCCGCGATCAACTCGTCCGACGCGGGCGTCAAGGCCGCGGTCATCAACGTCGGCACCGCCGACACGCCGAGCTACCGGCTGCAGCTGACGGGGACCGCGACGGGCGCGGCCAGCTCGTTCACGGTCTCCTACGCCAGCGCGGGCGGGCCCGCCGCCGCGTCGCTGAGCCAGGTCCGCGCCGCGGGCGACGCGAAGATCACACTCTTCCCCGGCACGGACGCGGCCCAGTCGATGACGAGCGCCACCAACGCGTTCAACGGGCTCCTCGGCGACGTGACGATCACCGTCTCCAAGGTCGAGGCAGAGGCCGTCACCGTCGACGTCGTGCGGGACACCGAGGCGCTGACGAACCTCGCGAAGAACCTCGTGAGCAACATCGGAGTCGTCCTCTCCGAGATCAGCTCGCGGACCAAGGCGAGCACGGGCACCGCGTCCGACGGCTCCGCGACCCTCAAGCCCGGGCTGTTCGGCGGCGACGCGACGGTCCGCATGCTCCAGCAGGACATCCTCTCGCAGGCGAGTGCGCCGATCGACGGGGTGTCGCCGGCCGACGTCGGGATCGTCATCGCGCGTGACGGCACGTTCACGTTCGACCAGGAGAAGTTCTCGGCCGCCCTCGCTGAAGACCCCGCGAAGGTCCAGAAGATCGTCTCCGGCGTCGCCGCGAACGTCCAGGCCGTCGCCGACCGCGCCTCCGACAAGGTCGACGGATCGCTGACGAACCGCATCAAGTCGACCGAGGCGTCGGTCAGCGAGATGGGCGACCGCATCTCCGACTGGGACGACCGTCTCGCTCGCCGTCGCGAGACCCTCGTGCGGATCTACTCCGCGCTCGAGGTGTCGATGAGCAAGATGCAGTCGACGTCGAACTGGCTGTCGTCGCAGATCGCGCAGCTGAACGCGACGAAGTAGACGAGGAGAGACCGTGACCACCGACCTGAGATCCGAGTACCTCGCGCAGAGCGTGCTCAACGCGACACCGTCGACGCTCGTGACGATGCTGTACGACCGGCTGCTGCTCGACATCAGCCGTGCCCGCAAGGCGATCGAGGCAGGCGACAAGGCGGGCTGCAATGCGG
This sequence comes from Sanguibacter hominis ATCC BAA-789, assembly GCF_012396185.1. GTDB lineage: Bacteria > Actinomycetota > Actinomycetes > Actinomycetales > Cellulomonadaceae > Flavimobilis > Flavimobilis hominis. Next base: position 1,619 of record NZ_JAAXOW010000003.1, read on the forward strand.
CAGCCCTCCACGCCCAGGACATCGTCACCGAGCTCATGACGACGCTCGACGTCAACGCGTGGGCCGGCGCGCAGAACCTGCTGACGCTCTACTCGTACCTGAGCACCGAGCTCGTCAAGGCGAACGTCAACCAGGACGACTCCCGGTTCGATGCGTGCCGTGCTCTCATCGAGCCGCTGCGCGAGGCGTGGCACACGGCGGCCCGCGAGCTGTCGGCCGAGCAGGCCGCTCCCATCCCTCCGGCCGTCGTCGGCCCGAGGGGTGAGCTGGGCGTCGGGTGAGCACGTGCTGACCATGACCGACGACACCGCCACGTCGGCGTGGATCCGCGCGCTCGACATCCTCGAGCGCGACCTCGCTGAGACGAACGCGCTCCTCGATGCAGCGCCCGACAACGAGATCGCCGAGCTCGCGCTCCGGCGCGCGTCCCAGTGGCGTGTCCCGCACGGCATCGGCCCGCTCCCGCGCGCCCTCGGCGCGCGCGCGACCGCCGTGCTCGAGGCGCAGAAGGCGACCGCGAGCAGGCTCGCGCGTGCCATGGCGGCGACGCGCCGCCAGGTCGAGGTGATCGACGCCTCCGACCCGTTGGAGCGCGAGCGCCCCGTCTACCTCGACACCGAGGGCTGAGGCTCCCGCCTCGTCGCACGCCGGGTCCGAAGTGTCCGTCACGTGACGATCGTCGGGCGGACCTGCAACTCCGCAGGCGGGAACCTCTCAACAGCGGGACCTGCGTCCCGATAGGACCGACGAGCATGGATCGCTCGTCATACCGGCCACGGACAGGCCACTCGGACCACACCTCAGGGACATCTCCGTGTTCGATTCCGTGGGTTTCGGTGCGCTCAACAGCGCCCTGGACGGCCTCGCTCTGCGCCAGCGCGTCATCGCGCACAACATCGCGAACATCCAGACGCCAGGCTTCCACGCAGGCCGCGTCTCGTTCGAGGACGCCCTCACCTCGGCGGTCCGCGGTGGCAACGGCTACGTATCAGCAGTCCAGCAGACCTCGCTCGAGCCCACGCGTCTCGACGGCAACAACGTCAACCTCGACGCGGAGACCCTGCTCAACGTCGACACCAACCTGCGCTACCAGCTCGCCACCCAGGCCATGGACGGGCAGTTCAGCCAGATCCGTACTGCGATGAGGACCAACTGATGACGACGTTCGGAGCACTCGGGATCGCCTCGACGGGCATGACCGTCCACCGCAAGTGGCTCGACGCGATCAGCGACAACCTCGCCAACGCCAACAACGCCACGCGCACCGACGAGGCAGCCTTCCAGGCACGCTACGTCGTCGCGGACGAGATGCAGCAGGGGCAGGGCGTCCAGGTCGCGGGCGTCGTCCTCGGTTCCGCCGAGGGACGCATGGTCTACGAGCCCAACAACCCGCTCGCCGACGCCGAGGGCTACGTCCGCTACCCCGACATCGACATGTCCAGCCAGATGAGCTCGCTCATCATGGCCCAGCGCGGCTACCAGGCGAACGCCGCCGTCGTCGACCGCGCCCGCGCCACCTACGAGGCCGCACTCCAGATCGGTAGGAACTGATGAGCTTCCCCGTCATCCCCGTCGGCGCCGTGAGCGCCGGAGCCGTGACCGGTGCCACCGGCACCGGCTACCTCGACCTCACCGGTGCGAGCCCCGCACAGGGGCCCAGCACGACCGGCCCCGCGTTCGCGTCCTCCCTCACCGGCGCCATCGAGAACCTCCAGGGCGCCCAGGAGAAGTCGAGCGCCCTCGCGATCCGCGCCGTGACGGGCGACCTCGACGACGTTCACGACTACACGGTCGCCGCGAGCCAGGCAGCCGTCACGCTCGAGCTCACCGCCGCCGTCCGTAACAAGGCCGTCGAGGCCTTCACCGAGATCATGAGGATGCAGGCCTGATGCCCGAGAAGATCTCGCACGCCGCCGCCCGCCTGGGCGCGGCCATCAAGGAGTTCACGATCGCGCAGCGCACGCTGACGCTCATCGGGCTCGGTGTCCTGGCTGCCATCGTCGTCGGCCTCTACGCGTGGAGCTCGCGCCCCACCTACGCGCCGCTGTACACGGGCCTCGCCGCGGCCGACGCGAGCGCCGTCGTCGAGCAGCTCGACGCCTCCGGGGTCGCCTACCAGCTCGCCGACGGCGGTGCGACGGTCATGGTCCCGAAGGACTCCGTCTACCAGATGCGCCTCAAGACGGCCGCGGCCGGCCTGCCCGCCGCGAGCGACGGCGGCTACTCGCTCCTCGACGAGATGGGCATGGGCTCCTCGGAGTTCCAGCAGTCCACCACCTACAAGCGTGCGATGGAGGGCGAGCTCGCCAAGACCATCAGCGCGATGAAGGGCGTCGAGACCGCGTCCGTCCAGCTCGCCCTCCCCGAAGAGACCGTGTTCGTCGCCGAGAAGGCCGACCCGACCGCGTCCGTCTTCGTCGGGCTGCGCACCGGCGCGACCCTCGACGACGACCAGGTCCAGGCCGTCGTCCACCTCGTGTCCGCGTCGATCGAGGGCATGAAGACGACCGACGTCGCCGTCATCGACTCGACCGGCAAGGTCCTGTCCGCCGTCGGCGTCGGCACGGCCGGCACCGGCTCCGGCAAGCAGAACCGCGAGTACGAGGAGCGCATCTCCGCCTCCGTCCAGACGATGCTCGACCGCATCGTGGGCCCCGGCAACGCCGTGGTCTCCGTGGCTGCCGACCTCGACTTCGACCAGGTACAGCGCACCTCCGAGCGCTTCGAGAGCGCGGACGGCGTCCAGCCGCTCTCCGAGACCCGGACGTCCGAGACCTACACCGGCAGCGGCGCACCCGGAGGGACCGGCGTCCTCGGCCCCGACAACATCGCCGTCCCGACCGGCGGCAACGGCGAGGGCGAGTACGCCAACGAGTCCGAGACCCGGAACAACGCGGTCGACAAGGTCACCGAGGTGACCGAGACCGCGCCCGGCACCGTCCGCCGTCAGTCCGTGTCCGTCGCCGTCAACCAGAGCGCGGCCGCGGCCCTGTCGATGGCTGAGCTCGAGACCCTCGTCGCCTCGGCCGCCGGCATCGACCAGCAGCGCGGCGACGTCGTCACCGTGTCGCGGATGGCGTTCGACTCCTCGAACGCCGAGGCCGCCCAGGCCGCCCTCGCGGAAGAGCGCGCCGCGACCGAGAAGGCCGAGCGCGCCGCGCTGATCCGCACGGGCGTCATGGCAGGCCTCGGGGTCGTGCTCCTCGTCGCTCTCGCCGTCGTCGTCGCCCGGGCACGCAAGAGCAAGGGCGACGAGCGCACCGCGCTCGACATCGGCGACCTCGAGCCGCTGCCCGTCTCGCCGGTCGACCCGACCGCGCTCGCCCTCGACATGGTCGAGGAGACCGAGCAGACCCTCGCGATGATCGCGCCCGTCGACGAGCTCCAGCTCGACGCCGAGGCGAAGCGCGCCGAGGTCGGCTCCATGGCCGACACCGACCCGTCCGAGATCGCTGACCGACTCCGCTCGATGATGGACGTGGGGGCTCGCAAGTGACCGTCGTGACCACGAGCGACCCCGCCGTCGCCGCCGCCGTGGACGCTCCGCGCGTCGAGCGCCCGCGCCCCAACACCGCCGCCCTCTCGGGCACGCAGCGTGCCGCGCTCGTGCTCATGCAGCTCGGCCGCGAGCGGGCTGCGCGCGTCCTGTCCGAGCTCTCCGAGCCGGAGATCGAGGACATCACCGCCGCGATCGTCCGCATGGAGCGCGTCGACCGGGACATGGCCGACCAGGTCATGCGGGAGTTCTACGACACCCTCCAGGGCGGGCAGATGCTCGCGCACGGCGGTCTCGGCTTCGCGACCCAGCTCCTCGAGGCGGCCGTCGGCGACGAGCGCGCCGCGACGATGCTCGAGCGGCTCCAGGAGTCGCTCGCCGGTCAGCCGTTCGAGTTCCTCCAGGCGGCCGACGCCCGTCAGGTCATCGCCCTCATCAACGGCGAGCACCCGCAGGCGATCGCCCTCGTCCTCGCCCACCTGCGACCCGAGCACGCCTCGCTCATCCTCGGCGGCCTCCCGCCCGCGACGCAGGCCGCCGTCGCGCACCGCATCGCCCTCATGGACCGCGCGGCGCCCGACGTCGTCGCGACCGTCGCCGAGTGCCTGCAGCGCAAGTCTGCGAGCGTCCTCACGCCACGCGAGACGAGCCAGATCGGTGGCGTGCAGCCGCTCGTCGAGATCATCAACCGCGCCGACCCCGGCACGGAGAAGCTCATCCTCGAGGGCCTCGAGGAGCAGGACGCCGAGCTCGCCGACGAGGTGCGCAGCCGCATGTTCGTCTTCGCGGACATCGTCCTGCTCGAGGACCGGGCGCTCCAGCTCGTCCTGCGCGGCGTCGAGACGCCGACGCTCGCGCTCGCGCTCAAGGGCGCCGGCGAGGGCGAGCGCAACGCTGTCCTGCGCAACCTCTCGGAGCGTGCGCGCAGCAACCTCACCGAGGAGATCGAGCTGCTCGGCGCCGTGCGCGTCTCGCAGGTCGAGGAGGCGCGCAGCCAGATCGTCCAGACGATCCGCCGCCTCGAGGAGTCGGGCCAGATCATCATCCGCCGCGAGGGCGAGGACGAGTATGTCTCCTGAGCCCGGCTTCGCGACCACGCAGCTCGCCGTCGTGTCCGACGCGCGCACCCAGCAGGTGCGCGAGCAGGCACGCGTCGGCGGCTACGCGGCGGGCTGGGCCGAGGGCACGCGAGCGGCAGCCGTCGCGGCGCAGCGCGCCGCAGAGCGGGTCGCGGAGCGCGTCGAGGACGAGCGCGCAGTGGCGCGCGCCCAGGTCGACGCCGCTCTCGCGACGCTCGCCGCGGCCGCGCGCGCGGTCAACGACCGCACGATCCCCGTCGTCGAGGAGTCGCACGAGCTGATCGTGCGCCTCGCGCTCGACCTCGCCGAGGCGATCGTCGGCGTCGAGCTCTCCAGCTCGGAGCGCTCGGCACGGTCCGCTCTCGCCCGCGCTCTCGCGGTGCCGGCAGGCACCGAGATCGTGGCGATCCGCCTCAACCCGCAGGACCTCGCGCACCTCGATCTGCTCGCGGGCGCAGCGGCGAAGGCCGGCCACGTCGTCGGCGTCCCCGACGGTGTCGAGCTCGTCGCCGACGCGACGCTCGCGCCGGGCGACGCGATCAGCGACCTGCCCACCGGCTACCTCGACGCGCGCGTCGCGACCGGTGCCGCACGCCTGCGCGCCGCCGTCGAGCAGGCGCTCGACAGCGGCGAGCCGCTCGTCGAGCAGGCCGTCGCAGCCGGAGACCCGGAGGCGCGGACATGACCTGGACTTCGACGCTCGCCGTCGCGCGCCCCGAGGTCGTGGGACGCGTGCGTCAGGCTGTCGGTCTCTCCGTCGAGGTGGAGGGGCTCGACCTCGCCATCGGCGACCTCGTCCAGCTCGGCGACGGTCCCGTCGGCGCGGGCACCCACATGCCCGCCGAGGTCGTCGCGGCGACCGCCGGCGCCGCGCGCTGCATGCCGCTCGCGCCTCCGCACGGCCTGCGCGCCGGCCTCGAGGCCCGCGCGACGGGCGGGTCGTTGCGCGTCCCCGTCGGTCCCGGCCTCCTCGGTCGCGTGCTCGACGGTCTCGGTCAGCCGATCGACGGCAAGGGCCCGCTGCGGGACGTCACGTACGTCGACATCGCGGGACGCGCGCCGCACCCGCTCGCGCGCCAGCGCGTCACGGCCCCCCTCAACCTCGGCGTGCGCACGCTCGACACGCTCACGACGGTCGGCTGCGGCCAGCGCATCGGCCTGTTCGCCGGCTCGGGCGTCGGCAAGTCGACGCTCCTGTCGATGATCGCGCGCGGCACGGACGCGCAGATCTCGGTGATCTCCCTCGTCGGTGAGCGCGGCCGTGAGGTCCGCGAGTTCCTCGAGGACGACCTCGGCCCTGAGGGCCTCGCCCGCGCGGTCGTCGTCGTCGCGACGTCGGACCAGCCGGCGCTCGTGCGCAAGCGCTCCGCGTTCGTCGCGACCCGCATCGCGGAGCATCTGCGCGACGGCGGCGCGGACGTCGTGCTGATGATGGACTCGCTCACGCGCGTCGCGATGGCCCAGCGCGAGATCGGCCTGTCGGTCGGCGAGCCGCCCGCGACCCGCGGCTACCCGCCGAGCGTCTTCTCGCTGCTCGCCGAGCTGCTCGAGCGCGCTGGTACCGGCGCGACCGGATCGGTGACGGGCATCTACACCGTCCTCGTCGACGGCGACGACCACAACGAGCCGATCGCCGACCAGGCGCGCTCGATCCTCGACGGGCACGTCGTGCTCGACCGCAAGCTCGCGACGTCGGGCCACTTCCCGTCGATCGACGCGCTCGGCTCGATCTCCCGTGTCGCGTCGCGCGTCACGTCGCGCGAGCAGCGTGCGGACGCGACCGAGCTGCGCCGCGTCATGGCGGCGCGCCGGTCGGTCCAGGACCTGGTCGACGTCGGCGCGTACGTCGCGGGCTCGAACCCGCTCGTCGACGCGGCTCTCGCGAGCTCGCGCGAGATCGACGCGTTCTTGCAGCAGGGCGTCGACGAGGCTGCGCCCGCAGCCGACTCGTGGGCGCGGCTGCACGAGCTCGTCGGTCGGTTCGGGACGAGGGAGGCAGCCTGATGGCGGACAAGTTCCGGCTCGCGGGCCTGCTGCGGTTCCGCAAGCTCCAGGAGGACCAGGCGGCCGCCGAGCTCGGCCGTGCGAACGCCCAGACGGCACGTGCGCGTGCGCACGCCCGTGCGGCTGCCGAGGCGCTCGGCTCGCACTCGACGCCCGACGCGATGGACGTCAGGGCGTGGCGGGCGGCTCTCGCGGGCCGTGCCGCGCTGCGCACGGACGTCGACGTCGCTACCGCTCTCGTCGCCCGCGCAGCGCGCACCGCGCAGGAGCGCGAGGACGAGTGGAAGGCTGCACGCTCGCGGTCCCTCCCGCTCGAGAAGCTCGAGGAGCGGCACGCGGAGCGCGTCGCCCAGGAGGAGCTGGCCGCGGACCAGATCGTGATCGACGAGGCGGCGAGCCGGGCGCGTCCGCCCGAGGACGTCGCCGGTGCGACGACGGGGGAGGAGACGCGATGAGCATCGACTCCGTCCTCAGCCGCGTGGCCACGATCGAGTCGCTCGTGCGTTCGACGGGTGCTCGCAGCGGTGGTGTCCTCGGCTCGTCCGCGTTCGCGACCGGCGCGCCGGACACGACGTCGAGCACGTCGGCCGTCTCCGCGTCGTCGACGCAGTTCGCGCAGGCGCTCGCGGCGGCGGGTGAGACGACCGGCGCCCAGGACCCGACGGTCCCCGCAGCAGGCGCGACCGCCACGGGTCTCGTGGCGTCCGCCGAGAAGTACCTGGGCGTCCCGTACGTCTGGGGCGGTGAGACGACGGCCGGCATGGACTGCTCGGGCCTGGTACAGCGTGCGCTCGCCGACCTCGGCGTCGACGCCCCGCGCACGGCGCGCGAGCAGATGACGACGGGCACCCCGGTCGCGTCGCTCGACGAGGCGCTCCCGGGCGACCTCGTCGTGTTCGACGGCGGCTCGCACATCGGCATCTATGTCGGCGACAACCGCATGATCCACGCTCCGAAGCCGGGCAAGGTCGTCCAGGAGGCGGAGGTCTACGAGAAGCCGACCGCGATCCGGCGGGTCCTGCCGGGAGCCGCGAGCCAGAGCGCCACGACCACGGCGCTCATGTCCGCTCTCGCCTCGGTGGGAGCCACGAGCGGCGTGCCCGGCACGGGCGCCGCCGCGACCACGGACGCGCTGACCAGCGCAAGCACGTCCGTCGACGCGCAGCGACTCGCGCTGCAGATGCTGACAGGGAGTGCCGCATGACCGTCCAGATCTCCGTCGTGGACCTCAGGGCCGCGAGGCCCGCGGTCCCGGCGCCCGCTGCCGCGCGGACGGACGACGCCTTCGCGAGGACGCTCGACCGTGCGACGCAGGACCGCCAGCCTGCCGACGGTGCGGTGAGCGCTCGTCGTGAGGATCGTGCTCAGGCCGAGCGCGCTCTCGCGGACCGCGCGCAGCTCGCGCGCACCCAGGAGCGTGCGCAGGCTGACAGGTCGCGCGCCGAGCGTGCCCGTACGACGCGTGCTGACGCGGCCCGTGCTGACGCGGCGCGTGCTGACGCGGCGCGGGACGGCTCGCGGGCCGCGCGCGGGACGTCGTCGCGCGACGAGGTCCGCCCGCAGGCCGAGCATGACGACGCCGCCGTCACGGACGACACGACCACGCAGGCAGCGTCGGACCAGGCTCCGACGGCGCCGGTCGCCGACGTCGAGACCCCCGTCGTTCCGGTCGTGGTCGGCACCGGGCTGACCGAGCCCACGCAGCAGCCGCTCGCCGAGGCGGGCGCCGAGGTGTCCGCCGTCGAGGCGACGCCTGTTGCGCCCGCGGACGAGACGGCGCAGCCTGTCGCCGCTGCCGCGCCGGCCGCTGCGCAGGCCGCCACCCCGGTCGTCGCGGCCGCCACCGTCGCCGCCCCGGCGGTCGACGAGCCGCAGGCCCCGGTCGCCGACGGCACCCGTGCGGCGGCTGCGCTCCAGCGCAGCGCCGCCCTCGGCAGCTCCACGGCCGCCCAGCCCGCAGGCCAGGCCGCACCGCTCACCCAGGACGCGACGCCCCAGCGTGTCGAGCCCGCGGCTCAGCAGCAGGTCGCCACGGCGACGCCGCAGCCCGACGCCGCAGCCGCCGCACCCGCGGTCGCCGCGATGCGCCCGGCCGGGGTCGAGCAGACGACCGGCCGTGCGTTGCCCGAGGGGTTCACCCCGGTCGGCGCGACCGCCGCGGCGAGCCCGACGCCGCAGGCCGCCCCGACGGCCCCGGCCGCAGCGCCCGCAGCTCCTGCCCGAACCGAGGCACCGCCGCTCGCCGAGCAGCTCCGTGCACCGCTCGCACGCCTGCGGGCGCTGCCCGCGGGCGACCACATGCTCACGCTCCGCGTCGAGCCGAAGGCGCTCGGGCCCGTCGAGGTCCGTGCGCACATCGGCGCTGACGGTGTCCGCATCGAGCTCGTCGGTGGGACCGACGCGGCGCGCGAGTCGCTCCGCGGGATCCTGCCCGAGCTCCGCCGCGACCTCGCCGCGACCGGCATGCAGGCCCAGCTCGACCTCGGCTCCGGCCGGTCCGACAGCCAGGGCGCCCAGCAGGGCAGCGGGCTCGACACCGACGGCGGCCGCGGCTCCGGTCGCCCCGAGGCCGCGCGCGGTGACGCGCGTGGTACGTCGGTCGACACCGCGTCCGCGCCTGCACCGCGCCCCGACATCCTCCCGACCGACGGACGCTCCGGCGTCGACGTCCTCGCCTGAAGCTCCCCCGAAAGGACACGCACCATGTCAATCAGCACCGAGGGTGTCGGCGGCGGCTACACGTCGATCCACGCCGGGAACACGGTCTCGAAGGCCAAGCAGACCCTCGACGGCGAGACCTTCCTCAACCTCCTCGTCGCGCAGCTGCGCTACCAGGACCCGAGCGCACCGATGGACACGACCGAGATGATGGCGCAGACCACGCAGCTCGCGTCCATGGAGAAGCTCACGTCGATCGCCGACGCGACCCTCGAGACGTTCGCGCTGCAGATGCGCGCGACCGCCGCCGAGTTCGTCGGCAAGGACGTGTCCTACACCGACGCCGAGGGCAAGACCGTCAACGGTCACGTCTCGAGCGTCTCGTTCGCGGGCGCCGTCCCCGAGCTCCTCGTCGACGGCGTGAAGGTCAGCCTCGACTCCGTCTCCGGGATCCTCGGCGCGCCCGCCGAGAAGCCCGCACCCACGACCCCCACCGACTCCTCCGCGTCCTAGTCCGGCGTACCACCCGAAGGGAACCACCATGCTTCGCTCGCTGTTCTCCGGCATCTCCGGGCTCCGCTCGCACCAGACGATGCTCGACGTCACCGGCAACAACATCGCCAACGTCAACACCACCGGCTTCAAGGCCTCGCAGACCCAGTTCCAGGACACGCTCAGCCAGGTCCTGACGAACGCGGGTGCGCCGACCGCCGACACCGGTGGCACGAACCCGGCCCAGGTCGGCCTCGGCGTCAAGGTCTCCGCGATCTCGACGAACTTCCAGCAGGGCGCCGCCCAGACGACGAACCGCTCGACCGACGTGATGATCTCGGGCGACGGCTTCTTCGCGGTCAAGAGCGGTGCGCAGACGTTCTACACCCGCAACGGCTCGTTCGACTTCGACGCGCAGGGTCGCCTCGTGACGTCGGAGGGTGCGTTCGTCCAGGGCTGGGCGGCTGACGCGGCCGGCGGGATCGACACCGCGGGTGCCCTGAGCAACCTCACGCTCCCGATGACCACGCTCGTCGGCGCGCAGCCGACGACGAACATCAAGTTCGGTGGCAACCTGCCGTCCGACGCGGCCGTCGGCACGGCGCTCGTGCGCGACGTCGAGGTGTTCGACAGCCTCGGCAACGCAGGCACCGTCTCCCTCACGTTCACGCGCACCGCGACCGGCTGGGGCGTGAGCGGCTCCGACGGGACGAACACGGTGACCGGCGCCGAGATGCAGTTCGACGCCTCGGGCGCCCTCACGGCCGGTGGCACGATCACGGTCGGCAGCCGCACGGTCGAGCTGGGCACCGTGACGGGCTACGCGGCCCTCACGACGGTCGAGGCGATCAGCAAGAACGGCTCGCAGGCCGGTGCCCTGCAGTCCTTCCAGATCAACGCTGACGGCACGATCATCGGCGCCTTCTCGAACGGCACCAAGCAGCCGGTCGGTCGCATCGCGATCGCGACGTTCGCCAACCCGGTCGGTCTGCAGAAGGCGGGCGGCTCGATGTACGAGACGTCGGTCAACTCCGGCGACCCGGCGGTCGGGGTGGCGGGTGCGGGCGGCCGTGGTGGCCTCATCGGTGGCGCGCTCGAGATGTCGAACGTGGACCTCTCCCAGGAGTTCACGAACCTGATCATCGCCCAGCGCGGCTTCCAGGCGAACTCGCGCGTGATCACCACGAGCGACGAGCTGCTCCAGGAGCTGGTCAACCTCAAGCGCTGACCCTCGGCCCACCGAGGCACGAGAAGGGGGCGTGGTCGCCATCGGCGACCACGCCCCCTTCTCGTCGTCCTGCGCGGCTAGATGGTGAAGCCGGCGATCCGCTCGCGCAGGGTCGTCGACACGGCGGCGAGCTCGTCGATCGTGCCGCCCGAGCCGGACAGCGCGTCGCTCGACGAGGCCGTCGCCTGGGCGACGCCCCCGATGTTGACGGCGATGTCGGCCGAGCCGGTGGCGGCCTCGGAGACGGAGCGGGACATCTCGTTGGTGGTGGCGGTCTGCTCCTCGACGGCGGAGGCGATCGTGAGCTGGTAGTCGTTGATCTTGGCGATGACGGCGGAGATCTCGGTGATGGCGTGGACGGCGTTGTCGGTGTCGGCCTGGATGGCCTCGACCTTGCGGGCGATGTCCTCGGTGGCGCGTGCGGTCTCCTGGGCGAGGTCCTTGACCTCGGAGGCGACGACGGCGAAGCCCTTGCCGGCCTCGCCGGCGCGGGCGGCCTCGATCGTGGCGTTGAGGGCGAGGAGGTTGGTCTGCTCGGCGATCGAGGTGATGGACTTGACGACGTTGCCGATCTCCTGGCTGGAGGTGCCCAGGCGGGTGACGGTCACGGTCGCGTCGGCGGCCTGGGTGGTGGCGCGGTTGGCGACGTCGGCGGCCTCGGAGGCGTTCTGGGCGATCTCGCGGATGGAGGCGCCCATCTGCTCGGCGCCGGCGGCGACGGTCTGGACGTTGCGGGAGACCTGCTCGGCAGCGGCCGCGACGACGCCCGCGGCGGCGGAGGCCTCGTGCGCGCCGGAGGCGAGCTCGGAGTTGGTCGCGGCGAGGTCTTGGGCGCCTGCGGCGACCGCGCTGGCGTCGGCCGCGACGAGCTCGAGGGTCGCCCGGAGGTTCGCCTGAGCGGCCACGAGCGACGCGGCCATCTGACCGATCTCGTCCTTCGCGGTGAAGTCGACCTCGCTCGTCAGGTCGCCCTCGGCGAGACGCTCGAGGGCGTCACGCACCGCGGCGACGGGCCGGCGGATCTGGCGCGTCACGAACACACCGAGCGCGAGCAGGACGGCCATGACGACGGCGATCGTCGCGATCATGACGGTCATCATGAGGGTCGAGCGTGCCGCGGCGTCGTCCTGGATGCGGTCGGCGGTCTGCGTGACCTGGACGGTCGTCTCGGAGAGCTCGGTGACGACCTCGGCGCCGAAGTTCGCCGCCTTGCCCGTGCGCAGGTAGTGCACGGTGAGCATGTCGCCCGAGATCGCAGCGGGGACGAGGCCGCGGGTCAGGACGTCGGCGTACTGGGTCCAGGCGGTCGTCAGGTGCTCCTGGTTCGACGACTGCTCGCCGGTCACCTCGACGAAGAGGGAGAAGAGCACGTCGAGCGACGCCGTGGCGCTCTGCGTGGCCGCCTCGACCTCGGCGGCGGCGTCGGTGCGCTGGTCCGCGGTCGACGCTGCGAGGTCGAGCGCGGCGGCGCGGGTTCGCCACACCTCGTTGTTGACGTCGAGGACGGCGTCGTGGAGCCGCTCGGTCACGTCCGCCATCGAGCCCATGCTCGTGCGTGCCTGGACCACGCCGACGGCGCCCGTCGCGCCGATCACGAGGCAGGCGACGAGCGCGCCGACGACGAGCCCCATGATCTTGGTGCGGATCGACACGTCACGGAGCCGGCTGGCGAGCGGTGTGCGGGCGGGACGGTCGTCGACCGTCTCTTCCGAGGGGGTGGACACGATGGTCTCCTCATGCTGGTGCTTGTGCGGTGGGGACGTGCAACACGTCACATCCCTCATGAGGTGTTCATCGGCCGACGGTGGGCGTGTTCAACAGGACTTCGAAAGCGTTTTCCCAGGGTGGGGCTGTCATCTTCGACAAAGGGGACACACCGGCTCTGGTCAATGTCTCATATCGCGGCCGGGGGCACCGATCTGGCTCGTGACGGTTCATGGACGGACCGGTGACGACACCAAGGATCGGTGATGGTTGTGATTGTTGTGACGCGCCTGAACGGGCCGCGCTTCGCGGTGAACCCGGATCTGGTGCAGCGTATCGACAGTGCGCCCGACACGATCCTGACGCTGATGGACGGCACCAAGTACATCGTCCAGGAGGACATGGAGACGGTGATCGACCTCGTGGTCGACTACCGGGCCCGGCTCGTCGCGCGTGCGCAGGAGCTGCAGGCAGAGTCCATGTACGACCAGACGACCGAGCGGCCGTCCGGGTTGAGCGTCGTGCCCACCCTCACCGACGACGAGAGGTCCTGACGCATGGATCCGGCAACCATCATCGGGCTCGTGGTGAGCTTCGGCGGGATCATCGCGATGATCTACCTCGAGGGCTCCCAGATCCAGAGCATCTTGCTCCCTGCCCCCATGATCCTCGTGTTCGGCGCGACGATCGGCGCAGCCCTCGCGAGCTCGACGCTCGTCGACTTCAAGGGCGCGATGCGGGCGATCCCGCGGGCGTTCACGGCGAAGGTGCCCTCTCCGGACGCGTCGATCGAGCGCATCGTGCAGCTCGCCGACCGCGCCCGCCGCGAGGGCCTGCTCGCGCTCGAGGACGAGGCGCGCACGATCGACGACCCGTTCCTGCGCGACGGTCTGCGTGCCGCGATCGACGGCACGGACCCGGAGGACCTGCGGGTCATCCTCGAGGACCGCATCGACGCGAAGCGTCGCGCCGACAAGGTCATCTACAAGTTCTTCAACACGATGGGTGGATACGCCCCGACGATCGGCATCGTCGGCACCGTCGTCTCGCTCGTGCACGTGCTGTCCAACCTCGCGAGCCCGGACGAGCTCGGGCACATGATCGCCGCGGCCTTCGTCGCGACCCTCTGGGGCCTCGCGAGCGCCAACCTCATGTGGTTGCCGCTCGGCGGCCGTCTCGCCCGCATCTCCGATCTCGAGTGCGCTCAGATGGAGATCGTCCTCGAGGGCCTGCTCTCCGTGCAGTCGGGTGCCAACCCGCGCCTCGTCGGTGAGCGCCTGCGCAGCCTCCTGCCGCCCGGCCAGCAGGTCAAGGACGCAGCATGAGCAGGCGTCGCAAGCGGGTCGAGGAGGAGGAGCACGAGAACCACGAGCGGTGGGCCGTCTCCTACTCCGACATGATGACGGTGCTCATGGCGCTGTTCCTCGTCATGTACGCGATCAGCACCGTCGACCAGACGAAGTACGAGGAGCTCGCGCAGTCGCTCTCGTCCGGGTTCGGTGCGGGAGACTCGGTCGTCCTCGTCGACAAGGCCGGGCTGATGAACGAGCACGGCGAGGTCATGAACGTCAAGGACATCAACGACATCGCGCCGAGCATCTCGTCGGGCGTCGTCACGGGATCGTTCGACGGCTCCGAGGGTGAGTTCTCGGCCCAGGACTACGCCGAGGCCGAGGCCGAGTACGACCACCTCGAGGAGATCCGCGACCACATCGAGGAGAACCTCGCGCGCGTCAAGCTGTCGGACGCCGTCACGTTCCGCATCACCGAGCGTGGGCTCGTCGTCGGCATGATCACGACCGACGTCTTCTTCGACACCGCGTCGAACGAGCTGACGAAGACGTCGCGCAAGGTGATCGACGCCGTCGGCAAGCCGCTGCGGACGATCAACAACGAGATCGCGATCGAGGGGCACGCGGACATCGTCCCGACCGGCTCGACCGCGAAGACCAACTGGGAGCTGTCGTCTGCACGTGCGACGACCGTCCTGCGTCGCATGGTCGAGAAGTCGCGGCTGGAGCCCGCGCGGATGTCTGCCGTCGGCTTCGGCGACGCCCGCCCGCTCGTCGACAAGACCGACACGAAGTCGCTCGCGGCCAACCGCCGTGCCGACGTCGTCGTGCTCAGCGACAAGCCCGAACGCATCCGTGAGCTGCTCACGGTCGTCGACGAGAACCGCAAGAAGAAGAGCTCGGCCGTGCAGGACGGCGAGGCCACGGCCGCAGCCCCCGCGAGCCAGCAGGAGAAGGAGTAGCCATGGCCGTCGTCGAGCAGCGCGTGATGGGCGCCAAGCCCAAGATCGGCGCGAACAAGATCCAGCCGCGCGAGCGCACGGAGACCGCTGCCCCCGAGCCCGAGTCCACCGAGAAGGCCAAGGGGCGCGGCAAGCTGCCGTGGATCGTCGTCGGCGTCCTCGTCGTCGCGGTCCTCGCGGGAGCCGCCTACTTCTTCCTCGTCGCAGGCAAGGACGACGGCGCCGCGAAGGAGCCGCCCGCGCCCGTCGCGGGCGAGATGGTGACCCTCGAGTCGATGAACATCAACCTCGACGGCAACCACTACCTCCGCATCGGCCTGGGCCTCCAGCTCACCGAGGAGGCCCACGAGATCGACCTCGTCAAGGCCCAGGACGCCACCATCGCGCTCTTCTCCGGCCGGCCGGTCACCGAGATCAAGAGCGCGGAAGGGCGTGCCGCGCTCAAGAACGAGCTGACCGCCTCGCTCCAGGAGATCTATGGGGCGGACCAGGTCATGGGCGTCTACTACACGGACTTCGTCGCCCAGTAGCCGCACGCGGTGGCAGGCGCGCGGTTCCGCGCCTGCCACCGCGACCGGCCCGCGGCTGGCGGAGCGGTCGACGCCCGCACGTCGACGCGCTCTGCGCGTGGCGCCGCAGTACTTCTCATTTCGGACGCGCCTGTGCCGATCGAGGTTGTCGTGACGGAACAACGCAACCTTCGGCCAGCTCCGACGGTGGAGACCTACGACTTCCGCCGACCCATGACCCTGGCGCGCGAGCACTCCCGTGCGATCGAGGTCGCGGGCGAGACGTTCGCCCGGCAGTGGGGCACCCAGCTGACCTCCCGTCTGCGCGTCGTCTGCGGCGTCGGTCTCGAGAGCGTCCAGATGATCTCGTACGACGAGTACATCGCGACCCTCGCCGACCAGACGCTCATGGCGGTCGGCTCGGTCGAGAACGGCCGGTCGACGGCCGTCCTCCAGACGCCCGTCGAGCTCGCGCTCCTGTGGGTCGACTACCTCCTCGGCGGGCCCGGCCTGCGCGGGGTCGTCCCCGCCCGCGAGCTCACCGAGATCGAGACGGCGCTCCTGACGGACCTCGTGCAGTCCAACCTGCACGACCTGCGCTACGCGTTCGCCGCCGTCGCACCGCTCGACATCAAGCTCGGCGGGTTCCAGTACAACCCGCAGTTCGCGCAGCTCGTGCCCGCGTCGGAGCCGGTCATCGTCCTGACGTACACGATCGCGATCGGTGACGACCGCGACACCGCGACGCTCATGGTCCCGGCCGAGCACCTCCTCGACGCGCTGCGCGCAGGGGAGGCCGCGAGCAAGAGCCGCGCCGCCGACGCCGAGACCGAGGCGGCCCGCGCCAAGATGCACGCCGGCATGCGTGAGGTCCCCGTCGACCTCACGGTGCAGCTGCGCCCCCTGACCGTCCACCCGCGCGAGATCCTCGCGATGCAGGTGGGGGACCTGATCATGCTCCACCACTCCGCATCACGTCCGTTGGACGTGGTCGTCGACGACAAGGTCCTGGCCCATGCGGTGGCCGGGGCGAACGGCCGTCAGCTTGCCTGCCAGGTCGTGGATTTTGAGGAGAACGAACGATGAAGAAGACCCAGGCGGCCCTGGCCGTGGAGTCCGAGCTCGCGCTCAAGGCGGCGCTCGCGCTCGTCGAGCTGATCCCGTCGGACGTGCCCCTGGCCGTCCGTGGCGTCGAGGCTGACGACCTCGCGCCGACCGGCGCCGGGGTCGTCGCGAACGTGGTCGGTGCGGTGAGCGCCGAGCTCGTCGTCGTCGTCGGCGAGACGGTGGACCGTGCGCTCGGCGGTGCGGGCGGTGCGTCCGTGTCGCTCGCCGACGCGCTGCGCCCGTCCCTGCAGGCGGCGTCCGACTCGTTCGGCGAGGGGGTCCTCTCCGACGTGCGCATCGCGCCCGACGCGTCCGACCTGCTCGTCGTGCCGGGCACGCACCTGTTCGCCCTCACGGTCGCTGACGAGGTCCAGGGCTGGTTCGCCGTGCGGATCAAGCAGGCGCCCGCGCCTGCGGCCTCGGCTCCCGAGGCCAAGCCCGCCGAGGAGAAGAACATCCGCCCGATGGACCTGACGAACATGTCCACGATGCGCATGCTCTACGACGTCGAGATGACGCTGACCGCCGAGATCGGCCGCGCCAAGCTCCCGGTCCGCCAGGTCCTCGAGCTCGTCCCCGGCGCCGTCATCGAGCTCGACCGCGTCGCGGGCAGCCCCGCCGACCTCATGGTCAACGGGCGCCTCATCGCCCGCGGCGAGGTCGTCGTCGTCGACGAGGACTACGGCCTGCGCGTCACCGAGATCGTCGACCTGGGGCAAGCAGGCCTGTGATGGGTGACACCGTCGTCGTGCTGCTGCGCGCCCTGGTCTCCCTGGGCGTGGTTCTGGGCCTGATCTGGTGGGCAGGCCGACGCCTGAGCTCCGGCAAGGGTCCGGTCGGCGGCTCGGCGACGGGTCCGCGCGCCGGGCGCGCCACGGGGGCGCTCGGTCGCGGTCTCGGCCGTGTGCGCGACGCGCTGCGCGGTGGCGGCAGCGCCGCGCAGGCGCCCGCGATCGTCGTGCTCGGCAAGCAGGCGCTCACCCCGAAGGCGGGGCTCGCGCTCGTCGAGGTCGGTGGTCGACGCCTGCTGCTGGGCGTGGGGGAGCAGGGCGTGACCGTGCTCGACACGCAGGACGCGCCTGCCGCGCAGCCCGCGGCCGTCGCCGTCCGCCCGGACGGCGACCTCGCACGCGAGGCGACCCCGGTCGCCGTCGTGAGCGAGAGCGGGGCGGTCTTCGCAGCCGAGCTCGACCACGCGGTCACGGCGGTCCCGGTCGACGTGGACGAGCCGGCCGAGCCTGCGGCTCGCGTCGCCGCGGACGACGGCGACGCGCAGGTCCTGAGCCTCACGTCGCGCGGCAGCGCGCTCGACGGGTCGATCCTCTCGCCCACGACGTGGCGTCGCGCCGCGACGGCCCTCCAGCAGGGACGGCGATGACCTCCACCTTCACCACGGCGCGCGTGCGCTCGAGCCGCGGCCCTGCGCCGCGCGAGGTCGCCATGCTCCTCGGCCTCGTCCTGCTCACGATGCTCGCGATCGTGCTTGCCGGCGTCGTCACCGCGCCCGCCGCGCAGGCTGCGCCCACCGCGCAGGCCGCGCCCGCGACCGCGGTCGCCGCGCAGGTCGCGCACGTCCTGCCCGCCGCCCCTGGCGACCCCGTGCCGCCGACGCCGCCCACCGCGCCCACCGACCCGGCCGGCGACCAGGGCACCTTGTCCGTCTACGTCGACGGCGACCGCGCGAAGCCGTCGAGCTCCGTCGTCGTGCTCCTGGGCATGACGGTCCTGTCGGTCGCGCCCGCGCTGCTGCTCATGATGACCAGCTTTACGAAGATCTTCGTGGTGCTCGGCCTCACGAGGAACGCGCTCGGACTGACGAACGTCCCGCCGAACCAGGTGCTCGCCGGGCTCGCGCTGTTCCTGTCCCTGTTCATCATGCAGCCGGTCCTGAGCCAGGTGAACGACCTCGCGCTGCAGCCCTACCTCGACGGCTCGATCGACTTCACGAGCGCGGTCGAGGTCGCCACCGGGCCCCTGCGCGACTTCATGCTCGCGCACACCCGCGAGGACGACATCGCGCTGATGACCCGCATCTCCGACAGCCCGAACCCCGAGACTGCCGCGAGCACCCCGATCCTCACGGTCATCCCCGCGTTCATGCTCTCCGAGCTGCGCGCCGCGTTCATCATCGGGTTCGTCATCTTCGTGCCGTTCCTCGTTATCGACCTCGTCGTGTCCTCGGCTCTCATGAGCATGGGCATGATGATGCTCCCGCCCGTGATGATCTCCCTGCCGTTCAAGCTGCTGCTGTTCGTCCTCGTGGACGGGTGGGCGCTGATCATCACCCAGCTCGTAGGGACGTACACCTGATGGACACCTCAGCCGTCCTGGACATCGCAGCCGAGGCGCTCACGATCGCGGCCAAGCTCGCCGCGCCGATCCTCATCACCTCCCTCGTCGTGGGCTTCGCCATCTCGCTCGTGCAGTCGATCACCCAGATCCAGGAGGTCACGCTCAGCTTCGTGCCGAAGGCGATCGCGGTCGCGGTCGCGCTCCTGGTGACCGGGCACTGGATGATCGAGGAGATGGTGGCGTTCACCAACGAGCTCTTCAGCCGCATCCCTGGGCTCCTCGGCGGCGGCTGACATGACGGTCACGCTCGCGCTGACCACCATCGAGGCGATCGCGCTCGCCAGCGTGCGGATCGCCGCGTTCCTCGTGATCGCCCCGCCCTTCAACCATCGCGGGCTCTCGGGGCAGGTCAAGGCCATGCTCGCGTTCGGTCTCGCGCTCGCGGCCGCGCCGCGCGTCGGGACGACGGGCGGCATGTCGTCGGCCGAGTTCATCACCGCGCTGACCGTGAACGTCGTCATCGGGGCAGGCATGGGCTTCCTCGTGGCGCTCATCTTCTCCGGGATCACGGCGGCCGGGTCCTTCATCGACTTCTTCGGCGGTTTTCAGATCGCGCAGGCCTACGACCCGGGTTCTCAGGTCAACGGCGCGCAGTTCACGCGCCTGTTCCAGATGACCGCGATCGTGCTGCTGTTCGCGACGGGCGCCTACCAGGTCATGCTCCTCGGTGTCGCGACGAGCTTCGAGGTCGTGCCGGTCGGCGCGGGCCTCGACCTGTCCTTCCTCGGCGCCAAGCTCACCGAGACGATCACGACGATGTTCGTGTGCGCGCTGCAGATCGCGGGCCCGCTCATCGTCGTGCTGTTCCTCGCCGACGCCGGTCTCGGCCTGGTCACGCGCGTCGCCCCCGCGCTCAACGCGTTCGTCCTCGGGTTCCCCCTGAAGATCTTGCTCTCGCTCACCTTCGGGGTGTTCGTGCTGCTCGGCCTCCCCGAGATGGTGTCTTCGCTCACGGGCAAGGTCCTCATGTCGTTCGCCGACATGATGGGGGTGGGCTGACATGGCGGGTGAACCGGCCGGGGAGAAGACCGAGAAGGCCACACCGCAGCGGATGAAGAAGCTGCGCAAGGAAGGCGCCCTGCAGAGGTCGCAGGACGTCTCCGCGTGGCTCGGCGTCGGGGCCGCGGCGGTCATGATGCCCGCGGCGATCGGCAACGCGAAGCGTGTGGGGGAGGAGCAGTTCCGCAGTCTCGGCGACATCGTCGCCGACCCGACCGCGGACCGGGCTGTCCGGTTCTTGTCCGACGGGCTCGGCTCGGTCCTCGTGTCGCTCGCCCCCGTGCTCGCGGTCGTGGTCGTGGCCGCGATCGTCGCGAACGTCGCCCAGGGTGGCCTGCACATCGCGACGAAGAAGCTCAAGCCCACGTTCAAGCAGTTCAACCTCGTCCAGGGCATCAAGAAGACGTTCGGCGCCCAGGCGCTGTGGCAGGGCCTCAAGGCGCTGCTCAAGACGGTCGTCATCGGCGTCGTGCTCTACACCGCGATCCAGGGGCTCGTGCCGGTCCTCATGACGGCCGGCGGCCTGTCCCTCTCGACGATCATCGGCGTCGGCAGCGGCGGCGTGCAGAAGCTCGTCGTGTGGGCGGTCGCCGCGGGCCTCGTCCTGGCAGCCGCGGACCTCTTCGTCATCATGAAGCGCAACCGCAAGCAGACGCGCATGACGAAGAAGGAGATCAGCGACGAGAACAAGCAGTCCGAGGGCGACCCGCACATCAAGGGTCAGCGCCGTGCGCGCCAGATGGCGATGAGCCGCAACCGCATGATCGCGAACGTCGCGGACGCCGACGTCGTCGTCGTCAACCCGACGCACGTCGCGGTCGCGCTGCGGTACACGCCCGGTCAGGGTGCCCCGAAGGTCGTCGCGACGGGCAAGGGGGCTGTCGCCACCCGCATCCGTGAGATGGCGACCGAGCATCGTGTCCCGATGGTCCAGGACATCCCGTTGGCCCGGGCTATTCATGCAATGTGCCGAGTGGACGATGAGATCCCCGAGGAGCTGTTCACCGCGGTCGCGCAGGTGCTCGCGTTCGTCATGGCGCTCAAGCGTCGCGGCGCCTCGGCAGGCCAGCACACGATGGCCACGCCGACGCCCGTGCCGCCCACGCCGACGGCCGCCGAGCGCGCCAGACGGCGGCGCGCGGCCCGGGTCGCGAGCCGCGCGAGCGCGCGGCCGCCGGGCCACGAGGACAGCACGAGCGGGACACACGCAGGATCGACGGGACGGGAGACTCGATGAAGAAGGCTGGGCTCAGCAAGCTGGCGGTGCCGATCGGCGTCGTCGGTGTCGTCCTGCTGCTCGTCGTGCCGCTGCCCGCGGCCATGCTCGACGTGCTCATCGTCGTGAACATCACGTTCTCCCTCGTGATCCTGCTGACGGCGATGTACGTCAAGCGCCCGCTCGACTTCTCCGTGTTCCCGTCGATCATCCTGATCGCGACGCTGTTCCGGCTCGGGCTCAACGTCGCGTCGACGCGTCTCGTGCTGCGCGACGCGTTCGCCGGCGAGGTGATCCACGCGTTCGGCAGCTTCGTCGTCGGAGGCTCGCTCGTCATCGGGCTCGTGATCTTCATGATCCTCGTCGTCATCCAGTTCGTCGTGATCACGAACGGTGCCGGCCGCGTCGCCGAGGTGGGCGCACGCTTCACCCTCGACGCGATGCCTGGCAAGCAGATGGCGATCGACGCCGACCTCAACGCCGGCATCCTCACCGAGGACGAGGCCCGCAAGCGTCGCGCCGAGGTCACCGCCGAGGCCGACTTCTACGGCGCCATGGACGGTGGCTCCAAGTTCGTCAAGGGCGACGCGATCGCCGGCATCGTCATCACGATCATCAACCTCGTCGGTGGCTTCATCATCGGCATGATGCAGCGCGGCATGTCCGCGGGCGAGGCGCTCGAGACGTACTCGCTCCTCACGGTCGGCGACGGACTCGTCACGCAGATCCCCGCTCTGCTGCTGTCCGTCGCGACCGGTCTCATCTGTACCCGCGCGAGCGCCGAGGACGACCTCGGCACCGCAGCGTCGGGTCAGCTCCTGCAGTCGCGCACGGCGCTCAGCATCGCTGGCGGCGGCGCGATCGTCTTCGGTCTGATCCCGGGCATGCCCAAGCTGCCGTTCTTCGTCGTCGGCATCTTCCTGCTCATCGCGTCGCAGCGGCTCAAGGCGAACGAGGCGAAGGCAGCGCGCGAGGCCGAGCAGGCTGCCGCGACCCAGCTCCCGGGTGCTCCGGCGAAGGACACGAACGAGCAGCTCATCGAGGAGATGCGCGTCCACGCGCTCGAGATCCACCTGTCTCCGGACCTCGTGGACCTCGTGCGCCCCGGCGCGTCCGACGACCTGCTGGGCCGGATCCGCTCGCTGCGCCGCAAGATCGCGCTCGACCTCGGCATCGTCGTGCCGCCCGTGCGCACACGCGACTCGGTCGAGCTCGCGCACGCGACGTACGCGGTGCGCGTGGCCGGCGTCGAGGTCGCGCGCGGGTTCCTGCCGCCGGGCCGCGTGCTCGCGCTCGGCGACGACCTGTCCTCCCTGCCTGGCGACCAGGTCCGCGAGCCCGTGTTCGGGCTCGACGGCAAGTGGGTCCCGGCCGAGCTGCGGTTCGCGGCGGAGATGTCGGGCGCGACGGTCGTCGACCGCGTGTCCGTGCTCATCACGCACCTGTCGAACGTCGTCACGCAGAACGCCGACCGCCTCCTGTCCCGCGAGGACGTCCGCGTCCTGACCGAGGGCGTCAAGCAGGTCAACCCGTCCGTCGTCGAAGAGCTGATCCCCGGGATCATGTCGCTCGGCGAGGTGCAGCGCGTCCTGCAGGGCCTGCTCTCGGAGGGGGTCGCGATCCGCGACCTGTCGCGCATCTACGAGGCGCTCACGCTGCGCGCGAAGGTCTCTGCGGACCCCGAGGGGCTCGTCGAGGCGGCGCGCCGCGAGCTCGGCCCGTCGATCACCGCGAGCCACGCCCGCAACAACGTCCTGCGCGTCATCACGCTCGACCCTGTGCTCGAGCACTCCCTCCTCGAGGGGCTGCGTCCGGGGGAGGGCGGCACGCAGCTGTCGATCGACGTGGCGCGCGCCGAGGCGATGCTCGTCTCGTACCAGCAGGTCCGCGCGCAGTCCGAGGGCCGCGGCGAGCACCCCGTGCTCGTGTGCGCGCCGGCGATCCGTCCCGCGCTGCACCGCCTGGTCGCTGGCCAGGTCGGCCCCGCGACCGTGCTGTCGTACACCGAGGTGACGGGCTCCGGCATCCAGATCGAGACGGTGGGGGTGGTCCGCGATGTCGCGGCAGTTGCTGCTTGACGGGCCTGACCTCGAGAGCCTCATGGCGCGCGTGCGCCGTGAGCACGGCCCGACGGCGCGCATCGTCAAGGCCGAGCGCGTCCGCTCGGGCGGCATCGGCGGCTTCTTCGCGCGCGAGTACTTCGAGGTCACGGTCGACGTGCCGGACCCGAACGGCGTGAACGCTCGCACGACGGCGCGTGCGCCCGAGGTCCCGCGGCCGCGCGTGCGCGGCCTCGCCGACCTGCTCGACGCGGCCGACGCCGCGGAGCAGGGTGCCCTCGAGCGGTCGACGACCGCCCAGGCGCACGCCCCGGTCGAGGGTCCTGCGCTCTCCACGACGGGCGACACGTTCGCGTCCGTCCTCGACTCCGTGCGCAACCTCGCGGTCGGCACGGGGGTCGTGAACGAGCCCGAGGGGTTCGTCGCGGCGCGGCCCCGCAGCGTCAGCCGGGACGACGTCGTGCTGGGCCGCCTGCCGGACGACCAGCCTGTGCGCGCCGCCGGCGACGGGCGTGACGTGCGCACCGACGTGCGCCACGAGGCGTCCCGTCTCGACCCGAGCGCGCCGGAGGTCGTCCCGTCCGCGGTCGTGGGCACCGCACGTGCGTCCGTCGTCACGCGCAGCAGCGGCTCGACCGTGAGCGAGCTGCTCGACGTCGGCGTACCGATCGAGCTGCTGCGCGACGTCGCAGGCCACGTCGACGCGGCCCCGGGCCTGCGGCTGCCGCTCTCCGAGATCTTCATGCACGTGCCGCGCGCCCCACGGCCCCTGCGCGCGCCCGGCGCGGTCGTCGTCGTCGCGGGTGCGGGCCAGCTCGCGGTCGACGCCGCACGCGTCATCGCGCGCCGGCTCGGCATCTCTGACGCCGACGTCGCCCTCGCGGGGGACTTCACCGTCGAGAGCGGCGCGGGCCGCTGGGTCATCAGCGCGGCGGCCGCTCGCAAGCTCGCGACGGAGGCAGGCCGCGCTGGGCTGCCGCTCGTCGTCGCGCTCTGCGTGAGCTCCGAGCGCTACGCGCGCGCCGAGGCCGCCGACTTCCTCGAGGACCTCGACGCCGACCAGCTGTGGGCCGCCGTCGAGGCGGACCGTTCTGCGAAGGACACGACACGCTGGCTGGGCGCCGTGGGCCGGGACCTGGACTTCGACGCGCTCGCCGTCTCGAAGGTCGCCGAGTCGACGGCGCCCGCGCAGGTGCTCTCCTACGGCGTCCCGGTCGGCTTCCTCGACGGCCTGCCCGCGTCCGCGCCCGTCTGGGCCGCGACCCTCGCGGAGCACCTCGAGGACGCGGTCTGGGACTGAGACGCCGAGCGGACGGTAGGATCCAAGAATGCTGGTGCTGAGCAGGAAGGTCGGGGAGCGGTTGCTCATCGGCGACGACATCGTCGTCACGATCCTCGACTCCCGGGGCGACGGGGTGCGTATCGGCATCGATGCGCCCCGCTCCCTCAAGGTGCACCGCGCCGAGGTCATCGAGGCCGTCACGGCGGCCAACAAGGAGGCGCTCGCCGCCCCGGCGGTCAGCGAGGACCAGGTCCTCGACCTGCTGCCGCCCGCGCCTCGCCCGGCGACGCCGCCGCAGGACTGACCGCTCGCGCGTCGTCGCCCGCGTCGCCCAGATCACCGCGGTTCCCGCAGGTTCGCGACTCATCTTTCTCACGTGCCGTCCGATAGGTCGGCTGTCGGGCACCAAGCCCGCCATGACGTGAGAAGGAGTGCCATGGACGGCGTCGACGAGATCGTGCGCGAGTTCCTCATCGAGAGCTACGAGAACCTGGACCAGCTCGACCAGGACCTCATCGCCCTCGAGTCGAACCCCGGCTCACGCGAGCTGCTCAGCTCCATCTTCCGCACGATCCACACGATCAAGGGCACGAGCGGGTTCCTCGCGTTCCACAAGCTCGAGTCGGTGACGCACGTCGGTGAGGGCCTCCTCGTCGAGCTGCGTGACGGCAAGCGCGAGATGGACCAGCCGACGACCGACGTGCTCCTCCTCATGGTGGACACGGTCCGCGCGATCCTCGCGCAGATCGACGCCGACGGTTCCGAGACGGGCGTCGAGACCGACGCCGTCGTCGCGCGGATCCAGGGCATGCTCGACGCCGGTCCCGGCGCGAAGCCCGCCGCCGCAGCCCCCGTGGAGGAGCCGGCCGCCGAGGAGCCCGCGCCCGCCGAGGCGTCGGCGCAGGACACGGACGACGACGAGGACGACGAGCCCGAGGCCGTCGCGGAGCCCTTCGAGGTCCCTGCGCCCGTCGAGGATCCCGCGCCGAAGCCGGCTGTCGGCGCCCGCAAGGTCGTCCCCCGCGGCGCACGCGCCGCGACCGCGACCGCCACGGAAGCCCCCGTCACGGGAGCGCCCGTGACCCCTGCCGGCAACAAGCAGGTCGGGCGCACGAGCGAGAGCGCACCTCAGCGCGGCTCGACCGCCGAGACCTCCATCCGCGTCGACGTCGACCTGCTCGACGAGCTGATGCGTCAGGTCGGCGAGCTCGTCCTCGTGCGCAACCAGATCGCCCAGATCACCGGTCTCGACGCGAACCCCGAGCTGACGCGCTCCTCGCAGCGCCTCTCGCTCATCGCGACGGAGCTGCAGGAGGGCGTCATGAAGACGCGCATGCAGCCCATCGACCACGTGTGGAACAAGATGCCGCGCGTCGTCCGTGACCTCGCGGCGGCGCTCAAGAAGAGCGTCGACCTCGAGATGATCGGCGGAGAGACCGAGCTCGACCGCTCGCTCCTCGAGTCCGTCAAGGACCCGCTGACGCACCTCGTGCGCAACGCCGTCGACCACGGCATCGAGGACCCTGCCGGCCGCGCGGCCGCGGGCAAGCCCGAGAACGGTGTCCTGACGCTGCGTGCGTACCACGCGGGCGGCCAGGTCATCGTCGAGGTGCGTGACGACGGCAAGGGCATCAACCCCGAGACCGTCGCCGCCAAGGCGCTCGAGCGTGGCCTCAAGACCGTCGAGCAGCTCGACGCGATGAGCATCAACGAGATCCAGTCGCTCGTCTTCCTCCCCGGGTTCTCGACGGCGTCGGCCGTCACGAACGTGTCGGGGCGTGGCGTCGGCATGGATGTCGTCCGCTCGAACATCGAGGCGATCGGTGGTCAGGTCGAGGTCGAGTCCGAGGTCGGGGCGGGCACCGTCTGGCGCCTGCGCATCCCGCTCACGCTCGCCATCATGCCCGCGCTCACCGTCGCGTCGGGCACCGAGATCTATGCGATCCCGCAGGTCAACCTGCTCGAGCTCGTCGCGCTCGACACCGAGCGCACCGCCGAGGCGATCGAGCACGTCGGCAACTCGGAGGTCTACCGCCTGCGCGGGGACCTGCTCCCGCTCGTGCGCCTGACCGACGTGCTGCGCTCCCCGTCGAAGGCGGACGGCTCGATGGTCATCGCCGTCCTGCGCGCCGACAACCAGCGCTTCGGTCTCGTCGTCGACCGCGTCATGAACAACGAGGAGATCGTCGTCAAGCCGCTCGCCTCGCAGCTCAAGACCGTCGGCACGTACGCCGGGGCGACCCTGATGGGTGACGGCCGCGTGGCCCTCATCCTCGACGTCCAGGCGATCGCGCGCCGCAGCCTCGCAGGTGACTCCGCCGAGATCGCGGTCGCGCGCGACCGTGTCGAGGCGGTGTCCGCCGGCGCCGACGGCCAGGACCTCCTCATCGTGGCGATCGACGACGCCCGCCGGGCAGCGGTCCCGCTCTCCGCGGTCACGCGGCTCGAGCAGATCGACGCGCAGCGCATCGAGCAGCTCGGCAACCGCGAGGTGCTGCAGTACCGCGGCGAGATCCTCCCGGTCGTCCGGCTCGACTCGATCCTGGGCGGCTCGGGCATCTCGCGCGAGGGGCTCCTCGACGTGGTGGTGTTCAGCCGCGGCCAGCGCTCTGTCGCCCTCGTGGTCGGAGAGATCCTCGAGATCGTCAACGACCGTGGTGCGGAGCGCCGTCCTGCGGACTCGTACGGGCTCGAGCAGCTCGTCGTGCTCGCGGGCAAGGTCACCGAGCTGGTCGACCTGCCGCTCGTCCTGCAGACGGGCGACCCCGAGTACTTCAACGACGTCGTCGTCGAGCCTGACGGCGCGTCCCTCCTCGAGGCACGGACGGTGAACGCCTGATGGCTACCCAGCACGTCACTTTCATGATCGACGGCGCCACGTACGGCGTTCCCGTCATGCACGTCCAGGAGACCCTGGGCCACCAGGCGCACACGCACGTGCCGCTCGCCCCGAAGGGCGTCGCAGGTCTCGTGAACCTGCGCGGGCAGGTGGTACTCACGGTCGACCTGCGCCCGCTCCTCCGGCTCGACCCCCTGCCTGAGGGCAGCGAGCCGATGATGGTCGTCGTCGAGGTGGACGGGGAGGCCGTGGCGCTCCTCGTCGACACCGTCGGGGAGGTGCTCGAGGTGGACGACGCCCAGTTCGAGCCGGTGCCCGACACGCTCGACCCCGCCGTCCGCGACCTCGTGGTCGGCGTCTACAAGCTCGAGCGCACCCTGCTGCTCGCCCTGGACATCAGGGCTGCGGCGACGCTCAAGGAACAGAAGTCCTGAGGAGAAGAGTCACCATGAGCACTGGCTCGCACATCACCGCCACCAGGCCGACGGTCGCCCGTACGTCGTCCCCCGCCGCCCACGGCAACGCGGAGCGCAGCGACGTCGCCGCTGCTCCCGTCAAGCTGAGCAGCATCCGCAAGCAGTTCGTCGCCATGCTGGTGGGGTCGATGACCCTCGCCGTCGTCGTGACGGGCGTGAGCGTCTACTACCTGCTCCAGGCCGACAGCCAGACGGGCATCATCGTCGTGGTCGCGGTCGCCGTCGTCTGCGGGCTCGCCCAGTGGGTCCAGGCGACGCGCACGGCGGGCGGGCTGCGCCGGTCGGTCGCAGGCCTGCGCGGGGCGCTCGGCGCCGTCGCGCAGGGCGACTTCACGGTCCCCGCTCCCGTCTACCGGCTCGACGAGCTGGGTCAGGCCGCCCAGGACCTCAACGCCGCCCGTGAGTCGCTCGCGCGGCTCATCGCGAACGTCGAGGCGCAGACGGAGACGCTCGGCGGCTCCGTGTCGTCCCTGACGGGGAGCGCCACCGCGGTCACGTCGGGCGTCCAGGAGACGTCGGCACAGGCAGGCGTCGTCGCCGCTGCGGCCGAGCAGGTCTCGCGCAACGTCGAGGCTGCTGCGGCCGGTGCTGAGGAGATGGGTGCGTCGATCCGTGAGATCGCGCAGAACGCCTCCGAGGCCGCCCGGGTTGCGCAGCAGGCGACGACCGTCGCGGCCACGACGACCGAGACCGTGTCCCGCCTAGGCGAGTCGAGCCAGGAGATCGGTGCGGTCGTCCGCGCGATCACGGGTGTCGCCGAGCAGACGAACCTCCTCGCGCTCAACGCGACGATCGAGGCCGCCCGCGCCGGCGAGGCAGGCAAGGGCTTCGCCGTCGTCGCCTCCGAGGTCAAGGACCTCGCCCAGGAGACGGCGCGTGCGACCGAGGACATCGCCCGCAAGGTCGAGGCGATCCAGAACGACACGGCCCAGGCTGTCGCGGCCATCGAGGAGATCTCCGGGATCATCGCGTCGATCAACGACTACCAGCTCACGATCGCGTCCGCGGTCGAGGAGCAGACGGCGACGACGAACGAGATGTCGCGCTCCGTCGCCGAGGCGGCGACCGGCTCGACCGAGATCGCGACGAACATCATCGGCGTCGCGACGACGGCGAGCGCTGCGGACGCGGCCGCTCAGGAGACCGGGGCGATCGTCGCGTCGCTCGGGGACCTCACGAACGCGCTGCGTCGCGAGGTCGAGCACTTCAAGCGCTGACACGAGCTGCGCCAGAGGCGCGGGCCGTCCCGGAGGGGTCGGCCCGCGCCTCTGTCGTCTGCCCCCGCGCCCGCGCCAGGACGCCCGCCCGGCGGACGCGCACGAGCGTGCCAGGCACCTCCCTCTCGCGGTGCGGGTCACGCGGGAACGGCTCATTTTCGGGGATCCCACGCCGATGAGAATGGTGGGACGTCTGTCCCACGCTTTCGAGGAAGACCCGTGGCCTCGACCGGGTCTCGACGAGGAGAACAGCGCGATGCGATCTGCACGGACAGCTGCAGCGGCCTTCATGATCGCTGCGGTAGCGATGACTGCGGCCGGTTGTGCGGCCGGCCAGGGGGACGACTCGTCCCTCGTCGGCGTGGCGATGCCGACGACCACCCTCTTGCGGTGGGTCGACGACGGTGAGGACGTCCAGGAGCAGCTCGAGAACCTCGGCTACGAGGTCGACCTGCGGTATGCCGAGAACGAGGTCGCCACCCAGGTCCAGCAGGTCGGCGACATGATCGACGCCGGCGTCGACCTCCTGATCATCGGCGCGATCGACGGTACGGCGCTCAAGGACCAGCTCGCGCGGGCCGCGAGCGCGGACATCCCCGTCGTCTCCTACGACCGTCTGATCCGTGACACCCCCGACATCGCGTACTACGCGACGTTCGACAACCTCTCGGTCGGAGTCATGCAGGGGCACAGCCTCGCCCGCGGTCTCGGGCTCGAGGATGCGGACGGCAACAAGATCGAGGGCGCGGGCCCCTTCTCGGTCGAGCTGTTCGCAGGCTCGCCCGACGACAACAACGCCACCGTGTTCTACGAGGGGGCGATGAGCGTGCTCGACCCCTACATCGCTGCGGGTGACCTCGTCGTCACCTCCGGTGAGAAGGACTTCGCGACGATCGCGACCGAGGGGTGGGACTCCGCGAAGAGCAACGAGCGGATGACGAAGCTGCTCTCGACGCACTACTCGGGCGGCGAGCGGCCCGACGGCGTACTCGCACCGAACGACGGCGTCGCGATCTCGGTGCTCGAGGCGATCAAGTCCCACGGCGCGCCAGCAGGCGTCGTCGTGACCGGCCAGGACGCGGAGCTCGCCTCGGTCAAGTCCATCGTCGCCGGTGAGCAGACCAGCACCATCTACAAGAACACCCAGCTCCTCGCCGAGGTCGCCGTGTCGATGGGGCACGCGCTCCTCACGGGCCGTGAGCCGGAGACGAACGACATGACGAGCTACGACAACGGGGTGAAGGTCGTCCCGACGATGCTGCTCACCCCCCAGCTGGTCACCCAGGACAACCTTGAGCGCGTGCTCGTCGAGTCGGGCGCGTTCACCGCGGAGGAGATCCGATGAGCACCGTCAGCGAACCCACCATGGCGCCCGACGGCGTCGAGCCTGGAGGCCGTCGCGTGCGGCTGGCCTGGTTCTGGGACCGTCCGGTCGGCGTGAAGTTCGGCGTCGTCATGGGTGTCCTCGCGGTCGTGTTCGGCATCGTCGGCGGGCTGGGTGCCTTTGCGCTCCAGCGCGCGGGCAGCGACATGGAGGAGATCAACCTGCTGTCGGGCGAGCTGCAGAAGGGCTTCGGCGACCTGCGCACCGCGCAGGACCGCAGCCACCTGCACATCCGTCGCGCCGCGCTCGCGCAGTCGTCGGAGGAGCGTCAGCAGATCTTGACGTCGACGGACTGGAACGACCGTGAGGTCGCCCGCCTCATCGGCGTGCTGGACGGGTACGAGCAGTCGCAGACGCAGCAGTGGGAGGACTTCAAGACCCGCTGGGCGGATTGGACGTCCTATCGCGACGCGACGGTGCGCCCGCTCGTGGAGAAGGGCGACGCGCAGGCCGCTGCGACGGCGCTGACCGCGGACGCGGCCGGCGACCCGGACCGTGCGGGCCGTGCGCTCGAGCTCGCTCAGGGCTCGGTGGAGTTCCGCGTCGGCGAGGTCATGCAGGCGGCGAGCAACCGGATCAGCCTGACGATCGTCGCGCTGCTGACGGGCTTCGTCGTCGGTGCGATCGTGTCAGGTGCGCTCGCGGTCGTGGTGACGCGCCGGATCACGCGGGACATCCGCGAGATCGACGCCTCGGTCGAGGCGCTCGCGCAGGGCGACCTGACGCGCACGGTGTCGGTCAGCTCGAACGACGAGCTGGGTCGCATGGCCCGGTCGTATGACGTCGCGCAGCGGCACCTTCGTGAGGTCGTGACGTCGGTGATCGTCGAGTCCGACGGCGTGACGGACGCGGTCTCGCACCTCACAGCAGCGTCGACGCAGGTCGCCGCGGGCGCGGAGGAGACGTCTGCGCAGGCGGGCGTCGTCGCTGCGGCCGCGGAGCAGGTGTCGCGCAACGTCCAGGCGACGGCGGCCGGCTCCGAGGAGATGGGCTCGTCGATCCGGGAGATCTCGCAGAACACGAGCCAGGCCGCCCAGTTCGCGACGACCGCGGTCGCCATGTCGAACGAGGCGTCGCGCACGGTCGGCGAGCTGGGTGAGTCGAGCCAGGAGATCGGTTCGGTCGTCAAGCTCATCACGTCGATCGCGGAGCAGACGAACCTGCTCGCGCTCAACGCGACGATCGAGGCGGCTCGCGCCGGCGACGCAGGCAAGGGCTTCGCCGTCGTCGCGAGCGAGGTCAAGGACCTCGCGGGCGAGTCGGCACGTGCTGCCGAGGACGTCGCACGTCGCATCGCCCAGGTGCAGACGCAGACGCAGTCGGCGGTCGCCGCGATCAGCGAGATCGTCACGATCATCGACTCGATCAGCGACTACCAGATGACGATCGCGTCGGCGGTCGAGGAGCAGACGGCGACGACGAACGAGATGGCGCGCGCGGTCACCGAGGCCGCTGCGGGCTCGGGCGAGATCGCCGCGAACATCACGGGCGTCGCGACGGCGGCCGAGCAGTCGGCTGCCGCGGTCTCGGACATGTCGACGACCGTGTCGGACCTCGCGACGATCTCGCAGCGTCTGCGCAGCCACGCGCACACCTTCTCGGTGTGACCCTCAGCGTGGCCGTCGTGCGGCCGATAGGGGTCATGACGATGCGTCGTCTCTCGCGCACGCAGGGCGGGCCAGCACGGCCCGCCCCAGGACTCCCGGGCGACCGGAACGACAGGAGGAACGTCTGATGGCGATCAGGGTTCTCGTGGTCGACGACTCGGTCGTCATCCGTCGGCTCGTCGTCCAGGCGCTCGAGAGCGACCCGGGCATCGAGGTCGCGGGAACGGCGGCGAACGGCCAGCTCGCGCAGAGTAAGTTCGAGCAGCTGCGGCCGGACGTCATCACGATGGACGTCGAGATGCCGATCATGAACGGCGTCGAGGCGGTCCGTGCGCTGCGCGCGAAGGGCGTCCGCGTCCCGATCATCATGTTCTCGACGCTGACGGCGCGCGGTGCGACGGCGACGCTCGACGCGCTCGCCGCCGGGGCGACGGACTACGTCACCAAGCCCGCGAACGTCGGTTCGGTCCAGGAGAGCCTCAAGCAGGTCGCGGAGCAGCTCGGCCCGAAGATCCGGGCGCTCGCTCCGCGGTCGCTGCGCAGCTCGCTGCCCGCCGCACGGCGGGGCGCCCCGGCAGGGACGCCCGAGCCGGTCGTCCGCAAGGCCGTGACGCTGCCGAAGGCGCCGACGCACCCGGTGCGTGCGGTCGTCGTCGGCTCGTCGACCGGAGGGCCCGAAGCCCTGTCACGGCTCGTGTCCGGCCTGCAGAAGCCGCTGCCGGTGCCGATGTTCGTCGTGCAGCACATGCCGCCGGTGTTCACCGCGCAGCTCGCCGCGCGGCTGGACCGCATGGGACCCTCGACGGTCGTCGAGGCGACCGACGGGATGGTGCCGCGCGCGGGGACGATCTACATCGCCCCGGGCGACTGGCACATGGTCCTCGCCGGGCGGTCGGCGAACACGCACGTCAAGCTCCACCAGGAGCCGCCCGTGAACTTCTGCCGCCCGAGCGTCGACGTGATGTTCCAGTCGGTGCTCGCGTGCTACGGCAAGGACATCCTCGGCGTCGTGCTCACGGGCATGGGGTCGGACGGCAAGGTCGCCTCGGGCGAGATCGTCCAGGCCGGCGGCACCGTCATCTCGCAGGACGAGCAGACATCGGTCGTGTGGGGCATGCCGGGAGCCGTCGCCGCCGCAGGCGCGACGCACCGGATCCTGCCGATCGACGAGATCGCCCAGGCGATCACCGCGCGCGTGACCCGCGCAGACCAGTTCATCGAAGGGAGGACGGCATGACGCTCACATCCGAGAGCTTTTCGTTCGTCGCCGACCTCGTGCGGCGCAGGAGCGCCATCAGCCTTGCCCCGGGCAAGGAGTACCTGGTGGAGTCGCGGCTGCTGCCGCTGGCCCGTCGGACGGGCAAGTCGGTCGACCAGTACATCGCCGAGCTGCGCAGGCGGACGGACATCGACGAGCAGGAGCTCGTCGTCGAGGCCATGACGACCAACGAGACGTCGTGGTTCCGTGACATGCAACCGTTCACGGCGCTCACGAACCACATCGTCCCGAGCCTCCTCGAGGGTCGGGTGCTGCCCACCCTGAGGATCTGGTCGGCGGCGTGCTCGACGGGCCAGGAACCGTACTCGATCGCGCTCACGCTCGACGAGTGCCTGCCGCCCTCCGTGCGCGCCGAGATCACCGCGACCGACCTCTCGACCGAGGTGCTCGAGAAGGCGCGGTCCGGCTCCTACACCCAGCTCGAGGTGAACCGGGGCCTCCCGGCGAAGCACCTCGTGCAGCACTTCACCCGTGCGGGCGCGCAGTGGGAGATCAGCAAGGAGCTCCGCTCCCGCGTGCGGTTCATCAAGCACAACCTGCTCGACGCCCCGCCGACCGGCGGACCGTTCGACATCGTCTTCCTCCGCAACGTCCTCATCTACTTCGAGCTGCCCGTCAAGCAGGACATCCTGCGACGGCTGCGCAGCGTCGTCCGTCCCGGCGGCTACCTGGTCCTCGGCGCAGCCGAGACCACGGTCGGCGTGGACGACACGTGGCAACGCATTCAGGTCGACCGAAGCTCCATCTACCGCCTGGGAACAGGGAGAGACTCATGAAGGCCCTTGTCATCGACGACTCGCGCACCATGCGCCGGATCGTCTCCTCCGTGCTCCGAGGGATCGGGTACGAGGCGATCGAAGCAGGTGACGGCCAGGAAGCTCTCGACGCTCTCCAGGCGAACGACGGCGTCGTCCTGTGCTGCATCGACTGGAACATGCCCGTCATGGACGGCCTGACGTTCGTCACGAAGGTGCGCGAGCGCGCCGAGTGGCGCGACATCACGCTCATGATGGTGACGACCGAGGGGGAGCACGGGCAGATCGTCCGTGCGCTCGCGGCCGGCGCGCACGAGTACCTGATCAAACCGTTCACCCCGGACGCGCTCCGGGACAAGCTGGAGCTGCTCGGGCTGCTCCCCGTCCAGGAGGTCCGATGAGCGCCCTCGACACCACCCTGATCGCTGACCCTGCACAGATCCTGGGCGTGGCCCAGGACGTCTTCGCCGCGCTGATCGACGACGGCGAGGTCCTCGTCCACGAGGGTGTCGTCCCCGAGTCGTTCGACGTCCCGGTGACGGCGTGGGTCGACATGCTGCGTGCGGACTCGCACCACGGCGTGCGTACGATGGTCCGGGCGGAGGAGGCGGACGCCCACCTCGTCGTTCGTGCCCTGCTGCGCATGGAGCCTGACGAGGTGGTGGGCGAGGAGGACCTCGTCGACGCGTTCGGTGAGATCGCGAACGTCGTCGGCGGCAACCTGAAGTCGCTGCTGCCCGAGCACGCCGAGCTGACGCTGCCGACCGTGGCCGCGGAGCCCCCGGTGCTCGGACGCGAGATGATGGTGGCGCAGACTCCGCTCGAGTGGCGTGGTTCGTGCTTCGTCATCTCGCTGTGGATGCTGGTCTGAGAGGAAGAACCATGGAGCTGAACGTTCTCGTCGCTGACGACAGCCGCGTCATGCGGCAGATCGTCATCCGTACGCTGCGCCAGGCCGGGTACGACGACTGGCAGATCAGCCAGGCGGCGGACGGCCAGGAGGCGCTCGAGATGGCGCTCGCCGAGCAGCCGGACCTGATCCTGTCCGACTGGAACATGCCGCGCATGAGCGGCATCCAGCTGCTGCAGGCGCTGCGCGCCCAGGGCAGCGACATCCCGCTGGGGTTCGTGACGTCGGAGGGGTCTGTCGAGATGCGCGAGCAGGCGGACGCGGAAGGGGCGCTGTTCCTGGTGTCCAAGCCGTTCACGCCTGAGGCGTTCCGCGACGCGATCGACCCGCTGCTCGCATGAACGGCACCCCGCTCCCCGCAGCGCTCGAGGTGCGTGAGCTCCTCGAGGGTCTCGTCGGTCGTGACTTCGACACCAAGACGGGCGGCCCGATGGTCGACCCGGCCAAGGGTGCGTGCGTGGCCGAGTACGTCGACGACCAGATGCAGCTCGCCGCGGTCATCGCCGCGGACCTCGGTCTCGCGTCGGCGGCTGGCTCGGCGATCGGCCTGATCCCGGCGAAGGAGGTCGAGGCGTCCGTCCGGTACAAGGAGATGTCTGCGGCCCAGATCGAGAACTTCTCCGAGATCCTCAACGTGATGGCGTCGCTCTTCAACGCGGACGGCGCCCCGCACCTGCGCCTGACGAACGTCACGCCTCCTGGCCAGGCCCTCGCGGCCGACGCGCAGAAGCTCCTCATGGCGTACGTCCCGCGGCTCGACGTCACGATGGAGATCCCGGGCTACGGCGGGGGCGCGCTGTCCGTCGTCGTCGCGCCGGACTGATCCGCCCCGATCTCCCCCGGGCCGCCGCGGCGGCCCGGGGGAGATCGTGCGTTCATCAGGTGGGAGAGCGGCGCATGACCTTGCGCGCGCGTGGGAATATGCGCCCATGACTTCCTCCCCCTCCACGTCGACGGCGCCGAGGGGTGCTGTCGACCGCTTCTTCAAGATCTCCGAGCGTGGCTCGACGATCGCGGCCGAGGTCCGTGGCGGCCTCGTCACCTTCTTCGCGATGGCGTACATCGTGGCCCTCAACCCCCTGATCATCGGCACGACCCAGGACGGCACGGGCCAGTTCCTCGGCGGCGGTGCAGCCCCGGACCTCGCGAAGGTCGCGGCGGTCACGGCGCTCGCTGCAGGCGTCCTGACGATCCTCATGGGTCTGCTCGCCAACTTCCCGATGGCTCTCGCTGCGGGCCTCGGGCTCAACGCCGTCGTCGCGTTCCAGATCGCGGCCATGCCCGAGATGACCTGGGCCGACGCGATGGGTGTGGTCGTGCTCGAGGGTCTCGTGATCCTGGTCCTCGTCCTCACCGGCTTCCGCACAGCGGTGTTCAGGGCGGTGCCGCGCACCCTGAAGGTCGCGATCTCGGTCGGCATCGGCCTGTTCATCACGCTCATCGGCCTCGTCAACGCGGGCTTCGTGCGCAAGGCCCCGAGCGGCGTCGCCCTCGAGCTCGGCATCGGCGGGTCCCTGCAGACGTGGCCGGTCTTCGTGTTCGTCGTCGGTCTCGTGATCGCGATCGTGCTCACGATCCGTGGTGTGCGCGGTGCGCTGCTCATCGCGATCGCTGCGGGCACGGCCCTCGCGTTCGTCATCGAGGCGGTCGCGAACCTGGGCCCGGCCGTCGAGAACCCGAAGGGCTGGAACCTTAACGTGCCGGGCCTCGACGGCTCGCCCGTCGCGGTGCCGGACTTCTCGCTGCTCGGGCAGTTCTCACTGCTGGGCTCGTTCGGCAAGCTCGGCATCGTCGCGGTGCTGCTCCTGGTGTTCTCCCTCCTGCTCGCGGACTTCTTCGACACGATGGGCACGATGGTCGCCGTCGGCTCAGAGGCGAAGCTGCTCGATGCCGAGGGCAACCCGCCGAGGTCGACGCAGATCCTCGTCGTGGACTCGATCGCCGCGGCAGTCGGCGGCATGGCGTCGACGTCGTCGAACACGAGCTACGTCGAGTCGACGTCGGGTGTCGCAGCGGGAGCGCGCACGGGCCTCGCGTCGGTCGTCACGGGCGTGTGCTTCCTGCTCGCGACGTTCCTCGCGCCGCTCGTCCAGCTCATCCCGAACGAGGCGGCCGCGCCCGCGCTCGTGATCGTCGGCTACCTGATGATGACGCAGGTCCTCGACATCGACTGGAAGGCTCCCGACGTCGCGATCCCCGCGTTCCTCACGCTCGCCGTGATGCCGTTCTCCTACTCGATCACTGCGGGGATCGGCGTGGGCTTCATCGCGCACGTGGTCGTGAAGCTCGCGAAGGGCGAGGTGCGGCGCATCCACCCGCTCATGTGGGTCGCTTCCCTGATGTTCATCGCGTATTTCACGATCGAGCCCCTCAAGGCCCTCCTGGCTGGGTAGTGTCGTCAGCGACGTCCTGCGGCCCCGTACGCTTGAAGCGTGCGGGGCCGTAGTCGTGGACGCCCAGCACGGGGAGGGACTCGATGTACCGCCTGACGAACGCGGTGAAGTACTACGACTGGGGCTCGACGACGGCGATCCCCGGCTTCCTGGGGACGGAGCCCGACGGGCGCCCGGTCGCCGAGGTCTGGATGGGGGCTCACCCGTCGGGGCCGTCGTGGGCAGCCGGTCGCAGCCTCCTGGAGATGATCGAGTCGGAGCCAGCCGAGATGCTCGGCGAGCGGGTGGTGGGGGAGCACGGTCCCCGGCTGCCCTTCCTCTTCAAGATCCTCGCCGCGTCCCGGCCGCTGTCGCTGCAGGTGCACCCGAACCGCGCGCAGGCGATCGAGGGGTTCGCGCGCGAGAATGCGGCCGAGGTCCCGCTCGCGATGCGCGAGCGCAGCTTCCACGACGACCAGCACAAGCCGGAGATGCTCCTCGCGCTGACCCGGTTCGAAGGGTTGTGCGGGTTCCGCAGCCCGCGCCGGGTCCTGGAGCTGCTGGAGCCGCTCGGTGGCCCGCTCGCGGAGACGATCCGTACGGCGCTGCTCGCCGACCCGTCGGCCCGCGGCACGCAGGCGGCCTTCGAGGGTGTCCTCGAGGCGCGCGGGAGCGTGGCGCCCTCGGACATCGAGGAGACGGTCAAGGGGTGCGAGGCGCAGCTCGTCACCGGGTTCGGCGACCACCGTGCCTACGGCACCGTGGTCGCGCTCGCGCACTGGTACCCGGGTGACCCGGGTGCCGTCGCGTCTCTCATGCTCAACCGTTTCACGCTCGAGCCGGGGGAGAGCGCGTTCGTGGGGGCTGGAGTCGTGCACGCGTACCTCGCAGGTCTGGGGCTCGAGACGATGGCGAGCTCGGACAACGTGCTGCGTGCTGGCCTGACGCACAAGAAGATCGACGTCGCGGCCCTGCTCGAGTGCACGGTGTACGACGACAGCCCGGTCGTGCGTCCGGTTCCTGTGCCGGGGCGGGGCGGGCAGCCTGCGACGATACGCGCGGAGGCGCGGGAGTTCGCGCTCGCGCTGGCGGCGCCGGCGCGAGCGGGCGGTCCTCAGTACGTGACGCAGGACGGTCCGCGCGTTGCCGTGTGCACGCGAGGCTCGCTCGGGCTGCGCGCGGCCGACGGCTCGGAGCTCGCGCTCACGAAGGGCGAGTCCGTGTTCGTCCCTCACTCGGCGGGGCGTCTCGAGGTGCGCGGCGACGGCGAGGCGGTCGTGGTCTTCGTCCCGTGAGCGGGTGGTCTTCGTCGTCGGCGGTGTGAGGCCGGGGCGATCACGTGCCACGGGTCTGGGGTGTCCACCTACGTTGGACGCATGGTGCGAGGCAGGTGGAGCCGACGGCGGCTGCTGACGGTGATGGCGTTGTCGCTCGCGGGGCTGCTGGTCCTGGGGGCCGGGGTCGTCGCGGGCGGTGTCCTGTGGGCGGACAGCCGCATCGAACGGATCAGCGACCCGTTCGCGGGGCTCGACGACGCTGAGCGTCCGACGGTCGCCCCCGAGGTGGCGCAGGGCGACGGCACTCCGCTCAACTTCCTCGTGCTCGGCTCGGACTCCCGCATCTCCGCGGGCGTCCCTGAGGACTGGGAGGTCGGCGCGCAGCGCACGGACGCGATCATGGTCGTGCACGTCGCAGCGGACCGTCGTGACGTGACCGTCGTCGGCATCCCGCGCGACTCGTGGGTGCCGATCCCGGGCCATGGCGAGGCCAAGATCAACGCTGCGTACTCGTGGGGCGGGCCTGCGCTGATGATCCGCACGGTCGAGCAGCTGCTCGACGTGCGGATCGACCACTTCGCGGTCGCGGACTTCGAGTCGTTCAAGGACCTGACCGATGCGCTCGGTGGGGTCCAGGTGTCCGTCCCCGAGGACACGTACTCGAAGGGCGAGCTCGTCGTGAAGGCGGGGGAGCAGCGGCTCGACGGCGAGCAGGCGCTCGCCTACACCAGGCAGCGGTACGGGCTGCCCGGCGGCGACCTCGACCGGATGCGGCGCCAGCAGGCGTGGATGCGGTCGATCGTCCAGGAGACCGCGACGACCGGGACCCTCTCGAACCCGGTGCGGCTCGCCAACCTCGTCGAGATCATCACCGGTGCCGTCGCGGTCGACGACAGCCTGGACCGGGACGCGCTCCTGTCGCTCGCGACGAGCCTGCGGCACCTGCGGGGTGACGACGTCGAGCTCTTGACGGTCCCGCTCGCGGGGTTCGGCTGGAGCCCCGACGGGAAGCAGTCGATCGTCGAGCTGGACCACGGCGGGCTCGAGCTGCTCGCCGAGACGATCGCCGACGACACGGTCGACGACTACGTCCGCGACAACGCGGAGGAGCTCAACGTGCTGGACGACGTCGTCCGGTAGTGACCCAGACCCCCCTATCTTTACCTCAGGTAATGAACTAAGGTAACGATCTGTGGGGATGGACGACGAGTGCAGCAAGCCGAAGCGACGCGGGACCTCGCAGGCCTCGCTCGGACGTGACCTCGCGGCCGCCCTCACGAAGGTCAACCGCCGCATGCGCGCCGCACGGGGCGAGCAGTCGCTCTCCGAGGGGCAGCTCGGCGTCCTGACCGCGCTCGACCGGCACGGGTCGATGTCGCCGGGCGCGCTCGCCGAGCACGAGCACGTGCGCCCGCCGGCGATGACCCGCACCGTCGCGCACCTCACCGAGATGGGGTTCGTGGCGAAGGTCGACCACCCGACCGACCGTCGCCAGGTGCTCGTCGAGCTCAACGACGCGGGCCGCGCGGTGATCGCCGAGGTGCGTCGTCGTCGCGACCAGTGGTTGACCCAGCAGCTCGGTGCACTGACCTCGGAAGAGCGAGCCCTCCTCGCAGACGCTACGAAACTGATGACACGGATCGCCAACGCATGAGCCAGACCTTCGCCTCCCTCAAGTTCTTCAACTACCGCGTGTGGTTCGTCGCCGCACTCATCGCCAACATCGGCACCTGGATGCAGCGTGTCGCCCAGGACTGGCTGGTCCTGACCGACCTCTCGAACAGCTCCGGCGTCGCCGTCGGCGTCGTCACCGCGCTGCAGTTCGCCCCCGCGCTCTTCCTCTCCCCGTGGGCGGGCGTGCTCGCCGACCGGCTCGACAACCGTCGCCTCCTCATGGTCACCCAGGGTGCGCAGGGAGTCCTCGCCCTCGCCCTCGGTGGCCTGGTCCTGAGCGGCCGCGCCGAGCTCTGGCACGTGTACGTCCTCGCGACGCTCCTCGGCGTCGCGACCGCGTTCGACGGACCTGCCCGTCAGACGTTCGTCGCGTCGATGGTGCCGGACTCAGGCTTGCCGAACGCCGTCGCGCTCAACTCGGCGTCGTTCAACGCGGCGCGCATGATCGGCCCCGGCCTCGCCGGCCTGCTCATCGCCGCCGTGGGGGGCACCGGCTGGGTCTTCCTCATCAACGGCGTGTCCTTCGCCGCGACCATCGGCGCCATGATGCTCATGCGTCGCACCGAGCTGCGCCCCCGGCCGCGCATCGAGCGAGCCAAGGGCCAGCTGCGCGCGGGCGTCGCCTACGTGCGGCACCGCTCGGACATCATGGTCATCATGATCGTCGCGGGCGTCGTGTCTGCGCTCGGACTCAACTTCCAGCTCACGTCCGCCCTCATGGCGACGACCGTGTTCGGCAAGGGAGCGGGGGAGTACGGCATCCTCGGCTCGATCCTGGCGATCGGCTCGCTCGGCGGAGCGCTGATGGCGGCGCGGCGCAAGCGTCCGCGCGTGCGCCTCGTGATCGGCGCCGCATTCGCGTTCGGTCTCGCAGCGGGCGCGATGTCCCTCATGCCGACGTACACGACCTTCGCCGTCGCGTCGATCGTCGTCGGCTTCTGCACGCTGACGATGCTCACCTCGGCGAACGCCGCGATCCAGGTCAGCACCGACCCCGCGTTCCGCGGCCGCGTCATGTCTCTCTACATGATGGTGCTCATGGGCTCGACCCCGCTCGGCTCGCCCCTCGTCGGCTGGATCGGGCAGACGTTCGGCGCACGCTGGTCGATCGGCGTCGGCGCGATCGCGTCGCTCGTCGTCGCGGTGGGCGCGCTCCTGTGGACGCGCAAGCACTGGAACTTCGAGCTGCGCTACCGCGTCAGCGGGCGGCCGCACGTGCAGGTGCACTACCTCCCGCCCGTCGACTCACGGGCTGCCGTCCTGCGTTCCGAGGCCACCGAGCAGTCGCGGGATACGGCGACCGCGGCGTAGCTCTGCGCCTGGGCCCGCACCCCGTGGTGGGCTGGGTCGGGGACCTGCGTCGGACCCGCTGGGCTGACGGCGACCGGGTTCTGGAGCAGGGCGAGGGCGTTGTTCGCCGCCCATGCCCTCACCCGGATCACCCGCGTGGACCTCAGAGGCCCGACGCTAGTCCCGCCCGTAGATGTCCCGGGTGTACACCTTGCTCGCGATGTCCGCGAGCTCCTCGGCCTGTCGGTTCGCGACGACGACGTCGGCGCACGCCTTGAACTCTTCCAGGTCTCGGATCACGGGAGAGCCGAAGAACTCGGTGTCCGCAAGGCTCGGCTCGTAGACGACCACCTGGATGCCCTTGGCCTTGATGCGCTTCATGACACCCTGGATCGACGAAGCCCGGAAGTTGTCCGAGCCGGCCTTCATCACCAGGCGGTACATCCCGACGACCTTCGGCTTCCGACGCAGGATGTCGTCGGCGACGAAGTTCTTGCGGGTCGTGTTCGACTCGACGATCGCTGAGATCAGGTTCTGGGGGACGTCG
The DNA here is from genome assembly GCF_012396185.1 of Sanguibacter hominis ATCC BAA-789. GTDB lineage: Bacteria > Actinomycetota > Actinomycetes > Actinomycetales > Cellulomonadaceae > Flavimobilis > Flavimobilis hominis. Next base: position 43,686 of record NZ_JAAXOW010000003.1, read on the forward strand.
CGGTAGTTCGCGAGCAGCTGCTTGGCATCCTTCGGGAGGCAGTAGCCGCCGTATCCGAACGACGGGTTGTTGTAGTGAGTGCCGATGCGGGGGTCGAGACCGACGCCCTCGATGATCTGTGCCGTGTCGAGTCCGTGCGTCGCGGCGTACGTGTCCAGCTCGTTGAAGTAGGCGACGCGCAGCGCGAGGTACGTGTTGGCGAACAGCTTGATCGCTTCTGCCTCCGTCGAGTCCGTGATGAGCACGGGGACGTGGGGCTCGAGCGCCCCAGCGCGCAGGACCTCGGCGAAGACCTGTCCGCGCGGGGAGCTGTCGCCGACGACGATCCGCGACGGGTGCAGGTTGTCGTGAAGGGCCTGTCCCTCACGCAGGAACTCCGGGGAGAACGCGATCCCGGCATCCGGGTACCGAGCCCGCAGGCCTGCCGTGAAGCCGACCGGCACAGTGGACTTGATCACCACGTACGCGCCCGGGTTCACGCTGAGGACCTGGCTGACGACACTCTCGACCGATGATGTGTCGAAGTAGTTCGTCTCCACGTCGTAGTCGGTAGGTGTCGCGACGATGACGATCTCCGCCGCCGCGTAGGCAGCGTCTGCCTCCGTGGTCGCCGTGATGTTGAGCGGGACGTTGGCGAGGTGATGCTCGATGTCGCGATCCTCGAGAGGCGAGCGCCCCTCGTTGATGGCCGCGACCCTCTCGCCGTCGATGTCGACCGCAGTGACCTCGTGGTGGCGTCCCAGCAACACCGCGAGCGAGAGTCCGACGTAGCCTGTGCCAGCAACTGCGATCTTCATGAGTTCCAGCCTAGAGGATCACGCCGCGACAACCGGGCCACGCCCCGGAACCCAGGGAGTGGTGCGGTGTGGCCCGACCTATCAGTGGCGCTCCTGGTCCAGCAGTCCCAAGAGGTAGCTGCCGTAACCGGACTTGGCGAGGGCGGTACCCCGCTCAGCAAGCTCTTCGTCGGAGAGGAACCCACGGCGCCACGCGATCTCCTCAGGGGCGCCGATCTTGAGCCCTTGGCGGTTCTCGATGGTTCGCACGAAGTCGCCTGCCTCAAGGAGGGAGTCGAATGTGCCGGTGTCGAGCCACGCGGTGCCGCGGGGCAGCACGCCGACCTGGAGACGGCCCTGGCGGAGATACTCCTTGTTGACGTCCGTGATCTCGTACTCGCCTCGCGGTGAGGGTGCGAGCGCCTTGGCGATCTCCACGACGTCGTTGTCGTAGAAGTAGAGGCCGGGCACCGCATACGAGCTTCTCGGGTGCGTGGGCTTCTCTTCGAGGGAGAGCGCGTGCCCTGCATCGTCGAACTCGACGACGCCGTAGGACGAGGCGTCCGCGACGCGGTAGGCGAAGACAGCGCCGCCGTCGACGTCGGCGAAGCGCTGGAGCTGCGACCCGAGACCCGGGCCGTAGAAGATGTTGTCGCCGAGCACGAGCGCGGCCTTCTCTGAGCCGATGAACTGCTCGCCCAGGACGAATGCCTGTGCGAGCCCGTTGGGCTCCGCCTGGACGGTGTACTCGATGGAGATCCCGAACTGTGAGCCGTCACCCAGAAGCCGCTCGAACTGCTCTGCGTCGTGCGGCGTGGTGATCACGAGAACGTCACGGATGCCCGCGAGCAGCAGCGTCGACAGGGGGTAGTAGATCATCGGCTTGTCGTACACCGGCACGAGCTGCTTGCTGACGCCAAGAGTGATGGGGTGCAGTCGAGTGCCGGAGCCGCCGGCCAGGATGATTCCACGCATGGTGACCATGATGCCGCATCGAGGTTGCCCGTGGTCGGATCTGCCCGAGCCTGCGGGTCAGGGCACCTCGGCCAGGTCGCCACGGAGATAGCACGCGAGCACGTCGGCGTACGTGGCACGGATGCCAGCCTCGTGCGTGGTCCGTCGGGCCCCCACGACCTCGTGGGCGTAGCGCGAGACCACGCGGAGGTCCCGGACGTGCGCGGCGGTGTCGACCGGAGGGACATGGAGCTCGCCTGCCCGGCGGTGGCTGATCTGCCGGACGAGCGCCGTCAGTGCGCCGATCGACAGCGCCGACCCGTGGGAGAGGTGCCGCACCCGCGACGAGAGGTCCCCGTCATCTTCCGCGCGTGCGAGGAATGCGGCTGCCAGCTTGGCGGCGTCGTCGACGTAGAGATAGTCGCGGAGCGTGTCGAGGGGAGCGAACACCTGCACCGTCTGGCGTCGGACAGCCTGCAGGCAGAGCTTCGAGACGAGTCCCTGGTTCTTCGTCAGGTCCTGGCCAGGGCCGAACAACGTGCTGATCCTGCCGAGGACGTGGGGAAGGCGACCGGAGAGCGCCGCGGACGTGACCTGCTCGTTGGCCAGCTTGGCCCGCGCGTACGCACTCGTGGGTGCAGGCACAGTCGACTCGTCGTAAGGCCCGAGCCTGTGGCCGGCGTATACCGAGGCCGACGACGCGAGGAAGAACGCGCCGCGGCCGGAGCAAGCCCGCGCCGCGAGCGCACGGACGAGTCCGTCGAGGACGGCCGTCTCGCGCTCGAACAGGCTGGGGTCGGATCCGATGACGCCAGCTCCCGCCGCCCAGAAGATCGACCACCGTCCTCCGTCGGCGGCCGCGAGGAAGCGGTCCAGGTCCTCGCACAGCGTCTGGACGGCAGCAGGCGCGTCGTCCCAAGGCACGCGGGCGCCAGCGAAGAGGCACGTGCCGGCGCTCCCGGCGAGGTGACGATCGAGCGCGCGCCCGAGGAGCCCTGATCGCCCGACCACCCAGACGAGGTGGGTGTCCATTCAGTCCTCCGCAGCCGCCCGCTGGCCGAACCGCTTGGCGGGATCCTCGAGGGTGACGTAGTTCGGACGCCCCATCGACATGCTCGCAGCGAGACCGAGGTACTCGGCGATGATGCCCAGAGAGCCGAGCGTCACGCCACCGATGACGAGGACGCACACGATCACGGACGTCCAGCCGGCGACGTCAGGTGCACCCGTGATGCGGGCTACCACCAACCAGGCCGCGAACAGCAGGCCCCCGACCGCGCACAGGCTCCCGAAGGCCGACACCAGCCGCAGGGGGCGGTTGCCGGAGGACAGGACGAGCCGCCAGAAGTGGGAGACCAGGGAACGGAGCCGGTAGTTGGCCGCTTCCCGGCCCTCGGACCGCATGTTCACGCTGATCGTGGCGACGTCGGTCGTCACCCAGCCGAGCGCGATGTCGAGGTAGACGTTCGGACCCGCGTACGCCGAGACGGCCCGCCCGACATCCCCGGCGATCAGTCGGTACGAGTGGAAGGCAGGCGTGTCTCGGGAGGTCAGGAGCGGCAGGACGAGGCGCTTGGCGATCCAGGACGCGGCGTTGCGCAGCGCGCCGTGCGGCGGCGAGTTGCCGGGTGCCGCATAGACGAGGTTGGCGCGCTCGGCGTACGCGGCGTCGATCAGGAGGGCGATCGCGGCGGGGTCGTGCTGGCCGTCCTCGTCCATCGTGACGATCCAGTCGCCGCCCGAGGCGCCCATCCCCGCGATGGTCGCGGCGTGCTGACCGAAGTTCCGGGAGAGCCATACCGGCCGGACCCACGGCTTCTCGGCGGCGAGCGCGCGGATCACCCGGTCGGAGTCGTCGGGCCCGTGGTCCCACACCAGCAGCACCTCGTGGATGACGAACTCGCGCCCGGCGGGCGTCACCTGCGCGCTGCGCAGGCCCTCGAGCTCGGCGATCAGGGGTGGGAGCGTGGCCGCCCCCCGGTAGACGGGGATCACGACGCTGACAGACACGGGCGACGGAGCGGGACGCTGCGTGCTGGCCAAGGCACCCTCCACTGGTTGGTCGCCCCTGGGCGATCGATCGGCTGACGTCGACCTCCGGACCCAGCTCTTGGACCGTCGCGAAGTCACGCGACAGCACCGGTGCGCCCGAGCGACGGTCCCATGCTAGCCGTGCCGGGGCAGCGTCGATGGACGAGAGGCGTCAGCGGCGACCTCGTCGCGGCTACAGTTGATCTGCTCAGGGCGGCCCTGGGTGATGCCTGCCCCGGCGTCTGTCGACGGTCACCGACCGGTCAAGAACGTGAGGCGTGAACGTGATCCGACCAGTCCGCGGCACAGGCCGCACCCGGGCGGTCCGTGCGATCCTCGCCGACCGGCGCGTCGCCTACGTGATCGTCGGAGGGCTCAACACCCTGCTCGGCACGGCCTGGTTCGTCGCGTTCCAGCTGCTGTTCCAGGCGCTGGACGTCGGTCGCTTCGACTACATGGCCGCCCTGGTCTGCGCCCAGGCGGCTTCCATCATGACGTCGTTCCTGGCGCAGCGGTACTTCGTCTTCAAGGTCCGCGGGCACTTCTGGGCAGACCTCGCGCGCTTCGCCACCGTCAGCATGACTGCCTTCGGGGTGAACCTCGCCCTGCTACCGATCTGCGTGGAGCTCCTCGGGTGGCCGAAGATCCCCGCGCAGCTCGCGGTCACGGCGATCATCGCCGTCGCGACGTACATCGCCCACCGGGACTTCTCGTTCCGGCGGCCTGGCACGGCCCCGAGCCCGGGCGATGACGTCCGCACCGATACGGGGCGCACCGACACGGAGGCACTCTCATGAACCCGCGCGTCTCGATCGTGGTACCGGCATACAACAACGGGGCCGTGATCGCCGAGACCTTGTCATCGATCCTCGCGCAGACCTGGCAGGACCTCGACATCGTCGTCGCCGACCATGCCTCCACGGACGACACCCTCAGCGTCATCCAGCGGTTCGCAGCCACGGACGAGCGCATCCGGGTGTTCTCCACCCCAGCGGGGGGCGGTGCCCTGCGGAACTGGAACCGCGTGACAGAGCTTGCGCAGGGCGAGCTGATCAAGCTCGTCTGCGGCGACGACGTGCTGTATCCCACCATCGTGGAGGAGCAGGTCGCCGAGTTCGACAAGGCGTCCGCCGAGGGGCGCCCGGTAGTTCTCGTCGCCTCGCAGCGGGACCTGATCGACACGACAGGCAGCACCTTCGTCCGTGCGCGCGGCCTGGGTGCCCTCGACGGCCGCACCGACGGCAAGGTCGCGCTGAGGGCCACGGTGCGCGCGGGTGGGAATCTCTTCGGGGAGCCCGCCTGCGTGCTTCTGCGCCGCGAGACCCTCGTCGCTGCCGGAGGCTGGCACGACCTCCGCTACTACCTCGATCTCGGGGGATACGCGGGAGTGCTGGCGGCTGGCGACATGATCGCGCTCCGGCGTCCCCTCGCCGCGTTCCGCGTGGGCGGTGGACAGTGGTCCGTCAGGCTCGCCGGACAGCAGGCAGCCGACGCTGCCCGGTTCCACCGCATCGCCCAAGGGCTCGCGCCAGACGTCATCACCGACACAGACGTGCGGATGGGTGACTGGCGCGCGAAGATCCTCGCTCTCCAGCGCCGCGCCGCCTACGGCTTCCTGAGTGCACGGGCGGGACTGCGGTCGAGCGCACGCTGACCGAGCGGTCAGCGTCGCGCAGGATCCGGTATCTCGTACAGCACGATCGTCGGGCCTGCCGTCACGTCGCCGGCCACGCCGCGAGCGACATGCCGGAGCTGCCGCACCACGTTCAACGGCTCGAGAGGGGTGACGGCGGCGTCGATGTTCGAGGAGCTCCAGCGGCGGACCTCGACGAACTGCTCGTCAAGCTGCTCGTAGAACTCCTGCTCGCGCGCGTAGCGCGCCTCCCGCAGATAGCGCCCGTACATCCCGCTGCTCGTCACGACGTACCGTGCCCGTGGCGCGCGCTCGTCGTCGGCGCTGACCCGCAACCTCCCATCGACCGTCTCGAAGCTGTCGAAGATCGGCCACGGTGCTCCCGGGAGCAAGGGCGTGTAGCCCTCGTAGACCGTGTTGTCCTGGGTGATCCCGTTCGCCTCGAAGTACTTGAGAGCCTCGGCACGGTTGTCGGGCGCTGTGAATCCCACGAGGGCAGCGGCCGACGTCGCGATCTGGTTCGCGAGCACGATGCCGACCACCGTCGCGGCAACCGGAGCCGCGACGCGCCGGAGCCTCGCTGCGCGGAGCGCATCGGCGAGGTGGGCCATGCCGACCGGGGCGAGCAGGAGCACCGTCGTGTACATCGGGAGTCCCCAGCGGTTCCAGTGCAGCGTCAGCACGCTGATCCCGAGCCACATGACGACACCAATGAGGTAGGGGAGCGCGATCAGCACACGTTGCGTGACCAAGCACCATGCGCCGAGCAGCGCGAGCAGGGTCATGAGCACTCCGAAGTACTGGAAGCCGTCGTCGGCGTAGAAGCCGAGGTTGCCGAAGAACCCGAGTCCGTCCGCACCGAGGTGTCCCGTGGAGTTCTGGCCCACGAGCTGTTCGCGAACGGCGGTGAAGTTCGTGAACAGGACGGGCGACAGCACGAAGACGCAGACGAGGAACGCCACCGGTGCCACGAGCAGATGAGCGACGGTGCGGCGTCCTGCGTGGTCGCGCAGGCCGGCGACGATGACGCACGCCGCGACGATGACGCCCGCGAGCGCGCCCGGGTACTTCGCGATGAACCCGACCGCCACTGCCGCGCACGCTGAGAGAAGCCACACCCAGCGCGGGCTCTCCATGTATCGCATGCACGCGTACACCACGATGAGCCCTGCTAGCACGAGCGGGACGTCTGGGGTGGCGTAGTGGCTGTTGCTGATCAACGGGGGGAAGAACGCGATCGTGGCGGCTGTCAGGACGCCGATGCGCGGCGACAGACGCCGACCGATCATCATCCCGAGCGGGATGCACAGGATGCCCAGCACCGCGATGACCGCTCGGGCGATCAGGTAGAAGGGCGCCTGATCGTCCGCGTAGACCAGCTCGGGCGGGGCTCCGTGGACGAGATACCCGTACAACATGTATGCGAAGTACGTCAGCTGGATCTCGAGGTGGTCGGGGCGCGAGAACGCCGCAGGCTCGAAGGAGTTGCGTTCAGCCATGTCGATCGCGCCGCGGACGACGACCCACTCGTCCGGGTGGAGCTGCAGGGGCAGGCCCCAGCCGAGGCCGACGAGCCGCAGGACGGATCCGCCAGCGAGGACGATCACGAACCAGAACCAAGGGTTGAGCGTGAACCGAGGCAGCCGGGAGCGGATACGGGCACTCGCGGGAGCGTCCGTGGCGTCCCGTCGTCCCGTGGTGATCGGCACGGTCACGTCGTCGGCTCCGAAGCCCGGTCACGGCGCAGGGCGTGCACTGCCTCGACCAGCGTGAGCGCACGAGCCTCGAAGCTGTGCTCAGCTCCCACCCGGTGGGCGAGAGCGATCCTGGTCGAGTCGTCAGGGAACGCAGCTGCGAGGCCTGTCGGTGAGGCGAGGGCGACCAGGTCTTCGGGGCTCGAGTACTCGAGGACAGCGCCGTCGAACAGCTCGCTGATCCCGGTGACGGGGTCGCTGACGACCCGTGCGCCGCTGGCCACAGCGTCGAAGATGCGGTTGGCGATGAACCCGTCACGTGCCATGTCGGTCCAGTGGTCGTTGAGGACGACCCCGGCCCCGCGGTACAGGTCGCCCAGCTGCTCGTTCGGGAAGTACGTGCCCTGGTGGAGCGGCGCGGGGATGTAGGGCTCCCACCGCGTTCCCCAGACCTTCGGCTCGAGTCCTGCGCGGATGGCGTCCATGACGATCGCACGCGGGTGGTCGTGGCGTGCCTGTCCGACGAAGACGACGTCGTCCGTGCGCCCGGCACCACCCTCGGGGTGGAAGACGCGTGGATCGGTCGCCTGATGCAGGACCCGCACCTGCGTGCCCGTTGCTGCAGTCATCCGCGCGGCCCACGTGTGCGAGGCGGCGAACACGAGGTCGAAGCCGGCGATCTCCTCGGCGGAGACCTCGTCGGGGTGGCTGATCACCCACAGGATGTTGAGGCGGCCGGGCTGAGGGCTCGCCACGTCAAGGCCTCGCACGACGAGGGCGACGTCGTCGAAGGCGCTCGCGGGACCGTGATGCGCCCCGTGACGCATGACGACGGCTTCTTGACCCGCCTTCCGCAGCCCGGCTGCCAAGGCCTCGCAGAAGTGCGTGTCCCCCCAGGCATCGCCGCGAGGGCCGGCGTTCGCCGAGTTCTTGATGCTCCAGCGCAGGCGAGGAACGAGGTTGCCGCCGCCCAGGTCCACCGAGTCACGGAACGGCGTGCGGATGACGACGGGCCGTGGCGCCGCGTACGGCGGCGCGTCGAGGCCCATCGCCACGATCTGGAGCCCCACCGCATGGTAGAGATGCCCCTCGGCCTTCGGGAGACGGCCGCGCCACCGGGCCATGAAGATCCGCCGGTTCTCGCGGATGTTCGCGCCTCGTCCGGGCGTCTTGCTCTCGTGGTGCTCGATCACGGAGGTCGTCGCGACGGCGAAGCGTCGGCCGGTGAGCTCCGTGGCGCGGAGGCAGAGGTCGACGTCCTCCATCCCGTTGACGTAGATCGGGTCGAAGCCCTTGAGGGCAATGACGGTTCTGGCGTCGTAGAGGGTCGCCGCTGCCGTGACCGCGGAGAACTCGAGCGGCGCGACCTTGGCCGCATCTTCGCGCGGGCTGTGGGCCAGGAGGTGGACCGGAAGGGCGTCGTCGGCGGGGAACACCGTGCCCGCCGCCTGGATCGTGTCGTCAGGGTAGAGGAGGAGCGGCTGCACGCCGACGACGTCACCCTGCCTGAGACGTTCGACGAGGGGAGCGAGCCAGCCGTCGCGGGTGACGGTGTCGTTGTTCAGGAACAGGATCAGCTCGCCGGTCGACTCCCGGACCCCGATGTTCGACCCGATGGCGAAGTTGAGGTTTCGGGGGGTGCGGACGAGACGGACGCGGTCGATGCCTGCGAACATGGCGCTGAGCGCGAGCGACACCTGGGCCGAGGAACCGTTGTCCACGACGATGACCTCGACGTCGGCCCCTGCGCATGTCGACAGAACTGCATCGACGGCGTGGCCGGTCATGCGTGAGTCCTGGTAGGTCGGGATGACGACCGATACGCGCCCGGAGGTGCGCTGGTCCGCCGTCTCACGCAGCTCGTCCCAGTTCACGAGAGCCTTGCCGAGCACGGCGAACTGCCAGTGGTCGGACTCCGAAGTCGTGATCCGGACGTCGTCGGAGGAGGCGTCGTCGTCGTCGTAGTCACAGCCGATGAAGGGCAAGCACTGGGGTGTCGTGAGTCGTGCGACCCGGATCGCGTAGTCGTGGTCGACCCATCGGCGCAGCGCCGTGTCGAAAGGGCCCACCTCGCGCGCGATCTCTCGCTCGACCACGAGGACGTTGAGGTCGATGTGGTTGAGGACGAGCAGGTGGTCTATGTCGCCGCGGTAGGCGCGATAGGTGACGGTGTCGTCGCCACGGAGCAGGCGTGTCCCGGAGTATCCCGCGCGGATTCCGTCCCGGTGCATCGCGCGCAGCATGGAGTCGAGGAAGTGCGGGCGCCACTGGTTGTCGGAGTCGAGGAAGGCGACGTAGTCGCCCCGCGCGATCTCGAGGGCACTGTTCCGGCTCGCGCAGACGCCGCTGTGCTCGTTCGCGACGACGCGGATCCTCGGGTCCGAGCTCGCGAGCTGTCTGAGGACGGCGAGCGTGTCGTCGGTCGACCCGTCGTCGACCACGACGAGCTCCCAGTCCTGGAACGTCTGGGCCTGGATCGAGCGCACGGCGTCGGTGACGCGTGCGCCTCGGTTCCACACCGGCATGATCACAGAGACTGTGGGCGCACCGACCGGTGGCAGCGGCGACGCGCTCACGTCGGCGAGCCACGCTGCCTCGGCGTCCGCGTCCCACTCCGCGGTCGTGCGCGAGCGGGTGAGACCTGCTTGGGTCGCGACACGCGAGGCGCTGGCGACCATGGTCGACCGGGCCTCGCCCCAGGTGACCTGGCGGTGCTCCGGCGCATAGGCGAGGGGGAGGCGTGTCTCGGGGGTCAGGAGCGCGACGAAGGCCTCGACGATGCCCCATCGTTCGCCGGGCTCCAGAGCCTGACCGTCCAAGGGGCCCAGGAGAGTCGACGGGTCGAACAAGGGGGACCAGGGCTTGTCGAGCCCGTCCTTGCGCAGGTAGTCGAGCACGGCGGACAACGATCCGCTGCGCCACGCGGTCGTGACGTGGCCGGGTAGCGTCCCCATGCTGATCAGCGGATGCGGCGAGTACCCCCGCCTGTGGCCGACCTTGACGAGGTGTCGAGCAGCAGCCTCGGGGCTCTTGAACTGCCGCCCCGTCTGGGCAGCATAGAACTCCGCGTCGAAGAGGCCGGACTCTACGAGGAGCCGCCATGCTGGTGGCTTCGTCGCGGCATCGGTCTTCGAGGGCCCTGCCACCAGTCGGCGCGAGCCCCGGAGGAGCCTCCTCAACAATGGCATGGGCGTGTGCCTGACTGGCATCGTGCGGGTGGTCCTCTCAGGTTCGGCAGGCTGCGCCTGCGAACGTCGTCCTGCGGCACTTCGGGCATCGGTCCAGAGCGACCCTACGGCAGATGCACCTGCATCGTGGTAGATCGTGGCTGGCGGGAGATGACCTCGAGGGAGCGCCCGTCGACCGACCCGGTGGTCCAGCTCTTGACGACGGCCTGCTCGTCGGGGCGGTCGGTGTCATCGAGCACGATGAGCGAGCCATCGCGCAGGTGTCGCGCCAACAGTGGGAATGCGGGCTGACGGCTCATCGGCTGTGCATCTCCGGGAGGGCCGTCCACCAGGACGATGTCAAGCTCTGGAATGTCGGTCAGGGTCTGTGTCGAGTACCACATGTCCTCACCGTCAGAGAATGGGGCGAGCGGGGCGATCCGAAGGTCGACGAGGTCGTCGAGACCGAGCCGCCGCAGCTCCTGCCTCGTCTGGTTCCCGAAACGCGGGTCGTGCTCGAGCGAGATCAGGTGCCCGCCTCCGCGGGCGCGCAGGGCGGAAGCGATCCAGACCGAAGAAGCGCCTGACCCGCACTCGAGGACGGTGGGGTGGGCGTCAGCCTCGAGGATCGCGGCGACCAGGACGTGGAGCGTCGTCGCTGTCGCAGCCCACCCGCCCAGCGTGGGCCACCGGACGGGGCCCGGGCCAGCGACACGGTCGGCCATCTGGGACAGGTCGAGGACCGCGGACGGCACCTGCTCGACCGCTGTCGTGAGGTTGACCGTCCTCCGGTACGTCATGGCGAGGGTACGGTCGATCCGATCGAGCAGCTCGGAGTGCCGCTCGACCGCTCTGCTGACCGGGACCCCGCGGCTCGGGGCCTGACCCACCGAGCCGAGAGAGTGCTCGAGGAATTCGGCAGAGGCCTCGACGCGCGTCTCCAGCCGGGCCAGGGTGAGGTCCTGGACAGCGAGGCGCTGGGAGTCCTTGCGTGCGAGCTTCTCCGACGCACCTGCCCAGCGATCCAGGTCGTGCTGGAGAGCGCGGAGGTGCCGATTCGTCTCACGCGATGTCGAGCGCACCAGCTGGGCGAGAGCGCGCGCGCTGAGGAAGAGAGCGACGCACAGGTTCACCAGCGCGAGCGCGACGAGCGTCACCGCGGTCTCGAGCTTGCCGAGCCCGCCGGCAAGTGCGGCTCCTGACGCCACCAGGATTGTCGTGGCGTAGCCGAGCCTCCGCGCGAAGTGCATGACAGTTCCCTTCGGGACGTGACGCGGCGTCAACTGCGCCGGAGTCGGCGACTGAGCTCGGCAAGCATCCCACGAACCCCCGCGCGGATCATGGCGGCACTGGCGCGGAATCCCCTCGGTGCGGCGCCCTGTGGGGCAGGTCGCGGAGCGGTGCGGCGGGACTCCTTCTCGAGCCTGGCGATCTTCTTCGTCAGCTGCCGCTCACGCTCGGCGGGGCCAGGTACAGGTTCGTCCGTCGGCGAGGACACGTCGAGAGCGGTGAGGGCGCCCTCGAGGGCAGGAGTCCACCAGATTCCCCAGACGGCGTCGATCTGCGTCTGCAGGTCGCCTGCCGGGAGGTTCCTGCTGGCGCGCTCGAGCGCGGCCGTGCGCAACAGGCTCACCGGCGCGTCCGGGCCCGGCATCCGCACGAGGCCCGCATCGTGCTCGCCGGCGAGCTTGACCAGCTCGCCCAGGACGCCAGGGCCGAGCGCTGCGCTCACGGGGACGTCCAGTCGGAACGCCGCGGGAAACACGTCCTGGGGAGCCTGCTCGACGAGCGAGACGCGCGGCTCGCCCTCGAGCCACTCGCGCAGCAGCCGGAGCTCGAGGTCCGGATCGTCGAGAGGCGGGCGTCGGCCGTCGTGCAGGCGAGACCACGGGGCGACGAGCGAGACGTGCAGGTCCGTGAAGCTCGACGCCAGGAGATGGTCGACGCACACGCGAGCGCGCGCCGCGTCCACCTCCTGCGCGACGACGACGGCGTGAACCATCGGGACGCGCCAGACGCGCCCACCCGTCGTGCGTCGACGACGGATGAGTGGTGCACGCTGTGCCAGGTAGGGCTTGTCGTGGTGCAGGACGTCGTCGAGTCGACGCTGAGCGTTCGTCGGCCCCAGGTGCCAGGCGACAGCGTCACGGGCTGGCACGAACACCGCGCCGCGTGCTGCGAGCCGGTAGGCGAGGTCGGAGTCCTCGCCGAGAGCCAGCGACGTGTCCATACCGCCCGACGCCATGTAGAGGTCGCGTGAGACCGAGCCGGCCGCGCCGGTGAAGGTGGAGAAGACATACGGGCTGTCGGTGTTCAGGTCGTCGGTGCGGGCGTAGACGTCCTCGACCCACTGGCTCCTCGTGCCGTCCACCTCGAGCTGCCGGGCCAGGTCCTCGTCGCTCTGCGCCCCGGCGATGTCCGACGGCGCGACGTCCCACGAGTCGACAAAGCGGATGTCGCCCTTCGTCGCGACGTCCTTCAGCCGATCGTGCCATCGCAGGTGGGCAGTGAGGTGGTCCGCCGGGACGACGATGTCCGAGTCGAGCCAGACGAGGATCTCGCCTGTCGTCGCGAGCACGCCCTCGTGGCACGCATTTGCCCGGCCCCAGCCCTTCTCGGGGCGGACGATGCGCGTGTTCTTGTGGTGGACCTCGGGAAGCACGTAAGGCTCGGGAGAGCCGTCGTCCACCACGACTACCTCGACGAGGTCCTCTGGGTAGTCCTGACGGGCCAGCGAGGCCATCGTGAGGTCGAGCGTGTCGGCTGAGCCGAATGCGGGGACGATCACGGCCACCGTGCGGTGCGGGCGCCAGTCGTGCGGCAGGTCGATCATCGCGTCACGCCACCTGTTCCGGCGAGCGACGCCCGGAACTCCTGACGTGCGGACCCCAGTCTGTTCCCCTTGTGACACCGCTGTAGAGTAACAGCCGATTATCGGCGACCGAGGAGGGGTGGGGCGTGGCAGGTTCTGAGCCGATGGTCGCCGACAGCAGCGTCTCTCTCGGCGACCTGCTCGACGTGCTCGAGCGGCTTCCCTCTGGTGAGCCGGTGGAACTGACGCTCGCCGACCTCGACGACCTGCGCGCCCTGACCGTCCTCGCTATCGACCGGTTGCCGGCCACCACGGTGCGGATCACCGTCAAGCGCTACCGTCCCCCGCTCGCACGCTGGCGCGGGTCGCTGGGCTACCTCCCGGGCCTGGCGTCGTCTCGAGTCTCCTGGCCGGCGGCTCGGACCGGCCCGGTCGAGGTGGAGGTCGTGCTCCGCGAGCCGCTCGACCTCTCCACCGTTGCGGCGGCGGTCTGCGACATGCTTGTCCCTACCAACGTCGCGGCCTTCTGGGGCTCGCCCCAGCTCGCCGTCGCCCCGGGGACCGGCGCTGACGTCCTCGCGCTGCTGCCGCAGCCATGGGCGCTGCGACCGCAGGTCGAACCCGAGCCTGACGTGCTTCTCGCCACCGACATCCTCCTGGCTCCGCCAGGCTTTGACGCCTCCGGCATCCAGCATCGGAGCCGTGTCGACGTCGCGCCAGGGCCCGCGCTCGGCGGGACGGCCGGTCCGCTCATCGACCTCAGGAAGCACAATCCGATCGGGCGGCTCGGCAAGGTTGGCGGCGAGTGGCCGGCTCGCAGGGCGCAGATCTCCACCACGGGCGTCGACCGGTGGGGCCTGTCTGTCGAGGGCGAGCCGGTCGTGGTTCTTGACAGCCGGGCTGAGATTCCGTCGTCGGTCGTCGAGCTGCTCAGGCCGTGCTCGACGCTCGACCTCAGCGGCATCGACGAACCCATCGACCCCGCGACGGCGGGCGCCCTCGCCACGAGGCTCGCCGAACTCGCCGCTACCGGGGTCGTCCTGCACAGCGGAGCACACCTCGTCCAGCACGTCCCGACGCTCGCGTCGACGGTCCGCGACATCATGGGACGCGCAGCAGCGCCCGTGTCTGGTTTCGCCAACCTTGCGCTCTCGGTCGAGCAGCGTCGCGCGTCGATGCGCGAGCACGCGGGCGTTCTCGCGCTGGGGCGTGCGGCGGAAGGGCTCGGAGCGGCGCGCATGCTCCCGCACGTCACCGCGCTGCTCGTGACGAACAGGCCCGAGCTGGTCGAACACGCTGTCGGGTTGATGGTCGCGCAGACCTACCCGTACCTCGACGTCCTGGTCGTCACGCACGGGAGAAGTGCGCCGGACACGAACGCATGGTCTGACGAGGCGCGAGCGAAGCTCTCGGGGTGCATCGAGCTCCCGGCTTCGGTGCCGTTCGGCGATGCGCTCGCGCTGGCGACCGAGAGGGCGGCGGGGCCGCTCGTGCTGAAGATCGACGACGACGACCACTACGGGCCGGAGTTCGTGTGGGACCTCGTCCTCGCGAGGCTCTTCTCGGGAGCCCAGGTCGTCGGCAAGCAGGCGGAGTTCACGTACCTCGAGCCGTTCGACGTGACGGTCAGGCGCGGCTTCGGGGTGGAGACATACTCTGAGCAGGTGGCGGGCGGCACGATGCTCATGTCGGTCGCGGACATCGCGCAGGTCGGAGGATGGCGAGGTGTGCCGCGCGCGGTCGACCGTGCTCTGATGCAGCGGTTCGTCAAGGCCGGCGGGGTGACATATGTCGACCGAGGCATCGGTTTCGTCTACGTGCGGCACGGCCGTGGGCACACGTGGAGGGCTGACGCGGGGCACTTCCTGCGCAACGCCAGGGAACAGTGGTCCGGACTCTTCCTGCCCGCGCTCGGCTGACCTGAGAGGACCTGCGCCGCAGGCTTCCCCCGGGGAGCGGCTGGCTCAGCCGAGCCGTTCGACGACGTAGTCCACGGCCTGCGTGAGCCGTGAGACGTCGTCGGGATCGACGGCGGGGAACACGCCGACGCGCAGCTGGTTGCGTCCGAGCTTGCGGTAGGGGAAGACGTCGACGACGCCGTTGTCGCGCAGCGCCGCGACGACGGCGGTCGCGTCGATCGTGTCGTCGAGGTCGATCGTCGCGACGACGTTCGAGCGGGCGGCCGGGTCGGTGACGAACGGCGTCGCCCAGCCGCGGGCGTCTGCCCAGTCGTAGAGAGTCGCGGCGGACCGTGCGCACCGCTCGGCCGACCAGGCGAGACCGCCCTGGCTGTTCAGCCACTCGACCTGCTCGGCGAGCATGACGAGGGTCGCGACGGCGGGGGTGTTGAGGGTCTGGTCGAGGCGCGAGTTGTCGACCGCGATCTTGAGCGACAGGATCTCCGGGATCCATCGCTCGCTGGCGAGGCGCTCGGCGCGCGCGACGGCGTCGGGGGAAAGGACCGCGAGCCACAGCCCGCCGTCGGAGGCGAAGACCTTCTGCGGTGCGAAGTAGTAGACGTCGGTCTGCGACACGTCGACGGCGAGGCCACCGGCCCCCGACGTCGCGTCGATCGCGACGAGCGATCCTTCGGAGCCTGCGGGGCGCACGACGGGCGCCATCGCCCCTGTCGACGTCTCGTTGTGCGGCCAGGCGTACAGGTCGACGTCGTCGCGGAGCTCGGGCAGGACGACGGTGCCGGGCTCGGCTGTCCGGACGAGCGAGTCGGCGAGGAACGGGGCTGCCGACGTGGTCTTGGCGAACTTGGCGGAGAACTCGCCGAACGCGGCGTGCGAGGCGCGGTCCTCGACGAGGGAGAACGTCGCGACGTCCCAGAACGCTGTCGCGCCACCGTTGCCGAGCGCGATCTCGTACCCGTCGGGGAGGTCGAAGAGGTCGGCGAGCCCGGTGCGGACGCGGCGCACGACGTCGCGCACGGGTGCCTGACGGTGGGAGGTGCCGAGGAGGGAGCGGCCGGCCGCGGCGAGCGCTGCGACCTGAGCGTCGCGGACCTTCGAGGGGCCTGAGCCGAAGCGGCCGTCAGCGGGGAGGAGGTCGGTGGGGATCTGGATCGTCTCGGGCACTCTCAGAGGATAGCGGCGCCGCCCGTGCTGACACCGTGTTCGCCTAAACTGTCCCAGGACACCGACAACAGGAGGCTGGGTAGCGTGAGCGACCTCATCGACACCACCGAGATGTATCTCCGGACGATCTACGAGCTGGCCGAGGAGGGCATCGTCCCGCTCCGTGCCCGCATCGCCGAGAGGCTGGGGCACTCGGGGCCGACGGTCTCCCAGACGGTGGCCCGCATGGAGCGTGACGGCCTCGTGGTCGTGTCGGGGGACCGCCATCTCGAGCTGACGCCAGACGGTCACGCGAAGGCGATGCGGGTCATGCGCAAGCACCGCCTGGCGGAGCGTCTCCTGACCGATGTCATCGGTCTCGAGTGGGAGTACGTCCACGACGAGGCGTGCCGCTGGGAGCACGTCATGAGCGACCGCGTCGAGAAGCGGCTCCTCGATCTGCTGGACCGTCCTACGCACTCTCCGTACGGCAACCCGATCCCGGGACTCGGCGAGCTCGGGGACGAACGTCCCGAGCAAGGGTTCCTCGAGGGAGTGGTGTCCCTCTCGGTCGTCAGCGGCCTCTTGGCCGACGGCGAGAGCCGCACGGCGCAGGTGGCGCGGCTGGGTGAGCCGCTGCAGACCGATGTCGTGCTTCTCGCGCGGCTCGCGTCCGCCGGTGTCGTGCCTGGTGGCACCGTCGTGCTGACCGCGACCGGTCGGGACGTCGCGGTGACGGCGGAAGGCAAGGACACGGTTCTCGAGCTCCCGGCCGAGGTGTCGAGGCACATCTTCGTGGGCTCCTGAGCCCCGTCGAACCCCACGAGAAGTTGTCGTGACCGGAGCGTGACATTCGCGCATCTCATGGGGTACCTTCGATCTGGCCTCATCCGGAACCCCGGAGGAGGCGCACCTGCAGAACGCCGAGCTCTGCCACTGCAGGTGTCGCACCACAGACCGCTGGCAGAGGCGGGGGAACCACCAACGGCTCCGGTTCGCCGGAGACTTGGGGTGAAGTCGGCCGGTTCGCCGGTCGGCCGGGCAGCTCTCTAGCCCGAACCCGACAGCTAACTTCGTAGGCGTTCATGGAGAGGCTCAACTACGTGACGCTCAGCACGACTCGCGCCAAGCACCGCGCGGCCCGTCGTCCCATCAGCCAGGTCATCGTCGACGCGGCAGGGGACAACCTCAGCACCGCGGGGAAGCGCACCGTCGCTGTCGCCGCGACCTCCGGACTCCTCGTCTCGATGCTGGGCACCTCTGCCAGCGCGGCCACCGACACGAACGTGTCGATCGGCACGGCAGACGTCTCCGCACTCACCTCTCAGGCTCGCGCCCAGCTCCAGGCCGCCCCTGCGGTCACGGTCTCTGACGCGTCCTGGTCTGTCTCGGCTGGGACGGTCAAGCCCGTCAAGGTCAAGCCGGCCCCCGAGGCCCGCCAGATCGTGTCTGAGACCCCTCGTGCGAACGAGAGCGCGTCCCGCAGCCAGACCCGCACGCCCGCCGCCGACGAGACGCAGAGCGCTCCGAAGTCCGCCGAGAAGACGGCGCCTCCCGCCGCCGCGTCCGGCTCCGCGGTCATCGAGATCGCCTCCCGCTACGTGGGCGTCCCGTACGTCTACGGCGGTACGACGCCGAACGGCTTCGACTGCTCCGGCTTCACGAGCTATGTGTACGCCCAGCTCGGCATCGACCTCCCGCGCAGCTCGGGCGCCCAGCGCGGGATGGGCACCGTGATCCCGCGCAGCCAGGCCAAGCCCGGCGACCTCATCTGGACCCCGGGCCACGTGGCGATCTACGCCGGTGGCAACACTCAGATCGACGCCCCGCGTCCCGGCAAGTCGATCCAGTTCCGGAACATCTGGCAGTCGAACCCGACGTTCATCCGTCTCGGCTGAGCACAGCAGACTCCTCGACAAGGCCCGGACCGTCTCTGACGGTCCGGGCCTTCGTCATGCTCAGGAGACGGCGAGGCGCGAGGCACGCGAGCTCCCGCGATCGTGGGTGAGACCCGCACCGAGCAGGGCATAGGCAGGGTGTTGAGAGGGTAAAGTCGAAGCACGGAGGGCGCGACGAGCGTCTGCCGCGGAACTCAGAGAGGAGCTCGCAGATGACGCACCGCGACGTGGTCCTGGTGGGGGTGGACGGGTCCTCGCCGAGCCTGCACGCGCTCGACTGGGCTGCCGCCCAGGCGCTCCGGCTCGGTTGGCCGCTGCACGTGGTCTGCGCCTACTCCCTGCCGTCGTTCACGGCAGCGAGCCTCGACGGCGGCTATGCGGCCCTCGACGACACCGCGATCCTCGACGGCGCCAAGGCCGTCCTGGAGGAGGCGAAGGCCCGTGCCGAGGCCGCCGGCATCGAGGTGCGGGCATCGGTCACGACCGGGGACCCGGCGGGCGTCCTCGTGGACATGTCTCGTGAGCACCGCCTCGTCGTGGCGGGCACGCGCGGGCACGGCGGTTTCGCCGGGCGGCTCCTGGGAACCGTGTCGTCGGCGCTCCCCGCGCACAGCCACTGCCCGACGGTCGTCGTCCCGTACCTCGGTGAGGACGGCGAGCGCACCGCGATCTCCTCGGTGGCGTCGAACGCCGGCCTCGAGCCGGTCGACCAGCGGCCGCTGTTCCCGATCCGTCGCATCGTCGTCGGCATGGACGGGTCGCCGACGGCGGAGGGGGCGCTCCGGGCAGCGCTGCTGCAGCAGAAGGTCTGGGACTGCGAGCTGGTGGCGGTCGCCGGGGTCCCCGTCGGGGCCGGGGCCGGGTTGCTCGCGTGGCTCCCGGCTGCTGTCGACCACGAGGCCGTGCTCGCGGACGTCGCTGAGGGTCTCAACGTCATCGTGGACCGTGTCCTCGCGGACTTCCCGGGGCAGAAGGTGCGGCGGATCGTGCTCGACGGCACGGGTGCCGAGCTGCTCACCGAGTTCTCCACGGCTGCTGACCTGGTCGTCGTCGGGTCGCGCGGCCGGGGCGGGTTTGCGGGCCTGCTCCTCGGTTCGACGTCGCAGGCCGTCCTGCACCACGCAAAGTGCCCGGTCATGGTCGTGACCAAGAAGTCGAGCGACGCGGTCGCCTCGGCTGACGAGGCCGAGCAGGCCGGCTGACGGCGCTGCGTCAGCCGCGCAGGACGAGGGTGCAGCACTTGGCCCCGCCGCCGCCGAGCAGCAACTCGGGAAGGTCGACGGGGACCGGGGTGTAGCCGCGCTCCCGGAGCGCGTCCGCGAGGCGCCTCGCGCGCGCCGCCATGACGACGTGCTCGCCGTCGCTCACTGCGTTGAGCCCGAGCACGGCCGCGTCCTCGTCGGTGGCGAGCAGGGCGTCCGGGAAGAGGCTGCGCAGCCGTTCCTGCGAAGGGCCGCTGAAGGCGCTCGGCAGGTAAGCGACGTCGACGGCCTCGCCGCCGTCGCCGCCCTTGAGGACCATCAGCGCGGTGTCGAGGTGGTAGAAGCGCGGGTCGACGAGCTCGAGGGTGACGACCTCGCGGCCCAGGACGTCGCTCGCCTCGCCGTGCGCCTCGCGCGACGTGCGCAGCCCGGTGCCTGCGAGCAGGAGGTCGCCCACGAGCAGCAGGTCGCCTTCCCCCTCGTTCGTCTCGACAGCCTTGTGCGGGCGGAAGCCGAGCTCTGCGAGCCGCGCGAGATAGGCCGGACCCTCGGCGGCGCGCTCCGCGTGCGAGAACCTCGCGCCGTAGGCGACACCTCCCACGACGGTGGCGCCGTTGGCGGCATAGACCATGTCCGGCAGCCCGGGGAGCGGGTCGATGAGCTCGACCGTGTGCCCGAGGTCGACGTGGATGTCGCGCAGCCGCTGCCACTGGGTCATGGCGGCGGCCTGGTCGACGGGGACCGAGGAGTCCATCCACGGGTTGATCTCGTAGGAGACGGTGAAGTACGTGGGCGGGCACATGAGGTAGTGGGCCGGCACGGTCACGCCCCTTCGACCTGGAGGGGTGCGGCCGCGGGGTCGGCCTGCTCGACGATGCGTACCGGCTCGCCGATGCGGGGGGGAGGCGGGCCGAACGCTCCGGCAGCCTGCCGCACGACTCCGCGTGCGAGTGCCCGGCCGCCGATCGCGCCGACTGCGGCTCCGACGCCGAACGGGACGAGGCGCCCGAGCGCGAGGCCGGACTGCTTGGCGAGGTACCGCTTGAGGAACCTGCCCGTGAGGACCTTGTTGACGCGCTTGATCGTGGTGGACGGCGCGGCTGCGGCAAGGACGCGTCCCCACGCGACCGGGCTGATGCCGGCGGTCGCGAGAGCGGCGGTGCCGTCGTCGCCGAGGATGGCGGCGAGGACCAGCGCCCGGCGGCGCTCGACGTCGTCGACGGCGATGCCGTGCACGTCCGCGACGGCGAGGGTGTACGCGGCCGATGCCGCGAAGAACGTCGCGAGGTCGCTCACCGTGAGCGCGGTCGCGGTAGCGGTCCCGACCGCGGGGATCGCGGCTGCCGCTCCGACCGCGGCTCCGGTCGAGGTGACGACGCGCAGGAACTCCTTCTCGAGGAGCGCGAGGATCTGCTCGGGGCTCGCTTCGGGGTTGCGGGCTGCGACACGGTCGACGTGCGCACGGATCACGGGGGAGGGGATCCGCACCGCGTGGTCGAGCGCGGCCTCGAACGCGCTGCGGCGGTCGGAGCTCTTCCCGCTGATCTGCGCGGCGGCTGCCATCGTCAGATGCCGTCCTCGGAGGAGTGGGAGACCGTCTCGCCCGTGGCCTCGTCGATGACGCTCAGGGTGACGGTCGCGCCGGACTTGATCGTGCGGCCGACCGTGCAGCTCGCGTCGATCGCGCGGCTGACGACGGCGAGCAGGCGGTCGCGTGCGTCGGGCTCGAGGGCGGAGAGGTCGACCTCGAGCTTCTCGACGAGCTCCGTGTAGCGCTCTTCCTCGACGTTCTTCACGGTCGTCACGTCGATGCGCGCGGCGTAGTCCGGACCGAGGCGTCGGGCGAACGCGACGTCGGAGGACAGTCCGGTGCAGCCGACGAGCGCGAGCTTGAGGAGCTCGCCCGGGGTGAAGCGGCCGTCGTGCTCGGTCGAGCCGATCGCGACGCGGGCGCCGCGGCCGTTGAAGCCAGCGTACTGGCGGGGGCCGACCCGTTCGATCCAGACGGCGTCGGGGGCGACGGCAGGGACGGTCTCCTCGGCGAGGGCGGCGGCAAGAGCGGGGTCGAAGGTCATGGGGTCAGTTTTCCACGGGCCTGCGACGTGCGCGGATCGGCGGGCGCCGACATCCACCTGGAGAGACCCGCGCCCGAGCTACTCGTCGAGCGCGGCGAGCCACGTGGTGAGGATGCGCTCGAGCTGGACCGCGTCCTGCTCCGGCAGTGCTGCGAGCAGGCGTGCCTCGTTGGCGAGGTGCTCGGTGAACGCGTCGTCGATGAGGGCGCGACCTGCTGGGGTGAGCGCGACGACGCGGCTTCGACCGTCGTCGGCGGCGGGGCGGCGCGTGACGAGGCCGGCGGCGACGAGCCGGTCGACCCGCTTGGTCATCGCGCCTGTCGTGACCATGGTGTGGTTGCTCAGCTCGCCCGGGGTGCGCTCGAAGGGTGCGCCTGCGCGGCGGAGCGCCGCGAGGACGTCGAACTCTCCTTCTGTCAGGCCGTGGCGACGGTAGACGACCTCGAGCTGTTCGGTGAGGGCGTTCGCGAGGCGGTGGAGGCGGCCGAAGACTCCCTGGGGGCGGGGGTCGAGGTCGGGGCGCTCGCGGCGCCACTCGTCCTGGATCCGGGAGACGTGGTCAGGCATGTGGACAGAGTACCTTCCGAGGAAGCAAACTATCTTCCATGGAAGATAATCGTCGATGGATCGCCGTGACGGCGATCGCCCCCGTCCTCTGGGGGAGCACGTACTACCTCACCCACGCCGTCCTGCCCGACGGCGCACCGCTCTGGGGAGCGATCCTGCGCGCGCTCCCCGGGGGCCTCCTGCTCCTCGCCCTGCGCCGACGCCTGCCGCGCGGGTCCTGGTGGTGGCGCGCAACCGTGCTCGGCGTGCTGACGACAGGGCCGTTCTTCGTCCTCGTCTACGTCGCTGCGCAAGAGCTGCCGTCCGGCGTCGCATCGATGATCATGGCCCTCTCGCCCGTCGCGATGATGGCGCTCGGGTGGGCCCTGCTCGGCGAACGTCCGGGGCTCGCCGCAGCGCTCGGCGCGGCAGTCGGCATCGGAGGTGCCGTGCTCATCCTCGCGGGAGGTGCGGGGGAGGCCGCGCCGTGGGGCGTCGCCGCGTCGGCCGCGGGCCTCGTCATGTCGTCGGTCGGCTTCGTGCTCGCCCGCCGCTGGCGGGCCGGCGTCGACCCCGTCGCCCTCACCTCGTGGCAGCTCACGTCGAGCTCGCTGCTGCTCCTGCCTGTCGCGCTGCTCGTCGAAGGCGCGCCGCCCCGGCTCGACGGCGTACAGGTCGTCGCGTTCGCCTATATGAGCGTCGTCGCGACAGGGCTCGCGTACGTCGCGTGGAACCTCGGGCTCGCGCACCTGCCGGCGGGGACCGTCGGTGTCATCGGCCTGCTCAACCCGGTCACCGGGGTGCTGCTCGGCACGGTGGCGGGCGGGGAGTCGTTGACGATCGTCCAGGGCCTCGGCATCGTCGCCGTGCTCGGGGGTATCGCCCTCGCGCAGGTGCGCGGAGCAGGTCCGCGGGCCGAGGCCCGTGCGGTGCGCCTGGGCAGACTCGAACTGCCGACACCCGCTTTAGGAGAGCGGTGCTCTATCCACTGAGCTACAGACGCGCGCCCGGCCGTCGCGGTCGGGCGGGACGAGCCTACTCGGTCGAGGCTCGGGTCCCCGAATCCGCGCCCGATTCGGGCGGTGTTCACGACAGGATCGAAGGTCCCGTCGGAAACGACGACGCGTCACCTCGTCGTTCGAGCCGTGCCCGCGTGGCCGGGGTCTCTCAGGCTCCGCACAGACAAGATCTGGCGGCTCACGGCGCGTTGACACCGGGTGAAGGAGCGTGCAAGATCATCCATGACGGCGCGCATCGCCTGCCCCCTGCGCGGTGCGCGCTGTCCCTCATTCTTGGCCCTCGAGCCGGACCCCACCCCCTTTTTCTGGCCGTGGGTGTCCCATGTCTCGGGCCTCGGAACCCACCCTGCGGCGCGTCACCCCCACTCTCACCCCGCCGCCGGTTAGCGTTTCCAACGTGAACGTCATGGCCAGCAACCAGCGCCCCGAGGGGGAGCAGCACGCCGGCGCCCCGAACGCGCCCGTGATCGTCGCAGCGCCCACGACCTCTCAGATCGTCGCGCGGTCCGTCAGCGCCTGGCGCACCGCGCTCGCCGCCCGCGCCGGCGGCTCCTCGCTCGCGGACATCCGCCTGCTCGGCGACGCTGTGCTCGACCTCACCGCAGCGCACCCGTCAGGGATCGCACAGCTCTTCGCCGGTCGCCCGACCCAGCTCGCGAACATCTTCCGCGAGGGCATCTCCCTACCCACGGCGCGGCGTCGGGCACGGGCGGTCGCAGCACGCGCCAAGGAGCAGACCGAGCGCTACGGCATCGCCCCGACCTACCTCGCGATCGGCGTCGCCACGTGGACCGAAGAGGTCGGTGACGAGTCCGCGAACGACGTCGCGGCGCTCGCCCGCATCGCCGGCGCGGCGCCCGGCCCGTCCGGGGCGTCCGAGTCGGAGCCGCGCGAGTCGCGGCGCACCGTCCGCGCCCCCGTCCTGCTGCGCCCCCTGCGGCTCCAGGCCCGAGGCTCCGGGGAGTCCGACTACGAGCTCATGCTCGAGACGTCCGCCGAGCTCAACCCCGTCCTGTCGCGCGCGCTGCGCTCGCGCGGCGCGCTGCTCGACCCGGTCGCGCTCGCGCAGTCGGCCTTCGACTCGGGTGCGTTCGCGCCGAGCATCGTCACCGACCGTGTCCACGCGCTCGGCTCTGCCGTGCTCACCGACTTCACGCTCACCGAGAAGCTCGTCGTCGGCTCGTTCGTCCACCCGGGCCAGGCGCTCGTCGACGACCTCGACGAGCTCTCTGGCCTCGACCACCACGAGGTCGTCGCGGCGCTCGCGACCCTCGCCTACGAGGACGAGCACGTCCGGGCGCACCCGCCGACACGGACGTCGGTCCTGCCCGCCGAGGACGGCGACGACGCGGACGACAGCCAGGGCGCCGACCCCGAGCCCTTCGACGAGGTCCACGACGACGTCGCGTCCACGGTCGCGCGCGCGTTCGTCCCGCAGTCCTTGCCCGAGGTGCGCCAGGGCGACGAGGATCCGGCGGACGAGCGGGGCGTCGGCGACCTCGATCCTGCCCAGCGCCACCTGATCGACGCCGTGACGACGGGACGCCACGTCTTCGTCGACGCGCCCGCCGGCGCGGACGTCCCCGGGACCGTCGCGGCACTCGTCGCCGACGCCGCCGCCTCCGGCCGCTCCGTCCTCTACGTGCCCGGCCACCGGCGCGCCGCCGAGCAGGTCGTCGCACGCATGGACAGCCTCGGGCTGTCCGACCTCCTCATGGACATCGAGCCGTCGCCCACCTGGCGCGCGGGAGTGTCCCGCCGGCTCCTCGCCGCGATGACGCTCGAGCCTCCGTACATCGACCGGCACGCGCTCGGGCGCCTGCGCGCCGACCTGATCGACACCCGCCGCCGCCTCGCCGGGTACATCGAGTCGCTCCACCTCGTGCGACGCCCCTGGGGCGTCTCGGCGTACGACGTCCTGCAGGCGCTCGCCCGCCTGACCGCCGCACGACCGTCACCCTCGACGCACGTCCGCCTCTCCCCGGCGACCACGACCGCTCTGACGGGCGAGGTGCGCGAGAACGCGATCGACACGCTCATCCGCGTCTCAGAGCTCGGGGCCTTCACGATCCGGCCCACGTCGACCCCCTGGTACGGCGCAGACCTCATCGAGGACGACGCAGCCCGTGCCGCGCACACGCGCGCCGAACGGCTCGCGAACGACCTCCTTCCGCGCCTCGACGCGCAGATCGAGCAGGTGCGCGCGTCGTCGGGCCTGGTCGAGCCGACGTCGCTGCGCGCCTGGGGCGAGCAGCTCGCGATGATCGCCGGCCTGCGCACGACGCTCGACGTCTTCCAGCCGATCATCTTCGAGCGGACCGCCGCCGACCTCGTCGCGGCGACCGCGACGCCGAAGTGGCGCACGCTCAACGCCCCCGAGATGACGGGCCGTCAGCGCCGCCGCCTCGCCAAGCAGGCCAAGGACATGCTGCGCCCCGGCACCCGGGTCGACGACCTGCACGGCGCGCTCGTCAAGGTGCAGGCGCAGCGTGAGCAGTGGACGGCGATGTGCCCGGGGGGCGGCTGGCCGCGGCTCCCCGAAGGTCTCGCCGTGATCGAGGCGACCTACCGCGAGGTCCTCGCCGACGTCGAGGCGCTCGAGCCCGTGCTCGCGTCGACCCCGGCAGGCGGCGGGCTCCTCGACATGCCTCTCGCCGCGCTCATCGAGCGCACCGAACGCCTCGCGGCGGACCGCGCCGCGCTCGACACGCTCCCCGAGCGCACCGCGCTCCTGCGCGACCTGCGCGCCGCGGGCCTGTCCGCGCTCGTCGACGACCTGCACGACCGGCACGTCTCGAGCGGCCTCGTCGGCCCTGAGCTCGAGCTCGCCTGGTGGTCGTCGGTGTTCGAGGAGATCCTGCGCCAGGACGTCGCCCTCGCCGCGTACGACGGCGCAGCGCTCGAGGCACTCGCGGCCCGCTTCCGCGAGCTGGACCGCGCGCACGTCGCCGCGCTGCCCGGCCCTGTCCTGACCGCCGCGATCGGCGAGGCGACCCTCGCGATGCGCAAGCACCCGGAGGACACCGAAGAGCTCTTCGCCGAGCTGCTCGAGGGCCGCTTCACGGGCCTGCGCGACACGACTGCCCGATACGGCCACCTGCTGCGTTCCCTGCGTCCCGTCACGGTCGCGTCGCCGACGCTCGTGCCGCACGTCCTGCCCCCGACCCGGACGGTCGACCTCGTCGTCCTCGACGCGGTCCAGCACCTCCCGGCCGAGCTCCTCGTCCCCGCGCTCGCGCGCGGCCGGCAGGTCGTCGTCATCGGTGACGCCCGCTCGGCCTCGGGCGCGGCCGTGCGCGACCTCGCTCGCATCCTCCCGACGGTGCCGCTACGAGCGCAGGTGTCGTCGCGTGACCAGGAGCTCGTCGAGTTCCTCACGACGCACGGCTACGGCGACGTGCTCCGGCCCACGCCGCTGCCCGTCTCGCGCGACCTGGTCGACTTCCAGACCGTCGACGCGTCGGGCATGCCCGACGCCGCGACGGGCACGGTCCAGACGACGCAGGGCGAGGTGGACCGGGTCGTCGAGCTCGCGATCGAGCACGCGCTCGTCCGGCCCGAGGAGTCGCTCGCGATCATCACGCTGAGCGAGCTGCACGCGGACCGGGTCCGCGAGGCGCTGCTCGGTGAGGTCCGCCGCAACCCGGCGCTCTCGTCGTTCTTCGACCCGGCGACCCACGAGCCGGTCGTCATCGCGGACCTGTCCGCGGTCGCAGGTCTCTCGCGCGACGCCGTCGTCATGTCGGTCGGCTTCGGCCGCACCCCGCACGGTCGGGTCCTGCACCGCTTCGGTGCGGTGTCCGAGCCTTCGGGCGAGGCGATGCTCCTCGACGCGCTCGGCGTCTCGCGCGCCCGGCTGACCGTCGTCTCGTGCTTCGGGTACGAGGACCTCGACCCCGAGCGTCTGCGCAGCCCGGGCGCGCGTCTCCTCGGTGACCTCCTCGAGTTCGTCGAGCGGCGTGCGGCCGAGGGGCCGCGCTCGATGCTCGCCGGTGGCATCGAGACGGACCTCAACCCTGACCGCCTCGTCATCGACCTTGCCGAGCGCCTGTGGCGTGCTGGGCTCCTCGTCGAGACGGACTTCGGCATGCGTGGCGGAGAGCGGATCCCGCTCGTCGTCGGCCACCCGGACCTCCCGGACCGGATGCTCGTGGCCGTCCTGACCGACGACGCCGCGTACGTCGCGGAACCGTCCGTCCGCGTGCGCGACCGTCAGCGCGCCGAGCGTCTCGAGGCGCTCGGGTGGACGGTCGTCCAGGTGTGGTCGGCTGCCGCGTTCCTCGACCCGGTCAAGGAGGCGAGCCGTATCCGGCAGGTCGTGCTCGACGTGGCCGCGAGCTTGTTCGAGCAGCCGATGTTCGGTGGCCGTGATGCTGCGAACGTCCCGGTGACGCTCCCGGCGATCGTGGACCCGATCGAGCTCGAGACGCCCGTGGCGGCTGCGCCGGCCGCGGCCGTAGCACCGGGCGCCCTCGACCCTGTCGAGCCCGGGACCCTGGAGCCGGAGCGCGCCGAGGCTGAGCCGGTCGAGCCGGTGGAGCTGGGAGCCGAGGGAGCGCCCGAGGCGCCCTCCGCCCGGCACGTGGACGATGCCGCCGGAGCGGCACCCGTGTCCGGACCCGCCGACGGGATCGTCACGCCGTCGTTCGCCGCCGCGGTCTCCGGAGAGACGCCGCGCGCGAACCCGTACGCGCCCGGCTGGGCCACCCCGGCGTGGGCGCCCGTCTCGGGAGAGACAGCTGCCGACGCGTCGAGTGCGGCCTCCGCGCACGACGTGCCCGGCGGCGTCGCGGGCCCGGCTGGGTCGGTGCTGTCGGCGGGTTCCGTCCGTTCGAGCGTGTCGGGGCGTAGCGCCGTGTCCGCGCTCTCGGCTGCGTCGACCGTCGCCGACGAGACGCCCGACGCAGAGGCGCCAGCGCCCGTCGAGGCCGACGCCGCGTCGCCAGGCTCGGCGTCCGAGGTCGTCGAAGGGGCTCGGCACACCGGTCCGGACGCAGTGATGCAGGGCGGTTTCGCGATGGTCGGCGGGGTCCAGGTGGACCTCGTGACGGCGGCGTCAGACACGGCTGTCGAGTCCGTGCGCACCCCGCGCCCCGACGTGCAGCCTGGCCTGCCGATCAACGCGTACGGCGACAACGAGATCGACGAGCTCGCCGCATGGATCAGGTCGGACGGTATCGAGCGCGACGCCGAGCAGCTCGCGGGCGCCCTGCGCGCCGAGCTCGGGGTCGTGCGCCGGTCGAACCGTGTGGACGCGGCCGTGAACGCCGCTGTTCGTCGCGCGCTCGGCTCCTGACCCGCGAGGGCTGGGATGATGGGGGCGTGAGCCCGCACGATCCTCGACCTGACCAGCCTGCGCCCGTCCCACCTCCGGGGGGCGAGGGTGCCCCTCGCAAGCCCCGCCGCGTCGTGCGGCGGGGGACCGAGACGGCAGAGGTCTCAGGGATCAGCGCCGACGAGCGCGGCGAGGGATGGTCCGAGGGCGCCGGGCGCGAGAGCGACGACGCCCATCTGTTGAGAGACCTGCCTCCCCACTGGGGTGGCGCCGGCTACCGCGACTGAAGGTCGTGCGACGCGCAGCCCCGAGACATGACGAAGGAGCGAGCCGACCCCGCGCGGGGTCGGCTCGCTCCTTCGTTCGTGCTGTGTCCCTCAGAGGGAGGGCAAGGTCCCCGGCGTGGTGCTGGTCCCGCCACCGTTCTGCTGCTTGAGCAGGTCGCGGATCTCCTGGAGCAGCAGGATGTCCTCGGACGGAGCGGCCGGCTCCGCGACCTCGCCGCGCTTGCGGGCTGCCGCCAGCTTGTTGATGGGCAGGATGATCACGAAGTAGATGACGGCCGCGACGATGAGGAAGTTGATGATCGCGTTCAGCACGAGGCCGGGCATGAACACCGAGTCGTTGATCGTGAAGGAGCCGACCGACGACAGGTCAGGAGCCGCGAAGAACGCCGCGATGAGCGGGTTGATCACGCCTTCCTGGATCTTCGCGACGATGCCCGAGAACGCGGTGCCGATGATCACGGCGACGGCCAGCTCGATCACGTTGCCGCGGAGGATGAACTCCTTGAAACCGTTCAAGGTCTCCTTCATGCGTCGTCTCCCTCTGGGGTTCGTCAAGCCTTGGTGCGTCCTCGTGGACGTCCCTCTCGTCAGCATCATTGCACGATCACCGCGCCGACGTAGCCCGAGACGGAGGCGTCCACGAGGGCGAGGCCCTCGTCGGGTCGGACGGCGACGAGCACGGTCGTCGTCGCCGAGCCCGTCCCGGTCGCGGGCCCCAGGAGCCCGCTCCCGGACGAGGTCTCCCGGCCCGCGCGAGAGGGCAGCACGAGGGCGCTGCGGGCCACGATGCGCGTCTGCCCGTCGCCGTCGGCCGTGCGACCGCGCACGAGGTTCACCCGGTCGCCGGGCTTGAGCGCGGCTGCCACCGCGGGGTCGGTCAGGGTGACCGGGACGACGACGTCCCCGTCACGTGCGAGCCCGTGCGCTGGCGAGCTCGCGAGCATCGACGGGCACAGGAGCGTCCCCGCGGGCAGGGCGACGACGAGGGTCTCGTCCTCGATCTCGCCGGGCGTGGTCACGGCGCAGGCCGGGCCGAGGTGCGTCGGCAGGCGGGCGATGGTCAGGGCGAGGCGCTCGCCGGGCGCGGTGTCCCGGGCGAGGGCGACGGCGGGACGCGTCGGTGCGTCGGGGACGCGCAGGGCGCCGACGACCGCGGCGGTCGTCGCGCCGAGCGCGAGGCACGTCGCGGCGACGCGCCACCGCCACAGACGGGTGCGCAGGAGCTGCCGGCGGCGGGCGCTCTGTGCTGTTCGGTCAGGTCGGGGCGTGGCGTGCGGAGGCATGCGGCGACGCTAGGGCGGCGATGGTGTGCCGTGTCCGCCAGGCCACGGACGTGGGGACGACGGTCCCCGTGGGTCACCCTGTGGGCGACCGCGGGCTCAGGACGCTGCGGGCGTCGAGGACGAGCCGCCGGAAGGCTTCGACGGTGCCGCAGGCACCGAGCTCTTCGAGCCCGACCGCGAGTCGGTGCGGTAGAAGCCCGATCCCTTGAACGTCACGCCGACGGTGCTGAAGATCTTGCGCAGCCTGCCCGAGCACTCCGGGCACACGGTCAGGGCGTCGTCGCTGAACGACTGCTGGATGTCGAAGCTGTGACCGCACGCGGTGCAGGTGTACGCGTAGGTGGGCACTGGCGGAACTCCTCAAGGACGGCGACGTGTCGTGCTCCGAGCGGGATGCCGGCGGGGACCTCGGCGGCGCGCCGACCGGTCGGCCGCCTCTGGCACTCCAACTCTCCGAGTGCTGATTCTAACGTGCCAGGCCCACGCCCGTCCTGACGGCTTCCTCACACCTCGATCGAGGCCACGGGCTAGGCTCGGCCTGTGCCCAGTCGTGCCCGCGTCCTTCGTCGTTCGCTCATCGCCCTCTCGGCGCTCGTCCTGATCGCCCTGGTCACCGCGAGCGTCGTCGTCGTCGGCGCCGTGCGCCGACCGTTCCCCGCCACGTCGGGAGACGTGCCGATCGCCGGGCTCCAGGCCGAGGTCACCGTCGAGCGGGGCCAGCAGGGCGTCCCGCAGATCACCGCGACGTCGAGCGCCGACCTCTTCCGCGCCCAGGGCTACGTCCACGCGCAGGACCGCTTCTTCGAGATGGACTACCGGCGGCACGTCACCTCGGGCCGGCTCGCGGAGCTCGTCGGGGACAACCCCGACGCGATCGCCGCCGACCGCGTCATCCGCACCTTCGGCTGGCGGCACGTCGCCGAGCAGGAGTGGGCGCTCCTCGACGAGACGACGCGTGCCAACCTCACCGCCTACGCGGCGGGCGTCAACGACTACCTCGCCGGGCGCGGTACGTCGTCGATCGCGCTCGAGTACACGGTCCTCGGTATGCAGGTCGACGTCTCGGCACCTGAGCCCTGGGACCCGATCGACTCGGTCGCGTGGCTCAAGGCGATGGCCTGGGACCTGCGCGGCAACTACGACGAGGAGCTCGACCGGGCGGCCACCTTCGGCATCGTCGGTGACGTCGATCAGGTCGAGCAGCTCTTCCCCCGCTACGCGAGCACCGGCAACGCCCCGATCCTCGACCGTGACGAGCTGACGGCGCAGCACGCGGCCCGCACCGCGGGCCAGGGCCAGGCGCAGGGCAGCACGGGAGCCCGCACCGCTGCGGAGGGCGCCGCTGCGCACGACGACGTGCCGTGGGGCGACGCGTCGCTCCAGGATGCGGTCGCGTCGGCCGCAGCCGCGCTCGCGGCCGTCCCGCAGACCGTCGCGCGCGGCGAGGGGACCGGCTCCAACTCGTGGGTCGTCTCGGGCGACCTCACCGCGACGGGCAAGCCGCTGCTCGCGAACGACCCGCACCTCGGGCTCGCGGCGCCCAGCATCTGGCACCAGGTCGGCCTGCGGTGCGCACCCGTGTCCGACGCGTGCCCGTACGACGTTTCCGGGTTCTCCTTCGCGGGCTTCCCAGGCGTCATCATCGGCCACAACGCCTCGCTCGCGTGGGGCCTGACCAACCTCGGCGCGGACGTCACCGACTTCTTCATCGAGGCGATCAAGGACGACACGTACCTGCGCGACGGCGACTGGCAGCCGCTCACCCTGCGCGAGGAGACGATCAAGGTCAACGGCGGGGACGACGTCGTCATCACCGTGCGCGGCACCGCGCACGGACCCGTCGTCTCCGGCGAGCTCGGTGACGTCGTCGCCGCGCTGCGCACCCCGACCGGCACCGCACACGGCTCGGGCCAGACGTACGGCGTCGCTCTCGCCTGGACCGCCCTGTCGCCCGGCCGGACCGCAGACGCGGTCTTCGCGCTCAACCGCGCCCAGGACGCGGCCGACGTCGCCGCAGCCGCAGCACTGTTCGCCGTGCCCTCCCAGAACATCGTGTTCGCGACGGTCGACGGGCACATCGGCTACCAGGCGCCGGGGCAGATTCCCGTGCGCGCCACCGTCCCCGGGTCTGCCGCCTCCGACGGCACGTGGCCGCGACCTGGCTGGGACTCGCGCTACGACTGGACGGGATTCGTCGCCCCGGAGGACATGCCGGCCGTGCTCGACCCGGCCGAGGGGTTCATCGTCGCGGCCAACCAGGCTGTCGCCGAGCGCGGCGTCGGGCCGTTCCTCACCTCCGACTGGGACTACGGCTACCGCTCCGAGCGGATCCGCGCCCTCATCAAGGGACAGGTCGAGTCGGGCTCGCCTGTCACGGTCGAGGCGATGGCTGCGCTGCAGTCCGACGTGTGGAGCCCGTACGCCCACCTGCTGGTGCCGGCGCTCCTCGACGTCGATCTCGCGCCGGGCTTCCTCTCCGAGGGCCAGGACCTGCTGCGCGGCTGGGACCACGAGATGGACGCCGACTCGGCCGGCGCCGCGTACTTCGCGGCGGTGTGGTCGCACCTCCTCGAGCGGACGTTCGGCGACGACCTCCCCTCCTCGATGCAGTCGGCGGGCGGGAGCAGGTGGCTCGCGGTCGTCGACAGCCTCATGGCCGACCCGACGTCGCCGTGGTGGGACGACCGGCGGACGGTCAACGTCGTCGAGACCCGCGACGAGATCCTCAAGGACGCGCTCGAGGGCGCACGCCTGGAGCTCACCACGACGCTCGGCAAGAACCCTGCCGAGTGGCAGTGGGGCAGGCTGCACCAGCTTCGCCTCGCCCACCCCGTGCTCGGCGGCGACAGCGTCCCTGCGCCCGTGCGCATGCTCGTCAACCCCGGCGCTGAGCAGCTTGCAGGAGGCTCGTCGATCGTCAACGCGACCGCGTGGGACGCCTCGGCGCGCCACACGGTCACCGGCGCGCGCGACTTCTCCGTGACGGCGGGCCCGTCCATGCGCATGGTCGTCGACCTCGCCGACCTCGACGCGTCACGGTGGGTGGTCGTCACGGGCGTCTCGGGTCATCCCGGGCACACCCACTACGCCGACCAGCTGGGCGCGTGGGTGCGCGGGGAGACGTTCGCGTGGCCGTTCAGCCCGGCTGCAGTCACAGGTGCGGCAGAATCGACCCTGGTGCTCGAGCCCGTCGAGTAGCCGCGGCAGGCGCCCAGGGGCACGGCTCGGGCCCGGGCGGGCTCCGCGGCCGTCGGCGACGGGAGCAGACCGCTCCCGCGACCCACGAGGGTGCGAGCCTCCCGCTAGACCTGCGACGTCGCGGCGATCGCCGTCCAGCCCGACGGCGTCGCGATCGCGTCGACAGGGACGTCGTGCGGCTCGTGGGGGATCGGCCGCTCGGCGGCGTCGTAGATCTCCTCCGGGAACACCATCGCGACGACGAGCGCGTCCGGACGCTTGTGGCTCAGGGCGCGGTCGTACCACCCGCCGCCCTGGCCGAGCCGCATCCCCGTCGTGTCGACGGCGAGCGCGGGCGCGATCACGACGTCGGCCTCCTGGAGGGCCTCCGGGCCGTGCGACTCGGTTCCCGGCTCCGGCGGGCGGCCGGGCGCCCGCTCCTGGAGGTCGTCGGCCCCCGCGTACGGTGCCCAGCCTCGCTCGAGCCCAGCGCCCAGCACGGGAAGCAGGATGCGCACCCCACGCTCGGCAAGACGCTCGATCAGCGGCAGCGTGCCGGGCTCGTGCGGGCGCGCGACGTATGCCGCGACGCACCTCACGTCGGCGAGCTCGTCGGCGGACGCGAGGACGTCGGCGAACGACTCTGCGGCCTCCTGCCGCAACCGCGGGGACCGCTGCTGACGGTTCGAACGGATGGCAGCCCGCAGCGCGTTCTTCGCGTCCTCGATCTCGAGGGCCGCGTGGATCGGGTAGGGCTGTGTCGCTCCGTTCATGCCTCCAGTGTCTCAAAGTTCTGTGTGCATCCGGTCAACTGCGGATCCCGAGGACCGCGGCTAGGCTCTCGGCATGGCGATCACCAAGGCAGTCATCCCTGCAGCAGGACTCGGCACCCGGTTCCTCCCCGCGACCAAGAGCACCCCCAAGGAGATGCTCCCGATCGTGGACAAGCCGGCCATCCAGTACGTCGTCGAGGAAGCCGTCGCAGCAGGTCTCGACGACGTCCTGTTCATCACCGGGCGGTCCAAGCGCAGCCTCGAGGACCACTTCGACGGGGTCCCCGAGCTCGAGGCCAACCTCGAGGCCAAGGGGGACGACACGCGGCTCGAGGCGGTCCAGGAGTCGACGCGGCTCGCGGACATCCACTTCGTGCGCCAGGGCGAGCCGCTCGGCCTCGGGCACGCCGTGCTGCGAGCCAAGCACCACGTGGGCCGCCAGCCGTTCGCAGTCCTCCTCGGCGACGACCTCATCGACGCGCGCGACCCGATCCTCCCCGTGATGACGGCGATCGCCGAGCGCACCGGCGGGTCCGTCGTCGCGCTGCTCGAGGTCGACCCGGCGCAGATCTCCATGTACGGGTGCGCGGCCGTCTCGCCTGTCGCCGAGGTGGGCGACGGCCTCGACGTGCCCGCAGCCGACGTCGTCCGTATCGACGCGCTCGTCGAGAAGCCCGCGCCCGAGGACGCGCCGAGCAACCTCGCGATCATCGGGCGCTACGTCCTGAGCCCCGCCGTGTTCGAGGTCCTCGAGCACACGAAGCCTGGCCGCGGCGGCGAGATCCAGCTGACCGACGCGCTCGCCGAGCTCGCCCGCATGCCTGCTGACCAGGGCGGCGGCGTGTACGGCGTCGTGTTCCGGGGGCGGCGCTACGATACGGGCGACCGCCTGGACTACCTCAAGGCCGTGGTGCAGCTCGCGTGCGACCGTGAGGACCTGGGCGGCGACTTCCGTGACTGGCTCGAGGGCTACGTGAGGACGCTGCAGCCGTGATGCGATCGTGAGACCGGTCCAGACCCACCTCTCGGAGGCGCTCGCCGCGCTGCGCCCCGTGCCACCGCTCGACGTCGTGCTCGCGGACGCGGCGGGGTGCATCCTCGCCGAGGACGTCCTGGCGCCC
Organism: Sanguibacter hominis ATCC BAA-789; assembly: GCF_012396185.1. Taxonomy (GTDB): domain Bacteria; phylum Actinomycetota; class Actinomycetes; order Actinomycetales; family Cellulomonadaceae; genus Flavimobilis; species Flavimobilis hominis. Next base: position 78,471 of record NZ_JAAXOW010000003.1, read on the forward strand.
GCGGACGTGCCCGCGCGCGACGTCGCGCTCCACGACGGATACGCCGTCCGGCACGACGATGTCTACGGCGCTGCCGACGGCGGCGCGGTGTCGCTGCCCGTCGTCCAGGACGTGTGGTCGGGTGCGGTCGAGCCCGTGCGGCTCGTGCCGGGGCAGGCGATCCGGGTGAGCACGGGCGTGCCCGTGCCGCTCGGCGCGGACACGGTCCTCCCGCTCGAGGTGACGGACCGCGGCACGGCGACCGTGCGCGTCCTGCGCCCCTCGCCGGCAGGCGCAGGGGTGCGCCACGCCGCGGCCGACGTCGTCGCGGGCCAGGTCGCGATCGCGGCAGGGGTGCGCCTGGGCGCCCGGCAGATCTCCCTCGCCGCGGCGCTCGGCCGCCAGCGGCTGCGGGTGCACCCGCGTCCGCGCGTCGTCATCCTCCCCGTCGGGTCCGAGCTCATCGAGCCCGGCCGCCGCGGCGACGGCGTCTACAACGCGAACGGGCAGGCGCTCGCGATCGCGGTGCAGGATGCGGGCGCGGTCGCGATCCCCGTCGCTGCGGTCTCCGACGACCGCGCGACGCTACGAGAGATGATCGAGGACCAGCTCGTGCGCGCCGACCTGCTCATCACGACGGGCGGCCTGTCCGAAGGGACGCACGACACGCTCAAGGACGTGCTGGGGCCGCTCGGCACGGTGCGGTTCGACCACGTGGCCGTGAGCCCCGGCCGCCACCAGGGCTTCGGGATGCTCGGCGAGGGCGAGGGGCAGGTCCCGATCTTCGCGCTGCCCGGCCAGCCCGTCGCCGCACAGATCTCGTACGAGGTGTTCGTGCGGCCCGCGCTGCGCGCGATGGCAGGCAAGGCCGACCTGTTCCGGCCGTCGGTCGCCGCATACGCCGACGTCGCGTGGAGCAGCCCGGCCGACGTGCGGCAGTTCGTCCCCGCGCACCTCGTGGGGAGCCCCGACGAGGGATACCGCGTGACGCCGGTCGGCGACCCGGCGACGCTCGACCAGCTCTCGCTGTCGGCGCTCTCCGACGCGAACGCGCTCGCGGTCGTGCCCGAGCACCAGACGTTCGTCCAGCTCGGCGAGCGCGTCAACTGCCTGGTGCTCGAGGGATGACCCGCGGCTGGCCCGTGGTCCTGCGGGACGACGGTCCTGCGGGCAGCGTCGTCCTGCGTCCCCTGCGTCGGTCGGACGCCGCGGCCTGGACGGACATCCGCCTGCGCAACACGGCGTGGCTGACCCCGTGGGACGCGACCACACCCGAGGGCCACTCGACCCCGCCCGGCACGTTCGCGTCCTACGTCGCCGCGCTGCGCCGGCTCGCGCGGTCGGGCACGACCCTGCCCTTCGGCCTCGAGGTCGACGGTGAGCTCGTCGGCCAGCTCACCGTCTCGAGCATCACGTACGGCTCCTTGTGCTCGGCGAGCATCGGGTACTGGATCGCGCGCGAGGCTGCAGGTCGCGGCGCCGTGCCGACCGCCGTCGCGCTCGCCGTCGACCACTGCTTCTCCGTGCTGCAGCTGCACCGGATCGAGGTCAACATCCGGCCCGAGAACGGACCGAGTCTTCGCGTCGTCGAGAAGCTCGGCCTGCGGGACGAGGGCCTGCGCGAGAGGTACCTCCACATCCAGGGGCGGTGGTGCGACCACCGCACGTTCGCCCTCACCGCGGAAGAGGTCCCGGGCGGCCTGCTGGCGCGCTGGCAGGCCGCGCGCGAAGAGCGTTAATGACAACGGTGTAAGACACGCCGCGTCGCGTGCACGGCCAGCCGAGCGCCCTCGCATACCGTCTCAATGGTGGAACCAATTCCAGGCGGGGCCGGGATCCTGGCCCTTGTCGGGTTGTGGGTCGCCTACCTGCTGCCGCAACGGACGCGTCACCGCGACCTGCTCCTCGAGGCGAGGTCGGACGACCGCTTCTCGGGTGCGATGCGGATCCTCGCGGTCGCACGACCGGCTCGGACCTTCGTGACCGAGACCCGGGACTGCGGACCGGGACAGCTCAAGCACGATCAGCTGCTCACGGGCTCGATGCCCGCGGTCAGCGCAGCACAGATCGCCGGACGCGCGAAGGGAGCGCAGGACATGGATCGACCCACCACGGGTGCTCAGCGCACGGTGTCGCCGGCCGGGCGTACCCGACCTGTGTCCGCACGTCCCGTCACGACCTCGCGCAGCAGCGACGCCGCCCGCGAGGCCGCGGCGATGCGCGCACGGCGCGCGGCCGTCGCCGAGCAGCGTGCTGCCGCCGCGAAGCGCCGTCTCGCCCTCACGCTCACGCTCCTGTCCGCCTCCGCGATCGCCTGGACCGCGGTCTCGGCGTTCTCGATCCACGTCGCGATCCCGTCGGTGCTGACGGCGATGCTCGGCGGCGTGCTCGTGCTCGGCCGCCGCGCGGTCGTCGCCGGGCGCCGAGCCGACGCGACCGTGGCGGTGAAGGCGCGCTCGGCGTCCTCCCCGGCGCCGGTGCGACCGTCGGTCACGGGGCGCGCCGTCCACGCGAGCGACGTCAGCACCCAGATGATCTCCTCGGACGCGGTCCGCGCGGTCGTCGCGCGCAGCGCCGAGGCTGCTGCGACGGCGTCAGCGACCGAGGTTGTCGCTGCCCCTGTGTCCGCAGAGGACGCTGCGACGACCACGGCGGTCGAGGTCGACGCTGCTCCCGCGCCCGAGAACGTCGTCGCGGAGGGCGGCGAGCTCGCAGGGTTCTCGCTGCCGCGCCCGACCTACACGATGAAGGCCGCGGCTCCGCGCCGCGAGCCGGCACCGCTCCACGAGGACGACGTGACGACGCCGAGCAACGCGTCTGAGCGGGCGAGCAGCGCGAGCGTCGCGAGCGCGGAGGAGTCCGAGACTGTCTCGACCGAGGGCCTCGGGCTCGACCTCGACGCGATCCTCGCTCGTCGTCGTGCGTCGGGCGAGTGAGTCGGAGCCACCCGGACGGGCGGCTCCTTCAGCCCGACGCGGATGTGCAATCCACGTGGTGCAGGTGCTAACCTAGGTAACGCTTCACGGGGCTATGGCGCAGTTGGTAGCGCGCTTCGTTCGCATCGAAGAGGTCAGGAGTTCGAATCTCCTTAGCTCCACCGGAAGCCCAGAGGGACCGTCTCACCGAGACGGTCCCTCTGGCGTTCTCCGGCCAGGTGGCCCCGGGGCGGCGCCGTCAGAGGCGGTGGGCGCGGGCGACCACCTCGTTGCGCACCTCGCCGGCGTGCGTCGTCAGCCCGGCCCTGAGGCCCGCGAGGAGCGCGGCCCGCCGCGGGTGCAGGCCGTGCGCAGGATCGCGGCCCTCGACGATCGTGTCGCCCACGTTCGCGAGCTCGTGGAGGTACGGGAGGGTCGCGTTCGTGAGCGCACGTGTCGACGTGACCGGGACGGCGCCGGGCATGTTCGTCACCGCGTAGACGGTCGTCCCGTGGACGCGGTACGTGGGTGACTCGTGCGTCGTCGGGCGGGAGACCTCGGAGCAGCCGCCCTGATCGATCGCGACGTCGACGAGCACCGACCCGGGGCGCATGCGTGCGACGAGCCCCTCGGAGACGAGGTGCGGCGCGCGAGCGCCCGGCACGAGCACGGCGCCGATCACGAGGTCCGCCTCGAGGAGCAGCGGCTCGATCTCCCACGGGTTCGACATCGCGGTGCGCACGTGGCCCGACAGCTCGGCGTCGATCGCGCGCAGCGCCGCCGCGGAGACGTCGACGACGCACACGTCGGCGCGCATGCCTGCGGCGACCTGCGCGGCGTTGCGGCCCACCGTCCCGCCGCCGAGCACGACGACCTTGGCAGGCGGCGTCCCCGGCACGCCGCCCATGAGCGTGCCGCGTCCGTGCGGCCGCATGAGCTCGACCGCGCCGACCTGCGCGGCGATGCGACCCGCGACCTCGCTCATGGGGGCGAGCAGGGGCAGCGAGCCGTCGGGCGCGGTCACCGTCTCGTACGCGACGGCGGTGACCTTGTGGTCGATCAGGGCGCGCGTCCCCGCGAGGTCAGCGGCTGAGTGCAGGTAGGTGAACAGGAGGAGCCCGTCGCGCATGAGGGGGTACTCCTGGGGCAGCGGTTCCTTGACCTTGCAGATCAGGTCGGCGCGGGCCCACACCTCGGCCGCGTCCGCGACGACGGTTGCGCCGGCCGCACGGTACTCGTCGTCGGAGAGCGCCGAGCCGACGCCAGCGCCCGACTGCACGACGACCTGATGGCCTGCGCTCGTCAGCGAGTGGACGCCGGCGGGCGTCACGGCGACGCGGTACTCGTGGACCTTGATCTCGGTCGGAACTCCGATGCGCACGCCAGTCCTCCGCTCACACGAACCGCTCTTGCTCACACGGTAGACCTGCGCGGACGGACGCGGACAGCACGGAGGGCGGAACGCCGCAGCGCACCGCCCTCCGTACCTGTGCTCAGGCCGACACTCCCTCGGGGGCGTTCGGGTCGCCGGACGTCGACCCCTTGAACTGGCTCTCGTACAGCGCGTGGTAGACCCCGCGCCGCTCGAGCAGCTCGGTGTGCGAGCCCTGCTCGACGATCGCGCCGTGCTCCATGACGAGGATCGTGTGAGCGTCCCGGATCGTCGAGAGCCGGTGCGCGATCACGAACGACGTGCGGTCTGAGCGCAGCGCCGCCATGGCGTGCTGGACGAGCAGCTCGGTGCGCGTGTCGACCGAGGACGTCGCCTCGTCGAGGATGAGCAGCGACGGCTGCGCGATGAAGGCCCGGGCGATCGTGATGAGCTGGCGCTCGCCCGCCGACACGCTGCCGCCGTCGGCGTCGATGACCGTGTCGTACCCGTCCGGGAGCTGCCGGACGAAGCGGTCGACCATCGTCGCCCTCGCCGCCTCGACGACCTCCTCGTCGGTCGCGTCGAGCCGGCCGTACCGGATGTTCTCCCGGATGGTGCCCTCGAAGAGCCACGCGTCCTGGAGGACCATGCCCGTGCGTCCGCGCAGCTCGTCGCGCGAGAGGTCCCGGATGTCGACGCCGTCGACCAGGATGCGGCCGCCACCGAGCTCGTAGAAGCGCATGACGAGGTTGACGAGCGTCGTCTTGCCCGCGCCGGTGTGCCCGACGATCGCGACCGTCTGTCCCGGCTCGACCGTGAAGGACAGGCCCTCGATGAGGGGCTCCTCGGGGTCGTAGCTGAAGGACACGTCCTCGAAGACGACCCGGCCGTGCGCGGCCTCGGGGAGCGTGGCGCGCACGTCCTCCGGCTCCTGCTCGTCGGCGTCGAGCAGCTCGAACGTCCGCTCCGCCGACGCGACGCCGGACTGGAGCATGTTGGCGATCGAGGCCATCTCGCTCACGGGCTGCGTGAACTCGCGCGAGTACTGGATGAACGCCGTCGCGTCGCCGAGCGTGATGCTCCCCGATGCGACCCGGAGCCCACCTGCGACCGCGACGAGTACGTAGGACAGGTACGAGATGAAGGTCATCGCGGGCATGATCATGCCCGACACGAACTGCGCCCCGAACGACGCGGAGAACAGCTTGTCGTTGCGCGAGTCGAACTCCTCGAGCATCTCCTCGCCGCGGCCGTACGCCCGGATGAGCTCGAGGCCCGAGTAGGACTCCTCGACGTGCCCGTTGAGGGCGCCGGTGTGCTTCCACTGCGCTGCGAAGAGCTTCTGCGACCGCACACCGATCACGCCTGCGACGATCCCCGAGAGGGGCAGCGCGACGAGCGCGATGAGCGCGAGCTGCCAGGAGACGACGAACATCATCACGGTGATGCCCAGGACCGTCATGAGCGACGACACGAGCTGGGAGAACGCTTGCTGCAGCGCGGCCTGGATGTTGTCGACGTCGTTCGTCACGCGGGACATGAGGTCGCCGCGCTGGCGGGTGTCGAAGTAGCTCAGCGGGAGCCGGTTGAGCTTGCGCTCGATGTCCTCGCGGAGCCGGAAGACGACCCGCATGACGAGCCGGTTGAGCAGGAACCCGTTCGCCCACATGAGGAAGGACGCCACGACGTACATCGCGAGGACCAGGAGGATCAGCTCGGCGAGCCGGCTGAAGTCGATGCCCTGTCCCGGGATCACGTCGGTCGCGGCGAGCATGTCCGCCTGGCGGGTCTCCCCGGCGGCGCGGAGCTGCTCGACGAGGACGTCCTTGGGGACGCCGGCAGGCAGCGACTTGCCGAGGAAGCCGTTGAAGATGACGTCCATCGCGCGGCCGAGGATGCGCGGGGCGACCACCGTGAGCACGACCGACCCGACGACGAGCACCATGACGATGCTCATGAGGACCTTCTCGGGAGCGAGCAGGCCGACGAGCCGCTTCGCGGAGGGCCAGAAGTGCTTCGCCTTCTTGGCAGGCGGCCCGTCGCCGAACATCCCGCCGTCGGCCTCGCCCGGCTGGAACTCCGTCTCGTCCTGGACTGCGACGTTCTCCTCAGCCATCAGGCCACCTCCTCCGCACTCATCTGGGACTCGACGATCTCGCGGTACGTGTCGTTGCTCTCGAGGAGCTGCTCGTGGCTGCCTGTGCCGACGACCCTGCCGCCGTCGAGCACGACGATCTGGTCGGCGGAGCGGATCGTGGCGATGCGCTGCGCGACGATGATGACCGTCGTGTCCGCCGTCGCGTCCGCGAGCGAGGCCCGCAGGCGGGCATCGGTCGTGACGTCGAGCGCGGAGAACGAGTCGTCGAACAGGAGCACGCGAGGCTGCCCCACGAGCGCCCGGGCGATGCAGAGGCGCTGGCGCTGGCCGCCGGAGACGTTCGTCCCGCCCTGGGCGACGTTCTCCTCGAGCACGTCAGACTTCTCGCGGACGAAGTCCGCGGCCTGGGCGACGCGCAGCGCCTCCCAGAGCTCGTCCTCGGTGGCGTCGGGCTTGCCGAACCGAAGGTTCGAGGCGATCGTCCCGGAGAACAGGTAGGGCTTCTGCGGGACGTAGCCGACGAGCGTCGCGATCTGCTCGCGGGACAGGTCCTGGACCCGCGTGCCGCCGATCGACACGGTGCCCGACTGCGCGTCGAACAGGCGCGGGATCAGGGAGAGCAGGGTCGACTTGCCGGAGCCGGTCGACCCGACGATCGCCGTCGTGCGGCCCTGCGGGGCCACGAAGGACACGCGGTCGAGGACCGGCAGCTCGGCGCCGGGGTAGCCGAACGTCACGTCGTGCAGCTCGACGTCGCCGCGCGAGGGCGTGGGCGCGTTCCCGGTCGCGACGAGCATCGTCGGCGCGGTGACGAGGAGCTCCTGGACACGCTCGGCGGAGACTGCGGCACGCGGGATCATCATGACCATGAAGACGCCCATCATGACGGCGACCAGGATCTGCAGGAGGTACTGGAGGAACGCGGTGAGCGCACCGACCTCGATCAGACCCGCGTCGACGCGGTGGCCGCCGAACCACAGGACCGCCGCGGTCGCGAGGTGCAGGATCATCATGATCACGGGGAACATCAGGACGAACAGGTTGCCGACCCGCACCGAGACGTCGGTCAGCCGGAGGTTCGCCTCGCGGTAGCGCTCGGACTCGAAGGTCTCGCGGACGAACGCGCGGATGACGCGGATGCCGACGATCTGCTCGCGCAGCACGCCGTTGATCCCGTCGATGCGCTCCTGCATGACGCGGAACAGCGGGAGCAGCTTGACGACGAGGAACGTCACGACGACGAACAGGAGGGGCACGGAGACCCACACGAGCCACGAGAGCCCGGGGTCCTCACGGAGCGCCATGACGATCCCACCGACGCACATGATGGGCGTCGAGACCATGAAGTTGAGCGTCATCAGCACGAGCATCTGCACCTGCTGCACGTCGTTCGTGTTGCGGGTGATGAGGGTCGCGGTGCCGAACCGGCTCACGTCGAGCGTGCCGAGCGAGTCGACCTTGCGGAAGACGTCGCGGCGAAGGTCGCGGCCCACAGCCATCGCTGCGCGCGCACCGAAGTAGATGCCGGCGATCGCAGCGGCGACCTGGACCAGGCACACGAGGAGCATGCGCACGCCGGTCGACCAGATGAAGTCGGTGTCGCCCTGGGCGACGCCCTGGTCGATGATCCGAGCGTTGAGGCTCGGCAGGTAGAGCGACGCGATCGTCGCGACGGACTGGAGCACGACGACGGCCGCGACCCAGGCGTAGTAGGGGCGCAGGTACGCCAGCGCGAGGCGGAGCAAGGACACGAGGGCCTCCGGCAGGTGGCGGGGGTGGGGCTTTCGAGCGGCCCGGAAAGGCTACCTTCGAGCCTCCCACGAGCACCCGACATTTATCCCCGACCCAGGTATGGACCTAGGTTGTTCGTCCCGTGTCGCGTCCGGACGCAGGCGAGGTGGCCACCGAGCGCGTCAGACCCAGGTGGGGAGCCACATGTGCGCACGCCAGAACCACGTCGGCACGTTCGCTGCGGTCCAGATCGGGTAGAAGAACAGGGAGACGACGCCGATGGCGATCGCGAGCCCCACGGCCGTGCGCCGGACGACCACCCGGCGCGAGGGTTGCCCCTGGGACCATTCCCACGCGACGACGAAGACGTAGGTGAGCGCGAGGTACACGAACGGCGCGAACGCGATCGAGTAGAACGTGAAGATCGTGCGGTGCGCGTAGCCGAGCCACGGCACCCATCCTGCGACGAGCCCGACGAGGACGGCGGTCGCGCGCCAGTCCTTGCACCGTAGGAGGATGACGACGGTCGCGGCCACGGCCAGCGCGCCGAGCCACCAGATCAGCGGGTTGCCGATCGACGTGATGGCCTGGGTGCAGTGCTCCCAGCCGCACGTGCCGCCCGTCGGTACAGCCTCGCCGTACGCCTGGTCCTCGTAGTAGAAGGACGTGGGCCGCCACTGGATGATCCAGCCGAGCGGGTGCGCCTGGTAGGGGTGCGGTGACGTGAGCCCGTTGTGGAAGTCCCACATCCTCGAGTGGTACTCGAGCAGGGACCGCCACGATTCAGGCAACCAGCCGACACCCTGACCGGGGTTGTCCTGCGCCCAGTGGCGCATGTAGGACGACGGGTTGCGGAACCAGCCGGCCCAGGACGCGAGGTAGGTCACGATCGCGATCGGCACCATCGTCACGGCGGCGGGGATCGCGTCGCGCAGGAGGGTCCCGATCGGCCAGCCGGTCACACCGACCGCGCGTCGCGCCGAGGCGTCCCACAGCACGACGAGGACGCAGTACGCGGCGAGGAAGTACATGCCGGACCACTTGGTCCCGATGCACAGGCCGAGGGCGACCGCGGCCGCGAGCCGGTACCAGCGCACGCCGAGCCACGGCCCGCGCCGGCCGAGCGGGCGTCGTGCGTCGAGCAGCGCGGCTGCTCGCGCGGCGAGCCGCCGCCTCGAGTCGAACCGGTCGGCGACGATCAGCGCGAACGCGACGACCGCCCAGAACATGACGAAGCTGTCGAGCAGGCCCGTGCGCGCGTGCACGATCCCCACGCCGTCGACGGCGAAGAGCCCGCCCGCGACGACACCCGCGAGGGTCGAGGAGAACAGGCGGCGCGCGGCGCGCGCGAGCAGGAACACCGCGATCACGCCGACGACGGCGGTCGCGAGCCGCCACGCCCACGGGTTCTGCGAGCCGCCGACGCGCAGCCCGAGCGCGATCATCCACTTGCCGATCGGCGGGTGGACGACGTAGTCGGCCTTGTCGAGCCAGACGTCCTGGTTCCCCTGCTCGAAGAACGCATTCGGGTCCTCGGGCCACTCGGCGTCGAACCCGGCGACGAGCAGGGTGTACCCCTGCTTGACGTAGTACGTCTCGTCGAAGACGAGCGTGCCCGGCCGGCCGAGGTGCCAGAAGCGCAGCACCCCTGCGACGACCGCGACGAGGAGCGGGCCCAGCCAGCCCCAGAGGCGGTCCGACGCCGTCGTCCCGAGGCGCAGCGCGCGCTCGCCCAGCAGGACCGCCAGCAGCCGGTCGTGCGTCGACCGGGTCTCCTCCGGCGCGTCGGGGACGGGGTCCCACGTGGGGGGAGGGGCGGCTGCGCTCACGGACGCCATCGTAGGGGAGCGGCTGACGCCGTGGCAGGCTTGGCGCATGACCGGATCCCTCGTCCTCGCGGCCACCCCGATCGGCGACGTCGAGGACGCCTCCCCGCGCCTGCGCCGCCTCCTCGTCCAGGCAGAGGTCGTCGCGGCGGAGGACACGCGCAGGCTCCTCGCGCTCGCGGCGCGCCTCGAGCTCAGGGTCGCCGGCCGGATCGTCAGCTATCACGAGCACAACGAGACGGCGCGCGCCGACGAGCTGCTCGACGTCGTCGAGGGCGGCGGCACGGTCCTTGTCGTGACGGACGCCGGCATGCCGACGGTCTCGGACCCGGGCTACCGCGTCGTGACCCGCGCGGTCGAGCGCGGGTTGCGCGTCACGGCCGCACCCGGGCCGTCCGCGGTGCTCACCGCGCTCGCGGTCTCCGGGCTCGCGACGGACCGTTTCTGCTTCGAGGGCTTCGCGCCCCGCAAGGCGGGCGACCGCGCCCGGACGTTCGGTGCGCTCGCGGACGAGCGGCGCACGATGGTGTTCTTCGAGTCGCCGCACCGGGTGCACGACACGCTCGCCGCGATGGCGGAGACGTTCGGCGCCGACCGCCCGGCCGCCGTCTGCCGCGAGCTGACGAAGACGTACGAGGAGGTGCTGCGCGGCAGCCTCGCCGAGCTTGCCGCGCGCGCGGGCGAGGAGCAGCTGCGCGGGGAGATCTCGATCGTCGTGGCAGGGGCGCAGGAGCAGGCGCCGCCCTCGGTCGAGGAGCTCGTCCCGGCCGTGGTGACGCAGGTCGACGCCGGCACACGGCTCAAGGAGGCGGTCGCGGCGGTCGCGCAGCGCGCCGGGGTGCCCAAGCGAGACCTCTACGAGGCCGTGCTCGCCGCCCGCGCCCGCTGACCTGCGCGTCCCGGGGCGCGTGCGGGGCGCCGGTCGCGCCCGCCGCACTGCTGGACCAGACTGGGAGGACCGGAGTCTCGGCGGGAGGAGCGGGGTCATGCCGTTGTCAGGTTCGATCGCGGGCGGCACCGGTCGCCCGCTCGGGTTCTGGGTCAAGCTCGTCGACTCGCTGCTCGAGGAGTCGCTCGATGCGGACGCCGAGGAGTGGGGCGGGCTCTCGCGGAGGCACTGGCAGGTGCTCTCCGTGATCCGTGACGGTGCGAGCAGCACGGTCCAGGTCGATGCGGTGCTCGCACCGTTCGTGCACGCACCTGGCGGCACGGGCACGACGTCGTTGCTCGTCGACGACCTGCGGCACCGTGGCTGGGTCTCGGGTCAGGAGCACCTCGAGGGAGCGCCTGACGACGTCGGCTCGCTCGGCGTCACCGTCGCGGGTGAGGCGGCCTACGCGGAGCTGCAGGCGGTCATCGCGCACCGCCGAGACCTCGTGAGCAAGGGCATCGCTGCCCGCGACTACGAGGTGACGGTCGCGACGCTCGAGCGCGTCGCCCGCAACCTCGGGTGGCAGGGAGAGTCCCGGTGACGGACCGGGCAGCTCGGCGCGCCGTCCCGACGCGCGTGCGCGTCGGAGTCGCGGTGGTCGCTGGCCTGCTCGCGGTAGGCCTGCTCGTGGCTGCGCTCGCGGGCGCGTTCGGCAAGGACGCGGCCCCGCGCAGGCCGGTGGCTCCGGTGACCGGTGCGGCGTCGTCGCCGCCCGTCGACGAGACGGGCACGCCGGCCGACCCGGAGACCACGCCCGAGCCGAGCCCGTCGCGGTCGACCGCGACGGCCGCCGACGTGCAGGTGGTCGCGACCGGGCTCGACGTCCCGTGGGGCGTCGCCGTCCTCCCGGACGGAGACCTCCTGGTGTCGTTGCGCGACTCGGCGAGGCTCGTGAGGGTCGCGCCCGACGGGGAGCGCGCACGGGTCGACGGTCCGGGCGCCGACGAGCTGCGCGAGACGACGGTGCCTGGCGGCGAGGGCGGCCTCCTCGGCGTCGCCGTCGCGAAGACCTTCCCCGCGGACGGATACGTGTACGTCTACCGGACCGGGGAGGAGGACAACGCGATCCTGCGCGGTGTCCTCGACGGCACGACCCTCGGCCCGCTCGAGATGCTCGTCGACGGCATCCCTCGGGCGGGCAACCACGACGGAGGTGCGCTCGCGTTCGGCCCCGACGGGCGCCTGTACGCCGGCACCGGGGACGCGGGCAACCCTGAGCACGCGCAGGACCTCGACAGCCTCGGCGGCAAGATCCTCCGGCTCGAGCCCGACGGCGCGGTGCCCGGCGACAACCCGCTGCCCGGCTCGCTCGTGTGGACGTCCGGGCACCGCAACGTCCAGGGCCTCGGGTGGGACGCGGACGGGCGCATGTACGCGTCCGAGCTGGGGCAGGACGCGTTCGACGAGCTCAACGAGATCGTCGCGGGCGCGAGCTACGGCTGGCCCGACGTCGAGGGCACCGGCGGCGAGGCTGCGGGCTTTGCTGACCCGCTCGTGACGTGGTCCACCGACGAGGCGTCGCCGAGCGGTATCGCGGTGACGGCCGACGGCGTCTACGTCGCCGCGCTGCGCGGCCAGCGCGTGTGGCGCGTCGACCTCGGCACACTGGTGCGCGGCGAGCCTGCGACGCCGACCGTCCTGCTCGACGGCGTCGGCCGGGTCCGCAACGTCGTCGCGCTCCCCGGCGGGGACCTCCTCGTCGTCACGGGCAGCACCGACGGCCGCGGGGACCCGGGCGACGACGACGACCGGCTGCTGCGCGTCCGCCTCCAGGTCACCGAGGTCCCCTGACCTGTCCCTGCGCGGTCCGTGCCGCGCGCTCCGGTGCGCGGGACGCGGTCCCGCCCCGCGCCCGCCGGGTTCTAGGATGACGCCATGGCGCAGACCAAGTCCTTCTACCTGACCACGCCGATCTACTACGTCAACGACGCCCCCCACATCGGGCACGCGTACACGACGGTCGCGGCGGACGTCCTCACCCGCTGGCACCGTCAGCGGCAGGAGAGCGTCTGGTTCCTCACGGGCACCGACGAGCACGGGCAGAAGGTCATGAACACCGCCGAGGCGAACGGCGTCACTCCGCAGGAGTGGGCAGACCGCCTCGTCGAGTCCGCCTGGAAGCCGGTGCTCGAGACGCTCGACGCGCGCAACGACGACTTCATCCGGACGACGCAGGAGCGGCACGTCGACCGCGTGCAGGCGTTCATCCAGCGTCTCTTCGACGCGGGCGAGATCTACGAGGGCAAGTACGAGGGCTACTACTGCGTCGGCTGCGAAGAGTTCAAGCTCGAGGGTGAGGTCCTCGCGGGCGAGGGCGAGTACGCGGGCCACAAGGTGTGCCCGATCCACTCGCGTCCCGTGGAGTGGCTCGAGGAGGACAACTACTTCTTCCGGATGAGCGCCTACACCGACCGGCTGCTCGCTCTCTACGAGGAGCACCCGGAGTTCGTGCAGCCCGCGTCCGCGCGCAACGAGGTCGTCTCGTTCGTCAAGAGCGGCATGAAGGACCTCTCGATCTCCCGCAACACGTTCGACTGGGGCATCCCGATCCCGTGGGACTCGTCGCACGTGCTCTACGTGTGGTTCGACGCGCTGCTCAACTACGCGACCGCCGTCGGCCTCGGCGACACCGAGGGGGAGGGCGCCGAGCGCTTCGCGCAGGTGTGGCCGCCGGACGTGCACCTCGTGGGCAAGGACATCCTGCGCTTCCACGCGGTCATCTGGCCCGCGATGCTCATGGCGGCAGGCCTGCCGCTGCCTACGACCGTGTTCGCGCACGGATGGCTGCTCGTCGGTGGCGAGAAGATGAGCAAGTCCAAGCTCACGGGCATCGCGCCGAGCCAGATCATCGACCACTTCGGCTCGGACGCGTTCCGCTACTACTTCATGCGCGCGATCTCGTTCGGCTCCGACGGCTCGTTCTCGTGGGAGGACATGTCCGCGCGGTACGCGGGCGACCTCGCCAACGGGCTCGGCAACCTCGCGTCGCGCGTCGCCGCGATGGTCGGCAAGTACTTCGGCGGCGTGCTGCCGGCGGCGGGCGAGCCGACCCAGCTCGAGCTCGACCTCGCTGCGGTCGCCGCGAAGGCAGCCGCGGACGCGGACGCCGCGATCGACCGCATCGCACCGCACGAGGCGATCAGCGCCGTCTGGACGCTCGTCGACGCCGCGAACCACTACATCACCGACACCGAGCCGTGGAAGGTCGCGAAGGACGAGACGCAGACCGGCCAGGGCGGCCGCCTCGCGACGATCCTCGTGACCGCGGCCGAGGCGCTGCGCTCGCTCGCCGTCCTGCTGCACCCGGTCATCCCGCAGGCGACCGAGCGGCTGTGGGAGTCCCTCGGCGCTGCGGAGAGCCTCGGCGCGCTCGACGCGCAGCCGGTGAACGGTGCGGGCACGTTCGGCACCCTCGTGGCGGGCACCACGATCACCAAGGGGGCTGTGCTCTTCCCGCGCCTCGACGAGCCTGAGGTCTGAGTGGGACGTCGCCGGGAGCGGGACCGGAGCTGGCCGCCGGACCCTGAGCCGCTCGGCGTCGAGGTCGTCGACAACCACACGCACCTCGAGTCGATCCATCACGTCCTCGACGGCTCTCAGCACGTGCCGACCGTCGCGGAGCACGTCGCCCGCGCGGCCGCGGCCGGGGTGACGCGCATGGTCCAGGTGGGCTGCGACCTGCCTGCGGCGCGCGAGACCGTCGCGATGCTCGACGAGCACCGCGAGCTGCTCGGCGCCGTCGCGCTGCACCCCAACGAGGCGCCGCTCCATGCTGGGATCCGCGAGGTCGCTCCCGACGGCCTCGACCCGCTGGCGCGTGAGCACCACGCGGTGCCGCTCGACGACGCGCTCGCGCAGATCGCGGACCTCGCCCGCCACGAGCGTGTCCGCGCGATCGGCGAGACGGGTCTCGACTTCTTCCGGGGTGGGGAGCAGGCGCGCGAGGTGCAGCGCGCGTCGTTCCGTGCGCACGTCGCGCTCGCGAAGGAGCTCGGCCTCGCGCTGCAGATCCACGACCGCGACGCGCACCGCGAGGTGATCGAGCTGCTCGAGGCTGACGGCGCGCCCGAGCGCACGGTGTTCCACTGCTTCTCGGGTGATGCCGAGATGGCGCGGGTGTGCGCCTCGCACGGGTGGTTCCTGTCGTTCGCCGGGCCGGTGACGTACCCGGCGAACGAGCACCTGCGCGCGGCGCTGCGTGCCGTACCTCTCTCGCTCGTCATGGTCGAGACGGACGCGCCCTACCTGACCCCGCACCCCGTGCGGGGGCGCCCGAACGCGCCCTACCTGCTCCCGCACACGGTGCGCGGGATGGCGGCGGCGCTCGACAGCCCGGCTCACGACGTCGCGCGCGCGACGGCAGAGACGGCTGTGCGTGTCTACGGCGACTGGTGACACGTCGCGCCCGTGCTCAAGTTGTCCACGTTTGTGCCGATAGGACTCACGTCACGTGCGGGACGTGTGTTGCCCTGACCCCGGCTGCCGGGGTTCAATCGTCGGAACGTCCCCGCCCGCACGCGGGACCGACTGCCGCGCGAGGAACGAGAAGGAGAGCGACGACCGTGCCACTTGCCCCTCGACGTGCCCGGCGCGCGCGCCGCGCCAGCAGGAGCGGAGCGGGCCTCAAGGTCGTCGCGCAGGCGGGCGTCCTCACGTTCGTCGTCACCGGGACCGTCGCGTTCGCGCAGGCCTCCGGCAGCGCTCCGGAGCCGTCCGACGCCGAGACGATCGCGGCTGTCACCGACCTGACCGAGCGCTCCCGCGAGGTCGCCTCGCGTTCGTCAGCGCGTGCGCAGACCTTCACGGTGGTCGTGCGGGGCGAGAAGACCGTGGCCACCACGTCCGCGGCGACGGTGGGCGCGGCACTCTCCGAGCTCGGTGTCGTCCTCTCCGACGACGAGGGAGTGTCGGTCGACCCGACGACTCCTGTCTCTGCGGGGATGGAGGTCGTCGTCGACAAGGTCGTGCGCTCGACCGTCACCGAGGTCGAGGTCGTCGAGCACGACTCCGAGGAGCAGCCGGACGACGCGCTCGTCGAGGGCACGAAGATCGTCGAGACGACGGGGCGCGACGGTCGCTCGTCCGTCACGTACATCGTCGAGGAGGTCGCGGGGACCGTCGTGTCCCGCACCGCGGTGACGAGCGTCGTCGAGGCCGAGGTGCGCGACGAGGTGGTGCGTGTCGGCACCCTTGAGATCCCCGATGCCGGCGCGAAGGTCCTCAGCCCGTCGCAGGCTCGTGCGCTCGCCAAGTCGATGGTCGCCGACCGCGGCTGGGACGGTGAGCAGTTCGCGTGCCTCGACAAGCTCTGGAAGAAGGAGAGCGGCTGGCGCGTCACCGCGGCCAACTCGAGCTCGGGCGCGTACGGGATCCCGCAGGCCTACCCCGGCACGAAGATGGGGTCTGTCGCGGCGGACTGGCGGACGAACGCGAAGACGCAGATCACCTGGGGCCTGAACTACATCTCAGGACGGTTCGGTACGCCGTGCGGCGCCTGGAACCACTCGCAGGCACGCGGCTGGTACTGATCCTTGACCCGTGCGACCCGTCCGCTCGTCTCGGGCGCCATCGTCCTGGGCGTCTGCGCCCTGACGGTCGGCAGCCTCCAGCTTCTGGCCCCCCTCGGGGACCTGGCCTGGGGTGATCCTCCGCCCGCCGTGGTCGCGTCCGACGACGCCCTCGTGGGTGAGGGCGCCGGGCTCGGACGCTCCGACGGTGCGGTTTCCCGCGCCGAGGTGCGCGGCGCCGCGCCGGTCGACGTGACCGTCTCTCTCGACGGTGCCGAGCTCCCGGTCTCGACGACGGCGACGACCGTCACCGACCTCCTCGTCTCGCAGGGCATCGTGCTCGACGGCTACGCGACGTCGCACGACCTCGACGCGCCTGTCGAGGCAGGCATGCGCGTCGTCGTCGCCAAGGTCGAGTGGGGCGACGAGACCCTGGAGACGGAGGTCCCGTTCGAGACGGTCGAGGTGAACGACTCCGGGCTTGCGGAGGGTGAGCGGGTCGTGCGCACCGCAGGTCGCCCGGGCACCGCCGTGACGACGTTCCTCGTCTCGCGGATCGACGGCGTGGAGGTGTCTCGCAGCGAGGTCGTCTCGCTCGTCACGTCGGCCCCGGTCGACGAGGTCGTCCGCGTCGGGACGGCCACGGAGCCCGGTTCGAGCCCGTCGCCGACGCGCACGCCGGCTGCGACGCGTGAGCCGACGCCGACCGAGGGTCCTGCGCCGTCGGCCGCGCCGCCGTCGGACCCGGAGCCCGCCGAGGACCCGGCGTCTGAGCCGAGCGCGAAGCCCACCTCGAAGCCGAGCGCGAAGCCGGCTCCGACGCCACCCTCGTCCGACGCACCCTCAGGCACGCCCGGCACCACCGCGGCGAGCGCCAAGGAGCTCGCGCGCGGCATGGCCGCCGACCGTGGCTGGACCGGCGACGAGTACGCGTGCCTCGTGAGCCTCTGGCAGAAGGAGAGCCGCTGGAGCTACAAGGCCGCAAACCCGAGCAGCACGGCGCGAGGTATCCCGCAGGCGATCATGAGCCTGCACTTCGGCGCGGGTTGGCGCGAGAGCGCCGCTGCAGCACGCTACCTGTCGACCCCGAGCGTGCAGATCGCGTGGGGCTTGAGCTACATCGCGAACCGCTACGACGGCCCGTGCGGCGCCTGGAAGCACTCGCAGGCGAAGAACTGGTACTGAGACTCTCGTCACCTCGGTCCTGACCTGCGCGGACGTCGTGCGTTGCGCTTACGGCGGATCTTCGGGGGTTGGCGCATGATCACGAATCGGTTACGTTAGATCGTCCGCACGTCGTGGACGGGGCCCCGCAACAGCGCGCAGGCCACGTAGACGACCTGACGCCGAGACGGCGCCAGGAGCGACAGCGGACCCGGGACGACGCCCACGGGCTACCCGGAACGGCCGGATCAGCAGCCGACCGTCGAGACAGCGTGCGCGTGGCGCACCGGACGTCGCCCCCCACACAGAAGCCCCCAGCAGGGGACGCCTGTGCTGCGGCGTCCGCCTCCGGGGCATCGACGGCCGCGCTCCTGTGCCCGGGGAGCTCGACGTCTGGAACCTGATGCACAACCCCTACCTCCGGTCCGCTGACGCGGCCGACGCCACGACCGCCCCCCTGCAGGTCGTCGACAGCACTCGTACCGCCCGCGCGCGACGACGCCACCGACGCCGCGGAGCCGCGCTCGTCGCAGGCGTCGCGACGCTCGCGGTCATGGGGGCGGGAGCCGCGGTCGCGAGCGACGCCCACAAGAGCGTCACGCTCGACATCGACGGCGACGTCACGAAGGTCTCCACCTGGAGCGGTTCGGTCGCCGGCGTCCTCGCCGAGCGCGGCCTGACGCTCGGTGAGCACGACATCGTCGCCCCCACGCCGGAGGCGGCCCTCAACGACGGGACCGAGGTCACTGTGCGTCTCGCACGCCAGGTCACGATCTCCGACGGTGACACCGAGAGCACCGTCTGGGCGACCGGCACGGACGCGGGCGAGGTCCTCGACACGCTCGCCGCGCGTGGCGAGGACGTCCACCTCGTCGCCTCGCGCTCGTCCGACCGCACCGCGCTCCCCGTCGAGCTTCCCTCGGACGAGGCCGTCAACGTGGTCGCAGACGGCAAGGTCGTCGCGCTCGCCGCAGGTCCGTCGAACGTCGACGAGGCGCTCGCCGCTGCGGGCATCACCCTCGGTGACCTCGACACCGTCGCGGTCGACGAGCGCGAGGACGACGGCAGCGAGCTCGAGCCGGGCGTCGTCGGGACGGTGTCGGTCGTCGTGACGCGGCATGCCGTCGAGGAGCGCACCAAGGTCTCCACGATCGAGCACGAGACCAAGACCGTCGAGGACTCCGCGCGCTACGAGGACCTCCCGGTCGTCGTCCGCACGAAGGGCAAGGACGGCGAGCGCACGCGGACCTACACGGTCACGCTCGTCGACGGCGAGGTCGTCGACCGCGTCAAGACGGGCGACGAGGTCACGCGGAAGCCGGTGACCGAGGTCCGCGTCAAGGGCACGAAGGACCGCCCGGCCGAGGAGTCGACGAGCTCTGGCGACGGGAAGTCCACGAAGTCGCAGGGCAAGGCGCCGACCTCGGGCGTGTGGGCCAAGCTCGCCGCGTGCGAGTCGGGCGGCCGCCCGAACGCCGTCTCGGCGAGCGGGGCGTACCACGGCCTCTACCAGTTCTCCGTCGCCACGTGGCGCTCGGTCGGCGGCTCTGGCCTGCCGTCCCAGGCGACCGCCGCGGAGCAGACGAAGCGCGCCAAGATCCTCCAGGCCCGCTCGGGCTGGGGCCAGTGGCCGCACTGCTCGTCGAAGCTCGGCCTGCGCTGAGCGAGCACGACCTCGGCCGGGGCCGCACGGGACACCGTGCGGCCCCGGCCCTTTTTTCTGCCGTCGCCGTACCGCGTAGGCTCGTGCCCATGACCGAGACCCCTGCCGCGCTGCTCGGCCCCGCACAGATCAGGGCCCTCGCGGAGCGTCTCGGCGTCCGCCCGACCAAGACCCTCGGGCAGAACTTCGTGCACGACGGCGGCACGGTCCGCAAGATCGTGCGTGCGGCCGGGGTGCAGGCGGGGGAGCGTGTCGTCGAGATCGGTCCCGGTCTGGGCTCCCTGACGCTCGGGCTGCTCGAGACGGGCGCGTCGGTCGTCGCGGTCGAGATCGACCCCGTGCTCGCGGCCGAGCTGCCCGCGACGGTCGCGGCCCACCAGCCTGACGCCGTCGAGCGGTTCGACCTCGTGCTCCAGGACGCGATGACCGTCACGGAGCTGCCGGGGCCCCCTCCCGTCGCGCTCGTCGCCAACCTCCCGTACAACGTCTCTGTCCCGGTGCTGCTGACGTTCCTCGAGCGGTTCGACTCGCTCGAGCGGATCCTCGTCATGGTCCAGGCGGAGGTCGCGGACCGTCTCGCGGCGCCGCCTGGCTCGCGGACCTACGGGGTCCCGTCGGTCAAGGCGGCCTGGTACTGCAGCGCGCACCGCGCCGCGACGGTCGGCCGCACGGTGTTCTGGCCCGTGCCGAACGTCGACTCGGCGCTCGTGTCGATGACGCGACGCGAGCCCCCGACGACGCGTGCCTCGCGTGCGGAGGTGTTCGCCGTGGTCGACGCCGCGTTCGCGCAGCGCCGCAAGACGCTCCGCTCGGCGCTCGGCGCCGTGACGGGCGACGCGGCTCGCACGGAGGAGGCGATCCGCGCGGCCGGGGTCGACCCGACGGCGCGCGGTGAGCGTCTCGACGTGACGGACTTCGCTCGGGTGACGGAGCAGCTGATCGACCACGGTCTGACCGTGTCCGGTCCGCGCGAGAGGCAGCGGTGACCTGGCGGGGTGGCCTGCGTGCGGCCGACGAGCCGGGCGGCACCGTCTCCCGCCCGGAGGGTCGCCCGGTCGTGGTGCGGGCCCCGGGCAAGGTGAACCTGGCGCTGCAGGTGAGCCCGCTCGGTGACGACGGCTACCACCGCGTCCTGTCCGTGTTCCAGGCGGTGTCCCTCGTCGAGGAGGTCGAGGCGAGCCTTGCGGAGGGACTGTCGCTGACCGTGACGGGACCGCAGGCGGACCTCGTCCCGACGGACGACACCAACATCGCGTGGCGGGCCGCACGGCTCGTGGCAGAGCGTGCCGGGGTGGACCCGGACGTGCACCTGCACCTGCGCAAGGGAGTCCCGGTCGCGGGTGGCATGGCGGGCGGTTCGGCTGACGGGGCGGCCGCCCTCGTGGCGTGCGACGCCCTGTGGGGCACGGGCCTGAGCCGGGACGAGCTTCACGAGCTCGCGGGCGAGCTCGGCTCGGACGTGCCGTTCGCACTCCTCGGGCACACGGCGGTCGGTACGGGGCGCGGCCACCTCGTGACCCCGGCGATGACGCGCGGCGAGTTCTGCTGGGCGTTCGGGCTGCGGCACGCGGGAATGTCGACGGGTGCGGTCTACTCGACGTTCGACGATCTCCAGCGCGCGGGCACGATCACCGACTCGTTCGACGAGGAGCCTGCGACGGCGATGATGCACGCCCTGCGTGCGGGCGACGCGCACGCGCTCGGCGCGTGCCTGCGCAACGACCTCGAGCCGGCGTCTCTCGAGATCGCGCCCGAGCTCGGCGAGACGATGGAGGTCGCGCGCGCTGCTGGTGCGCTCGGCGTCGTCGTCTCTGGGTCGGGGCCGACGGTCGCGGCGCTCGCTCGGTCGCGTCAGCACGCGCTCGCGATCGCGGCGGCGATGACGGCGGCCGACGTCGTGGACGACGTCGCGACGGCGGTCGGGAACGTGCCCGGGGCGCGGGTCGTGGCCGCGGGCGTCTGATCAGTCGACGAGCTCGGAGAGCTCGAGCCAGCGCGCCTCGAGCTCCTCGATCTCTGCCTCGAGCGCACGCAGCTTCTCGGTGTGGACCGCGAGACCGGTGAAGTCGCTCTGGTCGTGCTTCGCCATCGTCGCGTGGACCTGCTGGACCTGGCTCGCGAGTTTGGTCAGGCGGCGGTCGATCGCGCCGATCTCCTTCGTCACGGCGCGCAGGTCTGCGCCCGAGAGCCCACCGCCGGATCCCTCGGACGGCGCGGCCGTCGTGGCGGTGCGGGTCCGGGCCGCATCCTGGGCCTTGCGCAGCTCGAGGTACTCGTCGACGCCGCCGGGCAGGTGGCGCAGGCCGCCGTCGATCACCGCGTACTGCTGGTCCGTGACGCGCTCGAGCAGGTAGCGGTCGTGCGAGACGACGAGGAGGCAGCCGGGCCAGGAGTCGAGGAGGTCCTCGATCGCGGCGAGCATGTCGGTGTCCATGTCGTTCGTCGGCTCGTCGAGCACGAGGACGTTCGGCTCGTCGAGCAGGATGAGCAGGAGCTGGAGGCGGCGCCGCTGCCCGCCGGAGAGGTCCTTGACGGGCGTCGAGAGCTGGGCGTTCGTGAAGCCGAGGCGCTCGAGCAACTGGCCTGGCGTCATCTCCTTGCCGCCGGCGAGGTAGGTCGTGCGCTTGGTCGCGACGACGTCGCTCACGCGGTCCTCCCACACGTCGGCCAGCTCGGCGAGCTCCTGCGTGAGGGTCGCGAACTTGACCGTCTTGCCGTGCTTGACGCGCCCCGAGGTCGGCGTCAGCTCGCCCGTGACGAGCTTGAGGAGCGTCGACTTGCCCGCGCCGTTGACGCCGAGCAGCCCCGTGCGCTCGCCGGGCGCGATGCGCCATTCGACGCCCTTGATGACCGGGGTGTCGCCGTAGGCGAAGCCAGCGTCGACCAGGTCGACGACGTCCTTGCCGAGGCGTGACGTCGCCATCCGTGCGAGCTCGACCGAGTCGCGCACGGGCGGTTCGTTCGCGATGAGCTGGTTGGCGGCCTCGATGCGGAACTTGGGCTTGGAGGTGCGCGCGGGCGCGCCGCGGCGCAGCCAGGCGAGCTCCTTGCGCATGAGGTTCTGGCGCTTGGACTCGGTCGCGGCGGCCATGCGGTCCCGCTCGACGCGCTGCAGGACGTACGCCGCGTAGCCGCCCTCGAAAGGCTCGACGATCCCGTCGTGGACCTCCCACGTCGCCGTGCACACCTCGTCGAGGAACCAGCGGTCGTGGGTGACGACGAGCAGCCCGCCCGCGTTCGCGCTCCAGCGGCGGCGCAGGTGTGCGGCCAGCCACGTGATGCCCTCGACGTCGAGGTGGTTGGTCGGCTCGTCGAGGAACAGGACGTCGTCGTCGCCGGTCAGGAGCGCGGCGAGCGCGACGCGGCGGCGCTGACCGCCCGAGAGGTCGCCGACGCGGCCGTCCCAGGGGAGGTCGCCGAGGAGCCCGGAGATGACGTCGCGCACCTTCGCGTCGCCGGCCCACTCATGCTCGGGGGTGTCGCCGACGACGGCGTGCGCGACCGTGAGGTCGGGGTCGAGGGTGTCGGACTGGTCGAGCATGCCGATCGTCACGCCGCCGCGGACGGTGACACGTCCTGAGTCCGGGGTGGCGATGCCGGCGAGGAGCCGCATGAGGGTCGACTTCCCGTCGCCGTTGCGCCCCACGACGCCGATGCGGTCGCCCTCGTCGATGCCGAGGCTGACCGACTCGAGGACTGTGCGGTGGGGGAAGGCGATGCGCAGGTTCTCTGCGCCCAGGAGATGAGCCACCCCGGTAGCCTACGTGGCTCGCGCGGGCCCCTCGGTGTCCTCGAACTGGGCCAGGACGACGCGCAGGAGGCCGGCGAGACGCGCGCGTCCGGCGGGGTCGAGGTCGCTCAGGAGCTCGTTCTCCTCGGCGAGGAGGGCGGCGAACGCGGAGTCGACGAGCGTGAGGCCGTCCGTGGTGAGCCGCACGATCACCCCGCGGCGGTCCTCGGCGGAGCGGTGCCGCTCGACGAGGCCGCGTGCCTCGAGCCGGTCGATCCGGTTCGTCATGGTGCCGCTCGTCACGAGCGTCTGCGTGATGAGGGCGCCGGGGGAGAGCTGGTAGGGCGCGCCTGCCCGGCGGAGGGCGACGAGGACGTCGAACTCCCAGTGCTCGAGGCGGTGAGCAGCGAAGACGGCGCGGCGGGCGCGGTCGAGGTGCCGGGTGAGGCGGGCGACGCGCGAGAGGACCTCGAGCGGGCCGACGTCGAGGTCAGGCCGCTCGCGGTTCCATGCGGCGACGATGCGGTCGACCTCGTCGGGGCGGTTCGTGCTCGAGGCGTTGCCGGGCACCTCGGCACGGTCGAGCTCGCGTGCGCGGGTCTCGCGGGAGGTGTCCATCCCGACAGATTACCTTGACGTCGAGATATCTCGGAGGGCGCCGGGACAGCTCGCGAGAAGCGTGTGTCCATCAGGCGGGATTCCTGTCCTAGCCCTTAGTCCCAGGGAATGTGACGTACTCCTCAGTAACGTCTTGGTCAACGGCAAGTCAGGCCCCTGGGTCGGGCTGGAGCCGGACAACCGAGCGCGCACGCCTCCTAGGCCCCGCTCGGCGCGACCAAGGAGGACGTAGTGAAGGACTTTCTGGACCAGCTGACCCTGCCGCCCGCGGTGGAGGCAGCCCTGAGGGCGTGCAAGAACATCACGGTGCCGGCGACGCGTGCCGACCTGTTCGCGATGTCCATGGGCCCCCACGAGGGTGTCGACACGTTCGACGTCGTGTTCCAGGTCCCCGGGAACGGTGTGGTCAAGGAGGCGGACGTCGTCCGCTGCACCAACGGCATCGCCGTGAACTACCCCGAGGACTACATGCGGCGTCGTGACCCCGACTGCATGCGCATCGCGGACGACCGCCCCACGGACAAGCCGCGCTTCCGCGACGTCTACGGGCACGACTTCGCGACGACGAAGCAGGAGACGCTCGACTGGCTGTCCCAGCAGGACCTCATCGTCGTCCCGTTCAAGGCTGGCGGACTGACCTACGGCTCACCCTCCCTCGCGATCGTCCCCGCGAACTGTGCGTTCTTCGCGACCGCGCTCGTCGACCTCCAGGGCTTCGTGACGCTCGAAGAACTCGGCGCGTTCACGCCGCGCTCGATCATGTACGCGGCACCGCCCTTCCGACACACGCACTTCGCGGGCCGCCAGGTCGTCGTCCACGACCGCACGGAGACGCTCCACGAGATCTTCGCGTACAACCTCTACCCGGGCCCGTCCGCCAAGAAGGGCGTGTTCTCGGCGCTCCTCGACATCGGCGAGCAGGAGGGCTGGATCACCGCCCACGCCTCGTCGGTCCGCGTGACCACGCCGTACGAGAACGAGACCGTCATCATGCACGAGGGTGCCTCGGGCGGCGGCAAGTCCGAGATGTGCCAGGACATCCGTCGTCAGCCCGACGGCCGCATCCTCCTCGGCACGAACGTCGTGACGAACGAGCCGTACTACATCACCCTCAACGAGTCCTCCCACCTCGCACCCGTCACGGACGACATGACGCTGTGCCACAAGGACCTCCAGAAGGGCGACGGCAAGCTCGTCGTCGCTGACGCCGAGGACGGCTGGTTCGTCCGCGTCGACAACCTGCAGGCGTACGGCGAGGACCCGCACTTCGAGAAGGCGTGCATCCAGCCGGACACCCCCCTCGTGTTCTTCAACATCCACGGCGTGCCCAACGCGACGTGCCTCCCCTGGGAGCACGAGCTCGACTCGAACGGCAAGCGCTGCCCCAACCCGCGCGTCGTCATCCCGCGTCGCATGATCAAGGACGTCATCAACAAGCCGATGGCGATCGACGTGCGCACGTTCGGCGTGCGCATGCCGGCCGCGACCCGGTTCGACGCGACCTACGGGATCATGGGCATGATGCACATCGTCCCGCCGGCGCTCGCCTGGCTGTGGCGCCTCATCGCGCCGCGCGGCGACAAGAACCCGTCGATCGGCGAGTCGAAGACGCAGACGGACAAGCTCAAGCACGGAGGCATGGTCTCCGAGGGTGTCGGCTCGTACTGGCCCTTCTCGACCGGCACGAAGGTCGCTGCCGCGAACCTCCTCCTCCGCCAGCTCGTCGACGCGGACCGCACCCGCTACGTGCTGACCCCGAACCAGCACATCGGCGCCTACAAGGTCGACTTCGGCGCCGAGTGGCTCACCCGCGAGTACCTCGCGCGTCGTGGTGGCGGCCGCATCAACCCGGACAACCTCACCCCCGCGCGCTGCCCGCTCTTCGGCTACGCGCTCAAGGAGGTCAAGATCGACGGCCAGCTCATCCGGCCGACGTTCCTCCAGCCGGAGTTCCAGTCGCAGGTCGGCACCGACGCGTACGACGCCGGCGCGAAGATCCTCACGGACTTCTTCAAGAGCGAGCTCGTGCAGTTCATGACCGACGACCTCGACCCGCTGGGTCGCCAGATCATCGAGGTGTGCCTGCGCGACGGGTCCCTCGACGAGTACCTGGCGCTCACTCCGCTGTACGTCTGATCGCCCTGGTCGCGCGCGCCTGCTGGGCGCGCGCGACCAGGCCTACCTGTCCCGTCGCAGGGCCCCGCGCGAGCGGGTCGGCGGGCTTCGCAGGCCGGGAGGGTCGCATGACCCGCCCGGCCTGTCGTACGTCAGACCAGGTGGTCCTCGACGAGGGCGGGATCCTTCTCCATGCCGGCGAGGCCGTTCCAGGCCAGGTTGACGAGGTGCGCGGCGACCTCGTCCTTGCGCAGGTTGCGCGAGTCGAGCCAGTGCTGCCCCGTCAGGGCGACCATGCCGACGAGCATCTGCGCGTACACGGGCGACGACCTCGGGTCGAGGCCCCGCTTCTTGAACTGGGCGCCGAGCAGGTGCTCGACCTGCATCGCGACGTCGCCGATGAGGCTCGAGAACGTGCCCGTCGCCTGGGCGACGGGCGAGTCGCGCACGAGCACGCGGAAGCCGTCCTCGTTCTTCTCGATGTAGTCGAGCAGGGCGAGCGCTGTCCGTTCGACGAGGAGCTTCGGGTGCCCGCCCGCCTCGAGGGCGCTCGTGAGCGCGCCCGTGAGCGACTCGACCTCCCGGTCGACGACGACCGCGTACACGCCTTCCTTGCCGCCGAAGTGCTCGTACACGACCGGCTTCGAGACGTTCGCGCGCGTCGCGATCTCCTCGATGCTCGTGCCGTCGAAGCCCTTCTCGGCGAAGAGCTGCCGGCTCACGGCGAGGAGCTGCTCGCGACGCTCCTTGGCGGTCATGCGGGCCCGAGGCGGCTTCTTGTCGATGGACACGCCCCCATCATGCCGGGAACGAGGGCCGCGCGGGAGAACCAGCGGAACCTGGCAGACTAGACGGGTAGGTGGCCCTGGTCACCGGTCCGCCCTGGTGTAACGGCAGCACGCCGGCCTTTGGAGCCGTGCAGTTCAGGTTCGAATCCTGAGGGCGGAGCCCTTCGTCCGCGCGGGTAGACGCGGGGCAGCGGTAGAGTGGCGAGGCACGGGCCCGTCGCGGCGCGTGCGCCACCCTGACCCCACGCGACCGGAGTCCATGTGACCACCGCTGTGAGCACCGCACGCCCCGCCGCCGTCGTCGTCCTGGCTGCAGGCCAGGGCACGCGGATGCGCTCCGCAACACCCAAGGTCCTCCACGCCCTCGCCGGGCGCACCATCCTCGGCCACGCCCTCGCAGCGGCGACCTCGCTCGACCCGGAGCGGGTCGCCGTCGTCGTGCGGCACGAGCGCGAGGCCGTCGCGGCCGAGGCTCTCAGCCGCGTCCCCGGTGCGCTCGTCGTCGACCAGGACGAGATCCCCGGGACGGGTCGCGCCGTGCAGTGCGCCCTCGCCTCGCTCGACGCCGCCGTCCAGGCGGCCGCGGCCGCGACGGGCACGCTCGAGCCCGGTGCCGCCGGCCCGCTCGGCGTCGACGGCCCGGTCGTGGTGCTCGCGGGTGACGCCCCGCTGATCGACGCCGAGACGCTCGCCGACCTGCTCGCGCAGCACACGTCGGGCGGGCACGCGGTGACGGTCCTCACGGCGGTCGTGGACGACGCGACCGGCTACGGCCGGATCCTGCGGGACGACGACGGAGGTGTCGCCGGGATCGTCGAGCACAAGGACGCGACCGACGAGCAGCGTGCCGTCCGCGAGATCAACTCCTCGATGTACGTGTTCGACGCGGCCGTCCTGCGCTCGGCGCTCAGCCAGCTGGGACAGGACAACGCGCAGGGCGAGGTCTACCTGACCGACGTGCTCGCGATCGCGCGGGCCGACGGCGGCCGCGTGCGCGCCGTCCAGGCCGCGTCCGCGATGACCGTCGAGGGCGTCAACGACCGCGCCCAGCTCGCGGTCCTGCGCGCCGAGCTCAACCGCCGCGTGCTCGAGCAGCACATGCTCGCCGGCGTGACGGTCGTCGACCCGCGCACGACGTGGATCGACGTCGACGTCGAGATCGGCCAGGACGCGACGATCCTTCCCGGCACGCAGCTCCTCGGTGCGACGACGATCGGGGCGGGGTCGACGATCGGCCCCGACACGACCCTCCAGGACGTCGAGGTCGGCGAGCACGCGACGATCATCCGCACGCACGGCTCGCTGTCGCAGATCGCCGACGGCGCGTCGGTCGGCCCCTTCGCCTACCTCCGCCCGGGTACCCGCCTGGGCACCGACGGCAAGATCGGCACGTTCGTCGAGACGAAGAACGCCTCGATCGGCGAGGGATCCAAGATCCCGCACCTCACGTACGTCGGGGACGCGACGATCGGCGAGCACACCAACATCGGTGCCGGCTCGATCTTCGTGAACTACGACGGCGTCAACAAGCACCGCACGACCGTCGGCGCCTACGCGCGCACCGGCGCGAACAACAAGTTCGTCGCCCCGGTCACCATCGGTGACGGCGCCTACACGGGCGCCGGTGCGGTCATCCTCCAGGACGTCCCGCCCGGCGCGCTCGCCGTCTCCAACGCCCCGCAGCGCACGATCGACGGGTGGGTCGCGCGCCGTCGTCCAGGGACGTCCTCCGCGCAGGCAGCCGAGCTCGCGCTCGCCGCCCAGGACGAGACCACGGCGCTCGCGCCCCAGGCGCGCCACGAACGCCTCCAGGCCGCCTCGCCCGAGGCCCCACCGACTCCACGCAGCGACCACAACCCCCACGAAGGAGACAGCGCAC
Source organism: Sanguibacter hominis ATCC BAA-789 (assembly GCF_012396185.1). GTDB lineage: Bacteria > Actinomycetota > Actinomycetes > Actinomycetales > Cellulomonadaceae > Flavimobilis > Flavimobilis hominis. Next base: position 106,787 of record NZ_JAAXOW010000003.1, read on the forward strand.
GATGACCGGGATCATCTCCCACGCCGACGAGAAGAGGCTCGTGCTCGTCTCCGGTCGGGCCCACCCCGACCTCGCTCGCGACGTCGCCGCAGAGCTCGACATCGACCTCGTGCACACGACGGCCTACGACTTCGCGAACGGCGAGATCTACGTGCGCTACGCCGACAGCGTCCGCGGCGCCGACGTGTTCGTGCTGCAGAGCCACACCGCTCCGATCAACCAGTGGATCATGGAGCAGCTCATCATGGTCGACGCGCTCAAGCGCGCGTCCGCGAAGACGATCACGGTCGTCCAGCCGTTCTACGGGTATGCCCGTCAGGACAAGAAGCACAAGGGTCGCGAGCCCATCTCGGCGCGCCTCATGGCCGACCTGTTCAAGACTGCCGGGGCTCACCGTCTGATGAGCGTCGACCTGCACACGTCGCAGACCCAGGGCTTCTTCGACGGCCCTGTCGACCACCTGTGGGCGATGCCGCTCCTCATCGACTACGTCCGCACGCGCGTCGACATCTCGAACGTCACGGTCGTCTCGCCCGATGCCGGTCGCATCCGCGTCGCCGAGCACTGGGCCTCGAAGCTGGGCGGCGGCCCGCTCGCGTTCGTGCACAAGACGCGCGACACGAGCCGTCCCAACCAGGCGGTCGCGAACCGGGTCGTCGGCGACGTCGTCGGCCGCACGTGCGTGCTCGTCGACGACCTGATCGACACCGGCGGCACGATCGCCGGCGCCGTCCGCGTGGTCCTCGAGGCGGGTGCGAAGGATGTCATCGTCGCCGCGACGCACGGCGTGCTCTCCGACCCGGCCGCGCAGCGGCTCTCGGAGTCCGGCGCCCGCGAGGTCGTCGTCACCGACACCCTGCCGATCATCCCCGAGAAGCGTTTCCCACAGCTCACGATCCTCTCGATCGCCCCGCTCATCGCTCGGGCGATCCGCGAGGTGTTCGACGACGGATCCGTGACGAGCCTCTTCGACGGCAACGCCTGACCCGTCCCGTGCACCGCGCCGCGCCGGGATGGTTGCGGCGCGGTGTACGATGGACAGGTTGCCTCGGCGAGGGACGCAGGACGGGCTCCGCAGGAGCCTCCCGACGAACCGCCACGCTGTGAAGCGTGGGTGCAGGACGGGACCGGTCTGACCGGTGTGGCTGTCGCTCCGTGATCGACTGGGCGGTCGCACCCACGCGCGTCCGTCATGTGCCCCGCGCCGATGCACCGCCTGCCGGGCGTCTCCCACTGCGTCCGGTCCGCACTCTTCCCAGGAGCAGTTCCGTGTCTGACATCAAGCTCACCGCAACCCTGCGCACCGACTTCGGCAAGGGCGCCGCCCGCCGCACGCGCCGCGAGGGCCTCATCCCCGCCGTCCTCTACGGGCACGGCACCGACCCGCTGCACGTGTCCCTCCCGGGCCACGAGACGTTCCTCGCGCTCAAGCACTCGAACGCGCTCTTCTCGATCGACGTCGAGGGCGACGAGAAGCTCGCGATCGTCCGCGACGTCCAGCGCGACCCGGTCCGCCAGGTCATCGAGCACGTCGACCTGCTCCTCGTGAACAAGGGCGAGAAGGTCAGCGTCGAGGTCAACATCGTCGTCATCGGCGAGCCGGCCCCCGCGACGATGCACGTCGTCGAGCGCCAGACGCTCGAGATCGCCGCCGACGCGACCGACCTGCCCGAGTCGCTCGAGGTCGACATCACCGGTCTCGAGGCCGGCGCCGTGGTCCGCGCGCAGGACGTGACGCTCCCGGCCGGTGCCGAGCTCCTCACCGACCCGGAGTCGGACATCGTCCTCGTCTCCGAGGTTCGCACCGAGGCCGCCGCGGAGACCACCGAGGACTGATCCTCCTTCGACGCAGCGCCCGGTACCGTCAGGTGCCGGGCGCTTCGTCATGACAGTCCACCCACGATCGCGAACGGAGAACTCGATGAGCGCCGACCTGTGGTGCGTCGTCGGCCTGGGCAACCCCGGGCCGCAGTACGCGGGCAACAGGCACAACCTCGGGCAGATGGTGCTCGACGAGCTCGCACGTCGCACCGGTGCGACCTTCTCCACGCACCGGACGCGCAACGTCGTCGGTGAGGCACGTCTGGGCGTCCTGCCCGGCGGGGCGCCCGGGCCACGCGTCGTGCTCGCCAAGCCCACGAGCTACATGAACACGTCCGGCGGGCCGGTCAGCGCGCTCGCCCTGTACTTCGGCGTCCCGCCGGAGCGCGTCGTCGTCGTGCACGACGAGCTCGACATCCCGTTCGGCGACGTCCGGCTCAAGCTCGGCGGGGGCGAGGGCGGGCACAACGGGCTGCGAGACATCACCAAGGCGCTCGGCACGAAGGACTACGTGCGGGTGCGCGCGGGCGTCGGCCGCCCGCCAGGCCGCATGGACACGGCGGACTTCGTGCTCAAGGACTTCTCGGCGACCGAGCGCAAGGAGCTGCCGTTCCTGCTCGACACGGCCGCCGACGCGGTCGAGGCCGTCGTCACCGAGGGCATCGTCGCGGCGCAGAACCGGATCCACGCGCGTCCCTGACGCACGGCGATACTTCACCCGCCCCGCCCCCCGGTGTCACCCTGCGGTCATACCGCTGCCCCGTTCGCGCGCGCGGCGCGTCCCGGTACGTTCGATGTTGCGAGGGGTCCGCCCTCGTTCCGAACGTCGAGGAGGACTGGGCATGAAGGTGCTGGTCACAGGTGACCGTGGCTATCTCGGCTCAGTCCTCGTCCCCATGCTCAGGCGTGCCGGGCACGACGTCGTCGGCGTCGACAACGGATGGCGTGACGTCCCGCCGACCAAGCGCTCTCCCTACCCGTACGAGCAGCGCGACGGCGACGTCCGCGACCTGGACGCAGCGGACCTCGCCGGGGTCGGCGCGGTCGTCCACCTTGCCGGGACGGCGTCGACGCCGCAGGACGACTGGTCGGCGGGCGTCGTCCAGACCCAGCTCGTCGACATGGCGCGAGCCGTGTCGAGCGCTGCCGCCAGGGCGGGCGTGGAGCGCATCGTCATGGTGTCGAGCCGCGACGTCTACCACGGCAGGCCCGCGACGACGACGACGGGAGCGCCGCTCCTCGACCGCTCGTCGCCGCCGGCGAGCGCGAGGATCTCTGCCGAGGACGCCTTCCGGCTCTCGGCGTCGCCCGCCGCGTCCGTCGCTGTGCTGCGGCTCGCCACGCTCTACGGTGCGTCTCCGCGACTGCGGCTCGACGACGAGCTCAACCGTGCGGTCGTCGCCGCGATCGTCGACGGCGCCGTCGCGGTCGATCACGATGGGAGCAGGCAACGTGCCTTCCTCCACGTCAAGGACGCATGCCGCACGATCGTGCACGCGCTCGTGCGTCTCGGACAGACCACGACAGCGGGGAGCGACACGATCGACGTCGGGCGCCCCGAGGACGTCCTGACCCTGCGCGACGCGCTCGAGCTCGTCAGCGTGATCACCGGCGCGCCCGCGACCTTCGGCACCGCGCCCGACAGCGGGGAGGTGCTCCCCGCCGACCTGGGCCGCCTCACGCGGGTCTGGCCGGGGCTCGCGCTGCGGTGGACGCTCGCCCACGGCATCCGCGACCTGTGCCGGGATCTCACGACGAGCCACGTCGACGCGGAGTGGGTGCGCCGGACCGCGGCGGCCCGTGCCGTCCACGAGGAGGACGTCGGCGCCGCCGGCGCCGCGAGAGCGGCGGATCCCCGGAAGCCTCGAGCCGCCACCGGGCTGCGCCACCACCGCGGGTGAGAAAAGGGCGGGTACGGGTGGCAACAGGGTGACACCCGCTGCACAGGCGCCCCCGCCTCGGCACAGTGGACGGAGACGTCACACACGCCGGGGGAGAACCATGACGACGACCGACAGCTCGACCGCGCAGCCCGCGACGCTCGACCCGGACGGCGGGCGTCGCCTGTCGATCGCGATGATCGGCACGCGCGGTGTTCCCGCCCGCTACGGCGGCTTCGAGACTGCGGTCGAGGAGGTCGGCGCGAGGCTCGCGGCACGCGGGCACGAGGTGCGGGTCTACTGCCGCAACGGCAACTCCGAGGTACGACGCGAGCACGCAGGCATGACGCTCGTGACGCTCCCTGCGGTGCGCCACCGAGCGCTCGAGACGCTCAGCCACACCGGCCTGTCGGTCATGCACCTCCTGACCCGCCGCACGGACGTCGCGTTCGTCTTCAACGCCGCCAACGCGCCCTTCCTGCCGGCGGTGCGCGCAGCACGTATCCCCGTCGCGACGCACGTCGACGGGCTCGAGTGGAAGCGCACCAAGTGGAGCGCACGCGGCCGCGGCTACTACCGCTGGGCCGAGGGTGCCGCGGTGCGCCGGTCGGACGCGCTCATCGCCGACGCGCAGGGGATCGCGGACTACTACACCGAGGAGTTCTCGGCCGAGACGCGACTGATCGCGTACGGCGCGCCGATCGTCGACGCTGGCTCGGACCGCCTCGCCGAGCTCGGGCTCGAGCCCGGACGGTTCCACGTCGCCGTGGCTCGTTTCGAGCCGGAGAACCACGTCCACCTCATCGTCGAGGGCTACGTCCGGTCCGCTGCGCGCCACCCGCTCGTCGTCGTCGGCTCCGCCCCGTACACGGACGCGTACACGCAGCAGGTGCACGCTGCCGCGGGCGGCGATCCTCGGGTGCGCTTCCTCGGTGGGGTGTGGGACCAGGAGCTGCTCGACCAGCTCTACGCGAACGCCGCGACCTACCTGCACGGCCACTCGGTCGGCGGGACCAACCCGTCCCTGCTGCGCGCTATCGGTGCGGGGACCGCGACGATCGCGTACGACGTGAGCTTCAACCGTGAGGTGCTCGGGGACGCGGGCTGGTACTTCGACGCCCCGGCCGGGGTCGCCCGTACGGTCGAGGCTGCCGAGGCCTCCCCGGACGACGTCGAGCGACGCGCAGCCGCCGCACGCCGGCGCGCCCGGGACTACAGCTGGGACGACGTCGCGGACCGGTACGAGCGACTCGCGCTCGACCTTGCCGACGGCCGTGTCCCAGGAAAGCAGGACGGACGGCGTGCCTCGGCGTCGTCCTCGAGCCGGCAGAGGGTGTCGCGATGAGTGCTCAGGTCCAGGGGGCGACGTTCCGGGAGACGTACGGACGCCTCGCGCAGGCGCAGAAGGGTGTCGCGCGGTCCGCGCCCGCGTACTCGCGGTACGTCAACCGTCGGCTCGGGCGTGTCCTCGCTGCGTGGGCGTACGGTCGTGGGCTCACCCCCAACCAGGTGACCGGCATCAGCGCTCTGTTCACCGTCACGGGCCTCGGCGTCCTCGCGGCGACGACCCCGAGCTGGTGGGTGGGGGTGGTCGTGTCCGCATGCCTCGTCCTGGGCTACGCCTTCGACTCGGCGGACGGCCAGGTGGCCCGTCTCAGCGGGACCGGGAGCAGCGCGGGGGAGTGGCTCGACCACATGGTCGACGCGACCAAGGTCGCCGCGCTGCCGCTCGTGCTCGCAGTCAGCCTCTACCGCGCCGAGGTGGTGCCGACCGTCTGGCTGCTCGTGCCGCTGCTCAACGCGGTCGTGAGCTCGGTGCTGTTCTTCGGGATGATCCTCACGGAGCAGATGCGCAAGGCGCACGGTGTGCGTTCTGCCGCGCCGACAGGCGGGACCGGCCCGGACCTGAGGGCTCTCCTGATGACGCCTACCGACTACGGCGTCCTGTGCCTCGTGTTCCTGCTGCTGGGTGCGGTCCCCGTGTTCGCAGCCGTGTACACCGTGATCGTCGCGCTCACCGCGGCGTTCCTCGTCGCCGCGGGGCGCAAGTGGTTCCGTGAGATCGCGGCGCTCGGTCGCATGGGGTAGGACACGTCGGCGCCCGGCAGAGCCGGGGCGACGAGGACGCGGGCCAGCCAGCCGAGCGCCCGCACGACGAAGCCTCCGGGGGAGTGGACCCCCCGGAGGCTTCGTCGCGTCTGGGGAGCGCCGCACGTCGTGCGGTCGCTCGGCGGCGGTGCATGGCCTCGGAGGGCCGCAGCTCGCCTGTGATCTGCGCCACATCTGGTCCCGGTCGCCGCGGTCGGTCCGGCGGGGCGGCACGGCGGCCGGGGAGTGCGCAGCGCTGTGTCGCTCGGGAGGGTGATGTGCGTCGCTGCAGGTACCAGCCGGGTGCGCCCCTCGAGCAAGGCTTCGCGCCGCTTTCGACCGCGCGCGGGACAGGCTGTCCGTGGGCGCAGGCCCGCATCTCGTGCAGGCGCTCGGAAGCGCCAGCCGGACTCACTTGTCCGATTTGCCCTCAACGTACCGCGGGGGTCGCCGATCGGAAGGGTGGAAACACCCACCTGGGTTGAGGCAACCCCCGCCTGCACCCCTGACAGGTCGGCCACGTCCCCCTGCCGTGCCGACAGATTGCGAAACATCAGTGCGCAACCCCATCCCCTCAAGGTCTGCGGCAGCACGCGCCGTCCTCACCGGCTCGGTCGTGCTCGCTCTCGTCACGCCCTTCGCCGCGACCTCCGTCCCGGCCTTCGGCGCCACCACGAGCTCGGTGTCGACCGCGTTCTCCGCCCCCGCGCCGCGCCTCGACAACGTCCGCCTCGAGACCCCCATGACCGTCCTCGACTCGGTCGCCGTCGCATCCAACGGCACCGCGCGCGTCGACCTCTCGGCGCTCCCCGACAACGTCGTCGCTGTCGACCTCGTCGTCGAGGGTCGCTGGGCGTGGAAGGCCACGAACATCTCGGTCGCCGCAGGCGACATGACCGCCGCGGCCAAGGCCTCGCCCGTTCTCACCACCCCCGTCCAGAACCTCGGTTCCGCCCAGGCGTCGATCACGCTCGACGGCAAGCGCTATCTCACGGTGCACAGCTCCGTCGCCTCGGTCCGTGCGACCGTCAGGGTCGTGGGCTACACGGTCGAGACGCAGCCCACCGAGCAGACCACGACGCTCGCCACGCCGCTCACGGTGCTCAACGCCGGGACCGTCGCCTCGAACGGCACGGCCCGCGTGGATCTCTCCGCCCTCCCTGACAACGTCCTCTCGGCACGCCTCGTCGTCGAGGGCCGCTGGGCCTGGAAGGCCACCAAGATCTCGGTCGCCGCCGGTGACATGACGGCCGCCGCCAAGGCGTCGCCGGTGCTGACCACCCCCGTCCAGGACCTCGGCTCCGCCGAGACCTCGATCGCGCTCGACGGCAAGGACTACCTCACGGTGCACAGCTCGGACGCCTCGGTCCGCGTGACCGTCAAGGTCCTCGGCTACACCTACCTCGGCTTCCCGGCCGACAGCGCCGTCCAGGCTCCTGCGCCGGAGCCCACTCCCGCGCCTGCGCCGGAGCCCACTCCCGCGCCTGCGCCGGAGCCCACCCCCGCGCCTGCGCCTGAGCCGACGCCCACGCCTGCGCCTGAGCCGACGCCCACACCCACGCCGACGCCCACCCCCACGCCTGAGCCGGCGCCCGCCGAGCCGCAGCTCCCGACCGAGTCGACCGTCGGCCTCCCCGCCGGAACCCCGCTCACGGTCTACAAGGGCAACATGACGATCTGGGAGCCGAACACCGTCATCGACGGCATGGACATCCAGGGCATCGTGAAGGTCCGCGCCGACAACGTGACGATCAAGAACTCGATCATCCGCGGTGCCGCGACCCCGGCGACGGCCATCACCCACTTCGTCTGGAACACCGAGGGCAACAAGAACCTCGTCATCAAGGACACGACGATCGCCTCCCAGGCGCCGTCGCCCTACGACAGCGCGGTCCTCGGCTACAACTTCACGCTCGAGCGCGTGAACATCCACACCGTCGTCGACCAGGTGACGATCATCGGCGACAACGTGACCATCAAGGACACGATGCTGCACGGCAACAAGTGGTACGCGAACGACCCCAACCACAACGGTGGCCCGTCGCACGACGACAACATCCAGATCCAGGCCGGCAAGAACATCAAGATCGTCAACTCGGTCCTCAAGGGCACCTACAACGCCGCGATCCAGATCACCCAGGCGCGCGGCAAGGTCGGCAACCTCACCGTCGAGGACAGCTTCCTCGACAACGGTGGCTGCACCGTGAACATCGCCCAGATGAACAACGGCCCGCTCGAGGGCGTCGTCTTCCGTGACAACGTCTTCGGCAACGGCCAGCGGATCGACGGCTGCGGCATCATCCGCCCGGTGACGACGACCATCGTCTCGGACAACAACGTGTTCGCTGACGGTCGCGCCTTCGTGCTCAAGCGCGGCTGACCCAGCACGACCGACGACAGGAGCCCTGGTCCAGGCGGACCAGGGCTCCTGTCGTCACCGCGCCCCTGACCGGGGGGAAGCAGTCAGGAGCGGCGGTAGGCCTCGTGCCGCACACCGAGGGAACCCGCGACGAGCCCGGGCCCCCGCGCGAGGTCTCGCCAGGCCGCAGCATCCGTCGCGACGTCGCGGGTCACCCTGCCGGCGACCCACCGGGCGGCCCCTCGCCCGGTGACGACGACGCCGCGCGCCGCGGCAGCGACCCGCACCCTCGCCCTCGCTGCGGCGCCGTGCGTGAACGCGAGGTCGACGTCGACCGAGCGGTTCGCGTGCCCGTAGACGCGGGCGACGACCCAGCGGCGCGTGTCCCGCTCGGGCGGTACCAGGTCGACGACGACGGACTCGCCGCACGCGACGACCCGCCCGCCCGCCTGCGTGATCCCGCGGGTGAAGAGCGTGTCCTCGCCGCCGCGCATCCCGACCTCCGGGTCGAACGCCACCCCGAGCGCCGCGACTCCTGCGACGTCGACGAGGAGGTTGCCGGACGGCGCGCTGCGGCGCGGCGTGCCGGTCGCGAGGTTGCTCCGCTCGAAGAACCTGCCCGCGACGCTCCACGCCGACGGCTCGGCGACGAACCCGGGGACGATCCGCCCGGCGACCGCCTCGGCTCCCGTGCGCTCCCAGGTGGCGACGAGGGGACCGATCCAGCTCTCGCCCGGCACGCCGTCGTCGTCGATGAACACGACGAGGCCGTCGGCCGACGCCTCCGCGATCGCGCGAGCGCGGACTGCCGCGATCCCGGGCCGCGGCTCGTGGACGTAGCGGACAGGGAGCGCGGCGCTCGCGGCGACGGCGGCGACCACGTCGTGCGCCCCGCCGTCCGGGTCGTTGTCGATGATGAGGATCTCGGTGCGGTCCGCGAGCGACGGCGAGCCGAGCACGTGCGGGGCGATCATCTCGAGGAGGGGCTCGAGCAGCTCGTTGCGACGGAACGTCGGGACGGCGACGTGGATCCTCGGCCGTTCCCCGGTACGGGTGGGCGTGCTGCCGTGCGGCGGGGCGCTCAGCGGCTCGACCGGCTGCGACCCGGCCGCTCGCGTCGCCCGGCGCCCAGGGGCCGCGCCGCGCGCCGTGCCGAGCACTGCGAGGATCTGCGCGCCGTACCGGTGCGTCGAGAACCGGTCGAGCGCGTCTGCACGGCCTGCCCGCGCCATCCTTGTCGCCTGCTCTGGGTCGTCGAGCAGCTTGGCGACCGCCCGCGCGAGCCCCGGGGCGTCGCCCGCAGGCACGAGCATGCCCGTGCGACCGTCGTCGACCACCTCGACGAGGCCCTGCGTCGCCGCGGCGACGAGCGGGCGGCACGCGAGCAGCGTCTCGACCGCAGCGTTGCCGAAGGACTCGCGCCACGACGGGGCGACGACGACGTCGGCCCGGTCGATTACCGTGCGCGCCGGGCTCACGTACCCGTGGAAGGTGACCGCGCCACGCAGGTCAGGCTCGTCCGCGCGCTGCTCGAGCTCGGCGACGTACCACTCGTAGCCGCGGAACGCCGAGCCAGCGACCTCGAGGCGCACGTCGCGGCCCTCGCGGCGCAGGTGCGCGACAGCCTCGAGCGCGACGTCGATGCCCTTGTGCGGCGAGAGCCGGCCGACGATCGCGACGACTGCCGGGTCCTGCGGGCGGCGGATGCGCGGGTCGGTGGGCTCGGGACCGCGATCAGGCACGCCGTTGTGCACCACCGCGATACGGCGCTCGAGCGCCGGGATGACGTCCGTCAGGGTGCGCGCCGTCGCGCGCGAGTTCGCGATCACCCGGTCCGCGGCCAGGAGAGGCGACGCGAGCAGACGCCGCACCGTGCGCCCCGAGGACTCCTCCGCCTCGTGGACGTGCGACACGACGGGGACGCGCGCGAGGCGCGCGCTCACGAGCCACGTCGGCACGACGACCGTGTTGACGAGCAGCACGTCAGGTCGGGCGCGACGCAACGAGCGGCGCCCGGCGACGATCGCGCGCAGGCCGGCGAGCGCGTAGCCGACCAGCCCGCGAAGGCTCATCGTCGACCTGCGCAGCACCGGGCACGGCTGCACGACGACGCGCGCGCCCGCCTCGACGAGCATCGGCACGAGCGGACCGTCCTCCGGGACGGTGACGAGTACCGACCAGCCCGCCTCGACCACCGCGACGACGGTCTCGAGCAGCTGCAGGTCGCTGCCGTACTGGTCGGCGGACGGGTGCGCGATCATCAGGCGGGGCACGGTGAGACCTCGGACGCAGGGGACGGTGGATGCCCGCGAGTCTAGGGAAGCCCCGCACCGCGTGACGGGGGCGCCGGCCGATCTCACCCCCACCCTCACGCCGTCGTCGCCCGCGCACGGCGGCTGCGCGGGTTCCCGTCGCGCCGTCGCCCCCGGGCGCAGGCGGGGTCGCCCCCGGTTCACCCGTCGACCGGGAGGCTGGCACGGACCGCGGAACTAGACTTCCAGCGGCCAGGAAACGCAGGGGACGGGGAGCACGTGGACGAGCTCGGACGGTCGGCCGCGCGCGGCGCAGGCATCACCTTCGCCGCACAGATCGCGCGGGTCGGCATGCAGATGGCGTCCGTCGTCGTGCTCGCGAGGCTCCTCACGCCGACCGAGTACGGCGTGATGACGATGGTCCTCGTGTTCGTCGGGGTCGGCGAGATCTTCCGCGACCTCGGCCTGTCGACCGCAGCGATGCGAGCCCCGACGATCACGCACGCGCAACGCTCCAACCTGTTCTGGGTCAACACCGCCATCGGTGCGGGGCTCGGGATCCTCATGGTCGTCGCAGCCCCGCTCGTCGGCGCGATCTTCGACGAGGACGCCGTCGTCCCCGTCGCGCGCGCCGTCGGCGTCGTGTTCCTCCTCAACGGGATGGCGAGCCAGCTCCGCGCCGACCTCGTCCGCACCATGCGCTTCGGTGCGCTCGCGGTGGTCGACGTCGTGTCGCAGGCGGCGGCGATCGTCGTCGCGGTCGTCCTCGGCCTCGCCGGGGCGGGGGTGTGGGCGCTCGTGGGCCAGCAGGTCCTGCAGTCGCTCGTGCTGCTCGTCATGCTCGCCACGACCTGCCGGTGGGTGCCGAGCCGGCCGCAGCGCGGCGTGCCGATGGGCGAGTTCTGGCACTTCGGCTGGAACCTCGCCGCGTCCCAGGTCGCCGTGTACATCGGCAACAACATCGACAACTTCGTGATCGGCTCGCAGCTCGGCACCGCCCAGCTCGGCACGTACGACCGGGCCTTCAAGCTCGTGATGACCCCTGTCGCGCAGGTTCGTGCGCCCACGACGACGATCGCGCTGCCCGTGCTGTCACGGCTCCAGGGCGACCCGCCCCGCTTCGCGCGGTTCCTCGCGCGCGGGCAGATCGCGATCGCGTACCCCGTGATGATCGGCGCTGCGCTCCTGGTGGGGACCGCCGACCCGGCGACGCAGATCCTGCTCGGCAGCGGCTGGGTCGGGGTCGAGCCGCTCGTCCGGCTCCTCGCGACGACCGCCGTGATGCAGACGCTCGCGTACGTCGGGTACTGGGTCTACCTCTCGCACGGCCTGTCGGACCTCCTGCTGCGGTTCACGGTCGTCACGATCGCGGTCAAGGTCGTGCTCGTCGTCGTCGCGAGCCACTGGGGTCTCGTCGGGGTCGCGGTCGGGTACACGCTCGCGCACACGGTCGAGTGGCCCCTGTCGATCCTGTGGCTCTCGCGCCGTGCCCCGATCCCGACGCGCACGCTCATGCTCGGTGCCGTCCGGGTGCTGCTCGTCGGCGGGACGCTCGCAGGGACCGCCCACGTCGTCTCGGGACTGTTCGTGCGCGTGTGGCCGGCGACGCTCGCAGGCGTCGGGGCGGGCCTCCTGTCGCTCGCGCTCCTCGCCCTCGTGGTGCCTCGGGTGCGCAAGGACGTCGTCGAGGTCGCGGCGATCGTGCGCACCGCGCTCGCTCGGCGCCGCCGGTAGCGGATCGTGCGGCCGTGGGCCGCGTCAGCTCGCGCTCGCCTTGCGGGGCCCGCCGCGTCGGCTCTCGGTCGCCGCGTCGTCGGGCGTCGGCACCGAGCGCCGCGAGCGCTGCCGCCGGGCCGCGACGCTCAGGCTCGACGGCTCGCTCGCGACATACCCGCGCGGGGTGTCGGCGTGGCTCGGGTCGGCGAAGTTGACGACGACGCCGAGGCAGCGCGCCCCGACCGTGTCGAGCGCGGTGAGCGCGGTGCTCACCTGGGTGCGACGGACGCGGCCCGAGCCGACGACCATGACGGCGCCGTCGGTCCGCCGGGCGAGGACGACACCGTCGGCCACCGGCAGGATGGGCGGGGCGTCGAGCACGACATGGTCGTAGCGCTTGCCCGCCTCGTCGATGAGCGCCTGCATGCCGGAGGAGTCGATCAGCTGTGCGGGGTTGGGCGGGATGTCGCCCGAGACGAGGACGTCGAGCCCGGGGTGGCCCCACGGCTGCGTGAGGTCCTCGAGCGAGGCCGAGCCCACGAGGATCGTCGTGAGGCCGACCGACGGCTCAAGACCTGTGACGCTCGCGATCGTGGGGCGGCGCAGGTCGGCGTCGACGAGCAGCACGCGACCGCCCTTCTCGGCGAGCGCGATCGCCACGTTGAGCGCGACCGTGGACTTGCCCTCGCCCGAGACGGACGACGACACGACGAGCGTGCGGAGCTGGCTCGCCGCACCGATGAACTGCAGGTTGGTCTGGATGCGCCGGAAGGACTCGGCGCCTGCGCCGTGCGGCTCGCCGAGGATCGTGACCTGGTCCCGGCGGGAGCGCTCGCGCGGCACGATCCCGAGCAGGACGCGGTCCTGGTGGGACGGGACGTCCTTGATGCCGCGCACGCGAGTGTCGAGCACCGTCAGCAGCAGCGCGAGCGCGACGCCGACCGCGAGCCCGCCCGCGCCGCCGAGCGCGACGTTCATCTTGGTGTTCGGCGTGAACGGCACGGTCGGCACGACGGCGTCGGCGACGACGGTCATCGTCACGGACGGGGTGTTCTCGGCGCCCGACGGTGCGATCGACTCGACCGTGCGGGCGAGGTTCGCCGTGACGGCGTCTGCGATCTTCGCGGCGGTCTCGGGCTCCCTCGACGTCGCGCTGATCTCGACGAACATCGTGTCGAGCGGGGTGGTCGCGGTGATCGTGCGCGCGAGGGTCCGTGCGCTCATGCCCAGGTCGAGCTCCTCGATGACCGGGTCGAGCACCGCGGGCATCGTCGCGAGCCGCGCGAAGGACTCGACGAGGTTCTGGGTGTACATCGTGCCCTGCACGAGCTCGCTGACGGTCTCGCCGCGGGCGAGGGAGACGAACGTCGTGGTCGACGAGCGGTACGTGGGGACCGTGGACTTGGCGAGCCCGAAGCCCGCCCCCGCGCCGAGGACGGCGAGGAGAGCGATGACCAGCCAACGCTTGCGCAAGGCCGAGACGTATTCCATCAGATCCACATGCACCCCAAGCTCATCACCCGGCGCGGCGCTCTTCTGGCGAGTGCGGGAGCCGGGACGGGACCGCCTGTCCGGGCCCTGGGTCGATCGAACCACGCCCGCGGGACGCGCGGCCACACGACGGGCCTCAACCACCCCCTGAACCACCCGGTCAGCCCCCGGACGGCGCGCCTACCTGCGGCGTCGCGGGTCGCGGTGCGGCGGCAGGGCCGCCCACCAGCAGCGTGCGCAGGCCGCTGAGCGTCCCCCGCACGGCGGGCAGGACGCACGTCCAGGGGCGCAGGAGCTGGCGCCTGCCCCCGCGCAGCACGACCTGCTGCGCGTAGCGCGGGGAGTGCAGCGCCCACCGGAGACGGTCGCGTCCGGTGAGGTTGCGTGCCGCGAAGACGAGCCGGTTGCGGCAGTTGAAGTAGTAGTACAGCGACGACTTGGTCGGGGTCCCCGCACCCGTCTGCGTGCCACCGGCGTCGTGGACGCAGCGCAGGTCGCGCGCGACCCCGACGCGGCCGCCGGCCGCGTGCCAGCGCCACGCGAGGTCGACGTCCTCCCAGTACAGGAAGAAGTCGCTCGCAAAGCCGCCCAGACGGACCCAAGCGCTGTGCGCCATCGCGACGCACGCCCCCGTGAGCCACTCGACGCTCGACGCCGCCGCGGCGACCGCCGGCATCCCCGTGCGACGGTCCACGTAGCCTGTCGTGAACGCGGGCCGGCCGTCGCCGCGGAACATCTGCGGGACGAGGAGCAGGTCGTCGTCCGCCTCGACCCGGCTCGCGAGCTCGTCTGCGTGCTCGACCGACAGGCGCGCGTCCGGGTTGAGCAGCACGACCGCCGACGGCTCGGCGACCGTGCGGGCTGCGGCGACCCCCGCAGCGCAGCCGTCCCCGAAGCCCAGGTTGCGGTCCGGCTCGATGAGGACCCAACCGCGCTCGTGCGCGAGAGCCCGCACGCGGGCGCGCTCAGCGGACGTGGTCGGGTTGTCCACCACGACGACGGTCCAGCCCGGCGTGCTCGCGCGGTCCCACGCGTCGAGGTTCTCCGCGAGCAGCTCGGACGACCCGTAGCTCACGACGACAAGTGCTCGGCTCATGCCCCCTCCAGGTCCCGAGATCCGTTTTCTGAGCACCGATCACGCTAGCCGCGCGCGTCCGCGGCGGACGGGCTCGCCCTGGGTGAAGGTCGGGTGACGCACGGGTGAGGTTGGGCGAGACCTGTGCGTCGTGCCCGCGAGCGGGGCGCACGATTCAGTCACCCGCCAGCCGCGTGCCGGCGGGGTCGCTCGGGGGAGGACACAGGATGGATCAGCACAAGATCGACGCACCGCGGGGGCGGACGACGGTCACGGCAGGCGTCGCGATCGTCGCGATGGCCTTCGCGCTCGGTGCGTGCACCGGGCAGTCGCAGGACGCACCGACCAGCGCGACCAGCACCGTGACGTCGTCGACCGCGCCCGCAGGGTCAGGGGCCACGTCCGGCTCGGCGCAGGCCGAGGTGCCTGCGCCCCCTGCTGACCTGCCGACCGAGCCGTCGGACCCGAAAGACGCTCCCGAGCCGCTCGGCCCGGTCGAGCGCAAGAAGGCGAAGCCCGTCCCGCTCGACACGGAGGCCACGGTCGCGAAGGGGGTCGTCGCCCGGGTCACGAAGGTCGAGGAGGTCCAGGGCGAGGCGACGCTCCCCGGCGAGGTCGCGGGGGACGCCCTGCGCGTGACCGTCACGATCGCCAACGACACCGACGAGACGCTCGACCTCTCGAGCGCGATCGTCAACCTCTTCCACGGCCCGGACGACACGCCCGCCACCACCCTGTCAGGGCCGGGCGCTGAGCCCTTCCCCGTGACCGTCGCGGCGGGAGCCAAGGGCTCCGGGACGTTCGTCTTCCGCGTCGCCGCGCGCGGCGTACCCATCCACGTCGAGGTCGACGTCGCCGCCGACCTCACGATCGTGGCCTTCGAGGGAGACGCGTGATGCGCCCCTCAGGCCCCACCTCCGCTCAGACTCCACGACCCGCGCACGACCGCGACGCACAGAAGCTCGAGGCCATCATGATCCGTCACCACCGTCCCCGGAGCGCCGCCCTCGCGGCCTTCGTGGCGCTCGCGTTCCTGCTGTTCGGGGCGCTCGTGCCGAGCACAGCCCAGGCGACGCCCACCTACGACACCGGGACCGGCGTCGTCGGGCCGCCGCGCACCTCGAAGCCTGAGGTGGCCGGCTCCGCGAGCCTGCCGACCGCTCAGATCAACGGTGTCGCGTGGTCGCAGGTCGTCGTCGGGAACACCGTCTACGTGGGTGGCGAGTTCACGTCGGCCCGCCCGCCGGGCGCAGCTGCGGGGACGAGCGAGCAGGCTCGCGGCAACCTCATGGCGTTCGACGTCCGCACCGGTGCCCTCCTGCCCTGGGCGCCGAAGGCCAACGCCCAGGTTCGCTCCCTCGCGCTCTCGCCCGACGGCTCGACCCTCTACGCAGGCGGCAGCTTCACGTCGATCGACGGTCAGACCCGCTACCGCGTCGCGGCGTTCAGCACCGCGACCGGTGCGCTCCTCGGCTTCCGCCCCGTCGTCAACACCACGGTCCTGAGCGTCTCCGTGTCGCAGGACGCAGTCTTCCTCGGCGGCTCGTTCACCAACGTCAACGGCCTCGCGCGGTACAAGGCGGCGTCCGTCGCTCTGGGCACCGGCCTGACGACGCTCCCGTTCAACCCCGCGATCGACAACCGCGGCGTGCAGGCGGTCGAGGTGTCGCCCGACGGCGCCGCCGTCGTCGTCGCCGGCAACTTCACGTCCGTCGGTGGGTCCTCCAACCCGGGTTACGGCCTCGCCCGGTTCGACGCCGTGACGGGCGAGCTCCTGTCGCTGCCCGCCAACGCCCAGATCCGCAACGCCGGTGACGAGTCGGCGTTCCTCTCGCTGTCCAAGGACGACAAGAACTTCTACGGCACCGGGTACCACTTCGGTGACGGCGGCAACGTCGAGGGCGTCTACGCGGTCTCGTGGGCGGACGGCACGCTCCAGTGGGTCGAGGACTGCCACGGCGACTCGTACGGCGTCACGCCGTTCGAGGACGCGGTCTACGTCGCGTCCCACAAGCACTACTGCGGCAACAGCGGCGGGTTCCCGCAGACGAACCCGTGGCGGGTCAACCGCGGCTCGGCCCTGACCAAGTCCGCGACGGGCACGAACATCCCCGACATCTACGGGTACAAGGACACCCAGGGCCAGCCGCACCCCGAGATCCTCGACTGGTTCCCCGACCTCAACACGGGCAGCTACACGGGTCAGGGTCAGGGCGCCTGGTCGATCGCGGCCGGCAGCGGCTACGTGATCATGGGCGGCGAGTTCACGCGCGTGAACAACACCGCGCAGCAGGGCCTCGCCCGTTTTGCCTCACGGAAGACCACCCCGGACACGGACGCGCCCCGCTACGGCGGCGCGCAGTCGGCGCTGCGCGCGGTCTCGCCCGCATCAGGGACGGTCGTCGTCTCCTGGCCCGCGAACTTCGACCGCGGCGACGAGGAGCTGACGTACCGGCTCGTGCGGAACGACACGAGCACCGTCCTGCAGGAGCGGACCGTGACCGCGTCGTTCTGGAAGCGGCCCACGATGTCGTTCGTCGACACCGGCCTCACACCCGGCTCGACGACGCGCTACCGCGTCCGCGCGACGGACGCCACGGGCAACAGCGTCTGGTCGGAGTGGGTGACCGTGACGGTCGCCTCGAGCGGCTCGCTGTCCACGTACGCCCGCACGGTCGCCGAGGACGGACCGTCCAGCTACTGGCGCCTGTCCGAGGCGAGCGGCACGACCGCCGCCGACCTCACCGGGACGCGCGCCCTGACGACGCACGCCGGGGTCACGATGGGCACCGCTGGGGCGCTCACGGGGGACAGCGACACGGCGATGACCTTCTCCGGGTCGAGCAACGGTGACGCCATCCACTCGACGAACGAGCCCGCACCGGTCGAGTTCTCGGCTGAGGCATGGATCAAGACGTCGACGAACCGTGGTGGCCGCATCATCGGCTTCGGGTCGGCCACGTCGGGCACGTCGGGCACGTCCGACCGTCACGTCTACATGGACAATGCTGGGCGCCTGCACTTCGGTGTCCAGGCGAACGGGCGCAACGTCGTCTCGTCGCGCTCGTCCTACAACGACAACGCCTGGCACCACGTCGTCGCGACGATGAGCCAGGCCGACGGGCTGGCCCTCTACGTCGACGGCGTCCGGGTCGCCAGCCGCGACGACGTGCGCATCGCCGACGCCTACAACGGGTACTGGCGCCTCGGCGGCGGCAGCCTCTCCAGCTGGACGAACGTGCCGTCGAGCGTGTGGTTCGCCGGCGCGATCGACGAGGCCGCCGTCTACGACGGCCGCGTGCTGACGCCCCAGCAGGTGCGCGACCACTTCGAGGCTGCCGGCCGCACGGTGCCTGCCTACACCGCTCCGACCGACGCCTACGGCGCGGCGGTCGCGTCGGCGGACCCGCTGCTCTTCTGGCGCTTCGCGGAGACCTCGGGCTCGGCCGTCGCCGACTCCGGGCGCCTCGGCAGGTCCGGCACGTTGTCCGGGAGCGCCGTGCGCGGCGAGGACGGCGCCATCAAGGACCTGGCGAACCCGTCGATCCGGTTCACGACCCGCGCGCACGTGTTTGACGCGCAGGCGCAGGCCAACCCGACCCGGTTCTCGACCGAGGCGTGGTTCAAGACCGCGACGACCCAGGGCGGGCGCATCGTCGGGTTCGGCAACTCGACGGGCACCACGTCCTCGAGCTACGACCGTCACACGTACATGCAGGACGACGGACGACTCGTCTTCGGCATCTACCGCGGCGCCGAGTACCGCGTGACGTCGACCCAGGCGTACAACGACGGGCAGTGGCACCACGTCGTCTCGACGCTCGGCGACGCGGGCATGCAGATGTATGTCGACGGCGTGCTCGTCGGCACCAACCCGCAGCGTCTCCCGGAGAGCTACACCGGGTACTGGCGCGTCGGCGGCGACAACACGTGGGGCTCGACCTCGCAGACCCTCGTCGGCTCGGTCGACGACGTCGCGGTCTACGGTCGACAGCTCGACGCGGAGACGGTCGCGCTGCACCACGCGCTCGGCGCGACCGGCGAGGAGCCGAACGCGGTACCGACCGCGTCGTTCACGACCGACGCGACCGACCTGGCGGTCGCGGTCGACGCGTCGGCGTCTGCGGACACCGACGGGACGATCGAGGCGTACGCGTGGACGTTCGGCGACGGGGCGACCGGCACCGGCCGCACGGCGACGCACACGTACACCGAGGCTGGCACGTACACGATCACCCTGACGGTGACGGACGACCGCGGGGCGACCGCGGAGGCCACCCACGACGTGACGGTCGCGGCCCCGGTCCCGAACGTGGCGCCGGTGGCGGTGTTCTCGTCGGAGGTGGACGGGTTGTCGGTGGATGTCGATGGTTCGGGTTCGTCGGACTCGGACGGGTCGGTGGCGTCGTATGCGTGGGACTTCGGTGATGGCGGTTCGGGTTCGGGTGCGACGGCGTCGCACACGTTCGCGGAGGCTGGTTCGTACACGGTGAGGTTGACGGTGACGGACGACGACGGTGCGACGGGCACGGTGACGCACGAGGTCGTGGTCGAGGCTCCGCCGGTGACGGAGGACCTGGCGGTCGATGCGTTCGGTCGGTCGGTGTCGTCGGGCTGGGGTTCGGCGACGACGGGTGGTGAGTGGTCGGTGACGGGCACGGCGTCGACGTTGTCGCGGTACTCGGTCGCTGGTGGTGAGGGTCGGATGTCGTTGACTGCGGGTGCGACGCGGTCGGCGTATCTGCGGTCGGTGTCGGCGACGACGGCGGAGGTTCAGACGACGGTGTCGATGGATCGTCTGCCGGCGGGCAACTCGTTCTTGACGGTTGCTGGTCGTGCGGTCGGCACGAGCGGGTATGTCGCTCGGGTGCGGGTGGCGACCGATGGTGCGGTGCAGCTGCACGTGGGTCGTGGGATCTCGTCGGTCACGGCGCTGGCCGGTGGTGTGGTCGACGGGTTGACGCTGGTGCCTGGGGAGAAGCTGCGGGTGCGGTTGCAGGTGACGGGGACGTCGCCGACGACGGTGCGGGCCAAGGTGTGGCGTGAGGGTGACGCGGAGCCGGCGGCGTGGCGGGCGAGCGTGACGGACTCGACCGCTGACCTGCAGGTCGCCGGTGGGGTGGCGTTGCAGGCGTACGTCGGTGGGGCTGCTGGTAGCCCGGACGTCCTCGTGGCCTGGGACGACCTCTGGGCCGGTGCCCCGGACGGCTTCGAGCCGCAGGAGCCCGCGCCGAACGTGGCGCCGGTGGCGGTGTTCTCGTCGGAGGTGGACGGGTTGTCGGTGGATGTCGATGGTTCGGGTTCGTCGGACTCGGACGGGTCGGTGGCGTCGTATGCGTGGGACTTCGGTGATGGCGGTTCGGGTTCGGGTGCGACGGCGTCGCACACGTTCGCGGAGGCTGGTTCGTACACGGTGAGGTTGACGGTGACGGATGACGACGGTGCGACGGGCACGGTGACGCACGAGGTCGTGGTCGAGGCTCCGCCGGTGACGGAGGACCTGGCGGTCGATGCGTTCGGTCGGTCGGTGTCGTCGGGCTGGGGTTCGGCGTCGACGGGTGGTGAGTGGTCGGTGACGGGCACGGCGTCGACGTTGTCGCGGTACTCGGTCGCTGGTGGTGAGGGTCGGATGTCGTTGACTGCGGGTGCGACGCGGTCGGCGTATCTGCGGTCGGTGTCGGCGACGACGGCGGAGGTTCAGACGACGGTGTCGATGGATCGTCTGCCGGCGGGCAACTCGTTCTTGACGGTTGCTGGTCGTGCGGTCGGCACGAGCGGGTATGTCGCTCGGGTGCGGGTGGCGACCGATGGTGCGGTGCAGCTGCACGTGGGTCGTGGGATCTCGTCGGTCACGGCGCTGGCCGGTGGTGTGGTCGACGGGTTGACGCTGGTGCCTGGGGAGAAGCTGCGGGTGCGGTTGCAGGTGACGGGGACGTCGCCGACGACGGTGCGGGCCAAGGTGTGGCGTGAGGGTGACGCGGAGCCGGCGGCGTGGCGGGCGAGCGTGACGGACTCGACCGCTGACCTGCAGGTCGCCGGTGGGGTGGCGTTGCAGGCGTACGTCGGTGGGGCTGCTGGTAGCCCGGACGTCCTCGTGGCCTGGGACGACCTCTGGGCGGGCCAGCCGTGACCGCGAGGGCAGCAGGCGATGTGGTGACGGTCGGGATCCTCACGTTCCGTCGCCCGGAGGGGCTCCGTGAGTCGCTGCCGAGACTCCTCGAGCAGGTGCGGCAGGTGCCGGGTGCCGAGCTCCTCGTCATCGACAACGACGACCTGCCGAGCGCCCAGGGCATCGTCGCCGAGCGCGCGGCAGCCGGCGACCCTGTCCGGTACGTCCACGAGCCCGACCCGGGGATCGTCTCGGCACGCAACCGCGCGCTCGACGAGGCGCGCGGTGACGTCCTCGTCTTCATCGACGACGACGAGCTGCCGTCGCCCGCGTGGCTGACGACGATGCTCGCGACGCACGAGAGGTACGGGTGCGCAGCGGTGGCGGGTGCCGTCGTCGCGCAGTTCGAGTCCGAGCCGGACCGGTGGATCACCGCGGGAAAGTTCTTCGAGCGCAAGCGCTACCCGACCGGGACACGTGTGCCCGCGGCGGGCACCGGCAACCTCCTGCTCGACCTGCGCGCGGTGCGCGCCTGGGGCCTGCGGTTCGACCAGGCCTTCCGGTTCACGGGAGGGTCGGACACCGCGTTCACGAGCGAGCTGGTCGCGCGCGGCGGCGAGATCGTGTTCTGCGACGAGGCGAGCGTCGTCGACGTCGTCCCGGTCGAGCGCGCCACGCGCTCGTGGGTGCTGCAGCGGGCGTTCCGCAACGGCAACGCTCGCGCGCGCGTCCACCTGGTCGGCGTCCGCTCGCGCGGTGCCGCGCTGCAGGGGAGGGTGACGCTCGCCGCGCAGGGTGCGGCGCGCGTCGCGGGCGGTGCGGTGCGCTCGCTCGGGGGGATCGCCACCCTCGACACGGGTCTGCGGGCGCAAGGTGCGCGGACCGCTGTCCGCGGTGCGGGCATGGTCGCGGGTGCTGTGGGCGGCGTCTACCAGGAGTACCGTCGGTGACGGTCGCGCGCCGGTGAGCGCGCGCGTGCACGCCGGGGGAGGCGAGATGACGGCAGGGCAGGTGACGGGGGTGACCCCGGCGTCCTCCCTGGCGCGTCGTGGCGTGCCGGTGCACAGCGACGTCGACGAGGTGGCCGTGCGCCACGGGCTGCGGCTCACGCAGGGCACGTCCGCGCTGCTCGTCCTCGTCGTCGGGTCCTGGTACCCGGTCCTCGGCGGGCTCACCGCAGGTACCGTGCTCGCGCTCGCGCTCCTCCCCGTCGTCGTGCCGGCGGCCCTGCGCTTCCGCGGCGCCGGCCTGCTCCTGACGGTCGGCGCGCTCGCCCTCGCCAACGGGCTCGCGCTCGCGTCGCTCGCGCAGGTCGACCACGCGGTCATCCGCAGCGTGACCCGGGACGCGGCGCTGCACGTCGTCGGCATCGTCGTGGGCGTGGCAGCGGTCCTGTGGGCACGGACCGTGTGGCGCGACGCGTGGGTCGCGCTGTTCTTCGGCGTCGGGATGCTCGTCGACGCTGCGCTGGGACCGACCGGGACGAACGCGTGGAAGTTCGCGTACAGCCTGCCCGTGACGGTCGTCGTGCTCGCGGTCGCCTGGCTCACCCGGAGGTGGGTCGTCGAGCTGGGAGCGCTCGTCGTGCTCGCAGGCGTCTGCGCGGTCCAGGACAGCCGGTCGATGTTCGGCCTGCTGCTCATGGCCGCGACCCTCGTCCTGTGGCAGGCGTTGCGGCGGCGCTCACGGCGCCGCGTGTCCGCGCGCAGCCTGGTCGTGATGCTGGCGGTTCTCGGCGCCGGCGTCTACCAGCTCGGCAAGGCGCTCGCGCTCGAGGGAGCGCTCGGAGCTGCGGCCGCGGAGCGTTCGGCGCTGCAGATCGAGCAGTCCGGGTCCCTCCTCGTGGGCTCGCGCCCCGAGATGGGCGCGTCGTTCGCGCTCGTGGAGGCGCGGCCCTGGGGTTTCGGGTTCGGCGTCGTCCCGAACGGGCTCGACCTGCGGGCGGCCAAGGGGGGCATGGCGCAGCTCGGGTACGACCCGGACAACGGGTACGTCCACCGCTACATGTTCGGTCGGGGCATCGAGCTGCACTCCGTGCTCGGCGACCTGTGGGCGTGGATGGGACTCGCGGGGGCGGTGCTCGCCATCGTCATGACGGTGCTGCTCGTGCGAGGTCTTGTCACCGGCCTCGCGGGCGGGGTCGCGAGCGGTCTCGTCGTCGCGCTGACGCTGCGCTGCCTGTGGGACATGTTCTTCGCGCCCGTCTACAGCTCGATGTCGATCTTCACGCTCGCGCTCGGGCTCGCGCTGCCGCTCCTGGCGGCGCGCGTCCGCCGCGTGCCTGCGAAGCCGCGCAGGGCCGCGGTCTCAGGGAGCAGGGTCGCGCCGCGCACGTAGACTTGGACGTCGCCCGCCCGCTCCCCATGCTCGAGGAAACCCATGTCGCTCACCGGTGTCCTTTCCCTGCTGCGACAGGATCCCGCGGTCGCGGCGGCTCTCGAGCACGTGCACGCGCGCGGAGAGCTCGACATCGTCACGCCGTCGGGGGCGCGCCCCCCGCTCCTCGCGCTCCTCTCCGGTGCGCACGGCCAGGACGACGCACCCGCGCCCGGCGCACGGCCGCTCGTCGTCGTCACGGCCACGGGCCGCGAGGCTGACGACCTGGTCGCAGCGCTCGCCTGCTACCTCCCGCACGACGACGTCGCGGTGCTGCCTGCGTGGGAGACGCTCCCGCACGAGCGGCTCTCGCCGCGCAGCGACACGGTCGCGCGCCGTCTGGCTGTCCTGCGCCGGCTCGCGCACCCGACGGTCGAGCGTGGCCCCGCGGGTCCCGTCCGGGTGCTCGTCGTGCCTGTCCGTGCGCTCATGCAGCCGGTCGTCGAGGGCCTGGGCGACCTCGAACCCGTCCAGCTCGCCGCGGGCCAGCAGGCCGACCTGACCGACGTCGCCGAGCAGCTCGTCGCGGCGGCGTACACGCGTGTCGACATGGTCGAGCGGCGCGGGGAGTTCGCCGTGCGCGGCGGCATCCTCGACGTGTTCCCGCCGACCGAGGACCACCCGCTGCGCATCGAGTTCTGGGGTGAGGAGGTCGAGGAGATCCGCTGGTTCGCGGTCGCCGACCAGCGCAGCCTGGAGATCGCGGAGCACGGCCTGTGGGCGCCGCCGTGCCGCGAGCTGCTGCTGACCCCCGAGGTGCGTGAGCGCGCGGCCGCGCTCATCCCGCAGCTTCCCGGTGCGACCGAGATGCTCGACCGCATGTCGCAGGGCATCGCGGTCGAGGGCATGGAGTCGCTCAGCCCGGCGCTCGTCGACCGCATGGTCCCCGTCCTCGATCTCGTGGCGGACGAGTCGCTCGTCGTTCTCTCGGACCCTGAGCGTGTGCGGCGCCGCGCGCACGACCTCGTGTCGACGACCGAGGAGTTCCTCGCCGCGGCGTGGACGTCGGCGGCCGCGGGCGGGTCCGTGCCGATCGACCTGTCGGCGGCGTCGTTCATGTCGCTCGCGGACCTCCGGGGGATCAGCGCGCGCCGCGCGCTCGGCTGGTGGACGCTCAGCCCGTTCGGGCAGGGCCCCGAGGAGGCGGACCTCGACACGGACGGCGAGACGCTGCGCATGCGTGCGCGCGACGTCGTCGCGTACCACGGTGACGTCGAGCGCGCGCTCGACGACGTACGCGGGCTGCAGCACGCGGGCTGGCGGCTCGTGCTCGCGACCGAGGGTGCGGGGCCGGCGAAGCGCATGGCTGAGCAGCTCGGCGCTGCGGAGACGGCGGCTCGTCTGGTCGCGGACGTCCCGACGGCGCCCGAGGGCGGCGTCGTCCACGTCGTGACCGCGTCCGTCGGCGCGGGCTTCGTCGACGAGGAGCTGCGCCTCGCGGTGTTCTCGGAGCAGGACATCACGGGTCGTGCGGGCGCGACGACGAAGGACATGCGACGCATGCCGTCGCGGCGTCGCAACGTCGTCGACCCCCTGTCGCTGCGCGCAGGCGACTACGTGGTGCACGAGCAGCACGGTGTCGGGCGGTTCGTCGAGCTCGTGCAGCGCACCCTCGGTTCGGGCGCGAACGCCGCGACCCGCGAGTACCTCGTCGTCGAGTACGCGTCGTCGAAGCGCGGGCACCCGGGCGACCGGCTGTTCGTGCCGACGGACCAGCTCGACCTGGTGACGAAGTACACGGGCGGGGAGGCACCGACGCTCAACAAGATGGGCGGCTCCGACTGGTCACGGACCAAGGCGAAGGCGCGCAAGCACGTCAAGGAGATCGCGGGCGAGCTCGTGCGCCTGTACTCGGCGCGCATGGCGACGCAGGGGCACGCGTTCGGCCCGGACACGCCGT
Source organism: Sanguibacter hominis ATCC BAA-789 (assembly GCF_012396185.1). Lineage (GTDB taxonomy): Bacteria > Actinomycetota > Actinomycetes > Actinomycetales > Cellulomonadaceae > Flavimobilis > Flavimobilis hominis. The sequence goes on from NZ_JAAXOW010000003.1 coordinate 131,854, forward strand.
GGCAGCGCGAGCTGGAGGACGCGTTCGCGTACGTCGAGACGCCGGACCAGCTCGCGACGATCGACGAGGTCAAGGCGGACATGGAGAAGGCCGTGCCGATGGACCGCCTCGTGTGCGGCGACGTGGGCTACGGCAAGACGGAGATCGCGGTGCGCGCCGCGTTCAAGGCGGTCCAGGACGGCAAGCAGGTCGCTGTGCTCGTGCCGACGACGCTGCTCGTGCAGCAGCACTTCGACACGTTCAGCGAGCGGTACTCGGCGTTCCCCGTCACGGTGCGCGCGCTCTCACGCTTCCAGACGGACGCAGAGGCGAAGACCGTGCTCGACGGGCTCAAGGACGGGTCGGTCGACGTCGTGATCGGCACGCACCGTCTCCTGTCCGGCTCGGTGCACTTCAAGGACCTCGGCCTCGTGATCGTCGACGAGGAGCAGCGCTTCGGCGTCGAGCACAAGGAGACCCTCAAGCAGCTGCGCACGAACGTGGACGTGCTCGCGATGTCGGCGACGCCGATCCCGCGCACGCTCGAGATGGCGGTCACGGGCATCCGTGAGATGTCGACGCTCCAGACCCCGCCCGAGGAGCGGCACCCGGTGCTGACGTACGTCGGCGCGTACGACGACAAGCAGATCACCGCGGCGATCCGCCGCGAGCTGCTGCGCGAGGGTCAGGTCTTCTACGTCCACAACAAGGTCGACACGATCTCCAAGACAGCGGCGCGTCTCCAGGAGCTCGTCCCGGAGGCACGCATCGCGACGGCGCACGGGAAGATGAACGAGGCGCAGCTCGAGCAGGTCATCATGGACTTCTGGGACCGGAAGTTCGACGTGCTCGTGTCGACGACGATCATCGAGACGGGCCTCGACATCTCGAACGCGAACACGCTCATCCTCGAGCGCGCCGACGTCCTCGGCCTGTCGCAGCTCCACCAGCTGCGCGGCCGCGTGGGCCGTGGCCGCGACCGCGCGTACGCGTACTTCCTGTACCCGCCGGAGAAGCCGCTCACGGAGACGGCGCACGACCGGCTCGCGACGATGGCTGCTCACACGGACCTCGGCGCGGGCATGCAGATCGCGATGAAGGACCTCGAGATCCGTGGCGCGGGCAACCTGCTCGGCGGCGAGCAGTCCGGGCACATCCAGGGCGTCGGGTTCGACCTGTACGTGCGCATGGTCGGTGAGGCGGTCGCCGCCTACCGCGGGGACGCGGAGGAGGAGGCTCCCGAGGTCACGATCGAGCTCCCGGTCGATGCGCACGTCCCGCACGACTACATCGCGCACGAGCGCCTGCGTCTCGAGGCGTACCAGAAGATCGCGGCCGCGCAGACCTCGGCGGCGCTCGACGAGGTGCGTGCGGAGCTCGTCGACCGGTACGGCGCTCTCCCGGAGGTCGTCTCGGCGCTGTTCGACGTCGCGGCGTTCCGCAACCATGCGCGCGCGGCGGGGTTGAGCGACGTCACGGCGCAGGGCAAGTTCGTGCGGTTCGCGCCGGTGGACCTGCCGGAGTCGGCGCAGCTGCGCCTCAAGCGCCTGTACCCGGGGACGGTGCTCAAGCCGGCGATCCGGGCGGTCCTCGTGCCGTTCCCGACGACGGCGCGCATCGGAGGCCGTCCGTTGCGCGGTGCTGAGGTGCTCGCGTGGGCGACGGAGCTGATCGACGCCGTGATCGGCGGGTCTGTCTCTGCCGCGGCGGGGGTGGGGACGTCGGGCGCGGCGGGCTCGTCTCGCTGAGCGAATCACCCGGGGGGCCACCCCGCCAGGGGTGTCTGCTGCTCCGTCCCCGCTCCTAGCGTTGAGGTGCCGCGATCGCAGCGGCGCGACACGACGGGGGAGCATGGTGACAGGGACGGCAGGAGGGCGCGGTGCGCGCCCTGCGAGGGGCGCGGGTGTGGTCGGCTACGCCCCGGGGGCGTGGGACCTGTTCCACGTCGGGCATCTCAACGTCCTGCGGCAGGCTGCAGCGCACTGCGACTACCTGATCGCCGGCGTCGTCGATGACGACATGCTCGAGCGCGCCAAGGGGCGCAGGCCGGTCGTGCCGGTGCACGAGCGTGCGGAGATCGTCAGCCACATCGGTTACGTCGACGAGGTCTTCATCGAGACGCAGCCGGACAAGCTCGAGACGTGGCGCCGGTGCTCGTTCGACGTCTTCTTCAAGGGCGACGACTGGCGTGGCACGCCGAAGGGCGACGAGCTCGAGCGGCGTTTCGCCGCGGTGGGCGTCCAGGTCGTCTACTTCCCGTACACGGTGCACACGTCGAGCACGAAGCTGCGTCGTGCGCTGACGCTCCTGGAGCCGCCGAGCGAGGACCTGGAGACGCTCGCTCTCGAGAGCTGAGCCAGGTACCGCGCATGCGGGCCTGCAGCCTGGAGATACACGATCTGGCGAAGGTCACCTCGGGCCACCCTGAGCATCGCCCGCCGCGCGCCGACGATCACCCTCGCGTCGCCTCTCCGAGACCTGTCTCGCCGCTGGTCACCTCGGTAGTTTTCAAAGCAGGAACGAGCCAGGGCTGAAGGTCCTGGGGTCGTCCGGAGAGATTCTCCTCACGTCGCGGGGGCGACAAGGAGACGGACGGGGCACCGAGCCCGCCCGACGCGGCGGAAGACTCCGCCGCCACCGAGGAGAGACAGATCTGAGCAGTGGGGGAGCTGTGACCGCAGAGGCGACATTCAGGGGCAGGACAGGGACGGTGGCGCAGCCCGCGCCCGCGCCAGCCCCGGTGCCCGCACCGGGGCCGGCTCGACCGGAGCCGGTCGCCACGTCCGAGCAGCCGACGCGCACGGCCACGAGCAGCGCCCCGGTCCGCCGGGTGTTCCCGTCGATCAGCTGGCCGACGCGCTACTCGTCGCTCGTGCTGGTGACCGACCTCGCTGCGATCCTCCTCGCCACGGCGACCGCGCTCCTGCTGTCGCTCCCGTCTGCGGACCAGGCCCGGCCCCGGGCCTACGTCGTCGGCCTCGTCCTCGTGACGCTCTGGCTCGCCAGCCTCGCGGCCGAACGGTCGCGAGACCGGCGGATCGTCGGGATCGGGGTCGAGGAGTACGGTCGCGTGTGGCGCGCGACGTGGCACGTGTTCGCAGCGGTCGCGCTCGCGGCCTACGTCGCCGAGGTGGACCTGCCGCGCGAGTACGTCGCGGTCGCGATCCCGCTCGGCACGGCCCTCCTGCTCGTCGGCAGGTACGGGGCGCGCGTCTACCTCAAGCGGCTGCGGCGACGCGGCCGGGCGCTGTCCCGCATCGTCCTGACCGGCTCGCGGTCGGGTGTGGCGGAGCTCGCGCGCGAGATCGCCGCGCGCCCGCTCGCCGGGTACGTCGTCGTCGGGGCGTGCGTGCCCGACGGGGACCCGCTCGAGGGGGAGTGGCTGGGTGACGTCCCGGTCCTCGGGGACGTCCTCGACGTGCCGCACACCGTCACCCGGGTCCGGGCGGACGCCGTCGCGGTCGTCGGCGCCGACCACATCAACTCGAGCGTCGTGCGGGACATCGGCTACCGGCTGGAGTCGACCGGCACCGACCTGATCGTGGCGCCGGGTCTCGTCGACGTCGCCGGGCCGCGCATGGTGCTGAGCCCGGCCGAGGGACTGTCGCTCGTGCACGTCGACGCGCCGCAGTTCACGGGTGTGCGCTACGTCGTCAAGGCTGTCCTCGACTGGGTCGTGTCGCTCGCCATCGTGCTCCTGCTCTCGGTGCCGATGCTCGTGATCGCGCTCGTGATCCGCCTGACGAGCGCGGGCCCGGCGCTCTACCGGCAGGAGCGCGTCGGTCGGGACGGCAAGACGTTCCGGATGATCAAGTTCCGTTCGATGCGTGTGGGTGCCGATGCGGAGCGTGCCGTCCTCGAGGGGGAGAACGAGGGCAACGGCGTGCTGTTCAAGCTCAAGGACGACCCTCGTGTGACCCCGTTCGGTCGCGTGCTGCGGCGTTACTCGCTCGACGAGCTCCCGCAGCTCTTCAACGTGCTGCGGGGCGAGATGAGCCTCGTGGGGCCGCGTCCGCCGCTGCCGTCCGAGGTGGCGCTCTACGACGGGTACGCGCCGAGGCGGATGCTCGTCAAGCCTGGCCTGACCGGGCTCTGGCAGGTCAGCGGCCGGTCCGACCTGTCGTGGGACGAGGGCTTGCGCAAGGACCTCTACTACGTCGAGAACTGGACCATCGCTGGTGACCTGCTCATCCTCCTGCGCACGGCGAGAGCTGTGTTCGCGCACGAGGGAGCCTACTGAGCCGCCCCCCGATCGGCTCGACAAGAGCCCGGCCGCGCTCCCTCGTGAGGGGGCGCGGCCGGGCTCTCGCCCACCGGGAGGATGTGGGACGTCGGTGGGAGGGCATGCGCGAGCACGGCGCGTTGCTGCAACGTTGCCGACGTTCGAGCCGCACGATCTCGCCATCGCCCTCGATGGGGTTGTGTCACCCAGGCTAGTGGAACGCTTCTGGTCTGCAAACGGTCGGAACTGTTGCAGAGGCGTTGCGGGCATGCCACGGTGGACGGGCCTGCCCACGCAGGCTGTCGCCTGGGAGGAGCGGCATCGCACGGGTCGCTCAAGGACGAACGATTCGCCCCCGAGAGCGCGCCCTTTTCCCCGTGAGAGGCAGCTTGATGCTCAGCAGAAGTAGCACCACCACGACAACGCCGTCGTCCGTGCGGTCCAAGGTGCTCGCGATCGCCGCGAGCGCCGCCCTGCTCGCCGGAGCCGGTGTCGCGAGCAGCGCCGTCGCCGCTCCCGCACCTGCGACGGTCCCCGCCGCACCCGTCGCGCTCGCCGCCCCCGAGGTCCCTGGACGCGGCAGCACCGCCCTCAACCTGTTCCAGTGGACGTGGAGCTCGGTGGCCGCCGAGTGCACGTCGACGATCGGTCCAGCCGGCTTCGCGTACGTCCAGGTCTCGCCGCCCCAGGAACACATCCAGGGCACGAGCTGGTGGACGTCGTACCAGCCGGTCAGCTACCGCCTCGAGAGCAAGCTCGGGACGCGCGCCGAGTTCAAGAACATGGTCGACACGTGCCGGGCGGCCGGGGTCGGCATCATCGCCGACGCGGTCATCAACCACATGACGGGCGCCGACGCCGGCTCGGGCACGGGAACCGGCGGCAGCGCCTTCGGCGTCGACTACTTCCCCGGGCTCTACGACGGGAGCAGCTTCAACGACTGCCGCTCGAACATCTCCAACTATGGCGACCGCTACCAGGTCCAGAACTGCCGGCTCGTCTCCCTCCAGGACCTGCGCACCGGCTCGAACGCCGTGCGGGACCGCATCGCCGGCTATCTCAACGATCTCCTGAGCCTCGGCGTCGCCGGCTTCCGGATGGACGCCTCCAAGCACATCCCCGCCGCCGACCTCGAGGCGATCAAGTCGAGGCTCACGAACCCGAACGTCTTTTGGGTCCATGAGGTGATCGGCTCGGCCGGCGAGCCGATCCAGCCGTCGGAGTACCTCGGCTCGGGCGACTCGCACGAGTTCCAGTACGCGCGGAACCTCAAGGGCTACATGGACGGCTCGATCGCCGGGATCCGCGGGATCACCAACGGGCTGCTGCCCTCTGACCGCGCGGGCGTCTTCGTCGACAACCACGACACCGAGCGTGACGGCCACGGCACCATGAACTACCAGTGGGGGCAGAAGTACCTCCTCGGCAACGTGTTCATGCTCGCCTACCCCTACGGGTGGCCGACCGTCTACTCCGGCTACAAGTTCACGGACCGCGACGCGGGCGTCCCCGGTTCGACCGCGACGCGCGTCCCGGACGCGAGCTGCTCGAACACCGCGGTGTGGACGTGCATGCAGCGCAAGCCCGAGATCAAGGGCATGGTCAAGTTCCGCAACGCCGTGACCGGCACCGCGGTCACGAACTGGTGGGACGACGGCTCCAACCACATCGCGTTCGGCCGCGGCGCCAAGGGCTACGTCACCATCAACAACAGCGCCAGCGCCGTGACGCGCACCTACCAGACGTCGCTCCCGGCCGGGGAGTATACGGACCTCGTCTCCGCGACGGGCACCCGGTACACGGTCGACTCGTCGGGCCGGTTCAGTGCGACGGTCCCGCAGTACGGGGCCCTCGCCCTCGCCGTCGGCTCGTCGACGCCCGTCGATCCGGGGGAGCCGGGCACGAACCGGACGACCGTGTTCTACCGCACGTCGTGGAGCACGACGAACATCCACTACCGGGTCGGGTCGGGCGCGTGGACGACAGCCCCGGGCCGGGCCATGACACCCGCGTGCACGGGCTACGTCAAGCTCGACCTTGACCTCGGCTCGGCCACGACCGCCACGGCCGCGTTCAACAACGGGTCCGGGACGTGGGACAACAACGGCTCGCGCGACTACACCCTGAGCGGGGCGTCGGTGATCGTCGAGAACGGCGCGGTGCGTGCGGGCGACCCGTGCCAGGCCTCCGCGTCGTCGACGACCGTCTACTACCCGGCGCGCTGGGCCACGACGAAGATCCACTACAAGGTCGGGTCCGGATCGTGGACGGTCGCACCTGGCGTCACGATGGCGCCCGCGTGCTCGGGCTGGGTCCGCCACACCGTCGCGTCCGGCGGGCAGCCCGTCGTCGCAGCCTTCAACGACGGCGGCGGGACGTGGGACAACAACGGCTCGCGCGACTACATGCTGACCGGCGCGGTCGCCCGCGTCGACAGCGGACAGGTCTCCGCGACGAGTCCCTGCCCGTGAGCTGAGCGGCGCAGGACGACGGCTGCGGGCCCGGGGCGACGACCGCCCCGGGCCCGCGGCCCTGCGCCGGAGCGGCCGGTCATAGGACGAAAGACGGTCTACGGGAACGCCGGGGAGGTCCTAGGATTGAGACGACAACCACCAAGTCTTCTCAAGGAGTTTCTGTGGCCATCATCGAAGCCGTGCACGCCCGCGAGATCCTCGACTCCCGTGGCAACCCGACCGTCGAGGTCGAGGTCGTCCTCGAGGACGGCACGTTCGCGCGTGCTGGCGTCCCGTCCGGTGCCTCCACCGGCGCCTTCGAAGCAGTCGAGCGCCGTGACGGCGACAAGGGCCGCTACCTCGGCAAGGGCGTCCAGGACGCCGTCGACGCCGTCAACGACATCATCGAGGACGAGCTCATCGGCTTCGACGCGGGCGACCAGCGCGCGATCGACGCTCGCCTGCTCGAGCTCGACGGCACCCCCAACAAGGGCAAGCTCGGCGCCAACGCGATCCTCGGCGTCTCGCTCGCCGTCGCGAAGGCCGCTGCCGAGTCGGCCGGCCTCGAGCTCTTCCAGTACGTCGGCGGCCCGAACGCCCACGTCCTGCCCGTCCCGATGATGAACATCCTCAACGGTGGCTCGCACGCTGACTCGAACGTCGACATCCAGGAGTTCATGGTCGCCCCGATCGGCGCCTCGAGCTTCAAGGAGGCCCTGCGCATGGGCGCAGAGGTCTACCACTCCCTCAAGTCCGTCCTCAAGAGCGAGGGCCTGGCCACCGGCCTCGGCGACGAGGGTGGCTTCGCGCCGAACCTGCCGTCGAACCGCGCCGCGCTCGACCTGATCCTCGTCGCGATCGAGAAGGCCGGCTACAAGCCGGGCGTCGACGTCGCCCTCGCGCTCGACGTCGCGTCGACCGAGTTCTTCAAGGACGGCGTGTACCACTTCGAGGGTGGCACGAAGACCGGCGCCGAGATGATCGAGTACTACGCGCAGCTCGTCGCGGACTACCCGCTCGTCTCCATCGAGGACCCGCTGTCCGAGGACGAGTGGTCCGACTGGTCCGCCCTCGTCGAGGCTGTGGGCGACAAGGTCCAGATCGTCGGCGACGACCTGTTCGTCACCAACCCGGAGCGTCTCGCCAAGGGCATCGAGCTCAAGTCGGCCAACTCGCTCCTGGTCAAGCTCAACCAGATCGGCTCGCTCACGGAGACCCTCGAGGCCGTCCAGCTCGCGCAGCGTGCCGGCTTCACCGCGATGGTGTCGCACCGCTCGGGCGAGACCGAGGACGTGACGATCGCGGACCTGTCCGTCGCGGTCAACGCGGGCCAGATCAAGACCGGTGCCCCCGCCCGTGGCGAGCGCATCAACAAGTACAACCAGCTGCTGCGCATCGAGGACAACCTCGGCGCTGCTGCCACCTACGCGGGCGCCTCGGCGTTCCCGCGCTGGAAGGCGTGACGCTCGCCTAGAGCGACAGCTCGACCGGAGGCCGGTTCCCGCGAGGGAGCCGGCCTCCGGCGTTCCGGGCCGACGTCGGCCAGTGCGCTGCTCGCGGGTCCGCGGGTCCGCGGGTCCGCGCGTCGACGCGACGCACGGCGGCGCGCCCGCGCACCCCGGGCGGGCCGCCCCCGTGAGGGCTCGGTGAAGGAAGCACCTCTGCAGCGGGGGCGTCGAGAGTCGCTGACCCGTTTCACGCCGTCGACGGGCGAGGATGGAGACATGTCTGCTCGGCGCCCCGTGACGCCCGTCAGCCCGGTGCGGGCTGGCGGCGCGAAGCCGCGCGCCCAGCGGAACGACGGGGGCCGTCCTGCGTCATCGCGGCCCGCAGGACGCGAGGCCCGGTCCGCACGGACGCCCTCAGCAGCCTCGGAGCGCCCGCGGTCGTCGTGGCCGCGCGTCCTGACGATGCGGTCCGCGGCGCTCGCGATCGTCGTCATGCTCGCGTTCGTCATGCTCTTCCCGACCGTGCGCGCGTACTTCTCCCAGGCGGCCCACCTTCAGGCGTTGCGCGACCAGGTCGCGGCCGCGACCGACCGGAACTCCGAGCTCGAGTATCAGCGCCGCCGCTGGGCGGACGACGCGTACGTCGCGTCGCAGGCGCGCGAGCGCCTCGCCTTCGTCTACCCGGGAGAGACGGCGTACCGCGTCCTGGACCCCGAGACGGTGGAGGCCGCGGTCAACCCGGGGACCGGCAAGCCCGAGAACGACGGGCCCGTCGACGTCGGGTTTGCCGACACCCCCTGGTACTCGACGATCTGGAACTCGTTCGAGGTCGCCGGAGACGTCGTCGTCGACCCCGAGGACCAGCCCGGCGCACCCTGAGCCGCGCGTGCGCGACAATGGGATGCCCCATCCTTCTCCCGACCGACGGAGTCCCGTGAACGACCAGCCTGCGGCGAGCCCTGCCGCCGACGACCCGACCGCCCTCCTCGGGCACGACGAGACAGCGACCGAGGGCGACCTCGCGGTCGTGGCCGAGCAGCTCGGTCGGCCTGCGCGCGGCGTCGTCGGGATCGCGGCGCGCTGCCGCTGCGGCCGCCCGCTCGTCGTGAGGACCGCACCTCGGCTCGACGACGGCACGCCGTTCCCGACGACGTACTACCTCACGCACCCGGTGCTCGTCGCGGCTGCCAGCACGCTCGAGGCGAACGGCGTGATGAAGGAGATGTCCGAGCGGCTCGTCCAGGACGAGGAGCTCGCCGCGGCCTACCGCCGCGCGCACGAGCACTACCTCGCGCAGCGCGAGGCGCTCGGCCACGTCGACGAGATCGACGGCATCTCGGCGGGTGGCATGCCGACGCGCGTGAAGTGCCTGCACGTCCTCATCGGGCACGCCCTCGCCGCGGGGCCTGGCGTGCAGCCGCTCGGTGACGAGGCGCTCGAGATGATCCGCGACACCTGGAACCGCGACCGCTGCTTCTGCTGACCCGCTGGACCGGCGCCGGGGACGGACCGTCCTGCACGCAGCGTCGGCGACAGGTGCGAGGATGTTCCGCGTGACTCGCGTAGCTGCCATCGACTGTGGGACCAACTCCATCCGCCTCCTCGTCGCCGACGTGGCGCCGGACGGCTCGCTGACCGACCTCGTGCGCCGCATGGAGGTCGTCCGGCTCGGGCAGGGGGTGGACCGCACGGGCGAGCTCGCCCCTGAGGCGCTGGCTCGCACCCTCGAGATGACGCGCGAGTACGCCGCGACGATCGCCGAGCTGGGCGCTGAGCGCGTCCGCTTCGTCGCGACGTCGGCGACGCGTGACGCGCGCAACCGCCAGGAGTTCGTCGACGGCGTCCGCGAGATCCTCGGCGTCGAGCCCGAGGTCGTCGCGGGCGACGAGGAGGCCGAGCTCTCCTTCGCGGGTGCGACGAGCGTGCTCGGGTCCGCGTACGACGGCCCGTTCGTCGTCGTCGACCTCGGCGGCGGCTCGACGGAGATCGTGCTGGGCACGTCGACGCCGGACGCCGCGCACTCGATGGACGTCGGCTGCGTCCGCATGACCGAGCGTCACCTGAACGACGACCCGCCCAGCCGCGAGCAGGAGGACGGCGCCCGCGCCGACGTCCGCGCTGCTCTCGACAAGGCGAAGCAGGCCGTCGACCTGGGGCAGGCCGTCACCCTCGTCGGCCTCGCCGGCTCGGTCACGACGGTGACCGCGCACGCGCTCGGGCTTCCCGCCTACGACCGCGACAAGATCAACGGTGCGGTCCTCCCCGTCGAGACGGTCCTCGCCGCGTGCGACAGCCTCGTGCACATGACGCGCGACGAGCGCGCCGCGCTCGGCTTCATGCACCCCGGCCGTGTCGACGTCATCGCGGCCGGTGCTCTCGTCTGGTCGGAGGTCGTCGCGCGCGTGCGCGACGAGGTCGCGGAGCGCGGTGGCGCCCTCACGTCGGTCGTCACGAGCGAGCACGACATCCTCGACGGCATCGCTCTCAGCGCCGCAGGTCGTGGCTGACGGGGGAGGACTCCGCACGACGGGCGCCCCTGCCGGGGTGCCCGTCCGGCCCGTGAGCCGTCCGGCTCGTCTCGACGCGCTCACCGGCCTGCGTTGGTGGGCTGCGTTCGCGGTCTTCGTGCACCACGTCGGTCAGCTCGTCGTCCTGCCGCCGACGCTCGCTCGCACGTTGACCCTCGGCACGCACGGTGTGACGTTCTTCTTCGTCCTCTCGGGTTTCGTGCTGACGTGGTCGTCGGGACGGGCGGTCTCCGGCTTTGAGCCACCTGACGCCGGGACGTTCTGGTGGCGCCGCGTCGCACGGGTCTACCCGGCGCACCTGGTCGCCCTGCTGCTCGCGCTCCCGGTCTTCACGTCGCTCCTCCTTGCCGAGGGCAGCCACAGCGGGGTGCGGCCGTTCGACGTCGGGATCGTGGTGCTCTCGGTGCTCCTCCTGCAGGGGTGGTCGCGGGACGCGAACGTGCTCTTCTCGGGCAACCCCGCGTCGTGGACGTTGTCCTGCGAGGCGTTCTTCTACGCGCTGCACCCGGCCGCCGACCGCGCTCTCGCACGCACCACGCGGCGCGGGGCGCTGTGGGCAGCCGGAGGCGTCGTCGGCGTCGCCGTCCTGCTCCGCGTGCTCGTCATGAGCGGGGGCGAGGTCGGCATGACGATCGGCGCCCTGCCGTGGCCCGTCCTGCGTCTGACGGAGTTCCTGCTCGGGATGGCGCTCGCGCGCGCTGTCGCGCTCGGGTGGCGCCCGCGGGTGCGGGTCGGGCTCGTCGCGACGGCCGTCGGCGCTGTCGGTGCGTGGCTCGTGACCGGTGGCACGCTCCTCGCAGCGTCGGGCCTCGAGGGCGGCGCCGTCGCGCAGGCGCACGCGCGGCTCGCGGTCGGGCTCCAGGAGGTCATGACGGTCGGGCTCGCCGCGCTCGTCGTCGCGGTCGCGGTCGGCGAGCTCGAGGGGCGCCCGAGCGCCCTGAGCCGGCCCCGGCTCGTCAGGCTCGGCGAGTGGTCCTTCGCCTTCTACCTCGTGCACGCGACCGTGATCTATCTCATGGTGGCAGTGCTGGGTCCGCATCGCGGCCTCGCCGGAGTCCTCGTCGGGGTGCTCGCCCTGGTGCTCTCGCTGGCTGCGGCGTGGGCGCTGCACGCAGCGGTCGAGCGCCCCGCGGAGAGGCGCTTGCGCAGGGCGTGGGACCGGCGGCGCGCCGTCCGGGTGGCTGGCTGACCTTGCCGCGCCGTGGTGATCCCGTGTGACGGACGTGACGGATGCGCGGCCCTGAGCCCGTATTAGCATGACCTCATGCCCCAGAATGATCTGTCCTCGGTGGACGCTGCCCAGAACCAGGCAACGGCCCAGCCGAAGCCCCGCAAGGTCCCGCGCATCGTCGTCCTCGGCGGTGGCTCGGTCGGCCTGTACTCCGCCCGTCGTCTTCGCAAGCGTCTGGGGAAGCGCGAGGCGGCGATCGTCGTCGTCGACCCGCGTCCGTACATGACCTACGCGCCGTTCCTCCCGGAGGCCGCCGCCGGTTCGATCGACGGCCGTCACGTCGTCGCGCCACTGCGCCGCGCCCTGCGGAACGTCGACCTGCTCCAGGGCATGGTCACGGGCATCGCGCACGCCGACCGCAAGGTCACGATCCAGCCCGAGGGTGGCGAGGCGTACTCGATCACCTACGACCACCTCATCGTCGGTCTCGGCTCGGTCGCCCGCACGCTCCCCATCCCGGGGCTCGCAGAGCAGGCGATCGGCTTCAAGACGGTCGAGGAGGCCATCGCCGTCCGCAACCAGGTGCTCAACCGGATCGACGTCGCGTCGTCCACCTGGGACCCTGAGGCCCGCAAGCGCATGCTCACGTTCGTCTTCGTCGGTGGCGGCTTCGCTGGCATCGAGGCGCTCGGCGAGGTCGAGGACATGGCTCGCGCCGCGGTCAAGTACTACCCCGAGCTCGACGCCGCCGACCTGCGCTTCGTGCTCGTCGAGGGCTCGCCCCGCATCCTCCCGGAGGTCTCCGAAGAGCTCGGCGGCTACACGCTCGAGGTGCTGCGCAAGCGCAACATCGAGATCCACCTGTCGACGTTCCTGAGCTCGTGCGACGACGGGCACGTCGTGCTGTCCAACAAGGTCGAGTTCGACGCCGACACGATCGTGTGGACCGCGGGCGTCAAGGCCAACCCGGTCCTCCAGGACTCCGACCTGCCGCTCGACAAGCTCGGTCGCGTGACCTGCCTGCCGACGCTCCAGATCGTCGACGCCGAGGGCACGGTCGTGCCCGACGCGTGGGCCGCCGGCGACTGCGCCGCCGTCCCGGACCTGCTCAACCCGGGCATGTTCTGCCCGCCGAACGCCCAGCACGCGATCCGCCAGGCGAACCACCTCGGTGACAACCTCGCCAAGGTGCTGCGCAGCGCGGAGCCGACCGAGTACAGCCACAAGAACGTCGGCGCCGTCGCGTCGCTCGGCATGTACAAGGGCGTCGCACAGATGTTCGGGCGCATCAAGGTCCGCGGCCCGCTCGCGTGGGTGCTGCACCGCACCTACCACGTCATGGCGATGCCGACGTGGAACCGCAAGATCCGCATCATGGCCGGCTGGACAGGCGCGTTGTTCCTGCGCCGCGAGGTCATCTCGCTCGGTTCGATCCACGACCCGCGCGCGTCCTTCCGCGCCGCGTCGGCAGCACCGAAGCCCAAGCCCGACGCCGCGCCGGACTCCGCGGTGACGTCGCACGGCAAGTAGTCACGCACAGCGAGAGGGGACGGCCCGGCGGGCCGTCCCCTCTCGCTATGCTCGGGCGGTGCCGCCAGGGGTGGCACGCCCCCGTAGCCCAACCGGCAGAGGCAGTCGGCTTAAACCCGACCGAGTGTGGGTTCGAGTCCCACCGGGGGCACACCACTTCGTGCACCGGTGTCTGCACAGCTGGATCGTCCGTCCGACGCCCCTTGACCTGGAGCGCGCTCCAGGTCTGACGATGGCTCGTATGGAGAAGACGAGAACCGACCAGCAGACCACGCCAGCCGCCACGGCAGCGCTCCGGGAGACCGAGGGAGGCGTCGTCCTCGGGACGATGTACTACGGCACCCTCGTCGAGCCCGCACGCGCCTTCGCACTCCTCGACCAGTTCGTCGAGGCGGGCGGTGTCTGGCTCGACACCGCGAACTGCTACTCGTTCTGGACCGACCCGGCAGGCGTCGGCGGCGCGAGCGAGCGTGTGCTCGGTCAGTGGCTGCGCGCCAACCCGGGAGTGCGCGACGTCATCCGTATCGCGACGAAGGTGCGCCAGGACCCGCTCGTCCCGCACGTGTGGCCGGAGTCCGCCGAGGGCTTGTCCGCCGCCGCGATCGAACGCGGCGTCGCCGGCAGCCTCGAGCGTCTCGGCGTCGACCACGTCGACCTGCTGTGGGCGCACGCCGAGGACCGTGCCGTGCCGCTCGACGAGACGGTCGAGGCGTTCGGTGAGCTCGTCGAACGAGGTATCGCGAGGCGCGTCGGCGCCGCGAACCATGCGTCGTGGCGGGTCGAGCGAGCCCGCACGATCGCCACGAGCCGAGGGCTCGAACCATGGTCAGCGCTCCAGCTGCGGCACTCGCTCGCGCAGCCACGTCCAGGTGCGTGCCTGCCCGACCAGGGCCACCGCCTCCTCACTCCCGACGACCTCGACCTCGCGCGCGCCGCCGAGATGAACGTCTGGGCGTACACGCCGCTCGTCCAGGGCGCGTACACCCGTGCCGACAAGCCCTTCCCGGACGCCTACGACCACCCTGGCACGGCCCGCATCCTCGAGGCGCTCGACGTCGTGTCCCACGACGTCGGCGCGACACCCCACCAGGTCGTGCTCGCATGGCTGCTCCACCAAGGGATCGCGCCCATCGTCGGTGTCTCGCAGCCCGAACAGCTTACCGAGGCGCTCGATGCCCGCAGCCTCGTCCTCGACGACGCCCACATGGCATCGTTCGAGGAAGCCCGCTGACCGGGACGGCAAGCAGGGGAGGACCACCATGACGACGACGATCACGCCCGCCGAGGCGGCCGAACGTACCGGGCTCACGCTCGACACCCTCCGCTACTACGAGCGCGAAGGTCTCGTCGGTCCCGTCGGCCGCTCGCCGGGTGGTCACCGCGCGTACTCGGAGGACGACCTGTTCTGGGTCGGGCTCGTCACGTGCTTGCGCGACGCCGGGCTCGGCATCGCAGAGCTGCGCGAGTTCACGGCACTCCTGCGCAGCAGCGGACCGAGCGTGGACCGGGTCGAGTTCCTCGTCCGCCACCGCGCCGAGCTCGAGCGCCGCGCGAGGAGCATCGCCGCGGCGATGACGGTCCTCGACGAGAAGATCGCCTACTACTCGGCCTCAGCCGCCGCCCCGCAGGCCGGGAACACTCAGGCGACGTCCAGCGCTGGCACATAGGATCGGCAGACGCGGCGCGCAGGCGCGGACGTTCCCGGCAGGTGCCGGGAACGGATCGCCACCCTCGTGCGTTCAGCGTGCAGGGGCGTCATCCAGACGCTTCGTGAACACACCCGGCCCCTGGAGGACCAGTGTCCAACCCCGCCTTCGGATCCAACCCCGTCTTCGCCGACCCGGTGAAGCGCCGCGGCGAGGCTTCCGTCAGCCCTGCGACCCTCGACGCGATGTACGGAGCGCCGTCCGCCACGCCGGTGCAGACGAACCGCATGACGTACGACGACGTCATCGTGAAGACCGGCGGCCTGCTCGCGCTGCTCGCGATCGTCGCCGCCATCACCTGGCAGCTCACCGACACGATGCCCGGCCTGTACCTCGTCGGCCTCGGTGTCGGGTTCGTGCTGGCCCTCGTCAACATCTTCAAGAAGACCCCGAGCCCCGCGCTCATCACCGCGTACGCCGTCGCCGAGGGCGTGTTCCTCGGTGGCCTGAGCGCCATCCTCGACAGCGTGTACCCGGGCATCGCCATGCAGGCGCTCATCGCGACGGTCGTCACCGCAGGCGTGACCCTCGCCCTGTTCACGTCGGGCAAGGTGCGCGTGACACCCAAGGCCACGAAGATCTTCCTCGTCGCGATGATCGGCTACGCGGTGTTCAGCCTCGTCAACCTGGGCATGATGCTGTTCGGTGCGACCGATTCCGCGTGGGGCATGCGCTCCGACATCACGATCGGCGGCATGCCGCTCGGCGTCGTCATCGGCGCGCTCGCCGTCGTGCTCGCCGCGTACTCGCTCGTCATGGACTTCGACTCCATCAAGCGCGGCGTCGAGTCCGGTGCTCCGCGCATCTTCTCGTGGAGCGCAGCGTTCGGTCTGATCGTCACGCTCGTGTGGCTCTACACCGAGTTCCTCCGCATCTTCGCGCTCCTGTCCGGGCGCGACTGACCGACCCGTCTGCGACGCTCCTGCGGGCGTCCTAGGCTTGACCACGGTCGCGCTCCTGCGCGCCCGTCCGACGACGAGAGGCAGTCATGGCTTCACTTCCCCAGGCGTCCGGTGGCTTCGGCGACAAGCCGGTCCTGACCTTCCCCGACGCAGCAGCTCCTGAAGAGCTCGAGATCCAGGTGCTCGTCCAGGGCTCCGGCGACACCGTCGAGGCTGGCAACACCATCGTCGTGAACTACCTGGGTCAGACCTGGGGCGGTCACGTCTTCGACAACTCCTACGACCGCGGCGCGTCGATCGACTTCCCGATCGGTGTCGGCGCCGTCATCGGCGGCTGGGACCAGGGCCTCGTCGGCCAGCAGGTCGGCTCCCGCGTCCTGCTGTCGATCCCGCCGCACCACGGCTACGGCTCGCGCGGAGTGCCGCAGGCCGGCATCGGTGGCGACGACGTGCTCGTCTTCGTCGTCGACATCCTCGGCGTCGGCTGACATACCCGCTGCACGCGCAGGGCCGGACCTCGACAGAGGTCCGGCCCTGCGCGCGTCCGAGCTCGCTGCGAGCCCCGACGGTCAGCGGCCCACTATCGTGGCCGCATGCGAGTTGGCGTCTGCATCCTTCCCCAGTACCGGTGGCCCGAGGCCGCACCCATGTGGCGTGAGGTCGAGGACCTCGGCTTCGATCACGCATGGACGTACGACCACCTCGCATGGCGCACCCTCGCCGGCGAACCCTGGTTCGCGACCGTCCCGACCCTGACCGCGGCCGCGCTCGCGACCGAGCACATCCCGCTCGGCACGTTCGTCGCCTCACCCAACTACCGGCACCCCGTGACGTGCGCGAAGGACGTCATGACGCTCGACGACATGTCCGGCGGACGCCTCCTGCTCGGCATCGGCGCAGGAGGCCGCGGCTTCGACGCCGCCGTCCTCGGCCAGGACGAGCTCACCCCTGGGCAGCGCGTGCGCCGCCTCGACGAGTTCTGCGGCCTGCTCACGACGATGCTGACCCAGCCCGTCACTGACCACGTCGGCGAGTTCTACACCGCCGTCGACGCCCGCACGTTCCCCGGCCCGCTCGACGGCCCGCCGCCCCTGCTCGTCGCTGCCAACGGCCCGCGCGCGCTCGACGTCGCCGTGCGCCACGGCAGCGGCTGGGTCACGACCGGCCTCGAGGACATGGAGTCCGAAGAAGCGTGGTGGGAGGGCCTCGCGATGCTCACCGGTCGTCTCGACGAGGCGCTCGTGCGTGGTGGCCGTGAGGACGCGGTCGAGAACCACGAGCTGTTCCCGCGGTACCTCTCGCTCGACTCCTTCACCTTCTCGCTCGGCCCTGCAGGCGACGGCGGCCGCCTCGCGGGCGTCGCCCGGCTCGAGCACATGGTCGGCCGTGCGGCCGAGCTCGGCTTCACCGACGTCGTCGTGCACCGGCCGCGTCCCGACGGGCTGTACGCGGGAGACCCGGCGATCCTCGCCGAGGTCGCCGACGCTCTGCCGCGGCTGCGCGCGCTCTGACGCCCGGAACGCCCGCTACCGGCGCACAGACCTCGTCACGGTGAACTTGGGGTTCTGCCCCGCGTGCGTCGTCGGGCCGACGACACGACCCAGCTCGCCGCGGTACCGCAGGGGACTGTTGAAGACCGTCCAGAGGACGCCGCCCGGGCGCAGGACGCGCGCGGCCGCGCGGAACATCGCCGACGCGATGTCCGTGCTGAGCGCGGCCCCGGCGTGGAACGGCGGGTTGCACACGACCACGTCGACGCTCGCGTCCGGAACCGACGCCGCGACGTCGTCGCGCAGCACCACGACCCGGTCGCCGACGCCGTTCGCGCGCGCCGTGAGACCCGCCGAGGCGACCGCGGCGGCAGACCGGTCGGTCGCCGTCACGCGAGCCGACGGCACCGCGCGCGCGACGGCCGCCGCGAGCAGCCCCGTGCCGCAGCCGAGGTCGAGCGCCGTACCGCCCTCGGGCAGGTCCGCCGCGACGTCGTCGAGGAACGTCAGCAGGAAGCGCGTGCCGATGTCGAGGCTCGTCCCCGCGAACGCGGCGCCGTGCGCGACGACGGTGAGCCCGACGTCACCGTGGTGCACCGACCTCGGGAACGGGACGGTGCCTGCGTCAGCCGGGCGGGGGGAGCGCGCGACGAGCGCGCGCGACTTGCCGTGCGCGAGCGTCGCGCGCACGTCGTCGAACCGGGCTGCGAGCACGTCGTTCATGCTGCGGCTCATGTGCTTGAGGCGACCCGTCGCGAGGAACGTGACGTCCGGCGCCGCGTGGTCGGCGACGAGCGCCGCCGTCTCGGCGAGCGCGTCGAGCGCGCGAGGGAGCCGGGCGAGCACGAGGCGCGCGCCCGTGACGACCGACGGCGTGAGCACGGGCTCGACCCGAAGGTCGGGCGCGAGGCGGGGCAGGTCCGCGCCGTCGACCCGCGCGGCGTTCGCGAGGATCGCGCGCTCGCTCGTGACCGCGTCCGTGTGCACGCGCACGCCCCGCGCGCCGAGCGCGATCGCGCCGAGCGCGATCGCTCCGTACGCGTCGTCGAGCACGACGACCTCGCCCGGCCGGGATGCCGCGATCAGCGGGGCGGCCTCCGCGAGGAGGAGACGGTCGGCGGCGTCGACCGCGACCAGGTCGCCCTCGACGTCGGGCCAGCGGCTCAGGCCGTCCAGGACGGCGTCGACGGCGGGCGGCAGGACGAGCGGCATGGTCTCGATTCTCCCGCACTCCGGACGGCCCGGACGCGGGGCCGCGGGGCAGTGGCCGAGCCGCTAGCGTGGGCGCATGAAGTTTGCCGAGCACGTCAGCGAGCTGGTCGGGAACACCCCTCTCGTCCGGCTGAACACCGTCACCGCGGGCCTGTCCGCGACCATCCTCGCCAAGGTCGAGTACCTCAACCCCGGCGGCTCCATCAAGGACCGCATCGCGCTGCGCATCATCGAGGCTGCGGAGGCGTCAGGAGAGCTGCAGCCGGGCGGCACGATCGTCGAGCCGACGAGCGGCAACACGGGCGTCGGCCTCGCGATGGTCGCGCAGCGCAAGGGCTACCGCTGCGTGTTCGTGTGCCCGGACAAGGTGAGCCAGGACAAGCGCGACGTGCTCGCCGCGTACGGTGCCGAGGTCGTCGTCACCCCGACGTCCGTCGCGCCCGACGACCCGAGCTCGTACTACTCGGTCTCCGACCGGATCGTCCGCGAGACGCCTGGTGCGTGGAAGCCTGACCAGTACTCCAACCTCAACGGACCGGCCTCGCACTACGCGACGACCGGGCCCGAGATCTGGGCGGACACGGACGGGCGGATCACCCACCTCGTCGCCGGTGTCGGCACGGGCGGGACGATTACCGGCACGGGCCGCTTCCTGCGCGAGGCGTCCGCCAGCCGCGCTCCCGAGGCCGGCGGCGAGGTCCAGATCGTCGGCGCGGACCCCGAGGGTTCCGTGTACTCGGGCGGGACTGGCCGGCCGTACCTCGTCGAGGGCGTCGGCGAGGACTTCTGGCCGAAGGCCTACGACCCGGCCGTCCCGCACGAGATCATCGCCGTCTCCGACGCCGACTCGTTCGCGATGACCCGGCGCCTCGCGCTCGAGGAGGCGCTCCTCGTCGGGGGCTCGTGCGGGATGGCCGTCGAGGCCGCGCTGCGCCTCGCCCGCCGCCTCGAGGACGAGGACCCGCAGGCCGCGGAGCGGGCCGTGATCGTCGTGCTGCTGCCCGACTCGGGACGCGGGTACATGTCGAAGATCTTCTCCGACACGTGGATGCGCTCGTACGGGTTCCTCGACGCGGGAGACGGCGTGACCGCCGGCGACGTGCTGCGCGGCAAGGCGGGCGACCTGCCCGCGCTCGTGCACACGCACCCGACCGAGACGGTGCGCGACGCGATCGAGATCCTGCGCGAGTTCGGCGTCTCGCAGATGCCGGTCGTGCTCGCGGAGCCGCCCGTCGTCATCGGTGAGGTCGCAGGCTCGGTGAGCGAGCGCGACCTGCTCGACGCGGTGTTCTCCGGGCGGGCGCAGCTGACCGACACCGTCGGTGCGCACATGGCCCCGGCCCTGCCGAAGATCGGCTCGGGCGAGCCGCTCGAGGCGGTCCGGGCGGCGCTCCACGACGCGGACGCGCTCATGGTGGTCGACGACGGGCACCCCGTGGGCGTGCTCACGCGGCACGACCTGCTGGGATATCTCGCAGGCTGAGCCGCGCGTCGTCTCACGTGCTGGCGCGACACGCCCTTCCTGGGCCCGTGTCAGTGCGTCCGCGTAGCCTCGGATACGTGAACGCACACTGGGACGACGCAGGTTTCTCCACCAAGGCCATCCACGCCGGCCAGGACCCGGACGCGACGACGGGTGCCGTCGTCCCTCCGATCTACCAGGTCTCGACGTACAAGCAGGACGGGGTCGGCGGCCTGCGCGGGGGATATGAGTACTCCCGTTCCGGGAACCCGACGCGCACCGCGCTCGAGACCGCGCTCGCTGCAGTCGAGGGTGGGGAGCGCGCGTTCGCGTTCTCGTCCGGCCTCGCCGGCGAGGACGTCCTCCTGCGCGCGCTCACGCGGCCGGGAGGTCACGTCGTCATGCCCGACGACGCGTACGGCGGCACCTACCGCCTCGTCGCCCGCGTGCACGGCGCGTGGGACGTCAGCCACACCCCGGTCAACACGTCCGACCCGCAGGCCGTCGCCGCGGCGATCCGCCCCGGGCAGACGACCGTCGTGTGGGTCGAGACGCCGTCCAACCCGCTCCTCGGCGTCACCGACATCGCCGCAGTCGCCAAGGTCGCTCACGATGCCGGCGCCGTGCTCGTCGTCGACAACACCTTTGCGTCGCCCGCGCTGCAGCAGCCGCTCGCGCTCGGCGCCGACGCGGTCGTGCACTCGACGACAAAGTACGTCGGCGGCCACTCTGACGTCGTCGGTGGCGCCGTGGTCGTCGGGGCGGGCGTCGAGCTCCCGGGTGGTGTCGCCGGCCCGACGGGCACGACCAGCCTCGCGGACGCCGTCGGCTTCCTGCAGAACGCGGCGGGCGCCGTAGCAGGCCCGTTCGACGCGTGGCTCACGCTGCGCGGCCTCAAGACGCTCGCGGTGCGCATGGAGCGCCACAGCTCGAACGCTCTCGCCGTCGCACGGTTCCTCGAGACGCACAGCGCGGTCACGGAGGTCCTGTACCCGGGCCTCGAGTCCCACCCGGGGCACGAGGTCGCCGCGCGTCAGATGCGCGCGTTCGGCGGGATGGTGTCCTTCCGCACGGGCTCCCTCGACTCGGCGCTCGCGCTCGTCGACCGCACGCGCGTGTTCACGCTCGCGGAGTCGCTCGGGGGGGTCGAGTCGCTCATCGAGCACCCCGGCCGCATGACGCACGCGTCGGTCGTCGGGTCGGCGCTCGAGGTCCCGGAGGACCTCGTGCGGCTGTCCGTCGGCATCGAGGACCTCGACGACCTGATCGCTGACCTGACCGAGGCACTCGGGTGACGGCCCAGGAGAGCTGCCCCGTCGACGTCCCGACCGTCCCTGCAGCCGGCGGTGGGACGCACGTCGAGCCGGGCACCACCGAGACGGGTGCGACCGCGGCGGGAGCGACCGCCGACGCCCCCGCGCGTGGCGCGCACCGCGTGGCGCTGACCTACTGCACGCAGTGCCGGTGGCTCGCGCGGGCAGCATGGATGGCGCAAGAGCTCCTGACGACGTTCCCCGAGGGCACCGAGGTCGCGCTCGTCCCCGGCCGCGGCGGTGTCTTCCAGGTGCGCGTCGACGACGCCCTCGTCTGGGACCGGCGCACCGACGGCGGCTTCCCCGAGATCACGACGCTCAAGCGGCTCGTCCGCGACGTCGTGGCCCCAGGCCAGCCCCTCGGGCACAGCGAGCGGTCGCGCGAGACGGTGGGGCAGGCATGAAGCCCCGCGTGACGGTCGTGACGCTCGGCGTCGCGGACGTGCAGCGCGCCCGGCGCTTCTACGTCGCCGGTCTCGGCTGGCCGGTGCGCTTCGAGGCCGAGGCCATCGTCATGCTCGACGTCGAGCCAGGGCTCGTGCTCTCGCTGTGGGACCTCGACGCGATGCGTGAGGAGATCGGCGAGGTCGGCGAGCCAGGGCTCGCCCCGATGACGCTCGCGCACAACCTCAAGGAACCGGCTGACGTCGACGCGGCGATCACGGGGGCGGTCGCCGCGGGCGGGCGTCTCGTCTCGGCGGGAGTGCGCCGCGAGTGGGGCGGATACTCCGGCTACGTCGCGGACCCTGACGGATACCGCTGGGAGATCGCGGTCAACCCTGAGTGGCCCGAGCTCGTGCCCGACAACGGCTGAGCCGGGCGCGCGTCGCAGGCGCGCCCGGCTCAGGGCATCCAGGGGTGGGGCGTCGTGCGCGCAGGCGCGAGGCCTCAGGAACGAGGCGCCTTGCGTGCCGCCTTCTTCGCGGCCTCAGCGTCACGCGCCTTGATCCGCTCCTCCTCGCGGCGCACCTCCGCCTGCGTCTCGCGCTCACGCTGGAGCCACGTCGGGTTCGACTCGCGCAGGTCGGTGATCTGCTCGGTCGTGAGCGGTTCGGTCACGCCGCCACGGGCGAGGCCCGCGATCGAGACGCCGAGGCGCGCGGCGACGACGGGGCGCGGGTGCGGCCCTTCGCGGCGCAGGTCGGCGAGCCACTGCGGCGGGTCCGCCTGGAGCGCGTCGAGCTCTTCGCGGGTGATGAGGCGCTGCTGGAAGTCCTCCGGGGTCGCGGGGAGGTACACGCCCAGCTTCTTCGCCGCGGTGGCGGCCTTCATCGACTGCGGGCTCTTGCGTGAGGTCATGGCGACCATCCTATCGGCGTGCGCAGCGGCCGCGTGGTGCCGCAGGCCCGACCGGTAGCCTTGGCAGGTGAACGAGACCCCCCATGAGACCGCGCCGACTGAGCCCGAGGCGTCCGCCGCCCCGCAGGCGTTCCGGCTCGGCTTCGCGCCGGGCGTCACCCCCGCGAAGTGGGTGCGCACGTGGCGCGACCGGCTCACGGTCCCGCTCGAGCTCGTGCCGATCGGCACGCTCGACGCCGGCGCGAGCGTGCGCGACGGCGTGGTCCACGCTGCTCTCGTGCGCCGTCCCGTCGTGCGGACCGGCCGCCCGGGCACCGCCGAGGCCCGCACGAAGGTCCTGCACGCGATCCCGCTGTACGACGAGGTCCCAGTTGTCGTCGTCGGCAAGGAGCACCTCCTGTCGCTCGCGGACGAGGTGACGATCGTCGACCTCGCCGACGAGCTCGTGCTGCACCCGCTCGACGACGTGCTCGACTGGGCAGGTGTCGGTGACGACGCCGCGCCCGCCGACCGTGGGACGCCGCCCGGGCTGCCCGCGCTCGAGCGTCCCGACGACGCCGCGGCCGCGATCGCGCTCGTCGCCGCCGGGGTGGGCGTCGTCGTCGTACCGATGTCCGTCGCGCGGCTGCACCATCGCAAGGACGTCGTGCACGTGCCCTACGCGGGCGGTCCGGCGTCGGGCGTGAGCCTCGTGTGGCCCGTCGACGGTGCCCACGAGCTCGCCGAAGAGCTCGTCGGGATCGTGCGCGGCCGCTCGGTCAACAGCTCGCGCGGCGCCGCAGCGACCGACACGCAGCAGGCGGCGCCCGGGAGCGACCGCCAGGCCGCGCCGCTCACGCGCGCCGAGAAGGAGCGCCGCGCCAAGGCCGCGGCGACCCGCAAGGCCGAGGACCACAAGGCCGCGCGCATCCGCAAGGTGGTCGAGCGCAACGAGGCTGCGCGCGCGAAGGCCATGGGCAAGAAGGCCGCCAAGGCCAAGAAGCCCGGCAAGCTCAGCAAGGGCGGCGGCAAGGGCCGCAAGCGCTGACCCGCGTCCCGTCCCGGCGGCGCGAGGCAGGTGGTGCCGCGCGAGGCAGCGCCGCCAGGACGGCGCGAGGTACTCGCGCCCGGACGGCGGTGAGGTAGTGGCTACCACGTGAGGTAGGGGTTCCCGCGCGAGGTAGGGGCTTGCAGGGCCCTACCTCGCGTGCAGCCCGCTACCTCGCGGGCGGCGCCGTGGGTCCGTGCCTGCAGGTGGCGGCTATCGGCGGATCTCCTCGAGGTACTCCGCGATGCGGCCGATCGCTTCCTCGAGCATCTTGACGTCCGGGAGCGCGACGAGGCGGAAGTGGTCCGGCTCGAACCAGTTGAACCCGGTACCGTGCGTCACGAGGATGTGCTTCGACTGCAGCAGGTCGAGCGCGAACGCCTCGTCGTCCTTGATGTCGTACGCCTCCGGCTCGAGCTTCGGGAAGCAGTACAGCGCGCCGCGAGGCTTCACCGACGTGACGCCGGGGATCTCGTTGAGCAGCTTGTCCGCGAGCATCGCCTGGTCGTAGAAGCGCCCGCCCGGGACGATGAGCTCGTTGATCGACTGGTAGCCGCCGAGCGCGGTCTGGATGGCGTGCTGCGCCGGCACGTTCGCGCACATGCGCATGTTCGCCATGAGGGTCAGGCCCTCGATGAAGTCCGTCGCGAGGTGCTTGGGCCCCGAGATCATGAGCCAGCCGGAGCGGTAGCCGCACACCCGGTACGCCTTCGACAGGCCGGAGAACGTCAGGCACAGCACGTCGTCGCCCGCGTACTTGGCGGTGTGGTGGTGCTGCGCACCGTCGTACAGGATCTTCTCGTAGATCTCGTCGGAGAAGATCACGAGGTCGTGGCGCCGCGCGATGTCGACGATGCCCTTGACCGTCTCCTCCGAGTAGACCGCGCCGGTCGGGTTGTTCGGGTTGATCAGCACGAGCCCGTAGGTGTTCTCGGTGATCTTGGACTCGATGTCCTCGAGGTCCGGGTTCCAGCCGTTCGACTCGTCGCACCGGTAGTGCACCGGCGTGCCGCCCGTGAGCGTCACCGCGCCGGTCCACAAGGGGTAGTCGGGGGCGGGCACGAGGATCTCGTTGCCGTCGTCGACGAACGCCTGGAGCGTCATCGTGATGAGCTCGGAGACGCCGTTGCCGATGAACACGTCCTCGACGTGGGTGTCCGTCAGGCCCTCGGCCTGGTAGTACTGCGCGACGGCGGTGCGCGCCGAGTAGATGCCGCGCGAGTCCGAGTAGCCCTGCGCCTCAGGAAGATGATGGATGACGTCCGCTGCGATGGTCGCGGGTGCCTCGAAGCCGAACGGCGCGGGGTTGCCGATGTTCAGCTTGAGGATCTTGTGGCCGAGCGCCTCGAGGCGCTGCGCCTCGACGAGGATCGGGCCTCGGACGTCGTACCGGACGTTCTTGAGCTTCCTGCTCTGTGTGATGGAGCGCATGTTCCATTCTGGCACTTCCGAGCAAGGCCATTCCCGGGGCGTCCGTGCTGGCCGCCCCGGGAGCGTGCAGGTCAGCCGCAGCGCACACCCGTCGCGTGGACCGGGCAGTACCCGTTCGGCACCTTGTGCAGGTACTGCTGGTGGTGCTCTTCGGCGTAGTAGAACGGCCCCGCCTCGGAGGCGGGGCGCAGCTCCGTGGTGATGTCAGAGAAGCCGCGCTCGCGCAGCCGCTCCTGGAAGACGGCGTGGGTGCGGCGCACGACCTCCTCCTGCTCCGGCGTCGTCCAGTAGACCGCGGAGCGGTACTGCGTGCCGACGTCGTTGCCCTGGCGGTAGCCCTGCGTCGGGTCATGGTTCTCCCAGAACGTCCGCAGGACGTCCTCGTCGCTCACGACGGCCGGGTCGTACGCGACGAGCACGGTCTCGGTGTGGCCGGTGAGAGACGTGCACGTCTCCTCGTACGTGGGGAACCTCGTGTAGCCGCCCTGGTAGCCCGCGGCCGTCGTCACGACGCCGGGCAGCTCCCAGAACAGCTTCTCCGCGCCCCAGAAGCACCCGAGGGCGAGATAGAGGACGCGCGTGCCGTCGGGCCACGGGCCCTGCAGCGCGGTCCCGAGCACGGCGTGCGTCTCGGGGACCGGGTAGGCGGACGCGTCCCGCCCGGCGAGCGCGCGCTCGCGGCTGACCATCGTGGATCTCGCTGACGAACCGAACAGACCTTCGAGCATGACGACCTCCCTCGCTCGCTGCGCACGCGCGGCGGTGGCAGCACCGGTCAGAACGCGGCGACGCGCGCAGATGTTCCCGCCTGTCAGGAGGCGGTGCGGCCCGTAGGCTGGTCGGGTGCTCCCGAGCGGCGGAGCACCCGGCGGGAGGTCAAGTGAGCGCGAACGGCAGCGGGACGAGGGACGAGGTCACGGACGGCGGCGCGACGGTCGATGCGGCCGTGGTCGAGCGGCGCGACGCGCCGACGGCGGCAGGGGCTGAGTTCCGGGCCGCCGACACCATCCCTCCGGTGATCCAGAGCGCCGCCGCGTGGACGTGGCGCCTGCTCGTCGTCGGGCTCGGCGTCGCGGCCGCGATCTGGCTCGTGAAGACGTTCAGCCCGCTGTTGATCCCGATCGCGGTCGCCCTCTTGTTCACGGTGCTGCTCGCCCCGCTCGTCAAGACGCTCCAGGTCCACCTGAGGTTCCCGCGCGCCCTGGCCGCGGCGGTCGGTGTGATCGGCCTGATCGCCGTGATCTTCGGTCTCGTGTTCATCGCCGGACGGTCGATCGTCACGGGCTTCGCGAACCTGTCGACCCAGGCGTCCGAAGGGCTCAACCAGGCGATCGACTGGCTGTCGACGGGACCGCTCGAGCTGGACGTGCAGCGCCTCGACGAGGCGATCGAGACCGCGACGACGACGATCGAGGACAACCTCGGGACGATCCTCGCGGGCGCGGCGAGCGTCACCGCGACGGTCACGGGTGTCCTGACGGGCACCGTCATCGCGCTGTTCTGCACGTTCTTCTTCCTGCTCGACGGCCGCGCGATCTGGACGTGGGTGGTGGGCCTCCTGCCGCGCCAGGCGCGGCAGCAGGTGCACCAGGCGGGCCGTCGCGGTCTGGTCACGCTCGCGGCCTACACGCGGACCCAGATACTCGTGGCTGCGGTCGATGCGACGGGCATCGGCGTCGGCGCCGCGATCCTCGGGCTGCCGCTCGCGCTCCCGCTCGGCATCCTCGTGTTCGTCGGTTCGTTCATCCCGTTCGTCGGGGCGCTCGTCACGGGGGCGATGGCGGTCCTCGTCGCGCTCGTCGTCAAGGGGTGGGTGACGGCGGTGATCATGCTCGTGATCGTGCTCGCGGTCCAGCAGATCGAGGGCAACGTGCTCCAGCCGTTCCTCATGGGCCATGCGGTCGCGCTGCACCCGGTGGCCGTCCTGCTCGTCGTGACGGGCGGGACCATGTACGCGGGGATCGTCGGCGCGCTGTTCGCCGTGCCGGTCGCGGCGGTGCTCAACACGGTGCTGCTGTTCTTCCACGGGCACGACAAGTTCCCCGACCTCGGCATCGACGACCGCCTGACCGTGAGACCGACGGCCGAGGCGGAGCTTCGCGCGCGTGCCCGCGCCCTGCGCCGCGGCGCGGACGACGGCCCGAACTACTCTGCGGCGGACGAGGACGACGCCGAGGCGGCGTCGCGCAAGGGCGAGCTGTGACGGGCGCGCCCGTGGTGACGCGCGAGTCGATCCTCGACGCCGCGCGGATGCTCGAGGGCGTCGTGGTGCGCACGCCCGTCGAGTCGAGCCGCGTCCTGAGCGAGCTCACGGGGCAGCGCGTCTTGCTCAAGTGCGAGAACCTCCAGCGTGCCGGGTCGTTCAAGGTGCGCGGCGCGTACGTGCGGATGGCGCGGCTGAGCGAGGAGGAGCGCCGCCACGGCGTCGTCGCGGCGAGCGCCGGCAACCACGCGCAGGGCGTCGCGGTCGCAGCACGGACCCTCGGCATCCACGCGGTCGTCTACATGCCGACCGACGCCTCCCTGCCGAAGGTCGCGGCGACGCGCGAGTACGGCGCGGAGGTGCGGCTCGTGGGTTCGAGCGTCGACGACGCTCTCGCTGCTGCGCACCAGCACGCCCGCGCCACGGGCGCGGTGCTCATCCACCCGTTCGACCATCCGGACATCGTCGCGGGACAGGCGACGATCGCGTGCGAGATCCTCGAGCAGGTGCCTGACGTCGCGACAGTCCTCGTGCCCGTCGGCGGGGGAGGGCTCGCGGCCGGTCTCGTCGCCGCGTTCGGCTACCTGGCTCCGCACGTGCGAGTGGTCGGCGTGCAGGCCGAGCGCATGGCGTCGTACCCCGGCTCGCTGCGCGACGGCACGCCTTCTGCAGTCGAGCCGCGCTCGACGATGGCGGACGGCATCGCGGTCGGCATGCCCGGGCAGGTCCCGTTCGACGTGATCGCGCACGGCAACGCGGAGATCCGCACCGTCTCCGAGGAGCATCTCTCGCGCGGGCTGCTGCTCGTTGCGGAGCGCGCGAAGCTGCTGGTCGAGCCGGCGGGGGCGGCGGGCGTCGCTGCACTGATCGCGGAGCCAGGCTCGGTCGAGGGCCCGGTCGTCTGCGTGCTCTCCGGGGGGAACATCGACCCGGTCGTCCTGCTGCGGGTCGTCCGGCACGGTCTCGCGTCGGCGGGCCGCTACCTCCAGGTGCGCGTGCTGCTGACCGACCGTCCGGGTGCGCTCGCGAACCTCATGCTCGACCTCGCCGAGGTTGGCGGGAACGTGATGCACGTCGAGCACGTCCGCACGGGACCGCACCTCGCGATCGACGAGGTCGAGGTGGTCGCGCAGGTCGAGACGAAGGGGCACGAGCACTGCGCCGAGCTGCTGGACCACCTGCGTCGTCAGGGCTACGTGCTGCCCGACGAACGCTGAACCTCGAACGACGAGGGCCCCGGTCACCTTGCGGTGACCGGGGCCCTCGTCGTTCGTCTGCGTCAGCCCTGGAACGGCTTGGCGCTCTTGATGACGACCGTGATCTCGGCGCCGTTGGGCGCGTTGTACGAGACCGTGTCACCGACGGCGCGGCCGTTGATCGCGGCGCCGAGCGGGGACTTGTCCGAGTACACGGCGATGTCGGTCGTGCCGGCGATCTCGCGCGAGCCGAGGAGGAACTCGATGTCGTCACCCGCGACCTCGGCGAGGACGAGCATGCCCGGCTCGACGACGCCGTCGTCCGGCGGGGTGCCGATCTGGGCGTTCTCGAGCTTCGCCTTGAGCTCGCGGATGCGTGCCTCCTGCTTCGCCTGCTCCTCGCGGGCGGCGTGGTAGCCGGAGTTCTCCTTCAGGTCGCCCTCGTCGCGCGCCTGGGCGATCCTCGTCGCGATCTCGGTGCGGCCAGGCCCGGTGAGGTGCTCGTACTCGGCCTTCAGCCGGTCGTAGGCCTCCTGGGTCAGCCACGTGGCGGCGGTGGTCTCGGCCACGATCGCTCCTTCCGTCAGTAAAGAAGTAGGCGCACGGTCAGTCACCGTGCGCCAGATGTGCTGTGCCCGGATCTCATTCGCGCAGGCGCGCGAGGTCGAGGACAGCGGTCGAAACACTCAGCATAGCCGGTGCTTCGTGCCTGGCGCGAGACTCCCGCCCGCGCGAGGGTGCTAGCGCGCGGTGCAGCTCTCGACCATGCCGGTCGTCGCGAGCTCGGACGTGCGTACCTCGACGGTGAACGTCTCGCGCTCGGAGGTGCCCGGGCCGATCGTCACGTCACGGAAGCCGACCTGGCCGTATGCCGTGTTGAGCGCGACGAGACGGCAGTCGAGCGTCAGATCGGCGTCCTTGGTGACGTTGAAGGTCACGGTCACGGCCTCGGGGCCCTGGACGGCGAAGCCGACGTCCTGCGTCGTGAACTTCTCGCTCGCGACCATGCTCCAGCCGCTCCATGCGGCGGCGACCGTGCCGACGATGCCGACCGTCCACAGGGCGGCGACGCGCAGGCGGCGCGCACGCGCGTCGGGAGCGACGGTGCCGTACCGCTCGGCGAGCGGGTCGGGAGCCGGATCTGTCGACGGGCCGCTGGGCGAGGTCTCGGACATAGAATCATTGTCTCTCACCTCGAAGGGAAGTGGCTTATGTCCTCGACTCCGTTGCGCCTGCTGGCGGTGCACGCGCACCCCGACGACGAGTCGAGCAAGGGCGCGGCGACGATGGCCCGCTACGCGGCCGAGGGGGTCGAGGTCCTCGTCGTCTCGTGCACCGGAGGCGAGCGTGGCTCGATCCTCAACCCGAGCTGCACGCTCGCGCCGTCGACGATCGAGGAGATGGCTGCGATCCGGCGCGTCGAGATGGCGGCGGCCGCCGAGGCGCTCGGTGTCCAGCACCGTTGGCTCGGATTCGTCGACTCGGGCCTGCCCGAGGGTGACCCGCTCCCGCCGCTCCCCGAGGGGTGTTTCGCGCTCGTCCCGCTCGAGGAGGCGTCGGCGCCGCTCGTCGAGATCGTCCGCGACTTCCGTCCGCACGTCATGACGACGTACGACCCGTCCGGCGGCTACCCCCACCCTGACCACGTCATGTGCCACCGCGTCGCTTTCGAGGCGTACCACGCGGCAGGTGACGCCGAGCGCTACCGCGGCCACGGTGAGCCGTGGGCCCCGTCGAAGCTGTACTACAACCACGACTTCTCGATGAAGCGGATCCGCACGGTCCACGAGGCCATGGCCGACGCGGGCCTCGAGTCGCCGTTCGGCGAGTGGGTCGAGACGCGGGCAGCGCGCGAGATCGTCGAGCGTCAGGCGACGACCGCGGTGCACTGCGCCGACTACTTCGACCGCCGGGATCGCGCGCTCATCGCGCACGAGACCCAGATCGACCCGGACGGGTTCTTCTTCGGCACGCCACGCGACCTCGAGGCCGAGGTCTGGCCTGTCGAGGAGTTCGAGCTCGCCCACTCGCGCGTGCCCACCACGCTCCCCGAGGACGACCTGTTCGCCGGGATCCGTCACGAGGAGATCGCATGACCGTCCAGCTCGTCCCGCACACGTCGGCGCTCACGTTCGAGACCGTCAGCCCGAGCCCGTCGCCGACCGACGTGCTGCGCGGTGACCTCAACGAGTACGACGTGACGCCAGGCCTGATCGGCTTCCTCGCGATCTTCTTCATCGCGGTCGTGTGCATCCTCGGCTGGTTCTCGATGAACCGGCGCGTGCGTCGGCTGCGCTTCGAGGAGCGTGCCGAGGCGGCGCGCGAGCCGCGCGACGTCACGGTCGAGGAGGCAGCGGCCGAGGGCCCCGGGGTCGCTGAGCCGGCCGGTGACCACGGCCCGACGCCGGGCCGCGCCGACGGCTGATCGTGCGCGTCTCGCTCGCGCAGGTCGCCGCGGTCGCTGACGCGGACGCGTGCCGTGCGCTCGCGCGCGAGGCGGTCGGGCGTGGGGCCGACGACGGCGCGGACCTCGTCGTCCTGCCCGAGTACGCGTCGTACTTCGATCCGCGCGGCGTGGACGCGGGGGCGGCCGAGCCCGTGGACGGGCCGTTCGTCATCGAGATGCGTGAGGCCGCGCGACGCCACGACGTCGCCGTCGCGGCAGGCGTCACCCTGGAGGGTGACGGACGAGGGCGCGCGAGCAACGGCGTCGTGCTCGTCGACGCTCAGGGCGAGCTGCGAGGCGTGTACCGCAAGGTCCACCTGTACGACGCGTACGGCGAGCGCGAGTCCGAGCGGTTCGCCCCCGGGCCGTTCGACATGCCCCCGACGATGACCGTCGGTGACGGGACCGTCGGCGTCATGACCTGCTACGACCTGAGGTTCCCCGAGTCGGCGCGGCGCGCGCTCGACGCCGGTGCTGACGTCCTGCTGTGCCCGGCGGCGTGGGCTGCGGGGCCGGGCAAGATCGAGCAGTGGACCGTGCTCGCGCAGGCGCGTGCGATCGAGAGCACGGCGTTCGTCGTCGCGGTCGGGATGGCGGGGCGCGGCGTGTGCGGGAGCAGCACCGCGGTGGGCCCGGACGGGACTGTCCGTGCACGGCTGGGTCTCGAGCCCGGTCAGGTGACGGTCGACCTCGACCACGCGGACGTCGTGCGCACGCGTGAGCGCAACCCGTCGCTCGCGAACCGCCGGTTCGCCGTCGTGCCGCGTGAGGGTGCGGGAGGCTGAGCGCAGCCCAGGAGGCTCGGGGGTGGGGCAGGCAGGTCAGAGCGTGTTGAGCGCGACGACGACTGCCGCGAAGTGGCACCAGAACCCGACCACGGTGCCCGCGTGGAACAGCTCGTGGAACCCGAACCAGCGCGGCACCGGGTTGGGCCGCTTGGTCGCGTACATGACCGCACCCACCGTGTAGGCGAGCCCGCCGAGCGCGACGAGCCACACGACGTCCTGGAAGCCGAGCCCCCAGAAGGTCGGCATGTAGCCGACCGCGACCCAACCGAGCGCGATGTACACCGGCGTGTAGATCCACCGGGGTGCGCCGAGCCAGATCATCCGCGCGGTGATGCCGAGCGCTGCGCCGCTCCACACGATCGCGAGGAGGATCGTGGCCGCGCGCGTGTCGAGCATGAGCACGGCGAGCGGGGTGTAGCTGCCCGCGATGATCAGGAAGATGTTCGCGTGGTCCGCCCGGCGCAGCGCGGCCTTGACGGAGGGCCGCCAGTTCCCGAGGTGGTAGACGGCGCTCGTGCCGAACAGCAGCGCCGCGGTGATCGCGAAGACGAGGGACGCGACGCGCGGGGCGGTCGGCGGCGCGGCGACGGTCAGGAGGACGCCCGCGACGACCACGAGCGGGAAGTTGATCGCGTGGATCCAGCCGCGCAGGCGCGGCTTGACCACGTCGACGGGACCGGGGAGGTCGTCTGCGGGGCCTACGGGGTGTGCGGTCGCGTCGGTCGGGCTCGTGTCCTGCGCCATGGCGTCAGACTAACCTACGGTCCCGTAGGTTACGTGTCGGGTGTTGTGAGAGTTTGGCGGACGGGCCTGTGGAGTCCGGTCTGAGGCGCACCGCCGTCCGGTACCGTGATCCTCGTCGCGCCGCGGGCCCCTGCGGGCGGCACCACCTCCAGCACCATGAGCGAGGACCAGTGCGGTTACCCCAGCAGCTCTACGGGCTCTACGAGCGTCAGCTCATGCGGTCGTTGCCGCACGAGGCGCTGCCCCGCCACATCGGCGTCATCCTCGACGGCAACCGCCGCTGGGCGCGCACCTTCGGCGAGTCCACCGCGACCGGTCACCAGCGCGGCGCCGAGAAGATCACCGAGTTCCTCGGCTGGAGCGAGGAGATCGGCACCGAGGTCGTCACGCTCTGGATGCTCTCGACGGACAACCTCACGCGGGACCCTGAGGAGCTCGAGGCGCTCCTCGGGATCATCGTCTCCGCGGTCGAGGGCCTTGCGGCGTGCGGCCGCTGGCGGCTGCGCATCATGGGCCGGCTCGACCTGCTTCCCGACGACGTCGCCGCGACGCTGCGCGAGGCTGAGGCCAGCACGGAGGGCAACACGGGGCTGCACGTCAACGTCGCGATCGGCTATGGCGGCCGCCACGAGATCGCCGACGCCGTACGCGACTACCTGCGCGACCGCGCGCAGGCGGGGCTCACGATCGCCGAGGTCGCGGACGTCGTCGACGTCGAGGACATCGCCGCGCACCTCTACACGCGCGGACAGCCCGACCCTGACCTCGTGATCCGCACCTCCGGGGAGCAGCGGCTCTCCGGGTTCCTCCTGTGGCAGTCCGCGCACTCGGAGTACTACTTCTGCGAGGCGTACTGGCCGAGCTTCCGCCGCGTCGACTTCCTGCGGGCCCTGCGCTCCTACGTCACGCGCGACCGCCGGCTCGGCCGCTGAACCTCACGGCGCCACGACGAACGCCCCGCGCGCGCCGCGCTCGGCGTCCGACATGACGTGCGTGACGAACGGGTAGGTCCCGGCCTCGGGAAGCTCGAGCTCGACGAACCCACCCTGCGCGACGGTGAGGCCGAGTGCCTGCGCGCCGCCCTGCTCGGCGCCGCCAGGACGCAGGCGGTACGCGCCCTCGTGGAACACCGTGTCGAACTGCCCGCCCACGACGTGGAACGACGAGCCCACGTTCGGCCCCGCCGCGAGGACCCACACGCGCACACGGTCGCCAGCACGGACCTCGACCGGGTCGTGCAGATAGCCGTCGGCGTACCCGTTGAAGACGACCAGGTCGGGGTGGCCTGAACCGACCCGCTCGGCGTCGACCTCGCCACCCTGCGGGCCGAGGTACATCTCCGACTGCACGAGCACGAGCTCGTGGTCGACGGGCGCGAGGTCGGGCGGGTCGATGACGACCGCGCCCATCATCCCGTTCGCGATGTGCGCGCTCATCGGCGCCGTCGAGCAGTGGTACATCCAGATGCCCGAGCGGGTCGCCGTGAAGCGGTAGGTGAGCGTCTCGCCCGGGGCGATCGTCCGCATCGGCTCGTCCGGGGCGAGCGCGCCCGCGTGGAAGTCGATCGAGTGACCGATGCTGCCGTCGTTGACGAGCGTGATCTCGAACCGGTCCCCCACCTTCCCGCGGATGACAGGCCCGGGCGCCGACCCGCCGAAGGTCCACAGGGTCTGCGTGACCCCGGGAGCGACCTCCGTGAGCTGGTCCGTGACCTCGAGCGTGATCCGGTGCACCTTCTCGTCCGTCGCGGGCGCGACGCGCGGGTCGCGGGCCTCGAACCCCGGCGCGGGAGCGCGGGACAGGTCGATGTCGGCGGCGGCGCTCGCGGTCGGCTGCCCGGTCCCGGCGGTCGCGTGGCCCGGGTGGCCACCGACCGTCGCGGTGGGCACGCCCGTCGGGACGATCGTCAGCCGCATGCCCGACTGCTTGTGCCCGACGATCGTGCACCAGCCCTCGATGGTCCGGTCGACGACGCCCACGTCGAGCGTGACCGTCTCGCCGACCCCGATGCGTCCCGAGTGGTGGCCGGTGTCGAGCGCGAGGTCGTGGACCGTCGTCGTGTCCGTGTTGGTGATCGTCAGGACGAGGCGGTCACCCGCGGGCACGGTGATCTGCGAAGGGATGAACGTCATGTCGCGCGTCTCGATCGCGACCGTCGTCGTCCGTCCTGTCGGCGTCACGCCGGCTGGCTCCGCCCCGGTGGCGGCGGCCGACGTCGCCGGACGCACCGGCGGGTCGAGCGCCGTCGCGCCGGCGACGACGAGGAGCAGGACGCTCACACCGGCGACGAGGGCGCCCGTCGGGCGACGGGGGGGAGCGGGCTCCGCTGCGCGCGGCAGGTCGCCGCCTGCTGCGACGGTCCGGCGGGCGCGCCGGTGGTCGCGCAGCGCGAGCCCGAGCACGGGCAGGAACGACGCGAGGGCGACGAGCGCCGCGATGCTCGCGAGCGCGGCGAGCGTGCTGCTGCCCGGCAGGACGAACAGCAGCAGCCCACCGTTCGCCACGACCACCCGCACGACGGCGCCGCTCTCGAGGCGCGCCCCCGTCGCCCGGACGGTCGCCGGGCCGCCGCCGAGCACGACCGGCACGAGATAGGTGAGCGCGCCGAGGACGAGCTGTGCGGCGAAGCCGCCGACGAGCGGCGCGACGAGCGCCCCGACACGCGTCGCGACGACCTCCCACGTGGGGCTCACGAGCAGCAGCACGACGAGCGTGGCGAGCGAGCCGACGAGCCACGTCGTCGCCGCGGCGGTGGACCACGTCGCGAACGACGACGGCGGTCGCCGGCGCGCGCTCGTGACCATCGGCACGAGCGACACGACGACCCCGCCCACGTAGACGAGAACCCCCGCCGCGGCCACGGCTCGCACGCCGACGAGCGCGCCACCGGCTCCGAAGGCGAGCCCCGCGAGCATGAGAGCGAGCGTGCGGCCGGCGGCGCGGGGCGCCGTGGCGTCCATCGCGGTGCGCAGCATCGTCGGCCACAGCGTGACGAGAGTGCCGAGGACCGTGAGCCCCACGAACCCGAGCAGGTTCAGTCCGGCGTGCGCGAGGACGAGGCGCACGTGCCAGCCCGTCGCGGCGCCGCCGCGCGCGAGCAGCACGCCGAGCGCCGCGCCGAGCGGCAGGAGCGTGCCAGCGGCGACGTAGAAGCGCACGCACACCAGGAACCGGGGCGCGAGCGCGCTGCGGGACTGGAGCCACAGCGTCACGGCGTGCGCCGCGACGGCGAGGCCCACGAGGACGGCGCCGACGAGGGTCGCGGTCCAGCGGCTCGTCACCATCCCGGTCACGGTCGTGACGACGCCGACGTTGAGCACCACGAGGCGGGCAGCCTGCCAGCGCCGCGACGCGGGCGTGACGCGGCGTCGCAGGAGGGCGTCGGCGAAGTGCGCGCTCCACACGCAGACGGCGTTCGTGACGGCGCCGAGCAGCGTCATGTGCACGAGGAGCCACGTGGAGGCCGGGATCTCGCGGTGCGCGACCGCGACGACGACGGTCGCGGCGAGCCAGGCGACGACGGGCGCGTTCGCCCCGAGGTGCCACGTCGACCGGGCCGAGAGCGGGCGGGGGGACGGGGTCGCGGTCATCTCAGGGCGTCCTCGGTGGCCGTGGAGGCGGGCGCGGGTGACGCGGCGCCCTCGGTCGGTCCGGCGGGTGGCGGGGGCACCGCGGGGGCGCGGGTGCGTCCGCGCACGCCCGCAGCGACCATGGTGACGACGAGCAGGAGCACGGCGACGACGTTGCCGACGCCGCCGACCTGCACGATCGTCGCCAGGCCGCGGGCGTCACCGACCGCGACGCGCACGAGGAGCGTCACGTGCAGCACGACGACGGGGACGTACATCGCCGGGTGGTAGGGGAGCCGGACGCGCAGCACGGCCGGCAGGATGACGGGTGCGTGCGCCATGATCATCGAGATCGTGAACCCGAGGAAGACGCTGTGCAGCACGGCGTCGTACCCGGGCCCGCTCGACTGCCGGCCGCCGAGGAGCCACACGAGACCGGCCGTCGCGAGCCACGCGTACGCGGCGAGCAGGCTCCAGGCCATGTACCGCGGGAGCCCGGTGCTGCGGACGGTCCGGCGGGCGACGTCGTGCA
The DNA here is from genome assembly GCF_012396185.1 of Sanguibacter hominis ATCC BAA-789. Lineage (GTDB taxonomy): Bacteria > Actinomycetota > Actinomycetes > Actinomycetales > Cellulomonadaceae > Flavimobilis > Flavimobilis hominis. The sequence goes on from NZ_JAAXOW010000003.1 coordinate 168,505, forward strand.
CCGCTAGCCAGCCGCACAGCGCGAGGAGCGCCGCGCCGAGGAGTGGGTAGCCGGCTGTCGGCCAGAGCGTCGTCGCGACGCACGCGCCCGCGATCGCCAGGCACAGCGTGAGCACGCTGCCCTCGGCGCGCGCGCCGAGCATCGCGACGCGCGCGAGCTCGAGCCGCTCGCCTGCGATCGTCGTGACGACGAACGCCGCGAGCCAGGGCACGACGTCGGGCATCGCGGCACCGCCCCACCACTGCAGCGCCGCGCCGAGAGCGAGGACGGCGCCGAGCAGCTGGACGACGACGGAGTCGTCGCGCGTGCGGCGCCACAGCGGTACGTAGAGCGCGACGAGCGCGCCTGTGCCGGCGACGAGCAGACCTTGCCCGGCAGCGAGCGGGAGCGGGCTCAGCAGCGCGACGCCGCCGAGGCCGAGGAGGACCGGAGCGAGGAAGCCCCAGGCGCGACGCAGCGCGACCGCGCGCTCGAGCGCGATCACCGTGCCGACGAAGCCGAGCGTCATGAGCATGCCGTGCACGAGAGGCAGCCGGACGGTCGTGACCGGGGCGGGGAGGCCGAGGAGGAGCAGCCCTGCGTCGAGCCCGGCGAGGAGGGCGAGCGCTGCGGGGAGCAGGAAGACGGCGCGGCGGGTCATGTGGGCGTGCCGTCCTCGGTCGGCGTGCTGGCGGCGAGGGCCCTCTCGGCGTCGAGGAACGGGTCGCCTGCGAGCAGGAGCCGGCACGCGCCCTTCTCCGCGAAAGGGACGAGCGTGGTGCCCGCGGTCGGGGCTCCGAGCGCCTCGAGCGCGCCGCGGGCGAGCCCGAGATGGACGGCGCACACGACGTCCGGGTGGCGGTACGCGGCCTCGAGGAGCGGGCAGCGCCGCAGTGCGACGTCGCTCGCGTCCTCGTCGGTCGACGGCGCGAAGCCCAGGTCGTCGAGGAGGCGCACGACGGCGCGGCGGGCGTGGGTGGCGTCGTCGATCGCGTCGGGGCCTTGGGGCTCGGGCGGCCGTGCAGCGTCGCGTGGGCCGGGAGCGTCGGGGGTGAGGCCTGCGTCGCTGGCCTCCTGGGGGCGGCGGGTGCGGACGAGCTCGGCGCCCCAGCGGCGCCCTGCCGTGATCGCGTCGCCCGACGGGTCCGTGCTCGTGCGTGCGATCGTGTCGGCGAGCACGGCTGCGAGCGATGCGTACTCGACCGCGCCGTCGCTGAGACCGGGCTGCGGGACGGCGGTCGCGTAGAGCCAGGCGGGTCGGCCGCGGCCCTGGACGGGCGCGCGGCGGCGCTCGGCGAGCCGTGCGTCGACGAGGGTGTCGAGGTGCTCACGGACGGTGTTCGTGTGCTGGCCGAGGACTGCCGCGATCGCGGCGACGGTGCACGGCTCGGGCTGGGCGGACAGGACGTCGAGCACCTGCATCCGGGCCTTGGAGAGCCGGGCGGTGGGCGGGAGCTGGGGGGTCGGCGACGGTCCGTAGCCGGGGCGCGGCGACGCGGGGAAGCCCTGTCTATTTTCCACGGATAAAACTGTACTAATATTGCGAGCCCGAGGGAAGCGCGGCGAGCGCGCCCACCCCGCCCCACGACGGAAGGCCCGCCATGACCACCGAACCGATCGCCCTGACCACCGCCGCCGAGGTGGCCGCCGCAGTGCAGCCGGACCCCGCGACCGCACCCGTCCCGGGCACGTGCGGCTGCGGAGGGCACGACGACGCGAGCCTCCCCGTCCTCGACGCCCGCGTCATCCCGCACGCCATCCGGCACGCGACGATCTTCGGAGCGCTCGACAGCGTCCGCCCGGGCTCCGGCCTCGTCCTCCTCGCACCGCACGACCCCGTCCCGCTCCTCGCTCAGGTCGAGCAGCGGTGGCCCGGACGGTTCACCCTCGAGTACCTCGAGCGCGGACCGGTCGACTGGCGGCTCGCCTTCCTCGGCTGACGCTCACACCGCGACGGCGGCGCGCTCGCCCTCGACGGTGAGCCGCACGTCAGCGACGCCCCGGTATCTCGCGAGCAGGGCGGCCTGCTCCTCGACGAGGTGCCCCAGCGACGCGCGCCAGCGCCGCCACGGGCGCACCGTCACGTCGAGGTGACGCCCCGAGACCTCGCTCCGCCACGACCCCACGAGCTCGCCGTCCGCGAGCACCGCGCCCGGGCGCCCGACAGGCCGCCACAGGTCCTTGCGGTCGTGCGCGTCCGGCACGAGCAGCTCGCGGTCGCGCGCGACGAGGAACGGGTCGCCCGGCCCGAGGAGACGCACGCCCGACGGCGCGCCCGCCCGCCGTGCCCGGCCCACCGCAGCCTCGTCCTCGGCAAGGATCTCGACGCCGTCCTCGTCGTGGTCCTGGACCGTGACGGGGATCGTGTCCCGCGGCCACGCCGCACGCACGTCGCGCACGGGCGCCTCGAGGAACGCCGCCACCTGCGCGGGCGAGGAAGGACCGAAGAAGCGCAGGTAGCCGCGGACGACGTCGAACCGCGGCGCGGCGTCCCCGGCACGGTGCCCGAACATCGCCGGCTCGAGCCCCGGCACGCGCCGCAGCACCGGCGGCGCCGTGTCCGGGCACAGCTCGAGGCCAGCCTGGAAGGCGGCCAGCCGGAACGGCAGCTCGAACAGGTGGCGCGTGCCGCAGCCGGGGCAGTCGCGCAGGTACGGGTCGCCGACCGTCGCCGACAGCGCCGTCGACGCCTCACCCTTGGGCACCGGGTCTCGTGCGATCTCACGCAGGTGCCGCGCGACGATCGTCAGCGCGTCGAGCACCGGGATGCCCGCCTCCCGTAGCGGTCGCGCGGCCGTCAGCACCCGCTTGGCGGCGTCCGCCTCCGAGAACGGTGCCGTCGCGACCGCCACCCGCGCGAGGTCCGAGCGCCGGTACAGGTGCGGCGCGCCGCGCAGCGTCCACACCCGCGCGAGCTCGTCCGGGCCGGCAGGCGGCGCCCCACGGTTCGCGAGCGCCCACGCGCCCGCGGGCGATCCGGTGTCGGGCACGCCGAGGTCAAGGATGTCCACGTCACGCGGGTTCTGCGCGACGCCGGGAGCCCGGTCCAGCTGGTGACGCGCGACGCGGAGCCTCATCACGTCCGCGCGCGTCAGGGTCAGTGTCCCCATGCACAACTCCTCGTCGAGTCGTCGGACCTGCACCATATCGCGCGCCCTGCGCGAGGTCACACGATGGTGCCGAGCCGATACCCGATCGTGGCGCAGGCGAGACCGAGGACGACGTGCGCGGCCAGCAGGAGGGCGAGCCGAGCCCGTGCGCGGTCCCGGACGAGGTCGACAACCTCGACGCCGAGCGTCGAGAACGTGGTCAGCCCGCCCGCGAGGCCCGTGCCCAGTGCGAGCAGGCCCGTGGTGCCGAGCGCGCCGACGTCGTACCGCCCCGCAGCCCAGCCCAGGAGGACGGTGCCGACCAGGTTGACCGCGAGCGTCGACCAGCCGGGGGAGAGGTACCAGCGCTCACCGCGCCGCGCGAGAGCGTGCGCGAGCACGACCGCCTGCACCCGCTCGGCGAGCGCCCGGAGCACTGCGCCGACGGCCGCTCCCGCGGCAACCACGAGCAGGGCCGTCACCGCGCCCGCCTCGCGATCCTCGACCCGGCGACGCTCCCAGCGGCGGCCGACGCAACACCGACGACGAACGACAGGCCCAGGTATGCGAGAGCCGTCCCGGCCGAGCCCGAGCGCTCGAGGCCGGCGACCGCATGCATGACGGCGGAGAACGTCGTGAACGCCCCGAGGAACCCGGTGCCGATCAGCGGCCGCCACCAGCGCGGGGCGAGGCCGGGACGCACCCACCCGGTCAGGAGGAGACCGAGGGCGAAGCAGCCGACGACGTTGATCGCCCATGTCGTCCACGGGAAGCCGCTCCCGTCGGCGAACGCCTGCGTCAGTCCGTAGCGTGCGCTGCCGCCGGCAGCGCCACCGAGAGCGACGAGGGCGAGCGACCAGCCGAGAGGCAGGTCAGGACGGGGGCGCAGCACGTCGCAAGGGTACGCCTGCCGCAGCGGAGGCGGAGACGCGGAGGCGCTCAGGCGCTCAGGCGCTTGACGAGGCGGGCCGGGAACACGACCGGCGGGACGTCGTCACGCACCGACGAGTGCGTGCCGCTCTCGAGGAGCGCGAGGAGCTGCTCGACCGCGCTCGAGGCCATCTCCACGACAGGGTTCCGCATGGTCGTCAGCGGGGGGATCGCGGTGGCCGCGAGGCCGAGGTCGTCGTAACCGATCACCGCGACGTCGTCGGGGATTGACTTGCCCGCCGCGCGCAGCACGCGCATCGCACCGATCGCGAGAGCGTCCGACGCCGCGAAGACAGCGTCGATGTCCGGGTGAGACTGCAGCAGGCGCGCCATCGCACGCTCACCCTCGGGGACCGAGAAGTCCACCTCGACGGACGCGTCCGTGCGCAGGCCCGCCTCGGTCAGCACCTCGAGCCAGCCCGTGCGCCGGTCGATGCCCGCAGCCATGTCCTGAGGGCCCGCGATGTGCGCCACGCGGCGCCGACCGAGCCCGAGGAGGTGCTGCGTGGCCATCCGGCCGGCCGAGACGTTGTCGACGTCCGTGTAGAACAGGCGGTCGGCGCTCTCGAACGGGCGGCCGACGAAGACTGCCGGGACCGGCGACGTCTCGAGGGTCTTCTCGAGCCCGTCCTCACGGTGGTGCGAGACGATGACCGCGCCGTCGACGTGTCCCGAGCGCAGGTACCGCGCCACGCTCGCGGCACCCTCACCCTGCCGGGCGATGAGCAGCACGAGCTGGAGGTCTGTGTGGGCGAGTGCCGCGCTCACGCCGCGCAGCGTCGCACCGATGAACGGGTCCGTGAGCAGACGCTCGTCGGGCTCAGGGACCACGAGCCCGATCGAGTCGGTGCGCCTCGTCACGAGGGACCGCGCCGCGCGGTTGGGGACGTACCCGAGCTGCCGCGCCGCGTCGTCGACCGCTGCCTGCGCCTCGGGGGAGACCCGGGCGCCGCCGTTGAGGGCGCGCGACGCCGTCGAGCGCGACACGCCCGCCGCCGCAGCGACCTCGTCGAGCGTGGGCATGGAGGAGTCGTTCGCCGTGACCAGAGTTCGAGTCGTCACTGGCTCCTGCTTCCGGTGCGGTCTCCGTCGAGCGGATGTCGACGGCAGGGTAGCGCGTCAGGCGCCCACCCTCAGAATCGGCCAGGTGCTGCGGGCGGTGCGGCAGGTGCCGCACCGCCCGGAGACCTCAGCCCTTGACGGCGCCGGCCATGATGCCGGCGACGAGCTGCTTGCCCGCGATCACGAAGACGATGAACAGCGGGAGGGTCGCCAGGAGCACGCCCGCCATGATGAGCGAGTAGTCCTGGAAGTACGACGCCTGCAGCTGACGCACCACCATGGGCAGCGTCGGGTTCTGGTTCGTCAGGATGATCGACGGCCAGAAATAGTTCGTCCACGAGCCGATCGCCGTGAACAGCGCGAGCATCGCCGCAGCCGGGCGAGCCGCGGGAAGCGCGACGTGCCAGAACGTGCGGATCATCGACGCGCCGTCGACGCGTGCCGCCTCGATCAGCTCGTACGGCAGGGCGTTCTCGAGGAACTGGGTCATCCAGAACACGCCGAACGCCGTGACGATGCCCGGCAGGATCACCGCGCGCAGGTCGCCGGACCAGCCGAGCTCCCGCATGACGATGAACAGCGGGACGACGCCGAGCTGGGTCGGGATCGCCATCGTCGCGATGACGAACACGAGCAGCGGGCCACGACCGCGGAAGCGGAGCTTCGCGAACGAGTAGCCGGCGAGTGTCGAGAACATCACGACGCTCGCGACCTGGACCACCGCGACGATGAACGAGTTCACCAGACCCTTCATCAGCGGGATGTCGCTGTCGAAGACGCGCTTGATGTTCTCAGCCAGGTGACCGTCCGGCACGAGGTCCGGCAGCGGCGACTGCGAGATGATCTCCTGCGTCGACGACGCGAGCAGGATGACGTAGTACAGCGGGTACGCCGAGATCAGGATGACCGCACCGAGCAGGAGGTACGTGACCCAGCCCGGGCGCTTGTTCGCGCCACCGACGTTGCGGTTGCGCTTGCGCGCGGCGGCCTTGGCTGCGCCGGGGCCGGCGCTCTGGGCGATGGTGGCGACGGAGCTCATCGCTTACCCCCGATCTTCTTGCGGGACTTCTTGACCATCTGGTCGGAGGCCGCGATGCGGTTGGACAGTGCGAAGTTGAGGATGCCGATGATCACGATCACGAGGAACAGCAGCAGCGCGACCGCGGAGGCGCGGCCCAGGTTCTTCTGGTTGCCCCAGCCCAGGTCGTAGAGGAAGAGCGTCACGGTCAGCCACTGGCCGTCGGCGCCGCCGCGGCCGGTCGAGTCGAACACGCGCGGCTCGTCGAAGATCTGCAGGCCACCGATCGTCGAGGTGATGACGACGAAGATGATCGTGGCCTTGAGCTGCGGCACGGTGATCGAGAAGAACTGGCGGACGCGGCCCGCGCCGTCGATCACTGCGGCCTCGTAGAGGTCGCGCGGGATGGCCTGCATCGCAGCGAGGAAGATGAGGGCGTTGTAGCCGGTCCAGCGGAAGTTGACCATGCTCGCGATCGCGAGGTGCGACGGGAGCACCTCGGCGTGCCACGCGATCGGGTCCATGCCGATGAGGCCGAGCAGCTCGTTGATCGCGCCGTACTGGTCGCCGAAGAGGCGGGAGAAGATGAGGCCGACGGCGACGGGGGCGACGATGTAGGGCAGCAGCACGCCCATGCGCCAGAACGTCTTCATCCGCAGGTTCGCGTCGAGGACGGCGGCGATGAGGATCGCCGCGATGACCTGCGGGACCGACGACAGCAGGAAGATCGAGATGGTGTTGCGCAGCGCCAGCCAGAAGTTGGGCTGCTCCATGACGGACGTGAAGTTCTCGAACCCGACGAAGTCGCCCTGCCCGCTCAGCAGGTTCCACTCGTGGAGGGAGACGTACCCCGTGTAGATGAGGGGGAACAGGCCCGTGATGGCGAACAGGATGAAGAACGGCGAGATGTAGAGGTAGGGCGAGACCTTGACGTCCCACCGGCCGATCTTCTGGCTGAACGCGACTCGCCGCGGGGGGCGCGCGGGCGCGTGCGCGGGCTTGTCTGGTGCGAGGACTGACATGGATTTCCTTCGGAGCGCGGGGGGCACGTCGGCGGGCGTGACGCTGATCAGCCCCGGATCGTGGGGTGCGTCGCCCCCGCCCGAGGGCGGGGGCGACGCGTGCGGCTAGGCCGCGGTGTGGCAGGTGAGACGACGGATCAGAGGCCGAGGGCCTTGAAGTCGCTCAGAGCCTTGTCCCACGACGCCGCAGCGTCCGTGTTCTGGTTGACGTCCACGCGGTCGATCGCGTCCTGGACCGTCTGGTGGATCGCGAAGTAGTTCTTGCCCTTGAACGGCTGCGGGACGCCGTCGATGGCCTTCGCGCGGGCGGAGAAGATGGCGCCGACGGGGGCGTCGTTGAAGAACTCGTTCTTGGCGTCGAGCAGGTCCTTCGAGGACTGCGCCTCGATCTGGCTCGGGAAGGTGCCGGCCGAGTTGAAGGCCTTGATCTGGACCTCGGGGGAGGTCAGCCACTGAGCGAGCTTCTTCGCCTCGTCGACGTTCTTGCCGGAGGCGGGGACGGTCAGGAAGGAACCGCCCCAGTTGCCGCCGCCACCGGGGAAGACGTCAGCGACGTCCCAGCCCTCGACGCCACCGGAACGCTCCTCGATCGGACCCGTCATCCACGCGGGGCACAGCATCGTCGCGAAGCCGTTCTTCTGGAACGCGGTGTCCCAGTCGCCCTGCCACTGCTTGAGGTGCGCGGACAGGTCCGGCGCGACGGCGAGGATCTGGTCGTACAGGCCCTTGACCGTGGTGTTCGACGCGAGGTCGGTGGGCTCACCGGTGGCCGGGTCCTCGTACGGGGCCTCGACCTGGCCGATCATGCCCTGGAGGATCGCGTTGGAGTCGTCGTACCAGGCGGAGTCGGACTTGGCGACGAACTGCTTGCCGACCTCGAAGTAGTGGGCCCAGTCGCCCTCGAGGAGCTTCGCAACCTCTTCGCGGTCGGTCGGCAGGCCGGCCTCCTTGAACAGGTCAGAGCGGTAGCAGACGGCCTCGGGGCCGATGTCGGTGCCGTAGCCGATGAGCTTGCCGGACGGCGTCTTGCCCTGGTTGAGCTTCCACTCGAGCCAGCGGCCGTCGACCGCGGCGTCGGTGAGGTCCGCGAAGGCGTCCTCGACCTGCGAGAGCTCCGGCATCCAGTCGATCTCGATGGCCTCGATGTCGGCGAGGCCGTCGCCGCCCGCGGCGATGCGGGTGGTCAGGTTGGCGCGCGCGTCCTTCGACTCGGCGGCCTTGGTGTGGACGACCTTGATGCCGGGGTTGGCGTCCATGTACTCCTTGAGGAGCTCGTCCGTGTAGCCGAAGTTGTTGAACGTAGCGACGGTCAGGGTGATGTCCTTCGCCCCGCCGGAAGTGCCGCCGCTCGCGCCCGGGGTCGCGGGCGTCTCCGTGTCGTTGCCGCCGCATGCCGAGGCGAGCAGCGAGATCGAGGCGATCCCCGCTACAGCGACCCACTTCTTGCTGTTCTTGCGCACTGTGACTCCTTCGTCCTGGCAGGCGTCGTCGCCGTGCCGTCCGCGTGCCTGCCCCTGATGGTCCGACACGATGTCCGGCGGCCCCGGTCCGGGTGAACCGAGGTGGAAGCGCTCCCACATGCAGACCTGCGCGGGTCTGACTCGAGTGTGGAAGCGTTCCCATGCCGCTGGTGTCATCGTGGCTTTGGTGTGGGAGCGCTGTCAAGGCGGGGTGTGACCGGTGCCTCGTCGTCTGTTGCCGAAACAGTGAAACTGCAGGTCAGAGCGTCGCGACGAGCGCTCGTGTTGCGGAATCGTTATGGATACGGAAGCGCTCAGGCGCTCTCGCGCGCCCCGCCGAGCCAGGCGCGGACACGCTCCTCCTCGGCGTCGAGGACCGACCTCAGGGTCGTTGCCGCGGCCTCCTCGACTGCCGCGCCGAACACGGGGAGGGATGCCGTGACGGTCCCCTCGTAGGTGACGGTGCAGCCCTCGGGAGTCTCCGCGAGCGAGACCGTGCCCGACATCCGCACAGGCGTGCCCGTGATCTCGACCGCGACCGTCCCGAACCAGCGGCCAGGCTTCGGCGGCTCCCACACCTCGACGTGGCGCACCTCGAGGCGTGAGCCCACGAACGCGCGCACCTGCACGGGGATCTGCGTCGTGGGCATCGTCCTGCGCAGCGTGATCCGCAACGAACCGTCCGCCGCAGGGTCGACGACGCTCCCCTCGACGGTCGTCGACTCGACCGACGCGCGGAACACGACGAACTCCTCGTCGCTCATGAGCGTCATGAGCTCGTCCGGACGGACGGGAAGGCTCTGCTCGACGGACAGCCGCACGGTCGCTCCTCGATGCTGGGTCTCGGTCAGCACCGAGCCTAGTGCGTAGATCCCTGCGGGGCACGGGGCACCGACCCGTCTCGTTAGGCTGGGCGCGTGTCCACGATGAGCGACCTGATCTCCCACCACGGCGACCTCGACCCGGCCGACGTCGACTGGCTCCACCTGCTCGTCGGCGACTGGCAGGTGATCTCCGACCTGGCGTTCGCCGACCTGGTCCTGTGGCTGCCGACCCGGGAGGGCGACTTCGTCGCGATCGCGCACTGCCGCCCCTCGACGGGGGCGACGGTGCACTACGACGACATCGTCGGGTCGCGGCCCCCGGCAGGACAGGTCGCGTGGCTGCGGCGCGCGCTCGACGAGGTGCGGTCCCAGCGCGAGCGTGAGCCCCGCTGGCTGGGCGCCTACGCCGTGCGCGAGGAGGCGGTGCCGGTCGTGCACCGCGGCCGCCCGCTCGCCGTCCTCGTCCGCCAGACCTACCTCGGCTCCGGCCGGACACCGAGCCGCCTCGAGCTCAACTATGTCGAGGCTGCCGACGGGCTGCTCGGCATGATCCCGCGCAGCGAGTTCCCCCACCCCGACTCGGCTGCAGGCCCCCGCCGTGGCGCGCCGCGCGTCGGCGACGGCCTCGTCCGCCTCAACTCTGAGGGCGAGGTGCTCTACGCGAGCCCCAACGCGCTCTCGTGCTTCCACCGGCTCGGCGTGCTCGGCCCGCTCGTCGGCGAGTCCCTCGTCGAGGTGACCGCCGAGCTCGTCGAGCAGAAGGCTCCCGTCGACGAGTCGATGCCGCTCGTGATGATGGGGCGTGCGCCGTGGCGCACGGAGCTCGAGTCCTCGACCGTGTGCCTCTCGGTGCGCTCGCTGCCGATCACCGAGGACGGCCGGCGCATGGGCGCCGTCCTCCTGTGCCGGGACGTCACCGAGGTCCGTCGTCGTGAGCGCGAGCTGCTCACCAAGGACGCGACGATCCGCGAGATCCACCACCGCGTGAAGAACAACCTGCAGACCGTCGCGGCGCTGCTGCGCCTGCAGGCCCGCCGCATGAACGTCCCGGAGGCGCGAGCCGCGCTCGAGGAGGCGATGCGGCGCGTCGACACGATCGCGCTCGTGCACAACTCGCTGTCGCAGACGATCGACGAAGAGGTCGAGTTCGACGACATGCTCGGCCGCGCGCTGCGGCTCGCCGCGGACATCGCGTCGGCGGACACCTACGTGCGCACGGTCTCGACCGGGTCGTTCGGCAAGGTCTCCGCCGAGGACGCGACGGCGCTCGCGCTGATCCTCACCGAGCTCGTGACCAACGCGGTCGAGCACGGGTTCGTCGGGCGGTCGTCGGGGACCGTGACGATCGACGCGCAGCGCGAGGGCGCGCACCTCGTGGTGCGCATCGCGGACGACGGCGTCGGGCTCGAGGGCGGCACCGCCCCGGGCTCGGGGCTCGGCACGCAGATCGTGCGGACGCTCGTCAGCAACGAGCTGCGCGGATCGATCGACTGGCACGGCCGCCCCGAGGGTGGGACCGAGGTCGTCGTGTCGGTCGACCTGCGCGGCGCACGGCAGGACTAGGCCGGACGGCGCGTTCACGCGCGAGCCGCCCGGCCGGAGCCTGCGTCAGGGGCAGGCTGCGACGTCCGCGACGACGCGGGCCAGGTCCGCGGGCCTGCTCCACATCGGCCAGTGGCCCGTCGGGAGGTCCACCACGTCCACGTTCGTCAGACGTCCCACCTCGGCGAACATCGGGTGCCCGCCGCTCGCGAGCTGGTGCACCTGCTCGCCGGAGATCGAGCAGCACACGAGGGTGGTCGGGACGTGGCGGCGGGCGTCGTCCGTCAGGGCGACGGGAGTGCGGATCGCGGCAGCAGGTTGCGGGACGGAGCGGGCCCGGAAGCGGGCGAGGGTGGCTGCGTCCAGCCCGTCGAGGCTCGCTTGCGCCCCGAGGACGTCGAACGGGGGCAGCGGCACCTCGGCCACCCCCTCGGGGAGGTCGGGAGCGGGGGTGGTGCCGGGCGTCACTGGGCCGCTGTCGACCCACACCACGTGGCTGATCGATCCCGGGTGGCGATCGAGGGCGACGCTCACCGGGGCGTTGGCCCCGCTGTGGGCCACGACGACGGGAGCCGTTCCTTCCTCGCCGGCGGCGCGGACCGCAGCCTCGATCGCGGCGACCTGGTCGTCGAGCGTCCGCCCGCACCGCTCCGGGTCGTCGCCGTCCAGGCCCGGAAGGGTCAACGGCACGGGTCGGTGACCCAGGGTGGTCAGCTCGGCTGCGACCTCGTCCCAGGCCCAGGCGCCGAGCCAGTGGCCGGCGATCAGCAGGATGGTCGGTGAGCTCGTGTGCGTCGTCATGGGTCGATGCTCGCAGCGCCCGGCGACAACGGTATGTCACCATCTCTGACATGATCATCGGACGCGGAGCATGAGGACGAGCACGCGGTGAAGCGGACGGAACGGCTGCACGCGCTGTCCGAGACCCTGCGCCGCAGCGGCCCGCGCGGATGCACGGCGCAGCGCCTCGCCACGGACCTCGGCGTCTCCGTCCGCACGATCAAGAGGGATCTCGCGGCTCTCGACGCCGCCGGTACGCCCGTCTGGTCGCGGCCGGGGCCGGGCGGCGGCTACGGGCTGGCCGCCCGCACCAGCCTCCCGCCCGTGAGTCTCTCGCCCGCGCAGGCGGTCGCGCTCCTCGCCGCGGTGTCCGCCGCGCGCGACGCCCCGTTCGCCGACCTGGCCGCGACCGGCGTCCGCAAGGTCCTCGACGTCCTCGACCCGGTGTCGCAGGCGCGGGCCGAGCAGCTGGCAGGACGCATCTGGGTGGACTCCGCCCCGGCGTCGCGCCGGACCTGGTCGGCGCTCGAGCAGGCGATGGCGGAGCGGCGGGTGGTACGGATCCGCTTCGTGGCGCGGGACGGCGCCGTCACCACGCGGGACGTCGATCCAGTCCTCTTCGCTCAGGCGGGCGGGAGCTGGTACCTGATCGGTTGGTGCCGCCTGCGGCGCGCGATGCGCTGGTTCCTCGTCGCGCGGATCGCGCGGGCGAGCGTGACGTCGACCCCGTGCGACGAGCATGCCGTCGCCGACGTCGGCGTCCCTCCGGCAGGCGCGCGGCCCGTGCACGAGGGACCGCACGTGCCAGGGGCCGTGTAGGGGACCCGGGGGAGGGCCGGGGCCTGCTCCGCAGACCCCGACGACGGACGAGGCCGGCCCCGCCATGCGGGACCGGCCTCGTCGGACGTCGTGCGGAGGGCTCAGCCAGCGCGGCGAGCGCGCGCCGTACGGCGCTTGAGCGCGCGGCGCTCGTCCTCGGACATGCCACCCCAGACGCCCGCGTCCTGACCGGACTCGAGCGCCCACTTGAGGCACGTGTCGACGACGTCGCAGCGACGGCAGACCGCCTTCGCGTCGTCGATCTGAAGGAGCGCCGGACCGGTGTTGCCGATGGGGAAGAAGAGCTCGGGGTCCTCGGTCAGACACGCGGCGCGGTGACGCCAATCCATGGGTACTCCTCGGGATGTGGACGCTCCTGGGCACAGTCCTGCCCGGGGATCCATCGGTGGGGGAAAGTTGCGGCGACGAAAAGTCGACCTCATCAAGGTTCACACCGCAACGCCCTGATGACAAGAGTGTGACGGTGACTATCTCGAAGAATGGCGTGAGGGTTTTGTCACAGGCCACAAGCCTTTACAGCCGCGCTCGTGCGTTCGCCTAGGGTGGTGGCGTGCATCGATCCCCGCTGGACGAGTCCCCTGCCCCCCCCGTCGTGCCGCAGGCGCTGCGCGTCGTGCTCGCGGCCGTGGTCGTCGAGGTCGTCGCTCTCGTCGCGGCTGGCGGGTTCACGCTCATCGAGCTCGTGCGAGGCAACGGCTCGGCCGGCATCAACATCTTCCTCGCCGCGTTCGCGTGGGCGCTCGCCGCGGTGCTCCTCGCAGCGGTGCGCGGTCTGCGGGACGGTCGGCGCTGGGGGCGGTCGCCCGTCATCACCTGGCAGCTCTTCCAGGCCGTCATCGCGATCACGTGGCTCCAGGCGGCGCTCAACCCGTTCGCTGTCGGGCTCCTCGTCCTCGCCCTGGGGATCGTCGTCGGGCTTCTCCTCCCGCCCGTCGTCGAGGCGACGACGCGCGACGCGCGCACGCCCGACGCCTGAGCACGCCCCACCCGGACGACCCACCCGCTGGGTTCGCGGCGTCCTCACGGCTCGACGAGCTGGACAGGCTCGACCAGGCGGCCGTGCACGAGAGCGCCGCGCCCGGGGGCGCCGGGACCAGGCTCGGTCGCACGGCCGAGCGGGCTGCCGAGCACGTCGACGCTGCCCGGCCGCCCCGGGTCCAGGACGATCCCCGTGCGGCGCGCCCGCGCGGTCGCGAGCGGCCCGCGCACGGCGCCGAGGGCGGCACCGGTCGTCGCCGTGAGGATCGCCCGCGTCACGGCGGGCACCGCCAGGAGACGCTCGAGCTCGACCGGGGCGCTCTGCGCGAGGAGCGGTACGTCGTCCACGACGACCACGAGGTCCTGAGCCTCACCTGCTGACGCCGCCTCCTCGATCTCCGCCGCGAGCCGGACGAGGTCGGACGGCGAGCCGTCGACCGCGTGGTGCGCCGCCCCGGAGGCGGCGAGCGGACCGTCGAGCGCGACGGTCACGACGCGCCCGGCTCCGTGCCGGGCGACGAGCAGCCCGGCCAGGTGGGCGGCCGCAGTCGAGCGACCCGCGCCGGGCGGGCCCACGACGAGCGCTCCGCGACCGACGTCGAGGAAGCGCACCCCGCCGTCGTCCCCACCCATCCCGACGGGGAGGTGCCACGGTCCGGGCGCCGGCCGGCCCTCGCGGTCTCGCCAGGCGGCGAGCGCGTCGTCGAGGTCGCGTCGGCGGACGCGCCCAGGGACGGGCGCGAGCCGCAAGGGCGGCGTGCGGGCGACCGTGTCACCGGCACGTGCCAGAGCAGCGTGGTCGTGGGAAGCCCCGAGGTCCGGGGAACCGTCGACGAGCGCAGGCCCCCCGAGCGGGGCGACCGCGGGGTTGGTTCGCGGTCCCGTGCCGGGCAGCAGCACCTGCGCGAGGAGCGGGCCGTCCGGCCCGAACCACACGGCGCGCCCCGGAGGGCCCCCGAGGCCTGCGAGGGCGGTCGGGACGCCGCGCGCGACGTCGGCGGCCTTGCTCCGGTCCCCGAGGACGACGCGCGAGCCGACGTGGGCGAGCAGCGTGCCCGGCAGGGCCCGCGCGGAGGCGAGCGCGAGGTGCACGACCGTGCTGCGCGCGAGCGCGACCAGAAGGTCCGGTCCTACGCCGCGGTCCACGAGCGCGAGCGCTGCGAGCACCGTCTCGAGGTCGTCGACGAGCAGGAGCGTCGGGTGCGCGTCCCGTGCACGCGCCAGGCGGTCGAGGAGGTCGGCTGCGCGGCGGGGGTCGCGCGCGTCGACGACCGTGCCGAGCCCCGGCGCCGGCGTGCCCGCGAGGACCTCGCCAAGGGTGTGCACGTGCCACCCGCGCGCGAGCGCCGCGAGTCCGAGCAGGCGCAGCGCGCTGCTCCGTCCGCTCCCAGGCCCGCCCTCGACCACGAGGTGCCCGTCGCGCGCGGGGTCCCACCGGACGAGCGTGCGCCGCTGCTCCGCGGGCACGTCAGCGAGCGCGACCGCGAGCCCGGGACGTGGGTCGCTGACGCCCTCGACGTCGCCGAGCGTGACGCGTGCGGGCAGGCCGGGGAGCCACGGACGCCGCGGGCGAGCCTGTCCCGTGGCTTCCGCCGCCGCGCGGGCGGCGGTGACGAGACCGCGCAGGACGTCGTCGGGCGAGGTGTGCAGCCCGAGCGCGCGTGCCGTGCGGGTGCCCCACGCGGGGATCCGTCGGGCGTCGGGCGTGTCCACGGGCGCTGCGCTCGCGGCGTGCGCCACCTGCACCGTGCGGGCGCCGCTGCGGCTCGTGACGACGACGGCGCGCCCCGGCGCGTGCGCGGGCAGGTCGGCGGCCTGGGGAGTGTCGACGACGTCGCGCGACTCGGCGGGGTCGTTGACGCGCAGCGCGACCCGCAGCCCGAGGTTCGCGCGCATGTCCGCGTTGACGGCGCCGCCCGGCCGCTGCGTCGCGAGCACGAGGTGCATGCCGAGCGAGCGGCCCTGCGCGGCGAGGCGCAGGAGGGACGGGACGAAGTCGGGGAGGTCCTGGGTCATCGAACGGAACTCGTCGACGACGACGAGCAGCCGGGGGACGAGCTCGTCTCCCGGCCGGGCGAGCGCGCGGTGCTCGTCGAGGGTCGTCGCGCCCGAGGCGGCGAACAGGGCCTCGCGGCGGCGCATCTCCGCCTGCAGCCCGGTGAGCGCCCGCGCGGCGAGGCCGCGTTCGAGGTCGGTGACGATCCCGACGACGTGCGGCAGCCCGGCGCACGCGCCGAACGACGCGCCGCCCTTGTAGTCGACGAGGGCCATCGCGAGGTCCGACGGCGGGTGGGTGAGCGCGAGGCCGCACACGAGCGTCTGGAGGAGCTCGGACTTGCCCGCACCCGTCGTCCCCGCGACGAGACCGTGCGGTCCGTCCCGGGTGAGGTCGAGCTCGAGGACCTCGGGCGGGCCGACCCGGCTGGCGGCGAGCCCGAGCGGGGTGCGCAGACCGCTCGGAGGGACGCTCCAGCGGTGTGCGACGGCGTGGGCGACGGCGCCTTGGTCGCTCGTGGCGGGCAGCCCGAGCAGGGCGGCGAGCGGCACGACGGCGGGGAGCGCGCCACCTGCCACGGCGCGGGAGGCGAGGTGCCGGGCGACGTCGTCGGCCCACGGGACGTCGACGCCGGGGCCGCCGACGCGGTCCGCGCACCACGCGGGGACGTCCGGCTCGTCGGCCACGAGGAGCAGGGACGCGGTGGGAGGGGCGCCGGCCCACCACCGGCTGAGGACGCCGTCGTCGAGGTCGCCGACCCGCACGACGACGAGCGCCAGGTCCTCGCCGTCGAGCGGTGACGCGCCCGTGACGAGGACATCGGGGCGGGTGATCGTGGCGCCGGGCACCCACCGGCACCAGGACCAGGCGCTCGCGGCGTCTGCGGTCGCGACGACGACGCGTCCGTGCGGGTGCGCCGCCGCCCATGCGCACACGTGCGCCCTGGCGCGCCGCTCGGCGCCGGGGCCGGTCGCGGCGGTCGCGCGCGGGGCCGTGCTGGCCGCGGTGCCGCGAGCGCCACCGTCGCCAGGGGTGCGCAGGAGTGCGTCGAGCAGGGTGGCTGGTCGGTCCCGCAGAGAGGTCCAGTCGACGCCGCCCAGGTCGACGTGGCCGCCTCCCGGCCGCGGCTCGGACGCACCCTGGGTCCCGTCGGTGCGGGCCTCCGGGAGCCCGCCGCCGGACGACCCTGCGGGCTGGGCCCGTCCGGAGAGCGCCGGGGGCTGCGTGGCCGACCGTGAGCGCACGAGGCTCTGCAGCCCGAGCGTGAGGGGCCCGGCGAGCGCGAGCAGCGCGTAGGCGGGACGTCCGGTCATCGTCGCGAGCGCGAGGCCCGTCAGGGCGGGGGCGACGAGGAGGGCCCACGGCGGGCCCTGGCGGTTCGGGTCGGTCGCCGGCACGCGCGACGTGACGACGGCGACGTGGCTCGCGCCGTCCGCCTGCCACACGAGGGCGCAGCCGGGCCGCAGCAGCAGGGGACGGCCGCTCCAGCGGCGCACGCGTCCGCGCGCCGTGCGGATGCGCACGGTGCGGGCGTTCTCCCGGGGGAGCGTGGGGCGTCGCCGCACGGTCATGCCGCGCGGGCCTGGGGCGGCCCGCAGCCGTGGCCCACCCAGGACCGTCGGGAGGGCGTCGGCCGCGAGGACGAGCCCGGCGTGCGGGCCGTCGACGACGTGCCACACGAGGGCGTCGTCGCGCGTGCGCCGCGCGAGGTCGACGGGACCGAGGCGGTGCGGACCGCGCCGCGCGTCCGTGCCGCTCGCCTCGATGCGCGCGCCGTCGAGCAGCGGCGCGTGCCCCGTGAGGGCGTCGGCGTCGAGCGGGGTGGCTCCGCAGCGGAGCGGCACGTGCAGGAGGTCGGAGCGGCCGAGGGTCCGCGCGAGCGTGGGCCGCAGGTCGGCCAGCCGGATCCCCGCGCGGACCTCGACGTCCTCGTCGGGTGCGAAGGTCAGGCGGACGTACGACGGCGAGGGCCCGGACCGCGGGGGAGCGGGACGGCCGATCGGCGAGAGCGGTGAGCGTGGCACGGGACCTAGCGTGCGTGCCGGTCCCGGGCGCGACGACGCCGGGCCTGCAGCCGGTGGACGAGGTCCACCGGTCCACAGGCCCGGCGTCGTGCGGTGACGGCGTCCGTCAGTCGACGGCGAGCGCCTCCACCGGGGAGGTGCGGGTCGCGCGGCGCGCCGGGAGGACCGACGCGACGAGCCCGGCGAGGACGGCGACGACCAGGACGAGCCCGAGGTCGCGCCACGGCACCGCGAGAGCGATGTCGCCGATCGTGCCCAGCGCGGCGGCCGAGCCGGCCCAGCCGTACACGGTGCCGAGCACCACGCCCAGGCCGGTGCCGACCAGGGCGATCAGCAGGCCTTCGACCGCGAGGGTCAGACGCAGCTGCTTGCGGGTCAGGCCGATCGCACGGAGCATCGCGTTCTCCCGTTGCCGCTCGAGGACCGACAGGGACAGCGTGTTGGTCACGCCGATGAGCGCGATGAACACGGCGACCGCGAGGAGGCCGACCACGACTGCGAGCAGCGCGTCGATCACCTGGTCGAACATCGCGCGCTCGACGACAGGACCTGTCGTCCACACACCGAGGTCGTCCACGACCTCCTGGATGTCAGCGACCGTGCTCCGGGGGTTCTCCGGGTCGGCGACCCGGACCAGGAGCGAGTTCGTCACGGCGCCCGGGTCGAGCTTGAGCAGCGTCGCGGTGGTGACGGCGATCTCGAGGCCGGCGGGCATGGACGGCACGACCTGGACGGTGAGGTCGGCGGTCGCACCGCCGGCACCCACGAGGGTGACCTTCTGCCCGTCCGTGACGTTCGAGCCGGACGCCCAGTTCTTGCTGATCACGAGCGAGTCGTCGGTGAACGGAGCGAGGTCCGTCGTGTCCCGCATGACCGTGGCTGCGGTCGCCGGGTCGATCGCGTCGATGATCGGCCGTCCCTCGCCGTCGCCCATCGCGACGTCGAACGGTACGTCGTCGCCCTTCGCCTCGACGAGGCCGCGGGTGATGGTGGCGGTCGCGGTGACGCCGTCGACGGCAGCGATCTGCGAGGTGACCCCGGCGTCGAGCTGGGTCTTGTTCTTGCCGTCCGCGCTGAGCTGGTGCCCGCCGAGCACGGCGACGTCGACCGAGTAGCGCTCGTCGAACGACGCGTTGAACGTCTGGCGTGCGCTCTCGGCACCCGTCGTCATCATGACGACGAGCGTGACGCCGATCAGCAGGGCCGTGCTCGTCGCCGCGGTGCGGCGCGGGTTGCGCAGCGTGTTCGCCGTGGCGAGGCGTGCGCTCGGGCCGGTCCTGGCGGCGAGGCTGCCGACCCAGGCGGTGACCTTGGGGATCCAGAACACGGACCCGACGGCGACGCCGACGAAGCTGAGAGCCCCGCCCGGGATGCCCACGAGGAGCCCGATCATCGGCTCCTTCATGAGGCCTGCGGCAGCACCGAGCCCGAGCATCACGAAGCCGATCACGGTCATGAGGGTCGCCGTGACGAGGCGACCGGTCGAGCCGCGTCGGACCGACGGGGCGTCCGCCGGGCGGAGCGCGGCGAGGGGCGCGACCCGGGTCGCGGCACGTGCGGGAGACGTCGCAGCGAGGACGGTGACGAGCAGGCCGGCGAGGAGCGGCACGGCGAACACGGCCACGGACACGGGAACGACGGTGGGCAGGGGCACGCCGACGTCGCGCGTCGAGAGCACGCTGAGCGTCACCTGGGCGGCGCCGAGGCCGAGCGCGATGCCGGAGAGCGACGCGAGCAGGCCGAGGATCGTCGCCTCGAGGAGGACGGACGTGCGCAGCTGCCGCTTGTTGGCGCCGACGCAGCGCAAGAGCGCGAGTGTCCGGGTGCGCTGTGCGACGAGGACCTGGAACGTGTTGGCGATGACAAGGCCCGCGACGATGAGTGCGAGCGCCGCGAACGCGAGGACGACGTACGTCACCGTGTGGGCGTCACCTGTGAGCTGCCGGGCGATCTCGCCTGCCTGCTCCTGGAGCGTGCGGGCCACGACCTGGCGGCCGTCGGTCGACAGGGTCGACTCGATCGTCTGGGCGACCTCGGCGCGGTCGGCGTCGTCGGTGAGCGTGAGCCCGACGGCATCGGCCGGCGGCTGCTCGCCCCCGTTGTAGGAGAGGAGCCAGCGGTCCACGTCGGCCTGGCTGGCCATGACGGCGCCGCCCTCCATCGCGAACGCACCGTTCGGGTCGTCGAGGATGCCGACGACGGTGAGCGTCTCGGCGCCGGTCGCGTCGGAGCCGTCCGTGGCGACGACGGGCGTCGTGACGGTGCCACCGACGGTCGCGCCGAGGCGGTTGGCCATGTCCACGGGCAGTGCGACCTGGCCGGGGCTCGTGGGCAGCGCGCCGCGGAGTACGACCTGGGCGTCGAGGCGCGGGTCGCTCGCGGTCGGGACGACGCGCGCCCAGATGTTGCGCTTGTCGGTCTCGATCTGGACGCCGAGCTGGGCGTGGACGGCCGTCGCCTTGACGCCGTCGACTGCCGCGACCTTGGCGACCTCGTCGGGAGTGAGGCGGTCACCGAGGCCGACGACGACGAGGTCGGACTTGGCGTACACGGCGGCGATCGCGTCGGTCGACGTGCGGGTGATCGTCTCGCCCGCGACGAGGGTCGCGGCGACGAAGGCGGTCCCGATCATGATGGCGACGCCGGCGGCGACCAGCCGGCCGACGCTCTTGCGCATCTGGGAGAGGGTGAGGCGGATCATCGGCGCTGCCCCCCTGCGGCAGCGTCGACGCCCTGGGGCGCGGTGGTGACGGTGTCGAGCGACCGGAGCGCGTCGAGCCCGGCGAGGACGGACTCGGGCGTCGGGTTCGAGATGTCGCCGGCGATGCGGCCGTCGGCGATGAGGATGACGCGGTCGGCGTACGCGGCGGCGGCCGGGTCGTGGGTGACCATGATGATCGTGCGGCCGAGCTCGCGCACGGACGTGCGCAGGAAGCTGAGGACCTCGGCGCCGGAGCGCGAGTCGAGGTTGCCGGTGGGCTCGTCGGCGAAGACGACGTCGGGCTTGGCGATGAGCGCGCGGGCGATCGCGACGCGCTGCTGCTGGCCGCCGGACAGCTCGGACGGCCGGTGGTCGAGGCGGTCCTGGAGCCCGAGCGTGTGGACGAGCGTGTCGAACCACTGCTTGTCGAGCTTGGTGCTGCCGAGGTCGAGCGGCAGGGTGATGTTCTGCTCGGCCGTGAACATGGGCAGGAGGTTGAACGACTGGAAGACGAAGCCGAGGCGCGTGCGGCGCAGGTTCGTCAGACCGTCGTCGTTGAGGCTCGTGATCTCGGTGTCGCCGAGGAACGCCTGGCCGGCCGACGCTGAGTCGAGGCCTGCGAGCAGGTGCATGAGGGTCGACTTGCCCGAGCCGGACGGGCCCATGATCGCGGTGAACTGACCGCCGGTGAAGTCGACGTCGACGTGGTCGAGCGCGACGACCTGGCTCGCCCCGGAACCGTAGATCTTGGTGAGGGACCGGGCGCGCACCGCGGCGTCGTGCGACAGTCCCGTCGCGCTGGGGGCGGGGGTGGTCTGCATGGGTCGTTCTCCCTGAGGATCGTCGTGCTGTGGTGGGTGCTCGCGGCGGCGAGCTCCCTGACACTGACGACGTTACGGATCCCCAGGTGGCGGCCGCGTCCCGCCTCGGGCGGGTCCTCGGTCGGGGCCTGTCATCCCGTGGTCGTACCCCCGCGTGCGGCGGCGGTACGACGGGTCAGGTACCTGGCCGGACGACGCCCGCCTCGTAGGCGACGACGACGGCCTGGACGCGGTCGCGGGCGCCGAGCTTGGCGAGGATGCGGCCGACGTGGGTCTTGACGGTCGCCTCGGCGACGAACAGCTCGCTGGCGATCTCGGTGTTGGAGCGGCCGCGCGCCATGAGCACGAGGACCTCGTGCTCGCGCTCGGTGAGCGTCGCGACCGCGTCGGCGGCGGCAGGGTCTGCGGCGGTCTCGGGGGTGAGCGCGGTGACCATGTGCTCGAGGAGCCGGCGGGTGCTCGACGGCGCGATGACGGCGTCGCCCTGGTGCACGGTGCGGATCGCGGCGAGCATCTCCTCGGGTGGGGCGTCCTTGAGGAGGAAGCCGCTCGCGCCTGCGCGGATCGCCTCCATGACGTACTCGTCGAGGTCGAACGTGGTCAGGACGATGATCTTGGGCTGCTGGTCGGCAGGAAGGCGCTCGTGCCAGGCGGCGGTGAGCTGTGCGGTCGCCGCGAGGCCGTCGAGCTGGGGCATGCGCACGTCCATGAGCACGACGTCGACGGGGTGGTCGGAGAGCAGGCGCACGGCTTGCGCGCCGTCGCCCGCCTCGATCTCGACGCGCAGGTCGGGCTGCGAGTCGATGACCATGCGGAAGCCGGCCCGGACGAGCTGCTGGTCGTCGACGAGGGCGACACGCACCTGGGTGGTGTCGGTCGAGGGGACGGTCACGGTGTGCTCCCGGGGGTGGGGACGCCAGCGGCGTCGGGGTAGGCCGGTGCGGCTCCTGGCCGCACGGTGACGGGCGGGACGGGGAGCTCGAGGTGGACGCGGAAGCCACCTCCGGGCCGGGGCCCGGCGGAGAGGCTCCCGCCGAACATGGTGGCACGTTCGCGCATGCCGACGAGGCCGTGCCCGGCGCCGTCGCTCGAGGCGGCGGCGCCGCGTCCGTCGTCGGTCACGTCGAGCGTGAGCTGGGTGGCGTCCCAGCGCAGGAGCACGGTGACCGACGCCGAGGGACCCGCGTGCTTGAGCACGTTCGTGAGCGACTCCTGGCACACGCGGTAGACGCTCAGGCCGACGCCGGGCGGGAGCTGCCGCGGGGTGCCCATGCGGACGTAGGACACGTCGACGCCGCTCGCGCGGACCTGCTCGACGAGGGTCTCGAGGTCGCCCGACGCGGGCTGCGGGGTGCGCTCGGCGCCGTCGGCGACCGGTGCGCCTGCGGGACCGGGCCGCTCGAGGCCGGGCTGCCCGCCGAGGCGACCAGAGGACGACGACGGGTCGTCGGCCCGCAGGACGCCGAGGAGGCGGCGCATGTCGGCGAGCGCGTCGCGCCCCGTCTCGGCGATCGTGCCGAGCGTGCGCGCGGCGGCGTCGGGGTCGGTCGCGGCGGCGTACCTGCCGCCGTCGGCCTGGGCGATGATCACGGAGAGCGAGTGCGCGACGATGTCGTGCATCTCGCGCGCGATGCGGGTGCGCTCGGCAGAGGTCGCGAGCTGTGCCTGCTGGTCGCGCTCCCGCTCGAGGCGGTCGGCGCGGTCGACGAGCGCTGCGATCGTGTCGCGCCGGGAGCGGCGCATGAGCCCGAACGCCCACGAGGTGACGAGCACCATCGACGACGTGAACATCACGATGAAGGCGGTGACGATGCCCTCGCCGGTGGGGTCGCCGCTGAGGAGCGCCGCGTTGGCGGACAGGATCGCGCAACCGACGAGGCCGCTCAGGAACGCGGTGAGGTAGGACCAGCGCGGGCCGTGGAGCGTCACCGAGTACAGGGCGACCGGGATGGCGACGACGCCGAAGGGCAGCGCGGCCGACGCGTCAGAGAGCGCGAGCGGGACGCCCGCGAGGTAGACGAGGACGACCGAGACCACGGGGTAGCGGCGCCGTACGGCGAGGGGGGCGAGCAGCGCGACGCTGTAGACGAGCTCGCGGCCGGCGTTGCCGTAGACGAGGACCGTGAAGAAGAGGACCGTCAGGGTGAGGATCGAGTCGATCCACAGCGCGTTGCGCTCGTGCCAGGGCACGCGTCGCACCGGGGCGGGTGCTGCCCGCCAGGGCGTGGGGTAGGTCGGGTCCGGCACGCGTCCAGCGTAGGTGCGCGCTGACGACGCGGCGTCATCCTGCGGGCCGACGTGGGGGCGCGGCTGGTACGTCCGGGGGTGCACGGCGTGACGTGCGCGACACGACGGCGGCGCGACGTGCGACAACCCGGGCTCTTTCCGCGAGCGAGGACTGGTCTTCAACGACTCATGACCTAACATGAACGAATGACCCATGTGCTGCTGGCTGAAGACGACCCGGCGATCGCAGAGCCTCTCGCGCGTGCGCTGACCCGCGAGGGATACAGCGTGGTCGTGCAGGGGACCGGCCAGGGAGCCATCGACGCTGCTCCTGGCGTGGACCTCGTCGTCCTCGACCTGGGCCTGCCCGACATGGACGGCCTCGACGTCGCCCGGGCGATCCGCTCGCAGGGCCTGACGACGCCCGTGCTGGTCCTCACGGCGCGCGCCGACGAGGTCGACCTCGTCGTCGGGCTCGACGCCGGCGCTGACGACTACGTGACCAAGCCCTTCCGGCTCGCCGAGCTCCTCGCGCGCGTCCGGGCGCTCCTGCGCCGCACGCACGGCGAGGTCGAGACGGACGAGGAGCTGCGCGCGCAGGACGTGCGCGTCGACGTGTCCGCGCACCGCGCGTTCCAGGGTGAGCACGAGCTGCACCTGACGACGAAGGAGTTCGAGCTGCTGCGCGTGCTCGTCGCGAACGCGGGCTCGGTCGTCGTGCGGGACTCGCTCATGCGTGAGGTGTGGGGCTCCGAGCTCGTGGGCTCGACCAAGACTCTCGACATGCACGTGTCGTGGCTGCGCCGCAAGCTCGGCGACGACGCGAACGCGCCGCGCTACATCTCGACGGTGCGGGGCATGGGCTTCCGCTTCGAGACCGGAGAGCACTGACCTTGCGTCGCCGGATGATCCTGGCCACCGTCTCGGCGGTGGCCGTCGCGGTCATCCTCCTCGGCTTCCCGCTGGCCTTCCTCGGCGCTCAGCTTGTCAAGGACAACGAGCTGCGCGAGCTGCAGATCCGCGCGACGAACATCGCGCGCGCGGTCGAGGGCCGGCTGGGCCGTGAGGACCCCGTCACTGCCGACGTCCTCGAGCCGTACGTCGGCGGCGAGGGCCGCCTCGGCGCCTACATCGAGGTCGTGCTGCCCACGGGCGAGCGCGTCACGGCGGGCGACGTCGTCGAGGGGCGGCGCCAGATGGTCGGTGCGCTCGGCTCGAGCAGCAACACGCTCGTCTACGTGTACGTCCCGTACTGGGACCTCTACCTGCGCTCCGTGCAGATCATCATGCTCGTCGTCGTCGCGGCGGTCGTCGCGCTCGGCGCGAGCATCCTCGTGGCGATCTGGCAGGCGAACCGCCTCTCGGCACCGCTGCTGTACCTCGCGGCGTCGGCCGAGCAGATCGGCTCGGGCCAGGTGCGGCCGCGCGTCGAGCCGTCCGGCGTCGAGGAGATCGACCTCGTCGCTGCCGAGCTCGTGCGCAGCTCGGACCGTCTCGCGCAGCGGCTCGCGGTCGAGCGGCAGTTCTCGTCGGACGCCTCTCACCAGCTGCGGACACCGCTGACGGCGCTGACGATGCGCATCGAGGAGATGGCGCTCGCGGCACCGGACAACGAGGAGATCCAGGAGGAGGCGCGCGTCTCGCTCGAGCAGGTCGAGCGTCTCGTCACCGTCGTCGACGACCTGCTCGCCCGGACGCGGCGCGCGCTCGGCGGCAACAACGAGGCGGTGCGGCTCGCCGACGTCGTCGGCCAGCAGGTCGAGGAGTGGGGCCCGACCTTCGAGGCGCTCGACCGCGAGCTCGTCGTCGACGTCGACCGGGCGACGATGGTGCTCGCGACGCCGGGAGGTCTCGCGCAGGTGATCGCGACGCTCGTCGAGAACTCCCTCAAGCACGGTGGCGGTACGACGACGGTGCGCTCGCGTGCGAGCGGTACGAGCGGCGCGGTCGTGATCGAGGTCTCGGACGAAGGGCCGGGCATCCCGGACGAGATCGCGCCGCACATCTTCGAGCGTGAGGTGACGTCGGGTGCTGGGACGGGCCTGGGCCTCGCGCTCGCGCGGGACCTCGCGGCCGCTGACGGCGGCCGGCTCGAGCTGTCGCAGCGTCGCCCGCCGGTGTTCTCGCTCTTCCTGTCGGGCGTGCCGAAGTCGCTCGACCCGTCGATCGTCCTGCCGGTCGGGTCGGTCGTGTCGTCGGGATGGAGCCGACGGCGGCGTCCGCCGACCTGACCGAGCCGTGGATCAGTGCGTCGGGGTGGCCGACGACGGGGCTGCCTGCTCCTGCACGGCGACGTCCGAGACCGCGCCGTCGCGCACGTTGGTGAACACGAAGGTGCGGTAGGCGACGTAGCGGAACGCCATGCCCAGCACGAGGCCCACGCCGTTGGCCGCGATGTTGTCCGCGAGCGGCGAGTCGAGCCGCAGCACGTAACGGCTCACACCGAGGCATGCGACCGCGATGAGCATGCCGCCGACGTTGACGATGACGAACGCGACGAGCTCGCGTCCGTGGGTGTCCTGGCGGCGCGCCGAGAACGTCCAGTAGCGGTTGCCGAGCCACGACACGAGGGTCGCGACCACGACGGAGATGACCTTGCTGGTCAGCGGCTTGTGCCCGAGCACCTGCCCGGGCCCGAACATGAGCAGGTTGAACAGGCCCATGTCCACGACGAACGCGACCGCGCCGACGGATCCGAAGCGGAAGAGCTCGAGCAGCCTGCTGACGACTGCGGAACGGGACACCATGGTGACCGAGCGTACGCCGTACCGCGGACGCCCCGGTGGTGCGACGGGCCGTCGTCTACCCTGGGTTCCCGTGAGCACACCGGTCGTCGCAGTCGTGGGTGGGGGCCAGCTGGCCCGGATGATGGCGCCTGCCGCCGGGGAGCTGGGCGTGCACCTGCGTGTCCTCGTCGAGGCGCCCGGCGCGTCAGCCGGGCAGGTGCTCGCGGACACGCCCGTGGGCGCAGCGTCCGACGCCGCAGCGGTGCGTGCGCTCGTCGCGGGCACGAGCGTCGACGGGTGGGACGCACCCCTCGGGCGTGCACGCGCCGACGTCCTGACGTTCGAGCACGAGCACGTGCCCGGCGAGATCCTCGCCGAGACCGTCGAGGCCGGTGTCCCGGTGCACCCGGGCGCGCACGCCCTCGTGCACGCGCAGGACAAGATCGTCATGCGCGAGCGCCTCACGGCGCTCGGCGTCCCGTGCCCCGCGTGGGCCGCGCTCCCGCGAGACCCGGAGGACGCCTCCGTCGCCCTCGCGGCCTTCCTCGCCGAGCACGCCGACGCGGCCGGCCAGGCCGTGCTCAAGACGTCGCGCGGCGGCTACGACGGCAAGGGTGTGCGGCTCGTGTCCTCGGCCGAGGAGGCCGCGGACTGGTTCGACGGCGTCGCCGCGGGCGGTCCTGCGCTCCTCGTCGAGGAGAAGGTGCCGTTCGCGCGCGAGCTCGCGGTCGTCGTCGCACGCCGCCCGTCGGGCGACGCGGTCACCTATCCGGTCGTCGAGTCCGTCCAGCGTGACGGCGTGTGCGCGGAGGTCGTCGCGCCCGCGCCCGACCTCGCCGACGCGCTCGCGCACGAGGCGCGAACGATCGCGCTGACGATCGCCGAGGGCCTCGACGTCACGGGCGTCCTCGCGGTCGAGATGTTCGAGGTCGACGGCCGCGTGCTCGTCAACGAGCTCGCGATGCGGCCTCACAACTCAGGCCACTGGACGATCGACGGCGCCGTGACGAGTCAGTTCGAGCAGCACCTGCGCGCGGTGCTCGACCTGCCGCTCGGGGACACGTCACCGCGTGCGCGGTGGACGGTCATGGCGAACGTCCTCGGCTCGGCGCACGCGGAGCTCGCGGACGCGCTGCCTGCGGTGCTCGCCGCGGACCCGGGCGCGCGCGTGAACCTGTACGGCAAGGACGTGCGCCCCGGCCGCAAGCTGGGGCACGTGAACGTCAGCGGGGACGACCTCGCGGACGTGCGGCGTCGGGCCCTCGCGGCCGCGGCGATACTGCGCGGCGAGTGACCGCGCGCACCGACCGAGATCGAGGAGACACAGCAATGAGCGCAGCACCGGTTGTCGGCATCGTCATGGGCTCGGACTCGGACTGGCCGGTCATGCGCGCGGCTGCCGACGCGCTCGCCGAGCTGGACATCCCCGTCGAGGTGGACGTCGTCTCGGCGCACCGCATGCCGACCGAGATGATCGACTACGGCCGTGACGCGTCGGCGCGGGGCCTGCGTGTGATCATCGCCGGAGCAGGCGGCGCCGCCCACCTCCCGGGCATGCTCGCCGCCGTGACCGAGCTCCCGGTCGTGGGGGTGCCTGTCCCGCTGAAGTACCTCGACGGGATGGACTCGCTCCTGTCGATCGTCCAGATGCCCGCAGGCGTCCCGGTCGCGACCGTGTCGATCGGGGGAGCGCGCAACGCGGGGCTGCTCGCGGCGCGCATCCTCGGGGCGGGCGAGGGCGAGGACGCGGAGGTGTTGCGCGCACGCCTGCGCGGGTTCCAGGAGGAGCTGCGGGACGTCGCCCAGGAGAAGGGGCAGCGGCTGCGCGAGGCGTATGCCGCGGGGGTCAGCGAGGAGGAGTGACCGGAGGGGAGCGACGTCGGCGGCGCTGGTCCGCCGGCCCGGTCACTTCGAGTCGCTGGACTTCTTTCCGTCGGACGTGGACTTCTCCTTGACGAGCCCGTCGGCGTCGTAGCGGCCGGGCTCGAGCGTCCCGGCGAGGATGCCCTTGAAGAACGCGGGGGCCTTGTCGGGTGCGAGCAGGACCGTGGAGCCGACGCCGCCGGGACGGTAGTCGAGCGACTCGATGGGCGGGGTGCCCGTGATGCCGCCCTCGCCCGACGCGGCGCGGAACGCGAGCGCGAGCTGGCCGAGGTTCATGATCCCCGTGCCGTCGCTCGCGCGGATCGCGCCGAGGCCCGAGTCGATGAGCGAGACCTGCTTGCCGGGGTTGACGAGCGTCCCCGCGTTCGCGGCCTTCTTCGTCACGGCGGAGATGAGCTGACGCTGTCGCTCGGCGCGGCCGATGTCGCCCTTCGGGTCGGAGTAGCGCATGCGGACGAAAGCGAGCGCCTTCTTGCCCTTGACCGTGTGGCAGCCGGCCTTCCACTTGAGCTTGGACTTCTTGTCGTCGACGTCGTAGTCGAGGCACAGCTCGACGCCGTCGACCGCGTCCACGAGGTCCTTCACCCCGCCGAGGCCGACCTCGACGTAGTGGTCGACCGTCAGGCCGGTGAGGTTCTCGACGGACGCGACGAGCAGCTCGGGGCCGCCCCACGCGTACGCGGCGTTGAGCTTCGCAGGGCCGCGGCCGGGGATCTCCGTGTACGCGTCGCGCGGGAGGCTGACGAGCGCTGTGGGGCCCGACTCGGGGACGTGGAGCAGCATGATCGTGTCGGTGCGGGCGCCCTCGGTGCCGTCGGCTGCGATCGCGCCGTCGTCACGCGCGTCGGAGCCCGCGAGGAGGTACGTCGTACCGGGGGTGCCGCTCGCGCCGGAGAGTGCGGCGACGTGGTCGATCTTCGAGCCTGCCCACATCACGAGGCCAACCGGCCACGCGATCATGAGGACGAGCAGGAGCGCGAGGGCGAGCGCGACGATGCGTCGCCGGCGCAGACGCCTCCGTGGCGGCCGGGGTCCACCGCCAGGCCCAGCGGCGTCGCCGCGCCCAGGGGGCCCGCCGGGCCCGCCGGAACCGGCCGGCGTGGACGTGGTCGCGCGCGCCGGCCGGACGGTACCGTGCGGTGACGAGCTGACGCGGGCGGGACGAGCCGACGGTGGCCGCGCAGCGGGCGAACCGGTGCGGGCCGGGGGCACGGACGAGGGCGGGCGCTGCTCGCCCGCGGGACGACGCGTCGTCGGGCGCGAGGGGACGTGCGAGACGGGCGCATGGTCACCGCCGACCGGGACCGCGTCCTGCGTCGAGCGCGGGCGTCCCGTCGGCGTGTTCTGGGGTGTGAAGCTGGGCGGCGGCTGACCGCCCGCGGACGGCATGCGGCGCGTCTCGTCGTTCATGCGCGCACCCCGCTCGTCGCCACCCGGGGGTTGCGAGCGGGCAGAGGGCAGGAGTCGGTGGTGCACGTCACGAGAAAGATCCTAAGGAAGCCCCTCGGAGGAGGCGGGCACCGGGGGCACCGATCGGGTGGAGTTGTTGTGGAGATGGCCCCGGGCGGCGGTCGCGTCAGCCGACCGGCCCCGCGCTGGTGTCCTCGTCGTCCTCGGCCTGCGCGTCCTGGCCCGGGGCGACGACTCCGCGCGTCTCGGCGTCCTCCGCACGCGCCTGGGCGAGCGTGAGCTCGCGGGCGAGCACCGTGATGCGTGACTGCAGCTGGTTCATCCGTCGGAACGTCGTCGCCATGAAGCTGAGGAACGCGATCACGAGTGCGTAGAGCAGCAGGTCCGCACCACGGCCGACGCCGATGAGGTTCGCGACCCGGGTGAGGATCTGCGGGAAGAGCACCGACGCCGCCGCCCCCGCCACGAAGAGCATCAGCAGGAGCCGACGGATCGCCTGGTGCCGCGCGTCCGCCGTCGAACGGTTCAGGACCAGGGCGACGCCGACGATCGCGGCGAGAAGGATGAGCTGGATCCACATGGTGGCCTACCGGAAGACGAGGTCGACGAGGATGTTGACCGAGTTGAGCAGCGACTGACCCTTGCCGCGCGAGTAGTCCGTGTACAGGACGTGCACCGGGTGCTCCCGCCACGGCAGGCCGGTGCGGCCGAGGTGCAGGACGATCTCGCTCGCGTGGGCCATGCGGTCCTGGCGCAGGTGGACGCCCCGCGCCGCGTCCGCGCGGATGACGCGCAAGCCGTTGTGGGCGTCGGTCAGCCGCAGCCCTGTCGACTGGTTGGTGAACCACACGGCGACCTTGAGCACGATCTTCTTGAGCAGCCCCGCATCCGTGCGGTCGTCGAGGAAGCGCGACCCGAAGACGATCGCGAGATCCTCGTGCCGGGCCCGCTCGACCATCGCGACGGCGTCGTCCACGCGGTGCTGGCCGTCCGCGTCGAAGGTCACGACATACGTGGCGCCCGCGCTGACGGCGTAGTCGAGGCCCGTCTGCAGCGACGCACCCTGGCCCAGGTTGATCGGGTGACGCAGGACGCGCGCACCTGCCGCGCGCGCGGCGCCGCCGGACCCGTCCGTCGACCCGTCGTCGACGCACACGACGTGCTCGAAGCGTTCGCGTGCCCCGCGCACGACGTCCCCGATCACGCTCGCCTCGTTGAACAAGGGGACCACGAGCCACGCGTCGCTGATCCGGGGGGTGGGCATGACGGCCATTCTTGCACCCGGACAGGTGACGATCGTCCCATCCGCCACGGTGCAGGGCGGTACTCTGGCCGAGGTCGGTGGCGAGGCGCGCCGCAGGCTGTGCGGGCCCGGGCCCGCCCCGCAGGTCCGCTCCTGCGCTCGCGACGACAGACGGAGAAACAGCATGGGTGTGCGCATCGCGGAGACTGCCGACGTCTCCCCGGACGCCACGATCGGAGACGGCTCGTCCGTCTGGCACCTCGCGCAGGTGCGCGAGCAGGTCGTCCTCGGCGAGGGCTGCATCGTGGGCCGTGGCGCATACATCGGCACCGGCGTCCAGGTGGGCGCCCACTGCAAGATCCAGAACTACGCGCTCGTCTACGAACCTGCGTCCCTCGCGGACGGCGTGTTCGTCGGGCCGGCAGCGGTGCTGACGAACGACACGTACCCCCGCGCGATCAACCCGGACGGGTCCCTCAAGGACGCGTCCGACTGGCACGCGGTCGGGGTCACGATCGGGCAGGGCGCGTCGATCGGTGCGCGCGCCGTGTGCGTCGCGCCCGTCACGGTCGGCGCGTGGGCGACGGTCGCCGCGGGCGCCGTCGTGACGAAGGATGTGCCGGCGCACGCCCTGATGGTCGGCGTCCCCGCGCGTCGTGTGGGCTGGGTCGGACGCGCGGGCGAGCCGCTCGTGGCCGACGGCGACGGCTGGCGCTGCCCGGCGACCGGCCAGCGCTACGAAGAGACTGACAACGGAACCCTCCGAGAGGTGGAGAACGCATGACCGAGTTCATCGCACCAGCCAAGCCGATCATCGGTGACGAGGAGCGTGCTGCGGTCGACCGTGTGATGCGCTCGGGCATGGTCGCCCAGGGGCCTGAGGTCGCGGCGTTCGAGCAGGAGTTCGCCGACCAGATGGTCGCCGGCCGCCGCTGCGTCGCGGTCAGCTCGGGCACGTCCGGTCTTCACCTCGGTCTGCTCGCTGCGGGGATCGGCCCGGGCGACGAGGTCATCGTGCCGTCGTTCACGTTCGCCGCGACCGGAAACTCGGTCGCGCTCACGGGTGCGACGCCGGTGTTCGTCGACATCGAGCCCGACACGTTCAACCTGTCGCCTGCCGCTGCCGCCGCTGCGATCACCGAGCGCACGCGCGCCATCATGCCGGTGCACCTCTACGGCCACCCGTTCGACGCGCCCGCCTTCCAGGAGCTCGCCGCCGAGCGCGGCCTGCAGCTGTTCGAGGACGCCGCGCAGGCGCACGGTGCGAGCCTCGGCGGCCAGAAGGTCGGCACGTTCGGCACGTTCGCGATGTTCAGCCTGTACCCGACGAAGAACATGACGTCGGGCGAGGGCGGCATGGTCTCGTGCGCGACCGACGACGTCGCCCGCCAGGTGCGTCTCCTGCGCAACCAGGGCATGGAGAAGCAGTACGCGAACGAGGTCATCGGCTTCAACACGCGCATGACCGACATCCACGCCGCGATCGGCCGCGTGCAGCTGACGAAGGTCGGCGCGTGGACCGAGCAGCGCCGCGCCAACGCAGCGTTCCTCGACGCCGGGCTCGCGACCGTCGCCGGTGTGGTCCCGCCGCCGGTGCGCGAGGGTGCCGAGCACGTCTACCACCAGTACACGATCCGCCTCGACGGCGCGTCGAGCGCCGAGCGGGACGCGTTCGTGGCGGCGCTCAAGGCCGAGCACAACGTCGGCTCGGGCGTGTACTACCCGATCCCGAACCACCGCCTCGCGAGCCTGGAGAAGTACGCGCCGGGCCTCGACCTCCCGGAGACCGAGCGCGCGGCACGCGAGGTCGTGTCGCTGCCCGTCCACCCGTCGCTGACGCAGGCCGACCTCGAGCGCATCGTCTCGGCCGTCGCCGCTGTCGTGAAGGCGGGTGCGTGATGGCTGCCGCGCTGCGGGCGGGGGTCATCGGGCTGGGGGCGATGGGTCGCCACCACGTGCGTGTCCTGCGTGAGATCGACGGCGTCGACGTCGTCGCCGTCGCCGACCCGGCGGGTGACCCGTACCGGGTCGCGGGCGCGCTCGACGTGCTGCCCGACGTCGAGGCGCTGATCGCTGCAGGGATCGACATGGCGGTCGTCGCGGTGCCGACGAAGTTCCACGAGCAGGTCGCGCTCACGCTCGCCGCCGCGGGCGTGCACACGCTCGTCGAGAAGCCGATCGCGGTCGACACGGACGCAGGTGCGCGGCTCGTCGCCGCGTTCGACGCTGCGGGCCTCGTCGGCGCCGTCGGTCACATCGAGCGGTTCAACCCGGCGATCCAGGAGGTGCGCCGTCGCATCGCGGACGGCCAGCTCGGCGAGGTGTACCAGATCTCGACGCGCCGCCAGGGGCCGTTCCCGGCGCGCATCTCCGACGTCGGCGTCATCAAGGACCTCGCGACGCACGACATCGACCTCACGGCGTGGGTCGCGCAGAGCAGCTACGAGTCGGTGGCCGCGCAGACGGCGTTCCGCTCGGGCCGCGAGCACGAGGACATGGTGCTCGTCACCGGCCGCCTCGCGGGCGGCATCAACGTCAACCACACGGTCAACTGGCTGTCCCCGATGAAGGAGCGCGTGACGATCGTCGCGGGCGAGCGGGGCACGCTCGTCGCCGACACGTCGACCGCGGACGTGACGTTCCACGAGAACGGCACGGTGCAGACCGAGTGGGACTCGATGGCGAACTTCCGCGGCGTGACCGAGGGGGACGTCATCCGGTACGCGATCGGCAAGCGCGAGCCGCTGCGCGCGGAGGCGGAGGCGTTCCGCGACGCGGTCCTCGGCCTCGAGAACCGCACGGTGTCGATGGCCGAGGGGCTCGCCACGCTGCGGGTCGCCGAGGCGATCGAGCGCTCGGCCGTCACGCAGGAGACCGTCCGCCTGTGACGGCGGCGTCTCGCCTGCGGGTCGCCCTCGTCACCCGCATCTTCGCGCCCGAGCCCGCTGCGGCGTCGTTCCGGCTCGAGGCGCTCGCCCGCGCCCTCGGGCGTGCCGACGCCCGGGTGACGGTCCTGACGACGACGGCGCGGCGTGACCTGCGCGTGGCGGCCGCCGCGGTCGACGAGGACCTGCGCGAGGCGCGGGTCGAGGTGGACCGCGCGCCCGTCGTGCGTGACCGCACGGGATACGTGCGCGGGTACCTGCCGTACCTGAGCTTTGACGTCCCGGCCCTCGTCCGCCTGCTCGCTGAGCTGCGCCCGGACGTCGTCATGTGCGAGCCGCCGCCGACGACGGGCGCGGTCGTGCGCGTCGCGTGCGCGCTGCGACGGCTGCCGTACGTCTACTACGCGGCTGACGTGTGGTCGGACGCGACGGCGGGCGACGGCGCGACGCCGGGGCTCGTCTCGCGCGTGCTCGCAGCGGTCGAGGGGTGGGCCATGCGGGGCGCGATCGGTGTCGTCGCGGTGTCGCCCGAGGTAGCCGAGCGGGTCGAGGCGCTCGTCGAGCGTCGTCCGCGCGCGGCGGCGCGACGCCGGCCCGAGGTCGTCGTCGTGCGCAACGGCGTGGACACGGACGTGTTCCGGCCGGGGCTGCCCTGCCCGGACGAGGCGCCCGGGCGATTCCTCGTCTACGCGGGCACGACGTCCGCATGGCAGGGCGCGGACGTGTTCGTGCGCGCGATGCCCGCTGTCCGTGCTGCTGTGCCGGACGCGGAGCTCGTGATCCTGGGGCAGGGGAGCGACTGGGACGATCTCGCGGCGCTCGGCGCCGAGCTGGCACCGGGGGCGGTGCACGTGCGCAGGCTCGTCCCGGCGGTCGAGGCTGCGGCGTGGCTGGGCGCGGCGAGCGGCGCGCTCGTGAGCGTGCGCCCCGGCGTCGGCTACGACATGGCGCTGCCCACGAAGACGTTCGCCGCGGCTGCGTGCGGCACTCCTGTCGTGTTCGCGGGCCCGGGGCCTGCGGTGCCGATCGTCCGGGAGAACGACCTGGGCCACGCTGTCGACCACGACGTCGCAGCCGTCGCCGACGCGATGGTCGCCGTGCTGCAGGCCGACGACGCCGCGCGGGCCGCCCAGCGCGAGCGGCTGGCCGCCTGGGCGCGGGACAACGCGAGCATCGCTCGCGTGGGTGAGGCTGTCGCCGCCCACGTGCGACGATGGCGCGACGGTGCGGCCACGGCCGCAAGGACGAAGCAGGACGGGGACGGCACGCCGTGAAGGTCATCTGGCGCACGTGGGCGCGGCTGATGCCGCTCCTGCCGGGCCGCGCGCGCCGGTTCCTGGTCTGGTACATGGTCGCGAGCGCGTGCTTGTCGCTGCTCGACGTCGCGGCGCTCGGCCTGCTGGCGCTCGCCCTCACGCCGATGCTCACGGGCTCGGGCGGGAGCGCGTCGCTCCCGCTCCTCGGCGAGGTCGGCAACGTCGCCGTGATCGGCGTCGTCTCGGGCCTCATCGTGGTCAAGGGGGTGCTCGCGGTCACGCTGCAGTGGGTCGCGACGCGTCGCTTCGCGACGTACGAGCTCGAGATCGGCGACCGGCTCTTCGACGCGTACATCCGCGCTCCGTGGACGGACCGGTTGTCCCGCTCGACGTCGCAGCTCGTGCGGCTCGCGGACGTCGGCATCGCGAACGCGACCGCGGGGTTCCTGCTGCCCGTCGCGGGCTTGCCGGCGCTCGCCGCGACGTTCGGCTCGGTGCTCGTCGTGCTCGTCGTCACGCAGCCCGTCACCGCTGCGATCACGCTCGTGTACCTGGGTCTCGTCGGCGCGGTGATGTATGCGTTCGTGTCGCGCCGCTCGATCCAGGCGGGGCTCGTCAACCGTGACTACTCGTTCAAGGTCGCGCGCCTCATGACGGAGATGGTCGGGGCGCTCAAGGAGATCACGCTGCGGGACAAGGCGGGGGAGGTTGCGGACGTCGTGCGCAGCAACCGTCGTCACACGGTCCGGGCGCGTGCGAACCTGTCGTTCCTGTCGGCCGTGCCGCGGTACGTGATCGAGTCCGCGATCGTCGGCGGGTTCGTCCTCGTGGGCGGGGCGGCGTACCTCATGGACGGGCCGGAGCAGGCGTTCGCGGCGCTCGCGATGTTTGGCGTGGCGGGGTTCCGCATGGTCCCGGCGATCACGAGCTTCCAGGCGGTCATCGCGACGACGGCCGCGAACATCCCCAACGTCGAGGCCGTCATCACGGACATCGAGGCGGCGGAGGGCTACCTGCGCCGCGCCGAGGAGACGGGTCGCGAGCCGCTCGCGAGGGAGCCGGAGCACCTGCGGCTGCGCGGCGTCGCGTTCGCGTACCCGGGCGGTGCCGAGCCGGCGGTGCGCGACGTCGACCTCGACCTGCCGATGGGCTCGTCGCTCGCGCTCGTGGGCGTCTCGGGAGCCGGCAAGTCGACCCTCGTCGACATCCTGCTCGGCCTGCTCGTGCCGTCGGAGGGCACGATCGACGTCGACGGTCAGCGGCTCGAGGACGTGCTCGCCGCGTGGCGGTCCCGGGTCGGCTACGTGCCGCAGGACGTGTCGCTGTTCGACGGGACGGTCGCGCAGAACGTCGCGCTCACGTGGACGCACGACATCGACCGCGACCGCGTGCGGGACTGCCTCGCGCGTGCGCAGCTGCTCGACGTCGTCGACGCGCGTGACGGGGGCCTCGACGCGCGCATCGGCGACCGCGGCATGGCGCTCTCTGGCGGGCAGCGGCAGCGCCTCGGCATCGCGCGCGCCCTGTACTCGGACCCGCTCGTGCTCGTCCTCGACGAGGCGACGAGCGCGCTCGACACGCAGACGGAGGCGAGCGTCGCGGCGGCGATCGCGGGGCTGCGCGGGCAGGTCACCCTGATCTCGGTCGCGCACCGGCTCTCGACGATCCGGCACTCGGACCAGGTCTGCTTCATGGCGGACGGGACGATCGCAGCGCGCGGCACGTTCGACGAGCTCGTCGCCCAGGTGCCCGACTTCCAGGTGCAGGCCGCGCTTGCGGGTCTCGTCGACGATGCTGAGCGGGTGGAGGGGGACGACGATGAGGACTGACCACGCTGTCGACGTCGTGATCGCGGTGCACTCCCCGACGCGGCCCGTCGAGCGTGCCGTGCGCAGCGCCCTCGCGGGCTCCGAGGACCTCGTGCGCGTGACCGTCGTGTGCCACGACGTGGGTGTCACGACGATCGAGGAGCGCCTCGACCTCGACCCCGCCGAGCGCGACCGCGTGCGGCTCCTCGGCTACCAGGACCACGTCCGCAGCCCGGCAAGCCCGTTCAACCACGGCCTCGACAACACGTCGGCTGCCTTCGTCGCGGTGCTCGGCTCGGACGACGTGCTCGAGCCCGGCGCGGTGCGTGCGTGGTTCGACGTCGCGCGGGAGCGCGGGTCGGACGTCGTGCTCGCTCCGCTGCGCGGGCCGGACGGCAAGCCGTTGCGCAACCCGCTCGTGCGCGCGGGCACCGGGCGCCCGGGCAGGCGGGCTGCGACGCCCCTCGACCCGGTCGCCGACCGCCTCGCGTACCGTTCCGCTCCGCTCGGTCTGCTGCGCCGCGCGACCGTCGACCGGCTCGGGCTGCGCTTCACGGAAGGGCTCGCGACGGGGGAGGACCTCGCGTTCTCCGTGCCGCTGTGGTTCTCCGGCGCACGTATCGACATGGTGCCGTCAGGTCCGGCGTACGTCGTCGGTGGTGGCGCGGACGACCGCGTTACCGAGGTGGTCCGGCCGGTCGCCGACGAGCTCGCTGCCCTCGACGACCTGCTCGTGCGAGTCCTGCGCGAGGGCGGGCTCGCGGACCGTATGCGGCCGTCGGAGCGTCGCGCGCTCGCGGTCAAGGTGCTGCGCATCCACGTGCTCGGCGCCCTGTCGCGGCGTCCGCGCCGCGAGGACTGGCGAGACGGCGACGCGTCCGTCCTGCGCGGCGCGGCGCGCGACTGGCTCGACCTCTCACCTGCTGCGCTGCACGCGTTCGCGCGCGGCGACCGGGACGCGCTCGACGTGCTCGCGGGCAGCGGGCCGGTCGGCCGCGCCGAGGATGCCGACGACGGCGCGCTCGCCGACGCGTTCGCCGCAGCCGCCCGCCGCCGCGCGAGGGCGGGCCGTGTCGCGACCCTCCTGCCGCGCGACCTGCCCGACGTCCTCGACCCCGAGAGCACGCTGCGCCGGTACGTGCGCTACCGGATGCCGTGGTGACAAGGACCCTGCTGTGACTCCCAAGATCCCCGCCCCCGTCTCGCGCCTCGCGGGCGCCGTCGTGCGCCGCATCCCCGAGCCGGTGCTGCACCGGGTGGCGCCGAGCCTACTGCCGTTCAGCCCGCAGGACGTGCCGCCGACCCCGCCCGTCCCCGCGACGCCGGTGCGCCTGTACCTCGGTCCGGCCAACTATGCGGGCCAGGGTTATGCGTGGGCGCGCGCGGCTGAGCGGTTGCCAGGGGTCGGCGCGATCAGCATGGCGGCCGAGCGTCCCGGCGGCTTCGGCTTCACGTCCGACTACCCGGTGCCGATCGCGGTGTACGGGTCGTCGCGTCGCTGGCAGCGTCGGCAGAAGGCGTACGTCGAACGGTTCACGCACGTCGTCGTCGAGGCGCAGCGCGCCCTGTTCGGCACGCTCATGGCGACCCCGAGCCAGCGCAACGGCGCGTACGCGGAGGCGCGCGCGCTCGCGGCGCACGGGGCGCGTGTCGCGATGCTGTGCCACGGGTCCGACATCCGCGTGCCGTCGCGCCACCTTGCGGGCGCGACGCCGTGGTCGCCGTTCGGCGACCCTGAGTGGGAGCTCGTCGGGCATCTCGAGCGGCAGACCCGTGCGGCTGAGGCAGCGCTCGTCGAGCTGCGCGCGGCGGGCATCCGGACGTTCGTCTCGACCCCTGACCTGCTGCTCGACCAGCCGGAGGCGACGTGGCTGCCGGTCGTCGTCGACCTGGAGGTGTGGCGCACGCAGGCGCCGCCGCTCGAGCGGGAGGTGCCGCTCGTGGTGCACGCGCCCTCGGCGTCGCGGCTCAAGGGAACCGAGCTCGTCGAGCCGGTGCTCACGGAGCTGGACCGGCGCGGATGGATCACATATCGCCGCGTCGAAGGGGTCACGTCGGCGCAGATGCCGGCGCTCTACCGGGACGCGGACATCGTGCTCGACCAGTTCGCCCTCGGCAGCTACGGCGTCGCGGCGTGCGAGGCGATGGCTGCCGGTCGGGTGGTGGTGTCGCACGTGACGCAGCAGTCTCGCGACGTGGTCCGGGCTGCGTGCGGGCTCGACCTGCCGATCCTCGAGGGGAACCCGGACACTCTCGAGGACGTGTTCACGGCCCTCCTCGACGACCGTGCGGGCGCGGGGGAACGGGCGGCGCGGCAGGGCCCCGAGCTCGTCCGCGTCCTGCACGACGGCGCGGAGTCGGCTCGCGTGCTCGCGCCGTTCCTCGGCGTCGAGGCGGCGGAGCCCGACACGGGCGAGCGCTGACGCGGCGTCTGCCTGGTCCCGTCGGCGCCCCGCGCGTGTGCGCGTCGTTCCCTGAGCACCTGGAAGGATGGAGGGCGTGAGTGCCTCGAACCGCCCGCGCCTGCTGATCCTGTCGTTCTCCCCGATCGCGTCGGACGCCCGTGTCCTCAAGCAGGTCGAGCTGTTCGCCGGCCGGTATGACGTGACGACGTGCGGTTACGGGCCCGCACCTGCGGGCGTCGTCGAGCACCTGCAGCTTCCCGACGACGCGACGATCGCGCTCGACGGGCGCCTCATCACGCTGCGCGCCTACCCGCTCGTGTACTCGCGCACGCCCGCCGTCGTCGCGGCGCGAGCCGCGCTCGCGGGGCGCACGTTCGACGTCGTGCTTGCGAACGACGTCGAGACGGTCCCGCTCGCGCTCAGCCTGCGCGCGCCCGTCCACGCGGACCTGCACGAGTACTCGCCGCGGCTGCACGACGACAACCCGGCGTGGGCGCGACGCATCGGCCCGTACGTGCGCTGGCTGTGCCGCCGCTATGTCAGCCGGGCGGCGTCGGCGACGACGGTCGGCGAGGGGCTCGCACGGGCGTACGAGTCCGAGGTCGGGGTGCGCGCGCAGGTCGTGACGAACGCTGCGCCGTACGCCGAGCGGACGCCCACCGAGGTCGTCTGCCCGTTGCGGCTCGTCCACTCGGGCGCCGCGCTGCGCAACCGCGACCTCATGGTGCTGCTCGACGCCGTCGCGCTCACGACGACGCCCGTCACGCTCGACCTGTACCTCATGCCGAACGACCCGGCGTACATCGCCGAGCTGCGTGCCCGCGCGGCGCAGATCGACGGCGTGCGCGTGCTCGACCCGGTGCCGTACGCGCAGCTCGGGGACACGCTCGCGGGGTACGACGTCGGCATCCACGTGCTGCCGCCGGTGAACTTCAACAACGCCCACGCGCTGCCCAACAAGCTGTTCGACTACGTGCAGGCGCGGCTCGCGCTCGTGGTGGGCCCGACGCCGGAGATGGCGGCCGCGGTCGAGCGGCACGGCATCGGGACGGTCGCGTCGGGCTTCGACGCGCGCTCGCTCGCGGACGTGCTCGACAGCCTCACGCCGGAGAAGGTCGCGGAGCAGCGGGCGGCGTCGCACGCGGTCGCGCGCGAGCTGAGCGCCGAGCAGCAGGTGCTCGTGTGGGAGCGCGCGATCGACGCGCTCGTCGCGACGTCCGCCGGCGGGGGCTCGCGATGACCGCCCGTCCGACCCTGCTGATCCTGTCGTTCTCGCCGATCGCGTCCGATGCGCGCGTGCTCAAGCAGGTGCGCATGCTCGCGCAGGACCACGACGTCACGACGTGCGGGTACGGCCCGGCGGTCGTGCTCGACGACGGTCGTGTGGTCGAGCACCTGCGCGTCGACGACGCGAACGAGCACTGGCGCAAGGCGCCCGTACCCCTCCTCGCGCGCCAGTTCGGGCGCGTGTACTGGGGCAATGCGGCAGTCGCGCAGGCGCGAGAGCTGCTCGCGGGCCGCACGTTCGACATCGTCCTCGCCGACGACGTCGACGCCGTCCCGCTCGCCCTGTC
This sequence comes from Sanguibacter hominis ATCC BAA-789, assembly GCF_012396185.1. Classification (GTDB taxonomy): domain Bacteria; phylum Actinomycetota; class Actinomycetes; order Actinomycetales; family Cellulomonadaceae; genus Flavimobilis; species Flavimobilis hominis. Next base: position 208,988 of record NZ_JAAXOW010000003.1, read on the forward strand.
GGCCGAGCCGCGCTGGGGCGTGCACGCCGACCTGCACGAGTACGCCCCGAAGCAGAACACCGAGCTGCGCCGCTGGCGCTGGTTCGTCGCGCCGTACATGCGCTGGCTGTGCCGCCGCTTCGTCACGCGCTGCGCGTCGGTGACGACGGTCGCGCAGGGGATCGCGGACGAGTACGAGCGGCGGTTCGGCATCCGCGCGGGCGTCGTGACGAACGCGTCGCCCTACCAGGACCTCACGCCCGGCCCGGTGGGGTCACCCGTGCGCCTGGTCCACTCGGGCGTCGCGCTGCGCAATCGCAGCCTCGAGATCCTGGTCGATGCCGTCGCCGCCGCGACCGCCGACATCACCCTCGACCTGTTCCTCGTCCCGAACGACCCGGGCTACCTCGCGGAGCTGCGCGAGCGTGCGGCGGGCGAGCCGCGCGTGCGCATCCACGACCCGTTGCCTTACTCGGAGCTCGTCACGACGTTGAACGGGTTCGACGTGGGCCTGCACCTGCTGCCGCCCGTCAGCTTCAACAACGCGAACGCCCTGCCCAACAAGGTCTTCGACTACGTCCAGGCGCGGCTGGGCCTGATCGTCGGGCCGAGCCCCGAGATGACGCGCGTCGTGCGCGAGCACGGCGCCGGTGCGGTGACCGCGGACTTCACGCCCGCCGCGCTGACCGCGGTGCTCGACGCGCTCACCGCCGAGCAGGTCGAGGCGTGGAAGGCCGCGTCGCACGCGAGCGCGCGCGAGCTCTCCTCGGAGAGCCAGGTCGAGATCTGGCGCGAAGCGATCGAGGCGCTGCACCCGTAGGGGCCTCGTCTGCGCGCTGCGGGAAGGCTAGGTTGGCTGGCATGGAGCCGGTCCTGGTCGACGAGCGCGACACGACGTGGGAGAGCGACACGACGGACCTGCGCGTGTTCATCCATCGGCCCGGGTGGTTCGTCAGTGTGTACGACGTCGACGACGCGACGCTCGCCGAGGTCGAGGCGTGGGCACAGGGAGTCGAGGGCGCGGTCGGGTACCAGATCGCGCAGCGGGTCGTGCTGCCCGACGCAGGACCCGGGCTCGTCTGGCTCGTCGACCGGGCGCCCGCGCCGCCGGCTCGTGAGGGGCCCGACCCTACCCCCGCGATCGCCGTCGGCTTCGTCGAGGACTGACCCTGCCTCAGTCTGCCTCGAGGACCTCGGTGACCGCGTCCTTGACCGCCGTCGCGTCCACCGGTGCGCCCCAGGCTCCGTAGAGTCGCTCGGACGTGTTGCCGCCTCCGGTCGAGATCATGACCTCGGTCGCGCCCGGGACGTCCATGTAGAGGCTGACGTCGGCTGGCATGCCTGCGACGAGCTCGATGGGCTTCGTGGAGGTGATCTGCCACAGCGAGCGCTCAGCGCCGTCGAGCGCCGTGACCTCGTCACGTCCTTCGATGACCCATTCGTCGGAGAGCCGCACGAGCGCGGCCTGGAAGCCGGGCTGCACCTGAGGGCGCAGCGCTTCGACGTGGCTGGACGCCAGCTGTTCGTCGGGCGACCCTCCCGCGTCTGCCCGCACCCACCGGCCTTCGTCCTCGCTCGCGCCGCCGTCGGGGGTGACGACGACGCGGTCGCCGCCGTCTCGGCCCGTCAGGAGGGCGTAGGTGCCGTCCTCGGCGTGGAGCCACTGCGTCTCGACGCCAGGGTCGTCGGACGTGAGCCGCACGAGGCTGCTGCCGGTGCGCGCCGTGCGCTCGAAGTCCTCGAGGCACCGGCCCAGGTCGTCTCCGGTGATGCGGGAACCTTCGACGAGCTCGATCGCTGCACACGACGCAGGGAGGGCCGGGGCGGCGGGAGCCGTGGGCTCGCTCGGTGCCGCGGGCTCGGTGGAGCCTCCGGGGCCGTCAGCGGACGGTGTCGTGCTGGTCGCCGCCGCGGACGGCCTCTCGGATCCGCCGGCGGCGCAGCCGCTGGCGGTCGCGAGCGTGACGCCGAGGAGCAGCAGACCGCGCCCGAGGGCGGTGAGAGGGGGTCGAGACGGCGCGCGCACGTAAGTCTCCTCGCGTCGGGTCGGCGGGCTGCCCGACCTCGGCGCGGCCGGTGTCCTCACGGTATGAGGGTTTCGTCCGTCGCGCGCCCGCACGTCTCACGGACCGGGAAAGCGCCCGCTCGGCCGGCAGACCAGATGCACCACTAAGTCGTGCGTCCGGTCTGACTACCGGGGCGCGAGCGCCCGGAGCGCGTCGCCGAGGACATCGAGGCCGTGGTGCAGGTCGCCCGTGCGGATGGTGAGCGGGGGAGCGAGGCGGATGGTGGCGCCGTGGGTCTCCTTGGCGAGCACACCGCGACGCGCCATCTCCTCGCAGAGCGCGCGCCCGCCGTCGGGCCCGTGCGTGCCGTGCACGTCGACGCCTGCCCACAGCCCGACGGAACGCACGCTGTCGAGCAGGCCCTCGTCGACGAGGGCGTCGAGGCGCTCGCGCATCTGCGCGCCCAGCACGGTCGCGCGCCCCTGGAGGTCGCCCGGGCTCAACAGCTCCGCGACCGCGATACCGACGGCGCACGCGAGCGGGTTCCCGCCGAACGTCGACCCGTGCGTCCCGGGCGTGAGCACGCCGAGCACGTCCGTCCGGCCGACGACCGCGCTCACCGGCAGGATCCCGCCGCCGAGCGCCTTGCCGAGCGTCGTCAGGTCCGCGCGCACACCCGCGAGGTCCTGCGCGAGCGTCGTCCCCGTGCGTCCGAGCCCCGACTGCACCTCGTCGAGCACGAGCAGCACGCCCGCGTCGTCGCACGCCCGGCGCAGGCGCGGCAGGTAGCCCTCGGGCGGCACGATGACGCCCGACTCACCCTGCACCGGTTCGACGAGCACCGCGACGGTCGTGTCGTCGATCACGTCCGCGACCGCGTCGGCGTCGCCGTACGGCACGACGACGAACCCCGGCGTGTACGGACCGAACCCGTCGTGGGACTCGGGGTCAGTCGAGAACGACACGATCGTCGTCGTCCGACCGTGGAACGCACCGTCGGCGACGATGATCGTCGCCTGCCCGGGCGCGACGCCACGTACCTCGTAGCCCCACTTCCGCGCCGCCTTGATCGCGGTCTCGACCGCCTCGGCGCCTGTGTTCATCGGCAGGAGCATCTCGGTGCCTGTCAGCGAGGTGACCGCCTCTGCGAACGGCTCGAGCAGGTCGTGGTCGAACGCCCGCGACGTGAGCGTGACCCGGTCGAGCTGTGCGTGCGCCGCCTCGACGAGCGCCGGGTGCCGGTGTCCGAAGTTCAGCGCCGAGTACCCGGCGAGCAGGTCGAGGAAGCGCCTGCCGTGGACGTCCGTGACCCAGCTACCCTCGCCGCTCGTGAGCGTGACGGGCAGGGGAGCGTAGTTGCGTGCGAGCGCGGACACGTCGGCCTCCTCACCGAGGCGCGCCGTCGCGCCCCGTGCCTCGACTCTAGAGCCGGCCGCGTCTCGCCCGCCATGATGTCTACGTATGGCGACATTGACGCCATGTCGCCATACGTAGACATTGTGTTCGTGTCGCCATACGATGACATCATGTCCGATCCGACCTACCTCAACGCGCGCTCCGTCACCCGTCTCGGCACCGCCGTGACAGGCCTGCGCAAGCGCCGCGGATACACGCAGGCCGAGCTGGCGCGCAGGGCTGACGTCTCCCGCCAGTGGCTCGTCGCACTCGAGAACGGCCGGACCGAGGGCCTCGAGGTCGGGCGCCTGATGCGCCTGCTGGAGACCCTCGACGCGAGCCTCGTCATCCGGGACGAGGGAACGCTGTGACAGCCCCGACCCGCCTCGCCGTGACGCTCGCCGGCGAGCACGTCGCCGACGTCGAACGGATCCGCGGGCGTCTTCGCCTCACCTACACGGACGGCGCCGCCCGAGCCGGCACCACACCGCTGTCGCTCTCCTTGCCCCGCGAGCGAGGCGCCTTCACGGGCGACGTGGCCGAGACGTACCTCAGAGGACTGCTCCCCGAGAGCCCCGCCGCGATCGAGGCCCTGCGAGCGACGTACGGCGTCGACCCGAACGACCCCCTCGATGCCCTCGGCGCGATCGGCCGCGACTGCGCCGGAGCCGTGCAGTTCCGCCATCCCGACGAGGTGGACGGTCCCCGCGAGGGTGGCGATCTGCTCCCGGCCACGTCCTCCGACATCGAGGGGCGGCTCGCCTCGATGCGTTCGGGCAACGACTCGTCGTGGACCATGCCCGGCGAGCACTGGTCGCTCGGCGGCATGCAGGACAAGCTTGCGCTGCGACACGAGGACGGTCGGTGGTTCTGGGCGCACGGCGACGAGCCGACGACCCACATCGTCAAGCCCGGCGTCCGTGGCGCGAGGTCCCAGGCTCTCGTCGAGGACATCACGATGCGCGCGGCCGCGATGCTCGGGTGCAACGTCGCGGTGACGGCGTTCACCGACTTCAGGTCCGAGAGGGCAATCGTCATCGAGCGATTCGACCGAGCCCGCGTGGCCAACGGGCGCCTCGTGCGCACGCATGCGGAAGACGTGTGCCAGGCGCTCGGTGTCCGCGAGAAGTACGAAGAGCTCGGCGGCCCGTCGGCGGCGACCGTCGCACGCTTCTTGCGCGACGCCGCAGAGACGGCCCGAGAGGCGAGGGCAAACGTCGCGGGCTTCGTCGACGCCGTCGTGCTCAACACCGTCGTCGCAGCCCCCGACGCGCACGCACGCAACTACTCGGTCCTTCTCGACGGTGACTCGGTCCGGCTGGCGCCGTTGTACGACGTCGCGACAGCCCTTGCCTACGCACCGCACCAGGGGGAGGTGCGCCCTGTCGCCATGAGCATCGGCGGGTGCGCCGACGCGGCCCGCATCGACCGCGAGCACTGGAAGCGGTTCGCCGACGATGTCGGCGTCGCCGCCGAGACCGTCCTCGACCGCGTTGCCGAGGTGCGTGAGCGCGCGCCCCGCGCCTTCCTCGCCGCGCTCGACGAGATCGAGGACGACTGGGACGGTCAGGTCGCCGACGTCCGGTCGCGGCTGAAAGCCGGGCTCGACGCGCTCCCAGACCGGGGTTGACCTAGCGAGAGTCGCGCGGCGCAGCGAGCGTCAGGCCAGCAAGGCCGCGATCACACGCCCTGCGGCGTGCCCGTCGCCGTACGGCGTCGAGTCCGTGTCCGCAGGGTGCGGGCGCACGACGGCGTCACGCACGGCCGCGGAGCCTGCCTCGCCTGTCGGGTCCGTCACGAGGACGTTCCAGCCGAGCTCGACCGTCTCGACCCACTCGGTCTCCGTGCGCAGGGTCGTGCACGGCACACGCAGCAGGAACGCCTCCTTCTGCAGGCCGCCCGAGTCGGTGACGACGCCCGCGCTCGCGGACACCGCCGCGACGAGGTCGGGATACGCGAGGGGAGCGTGCGTCCGCAGCGAGCCGCCCTCGAGCGCGAGCCCCGCGTCCGCAGCCTTCGCGACGAGACGCGGGTGCGCGAGCAGCAGCACCGGCCGGTCGAGGCTGCGCAGCGCGTCGAGGATCCCGCCGAGGCGGGCGACGTCGTCCGTGTTCTCCGCGCGGTGGATCGTCGCGACGTAGTACCCGCCTGCGGTGAGGCCCGCCTCGGCGAGGAGAGCCGGACCGCCGTCCGTGCCGCCGTCGGCCAGGGCCTTGTCACGCGTCGCGTACAGGACGTCCGTCATGACGTCCCCGACGAGGACCGAGCGGGCCGCGAGGCCCTCCTCCGCGAGGTGCTTCATCGCGACCTCGGTCGGCGCGAGGCACAGGTCCGCCGCGTGGTCCGTCATGACGCGGTTGTGCTCCTCGGGCATGGCCCGGTTGAACGAGCGCAGGCCGGCCTCGAGGTGAGCGACCGGCACGTGCAGCTTCACTGCCGACAGCGCGCCCGCGATCGTCGAGTTCGTGTCGCCGTACACGAGCACCCAGTCCGGGCGGTGCTCCAGCAGCACGTCGTCCATCCCGGCGAGGATCGCACCCGTCTGGGCGCCGTGCCCGCCCGAGCCCACGCCCAGGTGCACGTCCGGTGCCGGGATGCCCAGGTCCTCGAAGAACACGTCGGAGAGCATCGGGTCGTAGTGCTGCCCCGTGTGCACGATGACGTGCTCGACGCCGGCCGCCGCAGCGGCGTGCGCGATCGGTGCGAGCTTGACGAACTGAGGACGGGCGCCGACGACGGACAGGATCTTCACGCCGCTCACCCTACCGAGGCCTCGCGTCGCCGCAGGCAGGGAACCTGGCGCCGGGCCGCTAACCTGGGCAGGTGAAGATCCTCGTGGCCACGACCTGGTTCCCGACGCCGGGATCGCCCGCGACCGGCTCGTTCGTCGCGAAGGACGTCGCCGCGCTCTCCGAGAACAACGACGTGCGCGTCCTTCACCTCGTCGCCCCACGCCTCGCTGAAGGCGCCCCGACGCAGACCGAGGTCGGCGGCGTCCCGGTCGAGCGTGTCGTCATGGAGCCCAGCGCGGTGCGGCAGCACGCTGCTGCGCGCGCGGCGATCCTCGAGCGTGCGAGCGACGCCGACGTGCTGCACACGATGGCGTTCTCGACGCTCCTGCCGTTCGTCCGGCACGACCGGCCGCAGGTGCCCTGGGTGCACACCGAGCACTGGCACGGCGTCACGACGCGCGTCGACCTCCCGCTCGTCATGCGCCTCGCGACCCCGCTCCTGCTCCCGGTCCTGCGCAAGCCCGACGTCGTCACCGCCGTGTCCAAGATGGCGACCGCCCCGATCCGCGACCTGCGCGGTGACCGCCCCACGTCCGTCGTGCCGTGCATCGCGGCGACGCCCGCCGTCGTCCCGCCGCGCCGCGTGCGCGCCGGCACCACCGCCGAGGGCGCGCCGCTGCGGCTCGTGTCCGTCGGCGCGATGGTCCCCGGCAAGGACCCCGTCCTCATGGTCGAGACGCTCGGCGAGCTGCGCCGCCGCGGTGTCAACGCGTCGCTCACGTGGGTGGGTGACGGCCCGCTCCGCGGCGACGCGCTCGCGGCCGCCGACCGGCTGCGCGTCCGCGACCACCTCACGATCACCGGGCAGGTCGAGCCCGACGTCGTGTTCGCGCAGCTCGCCGCCGCTGACGTGTTCGTCCTGCCGACCCGCTCCGAGACGTTCGGCGTCGCGATCGCCGAGGCGCTCGCGCACGGCCGTCCCGTCGTCGTCGGCGCCGAGGGCGCGCAGCGCGAGTACGTGCGCGGCGAGGTCGGCACGTTCGTCGAGGGACGCGCGCCCTCCGACTGGGCAGACGCCGTGCTGCACGTCGACGAGGAGACTCAGGGGCTCTCCGCCGCGCAGATCGCAGCGTCGATCGGGCGCGCGTTCTCCCCGCAGTCGGTCGTCGCCGGGTTCGAGCGGGCCTACCGCGACGCGATCGTCACGGCGGCGCGCGAGCACGGCATCGTAGGACGCAGGCGCGGATGAGCGGCGGCACGCTCGGCGGGGAGCAGCCGGTCGTGGACGTCGTCGTCGCCGTCCACTCGGAGCACCGCCCGATCGAGCGCGCCGTCGCCTCGGCCCTGACCGGGAAGGTCCCGGTCCGGGTGACGGTCGTGTGCCACGAGGTCGACCCCGGCCTCGTCGAGGCGCGGCTGCAGCACGTGAGCCGGACGTCCGCCGCGGGCCCGCACAGCATGTGGCTCGTCTGCTTCTCCGACGGCGTCCGCAGCCCTGCGGGTCCCTTCAACCATGGCCTCGACTGTGCGCAGGCGCCGTTCGTCGCGCTCCTCGGGTCCGACGACGTCCTCGAACCAGGCGCGATCGACTCGTGGGTGCGACTGCAGCGCCAGACGGGCGCGGACGCGGTCGTCCCGAGGCTGCGTCACGGCGCTCTCGGCGCGCCGGGCGCGCCTCCGGGCCCCGGGCCTGCCGTCCCGACGCCGCCCGCGCGGCCCTTCCGCACGCGTCGCCTCGACCTCGTGCGGGACCGCCTCGCGTACCGCAGCGCACCGCTCGGGCTGCTGCGCCGCGAGACCGTCGAGCGGCTCGGGCTCGCGATGACGCCCGGCATGCCGGTCGGCGAGGACACCTGGTTCGGGCTCGGCCTGTGGACGGGCGCGGACGCCGTCGCGTACGACCGTCGGGGCCCGGCGTACGTCATCGGCGCCGACGCCGCGGACCGCGTCACCTTCACCGCCAAGCCCGTCGAGGACGAGCTCGCGTGCGTGCACGACGCCGTCGCGCGCCCCACGCTCGAGGCGCTCCCGCGCCCGGCCCGGCGAGCCGTCGCCGCCAAGCTCACACGCATCAACCTCTTCGCTGCCGTCCACAACCGGGGCACCGCCCACGTCTGGACGCGCGGTGACCTCGCAGGCCTGCGCGCGGCTGCCCTCGCGCTCGCGGACTTCGCACCCGGCTACGAGCGCGTCCTGTCGGTCGCCGAGCGCGACCTGCTCGACGCGGTGCGCGCCCCGGAACCGTCGGACGACGACATCGCGCAGCGCGGCGCGGACCTCGCGCGCCTCTCCGTGCGACGCCGACGCCACGGCACCTTCGTGACCCTGCGGACGCGCGACCCGCGCGCCCTCCTCGCCCGAGAGGCGCCGCTGCGCCTCATGACGGCGTCGGTCCTCAGCACGCGTCTGTGAGGTCGCGCGGTCGTATGCTCGGGGGCGGAAAGCGCCGACCAGGTCGACGCCCCACCCCCGACACGCAGATCTCTAGGAGCCCCATGCGCATCGCAGTACTCGCCCTCGGCAAGATCGGCCTGCCGCTCGCCGTGCAGTTCGCCGACGCCGGGCACGACGTCGTCGGGGTCGACGTCAACGCGCGGACGGTCGAGCTCGTCAACGCGGGGACCGAGCCGTTCCCCGGCGAGACGGACCTCGCCGAGAAGCTCGCCGCGACCGTCGCGGCGGGGCGTCTGCGCGCGACGACCGACTACGCCGACGCTGTCCCGGGCGCCGACGCGGTCGTGCTCGTGGTGCCGTTGTTCGTCGACGAGGAGACCGCCGAGCCCGACTTCGCGTGGATGGACGCCGCGACCCGCGCGCTCGGCGAGCACCTGACGCCTGGCACGCTCGTCTCCTACGAGACGACCCTCCCGGTGGGCACGACGCGGGGCCGCTGGAAGCCGATGCTCGAGGAGACGTCGGGCCTCGTCGAGGGCCGCGACTTCCACGTCGTCTTCTCGCCCGAACGCGTCCTGACGGGCCGCGTCTTCGCGGACCTGCGCAAGTACCCCAAGCTCGTCGGCGGGCTCAGCGCCGAGGGTGCCGACCGCGCGACCGCGTTCTACGAGGCCGTCCTCACGTTCGACGAGCGCGACGACCTCGCGCGCCCGAACGGCGTGTGGGACCTCGGCTCCGCCGAGGCCGCCGAGATGGCGAAGCTCGCCGAGACGACCTACCGCGACGTCAACATCGCGCTCGCCAACCAGTTCGGGGCGTTCGCCGAGAAGGTCGGCATCGACATCTACCAGGTGATCGAGGCCTGCAACTCGCAGCCCTACTCGCACCTGCACCGCCCGGGCATCGCCGTCGGCGGTCACTGCATCCCCGTGTACCCGCGCCTCTACCTGTCGGTCGACCCGGACGCGTCCGTCGTCCGTGAGGCGCGCGCGGTCAACGCCGCGACGCCCGCCCGGGTGGTCGCCCGCGCGGAGGAGCTGCTCGGCTCGCTCGACGGTCTCACGGTCGCAGTGCTCGGTGCGTCCTACCGCGGCGGCGTCAAGGAGACGGCCTTCTCGGGGGTGTTCCCGGTCGTCGCGGCGCTCGAGTCGCGCGGCGCGAGGGTCGTCGTCCACGACCCGATGTTCACCGACGAGGAGCTCGAGAGGATCGGGCTCGTCCCGTTCCACCTCGGTGGCTCCGCCGAGGTCGCGATCGTCCAGGCCGACCACCGGGACTACGCGCAGCTCGCCCCGGCCGACGTGCAGGGCGTGCGCCTGCTCGTCGACGGCCGCCGCGTGACCGACGCAGCCCTGTGGCAGGGCGTCCCGCGTCTCGTGATCGGCACGGGGGCGCCTGCATGAGCTGGTGGGAGCTCCTCCCGGGGCTCCTGACCATGACTGTCGCCGTCGTCGTGCCGGGTGCGCTCGTGCTGCGCGCGGCGGGCGTGCGCGGGATCCTCGCGCTCGGGGGCGGCGCGGCCGTGTCGGTCGCGCTCTACGGCACGACGGCGATCGTGCTCGACCGTCTCGGTGTCGCGTGGTCGTGGCCGCCCGTCCTCGTCGCGCTCACCGCCGCCGTCGGCCTCGCCGCGCTCCTCGGAGGGTGGGGACGTCGCACGCGCCGTGTGCGCGGCTCGGCCCCCGACGGCCTCGCGGACCCCGATCTCCGGCTCGACCGGCGCGGAGCGGCCTGGGTCGGCGGGGCCGTCGCGGTCTCGGCGCTCCTGCTCGCGCTCCCGATCGCGCGCGGCATGGTGGCCCCGGATGCGCTCATGCAGCACTGGGACGGCGTCTACCACGTCAGCGGGGTCCAGGCGATCCTCGACACCGGCAACGCGTCGTCGCTCGGCGCGATGGCGCCGCTGTACGGGGCGGTGTCGCCGACCGTCTACTACCCGGCGGCGTGGCACGGCATCGTCGCGCTCGCTCCGGGCTTCGCGAGCGTCGCCGCCGCCGCGAACGCGTCGACCTTCGTGTTCGGCGTCGTCGTGTGGCTCCTGGGCATGGCCGCCCTCGGCCGCACCTTGCTCGGCGGGGACCCGCGGCGCACCGCGCTCGTCGTCGTGCTCGGGGCAGGCTTCAGCGCGTTCCCGGTCGTGATCCTCTCGACGCTCGCCCAGTGGCCGTTCGGTGCGGGGATCGCGTTGATCCCCGGTGTCCTCGCGCTCATGGTCGCGGCGCTGCGGGGGCACCCGGGCGTCGCGCCGATCACGGCGCCCGGGCGGCTCGTGCCGACCGGCGTCGTGCTCCTCACCGCGCTCGCCGGCGTCGCGCTCGCGCACGCGTCGGCGCTGTTCTCCGCGCTCCTCCTGCTCGTACCCGGAGTGGTCGCGCTGCTCGCGCGCGGGCTCGCGCGCCGCTGGCGCACGGGCGAGCCTGCCCGACGCCGCCGCGTGGCTGTCGGGACGTCCGTCGCTGCGGTCGCGCTCGTCGTGGGCGGTGCGGTGCTGCTCGCGAACCCGGTCGTGCGCAACGTGCTCGCGTACGAGCGCGACGTCGACACGCCCTTCCACCTCGCTGTGCTGCACACGGTCCTCGGGCAGCCGCTCGGGTGGCCCACCGTCGGGAACCTGCCGGTCGCCCTGCTGACGATCGTCGGCATCGTCGCGGTCGTGCGGGCGTCGCTGCGTCGGGCGCGCACGGGTGCGCCCGACGCGCCGCGGGACGCGGCCGTCGTCGGTCAAGCGAGCATCTGGATCGTCGTCGCGTACGTGCTCGTCGTGGCGCTGACGGCGCTCGCGTCCGGGCCTCCGAACGTGCTGAGGCTCCTCACCGGGCTCTGGTACACGCAGGCGGCGCGTGTGGGTGCCGTGCTTCCCGTCGTCGCGGCGCCCCTCGCGGCGGTCGGCGCGCTCGCGTGCGCCCGCTTCATGGGGACGCGCGCGACGCGGACGGACGGTCCGGTCGCCCGGCGCCTGCGGGGTGTCCCTGTCGTGGCGGCCGCGTCCGGGCTCGTCGTCGCGCTCGTCGTCGTGACGGTCGGGTGGTTCGTGCCCGCGCGCACGGGCCGGTTCGAGCAGGCCTACGTCCCCGAGAAGATCGTGTGGGGCACGATGGTCCGCGCCGAGGAGGTCGAGCTGCTGCGCCGCATGCCGCAGACGACGCCTGCGGACGCGGTCGTGCTGGGCGACCCGCGTAACGGCGCAGCCTTCACCTACTCCGTCGCGCACCGCCGGGCGGTCTTCCCGCAGCTCGCCGTGCAGAACCTGTCCGCAGACCAGCGTCTCCTGCGCGAGCGGTTCGCCGACCTGGACGCGGAGGTGTGTGCGGCGGTCGAGCGGCTCGGGGTCACGCACTTCTACCTCGACACGGCCGGCGTCGCGGACGGTGCGAAGGTCGACGTCGACGCGGTCGGGCTGCTGCGTGCGCCCGCGTCGGGCGTCGAGGTCGTCGACACGGCGGGCACGACGACCCTCTACCGCGTCACCGGCTGCTAGCGACCCGCACGTCCTGCGGGCGGCACGTCACGCAGCGGTGATGCGCTCGCTCGCGACGAGCCGCGCGAGCGCGTCCTCGGAGGAGTGCCGTCCGGACGCCTCGGCGCCGAGGAGGACGACCGAGCCGTCCTGCGCCCACACCCCGAGGGCAGCCCGCAGCGTCGGGGCGGCTCCGGCGTCGGCTCGCAGGAGAGCACGCGCCCCGGCGGGCGCGCTGGTCCCGGAGACGGCCCACGTGACGAGGTCCGCGTGGGTGACCGCGGGCGCGTCGTCGGCCACGAGAGCGTCGGCGTCCGGGTCGGTCGGCGGGACGTACCCGACGACGTCGCCGTAGGTCATCGTGTCGGCGGCGGCGTCGAGGGTGCCCGCCGGGAGCGGGGCGCCGAACGACCGGGCGAGCCCCGGCAGCGCGACGGCGACGACGTCCGTTCCCGGGGGGATCGCGCCCGCGTCGACCCATGCGGCCGGGCGGGTCGTGACGAGCGCGCGGGAGCCCGCTGCGGTGCCGGGCTGCGGCTCTCCGGCGGGGGAGAGGCGCACGGTCGCACCCGTGCCCCACGTCGCGAGCGCCCACACGAGCGTGCGCCAGTGGGCGGGCAGGTCGAGGACGACCGTCTCGCCGGCGGCGGCGTCGAGCTCTTCGACGAGCAGGTTGGTCGTCTTGGCGACCCAGTTGGCGAGCACCGCGCCCGAGAGCTCGATCCGTTCCGGGCCGTCGCCGTACCAGGTCAGGCGCGGTCGGCCGGGTTCGCGCTGGAGGAGGGCGAGGACGTCGGAGGGCGTCGTGGGGCTCATGGTCCGAGCCTACGAGAGGGTCCCGCTAACACACACCGGCTTGACTTCGGTGGATGACACGCGTGTAATTTCCCTAGTGCAACTAGGCGAACGATGAGGGGCGCACCCATGTGGAACCTGCTCGATGACGAGGGGCCTTTCCCCTCTGACGCATCGCGGCGCCCGGAACCCGCCGGCGCCGTCCTCCCGCTCTTTGGTGGAGACACCGACGAGGCGGTGATGGGCTGGCAGGAGCGTGCCCTGTGCGCCCAGACCGACCCCGAGGCGTTCTTCCCCGAGAAGGGCGGCTCGACCCGCGAGGCCAAGAAGGTCTGCACCGGGTGCGAGGTGCGTGCCGAGTGCCTCTCCTACGCCCTCGAGAACGACGAGCGCTTCGGCATCTGGGGCGGCCTGTCCGAGCGCGAGCGCCGCAAGCTCAAGCGCCAGGTCGTGTGACCTGCACGTCCACGCTGCTGCGAGCAGCAGGGCGCAGGATGACCTCAGGATGACCCACCCCACGCAGCACCCCGCGCCCCACGTCTCGACGCTCGACGTCACGGCGATCGTCGTGACCCGAGGCGCCACCCCCTTCCTCCCGACCACGCTCGCCGCGGTGGGGTCGTCGACGCTCGCCCCTCGCCGCCTTGTCGTCGTCGACGTCGTTCCCCGCGAGAAGGACCGGGCAGAGCTGCCCGACCGGCTCGGGCCCGACAGCGTCGCAGTCACCGCACTGCACGCGCCCGACGCCGACACGTTCGGCGAGGCGGTCTCCGCCGCGATCGCGCACCTCACGGCCGTCCCCGTCCCCGACACCGGTCGACGCCAGCGACGCCCTGGCCCCGCACAGCACGCGCCCGCTCCCGACATGGCGCTGGACGGCTGGCTCTGGCTGCTGCACGACGACTCGCCGCCCGAGCCCGGCGCGCTCGACGCCCTCGTCCGCGCGGTCGAGAACAAGCCGTCCGTGGTCATCGCAGGAGCCAAGCAGCGAGACCTCGACAACCCCACCCGGCTCCTCGAGGTGGGCCTGACCACCTCGCCGACCGGCGAGCGGATGACCGGCATCGAGGACGGCGAGGTCGACCAGGGCCAGCACGACGGAGCCGAGGACGTCCTCGGGGTCGGCCTCGCCGGTGCCCTCGTCAACCTCGACGCGTGGCGCACGCTCGGCGGCACCGACCCCGCTTACGGGCGGTACGGTGACGGGCTCGAGATGTGCCGCCGAGCACGCCTCGCGGGGCGCCGCGTGATCGTCGTCCCCCAGGCGGCCGTGCGGCACGCGCGGGCGAGCCTCACCGACCGCCGCGACCTCGACCCCGAGCACGTTCCCGAGCCCGAGCGCACCTTCGGGGCCCGCCGCCGCTCCACGCTCCACTACCGACTCGTCGGCGCTGCGCCCGCAGCCGTCCCGCTGCACATGCTCGCGATCCTCCTCGCCGCACCGTTCCTCGCGATGGCCCACCTCGCGGCGAAGCGTCCGCGCCGGGCTCGCGCAGAGCTCACCGCGGCAGTCCGCTCCGTCCTGCGCCCCGTCGCCCTCGCCCGGTCGCGCCGCCGTGCCCGTCTCACCGCGGCCCTCCCTCGCCGCGCGATCACACCGTTGCGCGCGACGTGGCGCGACGTCGCCTCCGAGCGTCGGGACCGTCGCCTCTCGCAGGCCGCACGCCGCCGTGCAGCGATGACAGCCGACCCGTTCGCCCGCGCCGAGCGACGTCGCGACCTCGCACGCCGGACGGGCGCGCTCGTCAGCACCGTCCTCCTGCTCGCCGTCGCGACCGTGTGGTGGCTCGGCCCCGCGATCGGGCCGCTCGCCGACGGCGGCCGCTTCGTGTCCGCCAACCTCCTGCCGGCAGGCGTGTCGCTCTCCGGGCTGTGGCACGACGTCGCCGACGGCTGGCTCCGCACCGGGACGGGCGCGCCGGGCGCCTCCGACCCCCTCCTCGTGACCTTGCTGCCCGCGACCGCCGTCGCGCACCTGCTCGGCGGCGACCTGCAGAGCGTCGTCAACGTCCTGCTCCTGCTCTCGCCCGTGCTCGCCGGCACGGGCGCCTGGTTCGCCGCGGGGACCGCCACGAAGTCCCTCGTGCTGCGCACGGTCGCCGCGCTCGCCTGGGTCGCGGCCCCGAGCCTCGCGGTCGGGCTCGTCGACGGTCGCTTCGGCGCGGTGCTCGCGCACGTGGCGCTGCCGTGGGTCGCGTGGGGCGCGCTGCGCGGTGTCGGGCTCGGTGCCCGCGCGCCGCTCGCACCCGCCGCGGCAGGCGCCGACGTCGTGCTCGCACCGGGCGGTTCCCTCCCCGCGGCCGCGCTCGGCGGCCTCGCCGCCGCCGCAGCGGTCGGTGGGGCGCCGCACCTCGCGCTCCCGCTTCTGTTGTCGCTCCTGATCCTCGCGGCCCTCCTGCCCCGACCCCGGGGCCAGCGCGGCTACCGACGCAACCTCGGGCTCGTCGCGGTCCCCGTGCTCCTCGTGATCGCGCCGCTCGTCGCGGAGCTGTTGCGCTCGGGTCCGCGCGCGCACTGGCGCGTCCTGCTCACCGACCCCGGGGTCGCGACGGCGTCGTCGACCGTGCCCGCCTGGCAACAGCTCCTCGGGTGGCCGGTACCGGCCGAGGAGTGGTTCCCCCGCTGGACGGGGATCGCATGGTTCGACGCCGCGCTGCCGTTCGCGGTCGGGACGCTCGTGGTGCTCGCGGCCGTGTCCGCGCTGACCCGGTCCGGGCTGCGGGCCCGCGCCGTGCGTGGCGCGTGGCTCGTCGCGGCCCTCGCGCTCGCGGCCGCGGCCGCAGCGGGGCTCCTCGTCGTCGGGCAGGGTGCCGACGGCGGCGTGCGCACGTGGACCGGGGGAGCGGTCTCGCTCGTCCTCCTCGCGCTCGGCGGTGCCGCGCTCGTCGGGCTCGACGGCGTCACGGTGCGCGCCGCCCAGCACTCGTTCGGCTGGCGCCAGCTCGGGCTCGGTGTCGGTGTCGCCGCCATCGTCGCGGCCTCCGGTGCGACGATCGCTCACGCCGGGCTCTCCGCCGACCTCACGGCGTCGTCGGGCCACGGGCTGCGTGTGCTCGACCGCGACGTCGTGCCTGCCGTGGGCCGCCAGATCCAGGACGCGCCCCGAGCCGGACGGGTCCTCGTGCTCGACGCGGGCGACGAGATCACCTACCAGCTCTTGCGCGGCAACGGACCCCTCCTGACCGAGTCGTCCGTCGTGCTCACCGAACGTGCCCTGCACGCCGTCGACGCCGAGCGGCCGCTCGGCCAGGCCGTGGCCGCCCTCGTGGGCGTCTCTGGCGAGGAGGCTGCCCCGCTCGCCGACCTCGGTGTCGCGGCCGTCGTCGTGTCCCCGGCCGGGACGCCTGCGCAACGCGAGTCGCTCGTCGCGACGCTCGGCACGTCAGCGGCCCTCGAGCAGGTCGCCGAGGGTGACTACGGCACGATCTGGCGCGTCTCGGCAGGACAGCCGTCCGCCGACGGCACGCCCGCGGTCGTGTCGTGGGCGCGCGTCGTCGACGCCCAGGGCGCTGCCACGGTCGTGCCCGCGGACGGCACGTCGATCGACGTCGACCTGTCCGCGACCAGCCAGCCGGCCGCCGCCGGGACCTGGGCGGCCGAGCCGGGCCGCCGCGTGCTCGTCCTCGCCGAGTCCGCCGACCCAGGGTGGCGCGCGACGCTCGACGGCAGGCCGCTCACCCCTGTCGAGGGCGATCGGTGGGAGCAGGCGTTCGAGCTTCCCGCCGACGCCGACGGGCGGCTCGTCGTGCGCTTCGAGTCCACGGGGAGCGGGTGGTGGCGCGCGACGCTCGTCGGTTTCGCCGTCGTGTACGCCCTGCTGCTGATCCCCGTCCGGAGGAAGGTGACGGTCCGATGACCGACGACGAGCGCACCGACGACGCGGTGGACGCCGAGCCGACCGCAACGGACGAGTCCGGGCCCGAGCCCGCCCGTGGGGCCGAGGCTCCCGCACCTCGTCGAGCCGTCGGGGCGGCCGTCCTGCGCGGCTTCACCGGGGTGCTCGTCGTCGGGCTCACCGTGGGCGTCGCCTACGGCGCGGGCCTCGTCGCCCCGGAGGAGACGACGGCCGCGCCGGCGACCACCGTCGACCTCGTCCCCGCGACGACGCCCCTCGTCTGCGCCGGTCCCACCCAGCTCGTCACGACCGACGCCGCGACCGACCCGGGGTTCGACCCGGCACCCGTCGGTACGACGTCGCTCGTCACGGGCGCCGTCCTCCCGCCGACGACGATCGCCGACCCCGTCCTGCGCACGCTCGACGAGGGAACGGTCGGTGCTCCCGTCGCCGCGGGCGCGGGTGCGTCTGTCTTCGGCGTCGCCGTCGCGAGCGGTACCGCGGTCTGGTCGGTCCCGGCCGCCGACGGCTCGGTGCACACGGCGGCGACCGCGTCGTCGGTCACCGCGGCAGGCGACCTGCGCGGCCTGGCCGCGACGGGCTGCCAGGCTCCGGCGATCGACCACTGGCTCGTCGCGGGCGGCACGGAGGTCGGGTCGAGCACGCGGCTCGTCGTGCAGAACCCGTCCCGCACCCCCGCCACCGTCGAGATCGAGGTGTTCGGCCCGGCCGGACGCGTCGACCTGGCGGGCCCGGCGATCCTCCCCGTCCCGGCCGGCGGCGCGACGACGACCCTCCTCGAGGGAGTCGCCGCCGGCCAGCGTCGTGTCGCGGTCCACGTCCGCGCGTCGGGCGCGCTCGTCGCGACGCACCTGCAGGTGTCGGCGCTCGACGGCGTGCGCCCGCTCGGCGTCGACCTCGTCGGCGCAGGTGCGGAGCCTTCGACGCGCCAGGTGCTCGCAGGCGTGGTGACGCCCGGCTCCGCCGTCGGCGACGACGGTCCGGTCGTCCGGCTGCTCGCACCCGAGCAGGCGACGACGGCGCGCCTCGCGATCTACGGGCCTGCGGGCCGCGTGCTGCTGCCGGGTGCCGACGACGCGACGCTCGAGGCGGGCGCCGTCACCGACGTCAGCCTCGCCGGCCTCCCCGCCGGCTCGTACGACGTCCTCGTCGAGTCCGACGCACCGGTCGTCGCCGCGGCGTCGACCAGGACGCCGGGGACGGAGGGCGACGACGTCGCGACGCTCACCTCCCAGGACCCGGGCACGGCGCCGGTGCAGGCCGCAGCGGCGCTGCCGTCCGGCCTGCGGCCGACCGTCGTCCTCGGTGCGGTCCCCGAGTCGGTCGACGCGGTTCCCGGCGCGCTCGTCGCAGGTCTCGACGCGACGACCCCGCCCGCCAGCGAGGACGCCGCCGCTGCGGCTGGTGTGCGTGCGCAGGTCGTCGCGCTCGACCGCGCCGGGAACGTGGTGTACGACCAGGTCGTCGAGCTGCCCGCCGGTGCCACGCGCGACCTCCCGGTCGGGGCGACCCTGCCGGGGGTCGACGTCGCGTCGGTGCTCGTGCGTGAGGTCGACACCTCGGGTGCACCGGTCGCCGGGGCGACGACACGTCTCGTGTGGTCGGTGCGGCTGACGGCCGACGCCCAGGACGGGACGGTCGACGGTCTCGTCGCGTCGCTCAGCCCGACGCCGCTGCGCAGCGCGGGCACGGAGATCATCCTGCGCGAAGGGCTGCGCGCAGGGCTCGACTGACCCCCGCTCAGGGACCTTCGACGAACCCGGGGTCGATCTCCTCGGGGCTGCGCCCGAGCATGTGCGCGACCTGCTCGACGACGACCGTCCGCACGATCTCGGCGATCTCCTCGCGGTCGACGGCACGCTCCTCGACCGGGCGCCGGTAGACGACGATGCGGTGCGCGAGCGGCCCGTCCGCGGGGAAGTAGCGGCCCATCGGCACACCGCGGCTGTGCTCCCACGGCGCCGGGTCCGACGGCGGCACGTCCTCGACCGCGAACTCGGTCCCCACGAGCTGCTTCGCCCAGGAGCGCTCGAGCCGCTCGACGGTCGCGAGGACCAGCTCGTCGAACCGCTCGGCCCGGGTGCGCGCCGCAGGCAGGTGCGGCGGGATGAGGGGGCCGCGCAGGCCGCGTCCGCGGCGGTCGCGACGGCGCACGCCCGCAGGGGGCACGGGGAGGCTGGGCCACCCCGAGCTGTACGCGGCCGGGAGGTCGCCCTCGGGTGCCTGCGGCGTGCGGCGGCGTCTGTCGGGCATGGCTCCAGGATAGGCGTCGCGCACGGGCGTCGCGGCGTGGGAGGTCATCAGAGGGTCTCAGGACGACGTAGCATCGACCATTGTGAGAAGCGTCCGTCAGTGTTCCCGAACCGCGTGCCTGCGCCCCGCCGTGGCGACGCTGACGTACGTGTACTCCGACTCGACCGCGGTCCTCGGCCCGCTCGCCACGAACGCCGAGCCGCACAGCTATGACCTGTGCGGCGAGCACGCGGAGCGGTTGACCGCCCCGCGCGGCTGGGAGGTCGTGCGGCTCGAGACCGACTTCGTCGAGGCTGGCCCCTCGCCCGACGACCTGCTCGCGCTCGCGGACGCCGTCCGTGAGGCCGGCCGGACCACGCCGCCGTCGCCGCGTGGCCGCCACATGGCGCTGCCGGAGCCCGTCCAGGTGGGCGAGGTCGCCCGCAAGGGGCACCTTCGCGTGCTGCGCGGAGAAGGCTGAGCGGGGCGGTAGCTCGATGGCGCGCGGCACACCGGGAGAGCGGCCTGCCACGGGCGGGCCTGCCCAGAGCGCGAGCGCCCCGCGCGGGCGCCGGCGCTCCGCCAAGACCCCCGACGTGGCGCCGCTCGGCTCGCTGAGCCAGTCCGCCCCCGTCCCTGTCGGCACACGCGGTTGCGTGTCGTGCGGCTCGCGCGACCTCACGCGGGTGCCCCTGCGCCTGACGGACGGGTCCGAGGTCGTCTTCGTCTCGTGCCACGACTGCGAGTCGCGCGGCTGGGTCGACACCGAGGGTGCTGCCGTGGCCGACGAGTACGTCCACGCGCGGTCGGGGCGCAAGTCCTGACCTCGCGCCGGGCGACCGTGACCCGCCCTGCTGCGGCTAGGGTTGTCAGGTGAGCAGCGTGCCGAGAGACCTCTCCTCCGTCGTGAACGCCTACGACGTCCGCGGCCACGTACCCGGACAGCTCGACGCGACCGTCGCCGCAGCCCTCGGCGCCGCGTTCGCGACGACCGTCGTCCTCCCCGAGGTGCCGAACGGCGAGAAGCCGCGCGTCGTCGTCGGCTATGACATGCGCCGCTCGGGCCCCGGCCTCGCCGACGCGTACGCGGCTGCGCTGACGACCGCGGGGATCGACGTCGAGATCGTCGGCCCGTGCTCGACCGACATGCTCTACCACGCGTCCGGTGCGGCGGGGGTCCCGGGGACGATGGTCACGGCGAGCCGTGAGCCCCTCGACCTCAACGGCTTCAAGCTGTGCCGCGCCGGCGCCCGTCCCGTCGGGCAGGGCAGCGGTCTCGAGGAGCTGCAGGCTGCCGCCGAGGGTTTTCTCACGGGTGGCCCTGTGCCCACGGCGGACGTGCCGGGCGGCGTGACGCGCCGCAGCACGCTGACCGGGTATGCGACCTTCCTGCGCGGGCTCGTCGACGTCGAGCACGTCCGGCCGTTGCGCGTCGTCGTCGATGCCGGGCACGGCATGGCGGGCCTGACGGTCCCGGCCGTGCTCGGTCGCGCGGCTGACCTGCCGAGGGTGCCGATCAAGGTGCTGCCGCTGCGGCTCGAGCACGACGGGGATCCTGACCGGCCCGTGAACGACCCGTCGGCCGAGGGCGGTCTCGCCGCGCTGTGCGAGGAGGTCGTCGCCGAGGGTGCCGACATCGGTCTGGCGTTCGACGCCGACGCGGACCGCGTCATCGTCGTCGACGAGAACGGCGTCCCGGTGAGCGCGTCTGCGCTCACCGCGCTCATCGGGCTGCGGCTCGTCGCACGCGAGAGCATGGAGCGTCGCACCGCGACCGTCATCCACGACCTCGTGACGTCGCGCGTCGTCCCGGACCTCGTCTCGGCGACGGGTGCCACGGCCGTGCGCACGCGCGTCGGCCACTCGTACGTGAAGGCCGAGATGGCCGCGCACGACGCCGTGTTCGGCGGGGAGCACTCTGCGCACTACTACTTCCGCGACTTCTTCTTCGCGGACACGGGCATGCTCGCCGCGCTGCACGTGCTCGCGGCCCTCGGCAGCCAGCCCCACCCGATGTCCGCGCTCGCCGAGATGTACGAGCCGTACAGCGCGGACGCGATCGACCTGCCGATGACGCCCGAGCAGATGACGCGGGCGCGCGAGCGCGTGGTCGACGCGTACGTGCACCAGCGTGGCGCGGGCGACGTCGAGGTCGACGAGCTCGACGGCCTCACCGTCTCCCACTGGGCCTCGATGCCCCAGTGGTGGTTCAACCTGAGGCCTGCGAACACGGAGCCCGTGCTCCGGTTCGTGGTCGAGGCGGCCGACGAGGACATGCTGACCAAGGTGCGCGACGACGTGCTGACGCTCCTGCGCGCGCAGGACTGACCGGAGGAACGATGAACCAGCCCCAGACCCCCGCCCCCCTCTCCGTCGAGCCCTGGGTCCGCGACATCCTGCGCTGCCCCGTGACGGGCGCGACGCTCGTCGACGGCGTCGGCCCGGGCGGCGAGCCCGAGCTGCACTCGACCGACCCCGAGCGCCCGCTCGCGTACCCCGTGCGCGACGGCATCCCGGTGCTCCTCGAGGACGACGCGCGCCCCCTGTGACGTGCGCGCCGTCCGACGCCTGGTCGGGCTGGTGAACCGCCGCGCGTCGCGGGCGGTCACGGCTTTACACTGATCCGCGCCCGAGCAGCCGCTCGGGCGCGGGAGACAGTCAGTCGGGAGGCACCGTGGCGCACGGTGGAGGAAACAAGGCGATCATCGCGGCGCTCGCCGCCAACCTGGGTATCGCCGTGACGAAGTTCGTGGCATACCTGCTCACGCACTCGTCGTCGATGCTCGCCGAGTCCGTTCACTCGCTCGCCGACTCCGGCAACCAGCTGCTCCTGCTGGTCGGCGGGAAGCGCGCCCGCCGCGAGGCGACCCCCGAGCACCCGTTCGGCTACGGGCGCATGCGGTACGTGTACGCCTTCCTCGTCTCGATCATCCTCTTCACGCTCGGTGGCCTCTTCGCGCTCTACGAGGCGTACCACAAGTGGCACGACCCGCACCCGATCGAGTCGTGGCACTGGGTCCCGATCGTCGTCCTCGTCTCGGCGATCGTCATGGAGGGCTTCTCCTTCCGCACCGCCGTGCGCGAGTCCAACCCGTTGCGCGGCACGCGCTCGTGGTGGCAGTTCATCCGGACCGCGAAGGCGCCCGAGCTGCCCGTCGTGCTCCTCGAGGACTTCGGTGCGCTGGTCGGCCTCATCCTCGCCCTCGGCGGCGTCAGCATGACGCTCGTGACCGACAACGGTCTGTGGGACGCGGCGGGCACCGCCTCGATCGGCGTGCTGCTCATCGTCATCGCGGTCGTGCTCGCCCTCGAGATCAAGTCGCTCCTGCTGGGCGAGGCGGCCTCGCCCGAGCACGTCACCGCCGTGCGCACGTCGCTCGTCGGCGAGGGCGTCGTCTCGGTCATCCACCTGCGCACGATGCACCTCGGACCCGAGGAGATTCTCGTCGCGGCGAAGATCGAGGTCGACGCCGCTGAGACCGCCGCCGAGGTGGCCCACGCGATCGACGCGGCCGAGAACCGCGTGCGCGCGGCTCTCCCCGGGATGGACGTGACGATCTACCTGGAGCCCGACCTGCGCCGCGCGCTCTTGTCCTGACGCTCTGCGAGGGCCCGGTCGGGGTCGACGAGCATGTGCACGAGCGGCGGCTCGACGAGCCAGCGCGTCGCTGCGACCACGGGCGCTGACGCGAGCAGGAGCGTCATCGCGACCGCGATCAGCGGGAGGACGACGCCGACGAAGGGCGCCGTTCCCCAGAAGTCCGGCCAGTCGAGGTGCCTCACGCAGTTGATGAGGACCGCGTGGAGGAGGTAGACGTACATCGTCTGCTGCCCCACGTAGGTCCACCACTGTCGTGTCGCCGGGGCGAGGGCGAGGACGGCCACGGTCCCGACGGCCCCGGTGACGAGCACGAGCACCCTGACCGCGATCCCCCCGGCGGGGGACAGGCCCATGGCGTCGTAGCTCAGGTCGAGCGTGAACAGCCCCTTCCGGAGGTCGTCACGCAGCAGGACGACGGCGGCCAGGCCCGCGACGAGGACCGCTGCACCGAGCCAACGTGCGGGGCGTGCACGCAGGAGCGCGAGGTGGTGGGGCTTGACGATCATCCCCGCGACGAAGAACGGCAGGAACGAGAAGAAGCGCGCGATCGTCATCGTCTGGTTCAGGTTGTCCATCAGGGGCATGAGGACCGCCAGCAGGATCGCGGTCAGGAGGGGCCAGCGCAGGATCTGCAGCACCGGGGTGACGAGACGCCACATCGCGAGAGCGAGCAGGAACCACAGCGTCCAGGTCGGCTTGAGGTACTGCACGGGGAAGTCGCCGTCGACCGTGACGAAGCGGATGAGCGCGTGGACCGTCTGGAAGATCACGTACGGGACGAGCAGGCCGCTGACGATCCGAGCGACCTGGTGGGGAGCCCCGCGGTACGACCGAGCGAGGTAGCCGGTGACGAAGACGAAGGCCGGCATGTGGAAGCTGTAGATCCACACCGAGAGGACCTTCGCGTAGGGTCCCGGTACCTGCGACAGGAGATGGCCCAGCACGACGAGCACGATGAGGATCGCGCGGGCGTTGTCGAGGACGAGGTCTCGACCCGCCGACGAGCCGGACGCAGCCGGGCCGGACGCAGCCGGGTTGCCCCCGGTGGGCTCGCTGCTCGGCGTCGTCGGAGCGGGAGGAGGAGAGATCACCGGACGACGCTAGCAAGAGTCCAGCGCCCCCGCGCGCCGCCGTGCGGAGTTGCCGCCCGCGCACTGCCGACCGATGGTTGAGGCATGGTCGACCCGCACCGCCGTCGTTCTTCCGTACCTGCCAGCGCCGCCGATGGGAGGGACATGATCCGTCGCCTCGAGCCGCCCGCCGCCACGGCGCTGGCCGCTCCCCGTGCACGGGCCGTGACCGTCCGTCGCGCGCTCGCGGCCCTCGTCGCGGCCGTCGTCTCCCTCCCTGCGGGCGCCGCCGTCGCGACCGCCCACGGCCCGGCTCCGGTCGGCTCGCAGGTCACCGCCTCGCGCGCAGAGACGTCGCTCTCGCTCGGCGTGAGCCACGACGTGGCGCGCAGGTACGAGGCCGTGTGGGCCACCGGCAGGGTGTCCGCAGCGGGAGCGGCCCTCCGCGACCGGAAGGTCACCGTCCAGGTCCGTCCCGCGACAGGCGGGTCGTGGACCTCGGTCGGCAGCGCGCGCACCAGCGCGACGGGACGCTACAGCGTCGCGCTGCGCGTGCCCGGGACGGTCCAGGTGCGCGCCAAGGTGGCAGCGACGGGCTCGACCGAGGCGGCCCGGTCGCAGGTGCGCGAGGTCGCGACCGTGACCTCCGACCGGACGCTCGGCGCTCGGCGGGCCGCACTGGCCTCCCGCGCCGGAGACTGGACCTCAGGGACGAAGAAGCTGACCAAGAAGGAACGGACGGCGACCAGGCTCAAGGGGCTCAAGGCCGTGCGGTACCGAGCTGTCGAGAAGGGGCTCCTCGTCGAGACCCGGACGTCGAAGGAGACGCGCACGTGGCGCGTCGCAGGCAAGATCCTCACGGCGTACCGCGCTGCCGGCGGACCGAAGGGACGCTACGGCGTCCCCGTCGGTGACGCGCGCTGCGGCCTGATGTCGGGTGGGTGCGTGCAGCGGTTCTCGCGCGGCGTCCTCTACTCGTCGTCGGCGAAGACGAAGGCGACGGGCACGGGCGTGCGCGGGGCACGCGGTGAGGTCGCTGCGGCAGCCGCGTCGCAGCTGGGCTACGCCAGACGAACGACCAACTCGCAGGTGCAGCACACCAAGTTCAACTCCTGGATGGGCTCGACCCGGCCCTGGTGCTCGATCTTCATGTCGTGGTCCTTCGCAGCGAGCGGCCACCGCAGCACCGTGCCGCAGGCCACGAGCTACACGAAGTTCCGCGCGGAGGTGCGTCGCACGATGCCCACGGGACGCACACCTCAGGTCGGCGCGCTCGCGTTCCTGGACACCCGGCCTCCGGCCGACGACAACCATGTCGCGCTCGTCGTCGCGCGCAAGGGCAAGAACGTCACGATCATCGAAGGCAACATGGGCGCTGGCTGGGGCAAGCGGGGTGTCGTCACCCGGACGATTCGCGCCTCGAGCGTCATCTTCTACGCCTACCCCTCGTACTGAGCCCCACCCCCGACGGGAGCGGCGCGGGTCGCACCCCTGAACCCCCGATTGCGAGCACATGCAGACACCTCGCCGCACGCTCACGACCCTGGCCGCCGCCGTCGCGCTCACCCTTGCCGTACCGGGGGCCGCGCACGCGGCACCCGCCCCGAGCGCCGCCGTGGAGGTGGTCACCACCCCGGTGGTCGCCTCCCCGAAGGCGACCGCGCGGTCGGCGTCGCGGATCTCCCTCAAGGCGAGCCAGGCGTCCGTGCGCAAGGGTGAGCTGGTGTGGCTCTCCGGCAAGGTCACCGGCGCGAAGCCGCACGGCCGCAAGGTCGTCGTCGAGCGCCGCAAGGCAGGCGGCGCATGGAAGAGGTACACGACCGCGACGACGAGCCGCGCCGGCTCGTTCTCCCAGTCCGTCCGTCCCACCGGCGTCTACCAGTACCGTGCGCGCGTCGCGGCGACGAGCAAGGCGACCGCGGCGGCGAGCCCCGCGCTCACGGTCACGTTCTCGAAGGGGAAGCGGACGCTCGCACAGCGTGCCGCGGTGATCGGCTCCGCGCGGCTGGGCGCGCCGGCCGCTGGCGTCGCAGCCCTCACCGGGTCCCAGGCTCGGGCGACCCGGGCCACGAAGGTCACCCGCGTGCAGCACCGTCAGTACGCGAAGGGCATGCTCGTCACCGTGGAGCGCGGCTCGACCGTGCGTACGTGGCTCGTCGCCGGCAAGATCCTCACGGCCTACCGCGCTCAGGGTGGTCCCACCGGGAGGCTCGGCGTCCCGGTCGCCGACCCAAAGTGCGGGCTCGTCGACAAGGGGTGCGTCCAGAGGTTCAGCCGCGGCACCGTCTACTCGAGCAAGGCCCACGCCCGGGCGACGGTGACCACCGTGACCGGGGCCGAGGGAGAAGTCGTGGCCGCCGCCCGGTCCCACGTGGGTTACCGGAAGAAGTACGCGAAGCAGAGCGTGCAGCACACGAAGTTCAACACGTGGATGGGCTCGACCGGCGCGTGGTGCAGCTTCTACCAGTCGTGGGCTTCGGCGGCGGCAGGCAGGGGATCGACCATTCCCAAGATCGCGAAGTTCTCCACGTTCCGTGACACGGTCAGGTCGCGCATGAAGACGGGCTCGAAGCCCAAGGTCGGTGCGCTCGTCTTCTTCAACACGTACCCGCCGGCTGGGGTCGCGACCCACGTCGGCCTCGTCACCGCGGTCAAGGCCGGGAAGATCACCGTCATCGACGGGAACACCCTCGGTAACCTGCCCGCCGGTACCCGCGGAGTCCTCGAGCGGACCTGGCCCGAGTCGCGCGCGCTGTACTACGCGTACCCCTCGTACTGAGCCGGCCGGCCCAGGGCGGCGCCCTGCCGATCAGGTCGGGGTGCCGCCTGTGGTCAGGCGGGACGTGTCGTGGGTCGTGTGCGCGCCGCGGAGCAGGCCGTTCCAGAACCCGGCGCCCCACGCGAGGTGCACAGACGGGAAGACGACGAGAGACCTGAGCCGGTCACCGAGCGTGCGTCCGCCTGCCGGGCTCGCGACGACCGCGAGCAGCGCGATCACGTAGAGCGCCGCACCGGCCCCGAGCGCCGCGCTGATCCAGCGCCACGCGCCGCCGAGGCCCGCGAGGCCCGTGACCGCGCCGACGACGACGGTCAGCGCGAGCCAGGCGACGAGCGCGGGCGGCACGAAGTAGCGCAGCCCGTTGCGCGACCCGAGGCGTCGAGCGAGCTCACCGCGCCACGACCCGGTCGCGAAGAACTGGCGGACGAGCTGGCCCCACGTCTCGCGGGGACGGTAGGTCACGGCGAGGCGCGGGTCGAACCACACCGTGTAGCCCGCCGCACGGATGCGCAGGTTGAGCTCCCAGTCCTCACCGCGCCGCACAGACTCGTCGTACAGGCCGACCTCGTCGAGCACCGCGCGGCGGAACACGCCGAGGTAGGCGGACTCCGACGGGCCTTCGTCGCCACCCACGTGGTAGCTCGGACCGCCGAGACCGAAGCGGCTCGTGTACGTGCGCGCGACCGCGCTCTGGAACGGCGAGAGGCCTTCCGCCTTCATGACACCGCCGACGTTCGCCGCGCGGGTGCGGGCGAGCGTCTCGAGCGCCTGCCGCGTGTAACCCTCCGGCAGCACGGAGTGCGCGTCCACACGGACGACCGTGGGGTACCTGCTCGCCCGGATCGCCAGGTTGAGGCCCACGGGGATGTGCGTCCGGGGGTTGTCGACGAGGACGACACGATCGTCGTCGGCGGCGATGCGCCGGGCGAGCTCGGTCGTCCCGTCGTTCGACGGGCCGAGCGCGAGCACCACCTCGCACGGCTCGGACGTCTCCTGCTCGAGGATCGAGCGCACCGCCGGCTCGAGGTACCGCACCTCGTTGAGGACCGGCATGACGTAGCTGACTCCGGCCCCGGGAGGGGGGACGTCGGCGGGGCGGGACGCGGGCGCAGGAGAGGACATGGTGCCTTCTGGTCGGGAGCGGCGATGTGCTGCCCCGATGATGGCAGATCCGCCGGGAACCCGGCTGATAGCGTTCCAGCCGTGCTCCGATTCACGTTCGCCCGCGGGAACGTCCGCAAGCTGTTGTCCCTCCCGGCCTACGGCGCGGGGCACCTCGCGAGCCGCGTGATCCGTCGGGACCCGAAGCTGTGGGCCTTCGCGAGCGGCATCGGCGTCGGTGAGGGTGCCCGCGTCCTGCTCGAGCACGTGCGTCGCGTGGACCCGGACGTGCGGGTCGTGTGGGTCGCGCGCCACGAGCGCGACGTCGCGGACGCGCGGCGCCTCGGCATCGAGGCGGTGCTCAGGTCGAGCCGCGAGGGCCTCCTCACGACCCTGCGTGCGGGCGTGCTCGTCGTCACGCACGGGTTCGGCGACGTCAACCGGTTCGGCACGAGCGGCGCGCTCGTCGTCCAGCTGTGGCACGGCGTCCCGTTCAAGAGCCTCCACCTGGACTCTCCCGAGGCGCTGCGGCTGCCGGGCCCGCTGGGTGCCGTCCCGGGCGCGCGAGCGCTCATCCGGTTCGCCTACCGCTGGGCGTCCCGGGGCATCGGGATCTTCGCGGTGGCGTCGGTCGAGTCGGGACGTCGCCTGCGCAGCGCGTTCGGGCTGCGCAGCGACCAGGTTGCGGTGACGGGCGACCCGCGCGACGACGTCCTGCTCGCCGGGGCCCCGGACGAGCTTGCGCTGGCGGCGCGCAGCAGGCTCGCCGACCTGCTCGGGGACGAGCGCCTCGAGGACCGTCGCACGCTCCTGTACGCGCCGACGTGGCGCGACGGCGCCCCCGACCCTGCGGTCCCGTCGACCGATGAGTGGGCGCGGATCGCGGCCTACCTCGACGAGACCGACTCGCTCCTGCTCGTGCGCTCGCACCCGCTCGGTGCTGGCAGCTACGCGGCCGCCTACGAGCTCACCGACAGGGTCCTCATGCTCGGGGCCGACGTCCAGGCGGACGTGACCCCGCTGCTGCCTGCCGTCGACGTCCTCGTGACCGACTACTCGTCGATCGCGATCGACTTCGCGCTGCTCGGGCGGCCCGTCCTGTTCCTCGCGCCCGACGCCGAGGAGTACGTCGCGCGACGCGGCACGTACGAGCCGTACGCGCGGCTCTCGGGCGGCAGCGACGTGCCGACGTGGGACGAGCTCCTCGCCCTGCTCGCCCGCGCCGACGCGGACGACGCGACGCACGACGCGCTCGTCGCGCACGCCCGCGCGCTGGCGCTCCGCTTCCACGACCTTCCCGACGGCCAGGCCGCTGCACGCGTGTACGACGAGGTGCGGCGTCGGCTCGCGGGCCTTGCGTCCGAGCGACTGCTGACCGGCGCCGAGCCGAGGCCGGAGCCCGAGGCGCGCCCCGACGACGGCGTCGTGGTCGACACGGTCGACGTCCGGCTCCCGGGCGAGGGGCTGCTCGACGCGACGGCGGACGGACCGGTCCTCGAGCTGGGCGGCGCCGTGGCGGAGGGCGCACCGTCGACCGTCGAGGTCGTCGGAAGCCGCTGGCGCGCCTCGGCACCCGTCACGGTCGAGGGCGAACGGTGGTGGGTGCACGTCCCGCTGCTCTCGTCGCGGTGGGGCGGTCCCGCGCTGCCGCCGCCATCGGGCGCCTACCGGGTCGCTGTGACGCGCGACGGCCACGGGCCTGCCGCGCCCCGCCCGTACGGCCACCTCGTGCCACGGACGCGGCTCGTCGCCGGCCTGTTCAGCGCGACCCTCCGCACGGAGAGCGGCCAGGTCGTGCTGCGCCTCGCCCCGCCGTTGCGCGACGACGAGCGCGGCACCCTCGCGCAGGCCCGCTGGGAGGCCTGGTACCGCCGCGACGCAGGCCCCGCGGCGGCTGCGGGACCGTCCGTGTTCTTCGAGAGCTTCTCCGGGCGCAACGCGTCCTGCAACCCGCGCGGGATCGACCGAGCGCTCGCCCGCGAGCATCCCGGCGTCACCCGGTTCTGGTCGGTCGTGGACGCCTCGGTCCAGGTGCCGCCCGGCGCGGTCGCGGTCGTCGAGGGCAGCCGGGAGTGGTGGGCCGCACGCTCGCGCGCGCAGGTCCTGGTCGTCAACGACTGGTTGCGCAAGCGGTTCCGCGCCCGGCCCGGGCAGACGGTCCTCCAGACGTGGCACGGCACGCCGCTCAAGCGCATCGCGCTCATGCGACCGGGCCTGCGCCCGGCCGCGGCGGTCGCGACGTGGCGCGAGAGCGGCCGCTGGGACGTGCTCCTCGCGCAGAACCCGTTCGCGGTGCGGATGCTGCGCCGCTCGTACGCGTTCCGCGGGAAGGTCTGGCAGGACGGATACCCGCGCAACGACGTCCTGAGCGACGGCGCGGGCGTGCGCGAGGCCGTGCGCGAGCGGCTGGGCCTCGCGGACGACGTCACGGCGGTGCTCTACGCCCCGACGTGGCGCGACGACCGCCTCGACCAGGTCGACCACCTCGACGTCGCGCGTCTCGCCCGTACGCTCGGCCCGCGCTTCGTGATCCTCGTGCGCGGGCACGCTCGCACGCTCGCCGAGGCTGACGACGTCCTCGCCGACGGCGTCCTGGACGTGTCGACGTACCCCGAGATCTCCGAGCTCTTCCTCGCGTCCGACGCTCTCGTGACGGACTACTCCTCGGTCATGTTCGACTTCTGCGTCACGGGCCGCCCGATGCTCTTCTTCGTCCCTGACCTCGCCGACTATCGTGACCGTCTCCGCGGGTTCACGTTCGACCTCCTGCCCGTCGCGCCGGGCCCCGTCGTGGAGGACGCCGACGCGCTCGCGGACCACCTCCGTGACCTGCCGCGGGTCGCCCGCGACCACGCCGACCGGTACGACGCGTGGCGGAACCGCTTCGCCCCGCGTGACGACGGTCAGGCCGGCGAGCGGGTCGTGCGCCGGCTGCACGCCGAAGGGCGGTTGCGGCCGTGACGGCCCACGCGGGCCGTGCGCGTGCCGACGCCCCGACGCCGAGCGTCGTCGTCGACGTGCCCGTCCCGCGGGTGCGGCGGGAGGACGCTCGCGCGTGGCTCCCGCTCGTCGAGACGGTCGCGCGCAGCGAGCCAACCGTCCTCGTCGCGCGCGACGCGCGGGCCGCGCGGGACCTGCGGCGGCTCACGTCGCTGCGCGTGGTCCGGGCCCGGACGACCGACGAGCTCACGGCTGTCTACGACGTGCTCGGTGCCGCCGTCGTGCTGCACCCGCTGACCGCACGCCGCACGTTCCAGGCGTTGTCCTACCGGCGTGCCCTGCACGTCTACCTCGGGTCGCCCGAGGCGGCGGGGGAGGACGGGACGTCGCGGCTGCTCGTCGCCTTCGACCGGGTCCTCGTGCACGACGACGCCCAGGTGCGCCGCGTCCTGAGCGACCTCCCGGCGATCGATCGGCACCGCGTGGCTACCGTCTCGGCGCGATCGGTCGCGGACGAGGTCGCGCGGGTCGTCGCCGACCGGGAGGTGCTGCTCCGTTCGGCGCCCGACCTGCCCGAGCCCGCCCGCACGGCGGCAGCGCTGCGCGACGCCGGGGTTCGCGGCCGCGCGGTCGAGCTCGCGCTCGCCCTCGCGGAAGGGCCAGGGCGCCGCGCCCGGTCCGCGCTCGTGCGCGTGCGCTCGCGGGGTGCTGCCCCGCAGGTGCAGGCGGTCGACGGCCGCGCCGACGTCGTCCTCTACGTCGCGGACGACCCGGCACGGCTCTACCAGTCCGGCCAGTGGCTGCGGGTGCTCGAGGCCCTCGACGGCCTCGAGGTCGCGGTCGTCGCGCGGCACCCGGGGTCGGCGGCGGCGCTCCGCAGCGCCACGTCCCTCCCGGTGCACCTCGCCGTCAGCACGGCCGCGCTGCGCACCGCATACCGGGAGCTGGGCACCCGCGTCGTGATGTACCCGAGCAACTCGGTGCGCAACGTCGACTCGCTGGGCGCACGCTCCGTGCGGCACGTCCACGTCGGCCACGGCGAGTCGGACAAGGCGTCGAGCGTCGCGCGGCAGTCCTTCGCGTACGACCTCGTGGTCGTCGCCGGCCAGGTGGCGATCGAGAGGTTCCGTCGGGGGCTGCTCGACGGCGACCGTCTGCCCCTGGCCGCGTGCGGGCGCCCCCAGCTCGACGTCCTGCCGGCGCCGACGCTCGACCGGGTGCCGGGCCGACGCACGGTGCTGTACGCCCCGACCTGGTTCGGCGAGAGCCAGGACAACAACTTCACGTCCCTCGACGTGCTCGGCGAGGCGATCGTGCGAGCGTGCGTCACCACGCCGGGGGTCCGTGCGGTCTACCGGCCGCACCCCCGGACGCTCGCGGCCCCGCCCGGGGCCGAGCGGGACGCGCACGAGCGCGTCCTGGCGGTCCTCCGTGAGGCGGGCGAGCGCGACCCGGGCGCGGGTCACGTGTGCTCGGTCGACGGCGACGTCACCGGCTTGTTCGACGCCGTCGACCTGGTCGTCGGGGACGTGTCCTCGGTGCTGATCGACGTCCTCGTCCTGCGGCCCGACGCCCCGGTCGTCGTCACGGACCGCCGCGGCGACCGCGCCGCGCTCGTCGCGCGCTCGCCCCTGGCCGGGGTCGTGCCGGTGCTCGAGCCCGGGAGCGGGGCGACGGTCAGCGCCGTGCTCGCAGAGCAGCTCGACCACGACCCGGCGCGGTCCGACCGCGAGCGGCTGCGCGACCGCTACGTCGCGTACCCGCCGGGGACGGCGACCGCGGCTCTGCGGGCGCTCCTTCTCGACGAGGTCCGCGCCTCCGGCAGCGCCGAGGAGCCAGGCGTCGCGGGCTAAGATCGTCAGCGCCGACATCGCCCGACCTGGAGCTCCTCACATGCGCGTCACCCTCCTTCGCCCGTCCACCTGCGGGGAGGTCGCACCGTGCTGACGCTCGACCTGTGGACCAGGCTCGTGCGCGGCGTCGTGACGGCGCTCGTCGCGACGGTCGCGGTCGCGACGTGGTCCGGCTCCGTCACCCCCGCGTGGGGCGCCGCCGTCCTCGTCGCCGGGGCCGTGGCGGTCGTCGTCGTGGCGCTGCGGGACCCGGTGGGTCTGAAGGCCCGCCCGCGCGGCGGCGCCGCGACGCTCGTCGTCGCCCGCACCGCACTCGTGGTGCTCGGTGGAGGTCTCGTCGTCGACGAGGTCGGGACGTCCCTGACCGCGTCGCTCGTGGCTGTCGCGGTGCTCGTCGTCGGTGCGGAGCCGCTCGTGCTGCGGGTCGCGCGCGCCCGCCGTCCCTGGGCCGCGCACCTGCCGGGCGTCCCGGACACGACGTCGCGAGGCTGGGGTCTCGTCTGGCTGCTCCCCTCGAGCCTCGTGGGGCCGCTCACCGCAGCGGCGGTCGTTCTCGGTGCCCCGGGCGCGACGTGGTGGGTCGCGACGCTCCTGGGCATGGTGCACGTCGTGGCGCTCACGGTGCGCGGCGTCGTGACGCAGGTGCGCAGCCCGCGGCTGCGTCGTGCGGTCCTGCGCGCCGTGCGGAAGTACGACCCGGAGTTCATCGTCTACACCTCCCGGCCCGACGACGCGTCGTACCAGGTGAAGATGTGGCTGCCGTACCTCGAGCGGACGGGCCGACGCTACGTCGTCGTCGCGTGGACGCCCGAGGCCGCGGGGCCGCTCGCGGAGCTGACGACCGCACCGGTCGTCGTACGCGCGTCGAACAAGGACCTCGACGGCATGCTGAGCAAGAGCCTCGGCGCCGTGTTCTACGTCAACGCGAGCTCGGGCAACAACGCGATGGTCCGCTACAGCCAGCTCACGCACGTCTACCTCGGTCACGGCGACTCGGACAAGCCGCCGTCCTACAACCCGACCCACGCCATGTACGACCAGGTGTTCGCGGCGGGCCAGGGCGCGATCGACCGCTACCCGGCGCACGGTGTCCACATCTCGCCCGAGCGGTTCGTCGTCGTGGGTCGCCCCCAGGTCGAGGACATCGACGTGATCGACCCGCACGCGGCGACCCGCGGTGGCACCCCGACCGTGCTCTACGCGCCGACCTGGCGGGGCCACGTCGCGGAGACCGCGCTGCAGTCCTTGCACCTCGGTGAGCGCATCGTCGCTGCGCTCCTCGAGCGCGGCGCGCGCGTGGTCTTCCGCCCGCACCCGTTCAGCTACGCCTTCCCGGAGGACGCGGCGACCATCGAGCGCGTGCACACCATGCTCGCCGCGCACCGCCAGACGACCGGCATCGAGCACCTGTGGGGTTCCGCGGCGGAGAAGGAGCGCTCGATCGTCGAGTGCATCAACGAGTCGGACGCGATGGTCTCCGACGTCTCGTCGGTCGTGTCGGACTACCTCTTCTCCCGCAAGCCGTTCGCGATGATGGCGATCTCGGCACCGGTCGACCGGTTCGTCGACGAGTACCCGGTGGCTCGCGGCGCCTACGTGGTCGACGCCGAGCTCGAGGGGCTCGAGGCCGCGCTCGACGCGATGCTCGGTCAGGACCCGCTCGCGGAGCAGCGCACGTCGGTGCGCAACTACTACCTGGGCGACTTCGAGCCTGAGGGCTACGCGGACCACTTCGTGCAGGCTGCCTCGCGAGCGATCGACAACCGCGTCGGCGCGTCGCGGGGCGACGAGCGCGACGAGGAGCCGAACGACACCGACGACGCCGCTGCCGACGACGCCGAGGCGGGAGTGGCAGCCGAGGCCGCGACGCCGCAGAACGAGCTCGTGGCGCGTGTGCGCGGGATCCTCACGCGGCCGAGCACCAAGCGAGCGGTCGACCCGGTGCGCAACGTCGTGCTCGCGGCGCTCGCCGCCTGGCTCCTGCTCGTGGACGCCCCCGTCGTTGTCGTGCTCGTCGCCGCGCTGCTCGCGGCCACCGCGATCCTCGAACGTCCTGTGACCGGTCTCGTCACCGACGTCCCGTTGCGGCGTTCTGTGGGGGCCGACGCCGGTGCGTGGGTCGTCCTGCTCGCGGCTGCGGCGCACCAGGTCGAGGCTGGCGCGCCCGCAGCCTGGGGCATCGCGCTCGCCGCGCTCGCCGCAGCGACCGGCGCGGAGACGCTCGCGCTGCAGCTCTGGCGCGGCGCGGACGCCAAGAACCTCCCCGGGATGCGCGTGGACATGCAGCAGGCGCCGGCGAGCTCCGCTGTCGCGGTCGTGCTCGCGGTGGTCGCTGCGCTCGTAGCGACGTTCGCCTCGGTCGCCGCCGCTCCGCTCGACGGGACGACGGGCTGGCTCGTCCTCGCCCTGGGCGTCGCTGCGGCGGCCTCGGCCGTCGTCGCGTTCGTCGCGGCCGCGCTCCAGGCGTTCCGCAGCCGGGCAGACGGCGAGCAGCTGCGCGAGCTCGTCATCGCGTACGCGCCGCAGTTCGCGGTCTACTTCGCCTCCAACGGAGGCGCGCGATACCAGTACGGGATGTGGGAGGACTACTTCCGCCGGATCGACCGGAAGTACGTCGTCGTCACGCGCACGCCCGCGATGGCCCGCCAGATCGCCGAGCTGACGGACGCCCCCGTGATCTACCGGCAGACCCTGCGCAGCCTCGACGACGTCGACGTGCCGAGCCTGTCGACCGTGTTCTACGTGAACAACGCGACGCGCAACACGCACATGGTCGAGCGCCCGGAGCTGACGAACGTCTGGCTCAACCACGGCGACTCCGAGAAGCCGGCGTGCTTCAACCCCGTCCACGGGATCTACCACTACATCTTCGCCGCAGGTCAGGCCGGCATCGACCGCTACGCCCGCCACGGGGTGAGCATCCCGCGAGAGAAGTTCATGATCGTCGGGCGGCCCCAGGTCGAGCTGATCTCGGCCGCACGCGGACCGGTCGCCGGTCTGAGCGACCGCACCGTGCTGTACGCGCCGACGTGGGTGGGCCCGTACAAGGACACCGAGGTCTACTCGCTCCCTGTGGGGGAGGAGCTCGTCCGCCGCCTCCTGCAGCGCGACGTCCGCGTGATCTTCCGTGCGCACCCGCTCAACTACGGGCAGGACGAGGGGCGGGCGCTCGTCGCCAAGGTCCAGCAGATCCTCGCGCAGGACGCGCGCGAGACCGGTCGCGAGCACCTCTGGGGGCCCGCTGCCGAGGAGGACATGTCCGTCGAGGACTGCTTCAACGCGTCGGACGCCATGGTCTGCGACGTGTCCGCGGTCGTGTCGGACTACCTGAAGTCGGGCAAGCCGATGGCGATCATGTCGATGGACCGCACGGTCGAGCAGATCATCGAGGAGGTGCCCGCCGCCCGAGCCGCGTACATCGTGCCCGGCGACCTCGCCGGCCTCGACGAGCGGCTCGACGAGCTGCTCGGCGAGGACCCGCTCGCGGGTGCGCGCACCGAGATGATGAAGTACTACCTCGGCGACTTCCCCGACGGCGACTATGCGTCCGGGTTCCTCGAGGCAGCACGTATGCTCATCGACCGGGGCCGTCGCCGATCCTGACCGGCGCGCCTCGACCCACGCCACCGTGCTGCCCCAGCCTGCCCGTCTTGCCCCAGCCCGCTGGACGCGACCTACCTCGCCGTCCGCGGGCCGCTCACCCGCGCGCGCCTCCTGAGCCACGGCATGTCCTGCCCCGAGGTGTACGGGGACCCTGCGCTGCTCGCGCCGCTGTACTACTACCCCGAGGTCAAGAAGACCCACGAGATCGGCGTGATCGTGCGCTGGTCCGAGCGCAAGTGGCAGAAGGTCGAGCCCGGTCCTGGCGTCCGGCTCATCGACTTCGGCACCGACCGGATCGAGGAGACGATCGACGCGATCCTCTCCTGCGAGCGTGTCGTGACCTCGTCGCTGCACGGCCTCATCGTCGCGGACGCGTACGGCATCCCCAGCGCCTGGCTCGCGTCTACCACGCCGAAGGGGCGGGACTTCAAGTTCCACGACGACAACCTGTCGGTCAACAAGCACCGCACCCCGAAGAAGTACGACCTCGCGGCACACCCGCTGACCGTCGAGCAGCTCGACAAGGTCTTCGACTTCGACGGTCGCGCTATCGAGTTCAACTACCGGCCTCTCCTCGACGCGTGCCCGTTCCTCGAGCGCGTCTGACACGGGCAGGGGCGGCGCTCTCGCGGGTGCTTTCCGATAGTCTGCCGTGGTGACCGCACCGGTCAGCACCGACGACGGATGACGAGGAAGTTGATGGTTCAGGTAGCGATTCTTGCGGCTGGCATGGGGACGCGGCTCGGCAAGCCGTTCCCGAAGTCGCTCACGCCGCTGCGCGACGGGCGCAGCATCATGGCGCAGCAGCTCGAGAACATCAGCGTCGGCTTCGGCGACGCGCAGGTGTACATCGTCGTCGGCTTCAAGCTCGAGATGATCATGGAGGCGCACCCGCGCGCCCTGTTCGTCTACAACGAGGAGTTCGACCGCACCAACACGTCGAAGTCGCTGCTGCGCGTCCTGCGCGCGTCGGGCCCCGGCGGTGTCATCTGGATGAACGGCGACGTCGTCTTCGACCCGCGGATCTTCGAGCGCTTCGCACCGCTCATCGAGGCCGACACGTCGGTCATCGCGGTCAACACCTCGACCGTCGCCGAGGAAGAGGTCAAGTACACGGTCGACGCCGACGGTCACGTCAAGCTGCTCTCGAAGCAGATCCCGACGGACGAGGCGCTCGGCGAGTCGGTCGGCATCAACTACGTCGCCGCGAAGGACAAGGAGACCCTGATCCGTCGCCTCGAGGAGGTCGGCGAGCAGGACTACTTCGAGCGGGGCATCGAGGTGGCGATCGAGAAGGACGGGATGGTCGTCGAGGCGATCGACATCTCCGACCTCTACGCGGTCGAGGTGGACTTCGCCGAGGACCTGGCCCGGGCGAACGAGCACGTCCCTGAGTGACGGGTCTCGACGACCGCTGACCTGACGCCGCGCACCCCTCGGGTGCGCGGCGTCAGTCGTCGGTGCCCGCGGTGCGCGTGGCGGGGATGGGCGTGGCCGGGATGCGGCGGCGCGTCGTCACGTGAGCGAGCCCTCGTCGCGTGTGCAGCTCGAACGTGAGGTCGTCGTGCTCGATGGTCACAGGCAGCTCGGCTGCCAGGACGGGCGAGACTGCGAGCGGCGTCCCCGAGGGGTCCGTGAGTGCCGTCGTCGGTGCGGCGTCGAACGGGTTGCGCTCGACCTCCTCCGCGCGGGTCAGGCGTGCGCGCAGGTCGGCGATCGGGACGGCCGTCTCGTCGGGGTGCTCGCGGTCCTCGCCTGAGCAGGTGAGGAGGAGCACGTCCGGGGACGTGCCCAGTGCGAGGAGCAGGGGCGGGGCCGGCACGAGGACGCGCACGGTCGAGCGGGGTCCTGGGCGCAGAGGGTCCACCAGGAGGGCCGCCGTGGCCTCGTCGACACGCACGCGCACCCAGCGCTGCGCGACCTGCGCCTCGATGACCCAGGTGCCGTCGCCCAGCGGCGGGAGACGCCACGCGCCGTCCCGAGGTGCTGCGGCTGTCTGGACGTCGGCGTTCCGTGCACGCACGGCCGTCACGTTGCCGGTCCCGCCCGTCGGACGGACCTCGAGGGTCGTACCGTCGGGGGTGCTGTGCGCGGAGACGAGCGTCGCAGGTGCGTCGAAGAACCTCAGCCCGAGCCCGTCAGGGAGCTCCTTGGCGGTCGTGAGCGCTGCGACGCGCGCGGGTGTGCCGGGCAGGAGCGTGCTCGGGCGGTGCGAGGCGCCCGAGCCCGGGGCGACGGCGAGCGGGGCGGTGCGCGACCACTCGCCGACGCGGACCTCGACCGTCAGGTCGACGTCCGGCGGTGTCGGACCCTGCGCAGCCGCCGCGGGGTCGATCTGTGCGCGCACCCCGAGCGTCGTGCCGCGGGGAGCGCGGGCGCCGCCCGTGCGCACCGACGGGTCCACGGAGGCGGGGAACCGGTGCGCCCGGCCGTCGGGCTCGGTCGCGACGATCGTGCACACGACGTCGTCGGCCGGCACGTGGACGCCGTGGACCCGTGCAGCGAGCTCGACGTCGAGCGAGCCGTCCGGGCGCCACCGGGTGCGCAGCACCCGTGCGGACAGCCGCGACTCGTGGGCGGACACGGCCCGCAGGTCGTCGGGGAGATCAGGGGCGTCCGTCGCGACCGGGCGGGCCGGCAGGCGCGCGACGCCGCCGTCGAGCACCGCGAGGACGGGTGCGGCGCCCGGGGCGACGAGACCGCCCAGAGCCTCCCAGTCGCCGTGGGCCACGAGCCAGGCGGCGACCGTGTGCGGGGCGTTGACACGGTTGAGCGCGCCGCTCGCGCGGGCGGGCTCGAGGTACGTCGTGACGGTGCGGCGCAGGACGTCGCGGTACTCGTCCGAGGCCTCCACCGCGAGACGGTGGTAGAGCGGCAGGTCGAGGTCCAGGACCCGTGCGAGCCAGAGCCTGCGCTCGAGCTCGGTGCCCTCCGACGTGAGGAGCTGCCAAGCGTCGTCCTTGGCCTGCGCGCGGTCGAGCAGGTTCTGGAGGTCGGCCTTCTGCTGCGAGGTGCCGGTCGCGTTCTGCCGCCAGAGGTACGTGACGTCGGTGAGCACGTCGAACCGCGCGCCGTGCAGGTAGGCACGCAGCATCGGCACGTGGTCCTCGTAGACGACCCCCTCGGGGAAGCCGCCGACCTGCCGGTCCCAGAACTCGCGGCGGTAGAGCCGGTCGCACGCGAGGACGTCGAGCATCGCGTCCGGGCACGTCTCGAGCGTCGCGCCGTCCATGGGGCGCGCGTGCGCGGCGCGCACCCAGTGCGGCTGCCACTCTCGCTCGCTGTGGAACCTGCGCACGGCGCCGACCACGAAGTCCGAGCCTGTGCGCTCGAGCGTGTCGACCATCAGCTCGTACGCGTGGGGCGGGATCAGGTCGTCCGCATCCATGAAGGTCACGTAGCGGCCGGTCGCGTGACGCAGCGCGAGGTTGCGTGCCGCACCCGGCCCGCTGTGGGGCTGGTGGAGGACAGTGAGGCGGGCGTCTGCGGCCGCGGCCCGCGCGAGGATCTGTGCGGACCCGTCCTGCGAGCCGTCGTCGACGAGGACGACCTGCAGGTCGGTCAGGGTCTGTGCGCGCAGGCTCGCGAGGGCGTCGTCGAGGTAGTCGGCGGCGTCATGGACCGGGACCACGACGCTCAGCGTGGGCGCCGTGCGCCGCGTGCGGCCGAGGAGCCTGCCGAGCTGCCCCCGCAGGGTCATGTCAGACCTCGTCGGAGGTGCTCGTCCCGGACCCGTCCGCCTCGTTGCTCAGGGCGGCGTCCTCGCGGCGCACGTCGACGACGAGCCCGGTGATGGCGGACGTGATCACGTCGAGCGACGTGGTCGCGACCGCCTCGGCGGACAGGAGGGTGCCGGGCGGCTCCTCGCCGAACGCCTGCGTGCGCATCGGCGTGGCCGTGCGCTCCGGGTTGATGACGTTGACCTTGATGCCCTGCGCGGCCCACTCCTCGGAGAGCGCCTGGGTGAGGTTGACGACGGCGGACTTCGCGGACGAGTACAGCGCGTAGTTCTCACGGCCGCGCGTGTAGGACGACGAGGTGAAGAACAGCAGGTGGCCCTGCGTCTCCTTGAGGTACGGGTAGGCGGCCTTCGCGACCTGGACGGGCGCGACGTAGTTGACCTGGATCGACTCGACGACGTCCTCGTCGGACGCGTCGGCGAGG
The DNA here is from genome assembly GCF_012396185.1 of Sanguibacter hominis ATCC BAA-789. Lineage (GTDB taxonomy): Bacteria > Actinomycetota > Actinomycetes > Actinomycetales > Cellulomonadaceae > Flavimobilis > Flavimobilis hominis. The sequence goes on from NZ_JAAXOW010000003.1 coordinate 248,945, forward strand.
CGGCCCGTGCGCAGCACGCCCGCGGTCAGGACGACGGCGTCGATGCGCCCGTGCTCGCGCGCGGCCTCCGCGAACGCTGCGGCGATCTGGCTCGGGTCCTGGACGTGCACGCCCGTCGTCGAACGGCCGTGCGCGACGACGTTCGCGCCCGCGGCGGCGGCCAGCTGTGCGATCTCCGCGCCGATGCCGTACGAGCCGCCGAGGACGACGATCGTCTTGCCGCGCAGCGCCACGTCGCGCGACGCGCGGTCGGCGTGGCCCGGGGCCGCGTGGGACGCGAGCTGGAAGAGCTTGTCGGCGATCGAGAGGTCGACGGGGTGGGTGACCTTGAGGTTGTGCTCGGCACCAGGGACCGTCTTGATCGGCACCTCGGGGAGGTACTTCAGCACGACGCCGCAGTCGTCCGTCGCGGAGAAGCCCGGGTCCTCGTGCGCCTTGGCGTAGGCGGCCTTGAGGACGGAGAGGTGGAACGCCTGCGGCGTCTGCCCTCGGCGCAGCGTGCTGCGGTCCGGGATGGACGTGATGACGTCGTCCTCGTCGACGGCGACGATCGTGTCGGCCGAGGGGATCACGACGTCGACCGCCTGGTGGGTGTCGAGCGCAGCGACGCAGTCAGCGATGATGCGCTCGTCGATGAGCGGGCGGACTGCGTCGTGCAGGACGACCTTGCACTCCTCGTCACCGAGCGCGTCGAGCACGCGCCGCGTCGTCTCGTTGCGGGTCGAGCCGCCCTCGAGGATCCGGGTGAGCTTCTCGTACCGGCTGCCGAGGAGCGTGGCAGTCTGCTCCGACCAGCCAGGCGTGATCATGACAATCAGCTCGTCGATGTGCGGGGAGCCGTTGAGGGCGGCCACCGTGTGCTCGAGGATCGTCTTGCCCGCGACCTTGACCATCTGCTTCGGGACGTTGAGCCCCAGCCTGGCGCCGACACCTCCGGCGAGCACGACTCCAACGGTTCGCACCTGTGACCATCCTCCTCGAACGGGACGCGTGGGTGGGCCGCCCGACCGTGCGGTCGGGCTCTCGTGGCGGATCAGGGAGCGACGGCGTCGTGGACGACGGCACGACCTGGTCCGGGCGCCGTCCGTCAGTCTAGTGGCGCGCCCGTGCGTGGTCCTGGGGCGTGAGCGGCACCGGGGTGAAGATCTCGCAGACATCTGTGCTGGCTGTGCACGATTCACTGGCTGGACAACCGCGGGCTTGTAGGATGAAGCGCTGGTCGGTGCCTGGTCCTGGGCGCCGCCGCCCACCGTCCCCGCCGATCGGAGCGCAGTGCCAGGCACACCCTCGAGCCCGCCGTCGGTCACGCCCATGCTGTCCCAGGAAGAGGTCCTGGCCGACGCCGCGGCGCAGGCCGAGCTCCACGGCCTCCACCGCATGGGGGTGCGTCCGCCTCTCGGTCAGTACATCCGCTCGACGTGGGAGCGGCGACACTTCGTCCGGTCGCTCGCGACGTCGAAGGCGTACGCGGAGAACCAGAACACCTACCTCGGGCAGTTCTGGGCGCTGCTGAACCCTGCGCTCAACGCGGCCGTGTACGTGATCATCTTCGGGTTCCTCCTGGGAGCCCGGGGCAACATCCACAACACGATCGCGTTCATCGTCGTCGGCACGTTCATGTGGCGGTTCGTGAGCGACTCGGTCACGGGTGGCGCCAAGTCCGTCTCGAGCAACATGAACCTCGTGCGGTCGCTGCACTTCCCGCGGTCCGTGCTCCCGCTCTCGGCCGTGCTGTCCCAGCTCGCGTCGCTCCTGCCCGCGCTCGTCGTCATGGTGCTGTTCACGATCGCCTCGGGGTTCTTCCCGGACAACACCACCGTCCCGATCACGTGGCGATGGTTGCTCATCATCCCGGCGACGCTCCTGATGTTCGTGTTCAACTCGGGTGTCGCGTTCATGGTGGCGCGCTGGAACGCGATCGTCCCGGACCTGGTCAACGTGCTGCCGTTCCTGCTGAGGCTCGGCATGTACGCCTCGGGCGTGATCTTCCCGGTGACGCACTACGTGAAGAACGCCGGCCCGGTCCTCCATGCCGTGCTCGAGTACCAGCCCTTCGCGGTCATGCTCAACCTCGCTCGGCAGGCGCTCCTCGACGAGCCCCAGATCCCGCTCGACGCGAAGATGTGGATCGCCGCGGTGGTGTGGGCCGTGGCGACGTTCGTGGTGGGCTTCATCATCTTCTGGCGTGCGGAGGCGAGGTACGGACGTGAGTGACGTCAGCGCTGAGGAGATCGACTTCGAGGTCGACGCCGACGACCTGCCCGAGCATGCGCCACAGACCGTGCTGGGCGCACCGTCCGTCATCGTCGACGACCTGCACGTCCACTACCGGGTCTTCGGTGCGGGCAAGGCCGTCGCGCCGGGCAGCTCGTCGTCCGTCGCGCGGCGTCTGCTCGGGAAGGGACGCCAGGAGCAGAAGGGCATCCGCGAGGTCAAGGCCGTCCGCGGGGTCTCGTTCGTGGCGCGGCACGGTGAGTCGATCGGCATCGTCGGGACCAACGGGTCCGGGAAGTCGACACTGCTGCGCGCGCTCGCGGGCCTCATCCCGCCCGCAGGCGGCAACGTCTACGTCTCTGGCACGCCGTCGCTCCTCGGGGTCAACGCGGTCCTGATGAAGCAGCTGACGGGCGAGCGCAACATCATGATCGGCGGGCTGGCGCTGGGCCTGACGACGAAGGAGGTCCGGGCGAAGTTCGACGAGATCGTCGACTTCTCCGGGCTCGGCGACTTCGTCTACCTGCCGATGCGCGCTTACTCGGCGGGGATGTCAGCTCGTCTGCGGTTCGCCATCTCGACGGCGGCGACGCCGGACATCCTGATGATCGACGAGGCGCTCGCCACGGGCGACGCAGCCTTCCGGCAGAAGAGCCGTGAGCGCATCGACGCGATCCGTGAGCAGGCGGGCACGATCTTCCTCGTCAGCCACTCGCTCGCCTCGGTGCGAGCGATGTGCAACCGCGTGATCTGGATCGACAAGGGCCTGATCCGGATGGACGGCGACGTCGACACGGTCACCGAGGCGTACCGCGAGTTCACCAAGGACCGCCCCAAGCGCTGAACCGCCGGGCTGGTCGTCGCGTCAGCCTGGGGCGATCGACGTGACCCAGGAGGCGGGCAGGCTGAGCAGCGAGCGCAGCCGGTCGGCCTTCTGCGTCACGCTGACCTTCGTGCCGTTCGTCGTCGTCGCGGTGAGCGTCTTCATCTGCCCGCTCGAGTAGGTCGCGGTGACGGCGACGCTGACGATGTCCTTGACGCCGAAGATCGACTGCGCCTTCGCCTGGGTGAGCGTGCGGGTCCATGCCCGCATCGAGTTGCCCGTGGCGGCGAGGCTGTACGTGTCGGGGACGGACTTGAGGTAGCTGACCGTCGCAGACCAGACGTCCTCGCTGTTGGCGGTGCGGCCACCGCTCGAGGAGAAGTAGTAGGCGTTGACCAGGGTGCCTCCCGCCGTGAGTACCTGAGCGGACGTGGACGAGGTGACCGTCGCGTCGACGGCGGCGGTCCAGCGCTTGCCCCACTGGGCGTTCGTGCCCTCGCTCTCCTTCTTCCACCCGGTGAAGTTCTGGGACCGGGTGTCGTCGTAGACGTGGCAGTCGCACGTCGCCGAGCGGGCCTTCGCGGCGGCGGTCGAGGCGTAGTTGCGTCCGGCGATCACCTGCGCCTGGAGGGCTGCAGGCGTCCACGAGGACGGCATCTCGCCGAGGCCGTAGAGGTACTCGGTGTTGAGCAGCAGCTCGTTGACGATGTTGAGGTGGCCGTTGATCACGCGGACAGTCATCCGGCCGTGCCGGTAGGTGCCGTGCGTGCCGGAGAGGCTCGCGACCGCCTGGGCGCCCGTGGCGGAGTAGTACCGGGTGCCCGTCCAGTGCAGCCGGAGCACGGACCGGTCGCCTGTCCAGCTCGCGCTCGGGTAGGTCGTCCCGCCCACGACGGCGACGGGGCGGCCGTCGACGACCTTGAGCGTGACCGGCGAGGACTTGTCCCCGGTCCGGAGCGTCGTGCCCTCGCCGCTGCGCAGGCGCCAGGACCCGGTGCTGACCGAGAAGGTCGTGGTTGCGGCGTCGGAGGCGCCGAACACCTGCACGGCGACCTCCTCGGGCGTCGTGGCGGTCGTGACCTTCGCCCCCGTGTAGTAGTGGCTGAGGATCTCGGCGGCGGTGCGACCCTCCTGCGCCATGCGGTAGGCCCCGTACTGCGACATTCCGATGCCGTGCCCGTACCCGGAGCCACTGACGGTGAACGAGGCTGCTGGTGCCTTCGGGGTCGTGCTCGTCGGCGGCTGGTTGCCGTCCTGCGGGGTGCCCCCGAGAAGCGCGGAGACGGTGACCTTGACGGTCTTGCTGCGCACCCCGAGCCCCGTCGTCGTCACGCGGTACGACGTCGTCGTGGCGGGCTTGACCGTGAAGGTCGCCTTGCCGGACGTGACCGCCGCGCGTGAGAGGGTGACCCACCCGGCCGTCGTCCTGTGCTGGAGCTGGACGACGCCCTTCGCGACGAGCCTGCCCTGCGCGCGGTGGGTCGCGGTGATCGTGCTCGCCTGGCCGGACGTGACCGTCGGTCGCGACGCCGTGACGGCGATCGCCGAGCGGACCGTGACCGTCCTGGTCGCGGAGCGGGTGTTGCCGCTCATGGTGACGAAGCGGTAGCGCGTCGTGACCTTCGGGTTGACGACGACGCTCGCCTTCCCGTTCTTCGGCTTCACGGTGCGGACGTTCTTCCAGCCGCCGGTGGTCTTCGACTGCAAGCGCACGGAACAGCACGTGATGGGCTTCGTGCCCTGCCGGTAGGCGACCTTGAGGGTGACCTTGCCGCCTCGGTCCACCGTCGTCGCGCTCTGGGTCGCTGTGAGCGTGACCCTGGCGGCGGCGTCGGCCGTGGGAGCGGCGACGACCCCGAGGGTGCCGAGCAGCGCCGCGAGGACGACGGCGAGGGAGAGCCGGGAGCCCGGGCGGTGGCGTGGGGCGGTCGGCGGGGGAGCGGGGCGCATGGAGACAGTGTGCAGAATGGGCGGCGCTGATAAAAGACCGTGGCCCAAATTCACACCTGCCTCAGCAGTCACCCGGGGGTGCATCGTGGTCAAACCGGGCAGGCCGGGCGCGACAGGCTCTCGCGAGGGCGGTTCCCGGCCGAGGTCGGGCGCTCCTCGCGGACGGGCCGGGAGCGCGCCGCAGGCGCGCGATAGCCTTGGGGGACCCGTCCCGCCCACCCTGGGGAGAAGAATGTCCACGTTCGACGAGGTTCCTGGCCGCTACAAGGTGCGTTCGCTCGCGCTCGCCGAGGCCGGGCGCCACCAGATCCGCCTCGCCGAGCACGAGATGCCCGGGCTCATGGCGCTGCGCGCCGAGTACGGGCCGAGCCAGCCGCTCGCGGGCGCCCGCATCGCCGGCTCCCTGCACATGACCGTCCAGACGGCCGTCCTCATCGAGACGCTCGTCGACCTCGGCGCGCAGGTGCGCTGGGCGTCGTGCAACATCTTCTCGACCCAGGACGAGGCCGCCGCGGCGATCGCCGTCGGCCGCGACGGCACGCCAGACGCGCCCGCGGGCGTGCCCGTCTTCGCGTGGAAGGGCGAGTCCCTCGAGGAGTACTGGGACTGCACCGAGCAGATCATGCTCTGGCCGACCGACGACGGCGGGCCGCAGGGCCCCAACATGATCCTCGACGACGGTGGTGACGCGACGATGCTCGTCCACCTCGGCGTGGATTACGAGGCCGAGGGCGGCGTTCCTGCCGACACTGCGGAGGGCGATCTCGACCACTCCCACGAGATGAACGTCGTGCGCGCCGTGCTGCGTCGCTCCCTCGAGACGGACCCGCAGCGCTGGACGCGTATCGCCCCGGCGATCGTCGGCGTCACCGAGGAGACGACGACGGGCGTGCACCGCCTGTACCACCTCGCCGAGAAGGGGGAGCTGCTCTTCCCCGCGATCAACGTCAACGACTCCGTGACCAAGTCGAAGTTCGACAACAAGTACGGCATCCGCCACTCGCTGCCGGACGGCATCAACCGCGCGACCGACGTCCTCATCGGCGGCAAGGTCGCGTTCGTGGCCGGCTACGGCGACGTCGGGAAGGGCGCCGCCGAGGCGTTCCGCGGGCAGGGCGCGCGCGTCATCGTCTCCGAGGTCGACCCGATCTGCGCGCTCCAGGCCGCGATGGACGGGTTCCAGGTCGCCCGCATCGAGGACGTCCTCGACCAGGCTGACTTCTTCATCACCACGACCGGCAACTTCGGTGTCATCACCGCCGAGCACATGGCGGCGATGAAGGACAAGGCGATCGTCGGCAACATCGGCCACTTCGACAACGAGATCGACATGGCCGGGCTCGCACGCATCCCGGGCGTCACCCGCACGGAGATCAAGCCTCAGGTCCACGAGTGGACGTTCACCGACGGCCGCTCGATCATCGTCCTGTCCGAGGGCCGCCTGCTCAACCTCGGCAACGCGACCGGTCACCCGTCGTTCGTCATGAGCAACTCGTTCGCCAACCAGGTGATCGGGCAGATCGAGCTGTTCACGAAGGCGGGCGGCCCGGACGCGTACGAGACGGACGTGTTCCGGCTCCCGAAGGTCCTCGACGAGAAGGTCGCGAGGCTCCACCTCGACGCGCTCGGGGTGCGCCTGACCGAGCTCAGCCAGGCGCAGGCGGACTACCTCGGCGTCAAGGTCGAGGGCCCCTACAAGCCCGAGCACTACCGGTACTGACGCGAGCGCCGTCGCTGCAGCGCCGGAGCCCGGGCCCTCTCGGGGCCCGGGCTCCGCTCGTCCCTGCGCTCGCTCCGGCTCAGCTGAGCGGGTCCGGCACGCCGTACGGCAGCCGGTGGATCATCTCCTCCTGCTCGCGGGCGAGCGCCCGTGCCCGCTGCGCGGCAGCCCACTCGCGGTCCCGGCGCGCGGCGAGCACCGCCATGAGGAACGCCTCCGGGTGCGTGCCCCCGGGCGGCCCAGGAGCCACGAGCTCCTCGACCTCCGCCGCGAGCGACATGCCCAGCCGAGCCCGGGACTGCACCGCGAGCCTCGGGGCGCGGCCGAGGAACTGGCGCACCGCGAGCGCGAGGCCGTCAGGCAGTCGGCGGATGTCGGCCTGCGCCGCCCATCCGGCGAGCTCGGGCGGCATGACGATCGTCGCGTTGTCGACAGCCCCGCCGCGCGAGCGCACGGCGTGCGTGCCTGCGAGCAGGTCGCCGACGCGCTTGCCCGAGGGGTGCGCGAGCGACACGATCAGCGCGACCGCGCCCATCGTCAGCCAGACCTCGCCCACGCCGACGAGCGCACGGACGAGCGCGTGCCGCAGCCGCACCGGGCCGCCGTCGTCCCGCACCACGCGGATCCCCATGACGACCTTGCCGAGCGACGCGCCGCGGCTGAGGGTCTCGATCGTCGTCGGGATCACGACGAGGAGCAGCACCATCCCGGCGATCGCCACGATCGTCTCGGCGTACGGCGTCATGAGACCGTCGGCGAGCCCCACGATGACCACGCCCGCGATCGCGAGGAGGGCGAGGGCGACCATGTCGATCGCCGCGCCCACCGCTCTCGTCGCGAACGATGCAGGTCGAGCGTCGACGACGACGCCCTCGCCGATGATGATGCCCTCGCGCACGTGCTCCCCCGGCTGGTCCGTCGGATGTCGCCACCCGTCAGCGGCGCACTCTCGATAGGGTAGCGCCCGTGGACCTGGACGCCTTCAGCGAGACGCACGCCCCTGAGTGGGACCGCCTGGCCGAGCTCACGCGACGGCGCGTGCTCGACGGTGCCGAGGCGGACGAGCTCGCACGGCTCTACCAGCTCACGGCGACGCACCTGTCGATGGTGCGCTCCGCCGCCCCGGACCCGGCGCTGATCTCGCGGCTCTCGACGCTCGTCTCGCGTGCCCGCGCGCGTATCGCCGGCGCGCACGAGCCCGCCTGGTCGGACGTCAAGCGGTTCGCGCTCGTCTCCGCTCCTGCGGCGCTGTACCGGATCAGGTACTGGACCTACGTCGTCACGGCCGTGTGCGTCGTCATCGGGGTCGTTGCCGGCGTCACCGCCGTCAACGACCCTGACGTGCTCGCGATCCTCGGCACCCCGTCTCAGCGCGCGAGCTACGTCGAGGAGCAGTTCGCGTCCTACTACGACCCGGGCATCGGGTTCGCGGGGCGCGTGTGGACCAACAACGCGTGGATCGCGGCTCAGTGCGTCGCGTTCGGGATCTCCGGGGTGTGGCCCGCGTTCGTCCTGTTCAACAACGCGGTCCAGGTGGGCGCGATGGGCGGCCTGATGGCCGAGGCCGGTCGGCTCGACATCTTCTTCTCGCTGATCCTGCCCCACGGTCTGCTCGAGCTGACGGCGGTCTTCGTGGCCGGCGCGGCGGGCCTGCGGCTCTTCTGGACCGTCGTGTCGCCGGGGCGGAGACCGCGAGGTCTCGCGCTCGCTCAGGAGGGGCGTGCGCTGTTCACGGTCGCGGTGTCGCTCGTCGTCGTCCTGGGGGTCTCCGGCCTCATCGAAGGTTTCGTGACCGGCTCCGGGCTGTACTGGTGGCTCAAGATCGCGATCGGGGTCGTCGCGCTCGCCGCGTTCTGGACCTATGTGATCGTGCTCGGCCGCCGCGCCGCCGCGGACGGCGAGACGGGCGACCTCACCGAGGACCGCGCGGGAGCGGCGCTGCCCTACGCGTGACCAGCGCTGACGCTCGCACCTGACCGCGGCGCGGAGGTACGCGGCGCGTCAGAGGAAGAGGATGCCGATCGCCGGGAGCGCGACGGCGGCGAGCATGGAGACCGCGACGACGAGCGCGACGCGGCGCTGGTGCCGCTCGCGGGCGGCGGGGCTGGAGTACCTGCGCATCATGGCCCCAGTCTGCCAGGGACCGCGAGGCGAGCGTGCCACGGTCCCCGTCAGCGCGCCGTGCCAGGCCGCCGCCGCGTGGCCACAGCCCCCGGCGGCCCGGAGCGTCAGAGCCGTCCGGCGGACTTGAGCGCCAGGTACAGGTCGGCGAGGGCGGGCGCGAGCGACTCGGGCACCTCGTGCAGGACCTCGGCGCCGTGCCGCCGCAGCACGACGGACGCTGCGGTCCGTTCGAGCTCGGTGCGCTCGACGGCCGCGGCGTCGAACAGCGCGGCCGAGTCGGTGCGGTCCGTGCGCAGCTCCTCGAGCTCCGGGTCCCGCACCGACGCGACGACGACGACGTGATCCTGCGCGAGACGTCCGAGCACCGGCAGGAGCCCTGACTCGACGGGGGCGGGGTCGGTCGTCGTCAGCAGGACGACGAGCGCGCGGTGGGACAGCCGCTGCCGGATCGCGCCGACGAGCGCGGGCCAGTCCGTCTCGAGCAGCTCGGGCTCGACGGGGGCGAGGGCGTCGGCGAGCGCGGGCATGAGGCGCGGTCCCTGCGCGCCCGCCACCCGGGCGCGCACGCGGCGGTCGAACGCCATGACCTCGACGCGGTCGCCCGCGCGGGACGCGAGCGCGGACAGCAGGAGGGTCGCCTCGATGCTCGCGTCGAGGCGCGGCTCGTCCCCGACACGCGCCGCGGACGTGCGGCCGGAGTCGATGATGACCATGACGCGACGGTCCCGCTCGGGCCGCCACGTGCGCACGACGACCTCGCTGCGCCGTGCCGTCGCACGCCAGTCGATCGAGCGGACGTCGTCGCCGATCACGTACTCGCGCAGCGAGTCGAACTCGGTCCCTTCACCGCGCACCTGGACCGCGGCCCGGCCGTCCATCTCGCGCAGCCGCGCGAGGCGCGGCGGCAGGTGACGGCGGGAGCGGAACGGCGGCAGGACGCGCAGCCGTGCGTCGACGGCACGGGTCGACTGGCGCCCGGCGAGCCCGAGCGGGCCGATCGACCGGACGGTGACGCCGGCGGCGTCGCGGTCGCCGCGGCGCGTCGGGACGAGCAGCGTGCGCAGCCGGACCGACTCGCCCGCGGGCAGCCGGAAGGGGTGCACGGGCTCGACGGCGCCTGCCGAGGGCTGCCACGCGTCGCGCAGCCGCCCTCGCGCCGCGCGGCGCGACTCGTTGGTGAGCGTGACCGTGCACGTCGCATGCTCGTCGAGACGCACGGCGTCGGGCACCGCGCGGCGCACCGTGAGGCGCGGCGTCGGCACGGCGAGCAGCGCGTCGAGGACGCAGAGCGCGACGACGGCGAGCAGCCAGGCGACGACGGTCGAACCGTCCGGCCGCAGGACGACGGCGATCGCTCCGAGCGCGGCCAGCGCGACCGCACGGCCCGTCACGACCACGGGGCCTCCCGACGCGAGCGTGCGGCCAGGTGGAGCGAGGTCATCGCGGCACCGGGACGTTCGCGAGGACGGTCGACAGCACCGTCTCGGCGGTCACACCCTCAAGCTCGGCCTCGGGCCGCACCTGGACGCGGTGCCGCAGCGTCGGGTGCGCGAGCGCCTTGACGTCGTCGGGCGTCACGTAGTCGCGGCCCGAGAGCCACGCCCACGCGCGGGACGTCGCGAGCAGCGCCGTCGCACCACGCGGCGAGACGCCGAGCGAGAGCGACGGGGACATGCGCGTCGCGCGGCACAGGTCGACCGCATAGCCGAGCACCTCGGGCGCGACCTGGACGTTCGCGACACGGTCGCGTGCGGCGTCGAGCACGCCACGGTCCGCGACAGCGCTCACGCCTGCGCCCGCGAGGTCGCGCGGGCTGAAGCCGGTCGCGTGGCGGCGCAGCACCTCGATCTCCTGGTCGCGCTCCGGCAGAGGCAGGACGACCTTGAGCAGGAAGCGGTCGAGCTGGGCCTCGGGCAGCGGGTAGGTACCCTCGTATTCGACGGGGTTCTGCGTCGCGATGACGAGGAACGGGTCGGGCAGCGGGCGCGGCGTGCCGTCGACCGAGACCTGACGCTCCTCCATGGCCTCGAGGAGCGACGCCTGGGTCTTCGGAGGCGTGCGGTTGATCTCGTCGGCGAGCATGAGGTTCGTGAAGACGGGGCCCTCACGGAAGGAGAACTCCGCGCTGCGCGCGTCGTAGATGAGCGAGCCGGTCACGTCGCCGGGCATGAGGTCGGGCGTGAACTGGACGCGCGACGTGTCGAGGTCGAGCGAGGCGGACAGCGTCCGCACGAGGAGGGTCTTCGCGACGCCGGGGACCCCTTCGAGGAGGACGTGCCCGCGGCACAGGAGCGCGATGAGGAGGCTCGTGACGGCGGCGTCCTGCCCGACGACGGCCTTCGCGACCTCCGCGCGCACGGCCGCGAGGGCCCCGCGCAGACGGTCGTCCTCGGACGTCACGGCCGGTGCCGCGGGCGCCGGCGGCGCGACGGTAGCCGGAGGTGCCGGGGGAGCCGCGGGCGCCGCGCCCTCGGACGGGTGGTCGGGCGTGGCGGGGAAGGGCTGGTCGGTCACGTGCGGTCAACCTCACTCTCGAGCTGGTCAAGCATCTGGGTCAGTCGGACGAGCGCCGCGTCGTCGGCGGGCGGGGGGCCGTAGAGGAGCTCGCCGACGTCGGCGGCGCGTCGACCGGTGGCCCGGCAGACGGCGTCGACGACCTGCGGCCCGGACGCCGACCTGGGCAGGCCGGTGCGTCGGGCGAGGCGGTCGGCGGTGCCGGCGCGCAGCGCGGCGCCGGCGTGCCCGTGCGCCCGGCCGCGCCGGTAGAGCCGTGCGCGGCCACGCGTCGCCTCGCCTGCGTGCACGACGACGGGCAGGGGTTCCGCGACGACGGGGCCGAGCTGACGCCCGCGCCACACGATCGCGACGCCGAGGACGCCTGCGGCGAGCCACAGGAGCTGGGCCGCGGGGCCGGGCAGGAGGTCGAGGATCGAGACGTCCGCGCCGTCGGCGGTGTCGTCGACCGCGAGCGGCTGGTACCAGACGAGCGACCCGGTCCTGCCGAGGACGCGCAGCGCGAGGGCTGCGTTGCCCTCGTCGATGATCTCGGCGTTCGTGAGGAGGTCGGCGGAGGAGAGGGCGGTCACGCGCGATCCGTCGGGCCGCGTGGCCGAGGCGACGGCGTGGAGCGGCTCGCCCGCGCTCCCCGTGGCACCGGTCGGGAAGCAGAGCGAGGTCGAGGGGTCGCCGGTGAACCCGCGGCCGCCCGCGCGGATGGGCCCGGCGGCTGCCGCGTCGGGGTCGGTGCACCCGGCGTCGAGGACAGTGGCGGGGATCGACTGGTTCGGGCGGGTGATCCGGCCGTCGCTCGCCTCGGAGACGAGGTCGCTCTGCGGGTCCGCGAGCACGAGGTCCGCGCCCGACGCGAGCAGGACCTCGCGTGCCTCGGGCGTCATGAGGTAGTCGTCGAGGACGAGGACGGTCGTGCCGGTGCGCGCGCGCTGCTCCAGGTCGGCGGTCGCGCGGACGTGCGAGACCTCGACGCCCTCGCCTCGCAGCACCGCGGCGAGCGCCATCGCGCCGCCGGGGTCGGGGTTGTCGGGCGCGTACGGGGTCGACGACGTCGAGGGGGTCACGAGGAGGAACACGAGGCTGCCGACGACGAGCGCGCCGACGACGGCGAGCGGCCAGCGCGCACGGGAGAGACGGGCGCGCCACGTCGTGCGTGCGGCCGGGACGGGCGCGGCGTCGTCCGTGGGGAGCCCAGGCGTCATGTCGTGGAGCAGCGGGGCCTCGGCGACGGGCGCGTGCGGGGGCGGGACGGTCATCGCTGAGCCCCCGTTCCGTCCGTGCCGGACGGCGCGCCTGCGAGGACGCTGGCAGGCGGTTCGTCGTGCGCGCGCACCGGGCGTGTCTGCGCGAGGGTCTCGTCGAGCGTGGCGACGCCCGCGTAGCCCGCCTCGTCGACAGCGCGGTGCCCGTAGAGCACCGCGTCGAACAGCCGGGCGGCGGTGAGGATCGACTGCGCGTACGTCGGGAAGAAGACGCCTGCGTCCGCCGCGGCCTCCTCGGCCGTGCGGCTGGGCACCTCCTCGAGGAGCGCGCGCTCCTCGAGGGAGCGGACGACTGCGCGGAACCTCTCGACGGTCGCGAGTGCGAGGTCGCCGCCTGCGACGGCTGCGACGGCGCTCGCGCGGATCTGCGCGGCTGTCCGGGCGTCGTCGCGGCCCAGGACCGCTCCGCCGGTCGTCCGCACCGCACGGCGGCGACGCACCGGCCCGGCGACGACGAGCGCGATCGCGGCGACCACGAGGACGACCGCCATGACGATGATGGCGATCCACGTCCCGCTCAGGTCGCCGCTGAGCGACCCGAGCTCGGAGAGCCTCTCACCGACCCACTCGAGGAGACGTTGCAGGAGGCCCTTGGTCTGGCGGTATGCGGGCTTGCCGAGCTCTTCGACGACCATGCGCCGAGCTGTCTCCCGGTCGGGGTCGACGGGGATGCTCGCGAGCAGGTCCGCCGCGGGGTGCCGCAAGATGCCTGGGACCATCCGTCAGCCGTCCTGGAGCCGCGCGGCGGCCGCGGTGAGCTCGACGTCGAGCCCCTCACGGCGCATCCGCACGTCGATGTAGAGGAGGGAGACGACCGAGGCCAGGAACGAGATCGTGATCGTGTAGACGAGCGCGTAGAGGACGCCCTGCGCGATCGAGAGCGCGAGGATCGACGTGGTCGAGAACATGACGACGGCGAGCCCGAGGGACAGCGGGACCGAGAGCACGCCCGTGACGACCTGGACGATGATGTTGGTGAGGATGTAGAGCCCGAGGAGCCGCCAGAACGCACCGCGGCTCAGGAGCCAGCCGCGCTTGAGGGCGACGACCGGGCCGAGCCTCTCGAGGACGAGGGCCGGTGCGGCGAGCATCGTGCGGACCGTGAACCAGACGAGACCCACGGCTGCGGCGAGCCCGACGAGGATCCCGGTGATGACACCGAGGCCGACGGACACGGTGTCGCCGAGGAGGTAGGCCCCGAAGATGCCCGCGCCGCCCGCCGCGACGATGAGCGTCGAGCCGAGCCCGACGAGCAGCGTCAGGAGGAGCAGCCACCCGAGCCGGGACCTGCAGGCCTTCCACACCTCGGCGACCGTCGCCCGCTGGCCGAGCACCGACCGGCTGACGGAGTAGGTCAGCATGCCCGTGATCATGGGTGTGACGAGGACCATGAGGAGCGCGGACGTGATCTGGAAGAACACCCCGGCCTCGTCCTCCCCGGAGATGAGGATGACGGACGGGTCGGACGCGGAGGAGGTTCCTGCAATGTCCTTGACGATGCCCGGGAGGAACTTGGCGACGGCGAGCTGGACGAGGACGGCGACGACCATCACGGCGCTCATCGCGATTGCGGTGAGGCCGAGCATGACGCGCGGGTTGGAGCGCAGCGCGCCGAACGAGCCGTCGAGGAACTCGCCGACGCGCATGGGCCGCAGCGGGACGATGCCGGGGCGCGCTGCGGTCGTGTGCCCGACGTAGGCGCCCTGCGCGCCCGTGAAGCCGGTCGGCGCCTGCGGCCCGCCGGGCTGCCCGTACTGCGGCTGCCCGTACTGTCCTTGGCCGTACTGGGCCTGCCCGTACTGGGCCTGCCCGTAACCCGGCTGGCCGTACGGGGGCTGCCCGTACGTCGGCTGTCCGGGGGCCGGCTGGCCGTAGGCCGGTGGTGCGGGCGCGGGCGGAGCTCCTGCTGGCGCCGTCTGCCCGTACCGGGGAGCCGGCGGCGCGGGTGGCGGAGGTGGTGCGTACTGCCCGTAGCGCGGAGCCGGCCGCTCGTCGGGCGACGGAGCGTCGTCGCGGTCGTCCGGGCTCGTCATCAGGGCTTCCTTCCCAGGTCCAGGCACGCGCCGCCCCCTGCGGCGCACCAGGCGCCATCGTGCCACGAACGGGCCCTCCGGCGCAGGAATGGTGGCACACTGTCGGCATGAAAGAACGAGTCCTGGTGGTCGATGACGACACCGCGCTTGCGGAGATGATCGGGATCGTCCTGCGCGGCGAAGGATTCGAACCGTCCTTCTGCGCGGACGGCGACTCGGCGCTCGCGGCCTTCCGCTCCGCGAAGCCGGACGTCGTGCTCCTCGACCTGATGCTGCCCGGCAAGGACGGCAACGAGGTCTGTCGGCTGATCCGCGCCGAGTCTGGCGTGCCGATCATCATGCTGACCGCCAAGTCGGACACCGTCGACGTCGTCCTGGGGCTGGAGTCGGGCGCGGACGACTACATCTCGAAGCCGTTCAAGCCCAAGGAGCTCGTCGCGCGCATCCGCGCACGCCTGCGCCGCAACGACGACCCGGAGCCGGAGCGCCTGACGATCGGCGACCTCGAGATCGACGTGACGGGGCACCGGGTGACGCGTGCCGGCAACCCCATCCTGCTGACGCCGCTCGAGTTCGACCTGCTCGTCGCGCTGGCACGCAAGCCCTGGCAGGTGTTCAGCCGCGAGGTCCTGCTCGAGAAGGTGTGGGGCTACCGCCACGCCGCCGACACACGCCTCGTCAACGTCCACGTGCAGCGCCTGCGCTCCAAGATCGAGCACGACCCGGAGAAGCCGGAGATCGTCGTGACGGTGCGCGGCGTCGGCTACAAGGCCGGCGTCTCGGTCTCGTGACCCCGTGAGCACTCCCACGCGCCCGCTCGTCGCGCGCGTCCGGCGCAGAGCGACGCTCGTCGCCGAGGGCGTGCGGCGCGGTGCGCGCCGCTGGCGCACCTCGATGCAGCTCCAGGTCGTCACGACGTCGCTCGTCGTGGGGCTGCTCGCCGTCGGCGCGCTCGGGGCGTACCTGACGACGTCGATCCGCGACGGCGTGTTCGACCAGCGCCTCGAGGAGATCCTCATGGAGAGCGCACGGTCGACCGAGCAGGCGCAGGCACAGTTCGACTCGGCGACCGCGGGCACGGGCACGCAGGTCCAGCAGCTGCTCAACGACATGCTCCCGCGCCTGCGCACGAGCGGCGCCGGCAGTCGTGAGGTGTTCTTGTGGCGCCCGGAGAACAGCACCGCCTCCGCGGCGGTCATCGACCTCACGACCGCGCCCGCCCTCAACGGGCTCGTCAGCCCCCAGATGCGCGCGCAGGCGGTGCGCGGGGAAGGCCAGGTGTGGCAGTCGGTCGCCATCCCCGAGGACCCGGGCGCGGAGGTCTCGGGCGTCGTCCCCGGGATCGTCGTCGGCTCCCTCGTGGAGGTGCCGCTCGCCGGGCCGTTCGAGCTGTACTACGTCTACTCGCTCAAGGGAGAGGCCGAGACCCTCGGGTTCATCCAGCGGATCCTGGGTGCCGGTGGCATCACCCTCGTCGGAATGCTCGGCATCATCACGTGGATCACGACGCGGCAGGTCGTCCAGCCGGTGCGCAACGCGGCGCTCGTCGCCGAGCGCCTCGCCGACGGGCACCTCGACGAGCGGCTCACGGTGCGCGGCCAGGACGAGATGGCGACGCTCGCCCGGTCCTTCAACGAGATGGCCGCGAGCCTGCGCGACCAGATCCGCCAGATGGAACAGCTCTCGGCGCTGCAGCGCAGGTTCGTCTCCGACGTGTCCCACGAGCTGCGCACGCCGCTCACGACGATCCGCATGGCGAGCGAGGTCATCCACTCGTACCGCGAGGGCTTCGACCCGGCCGTGCGTCGCTCGGCGGAGCTGCTCGCGCTCCAGCTCGACCGCTTCGAGGACCTCCTGGCCGACCTCCTGGAGCTCTCGCGGTTCGACGCCGGCGCCGCGACGCTCGACGCCGAGCGGCGCGACCTGCGTGACGTCGTCGACCGCGCGACGGACCAGGCCGTGGCCCTGGCCGAGCGCAAGGGGGTCTTCCTCTCGGCGGAGTACCCGCCGGAGCCCGCGATCGCCGAGTTCGACCCGCGACGGGTCGAGCGCATCGTGCGGAACCTGCTCGTCAACGCGATCGAGCACGCGGAGGACGGTCCCGTCGAGATCACGATCCGCCACGACCGTGAGGCGGTCGCGGTGACGGTCCGGGACTTCGGCGTCGGCATGACGACCGAGGCCGCGTCGCACGTGTTCGACCGCTTCTGGCGCGCCGACCCGGCACGTGCGCGCACGTCCGGCGGTACCGGGCTCGGCCTGGCAATCTCTCTCGAGGACGCGCACCTGCACGCGGGGTGGCTCGAGGCGTGGGGACGGCCGGGCTCGGGTGCGTGCTTCCGCCTGACCCTGCCTGTGCGCGCCGGGATCGTGCTGACGACGTCGCCGCTGCCGCTCGTCCCTGAGACGTCGCGTCCGCGTGCTGGCGGCTCGACGGGACCCACGACGGGGCAGGTGCCGGTCGTCGTGATCGACCGGCACGGCCCGAGCGCTCTGCCGGACCTGGAGGCGCTCACGGCGGACAGCGGGCCCGACCGACCTCAGGAGGTCTCATGAACCGCACGGTCCTGGTCCACGGCGACGGTCGCCGTCGGGCGCCTCGCGCGGTGCCGGCGGTGTCGCTCGCTGCGGTGACCGCGCTCGCCGTCCTCGCGGGGTGCGCCGCGATCCCCACCGAGGGGCCGGTCGCCCAGGGAGACGTCGTGCTCACCGAGAACGACGCGCTGTTCCTCCAGGTCTACGGGCCGGACGCAAACGCGACGCCCGAGCAGATCGTGCGTGGCTTCCTGTCCGCGCAGGCGGCAGGAGTCAACGAGGTGTTCGCGACCGCTCGCGAGTTCCTCACGGAGCGTGCCAGCCAGGAGTGGGACCCCTACGGCCAGGTGACCGTCTACTCGGGCGACCTCGGCCTGACGATGAGCCACGCGCCGTCGGCCGACGGCGACGCGGAGGACGCTGCGCCCGCGACAGAGCAGCCGGCGCCCGACCTCGCGACCGTCGACCAGGTCGTGCTGTCAGGCCCGGCGAACGTCGCGGGTGTCGTCGACGTCGCCGGGCAGTATGTCGAGGCGTCGAAGGACGCCCGGCAGGACGTCTCGTTCGTGCTCACGAAGGACGACGCAGGGCAGTGGCGCATCGACGAGGTTGCCGACGGCGTCCTCGTGTCCCAGCCGAACTTCGCGTCCGTCTACCGCTCGACCCCCGTGTACTTCTTGTCGCAGGACCTCACGACGCTCGTCCCCGAGCTGCGGTGGTTCCCGCAGCGCAACATCGCGACGAACGCGGTGCGGGCGCTGCTCGCGGGGCCGTCCGAGTGGATGCGTGACGCGGTCGTGTCGGGCGCCCCGGCGGGCACCTCGCTCTCGGTCGAGGCCGTCGCGGTGGACTCGGCGGGCACCGCGAGCGTCGACCTGACCGGCCCTGTGCTTGCTGCCGACGAGGACCAGCGTGCGCTGCTCTCTGCCCAGCTCGAGGCGACGCTGCAGCGGATCTCGGGCGTGTCGGACGTCGCGCTGACGGTGGGTGGCGCCGCCCTGACGGTCAAGCCGCACCCTGACCTCGAGCGAGACCCGGCACCCGCGGGGCCTGCGCTCGGTGTCCGTGAGGGGACGGTCGTCTCCCTCGACGGCCGCCAGCTCTCGCCGGTCGTCGGGATGCCGTCGCTCGTGTCGCTCGACCCGACCGCGATCGCGGTGCGCGACGGCGTCGTCGTCGCGAGGCTGGGCCGGGACCGGCTGGCGCGCCTGGCGACGGGGGGCGAGGTGACGGACCTCCTGGCGGAGCCTGGCGTCGTCGCGCCGTCGGTCGACAGGTTCGGCTGGGTGTGGACGGCGTCCGAGCGTGCCGACGGCGGCCTGATCGCGGTCCGGGCGTCGGACGGCATGCGGATGGACGTCGTCGTGGACTGGTTGGCGGGACAGGTCGTGCGTCAGGTGCGGGTGTCCCGGGACGGCGCTCGCGTGGCTGTGCTGTCGGCGGGGCCGGAGGGCACGCAGGTCGAGGTCGCGGGGATCGTGCGCGACCCGGACGGCGGCCCGCAGCGGGTCAACGGGTCCGTCCCGGTCGGTGGGTCGCTCGCGTCGGCGTCGGACGCGGCGTGGGTCGACGAGGTGACCGTCGCGGTGCTCGGTGACCCGTCGGACGGGCAGGCGCCTGGCGTCGCGACGAGCGTCTCGCTGGTCCCTGTGGGAGGCCAGACGGAGAGCTTGCAGCCGGTCGAGTCGGCGGACGGGATCGCAGCAGGGCGGGGGAAGCGCGCGGTGTACGTGCGCACGGGCAGCGGCGACCTCTTCACGCGCTCGACGACGGGGACGAACTGGTCGCTCGTGACGGCCGGGGTCGAGCTGTTCACCTTTCCGGGGTGAGATGACGCCTGGGGGCAGGCCTGCCCACAGCCTCGATGCTTCGCAGCACTGCCTCCGGGGTGCGCGTCGCGCGCCCCGTGCACGGGCCGCGCGCGACACTCTCGCAGGATGCTGCGAGAGGTCGTGCGGCTCGTGCTGCCGCTCGAGTGCGCGGGGTGCGGGCGCCCCGACGTCGTGCTGTGCCCCGCGTGCACGGCGCTCGTCGCCGGGCCCCCTCGGCGTGTCGACGCGGACGCGCCGCGGCTCGACCTCGCAGGACGCGAGGACCGTCTGCCCGTGTGGGCGTTCGCTGACTACTGCGGACCCGTCCGTGAGGCGGTCGTCTCGTGGAAGGACCGCGGGCGCGCCGACCTGGACCCCGTCCTGACCGCCGCCCTGCGCGCCGGCGTCCGCGAGCTCGTGCCGACCGTCCGGCTCGCTGCTGGTCCCGCGACCGAGCTTCTCGTCGTGCCCGTGCCGTCGTCTCCGCTCGCCTCGTTGCGTCGTGGACGCTCGCCCGTCGGCGTCCTCGCCGGTGCCGTCGTCGACGGCTTGCGGTCCGCGGGCGCTCGCGCGCGGCTGTGCACCGCACTCGTCGGCCGTGCGTCGGCCCGGGACCAGGTGGGGCTCGGCCAGCGCGCGCGGCAGCGGAACGTGAGCGGGCGCATCGCCGTGCGGGGCGCTCGCCTGGCGCGCGCTGTCGGTCGCGAGCACCCGACGGCGATCGTGCTGGTCGACGACGTCCTGACGACCGGGGCGACGCTCGCCGCGGCCGACCGTGCCCTCGGTGTGGCGCGCGTCCCGGTGCTCGCTGCGCTCGTCCTCGCGGCCACCCCGGCTCCGGGAGGGACTTTGGTGCTGCCGCTCGGGCCGTGCGCGGGATAGTCTGGCTGCGAGCCAGTTCACCGGTGGTTCGCAGCAGGACGGTTGTGCCCGAGGCCCCGTTCGCTCGGCCACCGACGATCGTGGGGAGGTGATCGACACTCGTGGCCCAGGTGGCCCACCCCCTCTGATTCATGCCGGGCGGCCGGAGCGCCGCCCCACCACCCACGTGGAGGCTCAAAATGGAGATTGCCATCGTCGGACGGCACACTGAGGTGCCCGAGAGGTTCCGGCGTCACGTTGAGGAGAAGCTCGCCAAGGTCTCGCAGCTCGCGCCGAGCGCGCAGCGCATCGATGTCGAGGTCACGCACGAGAACAACCCCCGGCTCTCCGACGTGCGCGAGAGGATCGAGCTCACGGTCCGCGACAAGGGCCCGGTCATCCGGGCCGAGGCGTCTGCTGACGACCGGTTCGCGGCCCTCGACCTCGCCACCACCAAGCTGCTGGAGCGTCTGCGCAGGTCCCGCGACCGTCGCAAGGACCACCGTTCGAACAACCCCATCCCGCCCGTCGACGTGAGGCCGTACGAGCCGGCACCCGAGCCCGAGCCCGAGGCGCGCGGCCCGCTCGCCCCGGGCGAGGAGATCGAGGTACCGCTCGGCGACTCGCCGGTCGTCATCCGGCAGAAGGTGCACGCAGCGAAGCCGATGACGATCGACGACGCGCTCTACGAGATGGAGATGGTCGGTCACGACTTCTTCCTGTTCGTGAACCGCGAGACAGGTCGCCCGTCTGCGGTCTACAACCGCAAGGGCTGGAGCTACGGCGTCCTCGAGCTGGACGTCAGCGCCGAGACCGCGTAACCGACCTACCGGCCTTGCCGGACGCTCGCACAGGACCCCGGCTGCTCACGCGGCCGGGGTCCTGCCGTGCGCTGTCTGCGCCAGACGCGCGGCGCGGTGGCGCGCGGGTGTCGGTGGGTCGCGGTGGAATGGTGCGGTGGCGATCACCCGGGAGACCCTGTCCTTGTCGGAGGCGCGTCGCGTCGCGCTCGCAGCGCAGCGGCTGCACCGGGCTCCCGCGCCGGGCCGGGCTCCGGCCGGCGGCGCCGCGGTCGGCCGCCTCGTCGAGCAGATGGGCGTACTGCAGATCGACTCGGTGAACGTCCTCGCACGCGCGCACCTCATGCCGGTCTACTCGCGTCTCGGCCCGTACCCGACGACGGCGCTCGACCGGGCCGCGAGCCGCAGGCCCCGGCGCCTCGTCGAGGCGTGGGCGCACCAGGCGTCTTACATCCCGGTGCAGACATACCCGCTCCTCGCGTGGCGGCGTCGCGAGTTCGAGCGCGAGGCGTGGGGGAGCATCGCGTCGGTCGCGTCCGCGCACCCGCAGACGCTGCAGCGTGTCATCGAGATCGTCGCTGCGGACGGTCCGGTGACGGCGACGCAGGTGCAGGCGGAGATCGAGCACGAGCACCCGCGCGGCAAGGCCGAGGACTGGGGCTGGAACTGGTCCGCAGCGAAGATGTGCCTCGAGCACCTGTTCTTCGTCGGCCGCGTCGCGGTCGCGGAGCGCAACGCGTCGTTCGAGCGGCGCTACGACCTCACCGAGCGGGTCCTGCCCCCCGAGGTGCTCGCGTCGCCGGACGTGTCGGAGCCCGAGGCCGTCCGGGCGCTCCTCGAGATCGGGGCGCGTGCCCACGGGGTCGGGACGCTGCGCTGCTTCCAGGACTACTTCCGGCTGCGCGGGCCTGCAGTGCGCACGGCGCTCGACGAGCTCGTCGAGGAGGGTGCGCTGCGTCCTGTGCGGGTGCGGGGCTGGGACCGGCCGACATATCTGCACCGCGACGCCCAGCTGCCGCGCAGCGCGACAGCGGTGACGTTCCTGAGCCCGTTCGACCCGCTCGTGTTCGAGCGGCGCCGTCTCCAGGAGCTCTTCGGCGTCGACTACCGGATCGAGATCTACACGCCCGCGCGCAAGCGGGTCTACGGCTACTACGTGCTCCCGCTGCTCGTCGGTGAGGCGATCGTCGCGCGGCTCGATCTCAAGGCCGACCGTGCGGCGGGTCGGCTCGTCGTCCGGTCGGCTGCCCAGGAGCCCGGTGTGACGGGCGACGTCGTCGCGGCGGCACGCGGGGAGCTTGCCCGGCTCGCGGGCTGGCTCGGGCTCGGGACGGTCGTCGTCGAGCAGGACGCGCGGGGCGAGCTCGCGGGGCGGCTGGTCGGCGGCGCGAGCGGGGTGGAGGCAGTCGTGCGGGCGTGAGGCCGGCGCCTGCTGCGCACGTGCAGGGTCTGGTGCGGTCCTGAGGTGGACCGTGATGTGACTCGGCGCACCCTGGCGCGCATAGGATGGTGGAGTATGTCGCCTGGGCACGAGGCTCGGGGCGGCCAGTGACCCAGACGATCAGGAGTGACGCGTGGCTGCGATCCTCGAGAAGGTCCTTCGCTTCGGCGAGGGGCGCATCCTCAAGAAGCTGTCGAATGTGGCGAAGCAGGTGAACGCCCTCGAGGAGAGCTTCCGGGAGTTCAGCGACGAGGAGCTGCGCGAGGAGACGGCACGCTTCAAGGCGCGCCTCGCTGACGGCGAGACGCTCGACGACCTCCTGCCCGAGGCGTTCGCTGCGGTCCGTGAGGCGTCCCGCCGCACGCTCGGGCAGCGGCACTTCGACGTCCAGCTCATGGGTGG
The DNA here is from genome assembly GCF_012396185.1 of Sanguibacter hominis ATCC BAA-789. GTDB lineage: Bacteria > Actinomycetota > Actinomycetes > Actinomycetales > Cellulomonadaceae > Flavimobilis > Flavimobilis hominis. The sequence continues at coordinate 271,432 of NZ_JAAXOW010000003.1, forward strand.
GGCGGCGCTCCACCTCGGCAACATCGCTGAGATGAAGACCGGTGAGGGCAAGACGCTCGTCGCCACGCTCCCGGCGTACCTGAACGCGCTGTCGGGCAAGGGTGTCCACGTCGTCACGGTCAACGACTACCTTGCGCAGTACCAGAGCGAGCTCATGGGGCGTGTCTTCCGGTTCCTCGGCCTGACGACGGGCTGCATCCTGTCGTCGATGACGCCTGCGGAGCGCCGGGAGCAGTACGCCGCTGACATCACGTACGGCACGAACAACGAGTTCGGCTTCGACTACCTGCGCGACAACATGGCGTGGTCGACCGACGAGCTCGTGCAGCGCGGACACAACTTCGCGATCGTCGACGAGGTCGACTCGATCCTCATCGACGAGGCGCGCACACCGCTCATCATCTCCGGCCCCTCCTCGGGTGACGCGAACAAGTGGTACAACGAGTTCGCGAAGATCGCCCGTCGCCTGAACGCGGGCGAGGACTACGAGGTCGACGAGAAGAAGCGCACGGTCGGCGTCCTCGAGCCGGGCATCGCCAAGGTCGAGGACCACCTCGGGATCGACAACCTGTACGAGTCGCTCAACACCCCGCTGATCGGGTTCCTCAACAACGCGATCAAGGCGAAGGAGCTGTTCAAGCGCGACAAGGACTACGTGGTGCTCAAGGGCGAGGTCCTCATCGTCGACGAGCACACCGGGCGCATCCTGCCGGGCCGTCGCTACAACGAGGGCATGCACCAGGCGATCGAGGCGAAGGAGGGCGTGGCCATCAGGGCCGAGAACCAGACGCTCGCCACGGTCACGCTGCAGAACTACTTCCGCCTGTACGGCAAGCTCTCGGGCATGACCGGCACCGCCGACACCGAGGCGGCCGAGTTCCAGGGCACGTACAAGCTCGGCGTGGTGCCGATCCCGACGAACCGACCGATGCAGCGCATCGACCAGTCGGACCTCGTCTACAAGACGGAGGCCGGCAAGTTCAGCCAGGTCGTCGCCGACATCGTCGAGCGTCACGCGAAGGGCCAGCCGGTCCTCGTCGGGACGACGAGCGTCGAGAAGTCGGAGCTGCTGTCCGGCCTGCTCAAGAAGCAGGGCGTCCCGCACGAGGTTCTCAACGCGAAGCAGCACGAGCGTGAGGCGCGTGTCGTCGCGATGGCTGGCCGCAAGGGAGCGGTCACGGTCGCGACGAACATGGCTGGTCGAGGCACCGACATCATGCTCGGTGGCAACGCCGAGTTCCTCGCGGTCGACGAGATGGAGAAGCGCGGGCTCGACCCGGCGGAGAACGTGGAGGAGTACGAGGCCGCCTGGCCCGAGGTGCTCGAGGCTGCCCAGAAGGCGGTCGAGGCGGAGCACAACGAGGTCGTCGGCCTCGGAGGTCTGTACGTCCTCGGCACCGAGCGTCACGAGTCTCGCCGCATCGACAACCAGCTGCGCGGCCGTTCCGGCCGTCAGGGTGACCCGGGCGAGTCCCGGTTCTACCTGTCGATGGAGGACGACCTGATGCGCCTCTTCAGCTCGGGCCTGGCCGAGCAGATGATGACGCGCGCGGGCTTCCCTGATGACATGCCGCTCGAGTCGAAGATGGTCAGCCGCGCGATCGCGTCGGCGCAGGGCCAGGTCGAGGCGCGCAACTTCGAGATCCGCAAGAACGTCCTCAAGTACGACGACGTGCTGTCCCGCCAGCGTGAGGTCATCTACGACGAGCGTCGTCGTGTGCTCGAGGGCGAGGACCTGGGCGACCAGATCCAGCACTTCATCGATGACGTCGTGACCGGGTACGTCGACGCTGCGACTGCCTCGGGCACGAACGACGAGTGGGACCTCGAGACGCTCTGGACCGCGCTGCGCGGGGTCTTCCCGATCTCGATCACGGTCGACGAGGTTCTCGGGGAGGTGGGCGGCAAGCACATGCTGACGCGTGACCGCCTGCTCGAGGAGGTCCTCTCCGACGCTCACGTCGCGTACACGAAGCGCGAGGAGATGCTCGGCGCGGAGAACATGCGTCAGCTCGAGCGTCGCGTCGTCCTGTCGGTCCTCGACCGCAAGTGGCGTGAGCACCTCTACGAGATGGACTACCTCAAGGAGGGCATCGGCCTGCGCGCGATGGCGCAGCGTGACCCGCTCATCGAGTACCAGCGCGAGGGTTTCCAGCTGTTCGCGGCGATGACCGACGGGATCAAGGAGGAGTCGGTCGGCTTCCTCTTCAACCTCGAGGTCAAGGTCGCGGACGAGTCTGACGACGAGGTCGAGCTCGAGATCGACGTCGAGGGCGCGGTCGAGGGTGCCGGCGAGGACGTCGACGTCGAGGAGGCGCCGCGCAAGAAGGCTCCGAAGCTTGTCGCGAAGGGTCTGGACGGTCCCGAGCGTCGCGTGCCGCTGCAGTACAGCGCGCCGTCGGTCGACGGCGACTCGGCTGTCGCCGAGGAGGCGAGCGGTTCGGCGTCCGGGAACCGTGAGGAGCGTCGTCGCGCGGCTCGCGAGGCCAAGAAGAAGCGCTGACCCGCCAGGCATGACATGACGGCGGCCGCCGTACCGGGATCGGTACGGCGGCCGCCGTCGTCGTGGCGGGTTGCGTCAGCCGAGGACGAACGCGACGACGCGCCACGCGCCGCGGTGGTGCTCGAGACGCAGCGCAGCCGCGCGGATGCGGTCGAGGTCCTCGATGACGACGGTCGCCTCGACGGCCCGGTCCGAGACGCGGTGCACGCGTGCTCTACGGATCCGGGCGGGACGGGTCGAACGTGGGCCGGCGGCGAGGGTGAGGCGGCTGCGCGTCAGCAGCGCCTCGTAGACCTCGGGCGCGAGCCACTGCACGAGCTGCGAGACGGGACGGACGCCGCGCAGGGACTCGACGGCTGCCTGGGTGATCGAGCAGCACAGTGCGGTGGGGTCTGTCGGGGCCGCATCTCGTCCGGGTACGGGGACGCCGGGCCGGCGTGCGTCCGCACGTGAGGGTGCGATCGCGGTGAGCGTCGAGGCGACGCGGTACGTCGTGCGGCTCGGCACCACCGCGCCGGAGCGTGCGGAGGAGGCTGACGGGCTGCGGTCTGCTGGACCGCTCGCCCGTACTGCCACCCGCGCTGCCTTGGTACCAGCGCCGGGCGCCTGCGGTGCGTTCCGGGTGAGGTGGCTCGTGCGGTCGCGGTGCGGACGGGTCGCCGGTGCGGTGCGCGGGTGGGTTGTGGTCGTGACGGTCATCGTGACTCCTCTGTCAGCCGCGCGCGGCGTCGGTCGTGGTGGGGGTGGTCTTCGTGGGCTGGTGGGTCGGCACGGTGAGGATCTCGCCCGGCCGGATGAGGTGCGGATCGTCGCCGATGAGGTCGCGGTTGGCGTCGTGCCAGCGGGGCCACTCGTGGGCGATCCGCGCGTTGGTCGCTGCCGACCCGAGCGACCGTGCCGCCAGCGCCCAGAGCGTGTCTCCCGACCGCACGGTGACGGTCTCGCGGCCGGGGCTCGTCGTGGCTCGCGTCGACGGCTTCCTCTGGCCTGCGACCGGTGCGTCCTTGCGCGCCTGGCTGCCCTCGGAGCGCGCCCGTTCATGAGGAGACGTCGCGTCCTGGGCCGCTGTGACCGACGCGCGAGAGGTCGAGGGAGACGAGGTCGACGCACGGGAGCGGGGCGCGCTCGGCGTCGAGCTGCGTTGTGGCGCCGGGGACGGCACCGTGACCTCGGCTCGTTGCGTGCCTGTCGTCCTGGGGCCCGCAGCGTCGGGCGTCGCGGACGGGAGATGGGCCTCGCGGGACGTGTCTGCAGGGCCGGTGGGTGCGGTGCTGCTGACCTGCCAGCCGACGTCGGCGACCGGCACCGGCTCGGAGGCGTGGGCGGGCAGGGCGCCGACGGCGATGGTCGCCCCGAGCGCGGCGGCGACGAAACGCCGCGCGACCGCTGGTGCGATGCGCAGCGCCGTCCGTTCGAGGGTGTCCCGTCGCCGTCCCGCCCGCGCGGCGACGACGCAGGTGAGCGTGAGGGCGAGCCACGCCGTCGTCCATGCTGCGGCACAGGTGCCCGCCGCGAGCACGCCCGCGCCGACCGCGGCGTCGATCCGTTGCGTCGCGTCCTGCGCGAGCGGGAGGCAGGCCGCGCCGAGCGTGACGGCTGTCGCGAGGCTGAGCACCGTCAGGAGGGCGAGCACGGGGGCGCACGACCTGCCCGTGGCGTGCCTGGCGGCGGCTCGATGGTCTTCGGCGGGGCCGAGCGCGGCTCGGCCCATGCATGGTGCGGGCAAATGACCCTCCTTGGGCCGCGTCGGTCTCACTCGATGCGGTTTGACGGGATTTGATGTGGCTACATCACACCTGACGATCCGCACGCTGTCCACCGGAACGGGCTGATGGGGACAAGTCGCGCCGGGGAGCCGGCGCGCTAGGGTGTCGACGTGCGCTGGACCCGACTGTTCGCTGACCTCGACGCCCGCATGGACAACGCAGCAGCGCAAGAGCGGGCAGACACCGTCGCCGAGCTCGTCCGGGCGGAGGAGGCCGGCGTCGCTCTCGTCGACCGGCTCAGGGCAGGCTCAGGGGCGAGCATCGTGATCCGCACCCACGACGGCGCGTCCGTCACGGGGGTGGTCGCCCAGGTCGCGGACCAGTGGGTGCTCCTCGAGACTGCAGCCGGCGCGAGCACGCGTGACGTCGTCGTGCCGACGTCGGCCGTCGAGACGGTCGGCGGGCTGGGACGCCGGTCGACGGCGCCCCGCGAGGACATCGCCTCTAGGCTCACGTTTGCGCACGCGATGCGCCGGCTCGCGCGGGACCGCGTCGTCGTCGAGGTGCGCACCCGCAGCGGCAGCTGCGTCGGCCGGGTCGACAGGGTGGGCTCCGACCACCTCGACGTGGTCCCCGCCTATGGCTGGGGAGAGCGCGGAGCGCGCGAGACGCACGGCACGACGGTGCCGTTCAGCGCGATCGCCTCGGTCGCCGAGTCGGTCTAGGACGCCTGAGCGCCCCGACGGTCAGGCGCGGGACTTGTCGCGGGCCTGTCGGGCCTCGGCGTACTTCCGCTCGATGAACTTCTCGAGCTCGTCGACCTCGACGCGCCACTGGTTGCGTCCGCCGATCTGGATCGCCGGGAGCTCGCCCGAGCGCACGAGCGCGTACGCCTGGTCGGACTTGATGGCCAGCTGCTCGGCCACGTCGGCGAGAGTCATGAATCGCGGGCTCATGGCCCCATCAAACCACGCTGGCGTGCACGGACATGGATCTCCACAGGTAGGACGCTCGACGCGCGCGAACGCGCGATCCGCGCCAGGATGTCCGCCGGGGGCGACCGGCACGGGGTCCGCGTCGCACACGAGAGGCAAGGAGCAGGGGAGATGACAGGGGTGCTCACAGGGACCAGGGAGCCGCTGCCCGCACCGGCCGCGCCGCGGCTGCGCCGACCGGGATGGCGCGACCCGAGGCTCGTGCTGGGGGTCGTGCTCGTCGCCGCGTCCGTCGGGCTCGGCATCGCGGTCGTCGACGGCGCCCGGACCACGGTGACGGTCCAGGCCGCGGCACGAGAGCTCACCCCCGGCACGACGCTCGTCGCGGGCGACGTGCAGCTCGTCGAGGTCGCAGCCGACGAGAGGGCATCGCTCTACGTCGGTGCCGACGCGCTCGAGGAAGGGACGGTCGTGCTGCGCGGCGTGGGTGCGGGCGAGCTGATCCCGAGGTCTGCGCTCGGAGACGCCGCAGCCGTCGGGGTCCGCCCCGTGGCTGTTCCCGCCGGCCCGCACCTGTCGGCCGCCGTCGTCGCGGGCAGCTGGGTCGACCTGTGGCACGTGCCCGAGCAGACCGACGGCGCCGGCGCGCCCGCACCTCTCGTCACGGGGGTCGAGGTCGCCGAGGTGGATCGCGGCGGTTCTTCCCTCTCAGTCGCGCAAGGCGCAGTCGTGCACGTCCTGGTCCCGGCGGGTGACCTGCCGACGGTGCTTGCCGCTCTCGCCGGACCTGGCCAGGTCACGCCGGTCGCTGTGCCGGGCGCCGCCCGATGAGACCGGGCGAACCGTGCGAGGTGATCGGGGCCGTCCTCGGTCCGAGCGAGACCGCGGTCGCGGAGGCGCTCTCCGCACGTCGCGGCCCCGCGCGGCTCGTCCGTCGCTGCGGTGACCTCGCAGAGCTTCTCGCCGTCGCCGAGGCCGGGTTCGGTCACGTCGCGCTCGTGAGCGTGGACCGGCACGCCCAGGACCGCCTCGACCTCGAGACCGTCGCGCGGCTGCACGCCGACGGCCTCGTCGTCCTCGCCGTGCTCGACGGCGCCTCGCCGGACGAGGAGGACGCCGCACGCGCGCTCGGTGTCGACGGCGTCGTCCGCCCGCCCTTCGACGCCGAGGCGCTCACCGCTCTCGTCCTCGCGGCGCAGGCGGCCGGACCGGGCGGCGTCTCGGCCGGACGCGGCGGCCGGGATGACGAGGGCCCGGACCCGGCGGGCGTTGCCGAGCCCGGAGCGTCCGGAGCCGTCCCGGACGTGCCTCCGCCCCCTCGGGACGGCGTGCTCGTCGCCGTCTGGGGACCTCCGGGAGCGCCAGGGCGGACGACGCTCGCCGTCAACCTCGCGGCCGAGCTCGCGCGGCCGCCCGCGGTCCGTGCCCGCGGTGCGCGGGAGGTCGCCGTCCCGGGGGTGCTGCTGATCGATGCGGACACGCACGCCCCGGCCGTCGCGCAGCACCTCGCTCTGCTCGACGAGTCGTCCGGGCTCGTGCTGGCCGCCCGGGCCGCGACCCAGGGCCGCCTCACGGCGCACGCTCTCGCCACGCTCGCTCCCGTCGTCCTGCCGCGACTCCGGGTCCTCACGGGGATCGGACGCGCCGCTCGATGGGGCGAGGTGCCGGCGTCGACCCTGCCGACCATCTGGGCGGCCGCACGGCAGGTCGCGGACGTCGTCGTCGTGGACTGCGCAGCGTCGCTCGAGCAGGACGAGACGCTCGTCTACGACACCCGTGCGCCCCAGCGCAACGCCGCGACCCTCGCCGCGCTCGCGGCCGCTGACGTCGTGGTCGTCGTCGCGGGCTGCGACCCGGTCGCGGTGCAACGGCTGGTCGTCGCGCTCGACGACCTCCGTGAGGCGGGCGTCGCTGAGCGCGCCCGTCGCGTCGTCGTGCTCAACCGCGCCCGAGGGACGGTCGCGGGTGGTCGCCCGGCTGCTGTCCTCCGCGACGCTCTCGAGCGCTTCGCGGGCACGACGCCCGACGTGATCGTTCCTGAGGACGGTGCGTCCGTCGACGCTGCGCTCCTCGCGGGACGTGTCCTCGCGGAGGAAGCACCGGGCTCGGCCGCACGCAGAGCTGTCGTCGAGCTCGCCGGCACCCTCGGGCTGACCCCTGCAGCGGCGGACGAGGTGCGCGCCACCGTCGAGCCCGCAGCGAGCTCGGGCCGGGCAGGGCGCCCGGGCTGGCTCGCGCGCCTGCGTGGCAGCCGGACCGGCGAGCGTGCCGCGGCGCGCGCGGGTGCGGTGGTTGACTGAGCCCATGCGGATCTACCTCCCGGCGACGCTCGACGAGCTCACCGCCCTCGCCGAGTCGACCAGGCGCCCCGCCTCGCTCGATCTTGAGCCGCGCGGCGCGCACGCCGTGACGGCCGCGCTCGCGGCCGCCCTTCCCGACGAGGACGAGGAAGGGCTCGAGTACTCGGCGCACCTCGCTGCTGCCGACGACACGCTCGCGCTCATCGCGGCCTCGCCGACCGCCGACCGCCGTCGGCTCGTGCTGACGGTCGAGGTCCCCGACGACGCGGTCGTGGCCGCGGCAGGGGACGCGACCGTCATCTCGCCCTCGGCCGTCGACATCGTGGTGCCCGTCCCGGGCGCGGTCGTCGTGTGCGGTCACATCGACGAGACCGACGCCGTGGCTGACGTCGAGGCGACCCTCGCAGGCGACGACGCCGCCGTCGAGCGGCTCGTCGAGCGCGACCTGCTCTGGTACGACGCGAGCGAGCTGCCGGGCCTCGTCGCGCGCGGCTGACGCGCCGAGACCCTCGGTCAGCTGCGCCGGCTCACGGCCGGTGGAGGTAGCTGCGGACCTCGTCGTGCAGCAGACCGTTCGACGCGATCGCATCGCCCCCGAACGGCCCGTCCTCACCCGCGAGCGACGTGAACCGCCCACCGGCCTCCGTCACGATCGGGACGAGCGCCGCCATGTCGTGCAGCGCGAGCTCCGGCTCGGCGGCCGCGTCGACCGCACCCTCGGCGACGAGCATGTACGACCAGAAGTCGCCGTAGGCGCGCGTGCGCCAGACCGTGTCGGACAGCTCCAGCAGGCCGGGGAGCGCACCGCGCTCGTCCCAGCCTGTCAGGCTCGAGTACGAGAACGACGCGTCCGCGAGGTCGCGGACTCCGGACACGCGGATCCGCGTCGCGCTACTCAGGCTCCGGCCGGTCCACGCGCCCGTCCCGCGCGCCGCCCACCAGCGGCGCCCGAGCGCCGGGGCACTCACGAGCCCGACGACCGGGACGCCGTCGTGCAGGAGCGCGATGAGCGTCGCCCAGACGGGGACGCCGCGCACGAAGTTCTTCGTCCCGTCGATCGGGTCGACGACCCACTGCCGGGCCCCGTGGCCCGTCGCCCCGGACTCCTCGCCGAGGAACGCGTCGCGGCCGCGCGCGCGGGCGAGCTGTCCCCGGATCTGCTCCTCCGCGGCGCGGTCCGCGTCGGAGACGGGAGTGTGGTCCGGCTTCGTCTCGACGTGCAGGTCGAGCGCCTTGAAGCGCGACATCGTCAGCGAGTCGACCTGGTCGGCCATGACGTGCGCGAGGCGGAGGTCGTCGTCGTAGGACTCCTGGAGGGTCATGGCCTCCACGCTAGCGTCCGCGCCGTCCGTGCAGGTCCCACGTCCGCGGCGCGGCGCGCACCGGGGCTCGCCCCGGTCGGTGTCAGTCGCCGCGTCCCGCAGGCTCGGTGCGTGCGCTCATGACGCGGCGGAACGACTCGAGGCGCGCGGCGCGCGCCGGGGCGGTCTCCCGGTCCTCGGCGGCCCACGCGTCGAGCTCGCAGTCGGGTGCGCCGTCGAGGTGCGTGCAGCCGCGCGGGCACTGCTCGGCCACCTCGGCGAGATCCTCGAACGCGGCGAGGATCGTGCTCGGCTCGACATGGGCGAGGCCGAACGAACGCACGCCCGGGGTGTCGATGACCCAGCCAGCCTGCCCGGGCAGGCGCAGCGCCACGGCGGACGTGGAGGTCTGCCGTCCGCGGCCGGTGACGGCGTTGACGTGACCGGTGGCGCGGTGCGCGTCCGGCACCAGGGCGTTGACCAGGGTGGACTTCCCGACGCCGGAGTGGCCGACGAACACGCTCGTGCGGCCCACGAGCTCGGCGCGCACCCGCTCGACCGAGTCGGCGTCGAGCATCGCGCCGTCCTCGCCGCGCCGCGAGACGACGACCTCGACCCCGAGGGGCCGGTAGAGCGCGGCGAGCGGCTCGGGGTCGGCGAGGTCCGCCTTCGTGAGGCAGAGCAGGACACGCATGCCCGCGTCGTAGGCGGCGACGACGCAGCGGTCGATCATGCGGGGCCGCGGCTCGGGATCGGCGAGCGCGGTCACGATGACGAGCTGGTGCGCGTTCGCGACGATGATGCGTTCGTACGGGTCCGTGTCGTCGGCTGTGCGCCGCAGGACCGACGCGCGCTCGGTGATGCGCACGATGCGGCAGAGCGCGCCGTCGTCGCCCGAGATGTCGCCGACGACGTCCACGCGGTCGCCGCACACGACGCGCGACCGCCCGAGCTCGCGTGCCTTCATCGCGATGATGACGCGCTCGTCGGGCAGGCCCTCGTCGACAAGGAGCGTGTAGCGGCCACGGTCGACGCCCGTGACGAACGCCGTCTGCGCCTCCTCGTGGGCGGGCCGCTGCTTGCTGCGGGGACGGCTGCCGCGCTTGCTGGGGCGCGACCTGAAGTCGGACTCGTCGCGGTAGCGGGCGCTCACGCGGTCGCCCCGCCCGGGGTGCCGGCGCTGCCGATCATGCGCGCCCACATCGTCGGGAACTCGGGGAGGGTCTTGGCGGTCGTCCCGACGTCGCGGACCTGGACGCCCGGGACGCGCAGCCCGACGAGGGCGGCGGCCATAGCCATGCGGTGGTCCTGGTAGGTGTCGACGACGGCGCCGTGCAGCGGCGCGGGCGCGATGACGACTCCGTCCGACGTCTGCTCGCAGCGCCCGCCGAGGCGCGTGATCTCGGTCGCGAGCGCGGTGAGGCGGTCGGTCTCGTGGCCTCGCAGGTGGCTGATGCCCCGCAGGCGGCTGGGGGAGTCGGCGAGGGCGGCGAGCGCCGCGATCGTCGGCGTGAGCTCGCCAGCGGTATGGAGGTCGACGTCGATGCCGTGGATCGTGCCGTCGCCCGTGACCGTCATGACGTCGCCGCGCTGGCGGACCTTGCCGCCCATCGCGGCGAGCAGCTCGGGGGCCAGCGCGCCGGCCTGGGTGGTCTCGGTGGGCCAGCCGGGGACCGAGACGGAGCCGCCGGCGACGAGCGCGGACGCGAGGAAGACGGCGGCGTTGGACAGGTCGGGTTCCATGCGGACGTCGCGCGCGGCGATCGGTCCGGGCTCGACGATCCAGATGGCGGGCCGCGAGTCGTCGATCTTGACCCCGGCGTCGCGCAGGACGGCGACGGTCATCTCGATGTGGGGCAGGCTCGGGAGGGTCGGTCCGACGTGCCGCACCTGGAGGCCGCGGTCGAACCGGGCGGCCGCGAGCAGCAGGCCGGAGACGAACTGGCTCGACGCGCTCGCGTCGAGGTCGACGGCTCCGCCGACGACGCCGCCGTGCCCCGCGACCGTGAAGGGGAGGGTGCTCGGGCGGCCGCCGTCGTCGTCGGTGACCTCGACGCCGAGCGAGCGCAGCCCCGCGAGCACGGGCCCCATGGGCCGCAGGCGAGCGGCCTCGTCGCCGTCGAACCGGACGTCGCCGTCAGCGAGCGCGGCGACTGCCGGGAGGAAGCGCATGACGGTGCCGGCGAGGCCGCACCGGATGGTCGCGGGCCCGGTGATCGGGCCGGGCGTCACGCGCAGGGAGCTCGCCGCGCCGTCTGTCTCGATGCGAGCGCCGAGGGCGCGCAGGGCGTCAGCCATGAGGTCGGTGTCGCGGCTGCGCAGGGCCCCCGAGATCGTCGAGGGTCCGTCGGCGAGGGCCGCGACGACGAGGTGCCTGTTCGTGAGGGACTTCGAGCCGGGGACGTCGACGGTCGCGTGGAGCGTCCCGACCGCGGTGGGCGCTGCCCACGTGTCGCCGGGGGTGGGGCGCACGGGAGAGCCGAGCGAGGGTGACGTCATGGCTCCAGGGTATCGGGGTGCGTCCGTCCTGCCCTGTTCTTGTCAGCCGATCGAGGCCTTGCGTCCGAGGCGCTTGCCCGTCGAGCTCGCGGACGAGACGACGGTGTCGACTGCTTCCGACGCCTGGGCGGCCAGGTTGCCGCGTGCCTGGCGGACGCGCCAACCGAATGACGGGCTGCCGGCGGTGTCGGCGCCCGCGAGGAGGGCTGCGCCGAGGGCGCCGAGCGACTGGGCGAAGGGCGTGACCTTCTCAGGATCGAGGTGGCGGCCGGTCCACGGCTGGTGGACGAAGGCGAGCGGCGCCGTGAGCGCGGCGAGCGCGAGCCCGCTCGAGCGTGGGGCTCGGCCGACCGCGAGGTTCGCCGCGGCGACGGCCGTCGCGACGCCGTGCACGCGCACCGCGATCTTCAGCTCGCGGTCGGTCAGCGTGCGGCGCAGACCGGCGGCGCTCGCGACCTTGTCGGCGAGGGGACGGGCGGCGTCGACGTGGGGCGCGGGCTTGCGGACCGCGTCGACCCCCGTGACGAGGTACCAGGACGCGAGCAGGGGACGGGCAACGCGGCGGACCAGCATCGGGATCTCCTTCGACCGGGCTTTTCCTCCCACCGTATCGCCAGGGACGTCGGTCGGCCTTGCGCGGCGCCGGGAATGATCGCGCGCCGGAGCGTGTTCCTCCTGCTGTGACCTGCCAAGCACCGCCCGCCCCGCGAGCCCGTACCGCCCTGTCAGGGCTAGGCTCGTCGGTGATGACTGAAGACACGGACCGCGCGCCGCAGACAGAGACAGACGTCGAGAGGCGCCTGCGGTTCGAGCGCGACGCTCTCGAGTTCCTCGACCCCCTCTACGCGGCCGCGCTGCGCATGACGCGGAACCCGACGGATGCCGAGGACCTGGTCCAGGAGACGTTCACGAAGGCGTTCGCGGCGTTCCACCAGTACCGGCCGGACACGAACCTCAAGGCGTGGCTCTACCGGATCCTGACGAACACGTTCATCAACGGGTATCGCAAGAAGCAGCGCGAGCCGCAGAAGGCCGCAACCGACGAGATCGAGGACTGGCAGATCGCCCGCGCGGCGTCGCACACGTCGACCGGGCTGCGGTCCGCGGAGGTCGAGGCGCTCGACGCGCTCCCGGACTCTGACGTCAAGGAGGCGCTCGCGGCACTCCCGGAGGATCGCCGCATCGCGGTGTACCTCGCCGACGTCGAGGGGTTCCCCTACAAGGAGATCGCGCAGATCATGGGCACCCCGATCGGGACCGTGATGTCGCGGCTGCACCGTGGCCGTGCACAGCTGCGCGACCTCCTGGCCGAGTACGCAGCGGACCGGGGGCTCCTCCCGGCGCGCACGACGAAGGACGAGTCATGAACACCGATCCCTTCCTCGGGAGCCCCGGGGACGAGCAGCCCGAGGTCCCGGCCGCGCCTGCGCTGGACAAGGACGAGTGCGCGGAGGTCATCGGGCACGTCGAGGAGTTCCTGAGCTCTCCGATGTCGCCCGACGACGCGCGGGACCTGCGGCACAACGTCGCCGGCGCGCTGCCTGGCCTCGCCGACCTGGAGGTCGAGGAGATCATCCGTGTGATCGTGAAGCGTTCGTGCTGCGAGCGTGCCCCGGAGGCGCTGCGCGTGCGCGTGCGCACGCAGATGGCGGTCTGGCGGCTGGAGGGCTGAACCCTGGTGCGTCCCGTTCGGGGGCGCCTCTGACATGCACGAAGGGCCTCGGTGCACAGCACCGAGGCCCTTCGTGTGCGCCGGGACGAACCGGCGATGTCGTGTGCGCCTGCTCAGGCGTTGGGACGACGGCCGTGGTTGGCGGCGTTGCCCTTGCGGCTGCGACGCTTGCGTCCGCGCTTGCTCATGGTGACTCCTGTCGATCGTGCGGGTCCGGGGTCGTGGCACAGGGCGCCACCGGACCAGAGGTCCGCGCACGCTCTCGGCTCACGCGCCCACCATGATCCCACACCTGCGCGTCTCGGGGAAACTTGGGGGTTTCGACCCTGCAGTCGGTGGCGCGGGGTCAAGTCGGCGGGGGATCGTTCCGATACCTCTGACGTGAACGCTACGCCTCAGTCCGTGATTCCCCTGCTGCACGCCGTCGTCAAGGCCGGGGCGTCCGACCTGCACTGCAAGGTCGGTTCGGCGCCGCGCGTGCGCGTCGACGGCCGTCTGCGCCGTCTGCAGGTCCCGACGCTCGAGCCGGTGGACACGGACCACATGCTCTACGAGGTCCTCCCGGCCGACCTGGTCGAGGACTTCGAGCGCACCCACGAGGCGGACTTCGCGTACTCGGTCGCCGGCGTCGGCCGCTTCCGTGTCAACGCCTACCAGGCCCGCGGCACGACGGCGATGGTGTTCCGTCTGGTCTCGGTCGTGTCGTCGTCGATCGCCGAGCTGGGCCTGCCGCCCGTCGTGGGCGACCTCGCCCTCGAGCCGCGCGGCCTCGTGCTCATCACGGGCCCGACCGGGTCGGGCAAGACGACGTCGCTCGCGGCGATGGTCGACCTCATCAACACGTACCGCGAGGTCAACATCATCACGATCGAGGACCCGATCGAGGTCCTCCACGAGGACAAGAAGGCGATCATCTCGCAGCGTGAGGTGCGCCAGGACACCCGGACGTTCGCGACCGCGCTGCGCGCAGCGATGCGTCAGGACCCCGACGTGATCCTGGTCGGCGAGATGCGAGACATCGACACCGTGCGTGCGGCCCTGCAGGCCGCGGAGACCGGTCACCTCGTGCTGTCGACGCTGCACACGCTCGACGCGCAGGAGTCGATCAACCGTGTCGTGGACTTCTTCCCGCCGCACGAGCAGACGCAGGTGCGCAACGCCCTGGCGCAGACGCTGCGCGGGATCGTCTCGCAGCGCTTGGTCCGCACGGTCGACGATGGCCGCTGCCCGGCGGTCGAGGTGCTCGTGAACACGGGGCGCACGGCGGAGGCGATCGTGGCGCCGCTCGACAACCCGCCGCTCACGGACCTCATCGCCGAGGGCGAGTACTACAAGATGCAGACGTTCGACCAGCACCTGGGCGGGCTCGTCCTCGAAGGACGCATCTCGTACGACGAGGCGCTCCAGACGGCGTCGAAGCCTCAGGACCTCACCCTGGCCCTGCGTGCGGCTGGCATGCAGGTCTGACGGCGACTGTGCCGCTGGCCGTGCCCTGCGGCCCGCTCCCGGGGGACGGGTCGCAGGGCCCTGGTTCTGACGGTCAGGCGCCGGCGTCGGGGACGCCGAGCCAGCCGTGCCAGCCGGAGTGCAGCACGAGCCACGCCATGAGGCCGTACCCGGCCTGCGCGGGCAGGTCGTCGCCCCGCGTCGCGAGGTCGGCGTGCCACTGGTCGTGCGTCTCGAGGGGGGCGAACGTCTCGACGTAGGTGACGCGGCGGCGGTGGGTCACGTCGGCGAACGCGCGGGAGAGCTCGCCGAGGCGCGCGTTGTCCGTGCGTTCGCCCGGCGGAGGCCCGACGACGAGGGTGGGCAGGTTGCGGGACTCGGCGACGTCGAGGATGTTCGCGAGGTTGAGGCGGCTCCGCGCGACGGAGAGGCCTGCTGCGACGTCGTGCCGTCCGAGCGCGACGACGAGGCGGTCGTCGACGTCGGGGGAGTGGGCGAGCCGCCGGTCGACCTCGCCCTCCCAGCGTGCGCTGAGCGCGGTCGTGGTCTCGCCGGGCACGGCGAGCACGTGGTGCGAGAGCGTCCCGGGCGCCTGCGTGCGCGCGACGACGCGGCCGACCCAGCCGAGGGCCTTGGGGTCTCCGGTGCCTGCCGCCAGCTCGTCGCCGACGACGCAGATCCGCACTTCCTGCCCGCTCACGTGTCCTCGTTCCTCTGGTGGTGCATCCTGCCCATTGTCCGCCACGTCGCTCACGCGGAAGGGCAACACGCCGGGGTTTCGATGGCTAGGCTGGGGCGATGGACATGAAGCGATGGAGCGACGGACGCACGGTGTCGTGCGTCGGGCTCGGGACGTGGCAGCTGGGTGCGGACTGGGGCGAGGTCAGCGAGGCTGACGCCCACGCGGTGATCGACGCCGCGGTGGGGGCGGGCGTGACCTTCCTCGACACCGCGGACGTGTACGGCGACGGGAGGTCCGAGCAGATCATCGGGTCCTACCTCGAGGAGAACCCTGGGCTGGACCTCTTCGTCGCGACGAAGATGGGCCGCCGGGTCGACCAGGTGCCCGAGGCGTACAACCTCGAGGCGTTCCGTGGGTGGACGGACCGCTCACGTCGGAACCTCGGCGTCGAGCGCCTGGACCTCGTGCAGCTGCACTGCCCGCCGTCCGCCGTGTTCGAGGACGACGAGGTGTTCGACGCGCTCGACACCCTCGTCGAGGAGGGGGTCATCAAGCAGTACGGCGTGAGCGTCGAGAAGCGCAGCGAGGCGCTGCGCGCGCTCGAGCGCCCGGGCCTGGCGAGCATCCAGATCATCGTCAACGCGTTCCGGCTCGCGCCGCTCGACGACGTGATCCCGGCGGCAGCCGAGCGCGGCGTGTCGATCATCGCGCGGGTCCCGCTCGCGTCGGGGCTGCTCTCGGGCCGGTACACGCTCGACACGACGTTCGCCGCGGACGACCACCGCACGTACAACCGGCACGGTGAGGCGTTCGACGTCGGCGAGACGTTCGCGGGCGTCGACTACGCACGCGGGGTGGCCGCAGCGCAGGAGCTCGCGGCTGCGGTGCCCGCAGGGATGACGCTCGCGCAGGCGTCGATCGCATGGCTGACGGAGCAGGCAGGCATCACGACGGTCATCCCGGGCGGGCGTTCGCCCGAGCAGGTGCGCGCGAACGCTGCGGCGGGCGAGCTCGGACCGCTGCCGACGTCGTTCGACGCCGCGGTCCACGACGTCTACGACCGGCTCATCCGGGCTGACGTGCACGACCGCTGGTGAGCATCTCGCAGCGCTGACAAGACACGGAGGGCCGCCCGATCTGGGCGGCCCTCCGTGTCTTGCGCGTGCGTGACGCTCAGCGGGCGAAGGCTGCCGTGAGCAGCTCTTCCTGCTGGCGCAGGTGCTTCTTGGACGTGCCGGCCGACGGCGACGCGGACGCGGGCCGGGAGACGACCCGGATCTCGCGGCCGAGCTCACGGGTGGCGTGCACGTGCATGAACGGCCACGGGCCCTGGTTCTCGGGCTCGTCCTGGACCCAGACGACCTCGGCGTCCCCGAATGGCGCGAGCGCCTCACGCAGGGCGTCGCCCTCGAGCGGGAACAGCTGCTCGACGCGCACGATCGCCGTGCGGTCGTCCTCGAGCTTCGTGCGGCGCGCGAGGATGTCGTAGTAGACGCGACCCGAGCAGAGGATGACGCGGTCGACGCCGCCGCGAGCGGCAGCCTCGGCGTCGCCGATGACTGGCTGGAACGAGCCCGTCGTGAACTCCTCGACGGGCGAAGCCGCGGCCTTGAGCCGGAGCAGCTGCTTGGGCGTGAACACCACGAGCGGGCGGCGCGGCCGGAAGTACGCCTGGCGGCGCAGCAGGTGGAAGTGCGACGAGGGCGTCGATGGCTGCGCGATGAACATGTTGTCCTGCGCGGCGAGCTGCAGGAAGCGCTCGATGCGGGCCGACGAGTGGTCGGGTCCCTGGCCCTCGTAGCCGTGCGGGAGCAGCATGACGAGCGACGAGCGCTGGCCCCACTTCTGCTCGGACGAGGAGATGAACTCGTCGATGACGGTCTGCGCGCCGTTGACGAAGTCGCCGAACTGCGCCTCCCACAGCACGAGCGCGTCCGGGCGCTCGACGGAGTAGCCGTACTCGAACGCGAGGGCCGCGTATTCGCTCAGCGAGGAGTCGTAGACCCAGAACTTCGCCTGGTCACCCGTGAGGTAGAGCAGCGGGGTCCACTCGGCGCCCGTCTCGCGGTCGTGCATGACGGCGTGGCGCTGCACGAACGTGCCGCGACGGGAGTCCTGGCCGGCGAGACGCACCGGTGTGCCCTCGACGAGGAGGGAGCCGAACGCGAGCAGCTCGCCGAAGCCCCAGTCGATGCCTCCCTCGCGGGACATCTGCTCCCGCTTGGCGAGCAGCTGCTTGAGCTTGGGGTGGACCGTGAACCCCTCGGGCGGGTTGACGTGCGAGCGGCCGATGAGCTCGACGATCGACGACGGAACCGCGGTCTGCCAGCCGACCATCGTGCCGGCGTCCTCGCGCTGCGACTCGGGGCGCTCGAGGCCGCGGACCGACTCGGTGTCGGTGGGCGGCATGAAGCCGCCCTCCTTGGTCTCGGTAAAGACGCGCTCGAGCTGCGACTGGAAGTCCTGGAGGACCTGCTCGGCCTCCTCGAGCGTGATGTCGCCGCGGGCGACGAGGTTCTCCGTGTAGATCTTGCGCACGGAGCGCTTCGCCTCGATGAGGTTGTACATGAGCGGCTGCGTCATCGAGGGGTCGTCACCCTCGTTGTGGCCGCGGCGGCGGTAGCAGACGACGTCGATGATGACGTCGCGGTCGAACTCCTCGCGGAACGCGAACGCGAGCTCGGCCACGCGGACGACAGCCTCGGGGTCGTCGCCGTTGACGTGGAAGATCGGGACCTGGAGGCCCTTGGCGACGTCGGTCGGGTAGAGCGTCGAGCGCGACGACGCCGGGCCGGTCGTGAAGCCGACCTGGTTGTTGATGATGACGTGGATCGTGCCGCCGGTGCGGTACCCGCGCAGCCCTGCGAGGTTGAGCGTCTCGGTGACGACTCCCTGGCCCGCGAAGGCCGCGTCTCCGTGGATGAGGATCGGCAGCACGGAGAAGCCGTCGCCGCCGAGGTCGATGCGGTCCTGCTTGGCGCGGACGACGCCCTCGAGGACGCCGTCGACAGCCTCGAGGTGGGACGGGTTCGCAGCGATGTAGACGCTCGTCTGCTCTCCGGTCTCCGACGTGAACGTGCCCTCGGTGCCGAGGTGGTACTTCACGTCGCCGGAGCCCTGGACGGTGCGCGGGTCGAGGTTGCCCTCGAACTCGGCGAAGATCTGCGCGTAGCTCTTGCCCGCGATGTTCGCGAGGACGTTGAGGCGGCCGCGGTGGGCCATGCCGATGCAGACCTCGTCGAGGCCGCTCTTGGCGGCCTTGTTGAGGACGGCGTCGAGCAGCGCGATGACCGACTCGCCGCCTTCGAGCGAGAAGCGCTTCTGGCCGACGAACTTCGTCTGCAGGAACGTCTCGAACGCCTCGGCGGAGTTGAGGCGGCGCAGGATGCGCAGCTGCTCCTCGCGCGGGGTGCGCTCGTAGCCGGCCTCGAGGCGCGCCTGGAGCCACTTGCGCTGCGTGCGGTCGGCGAGGTGCATGTACTCGGAGCCGATCGAGCGGCAGTACGAGTCGCGCAGGAGGCCGAGGATGTTGCGCAGCGTGTCCTTCGGCTTGCCACCGAACCCGCCCGTGGGGAAGGTGCGGTCGAGGTCCCACAGCGTGAGGTCGTGCGTCTGGACGTCGAGGTCCGGGTGCCGGCGCACGCGGTACGCGAGCGGGTCGGTGTCAGCCATGAGGTGGCCGCGCGAGCGGAACGAGTGGATCAGCTCGGCGATGCGGGCGGGCTTCGCTGCCTCGACGTCGTCGTCGACCGTGTTGTCCTGGACCCAGCGCACGGGCTCGTACGGGACGCGCAGAGCCGCGAAGATGCGGTCGTACAGGCCGTCGAGACCGAGGAGCTTGTTGGCGAGGATCCGGAGGAACTCGCCCGAGTGCGCGCCCTGGATGATGCGGTGGTCGTAGGTCGAGGTGACCGTCAGGACCTTCGAGATGCCCATGCGTGAGAGTCGCTCGGGGGATGCGCCCTGGAACTCGGCCGGGTAGTCCATCGCGCCGACGCCGATGATCGCGCCCTGGCCCTGCATGAGGCGCGGCACGGAGTGCACCGTGCCGATCGTGCCGGGGTTGGTCAGGGAGATGGTGACGCCCGCGAAGTCCTCGACGGCGAGCTTGCCGCCGCGTGCACGGCGCACGACGTCCTCGTAGGCGGCCCAGAACTGCGCGAAGTCCATCGCCTGAGCGGCCTTGATCGCCGGGACCAGGAGCTGGCGCGTACCGTCCGGCTTGGGCAGGTCGATCGCGAGGCCGAGGTTGACGTCCGCCGGGTGGTGGACGCTCGGCTTGCCGTCGACGAGCGTGTAGGCGGCGTTCATCGCGGGCATCTCGGCGAGGGACTCCACGAGCGCGAAGCCGATGATGTGCGTGAAGGAGATCTTGCCGCCGCGCCCGCGGGCGAGGTGGTTGTTGATGACGATGCGGTTGTCGACCATGAGCTTGGCCGGGACCGCACGCACCGAGGTCGCCGTGGGGACCTCGAGGCTCGCTTCCATGTTCTTGACGACGCGCGCGGCGGGGCCGCGGAGCTTCTCGACGTTCTCGGTGCCGCCGGCGACGGCGGCGTCGGTGCGGGTCGCGGGCTTCTGTGCGTAGACGGCGGTCGGTGGCTGCGCGATGACGGCGGGTGGCGGCGTGTGCGTGCCGTGGCCGCCGGGCGCTGCCGGCGCGGGAGCGACGGGCGGCGTGGCCTTCGGCGTCGGCTGGGCGGCGGCTGCGCGCGGTGCGGGAGCCGGGGCAGCAGCGGGCGTGGCCTGTGGCGCAGGCTGCGCGGCGGCGGGCTGCGCCGCAGGCCTCGCGGCGTCGGCGGGCTTCGCGGCGTCGGCGGGCTTCGCGGTGGCGTCGTCGGTCTCGGCCGGCTTGTAGTCGGCGAAGAAGTCCCACCACGCAGCGTCGACGGAGTTCTTGTCCTTGAGGTACTGCTCGTAGAGCTCGTCGACGAGCCACTCGTTCGCCCCGAAGGACGCGTTCGCGGGGCTGATCGGCTTTGATTCAGCGTTCGGGGCCACTCGGCGCTCGCCTCTTTCACACGATGTTCGTGATCTTGGTGATGTGATCGGGTTCCTCGACCACCTCAACCCTACGGTGCTAGAGCCTCCCTGGGGGCTCGGATCAGGCCGTTGGACCCAGGTGCTCCCGGCATCGTCGTGCCCCGCCCCGGGGATGGCAAACGACGGGCAAGGAGGTGGCCGTCGGGCACCCAAAGAGGTCTGACGAACTGCCATCAAACGGTAGAGGCGGGACGTCACTGTGACGAACATCACTCCCAGGTGTGGTGTGTGCCTCGACACCCATCGTCGTGACGCTGGGGGACGGCGGCCCGCACCCGCCGGGCCGCCGTCCTCGCGCAGGTCAGCCGACGTCGCGCCGGAAGGTCGTCACGCGGCCGACCACGGCGAACAGGAGCGCATAGCCGACAAGGACGAGCGCGCCCTGCCACCACTCGAGGATCCCGCCCATGGACAGGGCGTTGAAGAGGCTCGCACCCGTCATCGCCTCGCCGGCCGCGCCGGGGAGGAAGGACGCGACGCGCGAACCGGCGTCGTCGAGCACGGCCGGCAGCGCCATGCGGGCGACCGGTTCGACGAACTGCGTGAACGCGAGGAGCGTCACGAGCGACGCGACCTGGTTCGGCAGCATCGCGCCGAGACCGACGCCGACGACCGACCACACGGTCAGCGCGGCGACCGACAGCGCCGCAGACCGCCACACCTCGGGCGAGCCGAGCAGCGGGTCGACGTCGCCGAGAGCGAACGCGCCAGCGCCCGCGCCGAGGCAGGCGACCGTGCCGACGATGCCGAAGAGGAGGCCGATCGGCACGGCGGCGATCATCTTCGCCGTGAGCAGGCGCGTCCGGCTCGGATCTGCGAGAAGGGTCGGCACGATCGTGCGGTGCCGGAACTCGCTCGTCACCGCGAGCGTCCCGACGATCGCGGGGAAGACGTACCCGAGCGACGTCGCGACCGTGTAGATCGAGCGGACGACGTCGATCTTGTCGCCCTGGAACTCTTGCGGCGTCGCCGTGATCGAGAAGGCGAGGACCGCGGCGAGGAACGCCATGTAGCCCGCCATGATGAGGAGCAGGACCCACCAGAGCCGGGTCGAGAAGAACTTGCGCATCTCGGTGCTGACGGCGGTGCTCATGAGCGGCCCTCCTGGTCGGTCGTCGGCGCGGCGGCGTGGCGCTGGAGCGGGGGAGCCTCGCCGACGAGGCTCAGGAAGACGTCCTCGAGACCCGGGGACTCGCCCCGCAGCTCGTGAAGCTCGAGGTGTGCTGCGTGGGCCGCAGCGCCGACGGCGCTCGTCGTCGTACCGACGAGCGTGATGCTCGCGCGGGTCTCGTCGGCCGTTGCGGTCGGGGTGGCTGGCCAGCCGTGGGCGGCGACGAGCCGGGCGAGTCCCGCGGCGTCGGGGCTCGTCACGTGGACGGCAGGGGTCGCGAGGTCGGCGAGCGCCGCGAGCGGCGAGGCGTGGACCATGCGGCCGCGCGCGATGACGACGACGTCGTCGACCGACTGCTGGACCTCGGACAGGACGTGGCTCGACACGAGGACGGTGCGGCCGTCGGCCGCGAAGCCGCGCAGGAAGGACCGCAGCCAGGCGATGCCGCCGGGGTCGAGGCCGTTGGTCGGCTCGTCGAGGATGAGGACCTGCGGGTCGCCGAGCAGGGCGGTCGCGAGCCCGAGGCGCTGGCGCATGCCGAGCGAGAAGCCCCCGACGCGACGGCCGGCGGCCTCGGTCAGCCCGACGAGGCCGAGCAGCTCGTCGCACCGCGCCCGAGACGCGCCTGCGGCCGGTGCGAACAGGAGGAGGTGCTGGATCGCGGTGCGTCCGGGGTGGAAGCTCGAGGCCTCGAGGACGGCGCCGACCTCGCGGGCGGGCTGGGGGATGTCCGCGTAGGCGCGGCCGCCGATCGTCGCGGTCCCCGCGTCGGGGCGGGCGAGGCCGAGGATCATCCGGAGCGTCGTCGTCTTGCCTGCGCCGTTCGGCCCGAGGAAGCCGGTGACGCGGCCGGGGGCGACGTCGAAGCTGAGGTCGTCGACGGCGAGCACCTGGCCGAACCGGCGGGTCAGGCCGTGGACGGTGATGGGGGTTCCTGGGGTCATGTCCTCACCCTACTTCCCCCCATAGTTCTAGATCAACTAGAACTTATGCACCGCCCGCGGTGGGAGGCGTGACCGCCGTCGGCGCCGTACCCCGCACGTCGGGATCGACCTCGTCTTCCTCGCGCACCTCCGCGGTGTCCACGCGCGGCGTCCCCTCAGGTGCGGGGACCGCCGGGGTGGGGCCCGTCGCCGGGCGGCCGAGCCCACGCACGCCAGGCTGCGGCGCCGGGAGCGTCACCCGGAACGTCGCGCCACGCTCGGAGTCCACCACCTCGACGTGCCCGCCGTGCAGCGCCACCGCCCACCGCACGATCGCCAGCCCGATCCCCGTGCCACCGCCAGCCGTCCCCGGCCCGACCTGCACCGGAGACGTGCCGTGCACGAAGCGCGCGAAGATCCGCTCCCGGTCCTCCGGGGCGATACCCGGCCCCTCGTCCGCGACCTCGACGAGGACCTTGTCCCCGCGGCGCCGCGCGCGCAGCCGGATCGTCGACCCGTACGGAGAGTGCCGGATCGCGTTGTGCAGAAGGTTCAGCACGACCTGCTGGAACCGGTCACGGTCGAGCGCGACCGTGAGGTTCTCAGGGTGCACGTCCACGACGAACTCGAGCTGCTTGCCAGCCTCGAGCATCTCGACCTCGTCGACCGCGTCGTCCAGGAAGTCCTGCAGGTTGACGGGCGTCGGGCGCAGGTCCGTCGCACCGGCCTCGATCCGCGAGAGGTCCAGCAGGTACGTCACGAGACGCGTCAGACGCTCCGTCTGGTGCAACGCCGAACCGAGCGCCGCAGGCGTCGCGGGAGTCACGCCGTCCACCAGGTTCTCGAGCTGTGCCTGGAGCGCAGCGACGGGCGTGCGCAGCTCGTGGGACACGTTCGCGATCAGCTCGCGACGCTGGAGGTCGCCCGTCGCGAGGTCCTCCGCCATCGAGTTGAACGTCGCCGCGAGCTGCCCCACCTCGTCGCGGCTCGTCGCCCTCACGCGGCGCGTGTAGTCGCCGTCGGCCATCGCACGAGCCGCGCTGCGCATCTCGCGCAGGGGAGAGGTCATGCCCTTGGCGAGCAACCACGTCATCGCGATCGACAGGACGATCGCGAACGGGAACGTTCGGGTCGGCCCGAACCCGATCTGCAGACCGGTCCACGTCACGAGGACGGACAGGAAGTTCGTCGCGACGACGAGGACGCCCAGCTTGATCTTGAGCGACCGGAACCGGTCGAGCGGGCGCACGTCGGGTAGGTGCGGACGCGGGATCGACCCGTGCCGGGGCTGGTCCACGTGCTCAGGCGCCTGCAGCCTCGTCGGGCGGGGTCGGGGGCTCGAAGGCGTACCCGACGCCGTGGACGGTGCGGATCAGCTCCGGACCGAGCTTGCGTCGCACCGCCTTGATGTGGGAGTCCACCGTGCGCGTGCCGCTCGCGTCAGCCCAGTCCCACACCTCGGCGAGCAGCCGCTCGCGGGTGAGCACCGTGCGCGGGGTGCTCGCGAGCATGACGAGGAGCTCGAACTCGGTCGGAGTGAGGTGCACCTCCTCGCCGGCGCGCATGACGCGCCGCTGGGCGCGGTCGATCACGACGTCGCCCGCGACGATCGGCGGCTCGCTCGACGGCGTCGCCGCCGCCTGCGCGGCACGGTCGACGCGCCGCAGGAGCGCCTTGAGCCGCGCGACGAGCTCACGCATCGAGAACGGCTTCGTCATGTAGTCGTCGGCGCCGACGCCCAGACCCACGAGCATGTCGGTCTCGTCGTCGCGCGCCGTGAGCATGAGGACAGGGACCGGGTTCTCCGCCTGGAGCCGGCGGCACACCTCGAGCCCGTCGATGCCCGGGAGCATGACGTCGAGCACGACGGCGTCCGGGCGCAGCCGCTCGGCGGCGCTCACGGCGGTCAGGCCGTCGCGAGCGACCTCGACCTTCCACCCCTCCGCCGTCAGACGCTGCGCGATCGCGGTCGCGATCGTCGACTCGTCCTCGACGACGAGCACCGTGGTGGCTCGCGGCGCGGCGCCGCCTGTCGTTGCTGGTGACGTGTGTGCCATGCGTCAAGCGTGGCACACGCCACCTCCCCGGGCACCTGACATCGGCGACCTGTGCTGTGGAGAGAAGGTGGGGAGAGCGCGACGACGATACGATCCGAGACGATGAGACCTCGACGAACCCCGACGGCGGTGGCCGAGACGTGCTAGCCGACTGGCTGATGATCCTCCTCGGTGTCGCCCTCACGGCGGGCACCGCAGTCTTCGTGGCGAGCGAGTTCGCGCTCGTCACTCTCGACCCGGGCGTCATCGAGGGGGGCTCCGGCGACGGCGGGCCGACGAAGGTCCTCGACCGCCGCACCCGCTCGGTGGTGCGTGCGCTGCACGAGCTGTCGACCGAGCTCTCGAGCGCGCAGGTCGGCATCACCGTCACGACGATCCTCCTCGGGTACACGGCGCAGCCTGCGCTCACGCGGATCTTCGAGGGCCTCCTCGAGAACCGTGCGTGGGCCGCGGCGGCCGGGTCCGCGCTCGCGGTCACCCTGACGCTCGTCGTCGTCAACGTCTTCTCGATGCTCTTCGGCGAGCTCATCCCCAAGAACTTCGCGCTGAGCCGGCCCCTCGAGACCGCTCGCCTGGCGGTACCGCTGCAGCGCGTCTTCACCATGGCGCTGCGGCCTGTGATCACCGTGCTCAACGGTTCCGCGAACGCGCTCCTGCGCCGCATGGGCATCGAGCCGCGCGAAGAGCTGTCGGGGGCCAGGTCGGCACCCGAGCTCGCGGCGCTCGTGCGGCGCTCGGCCGAGCAGGGGACGCTCGAGGCGTCGACCGCGC
This sequence comes from Sanguibacter hominis ATCC BAA-789, assembly GCF_012396185.1. Lineage (GTDB taxonomy): Bacteria > Actinomycetota > Actinomycetes > Actinomycetales > Cellulomonadaceae > Flavimobilis > Flavimobilis hominis. The sequence goes on from NZ_JAAXOW010000003.1 coordinate 296,381, forward strand.
GGCTGCTGACGAACTCGCTCGAGCTCGAGGACCTCTCGGCCGTCGACGTCATGACGGACCGCACGCGGCTCGCGGTCGTCGACCGCGACGACACGGCGGCAGACGTCGTCGCGCTCGCCCGCCGGACCGGTCATTCGCGGTTCCCCGTGATCGGGGACTCGCGCGACGACATCATCGGGTTCGTGCACCTGCGCCGGGCCGTGGGCGTGCCGCGCGAGCGGCGTGGCGACGTCCCCGTGGTCGCACTCATGGTCGAGGCGCCGACGGTCCCCGAGACCGTCCGCCTGGGACCTCTCCTCGTGACGCTGCGCGGCCTCGGGCTGCAGATGGCTGTCGTGCTCGACGAGTACGGCGGCACGTCCGGCGTCGTCACGCTCGAGGACGTCGTCGAAGAGCTCGTCGGCGAGGTCGCCGACGAGCACGACACCCGCCGCGTGGGCGCCGCGCGCCAGACCGACGGCTCGTGGACGCTGCCGGGCCTCCTGAGGCCCGACGAGCTGACCGAGGCCACCGGGCTCGCGGTCCCCGACTCGCCCGCCTACGAGACGCTGGGAGGCCTCGTGATGGCACGCCTGGGGCGCGTGCCCGAGGTGGGGGACACGGTCCACGTCGACGACGTCGTGCTCACCGTCGTCGCGATGCAAGGCAGGCGCGTCGACCGGCTTCGGCTGGAGCAGGCCGGCGACCGGCCTGACGGTGACGAGGACCCGGAGGTGAACCGATGAGCACCGGGACGGCACTCGTCGTCGGGCTCGTGCTGCTGCTCGCCAACGCATTCTTCGTCGGAGCGGAGTTCGCCGTCCTCTCCGCGCGGCGCAGCTCGATCGAGCCTCTCGCCGAGGCCGGCGACCGCCGCGCGCGCACGGTCCTGTGGGCGATGGAGCACGTCTCCCTCATGCTCGCGGCAGCCCAGCTCGGCGTCACGGTGTGCTCGATCGGGCTCGGAGTCGTCGCCGAGCCTGCGGTCGCGCACCTGATCGAGGTGCCCTTGCGCGCCGCAGGTGTCCCCGACGGGTGGCAGCACCCGATCGCGCTCGTCGTCGCCCTGTCGATCGTCGTCTACCTGCACGTCGTGCTCGGCGAGATGGTCCCCAAGAACATGGCGGTCTCCGGGCCCGACAAGGCTGTCATGTGGTTCGGCCCACCGCTCGTGTGGGTCGGGCGCGTCCTGAAGCCGGTGATCGTCGTCCTCAACTGGATCGCCAACCAGGCGGTGCGGCTGTCCGGCGTCGACCCGAAGGACGAGGTCGCGTCCGCGTTCACCGCCGCCGAGGTCCAGTCGATCGTGCTGCGCTCCCAGAAGGAGGGCGTGCTCGTCGACGAGCAGGGCCTGCTCTCCGGAGCGATCGAGTTCTCGGAGCGCCTGGCCGGCGAGGTGATGGTCCCCCTCGAGGACCTGGTGACGACTGCGCCGGACGCGACGCCCGACGACGTGGAGGGCCTCGTCGCGCGGACAGGCTTCTCCCGGTTCCCCGTCGCGTCCCCCGGCGTCGGGGCGGACGGCGAGGCGCGGCCGAGAGTCGTGGGCTACCTGCACCTCAAGGACGTGCTCTATGCGCACGGCCCCGAGCGGGCGACGCCCGTGCCGGGCTGGCGCGTGCGTGCGCTCGCGGGCGTCGGGCCGCACGACGAGATCGAGGCGGTGCTCGCCGCGATGCAGAGGTCGGGCGCGCACCTCGCGATCGTCGAGGAGGGCGGGGAGCAGCAGGGCGTCGTCTTCCTCGAGGACATCCTCGAGGAGCTCGTGGGCGAGGTGCGCGACGCGATGCAGCGGCGCGGGATCTGAGCCGCGACCTGTGACACCTGGTGACAAATGAGACATACGTCGTACTTCCTGGCCAGGTCTTGGATCCGGACCCCGGGTGACGTTATGGTTCCGTTATCGTCCATGAGGTGAACGGACGATCCCGTCCTGCCGACACACAAGAGACAGGACGTTTCTGTGCCCGCTCGGCTTGCGCCGACGGGACCTGAGTCAGGCAGTGCGAGGACGCGAGGAGGTGTGATGGAGTCGCAGGACCAGGCCACGGCGCCGACCCTCCAGACGCGCCGCGCACGCCGCGAAGCGGCACTTGCAGCCCTCGAGTCCTCGCCCGTCACGATGTCGGTTCCCGACAGCTCCGTCCCTGGAGCTGTCCGCACACCCGCCCCCCACGCCGCTCCGTCACGGCCCGACGGCACGTTCCCGCCGGCGCTCGACGCGCGCCGCGAGTCGACCGTGTCGCCGCTGCGCACGACCAGCGGTTCCCGGATGACCGGACCGGCCCCCCACGCTGCGCTTGGGCGCCCCGCACAGCGCGCGGCCGCGCCGCACGCCTCGTCGCCGTCCGTCGTCGCGGACCCCGAGAGCCTTGCTCGGCTCGCGGCGTTCAGCGAGATCGCCGAGCTCCGCCGTGCGCGCGAGAGCCGGACCCGCGACCTCGCGCCTGCGGCCCACCAGTCCACGCCGCGTAGCAGCGCGGCCTCGCGTCCCGGTGTTGCGGCAGCGGCACGTCCCGTCGTTCCGCAGCCCATCGTCGTCCCGTCGCTCGAGCCCGACGAGCAGCCGGTCGCCCTGCGCCCCGCTGCTCCCGTCACGCAGTCCCGGCCGACCGCGCCAGCCGCCGCCCCGCTCGCCCGGCCGCAGGTCGCCGCGACCTTGGCGCAGCCCGTCCTCGCGGACCCGGTAGCAGCGGCCCCGGCGAGCGGTGCCCTCGCGGCCCCGGTCCTCGCAGCAGCCACCCCCGCAGCAGCGACCACGTCCGATGTCCCGGCCGGTCCGCTCGCCGCGCCTGCCGAGACGCCGGGCGATCCGGTGGTCACCCCCAGCGCCGCCGCCTGTGCGCCGATGAGCCGGCGGGCGACCGTCGAGGCACGTCGCGCTGCCGCGGGCAAGAAGCCGCGCTCCGCAGGGTCGTCGTTCCACCGGCCCGCTGGACGCGCGCACAAGGGCGGCTGGGTCGCTCGCGCAGGCATCCTCGCGGCACTGGGGATCACGACGATCGCCGTGCCCCTCGCGAACGCCTCGCAGCAGGGCGCTTCGGCGACGTCCGTCCCGCTCGTCGCCGAGGGGCGCAGCACGCTCGACGTCATCACCTCGAGCTCGAGCTCCGCCGCCGCGACCGAGGCGGTCATCGTCGCCGAGGGCGGCACGCTCGCCGGGCGCGACGCAGCTGTCGCCTCACGCGCCTCCGCCCGTGACACCCTGGCGGGTTGCGACCTGACCACGACGGTCCGCAGCGAGAACGGTCACCTGCGCAACGACGAGCTGTGCGACCTGACGCAGTCCGGACACCGTCTTCAGCCGTACGCAGCCGTCGCGTTCGACGCGCTCAACGAGGCCTACCGCGCGAAGTTCGGCACGGACATCTGCCTGACCGACTCGTACCGCAGCCTCGCGGGCCAGTACTCGGTCGCTCGGACCAAGCCGGGCTTGTCGGCCCGCCCGGGCACCTCGCAGCACGGCCTCGGCCTCGCGGTCGACATGTGCAAGCCGGCGTACTCGTCGACCCAGCGCTGGAACTGGTTGAAGGCCAACGGCCCGACGTACGGCTGGGACAACCCGGCATGGGCCCGGGCCGGATCTTCCGGCAAGTACGAGCCCTGGCACTGGGAGTACTTCCCGCTCGTCGAGTACTGAGCACCCCCACACCTCACGAGAGGCCCCGCCCGATGGGCGGGGCCTCTCGTCGTCGTGGGGCACGGCGCGTCCCGGGTACGCAGAAGGCGCCCCGTCGGTGACGGGGCGCCTTCTGGTGCGCGAGCTACTTCTTGGCGGCCTTGCGGGGCGCCTTGCCCTTCGGGGTCTCGTCAGAGCCGCTCTCGACCGCAGCAGCGGTCACGGAGCGACGTCCGGCGCGGACCTCCTCGAACGAGGTGCCGTAGTACGCGGCCTCCATGAGGGTCTTCATGTCCTCGAGCATCGGCATGCGCGGGTTGGCCGGCGCGCACTGGTCCTCGTAGGCACCCATGGCGAGCTTGTCGAGGCTGCCGATGAAGTCCTCCTCGGCGACACCCTGAGCCTGGAACGAGCGCGGGATGCCGACCTTGTCGCGGAGCTCCTCGACGGCGCGTGCGTAGGACTCGACGCCCTCCGCGGGGGTGCTCGCGGGGAGACCAAGGTGCTTGGCGATCTCCTGGAAGCGCTCCGGGGCGACGTAGTGCTCGTACTTCGGCCAGCTCGTGAGCTTGGTCGGGACAGTGCCGTTGTAGCGGATCACATGCGGCAGGTACGTCGCGTTGGTGCGTCCGTGGATCAGGTGGAACGTCGACCCGGTGACGTGAGCCATCGCGTGCACGATGCCGAGGAACGCGTTGCCGAACGCCATGCCGGCGATCGTCGCGGCGTTGTGCATCTTCTCGCGCGCCTTGACGGTGCGCTCGTCGGTGGCACCCGGGCCGCCGACGACCGACGCCTCGATGTTCTCGAAGATCAGCTTGATCGCGTGGAGGCACAGACCGTCGGTGTAGTCGTTCGCGTAGACGGAGACGAACGCCTCGGTCGCGTGCGTCAGAGCGTCGAAGCCCGAGTCGGCAGCGAGGAAGCCGGGCATCATCGCGGTCAGGGCCGGGTCGACGATCGCGACGGTCGGCGTGAGCGCGTAGTCGGCGAGCGGGTACTTCTTGCCGGACTCCTGGTCGGTGATGACCGCGAACGGCGTCATCTCCGAGCCGGTGCCCGAGGTGGTCGGGATGCAGACGAGCTTCGCCTTGTCGCCGAGCTCGGGGAACTTGAACGCGCGCTTGCGGACGTCGAAGAACTTCTCCTTCATGTCGGCGAAGTTGATCTCCGGGTGCTCGTAGAGCAGCCACATGACCTTGGCGGCGTCCATGGGCGAACCACCACCGAGCGCGATGATCGTGTCGGGGGCGAACTGGCGCATGAGCTCGGCGCCGTGCTGGACGGAGTCGACGGTCGGCTCGGGCTTGACGTCGTCGATGATCTGCAGCGCGATGCGCTGGCCGCGACGGTTGAGCACGTCGAGGATCTTGTCGACGAAGCCGAGACGGGTCATCGTCGTGTCGGTGACGATCGTGACGCGCTCGATGCCGCGCATGTCCGTGAGGTAGCGGATGGCGTTCGGCTCGAAGTACGTCTTCGCGGGAACCTTGAACCACTGCAAGTTGTTGTTCCTCCGCCCGATGCGCTTGATGTTGACGAGGTTGATCGCGGACACGTTGTTCGAGACCGAGTTGTGGCCGTACGAGCCGCAGCCGAGCGTCAGGGACGGGATGAACGCGTTGTAGATGTCACCGATGCCGCCGAGCGAGGACGGGGCGTTGGTGATGATGCGGACCGCCTTGATGCGCGACCCGAACTCGTCGATGATCTCCTTGTTCTCGGAGTGGATCGAGCCCGAGTGGCCCAGACCGTCGAACTCGACCATCTGCTCGGAGAGGCGGATGCCCTCCTCGGCGCCGTCGGCGCGCAGCACGGCGAGGACGGGGCAGAGCTTCTCGCGGGTGAGGGGCTCGTTCACGCCGACCTCGGACACCTCGGCGAGGATGATCGACGTGTCCTCGGGGACGGAGAAGCCGGCGTTCTCGGCGATCCACTGCGGGGTCTTGCCGACGACGGTCGGGTTGAGCTTCGCGCCGGCGCAGTTCTCGCCACCGGCGGTCACGCCGAAGATGAACTCCTCGAGCATGGCCTTCTCGGCGGGGGTCGCGCGGTAGGCGTGGAGGGTCGCGAACTCGGCCATGGCCTCGTCGTAGATGGGGGCGTCGAGGATGACGGCCTGCTCGGAGGCGCAGATCATGCCGTTGTCGAACGCCTTGGAGAGGACGACGTCGTTGACGGCGCGCTTGAGCTTGGCGGAGCGCTCGATGAAGGCGGGGACGTTGCCCGCGCCGACGCCGAGGGCCGGCTTGCCGCACGAGTAGGCGGCGCGGACCATCGCGTTACCACCGGTCGCGAGGATGAGCGCGATGCCGGAGTGGTTCATGAGGAGGTTGGTGGCCTCGAGGGACGGCTCCTCGACCCACTGGATGCAGTTCTCCGGGGCGCCGGCGGCGATGGCTGCGTCGCGCACGACCTTGGCGGCGGCGACGGAGCACTGCTGCGCGCTCGGGTGGAAGCCGAAGACGATCGGGTTGCGGGTCTTCAGGGCGATGAGCGCCTTGAAGATCGCGGTCGACGTCGGGTTGGTGACCGGCGTGACGCCGCAGATGACACCGACGGGCTCGGCGATCTCGGTGATGCCCGTGATCTCGTCGCGGTTGATGACGCCGACGGTACGCAGGCTGAGCATCGAGTTGGTGACGTGCTCGCACGCGAAGATGTTCTTCACGGCCTTGTCCTCGAACACACCGCGGCCGGTCTCGGCGACGGCCTTGACGGCGAGCTCGCCGTGCTCGGAGAGGGCGGCGACCGAGGCCTTCTTGACGATGTGGTCGACCTGCTCCTGGTCGAGCTTGAGGAAGGCGGTCAGCGCCTCCTGGCCGCGGGCGACGAGTGCGTCGATCTTCGCGGCGACCGACGACTGCTCGGCGGCGGGCGTGGCCTGGGTGGTACTCATCTGAGGTCCCCTTCGATGTCGGGTTCGCGTGCCTTGTTGTGGTGCGCTTGTGATCTTGTGCACAAGGCTACGGCGCATCTCGGGCCCGGTCCCATGCCAAAGGTCCCACCTTTTGTCCTGTATTTCCGCAGGTCAAAGGCGGTGTAGAGGCAAACGTCCCAGACGGGTCTAGCGCTGCTCGCCGCTGGTCCCTGCGACGCGACGTCGAACACGCTCACGGCGGACAGCCTGAGCCATGATCGAGGCGACGACGAGGGACGCCGCGTTCTGAGCGGACGCCGCCACGACGAGCTGGGCGCGTGACACCTCGATGCAGCGCTTCGCCATGGGCTGCGCCGTGGGCTCGAACGCGCTCGGGCTCCAGTCCTGGACGACGTCGAGCGCCGATGGCCCGCACGGTTCCCCGGCCAGGTTCCCCCCGGCGACCAGACCCCCTGTGGCGATCAGGACGAGGAGGTACACGACGCCGGTCCGCACGACGACCGGGCGTCGCTCCGGCGCGGCAGCCCGGTGCAGGAGCACGGTCGCGCCGATGATGACGGCCGAGATCACGGAGGAGATCCCCATGTAGACCTGTATGCCCGTCGCCCCCATGCAGCGAGACGCTACCGCGTCGCCAGCGACGACGGCGCCCCCGGCGTCGGGCCGCGGCGGTCAGCCGATGAGCGGGCGCCCCTCGGGCCGACGGACGAGTCGCTGACGCTCACGCAGCACCAGCGCCGAGGCGAGCGTGACGGGGCCGAGGCGGCCCGCGAACATCAGGACGACGAGGAGGAGCTGGTGCCCTGCTGCCAGCTGTGCCGTGATGCCCGTGGACAGCCCGACGGTCGCGAATGCGGAGACGACCTCGTAGAGGACCTGGTCGAGCGTGTAGGTGCTGGTCATGGCGATCACCATCGTGGACACGACGACGACGGCGACGCTGAGGAGAGCCACGGCGAGCGCCTGGCGGATGACCGCGGGGGAGAGGCGCCGGTCGAACAGGTCGACGTCGGGGTCGCCTCGCAGCTCCGCTGTGATCGCGAGCAGCAGCACGGCGAAGGTGCCGACCTTGATCCCGCCTGCGGTCCCGGCGCTACCTCCTCCGATGAACATCAGGACGTCGCTGCCCAGGAGCGTCCCGGTGTTCATCGCGGAGATGTCGACGCTGTTGAAGCCAGCAGTCCGTGGCATGACGGCCTGGAAGAAGCCCGCAAGCACGCGACCTGGTGCATCGAGCGTGCCGAGCGTGCCCGGGTTGGTCCATTCTGCGGCGGTGACGAACACGGTCCCACCGCCGAGCAGGATGGCGGTCATGAGCAGGGTGAGCCTCGTGTGGACGCTCCACCTACGGGGGCGGCGATGCTGCCGCATCACCTCCATGATCACGGGGAACCCGATGCCGCCCAGGATGACTGCAACGGCGATCGGCAGGCAGATCCACGGGTCGGTGACGAACCCAGCGAGGTTGTCGCTGAACAGCGCGAAGCCAGCGTTGTTGAAGGCGGAGACGGAGTGGAAGACGCCCAACCACACGCTCGAGCCCAGGGATTTGTCGTAGGCGATGGCAAATCGGACGGCGAGCACGACCGCAGTGAGCGCTTCGACGGTGAGGCTGATCCGGGCCACCCCGAGAAGAACCGTCCGGACGTCGCCTAGGCCGACGCTCTTGGTCTCCGCAGCGGCGACGATCCGTGAGCTCAGGCCGAGCTGCCGGGAGATGAGGAGCCCGAGGAGCGATGCGAGAGTCATGATCCCGAACCCGCCCACCTGGATGAGGGCGAGGATCGTCGCCTGCCCGAAGGCGGACCAGTCTGTCGCGGTGTCCACGACCGCGAGCCCGGTCACGCAGAGAGCCGACGTGGCGGTGAACAGCGCCTCGAGCGCCGTTGCGCCACCAGGACCCGGGGTGGCCACCGGGAGCATCAGGAGCCCAGTGCCGATGGCGATCCCGGACGCGAAGCCTACGACGACGGTGCGACCAGGGTTGTGGCTCCACGTACGTCGCCAGTCCCGGGCCTGCCGGGGATGACGGCGTACCGGCGGGCGTGGTGTCCAGATGCTCATCGACGTGCTGTGCCTCGGTCGGGGGCGCGGATCGGGGGCGTCCGCGGCACCAGCATTCGCCAGTGCCGTACGAGCCTAGGTTCTGCGTGCCGGAAGAAGGTGACGAGCGGGGCTCGTCCGACATCAAGATTTCGTAAGGAGGCCGCGGGTCGTCACCGGCGGCGATCGGTGTGCGTGGGCGGGCCGCGCTGTGGGACCGTGTCAAAGTGGTTCGGTGGAAGATCTCGTGGCAGCACGCTCAGCGTCGTGCTCGCGGAGGGGTCGCGACCCATCGGCAGGTCGTTGGCCTGATCCTCTCGCTGCTCGTCCCGCCGGGGGGCAGCGCGTTGCTGCTGCTCGCCCGGGACGACCTGGCGCTGGGCAGCGTCCTGCTCCTCTACCTCCTCGGCGTCGTCGTCATCTCGGCCGTGGGCGGCCTGATCCCGGGTCTCGTCGCAGCGACGCTGTCGTTCGGCCTCGCGAACTGGTTCTTCGCCCCGCCGTTCTACACGCTCGCCGTCGAAGGGCGGGACATGGTGATCGAGCTCGTGGTGTTCGCTGCCGTCGCTCTCGTCGTCGCCACGACGGTCGAGGTCGCGGCCCGCGATCGTCTCCACTACCAGCGCGACCTTGACGTGCACCTGGCTCGCACGCGCGACCTCGCCGCGCAGGACAAGGTCCGTGCCGCGCTCCTGGCCTCTGTCGGTCACGACCTGCGAACGCCGCTGGCGAGCGTCAAGCTCGCCGTCAGCAGCCTTCGACAGACGGACGTCGCGTGGTCGGGCGCAGCACGGGCGCAGCTGTTGGAGACGATCGAGGACTCGACCGACCGGCTGTCTCGACTGGTGGCGAACCTCCTCGACATGACCAGGCTGCGCTCGGACGCGGTCACGGTCGCGCTCGCTCCGGTCGCGCTGGACGAGGTCGTCCTCGGGGCGCTGCGGACGGAGGACCGGAGTCGCGTCGAGGTGTCGCTCGACGACGGCCTTCCGCTCGTGCTCGTGGACCACGGTCTTCTCGAGCGGGTCGTCGAGAACCTGGTGGACAACGCGCTTCGCTTCAGCCCTCCCGACGCGCGCGTCGAGGTGTGCGCGCGGGAGCGTGCCCGCGCGACGGAGGGCCACGCTGCCGGGAAGGTGGCGACGATCGACCTGAGCGTCGTCGACCACGGGCCGGGGATACCCCCTGATCGCTGGGACGAGGTGTTCGTGCCGTTCCAGCGTCTGGACGACCGGGACAGTCGATCGCACGTCGGTCTGGGCCTGGCGATCGCGCGCGGGTTTGCCGAGGCGATGTCGGGCGAGCTGAGCCCGTCGACGACGCCCGGCGGAGGCCTGACGATGACGCTGCGACTGCCGGTGGCGGGGACATGACCAGGCTGCTCCTCGTCGAGGATGACCAGTCCCTGGTCCGGACCCTCGACCTGGCTCTGACCGCGCACGGCTTCGACGTGCGGGCGGCGGCTCAGGGTGAGCGGGCGCTCGTGCTCGCCACCACCTTCCAGCCTGCGGTCGCGATCGTCGATCTCGGCCTGCCCGACGTCGACGGGCTCGCCGTGGTGAGGCAGCTTCGCGCGTGGTCGGACCTGCCGGTGATCGTCCTGTCGGCACGCGACGCCCAGCGTGACAAGGTCGCGGCCCTTGACTCGGGCGCGGACGACTACGTGACCAAGCCCTTCGGGATGGACGAGCTCTTGGCGAGGCTGCGTGCGACGCTGCGTCGTGCCTCTGGCGGTGATCGCCTGCCGGTCTTCGAGTCAGGGCACCTGCGGATCGACCGCACCGCCCGACGCGTCGAGCGCGACGGCGACCGTGTCCATCTCACCCCGACAGAGTGGAGCCTGCTGGAAGTGCTCCTGTGCTCGGCCGGGCGCGTGGTGACCCAGCGTGACCTGCTCAGCGAGGTGTGGGGGCCGCAGTACGTCGACGAGGTCACCTACCTCCGCGTCTACGTCGCCCAGCTGCGCCGCAAGCTCGAGACGGACCCGGCCTCGCCCCGCCACCTGCGGACCGAGCCCGGAGTGGGGTATCGGTTCGAGCCGTAGCGGGCCCTGGCGCGCGGCGTGCCTTTGGAGCGGGGGCTCGGTGCTGCTGTCCTGGCGCCCCTTGGCGTCCACTCTCTGTTCATCCGGAGTTGGTTCGGGAATGCCTCGACACCTGTCAATATAGATCGACATCGATACAGGTGGGCGTTCATCGCGGCCGGCAACAACGTCGGGCGGGCGATCGCTGTCCGATCGCCACGTCCGGGAGGGCATCATGACCGCGTCACGCGAGGAGTGTCCGACGAGTCCGCCTGTGGCTCACAGCATGAGCCTGGATGCCGCGACCCAGGTCGCGGCCGTCCTGCGAGCGCTGGCCGAGCCGCTCCGCCTGCGGATGCTCTCATTCATCGCGACCGAGCCCACCGGCGAGGCTTGCGTCTGCGACATCGCGACGGTCGCCGACGTCGCACAACCCACCGTCTCCCATCACCTCAAGGTGCTCAAGAGCGTCGGAGTCCTGGTCTCCGAGCGGCGCGGCACCTGGGTCTACTACCGGATCGCTCCCGACCTGCGGGGCGCGGTGAGCACTCTGCTCGATGCCTTTGCCCCGGCCGTGCTCGAGATCGCGCAGGCAACCCGCGGCAGCGACGGACTCAGCGATGTCGACGACGTGCTGGCACGTATCGCGGGCCAGCTGGCCGCCCGCTTCGGGAACATCGACTCCGCCCTCGTCACGGCCACGGTCCGCGAGTCCTACACCGCGCTCGCGCGGAGCGCCGGGGTCCGGGCTCATCTCGTTGCGACGGCGGAACGCTTCGCCCGTCAACGCCTCGAGGACATCACCCGCACGAGCCAGCCGACCGTGAAGGTCCCACAGGTGCTGTTCGTCTGCGTCGCCAACGCGGGGCGCTCGCAGATCGCCGCGGAGCTCGCGCGCCAGTACGCCGGGGATGCCGTCATCGTGCGTTCAGCAGGATCGGCGCCCGCCAGCGACATCCACCCTGGCGTTCGTACGGTGCTGGCCGCCATGGGGTCCAGCGGCGACGCCTATCCCAAGCCGCTCACCGATGACGCGGTGCGGGCGGCGGACGTCGTGGTCACCATGGGCTGCGGAGACACCTGCCCGGTGCTCCCCGGGATCCGCTACGAAGACTGGGTCGTCGGCGACCCGGCGTTCGCTTCGCACGACGGGGTCATGGCCATCACCGCCCAGATCGACGCTCACGTGCGCACCCTGCTCAACTCCCTGCTCCCCGATCTCGAGCTCCCGGAACCCCGGTGAGCTCTCCTACCAGCACCAGGAGAAACCCATGAACCCCACCGCCGGACACGCCTCGGCCAAGCCTTCTGTCCTGTTCGTCTGCGTCCACAACGCGGGTCGCTCCCAGATGGCCGCTGGCTATCTGCACGCTCTGGGGGCGGGGCGGGTCGAGGTCCGCTCCGCGGGGTCGCAACCAGCCGACCAGATCAACCCGGTCGCGGTCGCGGCCATGGCCGAGGACGATGTCGACATCACGTCCTTCACGCCCAAGGTCCTCACGACCGACGCGGTCAAGGCGTCCGACGTCGTGATCACGATGGGCTGTGGCGATGTCTGCCCGATCTTCCCCGGCAAGCGCTACGAGGACTGGAAGCTCGACGATCCTGCTGGCCAGGGCATCGACGCGGTCCGCCCCATCCGCGACGCCATCAAGGCTCGCGTGCGGGTGCTGCTGGACGAGCTCGGCATCGACCAGGTCGCGGAGACCCGTTCATGACGACGACGCCTTGCCGACGACCGGCAGGGCCAGGTCGCCCCCGGTAGCCAGCGTGTGGCGGCGTCGTCAACGGCTGGCCATGGCGGCGGGCTCGAAGCAGGGACGTCCACCGAGCACGACGTGGGCAGAACGATGAAGGCCGAGCACCTGTGCGGTGCTCGGCCTTCATTCGTGTGGTGCCCTCGACAGGATTCGAACCTACGACCTTCTGCTCCGGAGGCAGACGCTCTATCCACTGAGCTACGAGGGCGGGACCAGGACTGACCTGGAACCTGTGCCGGTCGCAGACGCGTCCAGCACGAGCACCGAGACTACCACCGCGGCGCTCCCGGTGCGCACGCGCGCCGGGCCTGGGCCGGTCAGCCGCGCAGCGGGGAGAGGTACTCCTCGAGGTAGCCGTAGATTTCGTGGGCCGCGCGGTCCTCGTCGCCGTCGGCGATCGCCTCGACGAGCGCGTCGTGCGTGTGGTCGGGGTGGTCGGTCTCGACGTTCGCGCGGATCGAGTCGCCGATCGCGTCGATGAGGTTCTCGTAGAGGTCGAGCAGCAGCGGGTTGCGGGCGGCCGCGACGATCGCGCGGTGCAGCGCGAGGTCGGTCGTGACCATCGCGTCGATCTCGCGGGCGGCGAACGACTCTCCGCGGTGCTGGTTGAGCGTGCGCAGCGTCGCGACGTCGCGATCGGTGCGGCGCTGCGCGGCGAGACGGGCAGCCTCGACCTCGAGGCTGCGGCGCACCTCGAGGATGTGCTGCTGGTGGACGTGGGCCATCTGCCGTCCGAGCGCGACGGTGAGCTCGGAGTCGGACAGGACGTAGGTGCCGGATCCCTGGCGGCGGGCGAGCAGCCCGGAGTGCACGAGCGACTGGACGGCCTCGCGGATGGTGTTGCGGCCGACGCCGAGCGTCGCAGCGAGGTCGGTCTCGGTGGGGATCCTGCTTCCGACGGGCCAGGTGCCGTTGACGATCGCGTCCCGCAGGTGGGACACGGTCCGGTCGATCAACCCGGTGCGCGTAGACATACGAACAGCTCCGTTCTCAGGGTGCTTGCCCACAGTCAACACCGCGGGCACCCGATCGGCCTAGCCGTCTCGCGACACCGCGGCTCAAGTCCGCCCCGCCGAGGCCGAAGTAGAGAGTGAGGGCAGCAGTCGTCCGACAGGGATGAGGTGGCGAGGTGGTCGTCGCACGAGGGCGTGAGATGTCGCGTGGCCTGGGCCGCGTGGCGCTGGCGCTCGTGGTGCTCGCGCTCGGCGTCTGGTTCGTCTTCGCGTGCGTCGCCGTGCGAGACGTGACTCACGCGCCGGAGGACGTCCAGCTCGGTGCTGAGGCCGCAGCGCCTGAGGTGACGGCTGCGGCTGACATGGACGCGCGGGCCAGCAGCAGCGCGGGCGACCGCGCGATGTCGGGGCTGGCGGACGCGGCTCCCGAGGCGGAGCCGAGCGGCGTCCCTCTCAGCGGTGAGAGCGCGCTCGAGGCCTCCCTTCCCGCGGACGTCCCAGGTTTCGGCACGGACGGGTTCTTCCCGGTGTCCGCGCCCGACGGCGTGCAGGCCTACCGGGCCGATTTCGTCCCCGTCGTCGCGACGGCGAAGGACGAGCCGGTGCACGTCGAGGTGTCGACGTGGCCCACGACGACGGCCGCGCTCAGCGCGGGCGACGACGCGATGCGTTCCGTCGTCGACCAGGGCGGCAAGGTCCGCAAGGTGCCCCGCGGCCTGCCGGAGGACGCGCGCAGGGCGGACGTCGACGGTCGGGCCACGGTCGTGTGGACGAGGTTCACGACGACGTTCGTCGTCGTCGGCACCCCCGGTCAGGCTGCGTCGCTCGCCCGCGAGCTCGACCTCGGCTGACGCCCTTCCCGCGCCGGTAAGATGGCCCGGTGACCCCTCTCGAGCTTTCTCACGCGATCAGTGCCGCCCTGGCAGCGGCCGTCTCCGACGGTGCGCTGGCCCTCCCTGTCGAGGACGTGCCGGAGTCCGTCCACGTCGAGCGTCCGCGTCAGCGCGAGCACGGCGACTGGGCGACGAACGTGGCGCTGCAGCTCGCCAAGAAGGCGGGCATCGCGCCGCGTGCGCTCGCTGAGGACCTCGCGGCGCGTCTCGCGTCGACGCCGGGCGTCGCGAAGGTCGACGTCGCAGGCCCGGGCTTCCTGAACATCACGCTCGACGCTGCCGCTGCGGGTTCGCTCGCTCGCACGATCGTCGAGGCGGGTGCCGCCTACGGGCGCGGCGACGCGGAGGCGGGGCGCCGCATCAACCTCGAGTTCGTCTCGGCGAACCCGACGGGCCCGATCCACATCGGTGGCGTGCGCTGGGCTGCCGTCGGTGACTCGCTCGCGCGGGTCCTCGAGGCTGCGGGCGCCGAGGTGACGCGCGAGTACTACTTCAACGACCACGGCGCGCAGATCGACCGCTTCGCTCGGTCGCTGCTCGCTCGTGCCAAGGGCGAGGCTGCGCCTGAGGACGGGTACGGCGGCCAGTACATCGAGGACATCGCCACGGCAGTGATCGCAGACGCCGTCGCCGCCGGTGATCCCGACCCGCGCACGCTGCCCGACGACGAGGCGCAGGAGGTCTTCCGTGCCCGCGGCGTCGAGCGCATGTTCGGTGAGATCAAGGAGTCGCTGCACGGCTTCGGCGTGGACTTCGACGTGTACTTCCACGAGGACGAGCTGCACGAGTCGGGTGCGGTCGACCGCGCGATCGAGCGGCTGCGCGCCGCCGGCCACATCTTCGAGGCCGACGGCGCGACGTGGCTGCGCACGACGACCTTCGGCGACGACAAGGACCGCGTCGTCATCAAGTCGGACGGCGAGGCCGCCTACATCGCGGGTGACATCGCCTACTACCTCGACAAGCGTGAGCGAGGTTTCGACGACGCGATCCTCATGCTCGGTGCCGACCACCACGGGTACGTCTCCCGGATGATGGCCGTCTGCGCGGCGTTCGGCGACGAGCCGGGTCGCAACCTGCAGATCCTCATCGGCCAGCTCGTCAACCTGGTGCGCGACGGCGAGCCCGTGCGCATGTCGAAGCGCGCCGGCACGGTCGTCACGCTCGAGGACCTGGTCGACGCTGTCGGCGTCGACGCTGCGCGCTACTCGCTCGCGCGCTCGTCGAGCGACTCGACGATCGACCTCGACCTCGGCGTCCTCGCGAGCGCGACGAACGAGAACCCCGTCTACTACGTGCAGTACGCGCACGCGCGCACCGCGAACGTCGCGCGCAACGCGGCCGAGCACGGGGTGCGCCGCGAGGACGGGTTCGACCCGTCGCTCCTCACCCACGAGACCGAGGCGGCCCTGCTGGGCATGCTCACGGACTTCCCGCGCGTCGTCGCGCAGGCTGCGCAGCTGCGCGAGCCGCACCGTGTCGCGCGGTATGCGGAGGCGCTCGCGGGCAGCTACCACAAGTGGTACGGCGAGTGCCGCGTGACGCCGCTCGGCGACGCGCCCGTCGAGGACGTGCACCGCACGCGCCTGTGGCTCAACGACGCGACGCGCCAGGTCCTGGCCAACGCTCTGGGCCTCCTCGGGGTCAGCGCGCCGGAGCGGATGTGAGCGCGGCGCCCGCAGGCGCCGCGGTCCCCGGGTACCCCGCGGGCGGGACGACGATCCCGGGCGAGCCGTGGTCGCGCGGTGTGGAGCGTGGCCCTGACGGCGCGGCGAGCGTCGGCGGGGTGGACGTCCGCGACCTCGCGGCGCAGCACGGCACGCCCGCGTACGTCGTCGACGAGCGGGACGTGCGCGAGCGTGCGCGGGCCTACCGCGAGGCGTTCGAGATGGCGTTTGCCGAGATCGGTGCGGGCGTCGACGTCTACTACGCGGGCAAGGCGTTCCTCTCGGTGGGCTTCGCCCGCTGGGTGCACGCGGAGGGTCTGCGCATCGACACCGCGTCGGGCGGCGAGATGGAGACGGCGCTGCGCGCCGGCGTCCCGGGCAGCGACCTGGGCCTGCACGGCAACAACAAGTCGGACCAGGAGATCGCTCGCGCGCTCGAGGTCGGCGTCGGGCGGATCATCGTCGACTCGCTCGTCGAGATCGAGCGCGTGGCCGACGCCGCCGCTGCGGCGGGCGTCCGCGCGCCGGTCATGGTGCGCGTGACGACGGGCGTCCACGCGGGCGGGCACGAGTACATCTCGACCGCGCACGAGGACCAGAAGTTCGGCCTGTCGATGGCGCCGGGGGAGGGCGGCCAGGACGCGTCGGCGATGGTCGCGCTGCTCGCTGTCCTCGCGCGTCCCGAGCTCGAGCTGCTCGGTATCCACTCGCACATCGGCTCGCAGATCCTCGACCCGTCGGGCTTCGAGGTCGCGGCTGAGAAGGTTCTCGGTCTTCGCGCCGAGCTCGCGGAGCGCACGGGCGTGCTGGTCCCGGAGGTCGACCTCGGCGGGGGCTACGGCATCGCGTACCTCCCGGGCGAGGTCGCGCTCGACCCGGCGCGCATCGCGAAGGACGTCGCGGCGTCGGTCGCGCAGTCCGCGGCGCGCCTCGGCACGCCGCTGCCGCGCTTCTCGATCGAGCCCGGGCGCTCGATCGCGGGCCCGGCCGGCCTGACGCTCTACACGGTCGGCACGGTCAAGCCCGTGCGCACCGACGACGGCGTGCGCACGTACGTGTCCGTCGACGGCGGCATGAGCGACAACATCCGGCCTGCCCTGTACGGCGCGGCGTACCACGCCGAGATCGTGGGGCGGCTCTCGGTCGCGGAGCCGGTGCTCGCGCGCGTCGTCGGCAAGCACTGCGAGTCGGGCGACATCGTCGTCCACGACGTCTACCTGCCGGGTGACGTCGCGGCAGGCGACCTGCTCGCCGTCGCAGCGACCGGCGCGTACGGACGGTCGATGGCCTCGAACTACAACATGCTCACGCGGCCCCCCGTCGTCGCGGTGCGCGACGGCGCGAGCACGGTGCTCGTCCGGCGCGAGACGGTCGACGACCTGCTCGCCCTGGACGAGGGCTGAGCACCCGTATCCTGAGACGGTCGGCCTCGGGCTGACCGCACGCGGGAGGATCGTGGCGCCGGCGAGGACGCGAACGGCCCGCACGGGTCCCGTCACGCCGGCTCTGACGCATGACAGGCAGGACGTGCGCCCCGGCGGTCGACGGCGCGGCGCACGACGGCCGCGCGCACGCGCGGCACGGACGAAGGGTGTGGTCACGTGGTGGCACCGAAGGAGGCGCTCCGCGTCGGCCTGCTCGGGTGCGGGGTCGTCGGATCGCAGGTCGCACGCCTGCTCGTCGAGCAGGCGGGGGACCTCGCGGCGCGCGTGGGCGCCCCGCTCGAGCTCGTCGGCGTCGCGGTGCGTGACACGACGAAGCCGCGTGACGGCGTCGCCCCGGAGCTCCTGACGGACGACGCGCACGGCCTGGTCGCGCGGTGCGACATCGTCGTCGAGGTGCTCGGCGGCATCGAGCCCGCGCGCTCCCTCATCCTCGAGGCGTTCGCCGCCGGCGCGAGCGTCGTGACCGCGAACAAGGCGCTCCTCGCCCAGGACGGCCCCACCCTGTACTCGGCTGCCGACGCCGCGGGCGTCGACCTGTACTTCGAGGCTGCGGTGGCCGGGGCGATCCCGCTCGTGCGGCCCCTGCGCGAGTCGCTCGCAGGCGACCGCGTCACGCGGGTCCTCGGCATCGTCAACGGCACGACGAACTACATCCTCGACGAGATGACCACGAAGGGCCTCGCGTTCGACGAGGTGCTGCGCGCGGCGCAGGAGCTCGGCTACGCCGAGGCCGACCCGACGGCGGACGTTGAAGGGCACGATGCCGCGTCGAAGGCTGCGATCCTCGCGTCGCTCGCGTTCCACACGCGCGTCTCGCTCGACGACGTCGCGTGCGAGGGCATCACGAAGATCTCCGCCGACGACGTCGCGTGGGCGACGGAGACCGGTCACGTCATCAAGCTGCTCGCGATCGCCGAGATGACCGAGGCAGGCGTGTCCGCCCGCGTGCACCCTGCGCTGCTGCCCGCACGCCACCCGCTCGCGGGTGTCCGCGGTGCGTTCAACGCGGTGTTCGTCGAGGCGGCGGCAGCCGGGCCGCTCATGTTCTACGGCCAGGGCGCGGGCGGCGCCCCGACCGCGTCGGCCGTCATCGGCGACGTCGTCTCGGTCGCCCGCCACCGCGTGCTCGGCGGCAAGGGCCCCGACGAGTCGAGCTACGCGTCCCACCCGCTCGCCCCTGCGGACGCCGCGGTGACGAGCTACCAGTTCCGCCTGCGCGTCGAGGACCAGCCCGGCGTGCTCGCACGTGTCGCGCAGGTCGTCGCGGAGCACGGCGTGTCGATCGAGGCGATGCGCCAGCAGGGCACGCCTGCTGGCGGCGTCGCGAACCTCGTGCTGACGACGCACCGCGCTCCCGAGGCCGCGCTCGCCGCGACGGTCGCGGCGGTCGCCGAGCTCGACGTCGTCCAGGAAGTCACCTCCGTTCTGAGAGTCGAGGGAGCCTGATGGCCCACCAGTGGCAGGGAATCATCCGCGAGTACGCCGACCGGCTGCCCGCGCACGTGCAGTCGTCGATCGTCACGCTCGGTGAGGGCGGCACGCCGCTCGTCCCGGCACCGGCGCTGTCGCGCCGCACGGGCGCGGACGTGTACGTGAAGTTCGAGGGCATGAACCCGACGGGCTCGTTCAAGGACCGTGGCATGACGACGGCGATCTCGGCTGCCGCCGGCCGTGGTGCGAAGGCGGTCGTGTGCGCCTCGACGGGTAACACGTCGGCGTCGGCCGCGGCCTATGCGACCGCTGCGGGCATGACCTGCGCGGTGCTCGTCCCGGACGGCAAGATCGCGATGGGCAAGCTGAGCCAGGCGGTCGCGCACGGCGCCCGCCTCCTGCAGGTCGACGGGAACTTCGACGACTGCCTCGTCGCGGCGCGCAAGCTCGCCGAGGTGTACCCGGTCGAGCTCGTGAACTCCGTGAACCCCGACCGCATCGAGGGGCAGAAGACCGGCGCGTTCGAGATCGTCGACGCGCTCGGCGACGCCCCTGACATCCACGCGCTGCCCGTCGGCAACGCCGGCAACATCACGGCGTACTGGAAGGGCTTCGTCGAGTACGAGCAGGACGGCCCCGCGACGCGCCGCCCCCAGATGTGGGGCTTCCAGGCCGCAGGTGCTGCGCCCATCGTGGCCGGCCACCCGATCACCGAGCCGGAGACGATCGCGACCGCGATCCGGATCGGCAACCCCGCGTCGTGGCAGCAGGCCGAGGAGGCCCGTGACACGTCCGGCGGCGTGATCGAGGCGGTGACCGACGAGGAGATCCTCGCGGCGCACCGCATCCTGTCGTCCGAGGTCGGCATCTTCGTGGAGCCCGCGTCCGCCGCGGGCGTCGCGGGCGTCCTCAAGCGTGCCGAGGTGGGTCTCGTCCCCGCCGGGGCGCGCATCACGATCACGGTCACGGGCCACGGCCTGAAGGACCCGCAGTGGGCCTTGCGCACCGCGGACGGTTCCGAGATCGAGCCGCAGAAGATCTCCGCCGACGTCGTGTCGATCGCGGCCGCGCTCGGTCTCGACTGAGCCATGCGTCTGGGAGCTGACCACGTCCGGGTGACCGTGCCCGCGACGAGCGCGAACCTGGGGCCCGGTTTCGACGCGCTCGGGCTCGCGCTCGGGCGGCACGACACCGTCGAGGTCCGTGCTATCGGTGCCGCCGAGACGGTCGTCGAGGTGATCGGCGAGGGTGCGGGCGAGGTCCCGCTCGGCGAGGACCACCTCGTCGTGCGCGCGCTGCGCGCGGCGATCGACCTGGTCGGCGCGCCGCAGACCGGCCTGCACATGGTCTGCCGCAACGAGATCCCGCACGGCCGGGGCATGGGCTCGTCCGCCGCGGCCGTCGTCGCGGGCATCGTCGCAGCGCGTGCCCTCATCGCGGACCCCGAGGCGCTCGACGACGACGCGGCGCTCGCGCTCGCGACCGAGTTCGAGGGGCACCCGGACAATGCAGCGCCTGCTCTCGTGGGCGGCGCGACGATCGCGTGGTCGGGCAGCGAGGGCCCGCGCTCGGCGCGGCTCGAGGTGCACGCCGACGTCGAGCCGTGGGTCTTCGTCCCGACGGTCCGCCTCGCGACGAAGAAGGCGCGCGGTGTGCTGCCCGCGCAGGTCCCGCACGCGGACGCGGCGTTCAACGCGGGCCGCGCGGCCCTGCTGGTCGAGGCGCTCACCCGCCGCCCGGACCTGCTCTTCGAGGCGACCGAGGACAGGCTGCACCAGGACTACCGCGCCGAGGTCATGGCGAGCTCGACCGAGCTCGTGCGCGGTCTGCGGGGTCTCGGCCTGCCGGCCGTCGTCTCGGGCGCGGGCCCGACGGTGCTCGTGCTCGGCCGGGCGAGCGAGGGCGACCGCGTCGCGCAGGCGGTTGCCGAGCTGCTCGGCGACGATGGCCCGTTCGACGTGCTGACGCCGGGGCTCGACCTCGTCGGTGCGCGCGGCGAACGCCTCTGAGACACCGGTCGCGGACTGTGTCGGGGACCTCGGGTGCGATGCTACGATTGCCGTGGTTCCCCGCAGCAGAGCGAATCCGCTCTCGCGACGCCGTGAGCATCCCGCGCGTCAGAGCTCGACTCGACACGTCCGCGGTCGGGGGAGTCAATCCAGGTCACGTGAGTCAGCCCGCGCACACCGTCGTCGGTGTCGCTCGGCGGCACGCGCGATCGTCGGGAGCCCACCGCGAGAACGCTCGCGGGTCCGGGCCCCGGCTCCACCCGCGGTCGGCCCACGAGCCGTCTCGCACAACCCCCAGGGGAAGGGTCCTTCGTGACTAACACCATCGATGCCCCCACCGGCGCTATCTCCGCGATGCGCCTCCCCGAGCTGCAGGCCGTCGCCGCGCAGCTCGGCGTGAAGGGCACGTCCAAGATGCGCAAGAGCGATCTGGTGGACGCCATCAACTCCGCGCGTTCCGGCTCGGGCGCACCTCGCGGCGCGGGCAACGCCCGCAAGAGCACCTCTGCGGACAAGCCCGCGCAGGCCCCCGCGGCGGAGCAGCCGCGCGATGCCGCCCGCGGCACCGACGACCAGCCTCGCAGCGAGGACCGCCGTGGCGGCGCCAGCTCGGAGGACGCGGCAGTGGCCCGCGAGGAGGCCGCCCGCAAGCGTGCCGAGGCACGTCTCGCCGCCAAGGAGCGCCGTCGTGCCGAGCAGGGCGACCAGCGCGGCCAGGCCGAGCAGGGCTCGGGCCAGGGCGAGGTCAAGGGCCGCGACGCCGTCGCAGCCGACCTCGCCTCGATCGAGCGTGGGCTCGAGCGCGGGCAGCGCTCCCGCCGCGCGGGTCGTGACGCCGGTGCCCCCCAGCAGGACGGCGAGCGCACCGACAAGGTCGGCGGCGACGAGCGCCGTCGCGAGCGCAACGACCGCCAGGACCGGCAGGAGCGCCAGGACCGCCCGCAGCGTGCCCAGGGCGAGCCGCGCCGCCAGCAGCAGGAGAGCCAGGACGACGACGAGCGCGGCGGTCGTCGTCGCCGCGGGCGCGACCGCTACCGCGACCGGGACCGCAAGCGCGGCCGCACGCCGCGTGGCGCCGCTGACATGGGCGCCGAGGACTTCGAGGTCCACGAGGACGACGTCCTGCTCCCCGTCGCGGGCATCCTCGACATCCGCGACAGCTACGCGTCGATCCGCACGACCGGCTACCTGCCGGGTGCGAGCGACGTCTACGTGTCCCTCGCGCAGGTCAAGAAGAACGGCCTTCGCCGCGGTGACGCGATCACAGGTGCTGTCCGCCAGCCTCGCGAGGGCGAGCAGCCGCAGGTGCACACGGCCCGCAGCAAGGTGAACCCGCTCGTCCGCCTCGACACGGTCAACGGCATGTCGCCCGCCGAGGCCATGGACCGCCCGGACTTCGCGAAGCTCACGCCCCTGTACCCGCAGGAGCGCCTGCGCCTCGAGAACGTCGGCGCGACCAAGCTCACGCCGCGTGTCATCGACATCGTCGCCCCGATCGGCAAGGGCCAGCGCGGCCTCATCGTCGCGCCCCCCAAGGCGGGCAAGACGATCATCATGCAGCAGATCGCGAACTCCATCACGGCGAACAACCCTGAGGTGCACCTCATGGTCGTGCTCGTCGACGAGCGGCCTGAAGAGGTCACCGACATGGAGCGGACGGTCCAGGGCGAGGTCATCGCCTCGACGTTCGACCGGCCGGCGTCCGACCACACGATCGTCGCGGAGCTCGCGATCGAGCGCGCGAAGCGTCTCGTCGAGCTCGGCCAGGACGTCGTCGTGCTGCTCGACTCGCTCACGCGTCTGTCGCGCGCGTACAACCTCGCGGCGCCCGCGTCGGGCCGCATCCTCTCCGGTGGTGTGGACGCCTCGGCGCTCTACCCGCCCAAGCGGTTCTTCGGCGCGGCGCGCAACATCGAGAACGGCGGCTCGCTCACCATCCTCGCGTCGGCGCTCGTCGAGACCGGCTCGAAGATGGACGAGGTGATCTTCGAGGAGTTCAAGGGCACGGGCAACATGGAGCTGCGCCTGTCCCGCTCGCTCGCCGACAAGCGGATCTTCCCGGCGGTCGACGTCAACGCGTCGGGCACACGTCGCGAGGAGATCCTCATGGGCTCCGACGAGCTCAAGATCACCTGGAAGTTGCGTCGTGTGCTCGCCGCGCTCGACCAGCAGCAGGCGATCGAGCTGCTCCTCGGCAAGTTCAAGGAGACCAAGTCGAACGTCGAGTTCCTCCTGCAGGTGCAGAAGACGACGCCGACCGGTCCGCACGACGACGACGCCGGCAAGACGGTCTGACCGTCACCTCCCGGCATGACGAAGCCCCCGCGACCTCGTGGTCGCGGGGGCTTCGTCGAGTGTGCGCCGCGCGCTGATCAGCGCGGCAGGCCCAGGTAGCCGTGGAGCGTCGTCGCGACCTCGTCCCACGTCCAGTCGCGCGCGACGCGCTCGCGCCCTGCGGCGCCCATGCGTCGTGCCTTCTCGGGATCCTTGAGGAGCTCGACGAGCCGCGCCGCGATGTCGGCGGGATCGCGCGGGTCGACGACGTAGCCGGTCACGCCTTCCTCGATCGCGTCAGGAGCGCCGCCGGAGCGGCCCACGATGACGGGGAGCGCGGTGGCTGCGCCCTCGAAGAACGCGAGCGGCAGGCCCTCGGGCTCGAGACCCATGAGGCGGGTGCGCGACGGCATGGCGAACACGTCGCCGGCGTCGACGTACGGCGGGACGTCGGTCCAGGGCAGCGGACCGGTGAAGACGACCGAGTCTGCGACGTCGTGCTTGACGACGAGCCTGTCGAGGCGCTTGCGGGCGGACCCGTCGCCGACGATGAGGAGGATCGCGCCGGGCACCTCCGCGCGCACGCGCGGCCAGGAGGTGATGAGCATGTCCTGGCCCTTGCGCGCGACCACGCGCGCCGCGCAGACGACGACGGGCGCGTCGGCCGCGATCCCGAGCCGGTCGCGCACGGCGTCGCCGCCGTTGTCGGGCTTGAAGCGCGTGACGTCTGCGCCGGGGTGCAGGCGGCGCATGCGCTCGCGCGCGGCCGGTGTCATGGGCCGGGCGATGATGTCACGGCACCAGTCGTTGATGAACGTGACGTGGTCGGTCGCCTCGCCCGCGGTGCGGATGACGCGGCGGACCCCGGGGACGCGCGCCCACCAGGTCTCGGCGGAGTGCGTGATGCCGACGATCTTCTGGGCGCCTGCGGCGCGCAGCGCCGGGGCGAGGAGAGCGAGCGGCGCGGAGGCGCCGAAGACGACGCGGTCGCAGTCGTAGCGCCGGAACGTCTCGAGCACCTCGCGACGAACACGTCGGGTCGGCAGGAGCGTCGTGCGGCGGTCGCGCACGACGGGGTAGGGGAGCGTCGCGTCGAGCTCGCTGGCGCCGGGCATCGCGGCGGTGTGCACGACGACCTCGTCGGCCGGGAAGCGCGCCGCGACGGCGCTCACGAAGGCCTCGATCCCTCCCTGTCGTGGCGGGAAGTCGTTCGTGACGATCAAGGTGCGGGGCACCGTTCCTCCTGTGGATCGGCCAGCCGGGTCGCAGGCGTGCCCATCGTAGCGGCGCGCCCTCGCGGGGCCGTGCGTCACCGTGAGGAGCGCCACGTCCTCGCCCTGGTCACACGGTCTTGACGGGCGTGGCAGAATAGATCGCTGGTATCCGGTTCACGGCCGCGGAACGTGGGCGACCCGGGTCCGTTCCCCTCAAGGAGAATCATGAAGAAGGACATCCACCCCGAGTACGTCGAGACGACGGTCACGTGCACCTGTGGCAACTCGTTCACGACCCGGTCCACGCAGACCTCTGGTGAGATCCGCGCGGACGTGTGCAGCGCCTGCCACCCGTTCTACACGGGCAAGCAGAAGATCCTCGACACCGGCGGCCGCGTCGCCCGCTTCGAGGCTCGCTACGGCAAGAAGGCTGCCAACTAGCGACTTTCCAGCGCCGGCGGAACCGTGCCGACAACCTCTCCAGGGGCAGTCGGGGAAGCGGTCCCGCCGGCGCTGTCGTGTCTCCGGCGTGCTGCGGTGCGCCGGTCCCTGAGCAGACCCGGCCCCAGCGCACCGAAGGAACCCGATGAGCAAGCCCGACGACGTCTCCGAGAGCTTTGCCGCGGTCGAGCCGCTGCTCGCCGAGCATGCGCAGATCGAGCGACAGCTCGCGGAACCGGGGATCCACGCGGACGCGGGCAAGGCCCGCACGCTCGGCCGTCGCTATGCCGAGCTCGGCCAGGTCGTCGGCGCCTACCGCACGTGGCGCACGGCAGCCGACGACGTCGAGGCGGCCCGCGAGATGGCGTCCGAGGACGCGTCGTTCGCCGCCGAGGTCCCGGCGCTCGAGGAGGCGGAGTCTGCCGCCCGTGAGAAGCTGCGCCGCGTCCTCGTGCCGCGCGACCCGGACGACGGCCGCGACGTCATCCTCGAGATCAAGGCAGGGGAGGGCGGTGAGGAGTCCGCGCTCTTCGCGGGTGACCTCTTGCGCATGTACCTGCGGTTCGCGGAGCGCCAGGGCTGGAAGACGGAGATCATCGAGGCCACGGCCTCGGACCTCGGCGGGTACAAGGACGTGCAGGTCGCCGTGAAGGCGAAGGGTGCGGTCGCGCCCGAGGACGGCGTGTGGGCGCAGCTCAAGTACGAGGGCGGCGTGCACCGCGTCCAGCGCGTCCCGGTGACGGAGTCGCAGGGACGCATCCACACCTCGGCGGCAGGTGTGCTCGTGTTCCCCGAGGTCGAGGACGCGGGCGAGATCGTCATCGACCCGAACGACCTGCGGATCGACGTCTACCGCTCGTCCGGGCCGGGCGGGCAGTCCGTCAACACGACCGACTCGGCCGTGCGCATCACGCACGTCCCGACGGGGATCGTCGTGTCGATGCAGAACGAGAAGTCGCAGCTGCAGAACCGCGAGCAGGCCATGCGTGTCCTGCGCGCCCGGCTCCTCGCCGCGCAGCAGGAGGAGGCCGCCGCGGCGGCCAACGACATCCGGCGGTCGCAGGTCCGTACGGTCGACCGTTCCGAGCGCATCCGCACCTACAACTTCCCGGAGAACCGGATCGCGGACCACCGCACCGGGTACAAGGCGTACAACCTCGACGCGGTGCTCGACGGCGACCTGGGTCCTGTCGTGCGCTCGGCGATCGAGGCGGACGAGGCTGCCCGTCTCGCCGCGGCCGGCAGCTGATGGGCGAGGGCGTCGCGACGCGCGATCTCCTCGGCCGGACCGCCGCGACCCTCGCGGGCGCGGGAGTGCCCTCCCCGCACGCGGACGCCGAGCTGCTGCTCGCGCACGCGTGGGGCGTCGACCGTGGAGAGGTCGCGACCGCAGCCGTGCTCGGCCGTGAGGTCCCGGCCGACGTCGTCGCGTCGCTCGCGGACGCCATCGCACGGCGCGCGCGTCGCGAGCCGCTCCAGCACATCGTGGGGAGCGCGCCGTTCCGCCACCTCGAGCTCGCCGTCGGCCCGGGCGTGTTCGTGCCCCGCCCCGAGACCGAGGAGGTCGCGCAGGTCGCGATCGACGAGGCCCGCCGTGTCGCTGCAGCCGGCGCGCAGCCGGTCGTGGTCGACCTGTGCACCGGCTCGGGCGCGATCGCGCTCGCCCTGGCGACCGAGGTCCCCGAGTCGCGTGTGCACGCCGTCGAGCTCGACGCGGACGCGTACGCGTGGGCCGAGCGCAACGTCCGCGCCGTCGGCGCGGCTGCGGGGCGTTCCGACCTGGTGACTCTCGTACGGGGCGACGCGCGCACCGCCGTGCGGGACCTCGACGGGACCTGCGACGTCGTCGTCTCCAACCCGCCGTACGTCCCGCCTGGCGCGGTGCCCGTCGATCCCGAGGTCGCCGACCACGACCCGCAGGTCGCGCTGTACGGCCTCGGCCCCGACGGGCTCGAGGTCCCGCGCGGCATCGCCGCGGCAGCCGCGCGTCTCCTGCGTGCGGGCGGCCTGTTCGTCATGGAGCACGCCGAGGTGCAGGCCGACGCCGCGCGCGCACTCCTCGAGGCGACCGGGAGCTTCACCGCCGTCGAGACCCGGGCCGACCTGACCGGGCGACCACGCATGGTGGTCGGCCGCCGTGCAGCGCGCGACGTGGCAGGATCGACGTCGTGAACGCGATCCTGAAGGTCGACGATCCGCAGTCCTGGGGACCGTCGCTCGACGAGGCCGTCGCGGCGCTGCAGCGCGGCGCCGTCGTCGTCCTGCCCACCGACACCGTCTACGGCATCGGCGCCGACGCATTCGACGCCGACGCGGTCGCCGCGCTCCTCGCGGCCAAGGGCCGCGGCCGACAGATGCCGCCGCCCGTCCTCGTCCCGGACGTCCGCACGCTGGACGGCCTCGCGACCGACGTGACCGACGACGTCCGCGCGCTCGTCGAGCGCTTCTGGCCCGGCGGCCTCACCGTGATCCTCACGGCGCAGCCGATGCTCGCGTGGGACCTCGGGGAGACCCACGGGACGGTCGCGCTGCGCATGCCCGAC
Organism: Sanguibacter hominis ATCC BAA-789; assembly: GCF_012396185.1. Classification (GTDB taxonomy): domain Bacteria; phylum Actinomycetota; class Actinomycetes; order Actinomycetales; family Cellulomonadaceae; genus Flavimobilis; species Flavimobilis hominis. The sequence goes on from NZ_JAAXOW010000003.1 coordinate 323,556, forward strand.
CACCCGGCCGCGCTCGCGCTCCTGCGCCGGACGGGGCCGCTCGCCGTGTCGAGCGCGAACCGCACCGGACAGCCTGCGGCGATGAGCGCCCAGGAGGCGCACGACCAGCTCGGCACCTCCGTCCAGGTCTACCTCGACGGAGGAGAGGCCCCCGGTGGTGTCGCGTCGACGATCGTCGACGCGACCGGTCCGCGGATGCGCGTGGTGCGCGCGGGCGCGATCACGGTCGACGACCTGCGTTCCGTCGTCCCGGGCGTCCTCGACGTCGGCGAGGACGATGCCGCGTCCGCCCCTGACGGCGCGGCGGGAAGCGCGTGAGGGTCTACCTCCTCGTCGCGCTCGTCGCGGCGTGCGTCACCCTGCTCACCACGCCGCTCGCGCGGTGGGTCGCGATGCGCACGGGCGCGATGACGGCGGTGCGTGCGCGTGACGTGCACCAGGTCCCGACGCCGCGGCTCGGCGGCATCGCGATGCTCCTCGGGCTGTGGGCCGCGTTCGTGCTCGCGTCGCGGATGCCCTTCCTCGCTGGCGTGTTCACCGCGTCGAACGAGGCGTGGGCGATCCTCCTCGGCGCGACGATGGTCTGCCTGCTCGGTGTCGCGGACGACATCTGGGACCTCGACTGGATGACGAAGCTCGCGGGCCAGGTGCTGGCCGCGGGTGTCATGGCGTGGCAGGGCGTCCAGCTCATCACCGTGCCGATCGCGGGCGTGACGATCGGCTCGAGCCGTCTCTCGCTCTTCGCGACCGTGCTCGTCGTCGTGGTCGCGATGAACGCCGTGAACTTCGTCGACGGTCTCGACGGTCTCGCTGCCGGTCTCATCGCGATCGGCGGGACGGCGTTCTTCGGGTACACGTACCTGCTGACCCAGGACACGAACCCGACCGACTACTCCGACCTCGCGAGCCTCGCGACGGTCGCGCTCGTCGGCGCTTGCCTGGGGTTCCTGCCGCACAACTTCCATCCGTCGCGCATCTTCATGGGCGACTCGGGCTCGATGCTCATCGGACTCGTCATCGCGGCTGCCGCGATCGTCGTGACGGGCCGGATCGACCCGGCACGGCTGTCCGAGGGGCAGGCGGTCCCGGCGTTCCTGCCGATCCTGCTCCCGCTCGCGGTGCTCGTCCTCCCGCTGCTCGACATGATCCTCGCGGTCGTGCGACGCGTCAGCCAGGGCAAGTCGCCGTTCCACCCTGACCGGATGCACCTGCACCACCGCCTGCTCGCGCTCGGGCACACGCACCGGCGCGCGGTCGTGCTCATGTACCTGTGGACCGCGGTGTTCGCGTTCGGAGCCGCGTCCCTCATCACGTTCACCGTCGCGCAGGCTGCCGTCGGGCTCGGCGTAGGGGCGCTCGTCGCGCTCGCGCTGACCCTCGGGCCCTTGCGCCCGCAGCGCTCCCGGCCGGGAGCGTCCACCACCGCCGTTGAGGAGAAGCATGTCGTCTGAGCCCGCCCCGTCCTCCGCCGTGCGCACCGCGTTCGGTGCCGTGCTGCGTGACGTCGTCGTCCTCGTGGGAGTCCTCACCGTGCTCGGCGGCCTCGTCGGGTTCCTCGTCCGCGGCACCGAGGGCCTGTGGGGCGCGCTCATCGGCGCGGCCATCGCGGCACTGTTCACGCTCACGACCGCGGTGATCATGTACGCGACGGCCGACAAGCCGATCCACGTGACGACGGCGTCGGCAGCGGGTGCGTGGCTCGGGAAGATGGTCGTGCTCGTGGTGGTGCTCGCTGTGCTCAGGGACCAGGACTTCTACGACAAGGTCGTGCTGTTCGTCGTCCTGACGCTCGCGATCCTCGGGTCGCTCGTGGTCGAGATGCGTGGCCTCGCGGCGGCGCGCGTGCCCCACGTCGAGCCGGGTGCGGGGGCGCGCGCGGACGACTGACGGTCAGGGCTGCAGGGCCACGACCGGCCCCCAGTTGCCGTAGGACCTACGTCCTGAAACCGGTGTGCACCGATGTGCTCGCGAAAATGTCGCCCACGTCACACCGTGCGCCCCTCATGCGGTCCTGCGGGACGACCCCATGGGTTAGTCTTGGACCCGATTCCGACAATGTAGTCCGACGGACGTGCGACGAGCCGGGACCGGCTCGTTCAACTGTGCGTCGACGCGAAAGCTTGGGAGCTCATCCTGTCCGCCCTGAACCACCTCGGTGCCACTGTGCTCGCCGCTGGCGACGGGGGCTTCCACGTCCCCACGCTGGCCGACTTCTTCCCGGAAGCGATCCTGTTCGAGGGCACGATCTTCGAGTTCAACCGGATCACGATGGTCCGCGTCATCGCGACGCTCGTCCTCGTGACGATCTTCGCGATCGGTGCTCGCCGGGCGCGGCTCGTCCCCGGACGCTTCCAGGGCGGCCTCGAGATGATCCTGGACTTCGTCCGCGTCTCCATCGCTGAGGACATCATCGGGAAGAAGAACGCGCGCAAGCACGTCTCCCTCCTGACCATCATCTTCCTCGCGGTCTTCGCGATGAACATCACCGGCATCGTCCCCGGCCTCAACATCGCCGGCTCGTCGCTCATCGGCTTCCCGCTCGTGCTCGCGCTCGTCTCGTACGTCGCGTTCATCGCTGCCGGCGTGCGCAAGCAGGGCGGGCTGCACTACCTGAAGAGCTCGCTCTTCCCGTCGGGCGTGCCGTGGCCGATCTACTTCATCCTGACGCCGATCGAGATCATCTCGACGTTCATCCTGCGGCCGGCGACGCTCGCGGTCCGTCTCCTCGTGAACATGGTCGCCGGGCACCTGCTCCTCGTCCTGTGCTTCGCTGCCACGCACTTCCTCTTCCTCGAGGCGGCCGGCGCGATCAAGGCGGTCGGCGCGGTCACTCTCGCTGCCGGGCTCGCCTTCACGGGCTTCGAGCTCTTCATCGCTGCGCTGCAGGCGTACATCTTCACGCTGCTCACGGCGGTGTACATCAATCTGTCCGAGGAAGCCCACTGAGGGATCCCTCGTTCCGACGGGCCGCGGACCGGCTCGTCGTCAACACCATGGGTGGGGGTTCTCCCGCCCACGATGGAAGGAAGCAATTCGGTGGAAATCTCGAACCTCGCTGAGCTCACGGGCAACATCGCCACGATCGGCTACGGCCTCGCGGCGCTCGGCCCGGGCATCGGCCTCGGCATCATGGTCGCCAAGACGCAGGAGGCCACGGCTCGCCAGCCTGAGGTCGCCGGCGCGCTGCGCACCAACATGTTCATCGGTCTGGCCACGATCGAGGCGCTCGGCCTCATCGGCTTCGCCGCTGGCTTCGTCTTCTGATCGTGCTCACCGCAACGATCCTGGCAGCCGAGGAGGCGGAGCACTCGATCCTGCTCCCCGCCACCTACGACATCATCTGGTCGGCCGTCTGCTTCGTCATCATCGCCTTCGTCCTCGGCAAGCTCGTCCTTCCGGTGTTCAACCGGATCCTCGACGAGCGCACCGAGAAGATCGAGGCGGGCCTCGCCTTCGCCGACACGGCGAAGGAGCAGGCCGAGGCCTCGGCCGCCGAGCAGGAGCGACTGCTCCTCGAGGCGCGCACCGAGGCTGCTCGGGTGCGTGACGACGCCCGCAGCGAGGCGAACCAGATCGTCGTCGAGGCTCGTGCCAAGGCCTCGCAGGAGGCTGAGCGTCTTCTCGAGAACGCCAAGCGGCAGATCGAGGCCGAGCGGCAGGCGGCCTCCGTCTCGCTCCGTGCCGACGTCGGTGCGCTCGCGACCGAGCTCGCCTCGAAGATCGTCGGCGAGTCGCTCGACGACGTGGCGCGCCAGTCGCGTGTCGTCGACCGCTTCCTCGACGAGCTCGAGTCGTCTGCTCTGTCCGGAACCGTCAAGGAGAAGTGATGCGGGGTACCAGCCAGCGATCGCTGTCGACCGTGTGGTCGGGCTTCGAGCCCGTCCTCCAGGCGGCCGGCGACGATGCGAGCGTGATCGGGGAGCAGCTGTTCGCCGTCCTCGACGCGCTCGACTCCTCGAAGGCGCTCGTGCGCGCTCTCGCTGACCCGGCACGCTCGGGTGACAGCAAGGCCGCGCTCGTCCGCCAGATCCTCGGCGGCAGTCTCGACCCCCGTGTGGTCGACGTCGTCGCGGGACTCGTCGTGGAGCGCTGGACGGCTGACGCCGACCTCGTGGAGGCCGTCGAGCATCTCGCGGTCGCCTCCCTGCTGGTCTCGGCCCGTTCCCGGGGGCAGCTCCAGGTGGTCGAGGACGAGCTGTTCACGATCATGCGGTCGCTGCTCGGCTCGCGCGAGGCACGCTCGGCGCTCAGCGCACCGGGCGTGACGGTCGAGGACCGCCTGCGGCTCCTCGACAGCGTCCTCGCTGGCCGTGGCGACGAGGTAACCCAGCAGCTCGCTCGTCGAGCCACGAGCCACCCGCGCGGACGTCGCTTCGTCGCGGCGCTCACGTGGTACTCGAGCATCGCTGCAGAGCTCCGCGACCGCCTCGTGGCGCTCGTGACCGCGAGCCAGCCCTTCTCCGAGGAGCAGCTCGACCGGCTCGGCCGCATCCTCGCGCAGGCCTACGGCAAGGAGCTGCAGCTCAACTTCACGGTGGATCCCGCCGTGCTGGGTGGGCTGCGGATCCAGGTCGCGGACGACGTCGTGGACGCGACCGTCCTGAGCAGGATGACCGACGCGCGACGCCGGATGGCGAGCTAGTCAAGGCGCCCCCGGCGCACCGATCGCACCTGCGGCCCTCACGGGTCGCGCACAGATGAACGTGAGACCGCACGGCGGTCATGACAGGAGACAAGCAATGGCTGAGCTGACGATCCGGCCCGAGGAGATCCGGGCTGCGCTGGACAGCTTCGTGAAGTCCTACGAGCCCCAGAAGACCGTGACCGAAGAGGTCGGCCGCGTCACCCTCGCCGGTGACGGTATCGCCCAGGTCGAAGGCCTCCCCGGCGTCATGGCGAACGAGCTCGTGCGATTCGAGGACGGGACGCTGGGCCTCGCGCTCAACCTCGACGTCCGCGAGATCGGTGTCGTCATCCTCGGTGAGTTCACCGGCATCGAGGAGGGCCAGACGGTCCACCGCACCGGCGAGGTCCTCTCGGTCCCCGTGGGCGAGGGCTACCTGGGTCGAGTCGTCGACCCGCTCGGCAACCCGATCGACGGGCTCGGCGACATCGCGACCGAGGGCCGCCGCGCCCTCGAGCTCCAGGCTCCTGGCGTCATGGCCCGCAAGTCGGTCCACGAGCCGCTGCAGACTGGCCTCAAGGCGATCGACGCGATGATCCCGATCGGGCGCGGCCAGCGCCAGCTCATCATCGGCGACCGCCAGACCGGCAAGACGGCGATCGCGATCGACACGATCATCAACCAGAAGGCCAACTGGGACTCGGGCGACCCCGACAAGCAGGTCCGCTGCATCTACGTCGCGATCGGCCAGAAGGGCTCGACCATCGCGTCGGTCCGTGGCGCCCTCGAGGACGCAGGCGCGCTCGAGTACACGACGATCGTCGCGGCCCCGGCGTCCGACCCGGCCGGCTTCAAGTACCTCGCCCCGTACACCGGCTCGGCGATCGGCCAGCACTGGATGTACCAGGGCAAGCACGTCCTCATCGTCTTCGACGACCTGTCCAAGCAGGCCGAGGCATACCGTGCCGTGTCGCTCCTCCTGCGCCGCCCGCCGGGCCGCGAGGCCTACCCCGGCGATGTCTTCTACCTGCACTCCCGTCTGCTCGAGCGCTGTGCCAAGCTCTCGGACGAGCTCGGTGCCGGGTCGATGACGGGTCTGCCGGTCATCGAGACGAAGGCCAACGACGTCTCGGCGTACATCCCGACCAACGTCATCTCGATCACCGACGGTCAGATCTTCCTGCAGTCCGACCTCTTCAACGCGGACCAGCGCCCGGCTGTCGACGTCGGCATCTCGGTCTCGCGAGTCGGTGGCTCTGCGCAGATCAAGGCCATGAAGAAGGTCTCGGGAACGCTCAAGCTCGACCTCGCGCAGTTCCGCTCGCTCGAGGCCTTCGCGATGTTCGCGTCCGACCTCGACGCGGCGTCCAAGGCGCAGCTCACCCGGGGCGCCCGCCTCATGGAGCTGCTCAAGCAGGGGCAGTACTCGCCGTACCCGGTCGAGGACCAGGTCGCGTCGATCTGGGCCGGCACGAAGGGCAAGCTCGACGACGTCCCGCTTGAGGACGTCCGCCGCTTCGAGGCGGAGCTGCTCGACCACCTGCGCCGCAACACCGACGTCCTGACGACCATCGCGACCACGGGCAAGCTCGAGTCGGACACCGAGGACGCCCTCTCCGCGGGCGTCGACGCGTTCCGTGAGGGCTTCCTCAAGGCCGACGGCACGCCGCTCCTCGGCCAGGCCGAGGACGAGGACCAGGCGGCGCCGGTCGAGCAGGAGCAGATCGTCCGCCAGAAGAAGGCCTGAGCAGATGGCGGGTCAGCAGCGCGTCTACCGGCAGCGGATCCGGTCGACCCAGTCGCTGAAGAAGATCTTCCGCGCGATGGAGCTCATCGCGGCATCCCGCATCGGCAAGGCGCGTCAGCGCGTCGCGGCGGCGACTCCGTACTCGGAGGCGCTCACGCGCGCGTTGTCGGCCGCGGCGACGCACGCTCGCGTCGACCACCCGCTCCTGTCGGAGCGGACCGACACGAACCGCGTCGCGGTCCTCCTCGTCACCTCGGACCGCGGCATGGCGGGCGCCTACTCGGCGAGCGTCATCCGTGAGGCCGAGTGGCTCATGGAGCGGCTGAAGGCGGAGGGCAAGGAGATCGACCTCTACGTCTCCGGTCGCCGTGGTCTCCAGTACTTCTCGTTCCGCGGTCACACGCTCGCGGGCGAGTGGTCGGGCGACTCGGACGCCCCGACCGTCGAGGTCGCCAACGACATCGCCGACCGGCTCCTCGCGGCGTTCCGCGCGCCGGCCGACGAGGGCGGTGTCGGCGAGCTGCACGTCGTGTACACGCAGTTCGTCAACATGGTGACGCAGCGTCCGCGTGTCATCCGGCTGCTTCCCCTCGAGGTCGTCGAGGGTGTGGTCGAGGCCGGCGAGCACGACGCGCTCCCGCTCTACGAGTTCGAGCCGTCCGCCGATGCGGTGCTCGACGCGCTGCTCCCGCGGTACGTCCGGCGTCGGATCTTCGCGGCCCTGCTTCAGGCAGGTGCTTCCGAGCTGGCGGCACGTCAGAGCGCGATGCACACCGCGACCGACAACGCCGAGGACCTGATCCGCACCTACACGCGCCTCGCGAACTCGGCCCGTCAGGCGGAGATCACGCAGGAGATCTCCGAGATCGTGTCCGGCGCAGACGCACTGGCGGCCTCGTGATGGCGCCGCTCACCCCCGTAGCAAGCAACGTCCCCGCCGGAGCGACCTCCGGCCTTGTGAAGCGAGGCAAGAAGTCATGACTGCCACCACTGTTGAGAACGGTGCCGCAGGCGCCAAGGCGCCCGGAGTCGGTCGCGTCGCCCGTGTCATCGGCGCGGTCGTGGACATCGAGTTCCCCGCGGACCAGCTCCCCGAGATGTACAACGCGCTCCAGGTCGACATCGACCTGTCCGCGCAGGGTGAGGGCGAGAAGAAGTTCACGCTCAACCTCGAGGTCGCTCAGCACCTCGGCGACTCGATGATCCGCGCGATCGCCCTCAAGCCGACGGACGGTCTGGTCCGCGGCGCTCAGGTCCGCGACACGGGTGCGCCGATCTCGGTCCCCGTCGGCGACGTCACGAAGGGTCACGTCTTCGACGTGACGGGCGAGGTGCTCAACGCCAAGCCGGGTGAGACCATCGAGGTGACCGAGCGCTGGCCGATCCACCGCACCGCTCCGAAGTTCGACCAGCTCGAGTCCAAGACGCAGATGTTCGAGACGGGCATCAAGTCGATCGACCTCCTGACCCCGTACGTCCAGGGTGGGAAGATCGGTCTCTTCGGAGGCGCTGGCGTCGGCAAGACGGTCCTGATCCAGGAGATGATCTACCGCGTCGCGAACAACCACAACGGTGTCTCCGTGTTCGCCGGCGTCGGTGAGCGCACGCGTGAGGGCAACGACCTCATCGAGGAGATGACCGAGTCGGGCGTCATCAAGCAGACCGCGCTCGTCTTCGGTCAGATGGACGAGCCGCCGGGCACGCGTCTGCGCGTCGCCCTCTCGGCCCTCACGATGGCCGAGTACTTCCGCGACGTGCAGAAGCAGGACGTGCTCCTGTTCATCGACAACATCTTCCGCTTCACGCAGGCGGGCTCCGAGGTCTCGACCCTCCTGGGCCGCATGCCCTCGGCGGTCGGCTACCAGCCGAACCTCGCCGACGAGATGGGTCAGCTCCAGGAGCGCATCACGTCGACCCGTGGTCACTCGATCACGTCGCTGCAGGCCATCTACGTGCCTGCTGACGACTACACCGACCCGGCCCCGGCGACGACCTTCGCGCACCTCGACGCGACGACCGAGCTGAGCCGTGAGATCGCCTCGCGCGGTCTCTACCCGGCCATCGACCCGCTCGCGTCGACGTCGCGCATCCTCGACCCGCGCTACGTGGGCCAGGAGCACTACGAGGTCGCGACGCGCGTGAAGTCGATCCTGCAGCGCAACAAGGAGCTCCAGGACATCATCGCCATCCTCGGTGTCGACGAGCTCTCTGAAGAGGACAAGACGGTCGTCGGGCGCGCCCGGCGCATCCAGCAGTTCCTCTCGCAGAACACCTACATGGCCGAGCAGTTCACGAACGTGCCCGGTTCCACAGTCCCGCTCTCGGAGACGATCGAGGCGTTCAAGAAGATCGCCGACGGCGAGTTCGACCACATCTCCGAGCAGGCGTTCTTCAACATCGGTGGCCTCGAGGACCTCGAGCGCAACTGGGCACGGATCCAGAAGGAGTACGGCGTCTGACGCCGTACCCTGACTGACCAGCCGACACATCAGAGTAGGAGTCCCAGTGGCAGAGCTCACCGTCGACATCGTCGCGGCTGACCGACACGTGTGGTCGGGCACGGCGCGCAGCGTCGTCGCGCCGGCGCACGACGGCGAGGTCGGCATCCTTGCCGGTCACACGCCTCTCCTCGCGCTGCTCACGAGCGGCACCGTGCGAGTGACGCCCACGTCCGGGAGCGCGGTCGCCATCGCGGTGACCGGCGGATTCGTCTCGGTCGACTCCGACCAGGTGACGGTCGTCGCGGACTCCGCCGAGCAGCCGGTCTCCGGCTGACGACACGAGGCGATCATCAGGATGGATCTTGTCGGTTGGATCGCTGCGATCCTCGCGGCGCTCGTCCTGGTGGTCGCCTCTGTCGTCGTGTCGCGGCTGCGGTCGCTCGGGCACAGGGTGGGGTCGTTCGAGTGCGCGGTAGTACCCGTCGGCCCCCATCACCCCGCCCCGGTCAAGGGCATCGCGCACTACGCCGTCGGGCGGCTCGACTGGTGGCGGCGGTGGTCGCTGAGCCCGAAGCCTGCGGAGTCGTGGGCTCGGGGGGCTCTCGAGGTCGTGTCGCGTGACCATGTCGAGGGCGACGACGAGCTGTACGTCGTCCGCTGCAGCTATCAGGGCGACGAGCTCGTCCTCATCATGTCCGTCCAGGCCTACGCTGGCCTCACGTCGTGGCTCGAGTCGGCACCGCCGAGCTCGCACGGCGCCGTCGCCTAGGCGACCACGACCCACCTGGTAGGCAATTCTCGTGAGACTGGTGATCGCCGAGTGCTCGGCGCACTACACGGGCCGGCTCTCGGCCCACCTCCCGCTCGCTCGACGGCTCATCGTCGTGAAGGCCGACGGGAGCGTCCTGCTCCACTCGGACGGCGGTTCTTACAAGCCGCTCAACTGGATGAGCCCGCCGTGCGCGATGGCAGTCCGGCCAGCTGACGCGACCGAGGCGGAGGCAGGCGTCACCGAGATCTGGACCGTGCAGCACGCCAAGAGCGACGACCGCCTCGAGATCGAGCTCCATGAGGTCGTCCACGACTCGGCGCACGTGCTCGGGATCGACCCGGGGCTCATCAAGGACGGCGTCGAAGCGCACCTCCAAGCCATGCTCGCCGAGCAGATCGAGCTGCTCGGTGCCGGCCACACGCTCGTGCGGCGCGAGTACATGACGGCGATCGGGCCGGTCGACATCCTCGCGCGTGACCCGCAGGGTTCGGCGGTCGCGGTCGAGATCAAGCGTCGTGCCGAGATCGACGGGGTCGAGCAGCTCACGCGGTACCTCGATCTCCTCAACCGGGACCCGCTGCTCGCTCCTGTGCGTGGCGTGCTCGCCGCCCAGGAGATCAAGCCTCAGGCGCGCGTCCTCGCCGAGGACCGGGGGATCCGTTGCGTCGTCCTCGACTATGACGCGATGCGCGGCTTCGACGACGTGGACTCGCGTCTCTTCTGACCAGCCAAAGTGCCCGTCCAACGGAGGACGGGTCCCTGTGACGCCTGTGTGCGTGACCGTTCTGTAACCAGATCTCTTCCCCCACGCGGTTGACGGACTCGATTAGTTCAGTTGATACTCATAATCGAAGCGCTTCACGGAAGCGTTTCGACCACACCGCAACCGGCGCGGTGGGAGGGCGACGAGGCCTGACGAACGGGGCGAGACATGGTGACGATGGCGGACGTGGCGCGGCGCGCCAACGTGTCGTTGAGCACGGTCTCCTATGCCCTCAACTCGACCCGGCCCGTCGCAGTGGACACCCGCGAGCGCGTGTTCTCCGCGATGGCGGAGCTCGGCTACCACCGCAACGCGGCTGCGCGCAGCCTCGCGGCCCGCAAGAGCCACGTCGTCGCACTGATCTTCCCGGCCGTGGAGATCGGGATCGGCTCGACCATCGGCGAGTTCGTCGCCAGTGCCGCGGCCACGGCGCGGGAGCGCGGCTATCACCTCGTGCTCTGGCCGTTGCGCGCGGACGAGAGCGCCGACATGGTCGAGCTCGCCCGGCAGGGCCAGGCCGACGGGGTCCTGCTCATGGAGGTCACCCTCGAGGATGCCCGCGTCGCGGCGCTGCGCGACGCGGGCATCCCTGTGACGCTCATCGGACGCACCCGCGAGCCGGAGGGGTTGTCCTACGTGGACATCGACTTCGAGTGCACCGCCGCCGAAGCGGTCGCCCACCTGGCGGGGCTAGGCCACGAGCACATCGGCTTCGTCAACCACTCGGTGCGGACGCAGGAGGCCGGCTACGGCCCGACCGTGCGCATGTCGGCAGACCTCGCGACGAGCGCCGCCGCGCACGGCGTGCGCCTCGTGCAGACGCTGTGCGAGGAGACCCCGGTGGCCGGCCGGGCCGCCGTCCATGACCTGCTCGCCGCCGACAGCGAGCTGACCGCGATCATCACGATGAACGAGATGGCGACGTTCGGCGTCACCGCCGAGCTGGCTCAGCTCGGACGCCGGATCCCCGAGGACGTCTCCGTCCTCGCCGTCGTCACCTCGCCCGGCGTGGTTGCCTCCACCGTGCCCCCGCTGACCGTCCTGCTGTCGCCCGGCGCCGAGCTCGGTCGTCTGGGCACGCACTGCCTGATCGACCAGATCGAGGCGACGGTCCCCGTTCCCCGGCCCGTGCTCGTCCCCTGCGGCCTCGCCGCCGGAGGGAGCACCGCACCGGTCCGGCCGCACTGATGGCCCCTCGGCTCCGCGCAACCGCGCAAGCCGCCCTGTTGATCTGTCCGCACGTCTCGAAGAGGAGAACATGATGAAGAAGCTCAATCGCCGCGCAGGGCTGATCGCGGCCCTGGTCGCGGCGCCCCTCGCGCTGACCGCCTGCTCGGGCGGCTCGAGCGACGACCCGAGCAGCGACGGGGGATCTCTGACGGTCTGGCACTACGAGTCCGACACCTCGGCCATGGGCCAGGCGTGGGCGAAGGCCATCGAGATCTTCAAGGCCGAGCACCCCGGTGTGGAGGTCAAGGTCGAGAACCAGACCTTCGAGGCGATCCAGAAGAACGCGAAGATCGTGCTCACCGGCGACGACGTCCCTGATGTCATGGAGTACAACAAGGGCAACGCGACGGCTGGCCAGCTCGCCGCCCAGGGGCTGCTCAGCACCCTGACGGACGACGCCGAGGAGCTCGGCTGGAGTGACAAGCTCGCCTCGTCGCTGCAGACCACGGCGAAGTACGACGAGCAGGGACTCATGGGTTCGGGCGAGTGGTACGGCGTCCCGAACTATGGCGAGTACGTCTCGGTGTTCTACAACAAGGACATGTTTGCCGAGCAGGGGCTGGAGGTTCCCACGACCCTCGAGGAGTTCGAGAAGGTCATGGACGCCTTCGTCGCCAAGGGCATCACGCCGCTCGCCGAGGCCGGCGCCGAGTACCCGCTGGGGCAGCTCTGGTACAACCTCGTGCTCGCGAACGCTGACCGTCAGTTCGTCAACGACTACCAGCTCTTCGAGAACGACGTCGACTTCCAGGGTCCGGCGATGACCGCTGGCACCGAGAAGCTCGACGAGTGGATCAAGGACGGATACGTCGCGAACGACGTCGCCGGCCTCACTGCCGAGGACATGGGCACCGCGTTCATCTCGGGCAAGTACCCGATGATGGTCTCCGGCTCCTGGTGGTTCGGACGTCTCGTCGACGAGATCCAGTACGACTGGGGCCAGTTCCTGTTCCCGGGCAACACTCTCCACACGGGTTCCTCCGGCAACCTCTGGGTCGTCCCGGAGAACGCCAAGAACAAGGAGCTCGCGGTCGACTTCATCGACATCACGCTGCGCCCTGAGGTCCAGAACATCCTCGGCGAGAAGGGCGGCCTCCCGGTCGCCGGCGACCCTGCCGCGATCACCGATCCCAAGACGCAGGAGTTCACCAAGGCCTTCGCGGACATCAATGCCCAGGACGGCCTCGCGTTCTACCCGGACTGGCCCGTCGCTGGCTACTACGACCAGATCGTCAGCGCCCTGCAGTCGCTGGCCAACCAGTCGAAGTCGCCCGCCGAGGTTCTCAGCCAGCTGGAGACCCCGTACGTCGAGGGCAAGGCCGACCTGATCGAGGGCTGACGAGCCCCTGCGCAGGCCGCACACCCCGTCGGCCATCCGTCCGACCCCCTGCGGGCGGATGGCCGACGGCCCGCTTGACCGTTCCACCGAGAGAAGAGACCGATGCCAGCTTCTTCCTTGCCCACGGGCACGCGCGAGCTGCAGCCGACGGCCACCGCCGTCCGCTCCGCGCGGCGCCGCCCCTGGCGTGTGTCCCCCTACTGGTGGTACCTGCTGCCTGGCGGCATCGGGTTCGTGGCCATCATCGGCATGCCCTTCGTGCTGAACATCTGGTACTCCCTGCACCGGTGGAAGGGCGGCAACGCCCCGATGCGCTTCGTCGGGCTCGAGAACTACCAGAACCTGATGAAGGACGACCAGTTCTGGCACTCCTTCCAGAACTCCGTCTCGATGATCGTCGCGATGGTCATCGTGCCGACGCTCATCGGGCTCATCCTCGCCGCAGTGCTGTTCGACTACATCGGCAAGCACTTCGGCTCGCGCACGGCGTCGTTCCTCCGTGCCACCTACTACCTCCCGCAGATCCTCCCTGTGTCGGTCGCGGGCATCCTGTGGAACTGGGTGCTCAACTCGCAGACGGGTGCGGTCAACGAGATCCTGCGGGGCGTGGGCGTCGACAGCCCGCCGAACTGGTTGGGCGACCCGGGCACCGCGATGCCGTCCGTGATGCTCGTGCTCATCTGGATGCAGATCGGGTACCCGACGGTGATCTTCATGTCGGCGCTGCAGCGTGTCGACCCTGAGCTCTACGAGGCCGCCGAGCTCGACGGCGCCGGCTGGTGGCGCCGGTTCCAGGCGATCACGATCCCTCAGATCAAGCCCGAGACGTTCGTGGTGTCGCTGACGTGCACGATCGCCGCGCTCAAGGTCTTCGCTCCGATCTACGTGCTCACCCGCGGCGGGCCCGAGGGGTCCACCCTGGTCCCGTCGTACTACTCGTACCTCAACTTCTTCGACAAGTCGAAGGTCGGGTACGGCTCGGCGATCGCGACCGTGCTGACCGTCGTGATCATCATCGTGGCGTTCGGCATCCAGTACTTCCAGAACCGCAGCGCCAAGCGTGAAGAGGAGGGCCGCTGACATGGCCACCATGACCACCTCGCCGACCTCGGCGGTCGCGACGACGCAGCGGCGGCGTAAGACTCCCGGACAGTGGGTCGTGCTGGGCGTGACCGTCGTGTTCGGCGTGCTGATGCTCGCGCCGTTCCTCATCATGCTGCTCAACGCGTTCAAGTCCCCGGCGGACTACTCGGCGAACGGCCCGTTGTCGCTGCCCGAGAACCTCTACTTCGACGGCCTCGGGACGTTCTGGGAGCGGGTCGGTTTCGAGACAAAGCTGTGGAACTCGATCTGGACATCGGCCTTGGTGGCGTGCTTCGCGGTCATCGTCTCGCTGCTCAACGCCTACGCCCTCGGTGTCGGGCGGGTCAAGGGTCGTCTGTGGATCGTCGCCGTGTTCCTCCTGGCGAACATGCTCCCGCAGGAGATGCTCGTCTACCCGCTCTTCACGATGATGCAGAACATCGGGCTGAACAACTCACCGTGGTCGATCGTCCTGATCTTCACGGTGATCCAGTCGGCGTTCGGGACCTATCTGCTGGCCTCGGTGCTCGGTACCTTCCCGCCCGCGCTGCTCGAGGCGGCCGCCCTCGACGGAGCGGGACGCTGGCGGACGCTGTGGAGCATCGTCTACCCGGTGGTGCGCCCCACGATGAGCGTGCTGATGATCTTCTTCTTCATCTGGACGTGGAACGAGTTCTTCATCCCGTTGGTCATGCTCACGACGAATGACACCCAGACGGTCCCGATCGCGCTCGCGTCGCTCCAGGGTGACCGCATGCTCGACGTGCCTACGCTCAACGCGGGCACGCTGGTCTCGCTCGTACCGACGCTCGTGTTCTTCCTGCTGTTCCAGCGCACGCTGACGCGGGGCGTGACGGCGGGCGCGGTCAAGTAGCGGGCGGCGCGGTTCCCTGCCGTCGAGCGGCGTCTCGGCTCCCCGCCCTCACGGGGGAGCCGAGACGCGTCGGCGCGGGTCGTCGGCGCAGGTCGGCGCGTGCCCGGTGGGTCCTACGTGACCTGAGCCCGGGACACGAGACGATGGGGGCATGGTCGAGAACGAGCTCAGCGGGTGGGCGTCGCGTGGACGCGTGGTGACGGACGAGGGCGTCCTGGCGGACGGCGTCGTCGTGGTCGAGGGGGACCGGATCGTCCTGGTCGCACCGTGGGAGGACGCGCGTGCGTCGGCCTGGGCGGTGCACGTCGAGGGTCTCGGCGCGACGGACGAGACCCTGGTCCCGGGGTTGATCGACCTGCACTGTCACGGCGGTGGGGGAGCGAGCTTCCCCGACGCGCCCGACGTCGCGACCGCCGCCGTCGCGGCCCGTGAGCACCTGAGCGCAGGGACGACGTCGCTCGTCGCGTCGCTCGTGACGGCGTCGCCCGAGACGCTGCTCGAGCGGACGGCGGTGCTCGCGGACCTCGCGGACGCGGGCGAGATCGCGGGCATCCACCTCGAGGGGCCGTTCCTGTCGGCGGCGCGGTGCGGAGCGCAGGACCCTGACCTCATGCAGGCTCCCGACGCGGGGCTCGTGCGTGAGGTCGCGCGCGTGGCGCGGGGTCACCTCGTCACGATGACGGTCGCCCCGGAGGTGCCCGGCGTTGCAGGAGCGGGCGGGGTCGCGGACGTGCTCGCGGACGTGGGTGCGCTGCCGTCGTTCGGGCACACGGACGCGGCGGCGGGCGAGATGCGTGCGGCGATCGAGGAGTCGTTCGACAGGCTCGCGGCCGACGGCGTGCGTTCGCGGCGCCCGACGGTCACGCACCTCTTCAACGGCATGCGCCCGGTGGCGCACCGTGAGGCCGGGCCGATCCCGGACTGCCTCGCCGCGGCTGCGAAGGGGCGGGCCGTCGTCGAGCTCGTGGCGGACGGGACGCACGTGCACCCGGCGGTGGTGCGGGACGTGTTCGACATGGTGGGGCCGGGCAACGTGGTGCTCGTGACGGACGCGATGGCGGCTGCGGGCATGCCGGACGGCTCGTACCGCCTGGGGTCGCTCGACGTGCTGGTCGTGGACGGGGTGGCGCGTCTGACGCACGGCGGGGCGATCGCGGGCGGGACCGCGCACCTGTCGCAGGTGCTGCGGGTGACGGTCGAGGGCGGTGTGCCGCTCGTCGACGCGGTCCGTGCGGTGACGGCGACGCCGGCGGAGGTGCTGGGGCGCCAGGACCTGGGCCGGCTCGCGGCTGGGGCGCGTGCGGACGTCCTGGTGCTCGGCCCGGACCTCTCGGTGCGTCGGGTGGCGCGTGCCGGGACGTGGGTCGCGTGAGCGGGGCGGTCTGAGCCTGCACGGAGTGCGGCACGGCTCTTGAAGGCCGCGCGGCCGTCGCGCTTGACGTCGCGCCGGGCGCGTGTGCGATAGTTGGTCATCGAAGCGCTTCACCAGAGTGTTCTTCCAGTTCCCGCGCCACCGGCGCGACCCGCGCCACGCGCGCACGACGACGAGGTCAGGGACCCATGGCGACGATGCAGGACGTAGCACGGCACGCAGGCGTGTCGCTGAGCACGGTCTCCTACGTGATCAACAAGACGCGCCCCATCTCGGACGCGACGCGCGCCCGCGTCGAGGCCGCCATGGCCGAGCTCGGCTACCGCCGCAACGCCGCCGCACGCTCCCTCGCGAGCAAGCGCAGCCGCACGATCGCCCTCGTCCTGCCCTCGACCGAGAACGCCCTCGGCGGGACGCTCTCCGAGATCGTCACGCAGGCCGCCCGCGTCGCCCGCGCCCATGACAACCACGTCGCCGTCTGGCCCGGGCTCGGCTCCGAGGAGCAGGACGCCGCCGAGATCCACGACCTCGTGCTCGAGGGTGCCGTGGACGGCGTCGTGTTCCTCGAGGTCTCGCTCGACGACGCTCGCGTCGCGATGCTCGAGAAGGTCGACGTGCCCTTCGTGACGCTCGGCCGACCCGCGCGCACCGAGGGTCGCGCGTGCGTCGACATCGACTTCGAGGCGGCCGTCGACGAGGCCGTCGCGCTCCTCGCCGCCCAGGGGCACCGCGAGATCGGCTTCGTCAACCACTCCGAGGCGAGCAGGACGCGCGGCTACGGCCCCAGCGTCCGCGCGGAGGCCGCGTTCGCGGACGCCGCGCTCCGCCACGGCGTCTCCGGAACCCACACCTGGGCCGACGAGGACGCCGCAGGCGGCCGCGGCGCGCTCGACGCGCTGCTCGGTGCGGCACCCGCACTGACCGCCGTCGTCCTCATGAACGAGACCGCCGGCTTCGGCCTGCTCGCGCAGGCCCGTCGCCGCGGGCTCGACGTCCCCGCCGACCTGTCCGTCCTCGCGATCGCGACGTCCCGCGGCGTCGGCGCGCTCGCCGAGCCCCAGCTCACCTCGCTCGAGGTCCCCGCCGAGCGGCTCGCCCGCCACGCCGTGGAGACCCTGCTCGACCTCGTCGAGGGCCGCGAGGCCCCGTCCGAGCCCATCCTCGTCCCGTGCGCGCTCGCGCCGGGCGACTCCGTCGCGCCCCCGCGCGCCGGCTGAGCCGCGGGCCCCGCGCCCGACACGAACACCCGCAAGGAGTGCCATGAAGTTCACCGACGGCTACTGGTGCGTCCGCGAGGGCATGCACCCCCAGTTCGCTGCCCAGGCCTACGACGTCTGGCCGGGGGAGCGGACCCTCACCGTCCACGCCCCGACCAAGCGCATCGAGGGGCGCGGCGACGCGCTCAACCGCACCCTCCTGACGCTCGACTACTCGGCGCCGATCGCCGACGTCGTGCGGGTGCGCATCACGCACCACGCGGGCGCACGCGACGACGGCCCGCACTTCCAGGTCGCCGACGACGAGGGCTTCGCGCCGACGGTCGAGGTGACCGACGAGGCAGGCCTCCTCACGTCGGGCGCGCTGAGCGTCCGGGTGCACCGTGGCGACTCGTGGCGGGTCGACTTCGAGGCGGACGGTCGCGTCCTGACGAGCTCGCTGCCGAAGTCCGTCGGCGTCGTGACCGACGACGACGGCCGCACGTACGTGCACGAACAGCTCTCGCTGTCTGTGGGCGAGCACGTCTACGGTCTCGGCGAGCGCTTCGGACCGGTCGTCAAGAACGGCCAGACGGTCGACGTCTGGCAGGCCGACGGCGGCACGTCGTCCGAGCAGGCGTACAAGAACGTGCCGTTCTACCTGACGGACCGCGGCTACGGCGTGTTCGTCAACCAGCCCGAGCTCGTCTCGTTCGAGGTCGGTTCCGAGGTCGTGTCACGGACGCAGTTCAGCGTCGAGTCGCAGTCCCTCGAGTACTTCGTCATCTACGGCGAGACGCCCAAGGCGATCCTCGAGCGTTACACGGCGCTCACGGGACGGCCGGCGCGCGTGCCGGACTGGTCGTACGGGCTGTGGCTCTCGACGTCGTTCACGACCGACTACGACGAGGCGACCGTCACGAGCTTCATCGACGGCATGGCCGAGCGGGACCTGCCGCTGAGCGTGTTCCACTTCGACTGCCACTGGATGCGCGAGTTCAACTGGTGCGACTTCGAGTGGGACCCGCGGACGTTCCCCGAGCCTGAGGCGATGCTCGCGCGGCTCAAGGCGAAGGGGCTGCGGATCTGCGCGTGGATCAACCCGTACATCGCGCAGCGCTCGCCGCTGTTCGCGGAGGCGGCGGCGAAGGGCTTCCTCGTCAAGCGCGCGGACGGTTCCGTGTGGCAGTGGGACCTGTGGCAGGCGGGCATGGGCCTCGTCGACTTCACCAACCCGGATGCGACCGCCTGGTACACGAGCAAGCTCTCTCGTCTTCTCGACCAGGGCGTCGACGCGTTCAAGACGGACTTCGGCGAGCGGATCCCGACGGACGTCGTCTGGCACGACGGGTCGGACCCGGCGCGGATGCACAACTACTACGCGCAGGCGTACAACAAGGCGGTGTTCGACCTGCTCGAGGAGCGTCGCGGCGAGGGTGAGGCGGTCGTGTTCGCGCGGTCGGCGACCGCGGGCGGCCAGCAGTTCCCCGTGCACTGGGGTGGCGATTGCTTCTCGACGTTCGAGGCGATGGGCGAGTCCCTGCGAGGCGGGCTGTCGCTCGCGTTCTCGGGCTTCGGCTACTGGAGCCACGACATCGGCGGCTTCGAGGGCACGCCTGACCCGGCGGTGTTCAAGCGCTGGCTCGCGTTCGGCCTGCTCTCCTCGCACTCGCGGCTGCACGGTTCGTCGTCGTACCGCGTGCCGTGGGCGTTTGACGACGAGGCGGTCGACGTCACGCGTCTGTTCACGCGGCTCAAGCTGTCGCTCATGCCGTACCTCGCGGGTGCGGCCCGCGACGCGTACGAGGCGGGCACGCCGATGGCGCGGCCGATGCTGCTCGAGTTCCCCGAGGACCCGAGCGCGGCGACGATCGAGACGCAGTACATGCTCGGCGGGTCGCTCCTCGTGGCGCCCGTGTTCACGGCGGACGGCACCGTGACGTACTACGTGCCCGAGGGGACGTGGACGCACCTGCTCGACGGCCACCAGGTGACCGGGCCGCGCTGGGTCACGGAGCAGTACGGCTTCGACTCGTTGCCGCTGCTCGTGCGTCCGGGCACGGTGCTGCCCGTCGGGGCGGGGACCCGGTCGCCCGAGTACGACTGGGCGGATGGCGTCACGCTGCGGCTCTTCGAGCTGCCGGACGGGTTCTCCGCGACGATCGCCGTGCCCGCGGCTCAGGCCGTCGGCGGTCCGGACACGCTGTTCGACGTCGTGCGCGAGGGCGCGCAGGTGCGCGTCACGTCCGCGTCGACGAAGCCGTGGCGCGTGCAGGTCGGTGACCGTGCGGTCGACGGCGGCCCGTCCGGCGCCGTGATCGACCTGTAGTCCCCGGCTGTCCGCCGTCCGTGCCGTCGCGGCCCCGCCAGGGTCGCGGCGGCCGGTCGCGGCGGACGTGGCAGGCCTCTCGAGCGGGGTTCCCACCCCTCTGTCTCGAATCGATTCGAGATCCCTCTTGAATCGTCCCGTGGGGTGTGAGAGCGTTCCCACGGACACATCTCCCGCACTCCCGTCTAGAAAGCAGAGACGATGGCCGACGCCACCACCGCCCGCACGTTCCCCGAGGACTTCGTCTGGGGCGCCGCGACCGCCTCCTACCAGATCGAGGGAGCCGCCGACGAAGGCGGCCGCACCCCGTCGATCTGGGACACGTTCTCCCACACCCCCGGCAAGGTCCTCGGCGGTGAGACCGGCGACGTCGCCGACGACCACTACCACCGCTGGACCGAGGACCTCGAGCACATCAAGAAGCTCGGCCTCGACGCCTACCGGTTCTCGATCTCCTGGTCGCGCGTCCAGCCGCACGGCTCCGGGCCGCTCAACCCTGAGGGTGTCGCGTTCTACGCGAACCTCGTCGACGCGCTCCTCGAGGCCGGTATCAAGCCCGTCGCGACGCTCTACCACTGGGACCTCCCGCAGGAGCTCGAGGACGCCGGCGGCTGGCCCGCGCGTGCGACCGCCGAGCGCTTCGCCGAGTACGCACGGCTCATCGCTGAGGCGCTCGGCGACCGCGTGCACACATGGACCACGCTCAACGAGCCGTGGTGCTCCGCCTTCCTGGGGTACGGCTCGGGCGCCCACGCCCCGGGGCGCAAGGAAGGTCCGGCCGCGCTCGCCGCCGCGCACCACCTCAACCTCGCCCACGGCCTCGCCGCCCGCGAGATCCGCGCCGCGCTCGGCGCCGACACCCGCGTCTCGATCACCCTCAACCTCCACGTCGTGCGCCCGCACGACCCGGAGTCGGCCGCGGACCGCGAGGCCGCGCGCCGGATCGACGCCGTCGGCAACGGCGTCTTCCTAGGTCCGCTCCTCGAGGGTGCCTACCCGGCCGACCTGCTCGCCGACACGGCCGACCTCACCGACTGGTCCTTCGTGCAGGACGGCGACCTCGAGCTCATCAAGGTGCCGCTGACCAACCTCGGCGTGAACTACTACGACACGAACATCGTCAAGGCGTTCGACGGCGAGGGCACGCCCGAGATGGCCGACGGACACAAGGTCACCGACGCGACGCCGTGGACGGGCTGCGAGGACGTCGAGTTCCCCGCCAAGCCCGGTCCGCACACGGCCATGGGCTGGGGGATCGACCCGACCGGCATGACCGAGCTGCTCGCCGGTCTCACCCGCCGGTTCCCCGGCCTCCCGCTCGTCATCACCGAGAACGGCGCGGCCTTCCCCGACACG
This sequence comes from Sanguibacter hominis ATCC BAA-789, assembly GCF_012396185.1. Classification (GTDB taxonomy): domain Bacteria; phylum Actinomycetota; class Actinomycetes; order Actinomycetales; family Cellulomonadaceae; genus Flavimobilis; species Flavimobilis hominis. The sequence continues at coordinate 344,682 of NZ_JAAXOW010000003.1, forward strand.
GTGTCGCAGGACGGCCGGGTGCACGACGACATGCGCGTCGCCTACCTCCACGACCACATCGACGCCGTCGGCCAGGCGATCGACGCGGGCGCCGACGTGCGCGGCTACTTCGCGTGGTCGCTGCTCGACAACTTCGAGTGGGCCTGGGGCTACGACCGCCGGTTCGGCATCATCCGCGTCGACTACGACACGCTCGAGCGCATCTGGAAGGACTCGGCGTTCTGGTACCGCTCGCTCGTGACCTCAGGGCAGCTCCCGCCCGTCGAGCCGATCGACTACGCCGGACGCTGAGCCTCGCGCGAGAGGGCTGCACCCCGACGGGGTGCAGCCCTCTCGCGCGTCACGCGGCCGTGACGCCCGTCACGGCGCCGTCGTGCCCGCGTCCCGTGCGGCGAGCGCCGCGAGCCACTCGAGCTGACGTGCCTCCTGGAAGCCCCCGCCGCCCTCGTGCTCGTTGTGCGGGTACACCTCCATCGTGCGGTCGCTCGCGCCGCGCGAGCCCGGGCGGCCGTAGTGGTTGTACGCCGCGTACACCGTCGACGGTGGGCAGATCGGGTCCCGCAGCGCGACCGACGCGAGGAGCGGTGCCGTCGCGCGCCGTGCGTGGTTCACGCCGTCGATGTAGGAGAGCGTGCGGAACGTGGCCGACTCGAGGTTTCGGTTGATCGACAGGAACTTCGTGATCTCACCGTACGGGTGGGAGTCGACGAGCCCGACGGCACGCCTGATGTGGCACAGGAACGGGACGTCGGCCATGACGGCCCAGAGGTCCGGCACGAGCCCGGCGACGGCGAGCGCCGTCCCGCCGCCCTGGCTGCCGCCCGTGACCGCGACACGGGTGGCGTCGACCTCGGGGAACGTGCGGACGGCGTCGACCGCACGCACCGCGTCTGTGAACAGGCGTCGGTAGTAGTGGTCGTGCGGGTCCTCGACGCCCTGGGTCATGACGCCCGGGTGAGCGGGCCCGGAGCCGACCGGGTCGGGCGTGTGCCCGCCGTCACCCCACGTGGAGCCCTGGCCGCGCGTGTCCATGAACAGATAGGCGTAGCCGGCGGCCGCCCACAGCAGGTGCTGGTGCGGCAGGCCGCGGCCGCCGCCGTAGCCGTTGTAGTGGACCACGGTGGGCAGCGGCCCGCTGCGCTCGCGGGGGAGCGTGAGCCACGCCTTGACCGGCTGCCCGTCGAACCCGGGGAACGTCACGTCGTCGACGTCCACGGCCGTGAGCGGGGTGTCGACCGGTGTCCGGACGACGGGGGTGGCGTGGGCGCGCGCGGCCTCGATGGTCTCGCGCCAGAAGGCGTCGAAGTCGTCGGGCTCGGCCACCTCGGGCCGGTACGAGACGAGCTCGTCGGGTGACAGGTCGTAGAGCGGCATCGCTCTCCTCGTTCGTCGTGCGGGTCGGTGGCTGTCTGCGCCGCGCGTCGTCGCCCGGCTCCACCGCAGACCACGATAGGGCCCTCGCGGCGTCTGCGACGACGGCGTGACGCGTGTTCGTCCACGGGTTGTGGACGAGCGTCGTCCACGGGTGTCAGAGGGTGCGGGCAGACTCAGGACAGAGGGTGGTCGCGGCTCGCGACCGCTGCTCGCAGGCCCCGCGTCGCGGGTGCAGCCGGCGCCGCCCGGATCGGCTCTGCCCGGGGCCGTCGGGGTGGTCCACAGGGTATGCACACCGTTGTCCACGGGCCGCGAGTGGTGGGATGACATGCGTGTCATTCACAACACCTAGGGGTGGTGGCTTTGCTCGACCCCTAGGTGTAGTGTTGACGCAGTCCGGTCGCCGCGAGGCCCACAAGCCCGCAGGAGCACGACCGACCTGAATCACACGAACGTCATCACACCGCTGGTATGCGGGCCAATCCGACCCGAGGGGACACGTGACATGAGCATCACCGTCTACAGCAAGCCGGCATGCGTGCAGTGCGACGCCACCTACCGCGCGCTCGACAAGCGCGGCCTGGACTACACGGTCGTCGACATCAGCCAGGACGCCGAGGCGCTCGACATGGTCCGCTCGCTCGGCTACATGCAGGCCCCCGTCGTCGTCGCCGACGACACTCACTGGTCGGGCTTCCGCCCGGACCAGATCGCGGCGCTCGCCGCCCAGAAGGCCACCGCCGTCGCCTGACCCGCCGGTGCGCCCGGCCCGCCGGCCGGGCGCGCGCGTCGCGGACGCCACCTGACCGTCAGGCGCCACAGAGCCGTCGAGCCGGTCGGTCGGGACTCCCGCTGGCGCGACACCCAGGAGGGGAGCAGCGTGTCCTCGCTCGTCTACTTCTCCAGCGCGTCGGAGAACACCCACCGGTTCGTCGAGAAGCTCGGCCTCCCGGCGCAGCGCATCCCGCTGTACCCCCGGCAGACCCCGCTCCACGTCGACGAGCCGTACGTCCTGATGGTCCCGACGTACGGCGGCGGGAAGGACTCCGGCGCCGTCCCCAAGCAGGTCGTGAAGTTCCTCAACGACCCGCACAACCGGAAGCTCCTGCGCGGCGTGATCGCTGCGGGGAACACCAACTTCGGCGAGGCGTACTGCATCGCCGGTCCCATCATCTCCGCCAAGTGCGACGTCCCGTACCTCTACGGGTTCGAGCTCTTGGGCACCACTGAGGACGTCACGCGCGTCCGCGAAGGATTGAGGCAGTTTTGGCTACGACAGTCACGGATCTCGGCATGACCGTCCCGGCGGCCCACGACGACGAGCTCGACTTCCACGCGCTCAACGCGATGCTCAACCTGTACGGCCCGAACGGAGAGATCCAGTTCGACAAGGACCGTGAGGCGGCGCGCGCGTACTTCCTGCAGCACGTCAACCAGAACACGGTCTTCTTCCACAACCTGCGCGAGCGCCTCGACTACCTCGTCGAGCACGAGTACTACGAGAAGGCGGTGCTCGACCAGTACTCGTTCGAGTTCATCTCCGCGCTCAACGACCGCGCGTACGCCAAGAAGTACCGCTTCGAGACGTTCCTCGGCGCGTTCAAGTACTACACGTCGTACACGCTCAAGACGTTCGACGGGAAGCGCTACCTCGAGCGCTTCGAGGACCGGGTCGTCATGACCTCGCTCATGCTCGCGCAGGGCGACGAGGCCCTCGCCGAGAGCCTCGTCGACGAGATCCTCGCGGGTCGCTTCCAGCCGGCCACCCCCACGTTCCTCAACGCAGGCAAGGCGCAGCGCGGCGAGCTCGTCAGCTGCTTCCTGCTGCGCATCGAGGACAACATGGAGTCGATCGCGCGTGCGATCAACTCCTCGCTCCAGCTCTCCAAGCGAGGCGGCGGCGTCGCCCTGCTGCTGTCGAACATCCGCGAGGCCGGCGCGCCGATCAAGCAGATCCAGAACCAGTCCTCGGGCATCATCCCCGTGATGAAGCTCCTCGAGGACTCCTTCTCCTACGCCAACCAGCTCGGCGCGCGCCAGGGTGCCGGCGCGGTGTACCTCTCGGCGCACCACCCGGACATCATGAAGTTCCTCGACACCAAGCGCGAGAACGCCGACGAGAAGATCCGCATCAAGACCCTCTCGCTCGGTGTCGTCGTCCCCGACATCACGTTCGAGCTCGCGCGCAAGAACGAGGCCATGTACCTCTTCTCGCCGTACGACGTCGAGCGCGTCTACGGTGTCCCGTTCGCGGACATCTCCATCACGGAGAAGTACCACGAGATGGTCGAGGACTCGCGGATCCGCAAGACGAAGATCAACGCTCGCGAGTTTTTCCAGACGATCGCCGAGATCCAGTTCGAGTCGGGCTACCCGTACATCGTGTTCGAGGACACGGTGAACCGGGCCAACCCGATCAAGGGCCGGATCAACATGTCGAACCTGTGCTCGGAGATCCTCCAGGTCAACACGCCGACGACGTACAACGAGGACCTGTCGTACGACGTGATCGGCAAGGACATCTCCTGCAACCTCGGCTCGCTCAACATCGCCAGGGTCATGGACTCCCCGGACTTCGGTCACACGATCGAGACGGCGATCCGCGGCCTGACGTCCGTCTCGGACCAGAGCCACATCAGCTCGGTCCGCTCGGTCGAGGACGGCAACGACAAGTCGCACGCGATCGGCCTCGGACAGATGAACCTGCACGGGTACCTCGCCCGCGAGCGTGTCTTCTACGGCTCCGAGGAAGGCATCGACTTCACGAACATCTACTTCATGACCGTGCTGTTCCACGCGCTGCGCGCGTCGAACAGGATCGCGATCGAGCGCGGCACGACGTTCGAGGGCTTCGCCGACTCGAAGTACGCGACGGGCGAGTTCTTCGACAAGTACACCGAGCAGGAGTGGGTGCCTGTCACCGAGCGCGGCCGCGAGCTGTTCGAGAAGGCCGGCGTGGCGATCCCGACGCAGGACGACTGGCGCGAGCTCAAGGCGTCCGTCATGGCGCACGGCATCTACAACCAGAACCTGCAGGCCGTCCCGCCGACCGGCTCGATCTCCTACATCAACAACGCGACCTCCTCGATCCACCCGATCGCGTCGAAGATCGAGATCCGCAAGGAGGGGAAGATCGGGCGTGTCTACTACCCGGCCCCCTACATGACGAACGAGAACCTGGAGTACTACCAGGACTCCTACGAGATCGGCTACGAGAAGATCATCGACACGTACGCCGCGGCGACGCAGCACGTGGACCAGGGCCTGTCCCTGACGCTCTTCTTCAAGGACACCGCCACCACGCGCGACATCAACAAGGCGCAGATCTACGCGTGGCGCAAGGGCATCAAGACCATCTACTACATCCGCCTGCGCCAGCTGGCGCTCGAGGGGACCGAGGTCGAGGGCTGCGTCTCCTGCATGCTCTGACCCGACCGCCAGCCCAGCACACCCTGCCCGAACGAACGAGGAACGCATGTCACCCAGCCCGAAGATCAAGCTGATCGACCGAGTCACGGCGATCAACTGGAACCGCATCGAGGACGACAAGGACCTCGAGGTCTGGGACCGACTTGTCGGCAACTTCTGGCTGCCGGAGAAGGTCCCGCTGTCCAACGACATCCAGTCGTGGGCGACGCTCACCGAGGCCGAGAAGACCCTGACGACGCGCGTGTTCACGGGGCTCACGCTCCTCGACACGATCCAGGGCACCGTCGGCGCGGTCAGCCTCATCCCGGACGCGCTGACCCCTCACGAGGAGGCCGTCTACACGAACATCGCGTTCATGGAGTCGGTCCACGCGAAGAGCTACTCCTCGATCTTCTCGACGCTCATCTCGACGCAGGAGATCGACGAGGCGTTCCGCTGGTCGGAGGAGAACCCCAACCTCCAGCGCAAGGCCGAGATCGTCCTCGAGTACTACCGGGGAGACTCGCCGCTCAAGCGCAAGGTCGCCTCGACGATGCTCGAGTCGTTCCTGTTCTACTCGGGCTTCTACCTCCCGATGTACTGGTCCAGCCGGGCCAAGCTCACCAACACGGCTGACCTCATCCGCCTGATCATCCGTGACGAGGCGGTGCACGGGTACTACATCGGCTACAAGTACCAGAAGGGCCTCGAGCAGCTCACGCAGGCTGAGCGCGACGAGATGAAGGCCTACACGTTCGAGCTCCTCTTCGAGCTCTACGAGAACGAGGTGCAGTACACGCAGGACCTGTACGACGGCGTCGGGCTCACCGAGGACGTCAAGAAGTTCCTGCGGTACAACGCCAACAAGGCCCTCATGAACCTCGGCTACGAGGGGCTGTTCCCCAAGGACGAGACGAACGTCAACCCGGCGATCCTCTCGGCCCTGTCGCCCAACGCCGACGAGAACCACGACTTCTTCAGTGGGTCCGGCTCGTCGTACGTCATCGGCAAGGCCGTCAACACGGAGGACGAGGACTGGGACTTCTGATCCCGGGCACCTCACGACGAGAGCGCCGCACCCCGAGGGGTGCGGCGCTCTCGTCGTCTGTGCGGGCGGGCTCAGCAGCGGCCCAGGAGGGTCAGTCGCCCGGGCGGTCCGAGCCGATCGCGGGGCGGTCGGACCAGGGGAACGTGATCCACTTGTCCGTGTCCATCCACGAGTAGTCGGGGCGGATGATCGACCGCGGCTTCGAGTACAGCACGGCCGAGCGCGCCTCGGCGCCCTGCTTCGCGAGCATCTCCATCACGAGCTTGAGCGTGCGGCCCGAGTCCGCGACGTCGTCGACCACGAGCACGCGGTGGCCCGGCAGCTCGGACGTGTCCATGAGCGGGGGCAGGACGCGAGGGTCGGCGAGCGTCTGGCCGATGTCCGTGTAGAACTCGACGTTGAGCGTGCCCACGCCCTTCGTCCCGAGCGCGTACGCCACGGCGCCGCCGGGAAGCAGGCCGCCGCGGGCGACAGCGACCACGACCTCGGGCTCGAAGCCCGAGTCGACGACCTGCTGCGCCAGCTCACGCGCGGCGACGCCGAACCTCTCCCAGGTCAGCACCTCCCGCTCGGGCTCGCTCGCGGGGACGGGGCTGTCGGCAGGAAGCTCGGTCGTCATCCGTCCACGATACGTCCCGCTCGAGAGTGATCGGTGCGGCGAAGGGCCCGGTGCGACGACCCTCACACGAGGTAAGCAGAACGGCCGGGGTGGACGAGCGCGACACCGCACCCGTCCACCCCGGCCGTCCCGGACGTCGATCAGCCCTCGGTGACGAGCTTCTCGATCGTGACCACGAACACGAGCGTGTCGGCCTGCAGCGCGTTGCCAGCGCTCAGCCCGTACCCGTAAGCGGGCGGGATCACGAGGAGCACCGTCGTGCCGACCTTGAGCCCGGCCAGTCCGTGCGTCCAACCCGCGACGACCCCGTCGAGGCCGAACTCGAGCGGCTCCGCGCCGCGATCCCACGACGCGTCGAACTGCTCACCGTCAGAGCCCTTGACCCCCACGTAGTGGGCCGCGATCTTGTCCGTCGTCTTCAGGACCTCGCCGTCACCCTCGGTGAGAACCACGCGCGTGACACCCTCGCTCGTGACGCCGCCCTCGGGGATCGTGATGGTGGGCTTCTTGCCCGCAGGGGCGTCCGCCGTCGGGAGCCCCTCGTCGCCGACCTTCTTGTCCGTCACGACGGGGACACCCGGGACGCTCGCGACGAGCTCGAGGACCTGGACCGCCGGCGCGCCGTCGTTGGGCGTCGCCAGGACCAGGCGAGTGCCGACGTTCAGGCCAGCGAGCCCACCCTCCGCGAGCTCTCCCTTGAGCGCCTGCATCATCGCGACGTTCTCGGTGACACCGAGCTCCGTGCTGTCGGCGACCGAGACGGCGCGGCCGAGGTAGGACACGATGTCGCCCTCCGCGATCGCGGGACCGTCGCCGTTGCACGCGACGACGATCTCCTCGGCGGTGACCTCGAGCTTGGGGTCGACCTTGAGGGTCGGCGCGGTGCCGAGCTCGCCGCCGATGGTCGTCGCCGCGATCAGCTTGGACGAGCTGTCGGTGACGGGCGTGCACGCGGTCGCCGCGGTCGTGACCGAGGAGCCCGACGTCGGCGCGGGCGTCGTCGGCGCGGAGGGCTCGCTGTCGTCGGAGCAGCCGGCGAGGACGAGCAGGCTCGCGACCGCGAGGATCGCGGTGCGGCGCTGAAGGGTGCGGGACAATGTGGTTCCTTAGGTGTCGGGCCTTCGGGGGCATCAGATCGTGGCCAACCCTACGCGGTCCGCCTGGGAGGGCGCTGCGCCCCGCGTGCCAGGGACCGGCCGTCGAAGGGGGGCACGGCGCCGCGTGGCACCATGGAGACATGCCCTCCGCACGTCCGTCCCGCCGTCGTCCCTGGGGCGAGCCGCACCGTGAGCTCGACCTCGACCGGGCGACCGGCGGCCGGTCGTCGGCGACCCGGCGCGGCGAGTCGTGGACCGTGCAGAAGGTGCGCGGCAACGACAAGACGTACCGCTGCCCGGGCTGCCAGCAGGAGATCGCCGCAGGCACCCCCCACGTGGTCGCGTGGGCCGACGACTCGCTCTTCGGCGCCGAGGCCGCGCTCGCGGCCCGCCGGCACTGGCACACGGCCTGCTGGGACCGCGGCTAGGCTCGAGACGATGAACGAGCCGACCCACACCCAGATCCGTTCCACGACCGTCCTGCCGGCACGCCGCGAGGACATCGAGCTGCACACGGCCGACGGCCTCACGCTCGTCGGCGAGCTCGCGCTCCCCGCCGACCGCGACCCTGTCGCGACGCTGGTGACGCTGCACCCGCTGCCGACCCACGGCGGCTACATGGACTCGCACGTGCTGCGCAAGGCGTCCTGGCGACTGCCTGCGCTCGCCGACCTCGCGGTCCTGCGCTTCAACACGCGCGGCACGTCGTCGCCTCGTGGCACGAGCGAGGGCACGTTCGACGGCGGCGACGCCGAGCGCTTCGACGTCGCCGCGGCGATCGAGCTCGCGGAGTTCCGCGAGCTCCCGCGCCCGTGGCTCGTCGGCTGGTCGTTCGGCACCGAGCTGGCGCTCTGCCACGGGGCGGACCCGGCGATCGAGGGTGCGATCCTGCTGTCGCCGCCGTTGCGCCGGGCGGGCGACGAGGACCTCGCGCGCTGGGCCGAGTTCGGGCGACCGCTCGTCGCGCTCGTGCCTGAGCACGACGACTACCTGCGCCCTGACGAGGCACGTGAGCGCTTCGCCGCAGTGCCGCAGGCGGAGGTCATCGGCGTCGACGGTGCCAAGCACCTGTGGGTGGGAGAGGCGTCCGTGCGTCGCGTCCTCGACGAGATCGTCGCCCACGTCCTGCCCGGCCACGCGCCCCTGCCGACCGTGTGGGACGGCAGCGCGGTCGAGTCTGCGGACCTGGACCAGCCTGACGAACGCTGACGGGCGTCGTCCTCTGGCGCGGTGAGGCGCTGGCGAGCATCATCGGAGGCAGGCACCTACCTGGGAGGACACCTCATGATCACCGGTGACGGACTTCTCGCGCACCACCGCCTTCGCTCCGGCGCGGGCGTGCCGCTCGTGCTCCTGCACGGGTTCCCGCTCGACTCGCGGATGTGGCTCGACGTCGTCGACCTGCTGCCGGGGGAGCCCGACGTGATCGCGCTCGACCTCCCTGGGATGGGCGAGTCCCCGACCGGGTCCGACGTCGCGGCGACGCTCGGCGCGCCTGACGAGCCGTCGATCGACGTGTCCGGCGACGCCGTCGCCGCGACCCTCCGCGCTCTCGGCGTCGACCGGGCCGTCGTCGCGGGGCTCTCGATGGGCGGGTACGTCGTCATGAGCCTCCTCGCGCGGCACCCGGAGCTCGTCGCAGGTGCGGCGCTCCTCGACACGAAGGCGGGGGAGGACCCGCAGGCTGCTCGGGACAACCGGCTGCGCATCGCCGACGAGCTCGAGTCGCAGCACGACGTCGAGCCCGTCCTGTCGATGCGACGCTCGCTCCTCGGTCAGACGAGCCGCGAGCAGCGCGAGGACCTCGTCGAGCGGCTCGAGGCGTGGATCCGCGACCAGGGGCCCGCGGGCGTGGCCTGGTGCCAGCGGGCGATGGCGCCGCGGCCCGACCGTCTCGACGCGATCGCCGCGTTCGACGGCCCGCTGCTCGTGGTCGTCGGTGAGGAGGACGAGCTGTCGCCCCTCGACGAGGCGCAGAAGATGGTGGACGCCGCGAAGGACGCCGAGCTCGTCGTGGTCCCGCGTGCGGGGCACATGACGACGATCGAGGCGCCCGAACCGGTCGCCTCCTCGCTCGCTGCGCTGATGCGCCGGGTCTGACCGGGGCCGCTACTCGGGCGCGACGCGGGCGAGCGCGTCGCGCAGCGCGATCGACTCTCCGTCGCGCCCGCCTGCGCCCAGGACGAGGGGCGGGTCGCTCGGTGTGAGTGTCGCGCCGCGCAGCCGCGACATGAGGCCGCCTTCGACGACGAGGACGTAGAACTCGCCGTCGTCGCCGACGGCGGCCGTCCGGTTGGTGCGCACGTACCAGCCACGCTTGTCGGTCCGGAACGGGCCGCGCCCGCTGTAGTCGCGCGCGACGAGCGGCTCGGCTGGCACGCCGGCGGCCTGCGCACGCTCGACGAACGCGGCGACGAGCGCACGGGCGCGCACAGTCTCCTGGGCCTTCGCCTGAGCGAGACGCTCGCCGTGGGCGAGCGCCTGCTCGCGGCGCTGCTCGGCCCAGGCCTTGTCGCCGTCGGTCGTCACTTGGACGCCGAGCCCTCCTCGGCCGCGCCTGCGGCCTTGTCGCCAGGCTCGTCCTCGTCGCCGTCCTCGTCAGCGACCTCGTCGACGTCGGTCGACTCCGCCGCGACGGCGTCGGCGTCCTCGGTCGTGTCCGCCGGAGACGGCGCCGAGGGAGAGGGCGCCGAAGGAGCGGAGCCCGCAGAGGGGCCCGACCCGGCAGACGTCACCGAGTCGGCGGAGGCGCTCGAGCCGGCAGACTCCATCGACCCTACTGACTCAGCGGGGACCTCGGTGTCGACAGCCTCCTCGGGGGACTCGGTCACGGTCGCCTCGATCTCGTCGAGCTCGACAGCCTGCTGAGCGCGGAACGACTCCTCGGCGGCCGACGCCTTCTCCAGGGTGCGGCGCGACGGGATCGGGTCGCCGCCGAGCAGGGACCGGAGCTCGTCGAGATACGTCGTGATCGCTTCGCGCTGACGGTTGAGGTCGTCGACCTGACGCTGGGCGGCGCTGCGCTCGCGGTCGGCCTCGAGGACGGCGTCCGACAGGGTCTTCTCCGCATGCTCGCGTGCCTGCGACACGACCGCGTCGGCGTTCTTGCGAGCGTTCGAGAGGAGCTGCTTGGCGTGCTCGTCCGTCTCGCGGCGCACCTTCTCGGCCTGCTCGACGGCGCGCACGACCCGCTGCTCGGCGTCGGCAGCGTGGGCTTCGGCCTCGTTGACCATCCGCTCGGTCTCGGCGCGCGCGGCCGCCTGACGGTCGGCCTCCTCGCGCTCGGCGGTCTCGCGACGCTGCGCGATCTCGATCTCGGTGTCGGCGAGAGCGGTGCGCGCCCGCTCGAGCTGCGCCGCCGACTCGGTGCGTGCCTGGGCGATGATGTCGGCGGCCTCGCGCGTCGCGTCCGTACGCGCCCGCTCGACCTCGATGTCGGTCGTCGCGCGGAGCTCGTCCGTCTCCCGCTTCGTCTTCTCGCGCAGCGCGGCTGCGGCCGCCTCGGTGGTCTCGCGCAGCTCGGTCGTCTCGCGGACCGTGGTCTCGCGCAGCGTCGTGCTCTCGAGGCGGGCGGACTCGCGCAGCTCTGTCGCGTCGCGCTCGGCCGCGGCACGGACCGACGACGCGTACTGCTCGGCCTCCGTGCGCAGGGCTGCCGTCTCGGTCGCAGCCGTCGCGCGGAGCTCGTCGACCTCCGACTGTGCGGCCGTGCGCAGCTCGTGGACCTCACGCTCGGCAGTCGTCCGCGTGAGCGCGGCGTACTGGTCGGCCTCGGTGCGCAGCGCGTGCGTCTCCTTCTCGACGCGCTGGCGCAGCTCGGTCGTCTCCCGGTCAGCGGACTCTCGCAGCGAGTCGGAGTACTCCTTCGCGCGGGCGCGCAGCTCCGTGACCTCGGCGTCCGTCGTCGCACGCAGCTCCGCGGCCTCCTTCGCCGTGCGCTGGCGCAGCTCGGTCGTGTCCGTGTCGGCCGCGGCACGCAGCTCGGCGACCTCCTTCTCGGTGCGCTGGCGCAGCATCGTCGTCTCGAGGTGCGCCGTCTGGCGGACGTCCTCGACGTAGCGGTCGGTCTGCTCGCGCAGCTCGGTCGTCTCGGCCTCGGTCTTCGCCTGCAGGTCGGCGGCGTCGCGCTCGGTCGTGATGCGCAGCTCGGTCGTCTCGCGCTCGGTCGTCGCGCGCAGCGTCGCGATCTCACGCTCGGCGGTGGCGCGACGCTCGGCGACCTCGGTCTGCGAGACGCCCTGGATCCGGGCGGCCTCGCGCTCGGCCGAGCCGACCATCTCCTCGGCGCGCCGCTGGGCGCTCGTGATCGTGCTCTCCGCCTCGGTCTGGGCGGCCGCGCGCATCTCGTCCGCCTCACGGCGCGCGGTCGCGAGCAGCTCGGCGACCTCGTTCTCGGCACGGCCGCGGATCTGCCCCGCGGCGAGCTTGGCTCGAGCGAGGGCGTCGGAGGCCTGCGCGTTGGCCTGAGCGAGGACGTCCGACGACTGCTCCTCCGCGGAGCGCATGAGCTGCTCGATCCGGGTGCCGAGCCCTGAGTACGTGGGCCGCTCGGCCTCGCGGAGCTGACGCTGCGCCTCGGAGAGCTCGCCGCTGATCTGGAGGGTGCGCTCGTCGAGCTGCGCGACCTGGGCGCGGGCACCCTCGAGCTGCTTCTGGAGGCGCGAGACCTCACCGTCGACCTGGGCACGGTCATAGCCACGCATGACGACGGGGAACAGGGGACGATCTTCAGTCACGAGAGAACCTCGGCAGTCGTGGGGCGGTCGGAACCGTCCCCGTGAGCGACGCACCACGTCAGCGGTGGGTGCACAGGCGGCGTGCACCGACCCAGCCTATCGGGTGAGGGCGCGCGCGGTCTTGCGCGGCCAGGTGGCGCGACGGTCCTGGGCGGTGCCCGACTCGTGCAGATTCGGTGCGTGCCCGGGCGGCGGGCGTCCGCCTTTGGCCGCGCGGCCACCGGCCGCCGTAGGGTAGAACGTCCGACGTGAAGGGAATGACGGTGCTGCAACGTGTGATGGCCGTGGTGCTCGCGGTCCTGGGAGCTGCCTCCCTGGGGCTGGCGGTCGCCTCGGCGACCCTCTGGCGGCCCGACGACGTCGTCACGGCGTCGCTCGCTCCGTCGGGTGCTGTGACGATGCTCGTCGCCGAGCCCGGCGTCCTCGGTCTCGTCGCTGACGAGGTGACCGTGACGGCCGCGCGTGCCGACGGCGGACCCGTCGCGATCGTCGTCGGCCGCGACGCCGACGTCCGCGGATGGGTCGGCAGCGACGCGCACGTGCAGGTGACCGGCCTCGCGTCCTGGACCGAGCTGGCGTCGACGGCGGTCTCCGGCGAGACGACGCCCGTGGCCGAGCCGGGCGACGAGACGGCCGAGCCTGAGGGGGACGCCGAGAAGCCGTTCGTCGGAGCCTCCGGGATCGTCGGGCCCGACCCCCTCGGCTCGGACATGTGGCTCGCCGAGTCGGGTGGCTCCGGGACTGCCACGCTCACCCTGGACCAGGAGCTCGGGCGCGAGATGCTGCTCGTCGCCGGGACGGGCGACGGCGCCGTCGCGCCGACGGTCACGCTGAGCTGGCCGCGCACCGTGGCCACCCCCGCGCTCGTGCCGGGGATCATCCTCGGCGTCGTGCTGCTCGTCGCGGCGGCGGTCGTGTTCTTCCTGCCCCGTCTGCCCGCGCTCGCGCTCAGGCTCGTCGAGGCGCGCAACGCCCGGCGCGGCGCCCCCGCGCCCGTGCAGGTCGCGCCGGACGCCCCGCACGGAGGACCGATCGTCGCCCCGACCTCACGGTTCGCCACGTCGATCACCGCCCGTGACGACGCTGCTCCGGCCGCGGTCACAGCAGGCGCGTTCCAGGACGGCGCGCAGCCATCCACCTCGCAGACCGGTGCTCCCGCTGCGGCCGGCCAGGACGTGCAGGGCGCGCCTGGCGAGCCTGGCGGACGCCCTCTGACACGACGAGAGCTGCGCGAGCGTGCCGAGCGCGAGGCCGCGGAGGCTGCGCGGGACCGTGGGCGCAAGCGTCCCCGGACCGGGATGCTCCCGCAGGTCCGCTCCCGGACAGAGTCGGCTGCTGAGACCGCCGCACCTGCCGCGCCCGGCCAGGCCGTACCAGGCGATGCGACGCCCGGCGCCGAGGTGCCGGGTCGGTCCGGTGCCCGTCCGGCGGCCGCCACCCCCGGGACGCCGGGCGGCGGGGCAGCACCGTCGCAGCACCTCGGCGACAACAACCCGAGCGCCCGCGCTGACGCCTGGCGCGCTGCGTGGGGCTTCCAGGCCGACGGGTCGGCCGCAGCAGCACCTGGCCCGGCGACCGCACCTGGCCGAGCGACCGAACCTGCTCGCACCGCGCCCGCGCCGGCTGCGCGACCCGCGCCCGCACCGGGGTCGGGCGCTGCGTGGAGCCCGGCGACGCCGGGCGCTGCGACGACGACGCCGCGGCCCCCCACCCCGCAGCCGCACCAGCAGCTCCGGCCGGGCACCGCCCCCACGTCCCCCTACGGGACAGGGGCGCCCGCCAACCCGTACCTGGCTACCCCGGCGACCGCGACGCCGCCCACGTGGACGCCCGACGACAAGCGGGGCGCCGCCCGCACCGAGGAGGACGCATGACCCGCCGGACCGGTCGCACGGCCGCAGCGCTCGGCGTCGTCGTCGCGCTCACAGCGTTGAGCGCCTGCGCGCCGGAGATCCCGACGCCCCAGCCACCCGCCGCACCCGCGGCGCCCGGGCCCGTCCTCGACGCGGAGCAGGAGACGACGATCCTCGCCGCGATCGGGCAGACCCTCGCCCAGACGCAGGAGGCGCGCTCCGCCGAAGGTCTCGAGGCACGCCTCTCGGGCCCGGCGCGCGCGATCCGCGAGAGCGAGCTCAAGGTCGCCGACCGCCTCGACTCCGACGAGTACCTCACCGCCCTGCCGACCGAGGTCGTCTCGACGACGACGCCCGTCGACACGGGCTGGCCGCGAACGGTCGTGGCGATCTCGGAGCAGCCCGAGCTGCAGACCGAGCGTCTGCTCGTGCTGGAGCAGGAGGACGCCCGGTCGAACTACCGGCTCTGGGGGTGGGTGCGCCTCTTTCCGAAGGTCGTCCTGCCCGCGTTCGCGTCGCTCGAGGTCGGCTCCCAGGCCGTCGCCCCGGACGCGGAGGGCCTGGTCGTCACGCCGCAGACGGCGGTCGACCGATATGCGGACGTCCTCACCAAGAGGTCGAAGTCCGAGCACGCTGACGCTTTCGTGGCGGACCCGTTCCGTGAGCAGATCGCCCAGATCGCCAAGCTCCAGAACAAGGCGCTCAAGGCGGCCGACGGCAAGCAGACCATGACGTTCACCCCGGTACCAGGCGCGGTCGAGTCTGTGAGCACGGCCGACGGCGGCGCCGTCGTCGTCGGCGAGCTCAAGACCCTCGAGGTCCGCACCGCCGAGAAGGGCGCCGTGCTGTCCCCAGGGACGGCGATCGAGAAGGCGCTCGCGAAGAAGCTCAAGGTCAAGAACGAGATGACCATCAGCTACACGACGGTCGTCGCACTCTACGTCCCGCCTGCCGCCGCCGGCGGACAGGTCTCGGTCCTCGGGGTCGAGCACGTCGCGACCGCGGCGGGCATCCCCGACTGACCCCCTTCCGGCCCTCGCGGGCCGGACCCACGCGAACAGGAAGGTCTCATGAGTCAGCAAGCGCCAGACCCTCGGCTCGACGTCCGCGGAGCGGTCGACCTCTCGTCCTTCGGGCGCCCCGTCGCACCGCCCCCGGGCGAGCCTGGCGGCGCTCCCGCCGCAGGCGGCTTCGTCGTCGACACGACCGAGGCGACGTTCCAGCAGGTCATCGAGCAGTCGATGCAGGTCCCCGTCGTCGTGCTCCTGTGGGTCGCGACCGACGAGGCGAACGCGCGGCTCGCGACGACCCTCGGGCGTCTCGTCGACAGCTACGAGGGTGCGATGCTCCTCGCTCGAGTCGACGTCCAGGCGTACCCGCAGATCGCTCAGGCGTTCCAGGTCCAGGGGGTCCCGACCGCCGTCGCGGTCCTCGCCGGTCAGCCCGTCCCGCTCTTCCAGGGGGCTGCCGACGAGGACCAGGTCCGCGACGTCCTCGACCAGGTGCTGGCCGCAGCCGAGGCCAACGGCATCACGGGCCGGCTCACGGCAGCGCCCGGTGCTGCCCCCGCCGAGGACGCATCCCAGCCTGCGCCGGAGCCCGAGCTCCCGCCCCTGCACCAGAAGGCCTACGACGCGATCGCTGCGAACGATCTCGAGACGGCGATCGCGGCCTACGAGCAGGCGCTCAGGGAGAACCCGAAGGACACCGACGCCGCGGCGGGCCTCGCCAACGTCCAGCTGCTCGAGCGGACGTCGTTCATGACGCTCGAGGACGTGCGCCGCGCCGCAGCGGACGCACCCGACGACGTGCAGGCGCAGCTCGACGTCGCCGACCTCGACCTCGCCGGTGGCAAGGTCGAGGACGCGCTCGGGCGTCTCATCGAGCTCGTCGCTCGCGTCACCGGTGACGACCGTGAGCGGCTGCGCGTGCGCCTCGTCGACTACTTCACGATCCTCGGCAACGAGGACCCGCGCGTGGGGCCCGCGCGCCGGGCGCTGGCGAACGCGCTCTACTGAGCGAACGCGCTGCGCTGAGCGGCGCAGCCGCGAGCACAGCCGAAGGCCGGGCACCTCACGGGGACCCGGCCTTCGCTGCGCTGGCTGCTCCGGCGGTCAGTCCTCGTGCACGAGGACGAGTGCCGCGAGCGGCGGCACGCGCAGCGTCGCGGAGAACGGACGGCCGTGGTGGCCGACCGGCTCGGCGCGGACCGCCCCGAGGTTGCCGACCCCGGAGCCGCCGTACAGCTCGGCGTCGGTGTTGAGGGCTTCTCGCCACACTCCGCCCTCGGGCAGGGGGAGTCGCCAGCCCTCGTGCGTCGCGTCGGCGAAGTTGACGACGATCGCGACCTTCGAGCCGTCCGTGCCACGCCGCAGGTACGCGATGACGTTGTGGTCGGCGTCGTCGGAGTCGAGCCACTCGAAACCCGCAGGTGTGTGGTCCTGGGACCACAGCGCGGGCTGTGCGCGGTAGAGCGTGTTGAGGTCCCGCACGAGCCGGTGCACGCCCTGGTGCGGCGCGTGGTCGAGGAGGTACCAGTCGAGGCTGCGGCCCTCGCTCCACTCCGTGCCCTGCCCGATCTCGCCACCCATGAACAGCAGCTGCTTGCCGGGGTGGGACCACTGGTAGGCGAGGAGCGAGCGCAGGCCAGCGAGCTGCTGCCAGTCCCCGCCCGGCATCTTGCGGAGGAGTGACCCCTTGCCGTGCACGACCTCGTCGTGGCTCAGCGGCAGCGTGAACTGCTCGGAGAACGCGTAGACGAGCGAGAACGTGATCTCGGAGTGGTGGTAGCGGCGGTTGATCGGGTCCTGCGCGAGGTAGCGCAGTGTGTCGTTCATCCATCCCATGTTCCACTTGAGCCCGAAGCCCAGGCCGCCCGCATCGGTCGGTGTCGTGACGCCGGGCCACGCAGTCGACTCCTCGGCGATCATGATGACTCCGGGGCTGCGTCGGTACGCGGTCGCGTTGGCCTCCTGGAGGAACGCGATCGCCTCGAGGTTCTCACGGCCGCCGTTGCGGTTGGGCCGCCACTGGCCCGCCTCGCGCGAGTAGTCCAGGTAGAGCATCGACGCGACGGCGTCGACGCGCAGGCCGTCGACGTGGAACTCCTCGAGCCAGTACGTCGCGTTGGCGACGAGGAAGTTGCGCACCTCGGGACGGCCGAAGTTGAAGACGTACGTGCCCCAGTCGGGCTGCTCGCCGCGCAGCGGGTCCGGGTCTTCGTAGAGGGCGGTGCCGTCGAAGCGGCCGAGCGCCCACTCGTCCTTGGGGAAGTGCGCGGGGACCCAGTCGAGGATGACGCCGACGCCTGCAGCGTGCAGGGTGTCGATCAGGTAGCGCAGGTCGTCCGGGCTGCCGAAGCGCGACGTCGGCGCGTAGTACGACGTGACCTGGTAGCCCCACGACGGTCCATAGGGGTGCTCGGCGACCGGCATGAGCTCGACGTGCGTGAAGCCGAGGTCGACGACGTACTGCGTCAGCTGCTCGGCGAGGTCGCGGTAGCTCAGGCCTTGACGCCACGACCCGAGGTGGACCTCGTACACGCTCATCGGGGCGTTGTGCACGTCCGAACGGGAGCGCTGTTCCATCCACGGGCCGTCCTGCCAGCCGTGGGTGCTCTCGACGACGACGGACGCCGTCGCGGGCGGCACCTCCGTGCCCTTGGCGAGCGGGTCGGCCTTCTGCCGCCAGGAGCCGTCCTGCGTGAGGATCTCGTACTTGTAGCGGGTGCCGCCGCGCACGCCGGGCACGAACAGCTCCCAGACCCCGGACTCGCCGAGCGAGCGCATCGAGTGCGACGAGCCCTGCCAGTGGTTCATGTCTCCGACGAGCCGGACGGCGCGGGCGTTGGGTGCCCACACGGCGAACGCCGTGCCGGTGACCTCGCCGAGCGTGCCCGGGTACGTGTGGACGTTTGCGCCGAGGACGCGCCACAGCTCTTCGTGACGGCCCTCGCGGATGAGGTGCCGGTCCATCTCGCCGACGGTCGGCCAGAACCGGTACGGGTCGTCGGTGTCGGTCGTCTCGTCGCCGTAGCGCACGCGCAGCCGGTACTCGGGGATCGTGTCGCCGGGGACGACGACGACCCAGATGCCGTCCTGCTCGTGCTCGGCGGGGTGCTCGCCGTCGGCTGTGAGGACCACGACCTCGTCGGCGAGCGGGCGGAGCACGCGGACCGTGACGCCGCCGTCGTGCGGGTGCGGGCCGAGGATGCCGTGCGGGTCGTGGTGTCGCCCGCCAGCGACGGCAGCGAGCAGGCTCGGGTCGACCGGGATCGGGAGAGGCGCGGCTGTCATCTTCCTACCATTCCACGTCTCGGTCGCTCGCGCTGCGCACGCGGGTCCGGCGCGCCGAGCATCGTGGCTGATCATGGCTCCGCGCGACGTTCGCCACGGGTCGCGGCAGAGGTCAGGACGCCGCGCCGCGGCTAGACTTCGTCGCCCGTGTCCGTCGCCGCGGCCGCGGCGAGCAGCCGGTCGACACCTGCGATCGGGATCGCGACCCAGTCAGGGCGGTTGTTCGCCTCGTACACGACCTCGTAGAGCGCCTTGTCGAGCTCGAGGGCGTCCCGCAGGGCGGCCTCGAGGCCAGGGACGGACGGCGCGACCGTCGTGCCCTCGGTCTGGCCGGCTGAGTAGCCTGCGAGGAAAGCAGCGCGGCACGCGACGACCCACGTCGGGTCGGGACACTCGCCGACAGCGGCCGCATAGTCGAACGACCGGAGCATCCCCGCGACGTCGCGCACGGGGAGGTCAGGCCGACGCCGTTCCGCGAGGGGACGCATCGGCTCACCCTCGAAGTCGATGACGCGCCACCCCGTGGGGGAGTAGAGCACCTGGCCGAGGTGCAGGTCACCGTGGATCTGCTGGAGGCTCAGCAGCAGATCGGCAGGGACCTCGGCCCCGAGCCTGCTCAAGAGGGCCTCGATCGCGGGCAGCCGCGTCGAGAGGACGGGCGCCTGCGCGGCGGAGCCACGCGCCCGGTGGCGCAGCTCTGAGCGCAACCACTCGATGCCGACCGTCTGACCGGACGTCGGCAGGGCTCGCGCGAGGGCGTCGTGCATCTCGGCGACCGTGCGGCCCAGCTCGAACGCCTCGGACTCGAAGCCGCGGGCCTCGGCCGCATACGCGCACGCCAGCTCGAAGCCGTCCGCGGCGTCGCCCACCAGCTCGGAGAGCACGCCCAGGTCGAGCAGGCCGGTGCGCTCCTCGGGCCACGACAGCTCGAGCCACGCGAGCGGGGCGGGCACACCCGTCCAACCAGCCTGGACGAGCGCACGCGGCACGTCGACGTCAGGGTTCGCTCCGCGCACGACCGCGCGGAACACCTTGAGGATCGCTCCGCCGCCCGCCCGGGGGAACAGGATCGACGTGTTCGACTGCTCCCCGGTGACAAGCCGCGCCTGCGCGAGGTCCACGTCAGCCGGCCCCGCGTCCTGCTCGCCCCACTGGGCGAGAGCGAGCCAGGACCGCCAGAACTCGTCCTCCCCGACCGCGTCGACGAGCCACTCGCCGTCGACCTCCCCGATCACCCCCGGGGGCAGCGGCGCGCCCACCTCGACGGGCGGCAGCAGGGCTGGCCTGCCCACGACGGGGACCTGGACGATCGTGCGTGCCTCCGGCTCGCCGTCGCCCACGAGGAACAGGTGGATCACTGACGCGGAACCGTCGGTGAAGCGCACGCTGATCCACGGGTCGATCCTCGGTGACCCGCTCTTCACGGGGAACCAGCGTCGCGTGGGCATCCAGGCGCGCAGCGTCGCGAGCTCTGCCTCCGTCGGGACGGGGGCAGGCTCGAACGGGCCGAGCTGCTCGGTCAGGTCCGTGGTGGGTCGGGACATCGACGGCACTCCTGGGCTGGTGGCGAGGTGGGCGCGGACGGGCTACGCGGGGTGTGCGTCGGCCGTGGTCGGTGCGGGCTCAGAGGCGGGCTCCGAGACCGGGGTGAGCACCGACCAGAAGAAGTCGCGGGACCCGAGGGTGAACGTGACCGCGCCGTCGTCTGCGACGGCGCCCAGGACGGCACCACCGAACACGTCGACGGACTGAGCACCTTCGTAGCCCGGGATCTTCAGCTGCGCCCGGCGCGCGGTCGCGGCGAGGTTGGCGACGCACAGGAGCGTCTCCTCCTCCGTGACGCGCAGGAACGCGAGGACGGCATCGTTGTCGCACTGCACGGGCACGAAGTCGCCCGTGCCGAACGCACGGTGGCGACGGCGCACCGAGAGCATGCCGTGCACCCAGTGCAGGAGCGACGACGGCTGGGCGAGCTGCGACTCGACGTTCGTGCCTTCGTACGAGTGCACGAGGGACTGCACGAGCGGGAGGTAGAGCTTGCCAGGGTCCGCCGTCGAGAAGCCCGCGTTACGGTCGGGGGTCCACTGCATCGGCGTGCGGACCGCGTCGCGGTCCGGCAGCCAGATGTTGTCGCCCATCCCGATCTCGTCGCCGTAGTAGAGGCACGGGCTGCCGGGGAGCGACAGCAGGAGAGCGTGCGCGAGCTCGATCTCCTTGCGCGAGTTGTCGAGCAGCGGTGCGAGACGACGGCGGATACCGACGTTCGCGCGCATGCGCGGGTCGGAGGCGTACCAGCCGTACATGCTCGCGCGCTCCTCGGTGGAGACCATCTCGAGCGTGAGCTCGTCGTGGTTGCGCAGGAACGTCGACCACTGTGCGCCGCGGGGGATCTGCGGGGTGTCCGCGAGGATGTCGAGGATCGACGTCGAGCGCTGGTCACGCAGGGCGTAGTAGATCCGCGGCATGACGGGGAAGTGGAAGCACATGTGGCACTCGGGCTTCTCCTCCGTGCCGAAGTAGTCCACGACGTCGTTCGGCCACTGGTTCGCCTCAGCGAGGAGGATGCGGCCCGGGAACTCGCGGTCGACCATCGCGCGCACCTTCTGCAGGAACTCGTGCGTGCGCGGGAGGTTCTCGCAGTTGGTGCCTTCTTCCTCGAAGAGGTACGGGACGGCGTCGAGCCGGAAACCGTCGATGCCGACGCGGCACCAGAACCGCGTGACGTCGAGCATCGCCTCGACGACGTGCGGGTTCTCGAAGTTGAGGTCGGGCTGGTGGGAGAAGAACCGGTGCCAGAAGAACTGTCGGCGGACCGGGTCGAACGTCCAGTTGGACGTCTCGGTGTCGACGAAGATGATGCGCGCGTCCTCGTACTTCGAGTCGTCGTCGCTCCACACGTAGAAGTCCCCGTACGGGCCGTCGGGGTCGGAGCGTGATGCCTGGAACCAGGGATGCTGGTCGCTCGTGTGGTTCATGACGAGGTCGATGACCACGCGGATGCCGCGCGCGTGCGCTGCCTCGATGAGCTCGGAGAACTCCTCCATCGTGCCGTACTGCCCCGCGATCGCGGTGTAGTCGGAGATGTCGTAGCCGCCGTCGCGCAGCGGTGACGGGTAGAAGGGCGGCAGCCAGAGGCAGTCGATGCCGAGCCACTGGATGTAGTCGAGCCGGTCGATGAGTCCGCGGATGTCACCCGTGCCGGCGCCGGTCGAGTCGGAGAAGGCGCGCACGATCACCTCGTAGAACACCGCGGTGCGGTACCACTCCGGGTCGTCCGACAGTGCCTTCGGGAAGGCGGGCACCTTCGGCTGGCGCTGGGCCGGGAGCGACGCGAGCGGGACCGGCGCGGTCACGGGCGCGGGCTCGTGCGAGGTCCGGCTGCCGGGCGCGGCCGCCGGACCGGCGGGCACGGGCGCGGGGCGGGGAGAGCCGGGCGACGAGGGAACGGTCATGGGTGTCCTACCTGGATGATGTGAGCGACGTTCTCGAACGGGTTGAGGCGCACGTACGCCTCGCTGCCCCACGCGTAGGTCGCGCCGGTCAGCAGGTCGTGGGCGTTGAAGGCGGGGGCGTCGTCGGCTCCGGCCGGCAGCCCGAGCGCGGCGAGGTCGAGGTAGACCGTCGCCTCCTGGGTGTTCCACGGGTCGAGGTTGAGCACGGTGATGACCGTGTCCGGCTGCCCGTCGGGTGTGAACCGGCCGTCGAGGTGCGACGAGAACGCGACGACCTGGTCGTTCGACGTGGGGTGCACGGTGAGGTTGCGCAGCTGGCGCAGCGCCGGGTGTGCGGCGCGGATGCGGTTGAGCTGCGTGAGCAGGCGCGTGAGGCCCTGGGCCTCGGGAGCGGACCAGTCGCGCGGCTTGTACTCGTACTTCTCGTTGTCGATTTGCTCGTCGACGCCGGGGCGCGGGACGCGCTCGGCGTGCTCGTACCCGGAGTAGATGCCCCACGTGGGGCACGAGGTCGCGGCGAGCACCGCGCGGACCGCGAAGCCGGCGACGCCACCGTGCTGGAGGTACGGCGGGAGGATGTCGTGCGTCGTCGGCCAGAACGACGGCCGCATCCACGATCCCTGCTCGTCGGACACCTCGCGCAGGTACTCCTCGATCTCGGTGCGCGTGTTGCGCCACGTGAAGTACGAGTACGACTGGTGGTACCCGATCCGGGCGAGGGCGTCCATCATCGCGGGACGCGTGAACGCCTCGGCGAGGAAGATGACGTGCGGGTGCGTGGCCCGGATCGACGTGAGGAGCCGCTCCCAGAAGTCGAGGGGCTTCGTGTGCGGGTTGTCGACGCGGAACGCGGTCACGCCGTGGTCGATCCACAGACGCACGACGCGCTCGATCTCGGCGTAGATCCCCTCGGGGTCGTTGTCGAAGTTGAGCGGGTAGATGTCCTGGTACTTCTTCGGTGGGTTCTCGGCGTAGGCGATCGAGCCGTCGGCGCGCGTCGTGAACCACTCAGGGTGCTCGGTCACCCACGGGTGGTCGGGCGAGCACTGCAGCGCGAGGTCGAGCGCGACCTCGAGGCCCACCTCTCGCGCGGACGCGACGAACGCGTCGAAGTCGTCGAACGTGCCGAGGTCGGGGTGGATCGCGTCGTGGCCACCGTCGGGCGAGCCGATCGCGTAGGGCGACCCGGGGTCGCCGGGGAGCGCCTCGAGCGAGTTGTTGCGGCCCTTGCGGAACGTCGTGCCGATGGGGTGGATCGGGGTGAGGTAGACGACGTCGAAGCCCATCGCGGCGATCGCGGGGAGCCGGCGTGCGGCCGTCTGGAAGGTGCCGGACTGCCACGACTGCGTCGCGGCGTCGTACCGCGCGCCCTCCGAGCGGGGGAACATCTCGTACCAGGAGCTCGCGAGCGTGAGCTCGCGGCTCACGAGCAGCGGGTAGGTCGCGGACGGTGTCACGAGGTCGCGCAGCGGGTGCTCGTCCACGACGACGCGCCGCACCTCGGGCGACAGCGCGGCGGCGAGGCGCTGCGGCGGCGCGAGGCGCGGGTCCTGGAGCGTGGCGAGCAGCCGTTCGAGCACGCCGGCCGCCGAGCGGGTGAGACCGCCCTGCGCCGCGATGCGGCGGAACAGGCGCACGCCCTCCTCGAACATGAGGTCGACGTCGATGCCGGCGTTGATCTTCACCTCGGCGTCGTGCGCCCAGGTGCCGTACGGGTCGGACCAGCCCTCGACGCGGAAGGTCCACTCGCCCTCGGCGTCGGGCGCGACGCGGCCCTCGAAGCGGTCGAGGCCTGGCGCGATGTCCTCCATGCGTGCGGTCGAGTGCACGGTCCCGTCCGGACGCAGCAGCACGGCAGTCGCGGCGACGGCGTCGTGCCCCTCGCGGAACACTGTCGCGCGGATCGGGACGGCCTCACCGACAGCGGCCTTCGCGGGCCAGCGCCCCTGCTCGAGCGTCGGGCTGACGTCGAGCACGGGGATCCGACCGATCGGCGTCGGCAGGATCGGCACGGGCACGTCCTGGGGGATGGCGGGCACGACGGCGGAGACTGCGCCGTTCGTGCCGCTGACCTCGGCAGGGATCGTCACAGCGGCCTGCGCGGTGACCTCCTGACGGGGGGAGGTGGCGCGGACCGGGGCGGCGGGGCGACGTTTCTTGCTCACGACACGAACCTATCGAGAACTCGCACGGAACCGCACCAGCACGCGCGGGGGGCGCCCCCGCGCGCAGGCGCGTCCGCGCCGGTCATGGGGCCTTCGAGACGTACATCCGGATGCTCAGCGGCTCGAGCTCGGGGTCGTCCTCGTCGTCGAGGCTCAGACGCTCGACGGGGTTCTCCCACGTGCTGTCCCAGACGAGCTCCCACACCTCGTCCGACGGCAGCGTGAGCGGGACGGGCTCGAGCGAGCCGTTGAGCGCGAGGAGCACGGCCCGGTCGTCGGTGTCAGCAGTACGCCGGACCATCTGCAGGGAGCGCAGGCACGAGTCGTTCCACCGGTCGGCGGTGAGCACCTCGCCGTCGGGGCCGAGCCAGGCGAGGTCGAGCTTGTCGTCGCCGCGCCGCGCGAGGGGCCGCCCGAGGAAGAAGTGCTCGGCCTGGAGCGCGCGCAGGGAGGCGCGCAGCGCGAGGAGGTAGCGCGTCGTCTCCAGGAGGTCGCGCGCAGGTGCGTCGAGCTCCCACGACACGTGCGCGATGTCGGTGTCCTGGCAGTAGGCGTTGTTGTTGCCGTGCTGGGTGCGCCCCATCTCGTCGCCCGCGGTGATCATGGGTGTCCCCGCGCTCAGCAGGAGCGTCGCCATGAGGTTGCGGTGGGACCGGCGGCGCAGCGCAGCGATCTCGGAGCCGACATGGTCGAGGCGGCCCTCGATCCCGTGGTTCCACGACCGGTTGTCGTCGGACCCGTCGCGGTTGTCCTCGCCGTTCGCCTCGTTGTGCTTGTGGTCGTACGCGGTGAGGTCGGCCATCGTGAAGCCGTCGTGCGCGGTCACGAAGTTGATCGAGGCCCCGGGCCCGCGCACGAGAGGCGGGTCGCTGTGCCCGAAGACGTCGGCGGAGCCGGACAGGCGGGTCGCGAGCTCGCGCACCCCGTGCGTGGGGTGCCCGTGCGAGGCTGCGCGAGCGTCGGTGAGCCAGAAGGAGCGCACCGCGTTGCGGAAGCGGTCGTTCCACTCGGCGAACGGCGCCTTGAAGCTGCCGGTCTGCCAGCCGCCGGGGCCGACGTCCCACGGCTCGGCGATGAGCTTGAGGCCGCTCAGGACAGGGTCGGTCTGGACGGCGACGAGGAACGGGTGGAAGTTCGTGAACCCGTCGTGGCCGCGGCCGAGCGTGACGGCGAGGTCGAAGCGGAAGCCGTCGACGCTGACCTCGTTCGCCCAGTACCGCAGCGAGTCGAGCGCCATCTGCACGACGCGCGTGCGGCGGAAGTCGAGCGTGTTGCCGCACCCGGTGACGTCCGCGAACCGAGCGGGGGAGCCGCCGTCGTGCAGGTAGTAGACGGTCGGGTCGAGTCCGCGCCAGGACAGCTGCTGCCCGTCGGTGCCGCCCTCGCACGTGTGGTTGAGGACGACGTCGAGCACGACCTCGATGCCAGCCTCGTGGAGCAGGGCGACCATCCCCTTGAGCTCGTCGAGGACGGCGCCGGGCCCCGCCGCACGGGAGGAGGCCATCGCGTACCGCGGCTCGGGAGCGAAGAAGCCGAGCGTGTTGTAGCCCCAGTAGTTGGTCAGGCCGTTGCGCACGAGGTGCGGCTCGGACGCGGACGCGTGGATCGGCAGGAGCTCGAGGGTCGTGATGCCGAGGCTCTTGAGGTGCTCGATCGTCACGGGGTGGGCGAGGCCCGCGTAGGTGCCGCGCAGCTCGTCGGGCAGGCCGGGCAGGTGGAGGGTCAGGCCGCGCACGTGGGCCTCGTAGACGACCGTCTCGCTCCACGGGACCTGCGGGCGGCCCGAGGCCGGGGGAGTGAACCACGAGTCGACGACGACGCTGTGGGGCACGTGGCCGAGCGAGTCGAGCTGGCTCATCGCGGGAGCGTCGTCGTCGTGGGGCACGTCCCACGCGTGCCCGTAGGTCTCGGGGCCGTACGCGAGGTCGCCCTCGAGGCCGCGCGCATACGGGTCGAGCAGCAGCTTGTTGGGGTTGTAGCGCAGGCCGACGGCGGGGTCCCACGCGCCGTGGGCACGGAACCCGTAGTGCTGGCCGGCGCGGACGCCGGGCACGAACGCGGACCACACGCCCAGGCGGGGACCGAACAGGGGGATGCGCTGCTCGCGCCAGCCGCTCGGGGCGGAGTCGTCGCGGTCGAGGAGGCACAGCTCGACGAGCGTCGCGTGCGCCGCAGCGACCGCGACGGTCACACCGCCGTCCACGACGCGGACGCCGAGAGGCGCGCGGGTCGTGTCGAGGGCGGTGGCGTCGAGCAGACAGGTCATGGTTCTAGTCCATTCGTCCTTGCGGGCCCGATGTTGAGCGGCTCGCGGGCGAGGCGGTGCATCGTCTCATTGTGAGGCAGGAGCGCCCGCGGTCGGGAATCCGTCACCCGGGATGACCCGCCGGGGTGGCGGGGTGCGCGGTAGCCTGCTCTCGTCGTGGGCCGGACCGGCCGGGCAGAGCTTGAGATCAGTCGAGGAGCACCGTGGGTCTGAGAATCGTCGTGCTGGCCAAGCACGTGCCGAACATCCACTCGAACAGGACGTTCGTCGACGGGCGGGTCGCGCGCGGCGCGGCCGACGGCTCGCTCAACGAGCTCGACGAGCATCCCCTCGAGGAAGCGGTGCGGCTGCTCGAGCGGATGTCCGACGAGGAGCGTGCGGGCAGCGAGATCGTCGCGCTGACGATGGGGCCGGCGGAGGCGTCGGACGCGCTGCGCCGGGCGTACCAGCTCGGTGCGGACGTCGGGGTGCACGTGCTCGACGACGCGCTCGTGGGCTCTGACTACCTCGGCACGGCGGCCGTGCTCGCCGCGGCGGTGCGCCGCGTCGCGCAGGACGGTCCGGTCGACCTCGTGCTCGCTGGTATGGCGGCGCTCGACGGTCTCGGTTCGGTGGTCCCGGCGCTCGTCGCCGCAGAGCTGGGCTGGCCTCAGCTGACGAACGCCGGTGCGCTCGAGGTCGCGGGCCGCGCCGCCCGTGCCGAGCGTGACGTCGACGGGGTGACTGAGGTGCTCGAGGCGGAGCTGCCGGTGGTCGTGAGCGTCAACGACCACATCAACCGGCCACGCTTCCCGAACTTCAAGCTCATCATGGCGGCCCGCACGAAGGCGATCACGACCTGGTCCCTCGCAGACCTCGACGTCGACGCGTCGAAGGTCGGGGAGGCGGGAGCGCGGACCCAGGTGCTGTCTGCCGCGCCGCGCCCGGAGCGCCCGCCCGTCGAGCTCCACGTCGACAGCGGTCAGGGCGGCATCGCGCTCGCCGACTTCCTCGCCCGCCGCGGCCTCGTCTGAGAGGGATGCCCGACATGACCAGCACCTCCACCGCCCTCGTCCTCGTCGACTCGCTCGCAGCACCGCTGCGCGACGCCGACCTCGAGCTCGTGACGATCGCTCGCGACCTGGGTGACGTCGCCGTCGTCTCGTTCGACGCTCCTTCCGCTGCGGTCCTCGAGCAGCTCGGCGCGCACGGCGTCGCGCGCGTCGTCGAGCTCGCCGTCGACGGCGAGCCGCACCTCACGGGTGTCGCGGCGCACGCGCTCACCCGCGTCACCGAGGGCGCGCGGGTCCTGCTCGCGCGTGCGACGTTCGCGCACAAGGAGGTGCTCGCGCGGCTCGCGCTCCTGACCGGCGCGGGCCTCATCATCGACGCGGCGCAGGTCCGCGAGGGCGAGAGCGCGAGCATCGTCGGGGCGAAGCGTGTGTTCGCGGGGACGTGGGACCTCGTGTGCGAGGTCCGCACGCCGCTCGCCCTGCTCACGGTGCGCCCCAACGCGGTGCACCCGTCGGAGGCGATGGCAGCCACGACGCCGTCCGTCGAGAGGATCGCCGTCCCGGCCGAGGAGGCCTCGGCCGCCGCAGGGGGCGTGCGCCTCGTCTCGCGCACGGTCCACGAGGTCGACGCGGAGGCGGGTCCCGCGCTCGCGGAGGCGGCGTCCGTCGTCGCGGGCGGCCGCGGCACCGGCGGCGACTTCGGCCCGGTGCGCGACCTGGCGGACGCGCTCGGCGCGGCAGTCGGCTCGACGCGCGACTGCGTCGACGAGGGCTGGATCGAGCACGACACCCAGATCGGCCAGACGGGTGTCACGATCTCCCCGCGCCTGTACGTCGGCGCAGGCATCTCGGGTGCGCCGCACCACCGCGGGGGCATGCAGGCCTCCGAGGTGATCGTGGCGGTCAACTCGGACCCCGAGTGCCCGATCTTCGAGATCTGCGACTTCGCTGTCGTCGGCGATCTCGCGACCGTCCTTCCGCAGGCTGCGGCGGCGATCCGCGAGCGTCGCGGCTGACCGGGGTGCTGCCCGCGCGCGGGCACGCGCCGGGCCGTTCGTAGACTGGACCTCGTGACCACCCCGCGCCCCGTCTATCTCGACCATGCCGCTACGACGCCGATGTCCCGGGCGGCGATCGAGGCGTATGCCGAGCAGATGGCGGCCGTAGGCAACCCGTCGTCCCTGCACGCTGCGGGGCGCGCGGCCCGGCGGGTCGT
This sequence comes from Sanguibacter hominis ATCC BAA-789, assembly GCF_012396185.1. GTDB lineage: Bacteria > Actinomycetota > Actinomycetes > Actinomycetales > Cellulomonadaceae > Flavimobilis > Flavimobilis hominis. Next base: position 373,203 of record NZ_JAAXOW010000003.1, read on the forward strand.
CGAGGAGGCGCGCGAGTCGATCGCTGCCGCGATCGGTGCGCGCCCGTCCGAGGTGATCTTCACCGCCGGGGGCACCGAGGCTGACAACCTCGCGATCAAGGGCCTGTTCTGGGCGCGCCGCACGGGCCATCCGGAGCGTCGTCGCGTCGTCGTCTCCGGCGTCGAACATCATGCCGTCCTCGACCCGGCGTTCTGGCTCGCCGAGCACGCAGGTGCGGAGATCGTCCTGCTGCCGGTCGACAGGGAGGGGCTCGTCGACCTCGACGCGCTGCGCGCCGAGCTTGACGAGAACGGCGACCAGGTCGCGCTCGTGTCGGTGATGTGGGCCAACAACGAGGTCGGTACAGTCCAGCCGGTGCGGCGCATCGTGCAGGTCGCGCACGCCGCAGGCGTTCCCGTGCATGCTGACGCCGTCCAGGCGGTCGGGCATCTTCCGGTCGACTTCGCTGCCTCGGGCCTAGACGCGATGACCGTCTCGGCGCACAAGCTGGGCGGTCCCGTGTCGGTCGGCGCTCTCGTCGCAGGGCGCGGCCTCGCGCTCACTCCGGTCTTGCACGGCGGCGGCCAGGAGCGCAGCGTGCGCTCCGGGACGCTCGACGCGCCCGGGGTGCGCGCGTTCGCGGTCGCGCTCGACGAGGCGGTCGAGGCACGCGGCGAGGAGGCGGCTCGTGTTGCCGCGTTGCGCGACGCGCTCGTCGCGGGTGTGCGGGAGCGTGTCCCGTCGGCGGTCCTGCGCGGGCCCGCGGTCGACGCGGCGCTCGACGGTGGGCCTGCGCGCCTGCCTGCGAACGCCCACTTCACGTTCCCCGGCTGCGAGGGAGACTCGCTGCTCTACCTGCTCGACTCGGCCGGGGTGCAGTGCTCGACGGGCTCGGCGTGCCAGGCCGGGGTGCCGCAGCCCTCGCACGTGCTCGTCGCGATGGGCGTCGACGAGGTCGACGCTCGCGGAGCCCTGCGCTTCTCGCTCGGCCGCACGTCGACGGAGGGTGACGTCGAGCGCCTCCTCGACGTGCTTCCGCAGATCGTCGCGAGGGCCTCACGGGCGGGCCTCGCGTCTGCTCGGCTCGGCGCGACCCGGGGGGTGGCAGGCTGATGCGGGTCCTGGCGGCGATGTCCGGCGGCGTCGACTCGGCCGTGGCTGCGGCGCTCGCGGTCGAGGCGGGTCACGAGGTGGTCGGCGTGCACATGGCGCTGTCGCGCGACCGCGCGCAGTTCCGCACGGGCTCGCGGGGATGCTGCTCGATCGAGGACGCTGGGGACGCGCGCCGCGCGGCGGACGTGCTCGGCATCCCGTACTACGTGTGGGATCTCTCGGAGACGTTCGAGGAGACGGTCGTCGCCGACTTCCTCTCGGAGTACGAGGCCGGCCGTACGCCCAACCCGTGCGTGCGCTGCAACGAGCACATCAAGTTCGAGGCGCTCCTCGACAAAGCGACCGCGCTCGGGTTCGACGCGGTCGCGACAGGGCACTATGCGCGCGTGGTCGAGCGCACAGGAGCCGACGGCGTGGCCGTGCGGGAGCTGCACCGGTCGCCGAACGTCGACAAGGACCAGAGCTATGTCCTCGCGGTCATGGGCCCTGATCGCCTCGCTCGGTCGATCTTCCCGCTCGGTGACTTCGCGTCGAAGGCGGAGGTCCGGGCGGAGGCGGCTCGTCGTGGCTTGAGCGTCTCGGCCAAGCCGGACTCGTACGACATCTGCTTCGTCGCTGACGGTGACACGCAGGGGTTCTTGCGGGACCGGCTCGGGACGCGTCCGGGTGACGTGGTCGACACCGAGGGGAACGTGGTCGGGCAGCACGACGGCTCGTACGCGTACACGGTCGGGCAGCGCCGCGGTCTCGCTCTGGGGCGCCCTGCTGCGGACGGCAAGCCGCGCTACGTGCTCGAGGTGCGGCCGTCGACGAACACGGTGGTGGTCGGGGCGGCCGAGCTGCTCACGGTCGACCGGCTCGCCGGCGAGCGCCTCGTGTGGCTCGCCGAGGACGTGCAGGCTGACGCGCCGGACGCGTGGCTCGACGCGGAGGTTCAGGTGCGCGCGCACGGCGCGCCTGTCCCGGCCCGCGTGCGCACGGCGGCCGACGGCGTTCTCGAGGTCGAGCTGACGGGCGACCGGCTGCGCGGGGTGGCGGCCGGGCAGTCGCTCGTCGTCTATCGCGGCACGCGCGTGCTCGGTCAGGCGACGGTGTCGCGGGCCTGGCGTGCGAGCGCGGGCGCGGCGACGTCGCGATGACGGACGTGACCACCGAGACCTCGGGCGACGTCGCTGCCGCGCTGCCGCCTCGGGTTCCGGGCACAGGCGTGTCGGGGCCCGGCCGGTGGCCCGGCGTCGACCCCCTCGAGTCGCAGCTGACCGTCGTGGGTGACCTGAGCGACGTGCCCGACGGCGTGCGCGGCGTACCGTTCCTGCCCGAGCTCGCGGCCCGCGGCCCCGGCGCAGACCCGGTCGGTCGCACAGGCGCGCTGCTCGACCAGCTCCCGGTCGAGCTGGGGCCGCACGGCTGGCGGCTCGCTGACCACGGCGGGGTCGACCTCGAGCGCGCGCAGGCGTTCTGGCGCGAGGACCTCGACGCGCTGGCGATCTCTGCGGCGTCGTTCGACGGCGAGCTGAGCGTGCAGGTGCTGGGGCCGTGGACGCTCTCGGCTGCGCTGTACCTGGCGCGCGGCGACCGTGTGCTGACGGACTCTGGCGCGGTCCGCGAGCTGGGCGAGTCGCTGGCGGCGGGGGTCGCGGGGCACGTCGTGGACGTGCGGCGTCAGGCTCCGCGGGCCCGGCTGACGGTGCAGCTCGACGAGTCGCTGCTGGCGCAGGTCGCCGCGGGCGTGCTGCCCACGTTCTCGGGGTACTCGCGCATCCGCGCGGTCGAGCGGGCCGTCCTGATGGAGGGGCTGCGGCCGGTGCTGGGGGCGGTGCGGTCGGCGGGCGCGCGCTCGGTCGTGCACGTGGGCGGCGGCTGGGTAGGTATCGCGCCGGCGGTGCTCGCGGGCGCCGACGCGATCGGCCTGGACCTCGGGCCGTGGGACGAGCGCACGTGGGACCAGGTGGCGCGCGCGGTCGAGCGGGGCGTCGACCTGTGGGCGGGTCTTCCGCCTGCGCCGGTCTCGCAGTGCGCGGGAGCGGACGTCGGTGCGGTCGCGCGGCTGGTGAGCGAGCCGTGGCATCGGATCGGCCTGACGGACCGGTCGCTCGACCAGGTCGTCGTGACGGCAGCGCGAGGCGCGCTCCCGCTCGTCCCCAGCCCTCGCGGGGCTGGCGGTGACGTCCGGAGCGAGCGGGACGCGCTCCGGACGCTCACGCGTGCGTCCCTCATCCTCGCGGAGCGCGCGGCAGGCTGAGCCGCGCGGTCAGCCGAGCTGCTGCCAGAGGAACTCGTAGGCGAGTGCGGACATGTGCGCGGCCTGCGCGTTGTCGGCTGCGCCGCCGTGCCCACCCTCGATGTTCTCGACGTACGTGACGTCTGCGCCGACAGACTCGAGGAGTGCGGTCATCTTCCGGGCGTGGCCGGGGTGGACACGATCGTCACGCGTCGAGGTCGTCAGCAGCACGGGCGGGTAGGTCGTGTCCTGCCGGACGAGGTGGTACGGCGAGAAGGTGCGGATGTACTCCCACTGCTCGGGGTCGTCGGGGTCGCCGTACTCGGCTGCCCACGATGCTCCGGCGAGGAGCTTCGTGTAGCGGCGCATGTCGAGCAGCGGAACCTGGATCACGACCGCCCCGAAGAGGTCGGGGTACATCGTCAGCATCGCGCCGGTGAGCAGGCCTCCGTTGGATCCCCCCTTGCAGCCCAGCCGCTCGGGTGTGGTGACGCCTGTGGCGACGAGGTCGCGGGCGACCGCGGCGAAGTCCTCGAACGCCCGGTGCCGGTTCTCCCGGAGGGCAGCCTGGTGCCAGGCGGGGCCGTACTCGCCGCCGCCGCGGATGTTGGCGAGGACGTAGGTGCCACCGCGCTCGAGCCAGGACCTGCCCAGAACGCCTGAGTAGTTGGCGGTGAGTGAGACCTCGAAGCCGCCGTACCCGTACAGGAGTGTCGGTGCCGGTGCCGCTGGCTGGGTGTCGGTGCTCCGCACGACGAAGTAGGGAACCTGCGTGCCGTCGTCCGAGGTCGCGAAGCGTTGCTCGTAGGTGAGCCCGCTCGGGTCGAAAGCGGCCGGGGCCGCCTTGACGGCCTCGGGAGGCTTGCGTCCCGCGGCGTCGACGAGGTGCAGCGTGGCAGGTGTCAGGAAGTCGGTCGCGACGACCCACAGGTCGTCGGACTCGTCGCGGTCGACCGCTGCGACCGAGAGCGTCGCGGTCGAGGGTGCCCCCGGGAGCGGGGTGCGCTGCCACTCGGCCGAGTCCCGCGCGGGCGGCTCGAGGACCTCGATGCGGTTGCGGACGTCGTCGAGGATCGTCAGGACGAGGCGCTCACGAGTCCACGTGACGTCGTCGAGGCTCGCATGCTCGGTGGGTTCGAAGAGTGTCGTCGGGGTCGCGTCACCAGCGATCAGGTCGTCGAGGCGGACCGCCAGGAGCGCTCCTGCGGGATAGGCGGAGCCGGCGGTCTCCCAGGCGTCGCGCAGGCGCACGACGGCCCACTCGCGGTGGACGTCGACGTCGGCCGAGCGCGGCACCGGGACGAGAGTCGTCGTGCCGTCGCTCTCGAGGACGTACGTCTCGGACTCGTAGAAGGTCATGGCGCGGCTCACGAGGTCGCGCTCGAAGCCCGGTGTCCTGTCGTGGTGCGCGCTGATGTACAGGTCGTCAGCAGCGCCTTCGTAGACGAGCTGTGCCTCGGTGATCGGCGTGCCGCGACGCCAGCGGCGCACCGTGCGGGGGTATCCGGATGGCGTCGTCGTCCCAGGGCCGAGGTCCGTGTAGACGAACGTCGTGTCTCGGTCGATCCAGCCAATCCCGCCCTTCGCCTCGAGCCGGACGAAGCCGCCCTCGGACTCGGGGACGAACGCGAGCGACGTGAGGTCGAGCTCGCGCGTGACGTCCGCGTCGGAGCCGCCGTGCGAGAGGGTGACGAGCGCGCGGTCGCAGCCCGGTCGGAGCACGCTCGCGCCGTGCCACACCCAGTCCTGACCCTCGGCGGCGTTGAGCGCGTCGAGGTCGAGGAGGACCTCCCACTCGGGTGACGGCGTCCGGTAGGACGTCGGCGTCGTGCGTCGCCACACGCCGCGTGGGTGCACGGCGTCTCGCCAGAAGTTGTAGAGGAGGCCGCCGGCCAGCGAGACGTACGGGATCTTCGCGTCGTCGTCGAGCACCTCGAGCGCGGCGCGCTCGATCTCCCGTTGGCGCGGGGTCGCGAGGCGGAGGAGGGCTGCGCGGTTGCGCTCCCGGACCCAGTCGAGCGCACGTTCGCCCTCGACATCCTCGAGCCACAGGAAGGGGTCGTCGCGCGCCGGTTCGACGACGACGTCCGGGACGGCTGGCTTCGGCTGGGTGCTCGACATGGGCTCACCCTAGGCGGCCCCGCCGACGTCCGGACCACGTCCCGAGCGCCGGTGGGCCGGTGTCGGAGGTGCTTGGCATGATGGTGCGGTGAGCAAGACGAAGCGTGACGGCCTGCAGGGACAGGCGCCGGCGGAGCCTGCGCGTGACGGCGGCGACGTGATGCCGGTGGCCGACGACGCGGCACGTCAGAGATGGGCTGAGCTCGCCGAGCAGATCGAGGAGCACCAGGTCGCCTACTACCTGCGTAGCGCTCCCACGATCTCGGACGGTGAGTACGACGAGCTCTTGCGCGACCTCACCCGGCTCGAGGAGACGTACCCCGAGCTGCGTACCCCGCAGTCGCCGACGCAGCGTGTCGGCGGAACGTTCTCGACAGACTTCGCGTCTGTCGACCACGTCGAGCGCATGCTCTCGCTCGACAACGCCTTCTCGCTCGAGGACCTCGGCGCGTGGGCGGACCGCGTCCGCAAGGACGTGGGGGAGGCGCCGGTCCACTACCTGACCGAGGTGAAGATCGACGGTCTCGCGATCGCGCTCGTCTACGAGCGGGGCCGACTCGTGCGCGGAGTCACGCGCGGTGACGGACGCACGGGGGAGGACGTCACGCTCAACGTCCGCACGATCGCGGGCATCCCGGCGACGCTCGGTGGCGACCCGGCGACGCACCCCGAGCTGATCGAGGTGCGTGGCGAGGTGTTCATGCTCGTCGAGCAGTTCGCGGCGCTCAACGAGGCGCAGGTTGCCGCGGGCAAGCCGCCGTTCGCGAACCCGCGCAACGCTGCTGCTGGCTCGCTGCGGCAGAAGGACCCGCGGATCACGGCGTCGCGTCCACTCGCGATGTACGCGCACGGGATCGGTGCCCTCGACTGGGGAGACGCGGCGCCGCCCGTGGCAGGGGTCGAGCCTGGTGCGGAGGGTTCGGACGCGGGGATCGTGCGCCAGTCGCAGGTGTATGACCTGCTGCGCGGCTGGGACGTCCCGGTCTCCCCGCACAATCGCGTCGTCGGAGACCTCGAGGGCGTGCGCGAGATGATCGCCTACTTCGCCGAGCACCGCCACGAGATCGAGCACGAGCTCGACGGGATCGTCGTCAAGGTCGACGAGGTCGCGCTGCAGCGTCGCTTGGGCGCGACGAGCCGAGCCCCGCGCTGGGCGATCGCCTACAAGTACCCGCCCGAGGAGGTCAACACACGCCTCCTGGACATCGTCGTGGGGGTGGGCCGCACCGGGCGCGCGACGCCGTACGCGGTCATGGAGCCCGTGCGCGTCGCGGGATCGGTCGTGCGCCAGGCGACGCTGCACAACCAGGACGTCGTGAAGGTCAAGGGCGTGCGGATCGGTGACATGGTCGTGCTCCGCAAGGCGGGCGACGTCATCCCTGAGATCGTCGGGCCGGTGACGGCTGCGGAGAGCGACGGATACCCACGTCGTGACTTCGTCATGCCGACCGGGTGTCCCGAGTGCGGTACGCCACTGCGTCCCATGAAGGAGGGGGACGTCGACCTCCGCTGCCCGAACGCCGAGTCGTGCCCCGCGCAGGTGCGGGGCCGGGTCGAGCACATCGGGTCGCGCTCGGGTCTCGACATCGAGGTGCTCGGCGAGGTCACCGCGGCAGCGCTGACTCAGCCGCTCGTCCCCGAGGTGCCGCCGCTGCGGACGGAAGCCGGGTTGTTCGACCTCCGGGTCGAGGACCTCGTGCCGATCCGCGTCGTCGTCAAGGACTCTGAGACGGGCCTGCCCAAGCTGGACGACGAAGGGCGCGCGAAGGAGCGCACCCCGTTCGCGCGCCGGGCTACGCGCAAGGAGCAGGAGGCCTGGGCCGAGGCTCAGGGAATGTCGCTCCCCGAGGCCGAGGCTGCGGGGCTCGAACCGCCGTCTGTCGTACCGGGGAAGGCAGCGGAGAAGCTCGTCGACGAGCTCGTCAAGGCGCGGACGAAGGACCTGTGGCGAATCTTCGTGTCGCTCAACATCCGTCATGTAGGGCCCGTCGCGGCCCGCGCGCTCGCTGACCACTTCGGTTCGCTCGATGCGGTGCGCGCGGCGTCGCAGGAAGAGCTGAGCGCGGTCGAGGGAGTCGGTCCGGTGATCGCAGCCGAGCTGATCGAGTGGTTCACGGTCGGCTGGCACATCGAGATCGTCGAGCGCTGGCGCAAGGCCGGAGTCGTGCTGGAGACGCCGGGGCACCCTGGGCCAGGCGCCGTGCGCGAGCCCGCGTCGGGTGTCCTCTCTGGCCTGAGCGTCGTGGTGACGGGCGGCCTCGAGAGTTTCACGCGCGACGGTGCGAAGGAGGCGATCATCGCGGCCGGCGGCAAGTCGGCCGGATCGGTCTCGAAGAAGACGGACTATGTGGTCGTCGGGGAGAACGCTGGCTCCAAGGAGACCAAGGCGCGGGAGCTTGGCCTGACGATCCTCGACGAGGACCAGTTCGTCCGCCTGCTCGAGGGCGGCCCCGAGGCCCTCGAGGCGTGATGGGACGAATCCTCGAGGAGCCATGGGCGCCTGAAGCGCGGGATCCTGCCGATTTGGTGTTGCGCGCCGAGGGTGTGTAATGTTCTTCGAGCCAGCCCGGCAGGGCGACGGACTCGCAAGAGGCCGTCCCGCCAGGCGGGCCACCCCAACGAGATACCTGAGAGATCAGGTTCCTAGGGTGCGCCCCAGGGGCAGCAGGCACGAGCCGGAAGGCGAGTTGATCTGCAGAGCTTCCTGAGGTAAGTTTGAACGGTTGCCTCCGCGCCGGCCTGGAAGGGCGGGTGGGGATGCGCGTCTGTTCCTTGAGAACTCAACAGTGTGCTTGATAGTCAATGCCAAATATCCCTGTCGGGTGGCTTGGTCTGGTCCTTTGTGGGGCTGGGTCTGGTTGCT
>NZ_JAAXOW010000004.1 GCF_012396185.1 Sanguibacter hominis ATCC BAA-789
AGCTGACGTTGACCAAGACGGAGAAGCTGCTCGCGGCGACGGGGCGTTGGGGGATCTACACGTATGGCGGTTCGGGTGCGAAGCCTGCGGCGTTCGAGACGTTCACCCCGCTGACGTTCACCGAGCCGGCGCCCACCCCGTCGGTGACGGTGTCGAAGACGTCCGGTCTGGGCGACGGTGAGAAGGTCACCGTGCGTGGCACGGGTTTCGTCGCGGGGGACCCGGCGGCGGTCGGTGCGCGTCCGCCGTTGGCGGGGAAGTTCGCGGGGACGTATGTGGCGTTCGGTCGGTTCGCGGAGGCGTGGGAGCCGTCGGCTGGTGCGCCGTCGACGGCGCGCGTGACGGGTGACACGAGGTGGGCGGTGCTCGCTGAGGACGTGTCGACGATCGGTGGCGCTGCGGCGGGTGCGATCGAGCTGGGTGCGGACGGGTCGTTCGAGGCTGAGCTGACGTTGACCAAGACGGAGAAGCTGCTCGCGGCGACGGGGCGTTGGGGGATCTACACGTATGGCGGTTCGGGTGCGAAGCCTGCGGCGTTCGAGACGTTCACCCCGCTGACGTTCACCGAGCCCGGGACGAAGCCGGACCCGAAGCCGACCCCCAACCCGGACCCGAAGCCGACCCCCACCCCGACCCCGGAGCCGACGGGGTGCGTCGCTGATCCTTCGATCACCTCCGCGCAGGTGTCGTGGGGCGTGAAGTCCAGCTTCGTGACCTACATCAGTGGTCCCATCGCCCAGGGCAGGATCGAGCGCACGGGCGTCGAGCTCAAGGGAGGCCGCTTCGAGTGGTCGGGCGGCACGGGAACCTACGCCGACGGCAAGGGCAGCGTCCGCCTGCCTGGCGCGCTCCACTTCCTCGGGCACCACGACGAGATGAACATGCGCTGGACCAACCTGCGCCTCGTCCTGACGTCGTCGACCAAGGCTGAGCTCCGGGCGGACGCCGACGTCAAGGCGTACCTGAGCACCCCGGCGCAGGACCTCAAGGACGTGGCGATCGCCTCGGTGGACCTCAGGGGCGCGATGGCGACGTCGGGCCGGACGACGACCATCACCAACGCAGCCGTGACGCTCCTCGCCTCCGGCACGCCCGTCTTTGCGGGGTTCTACCCTGCGGGGGAGAAGCTCGACCCGCTCAGTGCCACGATCACGGTCGCCGAGAAGTGCGACGACGGCAAGGTCCCGCCCACCCCGACGCCCGTCGCGACGCCGACGGTCACGCTGGGTGGTGACGTCGAGGGCTCCCGCGTCGAGCAGGGCGGCACGATCACGTTCCGCGTCACCGGGCTTCCCGCGTCGGCGACCTCGAGCGCCGAGGTCCACTCCGACCCGATCAGCCTCGGTTCCCAGCGCACGTCGGCGAAGGGAGTCGTCACGTACGACTTCGACGTCCCGGAGGGTTTCGCGGCGGGCCGCCACACGTTCGTGCTCTCCGTCGCAGGTGTCGCGAAGCCGATCAAGCAGACCTTCACGGTCGTCCGCGCGGAGGCTGACAAGACTGAGCCCGTCGACTCGACGGGTACGCCCGAGTGCGTCGCTCGCAGCGTCACCGGCGCCACGCTGACCTGGGGCCTCAAGTCCAGCTACCTCGCCTACATCGAGGGCTCGGTCGCCCAGGGCAAGATCACGACGTCGGGGGCACAGCGTTCGGGCTCGACGTTCACCTGGTCCGCCGGGACCGGCGCGTACAACACCGACGCTGCGCGCGGCACCGGCTCGTTCACCGGCTCCGTGCGGACGGTCGGCCACGGCGACGTCCTCGACGTGACGTTTTCGAACCCGCGCGTCGTGCTCCACAGCTCGACGCGGGCGTCGCTCGTCCTCGACACGCGAGGTACCACCATCGACGGCGACACGTTCGCGTACGCCGGCATCACGTTCGCGACCCTCTCGCTGAGCGGGCACGGCGGGGCCTCGGGCGACCGCATCTCCTACAGCGGCGTCCCGGCGACGCTCACGGCAGCGGGCGCCAAGGCGTTCTCCGGCTTCTACAAGGCCGGCGACGCCCTCGCCCCCGTCTCGTTCACGCTCCCGCTCGGTGGCGAGACCGACTGCTCGTCGCCGACCGGCACCCTCCCGGTGACCGGATCCGAACCGGTCGGGCTCGTCGCGCTCTCGGGCACGCTCCTGCTCGCCGGTGCTGCGCTCGTCCTGGTCCGCCGTCGTCGGGGCGCCGTCCCCGCCTGACCTGGACGCCGACACACGTAGGCCCTGGACGCGATGCGTCCAGGGCCTACGTCGTCGAGAGGTGCCGCGACGGTGGTCAGACCAGCTCGATCAGGTCCGCGATCGAGGGGACGACGCGCGACGGACGGAACGGGTACAGCTCGACCTGCTCCGCCGTCGTCGAGCCGGTGAGCACGAGGAACGTCTCAAGGCCTGCCTCGATGCCAGCGACCACGTCCGTGTCCATGCGGTCACCGATCATCGCCGTCGTCTCCGAGTGCGCGTCGATGCGGTTGAGCGCCGACCGGAACATCATCGGGTTCGGCTTGCCCACGAAGTACGGCTTGCGGCCCGTCGCCTTCGTGATCATCGCGGCCACCGCACCCGTCGCCGGCAGCGGGCCCTCGGCGCTCGGGCCCGTCGCGTCCGGGTTCGTGCAGATGAACCGCGCGCCGTCGAGGATCAGCCGGATCGCCTTCGTGATCGCCTCGAACGAGTACGTGCGGGTCTCGCCGAGCACCACGTAGTCGGGCGACGACTCGGTGAGCGTGTAGCCCACCTCGTAGAGCGCCGTCGTCAGCCCGGCCTCCCCGATGACGTACGCCGAGCCGCCCGGCGACTGGTCCTGCAAGAAGCTCGCGGTCGCGAGCGCCGACGTCCAGATCGCCTCCTGCGGGACGTCGATGCCCGACTGTGCGAGCCGTGCGCGCAGGTCGCGGTCCGTGAAGATCGAGTTGTTCGTGAGGACGAGGAACGGCCGCTCGGCGTCGCGCAGCGCCCGGATGAACTCCGGCGCGCCCGGGAGCGCGACCCCCTCGTGGACGAGGACGCCGTCCATGTCGGTCAGCCAGGAACGGATCACGCGAGGCTGGTCGGTCATGTCACACCTCCGGTGTCGTCGTGGGGACGGTCGCGGCCGCGTCGCGCGGCGCACGACGCCGCGCGAGCCACCCGCGGGCGACCTCGATGATGATCGGGAGCACCGACACGAGGACGATCAGGACGAGGATCGCCTCGATGTTGTCGTGGATGAACGTGATCTGCCCCAGGAAGTATCCGAGCACGGTGATGCCGACGCCCCACAGCAGCGCGCCGATCACGTTGTAGCTCACGAAGTGCCGGTAGGGCATGCGGCCGACGCCGGCGGCGACGGGCGCGTACGTGCGCACGAAGGGCGCGAAGCGCGCGAGCACGATCGCCCGGCCGCCGTACTTGTCGAAGAACGCGTTGGTCTGGTCGATGTACGACTGCTTGAAGAACCGGGAGTCGGGCTTGTTGAAGATCCGGGGCCCCGCCTTGTGCCCGATCGCGTAGGCGACCTGGTCGCCCGCGAACGCGGACACGAACAGCAGCACGCACAAGAGCCACAGCGGGAAGTCGAGCTGCTCCTGCGCGACGAGCATGCCCGCCGTGAACAGCAGGGAGTCGCCGGGGAGGAACGGGAACAGCAAGCCCGTCTCGATGAACACGACGACGCAGATCCCGATCAGCGCGTAGGTGCCGAAGGACGCGATGAGCGTGTCCGCCTGCATCCAGTCGGGGCCGAGAGCGAGGACGCTCGGATCGGCGGCGGCGTGGAGGGGTACGGAGGACACGGCATCGAGCACAGAGGTCAGCACCGCTCCAGCCTAGTCCGGCGACCTCACGGGCCGGCGGCGCCCCGGTGAGCAGCACGTGAACATCTCTGGACCGTTCGTCGGGCGACCTGCTGGACAATGGGCGGGTGCCGCAGGACCGTGACGACGAGACGACCCGTGAGATCGGCGTAGGCCCGTGGCCCGGCGGGGAGGACGCCTGGCCGGTCGGAGCGCGCTACGACCCAGACCTGTTGCGTGACGGCGACCGGCGCAACGTGACCGACGAGTTCCGGTACTGGACCGTCGACGCGATCGTCGCGGAGCTCGACTCTCGCAGGCACCCGTTCCACGTCGCGATCGAGAACTGGGGACACGACCTGAACATCGGGTCGGTCGTGCGGACCGCGAACGCGTTCAACGCCGCGGCCGTGCACATCGTCGGGCGTCGCCGCTGGAACCGTCGCGGCGCGATGGTCACGGACCGTTACCAGCACGTGGTCCACCATCCCGACGTCGCGGACCTGCTCGCCTGGGCTGCCGGGGAGGGCCTGCGGGTGATCGGCATCGACAACGTCCCGGGCTCGGTCGCGATCGAGAGGTTCACGCTCCCGCGGGAGTGCATGCTGCTCTTCGGCCAGGAGGGTGCGGGCCTGAGCGACGAGGCTGTCGCGGCGTGCGACGTCGTCCTGCACATCACCCAGTTCGGCTCGACCCGCTCGATCAACGCGGGCGCCGCCGGGGCGATCGCCATGCACGCGTGGGTGAGCCAGCACGCGCAGATCCCCGAGGCGTGAACCTGCGCTGGTGAGGCCGTGTTCCACGGGTCAAACGGCCCAACGGGCGTTCGTGCATCCGTGAGAAACTGTCCCCGACAGTCCCGTAGAAAACCCTCACCCTTCTTTGGAGTTCTTCGATGGCCATCGCAACCCCCGAGGTCTACAACGAGATGATCGACCGCGCGAAGGCGGGCAAGTTCGCCTACCCCGCGGTCAACATCACGTCCTCCCAGTCGATCACGGCGGCCCTCCAGGGCTTCGCCGAGGCCGAGAGCGACGGCATCATCCAGGTGTCGGTCGGCGGCGCCGAGTACGGCTCCGGCTCGACGATCAAGGACCGCGTCTCCGGCTCGCTCGCGCTCGCCGCGTACGCGGCCGAGGTCGCGAAGAACTACCCGATCACGGTCGCGATCCACACGGACCACTGCACCAAGCAGAACCTGGACTCCTGGGTCCGCCCGCTCCTCGCCATCGAGGCGGAGCAGGTCAAGGCCGGCAAGAACCCGACGTTCCAGTCGCACATGTTCGACGGCTCGAACATCCCGCTCGACGAGAACCTCGTCATCGCGGCCGAGCTCCTCGAGCTCTCGCAGGCGGCCCGCACGATCCTCGAGATCGAGGTCGGCGTCGTCGGTGGCGAGGAGGACGGCCACACGGCCGAGATCAACGACAAGCTGTACACGACCGCTGAGGACGGCCTCGCGACCGTCGCCGCGCTCGGCGCCGGCGAGAAGGGCCGCTACCTGACGGCACTCACCTTCGGCAACGTGCACGGCGTCTACAAGCCGGGTGCGGTCAAGCTGCGTCCGTCGATCCTCGCCGAGATCCAGAAGACGGTCGGCGACAAGATCGGCAAGGAGAACCCGTTCGACCTCGTGTTCCACGGCGGCTCCGGCTCGACCGAGGCCGAGATCTCTGAGGCCGTCGACAACGGCGTCATCAAGATGAACATCGACACGGACACGCAGTATGCGTTCACCCGCCCGGTCGTGGCCCATATGTTCCAGAACTACGACGGCGTCCTCAAGGTCGACGGCGAGGTCGGCAACAAGAAGGCGTACGACCCGCGCGCCTGGGGCAAGCTCGCCGAGGCTGGCATGGCTCAGCGCATCGTCGAGGCTGCCCAGCAGCTCCGCTCGGCTGGTCACAAGCTCTGACCTGAGCTCACACGGAGAAGGCCTCCGCACCCTCGGGTGCGGAGGCCTTCTCCGTGTCTGGCGGGCTTCAGCAGCTCACCGGGGTCCGCGACGACGCACGGCGGGCCATCGGCCCGTGCGCGTCAGAGCGCGGGGTTGCTCTGCCGGGGCAGACGCTCGATCGTGAACTCGTCGACGGGCGCAAGCTCGAATCCTGGGTCCTCGTCGAGGATCTCGAGAAGCTCGCCGATTCTCGTGACGTCGAGCAGGAAGCGCATGGTCGCGGGAGCGCGCAGGACGCGCACCTTGTGCGGCGACGTCGTCGCGAGGCGGGCGAGGAACGCGACGCCGGACGAGTCCATGAACGTCACGTGGTGAGCATCGACCTCGACGGGGAGGCCCGTGGCCTCCGCGTCCTGCATCGCGTCGGAGAACTCGTCGGCAAGGTTCGCGTCGATCTCGCCGGACAGGACGATCCGTGTGCGCACAGCGCCGACAAGGACGTGGACCGTGCCGGGGTCGCTCACGGTGGCCGCAGACTCGTCGGCGGCGGACGGGTCCTGCCCAGGGAGATCCTGCGGGCTGGGCGTGTCGTACACGGTCCTCCTTCGGTCGCCGTACGGTGCGGCGGGCGATCGTGCGGGCATATGGTCACTATCCTGGCGCCACCACGGTGGGTCGCCTGGGAGCAGACTATCTATCTTGCACGGGCGACGGGCAACTCAGGGGAGGACGGGTGCGAGAAGCAGGGACGAATCACCCGCGCACGGTCGGTGTCACCCCGGGTGGCGTCGCCAGCCTGCTCGCTGCTGCTGCGACGCGCGCCGGTGTGGGCATCACCGTCCTCGCGGTCGACGGCCCGGTCCTGAGGATGCTGTGGGTCAACGACCGCTTCACGGAGATCACCGGGCACCGCTCCGCCGAGGTCGAAGGGCGCCAGCCCAAGGAGTTCTTCGGCGACCGGTGGGACGACTCCGCGCTCGCTGACCTGGCCCGGCGCGTGCGCGCCGGTGAGCGGGTCGAGGTCACGCTGCCGTTCCGCCGACCGCAGGACGACCTCGTGTGGTTGCGGCTGTGGCTCACGTCCGCGGGAGGTCCTGACGAGCGCCCCGAGCGCTGGGTGGCGACGTTCGACGACGTGACCGCGGAGATGGCGCGGGACGAGTCGCTCCAGGAGTCGATCGTCCAGGAGCGTCGCGCACGCGAGGGTCTCTCGCTCCTCGTGCGGATCTCGCAGATCCTGACAGACGCCGACGAGTCCGAGGTGCTCGGCATCGTGTCGGCGGCGCTCGCCCGCACGGTCGCGTCGTGGGCGGGCTTCCTGCTCGTCGACAACCACCTCGAGGTGAGCTCCGGCGTCGACCCTTTCGACCTTGCTGTCCTTCCTGCGCGCGGAGCCCGCGTGGAACCGCCCGAGCCTGCGTCCGTCGGGCCTGTGGACAGGTCGAGCGGGGGAGCGGTGCTGCACCTCCTCGGAGGACGGCTCGCGGACGCGATCGTCGACCTGTCCCTCGGCTACCCGGAGGGGTCCGCCGCATACCGGGTGCAGCAAGCGGTGCTGGGCGACGACCCGACGCTCGTGCTCACGGCTCCGCGCGTACGCGTCATGGCGATCCCGGGGTCGCGGTCGGTGCTCGGCCTGCTCGTCGTCGCCCCGCCGGAGGGCGTCGCCCCGGAGGACCTCGACGACAACGTCCGGACCCTTCTCGACGTGATCGTGCGTCGCGTCGCCCTCGCGGTCGAGAACGCGCGCCTGCATGCGCGCGAGCACCAGCTCGCATCCGCGCTACAGCGTGCGATGCTCCCCGAGCAGGCTGACGTGCCCGGCCTCGACGTGTGGTCCTACTACTCGCCGAACGTCGAGCACGCCCAGGTCGGTGGCGACTGGTACGACATCGTCGGCATCAGCGACGACGTCGCGGGCATCGTCATCGGGGACGTCGTGGGGCACGACGTCGAGGCGGCGGCGGTGATGGGACAGCTGCGGTCCGTGGTGCGTGCGTACGCGTTCGAGCTCACCGACCCTGCTCTCGTCCTCGAGCGCACGGACAAGCTCGTGCGCGGGCTCGGCGTCGCCCGCGCGGCGAGCCTCGTCTACGGCACGCTCACGCGGATCGGCGTCGAGGGGGCCGCCGAGGACGAGACGCGCTGGCGGCTGGACTACTCGCGGGCCGGGCACCTGCCGCCCATCCTGCTCCGGGACGGGTCGGCGACCCAGCTCGCGCAGGGGGCGGGCGCCCTCGTGGGGTTCGGGAACCGCGCCCGCACGGTCGGTTCGGTCGAGCTGCGGCCGGGCGACAGCGTGGTGCTCTACACCGACGGCCTGATCGAGCGACGCGACCGCGGCCTGCGCGACGGGCTGATGGCGTTGCTCGAGGTAGCCGGGAGCTCGGTCGCGTCGGACGCGGCGGGGATCGGGGAGGAGCTCGTCAGCGCGCTCGCGGAGCGGCCGGAGGACGACGTCGCGGTCGTCGTCGTGCGGCTGCCGTCGCGTCGCCGCGCAGGCGGCCCGGCCGACGGGCCGCGGAGCCGGCGCTGGAGCCTCCCGAGCGATCCGGCGTCGATCGCACGTGCCCGGCAGGCGCTGCTGCGCACGGTCCAGGCGTGGGGGTTGGGGAACGTCGCCAACGCCGAGCTGGTGGTCTCAGAGCTCGTCGCGAACGCGGTGCTGCACGGGTGGGGGACGATCGTGCTGCGCCTCTTCGACACCGGTGACGGGCTGCGCATCGAGGTCGAGGACGCGAACCCGGCGCCGCCCGTCATCATGAACGGCCACCCGCAAGGCGTGGGGGGCTACGGCGTGCAGATCGTCGACCGGCTCGCCGACTGGGGCTGGCGCCCGTCCGCGGTGGGCAAGATCGTGTGGGCGAAGCTGAGCAGCTGAGCGTCCGCGAGGACGTCAGGCGCCGACGGCGACCGGGAGAGTCAGGCTCCGACCGCGCGGCCGTGGCGCCGGGGACGCGGCGTCGGAGCGTGGTCCGCGCTGCCCGGGTCCGGGGTCTCGGGAGCCGCAGGGCACGCGTGGTCACCGTCGATGCGGAACAGGTCGAGCGCTCCGCACACCTCGAGGACGAACAGGTCGCGCTCGTCGCAGCCGCGCAGGACGGTCGCGCCACCACGGCGCCGCCCGGCGTCCGCGAGCGAGATGAGGAACGCCGCACCGGTCGAGTCCATGAACGTGACGCGGCACATGTCGAGGACGAGGAGCTGGCGGCGCAGCCCGACGACGCGCGCGGTGATCTCGGGGAACTGGTCGCGCTCAGCGAGGTCGAGGTCGCCCGCGATCGTCAGCGTGGTCGTCGCCGGCGACGTGGAGATCTCGATCATGAGCGGTGTCCTCCGAGACGGGCCGTGGTCCGACAGGAGCCACGCGGGCACGTCCGGGGAGGGCGTGCGTGGCACCGAGCGTAGCCAGGCCCGGGTGTCGGCGCGACCGAGAACGGTCGTGCGCCCTGTCACGATCGGGTCTCGGGTCATGTCTCCAGGAGCGCTGCGCCCGCGCGCAGATACGCACCGGCGTGCCCGCCGCCGGTGGCGGTACGGGTGCTGCTGCCGGGCTGTCTCAGTGGATGTCGAGGCGGGACTGCTCGACGTCGAGGATCGCCTGCGCGCGGTCGATCACGTGGCTCGCGTGCGCGCCCTCGGCGCGGGCGTCGTCGAGCGCGGCGCGCTCCGCCTCGAGGACGCGCTGACGCAGCGCACGCTTCATGGCGTGCGGGCCGTCGTCGTCCGCGCGGACGATCTGCTCGGCGAGGCGCAGCCCGATGCGGCGCGTGTCCTCCCGGACACGCTCGACGATCTCGGGCGGGTAGCGGGTGCCGTCGGGCCGACGCAGCTCGGGGTTGTCGAGCGTCGCGAGGCCGGCGCTGTTGATCTCGGTGACGAGCGTCGCGAGCTTGACCCGCTCGGCCTGCTCGTCGGACCCCTGGACGTCGAGCCGGTCGATGACCCACGGCAGGGACGCGCCCTGCACGACGAGGGTGACGATCGCGACCGTGAACGCGACCAGGACGAGCTGCGGCCGGTACGGCAGGTCGGACGGGAGCGACTGCGCCGCGGCGAGCGTGACGACGCCGCGCATCCCGGACCAGGCGATGACGGCGCCGCCGCGCCAGCTCAGGCCCTCGGTCTGGAGGAAGTCCATGTCGGCGCGCTTGCGGCGCAGGCGTCGTGTGAAGCGGCGGGCGTGCTTGTCGTCGGTCAGGTCGAGGCCGGGCAGCGCGTCGCGGACGGCGTCGATGCGGCTGATCACCGAGTCGAGCTGTCGCGCCCGCACGCGGGCGCGTTCCTGGTCGCGGCGCAGCACCGCGATGAGCGGGAGGACGAGCGCGCCGCGGATCGCCGTGAGCGCGACGGTGACGACGAGCCCGATCCACACGGCGGTCCAGATGCTCAGGCCCTGCGCGTGCACCTGGTCCGTGAGCGCGTGCAGCTCGAAGCCCATGAGCAGGAACACGCCGTTCTCGAGGAGGAGCTGGGCGGTGCGCCAGTTGACGCGCTCGGAGACGCGGGCCTGCGGCGAGAAGTACGTCGAGCCGAGGTGCCCGGTGATGAGGCCGGCGACGACGACGGCGAGCACCCCGGACGCGTGCACCTCCTCGGCGGGGAAGAACGCGACGAACGGCACGCCGAACGAGATCGCGGTCGTCAGCACCGGGTCCTCGATCTTGCTGCGCACCCAGACGCTCGCGAACCCGATGACGGCACCGACCGCGATCGCGATGACGACGGCGAGGACGAAGTCCCACGCGATGTCGACGAACGAGACGGCGCCCGCGGTCGCGGCGATCGCGGAGCGCAGCAGCACGAGCGCCGTCGCATCGTTGACGAGGCCCTCGCCCTCGAGGACGGTGACGAGCCGGTGCGGCAGTCCGAGCCGCTTGCCGATCGAGGTCGCGGCGACGGCGTCGGGCGGGGCGACGACGGCGCCGAGCGCGATCGCGGCGGGCAGCGACAGGTCGGGGAAGAGCCAGTACAGCAGGGCGCCCGTGAGCACGGCCGTGATGATGACGAGTGCGACGGACAACCACGTGATGGCCTTGAAGTTCCGTCGGAAGTCCATGAGCGGGACGTTGACCGCCGCCGAGTAGAGGATCGGCGGGAGCACGACCGTGAGGATGAGGTGCGGGTCGAGCTCGAACGTCGGGACGCCGGGCACGTAGCTCGCGGCGATCCCGAGCAGGACGAGCAGGATCGGGGCGGCGACGCCGAGGCGCGGGGCGATGCTCGCGACCGCGACGATGACGACGACGGCCAGGACACCGAGCAGCGCGAACTCCATCTTCGAAGGATATGCGGCTCGCCGGGCCCGGTCCGAGGAGTTCCGGGGATAATCGAGCCATGACCCAGCACCCGCGCCCTGAGCGCATCGACCTCGGCCCTGCTGTCACTCGTCTCCCCGAGGACGGCGCGGACGCGCGCGCCCGCGCGCTCGCTGCGCAGGGTGTCGACCCGGCCGACGTCGCACGTCAGGTCCCTGCGTCGTCGTACGCCTGGGCGGTCCTCGCGGAGCATGCGCTCGCGACGGACGCAGTCACCGCGTACGCGTTCGCGAGGACGGGGTATCACCGCGGTCTCGACGCGCTGCGCCGCGCGGGCTGGCGCGGCGTCGGCGCCGTGCCGGTCGACCACGAGCCGAACCAGGGCTTCCTCAGGGCGCTCCTGGCGCTCGCCGAGGCTGCCGCAGCGATCGGTGAGGACGACGAGTCGCAGCGGTGCGAGCAGTTCCTGGGCGACTGCGGCACCGAGGCCGCCGCGGTGGCCGCGCTCCGCTGACGTCGGGCGCGCCACCTGGCGCGCGGACCCGCTGGGGCTCGGGCCCTTGAGCCGGTAAACTCGCGGGGGAACCGGGCTGCTGTCGCCCGGACCCCGGCGGACGCGACGCGTGCCGGGTGCCGTTCCGGCACCCTGAGCCTGCGGCTGAGACGCGCGCCGACGCGAGGGCAGCGACGAAAGTGGTGATCGGCATGCCAGCCATCGTGGTCGTCGGAGCCCAGTGGGGCGACGAGGGCAAGGGCAAGGCGACGGACCAGCTCGGCTCCCAGGTCGACTATGTGGTCAAGTTCAACGGGGGCAACAACGCGGGCCACACGGTCGTGGTCGGCGACGAGAAGTACGCGCTCCACCTGCTGCCGTCGGGCATCCTGACCCCGGACGTCACGCCGGTCATCGGCAACGGCGTCGTCGTCGACATCGAGGTGCTCTTCGAGGAGCTCGACGACCTCATCGCGCGCGGCGTCGACGTCTCGCGCCTGCTGGTCTCCTCCGCGGCGCACGTCATCGCGCCGTACAACCGCACGATCGACAAGGTGACCGAGCGGTTCCTGGGCAAGCGGAAGATCGGCACGACCGGGCGCGGCATCGGCCCGGCGTACTCGGACAAGATCAACCGGGTGGGCATCCGCGTGCAGGACCTGTTCGACGAGAACATCCTGCGGCAGAAGGTCGAGGGCGCCCTCGACCAGAAGAACCAGCTCCTCGTGAAGGTGTTCAACCGCCGCGCGATCACGATCGACGAGACGGTCGAGGAACTCCTCGGGTACGCCGAGCGGCTCCGCCCGATGGTCACGGACACGTCGCTCGTCCTCAACAAGGCGCTCGACGAGGGCAAGACCGTCCTCTTCGAGGGCGGCCAGGCCACGATGCTCGACGTCGACCACGGCACGTACCCGTTCGTGACGTCGTCGAACGCGACCGCGGGCGGCGTGTGCACCGGCTCGGGCGTCGGCCCCACCCGGATCGACCGTGTCATCGGCGTCATCAAGGCGTACACGACGCGCGTCGGCGAGGGGCCCTTCCCGACCGAGCTGTTCGACGAGATGGGCGAGTTCCTGCGTGCGACCGGGCACGAGTTCGGCGTGACGACGGGTCGGCCGCGCCGCTGCGGCTGGTACGACGCGGTCGTCGCTCGCTACTCGGCTCGCGTCAACGGCCTCACCGACTTCGCGCTGACGAAGCTTGACGTGCTGACCGGTCTCGAGAAGATCCCCGTGTGCGTCGCGTACGACGTCGACGGTGTGCGTCATGACGAGATGCCTGCCGACCAGTCGGACTTCCACCACGCGAAGCCGATCTTCGAGTACTTCGACGGCTGGACCGAGGACATCACGTCGGCCCGCACGTTCGAGGACCTGCCCGCGAACGCGCAGGCGTACGTCCTCGCGCTCGAGGAGATGTCCGGCTCCCGGATGTCGGTCGTCGGTGTCGGTCCGGACCGTGAGGCGACGATCGTCCGTCACGCCCTCGTCTGAGCCGCCGAGGCAAAGCAGACGCAGAACGGCGCGTTCCCCGCACGGGGAACGCGCCGTTCTGGTGTCCAGGTCAGATCCGCTTGCCGGCGAGGATCCTCTTGGCGGCCTTCATCTGCTTCTTGGAGCAGCCGCCGCCGTAGCCGGCCACGTACGTCGACGACGCAGTGAGCTTGCCGGTGCGCTGGGCGCCCATCGCGTCAGCGATGCAGTCGGCCATGTGCTCGAAGCTGCTGCCGTGCGCCTTGGCCTTCGGGTAGACCTTCTTCATCGCCTTCTCGGCGGCGCGGAGGTCGTAGTCGTAGACGCGGTACTGCAGGACGTGCGCGCACTCGTGGTACTGGGTGGCGACGGCGAGCGGGTGGTTCGGGTCGAGGCTCTTCCCGAAGGCGGTGCGTGACAGGACGATGCGCGCGGAGCCGTTCGAGCTGACCTGCGCGTAGTTGGTCGTCTTCTTCTTCGTCGTGACGGGGACGCTGCTGCACCAGCGCTTGATGTTCTTCTTCGCCGAGGCGCCCCAGGACAGCTTGCCGACCTTGGTCTTGCCGGAGACCTTCGAGACCTTGGACTTCTTCACCCAGCCTGACTTGCCCTTGTACGTGACCTTGTACCGGCCGTTCTTGACCTTCGTGCTGGCGGCCTTCATCGTGTAGTCCGCCGGGATCGTCGCGCGCTTGGCGGAGCCGCTGGCAGACGAGTAGAGGATCGTCTTCACCTTGGTCTGCAGGCGCCACGTGGGCTTGGCGGTCGCGACCTGAACCGCTGGGGTGACGATGGTCGACACCGTGGTCGCGGGCGCGGCTGTGGCGGGAGCCGCCGCGGTCGGCGCGAGGAGGAGCGCGACCGTCGAGGCGACGGCGAGCGCGAGGGTACGGGGCTTGGCAGACATCAGGGTGCTGGTTTCCTGTCCTGGCGACATTTCACGACAGACCGACCCTACTCGCGGCTCCGAGACCCGGCACCTGGTGGGGCAGCGGCGCTGACGCACCACGTGCCCGCCTTCTTCGAGAGGTCAGCAGACGCCCGGGCGCTTCGTCGGCTTGGTGGGAGCCTTCGTGGTCTCCTTTGCGGGCGTGTCCGTCGTCTCCGGGCTGCTCGGTGCGTCGGTCGTGGCTCCGTCGTCGCCAGCGGGCTTGCTCGGTGCGTCCTTCGTCGCCTGGGCGGCCTTCTCGTCAGCGAGCGCGGCGGGCGTCCCCGGGACGCGGTCGTCGTTGATGATGCGCTCCCAGATCTCGGCGGCCTCAGGCTTCCACTCGACACGGCCCGGGCGCGTGACGGAGTCGAAGACCGGCAGGTACGTGAACGTGATGTCGTCCATGTTGATCGACCGCAACGAGAACGCGAGGCCTGCGAGCGCCGAGGGGGAGCCGAGGTCGGGGCTCGTGTTGATCGCCGCGAGCACAGCCTTGACGACCGAGTAGAGCTCGGGGGAGTTGGTGATGAGGTTCTGCTTGAAGATCTCGCGGGACGCAGCGTCGAGGAACGCCTGCTGACGCTCGATGCGGGTGAGGTCCGACTCGAGCTCGAGACCCATGCCCTGACCGTGCCGTGCGCGCAGGAAGTTGATCGCGGTGCGGCCGTCGAGCGTGTTCGGGCCAGCGGGCAGGTCCAGCTTGCCGTACTTCGGGTTCTCCTTGACGGCCTCGGGGAGGCACATCGGCACGCCGCCGATCGCGTCGACAACCTCGATCACGCCGGTCATCTTGAGCACGACGTGGCTCGTGATGCGGATCCCGGTGAGCTGCTCGACGGTCTTGATCGTGCACGCGGCCGCGGTTGCGAAGTCCTGCTTGGACCCGGCGCCGATCGCGAACGCCTTGTTGAACATCCCCTGGGCCTCGGGCGCGCTCTGCACCCCGTCGCCCGTGAGGCACGAAGGGATGTCGACGAGGGAGTCGCGCGGGATCGAGACGACCTCGACGGACTTCCGGTCGCCCGAGACGTGCACGATCATCGTCGTGTCGGAGCCCATGCCGCCGCCCTTGCCGGCGATCTTCTCGTTCTCCGCGTCGCGCAGGTCGGTGCCCATGACCAGGATGTTGAGCTGCTGGCCCGCGTACGGGTCGTCGGGGTCGGCGACGATCGTCGGGCGGTCATCGCCGAGGAGCTTGTCGACGTCGTCGACCGTCAGCTTGGACTGCAGGTCGGCGTTGACGAGCGCGACCGCGGTGCCGCTGAACGCGATGAGCGCGGTCGCGGCGAGGGCGACGCCTCGCAGGACGCGGTGGTTGCGCTTGTGCAGGACGTGGCGCGGCGCGGTCGAGTTCGCAGGCATCTTGGGCACGATAGGAAAGATATGCGTTCGAGTGGTAAGTCAGGCGGCAAGGCGCGGCGGGAACCGTGAAGAAGCGGTGCAAGCGCGCTCGCGTGCGCCCGGGTCGGGTGCTTGGTCCGCTTTGGCGGTCACGGGGCGGACGTCCGCCCGCCCGGTGGTCCGCATCCGTAGGATCGTGGGCGTGAAGATCCTCGTCATCGGTTCCGGTGCCCGCGAGCACGCGATCCTCCACTCCCTGGCGCACGAGAGCGGGGCCCACGAGCTCCACGCGGCGCCCGGCAACCCGGGCATCGCCGCTCTTGCGACGCTGCACGGCATCGACCCGCTCGACGGTGTCGCCGTCGCGGCTCTCGCTACCACGCTCGGGGTCGACCTTGTCGTCGTCGGGCCGGAGGCTCCGCTCGTCGCCGGGGTCGCCGACGCCGTCCGTGAGGCAGGTGTCCCGGTCTTCGGACCGAGCGCGGCTGCGGCCGCGCTCGAGGGCTCGAAGGCGTTCGCGAAGGACGTCATGGCTGCGGCCGACGTCCCGACGGCGCAGGCCTATGTGTGCGTGACGCTCGCCGAGGTCGAGGCGGCGGTGGACGCGTTCGGCGCGCCGTACGTGATCAAGGACGACGGCCTCGCCGCGGGCAAGGGCGTCGTCGTGACGAGCGACCGTGCGGAGGCGCTCGAGCACGCGCAGGCGTGCCTCGCGGCGCGCGGGGCTCAGGGGCGCGTCGTCGTCGAGGAGTTCCTCGACGGTCCCGAGGTGTCCCTCTTCTGCGTGAGCGACGGGACGAACGTCGTCCCGCTCGCGCCTGCGCAGGACTTCAAGCGCGCCTACGACGGCGACGAGGGCCCCAACACGGGCGGCATGGGTGCGTACTCGCCGCTGCCGTGGGCCCCGGCGGGCCTGACGGACGAGGTGCTCGAGCGCATCGCCCGCCCGACGATCGCCGAGATGGCCCGTCGTGGCACGCCTTTCGTCGGCGTCCTCTATGTCGGGCTCGCGCTGACGAGCCGGGGCACGCGGGTCATCGAGTTCAACGCGCGTTTCGGGGACCCGGAGACGCAGGTCGTCCTGTCGCGGCTGCGCACCCCGCTCTCGAGCGTCCTGCACGCGGCCTCGACCGCATCTCTCGGCGGTCTCGAACCGCTGCGCTGGGCGCAGGACGCGGCGGTGACGGTCGTCGTCGCGGCCCACGGCTACCCGGCGGACGTCCGGTCGGGCGACCCGATCGACGGCGTCGACGGTCCCGACGGTGCCGCGGGCCTCCCTGGCGTGCACGTCCTGCACGCGGGCACCGCGGAGTCCGACGGCGTGCTCGTCGCGTCGGGCGGGCGCGTGCTGTCGGTCGTCGGGCGTGGCCCCGACCTCGCGGCGGCGCGCGACGCCGCGTACGCGGGCGTCGGACGGATCTCGTTGCCGGGCTCGCACCATCGCAGCGACATCGCCGCGAAGGCGGCGCAGGCATGAGCGCGCTCGCGCTGCCGGGCTGGCGTCACGTCTACTCGGGCAAGGTCCGCGACCTCTACGAGCCTGACGAGGCTGTCCTCGGTGGCCCGCACCCGCTCGGTGACGTCGTGCTCGTGGTGGCGTCTGACCGCATCAGCGCGTACGACCACGTGCTGGCGTCCGAGATCCCCGACAAGGGAGTCGTGCTGACGCAGCTGAGCCTGTGGTGGTTCGACCAGCTTGCCGACGTCGTGGACAACCACGTCGTGACCGTCGAGGTTTCGTCCGACCCGGCCGACGGGCTCGTGCCTGCGGCGGTCGACGGTCGTGCGATGGTGTGCCGACGGCTCGAGATGTTCCCGGTCGAGTGCGTCGTGCGTGGCTACCTCACCGGGTCGGGACTCGTGGAGTACCGCGCGGACCGGACGGTCTGCGGGGTCCCGCTCCCCGAGGGGCTCGTCGACGGTTCGCGCCTGCCGGAGGCGATCTTCACGCCGGCCGCGAAGGCGGCGGTGGGTGAGCACGACGAGAACGTGACGTTCGAGGAGGTGGCTGAGCGCATCGGCGGCGAGGCCGCGGCGCAGCTCCGGGACCGCACGCTCGAGGTCTACTCCCGGGCGAGCGCCATGGCGGAGGAGCGCGGCGTGATCCTCGCGGACACGAAGCTCGAGTTCGGGGTCGACCCGACGACGGGCCGTACGGTCCTCGGTGACGAGGTGCTCACGCCGGACTCGTCGCGGTTCTGGCCTGCTGACGGCTGGGAGCCGGGACGCGCGCAGCCGAGCTTCGACAAGCAGCACGTCCGGGACTGGCTCGTCTCGGCGGAGTCCGGCTGGGACCGCGCGAGCGACGCGCCGCCGCCCGCGCTGCCCGAGCATGTCGTCGCGGCGACGCGCGAGCGTTATCTCGAGGCGTTCCGGCGCCTGACGGGACGGGACCTCGGCATCTGACCGTTCCTCCTGGTGAGACGGCCTCCCACCAGACCTAGTCCGCTTAGGTAAGGCATGCCATACTTGAAGCATGGCTAGCTCGACCGCACCCGCAGTCCGAGACGCGCGCCGTGCGGAGAACCGTGCACGGCGCGCTGCTGCTGCGCGCACGGCACCGTCCTACCGCGCGTTCGCGGTCACCGTCGGCCGGGTCGAGCGGCTCAGCCCCTCGTTCACCCGCGTGACGTTCGTCGGTGCGGACCTCGCAGGCTTCGGTCGCGACGGGCTCGACCAGCGCATCAAGGTCGTCCTGCCCGACGCCGCGGGCCGTGCGCCGCGCCTCGAGGACTTCACCGGCGACTGGTACCAGGCGTGGCGCGAGCAGCCCGAGGCCGAGCGTCACCCCTTCCGCACCTACTCGATCCGCGCGCTGCGCGGCGAGGGCACGCAGACGGAGCTCGACGTCGACTTCGTGCTGCACGGCACCGGTCCGAGCGCAGGCCCCGCGTCGCGCTGGGTCGCGAGCGTCCAGGTCGGCGACCAGCTCGTCCTCAGTGGCCCGAACGCCGCCTACGACGGCCCGCCCGTCGGCCTCGAGTTCGACCCGCCTGCCGCCGCCGCGCGACTCATCCTCGCCGGAGACGAGACCGCAGCCCCCGCCGTGTGCGCGATCCTCGAGCAGCTACCCGCCGGCACAGACGTCGACGCGTTCCTCGAGGTCCCCACGCCCGCCGACGCCCTCGACGTCGACCTCCCGCTCGGCGCCCGCCTCACCTGGCTGCCGCGCACCCCGGGCCCCGCGCACGACGGCGGCCCCGCCGCCGGAGCCGGCACCGCGACCGTCCAGACGCACGACGGCGCCCCGCGCCCCCGCGGAGAGCTTCTCGACGCCGCCGTGCGCACGTGCATGGCCGAGCGCGAGAACGGCTGCGTGGCGTGCGCGCTCGGACGCTCGTGCGCCGTCGCGCACGACCGCCTGCCCGACGACGTCGACGACATCGACGTCGACACCACGATCCTGTGGGACACCCCCGGCATGCGCGCCCTCGCGGGCGCCGCCGGCACGGAGCCCACGCAAGAAGCCGAGCCCGTCCGCGGCTCGGCCGGCTGCTACGCCTGGATCGCAGGCGAGGCGGCCATCGTCCGGGACCTGCGCCGCCACCTGGTGCGCGACCTCGGCGTCGACCGCCGCTGGGTCGCCTTCATGGGCTACTGGCGGCGCGGCAAGGCCGAGGGCTGACGGCCCCGCCGTCCCACCCCATCTCACCCGCTCCGCGTGAGCACCGAACACCCGAGAGGCACCCCTGTGCGCACCACGTTCTCCGGCGCCCTGCGCCCCACCGCCGCCCTCGCGACGGCCCTCGCTCTCGTGACGCTCGCGGCGTGCTCGACCGACACGCCGGGCGGCTCGACGAGCCCCACGAGCGCCGGCACGAGCGCCGCCGCCACCACGTTCCCGGTGACGATCGAGCACGCGTTCGGCGAGACGGTCGTCGAGAAGCAGCCGACGCGCGTCGCGGCGATCTCCTGGGCCAACCAGGACGCGGCGATCGCGCTCGGCGTCGTGCCCGCGGCGATGCCGTTCGCGTCGTACGGCGGCGACGCCGACGGCTACCTTCCGTGGACGCTGGCCGCGCTCGAGGCGCTCGGCGGCGAGGCCCCCGCGCTCCTCGACGAGGCCGACGGCCTCGACTTCGAGGGCATCGCGACCGCGGCGCCCGACCTCATCCTCGGCACGTACTCGGGGATCACGCAGGAGGACTACGACAAGCTCTCCAAGGTCGCCCCGACCGTCGCATACCCCGAGGTCGCCTGGGGCACGAGCTGGCGCGACCAGCTCACCACGGCCGGCAAGGTCCTCGGCAAGGTGACCGAGGCCGCGCAGGTGACCAAGGACGTCGAGGCGAAGCTCGCGAGCGCGCTCGACGACGCCCCCGAGCTCGAGGGCAAGACGTTCGCCTACCTGTGGTTCAACTCTGCCGACCCGTCGTCCGTCACCTACTACACGACCTCGGACGCGCGCGTCGCGTTCGTCGAGTCGCTCGGCCTGAAGAGCGCCCCGAAGATCGCCGAGCTCTCGAAGTCCAACGACGAGTTCTTCGGCACCATCTCTGCCGAGCTCGTCGATGAGATCGACGCGGACGTCGTGCTCGCCTACGTCGACAGCAAGGAGCACCTCGACGCCGTCAAGGCGGACAAGCTCCTCGGCAAGATCCCGGCGATCGCCTCGGGCGCCGTCGTCGCGCTCGACGACCCGACGTTCATCCTGTCGACGTCGGCGCCCTCGCCGCTGTCCGTCCCGTGGGCCGTCGACCAGTACGTCCCCGCGATCAAGGAAGCGCTCGCGAGCGCGAAGTGACGCACCACCGATGAGCACCGCTGCGCCGCACCGGCCGGTCGGGGAGAGCCTCGCGCTCGCCCGGCCGGCCGGTCGTCGTGCCGTGGGCCTCTCCCTCGCCCTCGTGGTCGGTCTCGGTCTGCTCGTCGTGCTCGCCCTCGTGAGCGTCGGCGTCGGCGCGCGGCACGTGCCGATCGCGGACGCGTGGGCAGCACTGACCAGCTACGACCCCGCCAGCTTCGACCACGAGGCCGTCCGGGCGCGAGTGCCGCGCACCGTCCTCGCGCTCGTGGTCGGCGTCGCGCTCGGGCTCGCGGGCGCCCTCATGCAAGGCATGACCCGCAACCCGCTCGCGGACCCGGGCATCCTCGGCGTCAACGCTGGAGCGAGCGCAGCCGTGGTCGTCGCCATCATGGTTCTCGGCATCACCGCGCCGGCAGGCTACGTGTGGTTCGCGTTCGCGGGGGCCGCAGGGGCAGCCGTCGTCGTGTACGCGGTCGCCGCGGCCGGGCGCGAGGGCGCGACGCCGATCAAGCTCGCGCTCGCTGGCGCGTGCGTCTCAGCCGCGCTCACGAGCCTCGTCACCGCGATCCTCGTGACGGGAACGGACGTGCTCGACACGTTCCGCTTCTGGCAGGTCGGCGCCGTCGGTGGCCGCGGCTTCGAGACGTTCCTGCCGATCTTGCCGTTCCTCGCTGTCGGCGCGGCGATCGCGCTCGCCTCCGGGCGTGCGCTCAACGCGCTCTCCCTGGGGGACGACGTCGCGCGAGGACTGGGGCAGGACGTGCGGCGGTCGCGCCTCGTCGTCGGGTGCGCGGTCGTGCTGCTGTGCGGGGGAGCGACTGCCGCTGCGGGCCCGATCGCGTTCGTCGGCCTGACTGTCGCGCACGTCGCGCGCGCGATCACCGGCCCGGACAACCGCTGGGTGCTGCCGTTCAGCGGTGTGCTCGGGGCAGCGCTCGTCGTCCTGTCGGACGTGCTCGGGCGCGTCGTCGCGCAGCCTGGGCAGCTCCAGGTCGGCATCGTGACGGCGACCGTCGGGGCGCCGGTCTTCATCGCGCTCGTGCGCCGGCGTCGGCTGGCGGAGCTGTGAGCGCCCCGGTGCAGCCCCGCACGCGGGACGAGGCGCACGCGGAGGCCGTCGCGACGGTCCGCGCCGTCCGCCGTCGTGGACGCGCCCGCGCGACGACCGTCTCGGCGGTGCTCGGGGGCGCGGTGCTCGCGCTCGCGGTCGTGACCGCGTGCCTCGGCGGCTTCACCGTCTCGTTCGTCGACGTGCTGCGGATCATCGGGGGAGCGGACATCCCCGGTGCGACGTTCATCGTCCACGAGGTGCGTCTCCCGCGGCTCCTCACAGGGCTGGGAGCGGGCGCCGCGTTCGGCGTCTCGGGAGCGATCTTCCAGACGCTCGTGCGGAACCCGCTCGCGAGCCCCGACATCATCGGCATCACCGCGGGTGCGAGCGCGGCCGCGGTCTTCGCGATCACCCGGCTCGACATGAACCCCGGGCACGCGGCGCCCGTCGCGATCGGCGGTGCGTTCGCCGCGGCCGGCCTCATCTACGCGCTCGCCTGGCGGGGTGCCGTCAGCGGGCAACGCCTCATCCTCGTCGGCATCGGTGTCGCGGCCGTCCTCAACTCCGTGACCGGCTGGGCGCTGACCCGCGCCGAGGTCACGGACGCAGCCGAGGCCCTCGTCTGGATCACCGGCTCGCTCAACGGTTCCACGTGGAACCGGTTGCCGTTGCTGTGGTGGCCCCTGCTCGTCCTGCTCCCCGCCGCCGGCATGCTGGGCCGGCGGCTGCGCGCGCTGCAGCTCGGCGAAGATGCTGCCGCAGGGCTCGGCGTGCGCATCGAGCCGTCGAAGGCTTGGCTCGTCGTCGTCGCGGTGTGCCTGGCTGCGGTCGCGACCGCTGCCGCCGGGCCTGTCGCGTTCGTCGCGTTCCTCGCCGGGCCGATCGCCCGCCGGCTCACCGGTGGGGGAGGCCTCGCGCTCGTCCCCTCGGCCCTCGTCGGCTCGGTGATCGTCATGGCCGCCGACTTCGCGGGCGCCCAGCTGTTCGGCACCCGGCTGCCCGTCGGCGTGATCACGGGCGTGCTCGGCGCGCCTTTCCTGCTGTGGCTCCTCGCCACCGCCAACCGCGTCGGAAAGGGCGGCTGATGACCGGACCGGGTCACCACACTCTCGCTGCCGAGCGGCTGACGCTCGGCTACGGCGACCGCAAGGTCGTCCGCGACCTCACGGTCACGGTCCCGACGGGCCGAGTGACCGTCGTCGTCGGTGCGAACGCATGTGGCAAGTCGACGCTGCTGCGCGGCCTCGCTCGGCTGCTCGCGCCGTCGGACGGCGCCGTCCTGCTCGACGGCAAGGACATCACGTCCCTCGCGACGCGCGACGTCGCCCGCGTGCTCGGCCTGCTGCCGCAGTCGCCGATCGCGCCCGAGGGCATCACGGTCGCCGACCTGGTCGGCCGCGGGCGCTACCCGCACCAGGGCTGGTTCCGGCAGTGGACCCCGGACGACGACGCGGCCGTCGCGGACGCGCTCACGCAGACCGGCGTGCTCGACCTCGCCGGGCGGTCGGTCGACGAGCTGTCCGGCGGGCAGCGGCAGCGCGTGTGGATCGCGATGGCGCTCGCGCAGCGCACGGACCTGCTGCTGCTCGACGAGCCGACGACGTTCCTCGACGTCGCGCACCAGGTCGAGGTGCTCGACCTGCTCGCCGACCTCAACCGCGACCTGGGCCGCACGATCGTCATGGTCCTGCACGACCTGAACCTCGCCGCCCGCTACGCCGACCACCTCGTCGCGATGAAGGACGGGCGGATCGTCGCCGAGGGTGCGCCCGCCGACGTCGTCACCGAGGAGACGGTCGCGGAGGTGTTCGGTCTCGCGTCCCGCGTCGTGCCCGACCCGGTCTCCGGGACGCCGATGGTCGTACCGATCGGGCGGCATCGGGCCCAGGCGCCTGACCCTCTTGCGGGATAGGTCGCCAGCCGATATATATCGGGGGTGGCTGATTTCCGGATGACCGAGCAGGCCTACCTCCTGCTCCTCGCGCTCGCCGACGGGCGGCAGCACGGGTACGGCCTCGTCGGCGCGGTACGCGAGCTCTCCGGCGGGAGCGTCCAGCTCGGTGCCGGGACCCTCTACGGAAACCTCGACAGGATGCTCGCGGCCGGCCTGATCGACCTCGACGGCGAAGAGGTCGTCGACGGTCGCGCCCGCCGCTACTACCGGCTCACGCCTGACGGGCTGCGCGCCGTGCGTGCACGGACGCAGCAGCTCGCGGCGCTCGCCGCCCGCGCCCAGCGTGCGCTCGGTGGTGCCAGGATCCTCGGCCCGGAAGCGCTCGGAGGGCAGGCGTGAACCCCCGCAACGACGCCGCGGCGTCCGCCCGCCTCGAACGTTCCGTGCGCCGGTGGATGAACGCGTACCCGCGCCGATGGCGCGTGACGTTCGGTGACGACCTCGTCGGCACGGCCCTCGAGCTGGCGGCCCCCGGACAGACCAGGCTCACGCTCCGCGACGGCCTCGCGATCGTGCGGGCCGGCTGGGCGCTCCGGCGCCGGGAGATGCCGCCGCTACGCGTGCGCGTCGGCTGGTACTGGGACGGGCGAGGGGCCAGAACCCATCCTGAGCACCGGCCGTGGATGGTCGACAGGATCATCAGTCCGTGGACCGGAGTCGCTGCCGCGATGGGGCGCCTCCTCCTCGGAGGGTGGCCGAGCGTGTGGTTCGGTCTCAGGTCGATGATGCGGGGCGACCCTGCTGGCGCCTATGGGTTCTTCCTCGTGATGGGGTTGCTCGTCGTCCTCCTGACGGTACTGGCCGTGTTGCCTGGGATGCGCCGGTACATAGCGCGGCAACGGTGGACGCGGTCGTTCCCTGACGAGCCAGTACCGGACATGATCGCGTCGCGTCGCAAGCCCACGTCTGCCTGACGGCGTCCCACCCTCCGGCCCGCCCGCCGCGACCGTGAGGGCGGACGGTACGCTGAAGCCGAAACCTCCCGGCCGTGCGGACGACAGTCCGCTGCACACCTCAGGAGCACCCCGTGGGACGCGTAGTCGTCGATGTCATGCCCAAGCCCGAGATCCTCGACCCGCAGGGCAAGGCCGTCGTCGGGGCGCTGCCCCGCCTCGGCTTCACCCAGTTCGTCGGCGTGCGCCAGGGCAAGCGGTTCGAGCTCGAGGTCGACGGCGAGGTGACCCCGGAGGTGCTGGCCGCCGCCGAGGAGGCCGCCAAGACCCTCCTGTCCAACCCGGTCATCGAGGACGTCGTGCGCGTCGCGGACGCGAGCTGATGGCCCCCGCAGCGACCGGAGCCCGTATCGGCGTCGTCACGTTCCCTGGGACGCTCGACGACCGCGACGCCGCCCGCGCGGTGCGTCTCGCGGGCGCCGAGGCTGTGTCCCTGTGGCACGCGGACGACGACCTCCAGGGTGTCGACGCGGTCGTGCTCCCGGGCGGGTTCTCCTACGGCGACTATCTGCGTGCAGGCGCGATCTCGCGCTTCGCGCCGCTCATGGACAAGATCATCGACGCCGCGAACGGCGGGCTGCCAGTCCTCGGCATCTGCAACGGCTTCCAGGTGCTGACCGAGTCGCACCTGCTGCCCGGCTCGATGATCAAGAACGACCACCTGCACTTCGTGTGCCGCGAGCAGGTGCTCAGCGTCGAGAACGCAAGCACCGCCTGGACCCGCGACTACACGACCGGCGAGCACATCACGATCCCGCTCAAGAACCAGGACGGCCAGTACGTCGCTGACGAGCGCACGCTCGACGAGCTCGAGGCCGAGGGGCGCGTCGCGTTCCGCTACGAGGGCGTCAACCCGAACGGTTCGCGCCGCGGGATCGCGGGCATCACGAACGCCCGCGGCAACGTCGTCGGGCTCATGCCGCACCCTGAGCACGCGGTCGAGGCCGGCTTCGGCCCCGACTCGGCTGCGGGTCCGCGCGCGGGTGTCGACGGCCTGCGGTTCTTCACGTCCGTGATCGGCTCCCTCGTCCACGCATGACCGGGACGGACCTTCACAACCCTGTCGCGCCCGACGACGCGTTGGCCGGAATCACGCTGCCCGCGGGCGTCACGCTCTCAGCTGTCCCGTGGGAGGACGCCGAGTCTGCGAGGCTGCGCACGATCCAGCAGGCGGAGATCGCCGTGCGCTACGCCGACCCGGACGCAGACGAGGCCCCGACGACGAGCGACATCGGCCGACCGCCGTCGGCCGACGAGATCGTCGTCTCCCTCCTGCTTCGCGTCGACGGCGTCCCCGCCGGCTGCGCGGCGCTGCGCGACGTCTCCGGGATCTCCGACGAGATCGGCGGGTTCCACGCGCCCGGCACCGGGGAGGTCAAGCGCGTGTTCGTCGCCCCGGAGCACCGCGGCCGCGGCCTGTCACGGCTGCTCATGCAGGGCATCGAGGCGCACGCGCTCGTCGCAGGGCTGCGGCGGCTCGTCCTCGAGACGGGGACGAAGCAGCCCGAGTCGGTCTCGCTCTACCGGTCCATCGGGTTCGAGCCGATCGACCGGTACGGCGAGTACGCGGACTCGGACGAGTCGCTGTGCTTCGCGAAGACCCTCCCGACCGCCTGAGCGGCCAGGGTCAGCCGACCGCGACCTGCACGACGCCGTCGCGCACCTCGACCGGGTAGGACCGCAGGTCCTGCGGCTCCTTGCCTGCGGCGTCGAGGCACTCGCCTGACTCGAGGGACCACACCTGCTTGTGCATGGGGGACGTCACGGTGACGGTGTCGCCGCGGGTGCCGACGATCCCGCGGGAGACGACGTTCGCCCCCGAGAACGGGTCGTGGTTGTCGACGCCCAGCACGCGGCCGTCGTCGAGCAGGAACAGCGCGACCTGCGTGCCGTCGACGAGCGCGGCCACCCCTCGTTCCGGGTCGAGCGCGGTGAGCGCGCACACCGGGGTCCACGTGGTCATCGGGAAGCCTCCAGCTCAGCGTCGGACGGGCGCACGGGGATCGAGCGTGCGATCACGGGATTCGAGTCGGACACCTCGCCGGGCCGGGCGGGGCGCACCTGGCCGCGCTCGGGGGTGTACGCGAGGTCGGGGTCCGGGGTGTCGGGGGCGTTGACGAACGAGGCGAAGCGCGCGAGGCGGACCGGGTCGGCCAGGGTCGCTGCCCACTCGTCCTCGTAGTTGTCGACGTGCTGCGCGATCGTCGCCTCCAGCTCGGCCGCGATACCGAGCGAGTCCTCGACGAGAACCTTGCGCAGCTCGGCGATGCCACCCGGGTAGTCGGCGACCCAGGGCGCCGTGCGCTGCAGGCGGTCGGCCGACCGGATGTAGTAGGCGAGGAACCGGTCGATGACGCGCACGAGCATCTCGTCGTCGAGGTCCTCTGCGAGGAGCTCCGCGTGGCGCGGGGTGAAGCCGCCGTTGCCGCCGACGTAGACGTTCCAGCCGCGCTCGGTCGCGATGACGCCGACGTCCTTGCCGCGGGCCTCGGCGCACTCGCGCGCGCAGCCCGAGACACCGACCTTGAACTTGTGGGGCGCGCGCAGGCCCCGGTAGCGCAGCTCGAGCCGCACGCCCATGCCGACCGAGTCCTGGACGCCGAAGCGGCACCACGAGCTGCCGACGCACGACTTCACGGCGCGCAGCGACTTCCCGTACGCCTGGCCGGACTCCATGCCTGCGTCGACGAGGCGCTGCCAGATGTGCGGGAGCTGCTCGAGGCGCGCACCGAACATGCCGATGCGCTGAGCGCCCGTGATGCGCGTGTAGAGGCCGTAGTCGCGCGCGACCTCCGCGATGACCGCGAGCTTCTCGGGGGTGATCTCGCCGCCGGGGATGCGGGGGACGACCGAGTAGGTGCCGTCCTTCTGCATGTTCGCGAGCGCGTGGTCGTTCGTGTCCTGGAGCGGGGCGTTGGCCGCGTCGAGGACGTGCCCGACGCCGAGCGACGCGAGGATCGATGCGACGACCGGCTTGCAGATGACGCAGCCGCGGCCCGTGCCGTGCGCCGCCACGATCTGCGTGAACGTCCGCAGGCCCTCGGCCTGGACGAGCGAGAACAGCTCCTGGCGGGACATCGCGAAGTGCTCGCACATCGCGCGCGACACCTCGACGCCCGACGCCTCGAGCTGCGTGTTGACCAGCTTGGTCAGCAGCGGCACGCACGAGCCGCACACCGTGCCGGCCTTGGTGCACTTCTTGACCTCCGCGACGCTCGTGCAGCCGTGCTCGGTCACGGCGCCGCGGACGGTGCCCGCGGTGACGTTCGCGCACGAGCAGACGACGACGTCGTCGGGCACGTCGGCGCTCGGCGCTGCGGCGCCGCCCTCGGGGGCGAGGAACGCGCTCGGGTCCGCGCCGAGGGCGCGGCCGAGCATCGGCCGCAGCGACGGGTAGAGCGCCGCGTCGCCGACGAACACGCCGCCGAGGAGGGTGCGCGCGTCGTCGGACACGACGAGCTTCTTGTACGTCTTGGCGACCGGGTCGGCGAACGTGACCTCGAGCGCGCCGGGGGTGAGCGCGAAGACGTCGCCGAACGAGGCGGCCTCGACCGGGACGCCGTCGTGCGTGACGCCCTTGAGCTTCGTGCCGTCGGGCGCGGGCGTGTAGACCGCGTCGCCACCGAGGAGCTGGTCGACGACGACGTCGGCCATCGCGTTGCCCGGTGCGACGAGGCCGGCGCACTCGCCGTCGTGCGACGCGACCTCGCCGATCGCCCAGATCGCCGGGTCGGACGTGCGGCAGGTGGGGCCGACGACGACGCCGCCACGCTCGCCGATCGCGAGCCCGCACTCGCGGGCGAGCCGGTCGCGCGGGCGGATGCCGGTGGAGAAGACGACGACGTCGACGTCGAGCGTCGATCCGTCGGACAGGACCATGAGACCGACCGGGCCGTCGGGGGCGGAGACGAGGCGCGTCGCACCCGTGCCCGTGCGGACGGTGACGCCCATGTCCTCGATGAGGACACGGAGCGCCTCGCCGCCGCCGTCGTCGAGCTGGACGCTCATGAGGCGGTCGGCGAACTCGACGACGGTCGCCGCGGCGCCGAGGTCCTGCAGGGCGGACGCGGCCTCGAGGCCGAGGACGCCGCCGCCGACGACGGCGCCGCGCAGGGGGCGGCCGAGCGTGGCGGCGCGGTCGGCGACCCAGGTCTGCAGCCCGACGACGTCGTCCATCGTGCGGTAGCTGAAGACGCCGGGGAGGTCGGTACCGTCGGTGCGGGGCGTCCATGCCCACGAGCCGGTCGCGAGGACGAGCGTGTCGTAGGTGACGGTCTCGCCGCTGCGCGTGGTGACGGTCTGGGCGTCGCGGTCGATCGAGGCGACGGCGTCGCCCGTGCGCAGGGTGACGTGCGGGTCGTCCCAGACGGTCGGGGCCATCGCGAGCTGCTCGGGCGAGCGGCCGCCGAAGAACTCGGAGAGGTGCACGCGGTCGTACGGGAGGTGCGCCTCGTCGCCGATCACGGTGGCGGACCAGGGGGTGTCTGCGGGTGCGCGCGAGACGAGCTGCTCGACGAGCCGGTGGGCGACCATGCCCGCACCGACGACGACGATGCGCCCGGGGGACGCGGGGGCGATGTGCTCGGACATGTCGGGCCTTCTGCTCGGCGGTTTCTCGTCGTGGTCAGTCTCGCCGGTGGGGGTGAGGGAGTGGTGGGACCTTTGGACGGAGACAGCCGTGAATAACCGATCCGGGGCGCCCTGGGCGAGGGGACCTGCGAAGCGTAGCCTGAACGTGTGACCGAGCACACGAACGCCCCCGCGCCGGACCCTGCTGCCGTGCGCTTCTCCCAGCTGCCCGAGCGGGTGGAACCGCACGACTACGTCGAGAGTGTCGACGTCGCGGACGTCCCCGACCCCGAGATGGGCCGGGACCCGAACACGGAGTGGATGCTCAAGCACGCCTGAGGCGACCGCGGGGCCGACGACGCCTGAGCGCGGCCTCGCTCGCACGCACGCCCTCCGTCAGCAGCTGCTGACGGAGGGCTTTGTCGTGGGGCGAGCATGGTCTGAGGCGGCGTCACGGAAAGTTGCTGAAATGCTCTCTGAAAGATCTTGCAGAGGCGGCAAGGACCTGCCATATTGGTGTGACCGACCCGCCCGGGGCTGTCGCACCGCCGCCGCAGTCCGAGACACCGCAGAAAGGGCTCACCAATGAAGGTGACCAGGACCGTCGCAGCCCTCGCCACGACCGCGCTCGTCGCGACCGCGCTCGCAGGCTGCTCGACCGCCGCGTCCGACGACAACCCGCCGACCAGCTCCGCCGCCGCAGGCGAGCTCACCGTGTGGGTCGACGCCAACCGCTCCGCCGAGCTCCAGGAGATCGCAGCCAAGTTCAAGGCCGACAAGGGCATCTCCGTCAAGCTCGTGCAGAAGGAGTACGGCGATGTCATGAAGGAGGACTTCGTCAAGCAGGTCCCCACCGGCAAGGGCCCCGACGTCATCATCGGCGGGCACGACTGGCTCGGGCTGTTCGTCCAGAACGGCGTGGTCGCCCGGCTCGAGCTCGGCGACGCCGCAGCAGGGTTCCCCGACGTCGCGCTCCGCGCCATGAGCTATGAGGGCGTGACGTACGGCCTCCCCGTCTCGCTCGAGAACATCGCGCTCCTGCGCAACACCGAGCTGGCCGACAAGACCCCCGCCACCTGGGACGAGCTGGTCGAGGCCGGCCAGGCCGTCGTCGAGGACGGCAAGGCCGAGTACCCCGTCCTCGTCCCCTCCGGGCCGGAGTCCGACCCGTACCACCTGTACCCGCTGCAGACCTCCTACGGCGCACCGCTCTTCGGTACGAACGACGACGGCAGCTACAACCCCGACGACCTCCTGATCGGCAGCGAGGGGGGCGACACGTTCGCCGCCAAGCTGGTGGAGTGGGGCAAGGCCGGCGTGCTCAACACCAACATCACGGGCGACATCGCCCGCGACGAGTTCGCGGCCGGCAAGGCTCCGTTCATGCTCTCGGGACCCTGGAACCTGCCCGCCTTCAACGACGCCGGCCTCAAGTACGAGATCGAGGCGATCCCACCAGCAGGCGACCAGCCGGTCACGCCCTTCGTGGGGGTCCAGGGCTTCTTCGTCAGCGCGAAGAGCGAGAACGCGATCGCCGCGAACGAGTTCGTGGTGAAGTACCTGGGCTCGGAGGAGGTCCAGCTGGCGCTCTACGAGGCCGGAGGACGCCCGCCCGCGCTGACGAGCGCTTTCGAAGCAGCGTCCGCGAAGGACTCCACGATCGGTGACTTCGGCGCCGTCGGGCTGTCCGGGGTGCCGATGCCGAGCATCCCCGAGATGGGCGCCGTCTGGAACTACTGGGGCGCCACCGAGGCTGCGCTCGTCAACGGCACGGCCGGCGAGCCGGCCGCAGCGTGGCAGGACATGGCCGGCAAGATCCAGGCTGACATCGCGGGCTGACCACGTCGGGGCAGGGGCGCCGCGCGCGCCCCTGCCCCGAGCCCCTCTGCGACACAGGAGTCCAGATGACCACCACCCTGGCCGAGCCCGAGACCGTGCACGCCGCGCCAGCCCCCCGTTCTTCCGGTGCTCGAGGCCTTCTCGTGAAGATCGCCTGCCTCGGCCTCCTCGACGCACTCGTCGTCTATGCCGTCTTCGCTCTCGCGCTCCACGACCAGTGGCTGCTGGCCGGGGCGGCGGCGATCAGCGCTGTCCTCATCACCTGGACGTACCTGCGTCGCGACATGCTGCCCGCCAAGTACCTGGTGCCGGGCACCGTGTTCCTCGTCGCCTTCCAGCTCTTCGTCATCCTGTTCAGCGGGTACATCGCCTTCACGAACTACGGCGACGGCCACGTCGGGACGAAGGAGGACGCCGTCGCCGTCCTCATCAACAAGTCGCTCGCTCGCGTGCCCGACTCGGACGCCTACGACATGGTCGTGCTCGAGCGTGACGGCGAGATCGCCTTCCTCGTGACCGCGCCTGACGGCCGAGTCCAGCTCGGTGGTGACGATCGCCCGCTCGAGGACGTCGCGGACGCGGTGCTCGACGGCGGGGTCGCGGTCTCCCTCGACGGCTACCGCACCCTGACGTTCGCCGAGATCATCGCGAACCAGAAGCGCATCGCCGCGACGAGCGTCCCCTTCTCCGACGACCCGGAGGACGGTGCGCTGCGCACCCAGGACGGGTCCCTCGCCTACCGCTACGCCGCGACGATGGACTACGACCCGACCGCTGACACGTTCACGGACCTCACGACGGGCACCGTCTACCGAGACGTGGGCACGGGGGCCTTCGTCGCTCCCGACGGAGCCGAGATCCAGCCCGGCTGGAAGATCGGCGTCGGGCTGGACAACTTCGTCCGCGCCTTCGGCGAAGAGTCCATCCGGGGGCCGCTCCTGGGGGTCGTGACCTGGACCTTCGTGTTCGCGGGCGTCTCGGTGGCCTCGACCTTCGTCGCCGGCGTCCTGCTCGCCCTCCTGCTCGACGATCCGCGCATCCGTCTGCGCCGCACGCTGCGGGTGCTCGTGATCCTGCCGTACGCCTTCCCGCCGTTCCTGTCGGCTCTCGTGTGGAGCGGTCTGCTCAACCCTCAGTTCGGGTTCATCAACCAGACGCTGCTCGGAGGGGCCGAGGTCCCCTGGCTCACCGACCCCCTGCTCGCCAAGGTCTCGATCCTGCTCGTCAACCTCTGGCTCGGCTACCCGTACATGTTCCTCGTCGCGACGGGCGCCCTGCAGGCGATACCCCGTGACTACGTCGAGGCCGCCGAGATGGACGGAGCAGGGGCGTGGATGACGTTCACGCGGATCCGCCTGCCGCTCCTCATGGTCACGATGGCACCCCTCGTGATCTCGTCCTTCGCGTTCAACTTCAACAACTTCAACCTCATCTACATGCTCACCGAGGGTGGCCCGCAGGACATCTCCACCGAGATGAACGTCGGCGCGACCGACATCCTCATCACTCTCGTGTACAAGGTCGCCTTCGGCGAGGGCAGCGGACGTGACTACGGCCTCGCGAGCGCCTTCTCGATCATCATCTTCGTGCTCGTCTCAGCGATCGCCGTCTACAGCTTCCGCCGCACCAGGGCTCTGGAGGACATCCACCGATGAGCACACCGCCCCCCTCGCTCGTCTCCGTCACGTCCGACGCCAGCGGCCGCGCGGCAGCACCTCCGCGTCCGGAGCGCCGTCGTCGCGGGCGCGGTCTGGTCGCCAAGCACGTCGCTGCCTTCGCGGTCGCCGTCGTCGCGGTCTTCCCGATCCTCTACATCTTCTCGGCGTCGCTGAACCCCAACGGCACGCTCGTCGGGTCGAACTCCCTGTTCGCCCGCGTCGACCTGGGGAACTACATCGACCTTTTCAACCGACCGGCACAGCCCTACGGTGCGTGGTTCGTCAACACGCTCTACATCGGCGTCGTGGCGTCGGCGGGCACCGTGCTGCTCGCTGCGCTCGCCGCCTACGCCTTCTCCCGGATGAGGTTTACGGGCCGACGCGTCGGGCTCGTCAGCATCCTGCTCGTCCAGATGTTCCCGCAGCTCCTCGGGGTCGTCGCGATCTTCCTCATGCTCATGACCCTCGGCGACGTGTTCCCAGCGATCGGGCTCGACACCCACGCCGGGCTCATCCTCATCTACCTGGGCGGAGCCATGGGGGTCAACACGTACCTCATCTACGGGTTCTTCAACACGGTGCCGTCATCGATCGACGAAGCGGCCAAGCTCGACGGTGCGGGTCACGCGCGCATCTTCTTCACGATCATCCTGAGGCTGTCCGCCCCGATCCTCGCGGTGGTGGCGCTGCTGTCGTTCATCGGTACGTCGAGCGAGTTCGTCGTCGCGAGCGTCGTGCTGACCGACCCTCCCAAGCAGACGCTCGCCGTCGGCCTGTTCCAGTTCATCTCCCAGGAGACCTCCGCGAACTGGTCGATCTTCGCGGCCGGTGCGGTGCTCGCGGCCGTGCCCGTCGTCGCCCTGTTCTTCGCGCTCCAGAAGTACATCGTCGGGGGCCTCACGGCCGGGGCCGTCAAGTAGTCGAGAGGGGCCCCGCTGGTAGGCTCGCCCTCATGGGCGCCACTCTCGCAGACATCGCGGCGCACGCCGGAGTGAGCGAGGCGACGGTCAGCCGGGTCCTCAACGACCGGCCAGGGGTCGCGCCGGCGAAGAGGCAGGCGGTGCTCACCGCGCTCGACGTCCTGGGCTACGAGCGCCCGGCAGGGCTGCGGCGCCGCACGGGGCGTCCTGTGGGCGTGATCCTGCCGGAGTTCACCAACCCGATCTTTCCTGCGTTCGCCCAGGCGCTCGCCCCCAACTTCGCGCGCCGGGGGTTCACGCCGCTCGTCGGCTCCCAGGCTGAGGGCGGCCTGCACGAGGCGGAGTACGTCGAGATGTTCGTCGAGGCCGGTGCCGCCGGGATCGTGTTCGTCTCGGGCGCCCACAGCGACACCACGGCCACGGTGACCCGCTACCAAGAGCTGCGTGCGGTGGGTCTGCCTCTCGCGTTCGTCAACGGCTTCCGCGAAGGCATCGACGCGCCGTTCTTCTCGATCGACGACCGCGCAGGGATCGTGCTCGCGGTGCGCCACCTCGTCGCGATGGGGCACACGCGGCTCGGTCTCGCGAGCGGCCCGGAGAACCTGGTCCCGACGCTCCGCAAGGTGGAGGGCTTTCGTCAAGCCGTCGCGGAGGCGCTCGGCGACGCGGCAGCCGCTCCGGTCGTGCCGTCCATGATCTCGGACGACGGCGGTCTGACCGCGGCCCGCT
This sequence comes from Sanguibacter hominis ATCC BAA-789, assembly GCF_012396185.1. Classification (GTDB taxonomy): domain Bacteria; phylum Actinomycetota; class Actinomycetes; order Actinomycetales; family Cellulomonadaceae; genus Flavimobilis; species Flavimobilis hominis. The sequence continues at coordinate 33,579 of NZ_JAAXOW010000004.1, forward strand.
CCCTCCTCGAGGCGGGCTGCACAGGCATCGTGTGTGCGAGCGACATCATCGCCCTCGGCGTGCTCGCTGAGGCACGCCGACGTGGTCTCGACGTCCCGCGCGACCTGTCCGTGGTCGGGTTCGACGACTCGACCGTGGCACGGCACTCCTGGCCGCCGCTGACGACCGTCCGGCAGCCGGTCGGCACCATGTCCATCGCGATCGCCGACGCCTTCGTCGGCGAGATGAACCACATCTACGCGCAGCGCACCGAGTACGTGTACCAGCCGGAGCTGGTGGTGCGGGAGTCGAGCGGACCGCCCCGCCGCTAGCCTGCCGACGGCAGCCACGACGACGCCGCCGCGGCGCGAGGTTGGGAGGTCCTCGCGCCGCGGCGGGTCGCGCGCCCGGCCGGGGGTACCCGGCGCGCGTCCTGTCAGGCTCCGGCGTGGGCAGCCTCGAGCGCCGGCGGCACCAACGGTCCGGACGTCCCGAGAGCGATGAACGCCGGACCGGTCGTCCGCACGAGGAGGGTAGCGTCGTCGGTCTGGGTCTCGGCGTCACCGAGGACCGTGACGAGTGAGAGCGCGTCGCCGACGGCAGCCAGCGGCACCGTGACCGTGGTCGCCGACCGTGCTGCGACGACGACGACCGTCTCCTCCTGCGTCTCGCGGACGAGTGCGACGGCGTCATCGCTGGCGTGCAACCAGCGGAGGCTGCCCTGCTGGAGCGCCGTGCTCGACCGGCGCAGCGCGACGAGCGTGCGGTATGCCTCGGCGAGGCGGGGTTCCTCGCCCCACGGGAGGGGCGCTCGTGAGTCCTCGCCGTTGACGCCTGTGATGCCGAACTCGTCCCCCGCAAAGATCGTCGGGGTGCCGGGCAGGGCGAGGGAGAGCCCTGCGGCGACGACCTGCAGGTCGTCATCCGCGCGCTCGGCGAAGCGCGGGGTGTCGTGCGTGTCGATCGCGTTCATCGCGACGGAGCGCACGGGCCACGGGTAGGCGGCGGTGAAACGCCGGTAGGTGGCGACGAAGTCCGTCCCGGAGTAGCGAGGCTCGATCTCGTAGGGGATGCCGAAGTGGTGGTGGACGCCGTGCTCGGGCTGGCGCAGCCAGTGCCAGAGGGGCCGCGTGAACGCGGCGTAGCTCATCGGACCCTGCCAGCCGTCCCCTGCGAAGTCGTGGGCGGCGTCGTTCGTGGACTCCGCGTACAGGACGGAGCCTGGGGCGACGGCGTCCATCGTCTGTCGCACGAGACGCTGGACCTCGCTGTTGAGGTCGGTGTCGCCGAGCCGGCCGGTCATGTTGGCGACGTCGATCCGCCAGCCGTCGAGGTTGAACGGCGGTTGGAGCCACCGGGCGACGACGCTCGTCGGGCCTTCGATGAAGCGTCGCCGCAGCTCGGTGGACGTCCAGTCGAGCTTGGGGAGCGACGGGACGTCGGACCAGGCGATGTAGTCCTCCTGGTCCGGGTCCTTCCAGTAGTAGAAGTCGGACTCGACCGCACCGGGGTTGCGGTGCGCGGCGACGAACCATTCGTGGGTGTCGCCGGTGTGGTTGGTGGTGAGGTCGCCGATCACGCGGATGCCGCGGGCGTGCGCGGCCTGGACGAGCCGGACGAGCGCCTCGTCGCCGCCGAGCAGCGGGTCGACGTGGTCGAACGTCGTCGCGTCGTACCGGTGGTTGGAGCCGCCGGGGAAGAAGGGGGTGAGGTAGACGAGGGTGACGCCGAGCCGCTCGAGGTGGTCGAGGTGGTCGACGATGCCGTCGAGGTCTCCGCCGAAGAGCTGGCGAGGCGTGTCGGGCCCGGTGTGGATGACCTCGTCGTCCCAGGACGCCGGCAGCGCCCAGGCGGGCGACGTCCGGGCGTCGGCGTGGGTCGAGCGCGCGAAACGGTCGGGGAAGATCTGGTACAGCACCTGCTCGCGTGCCCAGGCGGGCGCGGCGGGGTGGACGGTCGCGCGGAAGTCCTGCGAGTCGACGGGCTCGAGGTGGTCCACGCCCTCGCCGTTCAGCCAGACCGCGGTGCCGTCGGCGCGGTTGACGAGGAAGCGGTACGTGGTGACGTCGTTCTCGAGGGCGAGGCGGCCCGTCCACCAGGTGGCGCCGTCGTCGTGAGGGGGGCTCCAGGGACCGCGCTCCATCTGCTGGAAGCGGGGTTCGCCGTCGATCACGGTCCGCAGGACGACGCTGGGTACGGCGCCGAACTCGTGCGGGATGCGGACGCGGACGCGGACGGTGGCGCCGCGGCGGTGGTCGGTGTGGTCGGGGGAGTAGAGCTCGGAACCGTCGTGGTGCGGCAGGTGGTGCAGCTGTGTCATCGGTGACCTTCGGGTGCGCCGCAGCGTGGTGTTCGTGCGGTCCGGGGGCGGCAGTGCCGTAGGGACCCCATCACCATAGCAAGGTCTTGCAGCGTATGAAAGCGTCTTTCAGAACGTGCGGCCCGACGCCGCGCTGGCGGGGTCAGGCCTTGAGCGCCTGCTCGATGTCGTCGAGCAGGTCGAGCGGGTCCTCGAGCCCGATGCTCAGCCGCACCGTGGACTCGGTCATGCCGACCGCGGCGCGGCCTTCGGGGCCGAGCTTGCGGTGCGTCGTCGTCGCCGGGTGCGTGATGAGGCTCTTCGCGTCGCCGAGGTTGTTGGAGAGGTCGACGACGCGCAACGCGTCGAGGAACCGGAACGTGCGCTCCTTGACCTGCTCGGCCGACGCAGAGCCCGGGACCGCGAGGTCGAACGTGACGACCGTCCCGCCGCCCGTCTGCTGCTCCCGCGCGAGCGCGACCTGCGGGTGCGAGTCGAGGAACGGGTAGTAGACCCGGCCGATCCCGGGCAGCGACTCGAGCGTGGTCGCGACCTGGAGCGCGGCGTCGGTCTGTGCGCGCACGCGCAGCGAGAGCGTCTCGAGGCCCTTGAGCAGGACCCACGCGTTGAACGGGGAGAGCGACGGACCGGTGTGGCGGACCATCGTCTGCACGGGCCCGTCGATGTACTCGGCGCTGCCGAGGATCGCGCCGCCGAGGACGCGGCCCTGCCCGTCGATGTGCTTCGTCGCGGAGTACACGACGACGTCGGCGCCCAGCTCGAGCGGCTTCTGCAGGACGGGCGTCGCGAACACGTTGTCGACGACGACGGTCGCCCCCGCGCGGTGCGCGAGGTCGGCGACGGCGCGCACATCGATGATGTCCTGCATCGGGTTCGACGGCGTCTCGAAGAAGACGACGTCCGCGGTCGTCGCGAGCGCCTCCTCCCACTGCGCCAGGACGTGGCCGTCGACGTAGTCGGTGTGCACGCCCCAGCGGGCGAAGATCTCGTCGAAGATCGTCAGGCTCGACCCGAAGAGCGCGCGGGCAGCGACGATCCGGGAGCCCTGACCGACGATCGCGGCGAGCGCCGTGAACACGGCTGACATGCCGGTCGCGGTCGCGTAGCAGCCCTCGGCGCCCTCGATGAGGCGCAGCCGCTGCTCGAAGGTGTGGACCGTCGGGTTGCCGTAGCGGGAGTAGATGAAGCGGTCCGCCTCGCCCTTGAAGGCGGCCTCGCACTCGGCGGCGGAGCCGTACACGTATCCCTGCGTCAGGTAGATGGGCTCGCTCGTCTCGTGGAACCCGGAGCGCTCGATGCCGCCGCGGACCGAGACGGTCGCGGGACGCCAGGATGCGGGGACCTCACGGGGCCCCGCGGTCACCGGGCGGCCTCGTCGATCGTGGTCGTCGGGAGGCCGTTGTTGCGCCAGCCGTCCACCGTGCGGGCGCCGGTCGCGTCCTGCGCACCCTCGAAGCCCTGGAGGATGTTGCGCGCGTCGGTCCAGCCGGCGGCGGTCGCGGCCTGCGCGGCGGCGACCGAGCGCACGCCAGAGCGGCACAGGAACAGGACGGTCGCGTCCTTCGCGACGCCCGCGGCGTCGAGCTGGGCGAGGAACTCTGGGTTGGGGCCCCACGCGGTGTTCCACTCGACGAAGCGCGCGGCCGCGCGGGCGGCGCTCGTGTCGGGGACGCCGACCGTGCGCCACTCGTCCTGGGTGCGGACGTCGACGAGCACGGCGTCGGGGGAGGTGGTGATCAGCTCCCAGGCAGCCTCGGGGGTGACGTCTCCTGCGTAGCTCATGGCGTTCTCCGTTCGCATCGAACGTGGCGGTAGCACCCTCGTCCTGCTGGGGGGTTGCTGCGGCGTCGTCGTGCCACGTCACTCGGCCGCTCTGGATGGTGTGGGGATCGTACCCTCCGTGGAAGGGTGCTGCCGAGGGTGCGACAGATGGCGAGATTCTGCGCCTCCCGACAGCCAGTCTCAGCAGATGGCGTGGCGTCTCAGATGTTGACAGGCGTCGGAGGGCGGTGGGACGATGGCTGCACGGTCATGAGCGCCAGCGCAAAACCCCGGTTTGCTGGCCGGCAACCCTCCACTCGCGGTGGGGTGCCCCGGGTGACGACCAGGCTGCGGTCGACCGACCGCGGCAAGCGCGGGCGCACAGCGCCCAGACTCGCGAAGGGCCCTGCCATGTCGATCGACGCGACCACCTGTCCCGGCCCCCGCACCGACGTGGCGGACGAGCCCGCGCTCCTCCCCGTCGTCGGCCGCGACACCCTCGTCCCGGTCGTCGACGGACGCCACGTCACGTACGCGAACCTCGACGTCGCTGCGTCCGCACCCGCCCTCGAGGCGGTCGCCGCGCGCGTCGCACAGGCCCTCCCGCTGTACGCGAGCGTCCACCGCGGCGCGGGCTACCTCTCGCAGGTCTCGACCGCGCTCTACGAGGCGTCGCGCCGCTCGATCGGCGCGTTCGTCGGCGCGCGCGAGCACGACGTCACGATCATCACGCGCAACACGACCGACTCCCTCAACCTCCTCGCGGGCTGCGTGCCCGCGACGGTCGGGGAGGGACGCGTCCTCGTCCTCGACGTCGAGCACCATGCCAACCTCCTGCCCTGGGCGGCCGCACCCGGCGGCGCCGCCGTCCTCGCAGGCGCGTCGAGCGTCGCCGCGACGCTCGCCGCGTTGCGCGCCGAGCTGGACGCCCGGCCGTACGCGCTCGTCACCGTCACCGGCGCGTCGAACGTGACGGGCGAGGCGCTGCCGGTCGCTGACGTCGTCGCGCTCGCCCACGCCGCAGGCGCACGCGTCGTGCTCGACGGCGCGCAGCTCGTCCCGCACCGCGGCGTCGACATCGATGCGCTCGACGTCGACTACGTCGCCTTCTCCGGGCACAAGACCTACGCGCCGTACGGCGCGGGCGCACTCGTCGGGCGCCGTGACTGGCTCGACAACGGCACACCCCACCTCGCGGGCGGCGGCGCGGTGCGCGCCGTCACGCACGCGGAGCCCGACGGCGCCGCTCCCGGGACCGCGTCCGCGACCTGGGCGCTCGCGCCCGCCCGGCACGAGGCCGGCTCGCCCAACGTCATCGGCGCCGTCGCGCTCGCGGCTGCGTGCGAGGAGCTCGCCGCGCTCGACCCCGCAGCCCTGCACGCGCACGAGGCGCGCCTGCGCGCCCGCCTCGTCGAGGGCCTGTCGCAGATCCCCGGCATCGACGTGCTGCGTGCGTGGGACGACGCCGTCGACCCCGTCGGCGTCGTCACGTTCGTCGTCGACGGGCACGACCCCGGGCTCGTGGCCGCCTACCTGTCGGCGGAGCACGGCATCGGCGTGCGCGACGGCAAGTTCTGCGCCCACCCCTTCCTCGCCCGGCTCGGTCACCGGTACGGCGCCGTGCGGGCGAGCGTCGGCGTCGGCACGACGGGCGAGCACGTCGAGCGGCTCGTCGCCGCGCTCGCGGCGTACGTGCGCGAGGGCACCCGCGCCGACTATGCGGTGCAGGACGGCTGCTGGGTCGTCCGCGACGACCACCGCCCCCTGCCCGACGTGACCGGGCTGTCCGGTCTGGTCGCCACCGCGGCGGTCGCGAACGTCGCGCTCGCGGGTGGGTGCAGCGGCCGGTCCGAGGCGTGAACGAGCCGTCCGTCGCGGAGGCCGCCCGGGCCGCCTGAGCGGGCTTCCGCGAGGGTGATGTGGATCGCACGAAGAGCCTGATGAGTGGCTGGAAACCGCCACTTCCACGCGTCCGTCACCACCTGTTCGTCCCCAGGTCGCGCGGCGGGTGTTGGCGGTGTCCCCGGCGCGTGTTTTCATTTCTCGCGTGGAGCACGACATCACCCTCTCGGGGCACGGTTTTCGCCTCGAGCCGCTGACGCACAAGCACGTCGGCGATCTGGCCGCCATGGTCGATTCCGACCTGTGGGCGGGCATGGCCACACCCATGCCTGTGGGCGAGGTCGGGCTGATGAACTACATCGAAGACTCCCAGGCGCTCGACGGCTGCTACGCCTTCGCCGTCGTCGACGAGGTGAGCGGCGAGGTGCGCGGATCGACCGCTCTCGTCGACCACCAGACGGGTGCGCGCCGCGTCGAGATCGGTCGCACCTTCTACGACCGCGCCGTGTGGGGGCGCGTCGTCAACCCGGTCTGCAAGTTCCTCCTGCTCGAGCACTCCTTCGAGCGGCTCGGCGTGCACCGCGTCCAGCTCCGCGCCGACGCGCGCAACGCGCGCTCGCTCGCCGCGATCGAGCGCCTCGGCGCGACCCGGGAGGGCACGCTGCGAGGCTTCCGTGACGGGCAGGACGGGTCCCGCGTCGACTCCGTCGTCTTCTCGATCCTCGCCCCCGAGTGGCCCGCCGTACGTGAAGGGCTCCTCGCACGGATCGACCCGCTGCGTGCGATCGCCGGGCTCGGCGGCCCCGACGCGACCGCCCTGCTCGACGCGAACGGCCCCGCCCCTCTCGCCGCGGTCGGGGCATCCGTCCCCGACCTCGGGAGCGTCGAGGACGCAGGGGCCGAGCTCGTCAGCGAGCAGCCGACCCCGGCCGCCCGTCGTGGCCGCGCACCGCGCGGGCGGCTCGCGCGCCGCCGCCGACTGCGCTGACGCACGTCGCCGTCGGCCGAGCTGACGCAGACCGCCGGCTGCGCTGACACGCCCCGGCCGCGAGTGGCGGCCCGGGGCGTGGCCGGGAGCGAGAAATCGCAGGCCTGTCCGCGCCCGCCAGCCCTAGTCTGGGCGGATGGAACAGCTCGTCCTCTCAGGTCACGGTGTCCGGCTCGAACCGCTCGAGGCGCGCCACGCCGGTGACCTCAGCGCACTCGTCGACGCCGGTATGTGGCACGGCATGACCGTGCCGCTGCCTGACACGAGCGACTCGATGGCCGCGCACGTCGAGCGGCTCGCCGGGGTGGGGGCGACCGCGTTCGCCGTCGTCGACACGACCGGGACCGAGGCTGTCGCGGGGGTGACGGCGTTCTATGACGTCGCGCACGCCGTCGGCCGTGTCGAGATCGGGCACACGTTCTACGGCCGCCGGTGGTGGGGGACGCACGTGAACCCCGCGGCCAAGCTGCTGCTGCTCACGCAGGCTTTCGACGCCTGGGGCATGACGCGCGTCGCGTTCCGGGCCGACGTGCGCAACGCGCGCTCCCTCGCCGCGATCCGGCGTCTGGGCGCACAGCCCGAGGGAGTCCTGCGCGGGCACCGCGTGGCTTTCGACGGGACGCGCTCCGACACGGCGTACTTCTCGATCCTCCGCGACGAGTGGCCCGCTGCCCGCGCTGGTCTCGAGGGCAGGCTCGCCCAGCTCGGCGGCCCCACGGCCTGACCGCTCGCGCGGTCCCGCGCAGCGGGCCGCAAGGGACCGCGTCGGGCCGATGCCGCGAGGGGCGCCGGGCCCTGGGGGGTCCGGCACCCCTCGTCGCCGCGTGGGACGGCCAGCCGTCAGATCCTTGTGACGGAGCCCGTGAGGTGCGTCTTGCCGCTGCGCGGATGACGCGCCGTGTACTCGAACGAGCCGCGCTGCGGCTCGGCGATCTCGACGGTCACGGTGCCGGGCAGCAGGACGGGCTTGGCAAACTCGACCGTCCAGTCGTACGTCTGCCCGCGGCGCGGCCCGACGTCGGCGAGCGCCCGGGCCGCGGTGTACATGCCGTGCGCGATCGCGCGCGGGAAGCCGAACGCCTTCGCCGAGAGCGCGGACATGTGGATGGGGTTCCGGTCGCCCGACACGGCGCCGTACTCCCGCCCGACGCCGGCCGGCAGCTTCCACACGACCGACCCGGCGGGCTCGCTGCTAGGCACCTCGCCGCTCCCGTCACGGGACCCGACGACGTCCGAACCTTCGCCGAGGTAGGGGGCTGCGCCCGAGGTAGACCCCTGGAAGCCCCTGTCTCCCGTCGAAGCCCCTACCTCGGCGTCAGGGGACCGGTCGGCACGGTCGCCGTCGCCCGGCGCGCTCCCCGCGGCGTGCTTCGCGAGGTACGTCGAGACGCCGCGCCACGCGACCTCGCCGTCGACCGCGACCTCCGCGACGACGTCGAGCTGGCTGCCGCGGCGGTGGGGGCGCAGGTCTTGCGTCCATGCCGTCACCTCGAGCTCGTCGCCGACGGAGACGGGCCGCAGGAGCGACGCCGCGTTCGCGACGTGCACCATGCCGAGCAGCGGCAGGGGGAAGTCGTCTCGGACCATGACGGCCGTCGCGACCGGGAACGCGAGCACGTGCAGGTACCCCGACGGCAGGGCGTCGGCACCGGTCTCGTGCAGCAGGTGCTGGTACGCCGTCAGGTGCGCGACGTCCGCACGGACGCCGCTCGCCCGGTACGCGACCGACGGCAGGGCCGGGCGGCCGCCGACCCCGCGGCGGCCGCCCGGCAGTCGTGAGCGCGCCGACCCGGCCGCGCCCCGCAGGTACAGCCCGCCGAGCCGCGGCACCTCGGCGAGGGCCTGGACCCTCGTGCCCGACGGCGGACCCGAGATCTCCCGGGAGCGTGGCACGGAAGCCATGGCTCAAGCCCCCACGAGGTTCTGCCCGCACACGCGCAGCACCTGGCCGTTGACGGCGCCGCCCGCGGGGGACGCGAGGAAGGCGATCGCCTCGGCGACGTCAGACGGCTCGCCGCCCTGCTGGAGCGAGTTGAGGCGCTTCGCGACCTCACGGGTCGCGAACGGGATGCGCGCCGTCATCTCCGTGACGATGAAGCCCGGCGCGACCGCGTTCACCGTCCCGGTGCCGCCGCTGGCTGCCGCGAGGAGCGGCGCGGTCGCCCGCACCATGCCGATGACGCCGGCCTTCGATGCGCCGTAGTTGGTCTGCCCGCGGTTGCCCGCGATGCCGGACGTCGACGCGAGCGACACGATGCGCGGAGCGTCGCGGAAGTGCTCGGACGCGAGGAGCTGCTCGTTGATCCGCAGCTGCGCGGCGAGGTTCACCGCGAGCACGGACTCCCACGTCTCAGGCTTCATGTTGGCGAGCAACTTGTCGCGCGTGATGCCTGCGTTGTGCACCACGATGTGGAGCCCGCCGTGGCGTGCGATCGCGTGCTCGATGATGCGCGTCCCGGCGTCGGGCGCGGTGATGTCGAGCTGGAGCGCGGTGCCGCGCACCTCGTTCGCGACCTTGGCGAGGTGCTCGCCCGCGGCGGGCACGTCGACGAGGACGAGCGACGCGCCGTCGCGCGCGAGGGTGCGGGCGATCGCGGCGCCGATGCCGCGGGCGGCCCCGGTGACGACGGCGACGCGCCCGGCGAGCGGACGCTCCTCGTCGGAGCCGGTCAGGTCCGCGGTGACGGGTGCGTCGCCGACGGTGACGAGCTGCCCGTCGACGAACGACGACCGCGCGGAGAGGAAGAAGCGCAGGGCGGCGAGGACGCCGTCGTCGGCGGGGGTGGTGGACTCGTGCGCGAGCACGAGCCCGTTGGCGGTAGCGCCGCCGCGCATCTCCTTGCCGAGCGAGCGGACGAACCCGTCGACAGCCTGACGGGCAGCCGCTGCTGTCGGTGTCGTCGCGCCCGACGCGGCACGCGAGATCGTCACGACGCGCCCGCCGCGCGCCATCTGCTTGAGGGCGGGGGCGATCGGCAGGACGTGCGCGCCGAGCTCGCTCGCGTCGTCGACCTCCGCGAGCACGACGACGACGGCGCCCCACCGGGTCGAGCCCGTCGAGGGGGAGCGGTGCACCTCGAGGTCCCAGCCGAGCAGCGCCGTCGCGAGCGCGTCGGTCTGGTCGGTGTCCGGGCCGAGGACGAGCACGGAACCAGGCACGAGCGCCGCTCCCGGCGTGTAGCGCCGCAGGGGAGCGGGCTGCGGCAGGCCCAGCTTCTTGGCGAGCGATCCCGCGAACCCGCCGTTGACGAGGTCGATGTACCTGTCGCTCATCAGTTGCCTCCCTCGGCCGGGACGGACTCGAGAATCGCGGTGACGCCGAGGCCCCCGGCCGCGCAGACCGTGATGAGTGCGCGGGCCGGCGTGCCGTGCTCACGCTGGTGCTCGGCGAGCAGCTTTGCGGTCTGCGCGACGATGCGACCTCCGGTCGCGGCGAACGGGTGCCCTGCGGCGAGCGACGAGCCGTTGACGTTGATCCGGTCGGGGTCGATCGTGCCGAGCGCGCCGTCGAGGCCGAGCTCGGTGCGGCAGTAATCGTCGTCGGCCCATGCGGCCTGGGTCGTCAGCAGGACGGAGGCGAACGCCTCGTGGATCTCGACGTAGTCGAAGTCCTCCAGGCGCAGCCCGTTGCGGGTGAGCAGGCGTGCGGCGGCGTGGACGGGCGCCATGAGCAGGCCTTCGTGGCCGTGGACGAAGTCGACCGCGGCGGTTTCGGCGTCGACGATGCGGGCGAGCAGCGGCAGGTTGCGTTCCTGCGCCCACTGGCGGGACCCGAGCAGGACGGCTGACGCGCCGTCGGACAGCGGCGTCGAGTTGCCTGCCGTCATGGTCGCCGCCGTCGGGAGGCTCTTGCCGAACACGGGCGAGAGCTTGGCGAGCTTCTCGGCGGACGTCTCGGGGCGCAGGATCTGGTCCCGCACGAGGCCGCGGTACGGGGTGACGAGGTCGTCCTGGAAGCCGCGGTCGTACGAGGCCGCGAGGTTGTGGTGCGAGCGCAGCGCGACGTCGTCCTGCGCCTCGCGGGTGATGCCCCAGCGGGCGGTCGTGATCGCCTGGTGCTCGCCCATCGACAGGCCGGTGCGGGGCTCGTCGGTGCGCGGTGCGTCGGGTGCGAGGTGCTTCGGGCGGACCTTGAGGAACGCCTTGACGCGGCTCGGCGTGTCCTTCGCGTGCGCGGCGGCGAGGAGGACACGGCGCAGGCCCTTGCTCACGGCGATCGGTGCGTCGGACGTCGAGTCGACGCCGCACGCGATCCCGGACTCGGTCTGGCCGAGGCGGATCTTGTTGCTGAGGGAGACGACCGCCTCGAGGCCGGTCGCGCACGCCTGCTGCAGGTCGAACGCGGGGGTGCGCGGGTCGAGCGTCGTGCCGAGGACGCTCTCGCGGACGAGGTTGAAGTCTGCCGAGTGCTTGAGGACGGCGCCGCCGACGACCTCGCCGATGCGCTCGGACTGGAGGCCGTGGCGGGCGATCAGGCCGTCGAGCGCGGCGGTGAGCATGTCCTGGTTGCTGGCCCGCGCGTAGGCGCCGCCGACCTTGCCGAAGGGGATACGGTTGCCGCCGAGGACGTAGGCGTCGCGGACGCCGTCTGCTGGGCTGGCGCCGGGGGTGGTGGTCTGGGACATCGGTTCCCTCTCGCTCCGTTGCTGGGAATGTTCCTCGAACCCAGAGTACCTGATACTGTGGGTTTCGTGAGCCGGGTCACGTCGTGACGTACCCGACACCAGGCACCGACAGGCAAGGAAGCCATGCGAGCGAACGACGTCGTCGAACAGGTAGGCACGGACGCGGCCGACGGCCGCTCCACCCGGTGGGAGGGCCATCGGGTAGCGCGCCGCACCGAGCTGACGCACGCCGCCCGCCGGGCCGTGCACCGCCGAGGCCCCGACCTCTCGATGGACGAGATCGCCAGCGAGCTCGGCACCTCGAAGTCCATCCTCTACCGCTACTTCGGCGACAAGGTCGGGCTGCAGAACGCCGTCGGCGAAGCCGTCGTCGAAGCCATCCGCGCCACCCTCGCCCAAGCGTCCGAGCACGCCCCGACCCCGCGAGCGTCCCTCGAGGCCATGGTGCGTGCCTACCTGCAGATGATCGAGCACTCGCCGAGCGTCTACTACTTCGTCACCCGCAACGCCCCCGTCGCCAACTCCGTCGTCAAGCACTCCGGCGACGCACCGCTCACCGCGCAGCAGGCGCCGCTGAGCGACTTCATGCACTCTGTCGTCGCCCTCGTCGCACGTCCCTTCGCCGAAGAGGTCGGCAGCTACGACACCGCCCAGGTCGACGCCTGGGCGGCCGGCGCGGTCGGCTTCGTCACCGGCACCGGCGAGTGGTGGCTCTCCCGCCGCGACTCGCCCACCACGCCCGATGCCGCTCACGTCGCGGCACAGATCACCGCATGGCTCTGGGTCGGGCCCGGCGGCGGCATGATCCCGCAGGCCCGCACGACCCCCTGAGACGCCTGGGGCGCGAGCCCCGCACCCGAAGAACCGTTGGAGACAAAGGAGTCCCGATGACCACCACCGTTGCACCCTCCGCCAAGGACGTCGACGTGGAGGCGCGCGTCGACGTCGCGAGCCTCACGCACCAGCTTCTCGGCCGGTGGGGTGACCTGCGCCTGTTCTCCCGCGCGATCGTCGGTGACCCGCGCTTCCAGAAGATCGAGGGCCTCCCGGTCGCCGAGCACCGCGAACGCGTCCTCGAACAGCTCAAGCTCCTCGTCACCGAGGCCAAGGTGCTGCGCGCCTTCCCCGAGCGCCTCGGCGGCGCCGACGACGCGGGCGGCTCCCTCGCAGGCTTCGAGGAACTCGTCGCCGGTGACCCGTCCATGCAGATCAAGGGCGGCGTGCAGTGGGGACTCTTCGCGTCAGCGATCCTCCACCTCGGTACCCCCGAGCAGCACGACCGCCTCCTCCCCGGCGCCATGACCCTCGCGGTGCCCGGCGCCTTCGCCATGACGGAGATCGGTCACGGCTCGGACGTCGCGTCCGTCGCGACGACCGCGACCTACGACGAAGAGACGCAGGAGTTCGTCATCCACACGCCGTTCAAGGCGGCGTGGAAGGAGTACCTCGGGAACGCCGGCAAGCACGGCGTCGCCGCCGTCGTCTTCGCCCAGCTCATCACCAAGGGCGTCAACCACGGCGTCCACGCGTTCTACACGCCGATCCGCGAGCAGAACCCCGACGGCAGCGCAGGCGCGTTCCTCCCGGGCATCGGCGGAGAGGACGACGGCGTCAAGGGCGGCCTCAACGGCATCGACAACGGCCGCCTCCACTTCACGAACGTCCGCGTGCCCCGCGAGAACCTCCTCGCACGCTACGGCGCCGTTGCCGCTGACGGCACGTACTCGTCGCCGATCGAGAGCTCGGGCCGCCGCTTCTTCACGATGCTCGGCTCGCTCGTCCAGGGACGCGTCTCCCTCGACGGCGCCGCGGTCAACGCCCAGAAGATCGGCCTTGCTATCGCCGTCCGCTATGGCAACGAGCGCCGCCAGTTCCCCGGGGCGAACGGCGAGGAGACCGTCCTCCTCGACTACGGCCGCCACCAGCGGCGCCTCGTCCCTCTGATCGCGCGCACGTACGCCGCGCACTTCGCGCACGACCGCCTGCTCGACCTGTTCCACGCCGTCTTCTCCGGCGAGACCGACACGCCCGAGTCGCGTGAGGACCTCGAGACGATGGCCGCCGCGCTCAAGGCGTCCTCGACCTGGACCGCGCTCAGCACGCTCCAGGAGTGCCGCGAGGCGTGCGGCGGCGCCGGGTTCATCGCCGAGAACCGTCTCACCGGCCTGCGCTCCGACCTCGACGTGTACGTCACGTTCGAGGGCGACAACACGGTCCTGCTGCAGCTCGTCGGCAAGCGGCTCCTGTCGGACTACGCCAACGAGTTCAAGAACATCGACGCAGGCGGCATGGCGCGGCTCGTCGTCGAGCGTGCCGCGGACACCGTGCTCTATGGGACTCCCGTCGCCCGCGCCCTGCAGACCATCACCGACCAGGGGCAGCGGCGCCGCGCCGTCGGCCACCTGCGCGGGGAGGACGCGCAGCGCGCGCTCCTCGCCGACCGCGTCGAGACGATGGTCGAGCACGTCGCCGGGCGCCTGCGCCCCGCCTCGAAGCTGCCTGCAGCCGAGGCCGCCGCGCTGTTCAACCAGAACCAGCACGAGCTCATCGAGATGGCCAAGGCCCACGCAGAGCTCGTCCAGTGGGAGGCGTTCACCAAGGCGCTGCTCGACGTCAAGGACGAGGGTACGCGCCGCGTTCTCACCTGGGTGCGCGACCTGTACGGACTCACGGTCATCGAGAACAACCTCGCCTGGTACCTCATGAACGGCCGCCTCACCGGCCAGCGGGCCCGCACCGTGTCGAGCTACATCGACCGCCTCGTGCTGCGGCTGCGCCCGCACGCTCAGGACCTCGTCGACGCGTTCGGTTACGGCCCCGAGCACCTGCGGGCGCCCATCGCGACGGGCGCGGAGAAGGAACGTCAGGACGAGGCGCGGGCCTACTACCGTGCGCTGCGCGCCGCGGGCGACGAGCCCGTCAAGGAGAAGCACCTCCAGAAGAAGCGCTGACCCGGCGCCTGACGACGCAGCGCCCCCGTTCCCGTGGCTGCGGGGACGGGGGCGCTGTCGCGCTGTCGGGCGGCCTACAGCGCGCGCTGGCCGGTCCAGCGCACGCCGTCCCAGAACTCCTGCCCGCCCTGTGGGCTCGGATACCAGCCGGGAGGTGTCGCAGGAAAGGGCGCCCCGGCGCCGCCGATGATCGCGTGCGACTGGCACGCCATGACGAGGGCCACGATCCACCCGATGAAGGTCCAACCGAGGAGGACGTTCAGCAGGGCGATGCTGCCGTGGTTGGAGCGCCCGCGGGTCGCAGCGATGGCCCAGGGCAGCGTGTAGAACCCGGTGAGCACAGCGAGGACCCAGGCGATGACCACGACGGCTGGGTCGACTACGCGGCGGTCGGTCACGTACGCGGGCGCGCCGCCCCACGTCGTCCCGAAGGCGTGAGGGTACGGCTGCGGCGAGAACGGTCCCGTCGAGTACGGGTCAGACATGGGCGCCAGCCATCCTCCGTCGGCGTGGGTGATCGATCAGCTCACGGTAGCGCGAACCGTCGCGCGGTTCGCGCGACGAGCCGCTCGAGCGGACCAGAGCCGACGGCCGCGACCCACAAGGTCGCGAAGACCATGAGGAGGATGCTCTGCTCGGCCCACTGGATCGGTCCCGGCGCTACGGAGTCGCTCAGGATCGCGAGGGCGACGATGTGCAAGGAGTACGCCGTCAGCGGCATGCTGCCGAGCGCGGCCAGCGGGATCAGCAGCACCCGCAGGAACCGCGCGAGGAGCAGGCAGAGCGCGAGGACCATCAGCGCGACGCCGCCCGAGCCGACAACCTCGGAGATCCCGCCCGAGTGCGGGTAGTCCGCGAGCACGGACGAGCGGATGGAGTCGAGGACGGAGGGCTCGTCAGGGGTGTCGATGATCGGCTCGTCGTCGGGCACGTCCGTGGCGTCGTAGCACGAGACGTAGCTGCCGGGCCCCGGGTAGCGCTCGCACGTCATCCCGGTGAGGTCGACGTCCTCGCCGGGGAGCGTCTCCGGCCCGGCGAGCTTGTCGGAGCCAGCGGGAGCCGAGCTGGCTGATGAGGTTGTGGTGACGGACGTGGACCCCGTCGGGGAGGAGGGCGACGCGACGACCGGCTCGTCGAACTGTGTCCCGAGCATGCCGCCGATCGCGCCGGTGATCGCGAGAGCGAGACCGATCGCGAGCAGCCGCGCGGCGATCCCGAGCGAACGGAGCCGTGACCGGCCGACTGCCATCCCTGCGAACATCAGGGCGAGCCACACCGGCACGGAGTACGTGGAGAAGAACGTGAAGGTCGCTCCGATACCGCCGTAGCGGTTGGTCGCGGCGAGAGTCGCGCCCAGGACCGGGCCGAGCACGCCGAGAAGCCCCGACGCGAAGAGGAGCCGCCGCCTCGACCAGCCCACGAACGGCGCGACGGCGACGAACAGCGCGCCGTACACGCACAGGATGATCGCGACGGGAGTGCCGAGCGACTCGAGCACCAGCCCGATGACGAACACCGCGAGGCCTCTCCCGACGAGCGTGAGACGTGTCCGCCGCACCGCGTCGTCGTCGGACGGGTCGAGGTTGCGCGTCATGAGCGCGACCGACACGCCCGCGACGAGCGCGAACAGCAGCGACGACCGTCCGTGCGCGAGCCCCGCCCACGTCGACGGGTCGCTCCACTTGAGATCAGGTGCCCCGCCGACGTGCGCGGCGATCATGCCGACGACGGCGACGCCGCGCGCGACGTCGACCCCCATCACCCGTGGCGGGCGCCCGAAGTCCTTCAGCCCACGCACGCCCAGCTTCCCCCTGCGCCCCCACGGCTTCCCGAGCCGGCGCTGCGGCGCCAGCTCGGGAGCGTGCGGGTCAGCCTGCGTAAGCACCCTGCCAAGCAGACGTGAAGGGTGCGTTGGACGGGAGGCGGGCCTCGACGGCGGCGGTCACGAAGTCCTTGGCGACGGCGACGGCGTCACGCACCGACGCGCCCTTCGCGAGCTCCGCGGTGATCGCCGCTGCGAACGTGCAACCGGCACCGGAGACGCGCTCCTCGCCGATTTTCGGACGGGAGAACACCTCGACGCCGTCGTCGGAGACGAGCACGTCGACCGCGTCCGGACCGGGGAGCTCGACGCCGCCCTTCGCGACGACGAACGGAACACCCAGCTCGTGGATGCGCTTCGCAGCGGCAACCAGCTCGTCGACCGTCGTGATGTCGTCGACGCCCGCGAGAGTCTTCGTCTCGAAGAGGTTCGGCGTGACGACCGTCGCGAGCGGCAGGACCTTCTCCCGCAGCGCCGTGTCCGTGTCGAGCGCGGCGCCCGGCTCCTGGCCCTTGCAGATCAGGACCGGGTCCAGCACGACGTGCTTGAACGAGTGCTCCGAGAGCTCACGGGCGACCGTCTCGTTCGTCACGGGCGTGCCGAGCATGCCGATCTTGACCACGTCGATGTCGTGCACCCCCGTCGCGGCCTCGATCTGGTCTGCGATCACAGGAGCGTCGACCGGCACGAAGCGGTGCCCCCAGTCGTTCTTCGGGTCGAACGAGACGATGCACGTCAGCGCCCCCGAACCGTGCACGCCCAGCTGCTGGAACGTCTTGAGATCGGCCTGGATGCCGGCGCCGCCGGAAGCCTCAGACCCTGCCACGACTAGTGCGAAATCAACCATGGGCACCATTGTGGCCCCTCAGCGGCGCAGCCCGGCAGGACCGTCCGGGGGGCGGCCGCGACCCGGACGGTCGCCTCACGGTGCGTCGTCCGCCGCCTGTGGCGACCGCTCAGCGTCGGGACTCGATGTGACCGAGCGTCTCAGCCCGCAAGTGCAGTCAGCACGCGGGCGGCGTCGGCCCGCGCATCACCGGACAGCGGCAGGAGCGGGCGCGGCAGCGACGGGGCGTCGACGAGGCCGAGGAGCTCGACGAACGTCGCAGCGACCCGCACGCCTGCGTGCGTGCGGACCAAGTCCCACAGCGGCGCGAGCCGCTCGACCGTGGCGTGCACCGACTCGTCGCCTGCGCGCGCTGCCCGCGCGAGAGGCACGACGACGTCAGGCAGCGCACCGCCCACCGTCGAGTGCCACGTGTCCGCGCCCGCGAGCAGTCCTGCGGGACCGGACGGGTCGCCCGAGAACCCGAGCGTCACGCCGTCGGGCAGAGAAGCGCGCAGCTCCGCGACGCGGCGGCGCGCATCGTCGGGCCCGCCCGTCGGGCCGGGCGTCTTAATGCCGCCGACGCCGGGCAGCGCGGCGAGCTCCGCGAGGAGCCCGTGCGACATGTCGACGCGCGTCGTGCCCGGGTTGTCGTACACGACGAGCGGCACGTCCAGCCCGGCGACCACATCCGTGAACAGGGCGACGACCTCGGCGCCGACGAGCGGTACGTACCCCACCGGCGCGAGCAGGACGGCCGCCGCTCCCGCCGCCTGCGCGTCGTCTGCGTGCGCGCGCACGAGGGACGTGCGCAGCCCTGAGATCCCCGCGACCACGGGCAGGCCCGTGTGCCCGACGGCGGTGCGCACGACGTCGCGCCGCTCGTCGCGGTCCAGGTGCATCGCGGCCCCCGTCGAGCCGAGGACGCCGAGCCCGTCGACGCCGGCGGCCGTCGCCCGCTCGACGAGCCGCGCGAACGCTGTGAGGTCGACACGGTCATCCCGCACAGGCGTCGGGAGGTAGGCGATCAGCCCGGTCGGGGCCGAGGTGCGCTGCGCGATCATGTCATCGACCGTAGCCGCGGGCGCTCGCGGACGGACACGGCTGGCCCGCGTCCTGAGACGCGGTCGTCAGTCGGCCGGGTTGCAGCGGGCGAGCAGATAGTCGAGATAGTCGACGTCGGGGCGCCACGGTTCGAGGTTCCAGCTCTCCTTCGTGGGGGCGCCGAGGGCGTGGCAGCGCAGCTGCTTGTCCATCACGGACGTGCCTGCCTCAGGCTCAGTGGCGACGAGCGCCTGCCGCACCGCCTCGAGCGCGGCGCCCGATCCGGAGCGACCGAACGCCGTCGGGAAGACCTGCAGCGACCTGCCGCCCTCGAGTCGTTCCGCCCACACCGCACGCTCGAGCGCCGACGGCGCGACGTCGAGCGTCACCGTCACAGGGAGCTGCGCCGTGCCGCGGGCACGGAGCCGCACTTCGAGCCGCTCGCCGTCGCCCTCCACGAGCGTGCCGACCGGCGTGCCCGCCGCGTCCTTCGCCGTCGGCGGCGCCAGGCCGCCCACCTCCGGGCGCGCGTCCTCGACGAGCACGGCCGACCGGTCCGTCTGCACCTCCCAGCGCGCGCCCTCGGGCGCGGGCAGCGCGAGGATCGCGTCGCGGGTCGCGAACGTCGCCACGACCTGGATCGCACCCTCGCCGAACGTGCTCTCCCCGGTCGTCAGCGCGCCGTCGGTCAGGACGGCTTTCACGGTGCGCTCGAGGCCGTCCGGCACCGCGAGCTCCGCGGGAGTCGGCACGGCGGTCGGGGACGACGTCGCGCCCGCCGTGGTCGTGGACGTCGCCGGGGCGGGCGACCGCAGGCCCGAGCAGCCCGCGAGCAGAGCCGCACCGACCGCGACCGCGCACGCCAGGCGCACGCCGCGCTGGGCGCGACCGAGCGGGCGGAGTCGAGTGGGCTGCACGCACCGAGGCTAACCGTCGTGCGAAACACGAGGCGCCGGGCGGCGCCGCGGGCATAGCATCCGGGCATGACATGGCAGGTGTGGGCGGCGTTCCTCGGTGCGTCGCTCGCGATCAGCCTGTCACCCGGAGCGGGCGCCGTGACGTCGATGTCGACGGGGCTCGCGGTCGGGCTGCGGCGCGGGTACTGGAACATCCTGGGCCTGCAGATCGGCGTCGTCCTCCAGATCGGCGTCGTCGCCGCCGGCGTCGGAGCGCTGATCGCCGGGTCCGACGTCGCGTTCGAGGTCATCAAGTGGTTCGGCGTCGCGTACCTCGCCTACCTCGCGATCGCGCAGTGGCGCGCCGTCCCGAGCGAGGCGGACGTGACCGTCGAGGTCGCCGAGCTCAGCCCGCGCGCGCTCGTCACGCGCGGCTTCCTCGTCAACGCGTCCAACCCCAAGGCCGTCGTCTTCATGCTCGCCGTGCTGCCGCAGTTCCTCGACCCGGCGCGGCCGCTCGTGCCGCAGTACCTCGCGATCACCGCCACCATGATCACGGTCGACGTCCTCGTCATGACCGGCTACACCGGGTTCGCCGCCAAGGTGCTCCGCGCGCTGCGGTCGCCGCGCCAGCAGCGCGCCGTCAACCGCGGCTTCGCGTGCGCGTTCGCGCTCGCGGCGCTCCTGCTCGCGCTCATCCGGCACTGAGCGGCCCGCACCCGCCCACAGGCCGACGTCGGCCCTCCCGCCACGCCTCGAACGCACCTCCCGCCGGACGTGAGACGCGCCGCAGCCCGCGTGCGGGCCTGGATAGACTGACGCCGTCTCGCCCGCACGGATGAGCACCCGGACGCACCTGCCGCCCGGCGCCCGCACGGCGCCGCCCGGCTCCGCGCGGACGATGCCGGCTCGCCGTACGCTCGCCCACCACACCTGAGGGAATCGATGACCGCGCCCAAGCCCACCCTGGACACCGTCGAGAACGCAGCGGCCACCCCCGACGAGCAGCAGCCGTTCGCCGAGCTCGGGCTCAAGCCCGAGGAGTACCAGCGGATCCGCGACATCCTCGGGCGCCGCCCCACGGCCGCCGAGCTCGCGATGTACTCGGTCATGTGGTCCGAGCACTGCTCGTACAAGTCGTCCAAGGTGCACCTGTCGAAGTTCGGCAAGAAGACCACCGACGAGATGAAGAAGCACCTCCTCGTCGGCATCGGTGAGAACGCGGGCGTCGTCGACATCGGCGACGGCTGGGCCGTCACCTTCAAGGTCGAGTCGCACAACCACCCGTCGTTCGTCGAGCCCTACCAGGGCGCCGCGACCGGAGTCGGCGGCATCGTCCGCGACATCATCTCTATGGGCGCGCGCCCCGTCGCCGTCATGGACCAGCTGCGCTTCGGCGCCGTCGACCACCCCGACACGGCGCGCGTCGTGCACGGGGTCGTGTCCGGCGTCGGCGGCTACGGCAACTCGCTCGGCCTGCCGAACATCGGCGGCGAGCTCGTGTTCGACGCGTCCTACCAGGGCAACCCGCTCGTCAACGCCCTGTGCCTCGGCGTGCTGCGCCACGAGGACATCCACCTCGCCAACGCCTCCGGCGTCGGCAACAAGGTCGTGCTGTTCGGCGCCCGCACGGGCGGCGACGGAATCGGTGGTGCGTCCATCCTCGCGTCGGAGACGTTCGAGGACGGCGTC
This sequence comes from Sanguibacter hominis ATCC BAA-789, assembly GCF_012396185.1. Lineage (GTDB taxonomy): Bacteria > Actinomycetota > Actinomycetes > Actinomycetales > Cellulomonadaceae > Flavimobilis > Flavimobilis hominis. The sequence continues at coordinate 54,325 of NZ_JAAXOW010000004.1, forward strand.
CCCGCGAAGCGCCCCTCCGTCCAGGTCGGCGACCCGTTCATGGAGAAGGTGCTCATCGAGTGCTGCCTCGAGCTGTACGCGGCCAACGTCGTCGAGGGCATCCAGGACCTCGGCGCGGCCGGCATCTCGTGCGCGACGTCGGAGCTCGCCTCCAACGGTGACGGCGGCATGCACGTGTGGCTCGACGACGTCCTGCTGCGCGACCCGTCGCTCAACGCCGGCGAGATCCTCATGTCGGAGTCGCAGGAGCGCATGATGGCGGTCGTCACGCCGGAGAAGCTCGACGAGTTCCTCGCGATCACGAAGAAGTGGGACGTCGAGACGGCTGTCGTCGGCGAGGTCAACGACTCGGGCCGCCTGACGATCGACCACCACGGGCAGCGCATCGTCGACGTCGACCCCCGCACGGTCGCGCACGAGGGCCCTGTCTACGAGCGCCCGTACGCGCGCCCGTCCTGGCAGGACGCGCTCAACGCCGACACGACCGTCGCCGCGGGCCTCGCCCGCCCCGAGACGGGCGACGAGCTGCGCGCGACCGCGCTGCAGATCCTCGGCTCGCCCAACCACGCGTCCAAGGCGTGGGTGACCAACCAGTACGACCGCTTCGTGCAGGGCAACACCGCGCTCGCCCAGCCTGACGACTCCGGCGTCGTCCGTGTCGACGAGTCGACCGGCCTCGGCGTCGCGCTCGCGACCGACGCGAACGGCCGCTACGCGAAGCTCGACCCGCGCACCGGCGCCCAGCTCGCGCTCGCCGAGGCGTACCGCAACGTCGCGACGACGGGCGCCCGCCCGCTCGCGATCACCGACTGCCTCAACTTCGGCTCCCCCGAGGACCCCGACTCGATGTGGCAGCTCGTCGAGGCGATCGAAGGCCTCGCCGACGGCTGTGCTGAGCTCGGCACGCCCGTCACCGGCGGCAACGTCTCGCTCTACAACGGCACGGGCGAGCCCGGCCAGATCGACTCGTCGATCCACCCGACGCCCGTCGTCGGCGTGCTCGGCGTGATCGACGACGTCACCCGCGCGACCGGCTCCGGCTGGCGCAACCCGGGCGAGTCGATCTTCCTGCTCGGCACCACGCGCGCCGAGCTCGACGGCTCCGCGTGGGCCGACGTCGTGCACCAGCACCTCGGCGGCCTGCCGCCGCGCCTGGACCTCGCCGCCGAGAAGGCGCTCGCCGACGTCCTCATCAACGCGAGCCGGGACGGCCTCGTCGACGCGGCGCACGACCTCTCCGAGGGCGGCCTCGTCCAGGCACTCGTCGAGGCGAGCCTGCGCTACGGCGTCGGCGCGACCGTGTCGCTCGACGCGCTCCTCGAGCGCGACGGCATCACCGCGTTCGAGGCGCTGTTCTCCGAGACGACCGCCCGCGCGATCGTGTCCGTCCCGCGCGGCGAGGAGGTGCGCCTCGTCGACGCGTGCGTCGCCCGCGGCGTGCCGCACCTGCGCCTCGGCGAGACCGGCGCGACGACCGAGGACGACGCCGAGGCGCTCGTGATCGACGGCGTCTTCACGCTCCCGCTCGAGCAGGCCCGCGAGGTCTTCGAGGGTGCGCTCCCCGCGATCTTCGGCTGAGGCTGAGGCTGAGGCGAGGTAGGGCCTTCGCCGCGAGGTAGGTGCTTGCCCGCGGGGTAGGTCGCTCCGTCGTGAGGTAGGGGTCTGCGTGCGCGGCCCTACCTTGGCGACGCCGAGGCGCCGCCGATCAGCGGCGACGCCGGATCGCGACGCCGCGGACCGGCCCTACCTCGGCGTCGCCTCACAGAGGCCGGTCCCGCGATGTGCGGACATCGTTACGGGCGATTTACCCCGACCCTGCGGGGGTGAAACAACGCGCCGAAAGACTCCTTCCACGCCCCTGGAAGGAGCCCGCCATGACCGCACCCGGCACGACAGCACCCGTCACGACCGAGCCCGCCGCGACCGAGCCAGTCACGACCCCGCGAGCAACCGCGGCCCCGCCCACGCTCGCCACCCGTCCCGGCCGCTGGATCGACGGCTGGAACCCTGAGGACGAGCGGTTCTGGACCGCCGTCGGCCGCAAGGTGGCCCGCCGCAACCTCGCCGGCTCGGTGTACGCCGAGTTCCTGGGGTTCTGCGTCTGGGCGCTGTGGAGCGTCGTCGTCCCGCACCTGCCCGCCGCCGGGTTCGACCTCACCGTCGACCAGCAGTTCTGGCTCATCGCCGTCCCGAGCCTCGTCGGTGCCGCGATGCGCATCCCGTACACGTTCACGGTGCCGGTCTTCGGCGGCCGCAACTGGACGATCATCTCCTCGCTGCTGCTGCTCCTGCCGGTGCTCGCGCTCGCGTGGGTCGTCCAGCGCCCCGAGACCGGCTTCGGCACGCTCCTCGCCGTCGCCGCGCTCGCTGGCTTCGGCGGTGGCAACTTCGCGTCGTCGATGACCAACATCACCTTCTTCTACCCCGAGCGGGAGAAGGGCAAGGCGCTCGGCCTCAACGCTGCGGGCGGCAACCTCGGCACCGGTCTCGTGCAGCTCGCCGTCCCGCTCGTCATCGTCACGGGCGCAGGCCTGAACCTCGACCGTGCCGGGCTCGTGTTCGTCCCGCTCGTCCTGATCGCCGCCGTCGTCGCGTGGCGGTTCATGGACAACCTCAGCGGCGTCGCGAGCGACCCCCGCAGCTTCGCCGCAGCAGGCCGCCACCCGCACACGTGGCTCATCTCGTTCCTGTACATCGGCACGTTCGGCTCGTTCATCGGCTACTCGGGCGCGTTCCCGACGCTCCTCAAGACGCAGTTCCCCGAGGCGACGACGTCGCTCGCCTTCCTGGGCGCGCTCGTCGGGGCGCTCATGCGTCCGCTCGGCGGCGCGCTCGCCGACCGCGTGGGCGGTGCCCGCCTGACGATCATCTGCTTCGGCGGGCTCGCCGTCGGTGCAGGCGGCGCGATCCTCGGGCTGCAGGAGCGCTCGTTCCCCCTGTTCTTCGGCGCGTTCCTGCTGCTGTTCGCGTCGTCCGGCGTCGGCAACGGCTCGACGTACCGGATGATCCCCGCCGTCTTCCGCACGGGCGTCGCGCCAGCCGACCTGGGGCGCGCACGTCAGGCCGCCGCCGGCTGCCTCGGCATCGCGGGCGCCGTCGGCGCCGTCGGCGGCTTCCTCATCCCGCGCGGCTTCGCGATGTCGACGTCGCTCGCCGGGACGCTCGTGCCCGCCCTGACGATCTTCATCGCCGTGTACGTCGCGATGGCCGCGCTCACGTGGGCGCTCTACGTCCGCCGAGGCTCGGCGTTCGCCGCCGAGGGCGTGTGAGCCTGTGCAGGCCACGGACACGCACTGCCCGTACTGCGCCCTGCAGTGCGGCATGCGCCTCGCCCCGCCGAGCGCGGAGGACCGCACGGCACCGCCCGACGGCGCGGAGCGCCGTCGGCTCCCTGTCACGGTCGCGGGTCGGCAGTTCCCCACGAACCGGGGCGGGCTGTGCCAGAAGGGCTGGACGTCAGCGAGCGTCCTCGCGACCCCGGACCGCCTGACGACGCCGCTCGTCCGGGACGCCACCGGCACCCTCGTCGCGGCGACGTGGGACGACGCGCTCGATGTCGTCGCCGACCGGTTCCGCGCGGTCCGTGCGCTCTACGGCCCCGACGCCGTCGCCGTCTTCGGCGGCGGCGGCCTCACCAACGAGAAGGCCTACCAGCTCGGCAAGTTCGCGCGCACCGCCCTGCGCACCCGCAACATCGACTACAACGGACGCTTCTGCATGGCCTCCGCAGCCGCGGCGGCGAACCGCTCGCTCGGCCTCGACCGCGGCCTGCCGTTCCCCGTCACCGACCTCGACGGTGGGCAGGCGATCCTGCTCGTCGGCTCCAACCCCGCCGAGACGATGCCCCCGCTCGTCGCGCACCTCGCCGGCGCGCGCGAGCACGGCGGGCTCGTCGTCGTCGACCCGCGGCGCTCCGCCACGGCCGAGCTCGCCGACGACGGCGCAGGGATGCACCTGCAGCCCGTCCCCGGGACCGACCTCGCGGTGCTGCTCGGGCTCGCACACGTCGTCGTGCACGAGCAGCTCGCCGACACGGACTACCTCGACGCCCGCACGACGGGGCTCGACGACCTGCGGTCCACGCTCGTCCAGTGGTGGCCCGAACGCACCGAGCAGATCACCGGAGTGCCAGCCGACGACCTGCGCCGTGCGGCTCGCCTGCTCGCCCACGCCAGCCCGCACTGCGGCGGCGCGGGCGCCTATGTCCTCACCGGCCGCGGGCTCGAGCAGTCCCGCCAAGGGACCGACGGCGTCACCGCCGCGATCAACCTCGCGCTGCTCCTCGGGCTCGTCGGCCGGCCCGGGTCGGGGTTCGGTACCCTCACCGGCCAGGGCAACGGGCAGGGCGGCCGCGAGCACGGCCAGAAGGCCGACCAGCTCCCCGGCTACCGTTCGATCACCGACCCTGCTGCGCGCGAGCACGTCGCGCGCGTGTGGGGAGTCGACCCGGCGGAGATCCCGGGGCCCGGCCTGGCCGCGGCCGAGCTGCTGCGTGCGCTCGGCACCCCTGGCGGACCGCGCGCCCTCCTCGTGCACGGGTCCAACCTGCTCGTCTCGGCGCCCGACGGCGCGCGCGTGCGCGAGGGCCTCGCCGCGCTCGACCTGCTCGTCGTGTGCGACTTCGTGCCGTCCGAGACTGCGCTGAGCGCCGACGTCGTGCTCCCCGTCCTGCAGTGGGCCGAGGAGGACGGCACGATGACGAACCTCGAGGGCCGCGTGCTGCGCCGGCGAGCCGCGCTGCCTGCGCCCGAAGGCGCGCGCAGCGAGCTGTGGATCTGGTCCGAGCTCGCACGACGGCTCGACGCGCCCGGCCGCTGGCCCACCGACCCGTCCGTCGTCTTTGACGAGCTCGCCCGCGCGAGCGCAGGCGGCCGCGCCGACTACTCCGGCCTCTCGCACGCACGCCTCGACGCGCACGAGACCGCGACCAACGGCGCCGACGGCGGCGGCCTCTACTGGCCCGTCCCCAGCCCCGACCATCCCGGCACGCCACGCGCCTTCCTCGAGACGTTCCCCCTGCCCGGCGGCCGCGCCCGCCTCCTGCCCGTGCACCACCGCGGGCCCGACGACGTCCTCGACACCGCGCACCCCGTCCACCTCGTCACCGGCCGGGTCCTCCAGCACTACCAGTCCGGCGCGCAGACGCGCCGCGTCCCCGAGCTCGCCCGGGCCGTGAGCGACGCCTACGTCGAGATCCATCCGCTGCTCGCCGAGCTGTACGACGTCGCGGAAGGCGACACGGTCCGTCTGACCTCACGTCGCGGCACCGCGGTCGCGGTCGTGCGGCTGACCCGCAGCGTGCGGCCCGACACGCTGTTCATGCCGTTCCACTGGCCCGGCGAGAACAGCGTCAACAGGCTCACGAACCCGGTCACCGACCCTGTCTCCGGGATGCCGGAGTTCAAGGTCGCGACCGTCCGGCTCGAGGTCGTCACCGGGGACCGGGTCGGAGCTGCGCCGGTCGCGGTCACGACGGTCGCGGTCACGACGGGAGGTGCGCGATGAAGGTCGTCGTCGTCGGGAACGGCATGGTCGGGTCGCGGCTCGTGACGGAGCTGTGCGCGAGTGCCGAGCCGGGCGCCGCCGCGCTCGACATCACCGTCCTCGGCGCCGAGGACCACGCGCCCTACAACCGCGTCCTGCTCAGCGAGGTCGTCGCCGGGGCGTACGACGTCGCGGCGATCGACCTGCCCGGCGTCGTCGACCCCCGGGTCGGTGTGTGGACCGGGGTGTGCGCGGTCGCCGTCGACCGCGGAGCCCAGGTCGTCGTCGACTCGACCGGTGGGCGGCACCGCTACGACGCGCTCGTGCTCGCCACCGGTGCCACAGCACGCGTCCCCGAGCTGCCGGGCCTGCGTCGCGACGAGGCGTTCGGGGCTGGCACAGCGGTGCGCGGCGCCGATGCGGTCGGCTTGCGTCACGACGACGCCGGTCTCGTGCCCGGCGCGCACGTCCTGCGCACGATCGACGACGCCCGCGAGATCGTCGCCGCGAGCGTCAACGCACGCCACGTCGTCGTGCTCGGTGCGGGCGTCCTCGGGGTCGAGGTCGCCGTCGGGCTCGCCGGCAGGGTCGGGCCGGACGCGGTCGTGCACCTCGTGCACCCGCGTGGCCTCATGAACGCCCAGCTCGACGCCGCCGCCAGCGAGGTGGCAGCCGACGCCGTCGCGCGCCTGGGCGTGCACGTGCGCACCGGCGTCGGCGCGGTCGCGGTCGTGCTGCGCGATGGGCGCGTCGCGGGCGTCGACCTCGACGACGGCGCCCAGCTCCCCGCCGACCTGCTCGTCGTCACCGTCGGGACGCTGCCCGAGACGACGCTCGCGCGGCGCGCGGGACTCGACGTGGACCGCGGGGTCGTCGTCGGGCCGGACCTTGCGACCCTGCGTGACGACCGCGTCTACGCCGTGGGGGACTGCGCGCAGCCGCCGGAAGGCGGGTCAGGGCTCGTAGGGCAGGGCTGGGACCAGGCGCGTCGCCTCGCGCGGACCCTCGCCGAACGTGCCGGAGCGTGCCCCGCGACGCCTGCCGGCCAACATCCCGGCGCCCCCGACGGCGTGCCGCGCGAGGCGTGCTCGTGCGGACCCGTCGACGACAGCACGGTCGTCAAGGTCAAGGGACGCGGCGTCGACATCGTCGCGATGGGGGTGTCCGGCAGCGCGCGGCCCCCAGCGTGCGGGGCGCACCCGCGCCGCACCGTCCGCCTCAGCGACCCCGACGCCGTGCGGCACCTCGAGGTCGTCGTCCAGGGTGGCCGGGTCGTCGGCGCGACGTGCGTCGGTGGCGGCGCCGTCGCAGCCGACCTCGTCGCCGCGTTCACGCGCGGCACGCCGGCGCCGCGCGACCCCGCGCAGCTCCTGGTCCGCGCCGTCGGCCCGGTCGGCGGGAGCGCCGAGACGCCCGTGCGCATCCCGGACCGCGCGACCATCTGCCGGTGCAACGGAGTCACGAAGGGCGACCTGGTGCAGGCGTGGGCCGACGGCAGCCGCACGGTCGAGGACGTCGCTCGGACGACGCGCGCGACCACCGGCTGCGGCGGCTGCACGTCCCCGGTCTGCGGCATCCTCGACTGGCTCCGCGCAGCAGAACCGGCATCGCCGCCCCCGCCCCTGCCCCCGGCCCCGGCCGCTGCCCCCGCCCCAGACGAGCCCGCGGCCGGGCACGAGCCTGTGCCCGCGGCCTCCTGGCTCGACGCGCCCCGCCCCCGACAGCCCCAGCCGTAACGAAGCCCGCTCTCTCTCCCCGGCCGTGCTCAGGGCTGCCCGCCGGCGAGGTCGTGAGTCTGGTCCCGACGTCGTGCGTTGTGACTCACGACCTCGGATGAGAAGTCACGACCTCGTGGGAGGGCGCGCGCCGGACATGTGGACAACGACCGCTGGGACACGCAGGCGCGTTTGCTTGGAGGATGACCTTCGACCGCGCGCCTTCCGTCGTCGCGCCTCCCGCGCTTCCCACGATCCATCTCGCGGCCCAGCACTCGCCTGGCGATCTGCAGGCACTCGTTGCGGCCGGCGTATGGCAGCGAGTCCGACGCGGCGCCTACGTCGAAGCGGACTACCTCGAGGCGCAGACGGAGAGTGCGAGTCAGCCTGGGGCACGCCACGTCCGTGTGCGGCGCCGCGCGCTCGCGCAGGTGGCTGCCGTCATCACAGGCCATCGAGAGCGCGGCACGGACGTGGTGCTCAGCCACGAGTCTGCGGCGCTGCTCTGGGGCCTTCCGCTGTGGCGAAGCCCTGAGCGCGTCCATCTGGTGGTTCGCGAGCGACGGTCCGGACGAGCAGCGCCCGACGTCGCGGGTCACCGGGTGAGCCTCGGCCCCGAGGACCTGAGCAGCCGCGGGGGAGTGACCGTCACGAGTCTTGAGCGGACCGTGCTGGACCTGGCGTGCCAGCGCCCGACGGTCGAGGGGCTCGTCGTCGCGGACGCGGTTCTAGGGCGCGGCGTCGAGAGAGCTCGGCTCGAAGAGATGACGCACGCACGCGCGGCAGCCCGCGGGGTTGCGCGTGCGCGCGAGGTGATCGCTCTGGCCGATGGTCTCGCCGAGTCGCCGTGGGAGTCGTTCACACGACTGCACGCGATCGCCGCTGGGATGCCTCGCCCTCGGCTCCAGGTGCCGATCGCGACGAGGCTCGGCACCTACCGGGCAGACATGGGATGGGACGAGTGGCGCGGACTCATCGAGTTCGACGGGCAGGTGAAGTACGGGGAGCTCGCTGACGGTGACCCGGCGAGGGTGGTCTTCGAGGAGAAGCGGCGTCAGGACGCGATCGAGGAGGCCGGATGGCGATTCAGGAGGGTGACGAGCCGTGACTTTCGGGATCACCGGGCGCTCCACGAGCGGATGAGGAGCCTGGCCCCGGCAGCAGGACGGCGTGACATGGTGCCGCGCCCTCACCTGCTGCTCCCGGGCCGTTCGTCGAGGTCGTGACTTTGCGCCTGAGGTCGTGAGCTTCACCTCACGACCTCGGAACAGAACTCACGACCTCGATACTGACGCTGGGGCGCGTCTCCGAACGCGGGCGGGGCTCACAGTGGGGGAGCGGGGGGTGTGAGGAGAGGTTTACTGCCGGGTAACCGCCGGGGTATGGCGTGGAAATCGCGCGGCCATAGCGTCGCAGACATGGACACTTCACCCTCCCAGCCCCAGCCCGACGGCGGCTCGGTCGAGCCCGACGTCGCCGCACGTCCGCTCACCGGCTCGACCGCGGCCGCGCTGCCTGCGGAGGCCGCCGCCGCGGCGTCCCAGGTCAGCGCCCCCCGGCGGGTCGTGGTGGTCGGCGGTGGGATGGTCGCGCAGCGGTTCGTCGAGGCGCTACGCGACCGGGACGACGCCGGACGCCACCACGTCACGGTCCTCGCCGAGGAGCCGCGCGCGCCCTACGACCGTGTCGCGCTGACGTCGTACTTCTCGGGCCGTGACCCTGAGGACCTTGCGCTCGGCGACCCCGCGTTGTGGCAGGACCCGCTCGTCCGGCTCGTGCGCGGGGACGCGGTGACGCAGGTGGACCGCGACGCGAGGACGGTCACGACTGCCACGGGCCGCACGTTCCCATACGACGAGCTGGTCCTCGCGACCGGCTCCGACGCCGCGGTCCCGCCGATCGAGGGCAGCGACCTGCCGGGCGTGTTCGTGTACCGCACGATCGACGACGTCGCGGCGCTGCGCGGCTGGGTCGAGGCGCGTGCGGCGGCGGCGAGCCGGCCCGTGCGGGGCGCGGTGATCGGCGGCGGCCTGCTCGGCCTCGAGGCGGCCGGCGCGCTCAAGGCGCTCGGCGCGCAGGCGACGGTCGTCCAGTTCGGCACCCATCTCATGAGCGCGCAGGTCGACCTCGGTGGTGGTGAGGCGTTGCGCCGCCTCATCAACAGCCTCGGGGTGGCGGTGCGCGTCAGCACGGCGACGCAGCGGATGCGTCCGTCGCGGCGGACGGGCGCCGTCGGTCGCCTCGACTTCGCGGACGGCGGCCGGCTCGACGTCGACGTCGTCGTCCTCGCGACGGGTGTGCGGCCCCGTGACGAGCTCGGGCGTGCGATGGGCCTGGAGATCGGCGCGCGGGGCGGCGTCGTCGTCGATGACGCGTGCCGCACCGCGGCGCAGAACGTGTGGGCGATCGGCGAGGTCGCGTGCATCCAGGGAGCGTGCATCGGCCTGGTGGCGCCGGGGTACGCGATGGCGGAGGTCGTCGTCGACCGTCTGCTGGGCGGCGCGGCGACGTTCCCGGGTGCGGACACGGCGACGAAGCTCAAGCTGGCGGGGGTCGACGTCGCGTCGTGGGGCGACGCGTTCGGCTCGACGCCGGGCTCGATGGAGGTCGTGTGGGCGGACCCGGTCGGCGGCGTCTACAAGAAGCTCGTGCTCGCGGACGACGCGCGCACCCTCCTCGGCGGCGTGCTCGTCGGTGACGCGACGGCGTACGCGAGCCTGCGGCCGATGCTCGGCCGTGCCTTGCCGGGCGACCCGGCGGCGTTCCTCCTGCCGGAGGGCGGCGCGGGCGCGCCCGACCTCGAGCTGCCTGACGACGCGGGCGTGTGCTCGTGCAACAACGTCTCCGCGGGCACGGTGCGCGCGGCGGTCACGGAGCACGGCTGCACGGACCTGGCGGGGGTCAAGGCGTGCACCCGCGCGGGCACGAGCTGCGGCTCGTGCCTGCCGCTCGTGAAGAAGCTCATGACGGCGGAGCTCGCGAAGTCCGGCGTGGAGGTGTCGAACGCGCTCTGCGAGCACTTCGACCTGTCGCGTGCGCAGCTGTACGACGCCGTCCGTGTGGCGGGCCTGACGTCGTTCAGCGAGGTGGTCGCGCGGTTCGGGACGGCCGAGGCGGGTCGCGGCTGCGACATCTGCAAGCCGGTGGTCGCGTCGATCTTGTCGACGGTCGCTCCGGCGCACGTGCTCGACGGTGAGCGTGCGACGCTCCAGGACACGAACGACCACGTCATGGCGAACATGCAGAAGGACGGCACGTACTCGGTGGTCCCGCGCATCCCGGGCGGGGAGATCACGCCGGAGGGGTTGCTCGTGATCGGGCAGGTTGCGAAGGACTTCGGGCTGTACACGAAGATCACGGGCGGTCAGCGGATCGATATGTTCGGTGCGCGGATCGACCAGCTGCCGGGGATCTGGCAGCGGCTCGTCGACGCGGGCTTCGAGTCGGGCCACGCGTACGGCAAGTCGTTGCGCACGGTGAAGTCGTGCGTCGGGTCGACGTGGTGCCGGTTCGGTGTGCAGGACTCGGTGGGGCTCGCGGTGGATCTCGAGCTGCGGTACCGGGGCCTGCGGTCGCCTCACAAGATCAAGCTCGGGGTGTCGGGCTGCGCGCGGGAGTGCGCGGAGGCTCGTGGCAAGGACGTCGGGGTGATCGCGACGGACAACGGCTGGAACGTGTACGTCGGCGGCAACGGTGGCTTCACGCCGAAGCATGCGGTGCTCCTCGCGGAGGACCTGTCGACCGAGGATCTGGTGCGCACGATCGACCGGTTCCTCATGTACTACATCCGCACCGCGGACCGGTTGCAGCGCACGGCCGCGTGGGTGGCCGACTACGAGGGTGGCGTCGACGCGATCCGCGCCGTGGTCCTGGAGGACTCGCTCGGCATCTGTGCCGACCTGGACGCTGCGATGGCGTTGCACCTCGAGTCGTACGAGGACGAGTGGGCGGCGACCCTCGCGGACCCGGACAAGCTGCGGCACTTCCGCAGCTTCGTCAACGCTCCTGACGAGCACGACCGCACGCTCGCGTACGTCGCGGAGCGGGGGCAGGCGCGCCCGGCGACGGCGGCCGAGCGCGCGGGTGCGGGCCCTGTCCTTGTTGCCGGAACCACCTTGGAGGTCCGCTCATGACCCGCAGCCCGGCACTCACCGCCGCGATCCCCGACGCCGCGGCGCCCGACGCCGCGACGCCCGCCGCGATCCCCGACGCGTGGCTCCCGGTCTGCGCGCTCGCGGACCTCGCGGTCGAGCGCGGCGCGGTGGCACTCGTGGACGGCGAGCAGGTCGCCCTCTTCCGGCTGCTCGACGACACGGTCCTCGCCGTGCAGCAGCACGAGCCCCACACGCAGGCGATGGTCATGTCGCGGGGCATCGTCGGGACGCGCGGCGGCCGCCCGGTCGTCACGTCGCCGCTCTACAAGCAGGTGTTCGACCTGTCGTCGGGCGAGTGCCTCGACACGACGAAGGGCGAGCGCGTCGCTCTCATGACGTGGCAGGTCGAGGTGCGCGACGGCGTCGTGCACCTCGGGGCCGCGCACGACCCCGGCGCGAGGGCCGCGGCGTGAGCGTGCCGGGCGCGGTCGTGCTCGTCGGTGGCGGCCCTGGGGCGGCCGACCTGATGACGGTGCGCGCGCGGCGCGCGCTGTTCTCCGCGGACGTGGTCGTGGCGGACCGGCTGGGCCCGACGTCGGTGCTCGCGGACCTGCCGTCGCGCGTGCGCGTGATCGACGTCGGCAAGCGCCCGGGTGCGCACCCGGTGCCGCAGGCGCGCATCAACGAGATCCTCGTCGCGGAGGCGATCGCGGGGAACCGCGTCGTGCGGCTCAAGGGCGGCGACCCGTTCCTGTTCGGCCGTGGGGGCGAGGAGGTGGCGGCGTGCCGCGCTCGCGGGATCGCGGTCGAGGTCGTGCCGGGCGTGTCGAGCGCGCTCGCGGCTCCCGCGGCGGCGTGCGTGCCGGTCACCCATCGCGGGACGGCGTCGGCGCTGCTCGTCGTGCAGGGGCACGACGCGCTGCCTGGGCTCGCGGTCCAGGCGGTCGTGACGCGGGCCGCGACGGTCGCGATCCTCATGGGTGTGGCGCGGCTCGCGGAGCACGTGGCAGTCCTGCTCGCCGCCGGGGCGAGCCCGACGACGCCGGTCGCCGTCGTCGAGCAGGCGACGACTGACGACGAGCGCACGACCTTCACGACGCTCGAGCGGGTCGTGCGGACGTGCGCGGAGGCCGGGGTGCGCTCGCCTGCCGTCGTCGTGCTCGGCGACGTCGCGGACCCGGCGCTGCTGGGGCTCGACCTGCACGCGCTCGACGTGCCGATCGCGCACGAGGTCGCGGCCGACGCTGCGGGTGCGGACACCTCGGCACCGTCCGGCGCGCCCGCGTACGCTCCTCACGTGGACGCTGCAGCCCGCGAGGCCGAGGTGGCCTACGCATGACGACGCCGAGCACGGCCCCCGAAGCCGCGCCGGACACCGGTGCCGCCGTGGGCGGCGCCGCACCCGCCCGAGCCCTTGCCGCGCAGCCGGCGCTCGACCCGGTGCTCGCGGGCCTGACGGTCCTGATCACGGCAGACCGGCGCTCGACCGAGCTGCGGGCGGCTCTCGAGCGGCGTGGCGCGATCATCCGGCACGCCCCGGCGATGCGGATCATCCCGCACGAGTACGACACGGAGCTCGTCGCAGCGACGCGCGCCCTCCTCGCCGAGCCGCCGAGCACGGTCGTCGCGACGACGGGCATCGGCTTCCGGGCGTGGATCGAGGCGGCCGACGCGGCCGGGCTGGCCGACGACCTGCACGCGCTGCTCGACCGAGCGCGACTGATCGCCCGCGGCCCGAAGGCTCGCGGAGCGATCCAGGCCGCTGGCCTCACGGCCGACTGGGTGGCCGAGTCCGAGACGAGCGCCGAGATCCTCGACCTGCTGCTGACCGAGGGCGTGGCGGGGGAGCGGATCGCGATCCAGCAGCACGGGTCGGGCGCGGACCAGCTCGACGTCGAGCTGGCCGCGGCGGGCGCTGACGTGCGCAACCTCGTCGTCTACCGGTGGGGCCCGCCCGCGGACCCGCAGGCTGTGGTCGAGTCCGTGCGTGCGGCGGCGCTCGGTGAGGTCGACGCCGTCGTCTTCACGTCGGCGCCCGGCGCGTTCGCGTGGCTCGAGGTGGTCGACCGTGAAGGCGTCGGGCAGGCGCTCGCGGCACGCTTCGCCGACCGTTCGCTCGTGGCTGCCGCTGTCGGGCCGGTCACGGCGGCTCCGCTCGAGGCGCGCGGCATCGTCCCGATCGTGCCGGAGCGCGCTCGCCTCGGCGCGCTCGTCCGCGCTCTCGTGAGCCACTACGAGGAGGACCGCACGACGCAGGTCGGGACCGTCGCAGGCTGCCTGCAGGTCAGGTCGCGCGCTGCGCTGCTCGACGGTCACGTGCTGCCGCTGTCGCCCGCGACCCTCGAGGTGCTTCGCGTCCTCGCCGCCCGGGCGGGCGACGTCGTCACGCGCGCCGAGCTGCTCCAGGTGCTTCCCGGTCTCTCCGAGGACCCGCACACGGCGGAGGTGGCGGTCGCGCGCCTGCGTGACGCCGTCGCGCAGCACGCGCCCGACGCCCGCGCGCTCGTCCAGACGGTCGTCAAGCGCGGGTACCGGCTCGCGACTGCTTGACCGGCGCGGGCCGCGCCTCCGACCGTCCCGCGAGACAGGCCCTCCCACGCGAGGTAGTCACTCCCACGCGAGGTAGGCCCGTGCAGGGCCCGATCTCGCGCGCAGACCCCTACCTCGGCGGCGGGGAGGGGCGTCTCCGGGTGCGCGGTCAGCCGACCGAGAGGCGCGTGGTGATCGTGCGTGTCTCGCCGGGCTCGACCGTGAGCGTGTCGTCGAGAGCGTTCGCCGTCTCGACGCAGAGGAAGCCGGTCCAGCCGTCGTCGGGCACGTCCGCCATCGCGGCGGCCTTCGCGACCCACGGGTTCCACACGACGGTCGACCGCGACCCGGACTTCGCGACCGTCACGGTGGGCCGGCCGCTCTCGACGACCTGCGTCGTCGCGCCGGTGCCGGTGTAGACGCGGTCGGTCTCGCGGTCTAGCGTCACGGGGCCGACCTGCACGCGGACGTCGTCGGCGACCTTGTCCACGTACGTCGCGCCGTCGAGCCCTGTGACGATCGCGCGGCGCACGTCGCCCACCGCGAGGTAGGTGTGCAGCGCCTCCGAGACGGCGAACGTCGTCCCGCCCGTGTTCGTCACGGCGAGCGACAGGGACAGCTCGCGCCCGACGACGAGCCGCACGCGTGCCTCGAACGGGTGCGGCCACACGCTCGTGAGCGCGGGGTCGACGTCCTGCTCGGTGAGCGCGAGCGTCACGGCGACGCCGCCGGGGTGGGCGTCGTCGTCGGGCAGGTCTGTCGCCTCGACGAGGCGCCACACGGACGTGCGCGCGAAGCCGTGCGCGGGCCCCGTCCCCGACGGGTGCGGGCCGAACCACGGGAAGCACAGCGGCACGCCGCCGCGGATCGCCGCGCCAGGCGTGTACGCGGAGCGCGGGGACACCCACAGCACGTCCGCGCCGTCCGCTGGCACCCACGAGACGAGGTGCGCGCCGTACGTGTGCAGGCGCGCGGTGCCCGACGGCGTCTCGATGACGAGCAGCTCGGCGTCGCCCACGCCCGGTTCCACGTGGACGGACGGCGGCAGCGTGACGGGCATGGGTCCTCCTGGAGGGGGCGTCGTGGTGCAGACCTGCACGGCGCCATCGTCCCAGGACCGGGCCGGGGTGGCGAGGCTGTCCGCGGCCCGCTGGCTTCAATGCCGTTGACGTGCACGAACGTGCCTGGGAAGACTCGCGCCATGACAGTCCCGCGGCACACCGACCGCCTCACCCTGCGCTCGTTCACCCCGCACGACGGGCCCGCGCTGCACGGCTATCTCTCCCAGCCACGCGCGGTCGAGTTCGAGCCGTACGGCGTCTTCACCCTCGAGGACGCGGTCACGGCGGCGGCCGCACGAGCGCAGGACCCGGCGTTCCTGGCGGTGTGCGTGCGCGACGACGACCGGCTGATCGGCAACCTCTACGTCGCCCCGCACGCGCACCCGGACTGGGCGACGTGGGAGATCGGCTACGTGTTCGACCCTCGTGAATGGGGGCACGGGTACGCGACCGAGGCGTGCCGGGCGCTGCTCGAGGAGCTGTTCGTCGAGCGGCGTGCGCACCGCGTCGTCGCGCGCTGCAACCCGCTGAACACGCGGTCGTGGGAGCTGCTCGAACGGCTCGGCATGCGGCGTGAGGCGCACATGCTCGCCGCCGCGAGCTTCGCGGTGGCCGACCACGGGAGCCGCGTGTGGCACGACACGTTCCAGTACGCGCTGCTCGCCCACGAGTGGGCGTCCGCCGCGGGCGGGCCGACCGCCGCGAGCGGGCCGACCGCCCCGAGCGGGCCGACCGCCGCGTAGGTCCGTCCGCGCGGACGGCCGCCCGCGCTGCCCTCGCTAGGTAGGGCCTCCCACGCGAGGTAGGGGTTCCGGTGCGAGGTAGGGCCCTGCAAGCCCCTACTTCGCGCGCAAGGCCCTACCTCAAGGGAAACTCCCGATGTCGCACGCAACTGCCTACCTCGAGCGCAGCTCCCGACGTCGCACGCCCCCTGCCTCGCGGGAAGGGGCCTGGAGGAGCACGAGCCGGCGTGCGCGGAGCCGCGACGGCAGGTGGACCGCCCTGCCGACCGCGGCGGGCAGGTGGAACGATGCGGTGGTCGACGCCGTGCGGCGCCTGACACGTGCGCGTCCCGAGGAGCAAGAATGAGCCAGCGAGTCCAGACGATCGTCGTCGGCGGGGGAGTGGTCGGGTCCGCGGCGGCCTGGGCGCTCGCGCGGCGCGGGGCCGACGTCGTCCTCCTGGAGCGTTTCGACGCGGGGCACGTGCGGGGTGCGTCGCACGGCGCGTCGCGCATCTACCGCACGACGTACACGGAGCCCGAGTATCTCGACCTCACGCTCGAGGCGCACGGCCTGTGGCGCGAGCTCGAGGCCGCGACGGGTCAGGACATCCTGACGATCACGGGCGGTGTCGCGTCGGGCGGGCCGTCGCTGCAGGGGCACCTCGCCGACCTCGCGGCGGCTCTCGGTTCGCGAGGGGTGCCGCACGCGCTCGTGAGCGCGGCGGAGGCTTCCGAGCGTTGGCCTGGTCTCGCGTTCGAGGGGCAGGTCCTCGTCGAGCCTGAGACTGCGGGCCGCCTGCATGCGGACCGTGCGGTCGCCGCGTTCCAGGCCGACGCCGTCGCGCACGGTGCGCGTGTCGTCCACGGTCGCCGCGTGACGGCGATCGAGGACGTGCCCGGTGGCGTGCTGGTGCGCACGGAGCCGGAGCCGTTCGCGGCGTCGACGGACGACGACGTCGCCGAGCTCGTCGCGCAGCGCGTCGTCGTCGCGGCAGGGGCGTGGAGCACGGACCTCCTTGCTGACGTGCGCGACGGCGAGGCCCGGCGGCCGGAGCTCGCCGGGCTGGCACGGCTCGTCGTGACGCAGGAGCAGCCGGCGCACTTCGCGCCGCGCGACCCGGCCGTGCCGTGGCCGTCGTTCACGCACGACCCGGGCGCCGACGTCGTCGGTCCGGGTAGGCGCTGGCCGTCGGGCGCGTACGGGCTCGAGACGCCGGGGGAGGGTGTCAAGGTCGGCTTCCACGCCGTCGGGCCTGTGGTGCACCCTGACCGGCGGACGTTCCAGCCGGACGAACGTCAGCTCGCGCAGCTGCGCGACTACGTGGCGACCTGCGTCCCGGGTGTCGACCCGGACGCGTTCGCGGCGGTCTCGTGCACGTACACGACGACGCCGGACCACGACTTCGTGCTGGACCGCGTCGGGCGCGTGGTCGTCGCGGCAGGCTTCTCGGGGCACGGGTTCAAGTTCGCGCCCGCCCTCGGGCGTGTCCTCGCGGACCTCGCGGACGAGGCGTCGGCGCCGGACGCTCCGGCCCGTGCGCGCGCGGAGCGGTTCGCCCTCGCGCGGCTCACGGCGCGATGACATCCCCGGACGCCGGACGTGTCGCCGCCCTGCGGCGCGCGGTCGCGCTCGTCGCGCTGCTCAACCTGGCGTACGCGGGCGTCGAGGGCGCGGTCGCGCTCTCGATCGGCTCCGTGTCGCTGTTCGCGGACGCGGTCGACTTCCTCGAGGACACCGCGATCAACGTGCTCGTGCTCGTGGCGCTCGGGTGGACGCTGCGACGGCAGGCGGTCGCGGGCAAGATCCTCGCGCTGCTCATCCTGGTGCCGGCGCTCGCGGCGGCCTGGCAGGCGTTCGCGAAGGCGGGGGCGCCGGAGCCGCCGGACCCGCTCGCGCTGGGGCTCACGGCGGGCGGCGCGGCGGTCGTCAACCTCGTGTGCGCGCTCGTCCTGGCGAGGTTCCGTGGCGCGGGCGGTTCGATGGTGACGGGCGCGTTCTTGTCGGCCCGGAACGACGTTCTGGTGAACGTCGCGATCATCGTCGTCGGGGTGCTGACCGCGCTGACGACGTCGGGGTGGCCGGACATCGTGCTGGGCGTCGGGATCGTCGTGCTCAACGTGCGGGCCGCGCGTGAGGTGTGGGAGCTCGCTCATGAGGAGCACCTGGCCGCTCGTGCGCTCGCGGGCGAGGACCTTGACTGAAGGACCGCAGGTCGCCCGGATGCACACGTGACGTGTGCATCCGGGCGATCGGTGGTGAGCGGGTGAGCTAGACGACCGGCACGAGCGTCGCCTCGCGTGCGTCGACGGACAGGAAGGGCAGTGCGCGAGCGATGGCCTTGTCGATGCGTGCGGTCAGGCCCTCGCCGGTCACCTGGTAGTCGGTGAACTCGGAGTCGTGCCCATAGATCGTCACGGGCAGCGTGTCGGCCTGGAAGAAGCCGAACAGTGGTCGGAACTGGTGCTCGAGGGCGAGAGTGTGCCGCTCGGACCCGCCCGTCGCGACGAGCAGGACAGGCTTGCCGAGCAGCGCCGACGGCGGCAGGAGGTCGACGACGTGCTTGAACAGGCCCGTGTACGAGCCCTTGTAGATGGGGCTCGCGGCGACGAGCAGGTCGGCGCCGGCGATCGACTCGACGGCGCCCGCGACGGGGGAGCGCGGGTCGCCGTACGTGTCGCCGAAGAACGGCACGAGCTCGGCGACGTTCACCGTGCTCGCAGCGACGGTGACGTGCACGGCGAGCCGCGTGACGATCTCCTGACCGAGCGCGGCGGTCTTGGACGGGAAGGACGGGCTGCCGTTGAGGACGACGACGTTCACGGGGGTGGTCATGGTGGTCTCCGAGGAAGAAGGGGTGTCAGGCGGTGCGCCAGCGCGACAGGCGTCGCTCGATCGTGAGGAGCACGCCGTTGATGGCGAGCCCGGTCAGGGCGATGACGATGATCCCGGCGTACATCTCAGGGATCTGGAAGTTGTACTGCGTGTAGGTGATGAGGAACCCGAGCCCCGCCTTGGCGCCGATCATCTCGGCGGCGATGAGCACGAGGATCGATGCCGATCCCGCCATGCGTACGCCCGTGAAGATCGTCGGGACGGCCGCAGGCAGCACGACGTGCCAGAACAGGGGCACGGGCGGCAGCCCGAGCGAGCGCGCCGACTTCACCAGGAGCGGGTCGACCGTGCGCACCCCGGAGATCGTGGTCAGCAGGATCGGGAACGAGCATGCGTAGACGACGAGCGCGATCTTGGAGGTCTCGCCGATGCCCAGGATCAGGATGAAGACGGGCAGCAGCGCGAGGGCGGCGGTGTTGCGGAACAGCTCGAGGATGGGCGTGAGGAGCTCCGCGACCGGCCGGTACCAGCCGATGGCGATGCCGACGGGGATCGACGTCGCGAGCGCGATGCCGAATCCGACGCCTGCGCGGCCGAGGCTCGCGGTGACGTGCTTGGTCAGCTCTCCGCTGGTCGCGAGCTCGCCGAACGCCGCGAGCACCGTGGACAGCGACGGCAGGAAGACGGGGTCGACGAGGCCGACGCGCGGCGCGACCTCCCACAGGCTGAGGAAGGCGAGGATCGCGGCGGAGGATCGCGCAGCCCGCAGCGCGCCGCCTGAGAGGCGTTGGCGCAGCGGTGGGCGGACGGCCTCTGCGGTGAGGACCTGACGGCGTCCGAGCGTGGGCGGGTCAGCGAAGGCGACGGTGTCAGACATGGCTCGGCTCCAGGGTGTGGGCGGGGTGGTCGGCGGCGTGCAGGCGCGTCCAGATGTCATGACGCAGCGCACCGAACTCGGCGGTCGACCGCACGTCCTCGGTCGCGTCGACGTCGAGGTCGACGTCGAGCACGGAGTGCAGCCGGCCCGGCCGCGGCGTCATCACGGCGACGCGCTGACCGAGGTACACGGCTTCGTCGATGCCGTGGGTGATGAACACGATGGTCTTGCCGGTGGCGCGCCAGATGCGCAGGAGCTCGTCCTGGAGCGTCTCGCGAGTCTGCGCGTCGAGCGCCGCGAACGGCTCGTCCATGAGCAGCACCTCGGGGTCGAACGCGAGCGATCGTGCGATCGCGACGCGCTGCTTCATGCCGCCCGAGAGCTCGTGCGGGTAGCGGTCCTCGAAGCCGGTGAGGCCGACGAGGTCGAGGTGCTCCCGGGCGATGGCGGACCGGCGCGCCCGCGGCACCCCCTTGGCGGCGAGCCCGAACTCGACGTTCGAGCGAGCGGTGCGCCACGGCAGCAGCGCGTACTGCTGGAACACGACGCCACGGTCGAGGCCGGGGCCGGTGATCTCGTGGCCGTCGAGCAGGATGCGGCCCGACGTCGGACTGGTGAGCCCGCCGAGCAGGTCCAGGAGCGTGGACTTGCCGCAGCCGGACGGTCCGACGACGGCCAAGAACTCGCCGTCGGCGACGTCGAGGGTGAAGTCGTCGAGCGCGACGAACCGTTGACGGGCGCCGCGACGTCCTCGGCCGCGGTCGCGGACCGTGAACTCCTTGCGGACGTGCTCGAAGCGCAGGCGAGGCGGACGGGTGCTGTCGGCGGGCGCGACCCGCTCCTCGACGCGCGCGCCGTCCAGGCGGCGGCCGCCGGTGAGGGTGGCCGTCACGCGATCGCCTCGGCGAGGGAGCCCGCGCGAGTGCCGACGAACTGGTTGGACGGACGCTCGAGCCCGAGGTTCTCGCGCAGGGTGCGGCCCTCGTACTCGGTGCGGAAGAGGCCGCGCTGCTGCAGGATCGGCACGACGTGGTCGACAAACGCCTCGAAGCCGCCCGGGTGGAACGGCGGCATGATGTTGAAGCCGTCCGCCGCGCCGCGCGCGAACCACTCCTCGATCGAGTCGGCGATCTGGTCCGGCGTGCCCGTCAGGACGCGGTGGCCCCGGGCGCCGGCGAGGCGGTGCAGCAGCCCGCGCAGTGTCGGGCGCTCACGCTCGACGATTCCCGCGACGACCTGGAAGCGGGAACGGTTGTTGTCGGTGACGTCGCCCGCGTCCGCGAACAGCTCGAGCGGCACAGGCCGGTCAAGGTCGTCCTCGCCGAGAGTCACGCCGACCAGAGCCGAGAGCTGGCGCAGCCCGTACGCGGGGACGGTCAGCTCGTTGAGCTCTTGCTCGAGGTCGTGGGCCTCGGCTGCCGTCGAGCCGATGAACGGGCTCAGCCCGGGGAGGATGACGACGTCCTGCGGACGACGCCCCGCCGAGACCGCACCCGACTTGATGTCGGCGTAGAAGGCCTGCGCGTCCTCGATGCGCTGGTGGGCGGTGAAGATCGCCTCGGCCCATCGGGCGGCGAACGCTCGCCCTTCGTTCGAGGAGCCCGCCTGCACCAGCACGGGGTAGCCCTGCGGTGGGCGAGGCGCGCTGAACGCGCCGCCGACCGAGAGGTGCTCCCCGGCCAGCTCTGCGCGGTGGATCTTTGCCGGGTCCGCGTAGCGGCCCGAGGCCCGGTCGGCGATGATCGCGTCGTCCTCCCACGAATCCCACAGGCGCGTCGTCGCCTGCAGGAACTCCTCGGCGCGGGCGTACCGCTGCGCGGGGTCGGGGAAGGGGGCGCCCCCGAAGTTCTCGGCGGCCGCCGCGCTCGCCGTCGTGACGATGTTCCAGCCCGCGCGTCCGCCGGACAGGTGGTCGAGCGACGCGAACAGACGGGCGAGGTTGTACGGCTCGTAGTACGTCGTCGACGCGGTCGCGACGAGACCGATGCGCTCGGTCACCGCCGCGATCGACGCGAGCGTGGTGATCGGTTCGAGGTGGCCCGCGGGGCCGTGCTCGACCTGCGGGGTGAGCGCGGGGATGTCCGCGAAGAAGACGGCGTCGAACTTGGCGGCCTCGGCGCGCTGGGCGAGGTCGTGGAAGTGCTTCGCCGTGTAGATGTTCTCGACCGGTGAGCCGGGGTGGCGCCACGACGCCTCGTGGTGGCCGGTCGCGGTGATGAACAGGTTGAGGTGGAGCTGGCGGTTCGGTCGTGCGGACATGGTTCCTCCTGGGGCGGGTGGGCTGGTGGGCGATGCTGTGGTGGCTCGGTTCAGGAGACGGGCTTGCCGTCGGGTCCTGCGTCCGGCGGGTAGGTGCCGTTCGCGTACGGGTTGAGGTCGTTCGTGACGACGTCGGCTGGCGTGATCCCCGGCTCGATCTGGCCGTCCTGGACGAGCCAGTCGATCCACAGGCTGATCTCGGTGTCGGCGACGACGCCGCCGACGCCTGCGACGGAGCTGGACTTGTAGAACGCGACGAGGTCGGTGTTCTCGCCGCGGGCGCGTTCCGTGATGATCGAGGTGTACCGCTCGCGCACCTGCTCGGGCGGGGTCACCTGGGCCCAGCGGATGGCGCGGGCGGTGCCCTGGACGAAGTCAGCGGCGGCGTCGGGGTTCTTCTCGATGAGCGCGCTCGGCAGGACGTAGCTGCCGTAGGAGAGCTCGCCGAAGAGGTCGACCTCGGAGAACAGCTTGCGGAGGCCTCCGCGCTCGAGGGCGAGGTCCTGCAGCGGGCCGCTGAGGCCTGCGGCGTCGATCTGTCCCTCGCGGAGCGTCTGCTCGGCGTTGACGGGCGGGACGACGGTCAGCTCGACCTGGGCGATCTCCTCGGGTGTGAGGCCCTCCTGCTTGAGCCAGCTCCGGTCGACGGCCTCGGCCTGGGCGCCGAGGGTGTTGACGGCGACCTTCTTGCCGATGAGGTCGCGTGCGCTCGTGATCGGGCTGTCCTCGAGGACGTAGACGCCGCCGTTCGTGAGCTCGTCGGAGCCGTACGACGCGAGGACGGCCTTGATCGGCGCGCCCGAGTCGATGAGCTTGATGATGGCGCCGTTGAAGGCGTTGCCGATGTCGGCCTGTCCGGTCGCGACGGCCTGGATCGAGGCGGGCCCGCCGGTGACGTCGCCGATCCACTCGAGGCTGACCTTCTCGTAGTAGCCGAGGTCCTCGGCGAGCTCGGGGAACGTGACCTGGCCGACGGAGCCCTGGAAGCGGAGGACGGTCTTGCCGTCTGCGATGGCGGGGCCTGCCTGGGCGGTGCCGCACGCGGAGAGAGCGGCGGGCAGGACGAGCGCCACGGCCAGCGCGGCGGCGGCGCGGTGGCGGGGACGGGTGGGTGCGGTCATGGTGGGGCTCCTGGTCGAGTGGTGGGGGTGTGCGAGGGCAGCACCGGGCGCTTCTGGACCGTTACGGTCGAGAATTGTGGTGTGGCGGTCCCTGGAGGGGACGGCGACGCCGCGTCGCCCGGCGTCGGGCCGGGGGCTAGCGGGTCGTGGCGACCGAGGGGCCAGTGCCCCTCGGACAGTCACGTCGGGGCGAAGGGGGCGTGATGTTGTTCACGCGGCGGCTCGCGGCTCGCGGTGTGCGCCTCTGGTGCACGGTTCGCCCCCTTCGTCTCGCGCTCACGGGTCGCGGTGCTGCGACCTCCTGCAACAGTGATACGCGCTTGTCGAGCGATCCGATCCACTTAGGACAAAGGTCTCACATCCTGAGAGTCGAGGCGGGAGAAACGGCGTCGCCACGAGGGTTTAGCGATGCTGAAGGGGGGTCGCATCATGAGACGGCACGCCCGTCCAGGTTTGTCGGGTGAGACAGTGATCGGCACGCATCACGTCGTCCGAGGAGAACCCATGCAGAGCTCACTCGCGCCCGTCTTCGAGCAGGTGCTCCGGCGCAACCCCGGTGAGGAGGAGTTCCACCAGGCAGTACGCGAGGTCTTCGACTCGCTGGGTCCCGTCCTCGAGAAGAACCCCCAGTACGCGGACGCCGCTGTGCTCCAGCGCATCTGCGAGCCCGAGCGCCAGATCATCTTCCGCGTCCCGTGGGTCGACGACCATGGCCAGATCCAGATCAACCGGGGATTCCGCGTCGAGTTCAACTCCGCGCTCGGCCCGTACAAGGGCGGCCTGCGGTTCCACCCGTCGGTCTACCTCGGCATCGTGAAGTTCCTCGGCTTCGAGCAGGTCTTCAAGAACTCTCTGACCGGCATGCCGATCGGCGGCGGCAAGGGAGGCTCCGACTTCGACCCGCGCGGCAAGTCCGACGCCGAGGTCATGCGCTTCTGCCAGTCGTTCATGACCGAGCTCTACCGCCACATCGGCGAGTACACCGACGTCCCCGCAGGTGACATCGGCGTCGGCGGCCGTGAGATCGGCTACCTCTTCGGCCAGTACAAGCGCATCACCAACCGCTACGAGTCCGGCGTCCTCACTGGCAAGGGCATCACGTGGGGCGGCTCGCTCGTCCGCACGGAGGCGACCGGCTACGGCACCGTGTTCTTCGCGCAGCACATGCTCGAGACCAAGGGCACGTCCTTCGAGGGCAAGCGCGTCGTCGTCTCCGGCTCCGGCAACGTCGCGATCTACGCGATGCAGAAGGCGCAGCAGCTCGGCGGCCACGTCGTCGCGTGCTCCGACTCGTCCGGCTACGTCGTCGACGAGGCCGGCATCGACGTCGACCTCGTCCGCCAGGTGAAGGAGGTCGAGCGCGCCCGCATCGCCGAGTACGCCGCCCGCCGTCCGTCGGCGAAGTTCGTCGAGGGCGCCCGCGTGTGGGAGCTCGGCGCCGACGTCGCGCTGCCGTGCGCGACGCAGAACGAGCTCGACGAGCAGGACGCCAAGGCGCTCATCGCCTCGGGCGTCCTCGCCGTCGCCGAGGGCGCGAACATGCCCACGACCCCGGCCGCGATCTCGATGCTCCAGGACGCCGGGGTGCTCTTCGCCCCGGGCAAGGCCGCGAACGCGGGCGGCGTCGCGACGTCGGCCCTCGAGATGCAGCAGAACGCGAGCCGCGACGCGTGGTCCTTCGAGCACACCGAGGAGCGTCTCGCCCGCATCATGAGCGCGATCCACGACCGCTGCGCCGCCACGGCGGACGAGTACGGCCAGCCGGGCAACTACGTCGCGGGCGCCAACATCGCCGGCTTCACGAAGGTCGCCGACGCGATGCTCGCGCTCGGCGTCATCTGACCGGTCACCACCTCCTCACGCGGCACGCCGCGTGAGGTTGTGTCGCCCCCTCACCCGGGAGCGCGGCGCACCAGCGGGCGGGCTCCTCATGAGGGGGCCCGCCCGCTGTCATGCCGCCGCGCTCGCCCTACCCGCCCGGCGGATCCGCGCTACGTTCGTCTCATGCCTCGCACCGCCCGACGCCGCCGCACCTCCGTCGCCCTCGCCCTGGCCCTGGTCCTCGCCGTCCCCGGCGCGACGGCCGCCGCCGGGACGGACCGCCTGCCCTCGACGCCCGACACCGCGGCTGCCGCAGGCGCTCACGTGTCCGTCGCGCGCGGCGTCGCGACCGCGACGAAGGCACGCAAGCTCTACGTCGACAAGGACAGCCAGGCCGAGACGGCCCGCAGGGCGGCCGTGAGTGCGGGCCGGACGAGCGAGGCGAAGAAGCTCAAGGTCATCTCCAGCACCGCCCAGGCGAAGTGGTTCGGCACCTGGAACCCGACGTCGACGGTCCGCAAGGACGTACGGACCTACACTCGCAAGGCGAGCAAGGCCAAGGCCGTGCCGCAGCTCGTCCTCTACGCGATCCCCGACCGCGACTGCGGCGGCTACTCGTCCGGCGGGTTCGACGCCGCGACGTACAAGCGATGGGTCCGCGAGGTGTCTGCCGGCCTGCGAGGCAGCAAGGCGATCGTCGTGCTCGAGCCCGACGCGCTCGGCCTCGACTGCGCCGGCGCCACGCGCGCCACGCTGCTCAGGTACGCCGTCGGCAAGCTCTCCGCCGCGGGCGCCCTCGTCTACATCGACGCGGGCCACTCGAACTGGCGCACGCCTGCGGACATGGCCAAGCGGCTCAAGGCGGCCGGTGTCGCGAAGGCGCGCGGCTTCGCGACGAACGTCTCGAACTTCCAGTCGACCAAGAAGGAGCGTGCGTACGCCGCGAAGGTGTCGAAGGCGCTCGGCAAGCTCGGGGTGAAGGCCAAGAACCGGCACTACGTGATCGACACCGCGCGCAACGGTCGGGCGACCGCGGGCGACCAGTGGTGCAACCCGCCCGGGCAGGGGCTCGGCGTGAAGCCCCGCTGGGTCGGGGGCTCGCGGCTCGACGCCTACCTGTGGGTCAAGCGCCCGGGCGAGAGCGACGGCACCTGCAACGGTGGTCCCGCCGCCGGTACCTGGTGGACCGAGTACGCGCTTGGACTCGTGGACCGGAGAGCGCGTTGACGCGTCACACGATGCGGCTCGAGCCGTCGCCGTCTCCTACCCTGGCGGACCGGTTCGAGCAGCTGCGCATCGACCTGGGGATCGAGGTGCAATTCCCCGCGGACGCGCTCGCCGAGGCGGAGGCCGCGGCTGCGCGTGTCGCTGCGGAGCTCGCGGCACCGCCTGGGGACGTGCTCGACGCCCGTGACGTCGCTCTCGTGACGATCGACCCGCCGGGCTCGATGGACCTCGACCAGGCGGTCCACATCGAGCGCGACGGGTCGGGCTTCCGCGTGCGCTACGCGATCGCTGACGTCGCGCAGGCCGTCACGCCGGGTGGCGCGCTCGACCGGGTGACGCGCGAGCGTGGCACGACCGTCTACGGGCCGGCGACGCGCCTGCCCCTGCATCCGCCCGTCCTGAGCGAGGGCGTGCTGAGCCTCCTGCCCGACGTCGACCGGTTCGCGTACCTGTGGGACGTGCGGCTCGACGAGCGCGGCGAGCAGGTGGACGCGCAGGTGCGTCGGGCGGTGGTGCGCTCGCGCGCACGGCTCAGCTACGCGGGCGCGCAGGCCGCGATCGACGACGGGAGCGCGACTGACGTGCTTCTCCTCCTGCGAGAGGTCGGAGTGCTGCGGCTGGACCGCGAGCGGGACCGCGGCGGCGTCTCGCTCGACGTGCCGGAGCAGCAGGCGGTGGTCGACGGCGCGGGCGTGCACCTCGAGTTCCGTGAGGTGCTGCCGGTCGAGGCGTGGAACGCGCAGATCTCCTTGCTGACGGGGATGGCGGCCGCGCGGATGATGGTCGCGGCGGGCGTCGGGATCCTGCGGACCCTCCCGCCTGCGGACCCGCGTGACCTCGAGCGGCTGCGGCGGGCTGCTGTGGCGCTCGGGATCGAGTGGCCGGCGTCGCTCGCGTATGCGGACCTCCTGGACCGCCTGGACGCGCGCACGCCTGCGCATGCGGCATTCATGAACGAGGCGACGTCGCTGTTCCGCGGTGCGGACTACCGTGTGCTCGACGCCGAGGCGGGGCATCCGCTGCCCGCTGACCCTGCGGACGCGCAGCACGCGGCGATCGCGGCGCGCTATGCGCACGTGACCGCGCCGCTGCGGCGGCTCGTCGACCGGTACGGGCTCGAGGTGTGCGCGGCGGTGAGCGCGGGTGAGCCCGTGCCCGCGTGGGTGCGCGAGGGTCTCGCTGGTCTGCCGGAGATCATGTCGTCGACGGGGCAGCGTGCGGCTGCGTTCGAGCGGGGCTGTGTGGACGCTGTCGAGGCGGCGGTGCTCAGGGGGCGTGAGGGCGAGGTGTTCGACGGCGTGGTCGTCGACACGAACGGCAGCCGCGGTCGCGGCACGGTGATGATCGCGGAGCCGGCGGTGCGCGCGAAGGTCTCGTCGCCGGGGGCCGATCTCGAGCTGGGCAGCCGCGTGCGGGTTCGGCTCGCGCACGCTGAGGTGGGCGACGGCAAGGTGGGCTTCGAGCTCGCGGAGGAGCCCGCCGCGGCGGGTGGAGGTGTCACCCGAGCGCGATGAGCCTGTCGCGGGTCTCGGCGCTCAGGCGCCGGTCGCTGAAGACGATCCGTTCGGCGTCGGCGGCGACGAGCGTGCGGTCGCGCGGGACGCCCCGCCACACCTGGGTGAGGCCCACGTGGTCGAGCACGCGGATCGATGCGGGGTTCGTCGCGAGCACGCGTGCGGTCACGGGGGCGTCGGGCTCGGCGCGGCGGGCGTGCACGATCCCCGCACGCGCGACCTCGGTCGCGAATCCCTTGCCCCATGCTTCGGGTGCGAGCCGGTAGCCGAGGTTCCAGCAGCCGACCGTCGACCACGTGACCCCGCCGACGCCGAGCAGTGGGCCGAGCGGGCCGTCCTCCACGAGCCGCATGGCCCAGCTGCCGCAGCCGTGCTCGGCGAGGCTCTCGAGCGAGCGCTCGATCATCGTGACCGTCTGCTCGACGTCCGTGTGACGGCCGCTCGGGAGGTGCCGCCAGGTGCGCTCGTCCGCGAAGATCGCGTGCACCGCGTCCACGTCCGCGTGCGAGAGCGGGCTCAGCAGGAGGCGTGCGGAGCGGAGGGGCGGTGCTGGGGCGAACGTGTCGATCATGGTCGGGACGCTATCGGCTGCCCCTGACACCGGACCTGCCGCGTCAGCGTGCGCGAGCGGCCTGCAGGGGAAACAGCCGGGAGATGTCTGCGCGCGTGCCGGACGCGCGCAGGCGCCCGTCGGCGACGGCCTCGGCCCAGGCGATCTCGCCGGTGACGATGCGGAGCCACGTCTGCGGGTCTGTCTCGACGACGTTCGGCGGGGTGTCCCGCGTGTGGCGCGGGCCATCGATCGCCTGGACGGCGCCGTCGGGCGGGATGCGGACCTCGACGGCGTGGCCGGGCTCGATCTCGGCGATCTCCTCGAGCGTGAAGCGGACGGCGGTCGCGCGGGCGCGTCGGTCGGTCGGGTCCTCGCGCCAGGCGGCGATCGCGGCGCGTCCTGCGGCGGGGTCGGTGCGGCGTCGTGCGGGCATGGCTCGATCGTAGGACGACCGCCCCGAGCGGCTAGGGTCGGAACGTGACTTCCACCGACCCGCAGCAGCCGAGCACGACGACGCCCGACCCCGCGCCGACGGACGCCACCGTGCCCGCGCCCGAGGCCGCAGCGAACGCCGAAGCGACGCCCGAGGTCGCCGTGACCGCCGTCGTCGACCCGAGCACCGTGCGCCGCGCGCCCCGGTTCAAGGCGTTCGCGCTGACGGGGATCGTCGTGGGGCTGATCGTGAGCGCGGCGCTCAACGTGTTCGCCCTCGAGCCTGGGCACCCCGGGTGGTCGCGCTCGATCCTCACGCTCGAGGTGACCCTTGCGGGTCTCGTCGTCGGGGTGGTCTGGGCGCTCGTCGCCGACCGCCGCTCACGCCGCTGAGGCGGGTGCCCTCGCCGTCCTTCGTCGGCACTGATCCCTCGCATGCACACCTGAGGCGTGCACGCGAGCGATCTGTCGCCTGGGGGTGCTGCTAGACCAGGGTG
Organism: Sanguibacter hominis ATCC BAA-789; assembly: GCF_012396185.1. Classification (GTDB taxonomy): domain Bacteria; phylum Actinomycetota; class Actinomycetes; order Actinomycetales; family Cellulomonadaceae; genus Flavimobilis; species Flavimobilis hominis. The sequence continues at coordinate 83,066 of NZ_JAAXOW010000004.1, forward strand.
AGCGTGCGGGCGTCGGGCGCGGGTCGCAGCCAGACGGTCGACCCGCCGGAGGCGCCGAGCGCGCGCTGCTCCGCACGGGTGAGCGTCACCTCGGTGCGGCTGCCTGCGGTCTCGACCTCGAGCCGGACCTCGAACCCGACGCGCAGCGCCCGCACGACCCGCCCCTCGACGGTGGCGAGGCCGGCGGGCGGCTCGGTGAACACGTGCACGTCGTGCGGCCGCACGAGGCGGTCGCCGAGCGTGGTGACCGGCCCGAGGAAGCCCATGACGAACTGGTTCGCCGGGGTGTCGTAGAGGTCGTCGGGTGACCCGACCTGCTCGACGCGCCCTTCGTTGATGACGACGATCTCGTCGGCGACCTCGAGCGCCTCCTCCTGGTCGTGCGTCACGAACACTGTCGTCACGGGGATCTCGTCGTGCAGCCGCCGCAGCCAGTCGCGCAGCTCCTTGCGGACCTTCGCGTCGAGCGCACCGAACGGCTCGTCGAGCAGCAGCACGGACGGCTGGACGGCGAGCGCGCGGGCGAGCGCCATGCGCTGCCGCTGCCCGCCGGAGAGCTGTGCGGGCTTGCGGTCGGCGAACTGGGTGAGGTGCACGAGGGCGAGCAGCTCGTCGACGCGGGCGCGGACCTCGTCCTTGGGCGTCTTGCGGATCTCGAGGCCGAACGCGACGTTCTTGCGCACGGACAGGTGCTTGAACGCGGCGTAGTGCTGGAACACGAACCCGACGTTGCGCTTCTGCGCGGGCAGGCTCGTCGCGTCGCGGCCTTCGATCGAGACGGTGCCGGTGTCGGCCGTCTCGAGCCCGGCGATGATGCGCAGGAGAGTCGACTTGCCGCCGCCGGACGGGCCGAGCAGCGCGGTGAGCTGGCCGGTGGGGATGGACACGGAGACGTCGTCGAGCGCGACGAAGTCACCGAACTTCTTGCCGACGCCGCGGACGTCGATGCTCATGGTCGCTCCTGGAGGTGGGACGGGCGGAGGGGGTGGTGCGGTGCGCTCATCGGCGGGCCTTCGTCTCGGGCCGCAGGAAGGAGACCACGATGATGCAGGCGACGGAGACGGCGGCCAGCAGGAAGCTCGTCGCGTAGGCGGTGGCCTGCTCGAAGTCCTGGTACTTCTGCTCGACGAGGAGCGTCGCGGTCTGGGTGCGGCCCTCGAGGTTGCCGGAGACGATCTTCACGGCGCCGAACTCGCCGAGGGACCGGGCGAGGGTGAGGACGACGCCGTAGACGATCGCCCAGCGGATCGCGGGCAGCGTGATGCGCCAGAAGGTCTGGAGCCCGCCCGCGCCGAGGGACCGTGCGGCCTGCTCCTCGTCGGTGCCGATCTCGGTGAGGACGGGCACGACCTCGCGGATGACGAGCGGCAGCGACACGAACGCGGTCGCGAGCACGATGCCCGGTGTCGCGAAGATGATCTGCAGCCCGTTGGCCTCGAGCGTCGGTCCGAACCAGGTGCCGCGGCCGCCGTAGGCGAGGACGAGCGCGAGGCCGACGACGACGGGGGACACGGACAGGGGCAGGTCGAGCAGCGCGGACAGGAGGCGCTTGCCGCGGAACTCCTTGCGGACGAGCAGCAGCGAGATGCCGACGCCGAAGACGGTGTTGAGCAGGGTCGCCTGGAGGGCGACCGCGACGGTGAGCTTGAGCGCGAAGACGACCGACGGCTCGCTCAGCGTGTGCCGCAGCGAGGTGAGGCCGTCGGCGAAGGTGTTCTGCACGACGAGGCTGACGGGCCAGCCGACGAGCAGCACCAGGTACGCGACGACGACGGTGCGCAGCACCCAGGTGGTGGTCTTGCTCCTAGCCACGGGACGCCACCTTCCGCTGGATGAGGTCGAGCGTCGCGATCGCGAGGAGCGAGACGGCGAGCAGCAGCGTCGCGACGGCGGCGGCTGCCGCCTGGTCGCCGTTCTCGAGGTAGGACAGGATGCGCACGGACGCGACCTCGGTGCGCATGGGCAGGTTGCCGGAGAGCAGCACGAGCGAGCCGTACTCGCTGATCCCGCGGGCGAAGGACAGCGCGGCGCCGGAGGCGATCGCGGGGACGAGCGACGGGAGGATCACGCGGCGCAGGGTGGTCGTGCGGCTCGCCCCGAGGGAGGCGGCCGCCTCTTCGACGTCCTGGTCGAGCTCGGCGAGGACGGGCTGGACGGTGCGGACGACGAACGGCAGCGTGACGAACAGCAGCGCGAGCGTCACGGACGTCTCGGTGTTGGCGACGTTGACGCCGAGGGGGCTGCCGGGCCCGTACAGGGACAGCAGGACGAGCCCGGCGACGATCGTCGGCAGCGCGAACGGGATGTCGATGAGCACCTCGAGGAGGCGCTTGCCGGGGAACGAGTCGCGTACGAGGACCCACGCGATGACGGTGCCCATGATCATGTTGACGACCGTGACGACCAGCGCGTGCGTGATGGTGAGGCTGATCGCGGCGGCGGTCTGCGGGTCGGTGAGGGTCGCGCGGAAGGCGCCCCATCCGCCGTCTGACGTCGCGACGACGACGGCGGCGAGCGGGAGCAGGGCGAGCACGGAGAACCAGACGACGGCGATGCCGAGCCCCACGCGCGACGACGTGGTCAGGTCGCGGGGGCCCGGTGCGCGTCGTGCCCGCCGCGGGCGCCCCGGGGTGATGGGCGCGGGAGCCGTCGGCTCTGCGGACTCGTCCGAGACGGCCGGCCCGTGTGGGGCCGGCCGCTCGAGCGCGGTGCGCGGCGGGTTCACTTCTTGCCCGTCTCCTGCTGGATCTTGGTGACGAGGCCGGTGTCACCGAAGAACTTGGTGTTCGTCTCGCTCCACCCGCCGAAGTCGTCGGCGATCGTGAGCAGCTTCTCGGGGGCGGGGAAGGGGTTCTTCGGGGCGTTCGCGCCCTCGACCTCGATGGCGCCGACGTCGACGAGGGGGCGGAACCCCTTCGCGGCGAACTCTCGCTGGCCGTCGGCGGTCAGGACGAAGTCGAGGTACGCCTGGGCCTTCGGGTCGGCGTCCTTGAGGACGGCCGCGGGGTTCTCGATGAGGAGGGTCTCGGCGGGGACGACGTAGTCGAACGTCTCGCCGTTCTGCCGCGCGAGGATCGCCTCGTTCTCGTAGGAGATGAGGACGTCGCCCGTGCCGGACGTGAACGCGGTCGTCGCGTCGCGGCCGGAGCCGGGCAGGGCGGCGACGTTCTGGAAGAACGCCGTGAGGTACTCGGCGGCGTCTGCCTCGGTGCCGCCCTTCGCGATGACGGAGCCGTACGCGGCGAGGATGTTCCAGCGTGCCGAGCCGGACGAGCCAGGGTTGGGGGAGACGATCGTGACGTCGTCCCGGACGAGGTCCTCCCAGCCCTGGATGTTCTTGGGGTTGCCCTCGCGGACGACGAGCACGACGACCGAGTCGCTGACGATGCCCTTGTGCTCGCCGTCGTCCCACGTGTCTGCGACGAGGCCGGCGTCGACGAGGCGCGCGACGTCGCCCGTGAGGGAGAAGTGGACGTAGTCGGCGTCGAGCCCTGACTCGACGGCGCGGGACTGGTCGCCCGAGGCGCCGTACGACGTCGTCCACGTGGTCCCGGCGCCCGCGGAGGTCGTCGCGAACGCGGCCTGGGCGGCGTCGTTCGCGGCCTTGGGGACGGCGAATCCGACGAGGCTGAGCTGGGTGCTCGCGGCGGCGCCGCTCGTGGTGGCGTTGAGTGGCTCCGGGCTGCAGGCGCTCAGCGCCGTCGCCGTGAGTGCGGCCAGGGCAAGGGTGAGGACCCCTCGTGTCGAGCGTGCGGTCATGGTCGTGCCTTCGTCCGTGGGATGGGCCGGCGGGTGCCGGTCGGACTGGAACGTAACGGCAACCCGAGAGAATCGATCGACAATGCTCGGGCCGTCTCACATGTCAGAAAGGTCCGTCCAGGGACCGAGGTCCCAGCCGAGGTCGCGGGGCTCCAGGCGGCGGGCGCACAGACCCGTCGTGCGTCGGCTGTTCCGCATCGTGGGCCCGCGGGGAGGGCTCAGTGTGCTGTGGGACACTGAAGCCGTGGCCTTGCGCGGAGACGGACTGCTCAATCACGACCTCATGCCTGGCGAGAAGGGACCGCAGGACGAGTGCGGTGTCTTCGGTGTCTGGGCTCCCGGTGAGGAGGTTGCCAAGCTCGCCTACTTCGGGCTGTACGCGCTCCAGCACCGCGGGCAGGAGTCGGCTGGCATCGCGACGAGCAACGGCCAGCAGATCCTCGTCTACAAGGACATGGGCCTCGTCTCGCAGGTCTTCGACGAGACCGCGCTGAACGCGCTCGGCGGCCATATCGCCGTCGGCCACTGCCGCTACTCCACCACGGGTGGTGTCACCTGGGAGAACGCGCAGCCGACACTCGGCGCGACGGCGCAGGGGACGGTCGCCCTCGGCCACAACGGCAACCTCGTCAACAGCGCCGAGCTCGTCGAGCTCGTCGCAGAGCGCTACGGCGCCCAGCGCCGCGGTGAGCTCGCCCGCGGCAACACGACCGACACCGCGCTCATCACCGCCCTCTTCGCGGGCGACGAGGGGCACACCCTCGAGCAGACCGCCCTCGAGGTGCTGCCGCGCCTGCGCGGCGCGTTCAGCCTCGTCTTCATGGACGAGCACACCCTCTATGCCGCACGCGACCCGCAGGGCGTCCGCCCGCTCGTGCTCGGTCGCCTCGAACGCGGCTGGGTCGTCGCGTCCGAGACGTCCGCCCTCGACATCGTCGGCGCCTCCGTGGTCCGCGAGATCGAGCCCGGCGAGATGATCATCATCGACGACGAGGGACTGCGCTCCCACCGCTTCGCCGAGGTCAAGCGCGCCGGCTGCGTGTTCGAGTACGTCTACCTCGCCCGCCCCGACACGACGATCGCCGGGCGCTCCGTGCACGCCGCACGCGTCGAGATGGGGCGCCGTCTCGCCCAGGAGCACCCGGTCGAGGCAGATCTCGTGATCCCGGTGCCCGAGTCCGGCACACCGGCCGCGGTCGGCTACGCGCAGGCGTCCGGCATCCCGTTCGGCCAGGGCCTCACGAAGAACGCCTACGTCGGCCGCACGTTCATCCAGCCGTCGGACACTCTGCGCCAGCTCGGCATCCGGCTCAAGCTCAACCCGCTCCGCGAGGTCATCCGAGGCAAGCGACTCGTCGTCGTCGACGACTCGATCGTGCGCGGCAACACGCAGCGCGCCCTCGTGCGGATGCTCCGCGAGGCGGGCGCCGCCGAGGTGCACATCCGCATCTCCGCGCCGCCTGTGAAGTGGCCGTGCTTCTACGGGATCGACTTCGCGTCCCGCGCCGAGCTCATCGCGAACGGCCTCAACAAGGACGAGATCGCGGCATCGCTCGGCGCGGACTCGCTCGGCTACATCTCCCTCGAGGCGATGATCGAGGCGACCGAGCAGCCCGCCTCACAGCTGTGCGCCGCCTGCTTCACCGGCGAGTACCCGATCGAGCTGCCGGACGCCGAGCAGCTCGGCAAGCACCTGCTCGAGGCGGGTGACGCACCGCTCGGCAACCCGACCGACGGCCTGACGACGCTGGCCGTCGCCACGGGCGGCGGCGACGCGCTCACCCGTCCCTGACCGCAAGCACACCGTCCATCCCCGTGGTCCGCGAGCGGTCCACGACGCGAGGAGCGCACCGATGACCGAAGGAATCACGTACGCCGCGGCAGGCGTCGACACCGAGGCGGGCGACAAGGCCGTCGAGCTGATGAAGGCCGCGCTCGGTCGCACGCACGGGCCGCAGGTCCTGGGCGGGGCCGGTGGCTTCGCTGGCCTGTACGACTTCTCCGAGGTGCTGTCCTACCGCCGTCCGCTGCTGGCTACCTCGACCGACGGTGTCGGCACGAAGGTCGCGATCGCGCAGGCGATGGACAAGCACGACACGATCGGCTTCGACCTCGTCGGCATGGTCGTCGACGACATCGTCGTCGTCGGGGCGAAGCCGCTGTTCATGACGGACTACATCGCGTGCGGCAAGGTCGTCCCCGAGCGCATCGCGGACATCGTGCGTGGCGTCGCTGAGGCGTGCGCGGTCGCGGGCACGGCGCTCGTCGGCGGAGAGACCGCCGAGCACCCGGGCCTGCTCGGTGAGGACGAGTACGACGTCGCCGGCGCCGCGACCGGCGTGGTCGAGGCAGACGCGCTGCTCGGCCCCGACCGTGTCGAGGTGGGCGACGTGCTCGTCGCGATGGCGTCGTCGGGCCTGCACTCGAACGGCTACTCGCTCGTGCGCGCCGTCGTGAAGCATGCGGGCTGGGAGCTCGACCGCCACGTCGACGAGCTCGGCCGCAGCCTCGGGGAGGAGCTGCTCGAGCCGACGCGCGTCTACGCGTCGGACGTCCTCGCGATCGCGGGTGACCCGGCCACGCAGGTCCACGCGTTCACGCACGTCACGGGGGGCGGCCTCGCGGCAAACCTGGCGCGCGTGCTGCCGGCGGGGACGGTCGCGACGGTCGACCGGGCGTCGTGGGAGGTGCCTGCGGTGTTCCGCCTCGTGCGCGAGCTCGGTGGCGTCCCGCGCGGCGACCTCGAGAACACGCTCAACCTCGGCGTCGGCATGGTCGCTGTCGTCGGTGCGGACGGCGTGGACGCGACGATCGCGCGCTGCCAGGCGGCGGGGATCGATGCGTGGGTGCTGGGTGAGGTTGCTCACCTCGGGGCTGACGACGACCGTGAGGGCCTCGTCGCGGGGACGAAGGGCGTGCAGGCGGGCGCCGTGCGCCTCGTCGGCGACTACCGGTAGCCGAGGCTCGCGGGCCACGGCCCGCGGCGACTCGTCCCTGACGACAGACGAACGAGAGCGCCGTACACCTGGGGTGTACGGCGCTCTCGCTTGCTCGGGATCAGCTCGGCGACTGGAGGCCGTGGAGCTGTGGGGGAGCGAGTCAGTCGCGCTCGTCGTTCCAGTCCACGTACGGGTCAACGTCGTCCTCCGCCGCACTGCGGTGGTCGACGACGTCAGTCGCGCTGCGGCGGGAGAGCTCTTGCTCGAGCGCCCTGATGTCCGTAGGCGGGGTGTAGTACTTCAGCTCGCGAGCGACCTTCGTCTGCTTCGCCTTCTGACGGCCGCGGCCCATGGCTGTGACCCCCCTTACATAGAGGCAGGACTGGCTCGTGTCGGTATGCCGTCGATGGGCTCCGATGCACGGGCGGTCCGGCATGTTGACTCGTCTATTCGCCCCCAACGGTACATGGTCCGACGGTATTCCGACCACTTCGGTGTTCCCTGCCGATAAGGGGGGAGGGGTGAGCTGCAGGTCGATCCGGACGCATCGGTTCAACTGCGACGATCCTCACATCTTCACCCGTGCGTCCGGTCACTTCGTCCGGTTGCGGGTGGCATGATGATGCCTTATAAGAACGACGATGAAGGAGCGACCCATGCCAGTCCACGGCAATGAGTCCGACGTACTGCTGACTCCGGCCGAGGTGGCGAGCCTCTTCCGTGTTGACCCCAAGACGGTCACCCGCTGGGCCAAGGCGGGCAAGATCTCTGCGATCCGCACCCTGGGTGGTCACCGCCGATACCGCGAGGCAGAGGTTCTCTCGCTCCTCAACGAGAGCGCGACGCAGGCCGCTCTCGCCGACGGGAGCTGACGCAGCCGCACGCAGCGGCATCGTCGCACTTCGCGGCTGGGGGCACCGAGCGGTGACCCCCAGCCGACAGCACCCGTCAGATCAGACGAGACACGTCGACGGGGCCTCGCGGCCCCGTCCTTGGCGTACCCGGACACGGGCGCCCGGCGGTCTCAGCGGCGCCGCGCCACCACGAGCGTGACGAGAGCGGTCGCCCCGAGCGCGACACCGATGAGGATCTTGAGGTTCCGGCTGCGCTCCCGGTCGTGCTGCGGAGCGCCCTTTCCCGTCAGCAGCCCGCGCGCATCGACGGCGGCCTGCTTCGCTGCCTGAGCCGCCTCGGTGGCACGCACGCGAGGGTCGAGCCGCCCGGCAAGTGCGTCGACCGTCATGGCGAGGTCCGCGCGGGCCGCGAGCACCTCGGCCTCGGCAGCCGACAACGAGAGCTGGGGCTCCTTCTCGGCGCTCATCGGCGCAGTCCCTTCTTGATCTCCTCGACGTCGGCCTTGACGTTGTCGATGGCTCGTTCGGGCGTGGGTGGCGATCCTGCCTTGAGGGCCTTCGCGCCCAGTGCGGCGAGGATGCCGACGATGATGAGCAGCACCACGCCGACGATCAGGAACGCGAGCCACGGGGCGACGGCCTCGGCCAGGCCCAGCGCGGCGGCGTCGAGCAGCTTGCCGAGCGCGTAGAACGAGAGGACGCCGGCGAGCACGAGCAGTCCAGCGCCGATCCCGATCTTGGTGAGCTTCGCCTTGAGCTCCGCCTTCGCGAGCGCGATCTCCGCGCGGACGAGCCGCGTCGTGTGCTCGGTCAGCCTCCCGAAGAGCTCGCCGACCGACGGGTCGGCTTCCTTCGGTGCGCCGGCGCCGGTGCGGGCGCCGTCGCCGTGCAGCGGGTCAGTCATGAGATACCTGCCTTCGTCCGGCCGTTCGCGGGTGCGCCGACACTCCCACTCAATCGTGATTCGGAACGCGAGACAACTGTAGGGCGGCTGGGACGTGGGCGCAGGTAGTGACGTCGACGTGCTCGGGTGCCGCACGCTGGCGGCCGGAGCGGGTGCGCGGGGCGGCCGCTGGCGGTCGAGAACGACGAAGCCCCGCGCCGGGAACCGGGCGGGGCTTCTGTGATGTGGCCACTGGCAGGGTCGAACTGCCGACCTTTCGATTTTCAGTCGAACGCTCTACCAACTGAGCTAAGTGGCCGTAATCGACGACGCCCGGTCAGATGACCGGGCGATATCGAGCGACCCCGACGGGACTTGAACCCGCGACCTCCGCCGTGACAGGGCGGCGCGCTAACCAACTGCGCTACGGGGCCTTGTGGTGAGACAAGACCATACTGCATGTACTACAGGTGTTGCGTACCCCCAACGGGATTCGAACCCGTGCTACCGCCGTGAAAGGGCGGCGTCCTAGGCCGCTAGACGATGGGGGCCTAGTCGGTTCCGTTGGAGACCTCGGTAAGCATATGCGTACGGCGGCGTCCTGGCAAAATCGAGAGGATTCCGCGGCTCCGGGGCCCAGAGGCCGGCCGGCCAGGGCCCGGGGGATGATGGTGCCGTGATCGAGATGACCAGGGAGCGCTTCGAGGAGCTCGTCAGCGACGCCCTCGACGAGGTCCCGCAGGACCTGGCCGCGCAGATGGACAACGTCGTCGTCTTCGTCGAGGACGACGCGCCCCCGGAGGACCCGACCCTCCTCGGCGTCTACGACGGGATCCCGCTCACCGAGCGCGGGGCGTCGTGGGCCGCCGGCGCGATGCCCGACCGCATCACGATCTTCCGCAACCCCACGCTCGCGATCTGCGAGACAGAGGAGGACGTCGTCGACGAGGTGCGGATCACGGTCGTCCACGAGATCGCGCACCACTTCGGGATCGACGACGACAAGCTGCACGAGCTCGGCTGGGCCTAGCGCGACCGGACGTTCGGTCGCTGCGCCGAGAGTGCCCCGCTCGCTAGGATCGTGACCATGACCACCCTCGTCACCGGCGGAGCCGGATACATCGGAGCGCACGTCGTCCGCCTTCTCGAGCAGCGTGGCGAGCGCGTCGTCGTCGTCGACGACCTCTCGACCGGCTCGGCCTCCCGCATCGGGGACGCCGTCCTCGTCAAGCTCGACGTCGCGTCCCCGGAGGCCGTCGGCGTCCTCACGGCGACGATGCGCGAGCACGACGTCGACGCGGTGATCCACTTCGCCGCACGCAAGCAGGTCGGCGAGTCCGTCGAACGCCCCACCTTCTACTACCAGCAGAACGTCGGCGGCCTCACCAACGTGCTGACCGCGATGGAGGCCGCCAACGTCGACCGCCTCGTGTTCTCGTCGTCCGCTGCTACCTACGGCAACCCGTCCGCCGCGATCGTCGAGGAGAAGCTCCACGCGGAGCCGATCAATCCCTACGGCGAGACCAAGCTCATCGGCGAGTGGCTCGGACGCGCCGCCAACCGCGCGTGGGGCCTGCGCTTCGTCGCGCTGCGCTACTTCAACGTCGCAGGTGCCGGCTGGGACGACCTCGGCGACCCGGCGATCCTCAACCTCGTCCCGATGGTCCTCGACCGTCTGGAGCGCGGCGAGAAGCCGCTGATCTTCGGTGACGACTACCCGACGCCGGACGGTACGTGCATCCGCGACTACATCCACGTCAGCGACCTCGCCGAGGCGCACATCGCTGCGATCGAGTACCTCGGCAAGGACGAGCGGCCGCACGACGTCTTCAACGTCGGGACCGGCAAGGGCGCCTCGGTCCGCGAGGTCATCGAGCAGATCGGGGTCGCGTCCGGGCTCGACACGACCCCCGAGATCCGCGAGCGTCGCGCGGGTGACCCTGCGCAGCTCGTCGCGTCGTCCGAGCGGATCAACGACGTGCTCGGCTGGACGGCGCAGCACTCGTTCGAGGAGATCGTGCAGTCGGCGTGGAGCGCGTGGCAGGCCGGACCGCGCCGCATCGACGTCTGACCTGACCGGGTCCGGGACGGACGGCGGACACACGCCGTTCGTCTCGGCTTCCGATCTGCGTCGTCTCACCGGGCTACGATCCGAGCATGAGCGCCGACGACGCGCGGCTCGACGACGAGACCGCCCTCTCTGACCGCCCGACGTCTCCGTCTCCCGCGGCGCCTGTCCGGCTTCGCGTCGTGACCGCGTGGGCCCTCTGGGACTGGGGCTCCGCAGCGTTCAACGCCGTGATCACCACGTTCGTGTTCACACGGTGGATCACGTCGAGCGACTTCGTCGCGCGCGACGTCGTCGACGCCGCCGAGGCCGAGAAGGTCGCCGGCGTGGCGAAGGGCCCCGCGAAGCTCCTGCTCGACGGCGTCCTCGCCGACCACTCCGCGTGGCTCGGCTGGGGCCTCGCGATCGCCGGCGTGCTCATCGCAGTGAGCGCGCCCGTCGTCGGCGCCCGCTCGGACGACGGCGGCAGGCGCCGCCGCTGGCTCGCGGTCAACACGTTCGTCACGGTCGCCATCAGCGCTGCGATGTTCTTCGTCACACCCGACCCGGACAACCTCACGGGGAACCTCCTGCTCGGGATCACGCTCCTGGCGGCGGGCAACATCTTCTTCGAGCTCGCGTCGGTCAACTACAACGCGACGCTCACGCAGGTCTCGACGCCCGCGAACGTCGGTCGCGTCTCGGGCATCGGCTGGGGCGCCGGCTACCTCGGCGGCATCGTGCTGCTGCTCATCCTCTTCGTCGGGTTCATCAACCCGGAGGTCGGCTGGCTCGGGGTCGGCGACGACGGCGGGCTGCGCTACCGCGTCGCCGTCCTGTTCTCCGCGGTGTGGTTCGCGGTGTTCGCGGTCCCCGTGCTGCTCGCCGTCCCGGAGGTGCCGCCGTCGCCGACGCGCGCGCGGCTCAGCGTCGCGGGCGCGTACCGCAAGCTCTTCAGCGACGTCGCGAGGCTGTGGCGCGAGCGCCGCGACGTCGTGAAGTTCCTCATCGCGTCCGCGGTGTACCGGGACGGGCTCGCGGGCGTGTTCACGTTCGGTGCGGTCATCGCGTCGGGGACGTTCGGGTTCACGCCGTCGGGCGTGATCGTGTTCGCGATCGCAGCGAACGTCGTCGCGGGCCTCGCGACGATCATCGCGGGCTTCGTGGAGGACTGGGTCGGGCCGAAGCGCGTGATCGTCGTGTCGCTCGTCGGCCTCGTGATCTCTGGTGTCGCGGTGTTCTTCCTGCACGACGCAGGTCAGGGCGCCTTCTGGGTGTTCGGACTGCTCCTGTGCCTGTTCGTCGGGCCTGCGCAGTCGGCGAGCCGCACGATGCTCGCGCGGCGCATCCCGCCCGGGCGGGAGTCGGAGATCTTCGGTCTGTACGCGACGACGGGCCGCGCCGCGAGCTTCATGGCGCCAGCCGCGTTCTCGACGTTCGTCGCCATCTCGGGTGCGCAGTACTGGGGGGTGCTGGGCATCATGCTCGTCCTCCTCGTGGGCCTCGTCCTCCTCGCGCCCATCTCGGACAGCGCTCGCGACGAGGTCGCGGCGTAGCCTGCTGACAAGCACCGACGACCGCACGGGGGTAGAGATGCGCTGGGTCGCAGACGAGCTCGACGGCTTCGAGAAGGCGACGTTCGACCTCGAGGGGGACGACGACGGACCGGTCGTGGCGACGCTCGTGCGCCGCGTGCAGCCCGAGGGGGCGCCTGCCCGGCGTCGTGCCGTGCTCTACGTGCACGGCTACAACGACTACTTCTTCCAGACGCACCTCGCACAGCGCTGGGAGGACGAGGGCTACGACTTCTACGCGATCGACCTGCGCCGGTGCGGCCGGTCGTGGCGACCGTGGCAGCTCGCGCACTTCGTCGAAGACCTGCGTGACTACCGGCCCGAGCTGACGGAGGCGGCGGCGTGGATCCGCCGCTCGCACGACGTGCTGGTCGTCAACGCGCACTCGACCGGCGGACTGACCGCGAGCCTGTGGGCGCACTCCTTGCGGCGGAAGGTCGCCGTCGACGCGCTCGTCCTGAACTCACCGTGGTTCGATCTCGCGGCGCCCTGGTTCGACCGGGAGGTGGCGACGCGCGTGCTCGACGTCGTCGGGCCGCTCGGGCCCACGTACGTCCTCGATGCCGCACCGTCCACGTACGCGCAGCGGCTCCACGTCGCGGGCGGTGGCGAGTGGGACTACGACGTCGCGCTCAAGAACCCCGACGGCGTCCCCGTGCGCGCCGCCTGGCTGCGCGCCGTGCGGCGCGGGCACCGTCGCCTCGCGCGCGGGCTCGCGGTGCGCTGCCCGGTGCTCGTGTGCACGAGCGACCGCTCAGGACCTGACGGCGACGTCGTGCTCGACGTCGAGCAGATCGAGGCGCGGGCCAAGCAGGTCGGCGCCGACGTGACGCTCGCGAAGATCCCTGGCGGTGTCCACGATCTCGCCCTGTCGCCCGAGTCGGCGCGCGAGCAGTACTTCGCTACCATGTTCGACTGGCTGTCGCAGAAGCTCTGACCTGCGAGGCTGCCGCCCAGACGGCGGCAGCGAGCCCGACGACCGTGGGCAGGACGAGCCACGGGACCGTGCCACGGCTCCCGACATTGTCGAGGCGGAGCCCGTAGTAGGCGACCCACGCGCTGAGCTGGAGCGCCAGCGCTCCGAGCGCGACCGCGGTCGCCACGGTCAGGGCCCGCGTCGCGCGGCCTTCGTGCCGCCGTCGGCGCGCGAGCCAGAGCGCACCGACCAGGACGCTCGGGGTCATGAGCCAGACGACGAGCGCGGGCACCTCGCGGATGTCACGGATGATCAGCTCCAGCACCATCGGTAGTCCTCTCGTCGTGCCCTGCCTGTGCTCACATCGTCGTGGCGCGCTGGCTCGTCAGGGTGGACGCCTTGTGGAGGTCGCGTCGGGAGAGCGCGGCGCGGAGCTCGCGCGGGGTGTTCGTCGTGAGCTCCGCGACGCCGAGGCCGACGAGGAGCTCCGCGTCCGTGACGTCGTCGACCGTCCAGACGCGCAGGGTACGGCCCTGCGCGACGAGGGCGCGTACGTCGTCCGGGTGCGCGCGGCACCAGGCGACGGACGGGCCGAAGCCGCCTACCGCGCCGTCGATCACGAGGGCCATGCCGTGCGCGACGAGCGCGCGGGCGGCCGCGACCGTTGTGGGCGTCGGCTGCGCGCCGGGGTCGAGGTCCGCGACGAGCTCCGCGTCGGAGAGCTCGTCGACGAGGAACATGAGCGCCCCGCCCGGCACGTGGGGCGCGAGGTGCTCGAGCGACGACGGGAAGAAGCTCATGAAGCACACCGTCACCTCGGAGTCGCCGAGACGACCGGACTCGGGGTCCCAGCCGTGGCCGCGCAGCACGTCGAGCGTCGCGTCCTCGAGAGCGTGCCCGAACGGGCTCGGGTGCTTGAGCTCGACGACGAGCACGACCGGCCGGTCGGCGGCGATCGCGAGCAGGGCGAGCTCGCCGAGCGTGAGGACCTGCGTGCCGGCCTCGCCGTGCGAGTCAGGTACGGCGGGCGTGCGCCACGAGAACGCGTCGAGAGCTCGCAGCTCGGCGAGCGTGAGGCGATGCAGGTCGCCCGTCGCGTCGCTCGTCCGGTCGAGGGTCGCGTCGTGCCACAGCACGACCTCGCCGTCAGCCGTGAGCTGCACGTCGCACTCGAGCCCGTCCGCGCCGTCGGCGAGGGCCTGCACGTAGGCCGCGCGCGTGTGCTCGGCGAAAGCGGCGCTCGCACCGCGGTGCGCGATGAACGTCGTCATGCCTCGACCGTAGCGGGACCGTGCGGGCATCCTTGACGGCGCGCGCCGGTAGCGGTGGCGGGCCGACGGCGTGCACGGAAGGATGGGGCGGCCGCCGCGTCGGGCGGCTGACTCAGGGGAGGGGTGGACATGATCGGATCGGCCGGAGTCGGGGTCGTGCTCGGGCTGCTCGTGTGGATCGGGCTGCTCGTCGCGGCGATCGTCCTGATCGTCAAGGGGGCACAGGGGCGCAAGCAGGTGCCGCGCGTCGCTGTCGAGGGTCGCGTCGTGCAGCGGTGGCAGCTCGGCGGCAACGCCCACACGATCGAGTTCGACTACCCGATGCCCGACGGTACGTGGCGGCGCTCGAGCGGGCGCCTGCCGATGTTCTTCAAGCCGTACGCGGACGGCCAACCCATCACCGTGTATGTCGACCCGTCGAACCCACACGACGCCGTCGTGGACCCGGAGAAGAACGGGAACTCGCGCGCGATGTTCGCGGGAGTCGTGCTCCTGATCCTCGCCCTCGCTATCGGTGGGATGGGCGGCGTCGCCCTCGCTATCCTCGCGCAGCTGCCGCGCTGAGCGCGGGCGCGGCCTGGTCGAGGCCGCGAGCCGCAGCGATCGCAGCCTTGCGTCCGGCGCGTGTCGCGCCGAGCGTCGACGCTGACGCACCGTAGCCGACGAGCAGCACCCGGGGGTCGCGGTCGACGACGGTCCCGTCCGTCTTGATGCCACCGCCGGGCTCGCGCAGCCGCAGCGGTGCGAGGTGGTCGAGCGCCGGACGGAAGCCGGTCGCCCACAGGATGACGTCGGCGTGCACCGTCTCCTCCGGACCGCCGTCGCGCCCGGGGAAGATGACGCCGTCCGGCACGATCCGCGTGAACATCCCGCGCGAGACCAGCAGGCCCGAATCGATCGCCCGCTGGTACTCGGGCGTCAGCGCGAGACCCGTCGCCGCGACGACGCTGAGCGTCGGCAGCCCCGCGAGCGTGCGCGCCTGCACGCGCTTCTCGACGTCGAGCCCCCACTCCGTGTCGAACGGCCGTGACACCCATTCGGGTTCGCGGCGCGTCGCCCACGTCGTCGACCGTGCGACGCCGTCGAGCTGCAGCAGGAACTGCGTCGCTGACGCGCCCGCGCCAACGACGACGACGTCGAGGTCGCTCATCTCCTGGACCGACCAGAAGTCGCGCGTGTGGAGCTGCCGGCCGCGGAACGTCTCGCGGCCGCGCACGTACGGCCAGTACGGGCGGTCCCACGTGCCGGTCGCGGTGACGACTCGGCGCGCCCGCCACACGCCCGCGTCCGAGGTGACGGTGAGCGGCCCGTCGGGCCCGTCGTCGGACGTCACCGCCGTCACGCGTGCCGGGCGCACGACCGGCAGGTCGAAGCGCCGCTCGTACTCGCCGTAGTACCGCTCCACGACCTGGGACGACGGCTCCGCCGGGTCGGGTGTGCCGAGCGGGAGGCCGGGAAGGTCGTGGATGCCGTGCGCCCCGCCGAAGGTGAGCGACGGCCACCGGTGCCGCCACGCCCCGCCGGGGCCCTCGTTCGCGTCGAGCACGACGTGCTCCACGCCGAGCCGCCGCAGGTGGTACGACGCGGAGAGCCCGGCCTGACCGGCGCCGACCACGACGACGTCGACCGTGCCGCGGTCCTGGCCGTCGGACGTCATGCGAGCCTCCTGGGAGTGTCTGTCTGCCTGGGAAACACCCCGGTGGCGGAGACCATTCCGCACAGTGATGGGGGCCACCTGTTGCGGCAGGACGATGCGGCCCGCTCACAATGAGGGGTGCCGACGACACTGAGCAGCGCGGACGTGCGGGCGCTGTGGCTGACCGGGGCCAGTCGCTACGCCCGGTTCCTCGGCACGCCTCTCGACGCGGTCACCGTCCAGGGTTGAGCGGAGGCCGGGTCATCGTTCGCAGGCGATGCCGTCCTTGTCGCGGTCCTTGGTCTTGTTCGCCGCGTAGAGCGCTGCCGAGACCTTCGGCTTGTACTGGGAGGCGGCGGGTACCTTCTTGCCGCGCACGACCTTGGTGTTCCGGGCCTTCTTGCTCTTCGCGACGCCGCCCGGGTACTTCTTGTTGAGCGCCGTGCAGTTCGCGTACTTCTTCGAGGCGCCCAGCACCCCCGCCACGCTGGCCGACGCGGACGACGGCACTGCCTGGGTGGAGGCCTGCGGTACGGCAGGGAGCGGAGCGGACGTCGCGGCGGTCGCGAGCAGCGGCCCTACGACGAGGGCTGCGGTCAGGGTGAGTGATACGGCTGCACGGCGCACGTTAGCCTCCCGGCGGTGTCGGCCCGCCCACGCTGGCGGAGCCTCCTGCCTCTGCTATCGGCGCGCGGGAGGCTCGCCTGAACCCACCACGGGACTAACCCACCAGGGGACTGATGCGACGAGGGCCCGGCCGCTGCGGCGGCCGGGCCCTCGTGGGGTGCTGCGTCAGGAGTTGCGCTCGTACCGGCGGGCGCGCCCGACGATGCCCGCGAAACGGAACGGCGCGGCCGTCACGTGCGGCGTCTTCACGTCGACGTCGGAGGCGAGCTCCGCTGCCGCGTGGATCTTGCGGTACTCCGGGACGTCGACAGGCACGCGGGCGTCGAGCTGCGCTGCGACCGAACCGGGGCGCAGGGCGCTCCGGTAGCCGGGCTGCACGACCGCCGTGAACAGCTCGCCGACGCTGCCGGACCCGTACGAGAAGAATCCGATGCGGCGGCCCGCGACGTCAGCCTCGTTGTCCAGGACGGACGCGAGGGCGAAGTACAGCGACGCCGTGTACGAGTTGCCGATGCGGCGGTTGTACGTGAACGTCGACGAGATCACCGTGTCGTCGCGCGAGACGCCCGTGTGGTTGCTCAGCTGGGCGAACGCCTTCGCGGCCATGCGCGTGAACGGCTGGTGCAGGCAGAAGCGGTCGATCTCCTCGGCCGCGACGCCCCCGCGCGCCTGGTAGTCGTCCCACGCACCGAGGAGCGAGTCGACGTACGCGGTGACGGACAGGCGCCCGTCCACGACCGCCGTCGAGCGGTCGTTCGGACGCCAGAAGTCGTCGACGTCAGCCGTGTGCACGCCGCTCGCCGGCTCGATCGCGAGGAGCGTCGGGTCGGCGCCGATCAGCATCGCGACCGCACCCGCGCCCTGCGTCGCCTCGGCAGCCGAGTCGACGTCGTAGCGTGCGTTGTCGCTCGCGATGAGCAGCACCTGCTCCTCGGGGTTGCGCGCAACCATGCCGAGCGCCGCCTGGAGACCAGCGGTCGCGGAGTAGCAGGCCTGCTTCATCTCCACGACGCGGCAGCCCGACGGCAGGCCGAGCAGCTGGTGGACGTACACGCCCGCAGCCTTCGACTGGTCGATGCCCGACTCGGTCGCGAACAGGACCGTGCGGATCTTCGCGGTGCCGTGCCGCTCGATGATCGGCGCGGCCGCCGTCGCGGCCATCGTGACGATGTCCTCGTCGGGTGCGAGCAGGCTCATCTCGTCCTGCCCGATGCCCACGTGGTACTTCGCCGGGTCGACTCCCGTCGCGACGGCAAGGTCGGTGAGGGACACGACGTGGTGGCCGGTCGCGACCGAGAGGTCGATCAGGCCGATCAGGGGTGCAGCCGCCGTCACGACGACCTCCTTGCGTTCCGTTCGAGGGTGATGTGCGCAGCCATGAGCTCGCCAGGGTTCGTCTGCGCGGCCATGAGCGACAGCTCCCCGCAAAGAACGGTAGCCGCTGCCAGTACCGCGAGCCTCCGGGAGCTGGCTCCGGGGACGTCGGTTCGCTCACAGCCGAGCCGGACGAGCGCCTCGCCGACCCCGGGCACGTCCTTGCCGTTGCCGACCGTGCCGACGATCAGGTTCGGGAGCGTGCACGAGAAGTACAGGTCCCCGTCGCGGTCCTCGGCATGGGTCATGCCCTGCGAGCCCTCGACGATGTTCGCGGCGTCCTGGCCGGTCGCGAGGTAGAACGCGAGCAGCATGTTCGCGTAGTGGGCGTTCGCGGAGCGCAGCGCGCCCGCGACCGTCGACCCGACGAAGTTCTTGCGCAGGTTCAGCTCGGCGATCTGCTTCGCCGTCGAGCGGAGCTGCTTGTGGACGAGCTCCTCGGGGATGAGGATCTCCGCGACGACGTTCTTGCCGCGGCCGCGGATGCCGTTGACCGCGGTGGCCTTCTTGTCCGAGCAGTAGTTGCCCGAGATGGAGCCGTACGAGAGCGTCGGCTCGGCGTCGAGGACGAACGACATGAGCGCCTCGGACGCCTTGGTCACCATGTTGTGGCCCGACGCGTCGCCCGTCGTGAACTCCCAGCGGACGAACAGCAGGTTGCCGACGATCTGCTCGTCGAGGTCGATGAGCTTCGCGAACGCGCTCTGCGCGGCGACGACGACCTGCAGCTCGGGCAGGCGCGTGCGGATGCGCTGCCAGGCCGCGAACGCTGCGGCACCGTTCTCCGCGACGAACAGCGTCGAGCGGGTCATGCGCTCGTCGATCAGCGTCGTGACGATCCCGTCCGGGACGAGGCGCGAGATGCGCGCGCCGCGGCCGACCGAGGGCCACAGCGGGATCTCGTACGTCGCGAGCGGGACCGACTGCTCACCGGTCATGACGTTGCCGGAGAGCTTGATCGGGCCCACCCAGCGTGTGGGGACGGCGGTGACCGTGCGGGTCAGCTCGGCGTCGGTGGCGTCAGCGGCCATGGCGGCCTCCTCGGGGGTTGTCGTTCGCGGACGCGGAGCGGGCGCTGAGTGCGGCGGCGTCGATCCCGCGCAGCTCGCAGAACTCTCGCGCGGAACCCCGCACGAGCAGGTCCGTGCCCGTGAGCGCGGCGATGGTCGGAGCGCCGACAGTCGCCATGAGCTGCGTGAGGTGCTCCTTCCACCGGTTGATCTCGGTGACGAGTGCGTCCACGCCACCGTCGACGGCGAGGGCGAGGAACGTGCCAGCGACCCCGACGCCCTTCGCGCCGAGCGCGAGCGCCTTGAGGACGTCGAGCGGGTTGCGCACCCCACCGGAGGCGAGGAGCGTCGGGAAGTCGCGCGGCGCGTCGAGCAGGCAGCTGACGGTCGACTGGCCCCAGCCCTCCAGGTACGCGTAGTCGCCGCCCGCGCGGCGGGAGTTCTCGATCCGCGCGAAGTTGGTGCCGCCGCGACCGGAGACGTCGGCGACCGTGACGCCGAGGCCCGCGAGGGTCTCGATCGTGCGGCGGCTCAGCCCGAAGCCGACCTCCTTGACGACCACAGGGACCGGCACGGCTGCGACGACGGCCTCGATCGTGGCGGGCCACGCGGAGAAGTCGCGCGACCCCTCCGGCATGACCGTCTCCTGCATGGCGTTGAGGTGGATCTGCAGCGCGTCGGCCTGGAGCAAGTCGATCACGCGGAGCGCGTTGTCGACGCCGTGGTCCGCGCCGAGGTTCGCCATGACGAACCCGTCGGGGTTCTCCTCGCGGATCACCTGGAACGTCGGCGTCTGCGACGGGTCCTTGAGCGCGATGCTCATCGAGCCGGACGCCATCGGGATGCCCGTCTCGCGCGCCGCGATCGCGAGGGTGCGGTTGATCTCGCCGGTCGAGGCGCTGCCGCCGGTCATGCCGTTGATGTAGAAGGGCACGTCCCAGGTGACCCCGCCGACCGTCGTGCCGAGGCTGACGGTCGCCGGGTCGATCCCGGCGAGGGCGTGGTGGAGGAGCTCGACGTCGTCGAAGTCGTTGCGGCCGCGCACGCCGCGGTTCTGGTCCATCGCGAGGGCGACGTGGTTGTCCTTGCGTTCACTCGTCATCGACGGCTCCTTCGGGTGGGTGCACCGAGATGGTCAGGTGGCGCACGTCGTCGCGCTCCCAGGCGACGAGCATGCGGGCGACGTCGGCTGACGGCGGCGCGAGCACGATCCCGCAGTCGCCCCCGCCGGCGCCCGACGGCTTTCCGGCGGCGCCCGCCTCGTCGGCGGCGTCGCACAGCGCGGCAAGCCGCGCCGTCTCGAGGTCGAGGCCAGCCTGCGCGCCGAGGCCCTGCAGGAGGGTGCGGGCGCCGTGGATCGCGTCGAGGACGGCCGCGTCGTCGTGCTCCTGGAGGCCGCGGACGAGCCGGTCGACATGGTCGCGGCTGGCCGCGACGAACGCGGGCATGTCGACCTCGCCGGTCGCCTGCTTGGCCTGCACGACGTCGACGAAGCGCGTCGTCGACGCAGGTGACCCGGTCCAGCCGACGAGCAGCTGGAGGTGGTCGGGCGGCGTGAGCCGGGTGACGGACAGGCCGTCCCAGCAGTCGGCGTCGAGCAGGTCGGCGGGGTCGCGGCGGCTCAGCTCGTCGATCAGCACGGCGCGGTCGGGAGCGCTGTAGCGGATCCAGCCGCCGAAGCAGCTCGCCGCGAGGTCGCCGCCCGAGGCGGCGGGCGCGATCTGCACGGTCGCGAGCAGGGCGAGCTTGAACACCTCGAGGTTGCTCAGGCCGAGGCCGTACAGCTCGGACATGGCGCGCACCGTCGCGACCGTGACGGCGGCCGAGGACCCGATGCCGAACTTGCGGCCCGAGACGTCGTCGAGCTGGCTGTCGATTCGCGTGTCGAAGAACTTCGGGGCGACGCTGCGGCGGGCGCGCACCCGCTCGACGGTCGTGATCGCGGACATCACGTAGTCGTACGGGTGGTGGTCGCGGTCGATCGTGACGTCGTCGCCCGACCGGCGCCACACGAGCGGCAGCTGGCCGTACTCGGGGGAGTGCACGGTGCCGACGTCGACGCTCTCGGTGAGCGTGACGGCGAGGTAGCGGTCGATCGCGATGATGACCGCGGGCTGCCCCGGCTCGACGACGGCGTACTCGCCGGCGACGAAGAGCTTGCCCGGTGCGCGGACGGTGATCATGCGGCGCCGCCGGCAGGGTCGACGAGGTGGGCGCCCGGGCCAGGCCCGGCGACGAGGACCTCGGCGCTCAGGCCCGGGATCGCGGCGGTGGTCTCACTGAGGGCGGCAGCGACGCGTCCCGCGTCGGCGGGCGGGCAGATGACCGCGACGTTCGGGCCGGCGTCCGCGGTCGCGTACGCCTCGATGCCCTGGGCGCGCAGGGCGACCACGCGGTCGAACAGGGCGATGCTCGCGGGGCTCAGGTAGCGGATCGCGGGCTCGGCGCCCTGCATCGTGGCGTGCATGCGCAGCGCGTTCGACTCGGTGAGCTCACCGATGCGGGTGAAGTCGCCCGCCGCGCAGGCGGCGACCATCTCGTCGAGGCTCATGCGCGTCGACGTGACCCAGGCGGGGAAGAACGGCGACGTCTCGATCGTGCGACGCATGGCGACGCGGCTGGAGACGTGCTTGACGCCCGCGTCGAGCGTGACGACGACCATCGCGATCATCGGGGCGGGCACCTCGCGTGCGTACGACGACGCGTCGTCGCCCTCCGTCCACAGTGCGACGTTCGGGATGATCGAGCGTGACGCCGAGCCGGAGCCGCGCCGGGCGAGGCGGCTCAGGCCGGGCTCGTCGAGGTCGAGGCCGTACGCGGCCGAGGCGGCGACGGCGAGCGCCGCGAAGCCTGACGCCGACGACGCGAGCCCCGCGCCCGTCGGGACCGTGTTGGTCGAGCGCACGCGCGCGTGCGCGTCCGTGCCGGCCAGCGCCCGCACGAGGTCGAGGAACATGCTCACGCGGCGGGCGGCGTCGTCGTCCCGGACGGTGCCGTTCAGCTCGAAGACGTCCGCGGTCAGGGTCTCGTCGACCTCGACCGTCGTGGTCGTCGGGAAGATGTCGAGCGTGAGGGAGAGGCTGCCGGTCGCGGGCAGCGACATCGCCTCGTCGCTCTTGCCCCAGTACTTGATGAGGGCGATGTTGGGGTGCGCCTGGGCCGTGGCCGTCGTCATGCGAACGCCTCCGTGGTCGACGTGTGGACTGCGGTCGCGCCGGCGGCGCGCAGCTCGGCGGCGACGTGCTCCGCCGTCGTGAGGTCAGGGGCGAGGGCGAGCAGGCAGCCGCCGAGGCCGCCCCCGGTGAGCTTCGCGCCGAGCGCGCCAGCGGTGCGGGCGGCGGCGGCGAGCGTGTCGAGCTCGGGGCCGCTCACGCCGAGCGCGGCGAGGTGGAGGTGCGACTCGTCCATGAGCGAGCCGACCGTCGCGCGGTCGCCGGTCGCGAGGGCGGTGCGGGCGGCGTGCGCGATCGCCGTGAGGCGGGCGAGGATGCCGGCGAACCGATCGGGCTCGGTCTCGCGGACGCGGCGCACCGCGTCGACCGCGGTGCGGGTGCTGCCCGCGACGCCCGTGTCCGCGAGGACGAACGTGAGCTCCGCGCCGGTCGGCAGCTTCTCCACCGTGCCGCCGTGGAACCACAGGGGAGACGTCGAGACGACGCCGTGCGCGTCGATGCCGCTCGGGGCGCCGTGAGCGACGCGCTCGGACGTCTGGATGAGGTCGTGACGCTCAGCGGGGGTGAGCTCCCGGCTGGCGAGGTCGGCGATCGCGGCGACGACGGCGGCGCCGGTCGCGGCGCTCGAGCCGAGCCCGCGCGAGGCGGGGATGTCGCTGCTGATGCGCAGCGCGACGTTCACGTCGGCGAGGTCGAACCAGCCGAGCGCGGCCTGCAGCGCCGCGACGGTGGGACCGAGGCGGTCGGGCGCGGCCGTGACGGGGCCGGAGTAGAGGGAAGACTCGAGGCGGCTGGGGCCGTCGGTGACGGTCACGTGCGCGGTGAGCGTCAGGGCCGGGACGGGCACCACGATCGCGGGGGCGCCGTGGACGACGGCGTGCTCGCCGAAGAGGATCGCTTTGCCGTGGCTGCGTCCCACGCCGCGACTCTGCGTCGCGGGGCGGCGCGGTTCCACACTGCTTCGCAAGGATCCTCCTGTCACGGTGCTCGACGTCGCTGACAGCACCGCGCCGGGTCACGGCCGAGTGCACGGCCCGAAATACCGTACATGCCTGGGTGAGGGGTGTCTGTGATCGGTTCGTGTGGGACGGACGCGCACCGGTGTGGGGCGGGTCACCCCAGGGGCGCGGGCTCCCGGGGCTGAGCGGCTCGTTCGTGGCTGCGCACGAGGTCGCGGGCGGCGTCGAGCGACGCGACGGCGGCGGTGAGGTTCACCCGCACGAGCGACAGTGCGGCGATGACGAGGCCGGCGCAGGCGGTCGCGAGGGTGTCGCGCTGGTCGGTGGGGAGGTCGGGGAGCTGGCGGGCGATGCCGGAGACGACGGCGGTTCGCAGCTCGGCTGCGTAGGCGTCGATCGTGCGTGCGACGGTGTCGTCGCGGGCGATCGGGGCGTTGGCGGCCGAGATGAGGAGGCAGCCGTTCATGGCGGCGCCGGAACCGGCGTGCTGGAGCGCGTCGCGCAGCCCGAGAAGGTAGCGGTCGAGCGCGTCGGGCGTGGCGTCGTCGCTCGCGAGCTGGCGCAGCGGTGGGCGGACGACCTCGTCGAGGTAGCTCGCGACCGCGGCGTCGAACAGGCCGCGC
Organism: Sanguibacter hominis ATCC BAA-789; assembly: GCF_012396185.1. Lineage (GTDB taxonomy): Bacteria > Actinomycetota > Actinomycetes > Actinomycetales > Cellulomonadaceae > Flavimobilis > Flavimobilis hominis. Next base: position 106,711 of record NZ_JAAXOW010000004.1, read on the forward strand.
TTCGAGCCGAACGCGTGGTAGATGCTCGAGCGTGAGAGGCCGGTGGCCTTCTCGAGGTCGGGGAGCGCGGCGCTCTCGTAGCCGTGCTCCCAGAAGACGGCGCGGGCGGCGCGGACGACCTCGTTCGTGTCGAACGTCTGGGTGCGGCCCATGTGACCCTCCTGGTGGTGAACTGATCGATCCAGTATATTCTAGATCGATCAGTCCACTAACGGCGCGCAGGGCGCGCTCAACCGAGGAGACCCCATGGTCATCGCAGGCCTCGTGCTCGCAGGCGTCGCCGCCCTCGTGCACGTCTTCATCTTCTATCTCGAGTCGATCGCCTGGACGAGCGCCCGCGCCCGCGCCGTCTTCGGCACCGGAACGGTCGAACAGGCCGCCGCGCAGCAGCAGCTCGCGTTCAACCAGGGCTTCTACAACCTCTTCCTCGCGATCGCCGTCGCCCTCGGCATCGGCCTCTACGCGGCAGGGCAGACCGCCGTCGGCGCAACCCTCGTCCTCACCGGCGCAGGCTCCATGGCCGCCGCCGCCCTCGTCCTCGTCCTCTCGAGCCCCGACAAGGCCTCGGCAGCGCTCAAGCAGGGCCTCGCGCCCGCGCTCGGCGTCGTCGCCCTCGCCCTCGGCCTCGCACTCTGAACCCGAACGAAAGCAGAACATGACTCACGCAGCCAGCACCCAGGTCCAGCTCGTCTCCCGCCCCCACGGGTGGCCTACCCACGAGAACTTCCGCACGGTCACCGTCGAGCTCGGCGACCTCGCCCCCGGCGAGGTGCGCGTCGCCAACGCGTTCCTCTCTGTCGACCCGTACATGCGCGGCCGCATGAACGACGTCAAGAGCTACGTCCCGCCGTTCGCCCTCGGCGAGACCATGACGGGCGGTGCGATCGGCCGCGTCGTCGAGTCCGCCGCCGACTCCCTGCCCGTCGGGACGCTCGTCCAGCACGACCTCGGCTGGCGCGACGTCGCGCAGGCAGACGCAGCCGCGTTCCGCGCCGTCCCCGAGCTCCCCGGCGTCCCGCTCTCCGCGCGCCTGGGCATGCTCGGCATGACCGGCCTCACCGGATACGTCGGCCTCACAGCGATCGCCAGCATCAAGGAAGGCGACACGGTGTTCGTCTCCGGCGCCGCGGGCGCCGTCGGCACCGCTGCCGGGCAGATCGCCCGCCTCCTCGGCGCGAAGCGGGTCATCGGCTCGGCCGGCTCAGCCGAGAAGGTCGCACTCCTCACCGAGAAGTACGGGTACGACGCCGCGCTCAACTACAAGGACGCGCCCGTCCGCGAGCAGCTCCCTGCCCTCGCGCCCGACGGCGTCGATGTGTTCTTCGACAACGTCGGCGGCGACCACCTCGAGGCCGCGCTCGACGTCATGAACACCGGCGGGCGCATCGCCCTGTGCGGCGCGATCACCGGCTACAACACGACCGAGCGGACGCCCGGCCCGGACAACATGGCGAACATCATCACGCGGGGACTCACGCTCAAGGGCTTCACCCTCGGCAGCTACGTCCACCTCGCGCCCGAGTTCACCGAGAAGATGGCCGGCTGGTTCGCCGACGGCAAGATCGCGTACGACGAGACGATCGTCGACGGCGTCGAGAACGCCGTCGACGCGTTCCTCGACATGATGCGCGGCGGCAACGTCGGCAAGATGCTCGTCCGCGTCGACCCGGAGGCCTGAGCCCTTCTGCTCAGCACCCCGGGCGGGGCGCGGTGTCGAGACGACGCCGCGCCCCGCCCGGCTGCGCAGTGCCGGACGGGGCGCGGTGGTTGTGGTCAGGACGCGGGGGCGTCCTGCGTGATCTGAGCGGGTGTGCCCTGGTGCTGGACCTCGATCTTCCGCGGCTTGGCCTGCTCGCTGACCGGGATGGTCAGCGACAGCACGCCGTCGGCGTAGCTCGCCGTGATCTGGTCGAGCGCGAGACCGCGACCCACAGTGAGCTGGCGGGCGAACGTGCCCGACGGGCGCTCGCGGACCAGCCAGTCCGCGTCGCTCGAGCGTGCGGTCCGCTCAGCGCGGATCGTCAGCGTGCTGTCCTCGACAGAGATGTCGATCGTGCCCGGGTCAGCACCCGGCAGGTCGACCGCCAGCACGTAGTGGTCCTCCTCGCGCAGCAGGTCCATCGGCATGGCCGCGGAGCCGCGCGGGGTCGTCAGGACGGACGACATCAGGCGATCCATCTCCCGGAACGGGTCCCAACGAGTAGCCATCGTCACCACCTCCTCCAAGCACGACCTCGACCGTCGAAGTCGTCGAACGCCCGTCAGCGGATCCCCGCGGACGGGTTGGCTACACCTCCCGTTCTAGCACTCACACATGGTGAGTGCCAGCCTCGTTCGGCGAGAGCGAAACGTGCCGTCTCGCCGTCGGGGCCACCGTTGACCGGCCCTCCCGACGGTGCTTCGATGAAGAGTCGCCAGGGACCGTTCCTCGCCGAGGACTCCCGGCGCCGTGAGGGGTGAGCGAACCCATGACCAAGCACTCCGTGACGAAGCGCGTCCTTCCCGCCGTCGGGCTGCTCCTGGTCCTCGCCCTGGCGGCGTGCGCGCCCACGGCCCCCGAGGCCAGCCAGGCGGCCGGTGCGCCCGGGTTCTGGCAAGGGCTGTGGCACGGGCTGATCTCACCGGTGACTTTCCTCGTGTCCCTCTTCAACGACAAGGTCGGCATCTACGAGGTCAGCAACTCCGGCAGCTGGTACGACGCCGGGTTCATGCTCGGCGTGTCGGTCGCGTTCGGGGGCGCAGCCCGCGGGGGCGGATCAGCTGGGGCACGCCGCACCACACGGCCTTGAACGTCGCACGTCCACGGGACGGTTCCTGGAACGTGGGTGTGCCTGCAAGATGAGGGACATGACATCGGACACCCCCTCCCCGAAACAGCTACGTCTGATCATCGAGACCGACGACTTCGACAATGCCGTGCGGTTCTACCGCGATGTGTTCGGGATGCCGGAGCAGCTGGCCTTCGCGACTGAGGGCGACGACCGCGTGGCGATCCTGCACGCTGGCATCGCGACGATCGAGTTGGCCACCCCGACGCACGCCAAGAACATCGACGTGGTCGAGGGGGTGCCGCACACTCCCGGAGTGCTGCGGATCGCACTGGAGGTCGACGACACCGAGCAGGCTGTCGCGGCAGCACTCGACGGTGGCGCAGACCTGGTCGCCCCGCCGGTGAAGACGCCCTTCCAGAGTCTCAACGCCCGCATCCAGGGGCCGGCAGGCTGGCAGGTCACGTTCTTCCAGGAGCTGGAGACTCTAGAGGAGCGGGGAGCGCGCGAGGGCTTCACCACCGACGACGTCCGCGACCGCTGAGCCCTGACCCGGGGTGACCGACTCTTGGTCGTCCGCCCTATCCGGCGGACGATCTGCTTGCCCACGTCAGTAATGCCAGCCCAGCGGCGAGGCCCGAACCCAGCCCCGATGATTCTCCGGGCAAGGATTCGAGCCTTGTGCGCGGCGTGGACCTCTGTGGGGCGGAGTCTAAAAATGGCGGCCACTACTGGCCTACAGGGCCGCGAACCCGCCCAAACTGGGCCAGGAGGGCCTGCCCGGGCCGAACGCGGGCGCTGGCGGCACGTCCAGGCGAATCGCCGCGCGGAACACCCAGGTGCATCTTCCTGCGAAGCGCCAGCTGGAGGTCGTCGCGCTCTACCGTGAGGGACTCCCACTCAAAGAGAGCGCAGAGCGGTTCAAGACCCACCGAGCGACGGCCGGCGAGATCTGCAAGCGTCACAGTGTGGAGTTGCGGAACCCGAATCGCGGCATGGACGACGCCCAGGTCCGCTCCGCCTCTCATATGTATGAGAACGGTGCGTCGCTCGCAATGGTTGGCAAGCAACTTGGCCTCAGCGTCGGGACGGTTCGCAGGGCGCTCCTGGGCGCGGGCGTGAAGTTGCGCCCACGCCCGGGGCGCTGATCACGGTTTGAGGGCGTTGCCCCACGCTACCAGTAGATCGCGATGATTTCGGTATCGAGAATGCGCTCATCCGTCCGATCTGTGGTCTGCTCGGGAGGGCCAGGCGTCGGCGCCGCGATGCTCAGCGCAGGAGTGGGAAACAGTTCGAGCCCGGCGGCAGCGCGCGCTTCTCGACGCGCCCGCAGATCATCCTCTGGTGTCGGCGTTTGCGCACCCATGTGTGTTTCTGCGAATTCACGCACAAGATCGAACCCTTCCCGCTGGGCGACGGCATCCGTCGAGCCAGTCGATATCTGGGCAACAAGCCTCACGAAAGCCCTATTGGTTTCATCGGTGCAGATTGCGGTCCCCGGAACGATCGCGTCTCGATAACGCACGAGTGCATCGGCGATGACCGGACCTTGGGCTTGTGCAGATCCTACCGGCCCGTCTGCGGCGGTTGGAGAGCGAACCGCATTAATCTGGTCAACGAATCCGGGCGCAACCTCGCTGAAGAGGTCCGCTAGCTTGACCGGTGTCCACTTGTCATGGAGGCCATCCCTCGAGACGCGGCACAGCATGTTGAAGCGAGCCTCCGAGAACAGCACGCGGCGTACGTCTTTCCAGAACCCGAGGTGCTCGGTAACTCCAGTAATGCGCAGCGGCTTCGCATCGATACCCAGTCCAGCGACCGCGTCCTTGTGCGCAACATACTCAACTCCGGCAACGGTGACCACGACATAGTTCACCGCAGTCGCCTTGATGGGGATGAGACCGGCAAGGAATCGATCGAGCACCTTCATGATCGGTGCCGATTCGCGGAGGAACCCGAGCGTACCGTGATTAGCGAACATACCCGGAAAGTCGTCTGCCATCGCCGACCACTCGTTCATCATCGCTCCGAGTTTGAACACAGGGTCAACGGCGAGGACGACCTCAACCTCGAGAAGTGTCCCACGAGAGAAGGACACGGCCCGATCGGCGATGTTCGGCTTCGCCTTGGCAACTTCCTCGAAAGTCGCAAATTGTTCGGGGGAATCTGCTGGAGCAACGAGTCTGAAGTCGAGCGGGAGTTCGCGCAACTCCTTGAAGAGGGTCTGAATTACTGCCTTGCGCGAGCTCTGGGTGCTGTCGCTGTTGCTCGTCTGGTAGCGAGCGCTGACTTGCGATTCGGCCTTACCGATTAGCTCGGATCCCACGGACGCTCCCACGGTTCCAATGCGCTCCGCTTCGTCCGCGCGAGAGATCGCCTGCGTGATCGCTTCAGGGATCGTGTCGGTCTGCGAGACGAGCAGGCTGTGAAGGCTCACTGCGTCGAGATAGACAAACTCGCGCAGCGGCAGTTCGCGCCTTACTTGCTCGGCGTTGGTCTTCAGACGTCGGTGAACGAGCCACTGTTTGAACGACTTGACAGGATGCCTTACCGAGGACTTAAGCGACATCAGAGACCTCCGCTCGCGCGCGGACCGGCCGCATGCGCACGCGCTCGTGCGCGATCGCAAGGTCCTCGTCTGCAATACGCACACGACCATCCCCAACCGCAATGAGCGCGGCCTCGGTCCAAAGCGCAGTCAACATCGCGCCCGACCAGCCGTCGGTCAACACTGTGAGCACGTCGAGCGGGAGATCGTCCTCAGTCTCGAGTTCGTCTGCCTTCAACATCAGGATCTCGCGGCGGTCTTGTGAGGTTGGCAGGTTGAACTGGATCTCCCAGTCGAAGCGGCCCGGACGAAGCAACGCCTCATCGATGTCTTCAACTCTGTTCGTTGCAGCAATGACAATGACGTTGCTTCCGGCCTCGAACCCGTCCAGGAGCGTGAGGAGCTGCGCCACGACGCGCTTAGACTCGCCGTTCGAGTCGGCCGAGCGCCTCGCCGCAATGCTATCGATCTCATCGAAGAAAATGATGGCCCGCGGCTTCTTAGCAGCGTCCTCGAACAGACGACGCAGCGTCTCCTCGCTGTCGCCGACCCACTTGCTCACGATCGATGGCCCGCTGACCAGATAGAAGACGGCGTCTGCAACGTCGGCGATGATGCGAGCGAGGTGGGTCTTCCCAGTGCCGGGTGCACCCGTGAAGATCACGCCCTTAACCGGCTTCGCGCCGATCTTCCGCAGGTCGTCAGCATGATCCAGCTGTGTCTCGATCAGTTCCCGTGCTCTCGACTTCACATTGTCGTAACCGCCAAACGAGTCGAACGTGAGCTTCGTGTCACCCCGCTTCACGATGTACTCGGCGAGGTCTTCGTCGAGGCCGGAGTCCCGATATCGGAGCGGCGTAACGGAGATCACCCGTGTAATGCCGTCGATCTCGGTGTATTGGACAGTGTTCCCTGGCTCCACTGCGACGTCGGGTTTTCCGTTCAGCACGCGCATCCCGCCGCCACTCGTCTCGATGACCACGCTGTCATCGAGAAGCTTGCGGACTACACCGACACCGCTGTCCTCGGCCCACACGGCATCGGGCGCACGAAACCACTGCTGCTGATTGTCGATGAAGATGATCTCGCCTCGCCGCAGGTCGACCGGATCGGGGAAAGAGAGTTGAGTACTTCCACCACTGGTCGTGCGCGCGAAGATGGCACGCCCGTCCTCCGCCACGGTAATCACCTTGATGAAGACCCCGTCGGAACGGCCATCAACGTCACCATCCGGAACCGCGCCCACCGTCATTCTGTATCCCCCGTCCCGAGGCCGAAGAACCGCTCGAAGAACCGTATAAGAGCTTCGACCACGATTCGCTTCTTCTATGCGTCGCCGAATAGGCCGATTGAGTTGTCCTGCAGGTCGCCCTGCGGGAGGTCGCCGATCGCGTCGAGGGCCTTCACGAGTTTCTCGTTGCACTTCGCGACGGTGCTCCCGAGTTTGTTGCTGTTGACGTCGAGGTCGTCGAAGAGGCCCTTTAGGTCGTCTTCGCTGTCTCCGCCGAGCGCGGAGCCCTCGATGTTCTTGAAGACGCGCTCCAGCGTTTCGTTGAGGTTCTCGTCCCCAGCCGCGCGATCGCGAACGTTGCCGAACAGTTCCGACGGGAGCATGTAGAAGCCCTTCTCCGCGACCGTCTCACGTCGCCCAACCTCCGCCGCGGCGTCAGGAAGGCGGGCGAAGTCAAAGGACGCCCCACCTGCGTCGTGCTCACCCTTGTTGATGTACGCCGTCAGGTTATCCGAGATGAACCGGTAGAAGAGCATGCCGAGGACGTAGGACTTGAAGTTCCAGCCATCGACGGACCCTCGCAGGTCGTTCGCGATGCGCCAGATCGTCTTGTGCGACTCTGCACGCTGGGCTTCTTTGGTGATTGGCGTCACGAGTGGTCTCCATGCGCCCATGGCACTTACGGGTTGTATCGGGGCCTGTCGAAACGGTCTCGACGAGCGCCGACGTTGACCGATTGAGTGGCCTACTGAGAAGGACCTCGGACGGGAGCCAAGTTGCTCAACCAGCTCCGCGATATATGAACATTGTCCCATAATCAGCACTTTTCGCGAAGCCTTCCCTATACCGCGCGTAGGCTCGCGCGGCTTCGAGAGCTGCGCGGCGCGTCGCCTTCAAGCGCGAACGTGACAAGCCCCAGCATGAGGTCGCGGATGTCCTGAGCGCGCACGTCGAGTGCTCGGGCGATCTCCACGAAGCCCTCGCCGCGAGCCCGCATGTCCGTCATCACTTGGGTAAGCAAGCTGGAGCTTTCGGTGAGCAGGTCCGAGCCCGGCTCGCCTCGCCTGAACCCTGCGCTCGACAGTTGCTTCGCGAGCGTGCCGTATGTCCAGTCCGAGATCACACCAAGCCGATGCGCCCGGAGGTTCAGCGCCATCGCACTGACTCGCCAACGTCGCTTGAGCACCAGGATGTCCTCGAGCATCAGGTTTCCCCGGATCGCGCCGAGTACGTCAGCGCGCGGCATGAGGAACGACGAGGCGAAGTCGTTGGCCGCCTGCTCCTTCTCCTTGCCGGGCTCGACGTGGAGCGACCCTCCATGCATCACGAGGTGGCCGAGCTCGTGCGCCAAATCGAAGCGCAACCGCTCTGCCGACTTATGGACGTTGAGGAAGATGACGGGCGTCGCTCCGTGACGGAACGAAAAGGCGTCAATCGCTTGAAGCGGTCCACCCGCCGAGTAGACCTTGGCGCCCTTGGACTCGAGGAGCTGCAACAGGTTCTTGATCGGCGCCACTCCGAGTCCCCATGCGCCGCGGAGAGCGTCAGCGGCTTGTTCGGGCGGCACGGTCTCGTCGGCGTCAAAGAGATCCTGGATCTCGGGCACGGCCGGCACCGGCGCCCGATAGGTCTTCTCGATCCAGTCCGACAGCTCGATGGCGAGCGTCGACAGTGAGCGCGCGGTCTGCTCGTCCTTCTTGGCGAGCCGAGAGGATGCCCGGAAGTGGAAGGCATCCGCCGGGGGCAGGGTCGCCACTGGCCGATAGAAGAAGTCGACCGGAAAGTTCAGGACGCGCGCGAACTCACGCACGAGCTCCGGGCTCGGCGTCTTCTTCGTGTTCTCGGCCTGGGACACCCACGGCGCAGTCGTGCCGGCCTCGGCGGCCAACGCTGTCGCTGTCATCTGTCGAATGGCGCGCGCCATTTCCAGACGCGCAGGAACGAATGGTGTTGTCATTGCAGGGATCCACTCGCCTTAGCGGCGAGCGACGGTGAAGCCGAAGTCGCCCTCATCGTTGTCGTCCTCGAACGCGAAAGCGCCAAGCGCGAGGTCGAAGGCCGGGAAGATGATGCGCTCCGACCACGTGCTGACGAAGTTGCCGGACATGGACGACGGACGCGAGAGTTCGAGGTGGACGACGCCGTCGCGCTCGTCGTAGAGCAAAACCCAGACGTCTTCAACGTCGACCTCGCCCTGGTCAGTCGGTTGGCCGAACATCGCCACCTGGCCGTTCTCGTCAACGCGGCGCGCGAACGCCAGGCCCTTGGCGTTGCGGTTGCTCGGGCTCGCGTAGGTTACGCCGGTGCGCTCGTCGCCGCTGCTGACGATCAGCCCGAGCTGCAGGTCGGGCTGCAGGAAGTAGGGAAGGTTCTGCGGGTCAAGCCGCATCCACCCAAGCTGGAGCGCCATGAGCTCTGCGTGGACAGTCTCGACTGTCCGCAGCCACCGCGTAATCTCCGCAGCCGACTTCGGAGCTCCCGGAGAGAACGACCGAGACTCAGCAGCCGCGACCGCCACGGCACGCTCGAACACCGATGCCTGAAGGCGCATGGGCGAGAGGTGGGCCGCGAGCGCCTCGCGGGTCTTCGGGGTACGGATCGCCATGTCGGAGTCCTCTCTTACGGTCGCCGTCAGGAGCAGGCTAGCACACCCAGTGAAAGAATCGCTACATCAAATGAGGTACGGTGTCGCCAGTAGCTCCCGGCCTACCAGGCAACGCCGCATCTCGATCAACCAGTGGTACTCCGACAACCTCGGCGCCGAGGCGACCAAGGGGATGAAACAGAAGGCCATCACCGGAGGCACGATCTCCCGAGCGCCGCTGGGCTACCTCAGCCAACGCCGCATCAACGCCGCCGGCGTCGAGGTTCGCTACGTCGAACTCGACCCCGACCGCGCCGACCTCATCCGTAGCGCCTTCGAGCTGTATACGACCGGGAAGTGGCCGACCGAAGCCCTCGCCGGCCATCTGACGGCACGCGGCCTCACGACCCGCGCCACGCCTGGGCGTCCTGCGAACGCGCTGACAGCGAAGACGGTCGGGAAGATCCTTACCAACCCGTACTACCGCGGCATCGTCACCTGGCAAGATGCCGAGTACCCCGGCAATCACGAAGCCGCGTCGACGACGCGACATGGCACAAGGCGCAGACCGTGCTCGCCTCACGGCGTCACGGCGAGTACAACCGCGTCCATACCCACTTCCTGAAGTCCACCGTCATGTGTGGACGCTGCGGATCGCGCCTCATCGTTCAGATGACCAAGTCGCGCTCGGGCGAGCTCTACCCGTACTTCGTCTGCATCGGGCGACGCTCCGGCAACACTGACTGCGATCTCAAAGCCGTCCTGGTCCACGAGGTCTAACAGCAAGTCGAGCACCTCTACCCGAACAACCGGCTGACCCACGAAGAGCGCACCCAGCTCGAGCAATACCTCCGCGAGGAAATCGCGCTTGCCTCGACGGAGCAGCGCCAGCGCGTGACAGAGCTCAAGAGCACCGCCACGGCGCTCAAAGAGCAGCAGCGCAAGCTCCTCCAGCTCCACTACCAGGACGCCCTCCCCGCCGACCTCCTCAAGGAAGAGCAAGGACGCATCGGCAAGGAACTCGCAGGCGTCCAGCACGAGCTCGACGCTGCCACGTCCGACCACGACGACGTGCTCACCAACCTCAGCGACGCGCTCACCCTCGCTGAAGACTGCGACCAGATGTACAAGTCCGTACCCGACCACATCAAGCGGCAGCTCAACCAGGTCTTCTACACCGTCGTCCACATCAACCCGAACGACCACGGCGGCTCCGCGCCGACGGTGAACTCGCGGAGCCCTTCAGCACGCTCCTCGACCCCGCCCTACGTCACACCGCAGGAACTCACGTCGCCTCACGCCGCCGTACAAACGCAAACAAGCCCGCCCCGAAGGGCAGGCCTGTTCAATCAAGATCTCTACAACACCGGACGTCGAACCTTGCCGACACTTCTCATGTCGGCGGTTTTACTCCGGTACTAATGGTGGGCCCCGTGGGGCTCGAACCCACGACCCGCGGATTAAAAGTCCGATGCTCTGCCAACTGAGCTAGAGGCCCGGGGCACGAGCAGGAGGACCGAAAGTCATCGCGGGAACCGTGCCGCCGTGGACATGCTACGCGGGTCAGGGGTGCGGGCGTGCGGTCGTGCCGCGCGAAGGCCGGACGTACGCTCGGAGGGTCGCCCGGCCGTTCGACGAGGAGCACCCATGGGGAAGCTGTACATCGACCTGTTCACCACCCTCGACGGCGTCGCGCAGGCGCCCGGCGGCCCGGACGAGGACCGTGACGGCGGGTTTCCGTTCGGCGGCTGGCAGGCGCCCCACATGGACGAGCTGGTCGGGGAGTCCGTCACCGCCGGGATCGAGGCGATGGACGCGCTCCTCCTCGGCCGTCGGACGTACGACATCTTCGCGGCGTACTGGCCGCACCACCGTGACGACATCGGCGCCCAGCTCAACGCCGTCCCCAAGTACGTCGCGAGCCGCGGGAACCCCGACCTCACCTGGGAGGGTTCGACGCTCCTCGGCACCGACCTCGCCGCAGCAGTGCAGGCGGTCCGAGACCGGCACGAGAGCACGCACGTGATCGGCAGCATCAACCTCGTGCAGACGCTGCTCACCGAGCGCCTCTTCGACGTCCTGACGCTGTGGGTGTACCCGGTCGTGCTCGGCCAGGGGAAGAAGGTGTTCCCCGACGGCGTGCGCGCCTCCGGGCTGCGGCTCCTCGAACCGCCCGTCGCAGGTTCCTCCGGCGCCGTCCAGCTCCGCTACGCCCCGACCGGGGCGGACCCCGAGACCGGCACCGTCGGGGACCTCGACGGGTGACTCACGCGCCGCCGAGCGCCCGGTAGGCCACACCGAACGCCACCGCCACGACCACCGCACCGCCGACCGCGACGATCCGGTCGTCGCGCCTCCGCAGGCGACCCAGCAGCATCCCGCCCAGGAGCACGAGCGCACACACCCCCGCCGCGACCCAGTACGTCAGGCCCGTCGTCCCGCTCACCACGGTGATGCCGTAGACCGACTCACCCAGCCCGATCCCGCCCAGCAGGGCGGTCCCGGCGGCCGCAGCACGGCCGCCGTCCCGCAGCGACGCAGCCGCAGCCCCGACGAACGGCCCGACCACGAGTCCGATCACCCCGAACCGCACCGGGCTGTAGAACAGGTCGGCGACGTCGGCCGCCGCCGCGTACCCCAGCACGAGAAGGACGAAGCTCGCCGCACCCAGCACCGCGCCCAGCCGCCACCCAGGGCGGGCGATCGCCACGAGGCACGCGGTCAGCAACGTCCACCCGCTCGCAGAGTTGGCGAGCGGCCCGAGGGCGTCGGGCAGCCAGCCCTGCGCGTGGAACGTCGCAAACCCGAGCGACCAGCTCGCGGCAAGGACGAACACGACCGGGAGCGCGGCGCGGCGCGCGGTCGGGGCGGGCGAGAGGAGAGTCGCGGTCATGACCTCATCCCACCAAGCGCACCCGCTCTGGCGCGTCGGCCGCAGGGATCAACCGTGACCGCCGCACCTCATCCCGCGGGCCTACGCCCTGTCCCCGGCTGACGACGGCCCCGCGACGACAGAACGCGCCTAGGCTGGGCCCATCATGGAGAAGAAGCTGAACCCCCACCCCGACATCCCCCTCGACCTGCCGACCGGGGAGCGCCTGCGCGCCGCCGTCGACCACTACGGCGAGGAGAAGGTGGTGGCCAGCGCGGCCGCTCTGCTGCGCGGCGAGAACGCCGGCAAGGACTTCCTCCTGTACGCGGGCGGTCGGCACGGCCTCGGCATCCTCGACGGCGCGCCGCCCCTGTACTGGCCCGAGCTGTGGGGTGCCCGCGCCCTGCTCCACGTGTGGGACGACTCCGCGGCGCCGCTCGTCCTCACGGGCCTGAACAACCAGGCGTGGCGCGTCCGCGAGATGTGCCTGCGCGTCGTGCTCGAGCGTGGCATCCTCGCGCTCGACGACCTCGTGCGGCTGACCGACGACGAGAACGCGCGCGTGCGCAGCGCCGCCCTGCGCGCTCTCGCACAGCAGGGCGGCGCTGAGCACCACGCGGTCATCGCCCGGCACTTCTCCGACCGTGACAAGACCGTCCGTCCGGTCGCGCAGCAGGCGCGGGACGCGCTCAGCTCGCGGCTCGCCGCCGCAGAGTGATCGGGACGGTCGTCACGAGCGCGACCACCGCCACGACCGCAGCCAGCCCGCCGAACATCGCCCAGTCCACCACCGGCAAGGGCGTGCCGAGCATCCCGTAGCCCGCGCCCACGAGCGCAGGCAGGACGGCGACAGTGCCGAGCAGCACGGCCGCACCGATGACGAACACCGCCTCGACGAGGACCATCGCCGTGAGCTGGCGACCCGTCGCGCCCGTGCGCCGCAAGAGCGCCAGCTCCCCGCCACGCTGACCCGAGAGCATCGCGAGCGTGTTCGCGCCCGCGAGCGTCACGAACCCCAGCAGCGCGAGCAGGAGGATCATCGACAGGTCCTGCATCGACGCGCCCGAGCCCTTCACGGCCTCGACGTGCGCGGCGACGTCGCGCACAGGTGCGCCGAGCGCCGCGAGCTGCCGCTCGACGTCGTCCGCCGCGCCCGGCGCGGTCTGCACCAGGATCGAGTCGGGCTGGGCAGCGAGGCCGTGCGCGGCGAGCGTCGCCTCGCCGACGACGAGGTCGCCGAAGCCGAGCGACCGCCCGTACACCGCGACGATCGTCGCCGTGCGCTCCTCGCCGTCGGGCCACCGCACCTCGATCGTGTCGCCGTAGCCCTTGCCCGTCCCGAACAGGGCGTCGCGGCCCACCGCGACCGTGTCGACGCCGTCGAGCGCCGCGACCGAACCCTCGCGCACGTCGAGGTCGAGGATGTCTGAGCCGGCGCCGCGCGGCAGCACGGCGAGCGAGCCCGCCTCCCAGGACAGCGAGTCGAACAGCGGCATCTCCTCGTCGTCGTCCTCGATCTTCACGTCGGCCGGGACGACACCCGTCGCGAAGGTCGCAGCGACCCCCGGGACGGCGGCGACCTGAGCCGCCGTCGTGCCCGCTGACGCGTCGACGACGAGGTCCGCGTGCAGGCCAGCCGTGAGCTGCTCACCCGCCGCAGCGACCGTCGTGCGGTCGAACGCCGACTGCACCGTGCCGAGCGCGATGAGGAGAGCGAGCGGCACGACCGCCGTCGTCAGACGGCGCGAGAAGCCCCGCGCGTTCGCCAGGGCGAGGTGCCCGCTCGCCCAACCGAGCGGCGCCGTCGCACGCAGCCCACGCTCCGCGAGCCACGCCACGATCGCCGGGCCTGCGAGCGCGCCCGCCGTGATGAGCAGGAACGCCGACATGACGCCCGCCATAGTGCCCCCGATGCCGGGGAGGAAGAACGGCGTGAGCGCGAGGACGACGCCGCCCGCCGTCAGGTAGACCGCCGTGGCGATGCGCGCCTTGCCGAGCCGTGCCGGCTCCGCCTGGCTCTGCTGGACCGCCGCCGTGGGGCTCGTGCGGACCGCCTCGCGGCTGGCGAGGCGCGCGGCGAGCAGGCACGTCGGGACGAGCAGCAGCAGCGTCGCGACGACGGGGACCGGGGAGAGCGTCAGCTCGTACCCGGCGGGCACGATCCCGCTCGACTCGAGCGCCGGCGTCAGCAGCCGCGCCCCGAACAGGCCGGGCACCGCACCCACCGGCGCCGCGACCGCGAGGACCATCAGCACCTCGCGGGTGACGAGCGAGCGGACCTGGCTGCCCGTCGCACCGATCGCGCGCAGCAGCGCGAGCTCGCGACGCCGCTGGCGCAGCGCACCCGCGATCGTCGACGACAGCATGAAGACCACGATGAGGATGGTCGTGCCCGCGAAGGAGCTCGCGACCATCGCGAGCAGCATCGCGCTGCCGCCGACCGTGTCCGAGGCGAGGCCCGTGCGCAGCCCCGACTCGAGGAGGACGCCCGTCGCGGTCAGCAGCGCGGAGGCGAGCGCGACGATGATCGCGGACCCGGTGAGGCTCGCGCGGTTCGCGCGGGCGGAGGAGCGGGAGAAGAACCACATCGTCGTCACCGCCCCGCCGCTGCGAGGAGGTGCTCCGCGACCAGCTCGGTCGTCGGCTGCTCGACGTGCCCGACGACGCGCCCGTCCGCGAGGAACAGCACCTGGTCGGCGACCGACGCGACACGCGGGTCGTGCGTCACGAGGACGAGCGTCTGGCCCAGGTCCCGGACCGCGCCCTGCAGCACGTCGAGGACCTGCTGGCCCGTGTGCGAGTCGAGCGCGCCCGTCGGCTCGTCGGCGAACACGACCGTCGGCCGCGTGATGAGCGCCCGCGCGATCGCGACGCGCTGCGCCTGCCCGCCCGAGAGCTGGCCCGGCAGGCGGTCCGCCATGCCGTCGAGCCCGACGGCGTGCACGAGGTGGTCCTGCCACGCCCGGTCGGGGCGCCGCCCGTCGAGCAGCAGCGGCAGCTGGACGTTCTGCGCGACCGTCAGGTGCCCGACGAGGTTGTACGCCTGGAAGACGAAGCCGATGTGGCGGCGGCGGAACTGCGTGAGCGCGTCCGGCTTGAGCGTCGTGAGGTCGACGTCGCCGACGACGACGTGCCCGCTCGTCGGGCGGTCCAGCCCGGCCGCGCAGTTGAGGAACGTCGACTTGCCGGACCCGGACGGGCCCATGATCGCGGTGAACGATCCGGGCCGCAGGGCGACGGACACGGACGCGAGGGCCTCGGTCTCGTCGAGGCCGTTGGGGTACGTCTTGCGGACCTGGACGAGGCGGACGGCCGTGCGGGTGTCCGGCGGGGCGGGGGTGGTGATGGAGGACATGGGGTGCTCCGAGAGGTCGAGGGGACGTGCTTTCCGTCGTCCTCGACGCTATGAGCGGGGTGGGGGCGCGTTCGAGCCGCTCAGGACGCAACCCTGCGGTTTGCACCTTTCGATGCAAGCGGCCCGGTCAGCCCTCGTCGGGGACCGTCACCACGCGGTTCTGGTACGCCCACACGACCGCCTGCAGCCGCGACCGGACGCCGATCTTCGGCAGCATCCGGGCGAGGTGCGACTTGACGGTCGACACCTCGACGACGAGCTCGCGGGCGATCTCCTCGTTCGACATGCCTTGCGCGAGCAGCAGCAGGATCTCGGTCTCGCGCGCCGTGAGCAGCTCGGAACCGCGCTGCGCGGAGACCGGCTGCGTACGACGCCGCTCGGCGAACTCCCGCAGCACGCGACGCGTCAGGCTCTGGTCGAGCGTGCCGTGCCCCGCCGCGATCGAACGCACCGCCGCGACCATCTCGTGCGGCTCGGCGTCCTTGAGCAGGAACCCCGACGCCCCCGCCTCGAGCGCACCGAACACGTAGTCGTCGAGGTCGAACGTCGTCAGGACGAGCACTGGCACCGGGTCGACGACGTCGGGCCCGCACAGCGCACGCGTCGCGCTGATGCCGTCGCGGCCGGGCATGCGGATGTCGAGGCACGCGACGTCGGGCCGCAGCTCGTGCGCGAGCGTGACCGCCTCGTCGCCGTCGGACGCGACGCCCACGACCTCGATGTCAGGCTCCGAGCCGAGGAGGGCGGCCAGGCCGGCCCGGACGAGCGGCTGGTCGTCGGCGACGATGATGCGGATCACGCGGTGCCCCCGTCGGTCGTGTCGAGCTCGGTGTCAGGGTCGCGGGGCAGGCGCAGCGTCACGTCCCAGCCACCGTCGACCTCCGGACCGTAGCTCAGCTCCGCCCCCGTGAGCGCCGCGCGCTCACGCATGCCGACGAGGCCGAATCCCCCGGAGGTGTCGCGCTCGGGCGGGATGGCCGCGGCGTCGTTCCGCACGGACACGACGACGGCGGCCGGGTCACGCCCGTCGAGCGTCACGACGCACGGCGCCCCGGGCGCGTGCCGTGACGCGTTCGCGAGCGACTCCTGGACGAGCCGGTATGCCGTGAGCTGCGCGAGCGGGCCGATGCCCGCCGCGAGGGTCGGACCACCGCCGGCGGGCAGCGTGACGAGCTCGACCGGGACGCCGCGCGCCGACGCGTGCGCGACGAGCTCCGCAACCCCCGCGAGCGCCTCGACGCCCAGCTCTGCGGCGTCGTCCTCCCGGAGCAGCCCGACGAGCCGACGCAGGTCCCGCAGGACCGCCGTGCTCTGGCTGCGCACCTGCCGGACCCCCTCCTGCGCGGCGGCCGGGTCGGTCGTGACCTGCCGCTCGATCGCCGCCGACATGACGGCGATGCCGGACAGGTGGTGCGCGGCGATGTCGTGCAGCTCGCGCGCCATGGCCGTGCGCTCCTGCGCGCGAGCCTCCCGCACGAGCGCGTCGCGCTCGCGGGCCAGCGCCGCGAGCTCCTGCTCGCGCGACCGGGCGACCGCCCGCCGGGACGCGACGAGCACGGCGACGAGCGCGGGTCCGCCCACGACGACCACTCCCTGGCCGACAGCCGCGGTCACCGCGAGCAGCGGCTCGAACATGCCGTCCCGCAGCCCGGCGACGGCGTGCGTCACGACGGTCAGCACGACGGCCGCGACGACCGCGGGCCGCATCTCCGCCCACGGTCTCGAGACCACCGCGACGTACGCCGCGACCATCACCGCGAGCGTCGTCATCCCGGCGAGGCCGCCCGTCCCGGCGACCGCTGCGAGGAACGGCACACCCGCGACCCCCACGAGCACACGCGCCGGGGCGGAGCTCGCCCAGGCGAGTGCGACCGCCTGCACGGTCACCGTGGCGAGGACCACCCACCACGCCGCGTCGCCGAAGCCGGGAGCCACGTCGGTGGGAGCGGCCTCTGGATCAGGGAGGAACGGAGCCGCCAGCAGGCCGACGAGCGCGACGGACAAGCAGACGGCAGCGCGCACCGCGTCGCGGCGCACGGGACGGGCAACGATCACGGATCGTTGCGGCTCGACGTCACGACGACAGCGACGATCACCGCGACGACCGCGGCGACCGCCACGACCCCCGCGATCAGGGCGAAAAGAGATACCGACGCCACCAGCGTTCCCTCCGGTCAGGCGGAGCGTCCCCGCCCCAGCCACCCGCGCCCCTCCCGGGCACGGCCTGCCTGACGGTACTGCGCCTGCCTGACGTCGGCAACGGTCGCAAACCCCCTGGTACCTTGCGCGGATGCAGAGCCGCCAGCCTCGTTCCCGTCCGCGTCTCGTCGCCGTCATGGCGGTGGTCGTCGTCGCGGGGCTGCTCGGACGGTCGCTGCCGGGGGTCGTGGGTGACGTCGTCGGCGGCCTGCTCTATGCCGTCCTGCTCTACCTCCTGCTCGCGCTCTTCGCGCCGCGGGCCCGGGCCACGACGCTCGTCATGGCCGCTGCCGTGCTCGGCGTCACGGTCGAGCTCGCCCAGCTCACGGGACTGCCCGCACGCGTCGGTGAGCTGTGGGCGCCCGCCCGCCTCGTGCTCGGCTCGACGTTCGTCCCCCGCGACCTCGCGGTCGCCGTCGCAGGCGCCACGCTCGCGGCCCTCACGGATCGCCTCACCCGCCGCGGCCCGGCACGGCGTACGGTCGAGGCATGTCACGAGCTGCCGGATGGCACGACGAGCTGCAGAGACGCGCAACGGGGGACTGGCCGGCCTTCCTGAGCGAGCACTCAGGGCTGCCCGGCCCGCGAGCGAACCTCCCCCTCGTGGACGCTGCGGCGGCGCTCGCGTCGCAGGCCACGATCGACGCGCTCCTGGACTCGGGCGACGAGTACCTCGTCATGTGCGCGGCAGCCGCGCTCGGGCGGCGTGCCAACGACCCGGCCGCCGCGGCCCGCGCGCGAGCCCTCGCCTCGGACGAGCGCTGGCGTGTCCGTGAAGGTGTCGCGATCGGCCTGCAGCTCCTCGGCGACAGGAACCTCCCTGCCCTGCTCGTGCTCGTGGAGGAGTGGGCAGCCGACCCCGACCCGCTCGTCGGGCGTGCCGCCGTCGCCGCCGTCTGCGAGCCACGACTGCTCCGCGACCCCCAGGCGACGGCCGCCGCGCTCGCAGCGTGCGAGCGCCTGACCACGCGCCTCGCCGCGCTACCGCCCGGGCAGCGTCGGGGCGCCGACGTGCGCACGCTGCGCCAAGCCCTCGGCTACTGCTGGAGCGTGGCCGTCGCCGCCGACCCGACCGCGGGCCTGCCCACGTTCGGTGCCCTCGACGTCGCCGACCCGGACGTCGCCTGGATCGTCAGGACCAACACGGGCAAGAAGCGCCTCGCAGCCCTCCTGACGAGCCCTGCGTGACCACCGTGTTGCTCCTGCCCCTGGGGCAGGGCCTAGCGTCCACGACATGACGAACGACGCATCCGCCGACCGGCTCACGACCGGAGACCTCGCCCGGGCTGCCGGGCTCACGACCAAGGCCGTCCGGCTCTACGACGAGCGCGGGCTCCTGCGCCCCGCACGCACGTCCGAGGGGTGGCGGCTGTTCGACCGCACGCAGGTGGACCGCGCGCGAATGATCGCGCTGCTCCGGTCGCTCGGCGCGCCGCTCGGCGTCGTCGCCGATCTCCTCGAGGCGGGCGACACCTCGGGCCCGACCGACCCGGGCGGCGCCGTCGGGGCGTTCGACGGGTGGTGGGCGCAGGAACAGGCCACGCACGCCGGCCGCGCGCCTCTCGCCGAGCTCGTGCGCCGCCGTCTTGCGGGCGAGGACCTGCCCGCGCTCGCAGCGGCGCGCAGGGACGTCCCCGAGCAGCTCGTCCTGACCGTCACGTGCCGGACGGACGCGGCCGGCCTCCCGGACGCGCTGCGGCGCAGCGCGGGCACGCTCTTCGAGCAGCTCACGCCCGACGACGTCGCAGGCCCCGTGTTCACCGTGTACCGCGGACGCGTGACGCCCGACGGCGACGGCGAGGTCGAGACGTGCGTCCCCGTCGTCGCACCGCTGCGACCCGCGCGCGGCAGCGTGCTGCGCGTCGAGCCTGCGGCGACACTCGCCGTCGTCACGGTCCCGGGCCCGCCCGACGCCGTCGGCTTCGCTCGCATGGTCGAGGTCCACGACGCGCTGTCGTCAGGTCGCTTCACGCTCGACGGCGGGGCCGGCGCCGAGCCGTGCGGTGCGAACCGCGAGATCACGTACCCGCCGCACGAGGAGCAGCGCACCGACGTCGCGGTGCCGGTGGGCTGACGCCCGCTCACCGAGGTCGTGAGCTTGGTCGCGAGGTCGTGAGTCCTGGCTCGCGACCTCGGGTCAGAGGTCACGACCTCGCGGGGCGCGGGGGCCGGGCCGCGGGGCGCGGGGCCGCGTCAGGGCAGCAGGGTGGGCGCTAGCCATCGCGCGCCCTGTGCGAGCGCGGCGAGAGTCACGAGCGCGAAGATCGCGACCCAGAGCCCCCCGGGCGTCCGTGTGAGCCGGCCGAGCACGTCCGCGTCGGAGCCGGTCGCGCCTCGGCGACGACGCTGCACCTGCAGCTCGACGACCGCCCGCGGCGCGCCGAGCAGCAGGAGCCACACGACGGCGTACGCGGCACCGAGGCGCAGGCCGTCGCTGCCCCACCAGGTCACGCCGACGAGGGCGACGAGCGTCACGAGCACCGTCCACAGCCCGTACCAGTTGCGGATCATGACCAGGACGAACACCGCCATGAGCACGAGCGCCCACAGGACGCCGACGGCGTAGCCGCGGCTCAGCCCGTACGCCGCCGCGAACCCGACGACTGCGGGTGCCGTGTAGCCGGCGAACGTCGTCGCGACCATGCCGGGTCCGCGTGGCCGTCCCTTCGACACCGTGAGCCCGGACGTGTCCGAGTGCACGCGGATGCCCTGCAGCTGCCTGCCTGTCAGGAGCGCGACGACGGCGTGCCCCGCCTCGTGCACGGTCGTCACGCCGTGCCGCACGACCGACCACGAGGGCCGCCAGGCCACGACGACGAGCGCGGCGGCGGCGGTCACGAGGACGAGCCGCAGGTCGGGATGGTCGGACGGGGTGGTCGCCGCGGACCAGATCTGGCCGAGGACGTCGAGGACTGTCTGCACGGTGCCATCCTGCCTGCCACGCCTGTGACAGGCCTGGTCGGGCGGGGACGGGAGGCGAACGTCACGCGGACGGGGGAGGTGCTTCGCCGCGCCGTCTGACATGATGGGACCTCTTCGGGCCGCGCGATCTGCCGGCCCAGCGTCGTGGAGTCAGCACGTCCCAGCGAGATCGCGGGCGCGTGCGAGCCTGAGTTCTCTCGCGGCGGACCCCGAACCCTCGGTCGAGACCGGACAGCCGGTCGGTGCCGAAGGCTGCCAGGAAGCAGCCAGCAATCAGGCTCGTCGCAGCCTCGTCCCCGCCCGTGTGCGCGGGAGACCTACCCAGAGAGCACCATGCCTTCCACGCCTCAGTCCTTCGCGGACTTCGATCTGCCCACCGCCGTCGTCAACGCCCTCGCCAAGGACGGCAAGACGACCCCGTTCCCCATCCAGACGGCCACGCTTCCCGACACCCTCGCAGGACGCGACGTCCTCGGGCGCGGCCGCACCGGCTCCGGCAAGACCCTCGCCTTCTCCCTGCCGATGGTCACTCGCCTCGACGCGGCCCGCCCCGAGGGCCGCCGTCGGGCTGCCCGTCCGCGCGGTCTCGTGCTCGCCCCGACGCGTGAGCTCGCGTCGCAGATCGACGCGACGCTCGCCCCGCTCGCCAAGTCGCTCGGCCTGACGACGACGGTCATCTTCGGTGGTGTCGCCCAGTCGCGTCAGGTCAACGCGCTCGCGGCTGGCGTCGACATCGTCGTCGCCTGCCCGGGTCGCCTCGAGGACCTCCTCGGCCAGGGCCACCTGACGCTCGACGACATCGAGATCACCGTGCTCGACGAGGCCGACCACATGGCCGACCTCGGCTTCCTGCCCGGTGTGAAGCGCATCATGGACCGCACGCCCAAGCGCGGTCAGCGCATGCTCTTCTCGGCGACGCTCGACAACGGCGTGGACGTCCTCGTCAAGCGCTACCTGAGCGACCCGCTGCACCACTCGGTCGACTCGGCGCAGTCGCCGGTCGCCGCGATGACGCACCACATCTTCGAGGTCGCGGACGCGGGCGTGAAGCGTGACGTCGTCACGCAGCTCGCGAGCGGCACGAACCGCCGCATCCTCTTCACCCGCACGAAGCACCAGGCGAAGAAGCTCGCGAAGACGCTCACCGCTGACGGCATCCCGGCCGTCGACCTGCACGGCAACCTGTCGCAGGGTGCGCGCGAGCGCAACCTCGAGGCGTTCTCGACGGGCGCGGTCAAGGTGCTGTGCGCGACCGACATCGCGGCGCGCGGCATCCACGTCGACGAGGTCGAGCTGGTCGTGCACGTCGACCCGCCAGCCGAGCACAAGGCGTACCTGCACCGCTCGGGCCGCACGGCTCGCGCCGGGCACGGTGGCGACGTCGTCACCGTCATGCTTCCCGAGCAGCGCGGCGACGTGAAGGACCTGACCCGCAAGGCGAAGATCGCCGCGACGCCCGAGCGTGTGCGTGCGGGTGACGCGCGCATCGCCGAGCTGGTCGGTGACGTCGCGGAGCTCGTGGCGCCGTCGGCGGCCCCGGCCGCCGCGCAGCCCGCGCCCAAGCAGCCGCGGAAGAAGAAGCCCGCGGGCGAGACTGCGCGCGGTGCTGGTCGCGGCGCGCAGCAGGGCGGCGGGCAGCGCGGTGGCGCGCAGCGCGGTCAGCGCAGCGAGCAGGCTGGCCAGGGTGGTGGCCGCCGGTCGGGTCAGTCCGCCGAGGGCGGTCGCGGGCGCCGCGGTGCTGGTTCGGCGCCGACGACGTACTCGACGTCCACGCCGTCGTCCGGCGGTTCCGGCCGTTCGGGTCAGGGCCGCTCCGGGGGCTCGCGCCAGGGCGCGACGTCGGGTCGCACGCGTACCGCTGCCGACTTCTCCCGCGGCCGCGGCCGCTGACCCACCGGGTCATCTTCCCCTTCGCCGAGGTAGGGGGTTGCGCTCGAGGTAGGGCCCTCCATGGGCCTGTCTCGCGTGCGACCCCCTACCTCGGCGTCGTCGTGCCCGGTGGGTGCGCGCGGTCGTCCCCTTCGGCGCGTGGTGCCGAGGCGAGGGAAGATGTGGGGGCGTGACGGTGTTGCGCCCCCTGAGGAGGAGAGACATGACGTACCAGGTGAACAAGACCGACGACGAGTGGAAGGTCGTGCTGACCCCGCAGGAGTTCCACATCCTGCGCGAGGCCGGGACGGAGCGCCCGTTCACGGGGGAGCTGCTCGACGAGAACCGCGAGGGCATCTACCGCTGCCGCGCCTGCAGCGCCGAGCTGTTCCGGTCGACGACGAAGTTCGACGCGCACTGCGGCTGGCCGAGCTTCTACGAGGCCACGAGCTCCGACGCCGTCGAGCTGCTCGAGGACCACTCGCTCGGGATGGTCCGCACTGAGGTGCGCTGCAAGAGCTGCGGCTCGCACCTGGGCCACGTCTTCGACGACGCGCCCCAGACGCCCACGGGCAACCGCTACTGCATGAACTCGGTGTCGCTCACGTTCGACCCGGACGCCTGAGCAGCCGACCCAGCGCAACAGATCGCCCCGGTGCACACGTCACGTGTGCACCGGGGCGATCTGTCGTCCGGGGGGCTGGCTCGGGCCCGGGCTCGGAGGGGCCGGGACCAGGGCCCGAGCGGGTCAGGACTGCTCGGCGTCCTCGCGGGCGAGCTCCTCCATGCGCAGCTCGAGGTTGGACTTGGTGCCGAGCGGCACCTCCTTGATGAAGAGGATCGCGACGAGCGTGACGAGCGCGATCGGCGCAGCGACGAGGAACACCTCGGCGACGCCGGCACCGTAGGCGGACTCGACGATCTTGGCGATCGGCGCGGGCAGTTCGTGGACGTTGGGCAGGGTGCCGCCGGAGAGCGGCCCGCCGTCGACCCCGAGGGACTTCAGGCCGGACGTGATGTCCGACGTGATGCGCGAGCCGAGGATGGCGCCGAGCACGGAGACGCCGAGCGCGCCGCCGAGCGAGCGGAAGAACGCGATCGTCGCGGAGCCCGTCGAGAGTTCGGCGGGCGACAGCGTGTTCTGGGCCGCGAGCATCATGTTCTGCATGAGCATGCCCATGCCGACGCCGATGATCGCCATGTAGAGGCAGATGAGGCCGAGGTTCGTCTGGTAGTCGATCGTGCCCATGAGCCCGAGGCCGACCGGCATGAGGACGCCACCGACGACGAGGAACACCTTGTAGCGGCCGCGCCGTGAGATGGCCTGGCCGGTCGCGATCGAGGACGTGAGCTGGCCGAGGATCAGCGGGATGGTCAGCAGGCCGGAGACGGTGGGGGAGTACCCGCGGGCGATCTGCATGTACTGGCTGAGGAACACGGTCGTGCCGAACAGCACGACGCCGACGGCGGCGCTCGCGATGATCGCGAGGGTGACCGTGCGGTTGCGGAAGAGGTCGAGCGGGATGATCGGCGCGGCGACGCGGGACTCGACCCAGACGGCGATCGCGAGGACGACGACGGAGCCGCCGACCATCGCGGTGGTCTGCCAGGAGGCCCAGTCGAACGAGTTCCCGGCGAACGTGACCCAGAGGAGGAGCGTCGAGATGCCGGCGGACATGAGCAGCGCCCCCCAGTAGTCGATGTCGACCTTCTCGGGGCGGGTGAACGGCGGGAGGTGCAGCGTCTTCTGCAGCAGGACGATCGCGACGACGGCGAACGGCACGGCGATGAAGAAGTTCGCACGCCAGCTCACGGCGTCGGTGAGGAAGCCGCCGAGGAGCGGGCCGCCGATCGTGGCGACGGCCATGATGCCACCCATGTAGCCCATGTACTTGCCACGCTGGCGGGGCGCGACGATGTCGGCGATGAGCACCATGCTCACGGCGGTGAGGCCGCCTGCGCCGACGCCCTGGAGGGCGCGCCACGCGATGAGGGTGCCGCTGCTCTGCGCGAGACCGGCGAGGCCTGCGGAGACGACGGTGAGGACGAGCGAGAGCTGGACGATGACCTTGCGGTCGAACAGGTCGGCGACCTTGCCCCAGATGGGGGTGCTGATCGTCGTCGTCAGCAGCGTGGCGGTGACGACCCACGTGTAGGCGGACTGGTTGCCGCCCAGGTCCGCGACGATGCGGGGCAGCGACGAGCTGACGATCGACGTCGACAGGATCGACACGAACAGGCCCATGAAGATGCCCGAGATCGACCGGAGGATGTCGGTGTGCGACATGGTCGAGGGTTCGCCGGGGAGGTGGTCGGGGCTCTGGGCCGCACCGGTCTGGGGTGCGTGGGGCGCTGGGGACTTGCTCATGCGTGGTCCTTCTGGTCGGGCGTGGGGAGAGGACCGGCGGCACCGTCGGCGCCGGGGAGGGCGGACGTCGCCGCGGGGGCGTCGATCCGGTTGATGGCGTCGGCGACCGCGATGACGGCGGCCGCCGCGGTGTCGAGGTCTGCGGGGTCCCAGCCGGCGAACGCGGCGGAGAGGTCGGTCGTGAGGCGCGCGAAGAGCTCCGTGACCTTGGCGCGTCCTGCGTCGGTGAGGCCGACGGAGCGGCCGCGGCGGTCGTCGTCGGCGACCGTGCGCTCGACGAGGCCTGCGGCGACGAGTGCGGAGACGTGCCGGGACGCGACGGACGTGTCGACCTTGAGGTGCTGCGCGAGGCAGCCGACCTGGGTCGAGCCGGCGCGCGAGAGGTGCAGCAGGAGCCCGATCGTCGCGCGTGGCAGGTCGAGGTCGTGCGACATGCGCGCGCCGAGGGTCCGCTGCGCCGAGGTGAGCACCTCGAGGGCGCGGGCGAGGCCGATGATGTGCGGGGGGATCCCGGGTGGGGTGGTCATGGTGCTCCTTCGGGTGCCGGACCACGATAGATGCCGTTGCTTGCAGCATGCAAGCAAATTGGGCTGGACGTGACGAGCGAGACAGCCCACGCCCTGACTGGCCGCCGCGACCCCTCGTGCCCAACACTGGACGGATGACTGACGCCACCGGACCACGCCGACCGCACCGTCGGCCTGCGATGCTCGATCCGCAGCAGGCCGACGAGATCCCCGGCGTCAACGACCCCACCCTGCGCGCCGAGATCGCGCACACCACTGCGTGCGCGCTCGTCCGCGAGGCCCACGCGCACGAGGACCCCGAGGTCGTCGAACGTCTCGTCCGCCTCGTCGAGACCGAGGGGCTCGACGTCGTCGCCGGGCTGTGGGCGGACTCCGCGCCCGAGACCCTGCCCGGCGCGCTGTGGCGCCTCTACGTGCTGCGCGAGTGGGTGCGCCGCGACCCCGCGACGGTCACGCTCCGCTTCCGCCTCGGCGTCGTGCACGCGCCCGTCCACGAGGCCGTCGCCGGAGCCTCAGGCCCCTCGCCCGAGGACATGCTCCGCCTGGCCGACGCCGTCCTCTCCGGCGTCTTCGCAGGGGACCTCGCCGTCGCGCTCGAACGTGCGAGCGCGTTCTGCCGCATCCTCGCCGTCGGCGCGGCGTTCGACGCCGACTCGGTCGACGTCACCGACGGCGTCCGCGCCACCCACATGACGCGACGGGCCTCGTCGCTCGTACGCACCGCCGAGGAGCTCGAGAGCTGCGCCCACCTGTGGCGCGCGGGCATGCTCGACTGACCTGACCCGGTGCGCCGTTCGGGAAGTGCACGGCAGACCGCGGCGTTAGAGTGGACGTGCGACGCCGGGCTGCGGTAGCCCCGGGCTCCATCATCAGCCGCTACGAGCGGCCCCGCGCCGAGAGGCGCTCCCGGCCCGGCGTCGTTCATCTCACTCCCGCACCGGGGCATAGGTCCCGCACGGTCCCCGGGCGAGATGGTGCAGCACCTGACCCTCATCCGGCAGATGCCTGCCGGACGCCCGTGAAGTTGCGTGTTCACCCAAACGAGGTTCTACGCTGTACGCGACACCTCCCCTCGTCATCGGAGCTTCCCGTGCGCTTCCGTATCACCCCGCGCGATACATCTTTCTTCGACCTCTTCACCGCCTCGGCGGAGCACCTGGTCACCGGTTCGAAGCTCCTCAGCGAGCTCCTCGGTGCCGACAGGCAGGGCCGCAAGGCGATCGCGAAGCAGATGAACGAGGTGGAGCACCTCGCCGACGAGGCGACGCACTCGATCCTGCGACGCATCAACTCGACGTTCGTCACGCCGTTCGACCGTGACGACATCTACGCGCTCGCCTCCGCGCTCGACGACTGCATGGACTTCATGGAGGAGGCGAGCGACCTGATCGTGCTCTACAAGCTCGACGACCTCCCGCGCCGCGTCGCCGACCAGATCCAGATCCTCCAGCGCTGCGCGGAGATCACCGCCGAGGCGATGCCGCGCCTGCGCTCCATGCAGGACCTCTCGGACTACTGGGTCGAGATCAACCGCCTCGAGAACCAGGCCGACAAGCTGCACCGCAAGCTCCTCGCGCAGATGTTCGACGACGTGACCGACCCGATCGAGCTCATGAAGCTCAAGGAGGTCGTCGAGATCCTCGAGGAGGCTGCCGACGCGTTCGAGAAGGTGGCGAACACGGTCGAGACCATCGCGGTCAAGGAGTCCTGACCCCTCGTGGACGTCGCACTCGTTCTGGTCGTCGCCGCGCTCGCGCTGACGTTCGACTTCACCAACGGCTTCCACGACGCGGCCAACGCGATCGCCACCTCGGTGTCGACGCGCGCTCTCACGCCGCGTGCGGCGCTCGCCATGGCCGCGGTCATGAACTTCGCTGGCGCCCTCATGGGTACCGCGGTCGCGGAGACGATCGCTCACGAGATCATCCACATCGACGACGTCGGCACGCGGCTCACGCTCGTCGCGGTGCTCGCCGCGCTCGTCGGCGCGATCGTGTGGAACCTCATCACCTGGTGGTTCGGCCTGCCGTCCTCCTCGACGCACGCGCTCATCGGTGGGCTCGTCGGCGCGGGGCTCGCTGGCGGGATCGCCGTCTACTGGGCGTCGATCGTCGAGAAGGTCGTCCTCCCGATGGTCATCTCGCCGACGGTCGGCTTCGGTCTCGCGTTCCTCGTCATGGTCGGGGTCCTGTGGGTCTTCAAGAACGTCGCACCGGCGAAGGCGTCGCGCCGCTTCCGCATCGCGCAGACGGCGTCGGCTGCGGCCATGGCGCTCGGCCACGGGCTCCAGGACGCGCAGAAGACCATGGGCGTCATGTTCCTCGCGACGACCGCGATCGGGTGGACCACGAAGGGTGACGCCATCCCGTGGGAGATCAAGATCCTGGCTGCGGCTGCGATCTCGGCGGGGACGGCCACGGGCGGCAAGCGCATCATGCGCACGCTCGGCCGCCGCATCATCGAGCTCGACCCGGCGCGCGGCTTCGTCGCCGAGTCGGTCTCCGCGGTCGTCCTGTACGTGAACGCGTTCTGGCTGCACGCCCCCGTGTCGACGACGCACACGATCACGACCGCGATCATGGGCGTCGGCGCGACCAAGCGGTTGTCGGCTGTGCGCTGGGGCGTCGCGAAGTCGATCGGCATGGCCTGGGTCCTCACGATCCCGGCCGCCGCAGGCGTCGCCGCGATCGTGTTCTGGATCCTGCACCCGATCCTCGGCTGAGGTCGCCCGCCGCCTGAGGCGGCCAGACGTACCGACGGCTCCCGTGCTCAGCACGGGAGCCGTCGTCGTCAGGGGCTGGTGACGCTCAGGAGACCCCGGCCTTCGCCGTGAGGATCGCCTGGTGCAGGTGGCTCTGCGAGCGCTCGACGGCGACGACGCGCGGGCCGTCGCGGTGGTCGGCGACGTGGGCGATGAGCAGCTCGCCCGGCTTGAGGTACGGGTCCTGCGACGGCAGGTCGGCGCGGACCGCCTCGCGGGTGCGCGCGGAGAGGGCTCGCACGACCGTCGGGAGCACAGGACGGTGCGTGCACATCACTGCCGAGCGCGGCTCCTTGAGGAGGCGGTCGACGACGGCGGCGACCTTCCGCGGGGACGTCTCGTGAGCGAGCTCCGTCAGGTCGAAGCTCAAGCCCGACGCGAGGCCCGTGGCGCGGGCGTAGGGCGCCATCGAGTCGGCGCAGCGCAGCCAGTGCGACGTCGTGATCGACACCGCGCCGTATGCCGCGAGGATCGGGACGAGCGTCGCGGCCTGCAGGTATCCCGCTGGGGTGAGCGGCCGGTCCTCCTCGGTGCCCGCCCACGCTGCGCGCTTGCGCGCCCTTGCGTGCCGCGCCACGACGAGCGCGCGCGTGTCGAGGCGGCCCTTCGCGTGCGCGTGCACGAGCGCGTCGAGAGGTTCGCGGTCCGCGGGGCGTGTGAGGCGGCGTCGGGCATCGTCGACGCCGAGCCAGCACGCCTCGTCGATCTCGGCGGGGTCCACGGCTGGCACGGGCGTGCGCGCGCGCAGCGCAGGCGCGTCCTTGTCGGTCGCGCGTCGTGCGGCCCAGTAGTGCACACGCTTGAAGCGCCCCTCGGGCGTCTTGTACCGCAGCATCGGCAGCGGGATCCCGAGGACGATCGGCTTGCCGGTCTCCTCCGCGACCTCGCGGACCGCGCACTCCCGCAGCGTCTCGCCCGGGTCGAGCTTGCCCTTGGGCCACGACCAGTCGTCGTAGCGGGGGCGGTGGATGAGCTGGACCTGGAGCTCCCCCTTGCGGACGCGCCACACGAGCGCGCCGGCGGCCTCGATCGCGTGCCGGTGCGAGCTCTCGCCCGTGTCGACGAGGCTGCTGCCGCTCGGGACGTGTCCCTGCGTCGACAGGCGGCTCACCGCCCGAGCCCGAGGCGTCGCCGCTGGCGCTGGATGAGCACTGCCTGGATGTCCTGGAGCGGCTCACCGTCGGGGCCGGTGTGGCGGTGCTCCCACGTGCCTGCGGCGTCGAGGACCCAGGACGCGGTCGAGTCGTCCATCGAGGCGTCGAGCAGCGCGATGAGGTTCTGCACCTGCTCGGGGTCGGCGATGGACACGAGCGCCTCGACGCGACGGTCGAGGTTGCGGTGCATGAGGTCGGCGGAGCCGATGAAGATGTCCGGGACGCCGTCGTTCGCGAACGCGAAGATGCGCGAGTGCTCGAGGTAGCGGCCGAGGATCGACCGGACCCGGATGGTCTCGCTGAGCCCGGGCACGCCTGGACGCACCGCGCAGATGCCGCGGACGACGAGGTCGACCTGGGCGCCCGCCTGCGAGGCACGGTAGAGCGCGTCGATCGTGGCCTCGTCGACGATCGAGTTCACCTTGATCTTGATCCACGCGGGCCGTCCGAGGCGCGCGTGCTCCGCCTCGCGGTCGATGCGCTCGATCAAGCCGGTCCGCACGGAGCGCGGCGCGACGAGCAGACGGTGGAACTCGGACTTGGGCGCATACCCGGAGAGCTGGTTGAACAGCCGGGTGAGGTCCTGGCCCACGTCCGGGTCGCACGTGAGCAGGCCCAGGTCCGTGTACTGGCGGGCGGTCTTCGGGTTGTAGTTGCCGGTGCCGACGTGGCAGTAGCGGCGCAGCCCGTCGGCCTCCTGCCGCACGACGAGAGACAGCTTGCAGTGCGTCTTGAGCCCGACGATGCCGTAGACGACGTGCACACCCGCCTGCTCGAGCTTGCGCGCCCAGGAGATGTTGTTCTGCTCGTCGAAGCGAGCCTTGATCTCGACGAGCGCGAGCACCTGCTTGCCGGCCTCGGCGGCGTCGATCAGGGCGTCGACGATCGGCGAGTCGCCTGAGGTCCGGTAGAGAGTCTGCTTGATCGCGAGGACCGACGGGTCCGCCGCGGCCTGCTCGAGGAACGTCTGCACGGACGTCGAGAACGAGTCGTACGGGTGGTGCAGCAGGATGTCGCGGCGCTTGATCGCCGCGAACACGTCCGTCGGCTTCGCCGACTCGACCTCCGCGAGGTAACGGTGCGTCGTCGGGACGAAGCGCGGGTACTGGAGGTCAGGTCGGTCGATGTCGGCGATGAGGTGCAGGCCCGTGAGGTCGAGCGGCGCGGTGAGCTCGTACACCTCTTCGGGCTCGACGCCGAGCTCCCGCACGAGGAGCTTGCGGATGCGTGGCGTGATCGACTCGGTCAGCTCGAGGCGCACCGGCGGGCCGAAGCGTCGCCGCAGCAGCTCCTTCTCCATCGCCTGCAGGAGGTTCTCGGCGTCGTCCTCCTCAACCTCCACGTCCTCGTTGCGGGTGACGCGGAAGCTGTGGAACTCGAGGATCTCCATCCCCGGGAAGAGGTGGTCGAGGTGCTGCGAGATGACGTCCTCGAGCGGCACGAACGACGTGCGCTCGCTGCCCTCTGCGCCGGTCTGCGCGCCGGGCGCAGAGGGGCGGCCGCGGGAGTCGACGGCGATGAACCGGGGGAGCAGCGGCGGCACCTTGACGCGCGCGAAGTGCTCTTTGCCGGTGCTCGGGTTGCGGACGATGACCGCAAGGTTGAGCGACAGCCCCGAGATGTACGGGAACGGGTGCGCGGGGTCGACGGCGAGCGGGGTGAGCACCGGGAAGATCTGCTTGCGGAAGTACTTGTGCAGGCGGTCCTGCTCCTGGGTGGCCAGGTCCTCCCAGCGCACGATCGTGATGCCCTCGTCAGCGAGGGCGGGCTTGAGGTCGTCGAACACGCGAGCGTGCCGGGCCGCGAGGATGTGCGCGTGCTCGGCGATGCCCTCGAGCACCTGGCGCGGCGTCTGCCCGGACGCAGAGTTGACCGCGATGCCGGTCGCGATGCGGCGCTTGAGGCCGGCGACGCGGACCATGAAGAACTCGTCCAGGTTGGACGCGAAGATCGCGAGGAACCGCACGCGCTCGAGGAGGGGCAGGCCGGGGTTCTCGGCGAGCTCGAGGACGCGCTGGTTGAACGCGAGCCAGGACAGCTCGCGGTCCGCGAAGCGGTCGTCGGGGAGCGGGACGAGCTCCGGCGTGCGCTCGCCGCCCTGCTGCTCGGGCTCCGCGATGTGCTCGGCGATGTGCGCGGCGAGTTCAGGGTCGAGCGGGATCGTCGGCACGCCGGGGGCGCGGGCCTCGCCCGGAGCGGGAGCGCTGGCGGGGGCGGCTGGTCCGGTCGCGTCGTTCATGCTGCTCATCGTGGCACCTCGTGGTGACGCCGCGCGACCGCCTGAGGGCGCTCAGGCGCGCGTCGACCGCATGCGGACGCTGCGGGCCGTCGTCTCGAAGCCGGCCCGCAGGTAGGTCGCGACGGCGGGGACGTTGTCCGCGTCGACATAGAGGAACGCGCGGGGCAGTCCGCGCGCCGCGACGTGCGCGAGCCCGACGGCGGTCAGCAGGTGCCCGTAACCGCGCCCCTGCGAGTCAGGGTCGACACCGACGACGTACAGCTCGCCGCCGCTCTCGTCGACGACCTTGACCCACACGAAGCCCGCGAGGGCTCCTGAGCCGGCGTCCTCGAGCAGCAGGAGGTCCTCGGCGCGGAACCAGGGCTCCTCGAGGCGGGCCTGCAGGTCGTCGCGCGTGAGGCGGCCCTGCTCGGGGTGCGTGGCGAAGGACCGCGCGTTGACCGCGAGCCACGCGTCCTCGTCGCGCCCGACCTCGAACGAGCGCAGCCGGGTCCCCATCGGCAGGGCGGGGTACTCGACCGCGGCCTCCGTCGCGGGCTCGACCGGAGCGCCACCGCCCGGGAGTACCGTGCCGACGGCAGGCTCGACGTCGCGCGACATGACCCACAGCTCGCGGGCAGGCTCGAGGCCGCGCGCAGCCGCGAACTCGAGGGCCTCGGGCAGGTTGCCGTGCGCCCACACGGAGAACGCGCCGGGTGTCGACGCCGCGGCGTGCCTCCCCGTCGCGGCGGGGACGTCGCGTGCGACGTCCGCGACCGCGTCGAGCAGCGCGGTGCCGATGCCGCGACGGCGCAGCTCGGGCGCGACGACGAGCTCGGCTGACGGCTCGTCGCCGCCGACGTCGACCTGCGCGTAACCGACCAGCGCGCCTGCGCCGTCGTGCGCGAGGACGTGGACGACCGGCGCCTGCGCGGACAGCCAGAGGAGCGTCTGACCGGACAGCGGCGCGGTGCCGTCCTGCTCCTCGGCGCGCCCGGCGAGGGAGCGCACTGCGGTGGCGTCGGCCGTGTCGAGGCTCTTGTGGACGAGGAGGATGTTCACCCGTCCAGTCCACCACGGTGACGTCGCACGCGCGACGGCGTACCCCCGGCATCTGGCCCACGGTGGTCACAGGCCAGGCACAGGCTCGACCTACAGGCGTCCCAGGTGCGGGCGTGACGCTCGTGCCATGACCTCACGCAGACGCCTGTTGATCAACGCCGCCCTCGTGGCGGCCCTCGTCCTCGTCGGCACCGGGACATGGTGGTTGCTGCGACCAGGCGACGGTCAGAGCGCCGACGCTGCGACGGGGGCGGTGCGCACCGTGACCGCGCAGCGCGCCGATGTCACGGCGACGATCGCCGCGCAGGGCAACCTCGGCTCGGCGAAGGTCACGGACGTCTCGTTCGCGACGTCGGGCACGATCGCGTCGATCGACGTCGCCCTCGGCGACACCGTCACGAAGGGCGACCTGCTCGGCACCCTCGAGGACGACTCGGTGCAGGACTTGATCGATGCCGCGCAGGACGCCGTGACCGAGGCCAAGGCGCAGGTCGCGACCGCGAGGCTCAACGTCACGTCCGCGAACGAGGCGGTGACCGAGGCGCAGGATGCGCTCGCGGCCGCGAAAGAAGCGGCCGCAGCTGCCGAGAAGGAGGCGAAGGCGAGCCCGACCGTCACCTCGTCCGGTGCGGGCACCAGCAGCGCGGCGCCGACCGGGACACAGTCCCAGGTGACGTCCGCGAAGGCCCAGCGCTCCTCCGCCCAGGCCAACCTCACGAAGGCCCTCGCGACGCTCGCCGACGCGCAGGCGAACCTCGCCGACGCGCGGGCCGCGCTCGACGACCTCACGCTCACGTCACCCGTGACGGGCGTCGTCACCGCGGTCACGGGCGCCGTCGGGCAGTCGACAGGCGCTGCCACGTCCGCAGCGTCGGGCGCGTCGGGCGCTGTCTCCGGCGCCAGCACCTCGAGCGCGTTCGTCACGATCTCCTCGCTCGCGAGGATGCAGGTCGCTGCGACCTTCGACGAGGCCGACGCCGCGAGGCTCGAGGTCGGTCAGGCCGCGACCGTCACGTTCCCCGCGGTCGACGACGTCACCGCCGAGGCCACGGTCACGGCGCTCGACCCCGTCGGCACCACGTCAGGCTCTGTCGTGACGTTCGGCGCGACGATCACCCTCGACGCCGTCCCCGACGGCGTCCGCCTGGGACAGACCGCCTCCGTGACCGTGACGACCGAGAGCGCGACCGACGTCGTCGCGGTCTCGAGCCAGGCCGTCGAGGTCTCGACGACCACCGACGGCGTCACGACCGGCAGCGTCACCGTGCAGGCGACCGACGGCAGCACCTCCGTGCGCTCCGTCGAGATCGGCGTCCAGGGTGACTCCCTCACCGAGATCACGTCCGGGCTCACCGCCGG
Organism: Sanguibacter hominis ATCC BAA-789; assembly: GCF_012396185.1. Taxonomy (GTDB): domain Bacteria; phylum Actinomycetota; class Actinomycetes; order Actinomycetales; family Cellulomonadaceae; genus Flavimobilis; species Flavimobilis hominis. The sequence goes on from NZ_JAAXOW010000004.1 coordinate 140,508, forward strand.
CGAGACGGTCGTCGTCTCCGTCGACACCGAGGTCGGCACCGCCACGACGAGCGAGCAGCGGGGCGGCTTCCCGGACTCGGGGTCCTTCCCCGGGGGCGTCCCGGGCGGTACCGGCGGGTTCACCGGCGGCCAGCTGCCGGGAGGCAACTGATGAGCACCGTCCTGGAGCTGCGCGGCGTCAGCCGCGTCTACGGAGAGGACCCCACGTCGCAGGTACGGGCCGTCGACAGCGTCGACCTCGTCGTCGAGCAGGGCGACCTCGTCGCCATCATGGGCGCGTCCGGCTCCGGCAAGTCCACGATGATGAACATCCTCGGGTGCCTCGACGTCCCGACGGCCGGCACGTACCGGCTCGACGGCGTTGACGTCGCGATGCTGACCGAGAACCAGCTCGCGGCCGTCCGCGGGCGGCGCATCGGCTTCGTGTTCCAGTCGTTCAACCTGGTCCCCCGCATGACGGCGCGCGCGAACGTCGAGCTGCCCATGGTCTACGCGGGTGTCCGGCCGCCCGAGCGGCGCACGCGAGCGCAGGCGGCGCTCGAGATCGTCGGGCTCGCCGACCGCGCCGAGCACGAGCCGAACGCCCTCTCGGGAGGCCAGCAGCAGCGTGTCGCGGTCGCGCGCGCCCTCGTCAACGCACCGCGCCTCATCCTCGCGGACGAGCCCACCGGCAACCTCGACTCTCGGTCCACCGAGGAGGTGCTCGACATCTTCGGGCGGCTCAACGACGCCGGGGCGACGATCGTGCTCATCACCCACGAGGACGAGGTCGCGGCGCGCTGCCGCCGGGTCGTGCACATGCGCGACGGCCGGATCGTCGCGGACGACCGCACGGACGACGGCCTCGACCAGCCGCGACCGCGCCGCGAACCTGCGGGGGTGGCCCGGTGAACGCGTGGGACGTCACCCGCAGCGCCCTGCGCGGCATGGCCGCCAACCCGCTGCGGTCGGTGCTGACCCTGCTCGGCGTGCTCATCGGCGTCGGCTCGGTGATCCTGCTCGTCGGTGTCGGCAACGGGTCCGCCCAGGCGGTCACCGACCAGATCCGTGCCCTCGGCACGACGACGATCACGGTCCGCTCGTCGTCCGGCGGGGTCCCCTCGGGGGCGGTCCGCGACCAGACGTTGACCCTCGACACGGTCGCCGCGCTCGAGCAGTCGATCGCGTCCGGCGGCTCGCCGCACCTCGCGTCGGTCGTGCCGCAGGTGACGTCCTCGGCGACCGTCGCCGTGGACGCGCTGAGCGCGAGCGCGCAGGTGGTCGGCACGAGCGCCGGCTACTTCGACGCGACCGCTTCCCCGGTCGCGCTCGGCACGGGCTTCACCGCGAACGACGAGGAGCTTGCCCGGCGCGTCGTCGTGCTCGGCGCCGAGATCGCCGAGACGCTGTTCGGCGACGACGACCCCGTGGGTCGCACCGTCGTGGTCGGCTCCACGCCTTACGTCGTCAACGGCGTCATGGCGGCCAAGGACTCGGCGGGGACGTCCTCGACGAACGACCTCGTGGTCATGCCGCTGAGCCGCATGCAGCGCACGATCTCGGGCTACGGAGGTCTGTCGACGATCGTCGTCGACGCCACGAGCGCCGACGACGTCTCCGCGGCCGTCATCGAGACGACCGTCGTGCTGCGCGACGCCCTCGGCGTCACCGCGGGCGAGGACGACCCGTTCACGGTCTCGAGCCAGTCCCAGCTCTTGTCCACCGCCGGCTCTGCGACCAGCACCTTCACGTCCATGCTGACTGCGGTCGCCGTCCTGTCGCTCGTCGTCGGCGGGATCGGCGTCACGAACATCATGCTCGTCACCGTCACCGAGCGGACCCGCGAGATCGGCATCCGCAAGGCGCTCGGGGCGCGCCGCGGCGCGATCCTCGGACAGTTCCTCACCGAGGCGACCCTGCTCTCCCTGCTCGGCGGCGCGCTCGGCGTGCTCGCGGCGCTCGTCGGGTCGCGCTTCACGATCATGGGCATCGAACCCGTGATCGTGCGGTCCTCCGTCGTCCTCGCTCTCGCCGTCTCCCTCGGCGTCGGCGTCCTCTTCGGCGGGTATCCCGCCTGGCGCGCGGCGGCGATGCGCCCCGTCGACGCCCTGCGCCACGACTGAACCCCACCACCTCATCGACACCTGGAGCTGACATGACTCACGAGAACCCCGCTGCCGCCACGACACCCGGCACGACCCCCGAGGCGCTGCTCGCCGGGGAGCCTCAGACGCTGCCTGACGGTGGCCGCATCGTCTTCACGAAGCACAGACGGTCGACGGTGACCACGGTGCTCGGTGCCGTCGTCGCTGGCGCCGTCCTGTTCGCGGGCGGCGTGCTGACCGGCACGGCTCTCGGGGGCGACGACACCGGGCGTGGTCCCGGTGGGAGCCAGGCCGGGGCGTTCCCGCAGTCGCGCGGGGACCTGCCGGACGGCGCGCTCCCGGACGGCGGGACGCCCACCGCGTTCCCCGGCGCGACGAGCGGCGAGATCAGCGCGATCGGTGACGGGACGCTCACCCTCACGACGGCCGACGGCACCGAGGTCACGGTGACGACGTCGGACGAGACCGCGGTCTCCCTGGTCGACGACGGCGAGGTGTCGAGCCTCGCGGTGGGCGACGCCGTGAGCGTCACGGGGACGACGGAGGACGACGCCGTGACGGCGTCGAGCATCCTCGTGGGCGACGTCGCCGACCTCGTCGGTGCAGGCCCCAAGAATCCACGCTAGGTGTTGGCAGATGAAAAGACCAGGGCCTGAGAGCCTTGATATTCCGCCATTCTCGGGGCCAGAATGGAGTCATAACAGCACAGAGGAACAGGCGGAACCCACGCGCGATCAGTCCACGCATAGGACCTGTGAACGGGGCCGCTGCTCTCGACACAGCACACTGCACGCTTGATAACCCCTGTTCCTGCTGACCGGACGGCGTCCCGCTTGGGGCGCCGTTCGCGTGTCCGCGTCTGGCTGGCGCCGCAGGCCGCGAGCACAATGAAGCCATGAGCCCAGCGCCGAGCGTCTCGTCGTCCATCACCGCGCGCCTCCACGTCGAGGCGAGGCCGACCGTCGTCAGCGAGCTGACGACCGTGATCGAGCACCAGGGCGGCCTCGTCACCGGCATCGACGTCACCGAGTCCGGCTCCGCCCGCATGACCGTCGACGTCACGTGCGCGACGAGCGGCGACGCCCACGCGCAGCGGATCGTCGAGGCGCTGCGCCACGTCGCAGGCGTCGAGGTCGACCGGGTCTCGGACCGCACGTTCCTCCTGCACCTCGGCGGCAAGCTGCGCATCGAGCCGACGACCCCGATCCGCAACCGCGACGACCTGTCGATGATCTACACGCCCGGCGTCGCGCGCGTCTGCGAGGCGATCGCCAAGGAGCCCGCCGACGCGCGGCGCCTGACCATCAAGCGCAACACCATCGCCGTCGTCACGGACGGCACCGCCGTGCTCGGGCTCGGTGACATCGGGCCGCTCGCCTCGCTCCCCGTCATGGAGGGCAAGGCCGCGCTGTTCAAGCGGTTCGCGGGGATCGACGCGTTCCCCGTCGCGCTCGACACGACCGACGTCGACGAGATCGTGCGGACCGTCAAGGCGATCGCCCCCGTGTTCGCGGGGATCAACCTCGAGGACATCTCGGCACCACGCTGCTTCGAGGTCGAGCGGCGGCTGCGCGAGGAGCTCGACATCCCCGTGTTCCACGACGACCAGCACGGCACGGCGATCGTCGCGCTCGCGGCGCTCATCAACGCTCTGCTGGTCGTGGGCAAGGAGCTCGAGTCGGTGCGGATCGTCCTGTCCGGTGCTGGCGCGGCCGGGACCGCCGTGCTCAAGCTCTTGCTCGCGGCAGGAGCGAAGGACGTCGTCGTCGCGGACATCGACGGCGTCGTCCACACCGGCCGGCCAGGGCTGACGGAGCAGCTGCGGTGGACGGCCGAGCACACGAACCCGCGCGGGCTCACCGGGACGCTCAAGGCCGCCATGGCTGGCGCAGACGTCTTCATCGGCGTCTCCGCACCCAACGTGATCGACGCCGCCGACGTCGCGACGATGAACGACGACGCGATCGTCTTCGCGATGGCCAACCCGGCCCCGGAGATCGACCCTGTCGAGGCCGCGAAGCACGCGACGATCGTCGGCACGGGCCGCAGCGACTTCTCGAACCAGATCAACAACGTGCTCGCGTTCCCCGGCGTGTTCCGCGGCCTGCTCGACGCTGAGTCGTCGCGGATCACCGACGACCTGCTGCTCGCAGCGGCGCGCGCGCTCGCCTCGACCGTGCACCCCGACCAGCGCAACGCGACCTACATCGTCCCGAGCGTGTTCAACCCTGACGTGACGACCGTCGTCGCCGAAGCGGTGGCGAACGCGAGCCGGGCCTGACCGCAGCCCGAAGGTCCCACGAATCTGGCCCGGTCGCCCCGCATCGTGGAGACGTGCTGAGCATCGACGAGACCATGGCCTACCAGGCGCAGTCGGCGGCCACCAAGGTCGCCTTCACCCGCCGCCCCATCGCATACACCGTGCAGTCGATGCTCGCCGGGTCGTACATCGGCATCGCCGTCGTGCTCATGGTCTCCGCAGCGGGGCCCTTCCTCGCAGCAGGATCACCCGCGACAAAGCTCGTGCAGGGACTCGTCTTCGGCGTCGCGCTGACCCTTGTCTTCACGGCCGGCGGCGAGCTCGTCACCTCGACCATGATGACGATGACGCAGGGTGCGTACTCTCGCGCCATCAGCTGGTGGGAGGGCGGTCGCACGATCCTCTTCTGCTTCTTCGGCAACATGCTCGGCGCGTTCGCGTTCGGCGGCATGGTCCACCTCACCGGTCTCCTGGACCGGTCCACCCCGGCCGGCGCGATGCTCGCCGGCATGCTCGAGGGAAAGTCCCACGAGGCGATCCCTGAGCTCTTCTGGCGCGGCGTGCTCTGCAACATGCTCGTCTGCCTCGCCATCTGGTCGAGCGTGCGGCTCACGAGCGAAGGCGCGAAGCTGTTCACGATCTTCTGGTGCCTGCTCGCCTTCATCACCTCCGGGTTCGAGCACGTCGTCGCGAACATGACGTCCTTCGCCGTGGGGCTCATGGCGGGGCTCCCCGAGACGTCGTGGGCAGAGTTCGCGCGGAACATGACCGTCGTCGGTCTGGGCAACCTGGTCGGTGGTGCCGTCGTGGTCGGGCTCGCCTACGCGGTCAGTGCCTCCCGCGACCGCGCGCCGCAGCCGCAGGTGACGGTCGAGCCGCCTGTCGAGAGCACGGAGACCGGCACCGCCGCGCTCGTCTGACCCGCGTCTGAGAAGCACCTTCACCCGCCAGGTCCTGGTCGCAGCCGACCAGGACCTGGCGGGTCTTTGTCCCCGGGTGCGCCGGGAGAACCCGTGCGGCCGTCGAGACGCCCAAGAGCCGCAGCTTCCCGCCGATCACCGGGGTCGCCGACGCCGCCCAGTCGTCGTCGTCCGCGTCCGTCGCCCTCGCGGGCTCGACCGACGAGCTCGCGAGGCTCGCCGAGGACCTCCGTGCGCAGGTCGGGATGTTCAGGCTCTGACGGACGCGCCCGGTGTGTCGGGGTCTAGACTCCCGACAGGGACCTAGGTCCCGACGCACCAACGACGATGCGCACCGGAGGACCGATGACGACCGACGAGACTCCCGCCCAGGACCAGCAGGGCGCCCCGGCGCACGAGCCGGGCCTCGAGAACCTGCTCCACGAGACGCGTTCCTTCCCGCCGTCGCGCGAGTTCGCCGCGCAGGCCAACGTCCACAAGGACGCGTACGCCTGGGCCGCTGCCGACCGCGTCGCGTTCTGGGCCGACCAGGCCCGCGAGCGGCTCTCGTGGCGCAAGCCGTTCACCGAGACGCTCGACTGGTCCGGCGCCCCGGTCGCGCGCTGGTTCGCCGACGGCACGCTCAACGCCTGCTACAACGCCGTCGACCGGCACGTCGCGGAGGGTCGCGGCGACCGCGTCGCCCTGCACTTCGAGGGCGAGCCCGGCGACACCCGCACGCTGACGTACGCCGACCTGCAGCGGGAGGTGTCACGCGCCGCGAACGCGCTCGCGTCCCTCGGCGTCAGCGCCGGGGACCGTGTCGTCATCTACCTGCCGATGATCGTCGAAGCGGTCGTCGCGATGCTCGCGTGCGCGCGCCTCGGCGCGCCGCACTCCGTCGTCTTCGGCGGCTTCTCCGCAGACGCGCTGCGCTCCCGCATCCGCGACGCGGAGGCGAAGGTCGTCATCACCGCCGACGGCGGCTTCCGCCGCGGCGCGGCCTCCGCGCTCAAGCCTGCCGTCGACGACGCCCTCGCCCCGCGCGACGGCGAGGAGACCACGGTGACGAACGTCGTCGTCGTCCGCCGCACCGGTCAGGACGTCACGATCGAGCCCGGCCGCGACCTGTGGTGGCACGAGCTCCTCGAGACGGCCGACGTGCTCCACGAGCCCGTGTGGGTCGACGCCGAGCACCCCCTGTTCATCCTCTACACCTCCGGCACCACCGGTAAGCCGAAGGGGATCCTGCACACGACCGGCGGGTATCTCACGCAGGTGGCGTTCACGCACCACGCCGTGTTCGACCTCAAGCCCGAGACCGACGTCTACTGGTGCACCGCGGACATCGGCTGGATCACCGGCCACTCGTACGTCACTTACGGACCGCTCGTCAACGGCGCGACCCAGGTCATCTACGAGGGCACGCCCGACACCCCGCACCAGGGCCGCTGGTGGGAGATCGTCGAGAAGTACAAGGTCACGATCCTCTACACCGCGCCGACCGCGATCCGCACGTGCATGAAATGGGGCGACGAGATCCCCGGTCGCTTCGACCTGTCCAGCCTGCGCGTGCTCGGCTCGGTCGGGGAGCCCATCAACCCGGAGGCGTGGATGTGGTATCGCCGCGTCATCGGCGGCGACCGCACACCGATCGTCGACACGTGGTGGCAGACCGAGACGGGCGCGATCATGATCTCGCCGCTGCCCGGCGTGACGGAGGCCAAGCCCGGCTCCGCGCAGGTGCCGCTCCCGGGGATCGCAGCGACGGTCGTCGACGACGAGGCGCACCCCGTGCCCGACGGCGGAGGCGGCTACCTCGTGCTCACCGAGCCGTGGCCCGCGATGCTGCGCGGCATCTGGGGTGACCTCGAACGGTTCAAGGACACGTACTGGTCCCGCTTCCCGGGCATCTACTTCGCTGGTGACGGCGCCAAGAAGGACGAGGACGGGGACATCTGGCTCCTCGGCCGCGTCGACGACGTCATGAACGTCTCGGGGCACCGGCTGTCGACGACCGAGATCGAGTCGGCGCTCGTGTCGCACGAGGCCGTCGCCGAGGCAGCGGTCGTGGGCGCGGCGGACGAGACGACCGGTCAGGCCGTCGTCGCGTTCGTGATCCTGCGCGAGGACGCCGCCGAAGCGCTCGGAACGCAGGACCCGGACCAGATCGTCGAGGTGCTGCGCAGCCACGTCGGGAAGGAGATCGGACCGATCGCGAAGCCGCGCAAGATCCTCGTCGTGGCCGAGCTGCCCAAGACACGCTCGGGCAAGATCATGCGCCGCCTGCTGCGCGACGTCGCCGAGAACCGTACGGTCGGCGACGCGACCACGCTCGCAGACTCCTCCGTCATGGACCTCATCTCGCAGGGCCTCTCGAAGTCTTGAGCCGGGCGCCAGCAGGGCGCCCGGGCGTTCCTCCGTCAGACGCACACCCCGCGCGGCCGGGCACCCACGCAGATCAGGGAGCGGCGGCAGCCTCCCAGCGGCATGATCAGAGGATGCGGACCTTCGACGACCTGGTCCCGGACGCTGAGGCTCTCGCCCGCGCCTGGATGCACGCCGCGCAGGAGGGGGCGGCCGCCGAGACGACGCGTGAGCGGCGCACCACGCGCCGTCTCGCGCGGCTCGTCGCCGACCCGGACGGTCTCGAGCTCGCCCTGCGCTTCGTCGATCGCGTCGTCCGCCCGCGCGACGACGCCGTCGCCGCGCGTGAGCTCGCGAGGCTGCGCGGTCGGCCGAGCACGTTCCTGTCCGTCGTCGACCGCACCATGCTCGGAGCGGGCGCGCTCACGGCACCCGCACTGCCGCGCCTCGTCGTCCCGGCCGCGCGGGCGCGGCTGAGAAGCCTCGTCGGGCACCTCGTCGCCGACGACGGCCCTCGGCTGGGCGAGCAGGTCGCGCGGCTGCGCGACCAGGGGTTCCGCGTCAACGTCAACCTCCTCGGCGAAGCCGTGCTGGGCGAGCAGCAGGCGCGCGAGCGCGCCCGCCGCCTCCTCGAGCTGGTGCGCCGCCCGGACATCGACTACGTCTCGGTCAAGACGTCGTCGGTCGTCCCGCAGATCTCGACGTGGGACACCGCGGGCTCACGCGACCGCGTGCTGCGCAGGCTGCGCCCGGTCGCGCGCGCCGCGGCCGCAGACGGGACGTTCGTCAACCTCGACATGGAGGAGTACCGCGACCTCGAGCTCACCCTCGAGGTGTTCGAGGCGCTCGCCGACGACCCGGGCCTCGCGCCGCTGTGCCTCGGCGTCGCGCTGCAGGCCTACCTCCCGGACGCGTCGGACGCGTTCGAGCGCGTCGCCGCCATCGCCCGCCGTCGACGTGCAGCCGGTGGAGCGCCCGTCAAGGTGCGACTCGTCAAGGGCGCGAACCTCGCGATGGAGCACGTCGAGGCGGAGCTCCACGGCTGGCAGCCCACGCCGTACCCGACGAAAGCCGACGTCGATGCGTCGTTCCTCGACCTCGTCGACCGCGCCCTCGCACCGCGCCACCACGGCTGCCTGCGGGTGGGCGTCGCGAGCCACAACCTGTTCCACGTCGCGCTCGCCCACCTCGTCGCGGTCGAGCGCGGCGTCACGGACCACATGGACGTCGAGATGCTACAGGGCATGGCGCCCGCGCAGGCGCGCGTCGTGCGTGAGGCGACCGGGAGCGTGCTGCTCTACCTGCCCGCGGTCGCGCCGGAGGACTTCGACGTCGCGGTCGGCTACCTGGTCCGGCGCCTCGAGGAGAACGCCGCCCCGCAGAACTACCTGCACGCCGCGTTCGGCTCACCCGACGCGATGGCGGCGCAGGCGGAGGCCTTCCGCGTCGCGGTCGCCCGCCGCAGCGAGGTCGGCCGCACCCCGCGCCGTCTCGCGCCGCCGGAACCGCCAGGGGCGCACCCCGCGCACCCCGCGCACCCGGCGCACGCCGCCCACCCCGACCGTGAACCGTTCCACAACGCGTCCGACGCCGACCCTGCGCTCCCCGGGACGCGTGCCCGCGCGGCGACGCTCGTCGACGGCGACACCGACGCCCGGCTCCTCGCGAACCTCCCCGCCGCGACGTACGTGCTCTCTCCCGCGGACGTCGACGAGGTGCTCGCCCGCGCGACGTCGGTCAGCTCGGCCTGGGCCGCCGCCGCGCCGTCCGTGCGCGCCGCCGTCCTGCGCGACGCCGCGAACCGGCTCGAGGACCTCCGCGGCGACCTCACCGCGACCGCCGTCCACGAGGCAGGCAAGACCGTCGCCGAGGCCGACCCCGAGGTGAGCGAGGCGGTCGACTTCGCCCGGTACTACGCGCTCGCCGCCGAGGCGCTCGAGGACGACCCCGACGCGACCTTCGAGCCCGACGGCGTCACCCTCGTCACGCCGCCCTGGAACTTCCCCGTCGCGATCCCGTGCGGATCCGTCCTCGCGGCGCTCGCTGCCGGGTCAGCGGTCGTCGTCAAGCCGTCGCACGTCACGCCGCGCTGCACGCAGGTCGCGATGTCCGCCGTCCGCGACGCCCTCGAGGCGGCGGGCTTCGAGGCGGACACCGTCCAGGTCGTGCTCGCCCTCGAGGGCGAGGTGGGGCGTGCGATCGTGACGCACCACGACGTGGCACGCGTGATCCTCACCGGGTCGATCGACACGGCTCGCACGTTCGCGGGCTGGCGGCCGGACGTCGACGTCCTCGCCGAGACGTCAGGCAAGAACGCGATCGTCGTGACGCCGTCGGCCGACGTCGACGTGGCCGTCACCGACGTCGTGCGGTCGGCGTTCGGGCATGCCGGGCAGAAGTGCTCGGCCGCGTCCCTGCTCATCCTCGTCGGCTCGGCGGGCACGGACGACCGGCTGCGGCGCCAGCTCGCCGACGCCGTGACGTCGCTCCGCGTCGGGTGGCCGACCGACCTCGGCACGGCCGTCGGGCCGCTCACGACGCCCGCGGAGGGCAAGCTGTGGCGCGCGCTCACCACGCTCGAGGCGGGTGAGTCGTGGCTCGTCGAGCCGCACCCGCTCGACGTGCCTCCCGCCGGGCTCGCCGAGGGACGCTGCCGCCTGTGGACGCCCGGCGTCCGCTCGGGCGTCCAGCCCGGCTCGTGGTTCCACCGCACCGAGGTGTTCGGGCCTGTGCTCGGCGTCGTGCGCGTCGCGACGCTCGACGACGCGATCGACGTGCAGAACGCCGTCGCGTTCGGGCTCACCGCCGGGCTGCACAGCCTCGACGAGGAGGAGATCGCCCGGTGGAAGGACCGCGTCGAGGCCGGGAACCTGTACGTCAACCGGCACACGACGGGGGCGATCGTGCAGCGGCAGCCGTTCGGCGGGTGGAAGGAGTCGGTCGTCGGACCGGGCGCGAAGGCGGGCGGGCCGCACTACGTCGCCCAGCTCGGCCGCTGGCACGACGCCGAGGGAGTCCCCGACCGTGGGGCCGAGCCCGAGGCGTGGCTCCAGCGGTCCCTCGCGTCCGACGAGCGTGTCTGGGCCGAGCGCTTCTCGCGCGAGCACGACCCGAGCCGGCTCACGGTCGAGAGCAACGTCCTGCGGTACGTCCCCGTACCGGACGCGGTCGTGCGCGTCGGCGCAGGCTCATCGGCTGTCGAGGTGCGTCGCGTCGTCGCGGCGGCCGAGAGGTGCGGTGTGCCCGTGACCTTGTCGGTCGACCCGGGTTGGGGCGAGCTGCCCGCCGAGGTACGTCCTGCGGACGGTGCCGGGCACGGCGCCCGGACCGTGCGCGACGTGCGCGTCGAGGATGCTGACCGATTCGTCGACGCCGTCGCGCGCGGGTCTGTGCACGGTCGGGTGCGGGCTCTCGGTGAGACGCCCGGGCTACGGGCCGCCGCGGCGCCGTGGGCGGGCCGGACGACCGTGCTCGACCGTCCGGTCGTCGCGTCGGGCGAGCGTGAGCTGCTCGCGTTCTTGCGGGAGCAGGCCGTGTCCACGACGCTCCACCGTCACGGCCACGTCCCGGCGGTCCGCTGACGGGTGAGTCTCAGCGCCGGCGGCGGCGGGAGACCGCCCACACGATCGCGACCGCCGCAGCGAGGGCTGCAGCTCCGGCGACGGCCGACGTCGTGCGTGAGATGAAGGGTCGCAGCGCGACGGGACGCGAGAACGTCAGGTTCCCCCAGCCGTTCTCTGCCGCCTCACGGCGCAAGGCGCGGTCCGCGTTGACCGTGAACGCGTGCCCGACCGCCGACAGCATCGGCACGTCCGTGATCGAGTCGGAGTAGGCGTACGACCCGTCGAGGTCGTACCCGCGACGTTCGGCCAGCTCGCGGATCGCGAGCGCCTTGTTCTCCCCGTACGCGTAGAAGTCGATGCCGCCCGTGTAGCGGCCGGCGACGACCTCCATGCGGGTCGAGATGACGTGGTCGGCGCCGAGCGCCGCCGCGATCGGCTCGACGACCTCCGCGCCGGACGCGGAGACGATGACGACGTCGCGGCCCGCCGCGTGGTGCACGGCCATGAGCTCGACGGCCTCCGCGTACACGTACGGGTCGATGAGGTCGTGGAGCGTCTCGGCGACGATCTCCTCGACCTGGGTCACGTCCCAGCCGGTGACGAGCGAGGAGATGTTGGCGCGCATGCGTTCTGTCTGGTCGGCGTCGGCGCCGCCCAGCATGAACAGCAGGTGGGCGTACGCGCTGCGCAGCATCCCGCGGCGCGAGAGGAGGCCGCCGGCGAGGAAGGGGCGCGAGAAGGCCGAGACCGACGACGTCGCGATCACGGTCTTGTCGAGGTCGAAGAACGCCGCGGTCGGCGGCGTCCGTCGTGCTGGCTGACGGGCGTCCACCTGCCGAGCGTATCGGGTCGGTCGGAGCGGGTCGGTGCCGCCCACAGTCCTGGTGTCGGACGCCGGAGCCCGCACGTCCGGTCCCGCCCTGGGCGCCTGAACCCGCCGCGACCGAACCTGGCCGGTGTGCCCGTGCGGGCACGCTTCAGACGGGAGGCGGTCGATGCGGGGCTGGGCGGACACGGCGGGGAGGGACCCGCGGGGAGAAGCAGCCGGGCCTGCGGTGCGCGAGGCGGTCGTCGGGGTGTGCGGCGCACGTGGCGGCGCGGGCGCGAGCGTGCTCGCGGCCGCGCTCGCACGAGCGCGCCACCGGCGCGGCCCGCACCCGGCGGTGCTCGTCGACCTCGACGACGCCGGGGGAGGGATCGACGTCCTCCTTGGCATCGAGGACCAGCCGGGCATCCGCTGGCCCGACCTGCGTGACGCGCGCGGCGACGTCCCCGCGCGCGAGCTCGTCGGGCTCCTGCCGCGCTGGGGCGACGTGCCCGTCCTGTCGGTCGACCGCACGCGACGGGAGCCGGTCGACGACGACGTGCGCCGCGACGTGCTGAGCGCTCTGCGCCGGGAGGCGGCCCTCGTGCTGGACCTCCCGCGCCCGGTGCCCGATGCCCCGGCGTGGGGCGGCGACGAGTGCGACGCCGTGCTCGTCGCGGCGCGCAAGGACCTCCCCACGGTCGCGGGGGCGCTCGGCGTGGTCGCGCGGGCGAGAGCAGGCGGCGCGCACGTCGCGCTGGTCGTGCGCGGCCGCGCCCCCGCAGGGCTGACGGCGGCGCAGCTCGGTGCGGCGCTCGACTGCCCCGTCGCCGCCGAGATGAAGTCGGAACGGGCCCTCGCAGCGGCCGTCGAGCGTGGCGTCGGGCCGTGCGGGGCGCGGCTGCACCGCGCCGCAGTCCGGGCGCTCGACCACGTCGCTGCGTCGGCGCCCGTCCTCGGCGATGCCGTCCGGGGGCCCTGGCCCACCCGCACGGCCGCAGCGGAGCTCACGTCCGGCAGGATCGCGTGACGCGGCCGGCGGTCGACGCGACGCTCGTCGCAGACGTCCGGGCGCGCCTCGGTGCCGCCGCGCGCGACGGTGAGAGGGCCGACGTCGGCCGGCACGTCCGGGACGCCCTGCGCAGCCGCGGCGCCGTGCTCGGCAGCCGTGCGCTCGAGAGCGTCGTCGCCGACGTCCGCGCGCACGTCCTCGGCGCCGGACCGCTCCAGCCGTTCCTCGACGACCCTGCCGTGACCGACGTCCTCGTCAACGGGCCCGCTGAGGTGTGGGTCGATCGCGGCGCGGGCCTCGACCGGGTCCACGTCGACCTCGGCGGGCCGGCGGCGCTGCGCGAGCTCGCCGTGCGCCTCGCCGCCGCGGGCGGGCAGCGGCTCGACGACGCATCCCCGCTCGTCGACGCGCGCCTGCCCGACGGCACGCGGTTGCACGCCATCATCGAGCCTGTGTGCACGTCCGGGGCGCTCATCTCGCTGCGCGTGCTCCGCAGCGCAGCGCTCGGCATCGACGCGCTCGACGCGGCCGACGCGTTCCCGCCCGGGGCCCGGGCGACGCTCGAGGCCCTCGTACGGGCGCGCGCGAACGTCCTCGTGTCCGGCGCGACCGGGACCGGGAAGACGACGCTGCTCGCCGCCGTCCTCGCCCTCGTCCCGCCCGAGCAGCGCATCGTGTGCATCGAGGAGGCGCGTGAGCTCGCGCCCGTGCACCCGCACGTCGTGCACCTGACCGCGCGACAGGCGAACGTCGAGCACGCGGGCGAGGTGACGCTCTCCGCGCTCGTGCGGGCCGCGCTGCGGATGCGGCCCGACCGCATCGTCCTCGGAGAGTGCCGCGGCCCCGAGGTGCGGGACATGCTGCTCGCGCTCAACACCGGCCACGAGGGCGGTTGGGCGACCGTGCACGCCAACTCGCCGGGCGACGTCCCCGCGCGGCTCGACGCGCTCGCTGGCCTCGCGGGCATGACGTCCGCGTCCATGGCGGCGCAGGCCGCGAGCGCGCTCGACGCCGTCGTGCACCTGCAGCGGCGCGGACGGCGGCGGGAGGTCGCAGGGATCGGGGCGGTCGTCCGCGACGGTGACCGTCTCGTCGTCGAGGACGCCCTCACGTGGGACGACGGTGCGCCCGTGCGCGGGCCGGGGTGGGACGGGCTCGTCGCGCGGCTCGGCCCGCCGAGCCTGGTGGGCCTGGACGATCCGGTCGTGGCTGCGGTGCGGGGGATCGCGTGACCGCGCTCGCGTCGATCCTCGTCGCAGTCACGGCGGCGCTCGTGGCGTGGTGCCGACGCGGCTCGGCGGCGCGGATCGACGGCGTGGCACGCCCGCGTGCCGTGGGTTCGTCGTCGCGCGACCGTCGCGGCGGCGACGCGGGCGTCCCGCTCGACCGGCTCGTCACGGAGGTCGCGACGATGCTTCGGGCGGGAGCGCCGCCTGCCTCGGCGTGGGCGCGCGTGGGCGTGCTCGCTGACATGTCCGGGGTTCCGGACGCCCAGGCGCTGAGGGCACGGTGCGCGGACGGCGCCGAGCAGGGGTGGGCGCGAGTTCTCGCCCGCTCCGCGCGCGCTCCGTCCCCCGACCGCCACGTCGTGGGCGTGGTCGCGGGGTGCCGCGTCGCCGCGGACGTCGGAGCGTCGCTCGCCCCCGTGCTCGACGGCGTCGCTGCCGCGGTCGTGCGCGCCCGTGAGGGCGAGGCGCGCCGGGCGGCGGCGCTCGCGGGCCCTCGAGCGACCGCGCGGCTGCTGGGCTGGCTGCCCGTCGGTGGGCTCGGCGTCGCCGTGCTGATGGGTGCGGGCCCCGGTTCGTCAGGAGCCGGGCAGGGCGTCACGACGGTGGCCATCGGGGCGGGTGCGCTGCTCATGCTCGCGGGTCGAGCCTGGACGCGGCGGCTCGTCCGCGAGGCTGCGGGAGCCCGGGGACGACGGGTGTCGTCGTGAGCGCGGTGACCATCGACCTCGTGCTTGCGGTCGTGGTCGCTGCGGGGCTCCTCGCCGCGGTGGTGCCGTGGCGGGGGCTCGAGACGGGGCGGCGGCTGCCGCTCGTCGCCGCGCCCGGGTGCTCCGACGTGGCGGGCGGGGAACCTGCGGCGGAGCAGGCCGAGGAGGTCGACCTCGGCGTCGTCCTCGAGCTGTTGGCGGTGGCGCTGCGCGCTGGCACGTCGCTACCGCGGGCGATCAGGGTCACGGGTCAGGCCGTCGCGGGAGCCGACGGCGCGAGGCTTGCCCGTGCGGGGACCGCGCTCGAGCTCGGAGCCTCGTGGGACGAGGCGTGGCACGGCCTCGCCGACACAGGCGCGCGTGCGCGCCCGCGCCTCGGTCGCCGGCGGACGGCCGACGACCGCGTCGTCGCGCTCGTACGCGACTGCCTGCGCCCGGCCTGGGTGGACGGGGCGGCGCCGGGCCCTCTCCTGCACGCGGCTGAGGCGCGCCTCGCGCACGACGACGCGACTGCGGCGCAGGTTGCCGCGGAACGTCTGGGCGTGCGCCTCGTCGTGCCGCTCGGGACGTGCCTGCTCCCCGCGTTCATCTTGATGGGGCTCGTGCCGGTGGTCGTGGCTCTCGGGCAGGGACTTCTGTGACAGCTCCCGTCCACAGGCGCGGCCGCCGCGCATCGACCGCACGCGGACGGGTGCAGCCGGAGCGGCGCCGCCACGTGCCGGCGCAGGCTCGGAGCGCGGCCGACCGGCCGCGACGGATCGACGGAGGAACCCATGACCACGATGACCAGCACGATCGCCGCGCCGGGAAGGCCCGCGAGCTGTCCGACCGCCCCGAACGGCGCCCTGCGCGAGCGAGCCCGCCGCGAACGGCACGGACCCGCCCGGCTCGTGCGGCTCGCGCCACGGGCCAGGGCTCGGTGGGCGCGGACCGTCGTGCGCGGGCGCGACGCCGGCCTCGCGACTGCCGAGTACGCAGTCGTCCTGATCGCGGCGGTCGGCTTCGCCGGCCTGCTGCTCGTGATCCTCACCTCGAGCGAGGTCCGCGGGCTGCTCCTCGGCCTCGTCCAGAAGGCCCTGGCAGTCGGATGAGCAGGTCGCCGCGGCCGGCGGTCGCACCCCGTGGGGACTCGGGCGTCGTCACGGCGGAGCTCGCGGTGCTGCTCCCGACGGTCGTGGTCCTGCTGCTCGTGCTGCTCGTCGTCGGGAACGTCGGGATGACACGGCTGCAGGTCGCCGGCGCCGCGCGTGCGGGGGCACGCGCGGCGTCGCTCGGCGAGGACCCGGCTGCCGTGACGACCGCGGCCCGCCGCGTCGCGGGCGACCGCGCCGCAGTCATGACCGGTGAGGACGAGGGCTGGCGCACCGTGGAGGTGAGCCGCGACATCGGGACGTCCTGGTTGTCGTTCCACGTCAGCGCCTCGTCGACCGCATGGGTCGAGCAGTGAGCACCGGCCAGGCCGGGAGCGGGGACGAGGGATCGGCCGCGGTCCTGGTCGTCGCCCTCCTCGCGGTCGCAGCGGCGCTCGTCGCTGCGGTCGCGATCCTCGCGGGAGCGCACACCGCGCGGGCAGACGCTCAGACTGCGGCAGACCTCGCCGCGCTCGCGGCAGCGCAGCGCCACGCGGTTGCTCGCTCCGGGGCTTGCGAGACGGGGAGCGAGGCGGCGACGCGCAACGGAGGTCGTCTCACCAGGTGCATCGTGGCAGACGACGGTAGCGTCACGGTCAGCGTCGAACGTGACCGTGGCGGTGCCTCGGGAGCATTCGGTGCGCGGTCGGTGGAAGCGACAGCCCGCGCAGGGCCGTCCTGGCTGCTGGCCGCACGTGCCGCCCCGTGATCGGGGGTTCGGCCGACCCGGCGCGTCCGCGCCACCGTCGACACGAAGCAGGGGAGACACATGAGGACCGATGACCGAGACCGCCTCTGGGGCCTGGTGCACGCGGAACGAGCCGCGCTCGCAGACGACCTCGCCCGGCTCGAGCCGGAGCAGTGGCACCACCGCACCTTGTGCGGGCGGTGGGACGTCGAGGACGTCGTCGCGCACTTGGTCGCGGCCGCGCTGACCGGTCGCGGCCGCTGGATCCGGAGCATCGTCGGCGCGAGGTTCCGCACCGACGTGCACAACCAGAGGCGACTCGACGAGCACAAGGGCCGTGACCCCGAGGAGACGTTCGCGCGGTTCCGCGCGGCGGTCGACAGCACGATCGCCCCGACAGGTCATACGGCGGCCTACCTGGGCGAGGTCCTCGTCCATGCGCAGGACATCCGCGAACCGCTGGGCCTGCCGCGGCGTCCGAGCGTCGAGGCGCTCACCCCCGTCGCGGAGTTCTTCGCGAAGCAGGACTTCGCCGTCTCGAGCCGAAAGGTCGCCGCAGGCCTGGAGCTGGTCGCTTCCGACGGGCCGTTCCGCGCAGGCGCCGGGCCTCGCGCCGAGGGCAGCACGCTCGCGCTCGTCATGTCGATGGCAGGGCGGGACGCTTACCTCGACGAGCTCGAGGGGCCGGGGCTCGAGGACCTGCGGGCGAGGGTGTCTGCAGGTACAGGTAGCTGAGGGTCGAGAGCCGAGCCTCGAGGAGCGGGGCCGGGCTGCGCGGCGTCGTCCGCGCCTGACGCACGACGAGATGTCAACCCGTTGACACTGCGCGTGTCAACGGGTTGACTTCGGGTATGAGCACACGCCTCACCTACTCGATCAACGAGCTCTCGACCGCGCTCGACGCGTACGCAGACCGCATCCTGCAGGCGCGTTGGGGAGTCACGATCAGCCAGTTCACCTTCCTCGCCGTGCTCGAGGAGGGGCAACCGATCGACGTCACCCACCTCGCCGAGTGTCTCGGCGTCACGAAGGCCGCGGTGAGCAAGCGTGTCCCCGTCCTCGTCGGCAAGGGCCTCGTGCAGACCCAGACCGATCCCGCGAACGCTCGACGGGTCGTCCTCACCCTCACCGAGGCAGGCCTGCGGCTCGCACGTGAGGCCGGGGACGTCCTCGAAGCTGAGTTCGAGGACATGTTCGTCGACCGCCCCGACCTCGACCTCGAGCGGATCCACGCTGACGTGCTCGCAATGCTCGGTACCGTCCTGTCCAAGGAGAGCGCGAGATGACCTCGACGACGCCACCCTCACCCGCCCGGACTTCGACCGCGCGACCCTCGATCCTCGTCGTCCTCGGTCACCCGCGCAGCGACAGCCTGTGCGGGGCGCTCGCAGACGCGTACGCCGATGGCGCGCGAGCCGCGGGCGCCGACGTCACCGTCCTGCGGCTCGGCGACACGGACTTCGACCTCGCGTCCCGCGAGCACAGCCTCCAGCGCTGGCTCGGCCCTGACCAGGAGCCGGCGCGCGAGACCGAGGTCGAGGCGATGATCACGGCGGTCCACGCGGCCGACCACATCGTGCTCGTGTTCCCGCAGTGGTGGGGCACCTACCCGGCCCTGCTCAAGGGGTGGATCGACCGGGTGATCTTGTCGAGGTCTGCGTTCTCCTACCGTGCAGGCTCGTCGCTCTGGGACAAGCACCTCACCGGTCGCACTGCACGCCTCATCATGACGATGGACAGCCCCGCGTGGTGGGACACCGTCCAGTACCGCCGTGCCGCACTCAGGTCGCTCACGCACGCCACGCTCGGCTACTGCGGCGTGCGGACGGTGGGAACGACTCGTCTCGCGCGGGTGCGCTTCTCCTCCGCCGAGTGCCGCGCCGCATGGATCGCCCGGGCCGAGCGCCAGGGTCGCACCGATGCCGCGCGGACGCCGAAGGTGAGCCGCACGCCAGCCAGGTTCGAGACGCTCCGACCCGGTCCGGTCGGCTAGCGGGCGGTTGTCGCCGCGTCGGGTCCGCCGTGCGGGCGCCGGTTCCGGCCGCGCCCCGGGTCGAGGTCGCCCTCCGCGCCCTCGCCGTCGCGCACACCGCGCGGGGCGGGGGTGCACGCGAGGACGACGTCGAGGAGCCGCACCGCCGCGTCCTTCTCGAGCGGGTTGTTCTGCGAGCCGCACTTGGGCGACTGGACGCACGCGGGGCAGCCGCTCGTGCACGGGCACGCGGCGATCGCGTCGCGCGTCGCGCGCAGCCAGGTCGCGCCCAGCTCGTAGCCGCGCTCGGCGAAGCCTGCGCCGCCGGGATAGGCGTCGTAGACGAAGACGGTCGCGTGCTCGGTGTCGACGTGCAGCGCGGTCGAGACCCCGCCGAGGTCCCAGCGGTCGCACGTCGCGAGGAGCGGCAGCAGCCCGATCGAGGCGTGCTCGGCGGCGTGCAGCGCGCCGGGAACCGTCTCGGCCGTGAGGCCGGCCGCCTCGAGGACCGCGGCAGGAGCGGTCCACCACACGGCGACGGTCGACAGGGTCCGCGGCGGCAGGTCGAGCTCTTGCGACCCGACGACCTCGAGCCCGGGCAGGCGCCGCTTCGTGAAGCTGATGACCTGCGTCGTCACGTCGACCTCGCCGACGCCCCACGTCACGGGCGCGGGACCGGAGTCCCACGTCCGCGAGCGAAGGGTGCTCTGCACGGCGATCGTCGTGACGTCGTGGGACCACGTGCCGTAGTCGACGTCGCGGCGTCGCACGAGCGCGACGTGGTCCTGCAGGTCGAGGTGGTCGACGACGAACGTCGCGCCCTGGTGCACGTACACGGCGCCGTCGTGCACGGACCCGTCCGCGGCGGGCTGGTCGATCGTGCCGAGCATGCGTCCGGTCGCCGCCTCGACGACGCGGACGGGCTGCCCGCCCGTGCCGCGCAGGTCGGTGAGCTGCGACGCGGGCTCGGGATGCGTCCAGAACCAGCCGCTCGGGCGGCGGCGCAGCGCGCCGCGCGCGGTGAGGACGTCGAGCACCTCGGCGGCGTGCGTGCCGAACGTGTCGCGCTCGTCGGGGCGCACGGGGAGCTCGGCGGCGGCGGCGCAGAGGTGCGGGGCGAGGACGTGCGGGTTCCCGGGGTCGAAGACGGTCGCCTCGAGCGGGGCGTCGAGGATCGCTTCGGGGTGGTGCACGAGGTACGTGTCGAGCGGGTCCTCGCGCGCGACGAAGACGACGAGCCCGTCGGCGCCGGCGCGCCCCGCGCGCCCGGCCTGCTGCCAGATCGACATGCGGGTACCGGGCCACCCGACGATGAGCACGGCGTCGAGCCCGGAGATGTCGACGCCGAGCTCGAGCGCGTTCGTCGTCGCGAGGGCGCGCAGCGCGCCCGTGCGGATCGCGTCCTCGAGCGCGCGGCGTTCCTCGGGGAGGTACCCGCCGCGGTAGGCGGCGACGGCGTGCTGCAGCGCGGGGTCGACGGCGTGCAGGGCGCGCTGGGCGCTCAGCGCGACGGACTCGGCGCCGCGGCGCGAGCGGGTGAACGCGAGGCTGCGGGCGCCCGCGCAGGTGAGGTCGGCGAGGAGGTCGGCGGCCTCGGCGGTCGCGGACCGCCGGGGACGGTCCTCGACCTCGGGAGTCTCGACCCACCACTCGTCGGTCCCGGTCGTGGCGCCGTCGGCGCCGGGTCCGGAGGGGGCGACGACCTGGAACCCGTCGATGCCGGAGTCGGCGGGCGGGAGCTCGGGCGGCTCCCACAGCACGAACGTGCGGGTGCCGGACGGCGCGGTGTTCTCGGTGACGGCGACGACGTCGCGCTCGTCCACCCCGACGAGGCGCGCGGCGCTGCGCGCGGGCTCGGCGGTCGTCGCGGACGCGACGAGGAAGACGGGCCCGGGACCGCCGGAGTAGTGCGCGCACAGGCGCTGGAGACGGCGCAGGACGAGCGAGACGTGCGCTCCGAAGACGCCGCGGAAGGCGTGCCCCTCGTCGACGACGACGTAGCGCAAGGAGCGTAGGAACCGCACCCAGCGGGCGTGGCTGGGGAGCATCGAGAAGTGCAGGAAGTCGGGGTTGGTCAGGACTGCGTCGGCGTGGTCCTGGACCCAGCGGCGCTCGGTGAACGGGGTGTCGCCGTCGCACGTCGCGACGCGGAGGTCGCGGACGTCGGCGGCGCGCAGGAGGCGTTCGACACCGCTGAGCTGGTCGGCGGCGAGCGCCTTGGTCGGGCACAGGTAGAGCACGGATCCGCGCGAGCGGACGTTCTCGATGCGGCTGAACGCGGCGGTGCCTTCCGCGGCGGCGAGGCTGTCGGCGCGCACGGAGGTGAGGGCGGGCAGCCAGAAGGCGAGCGACTTGCCTGAGCCGGTCGACGTGCCGAGCGCGGTGTGCCGGCCGTGCCACGCGGCGTCGGCTGCCTCGACCTGGTGGTGCCACGGGCGTTCGACGCCGAGCGCACGGTAGCCCGCGACGAGCGCAGGGTCCGCCCACGCGGGCCAGTCGGCGTGCACGCCCTCGCGGGCCGGCAGGTGGGCGATGTGCGTCGCGTTCTCGGCGCGGCGCCCTCCGGCGAGGAGGACGTCGAGGAGGTCGGGTGCGGGCACGGGGCCATCCTCGCACCAGCACCGTGCCGCCAGGTGTCCGCACCTCGGTCCAGGCGTGGACACCTGTTGACACCCCTGGACCCCGCGCCTAGATTGCGCAGTAATTCCGGAACGCAGGGTGTCAAACCAGGTGACCGGAAGGACTCGACAGGACAAGGTCACGAGTATCAGCGACAAGCCCCGGCTCGCTGGTCAGCAACCCTCCCGCGCGGTGGGGTGCTCCGGGTGAGGACCTGGCACCGGATCTCGGTGCAAGAGCGCAGCCGCGAGAGCGGTTCGGACAGGAGACACGCACGATGATGGCAGGACGGCTTCGCACACCCGCGTCGATCTCGCTCGCCCCTGTGATGTGTCCGACCTGTATGCCCTGCGGGTCCGTCGCCTGTTGTCCCCGCGACTGACCCGCTGAGGTCCGCCCACGGCGGACCCCTGCCGGCGACCGCCGTCGCGCTCCCGAGCGCGCACGTCGTCGCCTGACCGTCCTTCTCGGACACCGCCGATGCCGGCTCCTCAGGAGCCCCCGGCCGTTGCAGTCACCTCGGCGCACGCTGCGCACCGTCCCCCCTGACGACGTGAGTCCGTGGGGTCGGTGCTGCGCGCCGCCGTCACGCAGAGAGCGAAGACCATGACCTCGACCACCCCTTCTCGTCCCACGACCGCCGACCGTCAGATCCACCTGGGTATCGACCTCACGAGCGCGGGCGCGCGCCGCGTCACGAGCCGCGTGCCTGTCGCGTCGTTCGCGAGCGCGTTCGACGCCGAGCGTCTCGCCGACCTCGTCGCCGCGGCGCAGCGCGGCACCCTCGACTTCGTCGCGATCGACGACTCGTTCCGTCTCCAGCCCGAGACGGTCGGCCTGCTGCGCGGCCGCCTGGACGCGGCGGTCGTCGCGTCGCGCCTCGGGAAGGTCACGCACGGCGTGGGTCTCGTCGCGACGATCTCGCCCGAGGCGACCGAGCCGGAGCACGTCGCGACGGCGCTGCAGACGATCAGCCGGGTGTCCGGCGGCCGCGCAGGGTGGCAGGTCGACGGCAGCGCGCCCGACCGGTCGGTGACGGCCGTGACGCGGGCCGTGTCGTCGGTCGCGCCGACGGTCGTGCGCGTGCGCTCGGACGCTCAGCTCGAGCGTGCCGCCCGGCACGCGGACGTCCTGCGGATCGCCGCGACGGACCTCGACTCGGCGCTCGAGCAGCGCCGTCGGGCTCGGACGATCGCCGTCGAGGCGGGCCGTGCGGCTGACGACGTCCTCGTCCTCGTCGACGTGTATGCCGTCACGGGTCCGGACGCGGAGAGCGCGCAGGCGCGTGTCGAGCTGCTCGACGCGTTCGAGGGGACGGACGTCGTCGCGCAGCACTCCGACTCGCTCATCCACGTGGGGACGCCGCTCGACCTCGCGGAGCTTGCCGAGGCGTGGTTCGAGGCGGGTGCGGTCGACGGGTTCGTCGTGACGCCGTCGTCGCTCGTCGCGGACGTCGCGGGCCTGGTCGACGGCGTGGTGCCCGCGCTCCGGGCGAGCGGCGTGTTCCGCCGCGAGTACCCGGGGGCGACGCTGCGCGAGAGCCTCGCGCTCACGCCGTCGGGCGTGGGGGTCCTCGCCGGGGTGTGAGACGCGCTGCCTGCTGCCCTGCCCGGGCATCCCGGGCGGGGCAGCGGTGCGTGCGGGGGAGTTTCGCGCGTCGTTCTGCGGATGTGGGCGCGGCTGGGACTTTAGGCCCCTCCGCCACGCGGGTGCAGCAGAGCAGAATCAACATCTAGTGACAACGGTGTGACTCGACCACTAGATGTAGGGGAATCGAATGGCTCAGGCTGACGCAGCGACGCGGACCCAGGTCGACGTGGGGTCGACCATGCGCGAGTACCTGGACCGGACCGACTGGCGCGTCAACGCCAACGCCAACCAGGGTTACTCCCTCGGCGGCCTCATCCTCAACACCGCCGGCAAGGTCACCGCGAACTACTGGCTCTCCGAGGTGTACCGCCCCGAGGTCGGGCAGGCGCACCGCGACGGCGACCTGCACATCCACGACCTCGACGTGTTCGGCGGGTACTGCGCCGGCTGGTCCTTGCGCATGCTCCTGACGCAGGGCTTCAACGGCGTGCCGGGCAAGGTCGAGTCGAACCCGCCCAAGCACTTCAGCTCCGCCGTCGGGCAGATCGTCAACTTCCTCGGCACCATGCAGAACGAGTGGGCCGGCGCGCAGGCGTTCTCCTCGTTCGACACGTACATGGCGCCGTTCGTCCGCAAGGACGCGATGACCTACGACCAGGTCAAGCAGTGCGTCCAGGAGCTCATCTACAACCTCAACGTCCCCTCCCGCTGGGGCACGCAGACGCCGTTCACCAACCTCACGTTCGACTGGACCTGCCCCGAGGACCTCCGCGACCAGGTGCCGCTCGTCGACGACTCCCCGATGGACTTCACGTACGGCGAACTCCAGGCCGAGATGGACCTCATCAACCGCGCCTACATCGAGGTCATGACAGAGGGTGACGCGTCGGGCCGCGTCTTCACGTTCCCCATCCCGACCTACAACATCACCGAGGACTTCCCGTGGGAGTCCGAGAACGCGACGCGACTGTTCGAGATGACCGCGAAGTACGGGCTGCCGTACTTCCAGAACTTCCTCAACTCCGAGCTCGAGCCCGGGATGGTCCGCTCGATGTGCTGCCGCCTCCAGCTCGACCTGCGCGAGCTGCTCAAGCGCGGCAACGGACTGTTCGGGTCGGCCGAGCAGACCGGGTCGATCGGCGTCGTCACCGTGAACTGCGCACGCCTCGGATACCTGTTCCGCGGCGACGAGTCCGCGCTGGTCGCCCGGCTCGACGAGCTGATGGACCTCGCGAAGGAGTCGCTCGAGGTCAAGCGACAGGTGGTGCAGCACTACATCGACGAGGGCCTGTTCCCGTACACGCGCCGCTACCTCGGCAACCTCGACAACCACTTCTCGACGATCGGCGTCAACGGTCTCAACGAGATGGTCCGCAACTTCACCGCGACAGCCGAGCAGCCGCAGGGCGCTCTCGACATCACGGACGACGAGGGGCACGCGATGGCCGTGCGCATCCTCGACCACGTCCGCGCGCGCATGGTCGAGTTCCAGGAGGAGACGGGCCACCTCTACAACCTCGAGGCGACCCCCGCGGAGGGGACGACGTACCGCTTCGCGAAGGAGGACCGGGCGCGCTGGACGGACATCCTGCAGGCGGGCACCGAGTCGAACCCGTACTACACGAACTCCTCCCAGCTGCCGGCCGGGTTCACCGCCGACCCGTTCGAGGCGCTCGAACGGCAGGAGGAGCTGCAGGGCAAGTACACGGGCGGCACGGTGCTGCACCTGTACATGAGCGAGAAGATGAGCTCGGCGGACGCCGCGCGCGAGCTGGTGCACCGGTCCCTGCAGAACTTCCGCCTGCCGTACATCACCGTGACGCCGACGTTCTCGATCTGCCCGAACCACGGCTACCTCGCGGGCGAGCACCCGACGTGCCCGCGCTGCGCCGAGCGACGACCGGACGCCGAGCCGGTCGTGTGCGAGGTGTGGACGCGCGTCATGGGCTACCACCGGCCCGTGAGTTCGTTCAACATCGGGAAGAAGGGCGAGCACGCGGAACGGCAGTTCTTCACGGAGGAGCGGGCGCGAGCGCACCTGCGGTCAGCATGATCCTCGCGGACGACCTCAACGTCGCCGGCTTCGAGCCGTTCTCGTCCTGCGACTGGCCAGGTCGTCTCGTCGCGACGGTCTTCCTGCAGGGCTGCCCGTGGGACTGCGGCTACTGCCACAACGCGGCGATCATCGACCCGCGCGCGCAAGGTGAGTCGAGCTGGGCGGAGGTGCGCGCGGTCCTCGCGCGCCGTCGCGGACTGCTCGACGGCGTCGTCTTCTCGGGTGGTGAGCCGACCCGCCAGGCGGGGCTCGCCGCCGCGATGCGCGAGGTGCGCGCGGCCGGCTACGCCGTCGGGCTGCACACCGGGGGCGCGTACCCGCGCCGGGTGCGTGACCTCGCCGCGGAGGGTCTGCTCGACTGGGTCGGCCTCGACATCAAGGGCCCGCGCGACCGGTTCGACGCCGTCACGCGGAGGCCGGGCGGCGCCCGGCCGGCGTTCGAGACGCTCCGCGTCCTGCAGGAGGCCGGGGTGCCGATGCAGGTGCGCACGACGGTCGACCCGACCGTCCTCTCGCCCGACGACGTCGCGCGTCTGACCGCCGAGCTCGCCGAGGCCGGCGTCACCGACCACGTCCTGCAGGAGGTGCGCACGGACGGCGCCCGGCCCGAGTTCGTCGAGCGGTTCGCCGAGATGAGCCGTGCGTCGAACGGAGCGGCCGTGGTGCGGGCCGCCGGGCACGGACCGGCGCACCTCGACGTGGTCTCGTCGTGACGGTGCCCCGGCTGGCGATCGTCGTGATCGCGGTCGACGACGTGGATGCTGCCTCGACGTTCTGGGCCGCGCTCACGGGCCTGTCGGCAACCGAGCGCGTGCCGGGCGTGTTCGCGGAGCACGGGGCGCCTGACGGCGCGGGGCCCGGCGTCGCGTGGTACCGCCGGGAGTCCTATGTCGCCAACCTCGGCGCAGGGGTCGGGGACCTCGCCGCGGGCGAGGTCCACCCGGCGGAGCTGTACCTGCGCGTGGACGACGTCGCGCACGAGCTGGAGCGCGCCGTCGCGCTGGGCGCGGCCGAGCTGTCTCCCGCGGGCGCCCGACCGTGGGGTGAGACGGTCGCGTACGTGCGCGCCCCCGGCGGTGCCGTCGTCGCGCTCGCCACGGGACGCTGACGCGCCGCTGCTGCGGGTCCTTGCTCCGGGCCGGGCTTCCCTCACGTGGGCTCGCTCACACGCAGGGCCCCTGGTGGTACCCCCGTGCTAACGTCGTCGACGGTGCCCATCGGCACCCGATCGAGCGTGAGCCCTTCGCCATGACGGCGCGGTTCACCCACGGCGTGCATCACCTGCTCCTCGCAGCAAGGCGGCACCAGCCAGACCTTTTCTAGGAGCATCGAGTTGAGCACTGTCACGCCCGCGCGCCCCGACGCCCGCGTCACCACGACCGGCACCGAGCACGCCCCCACCCTGATCGCCGCGACCGGCCTCGGCTACTACCCGCTCGCGTTCGTCGCGCGCCTCCCGTTCGCGATGGTGGTCGTCGGTGTCCTCACGTACGTCGTCGCGGTGTCCGGGTCGGTCGCCGTCGGCGGCCTCGCGGCGGCTGCGGTCGGTGTCGGTGTCGTGATCGCCGGGCCGGTCGTCGGTGCGACGGTCGATCGTCGCGGCCAGCGCAAGGTCCTGCCTGCTGTTGCCCTCGCGAACGTCGTGGCGGTGCTCACGCTCGCGTTCGTCGTCGGTCAGGGCGTGTCGACGCCGGTCGTCGTGGCGTGCTCGTTCCTCGCGGGTGCCACGGTCCCGCAGGTCGCGCCGCTGTCGCGGACGCGGCTCGTGACGCTCGTCGGTGAGCGCGTCGCGCCGAGCCGACGCGTGACGACGTTCTCGCGGGTCATGTCTTACGAGTCGGCGATCGACGAGACGGCGTTCGTGGTCGGGCCGGTGCTCGTGGGTCTGCTCGCGGCGTGGGTTGCGCCGTGGCTGCCGCTCGTCGCGGCGGCGGGGCTGAGCCTGACGGCGGTCGTGGCGTTCGCGCTGCACCCGACGGGTGCGGTGCGCTCGCACGCGGCACGCGATGCTGAGCGGGCGCCGCTGAGCGAGGTCGTGCGGGTGCGTGTGCTGGTCGTCGTGACGGGTGCGTTCGCGGTCGGCCTGTTCTTCGGGACGACGCTGACGTCGCTCACCGCGCACATGGGTGTGCAGGGCCGTGCGGACGACGCGGGCCTGCTGTACGGCGCGCTGGGCCTCACGTCTGCGGCGCTCGCGCTGGGTGCGGCGGCGCTGCCGCGTGCGTTCGCGGCCCGGTGGCGGTGGGTCGGGTTCGCGGCCGTGATCGCGGCGTCGGCTGCGCTGTACGCGCAGCTCGGGGCTGCGGCGTCGCCGACGGCGGTGCTGCTGCTCATGGGTGTGGGCGTGGGGCCGGTGCTCGTGACGCTGTTGAGCATGGCGTCGGACCGCAGCCCGGTCGGGCGTGCGGCGACGACGATGACGCTCGCGACGGCGGCGCTGAGCCTCGCGCAGGCGCTCGCGTCGGCGCTGACGGGCCAGGTGGCGGAGCGTGTGGGTGTGTCGGCGGCGATGTGGCTGCCGTTCGCTGCGGCGGTGCTGCTGCTGGTGCTGGGTGGCGCGAACGTCGTCGTGGAGCGTCGCGCGCGGCGGTGACCGGGCCTGTGGCACTCGGCCGACGACGGTAGGTAGACAATCTGACTAGGTAGCGGTACGTTCTAGTCATGTCCGAGACCGCGTGGCCCGCCGAGTGGCTCCGCGGCGTCCTCGAACCCTGCGTCCTGCGGGTCCTCGCCGACGGCGCCACGTACGGCTACGCCATCGCTGAGAAGCTCGCGGACCTCGGCCTGGGCCGGCTCAAGGGCGGCACCCTCTACCCGCTGCTCGGACGCATGGAGGCCGCGGGCTACGTCACCGTCGAGTGGCGCGCTGGCGACGGCGGCCCCGGCCGCAAGTTCTACGAGCTCACCGCGGCCGGGCGCACCGCGCTCGCGGACGCGACCGCCCGCTGGGACCTCTTCACGACGACGACCCGTTCGATCCTCGCGCCCGCGCCCGACGGCCCGGACCACACCCCGGAGGTGCTCTGATGGCACACGCCCCCGACCTCGCGTCCCTCGCACCCCACGTCGACGACGCGTGGACCGACGAGTTCGTGGTCCGGCTGAGGCTGCGCGACGTTCCCGGCGACCGCATCGGCGACGCCCTCGCCGAGGTCGACGCCCACTGCGCCGACTCGGGAGAGGGCGCGCTCGAGGCGTTCGGCGACCCCGTCGAGTACGCCGACAGCCTCGACCTGCCCAGCGAGCCCGACGAGCCCGGCGTGCGTCGCACGCTCGCCGGCAGCGGCCTCCAGATCATCGGGCTCCTGCTCGCGCCGCAGGCCGTCGGAGCCCTCGCGACCGGCGAGGGCCTGCCCGTCTCGGCGGGCGGCGTGACCACGCTCGGCATCATGGTCGCCGTCCTCGCCGCGTTCGCGGTGCGGCACGACGCGGTGCTGCGGAGCATGATCGCGCGTCCCTGGCCGTGGTGCGTCGGGATCGGTCTCCTGGCCACGGCGTGCCTCCTGCCGATGCTGCTCTGGCAGACCCAGGTGGCCGACGTCGAACCGTGGGCCGGACTCGCCCTCGCCGTGGTGCTGCTCGCCGTGGGCGGCGTCGTCCAGGCGCGCGCCCTGGGCGCGGGGGACCCGGTCCTGCTGCCGGGCGACGAGCGCCCGGCGTCGCGCGTCGAGCCGGTCGTCTGGATGATGCCGGCTGCTGCCGTCGTGCTCAGCGCGTTCGCGTGGTTCGTCGCACGGTGACCTCCCCACCCAGGACGTGGGGTGGTCCCCTAGGATCGGACGTGGTCGCCCGGCGTCCTGCCGGACGGTCGCCGCACACCACGACCACCCGGGCCCCCACCGGTGAGAGGCGTCAGCGATGTCCACAGCGTTCGAGTCCATGAGCCCCGACGAGCTGGCCGCCGAGCGTGCGCGCCTCACGGCCGCCTACGCGGACCTGAAGGCGAAGAACCTCAGCCTGGACCTCACGCGTGGCAAGCCCGCGCCGGCGCAGCTCGACCTGTCGAACGACATGCTGAGCCTGCCGGGCGCGGACTTCCGCGACGGCAGCGGCCTCGACACGCGCAACTACGGCGGGACGCAGGGGCTCGCCGAGCTGCGCGAGATCTTCGCCGAGCTGCTCGCGATCCCCGTCGCGAACCTCGTCGCGGGCAACAACGCGAGCCTCGAGACCATGCACGACCTGCTCGTGTTCGCGACGCTCTACGGCACGCCCGACTCCCCGCGCCCCTGGGGCAAGGAGGAGAAGGTCCGGTGGCTCGCGCCCGTGCCCGGCTACGACCGGCACTTCGCGATCACCGAGCACCTCGGCTTCGAGATGGTCCCGGTCCCGCTGAACGCGGACGGGCCTGACGTGGAGGCCGTCGCGGCGCTCGTCGCGGCCGACCCGACGATCAAGGGCATGTGGACCGTCCCGACGTACGCGAACCCGACCGGCGCGGTCGTCTCGGAGGAGGTCGCTCGCGCGCTGCTGTCGATGCCGACCGCCGCACCGGACTTCCGCATCGTCTGGGACAACGCGTACGCGGTGCACACGCTCGTCGAGGAGGGCGCGCCCGCGCTGCCGATCGTCGACCTGGCCGCGCAGGAGGGCAACCCGAACCGCGTGTGGGCCGTCGCGTCGACGTCGAAGATCACCTTCGCAGGCGCGGGCGTGAGCTTCTTCGGGTCGTCCGCCGAGAACCTCGCCTGGTACCAGTCGCACTACTCGATCAAGTCGATCGGGCCCGACAAGGTGAACCAGCTGCGGCACGTCCGCTTCTTCCGGGACGCTGCGGGCGTCCGTGCCCACATGGCGAAGCACCGCGAGATCCTCGCCCCGAAGTTCGACGCAGTCCTCGCCATCCTCGATGAGCGCCTCGGTGCTGCGGGCGTCGCGACCTGGACACGTCCCGAGGGTGGTTACTTCATCAGCCTCGACGTCGTGCCCGGCACGGCGAAGCGCGTCGTCCAGCTCGCGAAGGAGGCCGGGATCTCGCTCACCGCGGCTGGCTCGGCCTTCCCGTATGGCAAGGACCCGGACGACAAGAACATCCGTCTCGCTCCGAGCTTCCCGTCGCTCGACGACGTCAAGGCCTGCATGGACGGCGTCGCGACGTGCGTCCTGCTCGCGGCAGCCGAAGCCGCCTGACCCTCCTCGACGCCGATCATCTGGACCCGTCCCCGACGAGCGTGATCGTCGTCGGGGGTGCGATGACGTGGAAGTCGACGTCCGGGCCGCCCGCGTGGGCGACGACGAGGACCTCGTAGTCGCCCGGCTCGAGGGGAGCGCCGTCCTGGCAGCGTGTCCCGGTGAGCTCGGGATAGAGGGTGCCCAGCGGGGTTGCGCCGTGGTGCTCGGCGTACGCGTCGCCCACCTCGTCCCGCCCGGACGAGAGGACCCACATGCCGCCCGGCACCGTGGTCTTCCGTCCTGAGACCACGTGCCCGTCCTTGACCAGGTAGGCCTCGACGTACCTCCCGACGTAGGTGGTCTCGTCCTCGGGGTCTGCCGCGAGCCGGACCTGGAGCGCGGACCTGATGACTGCACCGACCGGGACCGGCTCCTGCGCCGGGTCGACCGTGATGTCGAGCGGCCAGCCGGCTGCCTCAGCTACCGACTGAAGCTCGGGCGTGACCTGAGCGGTCGGGTCGGCGCACACCAGGCCGTGGTCAGCCCACCCGGTCGGCCGGAGCGGGATACCACTCTCGAGCGTGAGGGCGATCGCCTGGCTCCACAGGCGTACCTTCGGGACGCCGCGAGGACCGTAGTAGCTCGACGCCTGGCGCTCGGTCGAGTTCTCGGCGACCTCGGCGTCCAGGTATACGTACAGCTGGAACGGCACGCCCTCGGGGACGGGAGCGCCGTCGCACATCGTGGCCTCGAAGGGCAGGTTGAGGACCTCGGACACGTCACCCGTGCCAGCCCGGGCCTCGCTGTACCCGCTCGGCGCGCCCGTGTGCCCGCCGACGACGACGCCGTCCTGGACGAGCGCGTAGGAGAGGCCGTGCTCGAAGCCTGCGACGACATCGACCTCGGAGTCGTTGACGACGACGATCTGCGGGAGCTCTGTGACGGTCGTCGTGCCGGACGCCGTCGCGAGCCTGACCGGCTCGACCTTCGGCGGAACGAATGTCGAGCCGCACGTGGGCACTGTCTCTGCCACTGCCGGGGTGGTCTGCGCTGGCGGCACGGGCGTGGGGGCCACCCGTCCCACGTACTGCGTCACGCCGACGCTGGCCGCAGCGACCGCGGCGACCGTCGCGACGGCGGCGAGGTTGCGGGTGCGTGCGCGCCGGACGCGGAGCGCGGTGGCGCGGAGGCGGACGGACGACACCATCGCGTCGTCGGACAGGGTCGAGAAGCCAGCCTCCTCCTCGGCGGACGCGCCGATCGCCTCGAGGAGGTCGGGAAGGTCGGGGTGGTCGTCGTGGTGCCGCTGGTTCATCGCACGCCTCCGAGGGTGATCGTGTCGAGGTCGTCGAGGTGTGCGGCGGGCAGCGGGCCCACCATCCCCTCGAGCCGGGAGACAGCATCGGAGAGATAGCGCTTGACGGTCCCCACCGCGAGCGAGAGCTCGACGGCGATCTGCGCGACCGTCATGTCCTCGTAGAACCGGAGGACGACGCACGCCCGTTCGCGCGGACCCAGGGCAGCGAGCGCCCGCTGGACGTCGATGCGCACGGGAACCGTCTCGGGCGACGCGTCGCCCGTCGGTGGCTGCACGTCGGGTGTCACGACGAGGTGCCGCAGCGTCGCCCAGTGGCGGCGGCGCCGGAAGCCGTCGATGTACGTGTTGCGGATCGCCCGGCGTACGTATGCCTCGAGCGCGTCGACCTCGTCGGGGAGGCGCCGGCCCGCGAACACGGAGACGAGCGCGTCCTGGACGAGGTCTTCCGCCTCGCGAAGGTCGGAGCAGAGCAGGAAGGCATATGCCGTGAGCGCTCTGCGGCGTTGCCGCACGAGCGCCTCGAGTGCCTGCTCCCAGCCGCTCATCAGATCCCCTGTGCGTGTGTCGTCGTGCTGTCCGTCCTGCTGTCACAAGCCCAGACGAACGGTGGCCGGAAAAGGTTGGGGTCGCCTGGTGACGAGATCACGACGGGCTGCTGGCCGCGCCGAGGTCGGTGCGGCGGTCTGGCTCGGGGGAAATCAGACCGGTGCACCGACCCCGGCCTCGGGGGATGGGGTCCAGCTGCGGGGCAGGCCGGGCGGCACGCCCCCTGCGCGTGCCGCCCGATACCAGCCCTATCCCTCATATGTCGCGTGCATGCCCGGTCTTGCACTCCTGTCTCAGGAGATCTTGACCGACCCCAGGCGCCCGATCGACGTCTGCGTCGAGCCGCCTGCAGGAGTCACCTCGACCTGTGACCAGATCTCGTACGTGCCGGCCGGGAGCCGCTCGGAGGAGCCGCACACCTCAGAGGCAAGGTCCGCGGTCAGGTTCGCTGTCTCGCCCGGACCGAGGTCGATCGTGCGCTGGCTGCTCGCGATCGGCGTCGTCCCGACCGCTCCGACCACCCGGCCGTCGAGCGTGAGGACGGACTGGATCTCGCCCCCCAGCTGGCCGCGGAACGTGGTGCTCTGGTCCTCGTTGGTGACGACGGTCTCCACCTGGGAGGTCGTGTCACCGTTCACGAAGGTCTCGTCCGGCCGGCCGAGCGTGACCGCCGTGTCGGAGTAGCCCGGCACCACCGCGCCGCACTCGGGGAAGGTCGCGAGCGGGTCGCTCTCGGGAAGGACGGGAGCGTCCCCGAGCGTGATGTGCTCGCGCGGGGCGAACACGGAGAACTGGTAGTCGGGGACCCACATGCGCGCGACGACGAGCATCTCGTACTCGCCCGCGGCGAGCGGCTCGCCCGTCTGGCAGTCGACGCCGGAGATCTCCGGGTAGAAGGCATCGGCGGGCGTGGCGCCCGTCTCCTCGACGGTCGACGCCCAGAAGTCGGGCTTGCCGATGTACCAGGGGTCCTTCGCCGCCTTGGTGGCCCGTGCCGAGACGACCTTCCCGTCGCGGATCAGGTAGACCTCGACGTCCCCGCCGAAGTACGTGTCACCCTCGACGCTCGTGAGGTCGAGACGGACCTTGCGCGTGAGGACGTCCTCGAGGGCGAGCGCGTCCTGCGGCGGCGTGACCTCGGCGACGACGACGGGCTTGCCGTCCTTCTGCGGGTACTCGGGAGCGGTGATCTCGCTCGTCGGCATCGCGCACGAGAGGGCAAGGCTCTCCGAGCCTCCGACGGTGGGGCCGACGCGGACCTTCCACGGGCCGCCCCACACGCGCGGGCTCGACGGCTGGGCGCTCGCGTCGCTCGCCGGGTCGGTGAGCGACGCGTCGACGTAGGAGTAGACGTCGTACGTCCCGGCGACCTCGGTCTCCGGCCCGTCGCACATCGCGACGCCGGCGTGCTCGAGGGGCTCGCCGACGTCACCCGGCGAGAGGGTCTCCTCGCGATATGGCTCGGGCATCGCGTCGGTCGCGCCGACGACGACGCCGTCGCGCACGAGCACGTAGGCGGCGTAGCCGGTCGACCCGACCGTCACGGTGCTGTCGCCCTGGTTGGCGATCGCGACCTCGAAGAGGTCGTCGATGCTCTGGATGATGACCGGCGTGGCGTCGGCGGGGGACACGCTCGCGGCGTTGCCGTCGGCGTCCTCGACCGCGTTCGTCACGAGGCGCAGCGCGGTCGCGTGGTCGAGCTCGCCGACGGGTGCCCCGCACTCGGGGAACGCCGCGCCGGGCTCGATCGACGGCGTCTGGACGGGAGTCTGCGTCGCTGGCGGAGGGGGGACTGTCGCCCCGCCGATGTTCTGCGCGATGACGACGCCGCCCACGGCGATCGCGGCGACGCTCGCAGCGGCGACGAGCGCCCGGGAGCGCGTCTGGCGCCGGCGGGCAGCCGTGCCGTGCCGGCGTGCGGTCGCGAGGAGCGCTTCGGGCGTGCGGCCCGCGTGCGTCTCGGCAGCCGAGTCGGCAAGGGTGTTGAGGATGTCGGACAGGTGCTCCTGACGGGACCGGTCGCGGTCGTGGTGGTTCATCGGGCACCTCCGGGTGCTGCGTCGTCCAGGTCGTCGAGGTGGGCGTCCGCGAGCGGGCCCAGGTGCTGCTCGAGCCGTGCGACGGCGTCGTGCAGGTAGCGCTTGACGCTCCCGAGGCTCAGCGAGAGCTCCGAGGCGATCTGCGGCACGGTCATGTCCTCGTAGAAGCGCAGGACGACGCAGGCCCGCTCGCGCGGCGACAGCAGCGCGAGCGCGCGCTGCGCGTCGAGCCGCGCGGGGACGTGGTCGACCGTCGCGACGTCCGACGGCGGCTGCGACACGGGTGCGACGTGCAGGTGGCGCACGGTCGCCCAGCGCTTGCGACGGCGGAAGCCGTCGATGTACGTGTTGCGGATCGTGCGGCGCACGTACGCCTCGGCGCTCCGCACGTCGTCGGGCCCTCGACGCCGCGTGTACGCAGCGATGAGCGCGTCCTGGACGAGGTCCTCGGCCTCGGCGAGATCCCCGGTGAGGAGGAACGCCGAGGAGACGAGGGCGGACGTCCGGGTCCGCACGAGGTCTTCGAGCGCCTCTTCCCAGCTGGTCATGCCTGTCATGGTCCCCCTCGGTGCGTAGATCTTGGCGCTCGGAGCCGAGGACGCGCCGTCCGTGCCGTCGTCGGGGGCGGCAGGCACCGCTCTCAACGTCGGACGTCGCGCGTCCCGGGCGCCCGGCCACGCAGCGGGGGGCGTCGGACCTGCGTCCGCTGCTCCTGCTTGCACGGTGTGCCTCCCTGTCCTGGCGGGCGCGTCGTCTCCGTCGGCCCGGTGGGCGCCCTGGTGGGTGCCTCTACCGGGTATGACGTCTGCCGCGCGCAGATCGTTGGGGGCGCGGTGTTCCCGTCGTGGGTGCCGAGGGCTACGGTCGGAGCATGGTCCGGTTCTTCGTCCGAGTCGCGGTGTTTGTCCTGTCTGCGGCGCTCGGCCTTCTCGTGGCTTCCCTGCTGATCGACGGCGTCCACGTGACGTGGCGCGGCTACGTCGTGACGGTGATCGTGTTCGCGATCCTGCAGTCGGTGCTGACGCCCTTCATCGGGAAGATGGCGGACCGGTACGCGCCGGCGTTCGTGGGCGGCGTCGGCCTCGTGTCGACGTTCGTCGCGCTGCTCGTCACGAGCCTGCTGCGGGACGCGCTGACGATCCGTGGTGGCGTGACGACCTGGGTCGTGGCGACGCTGGTCGTCTGGCTGGTCACGGCCCTGGCCACGGTCTTGCTGCCGAAGGTGTTCGTGGTCAAGAGGATCCGCGACCGGGACCGCTGACCCGCTCCCGCCTCGACGGGGCTCGCGGGTCACAGGTTGATCACGCCCGGGGTTGCGGCTGAACGTTTCGTCCCCGATGAGTAGGCTGACGGCAACCCGGACGACGATGGGGTCGTTCGGGCCTTCGCACCTTCCCGCCCGGCACGGCTCCGGCCGCGCCTGAGGCGCACGGTGCGCTGACCGCCGCACGTCGAGGAGGACGCATGCAGCTCGGAAGCGCCAGCCTGACCATCGTCACCGTGATCGCCGTCGTCGCGATCCTCGCGCTCGTCGTCGCGGTGGTCCTCAGAAGGCAGGTCCTCGCCGCAGGCGAGGGCACACCGCGGATGCAGGAGATCGCCCTCGCGATCCAGGAAGGTGCCTCGGCCTATCTCAACCGTCAGTTCCGCACGCTCCTGCTGTTCGCGGTGATCGTGTTCGGCCTGCTCTTCCTGCTCCCCGGTGACGCAGGCGTGCGGGTCGGTCGATCGGTCGCGTTCCTGTTCGGGGCAGGCTTCTCGGCGGCGATCGGCTACCTCGGCATGTGGCTCGCGGTGCGCGCGAACCTGCGAGTCGCGGCGTCGGCCCAGGTGGCTGGCTCGGTCGACGCGCGCCGCGCGGAGGGTGCACGGATCGCGTTCCGCACGGGCGGCGTCGTCGGCATGAGCGTGGTCGGTCTCGGCCTGCTCGGTGCGTGCGCGGTCGTGCTCGTCTACCGTGCGGACGCGCCGGCCGTGCTCGAGGGCTTCGGCTTCGGCGCGGCGCTCCTCGCGATGTTCATGCGCGTGGGCGGGGGCATCTTCACCAAGGCGGCCGACGTCGGCGCCGACCTGGTCGGCAAGGTCGAGCAGGGCATCCCCGAGGACGACCCGCGCAACGCGGCGACGATCGCCGACAACGTCGGGGACAACGTCGGCGACTGTGCCGGCATGGCAGCGGACCTGTTCGAGTCGTACGCCGTGATGCTCGTCGCGGCCCTCATCCTCGGCAAGGCCGTGTTCGGTGAGCAGGGCCTCGTGTTCCCGCTCATCGTCACGGCCGTCGGTGCGCTCGTCGCGGTGCTCGGCGTCGCGATCACGCGCGTCCGCCCCGGCGAGGGCGGTCTGCGCGCGATCTACCGAGGCTTCTA
Organism: Sanguibacter hominis ATCC BAA-789; assembly: GCF_012396185.1. Taxonomy (GTDB): domain Bacteria; phylum Actinomycetota; class Actinomycetes; order Actinomycetales; family Cellulomonadaceae; genus Flavimobilis; species Flavimobilis hominis. The sequence goes on from NZ_JAAXOW010000004.1 coordinate 176,873, forward strand.
CCTGTCGGCGCTCGCGGGCGCCGTGCTCGCGAGCATCGCCGCGTTCCTGTACCTCCCGTCGAGCTTCGGTGCGATCGAGGGAGTCGCCGCCGATCTCGCGGGCAGGTCAGGGGACCCGCGCCTGATGACGTCGGGTGCTGTCGTCATCGGTGTGCTGCTCGCGGGCGTGATCCTGTGGGTCACCGGCTACTTCACGGGCACGACGTCGAAGCCCACGCTGCACGTCGCCCGCACCTCTCAGACGGGCGCGGCGACGGTCGTGCTCTCGGGTATCGGCGTCGGGTTCGAGTCGGCCGTGTACACGGCGGGCATCATCGCCGCCGCGATCTGCGGCGCGTTCCTCATCGCGGGCGGCTCGGTGTGGCTCGCGCTGTTCCTCATCGCGCTCGCGGGCTGCGGGCTGCTGACGACGGTCGGCGTGATCGTCGCGATGGACACGTTCGGGCCTGTCTCGGACAACGCGCAGGGCATCGCCGAGATGAGCGGCGACGTCGACGCCGAGGGTGCGCAGATCCTCACCGACCTCGATGCTGTGGGCAACACGACGAAGGCCATCACGAAGGGCATCGCGATAGCGACCGCGGTGCTCGCCGCGACCGCGCTGTTCGGGTCGTACGCGGACGCCGTCGCCACGGCGCTTCGCGACGTCGAGAACCCGGTGGGGGAGGACGGCATCGTCGCCGCGCTCCTGAGCTACCAGATCATCTCGCCGATCACGCTCGTCGGCGTGATCCTCGGCGGTGCGACCGTCTTCCTGTTCTCGGGCCTCGCGATCGACGCCGTGACGCGCGCGGCGGGCGCGATCGTGTTCGAGGTGCGGCGTCAGTTCCGCCACCACCCGGGGATCATGACCGGCGAGGAGCGGCCCGAGTACGGGCGGGTCGTGGACATCTGCACGCGAGACTCGCTGCGCGAGCTCGCGACGCCCGGCCTGCTCGCGGCGTTCGCACCGATCGCCGTCGGCTTCGGTCTCGGTGTCGGCCCGCTCGCGGGCTTCCTCGCCGGGGCGATCGGCACGGGCGTGCTCATGGCGGTGTTCCTCGCGAACGCGGGCGGTGCGTGGGACAACGCGAAGAAGATCGTCGAGGACGGCGCGTACGGCGGGAAGAACTCTGCGGCGCACGCGGCCGTCGTCATCGGTGACACGGTCGGCGACCCGTTCAAGGACACGGCCGGCCCGGCGATCAACCCGCTCATCAAGGTCATGAACCTCGTGTCCGTGCTGATCGCGCCCGCGGTCGTCGCGATGAGCGTCCCGGCGGACGCCAACCACGTCCTGCGTGTCGCGGTCGCGACGGTCGCCGCGCTCATCGCGATGGGTGCGGTCGTCTGGTCGCGCCTGCGTGCGGCCAGCGTCGACGAGCAGGGCGAGCTTGAGCACGACATGGGCTTGCCGGTCTGACCAGCGGGAGCGGGTGCAGGGGCATAGGTCGCTGCACCCGTCTCTCGACTCGCGGGAGACGCGCCCTTACGGGAAGATGCGTCCGGGACTCCGTTCGGGGGCCTTTGTGGTGCTGTGCGATGCGGCACCTCCCTGTCAGGAGAACCGATGGCTTACCGTTTCAACCCCGCTCCCGGATGGCCCGTGCCCCCTCAGGGATGGGTGCCGCCGGAGGGCTGGGTCCCCGATCCTGCGTGGCCTCCGGCCCCCGCCGGTTGGAACTTCTGGCTGGAGGTGCCCGACGCCGCGGCGCCCGTGAGCCCGGCCGCCGCGCCGCAGCCCACCGCGCCGCAGCCCACCACGCCGATGCCGCCGCCTGCAGCCACGAGCCCCGCGTCGGCGAACCCCGCGATGACCACGCCGATGCCCGCCGTCGCACCGGCGCCTCCTGCGGGTGGAGGGATGCCGCCGCAGGCGGCGCCCGCGAGTGTCCCTTACGCGCAGTACAACCACGTGCCTGCTGCAGGCTCGGCGAGCCAGCCGGGCCTCGTCCAGGAGCGTCGCCGCCGCAGCCCGCTCGTGTGGCTCGTGCCGCTCGTCCTCCTCCTCGTCGGTGGCGTGGCCTGGGGAGTCATCGCGCTCCTGAGCGGCCCCGACGACAAGCCGACGGACTCCGCGGCACCGACGGTGACCGCGACCGCCACACCGACGCCCGACCCGGCGACGACCCCGCCGCCGGCGGAGAACCCCGCCCCAGAGCCGCCCCCGACCGAGGCCACGCCGACGGAAGCCCCTCCCGCAGGTGGGGACGATCAGGCCGCGACCACGGCGTTCTGCCCTGCGGCGCTGTCGCTCTACACGGCGTTCGGCCAGGCCACGTCGACCGAGACGGTCGCCGAGTTCATCGCGATCTACGAGCCTGCCGTCGCTGTGATGCCGCAGGCTGCCCCGCCTGCCGAGATCGCGGAGGCGTGGGCGTTCAAGCACACGAACGACACCGAGATGATCGCTGCGATCAAGGCGGGCGATCAGTCGCTCAAGCCGATCGACGCCTACATGTCGTTCCAGATCCAGGCCGCGCTCGAGGGCGACGAGTTCGTGACGCAGGAGACGGCGCTGACGGAGTTCGTCTCCGACCGCTGCTACTGACAGGCCCGCACGAGGGCAGGATGGACCTGTGAGCCATCCTCCGATCCTCGACGTCGACGCTGCCCCTGACCTTCTTGCGCGCCTGCGCGCCGATCTCGCCGCTGCCGACTACACGGTCGCCGGGGTCCAGGCGCTGCTCGGTCCGCTCGCGTTCGACGCGCTGCACCGCGAGGAGGCGCTGCCTGCGCGCCGCGTCCTGCGCGGCGTGCTCGACGCGGCGGGGACGGCCCCTGCCGACGCGGACCGCCGCCGTGCAGCGCTCGCCGCGGTGTTCTTCCTCGGCGACTCGGTCGCGCGCGACGCGCTCGCGCTCGCGTTGCCCACCCTCGGGCTCGAGGGCGCACGAGCTCTCGGCCTGACCCGCGACGTCGGCCCGGACCGGGTGCGCGCCCGGTTCGACCTGCGGCCCTACGCAGCCGACGACGCCGCGGGGCACCTCGACTGGTGGCTCGCCTCCGACCTGGGCGAGCTCGCGACCGGTGCCGGCCTCGAGCCGGACCACGTCCTCGGTGCGGGCGGTGCGTCCCTCACGCTCGCGCAGGTGACTGCGCGCCGTCCGGTCGGCCGGGTCCTGGACCTCGGAACGGGCTGCGGCATCCAGGCTCTGCACGCGTCCCGGCACGCCCGGCAGGTGGTGGGCACGGACATCTCGGAAGCGGCGCTCGCCTTCGCGCGGTTCAACGCGGCGCTCAACGAGGTCGACCTCGAGCTGCGCGAGGGCTCGATGCTCGAGCCCGTCGCAGGGGAGGTGTTCGACCTCGTCGTCTCGAACCCGCCCTTCGTCATCACGCCGCGTGCGTCGGCGGGCGTCGAGATGTTCGAGTACCGCGACGGGGGCCGGTCGGGCGACGACCTCGTCCGGGACCTCGTCCTCACCGTGGGGAGCGTGCTCGCGCCGGGCGGCGTCGTGCAGATGCTCGGCAACTGGGAGCACCGCCGTGGACAGGACTGGGCGGACCGGGTGGGCGGCTGGCTCGACGCCGCCGGGCTCGACGGCTGGGTGATCCAGCGCGAGGTCCTCGACCCGGCGCAGTACGCGGAGACGTGGCTGCGCGACGGCGGCACCACGCCCGAGCGCGACCCGGAGGGCTTCGCGTCGATGTACACGGCGTGGCTCGAGGACTTCGAGTCGCGCGACGTCGAGGCGGTCGGCTTCGGCATCGTCTACCTGCGACGCCCCGCCGACGGACGGGTGACGCTGCGGCGCCTCGAGGAGCACACGGGTTCGGTGCACCAGCCGCTCGGCGAGCACCTCGCGGCGTCGGTCGCGGCGCACGACTGGCTCGAGGCTCGGGACGACGACGCGCTCCTCGCGGAGCACCTCGTCGTCGCGCCGGACGTCACCGAGGAGCGGTACCTCACGCCGGGTCAGGACGACCCGAACGTCGTGATCGTGCGGCAAGGCGGGGGTCTCGGGCGGGGCGTGCACGCGTCGACAGCCCTCGCGGCCCTCGTCGGTGTGTGCGACGGCGAGCTGAGCGTCGGCCAGATCGTCGGCGCGATCGCCTCACTGTTCGACGTCGACGCCTCCGAGCTTGCGGCCGACGTGCTGCCGGGGGTGCGCGGGCTGGTCCGCGACCTCTTCCTCACCCCGGCCTGATGTGGGCTCAAGGCCGTTCGGGATCCGCGCCCCGGTCGGCGAACCCTCGCTCACCCGGACCTCGCGCGCCGGGGGCTCCGTCGCCGTGCCCCTGGGAGTCCATGCCTGGACGTTCGCGCCACCCTTCGCGATGCTCGGACGCGGCAGACGCGGGTTCGCGATCGTCGAGGCCTGCCCCGAGCAGGTAGCCGCCGCCGAGGCCGAGGAGCCCGGCCGTGATGGCAACGGTCAGCGCTGAGGCGATCGGGCGTCGGGTGAGCGTCTGCGCGGCCCTGCCGCTTCCGCGTGGTGCGTCGTCGCCCTGGGGCGAGAAGGCGGGGGCTGCGGAGTCCTGACCGGAAGCCGCAGCAGGAGGGCTCAGGGGCACATCGCGGCCGGGGTCGCTCTCGGGAGCGGGCGTCACGTCGGGTCGGGTGGTGTCGTCGGCGGTCATCTCCGCGTCCTCTCTCTCGTGGGCCTTCATCGTGCTGGGCGGACCTGGGAGCGAGATCTGGCTGCCCTGTGCGGGTGCTGGGATCCTCACCTAGCCTCGCGGTGTGGACCTGCGCGTGATGACGAACGCCGTCCGGACTCATGGCGACGAGGTCTCTCAAGTTTGGCGGCGTCTCCCATCGTGGGTATCTGTGAGATTGGATGACGAGAATGTTGGAAAGTGGCGTGCCTGGGTGGATCGAGCGCCTTGATACGGCGCTCCGCAACGTGCAAGACGAACATATTTGTTACTTCCCCGCTCCGGCGCCAGGGATTCCTTTAAGTCAGGCGCCGTGGCCCGCGATTCCGGCCGTCTGGCTCAGGGACATGCAGTCCTGGTGGGACTGGGCGGCCTCCTTCGATCTGGGCGAAGAGGTAGCGCGAAACCTGCTCTACCTGCCCTTAGGGGGCGTGGCGCTGCCCGCGGAGTACGCAGCCGGGCACGCCGATTGGTATTGCATGATTGCGGCCCAGACGCAGCCCGCGGAGACTGCGGACTCGTTCTGGAGTCCGTCGTGGGTGCCGCTCATCGGATCGAACAGCGTGGCCTGGGCTGTCGATGTGGCAGACGAGCGGGCTCCTGTGATCTTCGCGCCTCTGGATGGAGGCTCATCCAAGGTGGTCGGTTGCGGAGGCGTCCGGTGGTTGGCGGACACGTTGAGCGAGCTGCTCGAGCACGGATTCTTCCGCCGGAACTATGACCGGGGTGCGCCGTGGGACCGATCGGGGCTGCCGCTGCCCGAGTCTCTTCGGGAGTTGCACGTGTTCACGGAGCCCGGATACTAGGGTCGCGCGACGCAGCGCGCTCAGGGGTATCGCCGCCCGTCGTTGGGAGTCCCTCGGGCGGTGGCCGCGACGGCAACGGGCGGTGCTGCGCGCCCCGGACGTGCCGCATAGCCTCGCGGTGTGGACCTGCGCGTGATGACGTACAACATCAAGAGCCTCGAGCTCGACGGCGCTGCCGCGCGCCGTGTCGTGCGCGCACAGCTTCGCGCGCTTCGTCGAGACGAGCGTGCAAGTTCACGAGCAGGCGAAACACCGACCAAACGGCGCTGGGATGGCCACGACCATGAGCCGGTTCGAACGTGAGTGTGGATCTCCGGAGTCCTAGCCAGTCAACACGTCCGGGGCGTGTCGAGATGGAGGCTCGCTTCAACACCGGCGGCATCGCACGCTGCCAGGACGCTGTATGCACCCTCGGATGAAGAGCTTGGCATTGACCTGAGAAGCAAGAGTGGACAGGATATCAGTGGTGCGTCCTGGCGGATCTCCACCACAAAGAAGCCGGAGATCTGCTACGGGTCATGCTTCACTGAGCATGTTCGGCTCGCATGAGGCCAAGAGGGTGAGGCGTTTGCCCTCATGGGTCGGCTGGGTCGCTCAGGAGGCATACGTGAACACGGAAAAATCCTAGGCGCTAATGCAGGGGGAAACATGCGCATTCGTTCGAGAGTTCTTGCCGCGATCGTCGCCACGAGTCTCATGTCCGTTGTATCGCCAGCCCCGAGTCCTGCTTCTGCAGAGGAGTCCTCTGGGCTGACTCTGAGCCGCTCCGAGAGTGGTGGCATCATCGTTTCCGTCAATGATGCGTCTTTCCTTTCGGCGCTCAACAAGATTCCACAGAACAGCCGCGAGATCTACGCCGAGTACTCCTACATCGATCCATCTGGACCGTGGAGTCTCCCTCACGACCCGGAAAGCGTCACGGTCGCCGGTCAATCCAATCCGCTCCCGGCAGAATTCCAACTTAATGCCAGCGCGCCCCCGCGGACTACGCACATGCGCGTAAGGCTCAAGAATGGCTGGACGGGAGCCGAACTTAGTAGCGCATTGACTCAGATCTACAAGCCGCACCCGGTCCTGCCCATTGCGATGAATGCGAAGGAATGGTACACTAAGGGAAGTTATGTGCAGTTTCAAGTACGGATCGAACGGGACGAGCGGAGGTGGCTTCCGGGCCAGGTCTGCGAATCGGGCTGTAATATAGAACTGTGGGGCGTCTATCCGTCCGGCGAAAAGCGTCTCATTAAGAGTAGTGCCGAATCTGAAATTCGTGGCTACTTTTCAATCGGTGAGTTTGAGCGCGTCATGCCGGCATTATCGAACCTCCACGCGGCTCGGCGAGAGTTCGGTCAGTCGTACGCTGTTCCGGGGAAGAATGACCAGGTGTCGAACGGCGTGAACCTTGCCCTCTCGGCGGCACTCCTCGCCGAGTCTTCCCTCACTCCAGAGGAAATCTGCCTCCCGCTCAATAATCTGCGGACCCCGAGCGACGGCTCGACGACGGAGGCCTATCTGACGTGCACCACTCTTGGGCAGGCCGGCATCACGACGTCGTTCGTACGTTCAATCGCGGCGACGTACGGTTTGTCTGTAGTGTCAGCTCTCATCGCGAACGCCCTGTATCCGTCAGATCAGGCCGCAACTGATCCTGCACGACCTGTTCCGCCGCCGAATCCCGTCGACCCTCCCGGTGAGACGCCGGAGATAGTGGGCGATCCCTATTTTGTGTGGATCGATCGTATCCAGACTCGGCTTCTCGCTTCAGACGCCACGCGCACGCTGGGAGAGGGGGAAGCCCGCACTCTCGCTCGGCAGTGCTATAAGACGGCCGCTTACCTGTTTACCAGCGGCGGGAGGCCTCACCCATGCGAGTCGCGGGCAATATTCATGCCGGGGTCGAACATTCTTGGCGCAGCCAAGCATAAGCACCGAGCTATCGTCCAACACCCTGAATGGATCCAACTCACCCGAGGATATCGTCCCGAGTCCAAGGAGCGTTGGTATGCCAATGAGGCAGAGTGCGTGGGAAGCAGTCCGGCCACGCCCTGCGATGAGTATCCATACAGATCAACACAACAGGGAGGGCCTGCCGTTCCTTTCGGGAAAGCGCGTGCTTCGCTGCGAATTATCGATCGATCCAGCAATTCTGCCGAGGGCGCGTTTCTGAGCTCCTTCTGGGCTCGATGCAATGTAGACAATGGGGAGATGTTCCTTGTTGTGCCTACGGTAGTCGACGCGGTCCAGCCTGACGGCGAGGAGCTTGAATCGAACTTGTCGGCACCCCCAACCATAGGCTTCTGTGAGGTAGGGTGACGAGCGTGTCGAAAAGTGCACTGCCGCAGTGGGTCGAGCGCCTTGATACGGCGCTCCGCGACGTTCAAGGTGACCGTATCTACTACGAACCGGCTGCCTCGCCGGGTATTCCCTTGAGCCTGGCGCCTTGGCCTGCGATTCCGCCCGTCTGGCTCAGGGACATGCGGTCCTGGTGGGAATGGGCAGCCTCTTTTGATCTGGGCGATGGGACGGTGCGAAACCTGCACTTCCTGCCTCTAGGTGGTTTTGCGTTACCCGCAGGGGATGCGGCCGAGTATGCCCGCTGGTATTGCACTATTGCGGCCCAAACGCAGCCCGCGGAGACTGCGGACTCGTTCTGGAGTCCGTCGTGGGTGCCGCTCATCGGATCGAACAGCGTGGCCTGGGCTGTCGATGTGGCAGACGACCGGGCTCCTGTGATCTTCGCGCCTCTGGTCGGAGGCTCATCCAAGGTGGTCGGTTGCGGAGGCGTCCGGTGGTTGGCGGACACGTTGAGCGAGCTGCTCGAGCACGGATTCTTCCGCCGGAACTATGACCGGGGTGCGCCGTGGGACCGATCGGGGCTGCCGCTGCCCGAGTCTCTTCGGGAGTTGCACGTGTTCACGGAGCCCGGATACTAGGGTCGCGCGACGCAGCGCGCTCAGGGGTATCGCCGCCCGTCGTTGGGAGTCCCTCGGGCGGTGGCCGCGACGGCAACGGGCGGTGCTGCGCGCCCCGGACGTGCCGCATAGCCTCGCGGTGTGGACCTGCGCGTGATGACGTACAACATCAAGAGCCTCGAGCTCGACGGCGCTGCCGCGCGCCGTGTCGTGCGCGCGCAGCGTCCGGACGTCCTGCTGCTGCAGGAGGCGCCCCGGTGGGTACGGGGTCGACGCCGCACGCGCAGCTTCGCGCGGGACGTCGGCATGGTCGTCGTCGCGGGTGGCATCGCGGGACGGGGTGCGGCGATCGCCGTCGCCCCGCATCTCGTGCCTCAGGTCGTCGAAGGGCGTGGCGTGGCGTTCGAGCCGCGGACCGTGCGCTTCCGTGAGGGCTTCCCGACGCCGCGCGGTTACGCGCTCGCCCGTCTCGCCCGCGGCGACGGTCGCGGCGGGGCCCTCACGTTCGTGTCGGTGCACCTGTCTGCGCAGCGCCCGCAGCGTGCACGGCACGTCCCCGTGTACGTGGAGCTGGTGGCTCGCGAGGCGCCCGACCTGGTGCTCGGCGGCGACCTCAACGAGAACCCGCGCGGGCCGAGCGTCCTCGCCCTCCAGCCGCCGCTGCGCGACGCCGACGCCGACCAGGCGCACACCGAGCCCGTGGACGTGCCACGCACCAGGCTCGACGGGTTCCTCGTCGGCAGCACCGTCACGGTCCACGGGGTCACCGTGCCGGACGGGCCCGACGTCCTCGTCGGCAGCGACCACCGTCCCGCCGTGCTCGACATGAGCTGGTAGGGCCGCAGTACGGGCCCCGTCAGGCCGGGCGAGGCAGGTGGACGCGGAACGTCGTCGCGCCGGGAGTGGTAGTGACGCTGAGCTCGCCGCCGTGCGCGGCGACGATCGCGTGCGCGATCGCGAGCCCGAGACCGGTCGATCCTGCCTCGCGACCACGCGCCGAGTCGCCACGGGTGAAGCGGTCGAACAGGAGCGGCAGCAGGTCCGGGGCGATGCCGGGCCCGTCGTCGGACACGTCGACGTCGACGCCTCCGTCAGCAGCTGCGCGCAGCCGGAGGGTCACGCTCGTCCCCGGCGGGGTGTGCACGCGCGCGTTCGACAGCAGGTTGACGAGCACCTGGCGCAGGCGCGCGTCGTCGCCCGTCACCTCGAAGGATGTCGTGTCCTCGTCCTCGGCGGGCAGGTCGAGCCGCCAGACGTGGTCCGGACCGGCAGCGTGCGCGTCCGCCAGGCACTCGACCGCGAGCGGCAGCAGGTCGACCGCCTCGCGCTCGAGCGGCCGGCCGGCGTCGAGCCGCGCGAGCAGCAGGAGGTCCTCGACGAGCCCGGACATCCGCACCGACTCGGACTCGATCCGGGCGAGTGCCTGGGAGGTGGCCGTGGGCACCTGGTCGTCGGAGCGGCGCACGAGCTCCGCGTACCCGCGGATCGAGGCGAGCGGGGTCCGCAGCTCGTGGGAGGCGTCCGCGACGAACTGGCGGACCTGCGTCTCCGAGGTGAAGCGCGCGGAGAGCGCCTTCTCGACGTGGTCGATCATCCGGTTGAGCGCGGCCCCGACGCGACCGACCTCGGTGCGCGTGTCGTCGTCGTCGACCCGCTCGGGGAGGTTGACCGCACCCTCGTGCAGAGGAAGGCGCGCGATGCGCGTCGCAGTCTGCGTGACGTGCGCGAGCGGGCGCAGCGCACGCCGCACGAGGATGCTCGCGGCGATCGCCGCGAGCACGCCCGCTGCGACGCCGATGCCGATCTCGACCGTGAGGTACCTCGTCAACGTTGCCGTCGTGCCGTCGAGCGACAGGCCCGTGACCTGGACCGACGACGGCGTTGTCGCGGTCGCGCCGCCACGCTCGACCGCGACCACCCGGTAGGAGCCCAGCCCGGGCAGGTCGACCGTCTGTGGAGTGCCGTCAGGCTCGACCGACGCGAGGATCGCGAGCTGGTCCGCTGTGAGGTCTTGCACGGTGCCGTCATCGTCGAGATATCCCTGCTCGCGCACCTCACCCTCCTGGAGGCGCAGCCCCAGAGTCCCTGTGGACTGGCCCGGCACCGCGAGGAACGGTGGGCGTCCGTCGGCGACGGGCGGCGCAGTGGTGCCCGGCGCCGTCGTCGACGGATCGGTCACGTCCGGAAGCGACGGGACGTCGCCAGGGACGGGGAAGACCGGTGCGCTCCCGTCTGGCGCACGGCCCGCGCGCATCGACGCGGCACCGAGCGAGCCGTCGATCCGTTCGACGAGGCTCGCGCGCAGTGCGAGCGTCGAGACGGTGGCGAGAGCGAGGCACACGCCCGCGAGGAGCGCGACGACCGTGACGACGAGGCGGCGCTGCAGCGACCACGCCCGACGACGCGGTGCGCGCCCCGCAGCGCGCGCGACCGGAGCGCCGGCACCGGGTCCGGCCGTCACACGACGTCCACGCCAGGCTTGAGCACGTAGCCCACCCCGCGCAACGTGTGGATCATGGGCTCGCGGCCAGCATCGATCTTCTTGCGCAGATACGAGATGTACAGCTCGACGATGTTCGCCTGCCCACCGAAGTCGTAGCTCCACACCCGGTCGAGGATCTGCGCCTTCGACACGACCCGACGGGCGTTGCGCATGAGGAACCGCAGCAGCTCGAACTCGGTCGCCGTGAGGTGCACCGGCGTGCCCGCCCGCACGACGTCGTGGGCGTCCTCGTCGAGCACGAGGTCGCCGACGACGAGAACCGCCTCCTCGCGCTCCTGCCGTGCGCCCGCGCGGCGCAGCAGGACGCGGAGCCGCGCGACGACCTCCTCGAGAGAGAAGGGCTTCGTCACGTAGTCGTCGCCCCCCGCCGTCAGTCCCGCGACGCGGTCCTCGACCGCGTCCTTCGCCGTGAGGAACAGGACAGGCGCGTGGCAGCCACGCTCCCGGATGCGGCGCAGGACCGCGAGGCCGTCGAGGTCGGGAAGCATCATGTCGAGCACGACGACGTCGGGATCGTGGGTGCGTGCGACGTCGACTGCGGACCGGCCGTCGTGCGCGGTACGCACGTCCCAGCCCTCGTAGCGCAGGGCGGTCGCGACGAGCTCTGCGAGGTTGGGCTCGTCATCGACGACGAGTGCGCGGATCGGCTGTCCGTCCGGGCGGGTGAACTCCGAACGGTCGACAGTGGGCGGGCTCATGGGACGAGCGTGCCCCGCCGCCCTGCGAACCACGTCAGGGGCTCCTGTGCGTCACCTGTGAGGCTGCTGTCCCCAGCGGACACTCTGGGCGAAACGACGCGACGCCCCGACCGGGTCTGCGCGAGATCCACACACCGACGCCCTACGGTGGACGGGTGAGTCTTCCGCCGACCCGCCCGCACGAGCAGCAGCGCCCCGATGCCCCGACCGTGTCGATCGCACGAGTCGAGCCGCGGACGCCAGCTCTCGGCACCCCCGCGCTCGGGACGCCCGCCGCTGCCCCCGGGGGCTCGCACGCGCCCGCGCACGCGCGACCCGCAGGCGACACGACGGCGTCGACCCGCACCGTCGTCGACGCGACGGAAGCGCGTGTCGCACCGCGCGTCGTCGGCCTTCTCGTCGCCCTCCTCGGCGTGGTCGCGCTCGCGTACGTGACCCGGCTGGCCCTCGGGACCGTCTGGGGGCAGGAGCTCGACGAGAGCGCGCTCGCGGGCACGTCGTTCGGCAAGGGCACGCTGTGGAAGGTCGGCGAGCCCGTGCTCGACGTCGTCTCCAACTCGTTCGTCGTCCTCGCCCTCGGCGGGGCGATCCTCATCTCCCTCCTGCGTCGCCGTTGGGGCCTCGCGGCCCAGGTCGTGGTCCTCGTCGCGGGAGCGAACCTCACGACGCAGATCCTCAAGCACCAGGTGCTCGAGCGTGGGCACCTCGGCGTGCTGACCGAGCGTCCGGGCAACTCGCTCCCGTCCGGGCACACGACGGTCGCGGCGTCGGTGTCGATCGCGCTGCTGCTCGTCGTGCCGCGCAGGATGCGGCCCGCGGTCGCGCTGCTCGGCGCCGTGTACACGGCGCTCACGGGAGTCTCGACGCTCGTGGGGGGCTGGCACCGGCCGTCCGACGTTGTCGCGGCGCTCCTCGTCGTCCTCGTGTGGACGGCGCTCGTGCTCGCGCTCACCCCGTCGACAGGTATCGACCGGAAGGCGAAGCACACGTCCGTCGGGACGACCGTCGCGACGACCCTCCTCGCGATCGGCACGGCCGTCGCGGGAGTGCTCGCGGCCGGTCTGCTGACCGGCGCGGTCAGCCTGTTCGCAGACCGGGGCCAGGAGGTCGTCGACTACGTGGGGACGGCGTTCGCCGTCGTCGCGACGACGGGACTCGTCTTCATGGTCAGCCTGCTGCTGCGCCAGTCCACGGCCCGGGGCCGCGCGGAGTACTGACCACCGGGCACCCCGGGGCCGCGCTCAGCGGTGGTGGCGTTCGTGCACCGCGCCCACCGCGGCGACGGCCAGCGTCACGAAGGCCGACGCCGCAAGACCCGCCGCGAGGTCGATCCGCAGCAGCAGCGCACCCGCACCAGCCCCGGCAAGGATGAGCACGACCGCGAGGAAGCGGCGCCCGCTCCCGCTGCCCGCGGCGCGCGCCGCACCCGAACCGAGCACGGAGTCCGCAGCCAGGCCCGTGATCGTCGACGTCACGACGACCGTCGTCACGTCCTTGACCGCGATGACGCGGGCGACCGCCGCCTGCAACCCCATGACGGCGCCGAGGACGCACGTCACGCTCACCGCGAGCACGTGCGGAAGCTCGGGGACGAGCAGCACGGTCTGCGCGAGCGCCGCCATGACACCACCGACCACGCCGAGCAGCGCCGTCGACCGGCTGCTCCAGCCGCCACGGCCGCGCAGCGCCCGCCCCGCCACCGCAGCCCCCGCCATGAACCCGCCGAGGGCGACGACCGGGCCGAGCACGGGCAGCCCGTCGGCACCCATGAGGCCCATGCCGAGGATGACGACGTTGCCCGTCATGTTGCCGGTGAACACACGGTCGAGGCCGAGGTAGCCGACCGCGTCGATGATGCCGGTCGAGAAGGTCAGGATGAGCATGAGCGCCAGGTGCATCCGGTCGGACGCGACGCCGCGAATTCGGTCGATCACGTGGACCATTGTGCGGGGCCGTCCGCTCAGCCTTGTGACACGTTCGTTTCATGGCGGAAAACTGCTGTTCGCAGCGTCCTCCTACCGTGGCGGCATGTCACACGAGATCTTGCACCGGGGAGCGGGCCCGACGACGTCGCCCACCTATCTGCCTGCCGAGCTCGACACCGTGCTGTGGGGACGCCTCCCGTGCGCCGCTGACGCGCCGGTCCTGACGATCGACCCGGGCACCGCGGTCACGTTCGACACGATCAGCCACGAGGGGATCCTCGAGGACCAGGGCCGCGACCCGCGCGCCTTCTTCGGGGGCCACGGCGTGGACGGCGACCACGTGCTCGACGATGCGGTCGAGCTCGCGGGGTCCGACCATCCCCGCACGTGGGGGGTCGACGGGCCGCACGTCGTGACGGGCCCCGTCCGCGTCGCCGGAGCGCGTCGCGGCGACCTCCTCGCGATGACGCTCGTCGACGCGACGCCGCGCGTCCCGTACGGCGTCATCTCGAACCGGCACGGCAAGGGCGCGCTGCCCGGGGAGATGCCCGCGGACGGGGAGACGTTCTCGGCGTTCGCCGCGGTCGACGAGGCCGGCACGCACGGCCTGCTGCCGCTCGTCCCGGGCGGTGACCGGCACGTGCGGTTCCCGCTCGCGCCGTTCCTCGGGATCATGGGCGTCGCGGTCGACGACGACGCACGCCCCCACTCGGTCCCCCCGGGCGCGCACGGCGGCAACATCGACATCAAGCTCCTGACGGCAGGCAGCACGCTGTACCTGCCGATCCAGGTCGACGGCGCGCTCGCGTACGTGGGCGACCCGCACTTCGCGCAGGGGGACGGCGAGGTCGCGCTCACGGCGATGGAGGCGTCGCTGCGCGCGACCGTCCGGTTCGACGTCGTGGCGCGCGAGGACGCGGTCGCGCAGTTCGGCGACCTCGTCGGGCCGCTCGCACGCACGAGCGAGCACCTCGTGCCGACGGGCATGGACGAGGACCTCGACACGGCGGTCGCGAACTGCGTGCGGGCGGCGCTCGCGCTGCTCGAGGCGCGGTACGGCATGGACCGGCGGATGGCGTACGCCTACCTGAGCGCTGCGACGGACTTCGACATCTCGCAGGTCGTCGACGTGGTCAAGGGCGTGCACGCGCGCATCCGTCTGGCGGACTTCGCATGAGCGCGGACCTGCTCACGGCGGCCGTCCTGCACGCAGACGGCGAGGTTCCCGACGGCCTGCTCGAGGCGTTCTGGGCGTACGAGCGCGCCCTCGGCACGGACGACGTCGCGGAGCTCGACCGGCTCTTCGCGGCGGGCCCGCACACGCTCCGGGGCGACGCTGCGGGCCTCCTCGTGGGGCACGCGCAGATCGCCGCGTTCCGGTCCTCGCGCGGGGGAGCGCCGAGCCGCACGGTCCTCGCGGTGCACGTCCGGACGATCACGCCCGACGACGCTCTCGTCGTCGCCGTGACCGCGCTCGCCCGCGGAGGACGGGGGCGGCAGACGCAGCTCTGGCACCGCGGGTCCGACGGATGGGCCGTGCGCGCGGCCGACGTGACCGTCCCGGCGCCGCGCGTGGACGGGCGGGTGTGGCGCGTCGTCGGCGAGCCCCTCGTCCCGGGAGCGCGCCCGGAGGCGCACGCCCAGCGCGGGCACGGCGCCGCTCCGGGGGCCCCGCGCCCGCTCGCAGGCGAGACCGTCGCCGTGAAGGACCTCTTCGCGGTCGCCGGCCAGCGCATCGGCGCAGGCAACCCTGCCTGGCTCGCGGGAGCGCCCGTCGAGACGCAGCACGCCTGGGCGGTCGCGGCGCTCGTCGACGCGGGTGCCGACGTCGTCGGCATCGCGCGCACCGACGAGCTCGCGTACTCCCTCGCCGGGACCAACGCGCACCACGGCACCCCGCCCAACCCCGCCGCTCCGGGAAGAGTCCCCGGCGGCTCGACATCCGGCCCGGCGTCGGCCGTGAGCCTCGGGCACGCGAGCATCGCGCTCGGCACCGACACGGGCGGCTCGGTCCGCGTCCCCGCCGCCTACCAGGGCCTGTGGGGGCTGCGCACGACCCACGGCGCCGTCCCGCGCGACGGCCTCGTGCCGCTCGCCCCCTCGTTCGACACGGTCGGCTGTCTCGCCCGCACACCCGAGGTGCTCGCGCGGGCGACGCACGTGCTCCTCCCCGGCACCTCCGTCCCGTCGGACGGCGCGAGCCGCGCAGCCGACGTCGTCGTGCTGCCCGCGCTCGTCGCGCACGCAGACCCGGACGTCGCGGACGCGATCCGCGCGTTCTCCGCACTGCAGGGCTGGGAGACCGCAGAGATCCTCGCCTGCGTCGACCTGCCGGCCTGGCGCACCGCGTTCCAGACCGTCCAAGCCTGGGAGGCGTGGCGCGCGCACGGCGCATGGCTCGAGGAGGTCGGCCTCGACGTCCTCGGCGCGGACGTGCGCGGCCGCTTCGCGCACGCCGCGACCGTGACCGACGACGCCGCCCGCAGTGCACGTGACGTCGTCGACCAGGTCCGCGAGACGGTCCGCGCCGACCTCGGCGACGCGATCGTCGCGCTGCCCGCCGCCTCGTCCGTCGCGCCCGCCCTCGCGGGCGGTACCGCCGACGTCGCCACCGTCGACGCGGCCCGGCAGCGGACGATGGAGCTGACCTGCATCGCCGGGATCGCAGGCCTGCCCGCGCTGACCGTCCCCCTGCGCACCGCCGCAGGACTGCCGTGCGGAGTGAGCCTCCTCAGCGCCCCGGGGCGCGACGCCGACCTGCTCGCCGTTGCCGTCACCCTCGCCGCCCGGCACGGCTGACACAGGTTTTACCTCATCGAAACAGGCGTTGCAGCCCGCTTAACATCCGCTCCGTACCGTCGAGGGCGGAGAGGAGGTGACGCATGAACGTCACCGAGTTCAACGCCCTGAGCAGGGACGACGCGATCAACGCGCTCGTCGCGTGCGCCGCCGTGCCCGCCTGGGCCGCCCAGGTCGCCGACGGGCGGCCCTACCCCGACGCGCAGTCGCTGCTCGTCCACGCCGACCGCCTCGCGGCCACCTGGACCGACGCCGAGGTCGACGCCGCGCTCGCGGACCACCCCCGCCTCGGCGAGAACCACGCGGGGACGGGAGCGAGCGCCGAGGCGTCCGCCCGCGAGCAGGCCGCCCTGCGCGCGAGCGCCGACCCGGGCGAGCGTCTCGCCGCGGGCAACCGCCTGTACGAGCAGCGCTTCGGCCGCGTCTACCTCGTCCGCGCCGCAGGCCGCACCGCCCCCGAGATCCTCGCCCTCCTCGACGAGCGGCTCGGCAACGACCCCGCGACCGAGCTGCGCGTCGTCGCGCGCGAGCTCCGCGAGATCTGCGCACTGCGCCTCGCCGGTCTCCTCGACCACGCGCCGACCAGCGCAACCCTCGACCCGACGGGCGGACCCGCATGACCACGTTCTCCTCGCACGTCCTCGACGCCGCCCGCGGCGGCCCCGCCATCGGCGTCCACCTCGAGCTGCGCGACGCCGCAGGCAGCGTCGTCGCGAGCGCCCGCACCGACGGTGACGGCCGCTTCCGGCTCGACGGCGAGATCGCCGGCGGCCCTCACGACCTCGTCATCGCTGCAGGCGACTACCTCGCTGCGGTCGACACCCCGACGTTCCTCACGCGCGTCGTCCTCGGCTTCGAGGTCGACCCCGCCCAGGACCACTACCACGTGGCTCTCCTCCTGAGCCCGTTCGCCTGCACCGCCTACCGAGGGAGCTGACATGACCACCGCCTCCGACATCGTCCTGGGAGCCAACCAGTACGGGAAGGGCGAGGTTCGCCTCGTGCGCGTCACCCGGGACTCCGCGACGCACCAGATCGAGGACCTCAACGTCACGACGCAGCTCCTCGGCGACTTCACCGACTGCCACGCGACCGGCGACAACGCCAAGGTCGTCGCGACCGACACGCAGAAGAACACGGTGTACGCGTTCGCCCGCGAGCACGGCATCGGCACCCCGGAGGAGTTCCTGCTGCGGCTCAGCAAGCACTTCACCGGGAGCTTCGAGTGGGTCACCGGCGCGGTGCTGTCGGCCGAGTCGTACGCGTGGGACCGGATCGCGGTCGACGGCGTCGGCCACGACCACGCGTTCGCCCGGGCGGGCGGCGAGGTGCGCCGCACGACCGTCATCACGGAGGGCGACGAGACGGTCGTCGTCTCGGGCTTCACCGACGCGACCGTGCTGAAGTCGACCGGCTCCGAGTTCCACGGCTTCCCGCGCGATCGCTACACGACCCTCACCGAGACGGACGACCGCATCCTGGCGACGTCGGTCACGGCCTGGTGGCGCTACGCGAGCACCGACGTCGACTTCGACAAGACGTACGACGCCGTGCGCCGGCTCATGCTCGAGACGTTCGCGACGCAGCACTCGCTGTCGCTCCAGCAGACCATCTTCGAGATGGGCAGCGCCGTGCTCGAGGTGTTCGACGAGATCGTCGAGGTACGCCTCTCGTGCCCGAACAAGCACCACTTCCTCGTCGACCTCGAGCCGTTCGGGCTCGACAACCCGGGCGAGGTCTTCTTCGCCGCCGACCGCCCGTACGGGCTCATCCAGGCGACGGTCGAGCGTTCGGGCGGCACGCGTCGCCCCGACGTCTGGGCCGCCGTCGCCGGGTTCTGCTGAGGACGGCGCGATGACTCCCGACGTGCGGACGGCCCCGGTGCAGGCACCCGCGCCTGCGCCCGGCCCGGTCGGCCTGCTGCGCGCCCGCCAGGTGCTCGTCGACGGCGCGCTCCGGCCGGCGACGCTCGTCCTCGCCGAGGGCCGGGTCGCGGCCATCGCACCGTACGACGCCGCCCCGGACGACGCCGCACCCGGGGACACGTGGACCGTGCCGGACGGGCACGTCGTCCTGCCTGGCCTCGTCGACACGCACGTGCACGTCAACGAGCCCGGCCGCACCTCCTGGGAGGGCTTCGCGTCCGCGACGCGCGCCGCGGCACGCGGCGGCGTCACGACGGTCGTCGACATGCCGCTCAACTCGGTCCCGCCCACGACGACCGTCGCGGGCCTCGAGGCGAAGCGCGCGGCGGCGACCGCTGCGGGGCTCGCGGTCGACGTCGCCCTGTGGGGCGGCGCCGTCCCCGGCAACGTGCGCGAGCTCGCGGGCCTGTGGGACGCGGGCGTCATGGGTTTCAAGTGCTTCCTCTCACCCTCGGGGGTGCCCGAGTTCGGGCACCTCGAGGACGACGCGGCGCTCGACGAGCACCTGCGCGAGATCGCCCGGCTGGACGCGCTCATGGTGGTCCACGCGGAGGACCCGGCCGAGCTCGAGGCCGCCGCCCACGGGCCGAGCCGCTCCTACCAGGACTTTCTCGCGTCACGCCCCGACTCCGCCGAGACCGCAGCGATCGCGCGGCTGATCGACTCCGTCCGGCGCACGGGCGCCCGCACGCACCTCCTGCACCTGTCGAGCGCCCGCGCGCTCGACCTCCTCGCGGATGCCCGCGCGGAGGGCCTGCCGCTCACCGTCGAGACGTGCCACCACTACCTGTGCTTCGCCGCCGAGTCCATCCCGGACGCGGCGCCGCAGCTCAAGTGCTGCCCGCCGATCCGCTCCGAGGCCAACCGCGACCTGCTGTGGGAGGCGCTCGCCGACGGCGTGATCGACTGCGTCGTCTCCGACCACTCGCCCTCGACCGCCGAGGAGAAGCAGCGCGGCGACGGCGACCTGCAGGCCGCGTGGGGCGGTATCTCCGGCCTCGAGGTCGGGTTCGTCGCCCTCGCCGACGAGGCCCGACGCCGCGGCGTCTCCCTCGCGGACGTCTCACGCTGGACGTCGGCCGCGACCGCGCGGCTCGTCGGCCTCGACGTGCGCGGCAGCCGTCCGGCCAAGGGCGGGATCGCCGTCGGCTCCGCCGCGGACCTCCTCGTCTACGACCCGCACGCGCGCGTCGTCGTCGACCAAGAGCTCCTCGCGCACCGCAACCCGATCTCTGCGTACCACGGTCGCCAGATCCGTGGCGCCGTCACGACGACCGTCCTCGGCGGGCGCGTCCTCGACCTCGAGGCGCCCGCGGGAGGCGCGCTCCTGACGCGGCCCTGACCCTCCCGACCCTCGTCGCCCGACCCGCACCCGAACCCCGAAGGACCACGATGTCGAGCCAGATCGCACCACCGCCCCGCCTGCTCATGGGCCCGGGCCCGGTCAACGCGGACCCGCGGGTGCTGCGCGCGATGTCCGCCCAGCTCGTCGGTCAGTACGACCCGGTCATGACCGGCTACATGACCGAGACGATGGGTCTCCTGCGCGGCGTGCTCCGCACGGACAACGAGCAGACGCTCCTCGTCGACGGTACCTCCCGCGCGGGCATCGAGGCGGCGCTCGTGTCGCTCGTCGAGCCGGGCGACCGCGTGCTCGTCCCCGTGTTCGGGAGGTTCGGGCACCTCCTCGTCGAGATCGCCGAGCGGTGCGGTGCCGAGGTGCACACGATCCAGCGGCCCTGGGGAGAGGTGTTCGAGGCCGAGGAGATCGAGGCCGCCGTCGAGCGCGTACGGCCGTCCGTCGTCGCGATCGTCCACGGCGACACGTCGACGACGCTCGCCCAGCCGCTCGACGGGCTCGGCGAGATCTGCCGACGCCACGACGCGATCCTCTACGTCGACGCGACCGCGTCCCTCGGCGGCAACGACCTCGCGACCGACGACCTGGCGCTCGACGTCGTCACCGCCGGCCTGCAGAAGTGCCTCGGCGGGCCGTCCGGCAGCGCGCCCGTCACGCTCTCCCCGCGCGCCGTCGACCGGATCGTCGCCCGGCGCCACACCGAGGCCGGCATCCGCGACGCCGACGAGCAGGACGCGGCCGGCCGCCGCATCGCGTCGAACTACCTCGACCTCGCGCAGATCATGGACTACTGGGGGCCGCGCCGGCTCAACCACCACACCGAGGCCACCACGATGCTCTACGGCGCCCGCGAGTGCGCCCGCCTCCTCGTCGAGGAGGGCATGGACGCCGCCGTCGAGCGCCACCGCCTGCACGGCGCGGCCATGGCCGCGGGCGTCGCGGGCCTCGGCCTCGAGGTCTACGGCGACCAGCGGCACAAGATGAACAACGTCGTCGGCGTCGTCATCCCTGACGGTGTGGTCGGCGACGCGGTCCGCAGCGAGATGCTCGCCGACTACGGCATCGAGATCGGCACGTCCTTCGGGCCGCTGCACGGCCGCGTGTGGCGCATCGGCACGATGGGCTACAACGCTCGCAAGGACGCCGTGCTCACGACGCTCGCCGCGTTCGAGCAGGTGCTGCGGCGCGCGGGCGTGCGTGTCCCGGCGGGCGGCGGCGTCGACGGAGCCCAGGCGGTGTACGCCTCATGACGGCCACCACGCTCAGCCCTCTCGTCACGGACATCCTCGCGCGCTGCGACGAGCTCGCCGCGATCTCCGCGCGTCCCGACCGCCTCGAGCGCCTCCACCTCACTCCCGAGCACGCCCGCGCGCACGACCTCGTCGAGCAGTGGATGCAGGCCGCCGGCATGCGCACGTGGCAGGACGCGGCAGGCAACCGCTGGGGCCGCGTCGAGGGGGCGACGCCCGGCCTGCCCGCGCTCGTCCTCGGCTCCCACACCGACACCGTCCCCGACGCGGGCCGCTACGACGGCATGCTCGGCGTGGTCCTCGCGATCGCCGTCGTGTCCCAGGTCGCCGACCTGCTCGCGGACGCGCCGTTCGCGATCGAGGTCGTCGCCTTCAGCGACGAGGAAGGCACCCGGTTCGCGACGCCGCTCCTCGGCTCCCGCGCCGTCGCCGGCCTGTGGGACCCGGTGCTCCTCGACGTGACCGACGCCGACGGCGTCAGCCTGTGGGGCGCCCTCGAGGCGTTCGGCCTCGACCCCGAACGCGTCGGCGAGGCCGCCCGGCTCCCCGCGGAGATCGTCGGCTACCTCGAGACGCACATCGAGCAGGGCCCCGAGCTCGAGGCAGCCGACCGGTCGCTCGCCGTCGTCTCGTCGATCGCCGGCGCCCGACGCTTCGCGATCACCGTCGCGGGCGAGGCCCGGCACGCGGGCGGCACGCCGTACCCGCGGCGGCGCGACGCGCTCGCCGGCGCGAGCGAGATCGTCGTCGCGATCGAGGCCGCCGCCCGCCCGACCGCCTGCCTCGCCACCGTCGGCCGCCTCACGGTCGAGCCAGGCGCCGTCAACGTCATCGCAGGCCGTGCCGAGCTCACGCTCGACCTGCGCGCCGAGAGCGACACCGAGCGCGACGCGATGTACGAGCGCCTCCTCGACGAGATGCACGCCGTGTGCGCGCGCCGCGGCCTCGCCCTCGACGTCCGCGAGACGCACTCCGCGCCGTCGACCCCGTGCGCCCCCTGGCTGCAGGACGCCGTCGCGGACGGCGTGCGCGCCTCGGGAGACCCCGACCCGACCGTCATGTGGAGCCGTGCAGGCCATGACGGCATGGCGGTCGCTGCGGTCGCCGACGTCGGCATGCTGTTCCTGCGCTGCCACGACGGCATCAGCCACCACCGCGACGAGGACGTCCGCGCGGTCGACGTCGCCCGCGCCCTCGAGGCGTTCGAGGCGGCGGTCCGCTCGTGCGCCGACCGCGTCGCCGGGAGCCAGGCACGATGACCGTCCGCCCGGCCGACGCCGCGCACCGCACCGTCGTCGACGTCCCCCCGGCCACCCGCATCGAAGCCCGCATCGAGGCCGCGATGAGCGAGCTGTCCCGCCAGGAGCGGCGCGCCGCCGAGACCCTGCTCGAGCACCTCGGCGACCTCGCCACCTACCGTGCGAGCGAGCTCGCCAGGCTCGCGGACGTCTCCAAGGCGACGATGAGCCGGCTGTTCCGCAGCCTCGGCTTCGCCGACTTCGAAGAGGTGCGCGAGCACCTGCGCGACCTGCGCTCCGCAGGAGAGCCTCGCCACGTCGAGGCGCCGTCGTCCCTCGTCGCGCGCGCCCACGCGGAGGCGGAGGTGGTCCGTGAGGCGCTCGCCGTGCTCGACGACGCCGTCGTCGCCGACGTCCAGGACCACCTCGTCGCCGCGCGGCGCGTGCTCGTGCTCGGCTGGCGCAACAGCTACCCCGTCGCGCTGCACCTGCGCGAGCAGCTCCTGCAGGCGCGCAGCCTGGTCGTCGTCGCACCGACGCCCGGGCAGGTCGTCGGCGAGGAGCTCGTCGACCTCGGTCCGGACGACGTCGTCGTCGCGGTCGGCTTCCGGCGCCGTCCCACGGTCTTCGGGCCGGCCGTCGCCGCAGCCGCCGCGACCGGCGCCTACGTCGTGCTGCTCTCCGACCCGTCAGGGCACCGGCACGCCGCGTCCGCCCACGCGTGGCTGAGCTGCCCCGTCGCGTCGGGGCTCGCGTTCGACAGCTACGCGGCGCCCATGGCTGTCGCGGCGGTCCTCGCCGACGGCGTCCTGGGACGCACGGGGCCCGCCGGTCGCGAGCGCACGAGCCGCATCTCGCACAGCTTCGAGACCTTGCAGGAGGTCGAGCGATGGATCTGACCACCGTCACCAGCTACCGGCGCGCCCGGACCGTCGACGACCTCGAGCTCGGCCCCGGCGAGGCCTTCGTCGCGGGCGGCACCTGGCTCTTCTCCCAGCCGCAGCCCGGCGTGACGGGGCTCGTCGACCTGACCAGCCTCGGGTGGGAGGACTGGGAGGTGCTGCCCGACGGCGACCTGCGCATCGCCGCGACCTGCACCGTCGAGCGCCTCCAGCAGGTCCCGGCAGGCGTCGTCGGCCCCGCGCACGCGCTCGTGCGGTCGTGCGTGGACGCGTTCCTCATGTCGTTCAAGGTCCAGACCGCAGCGACCGTCGGGGGCAACGTCGCCATGGCGCTCCCGGCCGGTGCGATGATCTCGCTCCTGGCCGCCCTCGACGCGACCGCCGTCGTGTGGGGGCCGGGCGGCCCGCGGCGCGAGGCGGTCGCCTCACTCGTGCGCGGGGTCCGCGAGACGAGCCTCGAGCCCGGAGAGGTGCTGCGCGCGATCGACGTGCCGCGCCGCGCGCTCGCAGGCCGCCATGCGATGCGCAAGATCGCCCTGACGAGGCTCGGGCGCTCGTCGTGCGTCGTCGTCGGCCGCGTCGATCTCGACGGCACCGCGACCGTGACCGTCAGCGCGGCCACGCCGCGCCCCGCCGTCCTGCGGTTCCCGACGCTCCCGACATCCGCCGACCTGCGCGACGCCGTCGCGCACCTCGGTACGGACGTCGGCTGGTACGCCGACGCGCACGGCCCCGCGGACTGGCGCGCCGCGATGGCCGCCGAGCTGGCCGAGCAGGTGCGGGCCGAGCTCGCGACACCCGAGCAGGAGCAGCCTGCCGGACAGGAGGACCGATGAGCATCACGATCGACGGCCGCACCGCGGCGAACGAGCCCGCCCCCGGCCAGTGCCTGCGCACGTTCTTGCGCGACGAGGGCACGCTCGGCGTGAAGAAGGGCTGCGACGCGGGCGACTGCGGCGCGTGCACCGTCATGCTCGACGGCGCCCCCGTGCACTCGTGCCTCACCCCCGCCCACCGCGCCGAGGGTCGCGAGGTCACGACCGTCTCAGGCCTCGGCACGCCCGAGACGCTCGGCGCCGTCCAGCAGCGGTTCGTCGACGCGGCCGGGTTCCAGTGCGGCTTCTGCACCGCCGGCTACGTCGTCACCGCGACAGCGCTCGCCAACGAGGACGGCAACCTTCCACCCATGACGGACACCGAGCTCGAGCGCACGTTCAAGGGGAACCTGTGCCGGTGCACCGGGTACCGCTCGGTGCGCGACGCGCTCGCCGGGACGTGCAACGTCGACCGGGCGGCGCACAGCAGCGCAGGCGACGCCCCGCACGGACGCTCCCTCGCCGCGCCAGCGGGCCCGCGGATCGTCACGGGGACCGAGGAGTTCACGCTCGACCAGCCGACCGTCGGGGTGCTCCACCTCGCGGTGCTGCGCAGCCCGCACGCGCACGCCCGCATCACCGCGATCGACGCGACGCGTGCCCGCTCCCTCCCCGGTGTGCGGCTGGTGCTCACGCACGAGGACGTGCCCGACGTCCTGTACTCGACCGGCCGCCACGAGTCGCGTCTCGACGATCCGGACGACACCCGCATGCTCGACCGTGTGGTCCGCTTCCGCGGGCAGCGCGTCGCGGCGGTCGTCGCGGAGTCGGTGCGGATCGCGCACGCGGCGATCGAGCTGATCGACGTGACGTACGAGGTGCTCGCGCACGTCGTCGACCCCGAGGAGGCGCGTCAGCCGGGCGCGCCGCTCGTGCACGGCGACAAGGACCCGGACGCGAGCCGCATCGCCGAGCCGGGGCGCAACGTCGTCGCGCAGACGCACGGCGAGGTGGGCGACGTCGCGGCGGGCCTCGCCGAGGCGGACGTCGTCGTGACGGGCACGTGGCGCACCGCTCGCGTCACGCACGCGAGCCTCGAGACGCACGGCGCGCGCGCGTGGGTCGACTCGGCGGGGAGGCTCGTCGTGCGCAGCTCGACGCAGGTGCCGTTCCTCGTGCGCGACGAGCTCGCGCACGTCCTGGGTCTCGACCCCGAGCGGGTCCGCGTCTTCACCGCGCGCGTCGGCGGCGGGTTCGGCGGCAAGCAGGAGCTGCTCGTCGAGGACCTCGTGAGCCTCGCCGCCCTGCGGCTCAGCGAGCCCGTGCAGTGGGAGCTGACGCGCGAGGAGCAGTTCGCGGCCGTGCCGCTGCGGCACCCGATGCGTGTCTCGGTGACGCTCGGTGCGCGCTCGGACGGGACGCTCACGGCGATGCAGGTCGACGTGCTGTCCGACACGGGCGCGTACGGCAACCACGGGCCCGGCGTGCTGTTCCACGGCTGCCACGAGTCGGTCGCGACGTACCGCTGCGCCAACAAGCGCGTCGACGCCGAGGCCGTCTACACGCACAACCCGCCGTCGGGTGCGTTCCGCGGGTACGGGCTCGGCCAGGTGGTGTTCGGCATCGAGTCGGCGATGGACGAGCTCGCCCAGCGGCTCGGCATGTCGCCGTTCGACCTGCGGCGGCGCAACGTCGTCGTGCCTGGTGACGACTTCGTCGTCAACGGACCGCCCGGCGGCGACCTGGCGTTCGGGTCGTACGGCCTCGACCAGTGCCTCGACCTCGTCGAGGCAGACCTCGCCGCGGCGGTCGCGCGCGGGGTCGACGCCGACGTGCCCGCGGGCTGGCGCGTCGCGGACGGCATGGCGGCTGCGATGATCGCGACGATCCCGCCGCGCGGCCACCACTCGCACGCCGCAGTCACGATGGGGCCCGACGGGACGGTGACCGTCGCGGTGGGGACGGCGGAGTTCGGCAACGGCACCGCGACCGTGCACACGCAGCTCGCCGCGACCGAGCTCGGCGTCCCTGCGGACCGGGTGCGCCTGCAGACGGCGGACACGGACACGTCCGGCTACGACACGGGTGCGTACGGCTCGACGGGGTCGGTCGTCGCCGGCGGCGCCGTCGTGAACGCCGCGCGGGCGCTGCGCGACGCGCTCGTGGCGCGCGCCGAGGAGCGCGTCCTCGCCCCGGTCGGGGCCGTCGTCGGGACGAGCGCGGGGGTCCGGGTCGCTGAGACGCCGCGAGAGGCGGGTCGCGTCGTCGCCGACGGCGTCCTCGTCGCCGGGGTCCTCGTGCCGTGGTCGGTGCTGCTCGACGAGCCGATGACGTGCGAGGGCGAGCATCACGGCTCGCCGCGCTCGGTCGCGTTCAACGTGCAGGGCGTGCGGGTCGCCGTCGACCCTGCGACGGGAGAGGTGCGGGTGCTGCACGCGGTCCAGGCGGTCGACGCGGGCGTCGTCGTGAACCCGGAGCAGCTGCGGGGGCAGGTCGAGGGAGGGTTCGCGCAAGGGCTCGGTGGCGCGTTGTACGAGGAGGTCATGCTCGACGACGGCGCCGTCACCACCCGGACGTTCCGCGACTACCGGGTGCCGCAGATGGCGGACGTCCCTCCGATCACCGTCCTGTTCGCCGACACCTGCGACGCGATCGGGCCGCGCGGCGCGAAGTCCATGAGCGAAGCGCCGTACAACCCGGTCGCCCCGGCGGTCGCGAACGCGATCGCTCGGGCGATCGGCGTGCGTCCGCACGAGCTCCCGATGTCCCGGGACCGCGTCTGGCGGCTCGCGAACGCCTGACCACGGCGTGGCTTCGGCCGGTCCCGGCGCGGCTTCGGCTGGCGGGTTTCGGCTGCCGTGCCCTTCGCCGAGGTAGGCCTCTGCGCGCGAGGTAGGTGTGTGGGCGCGAGGTAGGGGGTTGCAGGGCCCTGTCTCGCGTGGGCGCCCCTACCTCGGCGGCCGGTTCGGGCTCGGCTCTGGCTGGCGGGTCCCGCTGCCGAACCCCTCGCCGAGGATCGGCGGCGCTCAGGCCGCCGAGAGCGGTCGCGCCGCGCGGCCCGCGCGGGCCGCGAGGATCTCCGCGAGGACGGAGACGGCGAGCTCGCCCGGCGTGCGGGCGCCGACGTCGAGCCCGAGCGGGGAGCGCACGGACGCGACGAGCGCGGGGTCGACGCCGTCGGCCAGGAGCGTCGCGGCGCGGCGGTCGCGCGTGCGGCGGGACGCCATCGCCCCGACGAACCCGGTGCCGGCGCGCAGCGCCAGGCCGAGGGCGGCGGCGTCGTACCGCTCGTCGTGCGCCATGACGCACAGCGCGTCGCGCACGCCGAGACCGAGCGTCGGCAGCACGCGCTGCGGCCACGCGGCGACGACGTGCGTCGCGTCCGGGAAGCGCTCCTTCGTGCAGAACACGGGGCGCGGGTCGCACACGACGACGGACCAGCCGGCGGCGGCCCCGAGCGTGCACAGGGCTGCCGCCTCGGCGGTCGCGCCGACGAGGACGAGCCGTGGCGCCGCCGCCTGCTCCTCCCAGAACAGGGGCGCGCCGTCGGGTGCGGACGCGTGGTCGCGACCTGTCGCGGGACCGTCCACGACGACGCCGTAGCGCGCCGAGAGCCCCTCGGCCGCGCGCTCGAGCTGGTGCAGAGCGTCGGGGGAGTCGTCGAGGAGGCGCACGAGCACC
Organism: Sanguibacter hominis ATCC BAA-789; assembly: GCF_012396185.1. Lineage (GTDB taxonomy): Bacteria > Actinomycetota > Actinomycetes > Actinomycetales > Cellulomonadaceae > Flavimobilis > Flavimobilis hominis. Next base: position 204,265 of record NZ_JAAXOW010000004.1, read on the forward strand.
TCGATCCGGCCTCCGCACGTGACGCCCATCGACAGGTCGTCGGTCAGCGGGCCGAGACCGAGCAGGTCGGGCGGCGAGCCTGCGGGCTCGAACAGGGCGGCGACGTCCGCGGCACCGTCGGTGTCGGACGACGCGGCGTCGGCCCGGCCGAGCACGTGCGCGGGCTCGCCCGCGAGCACGGCGACGCACGCCTCGTGGACCTGAGCCTCGACGCAACCGCCGGTCAGCGAACCGAGGACGGCGCCGTCGTCGCGCACGGCCATCGACGTCCCTGCCGGCCGGGGCGCGCTCCCGTGCACCGCGACGATCGTCGCGACGGCGACGCGGTGACCCTGGCGCTGCCACGCCAGCAGGTCTCGGGAGAGCTCGAGCATGCGGACGACGCTACGGAACAGATGTTTCAGGGCCGTAAGCGCCCGGAGACGTCCGCGCAACACGCGCCGCGCAGCATGGGCACAGCAGCAGGACCAGACGAGGGAGACCACCATGACCATCACCACCGAGCCCACCACCGCCATCGAGACGCGGTGGCTCGACCTGGCCGTCGACCTTGCCGTCCGCAACGTCGCCGAGGGCGGTGGACCGTTCGGCGCCGTGATCGTGCGCGGCGGGGAGCTCGTCGCGACGGGCCAGAACCGCGTGACGCGCGACCTCGACCCGACGGCTCACGCGGAGGTCCAGGCGATCCGCGCCGCGTGCCGCAAGCTCGGCTCGTTCTCGCTCGCGGGCTGCGAGCTGTACACGTCGTGCGAGCCGTGCCCGTTGTGCGCGTCGGCGTCGCTGTGGTCGCGGATCGACCGCGTCGTCTTCGCGGCGGACCGGCACGACGCCGCAGCGGGCGGGTTCGACGACCGCGCCTTCTACGAGCTCATGACGCAGGAGCCCCGCACGTGGCCGACGCCGGTCGAGGGTGTGCGTACCGCCGCAGCCTTCACGCCGTTCGACGCGTGGAACTCGCACGCGGCCCGCACGGACTACTGAACGCTCCGGCTCTGCAGAGGTTTACCGCAGTGAAACGTCCGTTGCGCCCTCCTGAAATACGTCCCACCTAGTTTCAGTGGCGTAGGGGAAAAGCGGGTGCGGCTGGGGCCGCCCGACAGAAAAGAGATCCGCATGACCGTCTCGACCACGACCCACCGCCGTCGTCTCGGCCTGAAGGCTGCAGCGTTCGCCGCAGCCGCCACGCTCGCCCTCGCGGGGTGCAGCAGCGAGAGCGACGCAGCGGACAGCCCGGCGCCGGGTGGCGCGGCCGCCGACCTCGGCACGCTGACCGTCCAGCTCTCCTGGATCAAGAACGCCGAGTTTGCGGGAGAGTTCTTCGCGATCGAGAAGGGGTATTTCAAGGACGCCGGGTTCAGCGACGTCATCCTCAACGCGGGCCCGGGCGCGACCGAGTCGATCGTCCTGTCGGGCGGTGCGGACTTCGGCCTCTCGAACGCGGTCTCCGTCGGTTCTGTCATCGCGGAGGAGGGCGCGCCGCTGAAGATCGTCGGCACGACGTTCCAGAAGAACCCGTTCACGATCCTGTCCCTCAAGGACGGCGGCAACATCGCGACGCCCGCCGACCTGGTCGGCAAGAAGATCGGCGTCCAGGCCGGACCGAACGAGGCGCTGTTCGACGCGCTCCTCGTGGCGAACGGCATCGACGCGAGCACGGTCGAGAAGGTCCCGGTCGAGTACGACCCGGCGCCGCTCGTCAACGGCGACGTCGACGGGTTCCTCGCGTACGTGACGAACGAGGCGATCACGGTCGAGGCGGAGGGGCACCCGGTGACGAACCTGCTCTTCGCCGACAACGGTCTGCCGTTCGTCGCGGAGTCGGTCGTCACGACCGACGAGATGATCGAGAAGAGCCCGGAGAAGGTCAAGGCGTTCCTCAAGGCCGAGATCCTCGGCTGGAAGGACGCGGTCGCCGACCCTGAGGAGGGTGCGCGCCTCGCTGTCGAGAAGTACGGCAAGGACCTCGGGCTCGACCTGGAGAAGGAGGTCGAGCAGGCGACCGTCCAGACGTCGCTGATCGTCACGGACGACACGAAGGCCAACGGCCTGTTCACGATCTCGGACGAGCTGATCGCGCAGAACCTCGCGACGCTCAGGGCGTCGGGCATCGAGCTCGAGGCGTCCGACCTGTTCGACCTGTCGCTGCTCGCCGAGCTCCTCGCGGCCGAGCCGGACCTCACGAAGTAGGGGAAGCACGATGACCGTCACGGTGGCGGGCTCCGCTGCCCAGGGAGTCGCGGGCTCCCTGGGCACGGGGGTCCGGATCGAGAACCTCACGAAGACCTTCGGCTCGGGCAGGCGCACGGTCACGGCGCTCGACGACGCGACGCTGTTCACGGACCAGGGGACGTTCTTGTCCCTCCTCGGTCCGTCCGGCTGCGGCAAGTCGACGATCCTGCGGATCCTCGCGGGGCTCGAGCAGCCGACGAACGGGACGGCGCTCGTCGACGGCCGCACGCCGCTCGAGCTGCGCGAGGCGCACGAGCTGGGGATCGCGTTCCAGGACTCGGCCCTGCTGCCGTGGCGGTCGGTCATGGCGAACATCCGGCTGCCGTTCGAGGTGGCCGGTGCTCGCCCCGACGACGCGCTCGTCGAGGAGCTGATCAGGCTCGTCGGTCTTGAGGGGTTCGAGAAGGCGAAGCCGTCGCAGCTCTCAGGAGGCATGCGGCAGCGCGTGTCGATCGCGCGTGCGCTCGTCGTCCGGCCGAGCGTCCTCCTCCTGGACGAGCCGTTCGGTGCGCTCGACGACATGACGAGGCAGCGTCTCAACCTCGAGCTGTTGCGGATCTGGACGGAGAAGCCGGCGACGACCCTCATGGTCACGCACGGCATCTCCGAGGCGATCTTCCTCTCGGACCGTGTCGCGGTGATGAGCGCACGCCCGGGGCGGGTCAAGGAGGTCATCGAGGTGGACCTCCCGCGGCCGCGCCTCCCGGAGATGCAGCGCACGCCGGAGTTCCACGCGCTGTGCGACCACGCGTCCGACCTGCTGTTCGGGTCGGGCGGGGTGGTCGGGGAGGAGCCGTGACGACGGTCGAGCGGCTGCGTGGCTGGCTCCCGGGCGCCGTCGGCCTCGTGGCCCTCGTCGCGCTCTGGTGGGTCGCGGCGGTGACGGTCCTCGCGGGCTCGACCCTGCCGACGCCGGGCGGTGTCGTCCGGGCGCTCGTCGACGACGGGTGGGCGTTCTACTCCGCGAACTTCGGGGTGACGATCGAGGAGGCGGTGCGGGGGTTCCTGATCGGCAACGGACTCGCGCTCGCGCTCGCGTCGCTCGTCCTGCTGGTGCCGCTGGTCGAGCGGGTCGTCATGCAGGTCGCTGTCATCAGCTACTGCCTGCCGCTCGTCGCGATCCTGCCGATCATCTACATCGTCATCGGGCCGCCGCCGTCGGGCGAGCCGTCCGGGACCGCAGTCGTCCTCGCTGGGCTGTCGGTGTTCTTCACGACGGTCGTCGGCGCTGTCCTGGGGCTGCGCGCGGCGGACCGCGCGAGCCTCGACGTCGTGACGGTCTACGGCGGCGGCCGGTGGAAGCAGCTCACGAAGGTGCAGCTCTTCGCGTCGCTGCCGAGCGTCGTCTCGGCACTGCAGGTCGCGGCGCCTGCGGCGGTGCTGGGCGCGATCCTCGGCGAGTACATCGGCGGGATGGACCGCGGTGTCGGTCCGGCGCTCGTCAACGCGCAGCAGTCGCTCGCGTCCGAGCGTGCGTGGGGCATCGCGCTCGTGTGCGCGCTCGTCGCGGGGGCGGGCTACGCGTTCTTCGGCCTCGTCGCCCGGTGGGTGACGCCGTGGGCCGGCGGTCGGACGGAGGCGGCACGATGAGCCAGACCAGCACGAGCGTGGCGGTGCGCGCCGGAGGCCCGGGGACGCTGCGGGCCGCAGGCCACGGGACGCTGCGCGCAGCGACCCGGGGGACGCTGCGCGTCGTGGTCGACGCCGCCACGACCCTGGTGATCGTCCTCGTTCTGTGGGTGGCCGCGCTGCGCGTCTTCGACGTCTCGCCGTACGTGGGCAAGGGACCGCGCGACGTGTGGGAGTACCTCGTCGAGGTGCCGAAGGCGGCCGCGAACCGCGCGGAGATCGTCACGCTGCTCGGCGAGACGCTGCGCGACGCGTCGCTCGGCTTTGTCACGGGCATGGTCGCCGCGCTCGTCCTCGCGGGGGCGATCGTGCTGTCGCGCGGCGTCGAGGCGACGGTCATGCCGGTCGCGATGCTGCTGCGCTCGGTGCCCCTCATCGCGCTCGCGCCGATCATCTTCCTGCTGCTGGGGCGTGGCGCGGTCACGGTCGCGGTCATGAGCGGGATCGTCGTGCTGTTCCCGGCGCTCGTGACGATCGTGTTCGGGTTGCGCTCGGCGTCGCCGCAGATGCGCGACGTCGTGCACGTGTTCGGGGGCTCCGACCGGGCGGTCCTGACAAAGGTCGCGCTGCCCTCGGCGCTGCCGGCGCTGTTCGCGTCGGTGCGCGTGGCGGTCCCGGCGGCGATCACGGGGGCGCTCATCGCGGAGTGGCTCGCGACGGGGCAGGGCATCGGGTACGGCGTCGTGTCGGCGGTGGGGCGCGCGCAGAACACCAAGGTGTGGGCGATGGTCGCCGCGATCACGCTGGTCTCGCTCGTGCTGTACACGTTCGCGCAGCTCGTCGAGCGCCTCGTGCTGGCCCGGTTCGGGGACGGCGGTGGTCCTCGCTGACGGCCGCGGCGTCGAGCCGCGGCCGTGGCAGCGTCCCCGTGCGTCGGGGCTCGTGCTCGCGGCTGGCGCCGGCACGCGGATGGGCGTGCCCAAGGCGCTCGTCCGCGACGCGGACGGGCGCACGTGGCTGAGCCGTGCCGTCGAGGTCCTCGAGGAGGGTGGCTGCGAGGACGTGACGGTCGTGCTCGGGGCGCAGGCCGACGTCGCGCGCACGCTCGTGCCAGCGGGCGTGCGGGTCGTGACGGCGCACGGCTGGGCGGCGGGCTTGTCGGCGTCGCTCGCGGCGGGACTCGCGTGCTTCCTCGGTGACGACGAGCGCGCCCGCGCTGACTGCGCGGTCGTCTCGCTCGTCGACCTGCCGGACCTGAGGCCTGCCGCGGTGCGCCGCGTGCTCGGCTCCGCGCCGTGCGCGGCGAGCCTGCGGCGCGCGGTGTACGACGACGCTCCCGGGCATCCCGTGGTCGTCGGGAGAGACCACTGGGCTGCGCTCCTGCGCCAGGTGGATCGTGCTGGTGGGGACCGCGGCGCGGGCCCGTACCTGCGTCGCGCGGGCTGCGAGCCGGTCGACTGCACGGACATCGGCGGAGGGTGCGACGTCGACTCCCCGCCGCGCGGGTGACGTCCACAGCGGGCTGACGCCCCGGCTCGCGCGGTCCGATGCATCCCTTACGCTGGCTGCGAGTGCGCCGCGGTGGCGCGCTCGCTCGGCAGAGGAAGCAGGCTGGCCATGTCGCAAGGACGCAAGCTCGTCATCGTGGAGTCCCCCGCGAAGGCGCGCACGATCGCGTCGTACCTGGGTGACGGGTACGAGGTCGAGGCGAGCGTGGGGCACATCCGTGACCTCCCGCAGCCGTCCGAGCTGCCTGCCGAGATGAAGAAGGGCCCGTTCGGCAAGTTCGCAGTCGACGTCGAGAACGGGTTCACGCCGTACTACGAGGTGTACGGCGACAAGAAGAAGAAGGTCGCCGAGCTGAAGCGTCTGCTCAAGGACGCCGACGAGCTCTTCCTGGCCACTGATGAGGACCGCGAGGGCGAGGCCATCGCGTGGCACCTCCTCGAGGCGCTCAAGCCGAAGGTTCCGGTCAAGCGCATGGTGTTCCACGAGATCACCCGCGAGGCGATCACGCGGGCGCTCGAGAACACCCGGGAGATCGACGAGCGTCTGGTCGACGCGCAGGAGACGCGCCGCATCCTCGACCGCCTGTACGGCTACGAGGTGTCGCCGGTGCTGTGGCGCAAGGTCCGGCAGGGCCTGTCTGCGGGGCGTGTGCAGTCGGTCGCGACACGGCTGGTCGTGGAGCGCGAGCGGGAGCGCATGGCGTTCGTCGCTGCCGAGTACTGGGACCTCACGGCCGAGTTCACGACGCCGCAGGGCGAGCGTGACGACCAGTGGTTCAACGCTCGTCTGACGTCGCTCGACGGCGCGCGCGTCGCGTCGGGCCGCGACTTCTCGGACCGTGGCGAGCTCAAGTCGGCGTCGACGGTGCACCTCGACGAGGAGACGGCTCGCGCCGTCGCCGCGGCGATCGACGGCCAGGCCGCTACGGTGCGCAGCCTCGAGACCAAGCCGTACACGCGCCGTCCGGCGGCGCCGTTCACGACGTCGACGCTCCAGCAGGAGGCGTCGCGCAAGCTCCGCATGAGCTCTCGTCAGACGATGCGCACGGCGCAGACGCTCTACGAGAACGGGTACATCACCTACATGCGTACGGACTCGCCGGCGCTGTCGACGCAGGCGATCGACGCCGCGCGCCGTCAGGCGTCCGAGCTGTACGGCGCTGCGTACGTCCCCGACAAGCCGCGCCACTACGCGTCGAAGGCGAAGGGTGCGCAGGAGGCTCACGAGGCCATCCGCCCTGCTGGTGACTCGTTCCGCACGCCCGCGCAGGTCGCGGGCGAGCTGTCGGGCGACCAGTTCAAGCTGTACGAGCTCATCTGGAAGCGCACGGTCGCGTCTCAGATGGGTGACGCGCGCGGGTCGACGGCGTCGGTGCGCCTGGGGGTCGACGGCACTCGCGCGGACGGCACGAAGGTCGACGCCGTGTTCTCGGCGTCGGGCACGGTCATCACGTTCCGGGGCTTCCTCGCCGCGTACGAGGAAGGTCGCGACACCGACAGGTATGACGACGACGCGAAGAAGGACGGCGAGTCGCGCCTGCCCGAGATGTCGGAGGGAGACGCGCTCACGAGCCGCGACCTGACGGCGGACGGGCACACGACGTCGGCTCCGCCGCGCTTCACGGAGGCGAGCCTCGTCAAGGCGCTCGAGGAGCGCGGCATCGGCCGCCCGTCGACGTACGCGTCGACGATCTCGACGATCCTCGACCGCGGCTACGTGTTCTCCCGCGGGCAGGCGCTCGTCCCGTCGTGGATTGCGTTCGCGGTCGTGCGGCTCCTCGAGGAGCACTTCGACCGTCTGGTCGACTACGACTTCACGGCCGCGATGGAGGCGGACCTCGACCAGATCGCCGCGGGCGACGTGGACCGCACGGCGTGGCTGTCGAAGTTCTACTTCGGCGACGGCGCCGACTCGAAGGACAGCCTCAAGGCTCTCGTCGACAACCTCGGCGACATCGACGCACGCGACATCAACTCGGTCCCTGTCGGCGAGGGCATCGTCCTGCGCGTCGGCCGCTACGGGCCGTACATCGAGGACACCGCCGCCGAGGTCAAGGAGGGCGAGAACCCGCCGCGCGCCTCGGTGCCGGACGACGTCGCGCCCGACGAGCTGACGGTCGCGAAGGCTCGTGAGCTGATCGAGACGCAGGCGGACGGCGACATCGTGCTCGGGGCTGACCCGCAGAGCGGTCACCCGATCGTCGCGCGTTCCGGCCGGTACGGCCCCTACGTCACGGAGGTGCTGCCCGAGCCGAAGCTTGAGGAGGGGCTGTCCGCGGCGGCGAAGAAGCGAGCGCTCGCGGCGCTCCCGAAGCCCCGCACGGCGTCCTTGTTCAAGGACATGTCGCTGCAGACGATCACCCTCGAGGATGCGCTGCGGTTGCTGTCGCTCCCGCGCGTGGTGGGCGTCGACCCGGAGACGGGTGCGGAGATCACGGCGCAGAACGGCCGGTACGGGCCGTACCTGAAGAAGGGCACGGACTCGCGGACGATCGCGAGCGAGGACCTGCTGCTGACGATCACGCTCGAGGAGGCGCTCGCGATCTACGCGCAGCCCAAGCGTGGCCGCGGCGCGACGGCGGCGGCGCCGCTCAAGGAGCTGGGCGAGGACCCGACGTCGGGCAAGCCGATCGTCGTCAAGGACGGCCGCTTCGGCCCGTACGTGACTGACGGGACGACGAACCGGACGTTGCCGAAGGACGCGTCGATCGAGTCGATCACGCACGAGCAGGCGGTCGAGCTCCTCGCGGAGAAGCGCGCGAAGGCCCCGGCGAAGAAGACGGCTGCGAAGAAGGCGCCGGCCAAGAAGCCAGCGGCGAAGAAGGCCCCGGCGAAGGCGCCCGCGAAGAAGCCGGCGGCGAAGAAGACGGCCGAGTAGCCCGCCCTCCCGCGGCGGCCCGGCCGAACGCTCGGGAGAAGTTCGTCACACAGGCCTTGTCATTTCTTCAAACTCCTGGCGGCGCGTCGATTGACGAGATACCACACGCCGTCAGGAGCTTGAGATGAACTCGTTCGACGCACCCACCCCTCCTCGCCGCCGGGGAATCTCGGCTGCCTTCGGTGACCGCTCCATCCGCACGAAGCTGCTCGGGCTCGTCGCGGTCACGACCCTCGTGACCTTTCTGCTGGGCGGGCTCGCGCTGCAGTCTGTGAGCGCCCTGCGCAGCACGATGAACAACCTCGTCCAGGACCAGGCGAGCCTCAACGTCTCGCTCGCAGCCGTCAAGGACGGAGTCTGGAACATGCGTAACCGGGCTTCGATGCTTGGCAGCTACATCGGAGGTGACGTCACGGACCAGGTCGCCGCGCTGAACGAGGCGACCACCCAGCTCGACGGCGCGGTGACCGAGCTGGCCGACGGCTTTCACGCCTCGGCAGGCCGAGACTCGCAGAACCTCACCGACTTCGCGACGTCGCTCGCCGCCTATCGCGACCTGCTCACGAACGGGATGATCCCTGCCGCGCAGGCAGGCGACAACGCCGCGTACGCCAAGGTCGACGAGGAGATCACCCCCATCGGCGGGACCGTCGTCGCAACCCTGAGCAGCACGAACGACGAGATCATCGAGCACCTGCAGGGTCTCGCGAACGACGCGGACCAGGCAGCCCAGCGACAGATGCTCGCGATCGCGGTGGCGATCCTCGTCGGGACCGGCCTCGCCCTGGCCTTCGGCCTCGCGCTCGCCCGGTTCGTGCGCGGCCCGATCAGCAAGGTTCAGCGGTCGCTCGAGGCGATGGCGGAGGGCGACCTCACTCTCGGTGCTGACGTGGGGACGGCGGACGAGCTCGGGCAGATGGCGAGAGCGCTCGGCCGTGCCCAGACGGCTCTGCGGGAGACGATCGCGTCCGTCGTCGCGACGTCGGACACGGTCGCGAGCGCAGCCGAGGAGCTGTCGTCGTCGACCTCCCAGATCACCGCGACGTCTGAGGAGACGTCGGTGCAGGCAGGGAGCGTGGCCTCGGCTGCGGACCAGGTGTCGCAGCGGATCCAGACCGTCGCCGTCGGCGCGGAGCAGATGGGCGCCTCCATCCGGGAGATCTCGCAGAGCACGAGCGACGCGGCACGCGTCGCGGGCAAGGCGAGCGATGTCGCTCTCGCGACGAACGACACGGTCTCGAAGCTCGGTGCCAGCTCCCAGGAGATCGGCAACGTCATCAAGGTCATCACGTCGATCTCCGAGCAGACGAACCTGCTCGCGCTCAACGCGACGATCGAGGCTGCGCGCGCAGGAGCCGCGGGCAAGGGCTTCGCCGTCGTGGCGTCGGAGGTCAAGGAGCTCGCGCAGGAATCGGCGAAGGCGGCCGACGACATCGCTCGTCGGATCGAGGCGATCCAGGCGGACGCCACCGGAGCGGTCGGCGCGATCGACGAGATCACCGAGATCATCGGGCGGATCAACGACTTCCAGACGACGATCGCGTCGGCGGTCGAGGAACAGACCGCGACCACGAGCGAGATGGCGCGCAACGTGAACGAGGCGGCGACCGGCTCGGGCGAGATCGCCGCGAACATCACCGGGGTCGCGTCCGCCGCGCAGGTCACCTCAGGTGTCGTCGCCCAGGTCGGTGACGCGGTGAACGAGCTCGCGCGCATGGCCGCCGACCTGCGGGCGCAGGCTGCACGCTTCGTCTACTGACGGCCGCCACGACAGATCGCCCGGTCGCACGCTCTGCGCGTGCGACCGGGCGATCTGCGTCTGGCAGCGGGCCGGCTACTCGGCGGCGAGGCCGTCCAGGACCGGCATGCGGGCCGCCCGGATCGACGGCCACACGGCCGCGACGAGCCCGACCAGCGCCGCGAGCACGACCATCCCGCCGAGAGTGCCCCACGGGATCACGAGCTGCGTCATGCCCTCGTCCTTGAACACGGCGGGCAGCGCGGTCGCGATGCCCACGCCCACGCCGACGCCGAGGATCGTGCCGAACAGGGCGGTCAGCACCGACTCGATCGCGACCATCGTCGAGAGCTGGAGCCTACCCAGACCGACGGCCCGCAGCAGCGCCACCTCGCGGGTGCGTTCGATGATCGACAGCGCGAGCGTGTTGACGATCCCGAGCACCGCGATGAGGACGCTCAGGCCGAGCAGCGCGTAGATGACCGTGAGCATCATGTTCACCTGGTCGGCGAGCGCGTTGACCATCTCCTCGGAGTCCATCACCGAGATCACGAAGTACGGCTTGGCGATCTCGACGAGGTCGGCGCGCAGCTGGTCCGTCGTGACGCCGTCGGCTGCGGTCGCGAACGCGACGGCGATCCCGGAGAGCTCCGGTCGCACGACCTTCTCGTAGACGTCGCGAGGGACGAACATCGCGCCGCCGAACGCCTGCGAGTCGATGATCGCGCCGATGCGGACCTGCGTGCCGGCCGTGCCGTCGGTGACGCCCTGCTCGGAGCCGAGGGTGACGACGTCGCCGACCTTCCAGCCGTTGCTCTTCGCGGCCGGCTTGAGCGCGAGGGCCTCACCGCGTCCGTAGGAGGCGAGCTCGCCGTCCTCCACCGTGACGTCGATCGAGCGTTCCCAGAGCGCAGGCTCCGCGGAGAACACGAACTGCGGGGTGCTGATGCCGGACGCGAACGTCACGCCGTAGTCGGCGACGTCGAGCGCGGCGACCGACGGCGTGGCCGCCATGGCGTCGGCGACCTGCTGAGGGAGGTCTCCGCCCTGCGACTGGACGATGAGTTCCGCCTTGAGGTCGGACTCGATGACGGAGCCGATCGACGCGGTCGTGGACGCCGCGAGGACACCCGAGGCGCTCACGAGGACCATGCCGATCATGAGGGCGCCAGCGGTCGACGCGGTGCGGCGGGGGTTCCGCACGACGTTGCCGCGTGCGAGCCCGCCGAGCGGCTTGCCCAGCGCGGCGAACGGCGCAGCGAGCACCGGGACGATCCAGCGGGCGAGGATGGGAGCGAGGACCAGCATGCCCACGACGAGCGTGACCGCACCGATCCCGAGCATCGTCGGGGCGCCCTCGACCACGAGGCCGTCGGCGGTCTTGGCGAGCGACGCGTACGCGACGCCGCCGATGCCCGCGAGCGTGAGCACCGCACCGATCGCGGTGCGCACGCGCAGCCCCTTCTCGGAGGGCGCCTCCGCGCGCATCGCCTCGACGGGCGCGGTCAGGGCCGCCCGCCGGGCGGGGATCGCGGCCGCGACGAGCGAGACGACGGTGCCGACGACGAGCGAGATCACGACCGTGTCGGCGGTCAGCTCGACCGCACCTCCCATCTCCATGCCCATGTTGGACAGGAGCGCAGACAGACCTGCGGCGATGCCGATGCCGAGCCCGATGCCGACCGCGGAGCCGAGCACGCCGATGACGAGCGCCTGGCCGAGGATCGACGCGAACACCTGTGACGGGCTCGCACCGATCGCCCGCAGGAGCGCGAACTCCCGCATGCGTTCGCGCACGCTCATCGAGAACGTGTTGGCGATGAGGAACCCGCCGACGAAGAGCGAGACCCCGGCGAACACGAGGAGGAACACCTGGATGAAGCCGAGCATCTCGCCGATGGCGTCGCTCTGCTCCTCGCGCATCGTGTCGCCCGTGACGACCTCGGCGGTGGCCGCGCCGTCGACGGAGGTGCTCGCGGCGAGCTTCTGTGCGACGGCGTCGCGGAGCTGGGTCTCGCTCACCCCGGGCTTGCCGAACACGGAGATGGTGGGGACGGTGCCCTCGGGGGCGTAGGCGGCGGCGGCGACCTCGGGGTCGAGGCCGATGAGCAGCGCGCCGGCCATCGTCGCGTCGAAGTGCGCGAGACCGGAGACGGTCACGTCGAGGATGTCGCCCGCGAGGATGATCTTGGTGCGGTCGCCGGTCGTGAGGCCGGCTCGCTCGGCGGTCGACTCCTCGAGGACGATCTGCTCGGGCCCGACGGCGTAGTCGCCGTCGGTCACCCGCACGACCGTGTCGTCGCGGGCGAGCGCGACGCCGAGCGTCGGTGCGCCGGACGTCGTCACCGCGGTGCCGTCCTTGCCGACGAGGACGAGCGTGCCGCTGTAGTCGGCGTAGGCGCGGTCGACGCCGTCGGCCTCACGGACCGTGTCGACGAGGCTGGCGGGGACGGGGGCGTGGACGCTCCCGGCGGAGCCGGTCGTGGAGTCCATGCCGACGACCATGTCTGCGCCGCGGACGTAGGTCTGGGCGGAGTAGGAGGAGTCGACGATCGCGTCGAAGGTGCTCGCCAGGACGGCGCGCAGGGAGTAGGTGCCGGCGACGAAGGCGACGCCGAGGGCGACGGCGAGGACCGCCATCCCGAAGCGGACGAAGTGGGCGCGGATGCCGCGCAGCGCGACGCGGATCATCGGGCCGGCACCTCGGCTGCTGCGTCGAGCGCGCTGCGCGCACCTTCGCTGCGGGCGGGGGTGAGCTCGGCGAGCTGGGCGAGGATCGCGTCGTGGGTGGGCTCGCGCAGGTCGGCTGCGAGTCGGCCGTCGGCGAGGAACAGGACGCGGTGCGCGTACGACGCCGCACGCGGGTCGTGCGTGACCATGACGACGGTCTGCCCGAGCTGCTCGACGGAGCGGCGCAGGAACGACAGGACCTCGGTCGCGGAGTGGGAGTCGAGGTTGCCGGTCGGCTCGTCGGCGAAGATCACGGCGGGCTTGGACACGAGGGCGCGGGCGCACGCGACGCGCTGCTGCTGGCCGCCCGAGAGCTCGTCGGGGCGGTGGCGCAGGCGGTCGCGCAGGCCGACGGTCTCGATGACCTCGTCGAACCAGGCGCGGTCGACGGGTCGCCGGGCGATGTCGAGGGGGAGGGTGATGTTCTCCTCGGCGGTGAGCGTGGGGATGAGGTTGAACGACTGGAAGATGAAGCCGAGGTGGGTGCGGCGGAGCTTGGTGAGGTTGCGCTGGTTCATGCGGCCGATCTCGTGGCCGTCGACGACGGCGCGGCCCGACGTGACGCGGTCGAGGCCTGCCATGCAGTGCATGAGCGTGGACTTGCCGGAGCCGGAGGGACCCATGATCGCGGTGAAGCGGCCGGACGCGAAGTCGACGTCGATCCCGTCGAGAGCGGTCACGGCGGTCTCTCCCGAGCCGTAGACCTTGGTCAGGCCGCGGGCCCACGCCTGCGGGGCGGTCCCGTCGGTGAGGACACCGAGTGTCGCGGTCGAGCTGTCGGGGGTGGCGGTCATCATCGTTCCGTTCGTGTCGTGAAGAAGCGTGGGTGTGGTCTGTGTCTCCATGAGCCTCCCGCGCCGGGCTCTCGGGCGTCATCGGGATTTCCCCCCAGTGCACCCCTGATTCCCCACCCTGAGAGCTCCCTGAACGGGGCACGCGGGCGGGGGTGGTGCGCGCTAGCGTTGCCTCATGAGCAACGACGCCTCCCTGATCCAGTCCATGCCCTCCGCGACCGTCCCTGACCCGGCGACGGCGCCGTCGATCCGCTGGGGCATCCTCGGTGCCGGCAACATCGCGGGCTCGTTCGCCGCAGCGGTGACGGCTCACACTCGTGCGCAGCTCGTGGCGGTCGGGTCGCGCGACCGTGTGCGCGGGGAGCGGTTCGCCTCGGCGCACGGCATCCCGACGACGCACATCGGCTACGAGGAGCTCGTCGCGGACGACCACGTGGACGCCGTGTACATCGCGACGCCGCACTCGGAGCACAAGGACCAGGCGCTCCTCGCGATCTCGGCGGGCAAGCACCTCCTCGTGGAGAAGTCCTTCACGCGCAACGCGGCGGAGGCTCGTGAGGTGTTCGACGCTGCTCGCACGGCGGGCACGTTCGTCATGGAGGCGATGTGGACGCGCTTCCTGCCGCACGTCGCCGCTCTGCGCGCTGTCGTGGGGTCCGGGCTGATCGGCGAGGTCGTCAACGTGTCGGCGGACCACGGGCAGAAGTTCGTGCACGACCCCTCGTCGCGGCTGTTCGACCCGGCGCTCGCGGGCGGCGCGCTGCTCGACCTGGGCGTGTACCCGGTGTCGTTCGCGCACGACCTGCTCGGGGCGCCTGCGTCGGTGACGGCGGTCGGTGCGCTGACGGACACGGGCGTGGACGGTCAGATCTCGATGGCGCTGACGTACGGCGAGCGTGCGCACGCGACGCTGTCGACGACGTTGTGGGCGCGGACGCCCACGGTCGCGCTGGTCTCGGGCACGGACGGGTACATCGAGGTCGCGGGGAGCTTCTACTCGCCGACGTCGTTCACGGTGACGCTGAACGACGGTTCGCGCTGGACGTACGACCGTCCTGCGGTGAAGGGGCTGCAGTACGAGGCGGCGGAGGTCGCGCGCTGCGTCGCCGAGGGGCGCACGGAGTCGGAGCGCATGACGTGGCAGGGGACGATCGACGTCCTGGAGACGATGGACGAGGTCCGTCGTCAGATCGGCGTGGCCTACCCGGGCGAGTGACGTGGCGGCCGGGCCCTGCGGGGCCCGGCTCGCGGTCCGCTGCGTCGGAGGGGGTCGGTAGGCTGGCGCCGTGACTGTCTCCTCCCTCGGATCGCCTTCGGCGTCGGGTGTCTTCGTGTCCTTCGAGGGCGGCGACGGCTCCGGCAAGACGACCCAGATCTCCTTGCTCGCCGACTGGTTCTCGCGGATCGGCTACGAGGTCGTCACGACGCGTGAGCCGGGCGGCACGGCGATGGGCCTCGACCTGAGGCGCCTCGTGCTGCACGGCGAGGACATGGACCCGCGCACCGAGGCTCTGCTGTACGCCGCGGACCGGGCGCACCACGTCGACACGGTCGTGCGGCCTGCGCTCGAGCGTGGCGGCGTCGTCATCACGGACCGCTACCTCGACTCGTCCGTCGCCTACCAGGCTGGCGGCCGCGAGCTGAGCGCCGCCGAGATCGAGAACCTCTCGCTGTGGGCGACGCACGGTCTGCTGCCGCACGTGACGATCCTGCTCGACGTCGACCCGGCGATCGGGGTCGCCCGCGTCCCGGGTGGGCTCGACCGGCTCGAGCGCGCCGGCGCCGAGTTCCACGTCCGCACGCGCGAGGCGTACCTCGCGCGCGCCGCCGCTCACCCCGGTCGGATCGTCGTCGTCGACGCGGCACGGTCGATCGAGGAGGTGCACGCGCACGTCGTCGAGCTCGTCGCGCGCCGCCTCGGCATCGACGTCGACTCGTCGCTCGCGGTCGTCGAGGACTCCCCGCGCGACCCGGCAGTGGGGGACGCGTGACGGACGTCTGGGCGGACGTCGTCGGGCAGGAGGACGCGATCGCGCCGCTGCGCGCGGCAGCAGCCGACGACGCGGCGATGACGCACGCGTGGCTCGTCACGGGCCCGCCCGGCTCGGGCCGTTCGAACGCCGCGCGCGCGTTCGCGGCCGCGCTGCAGTGCACGGGCGACCCGGCCGTGGACGAGCGCGAGATCGCCGCGGTCATGCGAGGCGCGCACCCTGACGTGACGGTCGTCGCGACCGACAAGGTCACCATCTCGATCGACGAGGTGCGCGGGCTCATCGGCCTCGCGCAGCGCAGCCCTGCGCACGGCCGCTGGCGCGTGATCATCGTCGAGGACGCCGACCGCATGCTCGAACGCACCTCCAACGTCCTCCTGAAGGCGATCGAGGAGCCGCCCTCCCGCACCGTGTGGGTGCTGTGCGCGCCGAGCCCGCAGGACGTCGTCGTGACGATCCGCTCGCGCTGCCGCAAGATCGCCTTGCGTGTGCCGCCCGTCGAGGCGGTCGCGGACCTTCTGGTGCGGCGCGACGGCGCCGAGCCGTCGGTCGCGCTCGAGGCCGCGCGCGCGGCGCAGTCACACATCGGCCTCGCACGGCGTCTCGCCCGTGACCCCTCGGCGCGCGAGCGCCGGGACGCCGTCCTGTCGGTCGCGCGGCGCATCCGCGGCGTCGGGGACGCCGTGCTCGCGGCCGGCGAGCTCGTCGACGTCGCGCAGGCGGAGTCTGCCGCGCACTCCGAGGAGCGCAACGCGGCCGAGAAGGCCGACCTGCTGCGCACGCTCGGCGTCGAGCCGGGGCAGACCGTCCCGCCGAACCTGCGCGCGCAGGTCAAGCAGCTCGAGGACGACCAGAAGCGCCGCGCGACGCGCGCGCAGCGCGACACGCTCGACCGGGCGATGGTCGACCTGCTGTCGCTGTACCGGGACGTGCTCGTCATCCAGCTCGGCTCCGACGTCGAGCTCGTCAACACCGCGCACGCCGAGACCGTGCGTGCGCTCGCCGAGGAGTCGACCCCGGAGCAGACGCTGCGTCGCATGGACGCGATCGGCGCGGCGCGCACGCGCCTGACCGGCAACGTCGCTCCGCTGCTCGCGGTCGAGGCGATGATGATCGCCCTGCGCCCCCAGGGCTGAGCAACGTCTCGCACGTCCGACACGCAGCGGCGCGAGCCGTTACGGTGGAGCACGTGCTGAAGACCACCGCCGCCCGCCTGTCCGTCTCGTCCGCCCTGCACGGCGGGAACCGCGGGACCAGGCGTGCCGCCCGGTGGTCCGCAGGCTCCCTCGTGCTCGTGCTGGCCCTCGCCGGGTGCACGGCGGGCAAGGAAGCGATCGACGTCGACCCGAGCGCCACGAGCACCGGGCAGCCCGGTGCCGGTGCCGGGCTCGCCCCGAAGGATCTCGACCCGTCGATGCTGCCGTTCTACGAGCAGTCCGTCGCGTGGGAGGAGTGCAACGACGACCACCTGTGCGCGACGATCGACATCCCCGTCGACTGGGCGGACGCGTCCGCGGGCAAGGCGAGCCTCGCGGTCGAGCGGACCCAGGCGTCCGGGACGAAGCAGGGCTCGCTCCTGATCAACCCGGGCGGTCCGGGCGCGTCCGGCATCGACTTCCTCGACGCAGCGGTCTCGGTCATCAGCCCGGAGGTCCAGGAGGCGTACGACGTCGTCGGTTTCGATCCGCGCGGCGTCGGGAGGTCGAGCCCTGTGACGTGCCTCGACGACGCGGGCAAGGACAAGCTGCTCTCCAGCGACTTCGACATGTCGACAGACGCGGGTCGAGCGGGCTTCCAGGCGGCGTGGACCGCCTTCGGCGCTGCGTGCCAGTCGAACACCGGCGCGATGCTCGAGCACGTCGACACCGGCAGCGCGGCCCGCGACATGGACCTGCTGCGGGCGCTCCTCGGTGACGAGAAGCTCACGTATCTCGGCTACTCCTACGGGACGCAGCTCGGCGGGACGTACGCCGCGCTGTTCCCGGAGCGCGTGGGGCGTCTCGTCCTCGACGGCGCGGTCGACTACACGCTCGAGGCAGACGAGCTCAGCGCCGGCCAGGCCGAGGGCTTCGAGCGTGCCCTGCGCGCGTACGTGACCGACTGCATGGCGGGCGCACGCTGCCCGCTGACGGGCTCTGTCGACGACGGCCTCAAGCAGATCCGCGACCTGACCGAGCGCGCGTTCACGGACCCGCTGCCGACGCAGGACGCAGGCCGCGTCCTGACCCGCACCCTCGCGTTCTACGGGATCGCGATCACTCTCTACGCCGACGAGTCCTGGCCCGTGCTGACGCAGGCGCTCACGATGGCGCTCCAGCGCAACGACGGCTCCGGCCTGCTGTCGCTCGCTGACGCCTACAACTCCCGGGACCTCGACGGCGGGTTCCAGGACAACTCGACCGAGGCGTTCACGGCGATCGGCTGCGCCGACGGCCGCGCCCCCGCCGACCTCGCGCACATGCAGGCCGAGCGGGACAAGATCCTCGCCGTCGCGCCGACCCTCGGCGAGTCGTTCGCGTGGAACGCTCTCGTGTGCGCCGGCTGGCCCACGCCGGCAAAGCCCTTCACGGCCGACCCGTCGGCGCCGGGCGCCGCCCCGATCGTCGTGATCGGCACGACGAACGACCCGGCGACGCCCTACGAGTGGTCGCAGTCGCTCGCGAAGACGCTCGAGTCCGGTGTGCTGCTCTCCTGGGAGGGCGAGGGGCACACCGCGTACGGCCGCTCGAACGACTGCATCGCGGGCGCCGTCGACGCGTACCTCCTCGACGGCACCGTCCCCGAGGACGGCCTCGTCTGCTGATGTCGGGGCGCCTCGCGCCGACCGAGTTGGACCGCTCCCGTTGACGTGGTTATAGTTGTCGCGGCTCGACGGGTCCGCCCGTTGATGACCAGCCGCCTTAGCTCAGTCGGCAGAGCGTTTCACTCGTAATGAAAAGGTCAAGAGTTCGATTCTCTTAGGCGGCTCCACCAGAAGGCCCTCGGGATCATCCCGAGGGCCTTCTGCATATCCCGGGTGATGCGGGCCGTGACGGTTCCCGCCGGGCGAGGAAAGGACGGACCCGTGCGTCCACGTGCCACCGGCGGCACCGCGGCAGGGCTGCTGCTCGCTGCCGTCGTGCTCTACGCGCTCAACCTGCGCGGTCCGATCGTCGCCGTCGCCCCGATCGTGCAGGACGTCGCGGCGGGCCTCGGGATCTCCGTCGCCGCGGCCGGGGTCTTCTCGAGCATCCCCGTCGTGCTGTTCGCGGTCGCGACCCCGCTCGCGGCGTTCCTCATGCGCAGGGCCAGCCTCGAGACGACGATCCTCCTGTCCCTCGCCGTCGTCGCGCTCGGCACGGTCGTCCGGTCGCTCGGCGACTTCGCGTGGGCCGTGACGGGCACCGTCGTGATCGGTGCGGCGATCGCGGTGGGCAACGTCGTCGTGCCGGTGATCGTGCGGCGGGACTTCCGCGGGCGCGAGGGGGTCGTCAACGGCGTGTACACGGCGTCGCTCAACGCGGGCTCGGTCCTCACGACGGCGCTCACGGCGCCGCTCGCCGACCTTGTCGGGTGGCGGTGGGCGCTCGCGTCGTGGGCGCTGCTCACCCTCGTCGCGGGCGCCGTGTGGTGGCGGGTGCGCGGTCGTGCAATGCCGGGCCCACAGGCTGTCGCAGGGGAGGAGGCGGGCGTCGACGCGGCGCCAGGGCGCGCACGCGACGCCTCGGCGACCGGTAGCCCGCCCGTCGCAGCGCGCAGCACGGGCGCTGCCCTCGAGCGGGGCAGCGGCGGCCCGGCGCGCCCGGTGTGGCGCCGGGGCGACGTCTGGCTGCTCGTCGCTGCGATGGGAGGCCAGTCGTTCTCGTACTACGCGCTTAGCGCGTGGCTGCCCACGCTCCTCGCGGACACGGTCGGCCTCGACGCGAACGGCGCCGGCGTCGCGTCGGCGGCGTTCCAGGCGTTCGCTGTCGTCGGAGCGATCGGCGCGCCGGTGCTCATGGCGCGCGGCGTGTCGACCCGTGTCGTGCTCGTCGGCCTCGCGCTGCTGTGGGTCGCGCTGCCCGTCGGCCTGCTCCTCGCGCCGGGGGCGAACGTCGTGTGGATGTCGTGCGCGGGCGTCGCCCAGGGCGGCAACTTCACGGTGCTCATCACGATCATGGGGCGGCGCGCGCGGGACGGTCGCGAGATGCAGCGCATGTCGGCGTTCGTGCAGGGCTGCGGGTACGGGTTCGCGGCGACGGGGCCGACGCTGCTCGGGGTCGTGCACACGGCGAGCGGTGGCTGGACCGTACCCCTCGTCGTCGTGCTCGGTGCGCTCACCGTCATGGCGACGGCGGGTCTCGCCGTCGCGTCGGCGCGCCCGCTGCCGGCGCGGCCGGTCTAGCCGACCGGGCCAGGCACGGGCCCGCTCAGGGCTGGCGGCGCGAGGGTCAGGTGCGCACGATCGTCACGGGGCACGGCGCGTGCTCCATGAGCTGGCTGGAGACCGAGCCGAGCATGAGCCGCTCGAACCCGCCCATGCCGCGCGAGCCGAGCACGAGCCACGTCGCACCTGCCGCGCTGCGCAGGAGCCCGCGTCCGGGGCTGGACCTCAAGATCGTGCGGACGAGCTGGTCCTCCGGGAGGTGGCTGATCCCCGCGCGCTCGATCGCCTCGTCGAGGTGCTGGCCGGAGCGGTCCTCGAAGTCCTCGATCGGTGGCACCCAGCCGAACGACTCGCTCGGGATGCCGCTCGTGGCGAACTGCCAGCACGTCACGGCGTGCAGGGGGAGGTGGCGACGCTGCGCGGCCTCGGCGGCGAACTTGAGGGCGGCGACCGAGGCGGGCGAGCCGTCGACGCCGACGACGATGCGCGGCGTCTCGTCAGCCTCCGCGCCGTCGAGCGCGGCCTCCCGCTGCTGCTCGGCCCGTTCAGGGTCAGGGATGATGGTGACCGGCAGGTGCGCCTGACGGACGATGCCCGCCGAGACGGACCCCATGAAGAGCCGACCGAGCCGCCCGACGCCGCGGCGACCGACGACGAGCATCGACGCACCCGCGGCCGCCTCGATGACTGCGGGGACGACCGGTCCCTGCACGGGGGTGCGGATGATCTCGAGCCCGCTGAGGTCGTGCTTCTCCTGCACGCGGGAGATCGAGGAGTCGATCCGCTCCTCGGCGAGCGCGGTGAGGCGCCGGAACGTCTCGTCGACGTCCGTGATCGCCATGATTCCCTCGGAGGCGTGGACCCACGTGGCGTCCCAGGCGAGGACGACCTCGAGGGGCACGTGCCGCGACTCGGCGGCGTCGGCCGCCCAGGCGAGGGCGTGGTCTGAGTTGAGCGAGCCGTCGACACCGACGACGACGCGGTTCGAGGACATGGTCATCACCTGCTCCCGTCGCCGGACGCTCCGTCGCGTCCGTTCTTCCAGTCTGGCCCTGTCCGCGCGGGAGGACAACAGTGCCGGTGGCGACGTGAGATTCCACGGATCGCAGGATGAGCCGCAAGGATGGGGGGCGTGGAGACACATGACGAGGAGAGCGTCTGGTCTGTCGACCTGACGGCGGACCTGGAAGGCGGCGGGGGTGTGACAGGGCACGACCAGGTGTGGTTCGAGGGCATCTTCCGCACGCACGCCCCGGCCGTGCACCGGTACTTCGTGCGTCGCACCCACGTCGGTGAGGTGGACGACCTGACGGCGGAGACGTTCGTGGTGGCGTGGCGCCGGCGCGCCGACGTGCCGGACGGCGCGGAGCTGCCGTGGCTCTACCGCACGGCAGGGTTCTTGCTCGCCAACCACCACCGCAAGGGCAGGCCGGTCCCGGTGGACCGCCTCCCGGACCAGGTTGACCACGCCGACCCGGCGCACCTGGTGGTCGTCGACGAGTCGGTGCGGCAGGTGCTCGCGTCGATGTCGTCGCGCGACCGGCAGGTGCTCGTGCTCAACGCGTGGGAGGGCCTCACGGGGGACGACCTCGCGGCGGTGCTCGGGATCTCCCGCGGTGGCGCGGACGCGGCGCTGAGCCGGGCTCGCGCCCGGCTGCGAGAGCAGTGGGAGAAGCGCGAGGCGGTGGAGGGGCGATGAGCGGTGGACGGGGTCCCAGGGGTGACGACGGTTCGAGAGGGCAGGAAGACATGACAGGACGCGAGAACCAGGGTCACCTGGTCGGCGACGACGCGCGGGACGTGGCGTTCGAGGCTCTCGTCCTCAGCGACCCCGCTGGTGCGAGCGTCCCTGACCCGGAGCGACTGTGGCCGCTCGTGATGGCGCGGACCCAGGAGGACGGGGCGGGCGAGTACGGCACCTCGTCGTCGGGCGGGTCGTCGACGCTGCTCGTCGACGTGCCGGGCGCTGCCTCGGACGAGAGCGCGGGTGTCGTCGTGAACCTTGCCGCGCGCGGTCGTCGCAGGTTCGTGCGGGTCGCCGCCGCGGCCGCGGTCGTGGCGGTCGCCGCTGGTGGCGGCTACGCGATCGGCACGCAACGAGCGCCGGGTGCGGCGGACGTCGTGGCGTCCGCGCCCCCCGTCCTCGGTGCGGAGTCCGTCGAGGATCCCGCGGAGGAGGCGGACGAGCCGC
Organism: Sanguibacter hominis ATCC BAA-789; assembly: GCF_012396185.1. Taxonomy (GTDB): domain Bacteria; phylum Actinomycetota; class Actinomycetes; order Actinomycetales; family Cellulomonadaceae; genus Flavimobilis; species Flavimobilis hominis. The sequence continues at coordinate 226,238 of NZ_JAAXOW010000004.1, forward strand.
AGCGCCTCGCGTTCGTCGCCGGGGACCTCCCGGAGGGTCCTGGTACGGCGTCGGTGTGGGTGCTGGACCCGTCGGTCGACCCGAGCGCCCCGTCGGGGGACCTCCCGACGGAGGGTGTGCTCGCGGACGACCTGTTCGAGGACAACGGGACGCTCGTGCGCGGTGAGCTCGTCGGCGAGCTGCCGCTCGTGACGGTCGAGGAGGCTGCGGAGCGGCTCGGGGACCCCGTCTACGCCGTGAGCCGCGAGCGCGGTGCGCCGCTCGTGGCGACGGCGTCGGACCCGGCGGACGTGCCCGACGGGCAGGTGCCGTGGGGTGTGATCGAGGTGTCGATCACTGGTGCCGATGTGTCGAGCGAGATCGTTCGCGGGGGCGACGGCCGTGACTGGGTGGTCCCGGTCTACGCGTTCACGGACGGGCGGGACAACGTGTGGCGTGTCCTGGCGCTGCAGGACGACGCGATGGACCTGGTCGGCTGAGGATGGGCCTGGCTGGCTGAGCCGGGCGCGCGGGGCTCCGACGAGCCTCGCGATGGTGCTCAGAATCGGGCGGCGTGGTTCCGCGTCTCGACGCGCTGCGCGAGCTTGGTGGGGATCCAGGTGGCCTCGGTCGTCTCGGTGGGCGCGTGCTGGTTGAGGTACGCGTCCATCCAGAGCATCTCCTTCGTCATCCAGCGGGTGGCGACGTCGCTCAGGGGCGACGCGACCGGCTGGCCGGCGGCGTCGGTGAGCAGGAGCGTGGTGGGCCGGCAGTCGGCGATGACGCGCCACTCCAGCTCGGGGCGGCGGGCGCGCATGAGGTCGCCGACGACGACGCCGATCGCGTTGATCGACGTGTTGGGGTTCCAGCGGTCGCTCTCAGGTGTCCCGTGCCAGCGGCTGCAGTAGTCGATGTAGAGGGCCTGCACGGCGGCGGCGTTGTCGAGCCGCATGGTGGGCTCGCGGAGGAACTCGCGGAGCTCCTCCATCCAGACGAGCTGCGCAGGGTCGGGGAGAGCCGTCCGCGGCGCCGTGCGTGGAGGCGCGGCGGTCTCGGCAGCGCGCACGCCGCTCGAGGCGTCGGTCGACCAGGCGAACATCTTCATACCCTACGTATCGGCACGGGCGTGCCGAAAGATGAGCCGGTCAGGCTTCCGCGCGGGTGAGCGACCGGGTGAAGAAGCGGGTGAGAACCAGGGTGAGTCCCGCTCGCCGTGCCGGGTGCGGCGACCGTCGATACATTCGAGGAACAGTCACCCCATCCCTCTGGAGGACGCGATGCCCACGCGCAAGGCACGGACCGCATGGAACGGCACGCTCGAGCAGGGCTCGGGCCAGGTCGAGCTCTCGAGCTCCGGGATCGGTACGTACGAGGTCTCCTTCCCGAGCCGCTCGGCCGACGAGGCCGGCGGCCGCACGAGCCCTGAGGAGCTGATCGCCGCAGCGCACTCCTCCTGCTACGCGATGCAGCTCAGCGCTCTGCTGGGCGAGGCTGGGTTCACGCCCCAGGCGCTGCACGTCTCCGCCGAGGTCGCGCTCGGCCCTGACCCCGCGGGCGGCTTCCAGATCCCCAGCATCACCCTGACGGTGAGCGGGGAGGTCGACGGCGTCGACGAGGCGAGGTTCGTCGAGATCGCCCAGGCCGCGAAGGACACGTGCCCGGTGAGCAAGGCGCTCGCGGGCACGGCGATCTCTCTCGAGGCGTCGCTCGCCTGACCAGACCCGCGGCGGGCTCCCCCCTTCGTCGCCCGACGCGCACGAACGACCGCGGCCGTGCTCGCCCGCGGTCGTTCGTCTGCGTCGCGGTGAGACGACCGGGTCCAAGGTCTGAACGTCTGCCGGTGTGACGTGGGAAACTGGTCGCGTGGCCAGCACCCTCGAGACCCCCGCGACCCCACCAGCACCCCAGCCTCTCGCCGACGTGGACAGCTCCGCGCTCGTCGCGTCGCTGAGCTCCGCGGTCTCGGGCGAGGTGGACGGCTCGACGCTGCGCCGGGCCCAGTACTCGACCGACGCCTCGAACTACCGCGTCCCGCCGCAGGTCGTCGTCTTCCCGCGCTCCACGGACGACGTGCTCGCGGCGCTCGAGGTCGCCCGCGAGGCCGGCGTGCCGATCACCTCGCGCGGCGCGGGGACGTCGGTCGCGGGCAACGCCGTCGGACCGGGCGTGGTCCTCGACTTCTCCAAGCACCTCAGCACGATCCACGAGATCGACCCCGAGGCGCGCACCGCGCACATCGAGCCGGGCGTCGTCATGTCGAGCCTGCAGGCGGCCGCCGCACCGCACGGCCTGCGCTTCGGCCCTGACCCCTCGACGCAGAACCGCGCGACCCTCGGCGGCATGATCGGCAACAACGCGTGCGGCCCGCACGCGGTCGCTTACGGCCGCACGGCCGACAACACGCTCGAGCTCGACGTCGTCGACGGTCTGGGACGCCGCTTCACGGCGGGCGCAGGGAAGGGCGCGCTCGACGTCGTGCCCGGGCTCGGCGACCTCGTCACCGCGAACATGGCGCTCATCCGCACCGAGCTCGGGCGTTTCGGCCGGCAGGTCTCGGGCTACAGCCTCGAGCACCTGCTCCCCGAGAACGGCACGGACCTCGCGAAGGCGCTCGTCGGCACGGAAGGCACGGTCGCGACGATCCTCGGCGCGACCGTCCGCCTGCACCCGGTGGCCGCGGCGCCTGTCCTCGTGTGCCTCGGCTACCCGGACATGGCGACGGCGGCCGACGACGTCCCGGCGCTCCTCGCGCTCGACCCGCTGGCGATCGAGGGGCTCGACGCGCGACTCGTCGAGGTCGTGCGCCGCCACAAGGGCGACGGCGCCGTCCCGCCGCTGCCGCCGGGCGGCGGCTGGCTCATGGTCGAGGTGACGGGCGCGGACGTCGAGGAGGCGCTCGGCAAGGCCTACGCGATCGCGGACGCGGCATCGACGGACGCGAAGACCGTCCTGCCCCCGGGCCCCGACGCGCGTGCCATGTGGCAGATCCGGGCTGACGGAGCCGGACTCGGTGGGCGCACGCCGTCGGGCAACCAGGCGTGGCCGGGCTGGGAGGACGCGGCCGTGCCGCCCGAGCGGCTCGGCACGTACCTGCGGGAGTTCGAGGCGCTCATGGCGTCGTACGACGTCGAGGGCCTGATGTTCGGCCACTTCGGCGACGGGTGCATGCACGTGCGCCTCGACGTCCCGCTCGAGCACGACGCCGCGGTGTTCCGACGCTTCGTCACGGACGCGGCGACGCTCGTCGCGTCGCACGGCGGCTCGCTCTCGGGCGAGCACGGCGACGGGCGCGCCCGCGGCGAGCTGCTGCCGCTCATGTACAGCCCGGACGCGATCCGGCTGTTCGAGGAGTTCAAGGCGCTCCTCGACCCGGCAGACCTGCTCAACCCGGGGATCATCGTGCGGCCCGCGGCGATCGACGCGGACCTGCGCCGTCCTGCGGCCGCGCCCGTGCGGGTCGACCGGCCGGGGAAGAAGGGCACGGGCTTCGCCTTCACGCACGACGACGGCGACTTCACGAAGGCCGTGCACCGCTGCACGGGCGTCGGCAAGTGCCGTGCGGACAGCTCCGCGTCGGGCGGCTTCATGTGCCCGTCGTACCAGGCCACGAAGGACGAGACCGACGTGACCCGGGGCCGCGCCCGCGTGCTGCAGGAGATGGTCAACGGCCGCCTCGTGCGCGGCGGCTGGCGCTCGCCCGAGGTGCACGCGGCGCTCGACCTGTGCCTCTCCTGCAAGGCGTGCTCGCGCGACTGCCCGGCCGGCGTCGACATGGCGGCGTTCAAGTCCGAGACGCTGTACCGCACCTACCGGGGACGCGTCCGCCCCGTCGACCACTACGCGCTCGGCTGGCTGCCGCGCTGGACGCGCCTCGTCACCGCCGTCCCCGGCCTGGCGTCGGTCGCCAACGCGGTGCTCGGTGTGCGCCCGGTCGCGAAGGCCGTCATGAGGCTAGGCGGCATGGACCCGCGCCGCACGATGGTCAGCTTCGCGACGGAGCCGTTCCGCAAGACCTGGCGCCGCCGCCGCACCGAGCTGGGCGTGACCCCGTCGAGCGAGGTGAGGCCCGCGACGGGCGTCCTGGGCGTCGCGGGCGACCAGCCGCAGGCTCCCGGCGTGCGCTCCCGCACGCAGGTCGTGCTGTGGACCGACTCCTTCAGCGACACCCTCGCCCCGAGCGTCCCCGAGGCAGCGGTCAGGGTGCTCGTCGCCGCGGGATACGACGTGATCATCCCCGAGGACGAGGCGTGCTGCGGCCTCACCTGGATCTCGACCGGCCAGCTCGACGGCGCCCGCAAGCGCCTCGAGAACCTCCTCGGCGTCCTCGGCCCGTTCGCGGTCAACGGCGTGCCGATCGTCGGCCTCGAGCCGTCCTGCACCGGCGTCCTGCGCTCCGACCTGCTCGAGCTCCTGCCCGACGACCCGCGCGCCCACGCCGTCGCCCGTGCGACCCACACGCTCGCCGAGCTCCTCACGGCGCCCGCGCCGCTCGGCCCCGACCCCGCTGTGTGGCAGGTGCCGGACCTGTCCGACGTGACCGCCGTCGTGCAGCCGCACTGCCATCAGCACTCCGTCATGGGCTTCGCCGCGGACGAGGCGCTCATGCGCGGTGCGGGCGCGACGATCACGACGCTCGCCGGCTGCTGCGGCCTCGCCGGCAACTTCGGCATGCAGAAGGGCCACTACGACGTGTCGGTGCAGGTCGCGGAGAACTCGCTCCTCCCAGCCCTGCGGGACATGGCCGACGGCGACACGTACGTCGCCGACGGCTACTCGTGCCGCACCCAGGCGCTCGGGCTCGCGGACGTGCACGGCAAGGCGCTCGCGGAGCTGCTCGCCGAGCACCTGTGAGGCCCGGCTTCATCCTTCCCGTGCGTTGACTTTCCTCGTAGCATGACCACGAGCGACCGGTCCGGGGGGACACGTACGGCGCTCGAGCTGAGTTCGGGGGAAGTGCCTTGCCCATCTATGAGATCGAGTCGGACCGGGTCGTTCCCGTGCCGTCGATGCAGCCTGCGCCCGTCGCGTTCCTGCCCGAGGCTCGCAGCGTCGTCGAGCACCACCTGGACTCCCTCCTCGGCGAGCCCGTCATGCCCGTGCACCACGCGCTGCCCGACGAGGACGCCCCCTACCTGACAGCGCTCGACGCGTACGGTGCGGTCGTGGTCGTCGAGCTCGTCGGCATGCTCGACGACTCGGCGCTCGTCGCGGCCCTCGGCCGCGCGGGTCGAGCGGGCGGCCAGTCGCGCGGCGAGCTCGTCGCCGGCTACGACCACGGGCCTGAGGCTTTCGGCACCGACCACGCGATGTTCCTCGCCCGTGTCCCGTCGCTCGGCGCGACGCAGCCGCACGTGCGCACGGGCGGCGTCCGTCTCGTGCTCGTGTGCGCGTCCGCAGGGCTGACGACGGTCGACGCGCTGGACTTCCTGCGCCAGCCCGGCATGCAGGTCGACGTGTTCCGTCTCGGCGTGGTCCGCGCGCCCGACGGGCGCCGCTACGTCGACGTGTCGCCGCTCGGAGACAGCGCCCGCGGCCCGCGTGGCATGGAGTCGATGCCGTCGGCGGCCTCGTCCGTCTCGTCGCCGTCCGCCCGGACCGCGCACGCGCCCGCCGCGTCGGCACCCGCCGGCCCGGACACACCTGCGCCTGCGCGCATGCCGGTCGGCGGTGGCGCTGCCGCCGTCGCGCCCGCCGCAGCCGTCCAGGCGACGGCCGCCGCCGGCTACGCCGCTGCGATGGCTCACGTCCCTGCCGGCGTGGCCCTCGCGTCCGTCCCGGCGCTCGCACCCGGGTCCGCGATCGAGGTGGATCCGAACCCGGTCGCCCCGGTGGTGCCCGCGCCCAGCGTCGGCGTTCGTCCTGTCGCCGACCCGCGGGGATCGGCCGCCGCAGTCGTCTCACCGACCGCCCGCGCCAAGCGGACGGTCACCCTCGGAGCCTCCGGCGCAGGATCGTCGACGACTCCGCGTCTCGGGGGTCCTACGCCGTCCGTGACGGGTGCGGCGACGCACCCTGCAGCGTTCGCGGGTGCCCGGTCGCGCGCGCGGCTCGCGTCGGTCGAGGAGACGTCGATCGACACGAACCCGAACGACCTGTCTACGCTGCGCGAGTCGTCGCGCAGCTATGCCGCCGCCATGTCGTACGGCTCGGTCACGGAGCCCACGCCGCCGCCGCGCGGCCCGCGCCAGCCGATCCCGCAGGGGTGGCGGGACGCCGCGCTGAAGAAGCTTGCCGGCCGCCTCGAGGAGCCGACGCCGCTCCTGTGGGTCCGGCACCGGCGCAACGAGCGCTTCGAGGTGACGCTCCACCCGGACGGCGTGATCGAGCTGCCGGACGGCCGCCGGTTCATGTCCCCGGACGTCGCCGCGACGATCGTGTCCGACGCCGAGCACACGGTCGACGGCTGGGGTGCGTGGCGCGTCGGCGAGGAGACCGGCCCGACGCTGCGCGACCTGCGCGCCCAGGGCTGACCAGCCCGCACCGTGGCTCAGGGGTGGGGGCTCACTGCCACCCGTACGCGACGACCCACCGGGTGATCTGCTCGTAGAACGCGGCCCGCGGGCCGGGGCGTGAGAGCGCGAGATCGTGGATGCCGCCGGGGATGCGGACGAGCGTGACGACGTTCCCGAGGTTCGGCACGCGTCGCGCGATCGCCTCGACGTCGAGCACGGCGTCGGCCTCGCGCATGTCCTCGCTCCAGCGAGGGCTGATCGCGGAGCGTCCCGACAGGAGCGTCAGCACGGGGATGTCGAGCCTGAGCCCGCGTGCGACGGCGGCGTGGCCGACGAGGATCGCGTTGAGCCATCCGGCCCGCACGGGGAACGACGGCGTCGGGCGCCACCGTGGGTCCGTGTCCCACTCGCCGCCGGAGGCGCGGTCGACGGTCCGGGAGTAGAAGCCGGGGTCGATGTTCGGCAGGGCCGTGCGCGGCTGGAAGCGGGCGAGCTGAGCGATCGCGGGGGCGGAGACGGTCCGCGCGACCGAGGAGCCCTGCAGCTCGAGCCAGGGGGAGTTGAGGACGAGCCCCGAGACGATCCCCGGGTGCCGGTCCGCCCACAGGGCAGCCGTGAGGCCGCCGGTCGAGTGCGCCATGAGCAGCAGCGACGCGTGCGCCCCGAGCTCGGCGCGCACGACGTCGAGCGCGGCGGCGATGTCCTCGTCGTACGTCGTGAGGTCCTCGACGTACCCGGGCGTCTGGTGCGCGCGCATCGAGCGACCGTACTTGCGCAGGTCGAGCGCATAGAACGCGACGCCCTGGGCGTGCCAGTACGCGGCGAGCCCGGTGTGGAAGAAGTAGTCGGACCAGCCGTGCAGGTAGAGCACGGCGCGAGCGGGGCGCGGGTACGGGTCGGGCTCCGGCGCGAACCGGACGAGGGTCGCGACGACGTCGCCCTCGTCGTCGGCGGCCAGGTCCAGGTCGAGAGCCCGGAAGTCGGGGCCGAGGACGTCCTGCCGCCACCCGGGCGGGTAGCGGCGCGGGCTCACGGCAGGACCACGACCTTGCCGAACTGGGTGCCCTCGGCCATGAGCCCGATCCCGCGCGCCGTGTCGGTGAGCGGCACCTCGAGCGCGATCGTGGGGCGCAGGTCGTGCGTCCCGAGGAATGCGAGCAGCGCGGCGAGGTCGTCGCGGCTGCCCATGGTCACGCCCTGGACGCGGATCTCCTGGAAGAAGATGCGGGTGAGCTGGGCGGCGTCGGCGTCGCCCGTCGTCGCGCCGGCGACGGCGATGGTCCCGCCGGGGCGGACGCTCGCGGCGGAGTGCGCCCACGTCGCGCGACCGACGGTCTCGACGACGGCGTCGACGCGGCGGGGGAGGCGGGCACCGGGCTCGACGGCGGTCGCGCCGAGGGCGGCCGCGCGTTCGCGCTTCTCGGCGGAGCGGCTCGTCGCGAAGACCTCGAGGCCGGCGGCGACGCCGAGCGCGATCGCCGCCGACGAGACGCCGCCGCCCGCACCCTGCACGAGGACGCTGCTTCCGGGGCGCAGCTCGGACGCGCGGAAGAGCAGGGAGTAGGCGGTGAGCCAGGCGGTCGGGAGGCATGCGGCCTCGGCGAAGGACAGTGTGGCGGGCTTGTCGAGGAGGTTGGCGGTCGGGACGGCGACCTGCTCGGCGAGCGTCCCGGGGTACTTCTCCGAGAGGAGCGTGCGGCGCTCGCGCGGCCCGACACCGTGCCCGTCGGCGCCGATGACGCCGTGGACGACGACCTCGCGACCGTCGGGGGTGACGCCTGCGGCGTCGGTCCCCAGGATCATCGGCAGCGCCTCGTCGGGCAGGCCGACGCCGCGCAGCGACCACAGGTCGTGGTGGTTGAGGGACGCGGCACGGACGTCGACGACCGTCCAGTTCTCGCGCGCCTCGGGCGCGGGGCGTTCCCCGACGACGAGGCCGCTGAGGGGATCGGTGGGGGACGTCGACGCAGCGTAGGCAGCCAGCATGTCCCTAACATACCGACCCGGTCCTGCCGCGCCAGGGGCGGCGCGGCTCAGAACAGCGGGAGCATCCTGCCGAGGTCGGGGACGCCGGTCGCGGTGTCGCCCGTGCGCAGCGCGCGGGCGAGGGCGTCGACGTCGTACGGCTGGCGGCCGCTCGCGAGACGCACCCACAGCAGCGGCTCGACGACCTCGAGCGACCAGCCGCCGCGCGTGACGACGATCTTGAGGAGCTCGTCCGCGACGATGCGGGTCGCCTCGGGGTCGCGCGGGTCGGCGGGACCGGTCGAGTCGACGGTGCCGTGCAGGGACGTCACGAGGTCGTCGGCGTGGACGACGAGCTCGACGAGGCGGGAGACGGCGAGCTCGCGCAGCTTGATCGGCGCGCGGCGGGCCTGGACGACGCGGTCGCCGTCGTCGCCGAGCGCCACGAGGTGCTCGAGCGCGTCGTGCGCCATCTCGCGGACGGTCGCCTGCGGCGTCGCGGCGATCTCGTGAGCGAGGTCCTTCGTCGTGTCGGTGATCTCCTGGGCGCGGCCCGGATAGGTGCCGAGGTACTCGGCGAGGCTCAGCGGGTGGCTGCCGGGAGGGCAGGGCATCGCGGCGGTGACGGCGCTCATCGCGCGGCCGAGGTGGGCCAGCAGCTCGCCGTTGGTCCAGCCGGGCAGCGCGCTCGGCTGGTCGGCGGTGCCGAGCAGGTCGTCGCCGAGCGGTTCGAGCCACCGTTCGAGGAGGTCCCACTGGCGGTTGAGGGCGGCCGCGACATCGGCGAGGGGCGTGGTCATGACGCCAATCCTGCCATCGGCTCCCACGCACGTCCGGTGCTTCGACGTAGGGGCGTGCTCGCGACGGAGGGGGCCGCTCGCGAGGTAGGGCCTTCAGAGCCCCTGTCTCGCGTGCGCACCCCTACCTCGGCGCAGGGGGACGGCTCTAGGTTGGGCACATGGGAGCGAGCCCGGTCGTGCGTCGCGCGCTCGTCGTGGTCCTCGTGACCGTGGCGGTCCTCGGGGTGCCGGTCACGCTCGCGGCGGGCTGGGCCCACCGCGTCGTGAGCGACCCGGACGCCTACTCGTCGGCGATGGCGAGGATCGCCGACGACCCCGAGGTGCGGTCGGTCGCGTCAGCCGAGGTGAGCGACAGGCTGCTGGGCGCGGTCGACGTCGAGGCCCTCGTGCGCCGCTCCCTCGACGCGACGCTGGGACCTGCCGGGCATGCCGACCGGGTCCGTGAGGCGCTCGTGGCGGCGTCGACCTCGCTGCTGCGGGCGACGGTGCGCGACGGCGTCGAGCGCGCGCTCGTGTCGGACGCCGCGTCGGCGACCTGGGACGGCGCGAACCGACGGATGCACGAGGGGCTGCGGTGGGTCCTGACGACGGACGCGCCCGCGTCGGTGGGAGGTACGGGCGTGGCCGGGGTGTCGGCGTCGGGCGAGGTGCTGCTCGATCTCGGTGCGGTGGCCGACCAGGTCGCGGCGCGCCTCGAGGCCGAGCGGCTGCCGGTCCCGGACGTGCTCGGCCGCGTCGACCTGACGGTCGTCGTGCTCGACCGGGAGGAGGTCGCGCAGGCCCGGACGGCATACCGGTGGGCGGGCGCGGTGCGCGTGTGGGGCTGGTGCGTCGTGGCTCTGGCTGGGGCGGGGGCGGTCACCGCGGCACGACGACGCGGCCTCGTCGGTGCGGTCATCGGTGCGGGGCTCGTCGTGGCGACCGCGGTGGCACGGGCGCTCGCGGGGACGGTCCCTGCTGTCCTGCAGCGCGAGCTGGACGATCCGGACGGCCTCGCTGGGCTCGTCGTCGCGCGCGGTGGCGAGGTGCTCGCGGACAGCCTCCGCAGCGCGGTCGCGCCGGGGCTGTGGATCGGTGGTGGCGTGCTGCTCGCGGTGGCGGTCGTGGCCGTGCTCGGCCGTGCACCCGGGGTGCTCAGCGACCGCGGACGGCCTCGGTCGCGAGGAACTCGGTGACGATCGGGCCGAGCTGGTCGAACTCGATGAGGAACCCGTCGTGGCCGTGCTCCGAGCGCAGCGTCCGCAGCGGGCCTGCACCGGGCAGGTGTCGGGCGAGGCGAGCGCAGTCGGCGGGGAGGAACAGCCGGTCGGAGTCGACGGCGACGACGAGCGCGCGGGCCGTGACGAGCGAGAGCGCGTGCTCGACGCCGCCGCGGTCGCGGCCGAGGTCGTGCGTGAGCATCGACTGCGTGAGCGCGAGGTAGCTGTTCGCGTCGAACCGCAGGGCGAGCTTGTGGGCGTGATGGTCGAGGTACGACTGCACGGCATAGCGACCGCCGCGCAGCGGGTCCTCCCCGCCCTGGGGGATGCGGCCGAAGCGCTGGTCGAGCTCTGCGGCGCTGCGGTACGTGGCGTGGGCGATCTGCCGCGCGATGCCGAGGCCGACGTGCGGGCCGTCGCCGTCGGGCGCGTCGTAGTAGTCGCCGCCGCGGAAGCCCGGGTCGGCGAGGATCGCGGCGATCTGCGGGTGGGCCCAGGCGATCTGGTCGCCGGTCGTCTGTGCGCCGGAGGCGATGACGCCGATCGCGGCGACGTCGACGCCCTGCTCGGGGCCGAGCAGCGCCCACTCGAGGACGCGGAGCCCGCCCATGGACGCGCCGACGACGAAGCGCCACGAACGGATGCCCAGGCTCTGGGCGAGCCGGATCTCGGCGGCGACCTGGTCACGGACGGTGACGTCGGGGAAGCGGCTGCCCCACGGGCGGCCGTCCGGGGCGTCGGACGCGGGCCCGGTCGAGCCCTGGCACCCGCCGACGACGTTGGGGGCGACGACGAAGTACGTGTCGGTGTCGATCGGCGCGCCGGGGCCGATCATGTCCTGCCACCAGCCTGCGCTCGGGTGTCCGGGGCCGGCGGGGCCGGTCACGTGCGAGTCGCCGGTGAGGGCGTGCAGGACGAGGACGGCGTTGGAGGCGTCGGCGTCGAGCTCGCCCCACGTCTCGTAGGCGACGGTGACGCCGGGGAGGACCTGGCCGGACTCGAGGTCGAGGTCGCCGACGTCGACGAGCTGGCGGCGGCCGGGGTCGTCGCCGGGGCGCCAGGCGCCGGTCGCGGGCACGGGCGCGGTCGGGAGCGGGGTGCGGGGCGGGAACGCGGCGAGGCGCTGGGGGGCGCCCGCGAAGGCGGGTGCTCCTCGGCGCACGGACGGGCGGGGCCCGGGGCGCGCCGATGCGTCGTCGGTCCTCATGTCACGGGAATCTAGGGCCGGTGCGGCGCCGGGGCGCGACGTGTCCACGTTGTGGCCGTCGCGTCCGGAGTCCGGACGCGGGGCTGAAGGGGTGGAGACGGTGGCGCCCGGCGCCGCACCGGGACACATCAGGCGCCCTGCTCGATCGCGGCCTTGGCCGCCGTGAAGCCGGCGTCAAGGTCCGCGAGGATGTCGACGATGTTCTCGAGGCCGACGCTCAGGCGGACGAGGCCGGGCGTGACGCCCGACAAGGCCTGCTGCTCGGGCGTGAGCTGCGAGTGCGTCGTCGACGCCGGGTGGATGACGAGCGAGCGGACGTCGCCGATGTTGGCGAGGTTGGAGTGCAGGCTCAGGCCGTCGACGAACGCCTTGCCGGCCTCGGCGCCGCCGTCGAGCTCGAAGGCGAGCACCGCGCCGGCGCCGCGCGGGAGGTACTTCTGCGCGTTCGCGTGCCACTCGCTCGACGGCAGACCGGCGTAGTGGACCTTACGGACCTCGTCGCGCGCCTCCAGGTACTCCGCGACCTTGGTCGCGTTCTCGACGTGGCGCTCGAGACGCAGGGAGAGCGTCTCGATGCCCTGCGCGATGAGGAACGCGTTGAACGGGCTGATCGCGGCCCCGAGGTCGCGCAGGAGCTGGACGCGGGCCTTGAGGATGAACGAGAGGTTCGCACCGAACTGGCTGCCGACGCCGAGGTCGCGCGCGTAGACGAGGCCGTGGTAGCTCTCGTCCGGGGTGTTGTAGTTCGGGAAGCGCTCGGGGTGCTGTGCGTAGTCGAAGGAGCCGCCGTCGACGATGACCCCGCCGATCGCGGTGCCGTGGCCGCCGAGGAACTTCGTCGCGGAGTGGACGACGACGTCCGCGCCCCACCGCAGCGGGTTGAGCAGGTAGGGGGTCGCGACCGTGTTGTCGACGACGAGCGGCACGCCGGCCTCGTGGGCGACGCTCGCGACGGTCTCGATGTCGAGGACGTCGGCGCGCGGGTTCGGGATCGTCTCGGCGAAGAAGAGCTTCGTGTTGGGGCGGACCGCGTCGCGCCACGCCTGCGCGTCGTGCGGGTCGGAGACGAACGTCGTCTCGATGCCGATCTTCTTGAGCGTGTAGTGCAGCAGGTTGTACGTGCCGCCGTAGAGCGAGGGGCTCGCGACGACGTGGTCGCCGGCCTCGGCGATGTTGAGGATCGCGAGGTGGGCCGCCGCCTGGCCGGACGAGACGAGGAGTGCGGCGACGCCGCCCTCGAGCGAGGCGATGCGGTCCTCGACGGCGCCCTGGGTCGGGTTGCCGATGCGGGTGTAGATGGGGCCGAGGTCGGCGAGCGCGAACCGTGCGGCTGCCGTGTCGGCGTCGGGGAAGACGAACGAGGTCGTCTGGTAGATCGGGAGGGCGCGTGCGCCGGTGGTCGGGTCGGGCGTCTGGCCGGCGTGGATCTGGCGGGTCTCGAACGACCAGCTGGCGGGGTTGCTCATGAGTGGCTCCTGGGACTGTTGTGGCGGGTCCTGCGGAGCGGGGGCCTGGGCTCGGCGCGTCGGGAGCTGAGAGCCAGGTGGGTTTCCGCCGCTCGTGAGGGAGGGGGCGTGGTCCGCACCTGCGCGTCGCCACGGTGGCGGGACGGGGAGCGTCGGCGACGACGTCCGTCCGGCTGTCCGGGCATGCGGATGTGCGGCTGGTCAGCTACACATTCGACGGCTCATGCGGCTGACTCTAGGGGCGGTCGATCGGTCGGCGATACAGGTGTCTCACGATCTGGTCAATGGTGAGACGGGTCCCCCGACGGGCCGGACGGGAAGTGACAGAAGTGGCTGGTGTGACTGTTGTGACACGTGTGACTGAAGTGATTCCTGGGGCGGGTGTTCCCAACAGGCCGTGGGGCAGATAGCCTCGAGCTGCTCACGTCCTGGAGGTCGTCCATGCTTCGTCCCGCCCGCAAGCGCACCCGTCGGGTGCGCGGCGCCGCCGTCCTGGCCTCTTCAGCGCTGCTGCTGAGCCTTGGCGCGGCTGTGCCGGCGATCGCCGACCCCACGCCGCCGTCGTCAGACGACGTGAACAAGGCACGCCAGGACGAGGACGCTCTCGCGGGCACCGTCGCGCAGATGGAGGTCGAGCTCGCGACGCTCGGCTCCACCGCGCAGGCCGCCGTGGACGCCGCCGCGACCGCCGGCGAGGAGTACCTCACGGCCACCGTCGAGCTCGAGTCCGCGCAGAAGCAGGCCGACGCCGCGACAGCGCGGCTCTCGACCGCGCTCGACCGCATGGAGGCGTCCCGCAAGATCCTCGTCGGCGTCGCGCTCGAGCAGTACCGCTCCGGCGGCGCCATCAAGAACCTCGAGGCGGTCCTCTCAGCGGACGGCATCACCGAGGTCATCGAGCGCACCAGCTCGCTCGGCGTCGTCGGCTCGGTCGCGGACACCGCGGTGCAGCAGTACCGCGCCGACTCGCTCGTCGCCAAGAACCTCCAGCAGCAGGCCGACGAGTCGCTCGCCACCGCGACCCGAGCCGCGTCGAAGGCCGACACCGCCTACCGCACGGCGCAGCAGAAGCAGGAAGAGGCCGACGCCGCGCTCGTCGAGGGAGAGTCGCGTCGCAGCGCCCTCATCGCGAGCCTCGCCGCAGCACGCAACACGACGACCACGCTCGAGAAGGAACGCCAGGACGCCCTCGACGCGGAGCGCAAGCAGCGCGAGGAGGCTGCTGCCAAGCGTGAGCGCGAGCGCGAGCCCGAGCAGGCTCCGACGAAGACGCCCACGAAGACACCCACGAAGACCCCGACGGCCACGCCGACGAAGGCGCCCACGTCGACCCCGACCAAGGCGCCGACGAAGAAGCCGACCAAGACCCCGACCAAGACCCCGACGCAGGCGCCCACGCAGAGCCCGACGCAGGCGCCCACGCAGGCACCGACCCAGGCGCCCACCCAGGCGCCCACCCAGGCGCCCACGCCGCCCCCGGCAAGCTCTGACCTCGGCACCGGCCGGTCCGTCGGCACGGCTGCTCAGGGTGCCGCCGCCGTCAAGTGGGCGAAGAAGCGCGTGGGGCTCCCCTACGGCTGGGGCTCGACAGGTCCCGACGCGTACGACTGCTCTGGGCTGACGATGACCGCGTGGGCGAGCCAGGGCGTGGGGATCACGCGCACCTCGCGCTCGCAGTACCAGTACGTCAAGAAGATCACCTACGCCCAGATGCGTCCCGGCGACCTGATCTTCTGGGCGACCGACACCTCGAACCCCGCCACCATCCACCACGTCGCGATGTACGCGGGCGGCGGGATGATGGTCGAGGCCGCGCGCCCCGGTGTCCCGCTCCGGGTGACCCCGGTCCGCTATGCCGGAACCATGGCCTACGCCGGGCGTCCCTGAACCGCAGACCCCGGCAAGACTCGCACCCCTGAACGACAGATCGCCCGCCCGCACACCAGACGTGTGCGGACGGGCGATCTGTCGTGCGGGGCGCAGCCCCGGAAGGTCAGTGCGTGTAGCCGGAGTCGATCGCTCGCTGGCGCGACCGCTCGATCTCAGCCTCGGCCTCGTCGCGGCCGACCCAGTGGGCGCCCTCGACGGACTTGCCAGGCTCCAGGTCCTTGTAGACCTCGAAGAAGTGCTGGATCTCGAGACGGTGGTAGTCCGAGACGTCGTCGATGTCCTGGCGCCACGCGGCGCGCTGGTCACCCGTCGGCACGCACAGGACCTTGTCGTCGCCCCCCGCCTCGTCGCGCATGCGGAACATGCCGAGCGCGCGGCAGCGGATCAGGCAGCCGGGGAACGTGGGCTCCTCGAGGAGCACGAGCGCGTCGAGCGGGTCCCCGTCCTCGCCGAGGGTGCCCTCGATGAAGCCGTAGTCGTCCGGGTAACGGGTAGACGTGAACAGCATGCGGTCGAGGCGGATGCGGCCGGTGTGGTGGTCGACCTCGTACTTGTTGCGCTGCCCCTTGGGGATCTCGATCGTGACGTCGAACTCCACAGCTCTCCTCCAAGTGCCACGGCTGGCGTGCGTGCCAGTCCGGGCGCGTATCGACTCGTGTGCGGGGGCGGTCCGCGTCGTCGCAGATCCAGCCTCCCGCGGCTCTGCTCTAGTGTGACGCACGGACAGCGTATGTTGTGAACGATGATCGATCGAGGGAAGGCGTGACGATGGGGCTCGCGGCGCGCGTCACGGGGCTGACGGTCTCGTTCGTGCTCCTCGCGGGCGGCGGTTACGTCGTCGCCGACATCACCGACACGGTGCCCGGTTTCCTCACGAATGCGCCGGTCCCGGCCCCGGCGGCCCCCTTCCCGAGCGTCGACGCGACGGTCGGGGCGACCGAGCTCGCGCCCGGGCTCGGACCGCTCTCCCCGGACGCCGTTGTGCCGTCCGCCACAGCGGTCGAGAATCTCGTGTCGAGCTTCGCCGAGGAGGACGACAAGGTCGGTCCCGCCGTCGGCGTCCTCGTCGCGGACGCCCTGACAGGGACGGGCATCGCGGGGACCGGAGCCACGATCGGTCGTACGCCCGCGTCGACCGCCAAGCTGTTCACCGCGGCCGCGGCGCTCGGGTCGCCTGGGCCCGACCACACGCTCGACACCCGCACGGTCCTCGGCGACGGCGACCAGCTCTTCCTCGTGGGCGGCGGCGACATGATGCTCGCGGCCGGCCGGGGTGACGCGTCCGTGGTCAACGGCCGTGCCGGCCTCGCGGACCTTGCCGCGCAGACTGCGCAGGCGCTCAAGCTCGCCGGGATCGACTCCGTGAACCTGCGCTTCGACGACTCGTTCTTCTCGGGGCCGACGGTGTCACCGACGTGGGACAAGCGGAACGTCGAGGCAGGCTACGTCGCACCCGTGACCGCGCTCGCGGTCGACGTCGGCCGACGCGTCGAGGGTGAGTACGTCCCACGCTTCGCGGACCCTTCGCTCGCGGCGGCGCAGAAGTTCGCCGCGGCGCTGGCCGAGGTCGGCGTCACCGTCCACGGCTCGGTCACCCGCGCGACGGCGCCCGCCGACGGCGACGAGACGGGCCGTGTCTCGTCGGCCCCGCTCTCCGACGTCGTCGCGTACTTCCTGCAGACCTCCGACAACTCGATCACCGAGGTTGTCGGACGGGTCGTCGCTGCGGAGGCCGGTCTGCCGACGTCGTTCGACGGCGCGACCGCGGCCGTGCTCGCGGCGGTGGGAAGGCTCGGGGTGGACACCTCGACCGTCCGGCTCTCCGACTGCTCGGGTCTCGGGGACGGCTCGTCGGTGCCGCCGATCGTGCTCGTCGACCTGCTCCTGAAGATCGTCTCGCCGGACAACCCCCATCTGCGGGACGTCGCGGCGGCCCTCCCGGTCGCAGGACTGTCGGGCACGCTGCACGAGCGCTTCACGATCTCGCCGGCCCGCGGCCTCGTCCGCGCGAAGACCGGGTCCCTGCCGGGCGTCACGTCGCTCGCGGGCACGACCGTGACGGCCGACGGCAGGCTCCTCGTCTTCGTGGTCATGGCGGACAAGGTGCCCGAGGGTGGCGCGTGGAACGCGCGCGCGGCGGTTGACGCGTTCACGACGCGCCTGACGGGCTGCGGGTGCTCGTGACCGCCCCGTCGGACCCGGTGGACTGGACTGTCGCCGACGCGATCGGCAGCGGGCTCGTCCCGGCGGGGCCGACCGGTTCCCGCGACGAGCTGGCGGCGCACGTCGCCCTGCTGCGCTCCGCTGCCCAGGACGCCGTGCCGCACGTCCTGCGCGTCACGGGGATGACGCCGGCGGACGGTCGGGACACGTCCGCGCCCGGGGCGCTCTCCGAGGTTCTCGTCGTGGACCGGGCGTCGTGGGTGCGGGCTGCGGCGGGCACGGCGCGCTCCCTGCTCCCGGACCTCGCCCCGAGCGGTTCGCGGCCCGGCGCGCTCGCGCGCGCTGCGGGCGGCGCCGAGATCGGTGGCGGCCTCGCGCTGCTCTCGACCCGGATCCTGGGCCAGTTCGACCCGTTCGCACCTGCGCCCGGTCGGCTTCTGCTCGTGGCGCCCAACATCCTCGGCGTGCAGCGTGCGCTCGGCGCGCCAGCACGCGACTTCGCACTGTGGGTGTGCCTGCACGAGCAGACGCACGCGCTCCAGCTCGCTGCAGCACCGTGGCTCGCGGACCACCTGCGCGCGCGCGTCGCGACGCTGTTCGACGATGTCGCGCGGACGGGCCGGGAACACGGCGAAGGCTCTGTTCCTGCGCGGCTGCGCTCGTGGTGGCAGGCCGCGGAGCGCTTCGTCGCGGCGGGGCGCGAGGCGTCGCTCACGGACCGTGTGCTGACGCCCGCGCAGCGGGAGGTCGTGGCCGAGGTGGGAGCGGTCATGGCACTGCTCGAGGGGCACGCCGACGTGATGATGGACGCCGTCGGCCCGTCGATCGTGCCGTCCGTCGACGAGATCCGGCGAGGCTTCGACGCTCGACGCCGCAGCGCGACGGGGCTGGCCCGTCAGGTCGGCCGTCTGCTGGGAGTCGAGGAGAAGCTCGCGCAGTACACCGACGGCGCAGCGTTCGTCCGGGCCGTGCGCCGCGCGCACGGCGACGACGCGCTCAACGTCGTCTGGGAGGCGCCCGAGCACCTGCCCACCGCTCGGGAGATCCACGACCCGGCCGCGTGGAGCCGACGGGTCGGGCTCGGCGGGCGCTCGCGGGCATGAGCCTGCCGCAGCCCCGTCTCGTCGCGGGCCGCAGAGCGGTCCGCAAGGTCCTGGAGGCGTTGCCGGTGGGCTCGGTCGTCGTCGTCGGCTGTTCCGGCGGGGCGGACTCGCTCGCGCTCGCGGCGTGCGTCGCTCACGAGACGAGCGGTCCGCGGGCGGGTCGTCAGCTCGTCGTGCGTGCGGTCGTCGTGGACCACGGGATGCAGGCGTCGTCCGCCGAGGTGGCGCGGGACGCCGCGGCGGCGTGCGAGCGGCTAGGGCTGACGGCGCGGGTCGTGCGGGTCGACGTCGGCACCGACGGGGGCCCTGAGGCCGCGGCGCGAGCCGCGCGGTACGCGGCGCTCGAGGGTGTGCTCGACGCAGAGGTCGCCGCCGCGGGGGCGCCGGGCGGCGTCGTCCTGGTGGGGCACACGCGTGACGACCAGGCCGAGACGGTCCTGCTCGGCCTGGCGCGCGGCGCGGGCGCACGCTCCCTCGCCGGGATGCGCGCCGAGCGGGGGCGGCTGCGCCGCCCCTTCCTCGACCTGACCCGCGCGGACACCGAGGGTGTGTGCGCCGAGCTGGGCCTCGACGTCTGGCACGACCCGACGAACGTGCCGACGCCCGACGGCGGTGGGCCGCGCCGTTCGCTGGTCCGGCGCCGCGTGCTTCCTGTCCTCGAGGACGTGCTCGGGCCGGGTGTGCCCGCCGCGCTCGCACGCACGGCTGAGCAGCTGCGCGAGGACGACGACGCGCTCACCGGTCTCGCGGCGGACCTCCTCGCCCGTGCTGCGGGCGGACCGCAGGACGAGGGGTACGACGTCGCGACGCTCGCGGCGGCGCCCGCGGCGGTGCGGCGTCGGGCGCTGCGTGCTGCGGCCGTCCAGGCGGGGAGCCTCGCGGGAGCGCTCACGCGGACGCACGTCCTCGCGCTCGATGCCCTCCTCGTCGCGTGGCGCGGCCAGGGGGCGGTGCCCCTCCCGGGGCGCGTCGAGGGAACCCGATCCTGTGGCAGGCTTGTGCTGCACGCCCGCTCGGCGGGCACCCCCGCACCCTGAGGAGAACTTCGTCGTGGACCTGTCCGACATCGGGAACGACCTCGAGTCCGTCCTGCTGAGCGAGCAGCAGCTGAACGACCGCCTCGCGGAGATGGCTGCTCAGATCGACGAGGACTACAAGGGCCAGGACCTGCTGCTCGTGGGCGTGCTCAAGGGTGCCGTCATGGTCATGGCGGACCTCGCGCGTCGCCTGCACCACCCGGCCGAGATGGACTGGATGGCGGTCTCCTCGTACGGCTCCGGCACCAAGTCGTCGGGCGTCGTCCGCATCCTCAAGGACCTCGACGCCGATCTCACCGGCCGCAACGTCCTGATCGTCGAGGACATCGTCGACTCCGGCCTGACGCTGTCGTGGCTGCTCTCGAACCTGCGTTCGCGCGGCCCGAAGAGCGTCGAGATCGCTGCGATGCTGCGCAAGCCCGACGCCGTCAAGGTCGAGCTCGACGTGCGCTACGTCGGCTTCGACATCCCGAACCAGTTCGTCGTGGGCTACGGCCTCGACTATGCGGAGAAGTACCGCAACCTGCCGTTCGTGGGCACGCTCGCCCCGCACGTCTACGAGAGCTGACGCGCGCTCGTCCCGAGCCCCTCCCACCTGGGGCGTGACGGGGTGCGGCGACCGTCCCACGCCCTCGGCGAACAATCAGGTCTCCTCCAGTTTCGGCGTGTAGCGTTCCTGAGAGCACCGCGAGCGGAAGGACCGGGGACGCCCCCGAGCAGATGACCATGAAGAAGATCGCCAGCGCGCCGTACCTGTGGATCGCTCTTGCCGCCCTGTTCGTCTGGGTCGGCTTCTCGCTGTTCACGGGGACGAAGGTCGAGCGCATCGACACGTCCCAGGGGCTGCAGCTCCTCAAGGGCAAGACGGTCGAGCAGGCGCTCGTCGTCGACGGCGACCAGCGGGTCCAGCTGACGCTGACCGAGCCGTTCAAGGTCGGCGACAAGGACTTCGGCAAGACGGTCGAGTTCCTCTACGTCCAGCCGCAGGGCGAGGACGTGATCGACGCGGTCGTCGCAGCCGACCCGCCCAAGGGCTACAACTCCGACATCGCGACGGTCAGCTTCTTCACGTCGATGATCTCGGTGCTCGTGCCCTTCCTGATCATCGGTGTGCTGTTCTTCTTCCTCATGTCGCGGATGCAGGGCGGTGGCTCGCGCGTCATGGGCTTCGGCAAGTCCAAGGCGAAGCTCGTCGGCAAGGAGAGCCCGCAGGTCACGTTCGCCGACGTCGCCGGTGCCGACGAGGCGGTCGAGGAGCTCCACGAGATCAAGGAGTTCCTCGCGGAGCCCGCCAAGTTCCAGGCGGTCGGGGCGAAGATCCCCAAGGGCGTCCTGCTGTACGGCCCGCCCGGGACCGGAAAGACGCTGCTCGCACGTGCCGTCGCAGGCGAGGCGGGCGTCCCGTTCTACACGATCTCCGGCTCGGACTTCGTCGAGATGTTCGTCGGTGTCGGCGCGAGCCGCGTGCGCGACCTGTTCCACCAGGCGAAGGAGAACGCCCCGGCGATCATCTTCGTCGACGAGATCGACGCCGTCGGCCGCCACCGTGGTGCGGGCATGGGCGGCGGTCACGACGAGCGCGAGCAGACGCTCAACCAGCTCCTCGTCGAGATGGACGGGTTCGACCCGAAGGCCAACGTCATCCTCATCGCGGCGACGAACCGCCCCGACATCCTCGACCCCGCGCTCCTGCGGCCTGGCCGCTTCGACCGGCAGATCGCCGTCGAGGCGCCTGACCTCAAGGGCCGCGAGGCGATCCTCGCCGTGCACGCGAAGGGCAAGCCGATCGTCGAGGGCATCGACCTCGCGACCGTCGCCCGCCGCACGCCCGGCTTCACCGGTGCGGACCTCGCCAACGTCCTCAACGAGGCGGCGCTCCTCACTGCCCGCTCGGGCGCCCAGCTCATCGACGACCGCGCGCTCGACGAGGCGATCGACCGCGTCATCGCGGGACCGCAGAAGCGCACCCGCGTGATGAACGTCAAGGAGCAGAAGATCACCGCGTACCACGAGGGTGGTCACGCGCTCGTGGCGGCGGCGATGCGCTACACGGACCCGGTCACGAAGGTGACGATCCTCCCGCGCGGCCGTGCCCTCGGCTACACGATGGTCATGCCGACGCAGGACAAGTACTCGACCACCCGCAACGAGCTGCTCGACCAGATCGCGTACGCGATGGGCGGGCGCGTCGCCGAGGAGCTCGTGTTCCACGACCCCACGACGGGCGCGTCCAACGACATCGAGAAGGCGACCGCGATCGCCCGCAAGATGGTCACCGAGTACGGCATGAGCGAGCGTGTGGGCGCGATCAGGCTCGGCTCCGGCTCGGGCGAGCCTTTCCTCGGTCGCGACATGGGCCACCAGCGCGACTACTCCGAGGCCGTCGCCGGCACGGTCGACCACGAGGTGCGCAAGCTCATCGAGTCGGGTCACGACGAGGCGTGGGAGGTGCTCGTCCAGTACCGCGACGTGCTCGACCACCTCGTCCTCGAGCTGCTGGAGAAGGAGACGCTCAACCAGGCCGAGCTCGCCGAGATCTTCGCCCCGGTCGAGAAGCGGCCAGCACGCGAGGTGTGGCTGTCGAGCGAGCAGCGCTCCGTCTCGGATCGCCCGCCCGTGCTCACCGCTGCGGAGCAGGAGACGCGTGGCGACGAGCCGATCGTCCCGCAGGACGAGGGCGCGGCGCGCGACGAGCACCCGGCCGACCCGCAGGGCCCCGTACCCGACGGCGGCACCGTCCAGCCCTGAGAGAGGACACCATGAGCGAGCACCTCACGCCAGAGGCCGGCGCTGCTGTCGCCGCCGGCCACGTCGACCTCGCGCGTGCTGAGGCAGCCGTGCGCGAGCTCCTGCTCGCCGTCGGCGAGGACCCGGACCGCGAGGGGCTCCAGGAGACCCCGGCTCGGGTCGCGCGCGCCTACGCGGAGACGTTCGCAGGCTTGTACCAGGACCCGGCCGACGTCCTGTCGACGACGTTCGACATCGGTCATGACGAGATGGTCCTCGTCAAGGACATCGAGCTGTACTCGACGTGCGAGCACCACCTCGTCCCGTTCCACGGCGTCGCGCACGTGGGCTACATCCCGAACGTGGACGGGCGCGTGACAGGCCTGAGCAAGCTCGCGCGCCTCGTCGACGTGTTCGCCCGCCGCCCGCAGGTGCAGGAGCGCCTGACGTCGCAGGTCGCGGACGCGCTCGTCCAGCACCTGCAGCCGCGCGGCGTGATCGTCGTGATCGAGTGCGAGCACCTGTGCATGTCGATGCGCGGGGTGCGCAAGCCCGGGTCGCGGACCGTGACTTCGGCCGTGCGCGGGCAGATGCGCAACGCTGCGACCCGCGCCGAGGCGATGAGCCTCATCCTCGGCCGCTGACGACCGGGCGCCGGGCCCGGCGCAGGACGCCCCGACTAGCATGGAGGGGTGCCTCCCGTTGACGTCCCGCGCCACCCGTCATCCCTCCCGGAGAGCCTGAGCACGCTCGACCGGACGCTCGTCATGGGCGTCGTCAACGTCACCCCGGACTCGTTCTCCGACGGCGGCGAGTGGTTCGAGCCGGCCGCTGCCATCGCGCACGGCGTGCTGCTCATGGCGCAGGGCGCCGACATCCTCGACATCGGTGGCGAGTCCACCCGGCCTGGCGCGGAGCGCGTACCCGAGGACGAAGAGCTGCGGCGCGTTCTCCCGGCCGTGCGCGACCTCGTCTCGCGAGGCGCCGTCGTGTCGGTCGACACGACGCGCGCGTCGGTCGCCGAGGCGTCGGTCGCGGCGGGCGCTCAGATCATCAACGACGTCTCAGGCGGCCTCGCAGACCCGGACATGTACGACGTCGTCGCGCGCACGGGCGCGGTCTACGTCGCGATGCACTGGCGGGGTCATGCCGACGTCATGGACGGGCTCGCGGAGTACGCCGACGTCGTCACCGACGTGCGGCGTGAGCTGCTCGAGCGCCTCGCGGCGCTCGAGGCTGCTGGCGTGCGGCGCGAGCAGGTGGTGCTCGACCCGGGTCTCGGCTTCGCCAAGCCGGGCGAGGCGAACTGGCCGCTGCTCGGCAGGCTCGACGAGCTTCTCGACGTCGGCCTGCCCGTCCTCGTCGGGGCGTCAAGAAAGCGATTCCTCGGTAGGCTGCTCGCTGGACCGGACGGGCAGCCGGTTCCTCCGCTCGCTCGCGACGGTGCGACCGCAGCCATCTCGGCGCTCGCGGCTGCAGCCGGAGCGTGGTGCGTGCGAGTTCATGACGTTCCTGGCACCGTCGACGCGGTACGGGTCGCCCATCGATGGGCGTCCGCACGGCGCCACGACTGACGACTCTGGAGGACCACGTGTCCCTGCCACATCCCGGCTCTGTCGCCGACCAGCACGGTCGGCCGCTCGATCAGGTGCGCCTGACGGGCATCCGAGCGAAGGGCTACCACGGTGTGCTCGACCACGAGCGCGCCGAGGGGCAGGTGTTCGTCGCGGACGTCGTCGTGCACCTCGATACCCGACGTGCAGCGGCGGGCGACGACCTGTCGCTCACGCTGAGCTACGCGACGCTCGCCGAGCAGGTCGTCGAGGTCATCGAGGGCCCGGCGGTGCAGCTCGTCGAGACGCTCGCGGAGCAGATCGCGTCCGTCGTCATGGACCACGCGGTCGTCGGGGCGGTCGACGTGTTCGTGCACAAGCCGCACGCGCCCGTGCCGGTGCCGTTCGACGACGTCGTCGTCGCGGTGCACCGTGACCGGACGAAGCTGCCCGCTGCGCGCTTCGACCCGCAGGCGCTGCCAGCTGCGTCGGTCGCGTCGCTGCCGTCGCTGCACGACGACGGCGAGGCTGTCGCGGAGCCCGCGTTCGAGCACGCTCCGGCTCCGATCGAGGCCCCTCTCGGCGCGGACGCGATGCTGTTCGCGAGCGACAACCTGGCCGACGGTACGGCTGCCGACGACGCCGCGGTCGAGCTCGGGAGCGGGGATGTGCCGGTCGAGGAGCCGCCCCTCGGGGCTCCGTCTCTCGAGGCCGCCCCCCTGGAGGGCGTGCCCAGCGCTGACGGCGACGCGGCGGCGACCACCGACGCGGCCGTGCGTGAGGATGCGCCGGGAGGCGGCCTCGGTGCCCTCGGTGCTGGTGCCCTCGGTGCTGCAGCGGGCCTCGGCGACGCCCCGCTGCCGGGCGGTGGCACGTTCGCGAGCGGGGGCGCGCTCCCGGGTACGGGCGGCGCGAGCCTGCGAGGTGGCATGACCTTCCCGCCGAGCACGGACGACCTGGGCGAGCCCGTCCTGCCGTCCGACGCCAGCCGCACGGCTGTCCCTGCGGCGGACGAGCCCGCTCCGGCGCGACGCTTCGACGTCGCCCCGCTCGACGCGACGATCGAGATGCCCGTCCCGGCGCTCGACGACGAGCCTTACGCCGTGGAGGAGCCCGCGCCCGTGGTCTCGCCCGACGAGGCGTCGTCCGACGCCGCAGGTCCGGCGGACGTCTCGGTGTTCGCTGACGAGGCGTCGTCGGGCGACGCAACTGCGCGCCCTGACGCCTTCGCGCCGGCCGAGAGCGCGGCCCCGGCCGACGCCTTCGTCCCGGTCGACGCCTTCGCTCCGATCGACCGCGAGGGTCCGATCGACAGCGAGGCTCTGGTCGGCAGCGCGGCCCCCGTCGACAGCGCCGCAACGGTCGACGCCGTCGCTCCCGTGGAGAGCACCGCACCGGTCGAGGGTCTCGTGACACTGGGGGACGTCCCGCGCCGCACGTCGGCGTTCGCGCCCCTGCGCGAGACTGCGGCGGCTGCCGTGGAGACCGCCCCTGCCACGGAGTCCACGCCCTCCGCCACGGAGGCCATGCCCCTCGTCGAGGACCGTCCGTCTGCGGAGGCCGAGCCCGTCGCCGACGCGGTCGTCGACCCGCAGTCCGGTGCCGAGGAGCAGGCCGAGGCCGCGCCGGAGCCTCCAGCGGTCGAGGACGGTCCCGATCTCATCCCGTTCCCGGAGGACGAGCCGGTGGCCCTGCTCGGGGCGCTCGAGACCTGGCACGTGCCCGACGTCGAGCCGACTGCCGAGGCCGCGGACGAGGCCGCGCCGGTGGCACAGGACGCCCCGGCGTCGGACGTGCTGCCGCCCGCGGAGATCCCCGGTCACCCGTTCTCACCCGTGACTGCCCCCGACGTCGAGGCCGCTCCCGTCGTCGCCCCGCCGGTCACGGCGGTCCCCGGTCACCCGTTCGCGCCGGTGAGCTCGCAGGGGGCCGAGCCGGTTCGTGAGCGGGCCGGTCTGGCGGACATCGCCGACACCCCCCACCCGTTCACCCCGGTCACCGCACCCGAGCTTGCGGGCGCCGTGACGGACGTGCCGCTCGTGGCGGAGGTCTCGGCGCACCCGTTCGCGCCCGTCACCGCTCCTGACGCGGCCGCGGTGCCCGACGTCGAGCCGGAGGTCGAGGCAGCGCCCGCCGTGGCAGCCGAGCAGCCCGACCAGCCGCGCGAGCGCGACCGCATGGACGAGGTCCCGTCCGAGCCGGTCCGGGCGATCCTCGCGCTCGGCGCCAACCTGGGCGACCCCCGTGCGACGCTGCGTCAGGCTGTCCGTGAGCTCGAGTCGTCCGGCGTGATCGACATCGAGGCCGTCGCGCCGCTCGCACGGACGGCCGCGGTCGGCGGGCCCGAGCAGCCCGACTTCCTCAACACGGTGATCATGGTGCGCACGTTCCTGGCTCCCCGTGAGCTCCTGCACCTGTGCCAGCACATCGAGCAGGTGCACGGACGGGTGCGCACCGAGCACTGGGGCCCGCGCACCCTCGACATCGACATCATCACGTACGGCCAGGTCACTGGCGTGACCGACGATCTCGAGCTGCCGCACCCGCGGGCGCACGAGCGGGCGTTCGTCCTGCAGCCGTGGGACCAGATCGAGCCGGGCGCCGTGCTGCCCGGTCTCGGTGGCGGCCCGGTCGACGCTCTCGCCGCGACCGCCCCGGACCTGCAGGGTGTGCGTTGGCTCGCGCTCGACTGGCTCGACGAGGAGCCCGGTGAGGGCTCGGTCGAGGACGTGCCGCCGACGCGCGTGCAGCCGTCCGCCCCGACGCCGCTCGCTGAGGGGGGCCCCGGGCAGTGACTCGCGGTCTGCGCCTGCGGTGGCTCGTCGTCGTCGCGCTCGCTGTCGCGGCGCTCGGCTGGGCTCTCCTGGATCAGGCGCGCGGCCGCGGGACCATGCTGGCGCCCGTCCGCTGGCCGGTGCACGTCGGCCTCGTGCTGCTGTGCGTCGGGGTGGTCGTCGCGGGGCTCCAGGTGCGGTCGTACCTGCGCGGCAGGCGGCCGTCCTTCGACGGTCTTCGTGCGGCACGGACCCTCGTGCTGGCCCAGGCGGCCGCGCTCACCGGAGCGGGGCTCACGGGCTGGTACGTGGCTCAGGTGCTGCTCGTCGTCGGCGACCTCGGCTTCGAGCCGATGCGTGACCGGGCGATCGGTGCGGGCGCCGCGGCGCTCTTGTCCGTCGTGCTCACGGTCGCCGGCTGCATCGTCGAGCGCTGGTGCCGGATCGCGTCGCCCCACGACGACGTCGACGGCCCTGGTGGCCGCGGCGCCGAGCCCGACGGTCAGCCGGCCTGAGGAGCTCGCCCGAGGAACCCGCCCGAGGATCCGGACTATGCTCGCCCACGCGGGCAGGGGGCCCGCGGAGAGGGGGAGCGGTGCCTGCCGACGAGACCGTCCACTGGTCGGGCCCGCTGCGCCAGCAGGTCCGGGCGCGGTGCGAGACGGCGCTCTGGTGGCTCGGCCTGCCTGCCGCTCTGTGGGCGGTCGTCGCCGTCGCGTGGGCGACCTGGGCGTGGATCCCTGCCGGCGCGCTCGCCGTGTGGCTCGTCCTGATCCTCACGACTGCGCGCGCCCACGTGCGGGCGCAGCGCTGGGCCTGCACGGCGGACGCGCTCCTGGCTGAGCGCGGCGTCGTCGTGCGCTCGTCGTCCGCGCTCCCGTGGTCGCGCGTGCGCGCGGTCGAGCTGACCGAGGGGCTGGTCGACTCGCGGCTCGGGCTCGCGTCGCTCGTCGTCAAGGTGCCAGGATTCGGCCTCCCCGTCCGCGGGCTGGCCGCCGACCAGGCACGGACGCTCCGCGCCGAGATCCTCACGCGGGCGGGCCGACCGGTGACCGACCCGGACGCGGCGGCCAGGGCTCTGGTCGCCGAGCACCTGGCAGCCGACGCGCCCAGGGAGGACACGCCGACAGAGGAGCGGACCCAGACCTCGACCGGCGGCGCGGCCGACGCTGTCGCGGACGCAGGCGCCTGGTTCCGCGCGCACCCGGCCTCAGCCGCCGCGACGTGGGTGTCGACCGTGCTGGCGCTGACGGCGTTCGCGGGGTACTTCGTGCTGCGGGAGTCGGAGGATGTCGCGTCGATGGCCGGTGCGCTCGAGCGGCTCGCGTCCGCAGGGCGCGTGCAGGTCGGCGCGGGCGCCGTCGTCGGGCTCGTGCTCCTCGGGACGGTCTGGTCGGAGCTCGTCCGGCGAAGGACGGCGTGGGCGCTCGACGGTGGGCTGCTGCACGAGAGGTACACCGGACGCAGCCGCCGGCACACGACCACCCCGGTCGAGCGCATCGAGCGTGTCGACCTCACGGTCGGGCTGGGGGAGCGGGTGCTGGGCCTCGCGACCGTCAAGGTGATGACAGCCGTGGGCGACGACGCGACGACGATCGGTCCGCTGCCGCGCGACCGCGCGGAGAACCTGCGTGCCCGCTTGCTCGTCGCGGCTCGGGACGCGAGCGACGAGAAGGCGCCGGCCGCGCGGGAGCAGACGCTCGCCGGCACACCCGCGCAACCCGCGCTGCTCGATGCGCACCCGCTCGCCGTGACCGACAAGGCCACGGTCGTGCGGGCGTTCGTCGTCCGCGACCCGCTGCTGCCTGCCGCGCTGGTCGGGGTCGTGGGCACGGCGGTCGCGCTCGTCAGCGGCAGCTCCGAGATGCTCTTCCCGTGCCTCGCAGCGCTCGCGTTCGCGGGCCGCAGGGCGTGGCAGTCCTTCGACTCGAGCCTGGGGCGCACCGTGGCGTCGGCGCCCGAAGGCCTCGTCGTGACGTCGGGGCTCGGGACCCTGACGACCCGCACGCTGCGTCGTGGGCGGACGCACGCCGTCCGCCTCAGCAGGCGACCAGCCTGGTGGGGCGCCGACCTCTGGACCGTGACGGCCCTGGGGGGCGCCTCGGAGGCGGCGGACGAGTCGGAGGAGGACGACGACGAGATGTCCGGCGCCGTCGTCACCGCCGCGGGCGCGGAGACGGCGCTCGCGGTCGCCCAGGCAGCGCTCCCGGACCTCGCCCGTGTGGACAGGCGCTTGCTGCGGGACGTGTGGCCGGCCGCCGACCACGTCGTCGTCCCGGACCCGGAGGTCGACGGCGCCCCCGTGAGCGTGCTCCGCGTCCCCGCGCGGGCGTGGTGGCTCTACCCGTGGACGTGGCGCTGCCGTGTCGCCGCGATCGTCGCGGACGGTGTCCTCGTGCGCACCGGCCGGCTCGCGCCACGGGTGACGTTCGTGCCGTTGCGCCACGTCCAGGGCGTGGCTCTCGACGAGGGGCCGCTGCTGCGGCGCGCTGGTGTCGTCGGTGTCGACGTCCACCTCGTCGAAGGTCCTGTGCGTGTCACGGCTGGGCCGTTCGAGCCCGCCGCGGCTCAGCACCTCGCCGAGGTGCTCGGGCGCGCGGCTGCGGGGGACCTGCGGCTGGACCCGAAGGTGCTCGACGGTGGGAGGATGGGCGCATGACCTCGGAGCTGACTCCCACGAGCGCGCGCGGCGCGGCCGCGAGCAACCCGTTCGACCCGGAGGGCATCGCGTGGCAGCGCGTCTCCTCGCGGCTCGTCATCGCCCGGCAGATCCTCGCGGCGATCTTCCTCGGACTCCCTGCGATCGGCGCCGCCGTGGTCGCCGTGCTCGTGACGCCGTGGGTGTGGATCGGCGCTGGTGTCCTCGCCCTCGTGTGGCTGTGGGCGGCGACCGTCATCTGGCGGCAGGTGCGTGCGATCGGCTACGTCGAGCGCGAGGACGACCTGCTGCTGCGCAAGGGCGTCATGTTCCGCTCGCTCGTCGTCGTGCCGTACGGGCGCATGCAGTACGTCGACGTGACCGCGGGCCCGCTCGCGCGCGCCCTGGGCATCGCGTCCGTGCAGCTGCACACCGCTGCGCCGGGGACCGACGCGACCATCGACGGTCTGGAGCCCGCCGAGGCGGCGCGCCTGCGCGACCGGCTCGCGTCGCGCGGCGAGGCCCAGCTGGCGGGACTGTGAGCGCGGCGGGACCGGAGACGACACCCGTGAGCGCCCCGCCGGAGAGCGAAGCAGGGCTGTCCTGGCGACGCATGCACCCGGTGACGCCTGTCGTGCGCGGCTGGGCCGTGATCGTGGCGCTCCTGTTCGTCGCGCTCAACAACGCCGGCGAGAACCTCGGCGAGGCCGGTGAGGCGGTCCAGGACGTC
Source organism: Sanguibacter hominis ATCC BAA-789 (assembly GCF_012396185.1). GTDB lineage: Bacteria > Actinomycetota > Actinomycetes > Actinomycetales > Cellulomonadaceae > Flavimobilis > Flavimobilis hominis. The sequence goes on from NZ_JAAXOW010000004.1 coordinate 255,921, forward strand.
GGGCTCGGGATCGTCGCGCTCGTCCTCGCGGGTGTCCTGCTCGTGGTCTTCGCGTACTGCGCGCTCGCGTGGCGGATGATGCGCTACGCCGTCGGCCCCGACGCGGTCCACCTCCACAAGGGCATCCTCTTCCGGCAGCAGCGCCAGGCGCGGCTCGACCGGGTCCAGGCGATCGACGTCGTCCAGCCGGTCCTTGCACGGATCTTCCAGCTCGGCGAGCTGCGCATCGAGGTCGCGGGAGGTGCGGACTCGACCGTGGCGATCGGCTTCCTCAAGATCGACGAGGCGAACGCGCTGCGCGCCGAGATCCTGGCGCGCGCCGCAGGCGTGGACCTCGTCGACGGCGAGGCCGCCCCGGTGGCACCCGAGGAGAGCGTCCTCGACGTGCCGTTCGGCACGCTCGTCGGGTCGATCGTGCGCACGTGGGCGCTCCCGGCGTTCCTGCTCGTGCTCGTGGGCCTGTCCGTCGTCGTGGTCATCAGCGGCCAGTGGGGCGTGCTGTTCTCGTTCATCCCTGCGGTGTTCGGCTTCGGCAGCTATCTCGCCGGCCGCTTCTTCGGTGAGGCCAACTTCACGGCTGCGGTGTCCCCGGACGGCATCCGGCTGCGCTCGGGCCTGCTCGAGACGCGTGCCCAGACGATCCCGCCCGGGCGCGTCCAGGCGCTGCGGCTGCGGCAGCCGCTGCTGTGGCGGCGCAAGGACTGGTGGCGCGTCGACGTGACGATCGCCGGCTACTACGGGGGTGCGGAGGCGTCCAAGACGACGTCGAACCTCCTGCTGCCGGTCGGTGACCGGCGCGCGGCGCTCGACGCGATGTGGCTCGTGCTGCCCGACCTCGGTGTCCAGGACCCGCTCGGCCTCCTCGACGAGGCGATGACGGGGTCGGGGCCGAGCGAGCGCTTCGTCACGAGCCCCCGGTCGGCGCGGTGGGTCGATCCGTGGAGCTGGCGGCGCAACGGCTACGCGGTCACTGGTCGTGGCCTGGTGATCCGGGAGGGGCGGTTCACGCGGTCGGTCGTGCTCGTGCCGCACGAGCGTACGCAGTCGCTCGCGCTGCAGCAGGGCCCGCTGCAGCGCCGTCTCGGCCTGACGAGCTTCACGCTGCACGTGTCCGCTGGCCCCGTGGCACCTGTCGTGCCGCACCTCGCTGACGCGGAGGCGACCCGTCTGCTCCTCGAGCAGGACGAGCGCGCCCGCACCGCACGCCTGGGCGCGGGCCCGGAGCAGTGGATGCGGCAGATCGCGGTGCCCGCGGTGGACGCGGCTCCGGCCGCCCCGGACGCGCCCGCGCCCGCGCTCGACGTGCCCGCAGCGCCGCCGGCGCCCGCAGCGCCGCCGGTGCCCGGAGACCGCTCCGCGGACGGGGGAGCGCCCCAGTGACGCAGTCCCAGCGGCCTGGCCGGCTCGGGGTGGGGGTCGTGGGCGCGGGCCGGGTGGGCGCCGTGCTCGGTTCCGCGCTCCGCTCCGTCGGGCACACGGTCGTCGGCGCGTCGGGCGTCTCCGAGTCCTCGCGGGACCGGATCGAGGCGCTCCTGCCGGGCGTGCCGGTGCTCGAGGTCCCTGAGGTCGTGCGGCGCAGCCAGCTCGTCCTCCTCACGGTGCCCGACGACGCGCTCGCGGACCTCGTGTCGGGGCTCGCGACGCTCGGTGCGTGGCAGGCGGGTCAGATCGTCGTGCACACGTCGGGCCGCTACGGCACCGACGTCCTCGCGCCCGCGGCGGCTGCGGGCGCGATCACGCTCGCGCTGCACCCGGCGATGGCGTTCACGGGGACGTCGCTCGACCTCGCGCGGCTCGAGGGCGCGGCGTTCGCGGTCACGTCGGCGCCGATGGTCGCGCCGATCGGGCAGGCGCTCGTCGTCGAGCTCGGCGGGGAGCCGGTCGTCCTCGACGAGAGCCGTCGCGGGCTCTACCACGCGGCTCTCGCGCACGCCTCGAACCATCTCGTGGTCCTGCTCGCGCAGGCCGCGCAGGCGCTCGGTGTCGCGGGCGTCGAGGACCCGGGCCGGATGCTCGCCCCGCTCGTGCACGCGAGCCTCGAGAGCGCCCTGCGCGCGGCCGACGTCGGCGACTCGGCTCAGGCGCCGAGCGCGGGCGACCCGGGTGCGATCGCCGCTCTCACGGGACCCGTCTCGCGGGGCGACGTCGGAACCGTCCGCGAGCACCTCGAGGTGCTCGCCGACCTCGCGGCCGACGAGGACGCGCTCGACGTCGTCGAGAGCTATCGCGCCCTGAGCCGGGCGGCGACGCAGCGCGCCCTCGGCGTCGGGCGCATCGACCCTGACCAGGCGCGCGCCTTGCTCGACACCCTGAACGACTCAGCAGCACCGGAGGACCGACCATGACCACCATCGCCCGCACGCGTGCCGAGCTCGACGAGGCGCTGTGGGCGCCCGAGGAGCTTGCAGGCCTCGACCTCGACGACGTGGGTGACGAGACCGCGCCGCGCCGCGCCGTCGTCATGACGATGGGCGCTCTGCACGACGGGCACCTGTCGCTCGTGCGTGCGGCGCGCGAGGCGGTCGGGCCGGACGGGCAGGTCGTCGTGACGGTCTTTGTCAACCCGTTGCAGTTCGGGCCGGGCGAGGACTTCGAGGCGTACCCGCGCGACCTCGACAAGGACGTGCGGACGCTCGGGGCGGCGGGCGCGAAGGGCCGCGTCGACGTCGTGTTCGCGCCGAGCGAGGACGAGATGTACCCGTCGGGTCCGATCGTCCGCGTGACCGCGGGGCCGATCGGCCAGGTGCTCGAGGGTGCGGTGCGCCCGGGGCACTTCGACGGTGTCCTGACCGTCGTCCTCAAGCTGCTCAACCTCACGGCGCCTGACGTCGCCGTGTTCGGTGAGAAGGACGCGCAGCAGCTCCTCGCGGTCCGCCGCATGGTCCTCGACCTGGACCTGCCGGTCGAGATCCTCGGGGTGCCGATCGTGCGCCAGGAGGACGGCCTCGCGCTGTCCTCGCGCAACGCCTACCTGTCCGACGACGAGCGCGCGCAGGCGCTCGCACTGTCGGCTGCACTGCGCGCGGGTGCGGAGGCGTCCGGTCGCGGGGCTGACGCCGTCCGCGCCGCGGCTCAGGCGGTGCTCGACGACGCCGGGATCGCAGCCGACTACCTCGCGCTCGTCGACGCGACTAACGTGGAGGAGGTGCCGTCGGACTTCTCCGGCCCGGCGCGGCTGCTCGTGGCAGCTCGCGTGGGTACCACCCGACTGATCGACAACACGGCCGTCGACCTGCGCGGGCCCGTCCAGGCCTGACCCGCCGCGTCCGTGGAAGGACACTGATGAACAGCACCCCTCCGGCCTCGTTGATGCGCCCGATGATGATCGCGAAGATCCACCGGGCGACCGTCACGCAGGCCGATCTCCACTATGTCGGCTCGATCACGGTCGACGCGGACCTCTTGCGCGCCGCCGACCTGGTCGCGGGCCAGCGCGTCGACGTCGTCGACGTGACGAACGGCTCGCGCCTGACGACGTACGTCATCCCGGGCAAGCCCGGCTCCGGCCAGATCTGCATCAACGGCGCGGCCGCGCACCTCGTGCACCCGGGCGACGTCGTCATCCTCATCGCCTACGGGATGATGAACGACGCTGACGCGCGCACCTTCATGCCGCACGTCGTGTTCGTGGATGCGGAGAACCGGATCGTCGAGGTCAACGAGGAGCCCGGGCAGGTCCCCGACGGCTATGGCCTCGAGGCGTCCGGCCTGCCGATCGCGGGTTTCCAGCACCCGGTCGGTCCGGCGGACCTCTCGTGACCGGGCCGGTGCTCGCGCGCCGGCTCGAGGCGCCCCAGCCTGGCTGGACGGCGCGCGCTGACGTGGTGGTCGTCGGATCGGGAATCGCGGGGCTGACGGCGGCGCTCGAGCTGCGTTCGCGGCTCGGCGAGTCGGGGCGTGTGCTGCTCGTGACGAAGGGGGAGCTGTCGTCGGGCTCGACGGTGTGGGCGCAGGGCGGCATCGCCGCGGCGCTCGACCCGGCGGACTCGCCTGAGGCGCACCTCGAGGACACGCTCGTCGCAGGTGTGGGCGTGTGCGACCGTGCTGCGGTCGAGGTCCTGGTGACGGAGGGACCGGACCGGGTCCGGGAGCTCGTGGGGCTCGGCGCGCGGTTCGACCGTGCCCCCGGCGGCGGCATCGCGCTGACGCGCGAGGGCGGCCACCACGCGGACCGCATCGCGCACGCGGGCGGCGACGCGACGGGTGCGGAGATCTCGCGCGCGCTGCTCGCGCAGCTCGACGCGGTCGCGTCGGACCCGGGCATCGACGTGATCGAGCACGCGCTCGTCCTCGACCTCATCCAGGGTGAGCCGAGCCGCGACGCGGACGGCGGTGAGGTCCCCGGGGCTGTTGCTGGTGTGACCCTCCACGTGATCGGTGCGGGGCAGCGCGACGGCGTGGGCGCGGTCCTCGCGCCTGCGGTCGTGCTCGCGACCGGGGGGATCGGTCAGGTGTACCGCTCGTCGACGAACCCGGTCCAGGCGACGGGCGACGGTGACGCGCTCGCGCTGCGGGCGGGCGCCGTCCTGGGCGACGTGGAGTTCGTGCAGTTCCACCCGACGGTGCTGTGGCTCGGCTCGGGCATGCGCGGGCAGCTGCCGCTCATCTCGGAGGCTGTGCGTGGCGAGGGGGCGTGGCTCGTCGACATCGACGGCGTGCGCTTCATGCCGGACGTCCACCCGATGGCCGAGCTCGCGCCGCGTGACGTGGTGGCGCACGCGATCGTCGAGCGTCTCAAGGTGACCGACGCGAACCACGTGTTCCTCGACGCGCGCCACCTCGGCGCGGACTTCTTGCGCGAGCGGTTCCCGACGATCACGGACCGTCTCGCCGAGCACGGCATCGACTGGACGACGGACCTCGTGCCCGTCGCGCCGGCGCAGCACTACCACTCGGGCGGGGTCGTCACCGACCTGCACGGCCGCACGAGCGTGCCAGGGCTGTACGCGGTCGGGGAGGTCGCGTGCACGGGTGTGCACGGCGCCAACCGTCTCGCGTCGAACTCCCTGCTCGAAGGGCTCGTGTTCGCGCACCGTGCGGCGGCCGACGTCGCGGAGGGCCTGCGGTCGGGTCGTCTCGTCCCGGTCGAGCCGTCCGAGTACTCGGGCCCGGTCGCGCTCGTGCCTGCGGCGATGCGGTCGCGCATCCAGCGTGCGGCGGCGTTCGGGCCGGGTGTCGTGCGGTCCCACGAGGGCCTCGTCGAGTCGCTCGACCGCCTTGCGGCGGTGCCGATCGACGGTGGTCCGCGTCCGGCGGGTGTGGTCGACGCGCGTCCGCAGGTCGCCGAGTGGGAGACGACGAACCTGCACCAGCTCGCGACGGTGCTCGCGGTGACCGCGCTCGAGCGGACCGAGTCGCGCGGGGGTCACTTCCGTACCGACTTCCCGGAGCAGGACGACGCGTGGCGCGTCCGCGTCGAGGTGAGTCTCGACGCGGAGGGGCGTGTCGTCGTCGTGCACCGCGACGTGGTGGGGGCTGCCGCGGTCGGCCAGGGCGGCGCCCGGGCCTGACCCGTCGCGGCCGCGCCGCATTCCGGACATACTGTTGAGATGGCACGCAGCCGGAGCGGCCCGACGCCGGTGCCCACTGCGGGTGCCAGCGGCTCGGACGCGTTGCGGCGCCCCGGAGGCCACGCCCCGCGGCGCTCTGACGCGCGCGGGCGCGCGGCGCGGGCGGCGGTCGCGGTGGCGATCGTCGCGGCGAGCGCCGCGGTGTCGTACGTCATCGCGGAGCAGCTCGGCGTCGTCGTGACCGTCGAGCGTCGCGGCGCGCCGGTGACGCCGGTGCCGCACGGGAGCGGGAGCGTCGACGCCGCGTCGGGCGTCGTGGGCACAGGCGAGAGCGCAGGCGCGGAGGCAGCTCCCGGCTCGGGTGCGCTCACGGAGCCGCCCGCTCTCCCCCCGGGAACTCCCGACGGTGCGCGCGCCGGCGCGCAGACGCTCGGTAGGTGGCTCGGCCTCGCTACGGCGGACCTGTCGTCCCCGGACAGCGTGACGGTCATCGTGAACAAGCAGCGGCCGCTCGACCCCGGCCATGAGCCGTCAGACCTCGTCCCGGTCGCTGGGAGCCAGGTGCGGTTGCGCGCCGAGGCGGCTGACGCTCTGAAGAGCCTGAGGGCGGCGGCAGCGGAGGCAGACGTGCCGATCGCCGTGCACAGCGCCTACCGCTCGTACGGCGAGCAGGCGCAGACGTTCGAGGGTTGGGTCGCGACGCTCGGTGAGGACCGCGCCGTGGCGCGCTCGGCGCGGGCCGGCCACTCGGAGCACCAGACGGGCCTTGCGGTCGACGTCGTCGCGATGACCGGGGCGTGCCGCACGATCGGGTGCTTCGGCGAGACGCCTCAGGCGGCGTGGCTCGCGGAGCACGCGCACGAGCACGGCTGGGTCGTGCGGTACCAGGAGGGTGCGGAGGCGGTCACGGGGTACGACGCCGAGCCGTGGCACCTCAGGTACGTGGGGGTCGACGTGGCGCGGGCCGCGATCGAGTCGGGTGCGACCTCGCTCGAGACCCTGTTCGGCCTTCCGGCCGCGCCGGGCTACTGAGCGCGGTGCGGTCCCGCACGTCTCGCGTGCTACCTCCCCGGTAGCGTGGGCTCGTGACCGACACTCCTGCCTCCCAGCCCGAGTCCGCTGCTCCGTCCACCCCGGCGGCTGTCCGTGGGATCGCGCCGCTCGACGCGGCGTGGATCGCCCGGACGGTCGCGATCGCGCTCGACGAGGACCTGGGGGCGGCGCCGGGCCGTGACGTGACGACGCAGGCGACGATCGGTCCGGACGTCGTGCGCGAGGCGCACCTCGTGGCGCGCGAGGACGGCACGGTCGCGGGTCTCGCCGTCGTGCCGGAGGTCCTTGCGCAGGTGTGCGCACGGTTCGGGCTCGCGCCCGTCGAGGTGAGCCTCGACGTGGCGGACGGTACCCGGGTGCGTCGCGGCGTCGTCCTCGCGCGGCTGCGCGGGCCGGTCCAGGCGCTGCTCGTGGGGGAGCGGACGTTGCTGAACCTCGCGTCCCGCGCGTCGGGCGTCGCGACGGCGACGCGCGCGTGGTCGGACGTGCTCGACGCCGCACCGCGCGCCGACGGCACGTGCGCGACCGTGCTCGACACGCGCAAGACGACGCCCGGGCTGCGGGAGCTCGACAAGTACGCGGTGCGCTGCGGCGGCGGCACGAACAAGCGCATGGGGCTGTACGACGTCGCGATGATCAAGGACAACCACGTGGTCGCGGCGGGCTCCGTGTCGGCGGCGATCGAGCGGGTGCGTGCGACGTTCCCGGACGTGCTCGTGCAGGTCGAGGCAGACCTGCTCGAGCAGGCGGTCGAGGCCGTCGAGGCGGGCGCGGACTTCCTGCTGCTGGACAACATGCCCGACGACGTCCTCGCGGCGACCGTGCGCGCGGTGAGGGCGCTCGAGCCGACGCACGGCCGGGTCGAGCTCGAGGCGACGGGCAACCTGACGCTCGACCGAGCGGCAGCGGTCGCGGCGACGGGCGTGGACTACATGTCGGTCGGAGCGCTCACGCACTCCGCGCCGATCCTCGACCTGGCGCTCGACCTTCAGTAGGAGCGCGCCGCATCCCGCGAGTCCGTCGGTCCCAGCCCAGTCCGTCGGTCGCATCTGACGGACTCGTGCTGGAACCGACGGAGCCGGCGCCCGGGGGCGCGGCGCCAGTTGGCGCCGGACCGCGTCGCCCAGTCGCTCGTGCTCGGTAGGATTGGGCTCGTGACTCCCGCTGACTCCGCGCAGACTGCTGCGCCCACGCCCCAGGACCCCGCGGCCGCCCCGTCGGACGACACGCCCGAGCAGATCCGGGTCCGCAAGGAGAAGCGTGAGCGCCTCCTTGCGAGCGGCCAGGAGGCGTACCCCGTCTCGGTGCCGGTGACGCACGCGATCGCGGCGGTGCGCGAGCAGTACGGCAACCTCGAGGCGGGCGTCGAGACGGACGACGTCGTCGGCGTCGCGGGCCGTGTCGTGTTCCTGCGGAACACGGGCAAGCTCTGCTTCGTCACGCTGCAGGACGGCGCAGGCGTGCGCATCCAGGCGATGCTCTCCCTCGCGGCTGTCGGCGAGGAGCGCCTCGCGGCGTTCAAGTCCGACGTCGACCTGGGCGACCACCTGTTCGTGCACGGTCGCGTCGGGTCGTCGCGCCGCGGCGAGCTGTCCGTGTTCGCGGACTCGTGGACGATCGCCGCGAAGTCGCTGCGCCCGCTGCCGAACATGTACGAGCGCGAGGACGGCACGACCGCCGAGCTGTCGGAGGAGGCGCGTGTCCGTCAGCGCTACGTCGACCTGATCGCCCGCCCGGCCGCGCGCGACACGGTGCGCCTGCGCGCCGGTGTCGTGCGCTCGCTGCGGGACAACTTCCACCGGCGCGACTTCCTCGAGATCGAGACGCCGATGCTGCAGACGATCCACGGGGGCGCCGCGGCGCGCCCGTTCTCGACGCACATGAACGCGTTCGACATCGAGCTGTTCCTGCGCATCGCACCCGAGCTGTTCCTCAAGCGCGCGGTCGTCGGTGGGGTCGAGAAGGTCTTCGAGATCAACCGCAACTTCCGCAACGAGGGCGCGGACTCGACGCACTCTCCCGAGTTCACGATGCTCGAGGCGTACGAGGCCTACGGCGACTACGACACGATGGCGGCGCTCACGAAGAACCTCGTGCAGACGGCCGCCCAGGACGTCCTCGGCACGACCCTCGTGACGCTGCCCGGCGGCGAGGAGTACGACCTCGGCGGCGACTGGGCCGAGATCACGATGTACGACTCGCTGTCGGAGAAGCTCGGCACCGAGATCACGCACGACACCCCTGACGCGGAGCTGCTCGCGCTCGTCGAGAAGTTCGACCTGAAGATCGACCCGAAGCGGCAGAACCACGGCAAGCTCGTCGAGGAGCTGTGGGAGTTCCACGTCGGCGACCACCTGTACGCCCCGACGTTCGTCCGTGACTTCCCGGTCGAGACGAGCCCGCTCACCCGTGACCACCGGTCCAAGAAGGGCCTCGTGGAGAAGTGGGACCTGTACGTCCGCGGCTTCGAGCTCGCGACCGCGTACTCGGAGCTCGTCGACCCGGTGATCCAGCGGCAGCGCTTCGAGGCGCAGGCGCTGCTCGCGGCGGCGGGCGACGACGAGGCGATGGTCCTCGACGAGGACTTCCTCGCTGCGATGGAGTTCGCCATGCCGCCGAGCGGCGGCATGGGCATGGGCCTCGACCGCCTGCTCATGGCGCTCACGGGTCTCGGTATCCGCGAGACGATCATGTTCCCGCTCGTCAAGCCCCTCGCCTGAGCCTCGCGCCAGACCGTCCGCTGCGGCGCACCCTCGTCACGGGGGTGCGCCGCAGCCGTCTGCGCGCTGTGCCCCGCGCGTGGCGGTCTAGAGGCGCTTCTCGAGCAGCACGACGTCGAGCCACTCGCCCGCGAGCGGCCCGTGCGTCATGAGGCCGAGGCGCTCGCGCGTGCCGACGACGCGGAAGCCCAGCCGCTCGTGGAGGGCGAGGCTCGCCGTGTTCTGCGGGAAGATGCCGCACTGCACGGTCCACACGCCGCCGTCGCGCGCCGACTCGATCAGGCGCTCACCGAGCGTGCGGCCGACGCCGCGGCCCTGCGCCTCCGGGGCGACGTACAGCGAGCTCTCCACGACGCCCGAGTAGACGCAGCGCCCCGAGACAGGGGAGACAGCGACCCAGCCGACGACGCGGTCACCCTCGAGAGCGACGTACCGGTGGTCGGGGAGGTGGCTCGCGTCGAACTCCTCCCAGGACAGCGGCCCGGACTGGAACGTCGCCGTCCCGGTCGCGATGCCAGCCGCGTAGATCTCGAGAACTGCGTCGGCGTGCTCGTCGCGCATCGGGGCGACGGAGAGGGCTGAGGCCTGGGGTGTGGTCATCGAGGGCTCCGTGTGGCGGTCGAGGGGAGTCGTGCAGCACCAGGGTGGCACGTCCGTCACCTGGCCCGCCGCGTTCCCGCCCGGGATCGCCCTGGTGTCTCGCGCAACGCCGAAGGCCCCCAGCACCGTGAGGTGCCGGGGGCCTTCTCCCTGTGGAGGAGGGACGACGGTCAGTTGCCGCCCGACTTGCGCTTGTTGAGGATGTCGAAGGCGACAGCCGCGAGGAGCACGAGACCCTTGATCGACTGCTGCCAGGCAGCGTCGACGCCCATGATCGACAGGCCCATGTTGAGCACACCCATGATGAGTGCACCGATGATGGCCCCGGAGACCTTGCCGATACCGCCGGTGACGGCAGTTCCACCGATGAAGGCGGCGGCGATCGCGTCGAGCTCGAAGTTCACACCGGCCGAGGCGACGGACGCACCGGCGCGGGAGGTCGTGACGACACCGGCGATGCCGGCGAGGAGGCCCATGTTCACGAAGATCATGAAGTTGACGCGCTTGGTGTTGACGCCCGAGAGGACGGCCGCGTGCAGGTTGCCACCGATCGCGTAGATGTGACGACCGAAGACCGTCTTGTTCATGACGAACGTGTAGACGAGGACGAGGACACCGACGATCACGAGGACGATCGGCGTGCCACCTGCCGAGTTGGCGAGGAGGTACGTGATGTACGCGATGAGCGCGGCGATCACGACGTTCTTGATCAGGAAGCCGACGAAGCTCTCGGTGGCGAGGCCCTCGCGGTGGAGCGTCGCGCGCTGGCGGACCCCGCTGACGACGAGACCGACGATGGCGAGCGCACCGATCACGACGGTGACGACGTCGAGGTTGCCCGCGAAGCCGAGGAAGTTCGGCAGCGAACCCTTCGAGATCTGGTTGAACCCGTCAGGGAAGCCCGAGATCGTGGTGCCGGCGATGACGATCGCGAGACCGCGGAAGATCAGCATGCCCGCGAGGGTCACGATGAAGGCGGGGATCCCCACGTAGGCGACCCAGAAGCCCTGCCAGCAGCCGACCAGGGCGCCGATGCCGACCGCGATGAGCACGACGAGGGGCCAGGGGAGGTCCTGCGTGATCATCAGGTAGCCGATGATGCCGCCGACGAAAGCCACGACCGAACCGACCGAGAGGTCGATGTGCCCGGCCACGATGACCATGACCATGCCGATCGTCAGGATGAACACGTAGGCGTTCTGCTGGACGAGGCTCGCGATGTTGTTCGGGATCAGCATCTTGCCGTCCGTCAGCACCTGGAACACGATGACGATGATGACGAGGGCCGCCATCATCCCGTACTCGCGGAGGTTCCGGGTGAGGTTTTGCGTCAGCGCGTTCACGCGTCCGCCCCTTCCTTTTCCTTGGTCATGTAGCGCATGAGGTTTTCCTGGGTCGCTTCCTCGCGGGGCAGCTCGCCGGTGATCCGGCCCTGGCTCATCGCGTAGATGCGGTCGCAGGTTCCGAGCAGCTCGGGCAGCTCGGAGGAGATGACGATGATCGCCTTGCCCGCTTCGGCGAGGGCGTTCATGATCTGGTAGATCTCGTACTTCGCGCCGACGTCGATCCCTCGGGTCGGCTCGTCGAGGATGAGGACGTCCGGGTCGGTGAAGATCCACTTGGCCAGGACGACCTTCTGCTGGTTGCCGCCGGAGAGCTTTCCGGTCAGGGCGTCCACGCTGGGCGTCTTGATGTTGAGGTCCTTGCGGAACTGCTCCGCGTGGCGGACCTCGCCCTGGCCGTCGACGACGCCGAGGCGGGAGATCTTGCCGAGGGCGGACGCGGCGATGTTCCGCTTGATGTCCTCGATGAGGTTCAGCCCGTAGCGCTTGCGGTCCTCGGTGACGTACGCGATGCCGCGGTCGATCGCCTGGCGGACGGAGCGCGGGTTGATCTCCTCACCGTTCTTGTAGAGGCGCCCGGTGATGTTGCTGCCGTACGAGCGGCCGAACATGCTCATCGCGAGCTCGGTGCGCCCGGCGCCCATGAGACCGGCGATGCCGACGATCTCGCCGGCGCGGACGTTGAGGGCCGCGCTCTCGACGACGACGCGCTCGTGGACGATCGGGTGGTGGACCGTCCAGTCCTCGATGCGCAGCACCTCCGCGCCGGGGTTCGAGACGCGCTCCGGGAAGCGGTTCTCGAGGGACCGGCCGACCATCCCGCGGATGATGCGGTCCTCGGAGACGGGCTCGGCGCCGTGCATGTCGAGCGTCTCGATCGTCTGGCCGTCGCGGATGATCGTCGTGGAGTCGGCGATCGCGGCGATCTCGTTGAGCTTGTGGGAGATGATGATCGACGTGATGCCCTGGCCCTTGAGGGAGCGCATCAGGTCGAGCAGGTGAGCGCTGTCCTCGTCGTTGAGCGCCGCGGTGGGCTCGTCGAGGATGAGCAGCTTCACGCGCTTGGAGAGCGCCTTGGCGATCTCGACGAGCTGCTGCTTGCCGACGCCGATGTCCTTGATCTTGGTGTCCGGGCTCTCGCTGAGCCCCACCCGGGCGAGGAGCTGAGCCGCCTCGGCGTTCGTGCGGGTCCAGTTGATGACCCCGCCGCGTGAGCGTTCGTTGCCGAGGAAGATGTTCTCGGCGATGGAGAGGTGCGGGCTGAGCGCGAGCTCCTGGTGGATGATCACGATGCCGCGCTCCTCGGAGTCGCGGATCGTGCGGAACTCGCAGGGCTCGGCCTCGAAGTAGATGTCACCCGTGTAGGAGCCGTGGGGGTAGACGCCGGAGAGCACCTTCATCAGCGTCGACTTGCCTGCGCCGTTCTCGCCGCAGATCGCGTGCACCTCCCCGCGCTTCACCGTGAGGGTGACGTCCTGGAGCGCCTTGACGCCCGGGAAGGTCTTCGTGATACCGCGCATCTCGAGAATGTTGCTGTGCGTGGACATGTCCTCGTCCTCGTGCTGGAGATTTCGGTGTGCCGGGGCGGGGCGTGCAGCCCCGCCCCGGCGGGTGGCGTCAGGTCACCCCGACGTCATGGTCCGTGGTGGACGCAGTGTGAGGTCAGAGACCGATGTCCGAGGCCTTGTAGAAGCCCGAGTCGACGAGGTCCTTCTGGACCGTGTCCTTCGTGACGACCTGCGGAGCGAGCAGGTACGACGGGACGACCTTCTTGCCGTTGTCGTACGTGTCGGTGTCGTTGACCTCGACGGTCTCGCCCTTGATGATCTGGTCGACCATCTTGGCGACCTGCGTGCCGAGCGTGCGGGTGTCCTTCCAGACCGTCATCGCCTGCTTGTCAGCGAGCATGTTGATGACGTTCGCCTTGTCGGCGTCCTGGCCCGTGATGAGCGGCCACTCGGCACCCGGCTTGTACCCGTTCGACTCGAGCGACTGCTCGATGCCGAGGGCCAGCGAGTCGTTCGGGGACAGGACGACGTCGACCTTCTTGTCGCCGTAGAACGAGTTGATGCGGTTGTCCATCTCGGCCTGAGCCTTGGCGGACTCCCAGCCCTGGATACCGATCTTGGTCCACTCGTCGTTCGACTTCGGGTCCTTGCCGGACGGGACGACGAGCTTGCCGTCCTGCACGTAGGGGAGCAGGACGTCCCACGCGCCGGAGAAGAAGAACTTCGCGTTGTTGTCGTCGGGCGAACCGGCGAAGGGCTCGAGGTTGAACTTCTCGGTCGTCGTCGCGAGCTCGAGCTGCTCCTCGATGAACTTCCCCTGGAGCTGGCCGACCTGGTAGTTGTCGAACGTCGCGTAGTAGTCGACAGCGTCCGTGCCGTTGATGAGACGGTCGTACGCGATGACCTTGATGCCCGCCGCGGCGGCGGTCTCGAGGACGTTGCTGAGCGCGGTGCCGTCGATCGAGGCGACGACCAGGACCTTGGCGCCCTGGTTGATCATGGTCTCGAGCTGCTTGATCTGCTCCTCGACCTTGTTGTCTGCGTACTGCAGCGAGACCTCGTAGCCGGCCTCCTTCAGGAGGGACTCGACGTGCGCGCCGTCGTTGTTCCAGCGCTCGAGCGAACGGGTCGGCATCGCGACACCGATGAGTGCGCCGTCGCCTGCGGGGGCGCCGGAGGTTGCGCCCGGGGCGGGCGTGGTGGCGGCGGGGGTCTCGCGCTCGGAGCTGCACGCAGCCATCCCGAGGATGAGCGACGCCGAGCCGGCGATCGCGAGCAGCTTGCGGGTGGTAGACATCGTTGGCATTTCCCTTCGTCTGATCTTGCTGTTCCGGTCGGAACGAAGAACCGGGTGCGTCCGGACCCGGCGTCGACCTCGACGCCTCGTGATCAGACCCACCATCGGGTCGGACCGGATCCGGCGGACACCATCGTGCAGCCTTCACTTCTTGAACGCAACGCTGCGTCGATTTGTTCTGCGACTGAACATATCTCAGCCGCAGCATCCTGCGGAATCCTGGGAGGTAACGATCCGCTAACGGTGGCCACCTGTCCGGATTGCCCGGTGGTAAAAGCGGACATCCCGGGCATCGCGGCGCTGGCGATGGGTTCATCTCGTGTACCGCCGCGGTGACGAAGGTCCCAGGCGAGAGGGCGGCCTCGCCGACGGGCCCGTAGGTACGCTGGGGTCGTGGACTCCTTCCTCGCGGCCCTGGGCGCACTCATCCCGTCTGTCGGGGTCTTCGCGCTGTTCTACCTGGCTATCCGCGCGATCATTCGCTCCGACCGCTCGGAACGTGACGCTCTCGCCGCATTCGAGGCAGAGGAACGCCTCAAGGAACGTGCCGCCCGTCGCGCCCAGGAATCCGGCCACACGGACTGATCGTTCATCTCACCCCCTGGTTGTCCGGCGCGTTCGTTTTGACGCGAGAGCCGTCCGCGTCAATAATCGCCTTATCGGGGGCGATCGTGCGCCTGCGGGCGTATTCTCAGATCGCCTGCAGGCTCTGAGAAGATTGGCGAGGTGAGAAACCATGGCGCAGAAGGTCCAGGTCATCCTGGTGGACGACATCGACGGTGGCGAGGCGACCGAGACCGTTTCGTTCGGTCTCGACGGTGTCACCTACGAGATCGACCTCAACGCTGACAACGCTGGCCAGCTCCGCGAGGCGCTCGCCCCGTGGATCGGGCACGGACGCAAGGTCGGCAGGTCGGCGGCCCCCCGCGCGGCACGTCGCTCCGGCTCGTCGCGCAGCTCGTCGAACGCGAACGAGATTCGCGAGTGGGCTCGCGCCAACGGCCATAAGGTCAATGACCGCGGACGTATCTCCGCGGAGATCAAGGCCGCATACGAGGCGGCCAGCTGATCTGATCCGACCGCGCAGCGGTCGACCCGAGAATGGGCCCTGCCGACCTGTCGGCTAGGGCCCATTTTCACACCCGCCGGCGTGCTGAGGAGTGCGCAACAACGAGCTCCGTACTACCCGCTGACGGGGCTTCAGAGCGACGCAGGAGAGCCCGTGCGCGATTCTCTCGCGCACGGGCTCTCGCTATTGCGGACGGTCGTCAGGGGCGCTCGAGAACCAGCTCGCGCGCCGCCGCATAGCGCTCCCGGACGAGGCGCGTCGTCGCGCGTCCCGCCTCGGACGTGTCCGCAGCGACGACCACCGGCTCCTCGAGCGACGTCGACCACGACGGCGCCTCGGCCGCGCCCGAGAGCGCCCACGCCGCCTGGCGCGCAGCGCCATCGGCGACGTACTCACCCGGTGCAGGGACGACGACGTCGACCCCGAGCACGACGGGCGCGATCGCCCGCACCGCGGGCGACTGCGCGCCGCCCCCGATCAGCTGGAGGCGCGAGACGGACGCGCCGTGCCGCTCGATCTCGTCGACGCCGTCGGCCAGCGCGCACAGCATGCCCTCGACCGCTGCACGCGCGATGTTCGTCGGCGTGCCCGTGCCGAGCTGCAGGCCGTGCAGCGACGCGGTCGCGGTCGGACGGTTCGGGGTGCGCTCACCCTCGAAGTAGGGCACGAGGACGACGCCCTCGGCGCCCGCGGGTGCCGACAGCGCAAGCTCGGCGAGACGGTCGTAGCCGACGCCGAGGAGCTGGCACGCCCAGTCGAGGACCCGGGACGCGTTGAGCGTGCACACGAGCGGCAGGAAGCGGCCCGTCGCGTCCGCGAAGCCCGCGACGAGGCCCGAGCCGTCCGCTGTGGGAGCCTCGGAGACCGCGCACACGACGCCGGACGTGCCGAGGGACATCGATACGTCGCCCGGCCGCAGGTTCAGGCCGAGCGCAGCGCCCGCGTTGTCACCCGCGCCCACGCCGACGACGGCACCGCGGGTGAGCTCGCAGTCGGTCACGCCTGCGCTCGCGCCGGGCGCGACGACGGCAGGGAGCGTGACGTCGTGGCCGAGCGCCCGCACGAGCAGGTCGCGGCGGTACTCGCCCGTCGCGGGGGACCAGTAGCCGGTGCCCGACGCGTCCGACCGGTCCGTCGTGAGCGCGTCGAGGCTCGGGGCTCCCATGAGGCGCCACGTCAGCCAGTCGTGCGGGAGGGCGACGGCGGCGACGCGCGCAGCGTTCTCCGGTTCGACACGGGCGAGCCACCGGAGCTTCGTGACCGTGAGCGAGGGGACCGGCACCGAGCCGATCGCGTCCGCCCACGCCTGAGCGCCCGCCGCGACGTCGCCGTCGCCCAGCTCGGCGATCAGGTCGGCAGCGTCAGGCGCAGAGCTCGTGTCGTTCCACAGCATCGCGTCACGGATGACGTTGCCGTCGGCGTCGAGCGCGACCATGCCGTGCTGCTGGCCGCCGACGGCGATCGCGGCGACGTCGTCGAGCCCGCCCGCGTCAGCGGCCGCCTCGACGAGCGCCGCCCACCAGGCGTTCGGGTCGACGGTCGTGCCGTCGGGGTGCTTCGCGCGGCCCGAGCGGACGAGGGCGCCGGTCTCGGAGTCGCGGATGACGATCTTGCAGGACTGGGTGGAGGAGTCCACACCGGCGACGAGTGCCATCAGTGTCCTTCGGGTGTGCGGCCACGGCGTCGTGACCGAGGGTGGATGAGGGTCGAGCCGCCCGGTCGTCGCTGGAGGGGCGAGGACCGGACGGCTCGGGGTGCTGCCTGGGAGTCGGCAGCGTCACCGGCGCTTGCAGGGGTACAGCTCCGGTGAGGTGGTCCTGGCGGACCGGACGGCTCAGCGCGCGCCGATGGCGTGCTCGAGAGCGAGCTGGTTGAGGCGGACGAAGCCGAAGCCGCGCGAGGCGACCTCGTCGACGTCGAGCTCCTCGAAGGCGGTCGGGTCGTTGAGCAGGTCGCTCAGCGTCTCGCCCTCGGCGAGGGTCGGCTGCGACAGCTCGTAGACACCGGCCTCCTCGAGGGCCTCCTGGACCTCGGGGTCCTCGCGGAACGCGATCGCGCGCTCCTTGAGCATGAGGTAGGTGCGGATGTTGGCCTCGGCCGACTCCCACACGCCCTTGAAGCTCTCGGTGCGCGAGGGCTTGTAGTCGAAGTGACGCGGACCGTCGTACTTCGGGCCGCCCGACGGGAAGCCGTTCTCGATCAGGTCGACGGTCGCGAACGCGGAGAACAGGTCGCCGTGACCGAACACGAGGTCCTGGTCGTACTTGATGGACCGCTGGCCGTTGAGGTCGATGTGGAAGAGCTTGTTCGCCCACAGCGCCTGGGCGAGGCCCGTCGTGTAGTTGAGGCCCGCCATCTGCTCGTGGCCCGTCTCCGGGTTCAGGCCGACGATGTCCTCGTTCTCGAGCGTCGAGATCAGCGCGAGGGCGTGGCCGATCGTCGGGAGGAGGATGTCGCCGCGGGGCTCGTTGGGCTTCGGCTCGAGCGCGATGCGGAGCTTGTAGCCCTTCTCCTTGATGTACGCGGCGACGGTGTCGAGGCCCTCGGCGTAGCGGTCGTGCGCAGCCTTGAGGTCCTTGGCCGAGTCGTACTCGGCGCCCTCGCGGCCGCCCCACATGACGAACGTGTCGGCGCCGAGCTCGGCGGCGAGGTCGACGTTGCGGATGACCTTGCGCAGGCCGTAGCGGCGCACGCGACGGTCGTTCGAGGTGAACGCGCCGTCCTTGAAGATCGGGTGGGAGAAGGTGTTGGTCGTGACCATCTCGACGGTGACACCGGTCTCCGCGAGCGCACCCTTGAAGCGCTCGAGGATCGAGTCGCGCTCAGCCGCGGAGGAGCCGAACGGGACGACGTCGTCGTCGTGGAAGGTGACGTGTGCGGCACCGAGCTCGGCGAGCTTGTGCACGGACTCGACCGGGTCGAGCCACGGGCGCGTCGCGCTGCCGAACTGGTCCTGTGCGTTCCAGCCCACGGTCCAGAGACCGAAGGAGAACTTGTCTTCGCGGGTGGGGGTGAGCGACATGGGGAGGTCTCCTCGTCGAGATTTGTTGTGTGGCTGAACTTATCGCCAGATTCGGCTAAGGTCAACCCATGAACGCAAGGGGAACGGGCGGCAGTGCCGCAGCCCGGACGAAGGCCACGTCTCGCGCGCACAGCACGGGCGCAGGAGCCAGCCAGTCCGCGATGCGCGAGCACAATCTCGGGCTCGTGCTCGAGCAGATCGTCGACGCGACCGAGCCCGTCTCCCGCGCCGACCTCGCCGTGGGCACCGGCCTGACCAGAGCGACCGTGTCCGCGCTCGTCGACCTCCTCGTCTCCGCGCGCATGGTCCACGAGCTCGAGCCCGTCGCGCGCCGCACCGCAGGACGCCCCGCGGTGCCCCTCGTCCCCGCACGCGGGACGATCGTCGGCATCGGGCTCGAGGCGAACGTCGACTACCTCGGCGCATGCGCGATCGACCTCGCCGGCAACGTCATCGCCGAGGAGATCGTCGAGGACGACTTCCGCCACTCGTCGCCCGACGAGGTCCTGCCCCTGCTCGGCGGCCTCGGCAGCCGCGTCGTCGACGCCGCGACCGCGCACGGCGCGCGCGTCGCCGGGGCGTGCCTCGCCCTCCCCGGCATCGTCGACCGCGTCAACGGGCCGCTCCGCCTCGCGCCCAACCTCGGATGGGCCGACGACGACCTCAGCGCCCTGCGCACGGTCGCCCCGTTCGACACCATCGGCGTCCGCGTCGCCAACGAGGCCAACCTCGCCGCAGTCGCCGAGATCCGCGCGCTGCACGCCGCCCGCCCGAGCTTCCTCTACGTGTCGGGAGAGGTCGGCATCGGTGGCGCCCTCGTCGACGGCGGCGTCGTCTTCAAGGGCGACCACGGCTGGAGCGGCGAGCTCGGTCACGTCACCGTCGACCCGAACGGCCCCGACTGCACGTGCGGCGCCGAGGGCTGCCTAGAGACCTACGCGGGCAAGGACTCCCTCATGGCCGCGGCCGGACTCGCCCGTGACCTGCCGGTCGAGGCGCTCATCGAGGCCGCGCGCCTCGGCGACACCCGTGCGCGCGACGCGCTCGCCCGCGGCGGCCGTGCGCTCGGCATCGCGCTGTCGTCGTTCATGAACCTCACGGACATCAACGAGGTCGTGCTCGGCGGCATCTACTCGCCGCTCACCGACTGGCTCGTCGATCACGTGCACCGCGAGCTCCACAAGCGCGTGCTGACCGCGCCGTGGGTCGACATGCAGGTCAAGGCATCGGTCTCGGGAACTCGTGCCGCCATGTCGGGCGCCGCGCTCTCCGTGCTGCGGCTCGTCGTCGCGAACCCGGGGGACTGGGGAGCCCTCGAGCCAGGGGCGTGGTCCGAGCTCGACGGGATCCCCGCACCCACGGCTGCGGACCACGCCGGAGCAGGACCGCGCCCCGCGGGCCTCGGCCCGGCCGGGCAGGAGGAGGACGCGTGAGGCTCTGGATCGGCACCTACCCGTCGCAGGACGGCGTGGTCCCCGCAGCCGAGGGGGTGTGGCGCGTCGACCTGCTCGACGACGGCACGCTCGTCGACCGCGGCCGCGCGGCGCCGCTCGCACAGGCGTCGTTCGTCGCCCTGCACCCCACCCTGCCCGTCCTCTACGCGACGCAAGAGCTCGAGCCCCAGGGAGCGGTCGCGGCGTTCGCGATCGGTGACCCCGACGACAGCGCGACGGCCCTGCGCCCGCTCGCGACGGCGTCGGCCGGCGGCGGCTTCCCGTGCCACCTCGAGCCTCTCGGCGCCGAGCTGCTCGTGTCCTGCTACGGCTCGGGCGCGCCCGGCTCCGCCGTCCTCGGGAGCGTCCCGCTCGCGACCGACGGCACCCCCGCGGCGGCCGCGCGGGTCCACGCGCACGACGGCGCGACCGGCCCGCACGCGGACCGGCAGGACGCGTCGCACGTGCACTCCGCGACGCTCGCCCCGGACGGCGCGCACGCGTGGGCAGCAGACCTCGGCACGGACCAGCTCGTGCGCTACCGCATCACCGACGGTGGGATCGAGCAGGACGGCGTGACGATGGCCATGCCTGCGGGCTCGGGCCCCCGGCACCTCGTGCTGCTGCCCGAGGGCGTCGCGATCGTCGCGTGCGAGCTCGACTCGACGGTCGCCGTCGTGCGGCTGCCCGGCGAGGGCGACGCGGGCGAGGTGCTGCAGGTGCTCCCGGCCTGCGCGACCCCTGCCGGAGACGGGCCGAGCCAGCCCGCGCACCTCACCCTCGACGGCACCGGCACGCGCCTGCACGTGGGGGTGCGGGGGCAGGACGTCCTCGCGACGTTCGCGGTCGCGCGCGGCACGGACGGCGTCACCCTCGCGCACCTAGCGGACACGCCCTGCGGGCAGTGGCCGCGGCACCATGCCGTGCTCCCAGGCGGGACCGCGTCCGCCGACGTCGTCGTCGTCGCGGCGCAGGGCAGCCACGAGCTGGTCGCGATCGAGATCGGCGCAGACGGTTCAGGGCGCGAGCTCTCCCGGCTGACGCTGCCCGTGCGTCCCTCGTGCGTCGTGCCGGTCTAGCGAGACACGGGCTCACGCTTCATCTGGGCGGAAAGAACCAGCGCCGACGCCCTGTCTCGGGGGATGACAGGGAGCCGGCGCCGGTGATCATGGGTCGCGTCAGGCGGAGATCCCCGCGCGGCCGAGCTCGATCGTCACGACCTCCGTCAGGAGCGGAAGGCACTTGCCACAGCTCCCGCCCGCGCGCGTGCAGCGCTGGACCTCGGTGAGGGAAGCGACGCCCGCCTCGTGGATGAGGCCGCGCAGCTCGCCAGCCGTGACGTTCGTGCAGTGACAGACGATGTGCTCGTCAGCGAGGTTCGCGGCGTCGACGACCGGGGCGTCCGGGTCGACGACGGCGGGCTCCGACTCGAGCTGTGCACGCAGCGCTGCGAGGCCGCTGAGGCCGGACGCTGGCGTGGTGGTTCCTGTCATGACTCCTACGTTCTCGCGGTTATTCACGGTCTCGCATGGGACTTCTGGCCTGGATCGGACGTATCCGTGCGGGAGAGGCGGAACCTCTCCTGCGGGTCCGGGGCCGCGTGTGACGCGTCCCGCACGTCAGGCTGGCGCTGACGGGCGGATACTTGTCGCATGGATCTGTGCTGCCCCACCGGCGTCCTGCACGCCCCGAGGCTCCTCCGGTGAGCGGGCGGGGCGACGGGCTGCGCGTCGCGATGGTGAGCGTGCACACGTCGCCGCTCGCACAGCCCGGCACGGGCGACGCGGGCGGCATGAACGTCTACATCACCGGGCTCGCGGACGCGCTCGCGCGCTCGGGTGCCGATGTCGAGATCTTCACGCGGGCGACGGCGTCGTCCCAGCCCGAGGTCGTCGAGATGGCCGACGGCGTGCTCGTGCGGCACGTGACGGCGGGACCGTTCGAGGGTCTCGACAAGAACGACCTGCCAGGACAGCTGTGCGCCTTCACGGCCGGCGTGCTGCGGACGGAGGCGTCGCGGCGCGTCGGCTGGTACGACGTCGTGCACTCGCACTACTGGCTGTCCGGGCAGGCCGGCTGGCTCGCCGCGGACCGGTGGGACGTACCCCTCGTGCACTCGATGCACACGATGGCGAAGGTCAAGAACGCGGCGCTCGCGCCCGGCGACACCCCTGAGCCCCGGGGCCGCGTGATCGGCGAGGAGCAGGTCGTCGTGGCCGCGGACGGCCTTGTCGCGTCGACGGCGCAAGAGGCGCACGAGCTCGTCGACCTGTACGACGCCGCACCCGAGCGGGTGCACGTCGTCCCGCCCGGGGTCGACCTCGACATCTTCGCGCCGTCGGCGACGCCGCGCGCAGCCGAGCGCCGCAAGCTCGGCCTGCCCGACGGCCCGGTCGTCCTGTTCGCAGGGCGCGTCCAGCTCCTCAAGGGCCCGGACGTGCTCGTCGAGGCCCTCGCGATCATGCGCGGCCGCGCGCTCGAGCGCGGGACGCTCGACGTGCTGCCGACCCTCGTGATCCTCGGCGGCCCCTCGGGCCGGCCCACCGCGGTGCGCGAGCTCGAGGCGCTCGCGCACCGGCTTGGCGTGAGCGAGCACGTCCTGTTCCGGCCGCCTGCCCCCCGCGAGGAGCTCGCGCGATGGTTCCGCGCGGTCGACGTCGTCGCCGTGCCGAGCCACACCGAGTCGTTCGGCCTCGTCGCGGTCGAGGCGCAGGCGTGCGGCACCCCGGTCGTCGCGGCCGCCGTCGGCGGCCTGCGGACGGTCGTGCACGACGACGTGTCGGGCGTCCTCGTCGACGGTCACGACCCGCGCCGCTGGGCGGGAGAGCTCGAGCGGCTGCTCGCGGACCCCGCACGCCGGGCGCGCCTCGGTGAGGGGGCGCTCGCCGTCGGCCGGTCGTACGGGTGGGACGCCGCGGCTGCGGCGATGCTCGACGTCTACGACCTCGCCGCGAAGGTGCGGCGCGAGCGCGGCTGAGCGCACGTCGTCGGCGATCGCCGGCGGCGCCGACCGCACGAGCCGGGAGGCACCGCGCCCGTCCCACGGCCGAAAGGTCCCTGCGTGCGCGGGCGCTCCGTGCGCAACAATGGGGACCATGACCTACACCCTCGTGCTGCTCCGCCACGGCGAGAGCGAATGGAACGCCAAGAACCTGTTCACCGGCTGGGTCGACGTGGCCCTCTCTGAGAAGGGCGTCGAGGAGGCGAAGCGCGGAGGCAAGCTCCTCCGCGACGCTGGCGTCCTCCCGGACGTCGTGCACACGTCCCTCCTGCGCCGCGCGATGAACACCGCGCACCTCGCGCTCGACGCCGCGGACCGCCTCTGGATCCCGGTCAAGCGCAGCTGGCGCCTCAACGAGCGTCACTACGGTGCGCTCCAGGGCAAGGACAAGGCCCAGACCCTCGCCGAGTTCGGCGAGGAGCAGTTCATGCTGTGGCGCCGCTCCTACGACGTGCCGCCGCCCGCGATCGAGGTCGGCTCGGAGTTCTCGCAGGACGCCGACCCGCGCTACGCCGACGCTCCCCAGGTCCTCACGGAGTGCCTCAAGGACGTCCTCGAGCGTGCGCTCCCGTACTGGGACGCGGAGATCGTCCCTGATCTCAAGGCCGGCAAGACCGTCCTCGTCGCCGCGCACGGCAACTCGCTGCGCGCGATCGTGAAGTACCTCGACGGCATCTCCGACGAGGACATCGCAGGCCTCAACATCCCGACCGGCATCCCGCTCGTCTACGAGCTGGACGAGGAGACCCTCAAGCCCGTCAAGCCCGGCCAGTACCTCGACCCCGACGCCGCGGCGGAGGCCATCAAGGCCGTCGCGAACCAGGGCAAGAAGTAACAGCAGGCCCCACGCACGACAGCAGGCCCGGACCGTGAGGTCCGGGCCTGCTGTCGTGCGTGGTGTACCGGCGCGCACGCCGGGTCACGAGGACCGGCTCAGGGCCGCGCCTCCTCGAACGCACCCGTCACGAGGTAGAGCATGCGCCGCGCGACGGACTCGCCATGGTCGCCGAACCGCTCGTAGTACCGGCCCAGCAGCGTCACGTCGACCGTCTCCTGCGGGGTACCCGACCACGTCGTGCCGAGCAGCGCCGCGAACGTGTCCTGGTGCAGCGTGTCGAGCAGGTCGTCGTCGCGCTCGATGTTGTGCGCGACCGTGAGGTCCCGCGTCGTGAGCAGCGTCGTCACGCGCCGCGCGACCCGCACCGCTGCGTCGTTCATCTGGGCGAACGTCGCCTCCAGGTCACCCGACACGGCGTGCCGCGGGTACCGGCCGCGCGCCACCTGGGCGATGTGCCGGGCGAGGTCGCCCATCCGCTCGAGCGACGAGCTGATCCGCAGCGCGGAGACGACGACGCGAAGGTCCGTCGCCACCGGCTGCTGCTGCGCGAGCAGCAGCACGCAGCGCTCGTCCAGGTCTCGCTCGAGCTCGTCGATCGCCTGGTCCTGCGCGACGACCTGCTGCGCGAGCTCGATGTCTGCCGTCAAGAGCGCCGTGCCTGCCTTGACGATCGCCTGCTCGACCAGCCGGCTCATCTCCGCGAGGTCGTCACCGACCTGCTTGAGCTCAGCCTCGAAGATCTGCCGCATGTCCACCTCGTCATCGTCCGAACGCCCGCACGGGCGCCTGTCTCAGCGAGCCTGCCAGGGCTGCGCGGCCCCTCGGTGAACACGAGGTCGTCCCTAGGTGAACACTTGTCGAGCGCTGCGCGACAAAGGGCTGCCACGCGGCCTGCGCCTGCGACGACGGCCTTACGCTGGGCCCGTGGACGGAATCGGGATGCTCATCGCCGGGGTGGTCGGGCTCGGCACCGGCGTTGTCGCGATGCTCGCGTTCCGGTACAGCGAGAGCAAGCAGCGGGAGTATCCCGTCGGCCCGCCAGCCGACCTCGACCAGGGTCTCGTCCGGGTGCTCGCTGTCCTGCGCTCTGCCGCGATCGTCCTCAACGAGGCCGACGAGGTGGTCCGCGCGTCGGCGCCCGCGTACGCGCTCGGGATCGTCAGGCACGACGCGATCGTGCACCGGGCGATCGACGACATGGTCGCCAAGGTGCGCGCGAGCGGCGAGATCCTCGACGAGGAGCTCGAGCTGCCGCGCGGCCCGTCGGGACGCGGCGACGTGCTCCTCCAGGTCCGGGTCGCGCAGGTCGACAGCCGGCACGTGCTCGTGCTCGCTGAGGACCGGACCGAGGCGCGCCGCCTCGAGGCGGTGCGCCGCGACTTCGTCGTCAACATCTCCCACGAGCTCAAGACACCCGTCGGGGCGCTCTCGCTCCTCGCGGAGACGGTGCAGGACGCCGCGGACGACCCGGAGGCCGTGCGCCGTTTCGCGGGGAGCATGCAGTCCGAGGCCATGCGTCTCGGCGCGCTCGTCCACGAGATCATCGAGCTCTCGCGGCTCCAGGTCGCGGGGGCGCTCGACGGGCTGCGCGCCGTGCCCGTCGAGACGATCGTCACCGAGTCGCTCGACCGTGCCCGCACGCCCGCCGAGAGCCGCAAGATCAGGCTCTCGGTCGCCGGCGACCTGACGGGCTACGTCTACGGCGACCACAACCTGCTCGTCACCGCGCTGCGCAACCTCCTCGACAATGCCGTGAGCTACTCCGCCGACGGCTCGTCCGTCTCGGTCGCGGTCAAGCGGGTCGACGACTTCGTCGAGCTGTCTGTCGTCGACCAGGGCATCGGGATATCGTCCGACCAGCAAGATCGCATCTTCGAGCGGTTCTACCGCGTCGACCCTGCGCGCTCGCGCGAGACCGGCGGGACCGGCCTCGGGCTCAGCATCGTCAAGCACGTCGTCGCCGACCACGGCGGTGAGATCTCCATCTGGTCCGAGCCGGGCCAGGGTTCCACGTTCACGATCAAGATCCCGGCCGCCCGCGCGCCCGAGGAGCTCGCTGCAGCTCCCGTCGTGCCATCGACGGGCGACCACGAGGAGGAACGCTCCGCATGACCCGCATCCTGGTCGTCGAGGACGAGAAGTCCTACGCCGAGCCGCTGACCTACCAGCTCGAGCGCGAGGGCTTCGAGGTGGTCGCCGTCGCGACCGGTCCCGACGCGCTCACCGCCTTCGACGACGGCGGCGCCGACCTCGTCCTGCTCGACCTCATGCTCCCTGGCCTCTCCGGGACCGAGGTGTGCCGAGAGCTGCGCACCCGCTCCAACGTCCCGGTCATCATGCTGACGGCCAAGGACACGGAGATCGACAAGGTCGTCGGGCTCGAGATCGGAGCCGACGACTACGTCACCAAGCCGTACTCGTTCCGCGAGCTGCTGGCGCGGATGCGGGCCGTCCTGCGACGTCACGCTGAGGTCGTCGCGGCGTCCGCAGCGGCGCCTGCGGCCCCTGTCGAGACGCACGACGACGGCGTCCTCACCGTCGGCGCCGTCCGCATGGACGTCGACCGGCACACGGTGAGCGTCCACGGCGAGGCGGTCGCGTTCCCGCTCAAGGAGTTCGAGCTGCTCGAGCTGCTGATGCGCAACGCCGGGCGCGTCCTGACGCGCGGGCAGCTCATCGACCGGGTGTGGGGCTCCGACTACGTCGGGGACACCAAGACGCTCGACGTCCACGTCAAGCGCATCCGCGCGAAGATCGAGAAGGACCCGGGCAGCCCCGTGCTGCTGCTGACCGTGCGAGGCCTGGGCTACAAGCTCGCGGACGACTGAACGGCAGGTGACGCGCGTTCACCTGGACGTCGCCGTCCCGACATCGACGCAGGTCAGCTGCTCGGCGACGCAGGAGAGCCCCCCGGAGGCGTCCCACGACTTCGGGGGGAGTTCATCCGGGGTTCACCGAGGAACTCCGGAGGGGTCACCTTGCCTTCCTAACGTCAGTCACGGATCGAGAGCGCACCGCTCTCGTCGCGCGGCCGACGAGGCCGCGACGTGATTCGCACAGGATGGAACTCCCAGTGACTCTCAGCCGCATCACTCGTTCTGGAGCAGTCCTCGCGGTGGGCGCTCTCGCTCTCGGCCTCGCTGCTTGCGGCAGCGACTCCGCCGAGCCGAGCAAGACGGGCGGCTCCGCCACCACCACGGCCCCCACCTCGGAGAACCTCTCCGGCATCCTCGCCGGCGCGGGCGCCTCCTCGCAGGGCAAGGCCATGGAGGGGTGGATCGCCGGCTTCGGTGACATCGCCCCTGACGTCTCCCTCAGCTACGACCCCGCCGGGTCCGGAGCGGGCCGCGAGCAGTTCCTCGCCGGCTCCGTGCAGATCGCGGGCTCCGACGCCGCGCTCAAGCCGGAGGAGCTCACCGCCGCGACCGAGCGCTGCTACGGCGGCGAGGCTCTCGAGCTGCCGCTGTACATCAGCCCGATCGCGGTCATCTACAACCTGCCGAACCTCAGCGCCGAGCACCTCCAGCTCTCCGCCGAGACCATCGCGAAGATCTTCAACGGCGACATCAAGAAGTGGAACGACCCGGCGATCGCCGCCGAGAACGAGGGCGTCGAGCTTCCTGACCTGGCGATCACGCCCGTCAACCGGTCCGACGAGTCGGGGACGACCGAGAACTTCGTCGAGTACCTCGCCGCCGCGGGCAACGGTGCGTGGCCGCACGAGGTCTCGGGCGACTGGCCCGTCGCCGGTGGCCAGTCCGGTCAGGGCACGTCGGGCGTCGTCGACACGGTCTCCGCGGCCGAGGGCACGATCGGCTACGCCGACGCCTCGCGCGCCGGTGACCTCGGCACCGTCGCGATCAAGGTCGGCGAGGAGTACGTGCCGTTCTCCGCGGAGGCCGCGGCCAAGGTCGTCGACGCGTCGCCGCGCGCCGAGGACGCGACGGACAAGCGCCTCGTCGTCGAGCTCGACCGCACCACGACGGAGGCCGGCGCCTACCCGCTCGTGCTGATGTCCTACTCGGTCGCGTGCTCGGTCTACGAGGACGCGGCGGACGTCGCCAACGTCAAGGCGTTCCTGTCCTACGTCGCCTCCGCCGAGGGCCAGGACCGCGCTGCCGACCCGAGCGTCGCGGGCTCCGCCCCCATCTCGGACGAGCTGCGCTCCGAGGTCCAGAAGGCGATCGACTCGATCGCCGTCAAGTGACGCCGAGGGGGGGGGGGGGGGGGGGGGGGGGGGGG
>NZ_JAAXOW010000005.1 GCF_012396185.1 Sanguibacter hominis ATCC BAA-789
CCCGGTCCCATTCCGAACCCGGAAGCTAAGCCTCTCAGCGCCGATGGTACTGCCCTGGAGACGGGGTGGGAGAGTAGGACGCCGCCGGACAACCATTCACCAAAGGCCCACCCCCGACCGGGGTGGGTCTTTGGCGTACCCAGACCACCCCGGCCTAGGCTGAACAGGTGCAGCACACACAAGCCCCCGCCCCCACGGCACACGAGCCACAGCGCACCCGCTACGCGATCAGCGTCGGCGCCGCGGTCGCCACCGGGCTACTGCTTGTCCTGCTCGCCGGAAGCACCACCGGAGTCTTTGACCCCGCGGTCGTCGCCGACCCAGGCGCACTCGTCCGCTGGTCCCTTCCTCTCGTCAGCGTCACCGGGGAGCTCGCCGCCGCCCTCACCATCGGTGCCCTCGTCGCAGTCGTATTCCTCCTCGGCGACGACGCCGACCGCAGCCGCGCACTCCTTGCCGCGGCCGCCGGCGGCAGCCTGTGGGCCCTCACCTCCGTCGCCGACACCCTCCTCACGTTCACCGACGTGCTAGGTGGACAACCTTCCGACGGGGTCTACGGGGCCCAGCTCGCATCCTTTCTCACCGGAGTGCCGCTCGGGCGCGTGCTCCTCGCGATCACCCTCATCGCCGGCGCCGTAGCCGTCCTGGCGATCATCGTGCGCACCCCCACCGGGGCCGCATGGACGCTTGCCCTCGCCGCGACCGCCCTGGCGCTCCGGTCCCTCACCGGCCACTCCGCCGGCGCATCCGGTCACAACATCGCCGTGTCCGCGATGTTCCTCCACCTCGTGGGGGCCGCCACGTGGGTCGGTGTGATGCTCGCACTCGCCGCCGTACGCGCCGCAGGCGGCCTGCGCGGCCCCGCCCTGGCCGACGCGATCAGCCGGTTCTCACCGTTAGCTGCCTGGTGCCTCGTCATCGTCGGCTACTCCGGTGTGGCGAGCGCCGTCGTCCGCCTCGGCGGCTTCAGTGACCTCGGGACAAGCTATGGACGGCTCGTCATCGTCAAGGTCCTGCTGATCGCCGGGATCGGGGTCGTCGGTCTCCTGCACCGCAGGGCGCTACTCGCTCGGAGCGGTGCAGGCACGCTCGCTCGCGAGGGCCTCACCTTCTGGCGGCTCGTGACGGTCGAGCTCGTGCTCATGGGCGCCGTGGTCGGCGTGGCCTCCGCGCTCGGATCCTCGAGCCCTCCCGTGCCCGACGAGCCCCGTGCAGGCCTCACGCCCGCCGAGGTCATCACCGGCGAACCGCTGCCGCCAGAGCAGACCGCCGCGACCTGGTTCACCCAGTGGCGCTGGGACGTGCTCATGACGCTGCTGATCGGCGCAGCGCTCGTCGTCTACATCCGGTGGATCCTGCGCCTGCGCCGTCGCGGCGACCGCTGGCCCTGGGGGCGCACCGCTGCATGGGCGACCGGCATGGTCGTCATGCTCTGGGTGACCTCAGGCGGCGCGGCCGTCTACGGGCATGTCCTGTTCAGCGCCCACATGGTGCAACACATGGTCATGGCCATGGTCGTCCCGTTGTTCCTCGCCCTGTCCGCACCCGTGACGCTGGCCCTTCGGGCGCTGCCCAAGCGGCACGACGGCTCCCGCGGCCCCCGCGAGTGGCTTCTCGTCCTCGTCCAGTCCCGCTGGGGCGCGTTCTTTGCGAACCCCCTCGTCGCCGCGACCAACTTCGCGGGCTCGATGATCCTGTTCTACTTCACCGACCTGTTCGAGTGGTCGCTGACGACGCACGTCGGGCACATCGCGATGATCGTGCACTTCACGCTCGCCGGATACCTCTTCGCCAATGCGCTCATCGGCGTCGACCCCGGTCCTCAGCGCCCCGGCTATCCCATGCGCCTGCTCCTGCTCTTCGCGACCATGGCGTTCCACGCGTTCTTCGGCGTCACGCTCGTCACGAGCGAGGTGCTGCTGGTGCCCGAGTGGTTCGGGCTGCTCGGCCGCACCTGGGGTGACACTGCGATCGCGGACCAGCAGGTCGGTGGATCGATCGCGTGGGGGATCGGAGAGATCCCCACGATGGTGCTCGCCGTCGTCGTCGCGGTGCGCTGGGCCAAGGACGACGAGCGCGCCGCCCGTCGGCGGGACCGTCGCATCGAGACACGCGGGGACGTGGAGCTCGACGACTACAACGCGATGCTCGCGAAGCTGGCGGAGCGAGACCGCTGAGCACCGGATCGCGGATGACGTCGTGCGCAGAGCCCGCGATGCCGCCGGCTGGCACAGGCAGGGCGGTCACCGGCTGGCGTGAGCGCGACTCGTCGTGAGGCGCGACCTACTCGGGTACCGAGAGGATCCCCGAGACGACGCCAGTCAGGACGTCGAAGTCCGTCACGAACTCGCGTGCCAGAACGTCTGCCGCAGCCGACTCGCCCTCCGACGCTGGGGCCGTCGAGTCCATGGGTACCTCACTCTCATGATGGCGTCCCTGACGAGACCAGGGACGCGGGAGAGTCTCTCAAGGCGCACGGCGGAGTCCAAGGTGCTGTCACCCTGGACGAGACGGCGACCATGCTGGCGCTCACCCCAGCGAGTGCGAACCGTTCGCGCTCAGGCACATCATCGGCGAGACGGTGTTGGCCCGACGTCGAGCAACCCTGGACGTCTCGACGCCCGGCGAGGGTTGGCGCGACCGGCACGCTCGGCTAGCATCGCCATGGGGCAGGTGGTAGAACGAGAACGGACTCGTGCGGGCGGCCCTCTGACAGGGGAAGAAGCTCGATGAGACGGACAATTCTTGCAGGGGCTGCTGCGATCGCTGTGGCTGCAGCCGGTCTCGTGGCGGCACCCGCCGGTGCCGCGGACGTGACACCGCTCGAGGTCGTCGTGACCAACAGGGGCGGCGGCCCGCTGTATGGCGCCGAGGTCGCTGTCCGCCAAGGTGGGGCAGTCGTCGCCTCTGGGGAGTCCGACGCGCGTGGGCGGCTCACGACGAACCTCCCGACCGGCACGTACCAGGTCACGGTGACCTTCGCCGACGGGTGCGTAGCCATTGCGCCGGGTGTGTCCGACGTCGTGCTCACGGCAGGCTCGACGCAGCGCCTCAACCTCGCCCTCGACGGCCCCAGCGTGGTGTCCGGGCGTGTGACCTCCAAGCAGCTGCCCGTTGCCGGCGCTCGGATCTACCTGGATTCCTTGGACCTGTCCGAGGTGGCGAAGGCGGATGCGGACGGGTGGTACTCCTTCACCCTGTGCGACGACTCCGAGTGGCTCGACGGAGGCTCGCTGTCGGCTGACTGGGGCACAGGCGGGAACTCCCCGCGCACCTACAGCGGCCCGACCGGCCGCCGCGCGGACGGCACTGGGGTGGGGTACAAGCGCGACAGCTGGGCCGAGCGAAACTTCGAGCTGTACTCATCGCTCGGCAACATCACGGGCAAGGTCGTCGACTCGAAGGGCAGGCCCGTCGCGGGCGTCTGGGTCGAGGCCAAGGCCACCGACCGGAATGCGTTCGGCGTCAGCACCG
This sequence comes from Sanguibacter hominis ATCC BAA-789, assembly GCF_012396185.1. Taxonomy (GTDB): domain Bacteria; phylum Actinomycetota; class Actinomycetes; order Actinomycetales; family Cellulomonadaceae; genus Flavimobilis; species Flavimobilis hominis. Next base: position 3,475 of record NZ_JAAXOW010000005.1, read on the forward strand.
GGAAGACGGCGGCTGACGGCACCTACCGGATCCCCGGACTCCCGCACGGTAGCTACAAGGTCACGTCGCGCAAGGGCGCAGCCGAGCGCTCCGTCGCGGTCAAGGTGACGACCGGCAGGACGGGCACCGCGAACATCAAGCTGCCTCCGGGCACCATCCCAGGGAAGATCAGCGCCAAGGTCTCCGTCCCCAAGCAGATCGAGGAGCACGTTCAGACCGGTGTGACCGTGAAGGACTCGAAGGGACGCACCGTCGGCGAGTACGGCCCGTTCCACAACGGCAAGACGACCGTGAGCTACCTCGCGCCAGGCCGCTACCGCGTCTACCTGGACGGAACCGGCATCTCCAAGCAGGTCAAGGTCACCAAGGGGAAGACGACTCGCATCTCGTTCACACGACCCGTGGGCACCAAGATCACCGGGACGGTCCGCTGGGCCAACGGCAAGGCATTCGCGAAGCGCTCGCTCATCGCCTATGACTCCCGCGGCGGTGTGCTCGCCACGGTGAAGACCAACGCGCGCGGCGAGTACACCATCCGTGGTGCGATGCCCGGCAAGTACCGGATCACAGCCTGGCACGCCGAGAGCGACCTGGGTCGAGGTACGACCGTCACGGTGAAGAAGGGCAAGAACGCGAAGGCGAGCTGGCGCTTCGTCAAGACCGGCACGATCACCGGCACGGTGCTCAACTCGCAGGGTTCCCCGGCGAGAGGTGTGGAGGTTGCCGCCTACGACTCTCGAGGCCACGAGGTCTCGATCAGCCTCGGACACACGGACGACCAGGGGCGCTACTCCCTCAAGGTGAAGCCGGGCAAGCTCACGCTGCGAACCGTCGACCCGACGGATGGCGGCATCGGCTACTTCCATGGCAAGGCCAAGGTCACCGCCAAGAAGGGCACATCGGTCGCGGCCCCGACGATCACGGTCAAGGGGCCCTGATCCAGGACAAGGTGCTCGAGGCGTGTGAAAGGCGTGGAGCCGCAGCTCCCCGCCTCGAAGGAAGACTAGGAGAAGCTGATGAGACGGAAGATCCTGGCGGCTCTGGCCGTCGTGGCCGTGGTACTGACCGGGGTGGCTGCCGCACCTGCGGGTGCGGCAGACGTGGCGCCTCTCGAGGTCGTCGTGACCAATCGTGGCGGAGGCCCGCTCGAGGGCGCCAAGGTGACGGTCACACGCGGTCCTGACGTTGTCGCCACAGAGGTCGCGGACGCTCACGGAAGCGTCAAGGTGCCCTTGGCCGCGGGCGACTACGCCGTGAGGGCCACGTTCGACTCGGTGTGCGTGACGACCTCGCCGGCCGCGGCGAGCGTCCACCACGTCGCGGGCGTCGCGAGCCGAGCTTCCCTGACGATCGACGGCGTCAGCGTGATCACCGGGCGCCTCACCGCAGACGGAGCTCCGGCCGTGGGCGCCCGGGTGAACGCCTCAGGCGCTGGGAAGTATCGAGACCTCGGCGCGGTGGACTCTGACGGCCGGTTCGCTTTCGAGGCGTGCCCGGGCGTGCCGTACCAGGTGTGGGGGGAGAGGCCCGCCACGAATGCCGGGTACTCCACGACCTACCTGGGCGGCGTGACCCGGGAAGCCGACGCGGCAACCGTCTCAGTCCCGGCCGACAGCGTCGCGACCGTGGACATCCCGATGTTCACCCAGGTCGGATCCATCAGCGTGAAGGTCGTCGATGCGAAGGGCAAGCCCCAGCCGGACACGCGGATCACGGTGCACGGGGTCGACCGGAACTTCTACCTCCGCAAGCGCACCGACAGGAACGGTCACGTCCGTCTCGACGGCATGCTGCGCGGGACCTACACGGTCGGCAGATACAAGACCGTCACGGTGACCCCGAAGAAGACCAGCAACGTCACGATCAACGTGGATGAGAAGTGGGGCACGGTCAAGGTCACGGTCAAGGCCCCCGCGAAGCTGTCCAAGAAGGTCAGCCTCGACGCCACGGTGAAAGACGCGAAGGGCGCGACGGTCGGCACGTACCACTCGTCGAAGCGGGGGACCACGAACATCTCCGACCTGCCTGCGGGCAAGTACCGCGTGATCCTCGGCGGCACGAACATCTCGAAGAAGATCACGGTCAAGCGTGGGAAGACGACGAGGGTCTCCTTCACGCGGCCTCTCGGGACCACGATCACGGGCACGGTCCGCAAGGCGAACGGAAAGCCCTTCAAGGGCAAGGTCCGCGTCTCCGACGGATATGGCACCTACCTCGGGGTCGTCACCACGACGTCGAAGGGCAGGTACACGCTCAAGGGGGCCGTCAAGGGGCGGTACGTCGTCAGCGCGACAGGCAAGGACCGCACGGGTAAGACCCGCGCTGTGACGGTCAAGAAGGGGAAGACAGCCAAGGTCGATCTCCGCTTCGCCAAGACCGTGACACTCGCGGGCAAGGTCGTCACCGACACCGGGAGACCTGCCGCAAAGGTCGGAGTCACGCTCGTCGACAGCTGGGGTCAGTGGTCGTGGAACGTCGCCACCACGGACGTGAACGGCCGCTACGAGATCAAGGTCGTCCCAGGGAAGTACACGATCCACCTCAAGGACGCGAGCGAGCAATGGGCGTGGGACGACGAGTGGCTCGGAGGTGGCTACTTCCACGCGACGTCGAAGTCGCCGGTGACCGTGAAGGCGGGCAAGACGACGGCTGCGCCGACAATCACGGTCAGAACGAGATGACCTCGGCCGGGCGGGCGTGGGCCCACTGACGTCGCGGAGGGCGGGGAGCTACAGCTCCCCGCCCTCCCGTCATGTCAGCGACGCGGCAGGATGATCGGAGCGCCCCCGCGCGGGTGCTCGAGCACCTCGACCGGGTGCTCGTAGACCGCCGAGAGCAGCTCCGGCGTCAGGACCTCGCCCGGGATGCCGTCGCCGACGACCCGGCCGCCCGCGAGGATCGTCACCTGGTCGGCGTACGCCGCCGCGAGACCGATGTCGTGCACGACGACGACCACCGCGCCGCCAGCACGGGCGTGCGTGCGAGCGAGCGTGAGGACCAGCTCCTGGTGCCGCAGGTCGAGGGCCGCCGTCGGCTCGTCGAGCAGCAAGAGCTGCGTGCGCTGCGCGAGCACGCGAGCGAGCGCCGCACGCGCCCGCTCGCCCCCCGACAGGGTCGTGAAGCTGCGCGTCGCGAGGTGCGTGACGTCCGTCGCCTCGAGCGACGCGGCGACGATCGCGTCGTCGTCCTCCTCGAGGGGGGTCGCGCGCCACGGTGACCGACCCATCTCGACGACCTCGCGGACCGTGAAGGGGAAGGATACCGCCACGTCCTGCGTGAGGACGGCGCGCCGCAGGGCGAGGTCCGTCGTCGACCACGAGGAGAGTGGAGCGCCGTGGACGGTGACCTCGCCGGACGACGGCTTGCGGTCGCCCGTCAGGACGCCCAGCAGCGTCGACTTGCCCGCGCCGTTCGGACCCACGAGCGCACGCACCTCGCCCGCCCGCACCTCGAGGCTCGCACCGTCGAGGATCGACGAGCCGCCCAGGGTCAGGTGAGCGTCGCGCACCTCGGCGAGGGCCTCCCCGACCGGGAGACGCTCAGGCAGCCGCGGATGCCGGGGCCGCAGACGGACGGTGTCGAGGAACGTCCCGACGACCCCGCTCACGCCCAGCCCCCCTGCGACGTACGCGTGCGACGCAGGAGCCAGAAGAAGAACGGCCCCCCGACGAGCGACGTGAGCATGCCCAGCGGCAGCTCCGCGTGCGCGATCGCCGTGCGCGCCACCAGATCCGCGACGACGAGCACGAGCGCACCACCGAGCGCCGAGCCCGGCACGAGGAAGCGGTGCCCAGGACCCGCGACCATCCGGACCACGTGCGGGACGACGAGGCCGACGAACGCGATGATGCCCGTGAACGCGACGCCCGCAGACGTCAGCAGCGCGACGATAAGGATCACGACCTGCCGCAACCGCTCGACGTCGACACCCAGGTGACGGGCCGCGCGCTCACCGAGCGACAGCAGGTCCAGCTTGCGGCGCAGCATCATCGCCGCGACGAGCCCGATCGCGACCATGGGAGCGACGATCGCGACCGAGCGCCACGTCGCACCGTTGAGAGACCCCAGCTGCCAGAACACGATCTGCTCGCGCGCCGACGGCGACGCGATGAACACGAGGAACGCGAGCACCCCCGAGGTGAACGCGTTGATCGCGACACCCGTCAGGACAAGGGTGACGACCTCTGTCCGCCCGTTCGCCCGCGCGAGCGCATACACGACGAGCGTCGTGACGAGCCCACCGACGAACGCGGCCGCCGCAACAGCCAGCGACCCGGAGAGCACCCCGCCCGCCATCGGGAGCACGATGACCGTGCACGCGCCGACCGCGGCACCCGACGAGATGCCGATGACACCAGGCTCCGCGAGCGGGTTGCTGAACACACCCTGCATGAGCGCGCCCGCGCAGCCGAGCGCTGCGCCGACGAGGACACCGAGGGCGATCCGCGGGAACCGCGCGACCCACAAGGTGTTGTCGCCCTGCGGGTGCGCGGGCAGCGTCCCTAGGTCGAGACCGAGATGATGGAGCACCGAGCCGAGCACCTCGGCCGGAGTGACCGGCGTCTGGCCTGACACGGCAGAGACGAGGGCGGCCGCGACGAGCGCGACGACGAGGCCCACGAGGAGCGCGATCCCGCGCGCAGGACGGGTCGCCTCGATCCGCGCTGCGGGGGCGTCGACGCCGGAGCCGGTCGTGTCTGCGGCGGGAGCGGGGCGGACGCTCATCGGTAGAGCGCGTTCGCGAGGCGGGTGATCGTGCCCGCGGTCGACGGCCCGAAGGACAACAGCTCTGTGTCAGGCGCGTCGATCACGCGCCGGGTCGCGGCCGCGGGCGTCTGGCCGATGCCCGGGATCCCGAGCAGCGCGTCGACACCACCGACGGACTCGAGGCCCGCGCTCATGACGAGCAGGACGTCCGGTGCGGCGTTGATCATCCCCTCGCTCGTGATGGGCGTAAAGCTGCGGTCCAGGCCGATCGCCGTGCCAGCATCCTCCGCGCCGACCGCCTCGATCATCGCGTCGGCACCCGAGCCGGGGCCGCCCAGCAGGTAGACGCCCGCCGTGCCGCGCACATAGAGGAACGCGACGCGCGGCCCCGACCCGTCCGCCGGGGCGAGCGCGCGTGCCTCGGCGATCTCGGCGTCGGTCCGAGCGACCAGCTCCTCGCCCGCGGCGGGGACGCCGAGCGCGGCCGCCACGGCGCGGATGTGGTCGTCGATGCCCGCAAGAGTGCGCTCCGGGTCGAGGAAGACCACCGGGATGCCGGCGGCCCGCAGCTGGTCGAAGACCTCGGGCGGGCCGATCGAGGTGTCGGTGAGCACCACGGTGGGGTCGAGCGCGAGAATCGACTCGACGTTCAGCGCGTGGCTCGAGCCCGTGACGACCGGCAGGTGCTCGGCCTCCTCGAAGCCGCTCGCGACGTCCCGCCCGATGACGTTGTCGCCCAGGCCGAGCGAGAAGACGATCTCGGCGAACGTGCCATACAGGTCGACGGCGAGGATGCGGCTCGCGTCGGTGACGGTGACCTCGACGCCGTCGGCCGACGTGACGGTCGCCGGGAGCGTGGGGGTCGGGGTCGCCAGCGGGCGCACCGGGTCGGCGAGCGCCTCGATCGTGCGTGGTCCCGTCGGGCCCGAGGTGGTGCCTGTCTGCTCGCTCGCTGGGGTCGCGCCGGCGGCGCCGCAACCCGCGGCGAGCGTGCAGACCGCGATCGCGGCGAGGGCCGCGCGCAGCCGCGCCGTCGTCCGCTCACGCATCTCGGTCCGCGTCGTTCACGGGCGCTGCATCGCCGGGAGTCGCTGCGGTGCGCCGTCGCGCGAGGAGGAACGCGATGCCGCCGAGGACGACGACCGCGCCGACCCCGACCCACACGAGCGGTGCGCCGCCAGCGGCGCTGTCGGCGGACGTGGCGCTCGAGGTCGCGGGGACCGGGGACGCGGACGACACCGCGGGACCCTCGGTCGTCGGCGGTGCGGTCTCGGCGGCGTCGGACGTCCCTGCCGGCGCCGTCGTCGCGTCGGTCGGCTCAGCGGCGCCGGGCGCGGCGAACGTCAGCGGGATGCGCACGTCGGCCGAGCGGTTGTCGATCCGCGTGTGGTCGGCGAAGGTCGCGAGGACGCAGCCGTCGGGCGCGGCCGCCTCGTCGAGGCAGTCGGTCAGGTTGTCCTGCGCGACGACCGTCGTCGTCAGCTCGAACGACCCGCCGGGGCCGAACGGCTGCGCGAGGTCCTTGCCGTACGACGGCGGGTTCGAGGAGAACCAGCCGCTCGATCCGGTCGTGCCCGCCATGTCGACGCCCCCGAGGCACGGCGTCGGCCGCTTCTCTGGGCCGTTGTCGACGCAGACCGCGACGTAGATGCCGATGGACTCGTCGAAGCCCTCGCCCGTGACGGTGAGCTCGGCGCCGGTCGGGTCGAGGCCGGTCGCGCGGGTCACCGTGACCTTCTGGCCCTCCGGTCCCTCGCCTGACACGGGGCCATCGGCGCCGTGGGCCCCCGGTGCGACGGCGAGGAGGCCGAGCGTCGCGACCGCGGTCGCGAGGGCGCGGCGGAGCGGCAGCCGGAGGCCGGCTGCGGGCACGGGGGTGCTGAGCATCGAAGGGGTTTCCTCGTCGGCGCGGAGAGAGGCAGGTTGCGGCGAAGTAAGGATAGCCTTTGTCGCGCGCGGACGGGGTGGCCGTCTCAGAGGTGAATGTCACCCAGCTCGGCAAAGAGCGCCTGGTTGAGACGGAACGCTTCCTGTGCCTCTGCGACGACCGCTGCGCGACCCTCGTCGTCGAACCGGATCGCGTCGAGCCGCTCGCGATAGACGTCCTTGAAGACCTTCGCCTTCTCGATGCCCTCGAAGCGGTAGAAGGAGACCCCCGCATCGCCGAGGCCGTAGTGGCGCTGCAGCATCGTGCGGATGATCTGGCCGCCCGAGAGGTCACCGAGGTAGCGGGTGTAGGCGTGCGCGGCGTACCGGGGGAGGGAGTCGATCGCGTCGAGGCGGGCGACGTACCGTGCGGTCGCTGGCAGGACGGTGATCTTCGCGGTCCAGTCGGCACCGAAGAGGTGCTCGAGGTCCTGCTCGATCTGCGGTGTGCGCTCGAGCTCGGCGAAGACGATCTGGGCTGCCGCACCCTCGGGGGTCGCGGCGATGCGTTCGCTCGCGGCTTCGAGGGCGCTGTAGATCGCGAGCTGTTGCGCTGCCAGGTCGGCGTAGGCGGCCTTGCCGCGCTCGCCGAAGCCGCCGGACATGAGGGTCTCGACGAAGCCCATCGTCTCGGCTTCGCGGTGGACCTGGCGGGTGCCCTCGCGCAGCAGGGCCGAGAGGGTGGCGCGGTCCGTCGCGGTCGTGACGGTGGGAGCGGTGGCGGTCACTGAGGGTCTCCGGTGCGGTCGTCGAGGCCGGCGTGGCCGGTCGGTCGTGTGCTGACGGAACGTCATGACACACTGACACCTCACCACACGTAGTTAGGTATGCCTACCCTTGTTCACACGGTGAGACGGGCCCTGGCGCGCGCCCAGTCGCACGTGGTTACGCTCGTCCATGGACACGACACCCGACACGCCCGCGGAGCCCTATGTCGCCGCAGTCGAACCCGACGTGAAGGACTGGACCTGGGTGCTGCGCGAGACGTGCCCCGAGTGCGGCTTCACCGCCGCAGACGTCGACCCTCGCACCGTGCCAGAGCTCGTCCCCGCACAGATCGCGTTCTGGCGTCGAGTCCTCGTCGACCCGCGCGTCAGCGAGCGGCCCGCGCCCGACGTGTGGTCACCCCTCGAGTACGCCTGCCACGTGCGCGACGTCTATGACATCTTCGGCACCCGCGTCGAGCTCATCCGCGACGAGGACGACCCGACGTTCCGCAACTGGGACCAGGACGAGGCCGCCGTCGTCGGCCGCTACCGTGAGCAGCGCCCGCTCGTCGTCGCCGACGAGCTCACCGAGAGCGCCGCTGCGCTCGCCGCCATCGTGCAGACGCTCCCCGAGGACGCGTGGGACCGGCGCGGCGAGCGGTCGAACGGCTCGTCCTTCACGACGGCGACGCTCCTGCAGTACTTCCTGCACGACGTCGTGCACCACGTCCACGACGTCCGGCAGCAGCTCGGGGACGTCTGACGGACGCAGCCAGGCCCCGGCTGTGCGGTCGGGGCCGTCTCGGCGAGAGCGGCGTCAGTGGTGGAAGGGGCAGCCGGCCGGGCCGGTCGGCGCAGGGCGCATGGTCGCCCCCGACAGTGCCGGCTCTTCGTCCACAGCGACCCCCGAGCTCGCGGACGCCGGCGGGACCCCGATCGCGCGGAGCACGAACTCCTCCGTCGCGCGCGTCGCGACCGCACGGGACGCGTCGTCGTGCCCGAGCGTGCGGCCTGACAGGCAGGCGTTCACGAGCGCGACCGTGACGCTGAGGTCCTGCGGCGGGAACGCGCGGCGCTCGATGCCGGTGCCGATGATCCGCTTGAGGATGCCCTCGACCATGTCGGCGTGCTCCCGGAGCTGGTGCTGCGTCCCGCGGGAGACGACCGTGCGCAGGTCCGGCCCGGGCGCGAGGTGGAACACGCGCTTGAGGCGCATCTGCGCGCGGACGTACGTGCGCAGCTGGTCGACAGGGTCGTCGACGTTCTCGAGCTCACGCTCGAGGCTCGCCACGTACTGCTCGGTCTCATGGTTGATGAACCCGACGAGCAGCGACTCCTTGTCGGGGAAGTGGTTGTAGACGGCGGTGCGCCCGATCTTGGCCGCCTGGGCGATCTGCGCGAGCGTGATCGAGTCGAAGCCGCGGTCGTCCATGAGGGTGGCAAGGGCGGTGAACAGCTTGTTGCGGGTCTGTTCGCGGTGCTCAGCGAGCGAGCCACCGATGATCTTGGGCATGGTGACATTCTGCCACCACTGTGTCATCACATGCGCCATCCGGGCTGTGGCGGTCCACACCCTCGGACGGGCATCCACAGTGTGAACACCCTGCGTCGAGTTATCCACAGATCTGCTCCACAGGGGTGTGCACCCCGCGAGATATCCAGGGTCCCGCCTGTGGACAGGGCTGTGGGTTGCGCACACCCCAAATGACAAGGGGATGAAGCCTTGCCGACGGCACCCGAGAGGAATAGGAAAGGAGAGAACTGCACCCCCAGGTCTTCCGGAAAACGGACGGGTCGGCGCGCCACGCGCCACGATCGACGACAGCCCACCCGAGCCCGGAAGGCCGACCGCAGCACCGGCACCGAAGGCGGACACGCCGCGGAGCCATGTGCACGACCACTCGTCGAACGGCCCCAGGCCGAGGTCGTGCGGTCCGACGGAGCCCCGCGAACCGCGGGGCTCCGTCCTTGCAGACGCGCGGCACGAGCGCCCACGATCCTCGCCACAGCGCCCCCGCAGGCCTAGGCTCAGGCCCGTGAGCGACGTCGACCGCGGGCCCGAGAGCGAGGAACCCGCACCTGTGGCACCCGCTCCGCCCGTCCCACGCCGCAGGTCGGCACGACCCGGCCTCGCCGACGGAAGCCCGAGCCGCCCGGGCATCCGCGCCGTGCGACCACCCGCACCCGAGCCGGTCACCGACCACGCCCCGCCCGAGCTGCTCACGCCCGCCCCTGCGGGAGCGGGCCGTGCGCGCACGCTCCCCGGACCGCGCAGGCGCGTCGGGCCCTGGTGCTTCGTCGAGCACCTCGCCGCCGAGGAGCGGACGGACCAGAGCCCGGCGCACGACGTCCCGGTCCACCCCCACACCGGGCTCCAGCTCGTCACGTGGATCTTCTCCGGAGCGATCGAGCACCGGACCTCCGCGGCACCGAACGCCGTCGTCCGGGCCGGCGAGCTGTCGCTCCTCACCGCAGGCAGCGGCGCCTCGCACGGGCTCGCCTACGCGAGCGGCGACGGCTCCCGAACACCGCTCCGCGCCGCTCGCCTCGCGGCGCTCCTTCCCCCCGGTGCCCTCGACCTCCCCGCGAGCCTCGAGCACCACGCCGACCTGCCGACGCTCGCCGAGGGCGGGGTCCGGCTCACGGTCGCGATCGGCACGGCCTGCGGGATCACCTCGCCCGCCACGACGCACCGGCCCCTCGTGTGCGCCCAGCTCGAGCTCGCCGCAGGCTCGCACATCGCCCTGCCCGTCGACCCCACCTTCGAGCACGGGCTCCTCGTCGACGACGGGGCCGTCACGGTCGACGACGCGCGCGCGACCGTCGCGGAGCTCGTCGTCCTGCCCGCAGGCCGCACCTACGTGCGCCTCACCGCAGGCGACGCGCCCACCAGGCTCCTCATCCTCGGCGGACCTCCCGCGGTCGACGAGACCGTGCTGTGGTGGGGGCTCGCCGCGCCCGGCCACGAGGGCATCGCGACCGCCCGCGCAGACTGGGCAGCGCAACGCACCCGCCGCGCCCACGGCGCGGACCCGAACGCGAGGTTCGGCCGGGTCGACGACGGCGCCGCGCCCGCCACCGCCCCCGAGCTCGCAGGTGTCCGCCTCCGGGTGCCCGGGCCGCGCGGCCCGCGGCGTCGCGACTGAGACGCCCCAGCGTCCTTGCCTGGCCGCGCGCCCGGGGAACGCTGGTCCCCAGAGGCCGCGCGACGGCGGGACAACGCGGCACCCCCCTGCCAGAGTGTGTCTGTGGCCACCACACCCGCGACGCGCGACAGGTTCGCCGACCTCATGCGCACCGCTGCCCTCGGCGCCGTCATCCTCGGGCACTGGACCATGGCGGCCGTCCGCCCCGACGACGACGAGGTGCTCCGCGTCGGCAACGTCCTGAGCGACGCCCCGTGGCTGTGGCCCGTGACGTGGGTGCTCGTCCTGATCCCGCTGTTCTTCTTCGTCGGCGGGTTCTCGAACGCGACGAGCCTCGCCCGGGCGCGTGCCCGCGGGCGCACCGACCGCGCCTGGGTCCGCGGACGTGTGGTCGGTCTGCTGCGCCCCGTCGCGCCGTTCGTGCTCGTCGTCCTCGCCGTCGTCGCGGCAGCCCTGGCCCTCGGAGCGCCGCGCACGCTCACGCTGACCGTCGCCGTCGTCGTGCTCATGCCCATGTGGTTCGTCGCCGTCTACACCGTCCTCGCCATGCTGACGCCGACGATGCTCCGCCTCGACGAACGCTTCGGCGTGCGGGTACCGGTCGCGATGGCGCTCGGCTCGGTCGCCGTCGACGCCGTGCGCATCCTCACCGACGTGCCGCTCACCGGGTACGCCAACTACGTGCTCGTGTGGGGCCTCGCGCAGCAGCTCGGCTTCGCGTACCGCGACGGGCGCCTGCTGCGGCTCCCGCGGCGCACCGTCGTCGTGTGGTTCGTCCTCGCGCTCGCGGCCATGGCCGCCGCGGCGGCGTCACCGTGGTGGGCCGAGTCGATGGTCGGCACCGCGGGCCAGCGGTCGCCCATGAACCCGCCGAGCACCCTGGCGATGCTGCACGTCCTCGTGCAGGTGGCGGGCGTGCTCCTGCTGCGGCCCGTCGTCGTGGGGCGACTCGACGGGCCGCGCCTCGCGCCGGTCCTCGACCGGGCTGCCGCGCTGTCGATGCGCGCGTTCCTGTGGCACCTGCCCGTCGTCGTCGTGCTCACGGGGGCGTGGGTCGCGGCCGGGCTGCCGCTGCCCGAACCTGGGAGCGCGACCTGGTGGTGGACGCGCCCGCCGTACCTCGCGGTGCTCGCGGCAGCGCTCTGGCTCGTCCTCGCCACGGGTGATCGCCTCCGCAGTTCACGAGCGCGCGGCCGCGCCGCGGTACCCGAGGCTCAGGCAGCCGACGCCGGCTGACGCAGGCGGATGTCGTTGCACGCCTCGCACACCGACTCAGGGATGAGGCCGACCGATTGCAGGCGGCCGAAGATCCAGCACCCGAGGCAGAATGCGAGCGCGGACTCGAGCGTCGCGGCGAGGACGACGAGGCCGACGAGCACCCAGGCGACTGTCGGGGCTCCCGACGCGTACGCGACGAGCGCACCGACCGTGAGCGTCGCGCCGATGCCCTGCGCGAAGCGCTTGGGCGGGCCGGGGACGAGGCGAGGGGCCCCCAACCGGGGCGCGATCACGCGCTGCGCGAGCCACCCGAGGACCGACAGGCGCGGTCCTGCGAGCACGCGGCCGAGGAACCCGGCCGCGAGGACCGCGAGCACGATCCACGACTGCGTCACGAGCGACGTGACCGCAAGCACGACGACGCCGGCCGCGACGGTGCGCGCCGCGAGCTCGTTGACCGGGTTGGGGAAGGAGAAGAAAGACCGCATGGGGCGAAGTCTGCGGCCCGGACGAGGCTCTGGCAAAGCCGGAGGACCTGTGTCCCAGCGTTCGGGCGCCGCCCGTGCGACGCTGGCTGCGGACGCGCGCCGTCGAGCGGCGCGCACGGACGAGGAGGACCCAGTGAGCCAGCGGACCCCGAGCCGGTGGGAGCAGATCGTCGCGGCCAACCCGGACCACTCGGCGTGGTACGTCGAACGGTTCCGCGCGATGGCAGCGCGAGGCGACGACCTGCACGGCGAGTCGCGCCTCGTCGACGCGATGGTGCCGCGCGGCTCGCGCATCCTCGACGCAGGCTCCGGCCCCGGGCGCGTCGGCGGCGAGCTGGCACGTCGCGGGCATACGGTCGTCGGCGTCGACGTCGACCCGGTGCTCATCGAGGCGGCGCGGGCGGACCACCCGGACGCGACCTGGGTCGTCGACGACATCTGCGAGATGGACCTCACGGCGCACGGGATCGACGAGGGGTTCGACGTCGTCGTCTCGGCGGGCAACGTCATGACGTTCCTCGCGGAGGGCACGCACGCGGCCGCGCTCGAGCGGATGAGGGCGCACCTGCGCCCGCGCGGACGCGTCGTCGTCGGCTTCGGGGCTGGGCGGGGCTACGAGGTGCGTGAGTTGCTCGGGGACGCGCGCACGGCCGGTCTCGTGCCGGACCTCATGCTCGCGACGTGGGACCTGCGCCCCTACGAGTCGGACAGCGACTTCGTCGTCGCGGTGCTGCGCGCCGACTGAGGTCCCGTCGTCCCGCGGAGCACGAGCGACGTGGGCATCCGGACGTGCGTCGAGTCGAGGGCGCGGCCGCCGATGAGGTCGACGAGGAGGTTGACGGCCGTCGCGCCCATCTGCTGGATGGGTTGGCGGATCGTCGTCAGCGGCGGGTTGCTGCGCGCTGCCTCGGGGATGTCGTCGAAGCCGATGACGGACAGGTCGCCCGGGATGTCGAGGCCCAGGTCCCGCGCGACCTCCATCGCGGCGAGCGCCGAGAGGTCGTTGGCCGCGAAGATCGCGGTCGGACGGTCGGCAAGCGTGAGCAGCTCGCGGGCGGGGCCGCGCGACGTCTCGAGCCGGTAGTCGCCGGAGCGCACGAGCGAGGGGTCGACGGCGATGCCCGCAGCGGTGAGCGCCTGGCGGTAGCCCTCCTCGCGGAGGCGGGAGGACTCGAGGTCGTCGCGACCGCTGAGGAAGGCGATGCGTCGGTGGCCGAGGCTGATGAGGTGCTCGGTCGCGGTCGCGGCGCCCGCGAGGTTGTCCGAGTCGACGGTCGGGATGCCGCCGGGGCCCGTGTGGGGGTCGATCGCGACGACCGGGATCGCCGCGTCCGCGTCGAGGACGGTCGGGGTGACGAGGATCGCGCCGTCGATGAGCGTGCCGCTCAGGCGGCTGAGATAGCGCTGCTCCCAGCCGACGCCGCCGCTGTGCTGCCCTCCCGTGTAGGCGAGCAGCTCGTAGCCGGTGCCGGCGAGGACGCTCGAGGCGCCCTTGAGGATCTCGGTGCTGAAGGGCTCGAACTCGGCGACGAGGATGCCGATCACGTTGGTCTTGTGCGATCGCAGGCTGCGCGCGACGAGGCTCGACTCGTACCCGAGGTCTTCGATGACCTCCTTGACGCGCGCGGTCGTGCTCTGGGCGACGCCGTACCTGCTGTTGATCACCTTCGAGACGGTCGCGACCGAGACGCCTGCCGTCCGGGCGACGTCGGTGATCGTGACCCGCTGTGCCATGGGGCGACAGTACCGTATGTAAAACGTTATCGATAACGATTGACGGGATCATTCCGGACGTGCAAGTCTCGTGTCGACGCCCGCGGCCAACGATGGTCGGAGCGGCGATCAGTGCAACTCGACGGAGAGGACGAACTGATGCGTGCACACAAGCTCTTGGGCGCAACGGCCGCGGTCGCCGCGCTCGCGCTCGGGCTCACTGCCTGCGGAGGCAGCGACAACCCGGACAGCACGACCGGCGGAGGCGGAAGCGGTGGCGGCGACGTCACGCTGACCTTCTGGCACAACTCGACCACCGGTCCCGGCAAGGAGTACTGGGACAAGATGGCCGCCGACTTCACGGCAGCCAACCCCGGCATCAAGGTCGAGGTCCAGGCGATCCAGAACGAGGACATGGACGGCAAGCTCCAGACCGCCCTCAACTCAGGCGACGCACCCGACGTCTTCATGGCGCGCGGTGGTGGCAAGCTCGCCGACATCGTCGAGGCCGGCCAGGTCCTCGACATCACCGGCCTGATCGACGAGAGCGTCAAGACCGGCGTCGGCCCGGCGTTCGACGCGTTCACCGTCGACGGCAAGGTCTACGGCATGCCGACGGCGATCCTGCCGGGTGGCATGTACTACAGCAAGGACCTGTTCGAGCAGGCCGGCATCTCTGCGACCCCCACGAACTTCACCGAGCTCGCGGCCGCAGACGAGAAGCTCAAGGCGATCGACGTCGCCCCGATCGCGCTCGGCGGCAAGGCTGCATGGCCAGCGGCGCACTGGTACTACTTCTTCGCGCTGCGCTCTTGCTCCAAGGACGTCATGGACAAGCTCCCGGCCACGAAGGACTTCAGCGACCCGTGCTGGCTCGCTGCTGCGACCGCACTGAACGACTTCGCCAAGACCCAGCCCTTCAACGAGGGCTTCCTCACCACCGAGGCGCAGGGCAGCGCCGGATCCTCGGCCGGCATGATCGCCAACCACCTCGCGGGCATGGAGCTCATGGGCGCGTGGAACCCCGGCGTCATCGCCGACCTGACCCCGGACAAGAAGCCGCTCGCGGACCTGGGCTGGTTCCCGTTCCCGGCGGTCGACGGCGGCAAGGGTGACCCGGCCGCCATGATGGGTGGCGTCGACGGCTACAGCTGCTCCGCCAAGGCTCCGGCCGAGGCCTGCGGCAAGTTCCTCAACTTCTTCATGTCGAAGGAGAACCAGGAGGCGTACGCCACCGCGTTCGTGACGCTCCCGGCCAACCAGGAGGCGCAGGGCGTCATCACCGACCCGGCTCTGAAGGACGTCCTCGCGTCCTACAACAAGGCGCCGTACGTCACCGTCTGGCTCGACACCCTGCTCGGCCAGAACGTCGGCAACGCGCTCAACGCGGGTGTCGTCGAGATGCTCGCGGGCAGCGGTTCGCCCGAAGGTGTCATCAAGTCCGTGACCGACGCGCTGGCCAAGGAGTAGTCAACAACCATGAGTGACACCTTGGGCGACAACACGCTCACCACGTCACCGCCCGAGGGTCGCTCGGCGGGCGGGGACGGTGCCCCCAAGGCACCGTCCCCGGCCCGCAGGCGCCGGGCCGGAGGTGCGGACTGGGCCAAGCGGCTGGAGATCGCTCTCCTCGCCGGCCCCGCCATCATCATGTTCCTGGCGTTCGTCATCTTCCCCGTGCTGATGGCGGCGTACTACGGGTTCTTCAAGTGGAAGGGCTTCGGCCCGCCCACAGACTTCGTGGGCCTGCAGAACTACCTGACGATCTTCCAGGACGCGAAGTTCCAGGACGCCCTGATGCACAACGGCTTCATCCTCGTGATGTCGCTCGTGATCCAGGGCCCGGCTGCGATCGCCCTCGCGCTGCTGCTCAACCAGCGCATGCGGGGCCGCTCCCTCGTCCGCGTCCTGATCTTCGTGCCGTACGTGATCTCCGAGGTCATCGTCGGCACGGGCTGGGGCCTGATGCTCAAGACGACGGGCGCGGTGAACCACTTCCTCGAACGGATCGGTCTGCCCGACTGGACGGTCGAGTGGCTCTCCGATCCCAAGGTCGCCATCTGGACACTGATGGTGATCATCTCCTGGAAGTACATCGGCTTCGCCGTGATCCTCTTCCTCGCGGGCCTGCAGTCGATCCCCGAGGAGCTGTACGAGGCCGCCGCGATCGACGGCGCGTCCTACTGGAAGATGCAGCGGAGCATCACCCTGCCGCTGCTCGGCCCGACGATCCGCATCTGGGCGTTCTTGTCGATCATCGGCTCGCTCCAGCTCTTCGACCTCGTCTTCATCATCTGGGGCCAGTACGTGGCCACGACCGCCGGCACCTCGACGATGGCGACCTACATGGTCGGCGAGGGGCGCCTGGCCGGGAACTACGGCTACGGCAACGCGGTCGCGGTCGTCCTGTTCGTCATCTCGCTCACGATCGCCTTGATCTACCAGCGCTTCGTGCTCCGTCGTGACACCGCCGGTGCGCTCACGGAAGGGAAGAAGTGATGTCCGCCAGCGTCACCACCGCGCCCCCGCTCCCCGCGAGCCGGCCCGCGCGCACGAAGAAGCAGAAGGGCGCGCGCCTGCACCGCAGCGGCCCCATGACCTACCTGATCGCGTTCCTCTTCGTGATGATCTGCATCGGACCGGTCTTCTACATCATCATCGGTGGCTTCCGGTCCAACTCGGAGATCACGACCGACCCGTCGGGCTTCCCCACGAAGTGGCACTGGGAGAACTACTCCAGCGTCCTCGAGAACGAGATCTTCTGGCGGCAGATGGGCAACTCGACGATCTCCGCGGTGGCCACCACGATCGGCGTCGTGATCCTCGGCGTCATGGCGAGCTACGTCATCGCCCGCTACAAGTTCCGGGGCAACACGGCGATGTACTCGCTGTTCGCGGCAGGCCTCATGTTCCCGATGACGGTCGCGATCACCCCGCTGTACATCCTCGTGCGCAGCCTCGGCCTGATGGACACCCTCGCGGGCATCATCCTGCCGCAGATCGCGTTCGCGCTCCCGACGACGATCATCATCCTGGTGCCGTTCCTCCGGGCGATCCCCAACGAGCTCGAGGAGGCCGCGGCGATCGACGGGGCAGGGCGGCTCGGGTTCTTCTTCCGGATGGTCGTCCCGCTGTCGCTGCCGGGCGTGGTCACGGTCGGCATCCTCGCGTTCGTCGCCGCGTGGAACAGCTACATGCTGCCGCTGTTCATCCTCAGCAACGAGATGTCGTACACGCTCCCGCTCGGGGTGCAGTCGTTCGCGTCGCAGTACGCCGTCGACACGGCGCGCGTGCTCGCGTTCACCTCGCTGTCGATGATCCCTGCGCTCATCTTCTTCTCCCTCTTCGAGCGCCGGATCGTCGGCGGGCTCACGGGAGCCGTGAAGGGCTGACCGGATCGTGATCGTCGTCGCGCCCGGCCGGGGGGGCGGGCGCGACGGCCAGCAGTCTCCTGCTCCTCTGCGCGTAAGGAAGTACCACCAGTGTTCGACGTCGTCCCTGCCGTCCCGGCACCCGGCTCCGCCGACCAGGACATTCCCATGCCCACCGTGTCCGACAGGGTCGCCGCCCTCGCGGCGCAGATGACCCTCGACGAGAAGCTGGCCCAGCTCGTGGGCTACTGGCTCGACCAGAACGGCACCGTCGCCCCGATGCAGTCCGAGATGACGGCGGGCCAGGCGGACCGGGGGCTCCTGCCGGAGATCACCAAGCACGGCCTGGGCCACTACACCCGCGTGTACGGCACCCGCCCGGTCGACCCGGTCGAACGGGCACGCTGGCTGTGGGACGAGCAGCGTCGGCTGCGCCGCGAGACGCGGCTCGGCATCCCGGCGATCGTCCACGAGGAGTGCCTGACCGGGCTCGCCGCGTGGCAGGCGGCGACCTACCCGACGCCGCTCGCGTGGGGGGCGTCGTTCGACGCCGAGCTCGTCGAGGAGATGGCGACCCAGATCGGCGGGTCGATGCGGGCGCTGGGTATCCACCAGGGCCTCGCGCCCGTCCTCGACGTGATCCGCGACCCGCGCTGGGGCCGGGTCGACGAGTGCATCGGCGAGGACCCGTACCTCGTCGGCGTCGTCGGCACCGCGTTCGTCAAGGGGCTCGAGTCGACGGGCGTCATCGCGACGCTCAAGCACTTCGTCGGGTACTCGGCGTCGGAGGCGGGCCGCAACCACGGACCGGTGAGCATGGGACCGCGCGAGATCGCGGACGTGTACCTGCCGCCGTTCGAGATGGCGGTGCGCGACGGCGGAGCGCGCGCGGTCATGAACTCGTACTCGACGATCGACGGCATCCCCGTCGCGGCCGACGGCAAGCTGCTCACGGAGCTGCTGCGCGACCGCTGGGGCTTCGACGGCACGGTCGTCGCGGACTACTTCGCGGTCGCGTTCCTCGAGGTCATGCAGAAGGTCGCGGAGGACCGCGGCGAGGCCGCCGCGCTCGCGCTCGAGGCCGGCATCGACGTCGAGCTGCCGACCGGTGACGCCTACCTCGAGCCGCTCGCCGAGCGCGTGCGCACGGGGCAGCTCGACGAGCGCTTCGTCGACCGCGCGCTCCTGCGCGTCCTCGCGCAGAAGGAAGACCTCGGCTTGCTCGAGCCGGACGCGTTCGAGGACGAGCCGCCCACCTCGGTCGATCTCGACCCGGCGGAGCACCGCGCGCTCGCGCGCAGGCTCGCGGTGGAGTCGCTCGTGCTCCTCACGAACGACGGCACCCTCCCGCTGCGGTCCGCCCCCGCGCGGATCGCGGTCGTCGGCCCCAACGCCGACCGGTCGGCGGCGCTCATGGGCTGCTACTCGTTCGTCAACCACGTGCTCGCGCACCACCCGGGCACGCCTGACGGGATCGAGCTGTCGACCGTCGCCGACGCGCTCGCGGAGGCGTTCCCGCAGGCCGACGTCGTGCGTGCGGAGGGCTGCCCGGTCGAGGGTGACGACCGCTCGGGCTTCGCCGCCGCCCGCGACGCGGTGCAGGGAGCCGACGTGGCGGTCGTCGTCGTCGGTGACCAGGCCGGCCTGTTCGGCCGAGGCACGGTCGGCGAGGGCAACGACGCGCAGTCGCTCGCCCTCCCGGGCGTGCAGCGTGAGCTCGTCGAGGACCTCGTCGCGACGGGCACGCCCGTCGTCCTCGTGGTCATCACAGGCCGCCCCTACGAGCTCGGCTGGGCGCTCGACGGCGAGGGCCCGCGCCCTGCCGCGGTGCTGCAGGCCTTCTTCCCCGGGGAGGAGGGCGGCCGCGCGGTCGCCGACGTCCTCACGGGAGCGGCCACCCCGTCCGGGCGCCTGCCCGTGTCCCTGCCGCGCACCGCAGGGGCGCAGCCGTACCGCTACCTGCAGCCCGTGCTCGGCGGGCCGTCCGACGTGACGTCGACGGACCCGACGCCTGTGCGTCCGTTCGGGTTCGGCCTGTCCTACACGACGTTCACGACGACGGACCTCGAGGTCGACGCCGAGGCACCGACCGACGGCGTCATCACCGTGGGCGTCACGGTCGAGAACACCGGCGACGTCGCGGGTGCGACGGTCGTCCAGCTCTACGGGCACGACGTCGTGGCGTCCTTGCCGCGCCCGGTCGCGCAGCTCCTCGCGTTCGCGCGCGTCGAGCTCGCGGCGGGGGAGCGCAGCCGGGTGACGATGCGCGTGCCCGCCGCCCGCTTCGCGTTCACGGGCCGCGACATGCGTCGCGGCGTCGAGCCGGGGACCGTCGAGGTGTGGGTCGCCGACCACGCCGGGGCGTCCGCGCCGAAGGCGCTCGAGGACACGACGGGCGGCGCGATCGTCTCGTCCGCCGTCAACCACAAGCACGAGGTGCCGGGCTCCGCGACCGAGCGCGCGACGGTCCGTCTGACGGGCTCGTTCCACGAGCTCACCGCCGCCGACGCCCGCATCGTCGATGTCGAGGTGACCCGATGACGGTCGTCCACAACCCTGTCCTGCCGGGCTGCTACCCGGACCCGTCGATCTGCCGCGTCGGCGAGGACTTCTACCTGGTCACGTCGACGTTCGAGTACCTGCCCGGCCTGCCGATCATGCGCAGCCGCGACCTGGTGCGCTGGGAGCAGGTCGGCGCCGCCGTGACCGACCAGATCGACTACTCGGACGTGCCGTCGTCGGGCGCGCTGTATGCGCCGACGATCCGACACCACGACGGCGTGTTCTACGTCGTGTGCACGTTCGTCGACCCGACCGACGACGCACGCGGAGGGAACTTCCTCGTCACCGCGACCGACCCGGCCGGGCCGTGGTCCGACCCGGTGTGGCTCGACGTGGGCGGCATCGACCCGTCGATCTTCTTCGACGACGACGGCCGCGTCTGGATGCACGGCACGCGCCTCGTCGAGAAGGACCCGGAGTGGTTCCACCAGACGGAGGTCTGGATCCGTGAGTACTCGCTGACCGAGCAGAAGCTCGTCGGGCCCGAGCACGTCGTGTGGAACGGCGCCGTGAAGGGCGTGGTGTGGGCCGAGGGCCCGCACCTGTACAAGAAGGACGGCACGTACTACCTCGTGGCTGCCGAGGGCGGCACCGAGTTCCACCACGCCGTCTCCGTCGCGCGCGCGGAGAGCGTCACAGGTCCGTACACGGGCAACAAGGGCAACCCGATCCTCACGCACCGGCACCTCGGGCGCGGGAGCGAGCTCGTCGGCGTCGGCCACGCCGACCTCGTCGAGGCGGTGGACGGGTCCTGGTGGGCCGTGTGCCTCGGTATGCGTACGTACGGCGGCTACCACTACAACCTCGGCCGCGAGTGCTTCCTCGTGCCCGTCGTGTGGGAGGACGGCTGGCCCGTCCTCGCGCCCGGGCTGGGCCGCGTCCCTGACGAGGTCGAGGTGCCGTTCGCGCAGGACGGCCCACTCGGCGTCGTGCAGGGAACGACGTCGGGTGTGGTCGCCCCGGGCGATCCGCGCTGGTGCGCGGTCCGCGCCCTGCCGCAGGACGTCGCGGCGCCCGACGGCGACCGCTGGACCCTGCCCGTGCGGCCGGAGCCGTTGACCGGCACGGGGGTGCCCGCGTTCCTCGGCGTGCGCCAGCAGCACCGCGACGTCGACATCACCGTCCAGGTCCGCGCCGAGCTCCCTGACGGGGAGGAGGTCGGGATCGCCGTGCGGCAGTCGGAGAACGACCACGTCCGGCTCGGCCTCACGCGTCGCGCCGTCGGCCCGTGGATCGCGACCGTCATGCACCGTCGCCAGGGGAGCGACGAGGTGCTCGGCAGCGTGGACGTCGACCTGGTCGACGGCGCCGGGGTGGGTCTCCGCCTGCGCGCGCGTGGGCAGGACTATGCGTTCGAGGTGACGCGGCCCGGGGCCGACGGCGAGGCGGCGACGCTGCCTGTCGCGGTCGCGGACGGCCGGACCCTCGACTCCGTGGCCACGGGGGGCTTCCTCGGGCTGTGGGTGGGTGTCTACGCGACGTCGGAGGGACGGGCGACGCAGTCGCAGGCGACGGTCGGCCCGCTGACGTACGAACCGCGGTAGACGCCCGTCGTCGCGCCGACCCTCCTCCGCGGCGAGACGGAACGAGGCGAGGCTCCGGTTGCCGAGGGGGCGGCCGGAACCTCGCCTCACTGGTGCTTCAGGCGGGAGTCAGCTTGTCACGGCGACGCTTGAGTCCGTCTCTCGTTGGCTCGTCTGCTGGTGATGTCGCTGAGGACGTAGCTGACGACAAATGCGACTGTGCCGCTCATGAGCGCAACCGCGCGCTGCTCGATCCCCGAAATGGTGAGCGCCAGGATCGCGACCATCCCGATGATCACCTGGACCAGGACAAGGGTGCGTTGCCCTCGCCGACGTGCAGCGGCGAGGCCTAGAGCCAGAAGGACCCCAACCATCGCGGCGGTTGGCACAGTCATTTGCAGTAGCCTCCCGCCTCGCGGCCCGAGTATGGCTGCCAGACGTTCGCCACATGCCCGTAGTACACGAACTTGAGGCACTTGCCTGCTCCGTAGACAAGACCATCGCCGCGTGGGTCTGCGACATCGCAGCAGCGCTCATCGGCGCAGCGGGGCTCGCAGTGATCGTCTTCCACCTCCTGAGCCTGGACCCAGAGTCCGACGCCAACATCGGCCTGTCCCTGACACGTCTGGCCGTCTCACTCGGAACCCTTGGTGTGGCTGGCCTGCTCGGGCACCGCGGGCAACAGCACCACCTTGAAGCCAGGGCAGCGAAGAGGACCGACCTTGCACTGCGTCAGGTTCTGCCTTTCACCGCCAACCTTGACGAGGACGATCGACGCGCAATCGTGCGCGAGTTCACCGATCGCGTCTTCATCCGAGGTGACATCGACACCCCGAAGACACCCCGGACGCTCCCTTCGCTTCGCCGACCAACCCAAGCCCAGGCCCAGGCCGACACGACCGAAGCACCCTCCGAGTAGACCACTGCCGACCCTCAGAGCCGTCTATCCCGGCATTGCCAAACCATCAGCTAGCGGCGCCGGGCGCGACAGACGACTTGGTCACGTCGAGGAACATCCCCCAGAAACGACCGTTTTCGGCCGCGTCTCGGGTGCCCCTGGCCTGTTGTGTGACTTCCAGCGGAAGATGACGGTCTCCTGCCGGTGCTAGGTGGCGGTCCAGGGCTGGGCGTTTCGTCTGGGAGCTGTGGTGATTCTTCGACAGCGCAGGGTCATGACCGCACCGCACGCGGACTGTCGCCCGCGACTTGGACCTGTGGCTGCTGAGGCCGACCTGGGCCCAATGCCGCGGAGCTGAGGGAGGCCGAGCCCGCTCGGAGCGGCCGTGTCGATCAGGTGAGTTGGAGGGTGGTCACACAGGTCGGGCTGCCCTCGGTCGTGCTGAACGGAACGCTGCCGCTCAGGTCGCCCTGGATGATCTCGATCGTGCCCTCGCCGTCTTCGGGAAGCCAGTAGCCGACGAACCCGTTGGAGTAGGTCGTGGCGCTTTCCTCGACGAGAACCGCACCGCCGGCGTCGGTGATCTTCACATCGACGGGCTCGTCGACCAGTTCGCCCTGGCAGGTGGCGAGGCTGTGGAAGAAGCACTCGTGCGTGGTTTCGATGTACGGCGCGATCGACAGGTAGAACTGGTTGTCGCCCAACGGGACAGCGACCTCCGTGGTGCCGTCGCCGACGAGCACCTCGTCCTCGCGCACGGATGCCGTGAAGTCGAGTGGCCGGCTCTCGGTGGAGGCGTCGAGCTGCGTGACGATCTCCTGACCGGTCAAGCCGTCGAGACCGAGGCCGGCGAGTACGTCATCGTCCGACGTCGTGGCGGAGCAGCCGGCGAGCAGAGCGACGCTGGTGACGACGACGGTGGCGAGGTGGAACCGAGAGCGCATATGGAGATCCTCGCTCACGATCGCGCGCAACTCCGTCGAGCGACGGCCCCGGACGATGAAGGTCCGATGAAGGGGGCGTCTGCTCAGGCAGCCGGTACCGCCGTCCGGGACGGCGGCCCGACATGCTTGGCCTCGTGAGCTGCGGCTGTCGAAGCCTCCGGGCTCAGGTCGAGACGTCGTAGGAGCTGGGCGTTGGCGGCGACGACGACCGTGGACACGGACATCAGGATCGCGCCGATCTCCATCGGCAGGACCAACCCCACCGGCGCGAGGACACCGGCGGCGAGGGGCACCGCGGCGATGTTGTAGCCGGCGGCCCACCACAGGTTCTGCGTCATCTTCCGGTAGCCCTCACGGGACAGCTGGATGACGGACAGGACAGAGCGAGGATCGTCCGAGGCCAAAATGACCCCGGCCGAGGCGATGGCCACGTCGGTGCCCGCGCCGATCGCGACGCCGACGTCGGCCTGAGCGAGGGCGGGGGCGTCGTTCACGCCGTCGCCGACCATCGCCACGGTCTGCCCGGCACCCTGCAGGGAGGCGACCTTGCTGCTCTTGTCCTCGGGGCGGACGCCCGCGAACACCTGATCGATGCCGAGCTCGGCACCCACGGCCCTGGCGACCGGCTCGGCGTCGCCGGTGATCATCACGACGCGGATGCCGAGTGCGTGGAGGGCGTCGACCGCCTCGCGAGACTCCTGACGTACCTCGTCGGCGAGCCCGAGCGCTCCGGCCACCTGGCCGTCGACCACCACGTGCAGCACGATCTGCCCGCGATCGGACCAGGGCTGGGTCGCCGGTAGGGGAGCGAGCCCGTGCTCCGTCAGGAGGTTCGGCCCGCCGACGGCGACGCGGCGTCCCTCCACGGTGGCGGAGACGCCGACCGCCGTGGAGGCCCGGAAGTCCTCGGCGCGGGGAACGCTGAGCCCCCGGTGGTGTGCAGCGGCGGTGATCGCACGCGCGAGGGGGTGCTCGCTGTCGGCCTCCGCGGCGGCGGCGAGCGCGAGGAGCTCTTCGTCACCGATCCCGGTGGTGGCGATGTCGTGCAGGGCGGGCTCGCCCTTGGTGAGCGTCCCGGTCTTGTCGAACAGGACGGTGTCCACCACGCGCATCCGCTCGAGTGCGGCGCGGTCCTTGATCAGCACGCCGCCGCGGGCAGCGCGCTCGGTGGAGATCGACACCACCAGCGGGATGGCGAGCCCGAGGGCGTGCGGGCAGGCGATGACGAGGACCGTGATGGCGCGGATGATCGCGAAGTCCGGTGTGCCGACGGCGCTCCAGATCGCGACGGTGATGATGGCGGCGACCAGGGCGAACCAGAACAGCCACCCGGCGGCGCGGTCGGCCAGCAGCTGCGCACGCGTCGTGGACGACTGCGCCTGCGCGACCAGACGCTGGATCCCGGCCAGCACGGTCGAGTCACCGACGGCGTCGACCCTCACCCTCAGGGCGCTGTCGGTCGAGACCGTCCCCGCGACGACCTGGTCGCCGACGGTCCGACGTACGGGCCGCGACTCGCCCGTGATCATCGACTCGTCGACGTCGGCGGCGCCGTCGACGACCTGCCCGTCCGCCGGGACCCGAGCACCCGGGCGGACGACGACGACGTCTCCCAGGACGAGCGAGGACGGCGGCACCGCGACGACCGAGTCGCCGTCGACCTTCTCCGCCTCGTCGGGGAGGAGCGCCGCGAGGGAGTCGAGGGCGGAAGAGGTCTGCGCCAGCGACCGCATCTCCAGCCAGTGGCCGAGCAGCATGATCACGACAAGGAGGGCGAGCTCCCACCAGAACTCCAGCTCGTGCGAGAGCACGCCGAGGGTCGCCGCCCAGGAGGCGACGAACGCGACGGTGATCGCCATCCCGACGAGCACCATCATCCCGGGCTTGCGGCCCCGGAGCTCGGCGACGGCCCCCGTGAGGAAGGGCCGTCCACCCCACAGGTAGATGGCCGTGCCGAGGACCGGCGCGACCCAGGCGAGCCCCGGGACGTCAGGGAGGCTGTACCCGAGCAGGTCGGCGAACATCCCGCTGAGCAGCACCGCCGGCACGGCCAGCGCGAGATTGATCCAGAACAGGCGCCGGAACAGCGCCACGTGGTCACCGTGATTTCCGCCGTGCGCACCGTGCCCGCCGTGGCGGTCTTGAGCGCGCAGATCCGTCTCGCCGGCCGTCCGATCATCCCGATGGCCGGCACGGTTGTGACGGCCGCCGTGCATGTCGTGGCTCTGGTGCGCGTCGCTCATAGCTCTTCTCCTCGACCCGTGCTTCGCATCGAATATACCCCCCGGTGGTATGGCGAGGAACTGCGCACGCGCGGCGGGTATTCCCGTCGTCGCACCGCTCGACGACGGATGGGTCAGATCAGGGGGCCGGGCACGAGCGGAGCGCGGTGCCCTCGACGCCCGGTACGGGGCGTGCCTCCGCCTCGGCCGCCGTCGTCGCGATGCCGTTGCGCTCGATGTCCTCGATGAGCCAGTCCATCTCGGCAATCTCCCGCTGCTGGGCTTCGATGATCTCGACGGCGAGCCTGCACACCCGGACGTCGTCGATCTGCGCCCGCTCCGAGCGGGTGATCGCCAGGGAGTGGTGGGGGATCATCGCGCGCATGAACGCGGTGTCGCCGACCGTGGCCTGACTGCGGTCGAGCACGACGCCGCCGACGAGGAGCAGCACGCTGACGGCGACGACCGCGATGTTCGCCTTGGCGTTCTTGTACATGTTCAGCATCCAGGCAAGCATGATCAGGCCCATGGTGCCGCCCATGGTGACCGCCATGAAGACGCGGCTCTGGCTGAACCGGACGTGGTCGAGCTCCCACGAGCCGACGAACATCACGAAGTACATGGCCACCATGGCGGTGAGGATCATGGCGGCGAACCGCAGGTACATGCCCTTCATCTGATGGCTTTGCCCACCGCTGTGGTGCTCACCCCGGCGGCTGGCGTCGTCACCGTCGTTGTCCTCCTTCTTCGACTCGCCATCGTGCTCGCTGTGCATAGACATCGCTGCGCCTCCTCGTCTTGCTGCTACGTGCTGGGGTGCCGGGCGGGCTCACGCGGTGCTGCGGGCGCGCTGCCCGTCGGCACCGCGCGACCACGCTCAGCGGATGGCCGCGAGGAGCTCGGCGCAGGCGGCCTCGCAGTCCCGGCACGCCTCGGCGCAGACGCGGCAGTGCTCGTGCATGCCCGCGTGCTGCTCGCACTCATCACCACACGCCCGGCAGGCGGCGATGCAGGCCTCGAGGTGGGCCCGGGTGATGTTGGTGTCGTAACTGGTGTGGCGGGACAGGATCCGCGCCGTGGCCGCGCAGCTGTCGGCGCAGTCGAGGTTGGACCGGATGCACTTGCGCAGGTCCGCGACCATCTCCTCGCTCAGGCACGCGTCCGCGCACGCGGTGCACGCCTGCGAGCAGGCGACGAGGGTCTCAATGACGCGGGCCAGCAACTGTCGGTCGAGGTTGATGGTTGCGGGGTAGGTCTCGAGCATCTCCGTGGTCTTCACGTCGTTCCTCCTCGGTCGAGATGCGGTGCGTTGATCGCGCGCCGCGGGGACCTTTTCGACGCTAAGGAGGCGCCTGCGTGCTCGCGTGGCGAGAGGGCGCGGGTGGCCATGAAGGTTCGATGAAGATGCGCACTGCTCGGGACGACGAGTCGTGCGCACGGCGGGCAGGGCAGCACCTGGGCCTCGTGCTGACGACTACGCCGAAGGGCCCCCGGACACCGCGTCGGACCGCTGGATGACGTTGCTGGCCAGCCCACCCGGCAGTTCCGTAGCGCCCGGGCCACCGGAGCGCAGCCAGTCCGCGAGCTCGGCGGTTGCCTCGTCCCCGGCGAGGTGCTCGAACCACACCGGCCGTGCGCCGGCACCGCGGCTGGCACGGGTCGGACGAGCGACCACGGCGTCGCCGCATTCGCACAAGTCGAGGCACTCGACCGTCGTGAGGCGTGCGACGCCGGATTCGGCGAGGCGCTGCAGCCGCTGCAGCTGGCCACCCGCCTCTGTGTCACTCTCGCCCAGTGTTTCCCCGGCGCAGAGACTGCACGCAGTTAGACCGGGCAGGTCCTTCCAGATCGGACTGGAGTTCGCCATCAGGCGACGATACTTCCGCCCCGATTCCTTCGCCGCAGGGTCGGTGGCAGACGCACACGACAGGAGGCCACCCTCTCATGCGGGTGGCCTCCTGCCGGTCGTGCTCGGTGCTCAGAGGGACCGCAGCAGGTTCTCCATCTCGGTGATCTCTGTGTTCTGGTCGTCCCTGATCGTCCGGGCGAGCGCCAGGGCGTCGGAGTCTGCGCCCTCGCCGATCTGAGTTTGGGCCATCTCGATGGCTCCGCGGTGGTGGGCGACCATGAGCTCGAGGAACTTCCGGTCGAACTCGACCCCCTCGAGGCCGGCCAGGGTGGTCATCGCCTCCTCCTGGTCCATGCCGTCCATGTCCATCCCGCCGTGGTCCATGCCGCCGTGCTCAGCGCCAGCGGGCAGCTCCTCGTCCCACGTCTGCAGCCAGCCGGACATGAGCTCGATCTCCGGGCCCTGCGCTGCAGCGATTCGCTCTGCGAGGGTGCGCACCTCCTCGGTGGAGGCGCGCTCGACCGCGAGCTCGGCCATCTCGAGCGCTCCCTGGTGGTGGACGATCATCATCTGCGTGAACTCGACGTCCGCGGCGTTGTGCTCGGTCGTCTCCTCGGCTTCCTCGCTGCTCGAGGACTCGGGCGCCGCGGGCGGTTCCGCGGTCGGCTCCTCGCCTGTGGAGCAGGCGGCAAGGGTGGCTGTCAGGGCCAGGATTGCTGTGGTCGCGGCGAGGCGCCGGCGCGTCGCGCTCATCAAGGGGTGGTTCCTTCCCAGGATCGGTGTACTCGGTATCGGTCAGGCTGAGGTGCTGGTCGCGCAGCAGGTGTCCGCGCCCTGAGCGCCCTCGCCGCAGCAGCTGTCGCTGACCGTGGCGGCCGTGCTCGGGGTCGTGGTGGTCGCAGTGGTGGTGTCCTGGCAGCAGCCCATCGGGCTCTCCTTCGTTGTGTCGGTGACGCGCGTCAGGTCGGACGGTGATGGTTATAGGCGGGCGGTCACCTCCTTGAGCAGGTCGGCGGGGGCGAGCCACATGGACGGGTAGTTGCCGTGCCATAGCTGGTTGCCCTCGGCGTCGATCAGGACGAACCCGTGCCCCGGGAGTCCTTCGTGCATGCCCTTGCCGAGGGTGTCGTAGGCAGCGGAGACGGTGCCGTCGTCGAGCAGGAACGGTGCCTGGACGCCGAGGCGTTCGCGGTGGGCGTTGATCTGGTCGGCGGTGTTCATCACGATCGGCAGCACGGTGATGCCAGCTTCGGCGAACGCGGGGTCCTTCTCGATCTCGGCCATCTGCAGCAGGCAGGAGTCGCACCCGGCGCCCTCGTTGAAGTACAGGACGACCGGCTCGCCGCGGAAGTCCGCCAGCGAGACGCTCGAGCCGTCCGAGGCCGGCAGGGTGAAGTCCGGCGCGACCCGGACATCGGTCGATGTGGTGGGCTGGGAGGTGATCAGCGCGATCGCGACGATGACCCCGATGATCAGCGCGGCCGCGCCCCAAGCGGCCCAGCTCAGGCGCTGGCGGCGCCGTGCAGCACCGGCCTGGGCCTGCTGGATCTCCGTGAGGACCTGCTGGCGTTCGGCGAGGCGGCGGGTGGCGGTTCCGGAGGTCATCGGGTCACTTCTTCCGTGGTCGGGGCGGCGTGGCAGGACGGGACAGACGCGGCTGGGCCGTCGCTCGGCCCTGCAGCTGCCGTGGCGGTGGCCGGGGCGGTGCTCTTCGGTCGAGCCAGGCGGCGCCGGTCGGCGAGGGTCGCCCAGATGAACGCTGCCGCGACTGCGAGCAACGCCAACCCCTGCACGGGCTCGGGCACCGGAGACAGGAACTCCTGGACCGCGGCGAACACGTCGGTCAGGGTGCGGCTGGCAGCGTCCTGGAACGCCGAGCCGCCGGTCATGTCCGTGCTGCCGGCCAGGGCGATGACGAACACGCCCATCACCGCGAACCCGACCGCGACGGCGATGTTCAGGGTGTTGGTGACCAGGGTGCGGCCCGCGACGCACAGCCGGACGGTTCTTGCCTGGAACAGCTTGCGCTCACCGAGGCGCGCCTTGTCCCAGACGAGGGCCATGACGAACAGCGGAAAGACCATGCCGAACACGTACGCCAGCCCCAGGGCCAGCCCCCCGATGGGAGACCCGGAGAGGACCGACAGAGTCATCACCCCGGCCAGGACCGGTGCGCAGCACGAGGACGCGATCCCGGAGAACACCCCGAGGGAGAAGAAGCTCGCGGTGTCACCACGGGTGGTGTCCGGGGCGCGCAGGAAGGAGGGCAAGGACCACATCCGACCCGACAGGGCCAGGCCCGCCAGGGCGATCATCAGCAGGCCACCTGCCCAGTACAACGTGGCGTGGTACTGGGCGATCGCGCCGGCGAGCAGGCTCATCCCCAGCGTGATCGGCACCAGCACCACCGCCAGGCCCGCCGCGAAGACGAAGGTCAGCGGCAGCAGCCGCCACCTGGCGTTCTTGACCGCACCGGCGAGGTAGGACGGCGCCAGGAAGACGATGCAGCACGGGGCGAACAGGGCCACCCCGCCGGCGAAGAACGCCGCCAGGATGCTCCCGGTCGTCAGCAGCTCGCTGCCCATCTCAGGCCCCGACCGCTGGGACACGCCGGCTGTGCAGGGCCTTGGTGAGCTTCTTGCGCGGCAGGCGCCCGGCGGAGAAGAACTCCCCGTCCACCAGCACCAACGGGTTCATCGCCGGGCGGTGCTCGGCGACCAGGGCCCGGCCCTCGTCCGTCTGGATGCCGACGCTGCGGACCACCAGCGGGAAGTCGCCGGCCAGGGCCGCCAGGGCCTCCTCGGCGTCATGGCAGAAGTGGCACGCCGGGGCGTGGACGACGGTGACGACGACCGGTGGGTCGGCGGGCTCGGTGGTGGACACGGGTTTCTCCTGCGGGAGGTCGCGGATCGGGACGTGTAAAGCGTCGACGCGTCGCACCGAAGGACCGGTCGCCCTTGGATCAAGGTTCGATGAAGGTCCCCGGCCGGCGTCCGGCCATAGCCCACAATGGCCAGGTGACCCCCATCCCAGACACCACGACCACAGCGCGGCGCGCGGTCGTCGTCGATGACGAGCAGGCCCTGGCCCGGCTCGTGGCCGGCTACCTCGGACGGGACGGGTTCGAGGTCAGCGTGACCCATGACGGCGCGCAGGCCGTCGAGGTGCTGCGCGAGGTCGATCCCGACGTCGTCGTGCTGGACCTGGGCCTTCCCGGACTGGATGGGATCGAGGTGTGCCGTCAGCTGCGCACGTTCTCCGACTGCTACGTGATCATGCTGACCGCCCGCGCCGAGGAGGTCGACACCCTCATCGGCCTGTCGGTCGGTGCTGACGACTACATGACCAAGCCCTTCAGTCCGCGCGAGCTCATGGCCCGCGTCGCAGTCCTGCTCCGCCGGCCGCGTCGACCCGCTACCGCGGTCGCAGCGGCGGCGCGCCCCGCTGTGGAGGTCGGTGCGCTACGGCTCGACGTCGACGCCCGCGAGGTGCACCTCGAAGGCCGCTTGGTGCCGTTGACCCGCACCGAGTTCGACGTCCTCGCCGCACTCGCCTCTGGCCCCGGACGGGTGTTCAGCCGCCGGGCTCTGATCGAGGAGGTCTGGGGGGCGAACTGGGTCGGTGACGAGCACCTCGTCGACGTCCACGTGCTGCACGTGCGCCAGAAGCTGGGCGACAGCGCTGACCGCCAACAGTTCGTGCGCACGGTTCGAGGTGTCGGGTACCGGATCGGCACCGGGGAGTGAAGGCGATCCCGACGGCATCGCGGTGGGGCCTTGCCGGTCGCCTGCTCACCGCGCTCGTCATCGTGCTCGCGACCGCTGCCCTGACAGCGTGGCTGGTCGCCTCCTCCGTGGGTCCAAGCCTTTTCCACGAGCACATGGTGCGCGCCGGCCTGGAAGACCACGACGACGCCGTCCTGCACGCCGAGCGGGCCTTCCGCGACGCAAGCGCCGTCTCCCTGGCCCTGGCCCTGGGCGCCGCCACCGTTGCCTCCGCCGCCGTGAGTCTCGTGCTCGCGCGCCGTATCGGTCGGTCCCTCGCGGCCGTGGCCACCGCTGCGGCCCGCCTGGGCGCCGGTCGGTACGAGTCCCGCGTCCCAGCTGCAGGCCTGGGCGCGGAGTTCGACGACCTCGCCGAGTCGTTCAACGCCATGGCCGCCCGGTTGCAGGAGGCCGAGCGGCTGCGGGCCCGGCTCCTGGCCGACGTCGCGCACGAGGTCCGCACCCCCGTCGCGACCATCGCCGGATACCTCGAGGCCGTGGAGGACGGTCTGCAGCCGATGGACGAGCCCACGATGGCCGTGCTGCGCGACCAGGCCTCGCGCCTGACCCGGCTGGCGCGCGACCTCGCCGCGGTGACCCACGCCGAGGCCGGTGACCTAGCCCTGACACTCGAACCGCTGACCCCCGACGAGCTGCTCGTTGCGACCGCCGGCACATGGAGAGAGCGCGCGACCGCCGCCGGGGTCGACCTGCGGGTCCAGGTCGACCCCGAGCTCGGACACGTCCGTGTGGACCGCCAGCGCATGGGCCAGGTCCTGGACAACCTGGTCGCCAACGCACTGCGTCACACCCCGGCCGGGGGCACGATCACCCTCCGCGCGACCGACGATCACCAGCGGGTGGCGCTGCACGTGGCCGACACCGGTGCCGGCATCGCGGCGGAGCACCTGCCGCACCTGTTCGAGCGCTTCTACCGTGCCGACACCGCGCGGGACCGCGCCCACGGGGGTTCCGGCATCGGCCTGGCGATCTGCAAGGCGCTCACCGAGGCCCACGGCGGCACCATCACCGCGACGAGCGACGGCCCAGGGGCCGGCGCATCATTCACCGTCACGCTTCCGGTGCCGCCCGCCTGAGCTCAGCGGCCTCCCGGCGCCGCGCTGTGCGACGGCGACGTCATAGGCGCGTCCGTGACGTCGTGCGCGCCATGGTGGTCGTGCCCGGTGTGGCCGCGGCGGTGCATCCACACCATCATGGCGATCATCATCAGCGGGCACGCGAGCGCAGCCGCCAGCGGCAACGCCGCGCCAGGCCGCACACCAGCCGCCAGCGCCACGACCAGCACCGCCGCCGCAGCGACGACCATTCCCTTGAGGTGGCTCTTCATCGCAGTCCTTCCGATCGCGCCGGCACAGGTCCGGCGAGCTCGGCGCGAAGCCTGCGGTAGGTGTCCACATCGATCTGCCCGGCCGCCAGCCGGGCGTCGAGCACGGTCACCGCGTCCGGCTGGGGTGCCGCGGGAAATAGTCGCGTCACCGCCCACACGGCCATGCCCAGTACCGCCAGGCTCGACGCGAGGACCAGCCACCCGCCGACTCCCAGATCCACGCACCACGGCATCGGTCCGCTCCCTCTCGCGCCGGGCGCCGACGGCGCCCACCGCCCCAGGCTGGCCCGGACACCCCCAAGACGCGGTCGAGGTCCGATGAAGGCTCGATGAAAGAGACTCGTCGGGACGCAGACCCACTGGGGCAGTCGATGCCAGGCTGCTCGGGGCGCCGCGACTAGCGGCTCAACCTCAGGCTCCATCGTCGCAGTCGCCGCCATCGCGCCTTGCGCACGTGTGCCGATGGGGGTCCACGCATCCCGGCGTGGTCGCTTGGCACGATCTCGCCGTAGTTTCGGTTACGGGCATGCGATCTGGGCTGACGCCTGTGACCGAGTGTTCAGTGCGCGCTGTATAGTTCAGTCCATGCTGACTATTGCTTCGCGTCTCGACGTGATGAACCGCCTGGGTCGTGCACTGGCCGACCCCACTCGATCCCGGATGATCTTGACCCTGCTCGACCATCCCGCTTACCCGGCGGAACTGGCCCGAGATCTGGACCTGACACGCCCGAACGTGTCCAACCACCTGGCATGCCTGCGCGATTGCGGGATCGTCGTCTCCGAGCCCGAGGGTCGTCGGACACGATATGAGATCGCCGATTCGCACCTGGCGCAGGCGCTGACGGCACTGGTCGATGCCACGCTGGCAGTGGACGAAGACGCCCCGTGCATCGATCCCGCCTGCTCGCTTCCGGGATGCGACGCAGCTGGGGAGGGCGCATGATCCTCACCTCGGTCTTGCAGGCGATGGGCCTGTTCGCAGCGACCAACATCGACGACATCATCGTGCTCTCCCTCTTCTTCGCGCGAGGGGCAGGCCAGCGCGGCACTACCGCCCGCATTCTGGCCGGCCAGTACCTCGGATTCGCCGGCATCCTCGGTGCCGCGGTCCTGGTGACCATCGGTGCCGGAGCATTCCTGCCCTCGGCAGCCATCCCGTACTTCGGTCTCATCCCTCTGGGCCTCGGCCTCTGGGCCGCATGGCAGGCCTGGCGCGGAGACGATGACGACGAGGCCAAGGTTGCCGGCAAGAAGGTCGGCGTGTGGACAGTCGCAGGCGTCACCCTTGCCAACGGCGGCGACAACATCGGCGTCTACACCCCTGTCTTCCTCAGCGTGGAACCTCTCGTAGCAGTCGCCCACTGCATCGTCTTCCTCGCGCTCGTCGCGGTCCTGGTGGCCCTGGCAAAGTTCGTCGCCACCCGCCCCCCGATCGCCGAAGTGCTCGAACGCTGGGAGCACATCCTCTTCCCCATCGTTCTCATCGGCCTCGGCATCGTGATCCTCGTCAGCGGCGGAGCCTTCGGACTCTGACGTAGCGGCAGCGATCCAAACGGCCCCGACCGGGCGCACCCCTCTCGGTTCAGACCGCGACACCTACCTGCAAGCCGGTCCTGCCTGATCGCGGCAACAAGACCGCCACGGAGCGCTGCAAAAACCGGCTCTTCACAGTTGAGCGTGTAGCCGGGGTCTGAAGCCTCCAGATTCCAGGAGGCTGCGAGCGATGTAGTTGGTGAGGTTGCGAAAGCCGAGGGCGGTGCCGCGCAGGTGCTCAAGTCGGCCGTTGATCGCCTCGGTGGGCCCGTTGCTGGTGCCGGGCCGCTCTACCAGGCCCGCGCCGGTGAGCAGCGTGCGCCGAGACTGGTAGAGCGGGTCGCCCTTCATGCCCCGTCGCCCGAAGATGTCCTGCTGGACGCGACGGCGGCAGTTCTCCAGCGCCTCGCCCGCCAGGCGCACCACGTGAAACGGGTTCATGACCGCCGCAGCGTCGGGGAGCTCTTCGACGGTGGCGCTCTTGAAGCCGATGAAGCCGTCCATCGCGACCGCCTCGATGTGCTCCTGCCAGGGGGCGGGGCGAGCGGCGAGCCACCGTTTGAACACGGCCTTGGAGCGACCTTCGACCATGTCCAGCAACCGGGCGGGTCCGGTCTTCTCGCGTACGGGGGTCAGGTCGATGATGACGGTGACGTACTTGTCCCCGCCACGAGCGTGGCGCCACACATGCTCGTCGACGCCGAGCACCTTGACGCCCTCGAACCGGGTGGGGTTGTTGATGAGCAGCTGGAAGCCTGCGGCAAGGACGGCGTCGTTGGCGGTGTTCCATGCGACCCCGAGCCCTTCGGCGACCCGGGCGATGCTCAGGTGCTGGACGACGAGGGCTACCAACGCCCAGTGCACCGCGCTGCGGGAGAGCTTGGCTCGGGGCTCTGCGGCGCGCGAGGTGTCCTGAGTCCACACACGCCCGCACGGCCTGCAGCCGAAGCGGCGGGCACGCACGAGCAAGGTCGTGGGTCGCCATCCCAGCGGTTCGTGAGCGAGCCGGCGCGCGACGGTTCCTCGAGCGGCTCCTTGAGCACCGCACTGGTGGCAGAACGCGTCCTCACCAGGCGGGGAGACGCGGCACTCCAGGACGGCCCGGTCGGGCTCGAGACGCTGCCCGGTGGCGAAGAGTCCCAGGGCGTCCAGGCGTGTGAAGGTCGTCAGGTCCGGGGTGGTGAAGGTAGCGTCAGGCACGTCGAGGTCTTCCAGATGGGCAGTGTGAGAACTTCCATCTTCGGGGGGCCTCGACCTCTACCCGCCGACCGCCGCGCGGAGGGAAGCTACACGCTCAACTGTGAAGAGCCGGATTTCACTCGCTCGATCCAGGCGACCGCCGCGAAGCACCAGCGCATCCGGCTCCACACCCCCAAGCACAACGGGAAAGTCGAGCGCTACAACCGCACCCTGGCCGAAGAGATCCTCTACGCCCGCGAATGGACCTCAGAAGCCCAACGCGCCGACGCGATGACCGTCTGGAACATCCACTACAACTACCATCGAGCCCACACTGCGGCTGGCGACCAGCCCCCCGCTTCACGCCTCCGAGCGAGTGTCACCAACGTCATGACACGGAACAGCTAGGCGGGCGCGGAGCCGGTCCGGGTTGGCTGCGACGTGGTCTCGGCGATGGGACGGGAGCTCGAGAGGATCTCGGTGTGGAGCGGATGACGGGAATCGAACCCGCGCTATCAGCTTGGGAAGCTGAAGTTCTACCATTGAACTACATCCGCGTGACCCGCTCGTTCGACCGGGTGCACAGACGATCATACCCGGTCTGCCCGCCTGTGTCTGATACGCCGCTGACATGGGCGTCCGCGACGCGCTACGTTGTCTCCGCGCGCCCGCACAGGAGGCGCACGCCCGGGCCGCACGTCGTGGCCGCGGCGCCACGAACGAGACGAGGTGGACATGTCCGAGCACACGCCCAACCCTGAGCAGCAGCAGCCCTACCAGCAGCAGCCGTATCAGCAGCAGCCGTACCAGCAGTACCCCCAGCAGCCCTACCAGCAGCCCTACTCCGACCCGAACGCGAAGTCGCGGATCGTCGCCGGCCTGCTCGGCATCTTCCTCGGCAGCATCGGCATCCACCGGTTCTACCTGGGCTACACGAAGATCGGCGTCATCCAGATCATCGCGAGCGTCCTGACCTTCGGTCTCGCGGGCATCTGGGGCTTCGTCGAGGGCATCCTCTACCTGGTCTCGAAGGAAGGCACGTACTCCGTCGACGCCGAGGGTCGCCCGCTCACGAGCTGACCCCGCGCACGCACGTACAGAGGCGCCCGTCCCCTCGGGGGACGGGCGCCTCTGTACGTGCGTCGGGATGCGTGCGTCAGGCTGCGGCGTCGTGACGCCGTAGCGTCACACCGAGATCGAGAACGTGCCCGTGCGGGACTCGCCCGGCTCGAGGACGAACACGCCGCTGCCCGGCACGCCGCGGTCGGCGAGCGCGAACCCGCCGTTCGCGTTGGTCGCAGGCTCGACCGCGAAGTACGTCCGGCGGACCGGGACGTAGACGACCCAGTGCGCGTAGACGTCGTCGGCGTGGATTCTCACCTCGACGTCGGACCCGTCAGCGCGAGCGCCCGGGTAGACGATGCGTGCGGGCGCGCCGTCGACGCGGCCCGTGAGGCAGTCGTCGACGAAACGGTCGCCGAGAGGTCGCATCGTCCGGAAGTCCGCACGAGCCGGTACGTCGCCCGCCTCCTCGGTCGCGATCGCGTCGACCAGCCGGTAACCACGCGTCACCGGGACCTCGAGCAGCGCGTCCTCCGTGCCCGGGACGAGGTGCCGCACGAAGTACGGGTGATGCCCGAACCCCGCAGGGAACGGCTCCGCGTCGACGTTCTCGACTGTCGTCGTCACGCTCAGGCCCTGCTCGTCGAGCGCGTACGTGATCTCCGCGCAGAACGCCCACGGGAAGCCGACGCCGACGGCACGACGCGAGTCGAAGACCATCCGTACCGACAGGTCCGTGCGCTCGACGACGTCGAACGCGAACGGCAGGACCGCCCCGTGCATCGCGGTGCCGTCGGGCGACGTGCGCGGCAGGCGCCACGTGCGCCCACCCCACGTCAGCCGCGCCCCCGCGACGCGGTTGGACCACGGCACGAGCGGGAAGCTCGCGCACGACGTCGGGCTGTCCAGCTTGCTCGAGCCCGTCGGGCGCACGAGGTCCCGCCACACGCCGTCGACCAGGACCTGGGCGTACGCGAGAGACGCCGCAGCACCGGGGACGATCCCGGCCCGCCACGTCGCCGTCGCGAGCGGGACGACGCGCGGGTCGTCCGCGAGCACCGGGGCAGAGGCCTCAACGCTCGCGAACGGCCCCGCGGACGAACCCTCGACGGGACGCACGGGCGCGTCCGTCACGCTCACAGGACGACGTCGACCTTCACGGTCGAGCCAGCCGGCGCGTACGGCACGTGGTTCCCCTCGACCGCCACGCCGTCGACCGTCAGGCGGCCGCGGGCGCCCGGGGCGCCCGAGTTCGTCACCGAGATCTCGTACGTCGCGCCGCGCGCGACACGCGTCACGGTGTACGACGGGACGTCCGGGCCGATCTGCGGGTCGACGACGAGACCGTCGTAGTCGGGGCGCACACCGAGCAGGTACTGCGAGACCGCGACGAAGTTCCACGCCGCCGTGCCGGTCAGCCAGGAGTTCTTGGCCTCACCGTGACGCACGGCCTGCTTGCCCGCGATCATCTGCGCGTACACGTACGGCTCGAGGCGGTGCGTGTCGGAGATGTCCTCGCGGTACGCCGGGGTGATGCGCTTGTAGTAGTCGAACGCCTGAGCGCCGCGACCGAGCACCGTCTCGCCGATGATGACCCACGGGTTGTTGTGGCAGAAGATGCCACCGTTCTCCTTGTAGCCCGGCGGGTAGGTCGAGACCTCGCCCATGTTGACCTGGTAGGTCGTGTACGCGGGGAACTGCAGCACCATGCCGTGGTCGGTCGCGAGCATCTCGTTGACCGAGTCGAGCGCCTTGACCGCGGGAGCGTCCTTGTCGTCCGGGCCCGAGCCGACACCGATGCCGGCCATGACCGCGAAGCCCTGCGGCTCGATCCAGATCTTGCCCTCGGCGTGCTCGTCCGTGCCGATCTTGTCGCCGTAGTAGTCGTACGCGCGCAGGAACCACTGGCCGTCCCAGCCGTGCGTGAGCACCGCCTGGCGCATGTCCTCGACCGCCTTGCGGGCGTTCGCAGCGACGTCGGCGAGGCCGCGACGCTCGGCGAGCTCGGCGTACTCCTCGCCGTACAGCACGAACTGCGCAGCGATGAAGACGGACTCGGCGACGCCGCCCGCCTGGTTCTCCGTCGTCTGGAACGACTCGCCAGGCGTCGTGGAGAAGCAGTTGAGGTTGAGGCAGTCGTTCCAGTCCGCACGCCCGATGAGCGGCAGGCCGTGCGGGCCGAGGTTGTTCGTCGTGAAGTCGAACGAGCGCGTGAGGTGCTCGAACAGCGAGTCCGCGAGGGAGTCGTCGTTGTCGAACGGGACCTGCTCGTCGAGGATCGAGAAGTCGCCCGTCTCCTTGATGTACGCGGCCACGCCCGCGACGAGCCACATCGGGTCGTCGTTGAAGCCCGAGCCGATGTCGTTGTTCCCGCGCTTCGTCAGCGGCTGGTACTGGTGGTACGCCGAGCCGTCCGGGAACTGCGTCGCAGCGATGTCGAGGATGCGCTCGCGGGCACGCTCAGGGATGAGGTGCACGAAGCCCAGGAGGTCCTGGTTGGAGTCGCGGAAGCCCATGCCGCGGCCGATGCCCGTCTCGAAGAAGGAGGCCGAGCGGGACATGTTGAACGTGACCATGCACTGGTACTGGTTCCAGATGTTGACCATCCGGTCGAGCTTCTCGTCGTCGCTCTTGACCGAGTACGTCGACAGGAGGTTGGTCCAGTGCTCCTTGAGCGCGGAGAACGCGGCGTCGACCTGCTCGGTCGTCGCGAAGCGCGACAGGAGGGCGTGCGCGCGCTCCTTGTTGATGACCTGGTGGGCGGCGTCGGCCCACTTCTCCTCGTCGGGGTTCTCGATGTAGCCGAGGACGACGACGAAGGTCTGCGACTCGCCGGGCTCGAGCGTGACGTCGAGCTGGTGGGAGCCGATCGGGTACCAGCCCGACGCGACCGAGTCCGCCGACCGGCCGGCGCGCGGGACCGCGGCCTCGCCGAGGCCGTTGTACGCGCCGACGAACGTGTCGCGGTCGGTGTCGAAGCCTGAGGCCTTCGCGTTGACGCCGA
This sequence comes from Sanguibacter hominis ATCC BAA-789, assembly GCF_012396185.1. Classification (GTDB taxonomy): domain Bacteria; phylum Actinomycetota; class Actinomycetes; order Actinomycetales; family Cellulomonadaceae; genus Flavimobilis; species Flavimobilis hominis. Next base: position 42,641 of record NZ_JAAXOW010000005.1, read on the forward strand.
AGACGGCGTAGTGGTCGCGGCGCTCGCGGTACTCGGTGCGGTGGTAGATCGCGGAGCCGTTCGGGGCGTCCTGCTCGACCTCGACCTCACCGATGTTGAGGTTGCGCTGGTAGTTCGTCTGGTCGTCCTGCGCGTTCCAGAGGCAGAACTCGACGAACGTGAACGCGGAGAAGCTCTTGGGGGCGTCGGAGGTGTTCGTGAACGTGATGCGCTGGACCTCGGCGTTCTCGCCGAGCGGCACGAACAGCAGGGTCTCGACGGAGAGGCCGTTCCGCTCGCCGGTGATGGACGTGTAGCCCATCCCGTGGCGCGTCTCGAAGTGGTCGAGGTCAGCCTTGACGGGGAGCCAGGACGGGGTCCAGACGTCGCCGCCGTCGTTCACGTAGAGGTAGCGGCCGCCTGCGTCGGCGGGGATGTTGTTGTAGCGGTAGCGCGTCAGGCGGCGCATCTTCGCGTCACGGTAGAACGAGTAGCCGCCTGCCTGGTGCGAGACCAGGGAGAAGAACTGCTCCGACCCGAGGTAGTTGATCCAGGGGTAGGGGGTGTGCGGCGTCGTGATGACGTACTCGCGGGCGGCATCGTCGAAGTGGCCGTAACGCATGGGACTGAGCCTCTCGGGGGGTGGGGGTCGCCGACCGGCAGCATTGCCGTGGGAGCGCTTCCATATGAGCTGTACCCCGATCGTAGCCGATTCGGGAGCGCTTGCGAAGAGGTCCGCGGAGACCCTCCGTGCGACCGCCCGGGGGCCTGGCGGTACGGTATCCACGTGCTGCTCTCCGACCGCGACATCCGTGCCGAGATCGACTCCGCGAGGGTCGTGCTCGACCCCTACGAACCGACCATGATCCAGCCGTCGAGCATCGACGTGCGGCTCGACCGGTTCTTCCGGCTCTTCGACAACCACAAGTACGCGGTCATCGACCCCGCCACCGACCAGCCCGACCTCACGCGGCTCGTCGAGGTCGACGCCGGTGAACCGTTCGTGCTGCACCCGGGCGAGTTCGTCCTCGGCTCGACGTACGAGCAGGTCACGTTGCCCGACGACATCGCTGCGCGCCTCGAGGGCAAGTCCTCGCTCGGCCGCCTCGGCCTGCTCACCCACTCGACCGCGGGCTTCATCGACCCCGGCTTCTCGGGTCACGTCACGCTCGAGCTGTCGAACGTCGCGACGCTCCCGATCACCCTGTGGCCCGGTATGAAGATCGGTCAGCTCTGCTTCTTCCGCCTCTCCTCGCCCGCCGAGAACCCGTACGGCTCGCCCGTCTACGGGTCGCGCTACCAGGGGCAGCGCGGGCCGACGCCGTCCCGCTCGGCCCAGGGCTTCCACCGCACGCAGGTCTGACACGTGGCACGCGAGCAGTACCCGGACGCCCCGCGCGAGGAGCTGCGCCCCGCGTCGGGCCGTCAGCGCTTCTCCCGCCACGCGCTCGTCGTCGGGCCCGAGATCGACGTCGAGGAGATCGAGTGCCTCGCGCTCAGCCGCTTCCCCGGCGCGCGCTGGCTCGTCACGGCTGACGACGTCGCCGCCGGCGTGCTGCGCCTCAACCGTCACACGCACCTCGCCGGGCCGTACGCGCCTGGCGGCCCGCTGCGCGGCGAAGACCGCGCGGGGGTCTACGACGTCGCGTGCCCGCGCGAGCGCGGCGACGCCCCGCACGCCGGGCAGTCCGACCGTGACGGCCTCGCCCGCACCTTCCCGGACGGTCTGCCCGTGCGCGAGGAGGAACGTGTCGTGCAGTGGCTCGTCGCGGCCGCGCGGCGGCTGCACGGCTCGGTCGTGGTCGACGTCGACGGCGCGCAGCGCGTGCTCACCCCAGACCCCGGGGCGCGCATCGACCTGACCGTCTACTCCGACGTGTGGCTCGCACCCGAGGCGGCCCTCGCCGTCGTGCGCGACGTCGACCGCCGCGCGACGTGGGCGCCCGGCGGTGTCCCGTGGGCGGGGCCGCCCGCGAAGAGCATCGTGGCGACGCTGCCGCACGTCCCCCGGCTCGAGGACGACGTCCGCGAGTTCGTCCACCAGCGCGCGGAGGACGCCGACATCGAGGCGCTCACCTCGGACGAGGCGCCGACCGGGTACGCGATCCACCTCGACCTGCACGACGACGGGCTCGTCGCGATCGAGATCGGCGGCGAGGAGTCGTTGCCGACCTCGCTGCGGGGCCTGCCCTGGGCCGACGGCGGCGCCGTCGCCTACCGGGTGCGCTGGTACCCGGTCGACGACGACCTCGAGGAAGAGCGGCCCCCGCTCGCCCACCGGGTCGCGCGCGGCCGTGCGACGCCGCGACTCGGCGCTGTCACGGCGGCGCTGCACAGGGCGGTCGGCGGCGAGATCGTCGACGAGGCTGAGTTCCTGGTCGCACCTGAGGACCTCTGACCCGCGCGACGTGCTGATCGTCACTGCCCTGGCGGTCATGCCCCGGTCAGGTCTTGGTAAGATCTAGAGCAATCCCGTGCACTTCCGAGGGGGTTCGGAAGGGCGTCGCGTGCCGTGAGGTGCGCTGTCCTCGCACGGGGCCGACCGACACCGCCCCGCCGACTGGACGGACCCGGACGTGCCGCAGCTTCTCGCCATCCATCTCGTGATGGCGATCGGCGCGCCCTTCCTCGTCCGGTTCCTCGGCCGCAAGGCGTTCCTGGTCCTCGCCCTCGCGCCGGCCAGCGCGGTCGCCTACGCCCTGTCGCACACCGCAGGCGTCATGCGAGGCGAGCACCCGACGGTCGTCCACGAGTGGATCCCGGTCCTCGACATCGAGCTCGCGTTCCGCATGGACACGCTCGCCTGGCTCATGCTGCTCCTCGTCGGCGGCGTCGGCGCGCTCGTCCTCGTCTACTGCTCCGCGTACTTCTCCTCGAGCGCCCAAGGCCTCGGCCGGTTCTCCGGCGTGCTGACCGCGTTCGCGGGGGCGATGGTCGGGCTCGTCACGGCCGACGACATGCTCTTGCTGTTCATCTTCTGGGAGCTCACGACCGTCTTCTCCTACCTGCTCATCGGGCACTACGCGGACCGCAAGGCGTCGCGCCGTGCCGCGATGCAGGCGATCGTCGTCACGACGTTCGGCGGCCTGGCGATGCTCGGTGGGATCGTGGTCCTCGGCACCGCCGCCGGGACGTTCCGCCTCTCCGAGGTCGTCGCGAACCCGCCCGCCGGGACCGCCGTGACCGTCGCGATCGTGTGCGTCCTCGTGGGTGCCGCGACCAAGTCCGCGCTGCTGCCGTTCCACTTCTGGCTGCCGGGCGCGATGGCCGCGCCCACGCCGGTCTCCGCGTACCTGCACGCCGCGGCGATGGTCAAGGCCGGTGTGTACCTGGTCGCCCGCTTCGCACCCGCGTTCTCCGACCTGCCCGTCTGGCAGGGGATCGTCATGGTGCTCGGCGCCGGCACCCTGCTCCTCGGCGGCTACCGCGCCTTGCGGCAGCACGACCTCAAGCTCGTCCTCGCGTACGGAACCGTCTCCCAGCTCGGGATGATCATCCTGCTCGTGGGGCTCGGCACCCGCTCCGCAGCGCTCGCCGGCCTCGCGATGATCGGCGCGCACGCGATGTTCAAGGCGGCGCTGTTCCTCGTCACGGGCGTCGTCGACGCCGCGACGGGCACACGCGACCTGCGTCGACTGACCGGCGTGGGACGGGCGCTCCCCGAGACCGCCGTCGCGGGCGGCCTCGCGATCGCCTCGATGATCGGCCTGCCGCCCCTCGCGGGCTACGTCGCGAAGGAGGCGGCGCTCGAAGCCCTGCTGCACGACGGCGCGGGCACGGGCCCGGCGTGGGTGTCGACCGTGCTCGTCGTCGCGGTCGTGGTCGGCTCGATGCTCACGTTCGCATACGGCCTCCGGTTCTTCTGGGGCGCGTTCTGCTCCAAGGCCCCCGCCGAGCCGGTCCCCGCGCGCACCGACCCTGCGACGGGCGAGTGCATCGAGGCTCCCGACCTGAGCCAGGTGCCGCCCTCCGAGGTGCACCGGCAGTCGCCGCTGCTGTGGGGGCCGCCGCTCGTGCTCGCGGTCCTCGGCCTCGCTGCCGCGCTCGTCCCGAGGCTCGGGGAGAACCTGCTGTCCCCGCACGCCGAGCTCTACCCGTCCGGCGAGCCCGGGCACCTCACCCTGTGGGGCGGGTTCGGTCCTGCGTTCTTCTCGACCGTCGCGATCGTCGGCGTCGGCGTGCTGCTCTTCTGGCGCCGCCGCGGAGTCGAGCGCCTCCAGGCGCGGATGCCGCACGTCCCCGAGGCCGAGCGCACGTACCGGCGCTTCATGCGGCGGCTCGACGAGGTCGCCGCCGACATCACCGCGCTCACGCAGCGTGGCTCGCTGCCCTTCTACCTCGGCGGGATCCTCCTCACCGTCGTCGTGCTGCCGGGCGGTGCGATGATCCGCACGCTCGTCGACGGCACCGCCACGACGACCGTGCGTGCGTGGGACACGCCCGCCCAGGTCGTCGTCGGCACCGTGATCGTCGTGGCCGCCGTCCTCGCCGCGCGCGCACGCCGCCGCCTCAAGGCGGTCCTGCTCGTGGGCCTGACCGGCTACGGCACCGCGGTGATGTTCATGTTCCAGGGCGCCCCCGACCTCGCGCTCACGCAGGTCCTCGTCGAGACGATCTCGCTCGTCGTGTTCGTGCTCGTCCTGCGGCGCCTGCCCGCGTACTTCTCCGACCGGCCGCTCGCGGGCGCGCGCTGGATACGCCTGTCGCTCGGCATCGCCGTCGGGCTCGTGGTCGCGGGCATCGCGCTGACCGTGCCCGGCGCACGCACGGCCGAGCCGGTGACGACCCTCTTCCCCGACGAGGTCTACACGTACGGCGGCGGCAAGAACATCGTCAACGTCGTCCTCGTCGACACCCGCGCCTGGGACACCATGGGCGAGATCTCCGTGCTTCTCGTCGCCGCGACCGGCGTCGCGAGCCTCGTGTTCCTGCGGCGCCGCTCGGGCGAGATCCTCCGCGCCCGCTCGGTCCAGGTGCCCGACGCCGCAGCGGTGAGCAAGCGCGTGGGCGCGACGCTCGGCGGGCTGCCGACCCCGACGCTGCGCGGCCATACCGCTGAAGGCATCGCCGAGCGTGCCCAGCGGTCGCGCGTGTGGCTCACCGCGGGCCGCACGCTCGCGCCCCAGCGCAGGTCGGTCATCTTCGAGGTCGCGACCCGGCTCTTGTTCCACTCGCTGATCATCTTCTCGATGTTCCTGCTGTTCTCCGGGCACAACGCGCCCGGTGGCGGCTTCGCCGCAGGCCTCGTCACCGGCATCGCGATCATCATCCGGTACCTCGCGGGCGGCCGCTACGAGCTCGGTGAGGCGGCGCCAGTCCACCCGGGCCTCGTGCTCGGAGCGGGACTGTTCCTGAGCGTCGGCGTCGGGCTCCTGCCCGTCTTCTTCGGCGGGATGCCCCTGCAGAGCGCGATCCTCCAGACCACCCTCCCGCTGCTCGGTGACGTCAAGCTCGTCACCTCGCTCTTCTTCGACATCGGGGTGTTCCTCGTGGTCCTCGGCCTCGTCCTCGACGTCGTCCGTTCTCTCGGCGCCGAGATCGACCGGCACTCCGACGCCGACGCGCGAGAGGAGGCCGCACGATGATCGACACGACCCCGAACGTCGTCCTCGTCGTCGTCATCGGCGTGCTCTTCGCCGCGGGCGTCTACCTGGTCCTGGAGCGCAGCCTCTCGCGCGTCCTGCTCGGCACGCTGCTCATGGGCAACGGCGCCAACCTGCTGTTCATGGTCGCCGGCGGCCGCGCCGGCGGCGCGCCCCTGATCGGCACGACCGCACCCGAGGACATGACCGACCCGCTCCCGCAGGCGATGGTGCTGACCGCGATCGTCATCTCGCTCGGCATGATCGGCTTCGTCATGTCGATGGCCTACCGGTCCTGGCAGCTCAACGGTCACGACGAGGTCCAGGACGACCTCGAAGACCGCCGCGTCGCGCGCAAGGCCGCGATGAACGCGCCCGCCTACGAGGACACGGACAGCGAGGACTCCGGCCAGTCGCTCGACGACGAGGCCGCCGACCAGCGCGACGAGACGGTCCACGACGAGCTCGGGATCGTGCCCGTCGTGCCGCCCGGGACGGAGGACGCCCGATGACCCTCGAGCTCCTCGTGCCGCTGCCCGTCATGCTCCCGCTCCTCGGGGCCGGCCTCAACCTCGCCGTGTGGCGCCGCACGCGCGTCCAGCGCATCGTCACGATCACCGTGCTCGCGCTCATGCTCACGGTCGGGGCGATCCTCCTGGTCGCAGCGGACGACGGACCGCTCGTCATCGACCTCGGCGGCTGGGCCGCGCCCGTGGGGATCAACCTCGTCGCCGACCGGCTCTCGGCCCTCATGATCACCGTGTCGAGCGCGGTGCTCCTGTGCGTCTTCGTCTACTCGGTCGCCCAGGGTGTCGCCGACGGCGACGACGAGGCGCCCCTCGCGATCTACCACCCGACGTACCTCGTCCTCGCGGCGGGCGTCTCGAACGCGTTCCTCACGGGCGACCTGTTCAACCTGTACGTCGGCTTCGAGATCCTGCTCGCGGCGTCGTACGTGCTCCTCACCCTCGGCGGCACGGGGGCGCGCATCCGCGCAGGCACGATCTACGTCGTCGTCGCGCTCGTCTCGTCGCTGCTGTTCCTCGTCGCGCTCGCGATGATCTACGCGGCGACCGGCACCGTGAACATGGCTCAGCTCGCCGAACGCATGGGCGACGTCGACCCCGGCACGCGCCTCGTGCTCGAGCTGCTGCTGCTTCTCGCGTTCGGCATCAAGGCGGCGATCTTCCCGCTGTCCGCATGGTTGCCGGACTCCTACCCGACGGCGCCCGCGCCGGTCACCGCAGTGTTCGCGGGCCTGCTGACGAAGGTCGGTGTCTACGCGATCATCCGCACGCAGACGCTGCTCTTCCCCGACGGCGCGACGAACGACCTGCTCATGTGGGCGGCGCTCCTCACGATGCTCGTGGGGATCCTCGGTGCGGTCGCGCAGGACGACATCAAGCGACTGCTGTCGTTCACCCTCGTCAGCCACATCGGCTACATGATCTTCGGTATCGCCCTCGGGTCGCAGAGCGGCCTCACGGCGACCGTCTTCTACGTCGCGCACCACATCACGGTCCAGACGACGCTGTTCCTCGTCGTCGGGCTCATGGAACGCGTCGGCGGGACGACGTCGCTCGCGCGCCTGGGCGGCCTCGCCAAGGTCGCACCGCTCCTCGCGATCGTGTTCTTCGTCCCCGCGATGAACCTCGCCGGCATCCCGCCCATGTCCGGGTTCCTCGGCAAGGTCGGCCTGCTGCAGGGCGGTGTCGAGCAGGGCACGGGCCTCTCGTACACGCTCGTCGTCGGCGGGATCGTCACGTCGCTCCTGACGCTGTACGCGCTCGTCAAGGCGTGGAACAAGGCGTTCTGGCAGACGCCGCCGCAGGAGGTCTCCCCGCAGCGCCTGCCCGCGGGCATGGTCGGCTCGACGATCGCGCTCGCGACCCTCGGCCTCTCGCTGACGTTCGTCGCCGGGCCGCTCTTCAGCTACGCCGACCGCGCCGCCGTCACGCTGCTGGACCGGACGACCTACGTCGACGCGGTCCTCGTGGACGACGGCCGCGGGCGCGGGCAGTCGCCCGACGTCGCCGAGGACAAGGACGGCGCTCCCGGGGAGGTGACGGCACCGTGACCCTGCACCCGCGCCGTCGCGCATGGTTCGGGCAGTGGCCGACGATCCTCTGGCTCGCCGTCGCCTGGACCATGCTCTGGGGAGACCTCACGTGGGCGAACATCCTGGGCGGCCTCGCTCTCGGCGTCGTCGTGACCCTCGTGTTCCCGCTGCCCGCGATCGGCTTCCACGTGCGCGTGCGTCCGGTCTCGCTGCTCTGGCTCGTCGTGCACTTCCTGTGGGACCTCGTGCGGGCGTCCTTCCAGGTCGCGTTCCAGGCGCTGCACGTGACGCGCGTCCCCCGGGGCGCCGTGATCGGGGTGCGGCTGCGCAACCCCGCCGACCTGTACCTCACGGTGACTGCCGAGCTCAGCACGCTCGTCCCCGGATCGCTCGTCGTCGAGGCGCACCGTCTCACGGGCATGCTCTACCTGCACGTGCTCGACCTCGAGGCCTACGGCGGCGAGGAGAAGGTGCGTGCCGACGTGCTCGCCCTCGAGGAGCGCGTCCTGTACGCGCTCGCCTCGGACGAGGAGCTCGAGAACGCGGGCCTGCCGGTCGGGCCCTGGTGGGGCCCGGCGGCGCGTGCTCAGGCGACCGCGACGCGTCCGTCCGTCGTCCGACCCGTGAAGGGGGAGACGCCATGATCTACGTCCTCGCCGTGTCCGCAGCGCTGCTCGCGGCGGCCGCCGTGCTCACGCTCGTGCGGATCGAGCGCGGCCCGTCGATGCTCGACCGCACGATCGCGCTCGACACGTTCACCGCGACCCTGGTGGGCGCCGTCGCGCTCGAGGCGGCCTGGAACCGGCGGACCGACACGCTGCCGATCCTCCTCGTGATCGCGATGGTGGGGTTCGTGGGCTCGGTGACGATCGCGCGGTTCGCCGCCGTCGAGCCCGAGGAGGAGCGGCGCATCAAGACCCGTGAGGAGGTCGCCGCCGAGGACGCCGCACGGCGCCTCGCGGAGGAGGCCGAGGAGAGCGCGATCGAACGTGCGGCCGAGCGTGCGGCCGAGCTCGAGGCGGCTGAGGGGGCGACGGGCGACGCGACGATCGGCCACGCCGACACCATCTTGTCGTCCGGCGAGGACACCGCCGAGAGTGAGCCCTCCTCTGACGTCGGAGGTGCGCGATGAACTGGGACGGCGTCTTCGACGTGCTCTCGGCCGTCTGCTTGCTCGCCGGAGCGTTCCTGTCGTTTGCAGCAGGTGTCGGCGTGCTGCGCTTCCCCGACCTGCTCGCGCGCATGCACGCCGCGACGAAGCCCCAGGTGCTCGGGCTGATCCTCGTCCTGCTCGGCCTCGAGCTGCGGCTGCGGACGTGGGACGTCCTGCTCGTCGTCGTGCTCGTGACGCTCTTCCAGATGCTCACCGCGCCCGTGTCCGCGCACATGGTGGGCCGCGCCGGATACCGCACGGGCAAGGTCCGCACGGACCTCCTCGTGCTCGACGAGCTGACGAGCGACCTCGACGAGGCGCGCACGCTCGCACGCGAGCACGAGCTCGCGCAGCTCGCGGCGGAGCGTGCCGCGCACGCGGGCGACGACGTCGCGTCACCCGGCCCCGTGGACGACACCCCGACGGGCGACGGGGCGCAGGAGGACCCGCGGCCGTGAGCCGGTGCGCCCAGACGCCCCCGGGTCAGCTCGGGGGCACGCGCGCGTCGAGCCAGTCGAGGACGGTCGTCAGGTAGGTCGTGCGCGCGGGCTCGGGCGACAGCGCGAGGTCGTGGGCGCCGCCGGCGATCTGCTCGATGGTGACGTCGGCGCCGAGCTTCGGCGCTCGCGCGAGGATCTGCTCGACGGAGAGCACGGAGTCCGTCGTCACGAGCCGGTCGTGCTCCCGTTTGTGGTCGCCCGTCTCGGTCGACGTGCACACGAGCACGGGGCAGTCGATCGACAGGCCGCGAGCGACGCGGTCCTGGTAGCGCCTCACCGAGGCGAGCCACCCGGCGCGCACGGGGAACCCTTCGTGCGGCTTCCACGTGAGCTCGTAGTCCCACTCGCCGCCCGAGCCCGAGTGCAGGGCACGCCCGTAGTGCGGTGCGAGGTGCCCGACGACGGTGCGCGGGGCGACGTGCGAGAGCGCCTTGATCGCGGCGGTGCCGACCGTGCGGTTGAACGCGTTCTCGTTGAGGTCGAGCCAGGGGCTGTTCAGGACGAGGGCGTCGAGGACGCCGGGGCGCGCGTTGGCCCACATCGCGCCGATCAGACCGCCGGTCGAGTGGCCGAGGACGACGAGGTGCCCGTGGTGCTCCTCGCCCGTGATGATGTGCACCGCCTCGTCGATCTCGGGGGCGTGCTCGACGAGGTCCCGCACGAGGTTGGGGGACTGGCCCTCGCGCAAGGAGCGTCCGTACTTGCGCAGGTCGAGGGCGTAGAAGTCCCAGCCGCGCTCGGCGAAGGCGGCGGCGAGGTGCGGGTGGAAGAAGTAGTCGACGAAGCCGTGCAGGTAGAGGACGGCCCGATGGTGCCGGGGCCCGTCGGCCGAGCGGACGAGGGTCGCCTCGACTGGCCCTTCCTCGTCGGCGCCGAGATGGATCGTCCGTGCGCGCCACTCGTCGCCGAGGACGTCAGGCGACCAGGGATCGCGTGCAGGTGGTGTGTTCACGGGTTCTCCTCGCAGGCGACGGTGCCGGTCTTCTCGATCCTGCCAGGAAGGTCGCCCGACGGATAGCGAAGTGAACTTGAGCGGAATAGACTCAACTTCAGGGTGGTTCTCACAGTCATCAGAGTTTTCGCTGGTCAAGGAGAAACGATGGACGCGAAGTTCACGACGCTGGCGCAGGACGCGCTCAGCGAGGCGATCCAGACGGCGACCGCCGCAGGCAATCCTGAGGTCGAGCCGATCCACATCCTGGCGGGTCTCGTCGGTCAGGCCGACGGCGTCGCTCCTCAGCTCCTCGTCGCCGCCGGGGTCGACGCGGCCGTCGTCGGCAGGGACGTGCGGAAGGCCCTCGTCGAGCTCCCGTCCGCGACGGGTGGCGGCGTCGCCCAGCCCGCGCTCGCTGACGCCACCAAGCGCCTCATCAACGCGGCGCGCAGCGAGATGCAGGCCCTCGGAGACGAGTACGTCTCGACCGAGCACCTCCTCATCGCCGCTGCCGAGGTCGCCTCCTCCGCGGCGACGCTCCTGCTGCGCGCAGGCGCGACACCCGACGCGCTGCGCGCCGCCCTGCCCGCCGTCCGCGGCAACACCAAGGTCACGACGCCCAACCCGGAGGGCACGTACAAGTCGCTCGAGAAGTACGGCGTCGACCTGACGGCCGCCGCGAAGGAGGGCAAGCTCGACCCCGTCATCGGCCGCGACAGCGAGATCCGCCGCGTCGTCCAGGTCCTCTCGCGCCGCACCAAGAACAACCCCGTGCTCATCGGCGAGCCCGGCGTCGGCAAGACGGCGGTCGTCGAGGGCCTCGCACAGCGCATCGTCGCGGGCGACGTGCCCGAGTCGCTGCGCGGCAAGCGCATCGTGTCGCTCGACCTGCCCGCGATGGTCGCGGGCGCCAAGTACCGCGGCGACTTCGAGGAGCGCCTCAAGGCCGTCCTCTCCGAGATCAAGGAGTCCGACGGCGAGATCGTCACGTTCATCGACGAGCTGCACACCGTCGTCGGCGCGGGCGCCGGCGGCGAGGGTGCGATGGACGCGGGCAACATGCTCAAGCCCATGCTCGCCCGCGGCGAGCTGCGGCTCGTCGGCGCGACGACCCTCGACGAGTTCCGCGAGCACATCGAGAAGGACCCGGCGCTCGAGCGCCGCTTCCAGCAGGTGTACGTCGGCGAGCCGTCCGTCGAGGACACGGTCGCGATCCTGCGCGGGCTGAAGTCCCGCTACGAGGCGCACCACCGCGTGACGATCTCCGACGGCGCGCTCGTCGCGGCCGCGACGCTCTCCGACCGCTTCATCAGCGGCCGCCAGCTCCCCGACAAGGCGATCGACCTCGTCGACGAGGCCGCGAGCCGCCTGCGCATGGAGATGGACTCGTCGCCTGTCGAGATCGACACGCTGCGCCGCGTCGTCACGCGCCTCGAGATGGAGGTCATGGCGCTCGAGCAGTCGGACGACGAGGTCGACGCTGCGCGCGCCGACGACCTGCGGGCGCAGCTCGCCGACCGGCGCGAAGAGCTCGCGGCGCTCAATGCGCGCTGGGAGACGGAGAAGGGCGGCCTCAACCGGGTCGGCGACCTGCACAAGAAGCTCGACGAGCTGCGCTCCGACGCGGACCGCGCCGAGCGTGAGGGTGACCTCGCGACGGCGTCGCGCATCCGGTACGGCGAGATCCCCGAGCTCGAGCGCGAGATCGCGGAGGCCGAGCAGGCGCAGCGCGCCGCCGTCCCGGACCCAGAAGCGGGCCAGGAGGTCGAGCTCGCGCAGGAACGGCCGCCGAAGCTCGTGGGCGACAAGGTCGACGCGGCAGAGATCGCAGAGGTCGTGTCCGCGTGGACGGGCATCCCCGCAGGGCGGCTGCTGCAGGGCGAGAGCCAGAAGCTCTTGTCGATGGAGCAGACGATCGGCGCGCGCCTCATCGGGCAGACGGCCGCCGTCGCGTCCGTGTCCGACGCGGTGCGCCGCTCGCGCGCCGGCATCAACGACCCGGACCGTCCGATCGGCTCGTTCCTCTTCCTCGGCCCGACCGGCGTCGGCAAGACGGAGATCGCGAAGTCCCTCGCGGACTTCCTGTTCGACGACGAGCGCGCCATGGTCCGCATCGACATGTCCGAGTACGGGGAGAAGCACTCGGTCGCGCGCCTCGTCGGCGCGCCTCCCGGCTACGTCGGCTACGAGTCGGGCGGGCAGCTCACCGAGGCGGTGCGGCGCCGGCCGTACTCGGTCGTGCTGCTCGACGAGGTCGAGAAGGCGCACCCGGAGGTCTTCGACATCCTGCTGCAGGTGCTCGACGACGGTCGGCTGACCGACGGTCAGGGCCGCACGGTCGACTTCCGCAACACGATCCTCGTGATGACGTCGAACCTCGGCTCGCAGATGCTCGTCGACCCGCTCGTCGCCGAGGGCGACAAGCGTGAGGCGGTCATGTCAGCGGTGCGCACGCACTTCAAGCCCGAGCTGCTCAACCGTCTCGACGACGTCATCGTGTTCGACCCGCTGACCATCACGGAGCTGAGCCAGATCGTCGACATCCAGGTGCGGGCGCTCGCGGCCCGGCTCGCGGAACGCCGCCTGACGCTCGACGCGACAGACGCGGCTCGCGAGTGGCTCGCGCTCGAGGGCTTCGACCCGGCGTACGGCGCGCGGCCGCTGCGCCGCCTCGTGCAGCGCGAGATCGGCGACCGGCTCGCGCGGGCGCTGCTCTCCGGCGCGATCGGCGACGGCGACGCGGTGCGCGTCGACCGCGGCCCGGAGGGGCTCACGGTGGCGCGGGCCTGACGGTCGGCAGCACTCGGTGTCGGGGCGTCGCGCCACGGGCGCGGCGTCCCGACGTCTGTCTGGGCTGCCGTCCGCTCAGCGGGCGAAGAGCGCTCCGGCGACGGCGCCCGCGAGGACGACCGTCCACGGCGGTGCCTTGGCGACCGTCAGGAGCGCGAGGCAGACGGCGGCGATGACGCCCGGGACGACGCCGGTGATGGTCGAGGTGAGGATCGGGTCCCACAGCGCGGCCGCGAGGATCCCGACGACGGCCGCGCTCGCCCCGGCGACGGCGGCGCGGACGCCGGTCCGGCGTCGCAGGCTCTCCCAGTAGGGGAGCGCGGCGAGCAGCAGCAGGATGCCGGGGAGGAAGACTGCGACGAGGGCGACGAGCGCCGTCCAGGGGGCGGCGGCGCCCGGGCCCATGTCGTACCCGAGGAACGCGGCGAACGTGAAGAGGGGACCCGGGACGGCCTGCGCTGCGGCGTAGCCGGCGAGCACGTCCCCGGTCGGGACGGCGTTCGCGACCGCGGGCTCGGCCTGGAGGAGCGGCAGGACGACGTGTCCGCCGCCGAGGACGAGCGCGCCGGCGCGGTAGAACGCGTCGGCGACGGCGGTCCACACGCTCGGGGCGAGCCGTGCGAGGACGGGCAGCCCGACGAGCAGGGTGACGAAGAGGCCGAACGACGCGAGCCCGACGCGACGGGTCACGACCTGGAGCGCGTGCGCCTCTGCGCGGCCCGGCAGGTCACGACAGACGACGACGCCGGCCGCGACACCGAGCCCGATCGCTGCGAGCTGCCCCACGTTGCCCGTGAGGGTCAGCGCGAGGGCTGCGGCGCCGCACGCGATCAGGATGCGCCGCACGTCGGGCGTCAGGGTGCGCGCCATGCCCCACACGGCGTGCGCGACGACGGCGACCGCGACCGACTTGAGCCCGACCATGACGCCGTGGGCGACGGCCCCGTCGAGCGACACGGCTCCGGCGGCGAGCAGCACGAGCAGGAGCGCGGACGGGAGCGTGAACGCGAGCCATGCCGCGGCGGCGCCGAGGGGGCCGCCGCGAACGAGCCCGAGGGCGAAGCCGACCTGGCTCGATGTCGGGCCGGGGAGCACCTGGCAGAGGGCGACCAGCTCGCCGTACCGCTCCTCGGTGACCCAGCGGCGGCGCGTGACGAGCTCGTCGCGGAAGTAGCCCAGGTGCGCCACGGGTCCGCCGAACGACGTGACGCCGAGCCGCGCGAAGGTGCGCAGCACCTCGCCGGGGTGTCGTCGAGAGCGCACGTGTCCTCGTCTCCGTCGGGCCTGACCTGGTCCTAGTCAACCAGGGCCAGGGGAGGTATCGAGGTCGTATGCCAGGGCGCGAGGTCGTGAGCTCTGCCTGCCGAACTCGCGACAGAAGTCACGACCTCGGGGCGATGGAGGTCATGAGCGCGGCGGCGCCACCGCGGCGCTCAGGCCGAGTCGCGCCAGACGATCGGGGAGTCGAGCAGGACGCCGTCGCGCGGCACGTCCTTCCCGTCGAGCTGGGCGACGACGAGCTCGGCGGCACGCTCGCCGACGCCCGCGGCGGGCTGGTGCACCGTCGACAGGGCCGGGAAGCAGCGCTCTGCCCAGGAGGAGTCGTCGAACCCGACGACACCGACGTCGTCGGGCACCGTGCGGCCCGAGCGGCGCAGCGCCGCGAGGACGCCCGCAGCGACCGCGTCCGACGCCGCGAAGATGCCGTCGAGGTCGGGTGCGCGCTCGAGGAGCTCGAGGGTCGCGCGGAGGCCCGCGGTGTACTCGTAGAGCGGGATGGGGGCGACGAGGGTCGGGTCGAACGCGTCGCCGAGCGCGTCCTGGAAGCCCGCGAGGCGGTCTGCGCCGGAGTCGCGGTCGAGCGCGGCGGCGACCATACCGACACGCTTGCGACCTGTCTCGACGAGGCGCCGCGTGATGTCGCGTGCTGCGGTGAAGTTGTCGATGCCGACCCAGGGGAGCGGCACGGTCGTCTGGGGGTGGCCGACGAACGCTGCGGGCACGCCGAGCCGGACGATGGCGTCGGTGATCGGGTCGTCGGCGCGTGCGGAGACGATGATGACCCCGTCGACGAAGCCGCCGGACAGGTAGCGGGTGACGCGCTCGGTGTCGCGTGCGGAGTCGGTGACGAGGCTGACCATCTGGAGGTCGGCGGCCGACAGGACGTTGTTGGCGCCGAGCATGATCGCGCCGATGTTGGGGTCCTCGAGGAAGAGGGCGTGCGGCTCGTGGACGATGAAGCCGACGGCGCGCGAGCGTTGCATGACGAGGTTGCGGGCGGCCGTGTTGGGGACGTACCCGACGGTGCGGATGGCGGCCTCGATCGCGGTGCGGGCCTGCTCGGAGACGTAGCCGCCGTTGAGGACGCGGCTGACCGTGCCGCGGGAGACGCCTGCGGTGCGGGCGACGTCGTGCACCGTTGCACGACGCCGGGAAGGTTGCGGTTCGGTCACGACGCCCATCGTAGGGGTGGTGCCGGGTTGACGGTCCCGCCGACACGCTCTTAGTGTGTGCACGTTCACACATTCCTCGACGCCGAGATGTGCGAGCGGATGTGTGCACGTGCACACATCGCCGGACCGCAGCGTAGCCGCCCGACAGACAGGACGAACCAATGTCGTTCCCACGCACCCGAGGCACTGCAGCCCTCACCGGGGGAGGCATCGTGCTGGGCTGCGACTACAACCCCGAGCAGTGGGACCGGGCCACCTGGCACGAGGACGCCGCGCTCATGGCCGAGGCCGGGGTCGACCTCGTCGCGATCAACATCTTCGGCTGGTCCCGCCTCGAGCCCCGCCCGGGCGAGTACGACTGGACCGACCTCGACGAGGTCCTCGACCTCCTCCACGACCACGGCATCCGCGTCAACCTCGGCACCGGCACCGCCTCACCGCCGCCGTGGCTCTCGACCCGCCACCCCGAGACCCTCCCCGTCGCCGCCGACGGCACCCGCCGCTTCCCCGGCGGACGCCAGGGCTACTGCCCCAGCTCCCCGGTGTTCCGCGAGCTCTCCCTCCAGCTCGTCGAGCAGGTCGCCACCCGCTACGGCAACCACCCCGCCGTCGCGCTCTGGCACGTCTCCAACGAGCTCGGCTGCCACAACGCCCTGTGCTGGTGCGACGTCTCCGCCGACGCGTTCCGCGCCTGGCTCCGTGAGCGCTACACGACGGTCGACGCGCTCAACGCCGCCTGGGGCACGAGCTTCTGGTCCCAGCGCTACGCCTCCTGGGAGGAGGTCGGCACGCCCCGCGCCACGATCTCCTTCCGCAACCCGGGCCAGACGCTCGACTTCCACCGCTTCAGCTCCGACACGGCCCGCGAGCAGCTCCGCGCCGAGGCCGCCGTCCTCCGCGGCCTCTCGAGCGCCCCCGTGACCACGAACTTCATGGTCACCGCGCACATCCGCAACCTCGACTACTGGACCTGGACCGACGACGTCGACCTCGTCGCCAACGACCACTACCTCGACCACCGCCTCGCCGACCCCGTCTCCGAGCGCGCGCTCGCCGCCGACCTCACCCGCGGCCTCGCCGGCGGCGACCCGTGGCTCCTCATGGAGACCGCGCCCGGCGCGGTCAACTGGCAGCCGGTCAACCTCGCGCACGAGGCCGGTGGCCTCACCCGCGCCGCGCTCACGCACGTCGCCCGCGGCGCCGACGGCATCTGCTTCTTCCAGTGGCGCGCCAGCCGGCAGGGCTCCGAGAAGTTCCACTCCGCGATGCTGCCGCACGCCGGCACGGACTCCGACGGATGGCGGCAGATCCTCACCCTCTCCGCCGACCTGGACTCCCTCGAGGAGGTCGTCGGCTCCCGCGTCGAGGCCGACGTCGCGCTCGTCTTCAGCTGGGAGTCGTGGTGGGCAGCCGACGGCGAGACCCGACCCAGCCAGGCGACCGACTACCTCACCCAGGTGCACGACGCCTACCGCGCGCTCTACGACGAGGGCGTGAGCGTCGACGTCGTCGCCCCGGGCGCGGACCTCAGCGGCTACCGCCTCGTCGTCGTCCCCGGCCTCTACCTCGTGCGCGACGCGCACGCCGCACGCCTCGAGGATTACGTCCGCAGCGGCGGGCACGCCCTCGTCACCTGGTTCTCCGGGATCGTCGACGAGGACGACCGCGTCCGCCTCGGCGGCTACCCCGGAGCGTTCCGCGGCCTCCTCGGGGTCCGCGCCGACGAGATGAAGCCTGTCTGCCCCGGCCAGGACCTGCACCTGTCCGACGGCGGCACCGCACGCCTGTGGACCGAGAGCGTCCGCACGACGACCGCGACCGCCGTCGTCACCCACGTCGACGGCCCTTCCGCCGGCGGCCCCGCGCTCACCCGCAACGACCACGGCGACGGCGTCGCCTGGTACCTCGCGACCGCACCCGACGACGCGACCTATCGCAGCGTCGTGCGCCGCCTCGTCGACGACGCGGGAGTCACCCGCGCGACCGACGTGCTCGACGACGCCCACGACGCACGCGTCGAGGTGGTCCACCGCACCCGCGGCGACCACCGCTGGACGTTCGTCGTCAACCACGGCACCGAAGCCGTCACCTACCGGGGCCACGGCCTCGAGCTGCTCACCCACGAACCCGTCGACGGTGAGCTGACCGTCCCGGCCGGCGCCGCGCGCGTCGTGCGCGTCGCACCGCGACGCGAGAACGAGGAGGACTGATGACCAGCCCCACCGTCACGGCGACCGCCGCGGGCACGCCCCGCGGCGAGGAGCCGACCCGACGCAGACGGGGGAGCGGACGCCACCAGCGCGGCGTCCTGCCGATCTTCCTCGGGCCGTTCGGCCTCCTGTTCGCGCTGTTCTACCTCCTGCCGATCGGGTACGCCGTCTACCAGTCGCTGCTCGTCGTCGAGCGCGAGGGCACGTTCGGCAAGGCACGCGAGAAGTTCGGAGGCCTCGCCCAGTACGCCCGCGTGCTCGAGGACGACGCGTTCCGCGAGTCCGTCCTGCGCGTCCTGCTCTTCGGCATCGTCCAGGTGCCCGTCATGCTCGGGCTCGCGCTCGTCCTCGCGCTCCTGCTCGACTCCCCGCTCGTGCGCGGCAAGAAGTTCTTCCGGCTCGCGTTCTTCGCGCCGTACGCCGTCCCCGGCGTCGTCGCCGCGATCATGTGGGGCTTCCTCTACTCGCCCAACCTCTCGCCGCTGTCCGAGCTGACGAGCAAGGTCGGGTTCCTCTCCGCCGACCTCGTCCTGTGGTCGATGGCCAACGTCGTCACCTGGGTCTATGTCGGCTACAACATGCTGATCATCTACTCGTCGCTCCTCGCGATCCCGACCGAGGTCTACGAGGCCGCCCGGCTCGACGGCGCCGGCCAGCTCCGCATCGCGTGGTCCGTCAAGATCCCGATGGTCGCCCCCGCGATCGTCCTGACCGCCGTGTTCTCGATCATCGGCACCCTCCAGCTGCTCGCCGAGCCCCAGGTCTTCCGCACCTTCTCCTCGGCAGTGACCAGCACGTACACCCCGAACCTCACCGTCTACTCGACGAGCGCCGTGCCCAACTTCCACCTCGCGGCGGCGTTCTCGGTCGTCCTGGCCCTCGCGACGTTCATCCTGTCCTTCACGTTCCTCAAGCTCACCCAGAGGAGGACCGACGCATGATCGCGCCGCTCTCTGCCGGACCCGAGACGTCCGCGCGCCGCGGAGTCACGGAGAACCCGCTCTCGCGCCTCGCCGCGATGGCCGTCATGGGCCTCGCCACGATCTACTTCCTGTTCCCGATCTGGTGGCTCTTCGTCTCCTCGACCAAGGACCGCGGCCAGTTCACCAGCACCAACCCGATGTGGTTCGCGGACTGGGCGCTGTGGGACAACATCAAGGCAGTCCTCACGTACCGCGACGGCGTCTACCTCCAGTGGATCGTCAACTCGCTCATGTACACGATCGGTGGCGCGCTCATCGGCACCGTCCTCGCGGGGATGTGCGGCTACGCGCTCGCCAAGTACCGCTTCCGTGGCCGTGAGGCGCTGTTCAACATCGTGCTCGGCGGTGTGCTCGTCCCCGCGACCGCGCTCGCCCTCCCGCTCTTCCTCATCTTCAGCCGCGTCGAGCTCACCAACACGTTCTGGGCGGTGTTCCTGCCGAGCCTCGTGAGCCCGTTCGGCGTCTACCTGTCGCGGATCTACTCCGCGTCGTCCGTCCCCGACGAGCTGCTCGAGGCCGCACGCCTCGACGGCTCGGGCGAGGTCCGCACGTTCTTCACGATGTCGGTGCGGCTCATGGTGCCCGCGCTCGTCACCGTGTTCCTGTTCCAGTTCGTCGCGATCTGGAACAACTTCTTCCTGCCGCTGATCATGCTGCGGGACGAGTCGCTCTTCCCCGTCACCCTGGGCATCTACACGTGGAACACCCAGGTCAACCAGATCCCCGAGCTGCGCGGCTACGTGCTCGTCGGGGCCCTCCTGTCCGTCGTCCCGCTCATCGCGCTGTTCCTGCTGCTCCAGCGGTTCTGGCGCAACGGCCTGGGCGCCGGCTCCATCAAGTAGGTCCGCACCTCCCCGTACGTTCCCGCAGCCGGCGGTCAGCCCGACCGTCCGGCAGGCACACGACCCGTCGCCCGGCGCCCTGCCGGACGGCCACAGAGAGGAACCAGACGATGTACCCCAGCAAGCGAGCGGTCAAGGTCGCCCTGCTCACCGCTGTCACGCTCGCCTCGAGCGCCGCCCTCGTGGCGTGCTCGGACGACGCGGAGACGCCGACGACGACGCCCGACGCCTCGGCGTGCGCCCCCTCGGAGGGCAAGGTCGACCTGACCTTCACCTCGTGGATCCCGGGCATCGAGGACGTCGTGGCCATCTGGAACAAGGCGAACCCGGACATCCAGGTGACGGTGCAGACCGGCCCGAACGGCAACTCCGGCACGTACACGAACTTCTTCAACCAGCTCAAGGCTGGCAACGCACCTGACCTCGGCCAGATCGAGTACGACGCGCTGCCGAACTTCCGCGTCCAGGACGGTCTCGTGGACCTCGGCGCGTGCGACTTCGTCAACGACGCCAAGTCGGACTTCGTCGAGTGGACCTGGAACCAGGTCAGCTTCGGCGAGGAGGGCTCGGCGTACGCCGTCCCGCAGGACGCCGGCCCCATGGCGCTCTTCTACCGCAAGGACCTGTTCGAGAAGAACAACATCCCCGTCCCGACGACGTGGGCCGAGTACGCCGAGGCGGCCGTCAAGGTCCGCGAGGCCGGCGCGCACATCACGAACTTCTCGCAGGGCGACATCAACCAGTTCGCGGGCTTCGTGTGGCAGGCGGGCGGCTCGTGGTTCTCGAACGACGAGTCCGGCTGGACGGTCGACCTGACGAGCGACGCGTCGAAGAAGGTGGCCGAGTACTGGCAGGACCTGATCGACCGCGACCTCGTCTCGAGCAACCCGGCGTGGACGAGCGAGTGGGACAACGCCTACAACAAGGGCGACAACTGGACCTGGGTCTCGGCGGTGTGGGGCGCGAACTCGATCGCCTCGGGTGCGCCTGACACGTCGGGCAAGTGGGCTGTCGCCCCGATGCCGCAGTGGGAGGCCGGCCAGAAGGTCGCGGGCAACTGGGGCGGGTCGTCGACCGCGGTCCTCAAGGGCTCGAAGCACGTCTACGAGGCGGCGAAGTTCGCCCTGTGGCTCAACACCGACCCGGAGGCGCTCACCGCGCTCAACAAGGCGGCGAACCTCTACCCGGCGGCCAAGGAGGGCCTGAACCTCCCGGTCCTCAAGGAGGGTGTCGAGTTCTATGGTGGTCAGGCGATCTACGACGTCTTCGCCGAGGCGTCCGGCCAGGTCGCGTCCGACTTCACGTGGGGACCGACCATGACCCAGACGTACGCGGACGTCTCCGACGGCTTCAAGGGCGCCGTCTCCGGCTCGGGCACGCTGCTCGACGCCCTGACCTCTGCGCAGGCCTCGACCGTCTCGACGCTCAAGTCGCAGTCGATCCCGGTCAAGGAGTGACGTTGTCCCTTCGTCACCTCCGGGCCGCGGGCTCGAGCCTCGTGCTCGACGCCCGCGGTCCGGGCGCGCCGACGGTCTTGCACTGGGGCGCCGACCTCGGTGACCTGAGCCCGCAGGACCTCGGCACGCTCGCGCACGTCCTCGTCCCGGCGGTCCCGCCGTCGTCGCTCGACGTGCCGCTGCGCTTCTCCCTCCTGCCGTCCGCGCGCGACGGCTGGACCGGTCGTCCCGGCCTGTCGGGCGCGTGGGCGGACGGCAGGCCCCTGCCGACCGACCTCACGCTCGTCGCGGCACCTGCGCCCGGCACCCGGGCGGGTGCGCTGCTGACCGACGCCGCCGGTGACGGCGAGCAGCTCGAGTACCTCCTGCGCGACGGCGCGGGCACGGTCGAGGTGCGCGGCGTCGTCGTCATGTCGCCCGAGGGGGTCGTCGTCGTGCGGCACGACGTGCGCAACCTGCGCGACGTGCCGCTGCACCTCGCGTCGCTCGACGCCGTCGTCCCCGTGCCGGCGCGTGCCGAGGAGGTCCTCGACTTCACGGGCCTGTGGGCGTCCGAGCGTCGCCCCCAGCGGGCGCGCCCCGGCCAGGGCGTGTGGAGCCGCGAGACGCGGCACGGCCGTCCCGGCCACGACGACCCGTTCCTCATGGTCCTCGGCACCCCAGACTTCGGCTTCCGCCGCGGCGAGGTGTGGTCCGCGCACCTCGCATGGAGCGGCGACAAGCGGCTGTGGACGGAGTCGTCCGCGCTCGGCGTACGTTCGCTCGGTGCGGGCGAGCTCCTCGCCCCGGGCGAGGTCGTCCTCGCGCCCGGAGACTCGTACGCGGCACCCGAGCTCCTGCTCGCCTGGTCCGGCGAGGGCCTCGACGGGCTCTCCGCGCGCTTCCACCCGTGGCAGCGGCGCGTCGCCCCCGTGCCGCGCCCGCGCCCCGTGGTGCTGAACGTGTGGGAGGCCGTCTACTTCGACCACGACGCCGACCGGCTCGACCGTCTCGCGCAGGTCGCCGCCGAGGTCGGGGTCGAGCGCTTCGTGCTCGACGACGGCTGGTTCCTCGGCCGCCGCGACGACACCGCAGGCCTCGGCGACTGGGTCGTCGACCCGGACGTGTGGCCGAGCGGGCTGCACCCGCTCGTGCGGTCCGTCGTCGGGCGCGGCATGGAGCTCGGCCTGTGGGTCGAGCCCGAGATGGTCAACCCGGACTCCGACCTCGCGCGAGCGCACCCCGACTGGCTGCTCGGCGGCCCCGGCACCCCGACGTGGCGCAACCAGCGGGTGCTCGACCTCGCGAACGCGGACGCGTACGCGCACGTCCGCGACCAGCTCGTCGCCGTCCTCGACGAGTACCCGGTCCGCTACCTCAAGTGGGACCAGAACGCGGACCTGCTCGCGCACGGCGCGCACGCGCAGACCCTCGCGACGTACCGGCTCATGGACGAGCTGCGGGCCTTCCGCCCCGGGCTCGAGATCGAGTCCTGCTCGTCAGGCGGCGGCCGTGTCGACCTCGGCGTGCTGCGCCGCGCCGGCCGCGTCTGGGTGTCCGACACGAACGACCCGCTCGACCGGCAGCGCATCCAGCGGTGGACTGGCGTCCTCGTCCCGCCCGAGCACCTGGGCGGTCACGTCGGCGACCGGCGCGCCCACATCACGGGCCGCGCCGCTTCCCTCGGGTTCCGGCTCGCGACCGCGTTCTTCGGCAGCGCCGGGATCGAGCGCGACCTGACGCGGTCCGACGCCGCCGAGCGTGCGGTCGTCGCGGCCTGGATCGCGGAGCACAAGGCTCGCCGGGACCTGCTGCACTCGGGCGTCGTCGTGCGCGGGGACACGCCCGATGGCGAGCCTCAGGTCCACGGCGTCGTCGCGCCCGACGGCGGTGCGGGCGTGTTCGCGGTCGTGCGCCTCGGCGACAGCGCGAGCGCGCTGCCCGCGCCCGTGCGGCTCGTCGGCCTCGACCCGGGGCGTCGGTACCGCGTGCGCGTGCTGCCGCTCGGCGTCGTCGACGGGATCGACGACGTGACGCTCAGGGACGTCCTTCCCGGGGCCGTCGCCGACGCACCGCCGCCGTGGCTCGCCGCAGCAGCGCTCCCGGAGGGGGCGGATCTCCCGGGCCGCGTGCTCGCCGAGGTGGGTCTCGCGAACCTCCTGCTCCAGCCGGAGCAGGCCCTCGTCCTCACGGCCGACGCAGTCTGAGGCCGCCCCTCTGGGGACGAGGAACGCGCGAGGGGCGGACAGGATCCCTGTCCGCCCCTCGCATGCGTGCGCTCAGCGGTTCGGCGTCCGCTTCGGCAGCGTCATGACCAGTTGCTGTCGAACCGTGCCGCGAACGCGTCGTGGACGGGCTTGCCGATGAGCCGAATCACCAGTTCATCGTTCTTCAGCCCGCGCGGGGTCAAGTTCTGGGAGCCTGTGAACGTGAAGTAGCGGAAGTCCCCTGACGTTGAGGTGCGCGCCTTGACGATGATGGTCTTCTCATGGCTCGTCGAGTCCTTTACCGGGATCTTGGCATCGGAGAACATCTTCGCCACGTTCGAAGTGAGCTCGTCCTTCTGGCCGAGCCGGATCCTCACGTCGCACCCGTGCTTCTTCAGCGTGACGAGTTGGTCCGCGATCGTTGTGCGGGTGATCACGACCTGGTCCACTCGGATCGTGCAGCCCTTCATCTTGCTGGTGTCGGCCAGGTCGTAACTCTTCAGAGCGGAGAGGATGTCATCCGTTGACGTGGGCGAGGGATAGACCGTGGCCGAGGACGCATCGGCGACGGTGACCTTGAGGTCGGCAGCCTTCTTGTTGTACATCGGCTTCCAGACGTTGTTTGCCAGCCCCTTGAAGAGTTCCTCGTCACCGTAGATCGTGACAGAGCTGTTTGCCATCTCAGCGCCGCTGGTTCTGTTGAGGTTCGCAGTGGAGATCCAGACCACCCAGTCCTGGAGCCTTCCGGTGGAGTCCTTGGCCTTGCCGAGGAGAGCGAACTTTGTGTGCATCGTGAGGCTATCGTTCCCGCCCGTGCTGCAAGAGCTGTTCAGTTCGCCTTCCTCACCGGTGCCGCACCACTTCATGGTCTTGTGGCGAGCAAGCATCTCGCCGAGTCCTTCGGTCTTCGAGACCTTCTCGGCGTTCGCCATCACGGAGATCTTCTCGCTGCGCTCGGCCTTCGTGTCGTACTTGTTGAGCGCGTTCTGGAAGGCGATGAAGGGTGCGAAAGTAGAGCTGGCGGAAGTGTTGTGGATCGTCGTCCTGATCGTGGATCCCTTAGGCACGCTGTTGACGAGTCGTGCGTAGTGGTTGACGATGCGCCAATCGGGTGCGGCAGGGGAGCCGCTGGAGAAGTAGACCTCGGTTCTTGTCGTAGTGGAACCAGAGGTCTTGGTCGTGACAGCGTCAGGGAGCGGCCAAGAGTTGAG
Source organism: Sanguibacter hominis ATCC BAA-789 (assembly GCF_012396185.1). GTDB lineage: Bacteria > Actinomycetota > Actinomycetes > Actinomycetales > Cellulomonadaceae > Flavimobilis > Flavimobilis hominis. The sequence continues at coordinate 66,980 of NZ_JAAXOW010000005.1, forward strand.
CGACGCGACAGTTGTCGTGGTTTCGCTGGTGCTCGGCGTGGCTGCGGGTGCGATCGTGGCGGCAGAAAGTGCGAGCGTGCTCGTCAGCGCCGTGGCCGCGATCGCGGATGTCAGTCTTCGTGTGATCTGCATGACAGCGGACGGTAGCGGTGGCGGTGTGCACGGGCAACAGGACTGGGGCCGCGAGTGCGCTCTGGTCGACGGACGCCAGCGCGGCCCCAGCTCCCGCCGGTGCAGATGCGCTCAGTACGTGAAGGCTGCGACCTGCTGGCGGAGCTCCTCGGAGAGCCGGGCCAGGTCGTCGACGGCGGTGCCGACGAGGTCGACGACCTCGGTCGTCGTGGTCGCCGCGGTCGCGACTCCCGTGATCGACACGGCGATGTCGCCCGAGCCGGACGCGGCCTCGGCTGCGGCGCGCGACATCTCGGTGGTCGTCGCCGTCTGCTCCTCGACCGCCGACGCGATCGTGAGCTGGTAGCCGTTGATCGTCGCGATGACCTCGGAGATCTCGGCGATCGCCGCGACGGCGCTCGCCGTGTCTGCCTGGATGGACTCGATGCGGTTCGCGATGTCCTCGGTCGCGCGTGCCGTCTCCTGGGCGAGGTCCTTGACCTCGGAGGCGACGACGGCGAAGCCCTTGCCGGCCTCGCCGGCGCGGGCGGCCTCGATCGTCGCGTTGAGCGCGAGGAGGTTCGTCTGACCGGCGATGTGCGTGATGGTCCGGACGACCTCGCCGATCGCCTGGCTCGACTCGCCGAGGCGTGTGACGGTCTCGGTCGTGGCCTGCGCCTTGTCTGTCGCCTGCGTGGCGACGCCTGCGGCCTCCTGCGCGTTGCGGGCGATCTCGCGGATCGACGCGCCCATCTCCTCGGCGCCCGCGGCCATCGCCTCGATGTTGCGCGTGACCTGCTCGGCGGCGGCCGCGACGACCTGCGCCTGCTCGGACGTCGAGTCGGCGCCGTCGGATAGCCGTACGCGCGACGACGCGAGCTCCTGCGACGCGTCGGAGACGGTCGCGGCGCTCGTCGAGACCTGGGCGAGCGTGCTCGACAGGCTCGTCTGCGCGGACGTGAGGGCTGCGGCCATCCGGCCGATCTCGTCGTTGCCCGCGACGCCGGTCGTGGCCGTGAGGTCGCCCTCGGCGAGCGCCTCGAGCGATCCCTGCATCTGGGACAGCGGGCGGCGGATCGATCGGACGAGACGTACAGCGAACAGCAGCGAGCCGACGATGCCGACGAGCGCGATCGCGATGAGCACGAGCGTCGTCGCCTGGGCCTGCGCGGACGCGTCGTCGGCGATGTCGGCGGACGCGGCCGCGACCTCGACGTTGATGAGGCTGAGCGTGTCCGTCACCTCGCCGCCTGTCGTCTGGGCGGCACCCGAGGCGAGCGACTGGTAGACGAGCACGTTGTTCGAGACGGCGGAGGGGATCAGCTGCTCGGTGAGGATCGTGCGGTACTTGACCCACACGGCGTTGAGCTCCTCGAGGTGCTCGGAGGGGGCTCCGGTCGTCTCGCGGAACGCGGTGTCGAGGCGGATGAGCGCGTCGTCGGCGGCGACCGCGGAGTCCTTGATCTCGAGCGCGAGCCGGGTGCGGTCGACGGGCATGACCGCACCGATGTTCAGCCCGCCGGAGCGTGCGACCCAGATCGAGTTGTTGACGTCGAGGAGCGCTTCGTTGAGCGTCGCGGACGACTCTGAGACGTTCGTGGTGCTGCGGTTGAGCGTGCCCATGGCGATGGCGCTGAACGCGGTCACGACGAGCGTCGCGAGGCCCATGACGGTGACGAGCGTGATGATGCGGGCGCCGACCGACCAGGTGCGGCCGCGGAACCTGCCGGTGACCGGGGGTGCCTCGCTCGCGTCGGCGGTGTCGCTCGCGGGTTCTGCGGCGGGCTCCGGGACGGGGGCGACCTCGTCGGCGTCGGGGCGGGGCTTGCGGGGGTGCCTGCGCGGCACGCGGACCTTGGGGACGGCGATGCGCAGGCGCGCCAGCCTTCGGCGCCGACCGGGGTCGGCTGCCGTCTCGGCGGGCTCGTGGTCAGCGCCGACGACGGTGTCGGTCATGTCGCTCGCGTCGTCCGCCATCGGACGTGCGAGCTGTTCTTCCTGCGGCTCGGCCACGGGACTGCTCCTTGCGCTGGTTGACCCGGGGTGGGTGCGACGAGGAGCCGGTTTCCCTGAGGGACACCGGCTCCTCGTCTCATCGGTCAGCGCGAGCGTGAGTGAAGTAACACTGATGAACGTGACGCGACCGTGACCTGCGCAGTTTGCGCGATTCTGGTCAGACCCGGATGAACGTCGGGTTCGACTGCCAGATGGATCGCACCTGGATCGTCTTGCCCGGGCGCGGGGCGTCGATCTGCTTGCCCTTGCCGAGGTAGATCGCGACGTGGCCGCGGGTCCAGATGAGGTCGCCGGCACGCGCCTTGGAGCGCGAGACGGTCTTGCCGGAGTGGCGCTGCGCGGCGGACGAGCGCGGGAGCTTCGCGATGCCAGCCTTCTTGTAGACGTAGCTGGTGAAGCCGGAGCAGTCGAAGCCGGAGGGGCTGCCGCCGCCGGAGCGGTAGCGGACGCCGACGTACTGCTTGGCGATCTTCGCGATCTGGGCGCCCTCGCTGATGACGCGGACCTTGAGGCTGTCGCGCCCGGGCGCGACGGTCGCGGCGGTCTGGGCCGACGGGCGGAAGACGGCGCGGATCGTGTGCTTCTTGGCGGAGAGCTTGCGCGGCAGCCGGTAGCTGACCGTCCCGCTCGCGCCGACAGCCTTCTTCTTGAGGCGCTTGCCGCCGTCGTAGAACGTCACGGTGCCGCCGGTCGGCGTGGCGCCGGTGCGGACCTTGGCGGTGACCTTGGCGGCCTTCTTGCCCTTGACCCAGGTCTTCTTGCTCGCCTTGAGGTGGACCTTCGCCGTGGTCTTCGTGGCGGTCGACGCCGCGGAGGTGGCGGTGACGGTTGCCGCGGTGGGGGTTGCGGCCTGGGCGCCAGCGGCGGGTGCGAGCGTCACGGTGAGTGCTGCTGCGATCGCGAGGACGCCGGCGCGGACCGCTGTGCGGTGCCGACCGTGCGAGGTGGTGTTCTGGTCGATGGTGCTCGTGCCGTGCGCCTCGTGGAGGCGTGTGGGCATGCCCGTGCGGGCACGCCAAGACGTGCGGATGCTCATTCGAACCTCTCGTCGCCTACGAGGTGAGCTGTCGGGTTCGGGCCGGAGGTCTGGCCCGGCCGGGGGAGCGAGCGCATGCCGTGGTGGCGTGCTGTCGGTCCCGCGCGGCTTCACCCCAAGGTCGTCGTGACGACCGGAGAAGTGGGTCCCCCGCCACTGCCATGGTTTCTGCGGTGCAGCCCCGGTGGCAGTGCTCGGCGTCCGGTGCTGCGTCCCTGCGTCACGCTCGTGACGGCCGCGGGTGCGGCGGTGGGACTTGACGACGGTAGGCGGGTCCGAGCGGGTATGTCACGGGAAGGTCACGGGGATGTGCATTCCCTTCACATCTTCAACCCGTTGTCCGGACTCTTCCTTCACCGTGTTGTGATGCGTGCAACGGGAATACTCTGCTAGGTGACCGCGGTCACGCGGGTGCTCAAGGCCCCTCAGAGCGGGTCTGGCGTCAGGAGGCACAGCCCCTGACGGTCACCCTGACGCCACGAACCTTCTGTCGGGACGAGCGCCACGGCCCGCACGCCAGCCGCAGCCTCGGTCTCCGACACGGAGCACGACGACGCGACGCGATCGCGCACCGTCTCCGTCCCCGGCCAGCCCTCCTCGCGGAACACGTACTGCGACACCACACGGGCCTCGTGCTCCTCGGCGCACGGCACGACCGTCGTGCGGTCCGCGTTGCCGGACGGCAGCGACCGGACGCACGAGCCGACCGTCAGCTGGCGCACGTGCACCTCCACGGGACCGTCGACGTCGGGCGCCACGCGAGAGGTCGCGCCCTCCAGGCGCGGCAGGAGCGAGGGGACGAGGAACGGCAGGAGGACCACGAGAGCCGTGAGCAGCGTCCCCACGAGGAGCGCCGCCGTCGCGAGCACGCGGCCGCGCTGCCGGGACTGCCCGGTACGCACGAGCGCGACGACCGCGAGCACGACGCCGACGGGAGGGAGCACGACGGACGCCGGCACGGCGACGATCGCGACGGGGTCGGTCCCTGGCGGGGGCGTCGGCCGCGGGACGAGCGACGCGGCCGCAGACGCCGACCAGGAGCCCGCCGTGTACGTCTGCTCGCTGAACCCGAGATGCTCCGCGCCGGCGTGCCCACCCGGCCACGCCGGGGTGAGGTGCTCGGCCGCAGACGGCCCCGAGAACGGCACAGGACCTGGCGGCGGGGGAGGCGGCACAGGTCCAGGCAGGGGGGAGGGGGCCGCGGAAGGAGCGGCGAACGGTGCCGGGGCGGGGACGGGCGGAGGTGGCGGGGGCACGGGCGCGGTGCCCGACGGCACAGGAAGCGGCGCGGTGCCCGACGGCGCAGGAGGCGGTGGGACGGGAACCCTCGCCCCGGCAGGGCCCGGCGGAGGCGGCGGGACGGGCGGTAGCGCGCCGCTCACGCCGACACCTGCGAGTCGTCGATCTCGAGGATGACGGGCACGTGGTCGGACGCACCCTTCCCCTTGCGCTCGTCCCGGTCGATCGTGACGCCCCTGACGAGCGGCGTCAGCGCAGGTGAGGTGTACGCGAAGTCGATGCGCAGGCCCTCATTCTTCGGGAACCGCAGCTGCTGGTAGTCCCAGTACGTGTACTTGCGCTCGTCCGGGATGAACTCGCGGGACACCTCCGTGTACCCGGCGTCGGCGAACGCCGCGAACGCGGCCCGCTCGGGCTCGGACACGTGCGTCTGACCCTCGAACACCGCCATGTCCCACACGTCCGTGTCGCGCGGCGCCACGTTCCAGTCGCCGACGAGGGCGACCTTCGCGGCCGGGTCGGCGGCGACCCAGTCGACCGCGTGCTGACGCAACCGCTCGAGCCACGCCAGCTTGTACGCGTAGTGCGGGTTGTCGAGCGCGCGGCCGTGCGGCACGTACAGGCTCCAGACGCGCACGCCGCCGCACGTCGCACCGAGCGCGCGCGCCTCGACGGCGGGCACCTCGCCGAACTGCGGCTGCTCGAGGAACCCGGGCTCGACGTCGTCCAGGCCCACGCGCGACAGGATCGCGACGCCGTTCCACTGGCTGAACCCGAACGTCGCGATCTCGTAGCCCGCCGCCTCGAACGCCTCCCTCGGGAACTGCGCGTCCTTGCACTTCGTCTCCTGCAGCGCGAGCACGTCGATGTCCTCCCGCTCGAGGAAGGCGAGCGCGCGGTCGGCACGGGCGCGGATCGAGTTGATGTTCCAGGTGGCGAGGCGCATGCCTCGAGGCTACTTCGTCCGGGCTGCGGATGGGCCGCGACCTGGCCTCGGGCCATAGGGTGGGGCTCATGGGAATAGCACTGGTGACGGGCGCGAGCGCGGGGCTCGGCGAGGAGTTCGCGTGGCAGCTCGCGACCGCGAAGCACGACGTCGTGCTGGTCGCGCGTGACGAGGCCCGGCTGGAGCGGCTCGCGGACGAGCTGAGGGCGTACGCGGGCGTCCGCGCCGAGGTGCTGCCCGCCGACCTGTCGGTGCGCAGCGACCTCGAACGTGTCGCCGACCGCCTGCGCCAGGAGGAGCAGCCCGTCGGGCTGCTCGTCAACAACGCGGGCTACACGACCCACCAGCGCTTCGTCACCGGGGACATCGAGGCCGAGGAGACGATGCTCGACGTCCTGGTCCGCGCGGTCATGGTGCTCTCGCGCGCGGCAGCCGAGCCGATGGTCGAGCGTGGCCGCGGCGCGATCCTCAACGTCTCCTCGGTCGCAGCGCTCACCGCGGGCGGCACGTACGCCGCCGCGAAGGCGTGGGTCCGCACCTTCACCGAGGGTCTCGCCGTCGAGCTCGACGGGACCGGCGTGACCGCCACGGCCCTGTGCCCGGGCCTGACCCGCACCGAGTTCCACGAGCGCGCGGGCTTCCGCCGCGTCGGCCCCGACGTCGCCTGGCTCGACGCCGACCGTGTGGTCGCGCAGGCGCTCGCGGACGTGCGCCGCGGCGTCGTCATCTCGACGCCGTCCGTGCGGTACGCGGTCGCGAGCGCGCTCCTCCAGGTGACGCCTCGCACGGCCGTGCGCGCGCTCCAGGCGCGCTCCGGCCTCTGAGGTCTGCGCGGCCTCTCGCCGAGTCCCGGACGGGCCTGACGCGGCCCGCCCGCCTCTACTAGCCTGATCGACGTGACCGACTACGACGCCGTCCTCTCCCCGACCCCTCGCGAGCAGCTGCGCGACCTGATCAAGGAGCTCGCCGTCGTGCACGGCCGGGTGACCCTCGCGTCCGGCAAGGAGGCTGACTACTACGTCGACCTGCGCCGCGTGACGCTCCACCACCGCGCCGCCCCGCTCATCGGGCACGTCCTGCTCGACACGCTCGAGGAGGCGGGCCTCGGCCCTGCCGAGATCGACGCCGTCGGCGGTCTGACGCTCGGTGCCGACCCGGTCGCCGGTGCGCTCCTGCACGCGGCTGCGTCGCGCGGCCAGGACCTCGACGCGTTCGTCGTCCGCAAGGAGGGCAAGGCGCACGGCATGCAGCGCCGCATCGAGGGGCCCGACGTCACGGGCCGCCGCGTCGTCGCGGTCGAGGACACGTCGACGACGGGCGGCTCTGTCCTGACCGCTGTCGAGGCGCTGCGCGAGGCGGGGGCCGACGTCGTCGGCGTCGCCGTGATCGTCGACCGCGCCACGGGCGCGCGCGAGAAGATCGAGGCTGCCGGCCTGACGTACCACTACCTCTTCGGCCTCGACGACCTCGGTCTCGCCTGAGGGACGCGTGCGACGTCGCAACGACCCGGGGGCGCCGCGCGGCGTGCGCGTCGAGCTGCGCTCGGCGGGCGTCGAGCTCGACGGGACGACGCTCCTCGCGCCCGTGAGCACGAGCGTGCCCGCGGGCGGCACGCTCGTGCTGCGCGGGGCGAACGGCTCCGGCAAGTCCACGCTCCTGCGCCTCGTGTCGGGGCTGCGTCTCCCGACGTCGGGTGAGGTGACGGTCGACGGCGCTGCGCCTGCGCCCCGTCGCCGCGCCTTCCGCAGGCTCGTCACCGGCACCGTCGAACCGCCGCTGCTCGCGCGGGACCTCACGCTCGGTGAGCACGTCGCGCTCGTCGCGACGACGTGGGGCGCGCCCGTGCGCGACGCGCGCGCGGCCGCCGGAGCGCTCCTCGAACGACTCGGCATCGCCGACCTCGCGCACCGGTTCCCGCACGAGCTGTCCTCCGGGCAGACGCAGCTCGCGTCGCTCGCGACCGTCCTCGTGCGGCCCGCGTCGCTCCTCCTCCTCGACGAGCCCGAGCAGCGGCTCGACGCCGACCGCACCGCCGTTGTCGCCGAGCTCCTCGCGGAACGTAGGGAGGCGGGCGCGACCGTCCTCGTCGCGACGCACTCGACCCCGCTCGAGGACGCGCTCGGCGGCGACGTCCTCCGCCTGGCTGCCCGTTCGGCCGACACGCCCGACCAGGGCCTCGACCCCGAGCGCGGCGTCGACGACCTGACGCCCGACGGCGGCGCGGCGCACGCGTGAGCGAGCAGGCAGCAGGGCGCCCGGGGGTGCGCGAGGCGCTCGCCGTGTGGGCTTCGCGCGAGCCACGGTCGCTGAGCGACGTGGCGTACGTCGTGTACGTCGTCGTGCTGACGGCGTTCATCGTGCTCGGGCCGGGCGTCCGTGCGCTGTGGCTGCTCGCGACCGGCGACGCCGGGTTGGCCGCGCTGAGCGACCCGAGCGTCCCGGCGACGTGGGCAGTCGTGTCGGGATCCATGTGGCTGCTCGCGCTCGTCGCGGGTGTCGAGCGCGGGCCCGCGCTGCGCCCGCCGTTCCTCGCGGGCGTCCTCGGCGACGCTGACGCCTCGCGAGCGAGGGCGTTCGGCGGTCCGGTCCTGCGCGCGACCGTCACGCTCGTCGCGGCCGGCGCCGTCGCCCCGCTGCTTCCCGTGCTCGCGCTCGTCGACGCAGGCCTCGCCCGGCCGCGCGACGTGGCCGCGCTCGCGCTCGCGGGTGCGCTCGCGGGGCTCCTCGTCGCGACCGCGTGGCTCGCCGGACAGGTGCTCCGCACGACGACGGTCGGCTGGACCGCGGTCGTGGCTCTCGTAGTGGGGGTGGCGACCGCGCTCGTGGGCGGGTGGCGGTGGGCGCCGTGGGCGCTCGTCGCGAGCGTGTGGCCGGGCAGCGGGCTGCCGGTCGCGAGCGCCGTGGCCGCGGCTGCCGCGGTCCCGGTCGTCGTGCGGCTCGGGCTGCGCGGGCTCGAGCGCGTCGAGACGCGTCGACTCGTGGGGCAGGCTGTGCGGGCGCAGCGCGCGCAGCTGCTCGTCACCGCGCTCGACCTGCCCGCCGCGGGGGAGGTGTACCGGGCGCTGCCCACGACGGGGCGCCGGCTCTCGGCGCTCAGGCGGGTCCCGGGACCGGTCGCCGTCCTGCTCGTCCCCGTGACGGCGTCGGTGCGCACTCCGTGGCGGCTCGCGGCGGGCCTCGTGACGCTCGTCGCGGCGGGGGCGGCGAGCGGCCTCGTGGTGCCGGGCACGGTGCTGCACGTCGGGCCGGTCGTCAGCGCGGTGCTGGCGTACCTCGGCGTCTCTGTCGTGTGCGACGGCGTGCGCCACGCGGCGGCTCTCGGACGGGTGTCGACCCAGTACGGCTGCTCGGACCTCACGTTCCTCGCGCTGAACGGTGCCTGGCCGCTCGTGGCCGCCGTCGGGCTGACGGCCGCCGGGGCTGCTGCTGCCGGTGCTCCGGTCAGCCTCGCAGCGGTGGTGGCTGCGCTCGCGGTCGGGGTGCGGGTCTCGGACGCGCTCAAGGGGCCGATGCCGGTCGACCTGCTCGTGCCCGTCGTGACGCCTGCAGGCGACGTCTCGGCACTCGGCCGGGCCGTCTGGTTGGCCGACGGTCCGCTGCTCGTGGGGGCCGTCGGGGTGGCGGGCGGACTGACGGCTGCGGGGCGCGGGGGGCTGGGCGTCGTGGCTGCTTGCGTCGTCGCGATGCTCCTCTGGAGGGCCTTGCGGCGGTGACATGCTGACAGCGTGTCCGTCAAGTTCTGACAGGCGGTTCGCCAAGTTCTGACACCCCGTCCGTCAAGAAGTGACAGTTCGTCAGTCTTCTCGACGGCCAAAGGTCCTGAGAGTAGGGTGTGCCTGGTTTGCTTAGGCAAGCCTCACCTCTGACCCGCGCGGCTGCCGCGCGGGCACGCCTAGACACCAGGAGCCCCGTCGTGCAGCTTGTGTCCCGAGCCAGGTCCGCCCTCGCGGCGCTGGCAGTCCTCGCCCTGACGCTCACCGCGTCGATCGTCGGCGCCACCGTGCCAGCAGCAGCGGTCCCTGTGGGCCCGTCGGTGACGGTGTCGAAGACGTCCGGTCTGGTCGACGGTGAGAAGGTCACCGTGCGTGGCACGGGTTTCGTCGCGGGGGACCCGGCGGCGGTCGGTGCGCGTCCGCCGTTGGCGGGGAAGTTCGCGGGGACGTATGTGGCGTTCGGTCGGTTCGCGGAG
>NZ_JAAXOW010000006.1 GCF_012396185.1 Sanguibacter hominis ATCC BAA-789
GCCGAGGGCCGGCGGACGTCGTGACGAAGTCCGCCGGCCCGACGCCGTACCTGCCCGCCACGCGGGCGAACATCCCCCCACCGCTGCGTCCTGACGCAGCACCAGAATTGGAGTCGACGTGGCCGTGACCAGCTCACCCACATCGTCCGAGACGTCCGCCGAGACACCAGGCGGAGAGGTCCGGACCGGCGCAGACCGCGCACCGGCAGCGCCCGACGGCGCCACCGTCGCCGCCGAGGTCTTCCTGCGCACCTCGGGAGCCCGACGGCTCGCCGACAAGATCTTCCACGGCGTCTCGGCAGCCGCCGGCGTGACCATCCTCGTGGTGCTCGCCGCGGTGGCCGGGTTCCTCGTCCTCCGCGCCTGGCCCGCACTGACCGCCTCGGACGACGAGCTCGCCAAGATCTCCTGGCTCAAGGGCGCCTCGATCCTCGAGTACGTCGGGCCCCTGATCTTCGGCACGCTCCTGTCCGCGTTGCTCGCCCTGCTGATCGCGGTGCCGCTCTCGGTGGGGATCGCGCTGTTCATCTCGCACTATGCGCCGCGCCGGGCGGCGCAGGCGCTCGGCTACGTCATCGACCTGCTCGCCGCGATCCCGTCGGTCGTGTACGGCCTGTGGGGCGCGCTGTGGCTGTCGGGCGTGCTCGACCCCGTCTTCCGGTGGTTCACCGACGTCCTCGGGTTCGTGCCGCTGTTCGAGGACTACACGGCCCCAGCCCGCAACGTCCTGATGGCCTCGACCGTCCTCGCCGTGATGATCCTGCCGATCATCACCGCGGTGGCTCGCGAGGTGTTCCTCCAGACGCCGGTCCTCCACGAGGAGGCGGCGCTCGCCCTGGGCGCCACCCGCTGGGAGATGGTCCGCACCGCGGTCCTGCCCTTCGGCCGGTCGGGCCTCGTGAGCGCGTCGATGCTGGGCCTGGGACGCGCGCTCGGCGAGACGATGGCCGTGCTGATGATCCTGTCGCCCGGCTACCTGTTCTCGTTCTTCCTGCTCAAGCCCGGGCAGCACCAGACGATCGCCGCGAACATCGCGGCGAAGTTCCCCGAGGCCTCGGGGCTGTCGGTGAGCGTCCTCATCGCGACCGGCCTCGCGCTGTTCGTCATCACCTTCGCGGTCAACATGGTGGCCCGCTGGATCATCTCGCGCCGCGCCGAGTTCTCGGGAGCCAACTGATGACTGCCATCGACACGAACGAGCCCACGACGGCGGCCCTGCTCAGCTCGGGCGGGTACCGCTCGCTGCCGCGCTGGGCGCCGTGGAGCGTGGCTGCCGGCTCCGTCGCGGTCGCCTTCCTGGTCCTGCTCGTGACGGGCACGCCGACGATCGTCTCGGTCGTGGCGTTCGGTGCGCTCGTGCACCTGGTGGTGCTGACCGTGCTGTCGCGGACGCTCGAGGGGCCGCGCCGCTCGGCGGACAGGCTCGCGACGACGCTCGTGACGTTCGCGTTCGCCCTCGCGCTCATCCCGCTCGTCTCCCTGCTGTGGACGGTCGGCTCCCGCGGGATGGGACTGTTGTCGGCGGAGTTCCTCACGACCGACATGGTCGGCGTGTTCGGCGACATGACCTCGGGCGGCGTGGTCCACGCGATCATCGGCACGCTCATGGTGACGCTCACCGCGACGCTGATCTCGGTGCCGATCGGGCTCCTGACGGCGATCTACCTCGTCGAGTACGGACGCGGCCCGGTCGCACGCGGGATCACGTTCCTCGTGGACGTGATGACGGGCATCCCGTCGATCGTCGCGGGCCTGTTCGCCTTCGCGCTGTTCACGCTCATCATGGGGCCCGCGTACCGGTCGGGGCTCATGGGTGCGGTCGCGCTCGCGGTCCTCATGACGCCCGTCGTCATCCGGTCGGTCGAGGAGATGCTGCGGCTCGTCCCGAACGAGCTGCGCGAGGCGTCGTACGCCCTCGGGGTGCCCAAGTGGCTCACCGTCGTCAAGGTCGTGCTGCGCACGTCGATCGCGGGCATCGTCACGGGCGTGATGCTCGCGATCGCCCGCGTGATCGGTGAGACGGCGCCCCTGCTGATCACGGTGGGCATCGTGACCCGGACCAGCTGGAACGTCACCGAGGGCCGGATGGCGACGCTGCCGGTGTTCGCCTACAACCAGTACCACCAGGGCGGTGTGGGCGTGGACCGCGCCTGGGCTGCGGCCCTGACGCTCATCCTCATCGTCATGCTCCTCAATCTCGTGGCCCGCGCGATCAGCCGCCTCTTCTCCCCGAAGACCGGCCGCTGAGCCGCTGCCCGGCCATCCCCCGAAAGGACCCTCCAGACATGTCCAAGCGCATCGACGTCTCCGACCTCAACGTCTTCTACGGCGACTTCCTGGCAGTCCAGGACGTCAACATGGTGATCGAGCCCAAGTCCGTGACCTCGCTCATCGGCCCGTCCGGCTGCGGGAAGTCCACCTTCCTGCGGACCCTGAACCGCATGCACGAGGTCATCCCGGGTGCTCGCGTCGAGGGGAAGGCCGTCATGGACGGCCAGGACCTCTACGCCCCGGACGTCGACCCGGTGCAGGTGCGGCGCCAGATCGGCATGGTGTTCCAGCGCCCGAACCCGTTCCCGACGATGTCGATCGCGGACAACGTCCTCGCGGGCGTCAAGCTCAACAACAAGCGCATCTCGAAGAGCGACGCGTCCGACCTGGTCGAGGAGTCGCTGCGCGGGGCCAACCTGTGGAACGAGGTGAAGGACCGTCTGGACCGGCCGGGCTCGTCGTTGTCCGGCGGGCAGCAGCAGCGCCTGTGCATCGCCCGGGCTATCGCGGTGAAGCCGCAGGTGCTGCTGATGGACGAGCCCTGCTCGGCGCTCGACCCGATCTCGACGCTCGCGATCGAGGACCTGATCTCGCAGCTGAAGAACGACTACACGATCGTCATCGTCACGCACAACATGCAGCAGGCGGCGCGCGTGAGCGACTCGACCGCGTTCTTCAACATCGCCGGGACGGGGCAGCCGGGCAGGCTCATCGAGATGGGCGACACCGCGACGATCTTCTCGTCGCCGACCGTGGCCGCGACCGAGGACTACATCTCGGGCCGCTTCGGGTGACCTGTGCGCCTGCCAGGCCCGTGCTCGTCCGGGTCGTGGTGCAGGCCGTCGAGACGCCCGCCCGGCTCGCCCGGGCGGACGACGAAGGCTCCGCTCCCGTGGGGGGAGGCGGAGCCTTCGTGCGTTCGCGCGACGCCGAGCTGGGCGCCGGTCCGGGGTCTCAGCTCGCGGCGGGGACCAGGTCTGCGTACTCGGGCAGCGTGCCGTCGAGGACGGGCACGAACACGGTCTCGCCCGTCGCGCCGTCGAGGCCGACGGTGAGCTGGGCGTTGGCGCCGGGTGCGGCGGTGGTCTGGTCGATCACGAGCTCGTCGCCCGTGCTGCCGCCGAGCAGGACCGTCGCGCCGGCGGGCACCTCGACGGTCACGTCACCGATCACGACGGACGCGGGCTCGGCGCCGTTGTTGACGACCCCGCCCTGCAGGGCGCCCGGGGCGCCCTCGGCGGCGGCGATGATCATGAGGTTCTGCACGCTGACGGTGTCCGAGACCGCGACGCGCACGCCGTCGGACGCGGCGTACTGGATCTTGGTGGTGATGGGGGAGCAGGCGCCGAGCCCGGCTGCGACGGCGAGGGCGATGCCGACGGCGAGGCCGCGGCGGGTCTGGTGGCGGTTCACGTGCTCTCCTGTGGTCGGGCGGGCCTGGAGGCCCTGGGGTCGTCGTGCCTCAGAACCGACGCCGTTGCGCACAGGTCCTACGTGAGGTCCTAGGTTGCGAGGTTCGCGCCGTGGTATCCGAGAGCCGAGGCCCACTCTAGTGGCTGAGGGTGCCGGAGGACGACCGTCGTTGCCGCCGTACGTGGCCGTTGCGAGCGTCGGCGGCGACCGCGCGGCACGCGCGCCAGCGCTGGTCGGGGAGGTGCGGGGGCGCAGACTACGCCTCCTTGGCCCAGATCGGCCAGATCCCTGGGAGAGTTGAGAACTTCGCATGATAAGATAAGGGTCCGCGAAAGGGGAATTTTGCCGATGACTTTCACAGTTGGGGAGACGGTCGTCTACCCGCACCACGGAGCAGCTCTGATCGAAGAGATCAAGGTCCGGACGATTCGCGGAGAGGAAAAGACCTACCTCAAGCTGAAGGTCGCCCAGGGCGACCTCACGATCGAGGTCCCGGCTGAGAACGTGGACCTCGTAGGCGTTCGTGACGTCGTCGGGCAGGAAGGCCTGGACCGCGTGTTCGAGGTCCTGCGCGCGCCGTACACCGAAGAGCCGACCAACTGGTCGCGCCGCTACAAGGCGAACCTCGAGAAGCTCGCGTCGGGCGACGTCATCAAGGTCGCCGAGGTCGTGCGCGACCTGTCGCGCCGCGACGCCGACCGTGGCCTGTCTGCAGGCGAGAAGCGCATGCTCGCCAAGGCCCGCCAGATCCTCGTCTCCGAGCTCGCGCTCGCTGAGCACACCGAGGAAGAGAAGGCCGAGGCGATCCTCGACGAGGTCCTCGCCTCCTGAGCCGCGCACGCCCGTACCGCGAGCCTCCACCCTCTGGGTGGAGGCTCGCGGCACGTCCGGGTGCCGGTCGAAGCCTGTCGCCCGGCGGCGCAGGCTGGCGCGAGCGTCGCAGCCGCGCGATAACCTTCGAGCGTGACGCGCGCTGCCCCGCCGCGCGGCGACGACCAGACCCGTCCGAGGAGCGCTCATGACCCTGCCCCGCACGGGGATCGGCGTGGACGTCCACGCCCTCGCCCCCCAGGACGCACCTCGCGAGCTCTGGCTCGCCGGCCTCCACTGGCCCGGTGAGCGCGGCCTCGCAGGCCACTCCGAGGCCGACGTCGCCGCCCACGCCGCCGCTGACGCCCTGTTCTCCGCATCCGGTCTCGGCGACCTCGGCTCGAACTTCGGCACGGCAGCCCCCGAGTGGGCCGGAGCCGCAGGGGCGACCCTCCTCGCCGAGGCCGCTCGTCGGGTCCGCGAGGCGGGGTTCGAGATCGGCAACGTCGCCGTCCAGGTGATCGGCAACCGCCCGAAGATCGGGACGCGTCGCGCCGAGGCGCAGGACGCCCTGAGCGCCGCCGCCGGCGCACCCGTCACCGTCACCGCGACGACCACGGACGGGCTCGGGCTCACGGGCCGCGGCGAGGGGGTCGCCGCGATCGCGACCGCGCTCGTCGTGCCGAGCAGCGCGCCCGGCCGCTGACCCCCGCCTCAGTGCGTCATCGGACGTCGTGAGCGGGGCAGCCCGCTCACGACGAGGTCGTACGCATCCTCGACGAGCTGCTCGAGCAGCCCGGGATCCAGGTCCGGGTGCAGCACGACCGACACCCAGTGCTTCTTGTTCATGTGCCAGCCCGGTAGCACGTCGTCGTGCGCCGCGACGAGGCCGGGCACGAGCTCCGGCTCCGCCTTGAGGTTCACGTGCCAGTGCTCGCCCCCGACCTTCGGGTTCCGGGTGAGCAGCGCGAAGATCTTCTGCGCGACACGGAACGTCTCCGCCCCGGGACCGAACGGGAAGTCCGACGTCGCGTCCGGCAGGTCGAGGCACAGCAGACGGCAGGCGCGCGCCTCGGGCGACAGGTCGTCGGTCACGAGGTCGCCGGGCACCGACGCGTCGTCCGCGCTCACCGGCCGAGCACCCGCTCGAGGTACCGGTTCGTGAAGACCCCGTCCGGGTCGACGGCGTCGCGCACCGCCAGGAAGTCGTCGAACCGCGGGTAGAGCTCGCGCAGCCGCTCCGCCCCGAGCGTGTGGACCTTGCCCCAGTGCGGCCGCCCGTCGTACGCGGACGCGATCTCCTGCACCGCCGCGAAGTACCGCGACGCGTCGGTCCGCCAGAACTGGTGGACCGCGACGTACGCCGTCGGGCGGCCGTACGACGTCGACAGCCACACGTCGTCCGCCCGTGCGAAACGCACCTCGACGGGGAAGGACACCCGCTCGGCCGTCCGCGCGAACCAGTCCTGGACGTCCCGCAGCACCTCCCCGACCGTGTCGAGCGGTACCGCCCACTCGGACTCGACGAACCGCACGCGGCGCCGCGACACGAACACCTCGTACGACGGCGCCGTGAAGCGTCGCGCACCGAGAGCGCGCGACGACACCCGGTTGATCGTCGGGATCGCTGCAGGCACGGCGTGCGCGAGGCGGTTCGTCAGCTCGAAGACGCCGTTCGACAGCAGCTCGTCGTCGACCCAGCCGCGCAGCGCGTCGAGCGGGGCGTCGTCGAGCGCGCGCCGGGCGTTGCGCTTCGTCAGCGCGGTGCGCGTGTGCGGGAACCAGTAGAGCTCGGCATGGTCGCTCGCGAGGAACGAGCCGTCCGCGACCGCCTCGAGCGCGCGCTCGAGCGGCCACGGCTCTTCGCGCGCCTCGAGCACGTACGCGGGCTCGGCGCCGACCGTCACCGCGACGAGGATGCCGAGCGCGCCGAGGCCCAGGCGCGCGGCCTCGAACAGCTCGGTGTTCTCGTGGCGCGACGCACGGACGACGGACCCGTCGGCGACGACCACCTCGACCGCGCGCACCTGCGCCGCGAGGCCTGCGCCCGTCCCGGAGTCACCGCCCGTGCCGTGCGTCCCCGTCGAGATCGCGCCCGCGACCGACTGCCGGTCGATGTCGCCGAGGTTCGACAGCGCGAGCCCGTGCGACGCGAGCGCGTCGTTGAGCGCGTGCAGCCGGATCCCTGCGCCGACCCGCACCTCGTGCGTGACACGCCCCTCGGGCGTGGGCAGCCGGACGGGCTGGTCGACGTGGTCGAGTGCGTCGATCGAGAGCATCACCCCGTCCGTCGTCGCGACCGGGGAGAAGGAGTGCCCCGCGCCGACCGCACGCACGGTCAGACCCAGCGTGCGCGCGCGCTGCACGACCGTCACGACGTCGTCGACCGAGCGTGCCGCGAAGCGGTGCGCAGGGCTGCAGGACGCCGAGCCGCCCCAGGTCGTCCACGGCTGCTGCGGTGGGCGGGCGACGTCGCCCGCGCGGGAGGAGATGGCCACACCGCACTATCCGCGCACGTCGCCGCGTGAGTCAATGGTCCGGGAGAAGGAGGAGCCATGGGCCTGAGGGAACGTCTCGACACCGCGACCGCACACCTCGCCGGACCGCTCGTTGTCGTCGACCTGGACGCGTTCGAGGCGAACGCCGACGACCTCGTGCGGCGCGCCGGCGGTACGCCCGTGCGGCTCGCCTCGAAGTCGGTGCGCGTGCGCGGCCTCGTCGACGCGGCGCTCGCCCGGCCGGGGTGGGCGGGCGTCATGGCCTTCTCGCTCGCTGAAGCGTGCTGGCTCGTCGAGCACGGGCACGACGACGTCCTCGTCGGCTACCCGACGGTCGACCGCGGCGCCCTCGCCGCGCTCGCGGCCTCACCGGCCGCGCGTCGTGCGATCACCCTCATGGTCGACGACGTCGCGCAGGTCGCGCTGGCCGCGCACGCCGTGCGGGAGCACTCGCGCCTGGGCGGCGCGGACGGCTCCCCCGTGCGGCTGTGCCTCGACGTCGACGCGTCGCTCCGGCTCGGCGTCGGGCGGTGGCGCGCCCATCTCGGGGTGCGGCGCTCGCCCGTGCACACGCCTGCCGAGGCTGCCGCGCTCGCCGCGGCCGTCGCGGCGTACGACGGGGTCGACGTCGTCGGGCTCATGTTCTACGAGGCGCAGGTCGCCGGGCTGCCCGACTCGAGCCCGGCCGTGCGGCTCGTGAAGCGCATGTCCGTCGCGGACCTCGCCGTGCGCCGCGCACAGGTGCGTCGCGCGGTCGAGGCCGCCCTCGGGCGCGCCGTCACCCTCGTGAACTCCGGTGGGACCGGCTCGCTCGAGACGAGCGCCGCCGACCCGACCGTCACCGAGGTGACGGCCGGCTCCGGCCTGTACGTGCCCGGCCTGTTCGACGACTACCGCACGGTCGCCCGACGTCCCGCCGCGTTCGTCGGGCTCGACGTCGTGCGCCTTCCGCGCGACGGCATCGCGACCGCGTTCGGCGGTGGCTACGTCGCGTCCGGCCCCGCGAGCAAGAGCCGCCTGCCGCGGCTCGCCTTCCCCGCGGGCATGCGCTACGTCAGCACGGAAGGCCCGGGCGAGGTGCAGACCCCGCTGCGGCTCCCGCGCGGCACCACAGCCCGGGTCGGGGAGCGCGTGTGGATGCGGCACGCGAAGGCCGGCGAGGTCATGGAGCGGGTGACCCACGTCCACCTCGTGCGGGGCGACCGCATCGAGCGGACCCTGCCCACCTACCGGGGAGAGGGCAGGGCATTCGCCTGAACGCGCTGCCAGCGGGGGCAGATGCCCCGCGGACGGTAGCCTTGGAGCCGTGACCCTACGCCTGTACGACACAGCGACGCGCCAGGTGCGCGACTTCCAGCCGCGGACACCCGGCAAGGTCGGCATCTACCTCTGCGGCGCCACCGTGCAGAGCGCACCCCACATCGGGCACATGCGCTCTGCCGTCGCGTTCGACGTGCTCGTCCGCTGGCTGCGCCGCACGGGACTCGAGGTCACGATGATCCAGAACGTCACGGACATCGAAGACAAGATCATCGCGAAGGCCGCCGAGGCGGGCCGACCCTGGTGGGCGCACGCCTACCTCAACGAGCAGGCGTTCACCGAGGCGTACGACTCGCTCGGCGTGCTGCGCCCCACGTACGCGCCGCACGCGACCGCGCACGTGAGCGACATGGTCGAGCTCATGGAGCAGCTCGTCGAGCGTGGCCACGCCTACACGACGACGCCCGGCAACGTGTTCTTCGACGTGCAGTCCTGGGCCGAGTACGGCTCGCTCACGAACCAGCGCCCCGAGGACCTCACGGTCGCCGCCGACTCCGACGGTGACGAGCTCGGCAAGCGCAACCCGCACGACTTCGCGCTGTGGAAGGCGAGCCGTCCCGGCGAGCCCGAGACGGCGTCGTGGCCGACCCCGTTCGGCCGTGGCCGCCCCGGCTGGCACCTCGAGTGCTCCGCCATGGCACGCCGCTACCTCGGCTCCGCCTTCGACATCCACGGTGGCGGGCTCGACCTGCGGTTCCCGCACCACGAGAACGAGCAGGCGCAGTCGCGAGCCGCCGGCGACGAGTTCGCCGGGCTGTGGATGCACTCCGCGTGGGTCACCCAGGGCGGCACGAAGATGAGCAAGTCGCTCGGCAACGGGCTGCTCGTCACGGAGCTGCTGGGCCGCGCCCGCGCCGTCGTCGTCCGCTACGCGCTCACGGCGGTCCAGTACCGCTCGATGATCGAGTGGAGCGAGGACACGCTCGCGGACGCGGAGGCGACCTGGGCGCGACTCGAGGGCTTCGTCGAACGGGCCTCCGAGCATGTCAGCACGGTGACCGACGACGAGGTGCGCACGGCCGAGCTGCCCGCAGCGTTCGTCGACGCGATGAACGACGACCTCAACGTGTCCGTCGCGCTCGCAGCCGTCCACGAGGCCGTGCGCGCCGGCAACTCGGCCCTCGCCGCCGGGCAGGTCGCGGAGGTGCGCGAGGCGCTCGTGCAGGCCCGGGCGATGCTCGACGTCCTCGGCCTCGACCCCGTGTCGGGCACCTGGGCGAGCAGCACGACCGACGACCGCGCAGCGCGCGCGCTCGACGCGCTCGTCACCGCCGAGCTCGAGCGGCGGGCCGCCGCACGCGCCGAGCGAGACTTCGCGACCGCGGACGCCGTCCGCGACCGCCTCACCGCCGCCGGGATCGTGGTGGAGGACTCCCCGAACGGAGCCCGCTGGTCCCTGGCCGCCGACACTCCGAAGGACGAGAACTGATGGCAGGCAACTCCCAGCGCCGAGGCGCGACCCGCAAGCCGGGCTCCAAGAAGGGCGCCCGCGTCGGCACCGGCGGCCACAGCCGCAAGGCTCTCGAGGGCAAGGGGCCCACGCCCAAGGCCGAGGAGCGCCCGTACCACCCGGCCTACAAGGCGAAGGAGGCCGCGGAGCGCCGCGGCGCCGCGCAGCGTCGCGGCAGCCAGGCCGGACGCCGCAGCGGCGGCGGACGGTCCTCGACCCACGAGATGGTGGCCGGGCGCAACTCGGTCCTCGAGGCGCTGCGCGCCGACATCCCCGTGACGACCGTCTACATCGCGTCCCGTCTCGAGGCGGACGACCGCACCAAGGAGATCCTGCTGATCGCCTCGGAGCGACGCATGAACCTCCTCGAGGTGACCAAGCCCGAGCTCGACCGCCTGACCGACGGCGCCGTGCACCAGGGTGTCGCGCTCCAGGTCCCGCCGTACGAGTACGCGGACGTCGACGACCTGCTCGACGCCGCAGCCGCGTCCGGTCGGGCCCCGCTCGTCGTCGCGCTCGACTCGATCACCGACCCGCGCAACCTCGGTGCTGTCCTGCGCTCCGCGGGTGCGTTCGGCGTGCACGGCGTGCTCGTGCCCGAGCGGCGCGCCGCGTCCATGACGGCTTCGGCATGGAAGGTGTCCGCCGGTGCCGCGGCGCGCGTGCCAGTCGCCCGGGTCACCAACCTCGTGCGCGCCCTCGAGACGCTCCGCGAGGCCGGCTGCTTCGTCGTCGGGCTCGACGCCGGCGGCGACGTCTCCGTGCGCGACCTCCCCTATGCGGCGGACCCGCTCGTGCTCGTCGTCGGGTCTGAGGGCAAGGGCCTCTCGCGGCTCGTCCGCGAGACGTGCGACGTGATCGCGTCGATCCCGATCGCGTCCGAGACCGAGTCGCTCAACGCCGGCGTCGCGGCGGGCATCGCCCTCTACGAGGTCGCAGGCCAGCGCGACTGAGGGCTGACGCAGAGCACGAAGGGCGGGCGCTGAGCGCCCGCCCTTCGTTGCGTCCGACCCCCTGCGGCCAGGGATGCGGTGCGGTCCAGGCCTCTTCGGGCCGGGCACCGGGTGACTAGCCTCCGAGCAGCGCCGCCTCGTCGCGACGGTGCCGCAGGACGTTCATGACATAGCTCGCGGTCGCCTCGCTCATCGGGACGTCACGACGCTGCTGCTGCGAGATGTACCAGCGGTGGTCGAGGATCTCGTGGAACATCTGCGCCGCCTCGAGCTTCCCCCGCATCTCGCGCGGGACCGCGCGCACGGCAGGCTCGAAGACGCTGGTGACCCAGTCGTGCGCGACGAACTCCTCGTCCTCGTCCTGGCGCCCGCCCGACGCGCGGTACTCGTCGAGGTCGTTGAGCAGGCGGCGCGCCTGGTTCTCCTGGACGTCGAGACCGGTCAGGTGCAGCAGCCGGCGCGAGTGGTGGCCAGCGTCGACCACCTTGGGCTGGATGCGGACCGTCGTGCCGTCGTCGTGCGTCGAGATGCTCAGCTCGCCCACGTCGAAGCCGAGCGCGTTGAGCCGCTCGATGCGCGCCGAGACACGCCAGCGCTCGTTCGAGCCGAACGACTCCTCGTCCGTCAGCGCCGCCCAGAGCTCGTTGTACCGGGCGACGAGCGCGTCACCGATCGCGACCGTGTCGACGGAGTCCTCGAGCAGCTCGCCAGCGGCGAGGTCCATGAGCTCGCCGATGATGTTCGTCCGTGCGAGGTCCACGTCGTAGTTGCGCTGGCCGTCGGTCAGCTTCTCGTGCATGTCGCCCGTCTCGGCGTCGACGAGGTAGGCCGCGAAACGGTCCGCGTCTCGCCGGAACAACGTGTTCGACAGCGACACGTCACCCCAGTAGAAGCCGACGAGGTGCAGACGCACGAGCAGGACCGCGAGCGCGTCGATCAGACGCGTCGCAGTCTCCGGGCGCAGCTCCTGGCTGAAGAGCGCGCGGTACGGGAGCGAGAACTGCAGGTGCTTCGTCAGGAGCACCGCCTCGAGCGGCTCACCCTCGGGCGACCGTCGGCCGGTGATGACACCGACCGGCTCGACGCACGGCACGCCGCCGATGCGGTTGAGCTGACGCAGCAGCTCGTACTCGCGGTAGGCGACGGACTCGCCGATCTCCTTGATCGCGATGACGCCGGAGTCGACACGGACGAACCGCACGATGTGCCGGGAGAGGCCGCGCGGGAGCGCGGCGATGATCTCCTCCGGCCACGACTCCAGCGGGATGTGCCACGGCAGGTCGAGGAGCGCGGGGTCCGGGGAGACGGCGGAGATGGTGAGCTGCTGCTGCACGGTGGCCTCGAGACGAGAGGAGGGGCGAGAAGAGATGGCTGTCACCAGCATAGGAGGGTGCTGGTACGCCCGAGGGGGCGGACCCGGACGAGCCGGACCGCCCCCTCGGGGTGCAGCGGGAACCGATCAGGTGATCAGTTCGGCAGACGCAGGCCGGAACCGGCGGCGAACAGGTGCTCCTCGCCGGGGCGGATCGCGACGTAGATGCGCTCGCCCTTGGCGGGCACGTTGCGCGGGTCGATACGGATGATGATCTGGTTGTCGCCAGCACCCGAGTGGAGGTCCGCGTCAGCGAGCGAGCCGCGGAGCGTGCCGTAGACGAACGCGTCGGAGCCGAGCTCCTCGACGATGTTGACCTCGACCGGGAACGCGGACGCCTCGGCCTGCGACACGACGTCGAGCGCCTCGGGGCGGAAGCCCAGGGTGATCTTGTTGTCGTCCTCGGGCTTGAGGGCAGCCACGGCGGCACGCGACACGGGGATCCGCGCCGGGCCGACCTCGGCGATGCCGCCGTTGACGCGGAACGTGCCGAGGTTCATCGCGGGCGAGCCGATGAAGCCGGCGACGAACACGTTGGCGGGCGTGTCGTACATGTCGCGCGGGGTGCCGACCTGCTGGAGCAGACCGTCCTTGAGGACCGCGATGCGGTCACCCATCGTGAGCGCCTCGGTCTGGTCGTGGGTGACGTAGACCGTGGTGACGCCGAGGCGACGCTGCAGCGACGCGATCTGCGTACGCGTCTGGACGCGGAGCTTGGCGTCGAGGTTCGACAGCGGCTCGTCCATGAGGAACACCTGCGGCTGGCGGACGATCGCGCGACCCATGGCGACACGCTGACGCTGACCACCGGAGAGCGCCTTCGGCTTGCGGTCGAGGTACTCGGTGAGGTCGAGGATCTTGGCAGCCTCCTCGACGCGCTGGCGGATCTCCGCCTTCGGCGTGCCGGCGATCTTGAGCGCGAAGCCCATGTTGTCGGCGACCGTCATGTGCGGGTACAGCGCGTAGTTCTGGAAGACCATCGCGATGTCGCGGTCCTTCGGCTGGACGTCGGTCACGTCGCGGTCGCCGATGAGGATGCGGCCGGAGTTGACGTCCTCGAGGCCCGCGAGCATGCGGAGCGAGGTGGACTTACCACAGCCCGAGGGGCCGACGAGGACGAGGAACTCGCCGTCCTCGATGTGGAGGTCGAGCTGGTCCACCGCGGGACGCTCGGTCCCTGGGTAGACGCGAGAAGCCTTGTCGTAAGTGACGGTAGCCATAGCTGTCGCCAATCCCTTCACCGGCAGGTACGTGCCGGACGATCCGAGTGAAGAGTGCCATGTAGCTGCGGGTCCAGTAGATGTCCTCGCTGACACGACGTCTGCCGACGGTGGCAGGCGCTACGGGTCATCCTGCCACATCAGACGGGTGCCTCGGAGAGACCCAGGTCACAGACGTCCGGTCAGGTGGCCTGCACCGGCCCGGTCAGCAGGTCGGCGAGGCGCGCCAGCACGTGCGCGGCCTCGTCAGGTCCGGCGACGCGATGCCGGGCGACGGTCTCGCCCGGCCCCACCCTGACCGACACGTCGTCGTCGCGGAGGACGGCGAAAGCACGCTCGTCCGTCACGTCGTCGCCCATGTAGAAGACCGCGCGCGCCCCTGCCTCGGCGCGCAGCGCGTCGAGCGCCTGTCCCTTCGACGTAGCGACGACCCCCGTCTCCACGACGTCCTTGCCGCGCATGGCCGGTAGGCCGAGCGACCCGGACGCCGCGACGGCGTCCAGAGAGGCACGTGCCGCGTCGTCGGGCGAGGCGAGGCGGACGTGGAGGACCGCCGCGGTCGGCTTGTGCTCGACCCACGCCCCCTCGGCGCCCTGCGCGATCGCCTCGAACGCGGCCGTGAGACGTGCCAGCCGCTCCGCCTTGTCCGTGTCCAGGGTGACAGGCGAGTGCTCGAGGCCCTTGGCGGTCATGTGGCCCCGCTCGGCTCCGTGGCTGCCCACGAGCAGCGTTCCCGCGGGGACGCGGGACACTCGCGCCAGGTCCTCGAGGCGGCGCCCGCTCACGAGGGCGAGGCGTGCCACCTCAGGAGCGCACGCCGCGAGGCGCGCGAGCGCGGCCGCAGCCCCGGGGGTCGGGCGGGACGCGTCGGGCTGGTCCACCAGCCTCGCGACGACGCCGTCGAAGTCGGTCGCGACGAGCACGGGGCCGCTCGCGGCCTCGGGAACGCCGCGAGCGTCGCCCGCGAGGCGGGAGAGGTCGCGCTCGAGAGCGTCAGGGAGCTGGCGTGCAGGGTCAGGCACCGGCGTGCTCCAGCGCTTCCTCGGTCGTCGCCTCCGGGTCGGGCGCGCCGAGCGACTCGGCTGCGAGCTCGCGTGCTGCAGCGGGGGAGCCCGGCTCGGGGACGGCCCGGAGCGTGTCGAGGAAGCTGCTCGCCCACGCGGCGACGTCCTTCTCCATGACGACGCGCCGCAACCTGCGCATCCGGCGACGCATCTCCCGCGGGTCCATCTGCGCCGCGCGGACCAGGATCTCCTTGAGCCCGTCGATGTCGTGCGGGTTGCACAGGAGCGCCCCCTTGCCGAGCTCGTCGGCGGCACCCGTGAACTCCGAGAGCACGAGCACGCCGCGGTCGTCCGAGCGCGCGGCCACGTACTCCTTCGCGACGAGGTTCATGCCGTCGCGCAGCGACGTCACGAGGAGGACGTCAGCAGCCAGGTACAGCGCCGCCATCTCCTCCGCGGGGTAGGAGTGGTGCATGTAGTTGATGACGCTGTGGCCGATCTCGCCGTAGTCGCCGTTGATGCGGCCGACGAGGCCTTCGACGTCTTCGCGGAGCTGCTGGTACGCGTCGACGTTCTCCCGGCTCGGGCTCGCGACCTGCACGAGGGTCGCGTCCTTGACGTCGAGGCGGCCGTCCGCGATGAGCTCCCCGTACGCCTTGATGCGGTGGCGGATGCCCTTCGTGTAGTCGAGCCGGTCGACGCCGAGCATGACCACCTTGGGGTTGCCGAGCTCGGACCGGATCTCGCGGGCGCGCTCCTGGACCTCGGGGGTGCGGGCGAGCGCGTCGAACCGGGCGGAGTCGATCGAGATGGGGAAGGCCTGGACGTGGGCGAGGCGGTAGGCCGGGCCCGGGAGGGGGCCCGACGAGCTGCGCGGGGCCTTGGCCGGGACCGTGACGACCCGACCGCGGACGTTGTGCCCGGTGAGCCTGCGCGCGACGCGGAGGAAGTTCGCGGCGTCGCCGGCACGCTGGAAGCCGATCACGTCCGCGCCGAGGAGCCCTTCGATGATCTGCGTGCGCCACGGGAGCTGGCTGAAGATCTCGAGCGAGGGGAACGGGATGTGGTCGAAGAAGCCGATGCGCAGGTCAGGGCGCAGCGTCCGGAGCATCGCCGGGACGAGCTGGAGCTGGTAGTCATGCACCCACACCATCGCCCCCGGGGCGGCTGCGGCCGCGGCGGCGCGGGCGAACCGGTGGTTGACGCGGCGGTAGGCGTCCCACCACTGACGGTGGTAGGACGGCGTCTCGATGACGTCGTGGTAGAGCGGCCACAGCGTGTCGTTCGAGAAGCCCTCGTAGTAGCTCTCGACGTCCTCGGAGGTCAGCGTGACCGGGACGCAGCGGATCCCGCTCGCGTCGAACGGGTCGTGCTCGACGTCGGCCGTGCCGGACCAGCCGACCCAGGCGCCGTCGGCGCCCTCCATGACCGGCGCGAGCGCGGTCACGAGGCCGCCGGGGGACCGCTTCCAGGAGACGGAGCCGTCCTCGGCGGCGGTGAAGTCGACGGGCAGGCGGTTGGCGACGACGACGAGGTCGTACTCGCCGGGCTCAGCGACGTCCGACGGGGACGGAGCAGAGCGGGGCGTCAGGGCGGTGCGCGGGTGCCCGGGGGTCGCCGGACCGCTCGGGGAGTCTCCCAGCGGGGTGGCGTTGTCGCTCGGGCTCGGGCGGGTCGGCATCAGTTCTCTCCCTGTCTCAGGTTCACGGGTGGCGCGGCGGCGCTCCGCGGCTGATCTGCTTTGCGTGAAGTTGACCTGACTTTGCTCGCTTTTGGCGCTCCACGAGCATACCGGTGCCCTGTCGCCCCCGCCCGGCGAGAGGAGGAGGAAGCGGGGAGCGTCACACCCCGAGACGCCTGCGCGTCCTCTGGCAGTAGCTCACCGGCGTTTACCCGGCAGGAGACGCGACCTCGCCGCGAGCCGCAGCGCGCGCCGCCCCGCGGGTGCCCGAGGACTCGACTACCGTGCCGTTATGGAGCGCAGCGAGAGGACTCCCGGCGACGACGTAGGCGGCTACACGATCGTGCGGCCGCTCGGCACAGGTGCGACCGGGACGGTGTACGTCGCCGAGGACGGCGGCGGCACCCAGGTCGCGCTCAAGGTCCTCCACCCCGCGTACGCGGCCACGCCCGACTCCCGCGACCGCCTCCTGCGCGAGGTCGCCTCGATGCGCAAGGTCCGCGACGACGCGTTCGTCACCGTCCTCGACGCCGAGGCGGACGGCCACGAGGCGTTCATCGTCATGGAGCTCGTCGACGGCCCGAGCCTCGAGGACGAGGTCCTCGGCGGCGGCCCTTTCGATGCCGAAGACCTGCTCGAGCTCGCCGAGAAGCTCGCGCGAGCACTGCGGTCGGTCCACGCGGCGGGACTCGTCCACCGGGACGTCAAGCCGTCCAACATCCTGCTCGCCGAGCACGGCCCCGTGCTGATCGACTTCGGCATCGCGCAGGCGACCGCCGACTCCCGGCTCACCTCGCACGGGTTCGTCATGGGTACCCCGGGCTACCTCGCGCCGGAGCTGCTCGACGGCGCCGAACCGTCCCCTGCCGGGGACTGGTGGGGCTGGGCCGCGGCGCTCGCGTTCGCCGTCACGGGCCGTGCGCCGTTCGGCGTCCGCCCGCTCGAGGCCGTCCTCGGCCGGGTACGTGCCGGTGAGGTGGACCTCGCGGGAGCAGGGCCCCTCACCGCGGAGGCGCTGCGCGGCGCGCTCGATCCGGACCCCGCCCGGCGGACCTCGCCCGACGAGGTCATCGAGGCGTTGCGTGACGCCGTCGGCACCGGCGAGGAGCACGAGCTCGTCCCGACCGCCGCGCCCGGCGTCCCCCGCCCGGTCGTCGTCACCGTCCCCCTCGACGCGGCTTCGGACCTGCCCGCGGACCTCGTCGAGCGCGAAGGTGTCGGCCCGTACGGCGAAGGGGTCTCCCGCGCCCCTCTGACGGGCGACGTGCCCGTCGAGCGGACCGCGGTCCTGCGCGTCCCCACCGGCGTGTTCGAGCAGCCCGCGGCCGACGACGAGGACGCGGCCGAGCCCGCCACGGTCGGCGCGCTGCCGCCCTGGCAGGACATCGTCGACCGCGACCGGGTCCCGACGACCGCGCTCCCCGCAGACGGCCCCGGGCGCACGCTCGCCCTCCCGCAGCACGACGACACGGGTGCGGTCCCGCCCCCCGACCTCGGCGCGGCCGCTCGCCGCGAGCCGGACCCGGACGAGCACGGCTCCGACGAGCACGGCATGGTCGAGCCCGAGCCCGAGCCCGAGCACGAGCTCGAGCACGACGGGTACGAGCGGCCGCACCACGGGCGCCGCCCCGTCGCCCTCCTGGCGCTCGCCGCCCCGCTCTGCGCGCTCGCGGGGCTGTTTCCCGTCGCGACGTTCATCGGGATCGCCATCCTCGTGCTGCTTCTACGGTCGGTCTCCGTCACGACCGACGCCCTGCACACGCGCCGCGAGGAGCGTGGCGTGCGCCGCGGCGACGCGCTCCGGGCCGCAGGCGCCTACCCCTGGTACCTGCTGCGCGCGCTGACGACCATGATCCCCGGGCTGCTCGTCGCGGCGAGCGTCACCGTGACCGTGCTCGGCACGCTCTGGTGGCTGCTGCAGACCAACCGCTGGGTGCCCGTGCCGCGCGGTGAGGCGCCCGCCGCGGTGCTCACCGGCGGTGTGCTGCGCGGCCCGGACGGAGAGGTGGTCGCGGCTCTCGGCACGCAGAACGCGAGCTGGGTGTTCGTCGTCGCGCTCGCGGTCACCGCGCTCGTGACCCTGCTCGTCCTGTGGTTCGGACCCATGTCGTGGCCTGCGCGCGACGGCGCCCGCACGCTGCTCGGGCACCTCGCGCCCGGCCGCGGCGGGACGGTCTTCGCGGTGCTGGTCGGTATCGCGCTCACCGCCCTCCTCGTGCTGTGGGCGGTCGTCGACAAGCCGATCGTCTGGTGGCCGTTCGGCGGACCGCCCGACCTGTCCTGACGCCGACCGCCCGCCAGTCCGTGCCGGGTCGCGCTGGCGCAGGGGAGTGCCGTCTCCCAGCGCCGTGGGCTACCCTCGGCGCGTGGACCTGCGACTGCTCTCGACCGCGACGCGCGCCGTGCGCGTCGTGACCGCTGCGGTCTTCGTGCTGGTCGTCGTCGGGCAGACGTGCGCGAACGTCGGCGTCGCCCTGTCGCAGCGCGGCCTCGCCCTGACGAGCGGCTGCCTCTCCGACCAGCTCGGTCTGGGCTGGTGGGGTACCCACCTCGCGATGGTCCGGACGTCGGCCGAGTGCCCGGAAGGAACGCTCGCGGTCGGCGGCGAGCCTGGCGTCGCCGCCGCGGTCGTCGTGTCGGTCGCGCTGCCCGCCCTCCTCGCCCACGCCCTCGCCGCGCTCGTCAGCGCGGGAACGCTCGGCGCCGTGCGCTCCGCCCTCCACGCCGTCGGGCACCTCCTCGGGCGCGCCACGGCGCGCCTCCCGCGCCCCGCCACCGTGCCCGACGTCGAGGCGCGGCCCAGCTTCGTGCGCACGGTCCACGAGCAGACCGCCCACACGCTGCGGCTCGCGCTCGCCCCGGTGCGCCGAGGCCCCCCGGTGCTCGTCCCCGCCTGACGGCCCCGCCGTCCCGGACCGACCACCCCCGCGCCGTCCCGGCGCCCCCAGACCTGAGGAAGATCATGGCCAAGAGCTCCAGCAACACCAACAAGCAGACTGCGCGCCAGCTGTCCGCGCAGATGCGCCAGGACGCAGCCCGACGCGAGAAGAGGTTCCGTCTCATCTCGATCGGCGTGCTCGTCGCCGCAGTCCTCGGCCTCGGCATCGCCGCCGTGCCGATCGTCAAGGGCTACCTCGACGAGAAGAACAAGTCCGCGCCCACGCTCGGCGACGTCACGCGTCCTTCGGTCGTCAACGCCGACGGCGGCATCACCGTCGGTGCTGACGGCGCCGCAGGCTCGACCGGCGGCGCGGACGCCGTCGAGGTGGCGACGTACGTCGACTACATGTGCCCGGCGTGCGGTGCGTTCGAGGACGCGACGGTCGGCCAGATGGACCAGCTCCGCGAGGCAGGTCTCGTCACCCTCGTCGTGCAGCCCGTCGCGATCCTCAACCGCTACTCGCAGGGCACCGAGTTCTCGACGCGCGCAGGTGCCGCTGCCGTATACGTCGCCGCGAACGCCCCGGAGCAGTTCCTCGCGTTCCACACGGCGATGTTCGCCAACCAGCCCGAGGAGAACTCCAAGGCGCTGACCAACAAGGAGATCGGCGCGATCGCGCTGACCGCGGGCGTCCCTGCCGAGGTCTCCGACGCGATCGCCAGCGACAAGGCGGAGGACGAGTACGCCGACTGGATCGACGCGCAGACGGCCGACGTCGCGGAGCGTCCCGAGCTCCAGTCCGAGCGGGGCTTCTCGACGCCGACCGTCACGATCGCGGGCAAGCGCTGGGACGGTAACTGGACCGTCGAGGGTGCGCTCGTCCAGGCCGTCAACGAGGCCTCCGGCTCGACCGAGGGCTGACGCAGGAGGGTCCCGCCCGGAGGCGGTGGTGCCGACCACCGCCTCCGTGCGGGCTCGCCCGTTTGGTAGTCTCGGCTCCGCGCCGCCTTAGCTCAGCTGGTAGAGCACCGCTCTTGTAAAGCGAAGGTCGTCGGTTCGAACCCGACAGGCGGCTCCGACACGAGAAGACCCCTGACCTGCGGCGACGCTGGCAGGGGTCTTCTTCGCACGACGTCGACCGTTCCCGCCGCACCCTGAAGGAGCACACGATGGCTACGACCGCACTCATCGTCGTCGACGTCCAGAACGACTTCTGCGAGGGCGGCACGCTCGCCGTCGCGGGCGGCAACCAGGTCGCGGCCGACGTCGCCGAGCTGCTCCGCACGAGCCGCTACGACCTCGTCGTCACGACCCAGGACTGGCACGTCGACCCGGGCTCCCACTGGTCGACCGAGCCCGACTATCGCGACACGTGGCCCCGGCACTGCGAGGCAGGCACCCCGGGGGCTGAGCTGCACCCTGCTCTCGCCGCCGCCGTCGCCGAGCTCCCGACCGCGCCGGTCGCCGTCCGCAAGGGCATGTACGAGGCGGCCTACTCCGGCTTCGAGGGCACCACGGCGACCGGCCGGTCTCTCGCCGACGTGCTCAGTGAGGCAGGCGTGACCGACGTCGACGTGGTGGGTCTCGCGTTCGACCACTGCGTGCGGGCGACAGCGATCGACGCGGTCGACGCGGGCGTTCGTAGCCGCGTCCTGACGAACCTGACGGCTGCTGTCGCGCCCGAGACCGCCGCGCTCGCCCGCGACGAGCTCACGGACAAGCACGTCGAGCTCGTCTGACGACACGATGCTGGCAGGCAGGTCGACGCCCGTCCAGGCCAGTACCGTGTCGGTGCAGCCGCCTCAGGCGGGGCCCGTCTCCTCGATCAGCCGCAGCGCCGCGCTCACGCGCGGGTTCCGCTCGGGCGAGGCGTCGATGCCGAGCGTCGAGTAGATCGCGTTGACGTGGTTCTGCACCGACTTCTCCGCGATGCCCAGCTCGTGAGCGATGCCGCCGTTCGAGTAGCCGGCCGCGAGCAGGCGGAGCACCCCGTACTGGCGGTCGGTCAGCTGGGCCACCCGTGACCCCGCACGGGGCTTCATCCGGTTGAGCAGGGCGGGGTCGAGCGTGGACCCTCCCGCGGCCGCGATGTGGATGGCCCGCAGCAGTGCGGCCGAGTCGTTCGTCGACGTCTTGGACAGGTAGCTCCAGCCACCGGCGATGTCCCGCGGCAGGTCGAGCATGAGGTCCATCGCGTCCTGCGCGCTGAGCAGCACGACCTTGATGTTCGGGTCGGCGCGGCACAGGACCACGCCGAGACCGATGCCGTTGCCGTCGGGGAGGTCGACGTCGAGCAGCACGACGTCCGTCGAGCCCGGCGTGATGCGGGCGCGAGCCTCGGTGACCGTCGCTGTCGAGCACGTCAGATCGAGGGCGTCGTCGTCCCCCAAGATCTTCTCGAGCATGCTGCGGAACAGGGTGTGGTCCTCGACCACAGCCACGCGAATCCGTGCGTCATCACTCGTCATCTTCCTAGTATTGCCGAAGATCGGCGCAATACTGGGTGGATGGACAGCACGCGCGGACTCGCGGCTTGGATCCGGCAGTCTGACGAACGCCAGGACAAGTGGGCGCTCACCGCCTCGACGTTCGCGATACTCGCGCTCTTCTTCGTCGTCGGCGGGTTCTACGTCGCCACCGTCGGGGGGCTCGCGGACCCGAGGACGCTCGTGGGAGCGAGCGTGCGCGCGCTCGCCAACCTCGTCGTCTCGCTGTTCTTCTGCGGCCTCCTGTGGTTCAGCGGCGTCGTCAGGTTGCGGGCGTCGTGGCGCTCCGCAAGCCGGGTGATGACAGCGGCCGCTATCGCCGCCTTCGTGCGCAACTGGGCGTTCGTCGTGACGGGCGTCGTCGACGAGCACAGCGGGCAGCTCCACGTAGCCGAGCTCGTCGCCGGGGTCGCCTTCTTCACGACGTCCGCCCTGCTCGGGCTGCGCTACATGGTCTCGCAGCACCGGCTCAGACTCGAGGAGCGTCGGCGCGCCCACGAGAACCTGCAGCGCGAGCTCGCCCTGCGCGCACTCGAGAAGGAGGAGATCAAGGTCCGCCGGTCGATCGCCGAGGGGCTGCACGGGAGCCTCCAGCAGCGGCTCGTCATCCTCGCGGTGCGGCTCGACCAGCTCATCGAAGCAGCGGCGGAGCACGACGCCCCACCCGGGGTCGTGCAGCAGCTCGCAGAGATGCGCGCCGACCTCGACCGCACCCGCGAGGACGACGTGCGCGCCATGAGCCGCATGCTCTACCCCGAGGGGCTCGAGATCGGCGTGGTCGCCGCCGTCCGCATGCTCCTGCGCCGGCTGCCGACGGGTATCGCGACGCACCTCGAGGTCGGGGAGGCGCTGCGCGAGATCGACGAGTCCGGCAACTCGATGATCAGCGAGTCGGACCGGCTGCTCGTCGTGCGCATCGTCGAAGAAGGTGTCACCAACGCGCTGCGGCACGGGCACGCCACCCAGTTCCACCTTGAGCTCGACGTCGTCGACGGGGCGGTGCTCGTGCACCTGTCCAACAGCGGCGACACGGTCGACAAGGCGCGCCTCGGTCAAGGACCCGTGCTCGCACGCCTCCGCGAGCGCCTCGAGCTCGTGGGGGGGACGGTCGTCCTGACGGACGACCTGCACCGGCCGGGAGCCGACCTGACGCGCACCGAGAGGCTGCACGTCCACCTGCGTGGCGTCGTCCCGCTCGACCTCGAAGGGCACGACCGCCTCACGGCGCTCGAGGCGATCGACGTCCTCGAGGGCTGGACCGTGCGCGGCTTCCTCGACCCGGCACGGCGCGACGCCGTCCCGACGCCGACGAGCCCGAGCGAGCCGGCCGCGGAGGCGCCGGAGGTCACGCGGGCCGACGACGCCCGGGAACCGCTCGCATAGTCCGGGCGCTGCCGCTAGTCCTGGGAGCGGCGCACGGCACCGGGCACGGGCTGCTTCGCGACCCGGGAGTCTCCCGACGACTGGTGGCGCACCCGCCGCTGGACCCACGGGTACGCGTGCTCGCGGACCCACTGCGCGTTCTGCCGCACGCGGTCCGCCCACGCCGCGGCGTCGGGCGGCGGGAGCGGCGTGTCCCACTCGGGGTCGTCAGGGACGAGACCGAGCGCCTCGAGCGCGCCCTGCGCCATGCGCCGGTGGCCCTCGGGGGTCAGGTGGATGCGGTCCTCCGACCACATCCGCCAGTCCTTGAGGAACCGCATGCCCCACAGGTCGAGGACGTACGCGTCGTGCCGGCGGGCGATCGACCAGATGTGCGAGTTGAAGATCGCGGTCTTCGAGCGGGTGAGCTTGATGACGGGAGACTCGGCGGTGTCGACGCCTGTCGAGATCAGGACGTCGGCGCCGGTCTCCCGGATGCGCGCGACCGTCGACTCGAGGCGGTCGGCGAGGAGGTCGACGTCGGACCCAGGCCGCAGCACGTCGTTGCCACCGCCGATCACCGAGACGAGGTCAGGCTCGGACCGCAGCGCGGCTGGGACCTGCTCGGTGAGGATCGGCCGCAGGAGCCGGCCGCGCACGGCGAGGTTCGCGTACTCGAGGTCGCCGCCGCGGCGAGCGTCGAGGATCTCCGCGAGCCGGTCGGCCCAGCCGCGGCAGCGGTCCTCGTCGCCGGGGGTCGGGTCCCACAGGCCTTCGGTGAAGGAGTCGCCGACGGCGACGTAGCGCCGCCAGCGCGGGGTCGGGGCGCTCTCGTGGGCGGGGACAGGCCGGGCGGAGTCTGCAGCGGTCACAGGAGAGTCTCTCTCTGCTCGTGGGCGAGGGTCCAGTCGACCGGTGCGCTGCCTGCAGCCCGCAGGTGTGCGTCGACGGCGCTGAAGGGGTGCGACCCGAAGAACCCGCGGCGTGCGGAGAGGGGGCTCGGGTGCGCGCTCGTGAGGACGGGGTGCGGTGCGAGACGCGGGGCGAGGCGTGCGGCGTCGGCGCCCCACAGCACGCCGACGAGCGGGGCGGGCCGCGCGGCGAGCGCGTCGACCGCGACCTCGGTGACCTCTTCCCAGCCGTGGCCGCGGTGCGAGCCGGCCTCGCCGGCGCGCACCGTGAGCACGCGGTTGAGCAGGAGGACGCCCTGGTCCGCCCAGGCTGACAGGTCGCCGTCGGGCGGGGGCAGCAGCCCGACGTCGTCGTGCAGCTCCGTGAGGACGTTGCGGAGCGATCGTGGCAGGGGGCGCACGTGGCGGTCGACGGAGAACGCGAGGCCGTGCGCGTGGCCCGGGGTGGGGTAGGGGTCCTGCCCGACGACGAGGACGCGCACGTCGTCGAACGGACGGCGGAACGCCCGCATGATGTCGGCGCGCGGGGGCAGGACCTGGTGGCCCGCGCGTTCCTCGGCGACGAGGAACGCGGCGACGCGGTCGAGCGCGTCCGTGGCCGGTGCGAGCGCGCGGGCCCAGCCGGGGTCGACGTCGTCGAGCAGGTGTGCCGCGGTGAGGTGTGCCACGGTTTGTGATGCTACGGCGCCCACGGGGGAGGGGGCGAGGGGAGCGGGCGAAGTCCGGACCAGCATGAATGACACGCGTGTCATTCGCGCCTACGATTGGACGTACGCATGCCGGAGACCAGGGAGGGGCGCGTGATGAACGACGAGCACGAGACGCACGAGGCGGCGGCGCCGCCAGCGTCCGGCATGTCGGACCGCGACCACAAGATCCTCGCCTTCGAGCGGCAGTGGTGGAAGTACGCGGGCGCCAAGGAGCAGGCCGTCAAGGAGCTGTTCGACATGTCCGCGACGCGCTACTACCAGGTGCTCAACGCGATCATCGACACCCCCGAGGCGCTCGCCTCCGACCCGATGCTCGTCAAGCGCCTGCGCCGTATGCGCGCGAGCCGCCAGAGGGCGCGCACCGCGCGTCGGCTGGGCATGGAGGCCTGATCTTCCGCCGACGGCGGTAACCTGTCCACCGTGACCGACTACCCGTACCCTGCCGACGAGTTCGACGAGGCGCCGGCTGGCGGCCAGTCCGCAGGCATCCACCGAGCGCCCGTCTCGCGCTGGAGCCGTGTCTGGCCCTTCCTCGCTGTCGTGCTGATCTTTGCGGCGCTCGCCACAGGTCTGTACGTGTGGTTCACGAGCCAGTCCCCGTCGACGCCCGCCCCCGCGCCGACCGTCACGGCGCAGGAGACGACTCCTGAGGAGCCCACGACGACCGAGGAACCCGCGACCACCGAGGAACCGACGACTCCCGACGAGACGACGACGGACGACGCGACCACGGACGACGCGACCACCGATGACGCGGCAGGCGACGACGAACCTGCCCAGGAGCCTGACCGCACGATCACGGTGCGCGTGCTCAACGCGACCCGCACGCAGGGCCTCGCCGCCGGGGCGGTCGCCGACGTCAAGGCGCTCGGCTACACGGACGTCTCGGGCGACAACTACCGCGGCGCCGCCGTCAGCTCCTCGCAGGTCTGGTACAAGGGCGCCGAGAACGCCGCAGCGGCGAAGGAGATCGCCGACAAGCTCGGGATCGCCTCCGTCGACGAGGTCAGCTCTCTCGTCGGGCACCTGTCGGTCATCCTCGCCAGCGACTTCGCATCCTGAACCCTCCTTCCCACGGGCTTTTCCAGCCCCTAGGCTGCGAACATGCCGTGCGACCGCACGGTTCGTAGGTGCCGGGCCGCGGCTCGGCAGCAGCATCTGCAAGGAGCATCCATGGCCCAGGGCACGGTCAAGTGGTTCAACGCTGAGAAGGGCTTCGGGTTCATCACGCCCGAGACCGGTGGACAGGACCTCTTCGTCCACTTCTCCGCCATCCAGACCGACGGTTACCGCACGCTCGACGAGGGACAGGCAGTCGAGTTCGAGGTCGGCCAGGGAACCAAGGGCCCGCAGGCCGAGCAGGTCCGCCCCCTCTGACATCCCCGCAGGTCGTCGTCCCGGCGCTGCAGCCGGGACGACGACGTGTGCGAGCATGAGCGCGTGAGCATCCTGAGCAGCGCCGCCGTCCTCGTCGAAGGGCCCGGCCGGTCCTCAGCCACCTACGGCCGCTGGCACGGCCCCGACGTCCCCGTCGTGTGGGGATCGGTCACGAAGCTCTTCCTCGCTGGAGCGGTGCGCGAGCTCGTCGACCGCGGCGGGCTCACCTGGGACACGCGAGTGTCGACGATGCTCGCCGCCGTGACGCCCGCCGACGTCACCGTCCCTCCCATCACCGTCCGTCAGCTCGTCGAGCACACGTCCGGCCTGCCGCGGCTCCTGCCCGAGCAGATGAAGCTGGTGCAGGACCCGTACGGTCCGTACGACGACGCCCGCTTCGACGCCGAGATCCTCGGCCGGCTGGGCGACCTCCGCAACGAGTCGCTCGCCGACGGCGCGCCCCAGTACTCCAATCTCGGCTACGCGCTCCTCGCGCGCGCCGTGACCGTCGCGACCGGCAAGCCGTGGATCGACACGGTGCGCGAGCTCGTCGTCGTCCCCGCCGGCGTCGACCCCGCCGAGGTGTTCGTCGCGAGCGGCGACGCCCCGCGGCCGCGCGCGCAGGCGCGCACCCTCCGTGGGAAGGCACAGCGCGACTGGAACCCCGCGTCCGGCCCGTTTGGCGGAGCGAGCGGCCTGTGGGCCAGCGCGACCGTCATGCTCGAGCTGCTGCGCAGCGCCCTCGTCGAGGGCTCGCCGCTCGACCCGCGCCGCACCCCGAACGCGTGGGAGGGCAGCGCGCCCCGGCACACCGTGCACGGCGCCATCATGCGCCAGGGCGGATACGTCCTCGTCGACACCGACGAGCAGCTCGTCGCGGTCGGTCATGTCGTCGGCGGCACCCCCGGCCGCGGGTCGGAGCGCGCCGAGAAGCTCGTCCGAGCCGCGCTCAAGCGGCGCTAGATGGTGCGGTCGCGCTAGTCCTCGAGCGCGGCGAGGGCGAGCAGGACGTTCGACGCCGACCACGCGAGCGGTGCGACCGCGGCAGGCGACCCGTCGGCGAGGACCTTCTCCGGTATCGCGCCGGACGCCGTCCGGTGATCGTCGATCCAGTCGAGCCAGTGCTCAGCGGCGGTGCGGTCCCCCTGGGCGGCGGCAGCCAGCGCGTAGAGCGACGTCTGCGGCGTCCACGAGATGCCGTCCGTCTTCCACGACCCGCCCGGGGCGAGCCCGCCGGCCGGGCGGAGCATCTCCGCGACCGACGCCCGCCACGCCTCGACCGCGCCGTCGAGCGGCTCGTCGACGAACGGCGGCAGCACGAACGCCGTCGCCGCGTCCCGCGCCCCGCCAGTGACGTGGCGCGGGTACCCGCGAGAGCCGAACTCCCGCTCGATCGCCGCACGCAGCCGCGCCGCGCCGTCGGCGGTCCGCGCTACGAGGTCCCTCTCACCCAGGACGCTGTACGCGTCCGACGCCGCCTCGAGCCCCGCGAGCAGCGGCGCGGCTGTGCCGAGCGTGAGGTGCTTCTCCTTGACCTCCCAGTAGTCCGGGGACGCGGGCGGCAGAGCCGAGCGGTTCGCCACGAGCTCGAGCGTGCGCTCTGTCGACCGGTCGAGGAGGGGACGCAGGGTCGCGGCGGTCGAGCGCGCCGAGTCCTCGTCGAGCGTGTCGAGCACCTGCCCGATCGCCCACAGCGCCCAGCCCGTCCCGTCCGCCTGCGGCGCGCGGTCGTCAGGCGGGCCCGCGCCGTCGAGCGTGTACCGCGCCTCGAACGAGCCGTCCGCACCCTGCACCTGCTCGAGGTGCACGAGAACGCGCACGGCCTCCTCGAGGTGCCCCGTCCGGGCGAAGGCGACCGCCGCGAACGAGTTGTCGCGAGGCCACGAGTAGCCCCACCGGGGGTGCACGGCCGCGACCATCGCGCCGTCGTCGGCGAGCATCGCGCGCAGGTCCGACAGAGCCGCCGCCGCCATCGGCTCGAACCGCGTCCCCGCGCCCGGCACGGTGCCCGCCGCGAGCCACGACGACTCCTGCGCCGCAAGCTCGATGAGCGCCTCCTGCTCCGCGGGCGTCGCCGACCCCGCGGGCGCCGGGACGCGCGTCGCCCCGAGATAGGCCTGGGCCGCACCCGGGGCGAGCGTCGCGACCCCCGCGGGCGTCACGACGAGGCCGTCCATGTAGAGGTCGATGTGCGCGTTGTCCGTCGGTGCCACGTTGGCGCCCCACACGACCGCGAGCAAGGAGAGCGCGGCGAGGGCCGCGCCGACGCGCGTGCGCCTGTGAGGCCTCGTCATGGCGACGACCCTAACGGCTCCCGGCGGAGGTATCGACACCGCCCCCGTGACCCGGCGCACGCGGGCGGCGCCGCGTGCGTGGTGTGATGGACGCGATCCGAGGAACGCCGGGAGGAGCGAGGATGCGAGACGTCGTCGTCGTGGGCTCCGGCCCGAACGGGCTCGCCGCCGCAGTGACGCTCGCACGCGCAGGCCTCGACGTCCTCGTCCTCGAGGCCCAGGCGACCGTCGGCGGAGGCGCCCGCACCGCGCCGCTCGGCCGCAACGTCGTCCTGCGCCCCGGCGCGGACGCGGACGCCGTCGCCGAGCTGCCGCACGACCTCTGCTCGGCCGTGCACCCGCTCGCCTTGGCCTCGCCCTTCTTCCAGGACCTCGACCTCGCCGCGCACGGCGTCCGCCTCGTCTCGCCCGAGGCGTCCTACGCGCACCCGCTCGCGGCGGGCCCGCGCGGCCGGGCCGCTGTCGGCTACCGCGACCTCGGCCGCACGCTCGAGCACCTGCACGAGCTCGGCGGCGCCCCGGCCGCACGGGCGTGGGCGCGGACGTTCCGCCCGCTCGTCGACCAGCACGACGTCGTCGCGCGGCTGCTGCTCGACGACCGCCGTCGTGCGCTCCGGGCGGGCGGCGCCGCCAGGTCGAGCCTCGCCGCGGCAGCGGCCGTCGCGCGCGGGATCGCCGCGCCGCCGCGCTCGGGCGTCGCGGGCGCGCTGTTCGCGGGCGTCGCCGTGCACGCCATGGCGCCGCTCGCCTCCGCCGCTGCCGCAGGCACCGGCACGCTCCTCGGAACGCTGGGGCACGCGCGCGGCTGGCCCGTACCACTCGGTGGCTCCCAGGCGATCACCGACGCCCTTCTCGCTGACCTCGAGGCCCACGGCGGGACGGTCGTGACGGGCGTGCGGGTGCGCACGCGCCGCGACCTGCCACCCGCACGCGACTACGTGCTCGACACGAACGTGCCGACCGCGCTCGCGGTCCTCGGCGACGACCTGCCCGTGCACGTCCGTGCCACCCTGCGCGGTTTCCGCGGCGGCCCCGCGGCCGCGACGGTCGCGCTGGTCCTCGACGGCCCGGTCCCGTGGGCCGACGACGCCGTCGGGCACGCGGGGACCGTGCACCTCGGCGGGAGCGCCGCGGAGATCAGCGCCGCGCAGGCCGACGTGAGGGCCGGCCGGCACGCTGCGCGCCCGGTCGTGCTGCTCGGCGACCCGACCGTCGCCGACCCAGGCCGGGAGCGGGGTGGGCTGCGCGTCGTGTGGGCGTACGCGCACGTGCCCGCAGGCTCGGACCGCGACGTCACCGAGGACGTCCTCGCGCACGTCGACCGGTACGCACCCGGAGTGCGTGACCGCGTCGTCGCGACACGTTGCGTGCCTGCCGCGCGCCTGTCCGCGCACGACGAGAACCTGCACGACGGCGACATCGCCTCGGGTGCGATCACGACGTGGCAGATGATCGCGCGGCCGCGCCTCGCACGGGACCCGCACCACCTCGGAGACGTCGGAGGCGGCACCCGCGCGTACCTCGCGTCCGCCGCGACGCCGCCCGGGCCCGGTGTGCACGGCATGGGCGGGTTCCTCGCAGCGCAGAGCCTCCTGCGGCGCAGAGGCGTCGGCACGGTCCTGGGCAGTGCTCGGACGTGATCTCGCCTGCGGCGAAATCTTGAGCCGGGGCGGCTCAGCCGTCTTGCACTCACCGGTCGCGAGTGCCAATAATGGCGTTAGCACTCGGCTCGATCGAGTGACAAAGACTCCACCGGGCGGGCACGCCCGCCCACCACCCTGGGTCGACCGGTGAGGCTCGAGCTCGGCGGCGTGACATGAACGCCGTCCGACCGAGCCGTCCGTCGCGGGCGCCGACCGACCTTCCCAGCGCCACAAGCGGAGGATCACACCCCCATGGCAAAGCTCATTGCCTTCAACGAGGAGGCCCGTCGCGGCATGGAGCGCGGACTCAACGTCCTCGCCGACACCGTGAAGGTCACCCTTGGCCCGAAGGGCCGCAACGTCGTCCTGGACAAGAAGTGGGGCGCCCCCACGATCACGAACGACG
The DNA here is from genome assembly GCF_012396185.1 of Sanguibacter hominis ATCC BAA-789. Lineage (GTDB taxonomy): Bacteria > Actinomycetota > Actinomycetes > Actinomycetales > Cellulomonadaceae > Flavimobilis > Flavimobilis hominis. The sequence goes on from NZ_JAAXOW010000006.1 coordinate 30,063, forward strand.
GTGTCTCGATCGCCAAGGAGATCGAGCTCGAGGAGCCGTTCGAGAAGATCGGCGCCGAGCTCGTCAAGGAGGTCGCCAAGAAGACCGACGACGTCGCTGGTGACGGCACCACGACCGCCACGGTCCTCGCCCAGGCGCTCGTCCGCGAGGGCCTGCGCAACGTCGCCGCCGGCTCCAACCCGATCGCGCTCAAGCGCGGCATTGAGAAGGCCGTCGACGCGGTCACCGCCGAGCTCATCTCCGCCGCCAAGGAGATCGAGACGAAGGAAGAGATCGCGGCCACCGCTGCCATCTCCGCCGGCGACCCGGCGATCGGCGAGCTCATCGCCGAGGCGCTCGACAAGGTCGGCAAGGAAGGCGTCATCACCGTCGAGGAGTCGAACACGTTCGGCCTCGAGCTCGAGCTCACCGAGGGCATGCGCTTCGACAAGGGCTTCCTCGCCCGCTACTTCGAGACCGACCCCGAGCGCCAGGAAGCGGTCCTCGAGGACCCGTACGTCTTGATCGTCGAGTCGAAGATCTCGAACGTCAAGGACCTGCTGCCGCTGCTCGACCAGGTCATGAAGGCCGGCCGCTCGCTCCTCATCATCGCCGAGGACGTCGAGGGCGAGGCTCTTGCGACCCTCGTGCTCAACAAGATCCGCGGCACCTTCAAGTCCGTCGCCGTCAAGGCCCCGGGCTTCGGCGACCGCCGCAAGGCGATCCTCCAGGACATCGCGATCCTCACGGGTGGCCAGGTCATCTCCGAGACCGTAGGCCTCAAGCTCGAGACCGCCACGCTCGACCTCCTCGGCACGGCCCGCAAGGTCGTCGTCACGAAGGACGAGACCACGATCGTCGAGGGTGCCGGCGACGCCGACCAGATCGCCGGTCGCGTGAACCAGATCCGCTCCGAGATCGAGAAGTCGGACTCCGACTACGACCGCGAGAAGCTCCAGGAGCGCCTCGCCAAGCTCGCGGGTGGCGTCGCCGTCATCAAGGCGGGCGCGGCCACCGAGGTCGAGCTCAAGGAGCGCAAGCACCGCATCGAGGACGCTGTCCGCAACGCGAAGGCTGCCGTCGAGGAGGGCATCGTCGCCGGTGGTGGCGTCGCGCTCATCCAGGCCGGCAAGCTCGCGTTCGAGTCCGAGGCGATCACCGCTCTCGAGGGTGACGAGGCCACGGGTGCGCAGATCGTCCGCGCCGCCATCGACGCTCCGCTCAAGCAGATCGCGATCAACGCCGGCCTCGAGGGTGGCGTCGTCGCGGAGAAGGTCCGCAACCTCCCGTCGGGTCAGGGCCTCAACGCCGCGACCGGCGTCTACGAGGACCTGCTCGCCGCTGGTGTGAACGACCCGGTCAAGGTCACCCGTTCTGCCCTGCAGAACGCGGCCTCGATCGCGGCCCTCTTCCTCACCACGGAGGCCGTCGTCGCCGACAAGCCCGAGAAGGCTCCGGCCATGCCGGGCGGCGACGAGATGGGCGGCATGGGCTTCTGAGCCTGACTGACCACCGCACGCAGCACTGACACGAACCCCCTGGCCCGACGGGCCAGGGGGTTCGTGCATGCCTGGGTAGGGCGACGCGCCTGCCCTCAGCGGGCGAAGAGGCCCTGCGCCGCGGACTCCGCCTCCTCGTACGTCGTCGCCGCGCTCGACAGCGCGGTGGCGATCGACGTCAGGGCAGAGCGCACACTCGCCTGGGCGGTCAACCACTCCGAGTACGCGGAGTCGAACGCCGTCGACGCCGTCCCGCGCCACGACGCCTTCAGCTCGGTCAGGTGCGTCGTCATCGCCGCCGTCTCGGTCTCGATCGACGTGCTGGTCGTCTGGACCTTCGTCGACGCTGTCGCGATCTGCGTGTAGTCGACCTGGAAGCTCGTCATGGGTTCCTCCTTGTCGCCGCGTCCGCGGCGTGCTCGCACAGCACCCCGGTGGCGCCGCGTGCCGACGACGCTAGGCAGGCGACGGGAGCGGCACGACGCTCGGCGGCAGCACGTGCGAGGCCGTCCGCTGGCGACGAGGCTGTGGGCAGGGCAGTCCAGGTGGCCGCAGCAGACGCGGGCGCGACGACCGAGGGCCCGGCAGGGGAGCGGGCCCGGGACGAGGTCTAGAAGTCGTCCTCGTCGATGTCGACCTCCGACCAGCCGCGGACCGGGCCCGGTTCGCCGACCGTCGGAGGTGACGCCGGGGTCGCCGTCCGGATCGCTGCAGGGCCGGGGCGGAGCGGGGACGCCGTCGTGCTCGGACCGAGATCGCCCGCGCGCGCAGCGCCGGGGGACGCCCCGCCCCGCATCGCACCGGACGGACCTGCGTCAGGCGCCGCAGCCTGAGCGGGTGATGCTGGAGGGAGCGACGCCGCGAGGTGACCGTCGTCCCCGGCCCCGGTCGGCGCGGGACGCGCCGGCACCGCGGTGCCGTCCGTGCCGGTGACGCCCGTACCGGTGCTCTCAGCGACGAGCCGGAGCACGTCGTCCGTGCAGAGCAGGGCCGCGCCGTCGGCGTTGAGCTTCGCGAGCTCCTTCTTCAGCCGCATGAGCTCCGCCGCGACGTTCTGGCGAGCCGCGTCCTCCCACGCCGCGCCGAGCGGGCTCGAGAACAACGACGGGCGGCTGAGCAGCTTCGAGAGGATCGCGATACGTGCGCGGACGTAGTCCTCGGCGGGGATGTGCGCGTACTCCGCGCGGACGTCCTCGAGGTACGCCTTGTAGCGCTGCGGCTCCTGCGCGAGCATCCCCAGGTCTGCGTCGCACAGCACCGCGCAGTCGAAGTCTGCCGGGTCTGGGGCGTGCCGCAGCAGCGCCGTCACGAGCTGAGCGACGCGGTGCGCGCAGCGGTCTGGGACACCGAGAGCCGCGAGCTGCTCGTGCGCGAGCACCGCGCTCGCCGTCTCGTTCTCCCCGCCGCGCTCCGCGTACGCCGCCTTGCTCTCGGCGTCGAAGATCGCCCCGTGGTACCAGGCCGCGAGCCTCACGAGAGACGGTTCGTGCGTCTCCTCCGCGAGCTCGTCGACACGGCTGAGGACGTCGCACAGGTGGCGCAGGTCGTGGAAACGACGCCGCGGGTCCATCCAGCGAGCCAGCAACGCCTCGCCGGTCTCCCGGACGTCGTCCGGCGCAGCCGTCGCGCCTGCCTCTGCGCACGCGCGCATCCACGAGGACAGGAGCCACTGCGGTGCGTCGGTATAGGAGACGCTCATCGCTCAGCCTTCTGTGCAACCACCGGGGCGCAGGCCCCGTCGCGGTCCGCATGACCGCCGACCGACCAGGCTACTACCGCCCGGCCGAGTTGGCACGGTCGTCTGCGAGGGGCAGCGACAGGCGCAGCGTCGCACCTCCGCCAGGCGTCTCACGGACCTCGACCTCGCCGTCGTGCACCGTGACGATGTCGCGGACGATCGCCATGCCCAGGCCCGACCCTCCGGACGACGAGTTGCGCGACGGGTCCACCCGGTGGAACCGCTCGAAGACCAGGTCACGGTGCTCGGCCGGGATGCCCGGACCGTGGTCGCGGACCTCGGCGACCGCGCGTCCGCCCACGACGCCGACCGCAACCTCGACAGCCGACCCCTCAGGCGTGTGCTTGACGACGTTGCCCATGAGGTTGGTGAAGACCTGACGGATCCGAGCCGGGTCAGCCATGACCGTCACAGGCGGAGGGGGCACCGCAGGAGAGCCGTCGACCGTCGGGGGAACCCCGACGTCCGAGCCGTCGGGGGCGAGGGCGACCGACGCCGTCGGCCGCGTCGGGTCCATCGCGTGCAGGTCAGAGAGCGCGCCGCTCGCAACCTCCCGCAGGTCGAGCGCCTCGAGCGTCACCGGTCGCCCCTCGTCGAGCCGCGCGAGAGAGAGAAGATCCTCGACGAGCGCCCCCATCTGGACGGCCGACGACTCGATGCGAGCCATCGACTCCCTCGTGTGCTCCGGGGTCGTCACCGCACCCATCCGGTACAGCTCGGCATAGCCGCGGATCGACACGAGCGGCGTGCGCAGCTCGTGGCTCGCATCCGACACGAACCGGCGCATGCGCGCCTCCGACGCGACCTGTGCGTCGAACGACTCCTCGATCTTGCCGAGCATGACGTTGAGGCTGCTCGCGACCGCCCCCACCTCGGTGTTCGGCGGCATCGGCGGGATGCGCTGGCTCATGTCACCGTCGGCGATCGTGCGAGCGGTGTGCTCGATCGTCCGCAACGGGCGCAGCGACCGACGCACAGCGAGGTAGCCGAGCGTCGCGCCGAGCAGCGCGATGCCCACGCACGTGAGCGTCAGGATCTTCCAGAGCTGCGCCGTCGTCGCGTGGATGTCCGCGAGCGGCAGCGCGACGATCAGCACGGCGTCCTGCACCGCGAACGCCGAGCGGAGCTGGACGTCGCGAGCCACGACCCGCCACTCCGAGTACGCCTCGCGCTCACCCGACGACGTCGTCGCGCCCGGCACCGTGAACGGCACACCTTGCGTGGGCGCAGACGCCGGCTCGAGGGTGGGGATGCGCGGAGCGCCCCGCGACATCGTCGTGCCAGAGCTGACGGTGCGTCGCGTGCCGTCCTCGAGCTGGAGGAGGACAACGTAGTCGGACGGCAACGAGGGGTTCGAGCTCAGTGACGCGAGGTCCTGGACCTCGAGGATCGACTCCGCGGACGCGACCAGCTGGCGGTCGCGCTCGTCGAGCAGGTACTGCTTGAGCATCGTCGTCGCTGCGACCGTCGAGATCGTCAGGCCGACGACGAGGACGACAGCCGTGATGAGCGTCATCCTGCTGCGCAACGGCACGTGGTGCAGCCGGCCGCGCAAGAACTCCGGGAACTGCAGGAACCGTCGGCGCCGCGACGGCGTCGGCTCGGGCGGTGTCGGCTCAGACGGTGCCGACTCAGACGGTGCCGTCGCGGGTGGCTCGGCTGCTGAGGGCGGTGGCGGCGGGGGCGGGGCGGGGGCGGTCATGCGGGCTCAGCTGCCCGGCAGCTCGCGCAACAGGTAGCCCACGCCGCGCTTCGTCTGGATGAGCGGGCTGGGCTTGACGCCGTCGACCGGGGCGTCGATCTTCCGGCGCAGGTAGGAGATGTACGACTCGACGATGTTCGCGTCGCCCGCCCAGTCGTACTGCCAGACGTGGTCGAGGATCTGCGCCTTGGAGAGCACCCGGTTGGGGTTGAGCATGAGGTAGCGCAGCAGCTTGAACTCGGTCGGGGAGAGGTCGATCAGCCGACCGGCGCGGCGCACCTCGTGCGTGTCGTCGTCGAGCTCGAGGTCCGCGAAGCGCAGGACCGCGTCGCCGTCCGCCGCGTCGTCGCCGCGCGTGCGGCGCAGCACCGCGCGGATCCGCGCGATGACCTCCTCGAGGGAGAACGGCTTCGTGACGTAGTCGTCGCCCCCGACCGTGAGCCCCGTGATCTTGTCCTGCGTGTCGTCGCGCGCCGTGAGGAACAGGACCGGCATCGTCTGGCCTTTCTCCCGCATCCGCGTCGTGACGGTGAAGCCGTCCATGTCGGGGAGCATGACGTCGAGCAGCACGAGGTCCGGGAGCACCTCACGGGCGAGCCGCAGCGCGCTCGCGCCGTCGGCAGCCGTATGGATCTCGAACCCTGCGAACCTCAAGGAGGTCGCGAGGAGCTCACGGATGTTCGGCTCGTCGTCGACGACGAGAAGTCGCGCCTCGGTCGTGGTCATGCCACCAGCATGCTCCGTGTTTCTGAGAACTGCCTGAACCAGTGCTGAGTCGGCGGTGGGCGCGGCCCGCACCCGCCCGCCCCCGGAGGCTCCTCCGGTTCCTCTGTACCTCCGGTCCCCCTGGTCCCCCTGGTCCCCCTGGTCCCCCCGGTCCCCCCCGGTCCCCCCAGCCGAGAATGCGCATGATCTGCAGCAGATCGCAGCAGTTTGTGCGCATTCATCGGGGACGGGGACGGGGACGGGGACGGGGACGGCCTGGTGTCCCGGGCGTCCGCGCGCTGGAGGTCGTCCACAGGCAGTCGTCGGGACGTCCGTCATCGACAGAGCGTGCCGCGCCACCCGCCCGGCCGTTCGCTGCGGCACGGTGCGGAGATGACTCAGCTGTCCCCTCGGTGGGTACCCCCCGACGCACGCGGCGGCGTCTTCACGGCCGCGCAAGCTCTGGCGGGCGGCGCCAGCGCCGGGGTGGTCCGCTACCGGCTGGGCGCGGGCATGTGGGCCCGTGTGGTCGGAAGGGGGATCCGACTGGCCGACGACCCGCCGCATCGCCGCACCGACGCGTACGCGCGTGGCTGACCTGGCCGAGCGCCGTGCTCTGCCGCGAGTCGGCGTTGCGGTTTCACCTGCCGCGGCTCCCGGCGGAGCTGCGCGAGCGACCCGTGCACGTCTGGGTGTCACGCCCGATGCGCGAGGTCGGAGGCCTTGTACCGCACCGGTTCCGGCTTCCGGTGGACGACGTCGTGGACCGGGACGGAGGGCGTGTCACCACAGTCGAGCGCGCCGCTGTCGACACGCTCGCCGGGCTCGGCGCACACGACGCCAGACGTCTGATCGCGTGGTTGTTCACCCGGAACGTCCTCTCGAGGGAGCACCTGCTCGCTCGGCTCGAGACGCACCCGAAGATGTGGGGCAACGTGCAGCTTCGGCGACTCGCGGAGCTGACCCGGGGCGGGGCGCTGAGTCCGGCGGAACAGATGCTCCATGAGATCTTGCGAGCCGCGGGGCTCACCGGGTGGCAACCCAACATGGCGGTCTTCGACGCGATGGGCGTGATCGGGTCGGTCGACGTGCTGTTCGACGCGGCGCGCGTCGCCATCGAGGTCGACGGGCGTGCGTATCACGGCGTCGACCGGTTCCAGTCCGATCGTGAGCGGGACAACCGGCTCGTCGGTGCCGGCTACGTCGTCCTCCACTTCACCTGGGAGGACCTGCACAGTCGGTCCGATTATGTGATCCACCAGGTCCGCGCGGCCCTCAGCAGGAGCAAGAATGCGCAGTATCCGTTGTGATCAGCAACAGATACTGCGCATTCTCGGGAGCTCGGGAGCTCGGGATCCGGAACCCTGGGACCCGGGATCCTGGGGTCAGAGGTAGCGCAGCGGGTCGAACTCCTCGATCGGGATGATGCGCACGCGCGGGAGGAGCGTGTTGAACGCGTTGACGTCACCCTCGAGGTCGAAGAACTCGAGCCCGCGCTCGGCGAGCTCCGCCATGTGCGAGTTGACGAACTCGCGGAAGCACAGCAACGCCACGCGGCGCGTGCCGTCGAGCAGCGCGTCCACCTGCGGGATGAAGTCGCCGTCGTGGCTCGCGAGGATGACGTCCGCGTCGCGGGGGACGAGTGCCTCGAGGGTGCGCTGGATACCCATGTCGACGACCTTGAGGCCCGGACCGCCCGCGAGGGGGATCGGCCGGTAGCTCATCGCGAGCAGCGCCTGCACGAACGGCATCGGCATCTGGCCCGAGGTGGCGTTGAGGAAGAACAGTCCCTGGACCGGCTGGTCCCACACGCTCGCCGCGAAGTCGCTGATCCGGTCCCAGCGCGGCCGCTCGTCCGGGGTGGGCCGATGGCCCAGGACGTTGACGCCGAGAGTGGCGTCGATGTTCTCACCGTCGACGATGAGATAGGTCTTGCGTGGGGCCGAGCTCAGATCCGACATGCTCCGATCCTAGTGGCCCTGGGCGTGCCGTCGGGCGGGCTGTGAGCGGGCGGTTTGCGCCGCAGAGCGCCGCCGCCTAGCGTCGCTCCCATGCCTGAAAGCCCTTCCACACAGGTGCGCCCGACGATCACGGTCGTCCAGAGCTGCGCGGACTCACCCCTCGGGGCGCTCGCCGCGCCGCTCGAGGAGCGCGCGCACGTGCGGATCGTGCGTCCGTTCGACGGCGACGCGATCCCGGACGCCCACGCGTGCGGCGCGGGTCTCGTCGTGCTCGGCGGGTCGACAGACGTGCTCGACGACGCGAACGCACCGTGGCTCCCGGCCATCCGCGCGCTGCTCGCCGACGCCGTCGCCACGGACCTGCCCACGCTCGCGACAGGCCTCGGCGCCCAGCTGCTCACGGTCGCGTGCGGCGGCCGGGTCGCGCTCGACGCCCCGCCGGGGCTCGAGGCCGGCATCATCGAGGTCGCCTGGCGTCCTGAGGCCGCCGACGACCCGATGTTCGGCGAGCTCGCCCGCCGTGCCGGGGTCGACGACGGCGCGGGACCCGTCCGGCGCGGCGAGCCTACGCTCGTCGCGACGATGCACTCCGACGCGATCGTCGAGCTGCCTGCCGGCGCCACCTGGCTCGCGTCGTCGGCCATGTACCCGTTCCACGCATTCCGTCTCGGGGCTGCTGTCGCCGTGCAGTTCCGGCCCGAGGCTGACGCCGACCTCCTCGCGTCCTGGGCCCGTGCGGCGGGCCTCGACGCGACCGCGATCGAGATGGACGCGATCGCCCAAGCTGAGCGTCTGAGCGACCTGACGTGCACGATCACCCGAACGTTCGTGGAACACGCCCCCGGAGTGTCGTCCGGGATGTCCACTGTTGTGTGACACTTCTTCCGTTGCCTGCGGCGGCTGGCCCCCGACAGCCCGCCCGGTACGGCCGTGGCCCCGACGCGTCTGAAAGACGTATCGGGGCCACGTTGCTCTGCGGGGCGCTTGCTCAGCCCTGCTCGGGCGCCTCGATCTGAGCGGCCTGGATCCCGCCGATCGCACCGCGGTTCTTGAGGGCTGCGAGACGCGCCTCGATCTCGATCTGACCGGCGTCGGCCTCGAGCTCGGCGAACTGCGAGTCGAGCGACGACGCCGCGAGCTCTGCGTGCCCCTGCGCGAGCGCCTCCTCGCGCCGCACCTTCTCCTCGAACCGCGAGAGCTCGCTCGTCGGGTCGAGCACGTTGATCGAGGAGATCGCGCCCTGGACGGCGTTCTGCGCTTGCGCCGACTTCTGGCGGGCGACGAGCTGGTCGCGACGGCTCTTGAGGTCGACGAGCTTGTCCTTCATGAGCGCGAGACCGCTCTTGAGCTTCTCGACCGTGTCGTTCTGCGCGGCGATCATCGGCTGAGCCTGCCTCGCCTCGGTCTCGGAGGCGATCTGCTTGGACAGCGCGACCTTGGCGAGGTTGTCGAACTTGTCGGCCTCGACCGTGTTGCCCTGCGCGCGGAACTGGTCGGCGCGGCTCGAGGCGGCGAGCGCCTTGGTGCCCCAGTCGGCGGCTGCGGCGACGTCCTCCTGGTAGTCCTTCTCGGCGAGACGCAGGTTGCCGATCGTCTGCGCGACGGCCTGCTCGGCCTCGGCGATGTTGTTCGTGTAGTCGCGGATGAGCTGGTCGATCATCTTCTGGGGGTCCTCGGCCTTGTCGAGGAGCGCGTTGATGTTGGCCTTCGCCAGCTGGGTGACGCGTCCGAAGATGCTCTGCTTCTCAGCCATGGTGTCGCCTTCCTGATACGGGATGCTGCCGGTCTGTGCCTGATTGGTCTGTGGGGCCGGGGCCCGGGTGGATGCTCGCGCGCGTCGTCAGAAGCGGCCGCCGCCTCCGCTGAAGCCGCCGCCACCGCCGCCCCCGAAGCCGCCGCCCCCGAAGCCGCCGCCCCCGAAGCCGCCGCCGCGGTGCCCACCCCCGAGGATCTCGCCGAGGATGATGCCGCCCAGGAGGAGGCCGGCGTTGTTGTTGCCACCGCCTCCGAACGGGGTGTTCTGGTTGTTCTGCCAGCGGTCGACGTCCTGACGGGCCATCGTCTGTGCTTGCGTCGCGAGCTGCTGGGCGAGCTGCGCGGCCGCGAGGGCCTGCACCGGGTCCGAGGGGCGCAGCTGGTGTGCGTTGCCCAGGTGGCGGATCGCCTCGGAGAGCCGCGTGCGAGCCTCCGGCCCGACGGCGCCGCGTCGCGTCTCGATGAACTGGTTCGTCGCGCGGATCTGCGAGTCGACCTGCCCGAAGAGCGAGTCCAAGAGGGCATCGGCGCGACGGCGCTGCTCGTCCGCCTCCCGGTAGGTGGCCAGGACCTCGTCGATCTGCGCCTCGGCGTGGGTGAGCTCGGCGAGCGCGGCGAGCGGGTCGCCGCCAGACTGCGCGGAACGTCCCAGCGCCACGGCGTCGCGTGCACGCTCGACGGCCGAGCCCACCGCGGCGTCCTCCGGGGCGAGACGTGCGGCGTCGTCGAGGTCGGAGCTGATCGACGCGAGGGCCGCCTGGAGGCGCGGGCCAGCGCTCGCAAGGTCGTCGCCAGCCTGATCGACGGCGTCGAGCAGGGCGGCGGCCTGGCCGATCGCCTGCTGCGCGCTGCGGGCGCGGACGACCGCCGTGGGCCGGTCGTCGCGAGCGAGGTCGCCGCGGGCGTTCGTGACGGACTCGGCAGCGCCAGCAAGGAGCGCCTCGACCTGGGCCGGGTTGGTGCTGATCGAGGCGAGCGCTGTGGCGGGGTAGCGGCGACCGAGCTCGTCGAGCGCCGCACGTGCGGTCGTCAGCCGTGCCCGGACCTCGTCGCGCCGCTGGTCGAGCTCGTCGAGGAGCTGCGGTGCGCGCGCCTGCATGTCGCGCAGCTCCTCGAACTCCGCCGTCTGCGCGTCGAGCGTCGTGGCGACCGTGCCGCAGAGGTTGATGATGTCGACGAGCATCGTGCGCTTGACGTTCTCGGGCTCCGGGATCTCGTCGTCGAGCTGCTGCTGGATCGCGAACGCACGCTGCGCCGTCGTGCGAGCCTCGGCGAGCGCCGCGGAGAACTTGTCGGTCGCCTGGAGCCCGAACTGCGCCTGTGCGAAAGCGAGCTCCTGCTCGGACGTCTTGACGGCGTCGTCCACCTGGACCAGTGCCGCGCCTGCGCGGCGCGCGAGCTCCTCCGTCGGCAGCGCCTCGAGGCCCTCGACCCGCGGGGCGGACTTCTTGGACCGCACGACTGCCCAGACGACGATCCCGACCAGCGCGAGCACGAAGAGGAACACGACGACGCCGAGGAAGCCGCCGGAGCTGGAGCCGTTGACGGCGTCCGCGGTGGCCTCGGCGAAAGCGACCGCGGCGCCCGACCAGTCATCGTCACCGAGCGGGCCGGCCACGGCCTTCTGGATCGCCGAGACGTCGGACTGGTCGAGCGGACCGTCGTTGGCGCGGCCCACGCCGTAGCTGCGTTCCTCGACCGCGACCGCGAAGACGGCGTTCTGCGCGCCCATGTTGGACTCGCTCATGGTCGCGGCGGCCCACTCCTTGCCACTGCGCCCGTCGAACTCGTCCGTGAAGACGACGAACGCCACGATGTCCGCCTCCTCGGCGAGCGTGTCGAGCGCTTCCTCGATCTTCGCCTCGTCGGCCACCGAGAGGACGTCCGCATTGTCCGTGACGCGATCCTGCAGGTTGACGGGCGGCTCGGCGGGGATTGCCGTAGCAGTTGCAGCCGGTAGTCCGAGGAGCATCGTCAGGAGGGCGAGCAGCCCGGCGGTGGTCGCCGCCGCCAGCCGGCGCGAACGGCCGTGCCGCGCAGGCGCAGAGATGCGGCCGGTCCGCGAGGGCGCGGCGTGGTGGGAGCCTGGAGTCGTCGTCGTCACCCCTCGATCATCGGGGTCGAGCGCGCAGGACGCAAAGAAAACGCAAAGCCACGGTGCACGCTCAGAGCGAAACCGCTCGCCGCCACGGTCACACGCGCGGCGTCAGTGCACGTCAGCGATGCGAAGGCTCGGTGGCCGACGACGGCGTCAGGACCGCAGCGATCGCCTCGACCGCAGGCGTGAGCTCCGCCCAGGAACGTGCGTAGAGGGCGTCGTCCCCGCGGTACGGGTCGATCACGTCATCCTCGGCTGCCCGCTCGGCGGGAAGGACCGCGCCAGGCGCCGTCCGGCTGGCCTGCGCACGCGCGATCAGCTCGACGACGCGTTCCGCAGGGTCGGCGGGCAGGCCCCCGAGGTCGGCGAGAGCGAGGAGCCGCGCGAGCTCGCGCAGCGTGAACGTGCGCCGCAACGCCGCCGGCTCGAGCCGCACGACCGCCGAGCGGTGCTTCCGCGTGAGCGCGAGCACGAGCGAGGCGTCACGGACCAGCTCACGGGTCAGCTGTTGGGCGACGAAGCCCCGCGTCGCGATCCCTGCTCCGTCGAGGAGGGTGGCCATCGGGGGGCTCACCGGCGCCCCGACGACCGCACCGACACCAGCGCTCGCCACGTCGACGTGCACCCCCAGACGGTCACGGAGCAGCAGCTCGACGGCGGGGGAGCGACAGATGTTGCCCGTGCACACGGCGAGAACGCCGGCGCGGCCCGGGCCGGAGGTGGACATGTCCATAGTCTGTCTCACGTGACGGCAGGTCCGGCGGCGCAGGCAGCCCGGCTCAGGCGCCGAGCACCGCCGCTGCGAAGCCGTCCGACGCGCACGCCGCCGCCCAGCGCTCACGCCAGTCGCCGATGGGCGTGACGCCGACGCGCTCGAGCTCGTCGTGGCCGAGCACGGAGTACGACGGTCGCGGCGCAGGGCGCACGAACGCGTCCGACGTCGTGCGGCCGACGATCGCCGGGTCCAGACCGGCCGACCCGACAGCAGCCTGAGCGAAGTCGAACCAGGAAGCGACGCCGCCGGACGTCGCGTGGAACGTCCCGCCAGGCACGTCCGCTGCGACGAGCCGCCAGACGAGGTCCGCGACGTCGCCCGTCCATGTCGGTTGGCCGACCTGGTCGGTCACGACGCTCACGGCGCCGCGCTCGCGGGCGACCTTCACGATCGTGCGCGGGAAGCTGCCGCCGCCCGCCCCGTACAGCCACGCGGTGCGCAGCACGAGGTGCCGCCCCGCGGGGTCCTCGGCGCGCACCGCCCACTCGCCGGCTGCCTTCGTCCGTCCGTACGCCGAGCGTGGGGCGATCGGGGCGTCGGCGGCGTACGGCGTCGTCGCCTCGCCGTCGAACACGTAGTCGGTCGAGATCTGCACGAGGCGCGCTCCTGCCGCGGTCGCTGCCCGGGCGAGGTTGGCGGGGCCGACGGCGTTCGCCCCGAACGCGGCGCCCTCCTGCGTCTCGGCGTCGTCCACCGCGGTCCACGCCGCGCAGTTCACGACGACGTCGAAGCCCTCGACGGCTGACGTGCACGCGGCGGCGTCGGTGATGTCCAGGTCAGCCTGCGTGCTCACCGAGACGTCCTGGTCTGCGGCGCGCAGCCTCGCGACGACGTCCTGCCCGAGCATGCCCGCTCCACCCACGACCAACCAGCGCACGTTCCACCTCTGTCCTCGATGATGATTGCGACCATTGTGCCCCGCGGTGCGGAGCGCGCCCAGCGGGCGGCGGCGGGGCGGCCGATAGGGTTGCCCGGTACCGCCCAGCCGGCGCAGTGCCGGCCGACGACCGAGGAGAGACCCCGATGGAGTACCGCGAGCTGAGCATCCCTGGCGCGTGGGAGATCACGCCGAAGCAGTTCGGCGATCCGCGCGGCGTGTTCCTCGAGTGGTTCAAGGACGCGCCGTTCGCGCAGGCGACCGGGCACTCGCTCGACCTCCGGCAGGCCAACATGTCGGTGTCCGCGGCAGGTGTGCTGCGCGGTATCCACTTTGCGGACGTCCCGCCCGGGCAGGCCAAGTACGTGACGTGCCCGAAGGGTGCGGTGCTCGACGTCGTCGTCGACATCCGTGTCGGGTCGCCGACGTTCGGGCAGTGGGACAGCGTGCTGCTCGACGACACCGACCGTCGCGCGATCTACCTCTCGGAGGGTCTGGGGCACGCGTTCCTCTCGCTCGAGGACGACTCGACCGTGGTGTACCTCTGCTCGACCGGGTACAACCCGGGCCACGAGCACGGCATCCACCCGCTCGACCCGGAGGTCGGCATCGACTGGCCGACGGTCGCGCGGGACGGCTCACCACTGACCTACCAGCTCTCGGACAAGGACACGGCGGCGCCGAGCCTGGCCGAGGCCCGGGAGTCGGGTCTCCTGCCGACCGCCGAGGCGGTCGCGGCGTTCCTCGGAGGACTGCGCTCGCGCAGCTGACGTCGGCAGGACCACGTCCTCGTCTGCCTCTACCCTTGGACCGTGGATACCCCTGTCAGCACGATCGAACGAACCCGAGAGACGCGAGAACGGCGGATCCACCCGACCAGCTTTCGCCCTGACATCCAGGCGCTGCGCGCCGTAGCCGTCGGTGGCGTGCTCCTCTACCACCTGTGGCCCAACCGCCTCACCGGCGGCTACGTCGGCGTCGACGTGTTCTTCGTGATCAGCGGGTTCCTGATCGCGGAGCACCTCGTGCGGGAGATCGAGCAGACGGGAAGCGTCCGGCTCGGCGCGTTCTGGGCCCGCCGCGCCAAGCGGCTCCTGCCGGCCGCGCTCCTGACGATCGTGGTGACTGCCGGGGCGACCCTGCTGTGGGCGCCGCGCGCACTCTGGGAGCAGTTCTACGGTGAGATGATCGCTGCCACGCTCTACGTGCAGAACTGGAAGCTCGCCGGGGACGCTGTCGACTACCTCGCCGCTGACAACTCGCCCTCACCCGTCCAGCACTACTGGACGCTCTCGGCGGAAGAGCAGTTCTATGTCGCCCTGCCGATCATCCTTCTGCTCGCCCTCCTCGTCTCGCGACGCATGCGCACCGAGTTTCATCGCACCGCGGTGACCTTCGTCACCGTCGTGCTGGTGTCCTCGCTCGTGTGGTGCGTGGTGCAGACCGGCTCAGCGCCCGGGACGGCCTACTTCTCGACGCTGACGCGAGCGTGGGAGTTCCTCGCCGGCGTGCTCCTCGCGCTGCTCGCGTCGCGGTTCCGGCCGCGCGGCCAGACTGCGACCGTCGGTGCCGCCGCTGGGCTGCTCCTCGTCCTGGCCGCGTTCGTCGCGTTCGACGACCAGACCACGTTCCCCGGGGCGATCGTCGCCGTGCCCGTGGTCGGGTCGCTCCTGATGATCGCTTTCGGCAGGACGACGTTCCTCGAGCGCGCCGGGGCGTTCGCACCGGTCGCGCACGTCGGGCGCGTCTCCTTCTCCATCTACCTGTGGCACTTCCCGCTGATCGTGCTGCTGCCCCACGTCACGGGGCACCCGCTGACGACCGTGGACAAGATCGGCATCGCGCTCGCGTCGCTCGCGCTCGCGACCGTGTCGACGCTGTGGATCGAGGACAAGGTGCGCTTCTCGCCACGCCTGCTCGGGACGCGTCGACCCGCCACCGTCGGGATCGTGTCCCTCGCGATGATGTCCCTCGCGCTGGTCTCGACGGCGTTGCCCCTGCAGGCGGCGCGAGAGACGTCGGCACGGCAGGCCGAGCTCGCCGCCGAGCTGCTCGCCGACCTCCCCGAGTGCTTCGGCGCGGCCACCATGGTCGAGGGCTCGGACTGTGCCGAGCTCGTGCACAGCGACGCGTACGTGAGCTCGTCGTCGCTCGCGGGCAAGGACGCGAACCGTGCCGAGTGCTGGACGACCGGCGGTGAGATGACCTTGCGGTCCTGCACGCTCGGGCCGCAGACCGGCTACACGAAGCACCTGATCGCCGTCGGCGACTCGCACAACAACGCGCTGATCGACACCTACGAGGCGATCGCGTTCCAGAAGGGATGGAGGATCGACGTCGCGGGGCGGCGCGGCTGCTACTGGACCGACGCCCACCCGGTCCACCCGTCGGACGCGATCCGCGAGGAGTGCGCCTTCTGGCGAGGCGAGCTGGCCCGGCTGATCGACAGCCTGGGACCGATCGACGGGATCGTGACCACGCACGCACGCTCGAACGGGCGGGTCGTCGCCGAGGCGGGGCGGACCTTCGAGCAGACCGTCGTCGAGGCGCAGGTGAGCGCGTGGGGACGCCGGGCGCACCCCAAGGTCCCGATCATCGCGCTCGTCGACAACCCGCACCTCCCGAAGCGCGCGATCGACTGCGTGACGTCCGGAACGCCGTCGCCGGCGACGGCATGCGCGGTGCCGCGGAAGAAGGCGCTCGCCGACACCGACGGGCTTGCCGAGGCCGCGGCCATCGACCCGAACGCCCGCACGGTCGACCTGACGGACCTGTTCTGCACCGCGACAGTCTGCTCGCCCGTGATCGGCGGGGCGCTCGTCTACTCCGACGGCAACCACCTGACGGACACGTACGCGCGCAGCCTCAGCCCCTATCTGGCGGAAGGCATCGAGCGCGCGCTGGCGGAGGGGTAGCGACGACGCCCCCCGCCGGGCGTGGAGCACCAGGCGGAGGGCGTCGTGATGACGGCTGCTACTGGCCTGCGGCCGCGTACTTCGCCTCCGTCGCGGCCTTCGCCGCGCGCCACCAGGGCTCGTTGTCGCGGTACCACGCGACGGTGTCGCGCAGGCCGTCCTCGAAGCTCGTGAAGCGCGGCTCCCAGCCGAGCTCCTCGCGCAGCTTCGTCGAGTCGATCGCGTAGCGCAGGTCGTGGCCGGGGCGGTCCTTGACGTGCTCGAAGTCGTCGGGCGCGAACCCGAACTCCTGCAGGATCAGCTGCACGACCTCGAGGTTGTTCTTCTCGCCGTCAGCGCCGATGAGGTAGGTCTCGCCGATGCGGCCCTTGTCGATGATCGCCCACACGGCCGAGTTGTGGTCCTCGACGTGGATCCAGTCGCGCACGTTCTCACCGTTGCCGTACAGCCGGGGCTTGACGCCGTCGATCAGGTTGGTGATCTGCCGCGGGATGAACTTCTCGACGTGCTGGTACGGGCCGTAGTTGTTCGAGCAGTTCGAGAGCGTCGCCTCGATGCCGAACGAGCGCGCCCAGGCGCGCACGAGCAGGTCGGACGACGCCTTGGTCGAGGAGTACGGGCTCGACGGGTTGTACGGGGTCGACGCCGTGAACTTGGCCGGGTCGTCGAGCTCGAGGTCGCCGTAGACCTCGTCGGTCGAGATGTGGTGGTAGCGCACGCCGTGCTTGCGCACGGCCTCGAGCAGCGAGAACGTGCCGACGACGTTCGTCTGCACGAACGGCCACGGGTCGTTGAGCGAGTTGTCGTTGTGCGACTCGGCGGCGAAGTGCACGACGAGGTCGGACTCGGCGACGAGCGAGTCGACGAGCTCGAGGTTCGCGATGTCGCCCTCGACGAGCCGGACGCGCTCGAGGCCCTCGATCGACGACGCGTTGCCCGCGTACGTGAGCGCGTCGAGGACGGTCACGTCGGCGTCGGGGCGCTCACGGACTGTCTGCCGGACGAAGTTCGCGCCGATGAAGCCGGCTCCGCCGGTGACGAGGATGCGCACGTGTTGACTCCTTGTGTCACGGGCCCGGACGAGCCCAACCGTCTGGCCTGAGACACGCAGCCAGCCCGTCGAGGCTACCAACGACACGTGCGCCCGCGCTGCGACCCGTGACGGGCGGCGCCGGGTGCCGGGGTGAAGATCGCGCAGGCGCGAGTGAGGCGCGGAGTGAGACTCGTCGCGGCGGCAGGCATCGGTGGTTGGCTCGACAGCATGACCTCGACGCGCGTCCCACCGTCTGCGACCGTGACGACGCCGGAGCGGCTCGCATGGCCTGACGTGATGCGTGCCGCGTGCGTGTGCCTGGTCGTGGTGTTCCACGTCGAGCTGTGGGTCGTGGAGACGACAGGCCTGCCGGTGGTGGGGGACACGAGCCGCTGGTGGGACCTGGCGCACGGGATCATGGACCGCTTCCTCATGCCTGGCCTCTTCCTGCTGTCGGGGATGCTCGTCTCGCGCAGGCTCCTGACGTCGGGGCGTGCCCGGATCGACGCGACGAGCGTGCGCCGCGCGGTCTCGTCGTACTACCTGTACGTGGTGTGGCTCGCCGTGTACTGGGCGGTGTTCGCAGCCGCTGTGGCGGTGCGTCCGTCGACGACGGGCTACCCGCACGCGTTCACGTCGGCCGCGGACGCGGTCCAGCAGCTCGTCGCCCCGGCGACGTCGCTCTGGTACCTGTTCGCGCTCGCCTGCTATGCCCTGGTGATGATCGTGATCGTGCGCCTGCACGTGCCTGCTCTGGTCGTGATCCTCGCCGCGGGCGCGCTCGCGGTCCTCATCCGCGGCTGGGAGGTGTGGGCGGCCGAGCGGATCGGGTTCAACTTCGTGTTCTTCGTCGTCGGCGTGTACCTCGCGCCGCACGCGGCGGCGTTCGCGCGCCTGCGCTGGTGGTGGCTGTTCCCGGCGGCCGGGGCGTTCGTGCTCGTCACGGTCGCGGGGACGCTCGCGGACCTCACGTCGTCGGTGTTCGCGGTCGTCGCACGCCTCGCCACGGTGCCGATCGTGGTCGTGGTGTGCGTGCTCGCGTCGCGGGTGGCGCCGCTCGCGCGGCTGGGCGCCTTCGTCGGGCAGCGGACGCTGTCCGTGTACGTGCTGCACCCGCTCCTGCTCGTCCCGCTGTGGTGGTGGGCGACGGGGGACCACGCGAGCGCGGTCGCCTTCACGAGCAACCCTGCGGGGCTCGCGCTCCTCCTGTACGGAGGCGGGGCGGTCGTCGTCGCGCTCGCGCTGCTCGTCGAGGCGGCGCTGCGCCGCCTCGGGGCGACCGCGCTGTTCGCGCTCCCCGCGGCTGTGCTCCCGTCCCGGGTGCGAGAGGTCGACGCCGTTCGCCGCTGAGCTGACGGCGTCGCCGGGGAGGGCGGGGCTGCGCCCGCACCTGCGCTCGACGACCGCGGTGGGGCCGCGCACGTCCACCGTGGTGCGCCCGCGCACGCGGCTGGACCCGGCCCGGTATCCTGGACACGCATGCCCGATGTCGGCGCCGCGCGCCGGATCCCTACGAACATCCCGAGGTTCACGTGCCCACCGGCAAGGTCAAGTGGTTCGACACTGAACGAGGTTTCGGTTTCATCGCGTCCGACGACGGCGACGAGGTCTTCCTGCACGCCTCCGCGCTGCCGGAGGGCGTGTCGCCCAAGCCCGGCGCGAAGGTCGAGTTCTCCGTCGCCGACGGCCGCCGCGGCCCGCAGGCGCTCGCGGTGACTCTCACCGACCCGGTGCCGTCGGTCGCCAAGGCTGCGCGCAAGCCGGCGGAGGACATGGCGGTCATCGTCGAGGACCTCATCAAGGTCCTGGACAAGGTCGGCAACGACCTGCGTCGTGGCCGCTACCCCGAGAAGGCGAGCGGCACGAAGGTCGCAGGAGCCCTGCGGATCGTCGCCGACAGTCTCGAGGCATGAGCATGATGGCCACGGCCGTCGCCAAGTCGTCGCGCGCCCGCACGGACGCCGTACTGTCCGGCGCCGTCGACCTCGCGCGTGCTGCTGCCGAGGAGGTCGCGGACCGGGCGGAGCACGTCGGCGCGCACGAGGGGGCGACCATCGTGTCGGAGCGCCTCGTCGAGCACCGTTTCGCGTGCACGATGCCGGGCTACCGCGGCTGGTCGTGGACCGTGACGCTCGCGCGCGTGCCGCGCGGCCGCAGCGCGACGGTGTGCGAGGTGGAGCTGCTGCCGGGGGTCGACGCGATCCTCGCGCCGGAGTGGCTGCCGTGGTCCGAGCGTCTGCGTCCAGGGGACATCGGACCGGGCGACGTCCTGCCGTTCCGCGCGGACGACCCGCGCCTCGAGCCGGGCTTCGTCCCGACCGGTGACGACGAGGTCGACGAGGTCGCGATCGGCGAGCTTGCGCTCGCTCGGGCTCGCGTCCTCTCCCACGACGGGATCGAGGAGGCGGCGCAGCGCTGGTACGACGGCGCAGCGGGCCCGCGCAGCCCGCACGCGGTCGCCGCGTCCGCGGACTGCCAGACGTGCGGCTTCCTGGTGCCGCTCCAGGGCGAGCTCGGGCAGATCTTCGGCGTGTGCACCAACCCGTGGTCGCAGGACGACGGTCGCGTCGTCGCGTTCGACCACGGTTGCGGTGCGCACTCCGAGACGGACGTCCCCGCTCATGCCGCCGACTGGCCCGAGCCGGCGCCGATCATCGACGAGATGAGCCTCGAGGTCGTCGACGTCGCTCCACGCACGACGGTCGCGGCCGCCACCGAGCCGCAGCCCGAGGCTGCGCGCGCTGACGAGACGCTGGTCGACGCCGTGGCTCAGGACGAGTCCACGCGCGCCGAGGTCGACGCGGCTGCGGCTGAGGACGTACCGGCCGGCGAGTGATCGCAGCGCCGCGATGAGCCCACACGCGCACGACCCGGCCGACCCGTTCGGGACTGCGCGCCTGCGCGCTGCGACGCTCGCCGCGTGGCTCGCCTCGCCCGACCGCTTCCGCGAGGACGCGAACACCGAGGAGGACCACGGCCGCGGCTACTACCGCGACCGCGTCGTCACCGAGCTGCTGCAGAACGCGGCCGACGCCGCGCAGTCGCCGTCCGCCTCCCTGGCTCCGGCTGGCCGGGTGCTCCTGCGGCTCGACCCGCAGGCGCAGGTCTTCGAGGTCTGCAACACCGGGGCGCCGCTGACCGCCGACGGGGTCCGGGCCCTCGCCTCGATGCGCGCATCGACCAAGTCCGCGCCCTCCGCGGCCGAGGGCCGCCGCGAGGGTTCGCCCGTCTCGCGGCCGGGTCCGGTCGCGTCGGTCGGACGGTTCGGCGTCGGCTTCGCTGCGGTGCGCTCGGTCGCCGACGAGATCGAGGTCGTCACGACGGACGCCTCCGGTGGCTCGGCCGGAGTGCTGTTCTCGACCGTCCAGACGGCCCAGGTGCTCGCGGATGCTGCCGCCGGGACGTGCGACGCCGACGACGAGCGTCGTCGCGCCCTCGCGACCGCCGTCGCCGCACGCCACGGCTCGCTGCCGGTGCTGAGGCTCCCGTTCGCCAGCCCTCCTCACGACGGGGGCGCCGCCGAGGCCGCCCTCGGGGGCGGCTGGACGACCGTCGTCCGGCTCGTGCTCCGTGACGACGACGCTGTCGCGTCCGTCCGGTCCCAGCTCGACGCGCTCGACGCCGTCACGCTCCTCGCGCTCCCGGCCCTCCACGACGTCCGGGTCGAGGACGGAGCGACGGGTCGGACGATCGAGCCGCCGCACGACTGGGACGTCGTCACGGTCACAGGCGAGCACGACGCCGCCGACCTCGCCGACCGACCCGTCGAGGAACAGAGCCGATCCTCGTGGGCCGTGACGTGGGCGCTCCCGCCCGGCGCCCGTGCGGGCGACGGCGGCCTGGCGACCGGTACGGACGGCTCCCGCGCGACGGGCGGGCTGGGACGCGTGCACGCGCCGACACCGACCGACGAGCCGTGCACGCTCCCGGCCGTCCTCGTCGCGTCGCTCCCGCTCGACCCGACCCGTCGGCACGTCGCCCCCGGGCTCGCGACGGACGCGGTGCTGCGCGCGGCGGGGGAGGCGTACGCGCGTCTCGCCGAGCGGGTCGCGCGGCGCGGCGGTGACGCGCTCGGTCTCGTGCCGACCGCCCTGCCCGCGGGTGCGGTCGACGCGGCACTGCACGAGCACGCGCTCGAGGCGCTCCGGTCAGCGCTCGTGCTTCCCGTCCCCGCCGCGGGAGACCCGGCCGCACGGCTCGTCGCGCCAGGGGACGCCGTCATGCTCACCGACGGTGACGCCGCGGACGATCCCGCGCTCGTCGCAGCGTTCGCGCGGCACGTCGACGGGCTCGTGCACGTGCCGCGCGCACGCCGTGCGGCGGCACGCCGGGCCGGTGCCCGGTCCCGCACGCTGACGGACGTCGTCGACGAGGTGCCGTTCGCGGACGGCCCGCTGCTGCGCGCGCTGCGGCCGCACGCTCGAGGCCGCGACGCGGAGGCGTTCGCCGGGCTGCGTGTCGCGCTCCTGGGCGGCGCGGTCGCGCCCGGACCGCGCGACGTGCTCCTCCCGCCTGACAGTCCTGCGGACGACGGGCGGCTCACCGACGCGCTGCACCTCCTCGGCGCGAGCGTCGCCGACCCCGAGCACGCGCCGGCGGACGTGCACGACGTGCTCGAGCGGCTGGGCGTCGTCGTCGCGTCTCCTCGCGTCCTCCTCGACGGCGCTGCGGCGCGCGCAGCGGTCGCGACGCTCGACGACGCCCTCGACGAGGCGGTCGACCCGCAGGACCTCACCGCGAAGGAGACGGGGCTCGTCGAGGCGCTCCTGACGATCGTGGGCGCCGTCGCGGACGTGGACGGCGACGCGCGGTTCGCGCACCTCGACGGGCTGCCGCTCGAGAACGAGGACGGCGAGCTCATGGCCGCCCGCGACCTGTCGTTGCCCGGCTCGGTGGCCGAGGACCTGTTCGATGGCCTCGTGCCGGTCGCGGCGCACGTCGTCGCGCGTCACGGCGCGGCCGCGCTCGTCGCCGTCGGCGTGCGTGCGGACGTCGTCGTGCGGACGGTGCCCGACGTCGTCGCGACGCTCGACGCCGACCTGGCCGACGACGAGGGGCCGGACCGCTGGGGCGACTACCTCTCCGTGCTCGCGCACGCTCTCGGCGACGGGCAGGAGGTGGGCGACGTCGCCGTCGTCGCCGACCTGGACGCGGTCGCCGACGACCGCTGGGGCCGCCTCCTCGAACGCGTGGCAGGCGACCGCGACCCGCGCGCGGCGCTGCTCGTGGGCCCGGGAGCGCTGCCGAGCTACACGGCGTGGTGGCTGCGCGAGCAGCACGGGGGACCGTGGTCCCGTGGCGAGCGTGCCGCGGGTGCGTCGCTCCTCCCGAGCGTCCCCGACGCCCTCGCGGATGCGCAGGTGGACGACGCCGTGTGGCGCGCGCTCGGCGCGGTCGACGGTGCCGGGGACCTCGCCGCGCTCGACGTCACCGCGTGGGCCCGCGTGCTCGAGGACCTCCCGGAAGCCGGGGCGGCAGTGCCGGCGGACGAGGCGACGGCGCTGTGGAAGGCGCTGGCCGACGTCGCGCAGCTCGGCGAGGAGCCGCCCGAGCGCGTCGTCGCCGCCGTGCCGGTGGCGGACGGCGCGCGCTCGCGCCCCACGGACGCGTCCCTCGGGATCCGCGCAGTCGTCGTGCATGCTGCTGACGTCGTCGTAGGAGACGACCCCGCCTGGGCTCAGGTCCGCGCCGTCGTGCCCGGCGGTCCGGACGTCGCCGACCTGCTCGATGCGCCGTTCGTCGACGAGCTGCCTGAACCGGTGGTCCACGCCGAGGGGGCGCACCCTGTGCAGCCCGTCGCGGGACTGCCCGGCTGGACGCGCTGCGACAGGATCACCGTCGATGGCGTCGACGTCGCATGGTGGCCCGGCGACCCGGTCCTCGCGCGCGACGAGGCGGGCGCGGCGCGCGGCCTCGCGCTGGCGGCAGGCGACTGGGCGGACCGGCACCGCATCGAGGTGGTCCTGCGGGCCGCCGACCCCGAGACGCTCGCGCTCGAGGCCGGCTGGTAGAGCAGGCCCGGGGACGACGAACGCGCGGCGCCACCGGTCGTGGCCCGCGCGTTCGTGGGATGGTCGTGCGTGCTAGTTGTTGGCCGTCGCGAGAACGGTCGACAACGCCCACGGGATCGCCTCGAGGTAGGCGAGCGCGACAGCCTCGGGGGACAGGCCGGCGAGCGCGACCCCGTCAGGGTCGTGGTGCTCGTGCGCGATGACCGCCTGGAGGATCCGACCGAGCGGGCCCTCGTGCAGGATGAGCGCTGCCGACGCCTCGCGCGAGACGCGCGTGCGCTCGGCGAGCGCACGCGGCGGGATGCCGGTCTCGTTCGCGAGCGCGGACAGCAGACCCACCGTGTACGCGGCGTCGTCGCCTCCGGCCAGCTCGCGGCACGCAGCGCCGCGGGCGATGAGCAGCCACAGGTTGTCGATGTTCTTGACGGTCGACGAGATCAGCGACGCCATGACGAGGCCCGTGATCTTGGTCGCGCCGAGCAGGACGATCGCCTGCTGCAGCGAGTCGACGCGGTTCGGCAGGCCTTCGGTCGAGGCGTTGACGAGGTGGAGCAGACGCATGACCATCTCGGGGTCCGTGCCCAGGACGGTCGCGATCTTGGACGGCTCGACGTCGTCCTCCGCGAGCAGGCGCACGGCCTCGAGGCACGCGAGCTCGTTCGGCGAGAGCTGACGCTCCGTCTCGTGCTGCTGCGCGCCGTAGCGCGCGTCCATGACGAGCTGTGCGCCCGTCGGCCAGGCCGAGCCCTGCAGCCCGCCCGGAAGACCCTCGGCGATGACCTTCACGCCGGCCGCAGACGCGCGCGCGACGAGATCCGCGTGGTCGAGGACGTCCGACCCGAACGAGACCTGGACGTGGCTCGCGAACGGGAGCAGCTCGTCCTGCCGCTCCCCGCCGCGGTAGTCGCTGAGCACGGTGAGCACGCCCTCGTTGCGCAGTCGGCGCATGTGCTCCCCCGCGCTGGGAGCCTTCAGGAGCTCCGGCGGGATTACGAGGCCCAGGACGCCGTCGTGGGAGGGAAGCCTGACGCTCCCGTCGAGGAGGTTCATGGTGCCGGGCACGAGCAGCGGGCGCGTGTAGGCGAGCTTGTCGAGGTCGAGCTCGTGCAGCGCGATCTCGAGCTTCTCCTCGTTCCCGGCGCGAGTCTTCGTCGGGTCGACGACCGCGAGGCAGTAGCCCCACACCAGACCGTCCGCCGCGATGAGCGGCATGCGGTTGAAGAACACGGCTGGCTCGTCTTCGAGGATCTGCGACTCGAGCTGCCTGAGGGCAGCGCTGAGGCTGTCTTCGCTGGTGGGGTTCTCTGAGTAGGCCACAAGGTCTCCGTGGTCAGGCGTAGGAGTGGGCGAGGGTCAGGCCGCGTGCAGTGTCGCGCGCAGGGGCCAGGAGCCGTCGTCGAGGACGACCTGGAGCGCGTTGCCCGTCGTCGTGTCGATCACGACCGGTGCGAGCAGGTTCGCGGTGGTGTCCTGGGGCGCGGCGCCAGGGTTGAGCACGACGAGGACCGCGAGGTTCTCAGGCGTGGTGGGTGCTCCCGGCGCGCCGAGAGCGGCGAGGGTCTCGTCGCTGATCGTCGGCTCGTAGTCGGGGAAGTAGACGCCGGGGTGGATGAGGAACAGCCGCGGAGCGACTCCGCCGGCGAACGAGGCGTCCGCGCCCTTCGCGGTGAGCGAGAACAGGGCGCCCTCGGCGCTCAGCGAGCGCAGCGAGAAGTCGTGGAGGCCGTCGAGGCCGGGAGGGGCGACGACGAACGTGATCGAGCTCGGCTCGGTCTCCGCCTGCACCACGGGGTCTGCCATGCTCAGCGCTCCCATCATCGGATGAAGTCCAGCAGCGTCGGCTGCAGGACCCGGCTCGTGGCACCGAGCGCCGCCTTGTAGGCGACCTCCTGGGCCTGGAGGTTGACGAGCGTCTCGGCGAGGTCGACGTCCTCGACCGCGGAGATGTCCGCCTTCACGGCGAGCTTCTTGCTCGAGTTGGCCTGGAGCTGGGCCTCGATCTGGTTGGTGCGAGCACCGATCGTCGCCGTCTCCTGGAGGATCGCGTCGTGGTGCGCGTCGATCTCGTCGATGTAGCCAGACACGTCTGCTCCTGCCCGAAGGTCTGCCGCGAGGCGGTCGAGCGTCGCGAACACCGAGGTGGCGCCGGTGCCGAACACGGCACCACCGTTCCCGTCGACGCGAACCGTGACGTCCTCGGCGATGCGGCGCTCGACGGTGCCCGCGCTGCCGTTGTAGGTGTACGTCCCGGTGAGGGGGTCGCGCTCGAAGGCGGCGGAGGCGTCCGAGGTGCCGGCGAAGACGGCGCGACCGAGGTAGGTCGTGTTCGCCTGCCCGAGGAGCGCGTCGCGCGCTGCCTCGATCTCCTGGGCGATCGCCTCGCGCGACTGCGCGTTCATGGTGCCCGAGTTGGCACCCTGGATGGCGAGCGTGCGGGCGCGGGTGAGCTGCGTCGACGCGGTGGTCAGCGCGGTGTCGACCGTGTTGAGCCAGGCCGCGCCGTCGCTCGCGTTGCGGTCGTACTGGCTCAGCGCGCGGCTCTCGGAGCGCAGGCGCAGGGCCTGGGCCGTGCCGGCCGGGTCGTCCGAGGGCTTCTCGATGCGACGCAGGCTCGACGCCTGGCCCTGCAGCTTGGACATCGCGCGCAGGTTCGTCTGGATGTTCTCGAGCGACGTGCGCTGCGTCATCTGGTGCGTGATACGCGTGATCATCGGCCGACGACCCCCGTCCGGTTGATGAGCGTGTCGAGCATCTCGTCGACGGTCGTCATGACACGCGCGGCGCCCTGGTAGGCCCGCTGGAAGGCCAGCATGTTGATGGTCTCCTCGTCGATGTCGACGCTCGTCTGGGCGAGCTGGATCTGCTCGGCGGTCGAGCGAGCGTTCTCGGCGACCGTCGCGGAGCGGACAGCGGACTGGGTGTTCACGCCGAGGTCGACGACGAACCGCTGCCAGTCACGGTCGGGGCTGTCGACGGCGGTGCCGATCTGCGCGATGCGGTCGGCGATCGACCCGTCGAACGCGCCGTTGCCGGGCGCCGCGGCAGCGATGTTGCGGTAGTCGGTCGATGCGAGCGTGAGCGCGATCGACGGCGGGACGGCCGGGTCGGTACCGAGCGTGTAGAAGGCGCCTCCGGGGGCGCCCGTCGTCGTGACACCGGTCGAGTGGATCGCGTTGACCTTGGTCGCGAGCGACGTGGCGAGCGAGTCGTAGGCGCGTGCCGCCTCGGCGAGCATGCCGCCCGTGCCGCCGGCGTTCGCCGGGGCGAGCGCCGAGACCATGCCGGCGAGGGTGCCCCCGTCGAGGGAGACGGGACCGGCGGAGTCACGGTCCCAGGCGAGGAGCGGGACGTCGGACGCGGCGCCCGTCATCTTGGTCGCACCCTCGAGGTGCAGGCCGTACGCACGGTCGCCCGACACGACGGGGTTGCCGCCGATCGAGACGGTCACGGTGCCGTCGTCCATCGGGCGGGCGGTCGCGCCGGTCAGCTCGGACATGCGCAGGATCAGCATGTCCCGCTTGTCCATGAGCTCGTTGGCGTTGCCACCCGAGACGGTGACGGAGCGGATCGAGCTGTTGAGCTCAGCGATGCCGGTCGCGGTCGTGTTGACCTCGGTGACGAGGGCGCTGACCTGGGTGCGCATCTCGGTCCACTGCGTGTCGACGGCCTGGTAGCCGGCGCGGATCGCGTCGGAGAGCATGGTCGCCGCCTCGAGCACGACCTGGGCGGGTGCGGCCTCGCCGGGGTTGTTGGAGAGGTCCTGCCAGGACGCCCAGAACTGGGCGAGCTGTGCGCCGACGCCCTTGTCCGACGGCTCGGTGATCGTGGACTCGAGGCGCGTGAGCGAGTCGGCGCGGGCCAGCAGGTCGGAGGCGAGCGACGTCGAGGAGCGGACGCGGGCGTCCGCGAAGATGTCGCCGAGCCGGGAGACGCCGGTGACGGTGACGCCCTGGCCTACGGGGAGGCCGGAGGAGAAGCGCGAGGCGGAGGCGATGGCGGAGACGGACGCGGTCTCCGCTCGCTGGCGCGTGTAGCCGACGGTGTTGACGTTGGCGACGTTCTGGCCGGCGACGTCGAGCGCGGCGCGCTGGGTGGTCAGGGCGCTCAGGGCCGTGGACAGGGTCGAGAAGGAGGTCATCGCGGGCTTTTCTCCTAGAGCGTCTCGTCGAGCAGGGACGCGGAGCCGGTGGCCTGACCGGCGTGGCCGGTGGCGTCGTACGTCTGCACAGCCTCGGTGACCGCCATGAGAGTTTCCTGGGCGGCCCGGTGCGAGGCGGTGAGGAGGGTGCGGTTGTCCGCCGCGAGGCTCTCGATCTGACCGGTGAGGTCGATGAACGCGTCGCGGTGCTCGCGCAGGAGGCCGTCCCACGGGGCGGGGGCGGCGTCGGCGAGCTGGGCGAGGGTGGATCCGGGGGCGAGGCCGAGCTGTGCAGCGACCGCGTCGGACTCGACGGCGTGGCCGAGCTCGGTGGTGCGGATCTGCTCGAGGACGCGCTCGACCTCGTCGGTGGCGTGCGCGAGCCAGCGGCTGCGACCGCTCGTGAGCAGGAGCTGCTCGACCTCGAGCTTGAACAGCAGCAGCTCGAGCAGCTGCCGCTCGCGCCACAGCATGGCGGACAGGCTCTGCATTCCCATGGCGCTCCTCGGGGTTCTCTGTCGGAGGCTGCGTGCGCTCCGGGGGTCAACTGTGATCATCGGGCAACAGGCAGGGGGGATGAGTGTTTTGCTGGCGCGATTCACCCGGCTGCCCAGGTGGCGTGGTCCGTGGCGCTGCGCCCGGCACGCCACAGGGCCGGGGTTGTCCGAGTTTGACCAGGTCAAACGATTCGATCGCCGGTTTGCGGGGCTTCGCGCGGGTGTATCTGGCGCGGTTGTGGTGTCTCCACGATGCGCGCGGTGTGAGGTGGTGCACAAGTTCGGGTGACTCGAAACGTTTCAATGGGGCTGAACAACCTGGGTGGTACCACCCATGTGCACGCGAACAAGTTCCGGCCCGATTGAGAATGTGACGTGCGTCACAGTGATTAGTTCAGCGACTAGACAATTGGGTGCTCTGACCTGGGCAGATGGAGGGGATGCGTCCGTTTGTGGCGAGTGTGTGGACGACTCATGCCTCAGAACGACTTAACACGGGATGGATCGTGAGGTTGTTCGCATGATGAGACTTGCCCATGGCAGTCAACGACAACCGCAACGCCCTGGTGGAGGAGCACCTTCCACTCATCGGGTACCACGTCAACGAGATGATGGCTCGTGTCCCGCGTCACGTCGCTCGCGACGACCTCGCGTCGGCCGGCGCGCTCGCCCTCGTCCGCGCCGCCGAGGGGTACGACCCCGCGACCGGCGTCCCCTTCAACCGCTACGCGGCCATCCGCATCCGCGGCGCGCTCGTCGACGAGCTCCGCTCGATGGACTGGGCCTCCCGTGGCGCACGCACCAAGGTCCGCCGCCTCGCGGCAGTGACCGACGAGCTCACCGCGACGCTCGGCCGGGCGCCGTCCCGCGAGCAGCTCGCCGAGGCCCTGGGTGTCGACGTCGCCGAGGTCGACCAGGTCCGCGACGACGCCTCCCGCCGCGTGCTCAGCATCGACGGCTACGACAACGCGATCGCCGACATCCTCCCCGACCGCGCTCCCGACCCCGAGGAGGCGGCGCTCAACGCCGAGCGCCTCACCTACCTCCACGCCGCGGTCGAGGCGCTCCCCGAGCGCCTGCGCGCCGTCGTGCGCGGCATCTTCTTCGAGGACCGCGCCGTCACCGAGATCGCCGCCACGCTCGGCGTCACCCAGTCGCGTGTCAGCCAGCTGCGCAGCGAGGCGATGTCGCTCCTCAAGGACGGCATGAACGTCCACCTCGACCCCGAGCTCGTCGAGACGCCGGCCAACCCCGCCGGTGTCGCGCACCGCCGCCGCGAGGCCTACTTCTCCGCGGTGCGCGAGCACGTCGAGTCCGTGGACGTCGCCGCGACCGCCCGCGCGGCCGCGACCGCCCTCTCCGGCACGATCGGCGCCGCCGCACAGCTCGGTGCCGCGGACGGTGTCCCCGCAGCACGCTTCGCCGCTCTCGCCTGAGAGCACCTCGAACCCCCGACGACGACGCCCGGCCCTCCCTGACTGCCATCAGGGGCCGGGCGTCGTCGTGTCCGGAGCACCTCCGGGTGCCCGGCCTCCGCCGACCGGACCCGCACCGGGGTCGACAGCGGCGGTCCGGCCGCTCAGCATCGGCACGGAACGGACGATAGGGATGGCTGACGGGCACGCGCGGACGCCCGGAAGAGCCTCAGGACCAGGAGACGACGTGCAGAAGAACGCCCGGACCACCGTCAGCGTGGTGATGATCGTCAAGGACGAGGAGGCGGTTCTCGCCAAGAGCCTCGAGTCGACGACGTGGGCGGACCAGGTCGTCGTGTACGACACCGGCTCGACCGACGCGACGCGCGAGATCGCCGCCCGCTACTCCGACACCGTCGTCGAGGGCTACTGGGACGACGACTTCGCCGGGGCCCGCAACCGCGCCCAGGCGCACGCGACCGGCGACTGGATCCTCGTGCTCGACGCCGACGAGGTGTTCCTCGGCGACGCCAAGCTCTTGCGCAAGCGTCTGGACCGAGGCCCCGAGGACACGTTCCTCCTGCGCGTCGAGGGCGAGGACGACGGCGTCGTCGTCCCGCTCACGAACCACTTCAGC
This sequence comes from Sanguibacter hominis ATCC BAA-789, assembly GCF_012396185.1. Classification (GTDB taxonomy): domain Bacteria; phylum Actinomycetota; class Actinomycetes; order Actinomycetales; family Cellulomonadaceae; genus Flavimobilis; species Flavimobilis hominis. The sequence continues at coordinate 59,798 of NZ_JAAXOW010000006.1, forward strand.
GACACGGTCATCACCGGCGTGCGCATCTTCCGCCGCGGCACGCGCCAGTGGCAGGGCAAGCTGCACGAGCAGCCCGTGCAGACCGGCACGAGCACCGGCTCGGCACTCCTCCACACCTGCTCGATCCGGCACTCCGGGTACACCGCAGAAGCTGTCCTCGCGCACGACAAGGGCGCGCGAAACCTGCGCATCGCGCAGCGCAACCTCGAGAACGTCGAGGCTTCGGGCACCCCCGCCGAGATCGCCGCAGCCAGGGTCCACGTCGCCCGGTCGCTCGTGCTCGCCGACGAGCCCACCGAGGCGCTGCGCTATGCGGAGCAGATCCTCCCGGACCTCGCCGACCGTCGGCAGCGCTGGCTGCTCGGCTTCGGCATGAGCGCCGTGGCCGTCAACTCCGGCACCGAGGAGCAGGTCCGCCTGTGGCTCACCGAGTGGGAGCAGCACGACGAGTCGCCCGTCTTCGCGCAGGCCCTGCGTGCCCGCTACGAGATGAGCCGCGGCAACGCCGAGGCGGCGCTCGAGCAGCTCGAGAAGATCCCGTCGACCACCGTGACCAGCCAGGGGCAGCGCCTCGACCGGCTCGACCTCGCCCCCGTCGAGGTCGCCGCGCTCGCGAAGCTCGGTCGACGCCGTCCGGCGCAGCTCCTCGCGCGGCGGGCCGTCGAGCGGGACGTCGCCCCGGGCGCGCCGGCCATCCTGGTCGAGTGCTTCACCGAGGAGCAGCTCTCGGGGATCCTCGCCAAGGCGTCCCCGCGACTGTGGCGCGAGCTTGTCCAGGCGTGCGTGCTCGGGGCGCACCACGCCGCGGTGCGCGAGTTCCTCGGCGTCATGTATCGGACCCGGCCGGGGGACGTCACCGTGCTGTCCGCGGCCAGCATGCTCGCCCCGGTGATCGATCTCGAGGATGCCGCCTACTGGTCGGCCGAGCTGCGCCGCCACGGCGCCGAGGAGCAGTGCCTCCTCGTCGTGCTCGCGCAGGACGCCGAGCGCTCTGCCCGTGACCGCGCCGTCGCGGCAGCGCTCGCGATCAGCGCGTACGGCGACGAGCGCGCTGTCCCCGCGCTCGAGGACGCGCTCGCGCTCGTCGCCCCCGAGGACGAGGCCGCCCTGCTCGCCGAGCTCGACATCGTCGCGCCCGGGCTCGTCGGCACGAACGCCTGACCTGCGATCTGCCGCGCCCCCGCGCGGCACGACGAGAACCTTCGCGGAACTCTTCAATCGGGCGGGGCCCGACCGATGTGCTGGATGTCGGCCCATGGACGGGCCGGTGTTTCGGGCCACGTCAAGGAGGAGAACATCATGGCTCTCTCGGTCAACACGAACATCGCGGCGCTCAACTCGTACCGCAACCTGTCGAACACGCAGAACGACCTGAGCAAGTCCCTCGAGAAGCTCTCGAGCGGTCTTCGCATCAACCGTGCTGCTGACGACGCTGCCGGCCTGGCGATCTCCGAGGGTCTGCGTTCGCAGATCAACGGCACCAAGCAGGCTGTGCGCAACGCGCAGGACGGCATCTCCGTCGTCCAGACCGCGGAAGGTGCTCTCGCCGAGACGCACTCGATCCTGCAGCGCATGCGCACCCTCTCCGTCCAGGCGTCCAACGACGGTGGCCTCAACGCGACCGCCAAGGGCAACATCCAGGACGAGATCAGCCAGCTCAGCACCGAGCTGAACCGCATCGCGGCCACCACGGAGTTCAACGGCAAGAAGCTGCTCGACGGCTCCTACTCCGGTGCGTTCCAGGTCGGCGCCAACACGTCGACCAACGACGTCATCACGGTCGCGCTGTCGACCGCGGTCGGCGTCACGGGCCTCTCGCTCACCACCGTCAACGTGACGACGCTCGCCGGTGCGACCGGTGCCATCGGCGCGATCGACACCGCGATCGACCGGGTCTCGAAGATCCGTTCGACCCTCGGTGCCGTCCAGAACCGCTTCGACCACACCATCAACAACCTCAACGTCGCCGCGGAGAACCTGGCCGCGTCGGAGAGCCGTATCCGTGACACGGACATGGCCTCGGAGATGGTCTCGTACACCCGTGCCTCGATCCTGTCGCAGGCCGGCACGGCGATGCTGGCCCAGGCGAAGTCGATCCCGCAGAGCGTCCTGCAGCTCCTCCAGTGAGCTGAGGGTCACCGGTCCCGGTGACCCGCGCCCCTGCACCGCGACAAGGCGGGCGGACCTGACGGTCCGCCCGCCTTGTCGCGTCCCGGGCACGAGATGCTCAGGGCGGACGCCTACTCTTCGGCGGCGCGCTGCCGATGGGGGAGGTGTCGGCCCATGGACGGGCCGGTGTTTCGGGCCACGTCAAGGAGGAGAACATCATGGCTCTCTCGGTCAACACGAACATCGCGGCGCTCAACTCGTACCGCAACCTGTCGAACACGCAGAACGACCTGAGCAAGTCCCTCGAGAAGCTCTCGAGCGGTCTTCGCATCAACCGTGCTGCTGACGACGCTGCCGGCCTGGCGATCTCCGAGGGTCTGCGTTCGCAGATCAACGGCACCAAGCAGGCTGTGCGCAACGCGCAGGACGGCATCTCCGTCGTCCAGACCGCGGAAGGTGCTCTCACCGAGACGCACTCGATCCTGCAGCGCATGCGCACCCTCTCCGTCCAGGCGGCGAACGACGGTGGCCTCAACGCGACCGCCAAGGGCAACATCCAGGACGAGATCACCCAGCTGGCCACCGAGCTCGACCGCATCGCGGCCACCACGGAGTTCAACGGCAAGACGCTGCTCGACGGCTCCTACGACGGCGCGTTCCAGGTCGGCGCCAACACGTCGACCAACGACGTCATCTCGGTGACGCTCAGCACCGGCATGTCGTCGGGCGACCTCGGTGTCGACGCCCTGGCCGTCGCCACGTTCGCGGGCGCGAGCGCCGCGATCGTCGCGATCGACTCCGCGATCGACGAGGTCTCCAAGACCCGCTCGAGCCTCGGTGCCGTCCAGAACCGCTTCGACCACACCATCAACAACCTCAACGTCGCCGCGGAGAACCTGGCCGCGTCGGAGAGCCGTATCCGTGACACGGACATGGCCTCGGAGATGGTCCAGTACACCCGTGCCTCGATCCTGTCGCAGGCCGGCACGGCGATGCTGGCCCAGGCGAAGTCGATCCCGCAGAGCGTCCTGCAGCTCCTCCAGTGAGCTGAGGGTCACCGGTCCCGGTGACCCGCGCCCC
>NZ_JAAXOW010000007.1 GCF_012396185.1 Sanguibacter hominis ATCC BAA-789
ACAGGGGTGCGAGGGGTTCGGGTCTGTGGTGCTGCGCGCTCCCCCGGCGCGCGGAGCGCGCCTCGAGCGGTTGACCGCTCGCTGCTTCCCCAACACACACGCGCACTCGGCACCGATGCCAACGGCGGTTTGATCGATACGCAGCGAGCCTTGACACCCTCGCGCCTGTCAAGGTGTGCTTGACAACATGATCACCGCCTCCCACGCCCTCATCACCCTTGAGCGTCAAGCAGCGTCAGCCCGGCTGAACTACGAGACTGAGGTCTCCGACCTGCTGGACACTCTCGGCGCCCTGCGCATGATCGAGCTCGCGGCGGAGCAGGCGCGACGGGCCGTGGTCGCCCAGGCGCGCACTCAGGGCGCCACCTGGCAGACACTGGCTGACACCCTCGGCGTGACCCGCCAGGCAGTCCAGCAGCGCTACGCCCGGTAGCGCTGCCTTCAGGCCGACGGAACGATCGCGAACCGGGTGTCGAACTTGACCAGGGCGTCGAGGGTGGCGGCCCTGACAGACACCAAAGGCCGGCGTCCTTGGTGGACGCCGGCCGTGGAGTGCGGCTGCTAGTCGAGCGTGACGGTGCTCGGCCAGGTGCCGGTGGCGTCGTGCGCGGCTCGTGCGGCTTCGACGATGCGGGTCGCGGTCGTCACTGTCGCGCGGCCGCGTGCGTCGAGCTGAGTGGTGGCGGTGTCCGTCAGGCTCGCCAAGGCGACCGCCGTGCCGGCCACCTGAGCCTCGACGCCCGCGCCGACGAGGGCGCGCACGGCGGGCTCGTGCGTGGGGCCGATGACGGTCGCCAGAAGGGTGAGCGCTTCGTCGAGCGCGTCACGCACGATGAGCGTGCGGCTGGTGTCCTCGGCCCAGCGGTAGACCGTCTGGCGGGTGACATCGGCGGCGGCCGCAACCTCGGTGACGGAGCGGCCCAGGGCCACCGCCTCGCGCACGCGATCACGAAGGTGGGCCTGAGCCCGTTCGAGGTTGGTCCGGGCGGCGACTATCTCGCTGATGACCTCGGTGTCGGTCATGACGCTCTCCCTTTGCGGTTCGTCTTGCTGGCCTTGCGCTCGAGTCCGGCGACCGGAAGGTCGGCGCGCCACCAAGTCTCACACCCGCAGGCCGGACAGGGCCCGAGTGCCACTGGCCGGAGCGACGAGCGAACGACGACCGTGCCGCACCACGAGCACTGGAACACCGCTTGCTCGCCCCGCTGCATCGCAATCGTCGGTTCGATCCGTAGGTCGAGAAGCGGCTGGAAGGGTGCTCTCGTGCGACTGGGGGTCCCCATGATCTTGGCCCTTCGGGCTGGTCGGGGTGGGGGGCAAGGGCGCGGGACCGGGGGCGGTCCCGCGCCGGACTGATCAGGCGAGGCGTCGCCAGGTGTTCTCTGCTTTGATCCAGCGCCACGCGACGTCGCCCTCGCGCATTCCGGTGCGCGCGATCTTGAGCACCGCGTCGTCGGTGGCGCTGTCAGGGACGCTCAGGCGGTACTCGCGCTGGTTGTCGTGCGCCTCGTCGAAGTCCTCGCCGTCGATGAGGTCGCGGTACTCCAGGGGGAGATCGCCGGGGGTCAGAAGGACCGACGCATTCTCAGCGCCGTTGCGGTCGGCGGCGAACAGCACGCGGTTGGCGAACTGCTCCTGGTTGTCGAGCGTGGCGATCAGGTCGCGGCCCTCCCGGGTCATCGGGTGGGGCCACGCTCCCCCGCCGTTGCCTTCGTCAGTGACTTCGATGATCCGGGTCTTGCCGACCTGGATGTACGTGCGCATGAACACGCCGCCGCGAGCGGGGCCGATTTCGGTGTCGACAAACTTGAACGAAGCGAGGCCGCTGTCGATGGTCTGGCCGACGGCGGGGAGGGCGGTGCTGGTCATGGTGACTCCTTGGCGGTTGTGGTGGAACGGGGCGGGTTAGGCGTTGACGTACAGGTGGCACGCGAGCACGAGGTCGAAGTCCTCGCCGTCGACGGTGCCGATGAGGTCGGCGACGTCGAGCATCGCCTGCACCTCGCGGGCCGTGATGTGCCCGCCGGGTGCGCCCATGCGCCCATGGATGCGAGCTGCGGCCCCTTCGGGGGCGGGTGTTGCCGTCGCCGTCTTGGCGGCGACGGCACGCAGCGCGTTGCCCTCGCTGTCGTAGAAGGCCACCGTGGTGGCAGGGCTGGCGTTGACGTGGCGGGTGATGAGGCGTGCCGCCGTGGTGATCTCGATTGCCATGGTTCTCCTGTTCGGCGTCAGTAGGTCTCGCACCATGTGAGTGCGCGGCAGTTGCAGTGGGAGGTGGTGCGCCAGCGACCGTCGTCCAAGCGGACGGTCTTGGCGTTGATCGCGCCACACGGTCCGTAGGCGGTCGTTCCGCAGGTCACGCAGCGGGTCGAAGCCTCGACGTGCTCGCCGGTCGCGGCGATGGTTGCGGGCGAGTCCGCCAGGGTCAGCAGGTCGAGCAGGTCCATCGAGCGCACCTGGTGCGAGGTGCGGTGTGCTGTCGCAGTTGCCATCTCTGTGCCTCCTGTGTTCCGACCGGCTGTGTAACACGATCATACACTACTGTCACACAACTAGACAACTTGCAACGAGGTCAGATGTGCCGCCTACGGTTCGTCCGTGAGCAGACCCACCGGCAATACCCCGTTCCCCCAGAGGGCTCGATCCCTGTCGCCTCGCCAGTACGCCGGGCCGATCACGCGGGCAATGCGGCCTATCCCCGTCCGGGCGTGGCTGCTCACCGTCGACGGCGAGGAGGTCGAGGTCGAGGCAGAAGCGGTCGCCTGGACGGGCCGTGCCGTCCGCGTGAGCTACGTCGACAAGTACGGACACGAGGACTCCGCCTGGGTCTGGGCCGGGGCTGTGGCGCGCAGGTGACAAAAACGGTCGCGTAGGCGACTATTTATGTATGTCCTATCTCTCCACGGCGGACCTAGCCGCTGCTCTCGGCGTCTCTCGTCGTCAGGCGCAGCGGCTCGTCGCGGCCGGCAAGGTCGACGGCGCACATCGTGCAGGCCGCGCTTACGTCGTCGAGGAGACGGCCAGCGTGAACGTGCTCGGACGCGGGCGCCCGTGGTCGGAGCGCACGGCGTGGGCCGCGCTCGGGATGTTGTCAGGGGATTCGCTCGTCGACGTCGACGCGGTACAGCGCCGCCGACTGCGCGCGCGCATGGCGCAGCTCGATGCCGGAGCGTTGGCAAGCAAGGTGCGCGCTCATGCCGCCTGGCAGCGGTATCGCACGACGACCAGCGCGTTGGCGATCGCGCGTGAACGCCTCGTGCTCTCTGGGGCTAGCGCGGCGTCGTCGTTGGGCGTGGCGACCGTGGGAGATGACCTGGCAAGCGTCTGCGGTTACTGCACCGCCGAGGTGGCGCGCGACCTCGTGACGGCCTTCGCTATGGCTCCCGACCGCAGGGGCAACCTGCTGCTGGCCGTACCCGGTGAACACCTGACGGTCGACGGGGCCCTCATGCCGGCCGGGGTCGTCGCGGTCGACCTGATGGACTCAGCCTCCGAGCGTGATCGGGTCGTGGGACGTGAGTGGATCGACGCAGCGCTGGGCGCGATGCGCCACGACTGAGCGGCTGCTATCGGCGGCCTGTGAAGGCAGGGCTGCCCGCATAGTGAGGGCATGACCCAATCCTCTAGTGCAGGGCGAGCGGCAGATCTCTCGGTCATCGTGCCGCCCGTCTCGGCTCACGGCCCCATGATGCAGCTCGCGGAGATTGCCGGCGTCCTGGCCGAGCGCACTCCCCCGCACTCTTGGATGCTCGTCGGCGGGCTCATGGTTCAGGTCCACGCGATGGCGGCTGGGCTTAGCCCGTCACGGGCTACCGAGGACGTGGACCTGGCGATCAACCTGACTGCTCCTGACGTTGTGGCCGCGAACGTGCTGGGGGCTCTGCGGGGCATCGGCTACGACGTGATGGACCCGCTCGACCGTGACGGGCCGTTGCACCGGCTCACCCGCGACAAGCACCACATCGACCTCCTGGTCCCGGACCACCCTCCGCGCAACGAGTCGACCCGACGGCGCTACCGCGTCGGTGGCCGAGAGCTCTTCAGCGCCGCGGGGGTCTCTCAGGCGCTCGCGCGACCTCAGCAGGCCCTCATCACCCTGGAGCGGACACCGAGCTTCACGGTGACTGTGCCGAACCTCCTCGGCGCCCTCGTGCTCAAGGGAGCCGCATGGAAGGCAGACAACCGTGCCGCTCGCCGTCACCTCGAGGACGCGGTGACGCTCGCCGCATGCGTGGACGACGCCGTGCCGTACCTCAGCGACTTGCGCGGGAATGACCGTCGCCGACTTCGCGGACTGCACGAAGCGCTCGCCAGCGGTGACCCGGCGCTGGCGAGGCTCGGTGCTGCGGAAGCCGTCCGGGTGCAAGACACCATGCGCATCCTTGCGACTGCGCCGGGTCCCGGCCGACAGCGGCCCGTCGTTGAGGGCGCCCCGCTGGATTGGGCCCCTTCGACGCGAGGGCCACTGGGCCGATGACCGGCCAGGACATCACCGCGACCGTTGGTGTGGTGGCGCGGCGTGTCGACGGCGGTAGCGCTATCGATAGCGCTAGGTTTGCGTGCATGACCGATCCGACACCGCCCATCATGAAGCGGCCGCGCGGAACGCTCGACCCCGCCCGGACCACTGCGCTCTACGCCAAGGTCGACGTCGACGCCAAGGATGTCTTCGTGCGCCTCTCGCACGCCTCGGGACTGTCCCTTGGTGTGGTCGTCGAGCGGGTCGCAGAGCACCTCGAGCGGGAACTGCTGGACACGACCGGGCTGCCGGAGTGGTGGCCGACTGCGGCTGTCTCGCAGGACACCCTCAACCTGGACACAAACGCTGGGAGGGCTGCACGGAAGAGCGCCTAACCGCATAAACAGAGCGGCCCGCCCCCGAAGGGGCGGGCCGAGATTCAGCAGCTCATCACCCTCAAGCTTGGCGGCGACGGAGGTGATGGGCCCCGGTTGACGCACCCTTGGTGCGTCCGTGTCTGGAGTTCATCATAGGCATCCCGGTCCATTTCGACCAGTCTTTCCACGACGACACTCCGGTGTCGAACCGTGATTTCGGTCGCGACCTGCCCGCTGGCGGTCGTCGCAAGACCGTCATGCAAGAGTGCTCATGGTCCGACGTCGCCCGCGCGATCCGGTTGCGCCCCTACCGTGGCGCTGTGGTGCGCGCTGCGCGTGTCCCTGACGTCCTGGCTGCGTTCGACGCCTGCCCACACCCCCGCTTGATGCGGATGCGCGAGGACGGACGTGCGACTCTTCGGCACCTGCTGACCGTCTTGGCCTGGTCGAGCGATTGGGAGGTCCAGCGTCGTCGTCGCGAGATGCTGGTCAGCGTTCCTCAGCGCGAGCTCGCACGTCGGTGCGGGCGTACCGAGCGCACCGTCCGCAGACACCTGCGCGTCCTTGAGGAGATTGGGATGCTGGCGACCGTGCGTGAGGGCATCTCGGCCGAGGCACGTCCCTTCGCATCCGGCGACGAGGGCAACGTGGTCCCCGTGTACGTCCTGCTGATCCCCAGGTCCAGCCTGGACGGCTCTGACGACGCCCCGGACGTCGACGACGGGGAGCCGACGATCGCGGAGGATGCCCAGGGCGGGCGCCGGCATCTCTCTCTTGTGGACATAGATGTCCTCCCCTCGGGTTCCCCTTTTAGGGGAACCCTCGTCCCAACGCACACGCGCGCGAGGCGAGCCCTTCACGAGCCGCTTCGCGGCCCTGACCCCTCTGGCGGCGCTCCGCGCCGCCGCCTCCGGTCTGCAACGCGACAGCCTGGCCTAGATGAAGGTCACGTAACGCGGAGCCCGGAGGAAAAGCGTCGACCCAATCGCGAGATCGGTGCGGTCAGCACGCTGTCGTGGCCTGCGTACGAGGTCACCAAGTCCAAGCGTGACCGTCTGGCTGCGTCTGACGAGCTGCGTAATCGCCTGCCGGTCCTGCGGCACATCTCGGCGGCTCACGTTCGCTACGTCGTCCGAGAGTTCTTCCTGGCTGGCTGGACGGTCGCTGACGTCGCGTATGCAGTCGATCACCGCCTCGACGGCTCTCCGTGGCCCCACAGTGGCGCTGACGGTGTCGCGCGTCCCGCTGATTGGCTCGCCTACCGTCTCAGCGCTTGGCGGGACGAGGCGGGCACCGTGCGACGGTCTCGGGGCCAGCGCATCGAGGCTGAGCGCGTCTCCCAGCGTGCACGTCAGCGTGTAGCGCGCGACCGTGCCGCTGCGGCCGAGGCCAAGCGTGCTGAGAACCTGGTGTCGCCTCGCCGCGCCAAGATCATCGAGAGCATCCACTCCAACCTGCCGCCTCGTCGTCGCAGATGAGCCCCGGTTGGCCGGCATCGCGCGCACCTGCGTCGCAGCTCGTCTCCAGGTGACACGAAAGGGCCCCAGAACACCGAGTGCTCTGGGGCCCTTGCCGGACGGGGCTACCCCCGGGTAATGGGTCGGCCCGACGGAAGGGACGACGTCACACGCGGCAGCGGCTCGCCGTGGTTGTAATTCTCCTCGATCCGCGCGATCTCACGCGCCAAGGCCTGCTCGACGAACTCGCCATAGCTCTTCACCCCTTCGCGGAAGCGGGCCACCTCGTACGCGGCGCGGGAACGCTCACGCACGTCGGCGTCGATCTGAACCGTGATCGGTTGCTTCTTGCTACCGGTACTGCGCTTCGTCGGGGCGGCAGAGGTGCTGACCACCTCCGCGGACGCGACGCTCGGGGTAGGCGCAGGCAACTCCGTGGGAGCGGGAACAGTCACAACAGGCTCTACGTCGCGGACGGGTGCCGGGGTCGTCTCGCGCTTATCACGGCGGATCGTTGAGGGCTTGACGCGACGCGGAGGCGGCGGCGTCACGGTGCGGTTGGGCTGTTCGGCGCTCATGACGCCACCTCCTGCGTCTCGTGTTCGGTCAGGCGGGCCACGACCTCCTCGGTGAGGGCATGGAGATCTTCCGCAACCGTAGTGGCGGAACGAGGACCGCTCTGCGCGGCCGCGACCTCGCCGCGACGCACGCGCCACCACTCGGGCTCCTGGCGGACCGCGTCATCGAGCTCGTGGACCAACAGCCGGCGCTTGCGAATCTCCTGGGCGACCGCGCTCGAGTGTCGGATCGTGCTCTTGAACAGAACGTCTTCGCTCTCGAGACTCTCAGCGACCATTGCGCGGGCGTTCTCGCGCACACGGCTCGCAGCGGTGTCGACGTCGAACAGCGCAACTCCGAGCAGGTCGACGTCAGGGTTGTACGGCAGCACCGCCGCGAGGCGACGTGCCACGTCATCGAGCCCCTTCTGCGATCCTGCGTCGCCACGCGACGGGATAAGGACCCAGCGCGCGGCGGCGATCGCTGCGGACTGGAGGGCGTCGTTGCCCGGGGGGCAGTCGATCAGAATCACGTCGTAGTCGTCTGCAACGGGGACAAGGGCCCGCGCCAGGGAGAGAGCTGCCTTGGCGGCGTCCCTGCTGCCCTGGGCGGCCAGTGCAGCCTGTGCCATGTGCAGGGCGTCTCCCCCGATCAGCACGTCGAGGTTGGTCCTGACCGCGCGATGCGGCGCGGCCGCTCCCCCGTATGTCAGGGAAGTAGCGAGTGCCGCTCCCCCGTCGTCAGCGTCGGTGTCGACGTATCCCAGGTCCAGGCCGAGGTTGCCTTGTGGGTCCATGTCGACTACCAGCACGCGCCATCCGCTCAGCGCGAGAAGACCTGCCACGTTCGCGGTGATTGTCGTCTTGCCCACGCCACCCTTGCCGTTGATCACGGCGATGGTTCGCCCTAGCGCCGAGCGGTCGAGTTCGTCAGTTCCAGGCATCGTGGTCTCCTCATGGTCGAGCCAGCAACGCTGGCTTCACTTGCTTCGCTTCAATAACTTAGATCGTAGTGAACACCGGGAACCCTGTCAACACTGACAACACCAGAAATGCAAGCGTTTGTTGGATGGCGGCGGCAACCGACGAGTACATGACTAGACGTCCAACTCATGCCGCACGCGTGAGAACGCGCGCGTTGGACTGGGATGGTGCTCGCCCCTCCACTGAGGCCGAGAGTGACGGCAACGATGCTACCGATGTCAACGCCGGTATCACCGGCATGACTGGCAACACCAGGAACGCGGCAAAAACTGGAAACACAAGTAAAGCCCTTTTGCCTGGACGTATCAACCAGGCGTGAGAAGCACCCGGCGTGCGTGTGAGGGGCGTGGGCCTGCACAGGGCTGGCCCCACTGACTCTGGGAGACCTCATGCGTTCTTCGCGTCATCAGGCTGCGCTCGCCGCGCGGCGCTCGGTCATCATCCGTTCATCCATGGCTGTACTAGCGATTGGCGGGATCGCAGGGGTGGCGTCCGTCGCCGCCTTCTCCTCGTCGGTCGTGGTCCAGGCGGAGGTGGTGGCCGGCACGCTGGACATCAACCTCGACGGCAAGGTGGGGACTGAGGCGAGCCCGTACATGCTCCCTCTGACCACGGGCAAGATCGAGGCCGGGTCGACGAAGACGACCACTGTGCAGGTCAACAACACCGGGAGCGTCGACTCGGTTCTGGGGCTCGTGACGTCCGTCGAGACACCGACATCGGGCCTGGCGGGTCAGCTCACAGCAACGGTCAAGGACGGCTCGACCACGCTCTACGACGGCAAGCTCGCATCTGCCACCTTCGACAAGGTGACACTCAACGGCGGCGCGACGAAGACGCTGACGGTGACAGTCACGGCTCCGAACAACCTGGCGAACGCCTACAAGGGGACAGCGGACTCGGTTCGCCTGGTCTTCAACGCGGTCCAGGCATCGGCAATGGTGGACACGCCGTGACCGCAACGCGAGCGACAACACCGGTGCTGCGGTTCTGCGCGCAGGTGCTCCTCACCGCTGCGGCTGCGCTCGGCGTGGCCTCCGCGCTGCTGTTTGTCGGCACGAAGGCAGGCGTCGTAGCGACGTACTACGTCACGTCGGGGTCCATGGAGCCGAGCTTCGGGGCAGGGGACCTACTCATCTCGCGTCCGATCAGTGCTGCTGACCTCGCTGTGGGCGACGTGGTAACGGTCCAGGCGTCCGACGGCTATCTCGTGACGCACCGCGTGCAGGAGATCGCGGACGGTGCCGATGCCTCGTCGCGTGCGGTGATTCTCAAGGGTGACGCCAATGCGACCCCTGACCCGACGCCGTACCTTGTCGACGACGTGTGGCAGGTCGCAGTCGCGGTCCCAGGAGGGGCGACGTTCTTTGCGTTCCTGACGACCGGCCTGACCCCGGTGTTCATGATCGCGGCGATCATAGGCGTGGCGGGCTCTCTGCTCATGGGACCAGGACCTTCGCGTTCGCCGCGTCGTGTGGCGGAGCGAGCCGAGACGGAGCTCGAGCCGCGCCCCCTGGTGATGTGGCTGCCGGAGCCGGTCGCGGAGCCAGTCCCGTGACTGCCACACGTCGAGGCATGGGGGCGGTGGTCTGCTTGGTGCTGCTCGCGGTACCTGCGACGGGTGCGAGTGCCGGCGTCGAGCCCGGACTCGTGGCTGACCATGCGCAGCTCGTCATCGCCGACGTCGCCCCGGGGCATCCCGGTGTAGGCACGACGTGGCTGACGAACACCGCCAGCATTCCGCTCCAGGTCACCGCGCTGTCAGTGGCAAGAGGCGACCTTGTTGCCGGTGGCCTGACGGTCACCGTGCAGGCGTGCTCGGCCGCCTGGGTCCACGCGGACTGCCCCACAGGCGCGCTCGAGGTTGCCCAGGCCACGATTGTCGAGGGAATCACCACGACGACCACCACGTTCCGCATCGAAGCCAACGACAAGACACAACTTCGCGTCGAGGCGTCCTTGCCCAGCACCGTGGGCAATGAGGCTCAGGCACGCTCAGCGAGCGTGACGCTGACCTGGGCAGGCATCAAGGCGCCCTGGCGTCCTGGAGACCCTGAAGACGAACCTGCGGCGCAGCCCACGGTGGAACCGTCCTGGACACAGACCGACCCGAACACGCCGAAGATCACGCCCGAGGAGCCACGCCCAGGCCCCGGGTGGCTACCGCGAACTGGCCCCGCCGGAACAACAACGATCATCGGCGCAGCGGCAGCCCTGATCTTGGCCGGCATCGGCACGGTCAGCGCTCGAGCGCTGATCACCCAACGCCGCCGAAGCACCACCGAAGGAGCTTGATCCCCGTGACCCGTCCCGCAGCTCGTCACCGCGCGAGAAGCGCCCGCTTGCCTCTGGCTTTCGTGGCCGCGGTACTCGCCCTGGTCTCCGTCCCGGTCGCGTTGAAGTCCTCGCCTCCCGAGGTGACGTCAGCGGCGTTCTCTGCCTCCGCGTGGGGGAGGGCGACGATCACGGCCTCGGCACAGTGGGAGGCGACGTCGCCGACCGCGTTGGCTCTTTCCAACACAACTGCCCGTGTCACTTGGGTGGCTGCTGAGGGTCACACGACCTACACGCTCCAGCGCGCAACCAACGCTTCGTTCACTGCGGGATTGACTGCTGTCACGGTCAGCGGGACAACGTCCAATGTCACAGGCCTGGCGCAGAACACCACCTACTATTTCCGCGTCCGCGGTGCAGCGAACACCAACCTGCCATGGTCGGCCGTGGCCTCCGCGAAGACAGGTCCTGGCTCGTCCGTCACCAAGGTCGAGCTCATGCCTTACAGCGACATGCGCCTGCCTCACGGGCTGGTCGTCGACTCGTCGAACGTCGTGTGGGCTGCCGACTACAACACGGGAAGCCTTCTCCGCGTGCCTGCCGCTGGAGGCACTGTCACGACCGTTCTTGACGCGACATTCCCAACGAAGTCGATCCGCCAGATCTCGCTCACACCTACCTCGGGGGATGTCGCCATGGTGGTGAATGTGGAGGACGAGACACCTAACGCTCAATCAGGTAAAGATGGGATTTACCTGAAGTCGGGCGCGACCGCACGAAGGTGGGTCGATCCCGCACCGTACGGACTCGCCTACAGTGCCACCAGATCGCGCTACTACGCGACCGGCCTCGATGCGGCGGGCCGGACGGGCAGGGCGGTCTACGAGTGCACGACGGCCTGGGCTTGTGTGCGGATCTGGGAGAGTCCCGTGTGGATGGCGTACCTGTCAATTGCGCCGGGAAGTTCCAAGCTCACAATCGGGAGCGCGGATCGCATCTACAGTTTGGATTTATCGACGAAGAACGCTGTGATCGTCGCGACATTGGGAGGTGACGTGCGAGGCGTCTATTCTCCGACGGAAAACCTCTACTTCGTCGCCGACTACGCTGACGGTCTGGTTTGGCGCGTGCAGTATGTGCCCTCCACCGGGGCCACCAACTCGCAACTCATACTCACTGGGCTCCCCGGGACGCGAGCGATGGCGACGACGAGCAACGGGGACCTCATCGTTGCGAACTCAGCGCCAGCCGCGAACATCAACCTGCGCGGTATCTGGAAGTACGCGGGGCTGGGTAGGTAAGCAACTCAGCGTCAAACGGATTGTGAGGGGGCCTTTAGTCCGGAGTTCGCCGAGAAGATCATGCGAGCGTAGGCGACGCAGCTCGATCAGGAGACCCGATGGGGGCACCTACGACTGATACGCGGGCGGGTCTTAGGGGCGTCGCGTTCTCGGACCGCGACGCCAGAGCGGCGATGCGTTCAGGACGGTAGCCGCTCCAGTGTTCGGAGGGGCTGGCCACGACGACCGGCACTTGCTGGTAACCCATGGCGCGCACGGACTCAAGGGCGTCAGCGTCGGCGGTGAGGTCTACGAGCTCGTAGGCAATCCCGCGCTTCTCAAGAGCGCGGAGGGTCGCATCGCACTGTACGCAGGCCGGCTTGCTGTAGACGGTGATCGTTGCCCGGGTCGGGTCTGTAGTGGCGGTCATAGGTGCCTCCATGCTCGGGTCGGGTGGGGGTTAGCACCTATACACGCGAGGTGCGCGGACGTGAGTCCTCGTTGAGAGGGGGTGGGGGCCGATCACGACTTCCGGGGCGTGAGTTGCACCTCAGTCTGGCGGGCAAAGCGGTCATTAACGGGCGGGTCTATTGACTTATCAGTATCAGGCCGACTAGACCTGCTCCCGGGTCTAGTAGTGACCAATGGGGGACAGGTGGAGCGGTTCGCTCCACGCGCTTTCGCGCTAACTCCCGGTCCCGACGGCCACGGCCTGGCCGGGTGAACACGAGCAGAGAGCACGCCATGACGATTGAGATGACCGAGCCGCGAGAGCTCGAGGCCGATGCGCTGAACCGCGAGGCGGCCGAGGCGCTGACCGCCCAGATTCGCGAAGCGACCGCTCGTGCTGTGGGTGCGCTGGCCGAGGTCGACGAGGCAGTCGAGAAGGCTTGGGCGGGACGGGCCTGGATCGCGATGGGCTACGACTCGTGGGAGGGCTACTGCACGGCTGAGTTCTCCGACACGCGCCTGTGGCAGACGGTCGAAGAGCGCCAGCAGCGGACCTTGCACCTTCGTGAGGCGGGCCTGTCGACGCGTGCGATTGGCGCTGTGCTTGGCGTCGGGGTGGGGACAGCGCACCGCGACCTCACGGTGGTATCAGGTGTTCCATCTGGAACACCTGATGAGCGTCAGACGGGCGTCGACGGACGAAACTACCCGTCGCACCACGTCCCCGAGTCCGTGCTGAGCCGTCGGGTCAAGGCGGCGGAGCTGGCCAAGGCGGGCCTCTCGCAGAGTCAGGTCGCCGCCGAGCTTGGTGTCTCGCAGGGCACGATCAGCAGCGATCTGAGGTTCATGACGGACCTTGTGGAGAGTGCTCCCGAAGCGGCCCGTGAGGCGGTGACGTCGAACACGCTGACCTTCCAGACCCTCATCGAGAACTTCGACGTCACGACGACGCCCGCATATGACCTGGGTAAGGTCGCTGCCGGTGCCATGCGTGACCTGTTGCCGGTCGCGCGGTACACCTACGAGAAGGTCGTCCTGGCTGATGCGTGGGTCGAGGAGGGTCAGCGGGCGAGCGCTGTCGACGCGCTCGTGCCGAGCCTCGCGGATGCGGCAGTCGCGCTCGTGAGCGCCATGAGGGAGATCAACCCTGACGAGATTGCGGACGCCGAGCAACGGCTGCGCTGGACTCAGACGTGTGGTGACCTCGCACGCCTGACCGCCGCCTGGGACGGGCGCGCATGAGCACGTACCGCATCTCGAAGGTCGCAGACCGGCGCATCGGCGCGGTCGCAACGACCACGACGGTCATCGTCGCCCTGGCCGCTGCCGTCCTGTCATGGCACGGCCTGACGATGCTGGGCCAGAACGCTGGTCTCGGCGGTCTCGCGGTGCTCCTGCCGCTCGTGATCGACGGGACGATGCTTGTTGGCACGCTCCACGTCCTGCACTCCGAGCACACTGGCATGTCCACCCGGTTCGGATGGGGGCTAACCATGGCGGGGGTTGTGCTCTCGACCTGGGGCAACATCGCGGGCGCGACGACGACGACCATCGCGTCCACGATTGTCCACGCAGTGCCCGCGCTCGCCCTGGCCGCGTCTGTCGAGGCGACCATGCGGATCATCCGCCGTCGGGTGCATGAAGCAGCTCGTGCGACCACCGAAGTGCCCGCGCTGGTCGCCGCGACCGTGACGCAGACCGTGGCAGCGCCGCCTGCTCCTGCACCTGGTGCGGCGCGTACAGCGAAGCCTGCACCGGCACCCGCGCTGCCCGCCTCCACCGCCACAGATGCTCCTGCGTCGTCACGCCCTGTCCCGGTGCCTGAGCGACGTCTGCACGCCGTGCAACCGCGCCCGGACGTGACCGAGGCCGTGCGCCGCATGGGCGAGTGGATGCACGGCGAGCAGGAAGCGGGACGGCCCGTGTCCGCTGGTCGTGCGCACAAGGCTGGCCTGGCCTCGTCCGAGAGCACAGCACGACGTTTGCAGGCCAAGGTCAAGGAAATCGGCGTTGAGGCATTTGCCCTGCGCACAGACGAGAGGAAAGCGCTGTGACGGCGCAGAGCGAGGACGTGACAGTAAGCGAGGTCGATCCCGACACACGGCCAGCGCGGGAGGTCGCCTATGACGCCGACGAGTTCGCGGTCGCGGTGCAGACCTGGCGACCGCTCGTCCGCAGGCAGTTGGCGAAGTGGGGTGAGGCGGGTCGCGTCGAGGACGTCATGGCGATGTTCGCCTCGGACCTGTGGACGTCCCTCGGGCGTTGGGAAGTCGCTAACGGCAGCCCGCCGCTCGTCCAGTGGGCGCATGGGGTGGCGAAGAACACCGTCAGCACGTACCTGCGTACGGAGCGCCCGGGGCGCGGCCCTGCCGGTCGCCAGACGGTGCCGCTTGAGGTGCTCGTGGAGCTGCCAGGTCGCGAGTCAGAGAAGGCGGAGAAGGCCGAGGAGACGCGCGCTGCGAGAGAGATCATCCGCCAGTGCGAGACGTACTATGCGTCGATCCCAGGCGGGCTTGCGAAGTGGAAGATGATTCTGGATCAGGCCGACCATGAGCGGCGTGGCGTCAACGCACGCCAGCACGCCCTGGAGCTGCTGGAGACCTTCACCGACTCGCTCGACGAGGACTGAACCGGCTTGACGACCCCTGTGGCCGCGTAGGAGGGCAAGACCCCCTCGTGTTAGGACGCCGACAGTGGAACCAGAAGAAGCGGCCACGATCCGAGTCGTCTCGGAGATGCTCTGGTTCCGACCGTTCGCCACCACGGTGCTCGACGTGCTGCCGGTGACCGCCTTCGAGGACCGCGCATCCATCGTGGCGGTGATTGCAGAGCACGACGTCAAGCGTCCTGACGTCGCCCCTGACGGCATCGAACGACCGACGAGCATCGTCGCCTCGCTCCACGCTCACGCCCTCGCCGTCGGCCATTACGAGCGCGAGCTCGCAGCATGGCGCTCGAACAGCATGAACGGCCCCGCGCCCGTGTCCCCGTACCTCATGGTTACCCCGCCCGAGCGACCGTCGGTGGACCTGACCTTGCTCAGCCGCGCAGACACGATGATCGCCACCGGGCGCATCGGGGAGGTGATCGCGCCACCGCCCGCCGTCGCGGCAATTCCCCCCGGGGAGGCCCTGGCCTACCTCCTGACACTCAACGAGACGATCCCCGCCTTGCCACAGTCCTTCGAGAGGCCCCGCCCAGTAGTCCACGGCGGACCGCTGAATGGAAGACCCGTGAGCGGTCCCGGCCTCGCGTAGTCCCCGTAGAGACCGATCCGATAGCGGAGGGGACACCCATGAGCGACACGCTGGTGAAGATCACCCAGGTTTGTGGCCACGAGACGAGCGTCGACCTCGGCACTCGCAAGCCGTTCGAGCGCGAGAGCTTCCTGAAGTGGCTGCGCGGCAAGCAGTGCCGCGTCTGCGACCCCAAGGAGCAGAAGAAGCGGCAAGCCTTCCTCGACGAACGTCGCCGTCAGGAGGACGAGACCGCCCGCGAGGCAGAGAAGGCCTTCGGGTTCACCCCGCTGAACGGCCCGCCCAAGGCTCTGGCGTGGGCGACGCGCGTGCGCGTCGCCATGGTCGCGGCCGCGTGGCAGGAGCTGGGCCTGGACGAAGCGGAGTTTGACCGCACTGTCGGTAAGCCTGCGGGCGAGGTGGACGCTGCAACGTGGTGGCTCGACCATCGCGATACCACCTCGGAGAGCCTGCCGGCACTGCTCGCCGCCGCGCTCGGTGAGCCAGGCGTCGCAGACGGAAACCCCTTCTGATGGCTGCTGCCACCACGGGGCTCGCGGTCAAGGTCGCCAAGAGCGGTCTGATCCGCAAGATCGTGCGCGTAGGGCTCACGATCTACCTCGTGGGCTTCATGGCGCTGATCGCGTTCGCGGTCACAGTTCTCGGCGGCTCCATGGAGTCCGAGGGGGTGACTGAGACGGCCACCGGCGCGCGCGTGCCGGTCGAGTTCGTCCCCACGGTCGTCGCAGCAGCAGACGAGTGCAACGAGGTTGATGCGCCGACAATCGCAGCGGTGATCCACGTCGCCTCGGGCTGGGACCCAGAGTTCCAGGACGTCGGGCAAGACCGAGTCGGTCTCGGGGCCTACACCGCCCAGGACTGGACTCGGCTCAACGGGCGCACCGCCGAGAGCCGCAGGGAAGCGACCACCTCTATCACCACCGTTGCGGTCGAGCTGTGCGGCCTGGACAACATCCTGAGTGTCGTCGAGCCGGACCCCGTCGCGCGGGCTCGTATGACCATCGCCGCGCGCATGTACGGGGTAGCGGCGGTCCAAGACGCGCGCGGTGTGCCCCAGGTCGACGGTGCGCTCGAGTACGTGAACGCCGTCGAGGAAGCGCGTACGTCCCTCGCCCTCCAGTTCGGTGGGGGAGTGGAGAGTTCCGAGCTCGGCGCTCGGATCGTGGCTCAGGCACGCTCCGCAGTCGGCACGCCGTACATCTGGGCGGGTGGCACGCCGAGCGGACCGTCCGCCCCCAACGGAGGCACCAAGGGTTTCGACTGCTCGGGCTTGGTGATGTGGGCGGTCTACAACGCATCCGACGGCAAGATCGCGCTGCCACACCTGGCAAAGTCACAAGGTGGCCTCGGCCAGGCAGTGCTCACCGCACGGGGGAACCAAGCGGACCTGTCGCTGATGAGCCCCGGCGATGTGATCGCGTTCAAGCTCTCCAACCGCGTGGGCATGGCACCGACGGACTATGACCACGTGGGTATCTACATCGGAGGGGGGCGGATGATTCACGCCCCCAAGCCGGGGTCATACGTATCGGAAGCGGACCTCAGTTCGAGCTATTGGGCCACGACCATGTGGACCGTCAGGAGAATGGGATGAAGTACCTCACACGCGCCGCCAAGACGGCTCTGATCGCTGTGGCCGTCGTTGTATCCGTGGCCGTGGCCGGCATCGTGTACGCCGCGACCCGGCCCGAGCCTGCGCCACCTGTCGCCAGCCCGACCGACGGGCGCGTGCCTGGGCTACCTGACCCGGTGCGCGTGACGTCTCCCTCGACGCCTGTGGCGACGCCGCCCATCGACCCCGAGCACCGCGGCCTCTTCGATGCCAAGGAGGACGAGATCGTCACCTCGACGGCCAGCGCGCTGTTTACCTTCGACACCCGCGTCGACAAGGGGCCGAGCGACGTCGCGGCGCGCGCGGCAGGCTGGTTCATCGACGGTGCAGCACCCGAGACGATCATCGGGCCGTGGGCCACCGCCGAGGGCTGGGCTGCTCTGGGGGCGACCACGACGTCCACGCTCGTAGGTCTCTCGGACGCCACCGAGGCAGGTGCTCCCCAGAGCCCGTCCGAGGTCATGAAGCGCTACGTCGCCACCGTCGAGCTCAACGATGGCTCGACGATCACGCAGCGCGACGTCATCTTCGACATCACGCTCAAGCGCCTGGCGGACGGCGTGTACTGGCGCGCCTCGCAGGTTCGGGAGATGTGACCGTGCGCACTGTGCTCCCGATGATCACGTTGCGCCCCGACGACGAATGGGTTGCCTCGATGGGGTTCTTCCGCCGACTCGCGGGAGGAACGTTGGCGGTCGTACTCGTACTGGCCGTGATCGCGCTAGTCGTTGCGGTCGTGGTCCTCATGCTGACCAAGGCTGCACCCCAGGTGTTCGGCTCGCGTCATCCGGACCCGTCCTCGATCTTCAAGGTGATGCTCGCAGCGGCCCTCGCCGGCAGCCTCTCTGGACTGGTCGGCTGGGGTGGAGGGCTCGACCTGGGACAGGCTCTCAGATCGTTCTACAGCGGCGGGAAGTCTACGGGCGTGAAGCTCGAAACCTGCCAGGGCCACCTGGCTGACAAGCTGGAGAGCTGCAAGGAGTGAGGGGGGACGACTAGTAGTCGTCCCCGATCATCCCCCGGCGTGCATGTAGGTGGTGTTCGCACACCTACTCAAGGAGTCACCATGCTCGCCACCTTGGAAGCAAACCTCACGTCGACAGCCCTCGCTGTCCTGCCCGCCAAGATCGACCCCGGCGTCAAGGTGAACTGGTCGTTCTTCCCGTTCATGAAGACCCTCAAGGACGCGGCGGGCGGTCTGATCGCCGTTGGTCTGGTGATCGGCGTCATCGGCATCGTGATCGGCGCGATCATGCTCATGATGGCCAAGTCCACGAAGTCGACCCGGATGAGCGATGCATCGGCCACCGTCCTGCTGTGGGTCATCGGCACGTCGGCGGTTATCGCCTCGGCCAGCGGCCTGATCATGTGGGGCGCGAGCCAGAGCCTCGGAGTCTGACCCGTGTGTGCTCCGTGGGACGGCGCATGCATGGCGAACGAGATTCTCTCGTCGTTCTCGAGCGACATGGCGGAGTCCGCCTGGGGGTTCCTCGTTGGTGCGTTCACGGGCTCCGCGTCCTACATCTCTGACGAGCAATGGTCGGTTGCGACCATCTTCACCAACCGCTTCGCGGCGGTCATGGCGATCTTCACCGTCATTGCAGCTCTGCTTCAGATCGTGCGCGCCTTGTTCGCCGGACGGACGCGAGACGTCCTGATCCCCGCCGTGGCAGCGGTCCTGGCGTGGCCCGTGACCGCTGTCTCGGTGTGGCTCACGATCAGGGCGGCGGGCGCACTCGATCACCTCGTGAGGGCGATGTTCGGGTCCTCCGACGACAGCGCGCTCGAGTCGATCTTCCTGCCGCTTGCAGCGCTCGGCACGGAGACGTCACCGCTGGGAACGGGAGGGTTCGGAGCCACGCTCCTGCTCCTGGCCCTGGTCTGGATCGCGTCGCTGGTCCTGTCCCTCGTGATGATCTTCCGCAACTTCGCGCTTCTGATCCTCGTCGCGTTCGCCCCGGTCGCTCTCATGCTCCTTCCGGCGTCGATCACACGGTCGTGGAGCAAGGTTTGGGCGCAGTCGGTCGTCGCGCTGATCATCGCCAAGCCTCTAGCGGCAGGGGTGCTGCTCATCGCCGCCGAGTTGACCGCTACAGCGGACGGTATGGCTCAGGTGCTTACCGGCCTGACCGGGCTCATCGTGGCGTGCGCCTCCCCGGCTGGTGCGTTGCAGCTCGTGCGCTTCACCGGCGCGACGTCGGCCACGACCGACACTGCTGCGACGGCGGGAGCGATAACCAGCCCGGCCGGCAAGGCGCAACGCACGTTCACGTCGGCGTCCCACACCCTGCGAGGGATGCGCCTGGGTGGTGGGGGCGCGTCGCGTGCTAGCGCTGGGGTCGCCCGTACGCAGGCGGTCCCGATGCCGTCCGCCAAGGGGGCGGTGGGAAGTGGCGCAGGCGGTGCGGCTACGGGTGCCACCAGTTCTGGGGGCGTCGGAACCACGGGCTCGGGTTCGGGGGGTGCTGGCACATCCGCAGGATCGAAGTCGGTCGCCGCTTCTGGCGCTGCATCAAAGCCGGCATCGACCCCGAGCTCGTCCTCGGCAGGCGTCCCCTCACCGGCTCCCGGACAGGTTCGTCCGACGCCTGCGCCCGCCGCGAGCAGCCCGCGCGTGGCTCCTGCACAGTCGTCGCCACGGCCCGCGCCCGCACCGGCACAGCCGCGACCCGCACCGGCACCGCAGGCGGCTCCGGTCGTGCAGCCTGTCTCCGCGCCGAGGCCCGCCGCCCCGTCGCCTACACCCCCGGTACCGCAAAGGACTGATCGGTGAGCACGTACCTAGAGACCGCACGGTTCCCCCGTCTGGAGCGACAGGGGTTCATGTTCGGCATGACGGGAGGGCAGCTCGGGGTCCTCGCGGGCGCGGGCGCCCTTCTGATGCGCGCTGTGCTCTCGCAGGACGTCACCAACATCGTTACGACGATCCTCTTCGTCGCTGGCCCGCTGGCGGCGTTCGGGACCATCGCGGTCCAGCGGCGCGCGCTGACAACGATCACCCTGGAAATCGGAGTTTGGTACATGCGCAAGCTACTCGGGCAGACCACCTGGAAGGTGCGCCCGGAGTCCACCGTCGAGGACCACTCGTTCGGCGTGCCGGGAGCCGTCGGCACCCGCATCTCCGTACACCGCACGGGGTTCGCGGACGGGGCACTGCTGTGGGATGCCCGGGAGAATACTGCGACCGCAGTCATGCGGGTCGAGGCGACGAGCTTCGCTCTGGCATCCGACGACGACCGCGCCGGGCGTGCGGCTGGTTGGGCGCAACTGTGCGCTCAGGTGGTCCAGCACGAGGGTGTCAGCCGCGTCGCTACGTACGCCCGCACGATCCCAGCGGCCAGCGCGGCCGCGAGCGACTACTACGTGCGGACCTCGGCGCAGCGCGGCGCAGGTGCGGCTGCGTCGGAGTGGGCAGACGCGCAGTACCGCGAGCTGCTCGACCAGGGCCGCTCGCTCGACGCTGCTGTTGGCGTCGTCTCCCGTGACACGCTCGTGGCGATCACGATTGACGCCAATGCGGCGCGCAACCTCATCAGGGGCGCAGGCGGAGGCAAGCGGGGGATGTCGCTTGTCATGGCGCGCGAGGTCGCCGCGCTCGGTCGCCTCCTGGAGGAAGCGGGCGCGACGGCGACCTCGTGGCTGACTGCCGAGGAAGTTGCCGAGACGATCCGTGTCGCGTTCGACCCGGGTGCGGTCGACGCTCTGGAGGACCGGCGCGCTCACGGCGCGACCCCGGTCCAGGTGCCCGCTGCTGGTCCGACGGTCGTCCATGAGGAAGTCGATCACCTCGTGACCGACACCGGCTTGCATCAGACGTTCTGGGTCGCGGAGTGGCCTCGGACTGAGGTGCCGATTGGCTTCCTGGCGAACCTGCTGTGTCGTGGGACGTACGCGCACACCTTCACGCAGGTGTTCACCCCGGTGCCTCTGCACAAGGCGCTCAAGGACGTCGCTGACGCCCGCATGGGCATCGAGTCCCAGATGAACGTCAACACCCGCCTCGGTCGCCCGATCACCGCCGAGATGCGCGCCTCTCTGGATGACGTCATGGAGCGCGAGCAAGAGCTGACGCAGGGCTTCGGTGACGTGCGGTTCACCGGGTACCTGACCATCTCGGCTCCCACCGAGGACGGCCTGGGGGCGGCGCGCGCGGAAGCGCTCATGGCCGCCTCGCAGCTCGACCTGCGACTGCTCAAGCGCCAGCAAGCGGCGGCGTTCACCGCTGCCGCCCTGCCGATTGGGTGGGGGCTGAAGTGAGCACGCAGACAGTCTTCTCCGTCGAGCGCAGGGGCGAGTCGCGCGGGGAGCGTAAGGCGCGCCGCGCCGCCGAGCGGTCGGCTCTGGCGGCGCTGAGCGCCCAGACGACGGACGTCGAGCAGGAGGTCGAAGACTTCCCGCTGGTGAAGGCTCCCCGGTGGGGCCGCATGGCTGACGGGTTCTGGGGTCCCGCTGCGCCGAAGCTGCCGAGCCACCGCGTGACTTCGCTGCGCTTCGGCGTCGCGACCCCGTTCCTGGCGGAGGCTGGGATCGGCAACCACGGTGCGGTCATCGGCGCTGACCTGGAAGCGGGCGGTCTGTTCGCCATGGACCCGTGGGAGCTCTACCGCGCGCGCCACATCACGGGCCCGTCGATGCTGAGCATCGGCCTCCAGGGAACGGGCAAGTCTACGACGAACAAGGCCATGGCCTGCCGCCTGATCGCCCTGGGGCGCAAGGTCGCCGTCGCGTCCGATCCGCGCGCGGAGTGGGTGCGTGTCGCTCACGCGGTGGGCGGCAAGGTGATCGAGGTCGGACCCGGACGTCCGGCCCGTCTCAACCCACTCGACCCGGGCACGCGCCCGCTGGGGATCAGCGACGAGCGCTGGGAGTCGCTGGTGACACAGCGCCGGCGACAGATCGTGGCTACCGTCCTGTCGCTGCTGCGCAAGGGCGCTGTGCTCACCGAGTACGAGCACACGGCGCTCGACCTGGCGCTGACGCGCATCTTCGCGACGCACACCGAGCCCACGCTGGTCCACGTCATGGAAGCTCTGCTCGACCCGGCCCCGGACGCGCGGGCGATCGTGAGCGATCACGGCGAGCCGCTGGGCCTGGCACTACGTCGCCTGGTGACGGGTGACCTGGCCGGCATGTTCGATCAGCCCTCCACGGTCGAGTTCGACGGGCAGGCTCCCATGCTCGTGATCGACACCTCGGCGCTGCTCGGAGGCGCGGAGGAAGCGTTGGCGATCGCCACCGCGTGCACGTCCGCATGGCTCGACGCCGTGGTGCGCGCCGGGTCGTCTGACTTCTGGCTGATCGTCAACGAGGAAGGCTGGTCCGCCATGCGCGACCCCAAGGCCGTCGAGCTGATGGACGCTCGCCAGCGCCTGGCAGGGGAGTGGGGCATCGCGAACATGCTGATCATGCACGAGCTGAAGGACCTCGACATGGTGGGTCCCGAGGGCTCCCCGCAGCGCAACCAGGCGCTCGGGCTCATGAGCAAGGCGCAGGTGAAGATCATCCACCGTCAGGCGCGCGAGACCGCGCCGCTCATGGCGTCCACGCTGGGCCTGACCAAGCGTGAGCAGGAGCTCGTCACACGCCTTGAGCAAGGTGTCGCGCTCTGGAAGATCGGAGCCAAGAGCTTCCTCGTGCAGACGCAACTCACCGACGGCGAGATGGCCGTCTTCAACACTGACGCCAAGCGAGCGGGGTAACGATGTTCGACCGGATGACCCGAAACGAGCGCGTCCTGGTGCTCCTGGTGCTGACTTCGATCCTGCTCGCGTTCTACGGCGTCGCGGGCACGGTGGCCGTGCGCGTCACGTGCGGTGACTGGCCGCAGGGTGGGCGCGGTCCGCTCGGCGGGGTGATGTTCCTGCTGACGAGGGACGTGGAGACGTCCATCGGCACGGTCGACGGTTGCGCCCCTGCGACGAGCACGGTTGCCGTCGCCCTCGTCTGCGTCACCGTGGCGATGCTCGCAGCAGTGGGCGTGATCGTCTACAAGATCCATGCCTACCGGCTGACCCCGGCGTACCTGCGCAAGCAGATACTCAGCCGTCGCGAGATTGCTGGTCGCGCAGAGGTGCGCCGCGAAATGGGTCCAGCCACCGCTGTGCGCCGTGGACGTCAGGTGCGTCCCACGCTCGACAACCCCAAGACGGTCGACATCGCGTGGCAGCTCGGGCTCTCGACGGGTGTCGAGGTCTGGGTGAGCATGGAAGACGCGGTGCTGCTCCTGGGCCCGCCCCGTTCGGGCAAGGGCTTCACCGTGCTGACCTCCGTCATCGTCGAGGCTCCCGGTGCCGTAGTGACCACCTCGTCACGCGGCGACAACATGGAAGCCACGATTGCCGCCAGAGCCCGCAAGGGACCCGTCTACCTGTTCGATCCTGAGAAGGTCACCGGCAGGGCGACCTCGATCCGGTGGTCGCCCGTGCGCGGGTGCGAGGTGGGCGAGACCGCGAAGAAGCGCGCGGGCGTCCTCGTCGCCGGGACGGGCTTGGGGTCGGGGCAGAATCAGGAATGGGCCGGGAAGGCAGCCGACGTGCTGCAATGCCTGCTTCACGCCGCCGCAGTCGGCGGTGTGTCGCTCGCAGAGCTACACACATGGACGAAGTCACCCACCGCCGCCCGCAGGGCCCTGGCAATCCTCGACACCAAGTCCAACCTCGGTTGGGGACCGATGCTGCGCACGGTCCTCGATATGGAGCAGAAGGCGCGCGACAACCAGTGGTTCGGCGTGCAGTCGGCACTCTCCGCGCTCGACGTCCCGGACGTGCGACGTGTCTTCGAGGTAGGACCGGGCGAGGCGATGTTCGACCCCGAGGCGTTCCTCGCACAGGCGGGCACGCTGTACTTGACCGCCGAGCTGCGCCAGTCGATCAGCGCACCGGGCGGCGTCGGGGTGTTCTTCTCAATGCTGCTCGACGACATTGCGGCCGCAGCGCACCGAGTCGCGATGCGCTCGCCTGGTGGTCGGCTCGACCCGCCCTGCACGTTCGTTCTCGACGAGATCGCCAACATCCACCCGTGGCAGGGGCTCCCGCAGGCCATGGCCGCAGGGTCCGGTGAAGGGCTCCAGGTCGTCGCCGTGTTCCAGTCGCGCAACCAGGCACGTGAAGGTTGGGGCACGAACGGCGAGGGCACGATCTGGGAGTCCGCGACGCGCAAGCTGATCCTCGGTGGTGCGGCTGACGCGTCGGACCTGCGCAACCTGTCGGACCTGCTGGGGATGCGCGAAGAAGTCGCCATGAGCCAGTCGTGGTCGGCCTCGACGGACGTCAACCACTCGGAGCAACTGCGTGAGCGTCCCGTGCTCTCTCTCGACGAGCTGCGCCGCCTTCCGGAGCGGAACGTCCTGCTCGTCGCAGGACGTGCCCGCCCGATGCTCGTCGACCTGATCCCGTGGCCGGAGCGTCCGTGGGCCAAGGAGGTCCACGAGTCGAAGGCGTGGCACAAGAAGCACCCGGCGAGCGACGGCACGACGTCCACGCTGGGCCTGACCTACGGCGCACGCCCCACCACCCCTGAGGAGTCCTGATGAAGTCCCTGCGTCGCAAGGGCTCCAGCACGTACCGCAAGTACCTGCGGTCACCCGGCTGGCACGCCCGTCGAGCAACCTGGTTCGAGGCGAACGCCGAGAACGACGGCAAGGTGCCCTGCGTGGTGTGCCGGAGTCGGCTGAGCGTCCACACGCTCCAGCTTCACCACGTCGACTACCGCGGAGTGGTCGAGCTCGCAGGCGGGCGCTGGGCCTCGCGTGAGCGCGACGACGACCTCATGCCGTTCTGCGCCGACTGCCACGAGCAGTTGCACACCCTGTTCGACGGGAATCCGGGCTGGAAGGCGCTGGGTCGCCGTGCCGCGACGACGCGGGCCGTGGGCAAGATGCAGCGCCGGCTCGCGCGCTACCTCGCGGCCACGTTGGCGAGGGAGGGACTGTGAGCACCAGATCGCGCTGGAACCTGCCGACGGCAATCTCGCTCGAGGAAGAGACGTCCGGGCCTCCGCTCAGGGAGCAAAGCGCCGATGCGCTTACCGCGCTGGCGCAACCGCCCGCTGGCGAGGTCGACGTCATCAACTGGCGCACCGCCGAGCAGCACGAGACCGCTGCCCAGATGGAACCACTGCGCGAGTTCGTCGACTGGCTCATCGCCACCTACAACGTGCAGCCCTCCGTGATCCCGCCCTGCTGGTGGAAGCACCCTGCACTGATTCAGGAGCTCTACGCGCTGCGCGTGTTCCACGCCATGGCCTTTCACGTGGAGGACCCAGGCCAAGGCCCCATCGGATTCCAGGAACGCTGGTTCATGGCCCGGTCGCGGCTCAACGAGTACACGAACGACACGGGGTGCAGCGGAAGCGTGCACGCCCAGCGGGTCATCGAGCCTCCCGGCCCGACGCGGATCGACGACGAATGGTTCGAGCTGACGACCGGCTCGCGCGCGTGGAATGACACAACCACCCCGGACGAAGGGTTCCAGCTATGAGCGCTCAGCGCGGCAACCTCGACGAGATTCTGGCCGAAATCGACCGCGTCTCCGCGCCCGCGAAGACCGCAAAGACCAAGACGCCACGTACCCGCAAGAAGAAGGGTGCCACCGCGCCGTCGTCGGCACCCGAGATGGACACGTCCGTCGTCGTCGACGTCTCCCAGGGATGGGCCGCACCGCCCGCTGTCCCGCCGCTCCCGGCCGCGCTGCCACCCGTGCCGCTGCCGCCCTCGACCGAGCCCGCAGGTCCCGTGCCAGCCGCAGTCGCGGCGCCAGCAGCCGCTGTCCCGCCTGTTCCCCCGGCGCCGGTCTTCGAAGAGCCTGTGGTCCCGGCGTGGGACGTGACCATGGCGGACTACCGAGCCGAGCAGCAGGAGCGCAGCCAGGCCGCTGAGCGCGAACGCGAGCGGCTCAACGCGGAGATTGCCGCCGAGCGTGCACGTGCGGACGCCGAAGCAGCGCGCAGCGAGCTGCACGCCCGCGAGGCCGCGCAGATTCGCGCGGAGGCGGAGGCAGAGCAGCGGCGTCTCACGAGCCAGATCGAAGCCTCTGCCGAAGCGTCGAACGCCCTGGAGCAGCAGCTTCAGCAGGCGACCGCCGCACACGAGGCCGCCACCGAGCAGGAGCGGGAAGCGACCCAGCGGACGATCACCGAGCTACGCACGCGCCTGGAGACGGAACTTGCCGAGCGCGAGCGCCTGGTGGCCGACCTCGAACGTTCGCAGGAGGAAGCCGAGCGTCAGCACCGCGCCGAGGCAGAGCGTCTGGAACAGGCCCTGATCCTCGAACGTGAGCGCGGAGCCGCCCAGTCGATGCGACTTCGAGAGGCGGAGGAACGCCAGGCGCAGGACGCCGCGCGCGCGGCTGAACTTGAGCGCGAGCTCGCAGAGCACGTCCGGTCCGCCGAGGCGCGCGTCGCCACTCTCAAGGCATCACTTGAGGAACAGGTCGAGGCGGCGCAGAGCGTCAGCGAGAGCGAGCGCGTCGCCCAGGCCGAAGCCCTGGCCCAGGCGCAGCAGCAGCTCGCCGCCGCAGCCGCACAACGCGAGGAACTTGCTACCGCCCTCGCCGCCGCGCAAGAGGAAGCAGCCGCGACCCAGGCCACGGTCGAGCGCACCATCGCGCTCGAGCGCGAACTGGCTGAGGTCCGCGAGCAGGCCGTCGTCGCCGCCGAACGCGCCGGTGCGCACGAGGCCGAGCAGCGCGCACGCCTGCGCGAGGTCCAGGCCGAGGCCGACGAACTACGATCCACCCTCGAAGCCGAGCGTGCGGCCGCAGCGGAGGCACTGGCCGAGGCAGAGCGCATCCAAGCCCAGCACGCCGAGTTGAGTGCACAGCTCGAACGCGAACGGGCCGAGGTCGAGCGTCAGCGCATCGCCAGCAAGGAACGCCGCGAGGCGGAGGCCGCACAGCAGGAAGAAGTGCGCCGCGACCGGGAGGCTATGCGTGAAGCACTTGCCCAACTGACGAGCGTCGCGACCGCAGGGGCGCAACCGTCGACCATGACAGCCCCGACACCGGTCACCCCGGTAAGCACGACGCCGTCGCCGTTCGCCACATTCGCAGTGCCGACCGCGCCCGACGAGCCCCGCAGAGGCAACGCCCGCACCCGCAAGCTCGTCGCTGCCGTCGGAGCGCTCATCCTCCTTGGCGGAGCAGCCTGGGGCGCGTCGGCCACCCTGCGCTCGGACGTGCCTCCCGCTGCCGCACCGCAGAGCGGCATCACCGACACCGGGATGACCAAGAGCGCACTCGGCCTCGTGCAGGCCGCGCGCGCAGCGGTGCGAGAGGCCCCGAAGGGTACGGACTCGGCTCTGCTCGATGAACTCGTGTCCGGTGCCGACGCGCTCGCCCTCGAGGCAAGCACGCTTGCGCCCAGTGACCTGATCACCCGCACCGCGCAGCTCCAGGCACTCATCACCCAGGTGGAGACGACGCCCACCCCGACGAGCGTGCCGCCGAAGAAGGCGACCACCGAGCCCACCAAGAAGCCGAAGCCCGCCCCGACGAGCGCGCCGCCTCAGCGACCTACGACAGCCCCGACGACCACGCCGACGACGAGCCCGACGTCCAGCGACGTCGACAAGGCCGCGGCGAAGAAGAAGGCCGACGAGGAAGCGGCGAAGAAGAAGGCCGCAGCGAAGAAGAAGGCCGACGAGGAAGCGGCGAAGAAGAAGGCCGCAGCGAAGAAGAAGGCCGCGACGGATACCAAGACGACGTCGGCGCGCGCCACGTCGTACTCGCTGACGGTCTCGTGCCGCAGCGATGCCGTCGTGACGTTCACGGCGACCGGCTCGGAGAAGGTCACGCTGACCGTCCGGGGATCGGGCTCGGCATCGGGCACCGGCTCGTCGTCCGTGGTGCGCTCGATCACCCTCGCCAGCGGTGGCAAGCTCACCGCCACCGCGACGTCGACCGTCGGCAAGGTCGGGCTCAAGTGGTCTGCGCAGGGTTCGTGCCAGTAGTGGGCATTTGACCAGTCCGTTGATCGCGTAAGGCAGGTGGTGGTCCAGAGCCGCCGCCGTTCGCCCTCGAGGAAGGACCATCCCTGATGGGGATTACACCCACGCTTAGGCCCCTTGGTCGATTGCTGCGCCGCAAGGCGAAGCACCGCCAGTCGACCGCTCGGCGTACGACGCTGCGAAGCGTCCTTGCCGGTGCTCTGGCAGTCCTCCTGGTCGGCGGTCTTGTCTCCGTTCCGGCCGCGACGGCGCTCGGAGGCGCTAAGTACGGCTACGGCGTCAAGGGCGGCACGGGCGCGGGCTACTGGATGGGCTCGTTCATTCTCGACAACGGCGAGATCGTCTACTGCGCAATGCAGAACGACGTCAACATCGACCCGGCGGGCACGCTCAACTACGGATCGGTCAAGCCGACGTTCGGCGCCAAGACGCGCGTGTCCTCCTGGACGGGCAACAGCCTTGGCGGCGGCTCGGTCGCGATGAGCGGCACGAAGGTCAACCGCCTGGCCTACGTGCTCTCGAAGTGGGGCGACACCACCAACAAGACCCGTGCTCTTGCCGTCAAGCGGCTCCTGCTCCAGAAGTCCGGCGTGGGGATGAGCGCGGGTCAGACCAGCACGTCGGGCGCTGCCGCTGTCGTCGACCTCGTTGACGAGATGTGGGCTGAGTCAGCCAAGTACTACGGCCCGTACAAGATCAACCCGATCCTCACCACGCGCACCGATCAGAAGTACATCGACGTCACGAACATCGGTGTGAAGTCCTCTGCCGGCAACTGGACCCCCGGCTACAAGATGACGCTCAAGATCACGGGCGGCGCGACCTGGGCGGCAAATGACACGAAGACGCTGACCGTCACCACCGGGACCTCGACGCTCGAACGGCGCATCGACGTCGCCCGCGCGAGCGAAGTCACGGTCACGGCCACCGTCAGCGGCCTGCCGGACCACCTGCTGACAGTCCGCAAGGCCAAGGAGAGCCGGATCAGCGGCTACCCGGTCCAGGACGTCGTGGTCGCCGGGGAGACCGTCGGCCTCGACGCTGAGCGCACCGTCACCCCGACGGCGACGCCCAAGATCGTCACGACCACCTCGGCTGCAACGACAACCCCCGGTGCATGGATCACCGACAAGCTCGTCGTCTCCGCAGGCACCGGCATGTGGCCCACCGCCACCACGATCAAGGTCAACTCGACGCTCTACGGTCCGTTCGCCACCAAGCCCGGACAGACCTCTGCCGTCCCCGCTGGTGCCCCTGTCGTCGGCACGGTCTCCACGAACGTCACCGGCCCCGGCACGTACACGACGCCGAGCATCCAGCTTCCCGCCAAGAAGGGCTACTACGTCTGGCGCGAGACGTCCGCCGCGAGCTCGAACGGACTCGTCAAGGCATGGAACGGCGCGTTCGGCGTGCCCTCGGAAATCACCTACGCCGACTGGAACAACTTCGGCTACAAGATCACCACGCAGACCTCATCGGCCACGGCGAGTCGGGGCGCAGCGCTGACGGATCTGCTCACCGCCTCCACGACGTCGGGGACCTGGGTGCCTGGGCACTCATTCAATGTGACCTCGACGCTCTACGGTCCGTTCGCCACCGCCCCGACCCAGACCGCGAGCGTGCCCGCAGGCGCGCCCAAGGTCGGCTCTGTCACGACGACGATCACGGGCCCTGGTGCGAAGCGGACGCCAGCGATCACCCTGCCCCAGAAGTCGGGCTACTACGTCTGGCACGAGACCGCTCCCGCCACGGCCTACACGGCAGCCTGGAGCGCACCGTTCGGTGTCGCCTCCGAGCGCACCCTTGTTCCGTTCAACCCGACGGTCACCACCGTGGCGCAGCCCGAGGTTATCGACGATTCCGACCTTCCGGTGAAGGCCACACTGCGGGATCAGATCACCGTGACTGGGGCCGCACCGGGCGCGACCGTGACGGCGACCGCCCGCCTCTACTACGCAGGCGCGACGCGCCCGACAACCGTCAACACAGTCCCGGCGAGCGCGGTGCTGGTCGGACAGGTGGACGTGTCGATCCCCATTCAGAGCTCAGGGACGGGCATCGCCACGACGCCCGGCGTGACGCTCACCAGTTGGGACGAGGGGTACTACACCTGGGTGGTCAGTGTTGCTGCTGGTTCTGGGGGTGTCTCGACCGCGTACACGTCGGACTACGGCATCCCGGCAGAGACCCGCTGGCTCGAGGAGTTCGGGCTGGCGCCCTACGTCATCACGGTGGCATCGAAGGAGGTGGCCCGCGCTGGTGACGTGTTGAGCGACACCCTCGTGGTCGACGACGCGAGCCACGTGGTGAGCGCTGACCAGCCGTTGACGGTGACGTCGACGCTCTGGGGGCCAGTGGATGCCTATGAGGTCGGTGTCAACGTGCCTGCCGGTACTCCCAAGGTTGGGGAAGTCCAGACCGTCGTTGGGAGCGGCGGCACCTATGTCACGGACGGGGTGCAGCTCCCTAGCAACGCACCCGAGGGCTTCTACGTCTGGACGTACTCGTTCCCGGCGAATGGAGGCCTGACCGATGCGGACCTGCCGCCAGGGACGCTGATGGAGTACGACGGGCGTGAGGACCTGACGGTCTACGCGGAGGAGACGACGGTCGTCCCGTGGGAACCCAAGGTTGCTACTGAGACCTCTCACAAGGTTGCCGAGGCGGGCACCGCGATAACCGACGCTCTGCATGTCACGGACGGACGTCCGGGCTATGAGCTCGAGGTTGTGTCGACGCTCTACGGCCCATTCGACCGTCGCCCCGTCGAGGGGGCGGCGATCCCGGCGGACGCTCCGAAGGTGGGCACCGTCTTCACCTCGGTGACGCCGGGTGCCGACGGCAGCGCCCGTGCGACGACGGACCCGCTGACGGTTCCGGAGTCGGGCTACTACGTGTGGCACGAGACCATCGCGGAGTCGCCCGACCGCGCCTCGGCCCCGTGGGACGGAGTGTTCGGGCTCGTTGACGAGACGACCATCGTGAAGTGGTCGCCCGAGGTCGTGACGGAAACCTCCGCCGCGCAGACGAGCGTGGGGGCCACCCTGCGAGACACCCTCTACGTGTCCGGCGTGAAGGCTGGCGTGCGAATGAACGTCGTGTCGACGCTCTACGGTCCGTTCCAGGACGCGCCTGCGGAGCAAGCCACCGTGCCGGCCGATGCGCCGGTCGTGGGCATGGTGACCACCGTGGTCGACGACAACGGCACGTTCGTCACGGACGCGCTGACCGTCCCGGAGGGTGGCTACTACGTCTGGCATGAGACCATCGCCGCCACGGAAGCCACCGAGCTATGGAGCGGACGCTTCGGTGTCGCGAGCGAGACGAGCTACGCGCCGTGGCAGCCGCGTGTCACGACCGAGACGTCGCACCAGGTCGCATCTCCCGGCCAGGCGATCACCGACCGCCTCACCGTGACGGGTGCCCGCGACGGTGTGGAGCTCGACGTCGTGTCGACGCTCTACGGCCCGTTCCTGACCCGTCCTGACGAGGGCTCGGCGGTTCCCGCCGACGCACCGATCGCCGGGACGGTGACCACCAAGGTGTCGAAGAACGGGACCTACGAGACCGCTCCCGTGACGATCACTGCCCACGGCTTCTACGTGTGGCACGAGACGATTGACGCCACGCCGTACAGCGAGGCGTGGGACGGAGTGTTCGGGCTCGTTGACGAGACGACGCTCATCCCGTGGCATCCCAAGGTGTCTACCCTGACGTCCGACAAGGTGGCACAGCCGGGTGCCCAGATCACTGACGCGATCCTCGTGTGGGACACGCACCCGACGGTGGAGCTCGAGGTCGTGTCGACGCTCTACGGCCCATTCGATGCGCGTCCGGTCGAGGTGGCGACGGTCCCTGACGGTGCTCCGGTTGTCGGCACGGTGACCACCAAGGTCAAGGGCAACGGCGAGTACGTCACAGAGCCGCTCACCGTGGGTGCTGCGGGCTTCTACGTGTGGCGCGAGACCATCGCCGCGACGGACAGCACGGAAGCGTGGGCCGGCGCGTTCGGCGTCGCTGACGAGACGACGCTCATCCCGTGGGAGCCGAAGATCGTCACCGAGACCGCGCGCAAGGCTGAGGTGGGCGAGATGCTCACGGACCACCTCACCGTGTCGGGTGCTCAGTCTGGGGTCGAACGTGTGGTGAAGTCGACGCTCTACGGTCCGTTCGAGGATCGACCTGGCGAGACAGGCGCGGTGCCCAAGGGCGCGCCCATTGCGGGCGTCGTCGAGACCGTGATCAAGGGGGACGGGAAGTACACGACCCCCGGCATCAAGCTCAAGGCCACCGGCTTCTACACCTGGGTCGACACGATTGACGAGACGGTGGAGAACGGGGCCTGGACCTCGAGGTTCGGTATCCCGTCGGAGACCAGCAAGGTCATCCCGAGCGGTGGTGGTGGTGGCGACGAAGACCCCGACAGTGGCGGTGACGGAGGTGAACGCCTGCCCCGTACGGGTGCCGAAATCGCGATCATGCTGGGCCTCGGCTTGGTCCTGATCGTCAGCGGCACCGGGTTCGTCCTGATCCGACGTCGCGGGCGACTCGCGGAGTAGTACGAAGCGCCAGATGGAGGGCCCGGTCCGAGATGGACCGGGCCCTCTGTCGTTGACACGCGGGACGTGCGGGAGGATATTGGTCTCATGGACCAAGAGACCGTCGTCAGGCCAGAAAAACCGCCAGTTTGGCGATGTGAGGCTGAGTTGGTCTTTGTGACCAAGGTGCACGGAGTGGTCTTCACCGAGGCCGTGCGGACAGACTGCGAGCGGATCGTGCGTGACGTCTGTGACGACTTCCACGTCAAGCTCGTCACCTTCACCTCCGGCGACGACCACGTAGCCCTGCGGGTGTCGTACCCGCCGACGGTTCAGGTCTCCAAGCTCGTGAACTCGCTCAAGGGAGTCTCGTCTCGGCACCTGCGGCGCTTGCACCCCGAGCTGCTCGAGCCCTTCTTGTGGGAGGGGCGCCTGTGGTCCCGCTCGTACTTCTGCGGCACCGTCGGTCCGGGTGACCTGGACCGCGAGATAGCCGCATACCTCGACAGCCAGCACCGATCAGGAAGTCGACTGTCGGCGCTCGATGACAGCATGACCGCCCCCGCCCGTAAGGTCGGACCGTGACCGCGAACCAGGAGATGACGATGACCGAGCCCCGAAGGCCCGCTGCCAGGCTTCTCGCCGGGGTGTGCGCGGCCGCGCTCGCCCTGCTCGTGGTGGTGCCTGGAGCACAGGCTGCGCCGGTCGCTGCCAAGGTCTCCAAGCCCAGGGTCACCGCCTCGAGCACGACGCTGGGTGCGGCGAAGGTGCGCACCACGGTGAAGATCTCGCTGCCGGGGCCCCGCACGGCCGCCACGAGGACGGTGCGGCTCACGCTCGACCCGTACGGCTCGACGAAGGCCACGGGGCGCACCCTGACGAAGACCGTGCGCGTGAAGTGGTCTGCCAAGACCAAGAGCTACAGCGGGACCGTGCGCGTGACCACAAAGGCCACGGGCAAGCTCGTTGTCCAGGCCAACGTCGGTACGCGGTACAAGCGGATCGCGAAGATCAACGTCGCTCGTGCGAAGACCAAGGTCACCGGCTGGGACAAGTCGGCGACATCTGCGGGCCGAGGCGACGTGACCGACACGGTGGCGATCACGCCGGCATACGGGCGCAAGGTCCTGCTCCAGCAGTACACGGGCGGCACCTGGCGCACGGTCGTGACGTACAAGACCCCCGCGAAGGCGATGAGCGCCAAGGTGCGAGTCACGCTGCCGGCGTCCCGGCTCAACGCCGCGACCTCGACGACGTGGCGAGTGCACGTGCCGGACTCGCAGGCCGGGGGCAAGGCCACGACCGCGACGCGCAAGGTGACGCGGCCCACCCCGACCCCGACGCCGACGCCGACGCCGACCCCGACGCCGACGCCGACGCCGACGCCGACCCCGACGCCGGGCATAGGCGCAGGCTGCAACGGTGTCGACATACTTGGTGAACCGTTCCCGTGTGATCACCCAGCGATTGGGACCGTGCTTGACCGATACCTGCCGGGAGACACGATGGGATGCGGGTCTACGCGCGTGTGCACACGCTCGATGACTGAGGCGGAGAAGGCTGCCTTCGGCGTAGATGACGCAACTTTCTGGTGGGAGCCGGTGACGACTGTCGGTAGCGGAAATGCGGTTCTCGGACTCCCGGAAATGCTGAACCGGATCAACCACTACAGAGCCAATGCCGGAAAGGCGCCATGGCTGCCGATGCCGGTGTCCGGGGTGTCCGGTGTGCCCGGCCAGGGGGGGCCGACGCAGGAGCGCGCCACCCTGATTCAGGATCGGCTCATCGCGGAGGGGCGTTCACTCCAGTCGACGGATCACTGGACAGCGCCTGCGATCAGCGCGGCCTGGGGCGCGGCGGTGCCGCCCGCAGGCGACAAGACATGGACGTGCGGGGAGAACATCGGTTCGAACAACAGCGTGACGGCGGACACGATTGTCGGGCAGTGGATAGCCAGTGCCGGACACCGACCCTTGATGCTCTCCGACTACACGCACGTTGCGTTTGGCGCGGCAATCACGCCGGATGGCACGGCGATCTACGTCCTGCACGCCTGCTCGATGGTCTGACGAGCTAGACGCAGGGGCCCTGGGCGTCCTTTAGGTCGGACGGCCAGGGCCTCTGCTTCTATTGCGAGGGCGGTCCCGCTCGTTGGATTGTGCGATAGACGGTGGAGCGGGCGACGCCGAACAGTTCGGCAAGCTCTGTCTGGGTATGTGTTCCTGCGCGCCAGAGTTCAACAAGATGCGTTTGCTGCGCAGAGGAGAGCTTCGGCTTCTTTCCACGAAGGCGCCCCTTTGCGCGTGCGAGGGCCATGCCTTCTCGTGTGCGTGCGCGAATTAGGTCGGCTTCGAATTCGGCGAAGGTTGCGAGCATGTTGAACATCAGCCGGCCAACTGGATCGGTCGGGTCGTAGACCGCAGAGCCGAGGCTGAGTGCGACCTTGCGCTCGAGGAGCTCGTCAGCGATGTGGCGTGCGTCGGTGATGGAGCGGGCGAGGCGGTCGAGCTTGGTGACGACGAGGGTGTCACCCTCGCGGCACGCTGCAAGGGCTGCGACCAGTCCTGGACGGTCGCGCCTTGTGCCGCTGAGCCCGTGGTCGACGTAGATGCGGTCGGGCTCGACGCCGAGTTGGGTGAGGGCCTGTCGCTGCGCTTCGACGTCCTGATCGTGAGTCGAAACTCGCGCATAGCCGATCTTCATGTGTTCCAGTATGGCCGTCCCCACAACTGTGCATTTAAGGCCCCCTCATCGGGCTTTTATTCGGGCTGGTCTTAAGGGCGGCAGATGACTGGCGATTGTCCGGGATATGGCGGGTGCGCCGTTCCGTTGCGCAGAGGGATCGGCTTGCGGGCACCCCCGGCGAGGCCGCCGATCAGCGTCAACGTCGAGACGCCCGCTGGTCGCGTAGGTAGATGAGGCCGCGCACGGCGGTCCTGAACCAAGGGAGCAGACGTGTCCTACGAAACGGGATTGGTCTACGGCAACCTCGCCGTCGACCCGGAGCTGTCACAGACACCCAACAGGCGGTCGGTGGCGAAGGTGATCGTCATGGAGAACCTTCGCGCCTTGAACAAGGATTCGGGTCGCTACGAGCCGACCGGCGAGACGCGGCGGCACGTCGTGGAGTGCTGGCAGCGCCTCGCCGAGAACGTCGCCGCGTCGCTGCGCAGTGGTGACCCGGTGGTGTTCAGCGGACGGGTCAAGCCGGAGGCGTACATCAACGGCAACGGCGAGGCGACCATCGCGGTCACGGTGACGGCCGACTTCCTCGCCCCAGACCTGCGCTGGGCGACCGCGACGGTCATACGCAACCCGCGCAGGGACCAGGACGGCCCCTCGCCGCGCGTCGCGCAGGCAGTGGCCGGGTCGAGCGCCCAGTGGCCTCCGCTCGCGCCTACCGGGAGCGACGTTGGCCCCGTGTAGAGAATGGAGGAACCGAGCGCGCGGCTCTACGCCGCGCACCTCGAGTCGTCCCTACGAGCGCACGGCGACGGAGCCCCGCTGTCCAGCACAGCGCGGTCCACTGCCTGCCGCGCGCTGCGCACCGTCTTTCGATCAGTTGGAGCCCACCGTGTCCGTGTCGCCAGTGTTGAGGTCGTCGGAGGTGACGAGGTTGTTCAAGCGCGTGGCCGACAACCGCAGCGAGCAGGTCGACGCCGACGTCGTGCGACTTGACCTGCCGGTGCGAATCATCCTGGACGACGACGATGAGTGAGCCTGCGGCCATGAGGATCGGGACGGGTGAACTACCCGTCCTAGCGACACGCCTTCTCGGCTACCAGCCCGACGACGGCTACGTGGCGTTCCTGGCTGCGTCGGACTACGGGATCGAGCACGTCGGTGCGCTGGGCCCTGACTTCGAACCGAACGTCTCCGAGCTCGTGGACCGTCTGCACCCGTCCGTCGACACGATCTACCTCGTGGGGTACGGAGCAGAGGGCGCGGAACTCGCTCGCCAGTGGCAGCGCGTGATGCTCGACGGACCTGTGCCGATCGAGGTGCCCGCGACGCTTGAGGTCGTCGACGGCTATTGGGGCCGCGTCGGCGATGCGACCTTCTCTGCCGAGCTCGAACGTCCTAGCGCCGTCGTGCGTGCGGTTGCTCCCGCGGAGCCCGTGGTCGACCGGGACGAAATCGTTGGTCGCTTGGAGGGTCTGGCGGCGGAGGCGCGCGTCTCGGACGAGGAGGCCGCGATCGCGGCGGACTACGTGGGGCGGCTGATCTACAAGCAGTCGCCCGTCGAGCGGGCTGCGCTGGCCGAGGACATTCTCGTGTCCTGGGAGGCTGGCGAGCCGATCGACGACGACATTGCGCGGATCACTGGCCGACCGATGGGCGCGACGTCGATCTTCTGCGAGCTCGTGCGCGATCCCGCCGTGCTCAGCGCGGTGATCGTCGTCGCGGCCGAGCAGCCGAACATCGTGCGCTCGTTCGTCGAGGCGGCGCGTCGTGCGCACCCGAGCGCGTCCATCGACGTCCAGGCGGGCGCCGGTGCCGCAGTGTGGGCGACGGGCAACGACTCGCTCGGGCCGGTCGGCTCGCAGGCCGTGGCTCAGTGGCTCGAACCGGTCAAGCACGTCTCGCCCTTGGCAAACGCCGTCTACGAGTGCGCTCTCGCGTGTGAGGACCCCGGCCCCGTCGTGGCCGAGCTTCACGCCACAGCGGACCAGGACATGGCTAACGCGGAGAAGCACTGGGAACAGGCCGTCGCGCCAGCGACCCCGACCTCCGCACCCCCTATCTCTCAGACTCGGCCCGTCGTCAGCGGCGTCACGCCCCACACCGGCCCGAGTCCTACGCATGGACCGGAGTTCTAGTGAACGAGTATCAGATTCCTGTCGTCCTGACGGTTCGCACCGTCACGGGCGGAGATCCCCTCGTGGAGGCGGGTTACGGCGTCCACCACGACCTGATGACGCTGCGTGAGAACACGCGCCGTCGCCTCCCGGGGCAGCCACAGGTGCAGGGCCTTGATTCCTGGGCCTTCGGGCAGCCCGAGCTCAGCCACATCGACCGCTCGCAGGGCGTGTTCGACAACGGTGGCTGGGTACTCGCCCCAGCGCCCGCCAACGAGCGTGCCTGGAAGCTCAAGGGCCAGGCCGAGGGCTACGTCCCCGCGCACGTTCTCGTGTGGTTCGCCGTCGCCGCGCCGGACGAGGCATCGGCCCGCCAGGCGCTCGACAACGGTCTGCGCGCGCAGTTCCGCCCTGGCGAGCCCGGTTCGCGCGTTGCCGAGGTGACCACCGACATCTACACCCCCAAGGCGGACGTCGGTTGGCGGCTAGCCCCGGCCGACGACTCCCCCGGCGTCGAGTTCGTCACGCTCAATGTCGGAGAGCACTCGCAGCTCATGCGGGTCAATGACCACCTGCGCGTCGCGGTCGCGGAGTGGAACGGCGAGCCGGTCATGGGCATCGACCTCAAGCACGACGAGGACGGAGACCTCATCGCGACCGCAGGACGGTGGAAGATCGAGAACGGTCAGCGGGTCTGGCAAGGGGGAGACTCGACGTACTCGCCCATCGCAGGTGCGAAGTCGGTGTACGTCGTCGTCTGGGACGACGAGGAAGCAGAGCACTACCTGCCTGCCATGACCTTCAAGGACTCCAAGCAGGGCGTCGGAGAGCCCGTCGCCTGGGTCACCGTAGACACGCTCGACCAGATGCAGAAGATCGGCGGTTTCGCCACGCTGGGGAACGTCAGCAAGGGTTGGAGCAGCGTTTACATCGCCCCTGATGCGAACGGCGAGCCGCACGATTACTCGTTCTCGAACGACCCCCAGACCCCGACGGGGACTCCCCTACCGTGCCGAGAACTCGATGGTGTGCGGTACTACGGCCTCGAAGGCTTCACTGTGAACATTGCGGGTTCCGTCGCCGTCGAGCAGCCGGTTACCGTGCACAGGTCGGTCCAGATCGAAATCGGCCACCCTGAGGACCCCTTTGGCCCGCCGATCTACGAGGGCGCGGTCGGCTACGCGGGCAGCAGCCTCATCGCGGGCCGCTACCAGGGCATGACGCTGGGCGACGACCCGGAGCCGGTCGAAGTCAAGGTCCGCGAGGACGGCGCGACGTCGGCGGTCTACATCCAGGAGCATACGTTTCGTGCCCAATTTGAGCCCGGAGGGGAAGGGAAGCCGATCAAGATGACGGTGCTCGAGGCGCGGGCTGGCATTGCGGCAGATGTTGCCGAACCGCTCACCGCGCTCCCCGACGGGACGTGGCAGGTCCTCGGGCAGGGACGGACGTACGAGGCGGCGCGGCTCAACGCGCTCGACGTGTTCACGAAGACCGTCGGCCAGAACTACACGGTGCCGGACCCCGCCGCCGCTGCGCCCACGCCGCGCCCCGTGGTGCAAGGCGCGAGCTACGGTCCCGCTAGCCCGGCCATGGGGGTCTACGGACCAGCCTGAAGCACCCACTCCCCCGCGACGACGCCCACCCCACCGAACGGTGCTGGTGGGCGTCGTCGTGTCGTGGGGCGTACGACTGGACAAACACGCGCGTATCTGTCCGTTATGTCATCGAGCAGGTTTCGAGCAGCGCCTAGACCGCATGGGAAGGGGGAAGGACGCCACCGAAGGGACCACTACGCATGGCTCGACGCAAGACCAGCACCGACTTCAACTGCGAGCAGCTCGCATTCGACTTCGATGCGCTGGAAGACATCTCCCCCACCGACTCGACCCCTGGAGCAGACAGTGAGCAGCAGCATGGAGAACCTGGCGGACTTCTTCGCGACGAAGGAGACCGAGGACACGACGTTCGCGACGTCGATGAAGACGTTGAGCGTGTGGGAGACGTCGCCGGATCGGTGGATGGACGACCCGGAGACGTTGCCGGATCAGGCCCCCGACGTAGCGGAACCGTCGTACCACCAGCACCCGCTGGCGCACCTGACGGACTTCTGGACGGATTGCGAGTTCAGCCCGAGGTTCCAGACGGTGCTCAACCGGCTTCACGGGGTGCTCGTGAAGGATGGGGACCCGAGGGCACTGCAGATGTCGACGGCACCGGACGGGCAGGCGCTGTCGCGCGAGCAGGTGACGCGCCCGGACGGCAGCGTGTGGCGTCCGAGGGGCGACGAGCTGCGAACGCACCTCTGGACGAAGATCCTCGTGCTGTTGGAGATGACGGCAGCGCACCTGGCGAGTCGCGGCGAGCTGATCGACAGCGACCGCGCGATCTTGGAGGCGACGCGCCTCGAGGTGCTGGAGATGACCGGGGCGTAGCACCGGGCGCGACCTCGTTCGTTCCCGAGGTCCGTATCTACCCGCCGTCGGGCAAGCGCGCCCGCGTCGAGGCGAATCTCGCGGCGGTCGCGGTCGTGCGCGACTTGGCCGAGCAGGGACGTGCGGCGACCGCCCAAGAGCAAGAGACGCTGGCTCAGTGGAGCTCGTGGGGCGCGGTCCCCGAGGTCTTCGAGTCCTGGCGCGAGGATTGGACCGAGGACCAGGCGAGGGTCAAGGCAGCGCTGACGCAGGCCGAGTACGGCGCTGCGATGACGACGACGCTCAACGCGCACTACACGGACCCCAGCGTCGTGGCGGAGGTGTGGCGAGCCCTCGGTGACGCTGGCTTCACGGGCGGGCCCGTGCTCGAACCGGGGTGCGGGTCGGGCACGTTCATCGGACTCGCCCCTGAGTCGGCGCAGATGGTGGGCGTCGAGCTGGACCCGCTGACGGCCCAGATCGCGGGCGCGCTCTACCCCAAGGCGCAGGTGCGCGCAGAGGGCTTCGAGAGGACGCGCTTGGAAGGCCAGTTCAACGCGGTGGTGGGCAACGTGCCCTTCGGTTCGTTCACGCTCTACGACCCCCTCGACAACCCGCGCGGCCTGTCGATCCACAACCACTTCATCGTCAAGTCTCTGCGCGCGACCGCCCCGGGCGGGTACGTGGCCGTCCTGACGTCCCGCTTCACCATGGACGCGCAGCGGCCCACCGCGCGCCGCGAGATGGCTCGCTACGGCGACCTCGTGGGCGCGGTGCGCCTGCCGACCGGCGCGTTCCAGAAGGTCGCAGGGACCGAGGT
Organism: Sanguibacter hominis ATCC BAA-789; assembly: GCF_012396185.1. Taxonomy (GTDB): domain Bacteria; phylum Actinomycetota; class Actinomycetes; order Actinomycetales; family Cellulomonadaceae; genus Flavimobilis; species Flavimobilis hominis. The sequence continues at coordinate 40,221 of NZ_JAAXOW010000007.1, forward strand.
GGTGACCGACGTCCTCGTGTTCCGTCGGCGCGAAGACGACCGGCAGCCCAACTTCGACGCGATGCCCTGGCTGGAGACGTACGACGTCGGCGGCGACGTCGACGAGACTGCGCCGGTCACGGTCAACAAGTACTGGCAGACACACCCGGAGAAGGTGCTGGGTGAGGTGTCGCTTGGCCAGGGCATGCACGGCGATCAGACGCTCCGCATCACCGGCCCCAAGGGTGACGAGCTTGTCGCGCAACTGCGCACCGCGCTCGCCGGCATCATCCGTGAGGGCCACGAGGCCGGTCTGACGTATGCACCCAAGCCGACTGCCGTGGCACCCTCCGCGCTGACAGCACCTGGCCTGCGCTGGCCTGTGCCTGAGGACCAGCAGGTGCGCGCCGGACACGTCCGCGAGGCCCGCGCCGGGACCTTCGAAGCGTGGAACGGCACGGTCTGGGAGCCGGTGAAGGTGCCTCGTACGCAGGTCGCGGAAACGCGCAGCCTCCTGGCGCTGCGCGACGCGGCGCTCAGCGTCGTCGAGGCGCAGCGCAGCGGCGCGAGCGACGAGAAGCGCGACGAACTGCGCGCCGAGCTCGGACGCGAGTATGACCGCTACGCGGCTACGTTCGGGGCGATCAACCGCTTCGAGTGGTCCAAGCCCAAGGCGGTGCCGGCGGCCAAGATCGAGCAGTACGTCACGACGCAGAAGAAGGCGTGGCGGGCTGCCCTGCCCGCCGACCTGGACCCGTGGGAGCGCGAGGACGCAGTTCCCCCGCAGGAGCTTGTCGAGTCGTGGCGGTCGGAGGCGGCCGAGGCCGGACAGCGCACTCGGCGTCAACCGCACCTTGCACCGCTGCGTCAGGACCCCGAGTTTGCGCTCGTGCTCGCCCTCGAACTGTTCGACGAGGAGACGCAGCAGGCCCGCAAGAGCCACATCTTCAGCGCAGACATCGTGGGCCACACCGTCGAGCGTGAGAGAGCGGAGACGCCCGCCGACGCGCTGGCGATCTCCATGGATGAGAAGCGCCAGGTCGACGTCGAGCGCATCGCTGAGTTGCTCGGGACCGACGTGGACGACGCTCGTGCGCGCCTGCGCGGCCTGGTCTACACCAACCCGGTGACGAACGAGCTCGAGCCCGCGGTTACCTACGTGGCCGGCAACGTGCGCGAGAAGCTGGAGGTCGCCCAGGAAGCGTCCCGCGCCGACGCGCGGTTCGAGCAGAACGTGCTCGCCCTCGAGGCGGTGATCCCCGAGACCATCTCGTTGGCCGAGGTCACGGTCCGCCCAGGCGTCAGGTACATCACGAAGGAGGACTACGAGCAGTTCATCCGCGAGACCTTCCGTGCGACGGCGACGGTGCTCTACACCGCCAGCGACGGCAAGTGGGCGGTCGACGGGCCCGCGCGTGCGCGTCTGGACGCGGACGTCGATTTCGAGTTCGGCGTTGCCAAGCGGTCACCGTTCGATCTGCTCGAAGCGGTGATGAACAACTCCCCCGTGACGATCACCAAGTCCGTCATCGACGCGCACGGGCGGGAGCGGACGGTGCGCGACGTCCAGGCGACGACGCTCGCACGGGAGAAGTGCGAGCAGATCGCTGCGCGCTTCACGACGTGGCTGCACGGCGACCCCGAGCGCGTGGCCCGCGTCGAGGCCGAGTACAACGGGCGCTTCAACTCGTTCGTCGCGCCCGACTACTCGCAGCTCGGCGCGAAGCTTGCTCTCGACGGCATGAGCCCGTCGTTCAAGCCGCACGACTACCAGCGCACCGCCGTGGCGCGCATCCTCAATGAGCCCTCGGTGCTCCTAGACCATGTGGTCGGCGCCGGTAAGACGGGCACGATGATCATGGGAGCCATGGAGCTGCGGCGGACCGGCATCGCCCGCAAGCCGTGGCTCGTCGTGCCCAACCATCTCGTCGAGCAGATCGCGGCCGAGTGGAAGGCGTGGTACCCGAGCGCGTCGGTGCTCGCAATCCCGACCGGCTGCACCCGCGACGAACGCCGCGAGTGGATCGCCCGGTCGGCGGCGAGCGATTGGGACGGCGTGATCGTGCCGGCGTCGGTGTTCAAGCTGATGACCATCGACCCGTACCGCTCCGCTGAGTGGCTGGCCGAGGACATTGCCACCCTGCGAGCCGACCTCGCGATGCTGCAAGATCGAGCGGGCAAGAAGACCGACAAGCGCGTCAAGAAGGTCGAGAAGCAGATCAAGACCATCGAGGCGCGCTACGCGAAGGCGTTCGACAACAAGGACGCTGGGCTGACGTTCGAGTCGTCGGGCTGCGACTACCTGTTCGTCGACGAGGCGCACAACTACAAGAACCTCATGCGCACCTCCGCGCACCAGGAACTGGCCTGCACGGGCTCCCTCCAGGCCCTCGACCTCGACCACAAGCTGCGCGCCCTGCGCGAGGCGAAGCTCGAAGCAGCCGAGCGCGCCGGGTACGCCACGGAGCACTACCTACCTGCCGTCGCCACGTTCGCCACCGGCACGCCAGTGGCCAACTCCCTGGCGGAGATGTGGGTCATGCAGCACTACCTCCGGCCTGACGTGCTCACGAACGCAGGGGTCGACACGATTGACGCCTGGGCAGGTCAGTTCACGCAGTCGACGTCGCGCCTCGAACTAGGGCCCGACGGAAGCACCTGGCGGATGAAGGACCGCATCTCGCGATTCGCCAACGTGCCCGAGCTCCTGGCGCTCACGAGCCAGTTCGCCTCGGTCGTCACGACAAACGACATCACGGTCGCGCGCCCCGACCTCATCGGCGGTCAGCGTCGGCTCATCTCGCGTCCGGCGTCCGCCCCCGTGGTCGAGTTCGTCAAGGAGCTCGCCCACCGGGCGAACAACCTGCCGAACGACCCGTCCGTGGACAATCTGCTCAAGATCACCCACGAGGGCCGGACGGTGGCGCTCGACCCCCGGCTCATGGGGCTTCCCGCCGACGTCGACGGCGGGCGCATCGCAGACGTCGCCACCGAGGTCATGCGGATCGACGCACAGCACGCGACGCACAGGTTCACCGACGCCTTCGGCAACGTCGACCCCCTGCCGGGTGGGCTCCAGATCATCTTTGCCGACCGAGGCGTGCCCAAGGACGACGGATCGTTCAGCGTCTACGAAGCTGTCCGCGACGAGTTCGTGAACCGTGGCATGGAGCGCAGCAAGATTCGCTTCATCCATGAGGCGACCGACGACGACCAGCGCGCAGCGCTGTTCGAGGCGTGCCGCGACGGGCGGGTGTCGGTGCTCATCGGCTCGACCGAGAAGATGGGGACCGGCGTCAACGTCCAGAAGCGTGCGACCGCGCTGCACCACATGGACTGCCCCTACCGCCCCTCAGACCTGGAGCAGCGCGAAGGGCGCATCATACGGCAGGGCAATCAGGTCGCAGAAGTCGAAATCCTCAACTACGTCACCGAGGGCACCTACGACGCGGTGATGTGGCAGATGGTCGCACGCAAGGCTGCGTTCATCGCCCAGGTGAAGACCGGCCAGATCACGGGCCGTGTCGTGGAAGACCTCCAGGACGACATGACGATCTCTGCCGCTGCGGCCAGCGCCGTGGCAACAGGAGACCCGCGCATCATCGAACGCGCAGAGCTGATCCATCAGATCAACGGCCTGGAGACGTTGGAGAGCGCCTTCCGCGCCGAGAAGGGTGCGCAGTACCGCGCCGCGCGCATGGCTGAGGCGGAAATCAACGTCATCGCTCAGCGCAGGGAGAAGCTGAACGAGCTCATCGCTCGCACCCGCGACACCAGCGGGGATCAGTTCTCGATCCAGATGTTCGCCACCACCTACACCTCGCGCGCCGACGCGGGCGCGGCGGTCCTCACGCGGGTCCGCAAGGGGTGGCGCGAGTTCGAGGCGGGCAGCGTTGAGCCGCTGCGCGGGCTCATGGTCGGCGGCGTCGAACTGCACATCAAGCCTGCCCTGACCGGCAAGCGCGTGATCGTCTCCCTGGCCGACCTGCCCGAGCGCACCACGCTCGTCAGCATCGACGCGCAAGACACCGAGTCGGTGTTCGTGGGCCTCACCCGTCGCCTCGAGAACTTGGTCGCGGGCCTGCCCACCATGGCCGAGGAAGACGCACGACGCGAGGCCGAGGTGCGCGGCCGCATCGAGCAGATGGCGAAGATGGGGGATCGGGCCTTCCCGCGTCAGGCGGAGCTCGACGACCTGCGCAGCCGACTCCTCGCGCTCGATGCGGAGCTCGACCTCACCGAGAAAGAGCAGGAAGGAAGTGATCCGGACGCGCGCATCTCTGGGGAGGTGCTGGCCCGGACAGTCGACGGTCTGAAGGTGCGAGGCGACAGCGTGCGCATGGGTGACATCGTGACGAACGTCGGACGTGCCGGCATGTGGGAGGTCAAGGAGCCGGGTATGAAGGCGGGCCTGATCAAGGCCGACGCGGGCGACGACGCGCCTAAGCACACGTTGGAGTGGGGCAAGGCCGTGCAGCTCGTCTCGCGCCGCGTCGACCAGCTCACCGACCTCGAGAGGGCTGCGGCGTTCGGATCACCCGACGACCGGCTTGTGTTCCGGTTCGGCGAGATCGGCCGAGGGGCGGAGGTCACCGTCGAGGGCTGGGTTCAGCCCCGCAACGCCCAGGGACCGGACTACGAGGTGGTTAGGAGCCAGAAGCCGACGTCGTTCACCGGCAAAGTCACCTACGTCGTGCGCTCCCAGCTGCTCGACCTCGAAGACGCCAACGGGGACGTGCAGAGAATCTGGACCAGCAGGACCGACGACGGCTCGACCCCGGCGCTTATCCACGGGGGCAACGCGGCAAAGCACAGGGTGAAGCCGGTGACGGTCTTGAATCTCCTGCCAGGCGACGTTCTCACCGAGCCCGTGACCAATGAGAAGAACGAGACGCTACCTACCGGTAGCGTCCGCCTGGGAAGCGGCGCCTGGGCCGTGATGCTCGATCCGACGAGCGACACGATGTACCGCGGCAACGCGTTCACCGAGCAGCCGGTGCAGTATCAGGCGGGCCGCGACCTGACCGCCGACGAGATGACAGCGCTGTTTGGCAACGAGGAGCTGACCACCAACGACCTGCGTCGCGGAGACGTGGTGATGCGCGACGACCTCGACTCGAGATCGGCGCTCTCCGAGCCCGTCGTCATCCTCATAGCGGGCGGCTACGGCGCACGCCATGAGGTGGAGTACCGCGTGGTGGGCGAGTCGCAGGGCGAGAAGCACATCGCCACGCGCAGCGCTGACAAGGCAATCACCTTGGTGAGCCGTCGGTTCGGGGCGTTGACTGACTTCGAGGTCCGGAGTCTGCGCGACCCCGAGGCGCAGCTCGTCGACGTGACCCAGGTCGATCTCGGCACACCCTCGGTCGCGGTCACCGGGCAAGAAGGGTTCGCCTATGGGGCCCCACGGCAGACTCGGGCGGGCGCGCTCGTGAGGGTCGATGAGGTCAACAGCGGCCTGCAGGTGACCGTCAGGACGGCGAAGGGGCGCGAGATGCTGGTGCTCGCAGACCGCGAGGTGCTGGTCTACCCCGAGGGACACCCCATGCCGGCCCAGGTCGACAGGTCGGGCATTCAGCAGTCGTCGACCACTGCACCGGCAGCCGCTCCGGCTGGACCGCGCGCGCGCCCTCGACCCGAGGTTCAAGGCGCGCTCGTGTCGCACATGGCAGGTGTGTCCGGTCCGAGCATGTAGCCGTGCGGTACTCGTTTCTTCAACATCATGAGGTTTGTCGAGACGCGGTTGCTGCTACTGCGTAGTGAAGTACCACGCCAGGAGCGAGCGCATCGAGAACGTCAGGTTGGTGACACGTCCTCGCGGAGGGTGTTCCCTGCCAACCGTTCGTGAACTTCAGGAGGCCCCTGCGCTTCGGCGCAGGGGCCTCTCCTGTGTTTGTGCAGGTCAAGGACATGCGAGGCCACTGCCGTGAGAGAGGGCGTCGGCACTGTGCGCCGTAGGGCATCCAGCCTGCGGCCGCGATCGACCTGGGTCGTCACGCCGTTCACGCGATGGAAGGAAGATCCATGACCTCGACTCAAACCCGCACGCCCGCCTCGCACGGTGCCGCTCGTTGGTGGATGAAGGCCGCTCTAGGCATGCGGAGGAGCGCGAGTTCGTCGCGACTTGCACCTGGTTTGAGACGTTCGCCGTGGCAGACTGGCTTTAGGCAGTGGCGAACCGTTCACCTGCCTGCGGAAATGCGAAAGGGACTCGCGCCAACGAGTCCCTTTTGCCGCTCCGCTTCGCTTCGAGGGCGTTTGCGCGGAGAGTTGATTCTACTACATGCGTATAGACACTCTATGGCCCGGTTCTGGGCCATGCAACGTCCTCCGTACCAGGAGGGAGCGCGCATGGTCGAGAGACCGTACGACTACCCGACGTGGGGAGGGGTGCCTGATCTGATTCAGGTTGCTCAGCTCCTCGTCATGATCGTCGCCCTGTTCGTCTGACGCGACGAGAGCGCCCCCCAGGCCCGCGTGACCTGGGGGGCGCAGTCGTTGTCAGGCGAGGCCGGGGCTGTGATCGACGCGAGGGGCGACCGTGGCACCTGCCACGCTCTGCCGGACGGGCGTCGGGGTGTCCGTCGCAGGTGGGCGCGCGGCGTCCGCGAGACGACGGTGCGCGTCGGACCAGGCCGCGAGGCGGGTGCGGTCGATCTCTGCCGGCACGGGACCGAGCGGGGTGTCGCCGTCCCACGAGAACCTGTCGCGGTAGACGGCCACGGCGGCTAGGGCGTCGTTCCAAGCGCGGTCGCCGTGCACGATGGGCAGGTCTGCCGCCCATGGCGCGTCGCGCCAGTCGCGGGAGCGCAGTTCCTCGACGCGGGCGTCGAGGAGGTCGGTGGACTGGCGTAGGAGGTCGTCTAGTCCGCCGTGGCCGGTGCGGGTCATGCGACCGGCGACCGGATCGAGGCCCGCGGCGTGCGTCTCGCCTCCGTTGTGACGTTCGAGGCGGTAGAGCAGGACGCGCGCGGGGTCCTCGGCTGAGGCGAGCTCGCGCGTGGCTGCCATGGTCGAGAGCAAGGCGGCGGCGTCGACGCCGCTGCCGTTGAGGCGGGCGACTTCGGAGGCGAGCGCGCTGTAGCGGTCGGAGCCGCGCAAGCGCTCGGCCAGGTCCGTGCCGAGGCTGTCGCTGATCAAGGTGGTGATCCGCTCGCGCTGCGTGGCCCCGGTCAGGGCGAAGCTCAAGGAGAGCAGGTGGTCACGTTCGGCGCTCAGCCGGGAGAGTGAGTGCTGGTCGTCGTGGCTCTGGGCGGCGACCTCGTGGGCGGTGCGCTCTGTGCTGGTGTGCGTGGCGATTGCCTCGAGCGTGTCGCGCCACGTTGGGACCTCGGCGGGGTGGATCAGAGAGTGGCTGTCGCCGGAGTTCTCCTGTCCGACCCAGGCGACGTTGGACTCGCGTCCGCGCGTCATGGCGACGTAGAGCAGCTCTCGGGTGAGCGCGTTCTGCGAGGGGATCGCGACGTGGCCGACGTCGACGGTCGTGCCCTGAGCGCGGTGCGCGGTGATCGCGTAGCCGAGCTCGACGTGCTGGGCGACCCATGCAGCGGGCAGGGTGACCGTCGCTCCGGTGTCCGAGCGGGTTGCCGTGAGCGAGCGGTCGCGCCCGATGCGCGTGACGGTCATCTGCGTGCCGTTGCGGATGAAGTCTCCCTTGTCGTCGCGCAGGCTGCGGTCGACCTTGCGCGCCAGAATCTGCTCGCCGACGCCCGCAGTGGTGCCGCCGCGCAGGTCCACAAGGGTGTCGATTTGGACCTCGCCCGCCGCACGTCGTTCGAGGGTGAACCGCTGATTGAGGTCAGCGGCGACGGCGTTGGTCGCGGCGATGAGGATGGTGCTGCGCCCTGCGGCCTGGTCCGCGCGGGCTGCGGTGAAGGCGTCTTCGAGAATCTGCTCGTCGTCGCCGTGCCGGACACGATCATGGGCGATGTACGTGTCGAGCACGTCGAGGTTCCCGACTCGTAGTGCGAGGCTGGCGTCCTTCTCCCACTCGGCGGTGAAGCGCCATACGCTCGTAAGGTGCGTGGCCTTGCCCGAGCGCTCAAGCCAGCCGAGCACTCCCCCGGCCTCCACGGCGTCGAGCTGCGCGGGGTCTCCCACGAGGAGCACCTTGGCACCTGCCTCCTGAGCCTGACGGGTGATTTCGGCCAGGGCGTGCGTGCCGGTCATCGACGCTTCGTCGATGATGACGAGTTGCCCGGGGCGCATCTTCCAGCGGGCGGACTGCGCCAGGAGGGTGGCCGTGCGTCGACGTGCGCGAGCCTTCTGGACGTACCCGGTGGTGGACGAGGTGAGGATCGCCTGCTGGTCAGCGAGGGCTGCGGAGCGCTGGCGTGCGCCGTCGCCTACGGTCTCGTGTAGCCACTTCGCGACGGTGTTGGCCTCGGCGTCGAGCTCGCCCCCCAGAACCGCTGCGGCCTGGGCGGAGGTGGTCAGGCCGGTGACGCTCCCCTCGCCGTAGGTGGCTTCCCACACTGCGCGCACGGCGCGCATGGTGGTGGTCTTGCCGGTCCCTGCGGGGCCGACGATTGCCGAGACGGTGTGACCGTCGGTGACCACCTGCGCGGCCGCGGCGAGCTGGTCGGCGGCGAAGCCGAAGCCGCGCTCGCTCTCCTGCTGGGCGGACAGGGCCGCCAGGGTGGTGGTCGTGGCTGGCAGGGCGAGGGCTGGGCCGGTGTCGGTCTCTGCGGCCGCGAGGACAAGGGCCTCGGCGTCGAGCACGGACTGATCGGTGAAGGTGCGGTTGTGGTCGTCGTCGAACACCGACGAGCCGCGCAGAGCGAGGCTGACGTCAGCGGCGGCCTCGGGGGTCAGCGAGTACCGGCGTTCGGTGACCTCGATGCTCGCGGCGGCAGCGGCCTGGACGACCGTGGAGATGAGCCGGCGCCGGTCCTCGGCGCTCGCGCAGCGCACGCCGCGCGTCAGGCGTTCGGCCTCCGCGCGAAGGTTCGCCAGGGTCCACGTCGAGCGCATGGAGCGGATCTGAGCAACGACGGCACCGGCATAGCGGTCGGCGAACCCTTGAAGGGTGAGCGCTGCGTAGTCGGAGGCCAGGTCGATGTCGTGTGCGGCCGCGGTGTCGGCGTCTGGTGAGCGATCGACGTTGACGGTGGCTGCGAGCACCTGGGCGACGTCGACCCCTGCGGCCTCAGCCTGTCGACGCCAGCGCGTGCGTAGTACGGGAAGGGCGGCGGGGTCTGTGGCCTTGGCCTTGCGGGTGGCTCGCCAGACGTCCTGGTGGATTCGCGCGAGCTCGCGCCCGGTCGGCTTCTTGCCGTGCTTGGCTGTCCAGTCGTCGACGGCCTTCTTCTGGGCGGCCTTGATCTGCTGATCGCGGACGCTGAACGTCGAGATGAGCGTGGGGTCAACGCCGGTGACGTCGTGTACCGAAGCGTTGCTCTGGACGTCGGTCCGCTCTGCGAACGTCATCCCGAGGGAACGATGTAGCTCGTCGAGCAAGAGGTTCTGGTGCAGCTCGCTGACTGCCACGGCAGAGCGGTGCAGGCCGCGCGAGTCCACCGAGAGCCACTTGCCGTCAGAGGCGCGTTGGACGCGGTTGGAGACGACGACGTGGGTGTGCAGGTGGGGATCACCCTCCCGCGATTCCCAGTGGTTGAATCGCCCGGCGATCATGCCGCGCACCCCGACAGATGCGACTCCGTTGCGCCCAGAACGAGTCTGGAGCACCTCGTCCTCGACGTACTCGAGGGCCTGGCTGACGGCAGTCTCGTGCGCGGCCAGGATTGCGCGCTGGGTCTCTTCGTCGGCTACAGCCCACACGACGCTGACGGACTTCGGGATGGTGAAGGTCAGGTCGAAGCCCGCGACGGCGCTGGCTGCCACGCCGCTGCTGCTACCGCGAGGTCGACTGCCGAGCTCGACGCCGGTGTTGGGGTGCTTGAAGTGCTTGAACAGCGCGTCCGCACCGTCGCGGGTGATCGTCTCTTCGTCGTGCAAGTCAGCGGCGTGAGCGCCACGTCCCCACCAGCGCCCGGGAGGGGTGCCCGTCGCCGCGTAGTAGTCGGCCATGCCCTGACGGGGTGCGTTGCGTCCGTCTCCGACAGCAACGGTGCTGAGCAGGTAGTCGACGCCGGACCCCGTGGTCAGGCGTGTGAGGTTCATGCTCATGCGGAGACTCCAGGGGCGGCGTGGTCAAGGGACAGGGAGGCGTAGGGCCCAAGCACGGCGGCACGCTTGGGGGTCAGGCGCGCGGCGTAGGCATCTGAGGGGCCGTAGAGGCGCGTGCGCTCGGCCGCGAGGTGGGCGGCCGCCGGAACGTGGAGGGCGTCGCCGATGACGGTCGCGGCCACCAGCGGCGATACGACGTCACCGGCCTGCTGGAACTGCGAGCTCCGAGAGCCGGTCCACGGGTAATCGGGGCGGAAGCCAGACAGATAGCCGGCCTGCGCCGCGGTCAGGCGCAGACCGTCGTCCCGCTGCCAGGACCGCGCTCTGCCGGTCAGGCACCACGAGGCGCTGTCGGCAGAGAACTTGTTGCCGCCACCGGCTGCACGGTCGCCACGGGTGACCATCGTGTGCCCCTCGGGCCAGCGCAGGGCCTGGGCCATGGTGGGCCCCGTGGCCCGGGATGCGCCCTCGACGCCGTAGCCGGGACGTACCCGATTGCCGACGAGGAAGGTGCGCTTGCGGTGGGAGGGGACGCCGAACTCTGTGGCATCGAAGTCGTGGACGTTGAAGAACTCCCACCCCATGCTCGACAGCTCAGCGCTGAGGTCGATGAACGCCTCGTGGACGACGGGGACTTCCTCCATGACAAGCCAGTCGAGGTTCGGCATCGTCATCGCCCAGACGCCGGCGACAGTCAGTAGGGCTGTGCGGGGGTCCTTGATGTGCTGGACGTCTTCGAGCGCGTCGAGAGGGTCGATCCCCCATCCGATGCCGGTCCAGATGTCACGGACCAACTGCTTGTCTCGTCCGTCGCGGTCGCTGTGGGTGCCGGCGACGGAGAAGGACGGGCACGGTGGGCTCACGATGAGCCCGGTGGCGTTGGGGTACTCATTCGGGTGGACGTGGCGCACGTCGACGTTGCGGCGGCGGTGACCGGCAGTACGCGCTGTGGCGCAGGCGTCGGCGGAGATCTCGATGCCCTCGATATTGAGGTCCAGGCCGAGGATGCGTGCGCCCTCCTCCCAGCCGCCAGGACCAGCGAACAGGTTGACGGTCTCGACGTCTGCGCGGTCAGGTGCGCCGATCAGGTCGATCAGGTCGGTCGGTCCCTGCATCCATGCGCCGCCGTCAGGGGTGGCGGTGGCGGGCGGCTGGTGGTGGCTCATGGTGACCTCGTGACGGGTGGCGGGTGGTGGGTGGTGGGTGGTGGTCAGTGGCCGGTGCGGACGTACCGCTCCACCACGTCACGGACCTGGCCGGTGTAGCCGGTCCACCCCTTCACCCGGTAGGTGAGAGCCACCTGGGTGGCGAGCCACCGGGCGTCTTCGTGAACGCCCTGCGCGATCGCGCGCGCGGCGTCGAGCTCCTGGCTCAGCGCGTCGATCTGCTCGGCCTGGAGAGCGATGGTGTGCGCCTGCTCGGAAGCCGTGGCCTGAGTGCGCGCTAGCTCGCGAGCAGTTCGCCGCTCAGCCCGAACGGAGGTCACGTCCGGCGCAGGCACGAGCTGAGCGAGCGAGGTTAGCGGAGGTCCGCTCTGGGCCGCCGTGGGCGTCGGAGCTGCGCTGGCTGCGACCCGCGCACGTGCGCGAGCCCGACGCTTCTTCTCGCGCTCACGGCACCGGACAGAGCAGTACGTGGACACGCCCTGGAAGACCTCGTCGCAGGATGGGCAGGCCCGAATCTTGGTGGTCCCGTTCATGCCTTCTACATGCGTCGTGAGCACCGATCACGCGGTGCTGGTCGGGGGTGCGGGGGGACAGCGTTTGTCCCCAGGCGGATCGAAGATGCCAGAGGTCCGTACTGGTTTGGGGTTGATAGGCGCTGGGCTGCTGAGGTGAGTGGAACGTGGGACTGGATGAGGTCGGCTGTGGTCTGTCTGGGGGGTGGGCTGCTGAGGGCGTGTGTGTAGGTGAGTAGGTCGTTCCTGGGGCTGTTCGGGCGTGTGTATGGGGTGCTGAGCTGCTTGTGTGGGTGGGCCGTAGGTGGGGCCGACGGCCCACGTACGGCCCGCTTGCCTGGCGGTTGGTGAGGGCTGCGCGGCTAGGCCGTGCACCGGCCCCGTGCGTGGTGGTGACGGGCGAGCTCGTGGTGACGGCGGGGGCGGTGTGCGGGCGGGGACGTGGGTCCCGTCGTGCCCCTGTGGGCGGGCT
>NZ_JAAXOW010000008.1 GCF_012396185.1 Sanguibacter hominis ATCC BAA-789
TCGGGGGTGGGCCTTTGGTGAATGGTTGTCCGGCGGCGTCCTACTCTCCCACCCCGTCTCCAGGGCAGTACCATCGGCGCTGAGAGGCTTAGCTTCCGGGTTCGGAATGGGACCGGGCGTTTCCCTCTCGCTATGACCGCCGTAACTCTATGGAGATATCCGTCGCTGGTATCTCGGGAACCGCACAGTGGACGCGTAGCACAAATTTGTTGTTATCAAGTTGTCGGCTCATTAGTACCGGTCAGCTCCATGAGTCTTTAGTCCTCACTTCCACATCCGGCCTATCAACCCAGTGGTCTACTGGGAGCCTCTCACCCCGAAGGGCATGGAAACCTCATCTTGAAGCAAGCTTCCCGCTTAGATGCTTTCAGCGGTTATCTCTTCCCAACGTAGCCAACCAGCCATGCTCCTGGCGGAACAACTGGCACACCAGAGGTTAGTCCGTCCCGGTCCTCTCGTACTAGGGACAGGTCTTCTCAAGTTTCCTGCGCGCGCAGCGGATAGGGACCGAACTGTCTCACGACGTTCTAAACCCAGCTCGCGTACCGCTTTAATGGGCGAACAGCCCAACCCTTGGGACCTACTCCAGCCCCAGGATGCGACGAGCCGACATCGAGGTGCCAAACCATGCCGTCGATATGGACTCTTGGGCAAGATCAGCCTGTTATCCCCGGGGTACCTTTTATCCGTTGAGCGACGGCGCTTCCACAAGCCACCGCCGGATCACTAGTTCCGACTTTCGTCCCTGCTCGACCTGTCAGTCTCACAGTCAAGCTCCCTTGTGCACTTGCACTCGACACCTGATTGCCAACCAGGCTGAGGGAACCTTTGAGCGCCTCCGTTACATTTTAGGAGGCAACCGCCCCAGTTAAACTACCCACCAGGCACTGTCCCTGGTCCGGATCACGGACCGAAGTTAGGTATCCAGAGCGACCAGAGTGGTATTTCAACGTTGACTCCACCGACACTGGCGTGCCGGCTTCACAGTCTCCCACCTATCCTACACAAGCCGCACCGAACACCAATACCAAGCTATAGTAAAGGTCCCGGGGTCTTTCCGTCCTGCTGCGCGTAACGAGCATCTTTACTCGTAGTGCAATTTCGCCGAGTTCACGGTTGAGACAGCGGGGAAGTCGTTACGCCATTCGTGCAGGTCGGAACTTACCCGACAAGGAATTTCGCTACCTTAGGATGGTTATAGTTACCACCGCCGTTTACTGGGGCTTAAATTCTCAGCTTCGCTCCGAAGAGCTGACCAGTCCTCTTAACCTTCCAGCACCGGGCAGGCGTCAGTCCGTATACATCGTCTTGCGACTTCGCACGGACCTGTGTTTTTAGTAAACAGTCGCTTCCCCCTGGTCTCTGCGGCCTTCAAACGCTTCCCGGGCAAGCCGGTACACGCCTCAGGCCCCCCTTCTCCCGAAGTTACGGGGGCATTTTGCCGAGTTCCTTAACCATGATTATCTCGTCGCCTTAGTATTCTCTACCTGACCACCTGAGTCGGTTTAGGGTACGGGCGGCTAGAACCATCGCGTCGAGGTTTTTCTAGGCAGCATAGGATCACCGAATCATCCCCCATACGGGGTCACCGTCAGTTCTCAGGCTATATGAGCAGCGGATTTGCCTACTGCTCGCCCTACAACCTTGGACGTGGACTACCATCGCCACGCTCGGCTACCTTCCTGCGTCACCCCTGTTAATACGCTCACCTACTACCAGCTCGGGTCGCGGCCTCGCCGCACACCAAGACCCCGAAGGGTCAACAGGTGACGGTCCGGGCGCTTAGCATCACCGGGTTCGGTCTGGGCGGTTCTTCGCCGGTACGGGAATATCAACCCGTTGTCCATCGACTACGCCTGTCGGCCTCGCCTTAGGTCCCGACTTACCCAGGGCGGATTAGCCTGGCCCTGGAACCCTTGGTCATTCGGCGGACGGGTTTCTCACCCGTCATTCGCTACTCATGCCTGCATTCTCACTCGTGTAGGCTCCACCACTGGGTTACCCCGCAGCTTCACTGCCCACACGACGCTCCCCTACCCATCCACATGCCTGGACCACGAAGGCCTAGCTCAAATGTGAATGCCACAGCTTCGGCGGTGTACTTGAGCCCCGCTACATTGTCGGCGCGGAATCACTTGACCAGTGAGCTATTACGCACTCTTTCAAGGGTGGCTGCTTCTAAGCCAACCTCCTGGTTGTCTGTGCAACTCCACATCCTTTCCCACTTAGCACACGCTTAGGGGCCTTAGCTGGTGGTCTGGGCTGTTTCCCTCTCGACTACGGAGCTTATCCCCCGCAGTCTCACTGCCACGCTCTGTCTTACCGGCATTCGGAGTTTGGCTGACGTCAGTAACCTTGTAGGGCCCATCGGCCATCCAGTAGCTCTACCTCCGGCAAGAAACACGTGACGCTGCACCTAAATGCATTTCGGGGAGAACCAGCTATCACGGAGTTTGATTGGCCTTTCACCCCTACCCACAGCTCATCCCCCCAGTTTTCAACCTAGGTGGGTTCGGTCCTCCACGCGGTCTTACCCGCGCTTCAACCTGGCCATGGGTAGATCACTCCGCTTCGGGTCTAGACCCAGCGACTATGATCGCCCTATTCGGACTCGCTTTCGCTACGGCTTCCCCACACGGGTTAACCTCGCCACTGAGCACTAACTCGCAGGCTCATTCTTCAAAAGGCACGCTGTCACCCCTGCTAGGGAGGCTCCAACGGATTGTAGGCACACGGTTTCAGGTACTATTTCACTCCCCTCCCGGGGTACTTTTCACCTTTCCCTCACGGTACTTGTCCGCTATCGGTCACTAGGTAGTATTTAGGCTTATCGAGTGGTCTCGACGGATTCACACGGGATTTCTCGGGCCCCGTGCTACTTGGGAACACTCTCGGGAGGCTACGCCATTTCGTCTACGGGGGTATCACCCTCTGTGCCGGCCCTTCCCAAGGCCTTCGACTATAACGAAGCTTTCTGACTCCCTGACCATCCGGCAGAATGATCCAAAAGGTCCCACAACCCCGATGACGCAACCCCTGCCGGGTATCACACGCCATCGGTTTGGCCTGATCCGCTTTCGCTCGCCACTACTCACGGAATATCTCTTCCTGTCGGTACTGAGATGTTTCACTTCCCGACGTTCCCTCCACACACCCTATATATTCAGGTGCGGGTACCTGGACATGACTCCAGGTGGGTTTCCCCATTCGGACATCCTCGGATCACGGTTCGTTTGCCAACTCCCCGAGGCTTATCGCAGGCTACAACGTCCTTCTTCGGCTCCTAGTGCCAAGGCATCCACCCTGTGCCCTTAAAAACTTGACAACAGCTAAAAATTGCAGATACCAAAGATAAATCTTTGATGTTACAAAGATGCTCGCGTCCACTGTGCAGTTCTCAAGCTACCAACGACCCCACCCCCTCGATCGGCGCCGTGCCTACCACCAGCCGTGGGCCAGCAGCGGTTCACCCGCCAGGGGCAGTCCGTGAAGGAAACCAGTCCACCCGGTGCCGTCGCCGGCACCAGAAGGTCTGTTCCCTCAGGACCCAACAGTGTGCTTGAACTCCCCCAGGCATCTGGCACGAGGCGTTCCCACCCCACAAGGAGGCGTACTAACCGGTGCACCAGCACCCGAGCTCGCAAGAAGTCAATGTTCCACCCATGAGCGTCCCACCCCGAGCGCGTTCGGCCCGAGCGTGGCACTTGACCGACCGGCACCAGCACCCGCAAGCGGGCAGACCAGTGGTTGATCCGGACGGTTGTGGCTCCTTAGAAAGGAGGTGATCCAGCCGCACCTTCCGGTACGGCTACCTTGTTACGACTTAGTCCCAATCGCCAATCCCACCTTCGACGGCTCCCTCCACAAGGGTTGGGCCACCGGCTTCGGGTGTTACCGACTTTCGTGACTTGACGGGCGGTGTGTACAAGGCCCGGGAACGTATTCACCGCAGCGTTGCTGATCTGCGATTACTAGCGACTCCGACTTCATGGGGTCGAGTTGCAGACCCCAATCCGAACTGAGACCGGCTTTTTGGGATTCGCTCCACCTCGCGGTATCGCAGCCCTTTGTACCGGCCATTGTAGCATGCGTGAAGCCCAAGACATAAGGGGCATGATGATTTGACGTCATCCCCACCTTCCTCCGAGTTGACCCCGGCAGTATCCTATGAGTCCCCACCCGAAGTGCTGGCAACATAGGACGAGGGTTGCGCTCGTTGCGGGACTTAACCCAACATCTCACGACACGAGCTGACGACAACCATGCACCACCTGTACACCAGTCCGAAGACGCACACATCTCTGCATGATTCCGGTGTATGTCAAGCCTTGGTAAGGTTCTTCGCGTTGCATCGAATTAATCCGCATGCTCCGCCGCTTGTGCGGGCCCCCGTCAATTCCTTTGAGTTTTAGCCTTGCGGCCGTACTCCCCAGGCGGGGCACTTAATGCGTTTGCTGCGGCACGGAACTCGTGGAATGAGCCCCACACCTAGTGCCCAACGTTTACGGCATGGACTACCAGGGTATCTAATCCTGTTCGCTCCCCATGCTTTCGCTCCTCAGCGTCAGTTGCGGCCCAGTGACCTGCCTTCGCCATCGGTGTTCCTCCTGATATCTGCGCATTCCACCGCTACACCAGGAATTCCAGTCACCCCTACCGCACTCTAGTCTGCCCGTACCCGGTGCAAGCTCAAGGTTGAGCCTTGAGTTTTCACACCAGACGCGACAAACCGCCTACGAGCTCTTTACGCCCAATAATTCCGGACAACGCTTGCGCCCTACGTATTACCGCGGCTGCTGGCACGTAGTTAGCCGGCGCTTCTTCTGCAGGTACCGTCACTCTCGCTTCTTCCCTGCTGAAAGGGGTTTACAACCCGAAGGCCTTCATCCCCCACGCGGCGTCGCTGCATCAGGCTTGCGCCCATTGTGCAATATTCCCCACTGCTGCCTCCCGTAGGAGTCTGGGCCGTATCTCAGTCCCAGTGTGGCCGGTCGCCCTCTCAGGCCGGCTACCCGTCGTCGCCTTGGTGGGCCATTACCCCACCAACAAGCTGATAGGCCGCGAGTCCATCCCCCACCGATAAATCTTTCCAGGCACACCCCATGCGAAGGTGCCTCGTATCCGGTATTAGCCACGATTTCCCGAGGTTATCCCGAAGTGAGGGGCAGGTTACTCACGTGTTACTCACCCGTTCGCCACTGATCCAGCAGAGCAAGCTCCACCTTCACCGTTCGACTTGCATGTGTTAAGCACGCCGCCAGCGTTCGTCCTGAGCCAGGATCAAACTCTCCGTAAATGTTTGACGCCAACCAGGCGAACCCGGTTAACAACCATACGAAGCAGACCATCCACCAGGGACAGCCTGAATAAAACTGGCATCAAGATCGAAAACTTGCGTTTTCAATCTATTATCCAAAGGAATCCTCTACGAGCAACCAGACCCAGCCCCACAAAGGACCAGACCAAGCCACCCGACAGGGATATTTGGCATTGACTATCAAGCACACTGTTGAGTTCTCAAGGAACAGACGCGCATCCCCACCCGCCCTTCCAGGCC